>NZ_JAIUZY010000001.1 GCF_020171625.1 Salipiger bermudensis
CGACGCTCTTCCGATCTGCCTGTGCGTCGGGCCACTTTTCGTTTGGGGGAGGGGCATGAGGGGGTCGGGCGGTGACCGGCTTTGCGTGCACTCCCGGGCCACATGGGTTGCTGGCGGCCACAGCGAGGTGGCGCGCCTAAGGCGGCCCGCACTGAGACGCCGCCCTCGCAATATCTTCCCGCCATATTGCCGGTGACACGAAAAGGCCTCGCCTGTTGGTGCGGCAGGTGGGGCCTTCGTGGTCAGGTCTGGAGAGCCAAGCCGGTCGGGTGCGGGGCCAGTTGCCTGCGTTGGAGAGCGCCTCGGTCCGGGCGTCCTCGCATCCTTCGGCGCGATCGTCCGGCAGTTCGGCCCGGGCGAGGCTCAGGACCCTCCGCCTTGCGATGAGGGTCCGAGCGGGGGCGTCGGCCCCAACACTAAAGGCCCTCCTCCCTCCCGCAGTTCGGCCCGGGCGAGGCTCAGGACCCTCCGCCTTGCGATGAGGGTCCGAGCGGGGGCTTTGGCTCCGTCACTCCAGAGGCCCGCCTCTCTCCCGTAGCGCGCGCCCATCGCGAGGCCCTCCGGCCATGCCGCCGGTGACGCGCCGCCGCTGACACGAAAAGGCCCCGCCTGCCAGTGTGGCAAGCGGGGCCTTTGTGGTCAGGGCCGGACGGACCGGCCGCTCGCGTGTGGCGTCAGTTGCCCGCCTCGGAGAGGGCCTTGCTCCGGGCGTCGTCCCATCCCTCGGCGCGCTCATCCTCCGACAGCGCGTCCCACGCGGCGCTCAGGACCTCTTGACGTGCGATCAGGCTCTGATTGTGGGCTTCGGCCTCGTCGCTCCAGAGACCCGCCTCTTTCCAGTAGCGGACGGCGCCGGGGTGATAGGGCACGACCCACTGGAAGTCCTGCAGGTCACCGGCGAACCCGCGCAGGCCGCTTTCGGCGTCCGCATAGGACTCGAACTGCTCCTGCAGGGCCTTCGTGGTGTTGTAGACCACGTCCTCGTCCTTGTCGCCGTAGGTCACGATGACCGGGTAGGGGAAGCCCGCGCATTCCACCGGGGCATCCTCGGACAGGCCGGGTCCCACTGTCGCGCTGCGCGGCGAGAATTGCGGCTTCTCCTCCTGCAACCGGTCCCAGCCCTCGGTGTCGGCTTCCGGCAGTTCCAGCCAGCTCAGGCCGACCGGCGAAGCCGCGGCCTGCGTGGCGAAGGTGGTCGTGGTCAGCGAGGTGATGGCATCGACCTGACCGTTCAGGAAGGCATCCCACGAGGCCCCGAAGCTGGCCACTTCGACCTTCTCGACATCGTCCCAGGTGAGACCACCGAAGGCGAGGAAGGCGGCGACGTTGGCCTGCAGGGCCGGAGAGCTCACGACCCAGCCCACGCGCTTGCCGCGCAGGTCCTCGGCGCTCTCGATGTCGGTGTCGCCCTGCAGGGCCAGCGTAAAGCAGTTCGACGAGTTGGCACCGGCCAGAAGCGCGATGTTCTGCGGGCCAAGTTCCGGCGCGGCAAAGGCCTCGGTGCCCTCGAAGGCATTGTAGGCCTCGGACCCGATCAGGGCGAAATCGATGCGGCCCTGCTGGATCGGCAGAAGACGCGCCACATCCGAGGTGGCGGGCAGCACGCGCAGGCTGACGCCGTAGCCGTCGCTGATCGCTTTGCCGAGGGCGACGGCCTGCGCATAGCCGGACGAGCCGACATCATAGGTGGTCATCGCCAGTCGGGACGGAAGCTGCGCGTCCTGCGCCATGGCGGGCAACGCGCCGCCTGCCAGCAGGCCCGCCGCAGCAAGCTTGATATAGAAAGTCATGGAATCCTCCTTTTTCCCCGGGTCGCGCCTGATGGCGCACCCCTGACCGCGCGGAGGCCGCCGTTGCGAGCTCTGCCCGAACGTCCTTCGCCGCGTGGCATTCTCCCCGGCAAGCTACGTTGCGGGGCGGAATGCCTCAATATCGGCCCCGCACCCGTTCCGCGTGGCGGAATGCTAGGATGGCCAGCTTGCGCGGCGGCCGCCCTCGGCCCGATGGTCGCCGCATCGGGCCGGGGCGCACAGCCTCTGGCCCCGCGCCGACAAGGAGAACCCATGCACCACGCTTCATCCAATTTCAGGCGACGTTTTCAGGCGGGCGAGCGGCTGGTCGGCAGCTTCCTGAAGATCGCCCAGACCATGCCCGCCGAGATCATGGGCACGCTCGGCTATGACTTCGTCGTGATCGACGAGGAGCACGGCGCCCTGAATCGCGAAAGCATCGACCACATGCTGCTGGCTTGCCGGGCCTACGGCGTCGGTGGCCTCGTCAGGGTGCCGTCGAGCGAGCCCGCGGCGATCCAGGCGGTGCTGGACTGTGGCGGCGACGGGGTGCTGGTGCCGCATGTCGACAGCGCCGAGAAGGCCCGTCGCATCGTTTCCGCCGCGCGCTACCGCTCGGGATCGCGCGGCTATTCCTCGACCACCCGCGCCGGTGAGTTCGGCGGCCGCACGATCGCCGCACATCTCGACGAACAGGACGATCGCGCCACCGTTCTCGCCATGATCGAGGACCCCGCCGCGCTCGACGTGCTGGACGAGATCCTCGCGGTCGAGGGGCTGGACGGGGTCTTCATCGGCCGGGGCGACCTGACCGTCGCCTATGGGCAGGACAAGGCGGGCTCGGCCCCCGTGACCGCCGCGACCGAGAAGATCTGCGCCGCCGCGCAGAAGGCGGGCAAGGGCATCTGCGTCATGGCCTCGGGGCCCGAGGACGCCGCCGCCATGGCCGGGCTCGGCGCCACCGGCTTCATCGTCTCCTCCGACCAGACGCTCCTGCGCAAGGCTGCGGCGGCCAGCCTTGCAGAGACGCGGAAGGCACTCGACACCCGATCCTGAGAGGCTCTCATGTACGACAAATCCGACCCGCGGGCGCAGCTTGCCCCCGCCCCGAAAGGTGCCGCAAAGGCGGCCCTGACCGGCCTCGTGGCCGAGGAACAGCTTGCGACCTTCTACGATACGGCGCCGCAGATCGACGATGTGGCGGGCAAGACGTGGTTCCTGCGCGGCCACAACTTCGTGCTGGCCTATTCCGAACTCAACCCCGGCGGCTGCCTGACCCGCGAGGGCCAGGTCGACGAGTATGTCGCGCTGATGCCCGACGCGCCCTCGGTCCTGACCGCGGGCGACGACCGCGAGGAACTGGCCGGCGGCCATATCGCGTTCGTGCCGCCGGGGGAGAGCAGCGTCACCCTGCCCGAGGGCGGGGTGCTGATCCGGCTCTTCACCGTCCGCTCCCCCGACATGGTCGAGGCCTGCCCGAACGCGCGGGCCTACGACACGCCGCGGACGCATATCCCCGAGTTCGCTCCGTGGCCGGAGCCGCCCGAGGGGCTGAAGCTGCGCAGCTACTCGCTGGACGTGCCGCCCGAGACGGGCCGTTTCGGACGCATCTTCCGCTGCACGACGTTCATGGTGAACATGCTCGACGTGCGCGAGGGGCCGCGCGCGCCGTCCTCGGTCTCGCCGCACCATCACGACGATTTCGAGCAGTGCTCGCTGTTGCTGGAGGGGGCCTATGACCACCACCTGCGCTGGCCCTGGACGACCGACATGGCCGACTGGCGCGCCGACAAGGCGATCGAGGTCACCGGCCCGTCGGCGCTGGTGATCCCGCCGCCGGTGATCCACACCAGCCGCGCCAAGGGGGAGGGGGTCAACCGGCTCGTCGACATCTTCTGCCCCCCGCGTGAGGATTTCAGCGCCAAGCCGGGCTGGGTGCTGAACGCGGACGACTACCCGGCCTGACGCTGCGGCGGGTCCGTCTTTGCCGAGACGGACCCGCCATAGCCGACCGCCGGCGCGAGGCCGTGCCAGGCCGGTGTTGGCAATCCGCCGGGGGAGGGGCCTGCTCCGGTTGCGCTGGCTCTGCGTGGCGGAGGTTCTCGCGGCAGCGAGGCGTCCCGTTCCAGAACATTGCGGCGGCGGTCCTGCTGAATGCCGAGAGACATGGATTGCAGCCGGGGCCGTTGAGGGCGGCGTCGGTTTGCCTCGCCGCGGCCTCGCGCGCCACGTGGCTGAAGTCTCCGAGCTTTGGCGATCTCCGTCGCGAATTTGAGAGCGCGCGCGCTTAGCAGACGCGTCGGCCCAAGCCGGCACTTCGGCGACGACAGTCCTCAGGCACCGTCTTTGGCAAGGAAACGCCTCATTGCCGAGCGGTCCGACGCGTCTCACCTCCAGTCATCAAGACTCCAACACCATCGCGCTACGGCGCCGGGCCAAGGATGCCGCCCCCAACGCGGACGGTCCATCACGCCTCCACGCATCCGGACGGGGGAACCGCGTCGCGTCACAGCCGTTGGACTGTCAGGCCTTGTCTCTACGAAAGCTCCCCCCATGACCGATCATCCCTCGGACCGCGCCGCCCGCGATCACTCCGCCACCAAGCAGGACGCCGATACGCCGGTCTATGACCATGCCACGGGCGGCTGGGGGTCGCTGAAGGGCGTGGCGCATATCTTTTCCGAGAAACCCTCGGCGGTGGCGCTGAAGATCCTTGGCGGTCTCAACAAGCCGAAGGGGGTGATGTGCAGCTCCTGCGCCTGGGCGAAGCCGGCGGACCCCGCGACCTTCGAGTTCTGCGAGAACGGCGCGAAGGCGACGTTGTGGGAGCTCGACCGCAAGAAGGTCGGCGCGGCGTTCATGGATCAGCACTCGGTGTCAGAGCTGAAGACGTGGCACGACCACGATCTCGAGGCGTCGGGCCGGCTGACCGAGCCGATGCGCTACGACGCGGAAAGCGATCGCTATGTCGCGGTGAGCTGGGAGGAGGCCTTTGCCGGGATCGGCCGGACGCTGCGCGAGATGGACCCCAAGGAGGCGGTGTTCTACGCCTCGGGGCACGCGGGGCTCGAGGCGTCGTTCCTCTATGCGCTCTTTGCCCGCGCCATGGGGCACCAGAACCTGCCGCAATCGTCCAACATGTGCCACGAGACCACCTCGGTGAACCTCAAGAGCTTCATCGGGACGCCGGTCGGCACCTGCACGCTGGAAGATTTCGAGCATTGCGACGCGATCTTCTTCTTCGGGCAGAACACCGGCACCAACAGCCCGCGCTTCCTGCACCAGCTGAAGGCGGCGGTGGAGCGCGGCTGTCGCATCGTGACCTTCAACCCGCTGCGCGAGCGGGGGCTGGTGGAATTCGTCGACCCGCAGGACCCGATGCAGATGGTGTCCGGCAAGTCGACGCAGATCTCCGAGCGCTATTACCAGGTCAAGCCGGGCGGCGACATCGCGGTGCTGGCGGGACTGATGAAATGCGTGCTTGCGGCCGAGGAGGCCGCACCCGGGACGGTGCTCGATCACGACTTCATCGCCTCCGAGACCGAGGGCTTCGACGAGACCGTCGCGGCGGTGCGCGCCGCGCCATGGTCCGAGATCGAGCAGCATTCCGGGCTGACCCGCGCGATGATCGAGGAGGCGGCAGAGATCTATCTCTCCGCCGACCGCGCCATCGGGATCTACGGCATGGGGCTGACCCAGCACGTCAATGGCTGGCTGAACTTGGGGATGCTGTGCAACCTGCTGATGATGCGCGGGAACATGGGCCGGAAGGGCGCGGGCATCTCGCCGGTGCGCGGCCATTCCAACGTGCAGGGCCAGCGTACCGTCGGCGTCGGGGAGAAATCGTCCCACATGCCGGCGGGCAAGCTGCGCGAACTCTTCGGCATCGAAGCCCCGACCGAGGACGGGCTGAACGCGGTCCATGCCTGCGAGGGCGTGCTTGATGGCTCGGTCAAGGCGATGGTCTCGCTCGGCGGCAATCTCATTCGCGCCCTGCCGGACCGGCAACGGCTCGAAGAGGCGTGGCCCTCGCTGCGCCTCACCGTGCACATCGCGACCAAGCTCAACCGCTCGCATCTCGTACCGGGGCAGGAGAGCTACCTGCTGCCGTGCCTTGGCCGCACCGACGAGGACATTCAGGCCTCCGGTGCGCAGGTCGTCACGATGGAGGACTCGCTGTCCCACGTCTCGGCCTCGGTCGGACAGGCCACGCCGCCCTCGGAGCATGTCCTGTCGGAAACCGCGATCGTCGCGCGCATGGCTCAGGCGGTGCTTGATCCGAACCCCAGGCTCGACTGGGAGGGCTGGACGGCGAATTACGACCGCATCCGCGATCTCATCGCGGCGTGCTTCCCCGATGATTTCGCCGGGTTCAACGAACGCATGTTTGAACCGGGCGGCTTCTATCGGGGCAATCCGGTGCGCGAGCGCACGTGGCAGACCGAAAGCGGCAAGGCGCAGTTTACCGCGCCCATGACCCTGTCGGCCCTCGGGCAGGCCCCAAGCGCGCGCGAGATGACGCTGATCACCCTGCGCTCCAACGACCAGTTCAACACCACGATCTACGGCTACTCGGATCGGCTGCGCGGCCTCGAAGGCTGTCGCATGGTGGTGCTGATGAACCGGGACGAGATCGCCCGTCTGGGGCTGGAGGAAGGGCGCGAGGTCTCGCTGACCTGCGCCATCGAGGACGGAGTGACGCGGCGCGTCGATGGCCTGACCGTGACAGCCTACGACCTGCCGCCGGGCTGTGTCGCGGGCTACTATCCGGAACTCAACCCGCTGGTTCCGCTGGCCTATCACGAGAAGAACTCCGCAACGCCCGCCTACAAGGGCACCCCGGTTCACGTGCTGCCCTAAGCGCGTGGAGCGCGGCGATGTTACCACGGGCGGAGGCGTCGCAAGGCGCCTCTGTCGAGTCTATGTGGTGAGATGACCAGCGGCGTGAAGACCGCCTCAGCGCGGGTTCAGGCGCTCAAAAGCGGCCTCGCGCTGTGCGCGCAGCGGGTGGGCGACATGCGGCGTCCAGGGCTGCGTGCCATGACCCGTGCCGTAGCCCCAGCGGTCGGCAGCCCCCGCCCGCAGAATTGGCTCGACCGGGTAATCGGCATTGCCGTCGCGCACCTCCTGTCGAACCGGATGCGGGGGCAGGCCCATGAACGCGTGGATCCCCTCGATGGTGGTGCCGGGCCGTGCACACAGATCTTCGTAGCGGATCACGCAGGCCGCGTGCAGGTAGCGCAGGTCGTCCTCGAGCTGTCGGTGCGCGGCAATCCAGTGCGCCACGAGCTCTTCCGGCGGATCGGGCAGCCACTTCGACACCGCCTGAGCCACCGCCTCGGGATGGCGCAGGATGACGACGAACTGCGACAGGGGAAAGAGCTGCTGATAGAGCCGCATCCGCGTCAGGTTCACCGGCGATTTCTCCACCCGCCACGGCTTTGAGGCGTCGAACCACGGTGCCCAGTCGGCCTCCATCCGGTCGCGCACGGCTCGGGTGTCGTACTGGCACCCCTCGACCAGATGCTGGCGCGGATCGGTGGCGAAGCGCATCGGCGCGCCGTCCAGAGCGGTGTGCGGGATCGCGCCCTGCAGGTAGCAGCCTTCGTTCTCGGGCACGGGGGCGTCGGTGATCGCGCTGACCTGCGGGTGATCGGAGATCAGCCGCGACAGCAGGCTGGTGCCCGAGCGGTGCAAACCGCCGATGAAAAGATACCTGTGCATGGATCGCGTTCTGGGTCTGCGGAGGGAGAAGTCAACGCGGCACCGCCCGGAATTATTTTCGGAACATTCCGCGTTCGAGGCGGGTTGCTCTGCAGACGACGAGACATTCCCACATTTTGAACCGAAAAGGGGCGACCATGCGCGTCATGCACGTGGCTCTGGGCGGCTGCCTGAAGGCCCCGCCGGTGAACTTTGGCCTGACCGAGGACACGGGCGGCCACATCGCCTATGTGCTGGGCGCCGCGCAGGCGCAGGCCGCGCACCCCGATGTGGCCCATGTCGATATCGTGACGCGCGCCTTCGTGGACCCGGGTCTTGGGGCGATCTACGACCGCGCCGAGGAACGCGTCGGGCCGCGGCTTTCGATCCTGCGGCTGCGGACCGAGGAGCGGGCCTATCTCACCAAGGAGGCCCTCGCGAATGCCCTGCCGCAGCTCGAGCGCGCGTTTCTGGACCTGCTCGCGGCGATGTCGCAGAAACCCGATGTCATCCACGCGCATTTCGCCGATGCCGCGCGGCTGGCGCGAGCCGCGCATCATCGCTTTGGCACGGCTTGGGTCTACACACCCCATTCGCTTGCGCTGGAAAAGGCCGGCGGTGAGAAAGATGCCCGCCGCGTCGAGGCCGAGCGCAGCGCGATCCAGACGGCGCAGGCCATCGTCGTGTCGTCGCGGGACGAGGCCGAGCGTCAGGTGATGCGGTATTGTCCCGATGCCGCCGGGCGCGTGCATCGCGTCTCTCCCGGTGTCTGTCTGCTGCCGGCGCAGGGCACGCGCCGCGCCGAGCAGCTGATCGGCGCGTTCCTGCGCGATCCCAAAAAGCCCATCGTGCTGGCCGTTGCGCGCCCGGTGCGCAAGAAGAACCTCGCCGCGCTGGTGCGCGCCTTCGCCTCCGAGCCGCGGCTGCGTCGGCGGGCCAACCTCGTGATCGTGCCCGGCCTGCGCCGTGCCATCTCCGAAGGTCCTCAAGAGCAGGCCGCCGTGGTGCAGGAGCTGTTCGATCTGGTCGATGCCCACGATCTGTGGGGTCATGTCGCCCTGCCGCGCCGCCATGATGCCGAGGACGTTCGCGCCCTGTACGAACTTGCGGCGCGCGATGGCGTGTTCGCCAACCCGGCGCTGCATGAACCCTTCGGGCTGACCATCGTCGAGGCGGCGCAGGCCGGGGTGCCGGTGGTGGCCACGAGAAGTGGCGGTCCGGCATCGATCCTCGCCGATCTCGGCGCAGGTCAGCTCGTCGATCCCGAGGAACCGGAAGCGCTTGCGCAGGCCCTGATGCAAAGCCTCGACGATCCCGAGCGCGACGCAAAGCGGCGCCGCGCCCAGAGCCGGGCGAAGGACCTCTACCGCTGGAGCGCGTGGGCGCAGGAGGTGCAGCCGATCTATGCCGCGCTTTCGGGCGCGGCTCCGGTGGCGCCGCGCCGGCTGCGGCACATTCTCGCCAGCGATATCGACGATACCCTGACCGGCGACCGCGCCGCCGCGCGTCGCTTCGGGGACTGGGCCGCGTCTCGGGCGGATGTCGCCTTCATGGTGGCCACCGGGCGCTCCATCTCCGAGGCCCGCCGCGTGATCGCGGCATGGGGGCTGCCCTGTCCCGACACCATGATCACCTCGGTCGGCTCGGAGATCTGGCGCGCCACGGGGCAGGGGGGATATGCGCTCTGCGCCGATTACGCGCGCCACGTCTCCACGGGCTGGCAGGGAAACGCGGTGGCAGAGTTGGTCGCCGAGCTTGGCATCGAGAGCCAGGGCGCGCAGGATCAGCGTCGTTGGAAACGCAGCTTCTTCGGCACGGCAGAGGAGGCCCGTCTTATCCGCGCCTCGCTCGCCGCACGGGGGCTGGCGGCGCATGTGATCCATTCCCATGATCGGCTGATCGACGTGCTGCCCGCGCAGGCCGGGAAATCCGCCGCGCTGACGTTCGAGGCCAAACGCCACGGTCTGCAAATGGCCGACTGCATTGCCGCGGGCGACAGCGGCAATGATCTCGACATGCTGCGCGCCTGCGGTCGGCCGATCCTGCCCGCCAACGCGCGCGACGGGATCGTCGAGGCGCTCTCCGGGCGCGGCTATCTCAGCGCTCTGCCCTATGCGGCGGGGGTGCTCGACGGGCTGGAGCACGTCCTTGCGGTGCAAAATGCGTGATTTCGCCGAAACGCGCCGGCCCTTCGGCTACTTCGTGCACCATCAGGGGCGGGGTCACGCCGAACGCTGCGCCAGCCTCGTGAACGCGCTGCCTGACTCGCGGCCCGTGACCATCTTCTGCGCCCGCGACGACATCTTTCCCGCGCTGAGAGGCAATGTCGAGATCAGGCGCATCCCGTCGCTCTTCGAGACGACCGGCGAGGAGCGCAGCGGCTTCGACGGCATCCCGACGCCCGAGACCGTGCATTGCGCGCCGCTCGGCTGGCCCGGCATCCGGCAGGCGATGGCGCTGATCTCGGGCTGGTTCGCCAAGGCCGATCCTGCGCTGATGGTCTGCGACGTGAGCGCCGAGATCGCGCAGCTGGCACGGATCTGCTCGGTGCCGCATGTGAAGGTGCTGCAGCATGGCGACCGCAGCGATCCCGGACACCGTGCCGCCTATGATGGCGCCGTGGGGCTTCTGGCGCCCTTCGCCGCAGAGCTCGCCCAGCCGGACTGGCCCGCGCAGATGCGAGAGCGCATCCATTTCGCAGGCGGCCTCGGCCTGCGCACGGAGGCGGCCGACCGCAGCGCGGCCCGCCGCATGCTCGGCCTCGATCCCGAGGCGCGCATGGCGCTGATCCTGACCGGCGGTGGCGGCAATGGCTGGAGCACCGCACCCTTCGGCGTGGCCGCCCGCACCTATCCCGACTGGCAATGGATCAGCATCGGCGCGATGCAGGGGGACTGGCATGCGACCGAAGGCGGCAACCTCCGGCACACCGGCTGGGTCGAGACGCCGGAGGACTACATCGCCGCCGCCGATCTGGTGATTTCCTCCGCCGGCAACACGACCTGTGCGCAGATCCTGCGTGCGGCCAAGCCGTGGATCGTCGTCCCGGAATGGCGCTATTTCGATGAACAGCTCGAGAAGGCCCGCGCCCTGGGCCGCGCCGGCGTGGCCCTGCACCTCGATCACATGCCCTCGAGCGCCCATGCCTGGCGCAAGGCCGTTGCCGCCGCGCTGGCCGGGCACGCGCCTGACGCGCAACAGGCGCTCATCGCCCCCGATGCCGCAGCGGCCGCAGCCCGCTGGCTGGACCGACTTGTCCCGGACCCCATGACAGAGATTGCCAACGAAGGAGAGTTCGCATGACCCGCATTTCCGCCCTTACCATTGCCTCGGGCCGCGCCGCTCATCTGAAGAACGTCGTTGCGGGCTTCGAGGCCCAGGCCATCAAACCCGACGAGCTCATCATCGGCGTCATGCAGGACGTGGACTACACCGACCTGCCGCACACCAGCTTCCCGGTGCGCCAGATGCGGGTCACAGGCGAGGAGCTGCCGCTGGCGGCGGCGCGCAATTCGGTGGCCAACGCCGCCTGTGGCGATCTGTTGATCTTCGTCGACGTCGACTGCATCCCGCAGCCCGATCTCGTCCGCGACTATCGCGACCACTTCATGTGGATTCCCGGCCTGCTGATGGGCGAGGTCGGCTATCTTCCCGGTGGCGCCACGGATGCCGGTCTCGATTTCGAAGAGTTTGAGCGCATCGCAGTCCGGCATTCCGACCGGCAGGGGCCGCCGAAGCAGGGCGCGAAGCGCTGCGAGGATTACCGCTGCTTCTGGTCGCTGAACTTTGCCATCGACCGCGACAGCTGGATCGTGTCGGGCGGCTTTGACGAGCGTTACGTGGGCTATGGCGGCGAGGACACCGATTTTGGCCGGACCCTCGACGACAAGCGCATCCCGATCTCGTGGGTCAAGGGGGCCAAGGTGTTCCACCAGTATCACGCCCATTGTATGCCGCCGATCCACAAGGTGGAGTCGGTGGTGCGCAACGCCGAGGTCTTCGCCTCCAAATGGGGGCACCGGACGATGGAGCACTGGCTCTACGCCTTCCGCCTGATGGGGCTGATCGAGAACACGCCTTCGGGCATCCGCATCCTGCGCGCGCCCTCGGATGAGGATTTCGCGCTCTGTGCCCAGATGGAAGACATGCCCTACGCCAACACCCGCCGCGTGATCGACATCCTCGACGCGCGCAAGGCGCAGGCGGAAGAGGATCGCCGGGCCGAGGTCGAACGCGCGCAGGAGGCGTTCCTGCTGCCGGCGGCGGAATAGATCGCCATGCTTCTGATCTGTCTGGGCGCGGTGATGACGTTTTACGTCAGCACCGATTTCCTGTTCACCACCATCGGCGCGACGCCGCGGCGGTTCGTGACGCACCGGCTTGCGCAGGGGGCGTACGCCGCCTTTGGCAAGCTGCCCGACGGCGCCATGCGTCATGCCTCGGTCGGTCCGGTCATCATGAGCCTCGTGGCGCTTTGGTGGGTGGTCGGGATCTGCCTCGGCTGGGGCATGATCTTTGCCGGGTTCTCAGACGGGGTGCGTTTGAGCGCCAGCGGAGAGCCTGTTGCCTTCCCGGGCGCGCTGTCGCACGCGGGGCACCTGCTGTCGACGCTGGGCGGCGGGATCACCGAAGCGTCGAGCGTGCCCTACGCCCTGCTCGGCGTCGCCTGCGCCGTCAATGGCATGGTGGTCCTGACCCTGTCGGTGAGTTTCGTGCTGAGCACCACGCAGACGGTCACCCAGGGGCGGGGCTTGCTGCTCCTGCGCGAGACGATCGGCCCGGACGATCCCGAGTGGCGCTCGACCGTGCTCCCCGCGCTTGCGACGCTGGTGGCGCAGCTGAACACGGCGCCGCTTGCCCTCTACTACAGCCATCCCGAACCGCGCCTGCGCCTGCCGCGGCAACTGGCCAAACGGTTCGCCGACGACCCCGAAGCGCTCAGGATCCTGCGCGACCTGCCGGGAGGCGGCGACCTCGACGCCTGGGCCGCCCAGTACCGCCTTTCGAAATAGCGCGGCGCTTTGGGGCGGCGGGTGTCAGGGCTGAGCGGCTGCGCATGGCGCGGCGCTTTTGGTCAGGCGGGTTGTCTTTCGCCGCGCGAGCGACGTCGGAGCGGTCATCCACTTCGCTGAGGCGAGCGCCGGCAGAGCGGACAGAGCTGCCGGTCAGGCTACGGCGCCAACTCAAATCCAGCGTATCTCCTGTCCATGAGGGCCGGTCCATGCCATGGGTTTGCCGTTAACGGCCAACAAGAACATGTCCTCGCGAACTGGCCCGGCCGCCTCGGCGAACTGGGGAAAGGTGCGTGGTCCTTCGTTGCTAAGCCAAGTCACTCTTGCATCGTCGATCATCTCGGCGGCAAATGCATCGCGCTCACCCTGGTCCGTGACATAGCTTAGGACGGCGGTATGAAACACGACGACGGTCGCATCGCCCGGCGCGTCGGCGATCAGCGCCTGCAAATCCTGTCTGAGATCCCCGGCCACAACGCGGGGACGCTCGGTTCGGGCAGTTTGGACGGCTTTGCGCAGGCGCGCAAGTCGCTCGTAGTGTTCGGGCCAGACAAGGGTTTCAAGCCATGCGACATCGTCTTCGTTCGCCACATCCAGGGGGGTCAGGTCCAGTCCCGCCCGCCAGACGATTTCGGGGTGCCTGACCGGAAGCGGTGTGTACTCCGAGGCATGGCACTGGAATACGGGCGCAGCTGAGCCGGATCGGTCGGGCGGAACCAGACTCTGGCGGCCCCAGTCGTAGCCATAGGCATCCGGCAGGAGACACAGACCCGCAGATGCACCGACCTCAATCACGGCCAGTGGGCCCTCGATCCGCGCGAGCACAGGCAGAAGTGCCGCGCAACGCCCGGGTTCATTCGTCTGTGTTGTGCGCGTCAGCATGACCTCGGCTATCGCGTTTGCATGCTCTTCAAGTGCATGGTCAAATTCTCTGACCGACGCGGGTGTTCCGGTGATCAGGCGAAGCGCGGCGAAAAGAAGATTCGGCTGTTGCCGGTCCCGGGGAAGACGGCTGAGAAATGTCAGTGCGTCTGGAGATTCGGCCACATGCTTGGCCATAGTCTCGTACAGCGCAGAACGCCCTGCGGCTTCTGCTCGTGCAAAGCGTTGATAGCGTTCGGCTATGGCATCCATGGCTTAATCCCCGGCCTTCCTACCCATCCGAGTCTGGCAGCGTCACGGGTTTGGAGCAAGGTCCGCTTAGGGCTCTCTCCCGACCTTCGCCGCGTGCTGCCTGAACGGCAGCTTCGGGTTCTGACGAAGGCCATCCGGCCCGCGAGGTCTCCGGCATCGGCGCCGTCAGACAGACGCACCGACCCGCAGGGAACCGGAGTGCGCTCCCGCCGGTTGCATCTCTGCAGACCGCCGCCCGAAGGGCGACCTCGCGGGGGTCCGTCCCAACACGTGACCGGAGCCTCCATGCGTATTGCCCTCATCTCGCACATCCGCCATCCGATCGCGCCGCCCTTCATGGGAGGGATGGAAGCCCATTCCCACGCCTTGGCGGCGGACCTCGCTGGCAGGGGGCATGATGTGACGCTCTATGCCGCGGGGGACAGTCGCCCTCCGAACGGCGTCCGCCTGCGCCCGATCGTGGCCGAGCATTACGATCGCGTCTATCCATGGCACAAGTTCCACGGGACCGATGCCCTGAACGCGCATCTCGATCAGGCCTTCGCGTCGATCCTGCCCGAGCTTGCCGAGGGCCGATACGACATCCTCCACAACAACAGCCTGCACCGCTATCCGCCCCGGCTGGCGCGGCAGCTTGGTGTGCCGATGCTGACCTCTCTGCATGTCCCGCCGTTTGAGGCCTTGCGGCGGGCGGTCCATGCCTCCGGCGCCCCGTGGTGCCGCTTCACGGTCTGCTCGGAGCATCAGCGCCAGCTCTGGTCCGACGGGGCGGGGGACCGGTTCACCCATGTGGCGCCCAATGGCATCGATCCCGACCTCTGGCAGTTCCGCGCCGAGGGGGATGGCTCGGCGGTCTGGTTCGGGCGGATCACCCCCAACAAGGGCACCGGAGACGCGGTGCAGGCGTTGCGTCAGGCGGGTGTCCCGCTGAGGATCTTCGGCCCGATCGAGCATGAGGATTACTTCAACGAGGCGGTGCGGCCCTGGCTGGGCGACCGGATCTCTTACGGCGGCAACCTCGCGCCGCGCGATCTGGCCTTGGAGGTCGGACGGGCCTCGGTCGCCCTGTTCACGCCGTGCTGGGACGAACCTTTCGGCCTCGCGGCGGTCGAGGCGATGTCCTGCGGTGTTCCGGTGGCGGCCTATGACCGGGGCGCCGTGTCCGAGGTGGTAACGGACGGCTGTGGTGTGCTCGCGGAGCGCAACGACGTGCCGGGCCTTGCGAGCGCGGTGCTGCAGGCGCGGGGCCTTGACAGGCGCAGGGTGCGCGATCTGGTGGTGCGGCGGTTCGCCCTGCGCCACATGGTCGACTGCTATGAAGAGTTGTACCGGCTTTGCCAGGCCGGGCGCGCCGACCGCGCGGATGAGGTGCGTTTCGCACCGTGGGAGCTGCCGGACATCGGCCTTGTGGGCGGGTCCGCCACGGAATCGGGTGTTGGCGCCGACGGAATCCCGCTGACCGCCAGCGAGACGGCGTCCCCCCTGACGACCGAGATGCGGAGTGTCTGAATGCGATCCGTCCACCACGCCTGCCATAGAGAGCGACGATTGCGGCCCCCTGACCTGACCGACATCGGCAGCCGTTTGTCCGGCAGGGGCCGGGCGAGAGCGGTAGGGACGCTCGTAGACGTGATGCGTCCGTCTGCCGCTCGCGCTGTTCCTCACTGATCGCTCGGCCCTGCAGGTCGGATCTGGGACCCCGGCCTCGATCTGTTGGCAGAGAACCGTTAGCAATCACCCCTGCGCGGTAGGGGAACCACAGAGCCGAAACGACGCAAGACCCTCCCCGACGAGGTAAGGGGAAACCCCCTGATTCCAACCAGGCTCTGACAACGAAAAAGAAACGGTCGCGCAAGCGGCGGCACCTTGGCATCGGCAACCCCAGCGCGGTCATCTATGAGTTTCGAGCACCTTCAGTCCTTCTTCGTCTTCGACGCCTACCACCTTCAGCTCGCCTTCGTCGGGCTGATCATCATCCTGTCCTACTGGGTCCCCCGGCTGGTCTCGCGGAGGGAACCCGTCGCGGCGCCCTTGCTGTTGATCTCCGCCGGCTTGGTCGCGTGGCTGTTTCCCGAGGTGAAGCCTCTGCCTGACCCCGGCAAGGCGCCGGTGATCTGGGAGCGTCTCAGCGAAATGGCGGTGATCGTCGCGCTCTTCGGCGCCGGGATGCGCATCGACGAGATCGGGAGCTGGCAGCGCTGGCGGCCTGCGACGCGCCTTCTGGTCATCGCGATGCCTCTGACCATCATCGCGGTGGCGCTCCTTGGCGCGGGCCTCGCGGGCCTCTCGCTGGCAAGCGCCATCCTGCTTGGCGCCGTGCTCGCACCCACCGATCCGGTTCTGGCCTCGGACGTCCAGGTCGGGCCGCCGCACAAGGGCGGGGAGCGCCCGGTCCGCTTCGCGCTCACCACCGAGGCGGGCCTGAACGACGGGCTTGCCTTCCCGTTCGTCTACCTCGCCCTGTTCGTGGCCTCCGAAGGCATGGCGCCATCGTCCTGGGGGCTGGAATGGGTCGTCATCGATGTGGTCTACAAAATCATCGTGGGCGGGCTGGTCGGCTGGGCTGGCGGTTGGATGCTGGGCTACGTGCTGTTCCACTTCCCCAGAAAGACCGCGCTTGCCGAAACCGGCTCGGGCGTGATCGCTCTTGCCGGCGTCTTCCTCTGCTACGGGTCGAGCGAGCTGGTCGAGGGCTATGGGTTCATCGCGGTCGCCGTGATGGGCTTCACCTTGCGGCGGGTCGAGAAGGAGCATGACTTTCACCGTCGGCTTCACGATTTCTCGGAGGCCATCGAGCACGGGCTGACGGCGCTCCTCCTGGTGGCGTTCGGAAGCGTGCTGCCGGTGCTGTTTGCGGATCTGAGCTGGTCCCACATCGCCGTTGCCCTGCTGCTCATCCTCGTGATCCGGCCGCTGGCCGGCTGGCTCAGCCTCGTGGGGACCGGCCTGCACCGCGACGAGCGGCTCGTGATCGCGGTCTATGGGGTGCGCGGGATCGGCTCGATCTACTATCTCGCCTACGCAGCCTCCGAAGGCGAGATCGCACAGATGACCGACCTGTGGTCGATTGTGGCGATTGCCATACTGCTCTCGACGATGCTGCACGGCTTCACCGTGGGGCTTGCGATGGACCGGTTGCATCGGGACGTGCCGCATGACGACTAGGCCGCCGCCGCGGCGGGGCGCTTTAAAAGCAGGCAGGCCCAAGGAACTTTCCACCGGCGTCTCAGGTTGGTCCATGAACACGAACGAAAGGACGCCGGCATGGCCATGAACACGCTCAAAGACCTTTATCTCGACCAACTTCAGGATATCTGGAGCGCCAACACGCAATCCCTTCCGGTTGTCACGGAACTGGGACGCGCGGCGCAGGACAAGGAGCTGTCCGAGGCGCTGATCGACGGCGGCAACGGCATTTCCGACGGCATTTCCGAGATTGAAAAGCTGTGCAACGAGCACGGCATCAAGCCCAACGCGGAACACTGCAAGGGCATGGAAGGCCTCGTGAAGGAAGCCCGCGCGCATGGTCTGTCCAACGACATCGAGGATGCGGACGTGCGCGATGCCGCGATCATCCCGCAGTACCAGCGCATGGTGCACTACGCGCTCGCGGGCTACGGCACGCTGGCCGCCTTCGCCAACCGCCTCGGCCTCGACAGCGATGCGGCCGTGCTGAAAAAATGCCTCGACCAGACCTATGACGGCGACCGCCGCATGACCGAGATCGCCACGCGCGGCGGCGTCAACAAAGACGCCGTGAACTGACCTCGGGCGTTGTCACCCTTCAAGAGCCACGCGGGAGACCGCGTGGCTTTTTTGTGTTTCAGGACTTCGTTCGCGCTGCTTGCCGCAACGCGGAAGCCCGAAGCAAGGCGGTCGGGCGACAGGCGGGGGGCAGTCCCTGTGAGGGCATACACGCATGGTTGCCCGATCTACGCGCCCCCTCGCCCGGGCGTCAAAACGGCAGCGGGGCGCTGTCCTTCACTTCCTTCATGACAAAAAACGTCCGCGTCTGGCGCACGCCGGGCAGGGCGATCAGCTCCTTCCCGTGCAGTTTGTTGAAATCCGACATGTCCCGCACGCGGATCTTCAGCAGGTAGTCGAAATCGCCCGCCACGAGGCTGCAGTCGAGAACCTGTTCCATCCGGATCACGGCGTCCTCGAAAGCCGCGAAGCTCTCGGGGGTGGAGCGGTCGAGCACGACCCCGACCATCACCACCGCCCCAAGCCCCACCGGCTCCGGCGCGATCTGGGCGTGGACACCGGTGATGTAGCCCTCCTCGAACAGACGCTGGGTGCGGCGGTGGCATGTCGGGGCGCTGACATGCACCCGCGCGGCAAGCTCTGCATTGCTTAGCCGCCCCTCGGTCTGAAGCGCGCGCAGGATCTTGATATCGATTCGGTCCAGATCGTGCATGAAAGAAGCTTTCATCTTTGGTCAGTGTTATTTCGCAGGATCGAAGCATAGGCGCTCGAAGATGGAAATACCGAAAGTCTCCCGGTGTAATCTGAAAGCACCTTTCCGGCGGTCTCGGCTAGCGTCAGGGCAGACGCCAATCAGGAGACGCCCGATGTCACTTCTCGAGAACTTCGACCGCTACCCGCTGACCTTCGGCAAGACGCCGATCGAGCCACTGCCGCGCCTGTCGGAGGCGCTGGGCGGCAAGGTCGAGATCTATGCCAAGCGCGAAGATTGCAATTCGGGCCTCGCCATGGGCGGCAACAAGCTGCGCAAGCTGGAATACATCGTGCCCGACGCCATCGCCTCGGGGGCGGATACGCTGGTCTCGATCGGTGGGGTGCAGTCGAACCACACGCGTATGGTTGCCGCCACCGCCGCCAAGCTCGGCATGAAATGCGTCGTGATTCAGGAAAACTGGGTGCCACATTACGATGCGGTCTATGACCGGGTCGGCAATATCCAGATGACCCGCCTGATGGGCGCCGACAGCCGGCTCGTGGATGACGGCTTCGACATCGGCATCCGCAAGAGCTGGGAGGACGCGATCCAGTCGGTGAAGGATGCCGGCGGCAAGCCCTATGCGATCCCGGCGGGGGCCTCGGTGCACAAGTTCGGCGCGCTGGGCTATGTCGGGTTTGCCGAGGAGGTCGCCGAGCAGGAGGCGGAGCTCGGGTTCACCTTCGACTATATCGTGGTCTGCGTGGTGACCGGATCGACGCAGGGCGGGATGATCGTGGGCTTCGCCGCGCAGGATCGCGCCGACAGGGTGATCGGGATCGACGCCTCGGGCACGGTCGAGCAGACCCGCGCGCAGGTGCGCGGCATCGTCGACAACACCGCCGACCTGGTCGGCCTCGGGCGCGCGGTGCGCGAGGACGAGATCGTCATCCATCCGGACTACGCCTATCCCGCCTATGGCGTGCCATCCGAGGAGACCAACGAAGCGATCCGGCTGGCCGCGCGGACCGAGGCGATGATCACCGACCCGGTCTACGAGGGGAAATCCATGCAGGGCATGATCGACCTGACCCGCAAGGGCGTCTTTCCGGAAGGCTCGAAGGTGCTCTACGCCCATCTCGGCGGCGCACCCGCGCTCAACGGCTACAGCTATCACTACAAGGACGGTTGAGGTTTCGCCCGCTCGCGCCGCATCCGGTCCCGCGTGTCCGGGGCGGGCACAAACTATGGCCTGCGGGTGCGGACGTCCGCACGGTCCGCGGATGCGTAGGACGCCACGGACCGCGGGTGCGCAGTGCCCAGAGCCCGGGCACCCCACGGGCCGAAAGGGCGGACGGTCAACAGCTCATGGAAGGCGTGCACCGGTGCGCGCCACCCCACGGGGTGCCCCGGGCCTTCACCAAGGAACCGGGGCGGCCGCCCAGTCGAAGAACTGCCCGGTCTGCTCCGGCGCGAGCCCGTCGAGCACGCCGAGCAGATTGCGCGCGGCCTCTGCCGGCGCCAGCTTGCGATGGGCCGGGTAGGCGCTTGTGAACTCGGTGGCGACTGTTCCGGGATGGAGCGCCACGACGATGGCGCCCGGATGGGTGCGGGCGATCTCGATCGCGGCGGTGTGGACGATCTGGTTGGCGGCGGCTTTCGAGGCGCGGTAGCTGTACCAGCCGCCCAGCCGGTTGTCGCCGATCGAGCCGACGCGGGCGGTCAGCACCCCGACAACCGAGCGCCCCTCGCGCGGCAGAAGCCGCGGCACGTGCCTGAGGACCTGTGCCGGCCCGATGGCATTGGCCGCCATCACCTCGGCCATCCTGCCGGCGTCAATCTCGGCGAGGGACTTCTCGGGTCGCGCGCCCTCGGGCGCCAGCATCCCGCTGGCCACCACGATCGTCCGGAACGGCCCGGACAGCGCCTCGAGCCGAGCGCTCACCGACGCAGGGTCGGCGAAATCGATGCCATCTGCGGACCGCGACAGACCTGTGACCTCGACGCCACCTTCGGACAGCGCGGCGCACAGGGCGGACCCGATGCCCCCGGAGGCGCCGATGACAAGGGCGCGGGTCTGCGCCGGGGGGCTGTCTTGCGAACGCGTACTGCTCAAGCGGGTCTCCTGTCCTTGGATGTGCGCGAAGGCTCGTCACAGGACCTAGGCCAGAGCCGCCGAAGGCAAAGGGCTGGCGCCTGCAATGATCGGAGAACGGGGCGGTCCGCCTCGGTGACGCTGCCCGGAGGTTCTCGGACATGGGCCCCCCAGCCGTTGGGACGCTCCCTACAGACCTGCCGCGTTTTACGGGTCGGGTGGAGACGAAGACGGGAGGGGCCATCCCGCGCGGCGTTATGAAGCCGGTCAGGAAGCGGCCCGGCGCCCGGCTTTGCGGGGGGGGCGGTTTCGGTCTTGCGGCGGGCGTCTGTGGCGGTCTGGGACGCGAGGTGCGCTTGATTGGCGCGCCGCGCGTGGCCGGCGTCGGGCGGTGAGGGGCCAGCCCCTCACACTCCCCGGAGTATTTTCGACGAAGAGAAGAGAGGGGACGGGGTGGGCGGGCCGCGCCTCTTGTCGGAGAGGACGCGGCGCGTGGTCAGGCCGGCATGGCGATCTTCTGGATCGCGGTGAAGCCCTCGAAGCGGGGGGCGCCGCTATGCAGTTTGCGGGTCTCGCCGGCGCGGGCATGGGCGGCGCGGAAGCTGTCGCTGCGGGTCCAGTCGCGGAAATGCGCTTCGCTCTCCCAGACCGTGTGCGAGGCGTAAAGGATGGCGCCGTCCTCCTCGGGGCCTTTCAGCATGTGGAATTCCACGAAACCGGGGTTCTCGTGCAGCTTGCTGTCGCGGCTCAGCCAGAGCTCCTCGAACTCGGCGGCGTTTTCGAGCGGCACGGTGAAGCGGTTCATCGCGAGATACATCTTGGGTCCTTTCGGGGGTCATTCCGCCGCGAGGCGCGCGGCGTGGGGAAGCAGGAACGGGGTGCCGGGGGCCGGTGCAAGTCCCACCCGGAGGCGGCAGCCATAGGCGCGCGACAGCGTATCAGAGGTCATCACCTCGGTCACGGGGCCGGCGGACAGGACGCGGCCTCGTGCCAGAAGCACGATGCGGTCGGCGAACATGGCGGTGAGGTTTAGATCGTGCATCACCGCCACCACGCCGCCGCCGGCATCGGCGAAGTCGCGGGCGATCTGCATGACCTCGAGCTGGTGCGCGATGTCGAGCGCCGAGACCGGCTCGTCGAGGAACAGCCAGCGCGGGCCGTCCGCATCGACGGGCGCGCCGACCTGCGCCAGAACGCGCGCGAGCTGGGCGCGCTGCTGCTCGCCGCCCGAGAGCGACTGGTAGGGCCGGCCCGCGTGATGGGCGAGGTCGACCCGCGCCAGCGCCTGCAGGGCGGCGCGGGCCTGCCCCGCGGCGCGGCCACGCGACAGGCCGATCTCGACCACCTCGAGCACGGTGAAGGGGAAGGCCAGCGCCGAGGCCTGCGGCAGCACGCCGCGCATCGCGGCCAGCTCCCACGGGGCGAGGCGGGCGATGTCGTGGCCGTTGAGCGTGACCCTGCCGGTGCAGGGCAGATCGCCGGTCACAGTGCGCAGCAGCGTGGTCTTGCCCGACCCGTTGGGGCCGCAGATCGCGGTGAGCTGGCCGGGCTGCGCCTCGAAATCCACGCCGCGGAGGATCTCGCTGCGGCCAAGGCTGACCGAGATGTCGCGTGCCTCCAGCATCACAGGTCCACCACGCCACGCTGCCGCAGTAGGATCCACAGGAACACCGGCGCGCCGAGCACCGCCGTGACGATTCCGATCGGAAGCTCGGCCGGGGCCACGACGCTGCGCGAGATCATGTCGGCGCCGACCAGAAGCGCCGCCCCCAGAAGCGCGGCGTTGGGCAGCAGCGCGCGGTGGTCCGGGCCGGAGGCGAGGCGCAGCAGGTGCGGCACCACGATGCCGATGAAGCCGATGCCGCCCGAGACCGCCACGGCGGCGCCGGTGGCGGCGGCGACGCAGAGGATCGCGAGGCGCTTCATGCGCTGCACCGGGATGCCGATATGGGCGGCGGTGGCCTCGCCGAGCGCCAGCGCGTTGAGCGAGCGGCCAAGCAGCATAGCCCCGCTTACAGCGATCAGCAGGATCGGCAGCGCCGCGGCAAGCTTGGTCCAGCTCGCGCCTGCCAGCGAGCCAAGGCCCCAGAAGGTCAGGTCGCGCAGCTGGGTGTCGTCGGCCATGTAGACCAGCACGCCCGAGACGGCGCCGGAGAGCGCGGCCAGCGCGATGCCGGCCAGCAGCATGGTCGCCACCGAGGTCTGTCCGCGCCGGGTGGCGACACGGTAGAGCAGCAGGGTGCTGATCCAGCCACCTAGGAACGCGGCGAGCGGCACCAGATGGGCGCCCGCAAGGCCGAGAAGCGCCGGCGGCAACAGGCCGCCCAGCACGATGGCGAGGATGGCGCCGAGCCCTGCGCCGGCGCTCACGCCGACGATGCCGGGATCGGCGAGAGGGTTGCGGAACAGCCCCTGCATCACCGCCCCCGAGACCGCCAGCGCCGCGCCCACCGCCAGCCCCATCACCAGCCGGGGCAGGCGGATGTCGAGCAGCACGACCCGCTCCATGCGCGAGAGCGCCTCGCCGCGGGCGAGGCTGCGGGCCACGTCGAGGAGCTGCACCCCGGTGGCGCCGACGGTGAGACTGGCGAGCGAGATCGCCACCAGCGCCAGCGCCAGCCACAGGTGCAGGCGCCGGGCGCGGGCCAGACGGTCGGGCGGCGCGGGGGCGTCGAGCGCCGTGGGATCGGTGAGCGCGACCATGGGGTCAGTCTCCGTAGAGCGCGGTGGACAGCTCGGTGACGGCGGCGCCGGTGCGCGGGCCGAAGCCCAGCAGCTTGAGCCCGTCGATCTTGATCAGCGCGCGGGCCTCGGCGGCGGGGGTGACCGCGAGCGCGGGCAGGGCGAAGAGCGCGTCGGGGCTGGCGCCGTGATCGCCGTCGCGGTCCATCATCAGGATCACGTCGGGGGCCGCGGCGGCGGCGGCCTCGTCCGAGAGCGGCTTGTAGCCCGACACGCCCTCGAGCGCGTTGACCCCGCCGGCCAGCTCGATGATCGCGGCGGCGCCGGTGTCGTCGCCCGCGCCCATCAGGCGCCCGCCCTGTGCCGACAGGATGAAGAGCACCCGCTTGGGGGCGTCGGCATGGGCCGCCGCGCGGGACGCGGCCGCCTCGATCTCGCCTGCCACCTGCGTGGCCAGCGCGTCCGCCGCCTCGGGTGCGTTGAGAGCGTCGCCCACGGCGCGGATCTTGGCGGCAACGCCTTCGGCGGTGAAGGCACTTGGCACGGTGACGAAGGGGATCGCGGCCTCTTCCAGCACGGCCAGCGTCTCGGGCGGGCCGGCGCCCTCCTCGGAGACGATCAGGTCGGGGCCGACCGAGAGCACGCCCTCGGGCGAGAGCGCGCGCATGTAGCCGACATCGGGCAGGGCGGTGGCCTGCGGCGGATAGGTCGAGGTGGTGTCGCGCGCCACGAGCCGGTGCTCCTGACCGAGCGCGTAGACGATCTCGGTGACCGAGCCGCCGATGGCCAGCGTGTCGGCCTGGCCGCGGGCGGCCTCGGCGGGGCTCAGCGTGGCGCCGAGCACGCCAAGCGCGAGATAGACCGCGCAACTCACGGCGATGGCGGGGAAGGGGCGGCGTCTCATGCGGGCACCCCGGCGCGCTCGGGCAGCGCCTCGACGATCTCGCGCCACGCCGGGCGATGGTCGTTGCCCTCCTTGCCGACGCCGAAACACTGGAAGATCAGCCCGCCCTCGGCGTCGAACCCCTCGACCGAGAGGGCCGGGCCGCGCTGGGTCGGCTTCTCGACCGCCCAGAGCTCGGCCACCTTGTCGCGGCGCAGGTGGAGGTTGAAGCCCGGATCCATGATGTTCTGCCACGGGCCCATCGGCCTGAGGCTGTGGATCGGGCCGGAATGGATCTGGATGCAGCCACGATTGCCGACGAAGAGCATGAGGCCGGTCTCGCGGTCGCGCGCCGCCTCGAGCATGGTGTCGACCGCCATCGGGTTGAGCGCACGTACGAAGGGCGCCCCGGCGATGCGGTAGGCGCCAAGGCGGTTCATCCTGAGCTTCGAGCACAGGCGCAGGAACTGGTGGGTGTCGGTGAGCCGCGCCCATTCTTTGCGCAGGATCTCGCGCTTGGCCGGGTCGGATTTCGCGGCTTCGGTGGGCTGGCGCGGCGCGAGGTCGAGCGTGTCGGCGCCGTCGCCGGTGGCCAGCGTTTCTTTCAACGCGGTCCAGCCAGCAAGCGAGGACCCCTCGCGCATGTGGATCTTGTGCACCGCGTCACCGGCGGCGTCAAAGACCTGAAGGCTGCGGCGCATGCCGTGCTCGGCCTCCTGCTCGACGAGGAACCCGTGCACCCAATGCTTGGGGAAGATGCGCAGGTCTATGGCGTCGTTGAGCACCATCGAAGCGTGCGGGCCGGGATGGTAGTTGCCATATTGGCCGACCTTCTCGTGCACGGCGGCCTCGACGCGGGTGAGGGCCATGACCTCGCCCAGCGTTTCGGCGGCGGGCATCAGCAGATCCGGATCGGCGCTGATCCGGGTGACGCCATCGCCGGTCTGGGCGGCCAGCAGCTGCGCCTCGGAGATGCCGAGCTGGGTGGCAAGATCGCGGCTGCGCAGCTTGGGCGAGGCCGCAAGGGCCGCGCGAATGTCGGATGGGGTGGGGGGTATGTTCGTGTCGCTCATGGGGCCGGTCCGGTCCTTCACATCAATCAGGGAAGTGACGGCTGGCACGAACGGGCTGGCGGGTCGTTGTTGACTGTTTTACTTGGTCAAATTGCGTGCCGCAAGCGTCAACCGAAGGACCTCACGAAAACGCGCCTGTTTCGGGGGCCGGGCCGGCTGAGTGATCTTGCGATCCTTCGGGGCCCGGCGGTGCGGGGTCGTTCTTTCGGGGCGGGTGACCTAAGGACGCATGTCCTTCGACCTTCTGCCGAAGGGGGGAGTTGCAAACCGGGTCCGCCGCCTCTGACAAAGATGGCGCGCCCGACCCCCTCGATCCCCCCGGCGCAGCCGTCGCGACAAAGCGGCGCAGCTCGTAGCCCGCACGGAAGCAACGCCCCCGATCCGGCCCGATGAGGCGCGCGGAATCCCCGTCAAACATGAGGTTCCGGAGCCGGGCGCGCCCGACAAAACGCGCGTTTCATGCGCGACGCAGGGTCGCCGCTGCATAACCTCATCAATGGCATCCGTTTCCATCTGGAGAACGCCGTCGACCTGCACTAAAGCTCGATTCCGGGAACCCGTAAGGCGCCCGCTCGCACCGTCAAGGTGAGTCTGCCCGAGCTCTTCCGATGCCGCTGCTGTTTCCCTCGCGGCGCCCGGAGAGAGACGCCCCCCGAAGCAATCCGGGGGGCGTTTCTGTTTCTGCCGGGAGGGTGCGCAAACCGGTCAGCGCGCCTTGATCTGGATCGAGAAGCTGCGCTGCGCACCGGCCGGCGGGGCCGGGAAGGGCGCGGCGCGCTGGACCACCTGAAGGGCCGCGCGGTCGAGCGCGGCCGAGCCGGAACTGCGCGCCAGGGACACCCCCGAAAGCCCGCCGCTGCCGGTGATGCTGAAGGCCACCACGGCGGCGCCGCGGGCGTTCATGCGCGGACGCGGCACGCGGCTGAGCTTGCGCATGACCTGACCGGGATAGTTGCTTGCGGCGGCATTGCCGGCCTCCTGCGAGCGCCCGCCACTGCCGCTGCGGGTGGCCGTTGCGGTCTCGCTGCCCTGCGCCTGACCGGCGCGGGCGTTGCGGTCGGAGTTGCCCTGCGGCGCGCGCTGCGTCTGCCGGGTCTCGGTCGGCTCGGGGCGGGTCTCCCGGCGCGGCGCCGGTTGCGGCTCCGGCTCGGGGCGGCGCAGCGTGTCGGGCCGTTCCATCGGGCGCAGCGAGCTGGCCAGCGCGGTCTCGGGGGCTTCCTCGGTCGCGTCTTCCGGTTCGACCTCGGGCTCCTCTTCGGGGGCCAGCGCCTCGGTGGTCTCCTCGGGCTGGGTGGGCTCGGGCGCCTCCGGCGTCACCGCTTCGGCGGTTTCGGGCTCTGCCGTCTCGGTCGCGTCGGGCTGAGGCTGGATCGCCTCCGGCTCGAGCTCTTCGGGCCGTTCTGCCGCGTCCGGCTCGGGCGGCGCGAGGGCGGCCACCACGTCGGGCGAGGGGGCGGCGGTAAAAGGCGCCACGGGCGCGGGCGCGTCCGGCTCGACAGGCACGGCCTCGGCGGTCTCGGTGACCGGCTCGGGCGGCGGCGCCGGTCGGGCCTGTTCCGGGGCGATCGGTTCCGCCTCGGCCACTGGCGCGGTTTCATGCGCCGTATCGGGCTGGGGAGCCTCATCGACCGGTTCCGCCTTGACGATGTCCTCCGACGGCGTCGGGCTCAGCGTGCCGGCGGCCATGTCCTGAAAGGAAGACCCGATCCGCGCCTCGGCGGCGCCGCCGCTGCCTTCGATGAGGGTGGGCGGATCGTCCGGCAGGAGCGCCAGCGCCAGCGCGCCGTGGGCACTGCCGGCCAGCAGGATCGCGACGAGTTTCGCAGTGCGAGAATGGGCGATCATTCCAGCCCCCTTTCGCTGACGATCAGCACCCGCTGCGCCCCCCCGGCGCGCAGCTCGCGCGCCAGCGCCACCAGCTCGGCGGCGGGCAGGTCGCGGTCGGGCACGAGGCGCACGGTCTCGAGCGCCGCCTCGTCCAGCGTGGCGAGGAAGCTCCCGGCATCGGCCACGTCGCTGCCGCCCTGGCTCAGCCGGCCATCGGGGTGCACCACCAGCGCCTCGGGCGGCGGTGCGCTGCCGTCGAGATCGGCGGTGCTGACCAGCTTGAGTGCCGGGTCGAGCGGCTGCGCCAGCGTGCCGGCGACAAGGAAGAAGATCAGCATCAGGAAGACGATGTTGATCAGCGCGATGGTCGGCTCGCGCTCGGATTTGGGACGTCGGGCGCGCATCACGAGGCTCCCAGAATGGTCGGTGAAATGCCGGTCACGCCGCGCAGCACCACGAGCAGGTCGGTCAGTCGCTGGGCGCTGACATCGGGGCGCATCGCCACCAGCAGCTGGCGCGGCGTCTCGCCCTCGCCACGCGCCTCGGACAGCGCCTCGGCCAGCCCGTCGAGCGGCAGCTCGACATTGTTGAGCTGCGCGGTCTCGGCGCCGAGCCGCAGAAACAGCGGGGCCTCCGTAGGGGCCTGCGGCGGCGTGCCCGAGCCGGCGGCGGTAAGCTCGACCTCGGAGAAGCGGGTAAAGGTCGAGGTCAGCATGAAGAACAGCAGCAGCAGGAAGATGACATCGATCAGCGACGTCATCGACAGCCTCCGCCTGCGCCGGGCCTTACGCATGGGCCAGCGACCGCTCCGGGGCGGGAACGCGCCGTTCGCCGAGGTTCGAGGGCGACTGGATGCTGCGCAGCGCCTTCTCGGCGAGCACGCGCTCGGCCTCCATGCGGGTCTCGAGCCAGCTCAGGACGACGGAGGTGGGCATCGCCACGGCAAGACCGACGGCGGTGGTCAGAAGCGCCACCCAGATGCCGCCTGCGAGGATCGAGGGGTCGACCTGCGAGCCCGCGTCCTGCAGCGCCTGAAAAGCCGAGATCATGCCGAGCACGGTGCCGAACAGGCCCATCAGCGGCGACAGCTGCGCCACGGAATCGAGGAAGCGGAAGCCGCGCTCGAGCTTGGCGAAGCGGGTCTCGGCCTCGGCGTCGAGGCGTGCGGTGTCGCAGCGCCCGGTCATCGCCAGTTCGACCACCGGCTTGAGGTAGCTCTTGGAACGGGCCAGTTCGCTGCGGGCGCGGGCCTCGTCGCCGCCATCCCATGCTTCGACCGCATGGCGCAGCGCCTTGTGGCGCCCGACGCCGGCGGCGCGGAACTGCCAGAGCTTGTAGAACACCACGGCGAGCGTGACGATCGACACCGCCACGAGGATCAGGACGACGGGGCCGCCAAGCTCGTAAAGCTCGAGCAGCAGGCCGCGCAGGTCGGAAGACACTTGATCGATCATCCCATCATCTCCACGTCGGTGCGGCTGCTGAGGCTCAGGCCTTGAAGGCAGGCCGCGGCGCCAAGCTCACCGGCCTCGCAGGTGCTGGCGCCGTTGATCAGGATCTGCCCCAGCGCCTCGCATTGCAGGCCCGGCACCACGAACTGGCGCAGCCGCGGCTTGCCGGCGGGCAGGGTGCCGAAATCGAACAGGGTCAGGCGCTCGACCTGTCCCGCGTTGTCGAACAGCACGGTCTCGTAGACCGCCTTGGCGATGTCGCCGTCGAGGCCGTTGCGGGCGAGGAAGCTCAGCTTGCAGCCGGCCTCGACCTGCTCCTGGGCGTTGAGCTCGACCGAGATCGCGGCCTCCTGCGCCGCGAGCGGGGGGGCAAGGACCAGCGCCGCGACAAGCGGCACGGCAGAGGCGAAGCGGGATAGGGCTGAAGGCACCGGCGACTCCATCGACAAACAGGATATGCAGAATCCGGCTGGCAGTGCCGGATCGGGCACGAGCTTGCCGCCATTTGCGGGCGAGAGTCACCACAAAGCCGGGTGGAAGACAATACCTTATAAACTTTATCAACTATTCCTCGTCGGCGTTTTTCTTGTGAGCGCGTCGCGCAAGCCGCTGGGGACGGGGGATTTCTCATGTGGAAAACGAAAGAACGCGGTGTATGGGGCCGCCCGGCGCGGGGTGGGCGGCCCTTTCCTGCGTCAGGGCCAGACTGGTGCGCCCTCCAGCCCGGCGGTTTCGGGCAGCCCGCAGATCAGGTTGGCGTTCTGCACCGCATGTCCCGCCGCCCCCTTGCCGAGATTGTCGACCACCCCCATCGCGATCACGAGGTTGCGCTCGGGATCGGCGGCGTAGCTGACGAAGGCGAGGTTCGAGCCGCTCGCCCACTTGGTCTGCGGCGGCCGCTCGGTCACCCGCACGAAGGGGCGCTCGGCATAATAGCGGCGCGCCGCCTCGAGGCACTGTTCGGTGCTGGCGCTGCCGCGCGCATAGATGGTGACCAGCAGGCCGCGGGTCATCGGTACGAGATGCGGGGTGAAGACCAGCCCCTCGGCGGGCGCGCCGCCGAGCCGCGCGATCGTGCGGGCCATCTCGGGCATGTGCACGTGCTCAAGCAGGCCGTAGGGCTGCAGGTTCTCGTTGCTCTCGGCATAGCCGAACCGGCTGTCGCCGCCACGCCCGGCGCCGGAAATCCCGGTCTTGGCGTCGACCACGATGTTGCTAGGCGCGATCAGCCCACCCGCCAGCAGCGGCGCCAGCGCGGTCAGCGTCGCGACCGGAAAGCAGCCGGGATTGGCGATGCGGCTCTCACCGCGGATCTGCTCTGGCCAGACATCCGCCAGCCCGTACGTCCAGCCCTCGGCGTCGCGGTGATCGCCGCCGATATCGACGATCTTCACGCTCTCCGGTACGCGCGCCAGCGCCTCGGCCGAGGCGCCGGTGGGCAGCGAGGCGAACAGCAGGTCGAGATCGGGCAGGGCCTCGGGATCCCATCTTTCGATCTCCAGCCCGGCGAGGCTCTGCGGCACGCCGGGGAAGCGGTCGACGAGACGGCTGCCGGCGCTGCTCTCGCCGGCGGCGTAGACCAGGTCGAAGGAAGGGTGGCCCGCGATCAGGCGCAGCGCTTCGCCGCCGCCAAACCCGCTGATGCCGACGATGCCGACGCGAATGCTCATGGTGATGTCCTTTCGGTTTGGGAAAAACAAAAGCCCCCGAAGCCGGGGGCTGCGGGGGATCAGGAACGCGGGTCTGCGGTGCCTTGCTCAGGAGCGCCTGCGGCGCGCGCGGGCTAGCTCTCGTGGGGGGCACGGATCGACGCGCAGCCTGAGCGGCCGCAGCATGGGGGTGCTGCGTCGGCGTCGGTCGAACTGGTGCGCGGTCCTGAACATCGTCAGAAGACATGTCGCCGGAGCGGGCCCGGGTCAAGCGCTTCGATGCACGCGGGGGAGCGGTTTTGCGCGATATGGGGCGGGCAGGGCGGGTGGTCACGCGAAACGACGACGGGCCGCCCGGAGGCAGCCCCTTGCGTCACGGTTCCCGTCGCAGTCCGTTCTGAAGTCTGTCGCGAGGAAAGTTGGAGCGGGCGAGGCGATTCGAACGCCCGACCCTTACCTTGGCAAGGTAATGCTCTACCCCTGAGCTACGCCCGCTCGGCGCGGCGGATCTCTCCGCCTTGGGTCGGTCTGGAGCGGGCGAGGCGATTCGAACGCCCGACCCTTACCTTGGCAAGGTAATGCTCTACCCCTGAGCTACGCCCGCATATCAGACCGTTTGCCGGGTGACCCCGGCCGGGTAAACCACCATCTGGAGCGGGCGAGGCGATTCGAACGCCCGACCCTTACCTTGGCAAGGTAATGCTCTACCCCTGAGCTACGCCCGCCCCCTTGGTGGTGGAGGCGATTTAGAGTCTCCCGCGCCGGTCTGCAAGAGAAAAACTCATCTTTCTCACCGAAACCTGCCAGGGGCCCCGCGGGGCGGGCGTTTCAGGCGCTATGGCGCCGAAGCTCCGGCGCGACGTCGTTTCGCGCCCGGCAGCAGCACAGAGTTTTTCGCCATCTCCGGGCGTGCATTGCGGCCTGATCCATCTCTCCGGCGCCCCTCGCGCGAAGCTCATCGCCTCAGACCTGCCGATGGGGGACGTCTCGCGCGCCTTGCACGCACGACTCAGCCTCGCGCCCGGATTGTCCGCTGCATCGCCGACACCAACGGGCCTGCGCCGTGTGGACGCCAACAGCGACGAGAACCGCTCGATGCACGGGGCCGCTGACCTCTCAGCTCAGTCCTTCGGCGCCGAATGCTCGACCGGCCCGCCCTGTTCGACCCAGTCGGTGAAGCCGTCGCGCAGGTGGGCCGCGTCGAAGCCCATGTCCTGCAGCATCGCCACCGCCAGCGCCGAGCGCCAGCCGCTGGCGCAATGGAACAGGTAGCGTTTGCCGGGCTGGGCGAAGACCTCGCGGTGGTAGGGGCTTTCGGGATCGACCCAGAATTCCAACATCCCGCGCGGCGCGTGCACCGAGCCGGGGATGAACCCGCTGCGCTGCCGCTCGCGCACGTCGCGGATGTCGACGATCACGAGATCCTCCGCGCCCAGATCCGAAATCGCGTCGGCGGTCTCAACTTCCGGAATGCGCGCCCGCGCCTCCGCCACCAGCGCCGCCGCGCTCACCTTCAAAGCCATACCCTCTCCTCCCAAGTGCTCCCCCCCCAGCTTCTTTGGTTCAAAAATACCTCGGGGGTGAATTGGCGCACAGCGCCAAGAGGGGGCAGAGCCCCCCTCTCTTATCTCTAAAAAGGCGCTCCTCCGGTGCGAGAGGCTGCGCCCCCACGCTTCGCTTCTACAGAGCGCACCTCCAGGTGCGACAGGAGGCACACCCCCCACACACCCTCACCCTGCAAGCAAAGACCGGGCAGGGGCGCAGACCCCCGCCCGGACCTAATCACTCGAGCTCAATCAGCAGGTCCTTGGCATCGATCTGGCCGCCGGGCTGTACGTGCACCGCCTTGACCGTCGCGTCGCGCTCGGCGTGCAGGCCGGTCTCCATCTTCATCGCCTCGATGGTCAGCAGCAGGTCGCCCTCCTTGACCTGCGTACCCGCCTGCACCGAGACCGAGGCCACCACGCCGGGCATCGGCGCACCGATATGGTTGAGGTTGCCGACCTCGGCCTTGGGCCGCGCGGCCGAGCTGGCCTTGGCCTTGCGGTCGGGCACCCGCACCGTGCGCGGCTGGCCGTTGAGTTCGAAGAACACCCGCACCTCGCCATCGTCCTGGGTCTCGCCCACGGTGATCAGCCGGATCTCGAGCGTCTTGCCGGGATCGATCTCGGCGGTGATCTGCTCCTCGGGCTCCATGCCGTAGAAATAGGTCATCGTCGGCAGCACCCGCACGGGGCCGTATTCCTCGTGCCGCGCCACGTAGTCGGTGAAGACCTTGGGATACATCAGGTAGCCGTTGAAATCCTCGTCGTCGAACTCGACATCGGGGAAGCTGTCCTGAAGCTGCTTGCGCAGGGCGTCGAAATCCGCCGGCGCAAGGTGCTTGCCCGGGCGCTCTGTGTTGGGCTTCTCGTTCTTCAGCACCTTCTTGACGATGCCCTTGGGGAAGCCGCCCGGCGGCTGGCCGAGATTGCCGCGCATCATGTCGACCACCGAGTCGGGGAAGCTCACGTCGCTCTTGGGGTCCTCGACCTGGGACCGGGTCAGCCCCTGGCTGACCATCATCAGCGCCATGTCGCCCACCACCTTGGAGGAGGGCGTCACCTTGACGATATCGCCGAACATCATGTTCACGTCGGCATAGGTCTTGGCGACCTCGTGCCAGCGATCCTCGAGCCCGAGTGAGCGCGCCTGCGCCTTGAGGTTGGTGAACTGCCCGCCCGGCATCTCGTGCAGGTAGACCTCGGAGGCCGGGGCCTGCAGCCCGCTCTCGAACGCGGTGTACTGGCCGCGCACCGCTTCCCAGTAGTTCGAGATCTCGCGGATCGCGTCGATCTCGAGCCCGGTGTCGCGCTCGGTGTGGCGCAGCGCCTCGACCACGGACCCCAGCGTCGGCTGCGAGGTGTTGCCCGAGAGCGCGTCCATCGCCGCATCGACCGCGTCGACGCCGGCCCGGGCGGCCTCGAGGATGGTGGCGATGCCGGCGCCCGAGGTGTCGTGCGTGTGGAAGTGGATCGGCAGGCCGACCTCTTCCTTCAGTGCCTTCACCAGCGGGCCGGCGGCGGAGGGCTTGAGCAGCCCGGCCATGTCCTTCAGCCCCAGCACGTGCGCGCCGGCGTCGCGGAGGGATTTGCCCATCTCGACATAGTACTTGAGGTCGTACTTGGCGCGGTCGGGATCGAGGATGTCGCCGGTGTAGCAGATCGTGCCCTCGCAGATCTTGCCGCTGTCGATCACCGCGTCCATCGCCACGCGCATGTTCTCGACCCAGTTCAGGCTGTCGAACACCCGGAACACGTCGACGCCGCTCTCGGCGGCCTGCGCCACGAAGCTCTGCACCACGTTGTCGGGATAGTTGGTGTAGCCCACGCCGTTGGAGGCGCGCAGCAGCATCTGCGTCATGATGTTGGGCATCTTGGCGCGGATGTCGCGCAGGCGCTGCCACGGGCATTCCTGCAGGAAGCGGTAGGCCACGTCGAAGGTCGCGCCGCCCCAGCACTCGACCGAGAACAGCCCCGACATGTTGGCGGCATAGGCCGGCGCCACCTTTATCATGTCGATCGAGCGCATCCGCGTCGCCAGCAGCGACTGGTGGCCGTCGCGCATGGTGGTGTCGGTGATCAGCAGCTGCTTCTGCGCCGCCATCCAGTCGGCCACCGCCTGCGCGCCCTTTTCCTCGAGCAGGGTGCGGGTGCCCGACGGCGGCGTCTCGACGCGGCGCTCCGGCGGGCGGGCGGGCTTGAGATCGGCGGCGGGGCGGGCGCGGCCCTGCACCTCGGGATGCCCGTTCACCGTGATGTCGGCGATGTAGGTCAGCACCTTGGTGCCGCGGTCGCGGCGCTTCTTGAAGTCAAAGAGCTCGGGCGTCGTGTCGATGAACTTCGTCGTGTACTGGTTGTTGAGGAAGGTCGGGTGCTTGAGCAGGTTGATGACGAAGTCGATATTGGTGCTCACGCCGCGGATGCGGAACTCGCGCAGCGCGCGGTCCATGCGGCTGATCGCCTTTTCCGGCGTCGGCGCCTTGGCCGTCACCTTCACCAGCAGCGAGTCGTAGAAGCGGGTGATGACGCCGCCCGCATAGGCGGTGCCGCCGTCGAGGCGGATGCCCATGCCGGTGGCCGAACGGTAGGCCGAGATGCGGCCGTAATCGGGGATGAAGTTGTTGGTCGGATCCTCGGTGGTGATCCGGGTCTGCAGCGCATGGCCGGTGAGGCGCACGTCGTATTGCGAGGCCTTGCCGGTGGCCTCGGACAGGCTCTTGCCCTCGGCGATCATGATCTGCGCCTGCACGATGTCGATGCCGGTGACCTCTTCGGTGACCGTGTGCTCGACCTGCACGCGCGGGTTGACCTCGATGAAATAGAACTTGCCGGTGTCCATATCCATCAGGAACTCGACTGTGCCGGCGCATTCATAGTTCACATGGGCGCAGATCTTGCGGCCCAGCTCGCAGATTTCCTCGCGCTGCGCCTCCGAGAGATAGGGGGCAGGAGCGCGCTCGACGACCTTCTGATTGCGGCGCTGCACCGAGCAGTCGCGCTCGTAGAGGTGGTAGATGTTGCCCTGCTTGTCGCCGAGGATCTGCACCTCGACGTGACGGGCGCGGGTGATCATCTTCTCGAGATAGCCCTCGCCATTGCCGAAGGCGGCCTCGGCCTCGCGACGGCCCTCGAGCACCTTTTCCTTCAGCTCCTTGCCGCTCTCGATCGGGCGCATCCCGCGCCCGCCGCCGCCCCAGCTCGCCTTGAGCATCAGCGGATAGCCGATCTCCTCGGCCTCCTTGGCGATGGCCTTGAAATCGTCGCCCAGCACCTCGGTGGCGGGGATCACCGGCACGCCGGCCTCGACGGCTACTTTGCGGGCGCTGGCCTTGTCGCCAAGCGCGCGCATGGTCTCGGCCCTCGGGCCGATGAAGGTGATGCCGGCCTCGACGCAGGCATCGACGAATTCCGGGTTCTCGGACAGCAGACCGTAGCCCGGGTGGATCGCGTCGGCGCCGCATTCCTTGGCGACGCGGATGATCTCGGGGATGCTGAGATAGGCCGCGACCGGGCCGAGCCCCTCGCCGATGCGATAGGCCTCGTCGGCCTTGAAGCGGTGAAGTCCGAGCTTGTCCTCTTCGGCATAGACGGCAACCGTCTTCTTACCCATCTCGTTGGCCGCCCGCATGATGCGGATGGCGATCTCGCCGCGATTCGCGATCAGGATCTTTTGAAATTCGGACATACTTTGACTTCCTCCTTTGGGTCTCGCTCCAGACCGTCGGCGAGATAGAACGCGATGCCGCGATGCAGCGCAAGGTGGCTTTGCAAATTTGACATGTATCTTACATGTCTTTGCAAAGATCGTTCTTCTGAGACCGAATGGCGGCGATTTCCGGCAGAACCGGCCTGGCGGTTTCGGAAATTCTTGCGCCGCTCCGGGGCGCCCCGACCGCGTGGCCGGGGCGGGCGCGGAGCAGATGTGCCGCGCGTCGGGGCCGGTGCCCTGCGCAATGTGGTCTCGTGTCGAAGATTGCCGAGAACATTGCGCGAACGCCGTCTTTCCATCCGGTCCCGCAACCGCTAGATTGGCGGCATGAGCAGTTTCGATGACATGGACGCCTTCGAAGGCGCTTCGCTGTCCGCGCGCGCCATGGCCGCGCGCCCGGCGCCCTATCTCGACGATCTGAACCCGGCGCAGCGCGAGGCGGTCGAACGGCTCGACGGGCCGGTACTGATGCTGGCCGGGGCCGGCACCGGCAAGACCAAGGCGCTGACCTCGCGGATCGTGCACCTGCTGGTGAGCGGCAAGGCCCGTCCGAACGAGATCCTGTCGGTGACCTTCACCAACAAGGCCGCGCGTGAGATGAAGACCCGGGTGGGGCGGCTGCTGGGCCAGCAGATCGAGGGGATGCCGTGGCTCGGCACCTTTCACGCCATCTGCGTCAAGCTGCTGCGCCGCCATGCCGAGCTTGCGGGCCTCAAGTCGAACTTCACCATCCTCGACACCGATGACCAGATCCGCCTGCTCAAGCAGCTGCTCGCGGTCAACAACATCGACGAGAAGCGCTGGCCGGCGCGGCAGCTGTCGGGGCTGATCGACCACTGGAAGAACCGCGCCTGGACGCCCTCGAAGGTGCCCGCGTCGGAGGCCTCGGCCTTCAACCACCTCGGCACCGAGCTTTACGAGCAGTACCAGACCCGCCTGCGCGAGCTGAACGCCTGCGATTTCGGCGACCTGCTGCTGCATATGGTCACGATTTTTCAGGCCCATCCCGACATTCTCGAGCAGTACCAGCGCTGGTTCCGCTACATCCTCGTGGACGAGTATCAGGACACCAACGTGGCGCAGTATCTCTGGCTGCGGCTGCTGGCGGGCGGGCACAAGAACATCTGCTGCGTCGGCGACGACGACCAGTCGATCTATGGCTGGCGCGGTGCCGAGGTCGGCAACATCCTGCGGTTCGAGAAGGATTTTCCCGGCGCCCACGTGGTGCGGCTCGAGCAGAACTACCGCTCGACCGAGCATATCCTCGCCGCCGCCGGCGGGGTGATCCGGGGCAACGAGGGGCGCCTCGGCAAGGAGCTCTGGACCGCGGCCAAGGGCGGCGAGAAGGTCCGCCTGATCGGCCACTGGGACGGCGAGGAAGAGGCCCGCTGGATCGGCGAGGAGATCGAATCGCTGCAAAAGGGCACCCGCGGTCTCGACCCCAAGTCGCTCGACGACATGGCGATTCTGGTGCGCGCCTCGCACCAGATGCGCGCCTTCGAAGACCGCTTCCTGACCATCGGTCTTCCGTACCGGGTGATCGGCGGGCCGCGCTTCTACGAGCGCATGGAGATCCGCGATGCCATGGCCTATTTCCGCCTCGTGGTCTCGCCCGACGATGACCTCGCCTTCGAGCGCATCGTCAACACCCCCAAGCGCGGCCTTGGCGACAAGGCGCAGCAACTGATCCAGCACACCGCGCGCGAGTTTGGCGTGTCGCTGCTCGACGGGGCGCGCATCGCGGTCGACGAGGGCCGGATCAAGGGCAAGGGCGGCGGCCACCTGCGCCAGCTCTGCGAGAACCTCGCGCGTTGGCGCGAGGCGATGCTCGGCCCGGTGCTGCGTGGCGGAGAGGTGCCCGATGACGGGCCGGCGGACGCGGTGATCGACGACGAGGAGCCGCTTCCCGTGGGCGAGACCCGGCGCGCCGCGCCGCGCATGACCCACATGGAACTCGCCGAGATGATCCTCGACGAGAGCGGCTACACCGCCATGTGGCAGAACGACAAGACGCCGGAGGCGCCGGGCCGGCTCGAGAACCTCAAGGAACTGGTCAAGGCGCTCGAGCAGTTCGAGAACCTGCAGGGCTTTCTCGAGCACGTGGCGCTGATCATGGACAACGAGACCGAGGAGAGCGGCGCCAAGGTCTCGATCATGACCCTGCACGCGGCCAAGGGGCTGGAGTTCCCGGCGGTGTTCCTGCCGGGCTGGGAGGACGGGCTGTTCCCGTCGCAGCGCTCCATGGACGAGAGCGGCCAGAAGGGCCTCGAGGAAGAGCGCCGTCTGGCCTATGTCGGCATCACCCGCGCCGAGGAACTCTGCACCATCTCCTTTGCCGGCAACCGCCGGGTCTTTGGCCAGTGGCAGAGCGCACTGCCGTCGCGATTCATCGACGAGCTGCCCGAGCAGCATGTCGAGGTGCTGACCCCGCCGGGTCTCTATGGCGGCGGCTTCGGAGCCGCGGCGCCCTATGGCGCGGGGTCGGGGCTCGAGAACCGCGCCGCCGATGCCAACGTCTACAATTCGCCGGGCTGGAAGCGGCTGCAGGAGCGCTCGGGGCAGCGCCCGGTCAGTCAGCCGCGCGAGAGCCGCAACACGGTGATCGACCTGCAGGCGGTCTCGGCCTTCGAGACCGGGCAACGGGTGTTCCACCAGAAGTTCGGCTATGGCGAAGTGGTCGGCATCGAGGGCGACAAGCTCGAGATCGCCTTTGAAAAGGCCGGGACGAAAAAGGTCGTGGCGCGCTTCGTGCACGCCGAGAACGACGTGCCGTTCTAGAGGTGCGGTCGTAACGTCGCCGTCCAGAGCTCTGATCTGAAAGGTCTATTCCAGATCGGGCGGCGTCAACCGCCCGGCATTCTCAGCACGATATTGCGTCCGCTCTTGGCGACACGCAGCTCGCTGTCGCCGATCGCGGCGACCCGGCCGCCATCGAGCCGGTCGCCGACCTTGACGTTCTGCAGCCGTCCGTTCGACAGCCGCACCAGCGCGCGCCGGTTCGAGGCGCTGCCGAAGACACCGATCAGGTTCACGTCGCGCAGGTTGATCTGGTTCGCCGTGGTGGCCTCGCGCGCCACGTTGGCGTTCTGCGGCACCCGCGGGGCGGGCTGCGTCCGCACCGGCGCGGCGCTGGCGGTCTGCGCGGGCTGGGGCGCGCGGCGCGCCGCTTGCTGCACGAGGCTCGACATGTTGCCGGGCCGGGTCTGCGGCTCGAGCGAGCTGGCCACCGCCTGTTCGGTGCCGCTGGGCACCTCGGGCTCTTCGAGCGCCTCTTCCACCGCAGTCGCGATGCCTTCGGGCACCGGTGCGACGGCGGTGTCCGTCGCGTCGTCTGCAGCCTCCGGGTCGGCCTCCTCGGCCCGGGCGCTGACGCTCTCGGGGCGGCGCACCGGGCGCATGTCACTCAGCTCGGAGCGCGAAATGCCTCCGAGGCTCGCGCGTTCGGTCTGCTCGATCAGGTCCTCGGGGCGATCCAGCGGCCGCACGGCGCGCAGGGCAGCCTCGGTGGGGCTGTCGTCTGCCTCGGCTTCGCTGGCGTCGCCTTCGCCGGCATCGCTGGCTTCGGGGGCGGGCTCTTCAACTGTGCGCTGCGGCGGGCGTTGCGGCGGCGGGCCGGTGAAGACCCGATGCCCGTCGGGCGAGATCGCGCCTTCCGGCGTGGCCCGGACAAGCCCGAGCGGATCGAGGTCAAAGCGTGTGTCGGGGCCCGGCGGCAACCGCACCGGCTCGAGCGCGATATCGTCGTTGAGCCCGGGCGCCGGGGGCAGCGCGATGGCGTCGAACTGACCGACCTCCGGGTCGACGGAGGACAGGTAGACCGCATCGACCGTGTCGCCGCCGGGCTGGCGTGGGGCGGTCGGCGCGCGCTGCCAGATGCCGGTCGCGGCGTAGCTCGCCGCCGCCTCATCGGAGGAGATCGCCTCTGCGGCGGGCGCGGGCGTGTCAGACGGGGCCACCGCCTCGGGGTCGGTTTCCTCGCGGGCGTCCGGCACAGGGTCGGCGCTCAGGGCCGCTGTTTCGAGCAGCGCCTCGGGCTCTGCGTCTGCCGGCGCGCTGTCGGCCTCGTCCGAAGTGTTTGCCGCGATCGCGGTGGGCTCGTCGTTGGTCTGGAACAGGCCCGAGATGCCCTCGTCGAGGAACACCGTGGCCCAGGCGGCAACGGCGGCCATGAACAGCAGCAGCGCTGCGGTCAGCATGAGGCCAAGGTAGCGGGGTTTGCCACCGATCGGCTGTTGCCGGGCGCCGAAGACCGTCATCCGGCGGCGCTCTTCCTCCGGGTCGATGACCGTCGACGCCGCTGCGGCCTGCGCCTTGGCAGGGCCGGGATCTTCGCCGCGGTCGCGCCGCATGGCGGCGACCTGAAGCGGGTCGCGCGCGGGCTTGGCGGCCCCTTCGGCCGTCGCCGGAATGTCCGCCTTCAGGCCCTTTTCCGGCGCTTTGTCGGGGGCCTGTTCCGGCGTCTTTCGCGTGGCTTCCGGCGTGACGGAGATCGCGCGCGGCGACTTGTTCGGGGTCGGGGCCGCGGCCAAGACCGACGGCGCGCTGCCCGAGGCCGTGGCCGCCGGCGTGGCGCTCAGAGAGGGCGCGCTTGCGGACGTGGGCGCCGTGCGGCTCGCGCGGATGCTCGAAAAGCTCGGGGTGGCGGGCGGTTCACTGTCGGCGGACGGGGCGGGCAGGACGGTGCGCTTGGCGGGCAGGGGCGGCACCTCGGCCTCGCTGGGCGCCGCGTCCTCCGGGCCGGACGTGCCATCCTCAGCGCTGACCGGACGCTTGGGCGCGGCGGGGGCGGTGTCTGGCGATGGCGTCCGGGCGTCGGCGTTGTCCGCACCCGGCTCAGGCGTTGCAACTGCGCTGTCCGCAGCCGGCAGATCCGGCGCCGGGGCGCTTTCGGGCGCGGTCTTGTCGACCTCGGCGGTGTCAGGTGCCACCGGCGCCGGCGGCACGTCCGGCGTGCGCCGCGCTGCGGCACCCCACGGGACATCGGGCACGGCGTCGACGATCTCGATCGGGGTGCGCAGGCGCTCTGGCGTCGCACCGCTCCAGCCCGGCGCGGTCCCGAACCACACCGTGCCCTCGAACGCGCCCTGCGGCGGAACCGTGGTGAAGGCCATTGCCGTGAACCCGTGCGCCTGCACGAAGCTCTCGGCCTCGGCAAGGGTTTCCAGCGCCACCGCCGCGGCGCAGAGCCGGTCGCCCCTCAGCGCCCAGTCATATCGCAGCTCGTCGACCGCGTAGGGCGTCGCGCCGTCGAGCGCCGCGCGGACGGCGGCCTCACGGGCGGCGTCGTCCGGGCCGGGATCCGCGATGTCGAGAAAGCGGATCTGTTCGCTGGGCAGCACCAGAAGGACCTGCGCGCCGTCGGCGGACAGGGCGGTGGCGCGGCTGCGCAGCGCCGCCAGCGACTGGTCCAGCGCGGCATCGTCAAACGCCACACGGTCGATCTGCATCCAGCCGGTGACCGCCCGCCGAAGCAGGGCGATGCCGTCAAAGGACAGGGAAAGCGCGAAATTCGGTACCATGTCCGGTCTCTATCACTGCTCGGCTGTCTGTGGGAGTCTCCAGCCCTTGCGAGGCAGACTACAGCAGCCTTCCGCCGAGCGGAAGAAAGCTTGCAGCGCAAAGCCTTGCGAGAGGCGGTCCGAAGCCCGATGTTGACGATATCTTTACCACTCCCAAGGAGAATCTCATGCGTCGTCTCGCCTTGATCACCGCCTGCACCATCCTGATGTCGGCCGGTGGCGCCTTTGCACAGGACAGCGCGCCAAAGCTCACCGTCACCGGCGAGGGGGAAGCCGTCGCCGTGCCCGACATGGCCACGGTCAGCCTCGGCGTGAGCGCCCAGAACGCCGACGCGGGCACCGCGATGGACGAGGCCTCGAAGGTCGCCGAGGCGATTCTCGCCCGGCTCGATTCCATGGGCATCGAGGCGCGCGACCGGCAGACTTCGGATGTCGGCCTGCAGCCGATCTGGAACAATCCTACCAACTCGGACGATGCGCCGGAAATCACCGGCTACGAGGCGTCGAACCGGCTCACCGTGCGGGTGCGCGACCTCGACCAGCTTGGCGAAGTGCTGGGCGCGGTGACCGAGGATGGCGCCAACCGCCTGTCGGGGCTGAGCTTCGGCCTGCAGGATCCGGACCCGGTGACCGAGGAGGCCCGCCGCGATGCGGTGGAGGACGCGATGGCGCGCGCCAAGGTGCTGGCCGAGGCGGCGGGCGTGACGCTCGGCCCGGTCGTGTCGATCTCCGAGAACGGTGGCGGCGGCTATGCGCCCTCTCCGATGCCGATGATGGAGGCGCGGATGTCCGCAGCGCCGGTCGCCGCGGGCGAATCGACCATCAATGCCCGCGTCACGATGGTGTTTGAACTGGCCGAATAAGGCCCGTGTGAAACGGGGGACGCGCCGCGGCGCGCCCCCCATGAGGCTTGGCTCAGCCGGCCTGCGCCAGCGCCTGCTCGAGGTCGGCGATCAGGTCCTCCGGATCCTCGATGCCAATCGAGATCCGCACCACGTTCGGCGCTGCCCCGGCGGCGATCTGCTGCTCCTCGCTGAGCTGGCGATGGGTGGTCGAGGCAGAGTGGATCACCAGGCTGCGCGCATCTCCGAGATTGGCGACGTGGCTGAAGATCTGCAGCGCATCGACGAACTTCGTGCAGCTCTCGTAGCCGCCCTTGAGCGCCACGGTGAAAAGCCCGCCGGCCCCTTCGGGGCAGATCTTGGCGACACGGTCGTGGTAGGGCGAGGAGGGCAGGCCGGCATAGGTCACCTGCTCGATTGCCGGATGCTGCTCCAGCCACGCCGCCACGCGCTCGGCGTTTTCCACGTGTCTGCGCATCCGCAGGCTCAGCGTCTCGATCCCCATCAGCGTGTAATGTGCGCCCTGCGGGTTCATCGTCATGCCAAGATCGCGCAGGCCGATCGCGATGGAGTGGAAGGTGAAGGCGAGCGAGCCGAAGGTCTCGTGGAACTTGAGCCCGTGATAGGCGGGCTCCGGGTCCGACAGCGAGGGGAACTTGCCCGAGGCGGACCAGTCGAACGTGCCGGAGTCGACCACCGCGCCGCCGGTCACCGTGCCATTGCCGGTCATGTACTTGGTCAGCGAATGCACCACCAGCGTGGCGCCGTGCTCGATCGGCCGGCAAAGGTAAGGCGTGGCCGAGGTGTTGTCGACGATCAGCGGCAGCCCTGCCTTGTCCGCGATCGCTGCGATGGCGTCGAGATCGGTGATGTAGCCGCCGGGGTTGGCGATGGTCTCGCAGAACACCGCGCGGGTGTTGTCGTCGATCGCGGCCTCGACGGCGCCGAGATCGTCGAAATCGACGAATTTGCACGACCAGCCGAAGCGCTTGATGGTCTGGCTGAACTGGGTGATCGTGCCGCCATAGGCGCGCGTGGAGGCGACGATGTTGAGCCCCGGACCCATCAGCGGGAACAGTGCCATGATCTGCGCTGCGTGGCCCGACGAGCAGCACACCGCGCCCGCGCCGCCCTCGAGCGTCGCGACCCGCTCCTGCAGCGCCGCCACCGTCGGGTTGGTCAGGCGGGAATAGATATATCCCACCTCCTGAAGGTTGAAGAGCGCGGCGGCGTGATCGGCGTCGCGGAACACGTAGGCGGTGGTCTGGTAGATCGGTGTCTGCCGCGCGCCGGTGGCCGGGTCGGGCCGGGCGCCCGCGTGCACCTGCAGCGTGTCGAAGCCGTGTGTCATGAAATCCTCCCTGGTGATGCCTCGCCCATAGGCCTAGGCCATTGCGCTGCGCCCCACAATATCCGGGATCCGGTTTCTCCCGGGGCCGGCATCGCGCGCTTTTCTGACGCGCCGCACGGGCGTGACAGACCAGCCTGCCTCCGGCGGGAGTATTCTTGACGAAGAGAAGCAGGGGGCGCAGCGCCTTCGTCTTCTTTGGTTCAAAAATACCTCGGGGTGAATTGGCGCAAAGCGCCAAGAGGGGGCAGAGCCCCTTCCTTCTCCGTTTTGTTGGCGCTCCTCCGCTGGGACAGGGGACGGCGCGCCGCCTTTCGGACCGGGCATCTGGCGCGAAACACACCATACGGCATGGCGCAATCCTGACACCGCGAGCGTCCTCAGCGCATCCAGAAGCCTTCGCGCTTGAGCCGGTTGCGAAATCCCTGCTCGCGCCGGGGCAGGTTGTTGCGGTCGAACAGCGCCCTCGCCTTGCGTCCGCGCCCTTGGTAGACCATGCGCTTGATCGGCTCGTACTGTTTCAGCACCTTCTTGATCCGGTTCGGCGCGGTGATTTCCTCGAGCCAGTCCACCACCGCGTCGCTCTCTCGCGCATAGAGCAGCGGCAGGGTCCGGTAATGGCAGCTCACGGTGCCGTCGATGAGGCCGTCGGGCAGCGTGTCGCGCCCACCGCCGAAGGCGTGGATCACCAGCGGCAGGACAACCTGGTCGAGCCATGGATCGAGGTTCTGGCAGACCAGCTCGGGCGGCGGGTCGTCGCGGATCGCGAGCGCATAGTCGAGAAAGCGCTGTCCGAAGCGGCGCGGGCAGGGGCCGAAGAAGAACCCCGCATTGAAGTAGAGGTAGCGCTGCCAGTACTCGTCGGGCCAACGCGGATCGAGGGAACTCTCGAAATCGAGGCCGAAGCGGTCGTAGAGCGCCCGCCAGGTCTCGGTATAGCCGGGGCCGTAGAGTTCGATCTGCGGCCAGGTGCCCTCGCGCCGGAGCGAGGCGGTCGGGCGCGCGAAATCGAACGGCACGCGGCCCAGATCGTCGAGGATCAGGGTGTCGGTATCGAAGAAGACGAAGGGTTCGCCCGGCGGCAGCGCAAGCAGTGCTTCGATCTTGTTGCCATAGGGGTAGGCCGCGCCGAAATGCCGGCTTTCGAAGGGCAGGATCTCGGCCCCCTGCGCCGCGAGCAGGGCGCGCAGGTCCCGGTCGTCGATGCGGGGATCGCGCGGCCAGAGCGCGCCGGGCTGTGGCTCCGCCACGTAGAGCTTGGCGTGGCGGGCAGGCGTGGTCAGCGCCAGAGAAATCGCGAAGAGCAACGCCTCGTATTGCAGCCGCCCGGACTGACCCACGATCACCACGTTGACCGGGCCCGTTTCCTCGCTCGTATCCTTGTCAGCCATATGGTCCCGCGCGCGCCCCGCCTGTCCTTGCCGCACTATAGGCAGGGCGGGGCGCGCCGGAAACCCGGGGCGTGCGGCCTCAGAGGTCGATCGCCTCGAGCACTTGCGGCTCGATCACCTGCACGCCGGGCAGATCCGCTGCCAGCGCCTCGGCCGATTGCGCGAGCGCCGGGAAGGTGCGGTAGTGCATCGGGATCACGGTCTTGAAATCGAAATAGGTCTTCGCCGCCCAGGCCGCCATCTCCATGTCCATGGTGTAGTAGCCGCCGGCGCTGAGGATGCCAATGTCGGGTTTGTAGTAGGCGCCGATCCAGCTCATGTCGGCCATAATCGTGGTGTCGCCCGAGAAGTAGATCGTCCGGCCCTCGCCGCGGATGATGAAGCCGGTCTCCATGCCGGTGTAGCGCGCGGTGCCATCGACCACCATCGAGGAGCTGTGCGAGGCCGGCACCATGCTCACCGAGACCTTGCCGAATTCCACGGTGCCGCCCTTGTTGAAGGCCTGTCCCGCCACCGCGCCCCGGCTCTCGAGAAGGTTGATCAGCTCGAACATCCCCGAGACCGGCAGCGACCGGTCCTTCGAGATCTGCACGCAGTCATCGGTGTGGTCGAAATGGCCGTGGGTCATCAGGATCTGCGTGACGCCGTCCAGCGCCTCGTCGATGCGGTCGTCGGGCATCATCGGGTTGCCGTTGACCCAAGGGTCGATCAGCAGCACCTGATCCTCGATCTCGATGCGGAAGCCGCCATGTCCAAGCCAAATGAGTTTCATGGATCCATCCTCGTTTGAATGCGTCTGCCCGTAGCCTAGCGCGCGGCGGGACGCGGTAAAGGGGGTGGAGTCGCACCAAAGGTGCGCCCTTGAGAAAGCCCAGGAGGTGCGCCTCTCAATAAGAAGGAGGGGGCTCTGCCCCCTCTTGGCGCTGTGCGCCAATTCACCCCCGAGGTATTTTTGAACCAAAGAAGCCATGAGCGCCGCGCCCCTGCTTCTCTTCGTCAGAAATACTCCCGCCGGAGGCAGGCCGTCCCCTGCGGCCGGGCGTTATGGCCGGCCTTTCGCGCGCGTTTTGACGCCCCATCGGCCCGGCATCCGGCGCGGGCGCTTGCGGCGGCGCGGCTGCGGCGGTAAAGCGGGCGAAAGTTTTGCGGACATTTGCAGACAGGGGAGCCTCCCGATGTCGATCGACACCGACACCGCCGCCCGCGTGGCCAAACTCGCCCGGATCCGGGTCGAGGACGACCAGCTTCCGGCGCTGGCACAGGAATTCTCGAACATCCTCGAGTTCATCGAACAGCTCAACGAGGTCGACGTCGACGGCGTCGAGCCGATGGTCTCGGTGACCCCGATGCGCCTGAAGCGGCGCCAGGACGGCGTGACCGATGGCAATCAGCAGGAGAAAGTCCTGTCCAACGCCCCCGATGCCCGCGAGGGCTTCTTTGCCGTGCCGAAGGTGGTGGAATGACCGATCTGACGAAGATGAAGGTGGCCGAGGCGCGCGACGCGCTGCGCGCCGGAGACGTGACCTCGGTCGAGCTGACCGAAGCCTGCCTGGACGCCATCGAGGGCGCGGGCGCGCTCAACGCCTATGTCCACAAGACCCCCGAGATCGCCCTCGAACAGGCGACCGCCGCCGATGCCCGCATCAAGGCCGGCGACGCCCCCGCCATGTGCGGCATCCCGATGGGCATCAAGGATCTCTTCTGCACCCGTGGCGTCGCCTCGCAGGCCGCCTCGCGGATCCTCGAAGGCTTTCGGCCCGAGTACGAATCCACCGTCACCACGCAGCTGTTCGACGCCGGCGCGGTGATGCTGGGCAAGCTCAACATGGACGAGTTCGCCATGGGGAGCAGCAACGAAACCTCGTGCTACGGCAAGGCGGTCAACCCGTGGCGCCGCGGCAATGACGACAGCCAGCTCACCCCGGGCGGCTCGTCGGGCGGCTCGGCCGCCGCGGTCGCGGCAGATCTCTGCCTTGCCGCCACCGGCACCGACACCGGCGGCTCGATCCGCCAGCCCGCCGCCTTCACCGGCATCACCGGCATCAAGCCGACCTACGGGCGCTGCTCGCGCTGGGGCATCGTGGCCTTCGCAAGCTCCCTCGATCAGGCCGGCCCGATGACCAAGGACGTGCGCGACGCGGCCATCGTGCTGCAGGCCATGTGCGGACACGATCCCAAGGATTCGACCTCCGCGAACCTGCCGGTGCCGGATTTCGAGGCCATGCTGACCGGCGACATCAAGGGCAAGACCATCGGCATTCCGCGCGAATACCACATGGACGGAATGCCCGAGGAGATCGAAACGCTCTGGGCCAAGGGCCGCGAGATGCTGGCCGAGGCTGGCGCCAAGATCGTCGACATCTCGCTGCCGCACACCAAGTACGCGCTGCCGGCCTATTACGTGATCGCGCCGGCGGAGGCGTCGTCGAACCTCGCGCGCTATGACGGCGTGCGCTACGGCCACCGCGCCACGCTCGCTGCCGGCGAGGGCATCAACGATCTCTACGAGAAGACCCGCGCCGAGGGCTTCGGCCCCGAGGTGCAGCGCCGCGTCATGGTCGGCACCTACGTGCTGTCGGCGGGCTTCTACGACGCCTATTACAACCGCGCCCGCAAGGTCCGCACCCTGATCAAGAAGGACTTCGAGGACGTCTTCGCGCAGGGCGTCGACGCGATCCTGACCCCGGCCACGCCGTCCGCGGCGTTCGGCCTCGGCGAGATGCAGGACGCGGACCCGGTGCAGATGTATCTCAACGACGTCTTCACGGTGACGGTGAACCTTGCCGGCCTTCCGGGCGTTAGCGTTCCAGCGGGTCTGGACAAGCAGGGCCTGCCGCTGGGGCTGCAGCTGATCGGGCGGCCGTGGGAAGAGGGCGATCTGCTGAACACCGCATACGCGCTCGAGCGCGCCGCGGGCTTCGCGGAGAAGCCGGCCAAATGGTGGTAACAGCACCGAAACAGAGGTGACAGGCAACATGATGAGATCTGGATTTCTTCTTGGCGTGGCAGCGCTGGCGCTGTCCGCCTGCACCGGAAGCTCGGTGCCCGACAGCGGCGTCGGCTTCGACGACTACCAAAGCTACGACGCCGCTCAGGCCGGCGGCACCGTGAGCGTGAGCGCGCCCTCGCCGGTCGAGACCAGCTCGCTCGACGGGAATGCTGTGGCAGCCGGCGCCACGCCCGGCGTCGCAGGGCAGGCCGCCACCACAGAGGTCGTGACCGGGGCGGACGGGATCTCGAACGAGAACAACTTCGACGCGGTCTCGGCACAGCGCGACATCGCGGACGATGCGGCGCTGATCGCCCAGAACCGGGCGCAGTACCAGATCATCGCGCCGACCGACCTGCCGCCGCGCCCGAACAGCAGCGCGCCGAACATCGTCGCCTATGCGCTGCAGACCACCAATCCCAAGGGTGTGGCGCTCTACGACCGGTCCGGTCGCTACGACGGCAACCCGGTGCCGCGCGCCTGCGGGGCCTACAACTCCTCCGACCTCGCGCAGGAGGCCTTCCTGTCGATGGGCGGCCCGCAGCGCGACCGTCGTGGCCTCGATCCCGACGGTGACGGCTTCGCCTGCGCCTGGGACCCCGCGCCGTTCCGCGCGGCGCGTGGCGGCTGACACCGCTCTGGCACCCGAGCGACAATTTCGGCCCGCGCCGTGAGGGCGCGGTGCCGGATATCGTCGTGCTGCACTACACCGCAATGGCCAGCGCCGAGCGCGCGCGCGACTGGCTCTGCAATCCCGAGTCCGGCGTCTCGGCGCATTACGTGATCGGCCGGCAGGGCACGGTCTGGCAGCTGGTGCGCGAGGATATGCGGGCCTGGCACGCGGGGCTTGGGGCTTGGGGCAGCGTCGGGGAGGTGAACTCGCGCTCGATCGGCATCGAGATCGCCAATACCGGCGCCGAGCCGTTCCCGGAGCCGCAGATGGCGGCGCTCGAGTGTCTCCTGAGCGGCATTCTGCAGCGCTGGCGCATTCCGCCGGAGCGGGTGATCGGCCATTCCGACATGACCCCGGGGCGCAAGATCGACCCCGGCCCGCGCCTCGACTGGGCGCGCCTTGCCCGTCGCGGCCTCGCCATCGCGGCCACCCCGGCGGAACCGGGCGATTTCGCCAACGACGCGCATCGTTTCGGCTACCGCGTCGACGCGGACCGCCATGACGTCCTGCTCACCGCGTTCCGCGACCGCTTCCGCCCCGGCGCGCGCGGCCCCCTCGACGAGACCGACCGCCGCCTCATGGCGGGGCTCGCCGCGCGATACCCCGCCCTCTGACATGACGCCCTTTTCTCGGGCGTTGTACCGGCGGCACGTAACGGCCTGCCTCCGGCGGGAGTATTTTTGACGAAGAGAAGCAGGGGCGCAGCGCGGGTCACTCCAGCGAATAGGGCAGCACGTCGCGGCGTTCTGGATGGATGGAGAGGCGCTTTTCCAGCGGCGGGACCGAGCGCTGGTGGCAATCGGTGCGCTCGCAGATCCGGCAGGAGATGCCGATCGGCTCGAAGGCCCCGTCGCGGGCGAGGTCGAGCCCGTCGGCATAGACCAGCGCGCCGGCGTGCTTGACCTCGCAGCCGAGCGCCATGGCGTAGCGCCGCACCGGCGCGCCGAAATGGCCGCCGCGCTTGGTGACGTCGCGGGCCAGAAGCACGTAGCGCACCCCGTCCGGGGTCTCGGCCAGCTGGCGGAGGAAGCGTCCCGGCGTCTCGAAGGCGCGGTGCACGTTCCACAGCGGGCAGGCGCCGCCGAAGCGGGCGAATTGCAGGCGCGTGGCGGAGTGGCGCTTGGTGATTGTGCCGGCCTGATCGACGCGGGCAAAGAAGAACGGGATGCCCTTGGCGCCGGGCCGTTGCAGGGTCGAGAGCCGGTGCGCGACCTGCTCGATCGAGGCGCCGAAGCGCGCGGCCAGCAGCTCGAGGTCGTGGCGGGTCTCCTGCGCGGCGGCGAGGAAGGCGCCATAGGGCATCATCGCGGCGCCGGCAAAGTAGTTGGCGAGGCCGAGCTTGGCGATGGCGCGGGCGGCGTCGGACTGGAAGCGGGCGAGATCGAGCGTCGCTTCGAGCAGGTCGTTCTGACGCAAGAGCGCCACCTGCACCAGCAGCTGGAAGTTCTGGGTCTCGACCGGCACGAGGTTCGACAGCGTCAGCAGTTTGCGCTCGGCATCATAGGCCCGCAGGCTGCTGGTCCTCGCCGTCTCGACCGCGACGCCGCGCTCGCGCAGGCGGGCCACCAGCGCGCCGCGCAGATCGCCCCTGAGCATGTTGGCGAAATGCTCTGCCGCCCGGTCCACCGCGTCGATGTAGTTGTCGCAGTAGTGGAAGAAGTCGCGCACCTCCTCCCACGGGCTGGGCTGCAACTGCGCATCCTCGCGCCCCAGCGCCTCGTCGAGCGAGGCGAGCCGCTCGTGGGTCTGGCGGTAGGCGCGATGCAGCTCGAGGAAGGCGCGCGCCAGCGCCGGGGCGTTCGACGCGGTCAGGCGCAGATCGGCCAGAGGCGGGCTTTCGCCGAAGATCGGGTCGGCCAGCGCCTCGCGCATGTCCGAGACCAGCCGCTCGCTGTCGCCCTGGCCGAGCTCGGTGACGTCGAAGCCGAATTCCTGCGCCAGCGCCAGCACCACCGTGGTCGAGACCGGGCGGTTGTTGTTCTCCATCTGGTTCAGGTAGGGCAGGGAGATCCCCAGCTTGCCGGCGAAATCCTTCTGCGTCAGCCCGAGCCGGCCGCGCAGGTCGCGCAGCTTGGCCCCGGCATAGAGCTTGCGTGTCGCCATCGGTCCCCCTCCCGCGGTATTTGCAGCTTAGCGTCTCGTGAAGCGCCAGTTTGCAAATTTCGCGGGCGGGGTCCAGTGCGGCCGTGCGCGGGCAGGGCTTACTCTGCCGCCACCGCGCCGCCGCCGGGGATGTAGTTGAGGATCGGCGCCAGCCAGCGCTCGACCTCCTCGACCGCCATGCCCTTGCGCGCGGCATAATCCTGCACCTGGTCGCGCTCGACCTTGGCGACGCCGAAATAGTAACTGTCGGGGTGCGCGATATAGAGCCCCGAGACCGAGGAGCCGGGCCACATGGCGTAGCTCTCGGTCAGCTCGACCCCGGTGGCCTTGGTGGCGTCGAGCAGCTCGAAGAGCGTGGTCTTCTCGGTGTGGTCGGGCTGCGCGGGATAGCCGGGGGCCGGGCGGATGCCGGCGTATTTCTCCGAGATCAGCTCGACATTGTCGAACGCCTCGTCCGGCGCATAGCCCCAGAACTCCTTGCGCACACGCTCGTGCAGGCGCTCGGCCATGGCCTCGGCAAAGCGGTCGGCCAGCGCCTTGACCATGATCGAGGAGTAATCGTCGTGCTTGGCCTCGAAGGCCTTGGCGATGCGCTCTTCCTCGATGCCGGCGGTGACCACGAAGCCGCCGACGTGATCGGGGCGGCCCTCGGGCGCCACGAAATCCGACAGCGCCACGTTGGGCCGGTCGCCGCGCTTGGCGGTCTGCTGGCGCAGGGTGTAGAAGGTGGCCAGTTCCTCGGCGCGGTCCGCGTCCTTGAACAGCCGGATGTCGTCGCCCACGGCGTTGGCCGGCCAGAAGCCCACCACGGCGCGCGGATGGAACCACTTCTCGGCGATGATCTTTTCGAGCATCGCCTGCGCGTCGGCAAACAGCGCGCGCGCGGCCTCGCCCTGTTTCTCGTCGTCGAGGATCTTGGGATAGACGCCCTTCATCTCCCATGTCTGAAAGAACGGCGTCCAGTCGATGTAGCGCGCCAGTTCGGCCAGGTCCCAGTCCTCGACCACCTTGCTGCCGAGGAAGGAGGGGGCAGGAGCGTGGTTGCCGAAATCGAGCTTCAGCGCGTTCTCGCGGGCCTGCTCGACCGAGATGCGCTTCTTGGCGAGCTCGGCGCGGGCGTGCTTGTCCGCCACATCGGCATATTCGGTCTGGATGTTGGCCACGTAGTCCGGCTTTTGCGTCGCGGAGAGCAGCGAGGAGACCACGCTCACCGCGCGGCTGGCATCGGTGACATAGACCGCCTGACCCTTGCCGTAGCGCGGGTGGATCTTCACCGCCGTATGCACGCGCGAGGTGGTGGCGCCGCCAATCAGCAGCGGGATGTCGAAGCCTTCGCGCTCCATCTCGGAGGCCACGTGCACCATCTCGTCGAGCGAGGGGGTGATCAGGCCGGACAGGCCGATCACGTCGACTTTCTGTTCCTTCGCGGTGGCGAGGATCTTCTCGGCCGGGACCATGACGCCAAGGTCGATGATCTCGTAATTGTTGCAGGCCAGCACGACGCCGACGATGTTCTTGCCGATATCGTGCACGTCGCCCTTCACCGTGGCCATCAGCACCTTGCCGGCAGCCTCGCGCTCGGTGCCGCCGCCGAGGCGCTTTTCCTCTTCCATGTAGGGCAGCAGCACGGCGACCGCCTGCTTCATCACGCGGGCCGATTTCACCACCTGCGGCAGGAACATCTTGCCGGCGCCGAAAAGGTCACCGACCACGTTCATGCCGGCCATCAGCGGCCCCTCGATGACGTGCAGCGGGCGCTCGGCGGCCTGCCGGGCTTCCTCGGTGTCGCCTTCGATGAACTCGGTGATGCCGTTGACCAGCGCGTGCTCGAGCCGCTTCTCGACCGGCAGCTCGCGCCAGCTCATGTCCTTTTCCCGGCCCTTGGCGCCGCCCTGACCGCGATAGCGCTCGGCGATGTCGAGCATGTTCTCGGTGGCGGTGCCGCCATTGGCGGGGGTGCGGTTCAGCACCACGTCCTCGCAGGCCTCGCGCAGGTCGGCGTCGATCTGGTCATAGACCGCGAGCTGGCCGGCGTTGACGATGCCCATGTCCATGCCGTTCTGGATGGCGTGGTAGAGGAACACCGCGTGCATCGCCTCGCGCACCGGCTCGTTGCCGCGGAACGAGAAGGACAGGTTCGACACCCCGCCCGAGATGTGCACATGCGGGCAGTCGGTGGTGATGCGGCGGGTCGCTTCGATGAAGTCGACGCCGTAATTGTCGTGCTCCTCGATGCCGGTCGCGACGGCAAAGACGTTGGGGTCGAAGATGATGTCCTCGGGCGGGAAGCCGACCTTCTCGGTCAGCAGCTTGTAGGCGCGGGTGCAGATCTCGACCTTGCGGTCCTCGGTGTCGGCCTGGCCCTGTTCGTCGAAGGCCATGACGATCACCGCCGCCCCGTAGCGGCGGCAGAGCGTGGCCTGCTCGAGGAAGGCCTCTTCGCCTTCCTTCATCGAGATCGAGTTGACCACGGATTTGCCCTGCACGCATTTCAACCCGGCCTCGATGATCTCCCACTTGGAGCTGTCGATCATGATCGGCACGCGGGCGATGTCGGGCTCGGCGGCGATCAGGTTGAGGAACTCGACCATCGCCTGCTGGCTGTCGATCAGCCCTTCGTCCATGTTCACGTCGATGATCTGGGCGCCGTTCTCGACCTGATCGCGGGCGACGTCGAGCGCGGTGGCATAATCGGCATTGGTGATCAGCTTGCGGAACTTGGCCGAGCCGGTGACGTTGGTGCGCTCGCCCACGTTGACGAAGGGGATGTCCTCGGTCAGCACGAAGGGTTCGAGCCCCGACAGGCGCATCAGCGGCTTGGGCTGCGGGATCTCGCGCGGGGCGAATCCCTCGACGGCCTTGGCAATGGCGCGGATGTGCTCGTAAGTCGAGCCGCAGCAGCCGCCCACGACGTTGAGCAGGCCTTCCTTGGCAAAGCCCGCGATCTGCGCGGCCATCTGCTCGGGGGTCTCGTCATACTCGCCCATCTCGTTGGGCAGGCCGGCGTTGGGATAGGCGCAGATCAGCGTGTCGGCCACCCCCGAGATCTCGGCGAGGTGGGGGCGCATGGCCTCGGCGCCGAGGGCGCAGTTGAGGCCGATGGTGAAGGGCTCGGCATGGCGCACCGAATGCCAGAAGGCGGTGGGCGTCTGGCCCGAGAGGGTGCGGCCCGACAGGTCGGTGATGGTGCCCGAGATCATCACCGGCAGACGCTCGCCGCGCTCGGCGAAGACCTCTTCGCAGGCAAAGATCGCGGCCTTGGCGTTGAGCGTGTCGAAGATCGTCTCGATCAGCAGCAGGTCGGCGCCGCCGTCGATCAGCGCGCGCGCCTGATCCGCGTAGGCGATGCGCAATTGATCAAAGCTGACAGCACGATAGCCGGGGTTGTTCACGTCCGGACTGATCGAGGCGGTGCGGTTGGTCGGCCCGAGCGCGCCGGCCACGAAGCGGGGGCGGCCATCCTCGGCCTCGGCCCGGTCCATCGCCTGACGGGCCAGCCGGGCGCCGTGGAAGTTGAGGTCGTAGACCGCCATCTCCATGGCGTAATCGGCCTGCGCGATGGTGGTCGAGGAGAAGGTGTTGGTCTCCACGATATCAGCGCCCGCCATGGCGTAGAGATAGTGGATCTCTTCGATCGCCTCGGGCTTGGTGAGGTTGAGCAGGTCGTTGTTGCCCTGCTGCGGCTTGTCGCTGTCATGCGGCAGGTGGCAGCTGCAGGCGCCGCCGCCGCAGCCCTGGAAATCGCCCTCCGACAGCCCGAGCTGCTGGATCTGCGTGCCCATCGCGCCGTCAAGGATCAGGATGCGCTCGCGCGCGGCCGCGCGGAGGCGGTCGAAGACGGCGGAACGGGTCGGGACGGTGCTGGACATGGGGTGTCTTTCCGGACTGTTTGGCGGCCTACCTATATGTTGGGCGAAGCTAAGGCCAATTCATAATGGTCAAGGGGAACATGAGGCGCCTTCACATTGTGGGCCGGCGAGGGGGCTCATCACGGTTTTGCGATCCATTCTCATTTGCATCGTTGACAAATGCGAATGGTTCGCATTTACATCCTCCAAACAGGACCGACACGACAGGGGACACCTCATGCTCAAGCCCGCGATCCGTCTCGCCACCGCCTCGATGCTCACGCTGGCGCTGGCGCAGGCCGCCACTGCCGAAGAGAAGCTCAAGGTGGTCACCACCTTCACCGTGCTGGCCGACATGGCGCAGAACGTGGCGGGCGATGCCGCCGAGGTGGTCTCGATCACCAAGCCCGGGGCCGAGATCCACGGCTACGAGCCGACGCCGCGCGACATCGTCGGCGCGCACGATGCCGACCTGATCCTGTGGAACGGGCTGAACCTCGAGCTGTGGTTCGAGCAGTTCCTGCGCAATCTCGGCGATCTGCCCTCGGCGACCCTGAGCGATGGCATCGATCCCATCGCCATCTCCAAAGGCGCCTACGAGGGTCAGGCCAACCCGCATGCGTGGATGGGGCTGGACAACGCGCAGGTCTATGTCGACAACATCGCCGCCGCGCTGAGCGCGCACGATCCCGACAATGCCGAAACCTACGAGGCCAACGCGGCAGCCTACAAGCAGCAGCTGCGCGACACGCTCGAGCCGCTGCGCGCGCAGATCGCCGAGATCCCCGAGGACAAGCGCTGGCTGGTCACCTGCGAGGGCGCGTTCAGCTATCTCGCCCGCGATTTCGGCATGAAGGAGCTGTACCTCTGGCCGATGAATGCCGACCAGACCGGCACGCCGCAGCAGGTGCGCGCGGTGATCGACGGGGTGAAGACGCATGATATTCCGGCAGTGTTCTGCGAAAGCACCGTCAACACCGCGCCCGCCGAGCAGGTCGCGCGTGAAACCGGTGCAGAATATGGTGGTGTGCTCTATGTCGATAGCCTGAGCGAGGCCGACGGCCCGGTTCCGACTTACCTTGATCTGCTGAAGGTGACCTCGCAGACCATCGCGGACGGGCTGTCCGGGGCCTCGAACTGAGAGCGCGAAAGAGAAACGTGATGCACGACAGCAAGACCGCCACAGAGGCGCAGGCGGCAGCGGGCGGCGGAATCTCCGCCCGCGACGTAACCGTGTCCTACCGCAACGGCCACACCGCGCTGCGCCACGCCAGCTTCGAGATCCCGCGCGGCACCGTCACCGCGCTTGTCGGGGTGAACGGGGCGGGCAAGTCGACGCTGTTCAAGGCGATCATGGGCTTCGTGCCGGCCTCGGCGGGCGAGATCTCGTTGCTGGGCCTGTCGGTCAGGGAGGCGCTCAAGCGCAACCTTGTGGCCTATGTGCCGCAATCGGAAGAGGTCGACTGGTCCTTCCCGGTGCTGGTCGAGGACGTGGTGATGATGGGGCGCTACGGCCATATGGGCTTCCTGCGCCGCCCCAGGCGCGCCGATCACGCGGCAGTGGCCGAGGCGCTGGCGCGGGTCAACATGCAGGACTTCCGCCATCGCCAGATCGGCGAGCTCTCGGGGGGGCAGCGCAAGCGGGTCTTCCTCGCCCGGGCGCTGGCGCAGGAGGGGCAGGTGATCCTGCTCGACGAGCCCTTCACCGGCGTCGACGTGAAGACCGAGGAGCAGATCATCGCGCTGTTGCGCGCGCTGCGCGACGAGGGGCGGGTGATGCTGGTCTCGACCCACAACCTCGGCTCGGTGCCCGAGTTCTGCGACCGCACCGTTCTGGTCAAGGGCACGGTGCTGGCCTACGGCCCGACCGAGACCACCTTCACCCGCGCCAATCTCGAGGCGGCCTTCGGCGGCGTTCTCCGGCACTTCACGCTCGGCGGCGACGCGCTGCACGACGATGACGATGCCCGCCACGTCACCATCTTTTCCGACGATGAGCGCCCGCTGGTGCAGTACGGCGACGAGATGCGCACGAGGGGGCCGGGCAAATGAGCCGTCTCGCGCACGCCGCCTTGGTCGCGGACCCGACATGCCAGCCCGGGGAGGGGTCGCGATGAGCGTCCTTCTCGAGCCGTTCTCCTATGGCTACATGACCAACGCCATGTGGGTCTCGGCCCTCGTGGGCGGGGTCTGCGCCTTCCTGTCCTCCTACCTCATGCTCAAGGGCTGGTCGCTGATCGGCGACGCGCTGTCGCACGCGGTCGTGCCCGGCGTCGCGGGCGCCTACATGCTGGGGCTGCCCTTCGCCCTGGGCGCCTTCCTTTCCGGAGGTCTCGCGGCGGGGGCGATGCTGTTCCTCTCGGGCCGCTCTGGGCTGAAGATCGACGTGGTGATCGGGCTGATCTTCACCGCGTTCTTCGGGCTGGGGCTGTTCATGGTCTCGGTCAACCCGGTCTCGGTGTCGATCCAGACCATCACCATGGGCAATATCCTCGCCATCACCCCCGGCGACACGCTGCAACTGGTGCTGATCGGGGCGATCTCGCTCGTGGTGCTGCTGGCCAAGTGGAAGGACCTCATGGTCGTCTTCTTCGATGAAAGCCACGCCCAGAGCGTCGGGCTGCGGCCGGGGCTGCTGAAAGCGGTGTTCTTCACGCTGCTCTCGGCCTCGGTGGTGGCGGCAATGCAGACCGTGGGGGCGTTTCTCGTCATCGCGATGGTGGTGACGCCCGGCGCCACCGCCTACCTGCTCTGCGACCGCTTCCCGCGGCTGATCCTGCTGTCGGTGAGCATCGGCGCGCTCACCAGCTTCACCGGCGCCTACCTGAGCTACTTCCTCGACGGCGCGACCGGCGGGGTGATCGTGGTGCTCCAGACACTGATCTTCCTCGCGGCCTTCGTCCTTGCCCCCAAGCACGGGATGCTCGCCGCGCGGCGCAAGGCGCGGCTGGCCCTGCGCGCGGACCCGTCGCAGGAGGGCGCGGCATGAGCGAGCTTCTTCTGCCGTTCCAGTTCCCCTTCATGCAGAACGCGTTCCTGATCTGCGCCATCGTGGCCATTCCCACGGCGCTGCTGTCGTGCTTTCTCGTGCTCAAGGGCTGGGCGCTGATGGGAGACGCCATCAGCCACGCCATCCTGCCCGGCGTGGTGCTGGCCTACATCGTCGGACTGCCGATCATCGTCGGCGCGTTCGCGGCGGGGATGCTCACTGCCACCGCCACGGGCTTTCTGGCCGAGAACAGCCGGGTCAAGCAGGACACGGTGATGGGCGTGGTGTTCTCGGGCATGTTCGGTCTTGGCATCGTGCTTTACACGCAGGTGCAGACCAACGTGCATCTCGACCATATCTTGTTCGGCAACATGCTGGGCGTGGGCCCGGCCGATCTATGGACCGCGGGCAGCATCGCGGCGCTGGTCACCGCCGGATTGCTGCTGAGCTGGAAGGACCTTGTCCTGCACGCCTTCGATCCGGCGCAGGCGCGGGCCTCGGGGCTGCGGGTGGGGCTGCTGCATTACGGTCTGCTCACCGCGCTGTCGCTGACCATCGTGGCGACGCTGACCGCCACCGGGCTGATCCTCGCCGTGGGTCTGCTGATCGCGCCGGGGGCCATCGGCTTCCTTGTCAGCCGGCGTTTCCCGACGATGATGCTGGTGGCGAGCCTCGCCTGCCTGCTGTCGATGCTCGCGGGCACCTATGCCAGCTTCTTCCTCGACAGTGCACCGGCGCCCACGATCATCCTGATCCTGACCGCGCTGTTTGTCGTGGCCTTCGTGCGGCGGAGCCTGCTGACCCGCCGCGCCGCGCGGGCGGGTGTCTGAACGCCCCCGCGGGGGAGATGCCCGCCGCGGCGTGGGGCGGGGCCGCGCCGGGCAAGGTGTCTGACCGTCGAGACTCTGCCCGGATCGCCGGCAAGGCCCACGGCGCCGGGCGCTGGTGTCGGGCGGGGGCGAGGTCCGGAGGGCACGCCCCCGGGGCCCGCGCGGCGTCGTGACGGCGCGGCGTCCGCACCGCCCGGCAGGCCCCGGCAACGGGCCGGACACCCCGCCCGAACCTGTTACCCCTATGCATCTTCTCGATTTGCCGGGCCGCCGCCACTTTCCCAGACCCCTTGGTCGCTCTAGATTGGCTTCATGTCCGTCGAATCCCCGGCTGATGCGCTTGATCCCTCCAAGCTGATCGCCTGTCCCGCCTGCGATGCCCTCTACACCGATCGCGACGTCGCGACCGGCGAGACGGCGCGTTGTGCGCGCTGTCATGCGGTGCTCGAGGCGCCGCGGCGCACGGCGATGACGCGGATCATCATGCTGGCGCTGTCGGCGCTGATCCTGATGGTGGCCGCGATCTTCTTCCCGTTCCTCGAGCTCGAGGCCGCCGGGCGCATCCACCGCGCCTCGCTTCTGGACACGGTGCAGGCGTTCTCAAGCGGGCTCACCGCGCCGCTGACCTTCGCCATGGCGGGGCTGATCGTGATCCTGCCGGTGATCCGCTTCTGCGCGCTGATCTACGTGCTTGGCCCGATGGCCTTCGGCCACGCGCCGGCGCGCCATGCCGAGTTCTTCTTCCGGCTCGCTGATCACCTGCGGCCCTGGGCCATGGCCGAGGTGTTCATCGTCGGCGTGGCGGTGGCGCTGGTCAAGGTCGCGGGCCTGGCGCACATCTTCATCGGCCCGGCGTTCTGGGCCTTCGTGGCGCTGGTCATCGTGACCGTGCTGAAAGACAATTTCATGAGCAGGCTGACGCTATGGAAGACGCTGGAACGGCGCCGCGCATCCTGACCGCCAAGGAGGCGGGGCTGGTGGGCTGCACCGAGTGCGGTCGGGTGCACGCCCCCGGCGTCGCGCGCTGCACCCGCTGCGGCACGCGGCTCAGCAGCCGCGACACCGCCAGCCTGCAGCGGGTCTGGGCGTGGCTGTTCGCCGGTCTGGTGGTCTACGTGCCTGCCAACCTCTACCCGATGCTGCGCACCACGCTGCTTGGCAAGACCACCGACAGCACCATCTTCGGCGGGGTGGTCGACCTCGTGCATCACGGCAGCTACGGGGTGGCGGCAATCGTTTTCGTCGCCTCGATCGTGATTCCGGTGTCGAAGTTCATCGCCATCGGCTACCTCGCGCTGAGTGTGCAGCGGCGGGTGCAGATGTCGGCCCACAAACGGCACCTGCTGTTCGAGGTGGTGGAGTTCATCGGGCGGTGGTCGATGATCGACGTGTTCGTGGTCGCCATCCTGTCCTCGCTGGTGCAACTGGATTTCGCGGCCTCGATCAACCCCGGGATCGCAGCGGTGAGCTTCGCGCTTTCCGTAGCCTTTACAATGATTTCGGCCCTGAGCTTCGACTCGCGGCTGATCTGGGACGCAGACGTTGGAGTGAACGAGAATGAGTGACCCGCGACCCGCCGAGATGGAGATCGAGGGCCCCAAGCGGTCTATCTGGCGCAACCTGTCCCTGACCTGGCTGATCCCGATCATCGCGCTGGCGATCACCCTGCTGATCGCCTGGCAAAGCTGGGCCGAGCGCGGCACCCGCATCGAGATCACCTTCGAGAATGCCGCCGGGATCGTGCCGGGCGAGACCGCGCTGCGCTACCGCGACGTGAGCATCGGCCTGGTCGAGGACGTGGTGTTCTCCAACGACCTCTCCTCGGTGCATATCGGGGCCCGGATCGACAACATCGTCGCCGAGTCGCTGCCGTCGGATGCCGAGTTCTGGGTGGTGCGCCCCGAGGTCAGCGCCTCGGGTATTTCGGGCCTGTCGACGGTGCTGTCCGGCGTCTATATCGAGGCCGCGTTCGAGCCGCAGGACGGCGCCGAGGCGACCCGCTTCAAGGGGCGGGACACCGCGCCGCTGGTCCGGCCCGGCATGAAGGGCACCCGCATCGTGCTGCGCGCCCCCGACGGCGCCATGCTCAGCGCCGGCGCCCCGATCTTCCACCAGGGCATCGAGGTCGGCCGGATCGAGACACCGCGCCTGATCGAGAGCGGCAACGGCGTGATCGCCGACGCCTTCATCGAGGCCCCCCATGATCGCCGCGTCACCACCTCGACCCGGTTCTGGGACACCTCCGGCTTCAACGTCAATTTCGGCCCGCAGGGGCTCGACCTGTCGGTCGGGTCCGTCTCGGCACTGATCCGCGGCGGCATCGCTTTCGACACCGTGGTGTCGGGCGGCAACCCGGTGCCCTCGCGCTACGTCTTCGACCTGTTCGACGACGAGGCCGCGGCGCGCGACAGCGTGTTCAGCCAGAGCATCGACAACGCCGTCGACCTCATGGTCGAGTTCGACGAATCCGTGCGCGGCCTCGAGGCCGGTGCCCCGGTGAGCTATCGCGGCCTCAAGATCGGCGCGGTCAATTCGCTCGGCGCCTTCATCGACGACGTGAGCGGCGAGCAGCGGGTCAAGCTGCGGGCCTCCATCTCCATCGACCCGCGGGCGCTCGGGCTCGAGGATGACGGCGCCGCCGAAGCCGAGGTCATCACCTTCCTCGCCGAGGCGGTGCAGGACGGCCTGCGGGCGCGGCTCGCATCGCAGGGGCTGTTCAGCCAGTCGCTGATGGTCGAACTGGTCGAGATTCCCGACGCGGAACCGGCGGCGCTTGGCATCTTCGACACCGAGGCACCGGTGCTGCCATCGGTCGAATCCGATGTGCCGGACGTGGCTGCCACCGCCGAGGGCCTGTTCCAGCGCATCGACGATCTGCCGGTCGAAGAGCTCATGGAGCAGGCAATTGCCACGCTGCGCTCGGTCGAGAGCTTCGCCGGCGACCCGGACCTGCGCGCCGTGCCGGCCTCGGTCAGCGGCCTGCTCGACGAGGCCCGCGGGCTGATCGGCAGCGAAGAGACGCAGGCACTGCCGGGCGAGCTCAACGCCACGGTCACCGCGCTGCGCGAGATCGTCGAGGAACTGCGCGAGGCCGGCACCGCCGAGAAGCTCGCCGCCGCCCTCGACGGGGCCACCGCCGCCACCGACAGCGTGAACAGCGTTGCCACCGAGATCACCGCCGCGACCGAAGAGGTGCCGGCGCTGATCGAGGAGATGCGCGATCTCGTGGCCAAGGCCAACGCGCTGCAGCTCGAGGCCTTCGTCGACCGTGCGACGGCTCTGGCCGACAGCACCGACCGCCTGGTCGCCAGCGATGCGACGCAGGCCCTGCCGGGCGAGATCAACGCCACCCTCGCCGAGGTGCGCGGCGTGGTCGAGGAACTGCGCACCGCCGACGCCGTCGGGCGCCTGATGACCACGCTCGACAATGCCTCCGCCGCCGCCGACTCGGTGACCGGGGTGGCGACGGATCTCTCCGGGGCGACCTCGGAGGTGCCGGCGCTGGTCGACGACCTTCGCAACCTCGTGGACACCGCCAACCAACTGCCGCTCGACGCCTTCGTCGAACGCGCCACCAGCCTCGTGGAAAGCGCCGACCGGCTGATCGACAGCGACCAGACCCGGGCGCTGCCCGGCGCCCTGACGCGGATGCTCGACGAGGCGCGCACGGCGCTCGAGGAGCTGCGCGAGGGCGGTGTGGTCGAGAACACCAACGCCACGCTGGCCTCGGCGCGCGATGCGGCGGCGGCCATCGAGGAAGCGGCGGAAAGCCTGCCAAGCCTCTCGACCCGCATCCAGGGCATGGTCGGAGAGGCCCAACTGGCGCTTCAGGGCTATGGCGAGAACTCGCGCTTCAACCGCGAGACGCTGGCGGCCCTGCGCGAAGTCCAGGCCGCCGCCGAGGCGCTCAACAAGCTCGCGCGCTCGATCGAGCGCAATCCCAATTCCCTCCTGTTTGGACGATAAGCATGTATCTGCGCATTCTGCCCCTCGCCCTGATGCTCGCCGCCTGTTCCGGGCCCGAGCCGCAGTTCCTGATCGACACGCCGACGCAGGCCGGCAGCGCCCGGTTGCGGGTGGCCACCCTCGAGGTGCGGCAGGTCTCTCTGCCGGCCTATGCCGCCGCCTCCGAGATCCTGCTCGAGGGCGAGGACGGCGCGCTGACGCAGGTCGACAACGCGCTCTGGGCCGACGAGCCCGCCCGCGCGGTGACGCTCGCCATCGCCGAGCAGATCGGGGCGGCCTCCTCGGCCACCGTGGCGCCGGAGCCGTGGCCGCTGGCCGACGAGGCGCAGGCGGCGGTGCAGGTGACGGTCTCGCGCCTCGTGGCGCGCAACAACGGCACGCTGCGGCTGACCGGGCAATACGCCATCTCGTCCTACGACAAGGTGGTGCGCGAGCGCATCCAGGGCTTCGACATCGTCGTACCGATGGTGGGCGAGGGGCCGCAGGCCATCGCCCGCGCCACCGGCGCCGCGGTCACCGAGCTGTCCGGCCAGATCACCCAGGGCCTGCGCTGACGCGCGGCCTCAACACAGAAACAGGCGGCGCCGGGGCGAGAGCCTGGGCGCCGATCTTCGTCGCGGTGACTGTGGAGTTGTTCAGCTACGGCTGTCGGGGAGCGAGATGTTGGCGACCTGCTCGGCGATCGGATCGGTGGAGAGCGGATGGCGCTCTTCGTCGTAATCGCGGGTGTCTTGCATGACCTCCCAGCCGCCGCGGCGGTAGACTTCGAGCGCGTCGAACTGCGCCTTGTAGCCCATCTTGGGGCTGCCGGGCACCCAGTAGCCGAGATAGACATAAGGCAGGCCGGCCTCGCGGGCGATCTCGACATGGTCGAGGATCATCCAGGTCCCGAGGCTCTTGCGCGCCAGCTCGGGCTCGTAAAACGAGTAGACCATCGACACCCCGTCATCGAGCACATCCGTCAGGCACACCGCCTTGAGGTCGCCGCTGGCGATGTCGCTATACTCGACCACGCGCGAGCGGATCGGGGTCTCCTCGATCATCGCGGCGAACTCGAAGATGTCCATGTCGGCCATGCCGCCATCGGCATGGCGGGTGTCGAGATAGCGGCGGAACAGCGAGAACTGCTCTTCCGTGGCCCACGGGCTCGAGGCGCGCCGTGCGAGGTTGGCGTTGCGCTTCAGCGCCCGGCGCTGGCTCTTGGAGGGCTGGAAGCGGCGCACGTCGATGCGGGCCGACAGGCAGGCCGAGCAATCCGAGCAGGAGGGCCGGTAGAGCACGTTCTGCGAGCGGCGGAAGCCCTGCTTCGACAGGCTGTCATTGAGCTTCTCGGCACTGTCGCCCTGCAACGCGGTGAACAGCTTGCGCTCCATCCGGCCCGGAAGATACGGGCAGGGCTGCGGAGCCGTCACATAGAATTGCGGCGCGAGAGGCAGGGAGTGGCGCATGAAGGTCCTGTCTGGAGATCCTCGAAAAACCTAGCAACGAAATCCTGACCCGCCAAGCCCCCCAAACCGGTGGATCGCGGGGCTTTGATCGCGCCCGGGCTCGCGCTTAACGCAGGGGCGTGCAGGGCGTTCCTGCGGGCGCTGAGGCGAAAACGCAAAACGCCCGGCGGAGATCGCCGGGCGTGTCGGATCGGAATGCGTGCGGGGGCCGGTTCGGGCGCTTCTTCAGGGTCGGTGCCCTCGGGCGTGGTTGGGGGCAGAGCGGTCACGCGCCGCTTGTTGAGCGCAGTCCTTACGCGCGCTTGTTGAGCGCAGTCCTTACGCGCGCTTGTTGAGCGCGACGGTCCCCAGAACCATGTCGGTCAGGCCCTGGCCACGCTCGGTGGCGAACATGCACACGATCGAGATCAGCTGCAGCGGCGCCATGGAGACCGAGACGGCATAGCCCAGCGTATGCAGCACCGCCTGCATGAAATCGAGCCGCTCGCCGCGCCAGTCGCGGAACTCGATCGCCATCAGGCGCATCCCCCACGTGGCCGAGCCGTTGGCGATGGTGAGCACGCGGTAGATGAAGCTCACCACCATCCACAGCGCGAAGAACACGAAGGCGCCGAGAAAGGCGGTGAAGATCAGCGCCAGCAGCACGAAGAAGGCGACGATGATCGTGTCGATGACCCAGGCCAGGCCGCGCTTGATCGCGACACTGTCATAGAACGCGCTCTGGCGCACTGGATCGGGAAGCTGGGAATAGGAAGCGTCGGTATACATCTGGCTCACTTGCGGGCTCTCTGGACCTGTCTCTCTGGTGTCTCGGGCTGTGGCCGCGCGGGCGGCCTTGTGGGGGATGATAGACCATGGCCCCGGTGCGGGGCCATGGAGAAGGCGCTTACGCGTCCTCTTTGCTGTCTTCCTCGGCCACATCGCGCGGGGCGCGGGCACGCTCGTCCATGAACTGGTCGAACTCAGCCTTGTCGCGGGCTTCGCGCAGGCGCTGCAGGAAGTCCTCGAAGCTCTTCTGCTCATCCTCGAGACGGCGCAGCGTGTCCATCTTGTAGGCATCGAAGGCGGCGTTGCCCGAGGGCCGCGCGGCGTTGAAGCTGTGACGGTAGGCGTTGGCGCTGCTGTTGCGGCGACTGCGGCAGGATTTTCCGAACATGCGTTTGCTCCAGATCATGTAGGCAAGAAGGGCGAGGCCGATGGGCCAGAAGACGATGAAGCCAAGTACCATGGCCACGATCCAGGCGGGTCTGCCGCGCTCGTCGAGCCAGGCCTCGGCGCGTTTGAGCCACCCGGGGTTCGCGGGTCTGGCGTCGTACTGCGTCGCGGCGTTCATTTGCGGTTCCTTTGTCTCTCGTTTGCGTATGTGAATGTCTTTCACATTACATCAGATCGGGATTGCCAGCGGTCCGATCAAGGGGCGATGTGAAAGTTTTTAACATCACCCGGAAAACGCGAGTTTTATCAAGGGTTTGCGCTGTATGATTTAGCGCCAAACCCGGGGCCGGGCGGGCGGCTCCGCCGGTGAAACTGGGTGGTTTTGCGGGGAGGAGGCAGGGGTCACAATGTTCTGGCTCCCGGGCGCGGGGGCGTTTGAAGGGGGGGATGCGGACGTTAGGCTCGGCGCGGAGACGGCCTCTCTCGTCGGGAAGGGTGGTCTCTCTCGGGCCGCGCGGCGTCTGTCAACGCCCAGAGCTGCCGTTAAGGCAGCGTGTGGCGAAGGCCGGCAGTGAGGCCAACCTACGCTTTCGACGGGCTGCAGCGAACGGCCGCTCTCGCAATCATCCAAAAACGTGGAAGAACCACATAAGCTATTCCTTGGGGTTCTGTCCCGGCTAACCACTATAAGACGCAGGCCCTCTTGAGGAGGGACAGAAACCACCGTTCTAGGGACACAGGTTCTGGTGAGGGGTTTCTGTCCGGTCGCGGCCGTTCGTGACCAACCGATGATCCAGCCAACTTAAATTTTGCCGTTCGGTATACAAAGGTATACTATAAGTTTGCTATGGCAGTTTGGCTGGTTGTTGCAGGAGGCGAAAAGGGTGGCTGTTTTCGAAAAGGCAGGACTGCGTGAGGTTATCAATGCGCGAGGAACGTTCACGCCCCTCGGGGTGTCACGATCCCCCGCCGAGGTGCAAGAAGCTGTTGGAAAAGCGCTTGGGTCCTACCTATGCATAGAAGAGTTACAGGAGGCGGCCTCGGCGAGTTTAGTCCGTTTCTCTGGTGCAGAGGCAGGAACCGTCGTTCACTGCGCTGCTGCTGCCGTCACTCTGGCGGTCGCGGCTTGCATGACCATGGGTGATGCAGATGCTGTTTCGCGCCTGCCGGAAGCTGATGGACTCGCACGACGTGTTCTTTTGCCCGTCGGCCATGACGTGAATTACGGTCAGGCCATTGAACAGGCCGTTCGGCTTTCAGGCGGGCTGCCGGATGTGGTCGGCACGGAGGCGGGATGCGACTTGAATCTTCTCGCCAATGCGATGTCTCGAGACGACACCTGCTCCCTACTTCTCGTGTCCTCGCGCCTTACCCGGGGGCCAGCATTGAATATGACGTCGGCTGTGGCACTTGCTAAAGAAAGGGGCATTCCCGTCATCATTGACGGGGCCGCGCAGGACATGCGCGTGGCGCATTTGATTGGTACGGGTGCGGACCTGGTAATCTTGAGCGGACAGAAGTATCTTTCTGGACCCACGGCGGGACTTGTTGTGGGCTCAAGGGCTGCCGTGGCAGCGGTGCGTGCGCAAGAGAAAGGCATCGGCCGTGGCATGAAGGCGAGCAAGGAAGCCATTGCTGGAACCCTCGCAGCACTTGAGGTTCGTGCAAATCTGGACCTCGAAAACTGGCGAGCCGCACAGTCTGAAAAACTGAACTGGTTTCTTGGCGAAGCCAGCGAACTTTCCGGCTTGAACGCTTTTGCAGAACCGGATCCGACAGGCCTTCCCTTTGCCCGCGTTGTGCTGGAGCTCGCCCCTGGATTCTGCGCAGAAGAGACAATTCGACAACTCAAGTCACTCGATCCGCCAGTCTTCGTCATGGATCATTTGGTGAACAGCAATAGGCTCGTTCTAGAGATCGTGTCATTGCGGCAGGACGAACTCGAATTAATTCTGGCGGGTCTGAAGTGCCTCTTAATAAAGTAGTCAGTCAAAGAACCTGTTGCTGAAAGGCGAAGCGGCAACCGCCGCTCGCTCTTCTCCATTGCGCCAGAGCGCCTGCCGGGAGAACACCAGACTTTACGCGCCCGAGGCGGATTTCTGCCTCGTCGGCGCAGGTCGCCGGGTCGGAGGCAACGCCTCTGACGGAACCGGCAGAGCCACGTGAGGCCGTCCGGGAAGACCGCCGTCACATCGGGATCGGGCGTTGTTCCTCGATCGCCTCCATGGCGAAATAGGAGGTCACCGTCTCGAGCTCCACCTCTTCGATCAGGCGTTTGTAGACCTCGTCGTAACTCGCCATGTCGCGAGTGATGATCTTGAGCAGGTAGTCGTACTCGCCCCCGATGCGGAAGAAGTCGATGACGTCGGCGATTGAGGAGACATGGGTGCGGAAGCGCTTGAGCCAGCTGGCGGAGTGGTGCCGGGTCTTGATCATCACGAAGACCACCAGCCCGGCGCCAAGCTGATTGCGGTCTAGCACCACCGTGTGATTGCGGATGACGCCGGCCGCATCGAGCGCCTTGAGCCGCCGCCAGCAGGCGTTCTGTGACAGGCCGACCTTCTCGCTCAGGGCGCGCTGCGACTGCGAGGCGTCGCGTTGCAGCTCCTCCAGGATGCGGTAATCAATCTGATCGAGTTTGAGCGTCATTTGTCGTTCATATGATAGAATATGCCTGTTTGTAAGGTGGAAATATGTGAAGAAATTTCCCCTCCGTGTGACATGCTTTGCATCAACGCCCTATTGATACAAGACGGATCCCCCATGTCTCCCCTCGACGATTTCGCCCGCTCCCTCGATCGCCCGGACCTGGCCAGCTGGCTGCGCGGCGGGTTGATCGGGGATGGCGTGGAGATCGACGGCCCCTATGGCCCCAAGCCCCTGATCTACGCCGATTATGTCGCCTCCGGTCGGGCGCTGGCGCAGGTCGAGGATTTCATCCGCGACCGGGTGCTGCCCTATTATGCCAACAGCCACACGCAGGCCTCCTTCTGCGGCGCCTTCATTACCAAGCTGCGCGAGGCGGCGCGGGCCGAGATCGCCCGCATCACCGGCGCGGATGACGGCATGAGCGTGGTGTTCACCGGCGCGGGCAGCACCGCCGGGATCAACCGGCTGGTCGGGCTGCTCGACATTCCCGCGGTGCTGGGCGCCGGCGGGCGCGCCGTGGTGCTGATCGGCCCGTACGAGCATCACTCGAACCTGCTGCCGTGGCGCGAAAGCGGCGCCGAGGTGGTCGAAATCCCCGAGGCGCCGGAGGGCGGGCCGGACATGTCCGCGCTGGCCGCCGCGCTGCGCGAGGCGCATGGCGCCGCGCTGATCGTCGGCAGCTTCTCGGCGGTGTCGAACGTCACCGGCATCCTCACCGACACCGACGCGGTGACCCGTCTGCTCAAGGCGCATGGCGCGCTGGCGTTCTGGGATTTCGGTGCCGGCGGGCCTTACGTGCGCATGAACATGGAGGCGGGCGGCGAGGCCGAGAAGGACGCCATCGTGTTCTCGACCCACAAGTTTCCCGGCGGCCCCGGCGGCTCAGGCGTGCTGGTGCTGCGCGACGCGGTGGCCCGGCGCGCGACACCGACGCTGCCCGGCGGCGGCACCGTCAGCTTCGTGTCCCCATGGGGACATCGCTATTCCGGGCGGCTCTCGAGCCGGGAGGAGGGCGGCACGCCCAACGTGGTGGGCGACATCCGCGCCGCGCTCGCGCTGATGGTCAAGGACGCGCTCGGGCAGGACTGGCTCGACCAGCGCCAGGCGTGGCTGCGGGCGCGGGCCGAGGCGGTCTGGCGCAAGAACCCGCAGCTCGAGATCCTTGGCCTCGAGGGGCCGGCGGCGCTGCCGATCTTCTCGTTCCGCGTCCGGGACGCGCAGGGCGGGCTGATTCACCACCAGTTTTTCACCCGGCTTCTGAGCGACGTCTACGGCATTCAGGCACGCGGTGGTTGCGCCTGTGCAGGGTCCTACGCGCACCGATTGCTGGGGCTGAGCGAGGCCGACTCGCAGGCGATGTTCGAAGCCATCGACCGTGGCGACGAAATGGCCAAGCCGGGTTGGGTGCGGCTGAATTTCTCGGCGCTGATGAGCGACGAGAAGGCGGCGACGATCGTGCAGGCGGTGGACATTCTGGCGCGGAAAGCGGCAGACTATCTGCCAAACTATCGCGCGGATGAAACAACCGCCCGCTTCGCCCCCGTTCTGGAGCCATCGGAGAGCCTCGCCTCGTGACCAGCCCGCTTGCCAACCGCTCCTTCCGCACGCTGTTTGCGGCGCAGGTCTGTTCGCTGTTGGCGGTGGGGCTGCTGACCGTGGCGCTGTCGCTGGCGGCCTACCGCATCGGCGGGGCGGCGGCGGGCGGCAAGGTGCTCGGATTGCTGCTGGCGCTGAAGATGGTGGCCTATGTCGGGCTTGCGCCCTTCGCTGAGAGCGTGCTGGCGCATCTGCCGCGCAAGCGGGCGATGGTGCTGCTGGATCTCGGGCGGATGCTCCTGCTGCTGCCGATGGTCTTCGTCACCCAGACTTGGCAGATCGCGGCGCTGGCCTTCCTGTTCTTCGCGCTCGCCTCGGGGTTCACGCCGCTGTTCCAGTCGGTGATCCCCGACGTGCTGCCCGAGGAAGAGCGCTACACCAAGGCGCTGGCGTGGTCGCGCATCGCCTACACGCTGGAATCGGTGCTGAGCCCGGTGATCGCGGCGCTGGTGCTGAAGATCGTGGCGCCCGAGGCGCTGTTTCTCTGTGCTGCGCTGGCCTTCGTGGGCTCCGTCGGCTGTCTGCTGGCGACCCGCTTTCCGGAGCGCGGGCAAGGGGCGCGAAAGGGGCCGTTCCTGCAGCGGGCCTTCCGCGGCATGACGATCTACGCCCGCACGCCGCGGCTGCGCGGGCTGTTCCTGCTGAACTTCGCGCTCTCGCTGGTGATGGCGTGGGTGCTGGTCAATACCGTGGTCTATGCCGGTGCACGGCTTGGCGATGCCGACGGGCTCTATCCGGTGCTGATGGCGGGCTACGGGCTCGGCGCCGCGCTCGGCGCGGTGGCCGTGCCGCGCCTGCTGCGCCGGATGGAGGAGCGCAGCGCCATGCTGGCAGGGGTGGTGGTCTTCGCGGCGCTGGCGGCGGGCTTTGCCGTGCTGCCGCACCCGCCCTTGGCGCTGCTGCTGCCGATCTGGGCGGGCTTCGGCCTTGCCTCCTCACTGGTGCTGACGCCCGGCGGCCTGGTCATCACCCGCTCTGCCGCGCGGGAAGACCGCGCCGCGGTCTTTGCCGCGCAGTTCTCGCTCAGCCATGCCGGCTGGCTGGTGGCCTATCCTCTGGCGGGCTGGCTCGCGAGTTCCGCCGGGCTTGAGCACGCGTTGCTCGTGCTGGCGCTGATGGCCGCGGTGGTGGCGCTCGTCGCGTCCCGCGTCTGGCCGACGCAGGACCCGCTCGAGAGGCCGCACAGCCATCCCGAGCTGGCCGCGGATCACCCGCACCTGCGCGCCCATCCCGGCCATGGACTGGCACATCGCCACATCCATGCCTACCACATCGACGATCTGCATCAGACTTGGGCCAAGACCCCGAATTGATGCTGAACCAAAACACCTTTTTCTACTAGGATGATTCGTATGCAAACGAACGACCGCTCTCCGATCGACGCCCAGGGCCTGGATGTGCTCGAAGCCCGCCTGCGCGAGGATCTCGACTTCCTGTGCTACCCCGGCAAGGACTGGGTGCCGGCGCAGGAGGGCGTGAGCGATGTCGTCATCATCGGCGGCGGCATGTGCGGCATGGTGGCTTGGCTCGGCCTGACCACCGGCGGCGTGCGCAACATCCGCGTGCTTGACCGCAACCCGACCGGCCTCGAGGGGCCGTGGCTCAACTATGCGCGCATGGAGACGCTGCGCTCGCCCAAGACCCTGACCGGCCCGGCCTTCGGGCATGGCGCACTGACCTTTCAGGCGTGGTTCCGGGCCCAGAACGGGCGCGAGGCGTGGGAGAAGATGGACAAGATCCCGCGGCCGATGTGGATGGACTACCTGCGCTGGTATCGCAAGGCGCTGAACGTGCCGGTGGAGAACGGCGTCTCGGTCGACAAGGTCGAGCCCGAGGGCGATCTGCTGCGGCTCACGGTCTCGGGCGCCGCCGGTGGCACCATCCTGACGCGCAAGCTGGTGTTCGCGACGGGCCGTGACGGCACCGGCGGGCCCAACATCCCGGGCTTCATCAAGGATCTGCCGCGCCGCTTCTGGGCGCACAGCGCCGACGAGATCGATTTCGACGCGCTCAAGGGCAAGCGCGTGGCGGTGATCGGGGTCGGCGCCTCGGCGGTCGACAACGCCGCCGAAGCGCTCGAGCATGGCGCGGGCGAGGTGCGGCACCTGATCCGCCGCAAGGAAATGCCGACCATCAACAAGATGATGGGCATCGGCAGCTACGGCTTCACTGCCGGGTTTGCCGATCTGCCCGACGAATGGCGCTGGCGCTTCATGCAGTACAGCTTCACCACGCAGACGCCGCCGCCGCACGGCTCGACCCTGCGGGTGAGCCGCCATCCGAACGCGCATTTCCACTTCGGCAAGGCCACCACGCGCATCGAAGAGCGCGGCGACGCGGTCGAGGTGTTCTTTGCCGACGGCACCTCCTACGTGGCGGATTTCGTGATCCTCGGCACCGGGTTCACCATCGACCCGATGGCGCGCACCGAGTTCGGCGAAGTGGCGGGCAAGATCCTGCTCTGGGAGGACGTCTACACCCCGCCCGAGGGCGAGGAGCAGGCCGACCTGGGCCGGTTCCCCTATCTCAACCCCGATTTCACCTTCCGCGAGAAGGTGCCGGGCGAGGTGCCGTGGCTCAGCAAGGTCTACTGCTTCAACTACGGTGCCTCGGCCAGCCTCGGGAAGGTCAGCGGCGACATTCCCGGCGTCTCGGAAGGCGCGGCATGGCTGGCGAGGGCCATGGCGGCGACGCTTTACGCCGAGGATCTGGAAACCCACTGGCAGGCGATGCTGGATTATGAGACCCCGGAGCTCGACGGCAGCGAATGGCAGCCGAGCGAGCTGACAGCGGCAAAGGAGGGGCAGGTGGCATGACCATCTTCGACAGCACGACACTGAGCGCCGCGGGCATCCCCGCAGGCAGCGCCACGGGCGCCGCGGCCGAGACCCGCAGCAACATCTTCGAGGCCACGCAGGCCGCTGAAGACGCGGTGCTGCGGCCCAAGCAGGCGGGCGCCTTCCCGCACGGCTTGCGCGCGGCGCTGGCGGCGCGGATCGCCAACGCGGCGGGCGAGAACGACCTTGCCGAGCGCTACCTTGCCGGGGCGGGCGACATGGCCGGGCTGGCCGATCCCTCGCGCGACGGCGAGGACGAGGGGCTGGCGCCCGTGGTGGGGTTTGCGGACAAGGCTGCGAACCACACCCGCGATATCCTCGCCGAGGACATCTCGACGCTGCAGGCCGCTGGCGTAGAAGACGCCGACATCGTGCGGCTTTGCGAACTGGTCGCCTTCGTGGCTTACCAGCTGCGCGTGGTCGCCGGGCTGCGCCTGATGAAGGGAGCCACTGCATGAGCCGCATCGTTCACAAGTTCACCCGCACCGTCCCGCAATGGCAGCCGCGCGTCACGCCGGTGGATCTGCAGGAGGCGAGCGAAGAGCAGCTTGACGCGCTGTCGGTGACGCCGTCGAACACCAAGGTCTCGGCCTATGTGCTGACGCTGGCCCATGACGTGGAAAGCCTCAAGGTGCGCTCGCCACTGTTCAACGCGATCATGTACGACCCGGGTGGCATGTCGCGGGCTGAGCGCGAGCTGGGCGCCATCGGCGCCAGCATGGTCAACCGCTGCATCTATTGCGCCGCGGTCCATGCCGACCGTCACGCCAAGCTCGAGAAGGACACCGCGGTCACCGACGAACTTTTCGCAAAGGGTGAGAAGGCGGATCTAAGCCCCCGCAATCGTGCGATTTTCGACTTTGCGCGCAAGCTGTCGGAAAGTCCGGTTGCGGCGGATGAGGCCGACATGGCCAACTTGCGCGAGGCCGGCCTGAACGACGAGGAAATCCTCGACCTGATCCTGTCGACCTCACTCTTCGGCTGGGCCAACCGGCTGATGCACGTGCTGGGCGATCCGGTCCGCGAAGAGGTGTCGGCATGAGCTGCAAGGTCGGGATTGCCGGTGCCGGCTCCATCGCCTTCGGCAGCGCCGCGCTGCTGCACCACAACGGTCACGCGCCGATGCTGTGGTCGCCCTCGGGGGCGTCCACCAAGGCGCTCGCGGACGGCCCGCTCGAGGCCACCGGCGCCATCGAGACGGTCTTCGCCCCGCGCGTCGCCACCTCGGCGCAGGAACTGGCCGAGCAGAACGACGCCCTCCTGATCGCGCTGCCGGGCTACGGCCACAAGGCGGTGTTCGATGCGCTGGCGCCGCATATCCGCGACGGCCAGCACGTCATCATCAGCAGCCACGCCTCGCTGGGCGCGGTCTACCTGATGCAGAAGCTGGCCGAGCGCGGCGTCGACGCCGCGATCACCGCGTGGGGCACCACCGTGGTCACCGGGCGGCGCGGCGAGGGGACCGGCGTCAAGGTCAACACCGTGCGCAAGAAGGTCGATCTCTGCACCGTGCCCGAGGCGCGCTCGGATTGCGCGCTGGCGGTCTGCACCAAGCTCTTCGGCGATGTCTTCGTGCCGCGCGACGGGCTGCTGGCGATCTCGCTGTCGAACCTCAACCCGCAGAACCACCTCGGCATCGCGCTTGGCAACATCACCCGGATGGAGCGTGGCGAGACCTGGAGCCAGGGCCAGAACGTGACCCCCAAGGTCGGCGCGCTGCTCGAGGCGCTGGACGCCGAGCGGCTCGAGATCGTGGCGGCGCTGGGGCTGCAGACGAAGACCATCTTCGAGCATTTCAGCCAGAGCTTCCATGTGCCGATCTCGACCATCTCCGAGATGAACCAGCAGATGCACGCGCAGGGCAATGGCGGCACCGGGCCGGCGACCGCCGACAGCCGCTACGTGACCGAGGATGTGCCCTACGGGCTGCAGCTCACCGCCGTGCTTGGCCGCCTCGTGGGCAAGCCGGCCGACCTGCACGAGGCCGGGATCAAGATCTTCTCGGCCATGTATGGCCGCGATTTCGCCGCCGAGAACGAATTGCTGAACGCGCTGGAGCTGGGCGGCTACAGCCTCGACGATCTGCGTCAGGCCGCCCGTACCGGCCTGCTGCGCAAGACGCCCGAACCGGCGTCCTGACGATAAAAACGATACGGACACCAACCTTCAGGGAGACGACCCCATGACCAAACTCATTCTCAACCGTCGGAAGTTCCTCAACACCGCGGCGCTGACCGGTGCAGCGCTCGCGAGCCCCGCCTACCTGCGTCGTGCCCACGCGCAGGGCGGCGAGGTCAACATCTGGACCTATAACGACTTCGTTCCGGAAGCCTTCAAGGAGCAGTTCGAATCCGAGACCGGCATCAAGGTCAACGTCCGCCTCGTCGACGACCAGGGCAAGCAGTTCAACCTGCTGGCCGCCGAAGCGCCGAACCCGTCGGTCGACATCATGACCGTGGCCGGCCACCGCTTCCTCCAGTTCATCGAGAGCGACCTGCTGGCGCCGCTCGACACCGACCGTCTGAGCAACTGGAGCAACATCAACCCGACCTTCTCGGAATCCGACTGGTCGACCATCAACGGCGAGAAGTGGGGCGCCCCGATCCTGTCGGGCATGGAGGTGCTGGCCTACAACTCCGACTACGTCACGCCGGAAGAGGCCGAGACGTGGGACACGCTCTTCAGCGAGAAATACAAGGGCCAGACCGCCTATATCATCCAGGACATGATGTCGATCATCATGCTCAAGATGGGCTATGACGGCAACATGGTCGCCTATCTCGATGATCCGGAGAAGGCTGCCGCCGTCGTGGAGGAAGCCAAGAATTTCCTGATCGAGCACAAGCCGCTGGTGCGCAAGTACTATGACGGCGGCGCCGAGTTCCAGCAGATGATGGTCAACCAGGACATCCTGCTCGGCCACTCGTGGAACGGCCCGGCGGCGGCCCTCATCAATGACGGCTTCCCGCTTGGCATGGCGATCCCGAAGGAAGGCTCCTACGGCTTCGTCTACACCTACAACATCGCCAAGAACTGCCCGAACCCGGACAACGCCTACACCTTCCTCAACGCGATCCTCGCATCGCCCGAGATCGGTGCCGCGATGACCAAGGCGTCGGGTTTCATCTCGACCTACAAGGACGCGTCGAACCACCTCAGCGAGCTCGAGAAGAAGTCGACCTCGTTCCCGGACGAGCAGCTCGCGAACCTGCAGTTCTTCCGCGCCGAGGCGAACGACCTGAAATACAGCCTCGTCGATCCGGCCGTCGAGGCGATCAAGGCCGCGTAAGCGCTCCCCACGCATCGATATCCGTCCGCCGCGCCGCAGGGCCGGCGGGCGGGTCCCTCACACGACCCGCCGTCGTTCCTCTCGAAAGGAAGACCCAATGACCTATGACGCATCCGCGCGCGAAGAACGCGGGGCCGTCGCGGAGAGCGCCTCCGACCGCACCTTCTGGGGACGCCTGTCGAGCTGGGCGCCGTACCGGTGGCTTGCATCCTTCGCCACCGCGTCGCCGCGCCGTCAGTTCATCATCCTCGCGGTGTTCCCGATCCTGTGGGTGCTGACCCAACACCTCGGGCCGATGCTGCAGATGCTGCGCGTGTCGCTGACCGACGCCTACCCGGTGGCGCCCGGCGTCGAGCAGCATTTCACCTTCGACAACTACCTGAGCTTCTTCGGCGACAGCATCTTCTGGATGCCGTTCTTCCGCACTCTGATCTTTGCCGGGGTGTTCACCTTCTGCACCCTGATCATCACCTACCCGGTGGCCTATTTCCTGGCCCGGCACGTGAGCCCCAAGAACCGGATGCTGCTGTTGCTGCTGCTGCTGATCCCGTTCTGGGTCGGTGAGATCGTGCGCACCTATGCCATCATGATCCTGCTCGGCAACACCGGCGCGGTGAACATGGTGCTGCGCTTCCTCGGCCTGATCGACCGGCCGATCCCGTTCATGTACACGAGCTTTTCCATGGGGGTGGGCATCGTCTACCTCACCGCGCTCTACATGCTGCTGCCGCTCTACTCGTCGCTCGAGAAGCTGCCGAAGTCGATGAACGAGGCCGCGGCCGACCTCGGCGCGGGCGCGTGGACGCGGTTCCGCCGCATCACCCTGCCGATGACGCTCGAGGGGATCTCGTCGGGCTGCACGCTGGTGTTCCTGATCTCGACCGGCTTCTACGCCACGCCGGTGCTGCTGGGCGGGCCGTCGACCACGGTGTTCGCCGAAACCATCGCGGGCTTCTTCCACGTGGCCGGCGACCAGTGGCCCACCGGCGCGGCCTTTGCCGTCATCATGTTCCTCGCGGCGCTGCTCATCACCACCGCCTTCCAGCGGCTGATGACCGCGCTGCGCAAGGGAGACACCAAATGACCCGTCACAACCGCATCCTGCTGTCCTGCGTCTACTGGGCCTTCGTGGCCTATGTCTTCGTGCCGCTGATCCTGATGGTGACGATGGGCTTCAAGGACAGCAACTTCATCGGCTTCCCGATCCGGTCGTGGACCCTCGACTGGTACACCGGCGTGCTGGCAGACACCGAGACGCTGACCGCGTTCGGCTACTCGGTGAGCATCGCGGTGCTCTCGACGGTGTTCTCGGTGATCGTGGGCACCTGGATCGCGGTGCTGCTCGAGGGGCGCAAGTTCTGGGGCCGGGCGGCGATCTTCGGCATGACGGTGCTGCCGGCGCTGATCCCGGGCATCATCTCGGCCATCGCGTTCCGGATCTACGCCCGCTATCTCGGCATCGAGCCGGGCATGGGCGCCATCGTCTGGAGCCACGCGGTGCACAACGTGCCCTTCGTGGTGCTGGTTGTGATGGCGCGGCTCTCGACCCTGCCGAAAAGCCAGATCGAGGCCGCCCGCGACCTTGGCGCCGACCCGCTGATCGCTTTCCTGCGCATCACCTTTCCCTATCTCGTGCCGGCGATCATGGGCGCGAGCATCTTCTGTCTTCTCCTCAGCTTCGACGATTTCGTGCGCTCGTTCTTCCTGGGGGGCTACGAGCCGACCCTGCCGGTGCTGATCTTCGCCAAGCTGAAATCGGGCATGTCGCCCGAGATCAACGCCATCGCGACCGTGGCGCTGGTCATGACTGCCGTGATCGGCGTCTGGGCCGAGCGTTTCACCCGCCGCATGAACAAGGATAGCTGATCCATGTCTTCTGATCCTCTCGTCCGCCTCGAAGGCGTCACCAAGCGCTTCGGCGACACCGTGGCGCTGGACGACCTGACGCTCGACATCGCGCAGGGCGAGTTCGTCACCTTCCTCGGCCCGTCGGGCTGCGGCAAGTCCACCACGCTGCGCATCCTCGGCGGCTTCGAGCAGCCGACCAGCGGCCGGGTGCTGCTGCGTGGCGACGACGTGACCAAGCGCCCGCCGGAGAAGCGTAACGTCAACATGGTGTTCCAGGACTACGCGCTGTTCCCGCACATGACGGTGCGCCAGAACATCGGCTTCGGGCTCGAGCTCAAGGGGCTGGGCAAATCCGCCATCGCCAAGCGGCAGGACGAGATTATGTCCTTCCTCGAGCTGACCGCCTATGGCGACCGCTACCCGGCGCAGCTTTCGGGTGGCCAGAGGCAGCGCGTGGCGCTGGCGCGCGCCCTTGCGCCCGATCCCGCGCTGCTGCTGCTCGACGAGCCGCTCGGCGCGCTCGACGCCAAGCTGCGCGGACAGGTGCAGCAGGAGCTGAAATCGATCCAGCGCCGCACCGACAAGACCTTCTTCTTCGTCACCCATGACCAGGAAGAGGCGCTGACCATGTCGGACCGCATCGTGGTGATGAACAAGGGCCGCGTGGAGCAGGACGGCACGCCGGAAGAGCTCTACTTCCACCCGGCCTCGCGCTTCGTGGCCGAGTTCATCGGCGAGACCAACCTGCTCACCGGCGAGCTGCGCGGCACCGAGGGTGACGCGGTGGTGATGGACTGGTTCGGCAACACCCTGCGCGGCCATGCGCCGGGCGGCGTGCCGGAGGCCGGCGCGCCGATCACCGCGTCGGTGCGGCTCGAGCGGCTGGGCTTCCACGCCGAACGCCCGTCGACCGCCAACGCCGTGCAGGGCAGGGTGGTCGGCAAGACCTTCCTCGGCAGCCGGATGGCGCTCGACCTGAGGGTCGAGGAGGCCAACGGCGCCACGCTCAAGGCCTATGTCGACGCCGATACCGGCCAGTCGGTTGGCGAGGCACCGGTCTGGATCGGCTGGGACCAGAGCAGCATGGCGGTGTTGCGCGACTGAGGTTCCAAGCTGGGCTTCGGAGAAGGGAAAGGCGGGCCGGGTGGTCCGCCTTTTTCTTTGGTTTGGGGCCGAGGGAGGCCGCGTTCAGCGCATGACACCTGAGCGCAGTTCGCGCGGAATAAAGGCCGAAGGCCGCCGCGCCATCGCCGGCCCGCCCCCCGGGCTGGCGATCTGGTGAGGTCGGTACAACGTGTTGAGGTCCTTCGGACGTGGCCGGGATAAAACGCGAGGTTCGGAGCATGGATCGCCATCCCGCGGGCAGGCGATGGCGCGGCAGGTCGCTTGGCTTGGTCAGCGTTCCCCAAAAGCAAAAAAAACGGACCCGAGGGCCGGCTTTTCCTTATCTCAGCCGCGAATTTTTCCCCTAGGTGCCGCCGCGCCCGTCGACAGCCCGTCGGGGCGGGCCGGCGATGGGCGCGGCGGCCTGCGGCCTTGATTCCGCGCCTTGGCGAGACGGATGGAGGCGCTCGAACGAAAAAAGCGGACCCGAGGGCCCGCTTTTCCGTGTCTTTAAGGGAACGTCCGGCTTAGCTGGCGCGGCGCTCGTCGAAGCTCAGCGCGATGAACTCGGGCAGGTGATCGCCCATGCCCACCACGTTGTTGTCGGACTTGGAGCCACGGCCACGGCCCTTGTCGGAGCGGCCACGATCCGAGCGCGGCTTGTCGCTGCTGCCCTGCGGGGCGGGCGCCTTGCTCTCCCGGGTGTCCTTGCTCTCCTCGACCGCCTCGACGACCGGCTCGGGCGCGGGCGTTTCAGCCGCGACCGCTTCGACCGGTGCCGGTGCGTTGCCCTTGTCGGACTTGTCGGTCCGGCGGGTGCGCGTGCGGGTGCGCTTGGGCTTGGCGTCGGTCTTCTCGTCCTCGGCGGTGGCCTCGGCCTCCTCCGGCGCTTTCACGCCGGGCAACTCGACGCGCGGAATCTCCTTCTGCAGGAGCTTCTCCACATCCTCGAAGTTCTTCTCGTCGCGCGGCACCACGATGGTGAAGGCCTTGCCCTCGCGCCCGGCACGGCCGGTGCGGCCGATGCGGTGGACGTAGTCCTCGGCATGGCCCGGCACGTCGAAGTTGAACACGTGGCTCACGCTCGGCACGTCGAGGCCGCGGGCCGCAACGTCGGAGGCGATCAGCAGGCGGATCGAGCCTTCGCGGAAGCCGTCGAGGGTGCGCGTGCGCTGCGACTGGTCGAGGTCACCGTGGATCGGCTCGGCATTGTAGCCGTACTTCTTCAGCGACTTCGCGACGATGTCGACATCGACCTTGCGGTTGCAGAAGACGATGGCGTTGGTGCACTTTTCGCCCTCGCGGTCGATCAGCTGGCGCAGCACCGTGCGCTTCTCCGAGCCTTCGCGATCCTTGCGCGATCCCTTGAAGAACACCGCGCCCTGCTCGATGGTCTCGGACGCGGTGGCCTGACGGGCCACCTCGATGCGCTCGGGGTTCGACAGGAAGGTGTTGGTGATGCGCTCGATCTCGGGGGCCATGGTGGCCGAGTAGAACATCGTCTGGCGGGTGAAGGGCGTGAGCGAGAAGATGCGCTCGATATCCGGGATGAAGCCCATGTCGAGCATCCGGTCGGCCTCGTCCACCACCATGACCTTCACGTCGGTGAGGATCAGCTTGCCGCGCTCGAAATGGTCGAGCAGGCGGCCGGGGGTGGCGATCAGCACGTCGACGCCCTTGTCAATGAGCTGTTCCTGTTCCTTGAAGCTCACGCCGCCGATCAGCAGCGCCTTGGTGAGTTTCACGTACTTGGCGTAGGTGTCGAAGTTCTCGGCCACCTGTGCGGCCAGCTCGCGCGTCGGGCAGAGCACGAGGCTGCGCGGCATCCGGGCGCGGGCGCGGCCACGGGCCAGCGAGGTGATCATCGGCAGCGTGAAGCTGGCGGTCTTGCCGGTGCCGGTCTGGGCGATGCCCAGCACGTCCCTGCCTTCGAGCGCGTGGGGGATGGCGCCAGCCTGGATCGGCGTCGGCGTCTCGTAGCCCGCTTCTTCGATGGCCTTGAGAACCTTGGGGTTCAGATTGAGATCAGAAAACTTTGTCATGAGTGTCCGTTTTGGGGTGCGGACACTGAGACTTGGCCCGCGCGTATGGTCCTGGATCGGGCCCGGTTGGCCCCATGCGTGATGGCTGATGCGATCCCGATGTGGCGCCTTGTACCGGAATCACCGGGGAAACGTCAATCAGCGTGCCATTTCGGGGCGGAATTCGTGGGTTCAGAGGGACAATCCCGCAAAGGTTGTCCGTGGCAGACAGCGGCAGCGCCTCCGCTTGAGCGGTGCCGTGTCGGCGGCGATGGGATCAGGCGCCGGGGAAATGCCGCCGGCGTAGCGCGTCGAGGTCCATGCGGTGACGACGCAGCAGGCCACGCTCGGCAAGCTGGTCGAGCAGCTGGGGCCGGGCGGTGCAGACCTCGTCGTGGAACAGCCGCAGCGCCGCTTCGCCGCCCTCGCGCTCGATCATCTCGAAGAGGCTGTGCAGGTTGACCGCGCCGTCGCCACGCGCCTGCGGCTTCAACTCGGCGCGGTAGGAGCCCTGCGCCAGCCGGAACCGGTAGAGGCGCAGGAAATGCGCCCAGTCGGCGGCGTGGAAATGGCCAAGCTCGATGTCCGTCAGCTCGATCTGTCCGGGGTTCGTCTCGCCATCCAGCTCGATGTTGTGGATGCGGATCTGCAGCCCCTTGGTGCCGGGGCGGAAGAACAGCTTGCCCGCGACATGGCTCAGGAACCCGCCCGAGAGATGCCGCCCCCAGGTGGGAAAGCAGGCCTCCGCCGCCGCCTGCCGGGCGCGCTGATCGAGCGGGAAGGCCTTGAACGCGGTCTCTGCGCCCGGCGCGAGCGGCGCCAGCGCCTCGACCGGTCGCACGCGGGCGCAGAGGCAGCGGTCGGGCAGGGCGGCCAGCACCTCGGAGACGGGGCGGGTGGGCAGCAGGAACTCGTCGGTGTCGATATGGGCGAGCCATTCGACCTCCGGGGGGCGATTGTTGGCATGGCGGGCATTGGCGCCCTGCCGGACCTGATGTTTCGCCGGCCTGCCGTTGCGCTTGGCCCACCACGCATCGTCGGTGCGAAAGACCCGGATCTTCGGGTGGGCCGAGAGCACCGCCTGCGCCTCGGGGTTTTCGTCGTCGAGATAGAGATAAAGCCGGTGCGCGCCGAGCTCGAGATGCCAGGCGGCGAAGTCGAGGATCTCGGGCAGGGCGGCGTTGGTGGTGGTGACGGTGCCCCAGCGGATCATGGCAGCGCCCCGAAAACCCGCGCCACCGCCGCGTCGGGATCGAATTCGCGGGTGAGCAACATGTCATGCGCGGCGAGGCGCGCCCGCAGCTCGGGCGTGTCGGCGCAGACCTCGTCGAAGAGCATCCGCAGCCCGTCTTCGCCCTCTTCCTCGGCAAGGAAAGCGATCAGGTTGGCCTGCCCCATCTCGTCGCGCTCGGAGCGCGCCCGGTAGGAGCCCTGCGTGCGGCGGAAGGCGAGGTGGTCGCGGAAGTGCTGCCAGTTCGGCGCGTGCAGGTGCGCGAGGTGGATGCCGTCAAGCTTGGCGCGGTTGCTGGCCTCCTCGCCGCGGTATTTCAGCGTGTGGATGCCAAGCCGGGTGTCGGCGATCCCGGTGCGGGCAAAGACCTTGCCAGAGGTGTGGCTCAGGAAGCCGCCATAGAGGTGCAGACCGAAGGTCGGGTAGATCTCCTGCAGCACCGCCTTCTTCTGCCCGGCATGGTGATGGGTGCGCTTGAAATGCCTGGGCCAGCCCGCGTCACCCGCCAGCGCCTCCACCGGGGCGACGCGGGCCAGCGCGTGCCCGCGCGAGACCTCGGAGAGCAGCTCGGGCACGGGGCGGTCGGTGAGCAGGAACTCGTCGGCGTCGATATGGCCGAGCCAGTGCAGATCCTCGGCCACGGCGCGCAGGCAGCGGGTGGCGTTGTGGGCCTGCCGAATCTGGTGTGCCTCGGGGCGCGGCTTGCCGGTGGCCTGCCACCACGCGTCGTCGCAGCGGGTGACGTGGATCTTGGGGTGTCGTTCGAGGAACGCGGCGGTGCCGGCCTCGGGGGCGTCGAGATAGAGGTGCAGCGCGTGGGCGCCGAGCTCGAGGTGATGGGCGGCGAAGCGCGCGATGACGGGCAGCGGCGCGCGGATCGTCGATACCAGCCCCCAGCGCAGCGTCTCGGGCGTGAGCGAGGCGGCCTCGGCGGGCACCGGCGCTGGGTTGCCGGAGCGCTTGCCGGGGCTTGCGTCGGGCGTCTGGCGCGCCTTGCGGGTGCGCATGACCATCAGCCGGCGAAACAGCGTGCGGTCGTCGTGGATCAGCAGGTCGAGCAGATGGTGGGCGAGGGGGGCAATCACCGGGTCGGCCTCGGCCTCGGTCCAGAGCCGCCCGATCATGTTCACGTCGAGCCCGCCATTGACGATGCTATAGGCGTCCATCTCAAGCGGCAGCGCTCCGCCGGCCTTGCGGTCGAGCGCGAAGGGGCGGTCGGCGGGCTGGCCGGAATAGAGCCGCTCGGTCTCGTAGAGCTTCATGGTGCCGAAGAGCACGGAGAGCGCCAGACCAACCGAGCGCTGCGTGGCGGTCAGCCCGTGATCGCCGAAGGTGGTGATGGCCGAGACCAGCCATCGCGCATCGAGCGTGTCGAGCAGATTCGCGCCCTGTTCGGCCCAGAGCCGGTGGAACAGCGCGGGCAGATGCGCGGGAAAGTCGCGCTTGCGCAGATGCGCGATGAGCAGGCCGTTGAGAAACACCAGTTCGCTCTGGCCCTGCAGCTCGCGGCGCAGATCGAAGCGCTTGCGGTGATAGCTCGAGCGGAAGGGGCGGTCCTCGGACGGGTCGTCCTCGGGGTCGGCGACGATCTGCTGCGCTAGCGGGGCAAGGTCGAGATCGGCAGGCGGCGGGGCTTCGCCTCTAGCATAGGTGATGGCATCGCGCCGGCCCTCCATCTGGGTCAGCACGGCTTCGATGCCGCCGGGCCATGTGGGGCGCCTGTCGTTGCGTGTTTCGTCGCTGGGGCCGTCGCTGCTCATGGCGTGGAGAGTGGCGCGGGATCGCGCGCCGCGCAATCGTGGCGGCGCGCTTTCCGGGCGTGGTGGTGCAGCGCGGACGCGGGCGTCAGAGCCGCTCGTAATCGCCCAGCATGGTCGGACAGCGGCGATGGGCATCGGTCAGACCGGCGGCGGCGCCGTTGAGGATCAGGTGCCATGTGGGCTCGTAGCCTGGCACCTGCGCCCGCGAATACGAACAGCCGCCCGGGGTGACATAGACCTGCCCCTGATAGGCGGCGCCGGGATAGGGATGCGCGTTGTCGGCGCTCAGTGTGTTCTGTCCGGAAGGCAAGCTGGCGGCGTGGGCCGCGGCGGTGAGCGAGAGCGTGGCAAAGGCGAAGACAAGCGCTGCGGGGTGGATCATGCGGGGAAACCTCCGGTTCGTTTGTGGCACCCTCAGCATCCGCGAGAGGTGTGAAGGAAACCTTCAGATCGAGACTGCGCCGCGTTTCCTGTCCCCCGTGCCGCCGCGGCAGGGGGGCGCTGCGGGCTTGGCAAAGCCGGCGCTTTGGGGCAGAGCAGGGGCATGAGCACCACCTCCTTTTCCCTCCACGCCACCGACGGCAAGGCGCGCACCGGCGTGATCTCGACCCCGCGCGGCGAGATCCGCACCCCGGCCTTCATGCCGGTCGGGACCGCCGCCACCGTCAAGGCGATGCTGCCCGAGCAGGTCCGCGCCACCGGCGCCGACATCCTGCTGGGCAACACCTATCACCTTATGCTGCGCCCCACTGCCGAGCGCATCGCGCGGCTGGGCGGGCTGCACAAGTTCATGAACTGGGAGCGGCCGATCCTCACCGACTCGGGTGGCTTTCAGGTGATGAGCCTCGCCGATCTGCGCAAGCTCACCGAGGAGGGGGTCAGCTTCCGCAGCCATATCGACGGCTCCAAGCACATGCTCACGCCCGAGCGCTCGATGGAGATCCAGCGCCTGCTGGGCTCGGACATCGTGATGTGCTTCGACGAATGCCCGGCGCTGCCCGCCGACCGCAAGCGGCTCGAGGAAAGCATGCGCCTGTCGATGCGTTGGGCGCAGCGCTCGCGCGATGCCTTCGGCGACCGGCCCGGCCACATGCTGTTCGGCATCCAGCAGGGCGGGCTCGAGCCGGACCTGCGCGAGGAGAGCGCCAAGGCGCTGACGCAGATCGGCTTTGACGGCTACGCCGTGGGCGGTCTCGCGGTGGGCGAGGGGCAGGAGGCGATGTTCGGCTGTCTCGATCACGCGCCGGACACCCTGCCGGTGGACAAGCCGCGCTACCTGATGGGCGTGGGCAAGCCCGACGACATCGTCGGCGCCGTCAAGCGCGGCATCGACATGATGGACTGCGTGCTGCCGACCCGCTCGGGGCGCACCGGGCAGGCCTTCACCCGGCGCGGCGTGGTCAACATCAAGAACGCCCGCCATTCCGACGATCCGAGGCCGCTGGACGAGCACTGTTCCTGCCCGGCCTGCTCCGGCTATTCCCGCGCCTACCTGCATCACGTCTTCCGCGCGCACGAGATGATCTCGGGGATGCTGCTGACCTGGCACAACCTTCAGTATTTTCAGGACCTGATGGACGGGATGCGCAAGGCGATCGCCGAGGGCCGGTTCGAGGCCTGGGAGGCCGCGTTCCATGCCGGCCGCGCCGAGGGCGATATCGAGCCGCTTTGAACCGTCGGGCGGCGGCGCTGAACGGCGCCGTCGCTGCCCCGGCGAGGCGCCCGAATTTCGGGGCTCGCGAACGGAACCCCGGCTGCGGGTTTCGCATTAAGGTCCTGACACGCAAGTAAAAGGAGGACCCATGCGTCACATCACCCTTCCCGCCCTTTCGCTGATCCTGATGACCGGCGCAGCCGCGGCGCAGAGCGTCGACACGTCCAATCTCTACAGCGTCGATGACGCGGACCTGATGGGCCCCAACGGCAACAAGATCGGCGAAGTCGAGGAGATCCTCGTCGACGTCACCGGCATTCCGGTGGCCGCCGTGGTCGAGGCCGGCGGGTTTCTCGATATCGGTGACAAGGACATCATTGTCTCGCTCGAGGACATGACCTTCGACTCCGGCAACTTCAGCACGCTGCTGACCGAGGAAGAGCTCAAAGAGCTTCCGGAATGGGACGACTGATCCAGTTCGGTCACGACGGTTAATCCATACGGCGCGTCTCATCGAGGCGCGCCGTCTTGCTGTCTGCGACCGCCTTGCGCGCAGGCCCCGAAGGTTCCCTGCAGATCTGAACATCCGGTGTGCGCCTGTCAGCGCGGCGCTGCGTTGCAGCAGCGCAGAAAGCGCTTATCTGCTGTCCCAGACCCACGCCGGGCCGCTTCCGCGCCCGATGGCAAAAGGACACGACCATGACCGAAGCTCTGTTCAGCAAGTATACCGCCGGTGGCATCGCGATGAGCAATCGCATCGTGATGGCGCCGCTGACCCGCAACCGGGCCGATGACGACGACGGCACCGTCAGCGACCTGCATGTCGAGTATTACCGCCAGCGCGCCGGCGCCGGCCTGATCATCACCGAAGCCACGCAGATCTCGCCCGTCGGCAAGGGCTATATCCAGACGCCGGGCATTCATACCGAGGCGCAGGCCGCGGCGTGGAAGCGCGTGACCGATGCGGTGCACGCCGAGGGCGGCAAGATCGTCGTGCAGCTCTGGCACGTCGGCCGCATCTCGCACACCTCGCTGCAGCCGGGCGGGCAGGCGCCGGTGGCGCCCTCTGCGATCTCGGCGGGTGTGAAGACCTTCACGCATAATGGCTTCGAGGACACCTCCGAGCCGCGCGCCCTGACCGAGGCCGAGATCAAGGCGACGGTCGAGGATTACCGCAAGGCCGCCGCGCTGGCGATCAAGGCCGGGTTCGACGGGGTCGAGGTGCATGGCGCCAACGGCTACCTGATCGACCAGTTCCTCAAGACCGGCTCCAACCAGCGCGACGATGCCTATGGCGGCGGAATCGAGAACCGGGCCCGCTTCCTCTTCGAGGTGCTCGATGCGGTGACCGACGAGATCGGGGGCGAGCGCACCGGTCTGCGCCTGTCGCCGTTCTCGCCGGCGAACGGCATCGACGACGCCGACCCTCAGACGGATTTCGAATACGTGGTGCCGAAGCTCAACGGCTACGGGCTGGCGTTCCTGCACATGATCGAAGGCGCCACCGGCGGCTCGCGCGCGCTTGAAGAGGGCCAGAGCATCGAGGCGCTGCGTAAGCTCTTCGACGGCGCCTACATGGCCAATAACGGCTACGACCGCCAGATGGCGATCGATGCGGTGGCCGAGGGCAAGGCGGATCTGGTGGCGTTCGGGCGTCCGTTCATCGCGAACCCGGACCTTGTCGAGCGCCTGCGCCGCGACGCGCCGCTCAACGAGGGCGACCAGAGCACCTTCTACGGCGGTGGGGCCGAGGGCTTCACCGACTATCCGACGCTGGAAGACGAATCCGCCTGATCCGGTTATGCTTGTGCGGGCCCGCGCCTTGCGGCATGAGACGGGCCTGCACTCGCGGCAAGGAGCCGGAACATGGATTACTCGAAATCGGGCGGCGCGCGCTCGGGCAGCAACGCCCCGCGCTACGACCGCCACAAGGACGCGCCCAAGGGCAAGGCCGCCACTGCCGGCAAGGCAAGCAAGGCCGAGCTTCTGGCGCGGATGAAAGCCGCACAGAAGCAGGGCGAGAACACGCCCGAAAGCTGAGCGAAACCGGCGGATGCGGCCCGAAGGGGCTGCATCCGCCGTCCGCCGCCCAGGTCGGCGGCGCTGCCCGGGATTTTGCCGCCCTCACGGAAAAGCCGCCTTGCAGCCTCTGGCCCGCTTCGCCATGCTGCGTCGACCGGAGGGGGACGCGGTTGATTTCCGAAGCACGCGACCCCACCTAATAGCTCCGAGACAGGGGATGGCGGGAGCTGCCGGAGAACCGGGGCCGGGCCATCCTGCCAAGACGAAGGAATGCTAATGCAACAGCCTCTCAATTCCTCCTATCCCGTGCTGCCGCTGCGCGACATCGTCGTGTTCCCGCACATGATCGTGCCGCTCTTCGTGGGGCGCGAGAAGTCGGTGAAGGCACTCGAGGAGGTCATGGCCGACGACAAGCAGATCCTGCTTGCCGCCCAGATCGATCCCGCCGTCGACGACCCGACCGCCGACGGCATCTATCGCGCCGGAGTTCTGGCCAACGTTCTGCAGCTTCTCAAGCTGCCCGACGGTACCGTCAAGGTGCTGGTCGAGGGCCAGTCGCGCGTGAAAATCACCGAATATCTCGAGAACGACGAGTTCTTCGAGGCCAAGGCCGAGCACGTGGCCGAGATGCCCGGCGATCCCGCCGCCATCCAGGCGCTGGTGCGCACCGTCGGCGAAGAGTTCGAGCGCTACGCTAAGGTCAAGAAGAACATTCCCGAAGAGGCGCTTTCGGCGGTCTCCGAGACCACCGAGCCGGCCAAGCTTGCCGACCTCGTGGCAGGCCATCTCGGCATCGAGGTGGAGCAGAAGCAGGAGCTTCTGGAGACGCTGCCGATCAGCGAGCGGCTCGAGAAGGTCTATGGCCTGATGCAGGGCGAGCTGTCGGTGCTGCAGGTCGAGAAGAAGATCAAGACCCGCGTCAAGAGCCAGATGGAGAAGACCCAGCGCGAGTACTATCTGAATGAGCAGATGAAGGCCATTCAGAAGGAACTCGGCGATGGCGAGGATGGCCAGAACGAGGTCAACGAACTGGCCGAGCGCATCGAGGCCACGAAGCTGTCGAAAGAGGCCCGCGAAAAGGCCGATGCCGAGCTCAAGAAGCTGCGCAACATGTCGCCCATGTCGGCCGAGGCCACCGTGGTGCGCAACTATCTCGACTGGATGCTGTCGATCCCGTGGGGCACCAAGTCGCGCGTGAAGAAGGATCTTGGCCGGGCGCAGGACGTGCTCGATCACGACCACTACAGCCTCGAGAAGGTCAAGGAACGCATCGTCGAGTATCTCGCGGTGCAGGCGCGCAGCCAGAAACTCAAGGGCCCGATCCTCTGTCTCGTCGGCCCGCCGGGTGTCGGGAAGACCTCGCTCGGCAAGTCGATGGCCAAGGCCACCGGGCGGGAGTTCATCCGCATCTCGCTGGGTGGCGTGCGCGACGAGTCCGAGATCCGCGGCCACCGCCGGACCTATATCGGCTCGATGCCGGGCAAGATCATCCAGGCGCTGAAGAAGGCCAAGACCACGAACCCGCTCATCCTGCTCGACGAGATCGACAAGATGGGGCAGGACTTCCGTGGCGACCCGGCCTCGGCGATGCTGGAAGTGCTCGACCCCGAGCAGAACGGCACCTTCGTCGACCATTATCTCGAGGTGGAGTACGACCTTTCGAACGTGATGTTCGTCACCACGTCGAACTCGTACAACATGCCGGGGCCGCTGCTTGACCGGATGGAGATCATCCCGCTCTCGGGCTACACCGAGGACGAGAAGACCGAGATCGCCAAGCGCCACCTGCTGAGCAAGCAGATCAAGGCGCACGGGCTCAAGAAGGGCGAGTTCACCCTCACCGACGAGGCCCTGACCGACATCGTGCGGTACTACACCCGCGAGGCCGGGGTGCGGAACCTCGAGCGCGAGATCGCGCGTCTGGCCCGCAAGGCGGTGACCAAGATCGTCAAGAAGGAGTCCGAGAAGGTCACGGTCACGCCGGAGAACCTCGACGATTTCCTCGGCGTTCGGAAGTACCGCTACGGTCTGGCCGAGGACGAAAGCCAGATCGGCGTGGTGACCGGGCTTGCCTATACCTCCGTGGGCGGCGACCTGCTGCACATCGAGGCTCTGAAGCTGCCCGGCAAGGGCCGCATGAAGACCACCGGCAAGCTCGGTGACGTGATGAAGGAGAGCATCGAGGCCGCGTCCTCCTACGTGCGCTCCATCGCGCCGCAGATCGGGGTCAAGCCGACGCGCTTCGACAAGTGGGACATCCACGTGCACGTGCCCGACGGCGCGACGCCCAAGGATGGCCCGTCGGCCGGTCTGGCCATGGTGACGGCGATCGTGTCGGTGCTGACCGGCCTGCCGGTGCGCAAGGATATCGCCATGACCGGCGAGGTCACCCTGCGCGGCAATGCCTCGGCCATCGGTGGCCTGAAGGAGAAGCTGCTCGCGGCGCTGCGCGGCGGGATCAAGACCGTTCTCATTCCCGAAGAGAACGAGAAGGATCTGGCCGAGCTGCCCGACAATGTGAAGGAGGGGCTCGAGATCATCCCCGTCAAGCACGTGTCGGAAGTGCTCGAGATCGCGCTTCTGGGCAAGCCAGAGCCCATCGAGTGGGACGAGGAGGCCGAAGAGGCCGCCGCGGCGCTCGCCAAGGGTGACGACACCGCACCGGGCGCCACCGCGCACTGAGGCTGGACCAAAGCTAGAGAACAGACGGCGCCGCAAGCAATTGCGGCGCCGTTTTCCATTCTGACGAGCGTCGCGCGGCGGCGAAGGACCGGACCCCGGCGCCAAAAGCGATTGCGATGCCGTTCTCGTCTCTGCCACAGGCCGGGTGGCCGCCACGGGCTGTACCCGGTGCCGCGAGAGATAGCGGCGTCGTTCTCGTCTCTGCTAAGGTCCGGATGGCCGCGACAGGCCATACCACGGTGCCGCAAACGAAAAACGCCGAGCACAAGGCTCGGCGTTTCGATCAATTTGCGGAGGGGAGAGCTTAGCTGGTCTGGCCCCGCGGAGCGGCCGGTGCCTGCTGCGGGGCCGGTGCTGCCGCGGGGGCGCCTTTGCCGCGGGACGACAGCGGGTCGTCCTGACGCTGCACGGAGCCTTCGAAATGCGCGCCGCTCTCGATCGCGATGGTCTTGTGGATGATGTCGCCCTCGACCCGCGCGGTGGCGGTGAGGCGGACCTTGAGGCCGCGCACCCGACCGACGATGCGGCCGTTGATGACGACGTCGTCTGCGACGACTTCACCCTTGATGGTGGCGCTTTCGCCGATGGTCAGCAGGTGGGCGCGGATATCGCCCTCGACCGTGCCTTCGACCTGGATGTCGCCGGTGGTCTTGAGGTTGCCGGTGATGTGAAGATCGCTCGACAGCACCGATGCCGGCGGCTTGGCCTTCGGCTGCGCCGCGGGCTTGTAGTCGCCGGAGGGCGCGCGCGGCGTCTCGGTGGCCGGCTTCGGTGTGGTGTCCTCGGCCTTGTGGCCGGGCTCGTTGATCTTGCTCTTAGAAAACATCGTTTGCAGCCTTGATGTAGATCATGGGGTTCACAGGTTCACCTCCGACGCGAACCTCGTAGTGAAGATGCGTCCCGGTCGACCGTCCGGTATTCCCCATATCACCAACACGGTCCCCGCGCGAGACCCTTTGGCCGACCTTGACGCGGATTTTGGACATGTGGGCGTAGCGGGTCTCGATCCCGAACTCGTGCTTGATCTTCACCAGCCGGCCATAGCCCGACATCCAGCCCGCATGCGTCACGACGCCATCGGCGGTGGAATAGATCGGCGTGCCATGAGGTGCTGCGAAATCGGTGCCGGCGTGCAGGCGCCCCCAGCGGCGGCCGAAGCCCGAGGTGAAGCGGAAGGGATCCTTCAGCGGCGTCGCAAACGGCGCCTTCTCGGCGGCGATGCGGTAGAGGTTGAGCTTGTCCATCTCGCCAAGGATGCGGTTGGCGCGCTCCATGTCGGGCGAGGGCTGCTCGCTCCGGGTCGAGAAGGTCAGCGGTGTGAGCGGGCCACCCTGGCCGGAATAGCCGCGGCGGACCTCACGGATGATGCGGTCGGGATCCATCCCGGCATCCGAGAACATCTTGTCGAGCGGCTTGACCGAGACGGTCATCGCCTCTTCGAGCTGGCGGAAGATGCGGTCGTTCTTCTCTTCCATCAGGCGCAGCTCGGTGGCGATCTCGTCGGCGCGCACCAGCGCGTTCTGCGCATCGGCAACCACTTGGTCGCGCTCTTCGGCGGTGCGGGCGAGGGCATCGGCCAGCAGGTCGATCGTGCCGTCGGTCTCGCCGGCGCCGGCAACCGCAACGTCGCCGCCTTCGATCTGGGTCTCGAGCGCGGCGAGGCGTTCGTTCACGTCCTCACGCTCTTTCATGGTCTCGCGCAGCGTGGTCTGGATCACGTCGATGCCGGTTTCCAGCTCGCGCCGGCGCGCTTCGCTGTCGAGCAGCTTGCCCTGCATCGCCGAAACCTGTTCCAGCGCGGTGCTGAACCGTTCCTGCGCGGCGAGCGATTCCGTGGTACGGGTGTCACGCTCCTTCGAAAGTTCGTTGAGCCGGCGCTGATACGTGATCTGGTCGCGCTTGGCCTGTTCCCGGAAATTCCCGGCGCTGATGCTGTCCATCAGAAGGATCGCCGTGGCGACGATGGTCCAGGCGACCAGCAGGCCCGCTCCGAGAGCGGCGACCGCTTGCGTCTCCGACCGGAGCCGGATGAAGCGTGTGTCGGTGTCCGATTTCAAAAACACCCGACGTTCTGGAAAGACACGCTCTAGCAGCGCATGGGTCCTGATCGCGAAACGCGTTCTCACCGTGTTTGTCCCCTGTTCCCGTCCAAGTTCATCGCGCCGGTTCCCCACCCGACGACTTGGCACGGGGGTAAAGAGGCTGCGGCAAGATCGCAACAATTTTGGGCTTGGTGTTGTTTTAACGCGGCGGAATCGTGCTTGAATGGCGAAAATTCGCCGACAACAAGGGGTTCCGGGCGCTCAATATCCCGCCAGTGGTGCCTTCGGGCGTTCGCCTGCAAGCGATTACTCCTCGGCCAGCGGCCAGTAGAAATCGAGCGGCAGGCCGGCCTCGGCGCGTTTCTCGTCGTTGAAAGGCGGCTTCAGCGTGCTGTGGAAATAGCGCCGCACCAGGTCGTGGAACACCTCCTTCGGGTCGAGATCGTGGCGGCCGCAGAGGAAGTGGAACCACTTCGAGCCATAGGCCACGTGGCCCACCTCTTCGGCATAGATGGTCTCGAGCGCGGCGACGGCATCGTCGCTGCCGGCGCGGCGGAACAGCTCGATCATGCCGGGGGTGACGTCGAGCCCGCGCGCCTCGAGCACCATCGGCACCACGGCGAGGCGGCCCATCAGGTCCTCGACGGTGTCTTCGGCGGCGCGCCACATGCCGGCATGGGCGGGCAGCGCGCCATAGAAGCTGCCCTGCGCCTCGAGGCAGTCGCACATCAGGTTGAAGTGCTTGGATTCCTCGTCCGCCGCGCGCACCCAGTCATCGTAGAAGCCGAGCGGGAAGCGCGTGTCGGTGAAGCGCGCGATGATGTCCCAGTGCAGGTCGACGGCGTTGAGCTCGATATGCGCGACCGCGTGCAGCAGCGCGATGCGGCCCTTCTCCGAGCCGGGCTTGCGCTTGGGCACGTCGCGCGGGTCGCGCAGTTCGGGCGCCTCGGGCCGCGCCGGTCTCAGCGGCGGCGCGGCCTCGCCCAGCGGGATCGGCGTGCCGGCCTCACGGGCGTCGCGCCAGGCACGCGCATGGGCGTGGCTCAGCGCGGTCTTGGCGCGCCCGTCGGCGGTGGAGAGCACCTCCACCGCCATCTCGCTCAGCGTCTTGGTCATCGGGGCCTGTCCTTCCGGTCCGCGGGTCGTCGCTCAGAGCGCCTTGGCGGCCTCGAGCACCTCGGCGGCGTGACCGGGCACCTTCACCTTGCGCCATTCCTTGGCAATGTTGCCCTCGGCGTCGATCAGGAAGGTGCTGCGCTCGATTCCCATGAAGGTCTTGCCGTACATCTTCTTTTCCGCCCAGACGCCGTAGGCCTCGCAGACCTCGGAGCCTTCGTCCGACAGAAGCGGCACGGTCAGCGCCTTCTTCTTCATGAACTTCTCGTGGCTGGCGAGGCTGTCCTTCGACAGGCCGAAGACCTTGATGCCGGCGGCCTCGAACTCGGGCAGCAGCGCGCTGAACTCCTCGTTCTCCTTGGTGCAGCCCGAGGTGTCGTCGCGCGGATAGAAGAACAGCACGACGGGAGACGGGCGCAATGCAGAGAGGGTGACGTCGGCCCCTTCGGTCGAGGGCAGGGTGAAGTCAGGCGCAGTGTCGCTCATGTCGGAAGCTCCGGTCTTGTGGTTTCTTAATTCCTGACCTTCGGTGTAGAACGCCGTGACCATAAAGCAAAGCAACGGGCCCGACCGCCAGTGACCACAGACGACCACGAGACGCCGGACCCGGCCGCGCCACCGGCGCGCAAGCGGCGTCGCGGACTGCGCCTTCTTCTCGGCGGGCTGGCCGCCCTCATGCTGCTGGCGTTGCTGGCCGCGGGTGCAGCGCTGATGCTGGTCGGGCGGCCCATCTCCGCCCCGGACTGGCTGCGCGAGACCGTCGAGACCCGGCTCGGCGAGGCGTTGCCGGGCCTGAGCGTCGGCTTCGGGGACATTTCGGTGCTGGTGGAGCGCGACGGGATGGCCCGGGTGGTGCTCTCGGACGTGGACCTGAGGACCAGCGACGGCGTGCCGGTGGCGACGCTGGCGGATCTGCGCGCCCGGCTCGACTCGCTACCGCTGCTGCGAGGCGAGCTGCAGCTCGGGCAAGTGAGCCTCACCGGGGCCAGCATGAGCCTGCGCCGCGACCGCGAGGGCAGGGTCGGGCTGGCGCTTGGCGATGCGTTCACCCCGGGCACCAAGGCGCCCGACATTCCGACGATCATCGCCCAGATCGACGCGGCGCTGTCGGATTCGCGGCTCGACAGCCTGCGCCGCGTCGAAGCCGAGGCGCTGACCATCCGCTACGAAGATGTGCGCGCCGGGCGCGGCTGGACCGCCGATGGCGGCCGGCTGAGCCTGACGCGCGAGAACGGCACGCTGCGGTTCGCGGCGGACGTGGCCCTGCTCGGGGCCGGAGACGTGGCCGCGACACTGGCGCTGAACGCCGAGAGCGAGATCGGCTCGCAATCGGTCGAGTTCGGCATGAACCTCAGCGGCTTGCCGGCGCAGGACATCGCAACCCAGAGCCCGGCACTGGTCTGGCTCGGGGGCCTCAGGGCGCCGATCTCGGGAGCGCTGCGCGGCACCCTGACCGAGACCGGCGATCTCGGTGCGCTGAACGCGACGCTGCAGATCGGCGCCGGCGTGCTGCAGCCCAATGCGCGCACCCAGCCGATCCCGTTCGGGCTGGCGCGGACCTATTTCTCCTACGATCCCGTCGGTCAGGCGCTGAGCTTCGACGAGATCACCGTGCAGAGCGCCCTCGGCACGATGATCTCGAGCGGGCGCGCGGTGCTGCACGGGATCGAGAGCGGGTGGCCCGACGGCATGACCGGCCAGTTCCGGGTCAGTCGCTTCGAGGCCGATGCCGAGGGTCTCTTCGACACGCCGTTCACGCTCGACGGTGCCGAGCTCGACTGGCGGCTGAGCTTTGCGCCGTTCCGCTTCGAGCTGGGCCGGTTCCGCAGCACCGACCCCGATCTGCCGCTGCGGCTGTCGGGGGAGCTGAGCGCCGAGACCGAGGGCTGGCGGCTGGCGCTCGACGGACGTCTGGAGGAGATGGATCACGAGACGCTGCTCTCCTACTGGCCCGAGCGCCTGCAGGAGAAGCCGCGCAAATGGGTGGCCGACAACGTCGAGGCGGGCGGCATCGAGCACGGCATCTTCTCGGTGCGCATCGAGCCGGGCGAACGGCCCGAGACCTATATCGATGCGCGCCTCACCGGCGCCGAACTGACCTATGCCCGCACCCTGCCGCGTCTGACCGGCGGCGAAGGGCAGCTCACGATCTACGACCACCGTCTCGCGGTCACCGTCGAGGCCGGCAAGGTGATCCCGCCCGAGGGCGGAGAGATCGACGGCGCCGGAACCCGCTTCGTGATCCGCGACCTGCGCGAGAAGCCCGCGACCGGCGAGCTGACGCTGTCTGCCCGAGGCCCGCTTGTCGCGGCGCTTTCGTATATCGACAGCCCCAAGCTCGAGGTCATGCAGAAGGCGGGCAAGCCCGTCTCGCTGGGGGATGGCACTGTCGAGATCGGCGGCACCATCGTCATGCCGCTGATGAAGGGCGTGAAGCGCGAGGACATGAACATCGACATCACCGGCACGCTGAGCGACGTCTCGAGCGATCAGGTGCTGCCGGGCAGGTCCCTCAGCGCCGAGCGGCTGGCGCTCGCGGTGGGGGATGAGCGGGTGACGATCTCGGGGCCGGTGATGTTCGACGGCGTGCCCTTCGAGGGCAGCTGGTCGCAATCGCTCGAGCCCGGTGCCGGCGGGAAAGTCGAAGGCGAGGTCACGCTGTCCGAGCCGGTGGCACAGGCGCTTGGTCTGAAACTGGCGCCGGGAACGATCACAGGGCAGGGGCGCGCGGCGCTGACCATTGATCTCGCGCGGGGCGTGACGCCGCGCTTTGCGCTGCGCTCTAATCTGGCGGGGCTCGGCCTGTCGCTGCCGCAGCTCGGCTGGCGGCTCTCGCAGCAGCAGACCGGATCGCTCGAGGTGTCGGGAGCGCTGGGGCAGCCGGTGCAGATCGAGCGGCTGGCGCTCTCGGGCGCGGGGCTCGAGGCCGAGGGACGGGTGCAGCTCAACGCCAACGGCAGCCTCGCAAGGCTCGAGCTGCCGCGGCTGCGGGTCGGGGGATGGCTCGACAGTTCCGTCGTGCTGACCCCGCAGGGGCGCGGGGCGCCGCCCGCGATCAGCCTGAACGGCGGCCGGGTCGACATGCGCAGCGCGCCGTTCGGGCAGGGCGGCGGCGGTGGCGGCGCGAAGACGGGGCCGATGCAGATCCGCCTCGACAGCCTTCAGGTCTCCGACAGCATCGCGCTCACCGAGTTCGCGGGGCGGTTCGGCGATGCCGGGGGGCTGACCGGCGATTTCACCGCCGATCTTGGCCGGGCCGAGATCAGCGGGGCGGTGGTGCCGCAGAACGGCGGCAGCGCCATCCGCATCCGCGCCCGCGATGCCGGTGACGTGCTCTCGGGCGCGGGGGTGTTCCACAACGTCAAGGACGGCACCTTCGACCTGACGCTGGTGCCGGTGCGCGGTCAGGGCGGAACCTATGACGGTAACCTCGTGATCCGCGAGCCCCGCCTGCAGGACGCCCCCGCCATCACCGGGCTGCTGGACGCGATCTCGGTGGTCGGCCTGCTCGACGAGCTGAACGGCTCGGGGATCTACTTCACCGAGGTCGAGGCGCGGTTCCGCCTCAGCCCGCGGCAGGTGGTGCTGACCCGGTCAAGCGCCGTCGGCCCGTCGATGGGCATCTCGATGAACGGGGTCTACAACCTTGCCAGCAAGCAGATGGACATGCAGGGCGTGCTGTCGCCGATCTATATCCTCAACGGCATCGGCCAGATCTTTGCCCGCAAGGGCGAGGGGCTGATCGGCTTCAACTTCAACCTGCGCGGGCCCGCCGCCGATCCGGCGGTCTCGGTCAATCCGCTTTCGGCCTTCACCCCGGGCATCTTCCGTGACATCTTCCGCCGCCCGCCCCCGCGCGTCCGTCAGTAAGACCATTCCCCGAGAGGCCCCATGCACCTGAGCGATTTCGATTTCGATCTGCCCGACGCGCTGATCGCGACCCGCCCCGCCAACCCGCGCTCCTCGGCGCGGCTGCTGGTGGCCGAGGGCGACAGCCTCACCGACGCGGTGGTGCGCGACCTGACGCAGTGGCTGCGCCCCGGTGATCGGCTGGTGCTGAACGACACCAAGGTGATCCCGGCGCGGCTTTCGGGGCACCGCACGCGCGAGTGCGCGCAGGGCGTGACGCAGGCGCAGATCGAGATCACCCTGCTCGAGCCGCGCCCGGGCGGACTCTGGGCGGCGCTGGTCAAGCCGCTGAAGAAGCTGCGCGACGGCGAGACGGTGGTGTTCTCGGACGCGCTCTCGGCGACGCTCGAGGCGCGCGAGGAGGGGCAGGGGCTGTTGCGCTTCAACCTCAAGGGCGAGGATTTCGACGCGGCGCTGGCCGAGGCGGGCGCCATGCCGCTGCCGCCCTACATCGCCGCCAAGCGCGCCGCCGACGCGCAGGACAAGACCGACTACCAGACCGTGTGGGCCGAGCGGAGGGGCGCGGTGGCCGCGCCGACCGCAAGCCTGCATTTCGACGCGCCCCTGCTGGCGGCGCTCGAGGCGCAGGGCGTCCAGTTCACCAAGGTCACGCTGCATGTGGGGGCGGGCACCTTCCTGCCGGTCAAGGTCGATGACGTGACCACCCACAAGATGCACGGGGAGTGGGGCGAGGTCAGCGAGGCCGCGGCCGCCGAGATCGCGGCCACCAAGGCGGCGGGCGAACGGGTGATCCCGGTGGGCACCACGGCGCTGCGGCTGCTGGAGACGGCGGCGCGCGACAGCGGGGCCATCGCACCGTGGCAGGGCGTCACTGACATCTTCATCTATCCCGGCTTCACGTTCCGGGTCACCGACGCGCTGATGACGAACTTCCACCTGCCCAAGAGCACGCTGATGATGCTGGTCTCGGCGCTCATGGGGCGCGAGCGGATGATGGGCGTTTACCGACACGCCATATCTGAGCGGTATCGCTTCTTCTCGTACGGCGATGCGTCTTTGCTGATTCCTTAGGCGCTCTGTGCTTGCGTTTGGCGAGGCCTGATGCCACGGCTCACGCGAAACGGAATCGACGCCTCACCGCGTGGGCACGACGCAAGACGACGCACGAAGGAGAGCCGCCATGCTCGACGTTATCAAACATTCCTGGGCCCTGCTGCTCGGGATGTTGCTGCTGATGCTGGGCAACGGCCTGCAGGGCTCGCTGCTCGGTGTGCGCGGCAGCGGCGAGGGCTTCTCGGCCTTCTCGATGTCGGTTGTCATGTCGGCCTATTTCGCGGGATTCCTGATCGCGTCGATGGTGACGCCGGGGATGATCCGCCGCGTCGGGCACGTGCGGGTCTTCGCCGCGCTCGGCTCGTTCATCTCGGCGGTGCTGATCCTCTACCCGTCCTTCCCGCATCCCGCGGCCTGGACGATCGAGCGCATGATCATCGGCTTTTGCTATTGCGGGGTCTACGTGACCGCCGAAAGCTGGCTCAACAACTCGACCTCGAATGACAGCCGCGGGCAGGCGCTCTCGGCCTACATGATGGTGCAGATGCTGGGCATCATCGCGGCGCAGGCGATTCTGCTGGTCCCCGACCCCTCGGGCTTCCTGCTCTTCGTCATCCCGTCGGTGCTTGTTTCGATCGCGTTTGCCCCGATTCTGCTCTCGATCAGCCCGACCCCCGCCTTCGCGACGACCAAGCGGATGAGCCTTCGTGAACTTTACGGCGTATCGCCGCTTGGCTTCATCGGCATCTTCCTGCTGGGCGGCGTGTTTGCCGCGCAGTTCGGCATGGCGGCGGTGTTCGCGGCCGAGGCGGGCCTGCGGCTGACCCAGATCTCGATGTTCGTGGCGTCGTTCTATGTCGGCGCGCTGGTCACGCAGTATCCGCTGGGCTGGCTGTCGGACCGAATGGACCGGCGCCGGCTGGTGGCCATCGTGGCGCTTCTGGGGGGCATCGCCGCGGTTTTCGCCACCGCGATGACCGGCCAGTTCACCGTGCTTCTGGGCGCGGCCTTCGTGATCGGCGGGGCGTCCAACCCCCTCTATTCGCTGCTGATTGCCTACACCAACGACTATCTCGAGCATGACGACATGGCCGCGGCCTCGGCTGGCCTGCTGTTCGTCAACGGGGTGGGCGCCATCGCCGGCCCGATCATCACAGGTTACGCCATGCAGGTCTTCGGGCCGGGGGCCTACTTTGCCCTGATCGCGGTGCTGCTGCTGAGCCTCACGGGCTATGCCTTCTTCCGGATGACCGTGCGCGCGGCACCCTCGGTGGACGACACCAGCGCCTATACCGCGGTGTCGCCAAGCTCGTCTCCGGTCGCCGTCGCGGTGGCGCAGGAAGTGGCGATCGAGACCGCCGAGGCCGAGGCCGAAGCCGAGGCGGAAGCGCTGCGCGAGGCCTCCTGAGGGGCCTTGCCGCGCCGGAATGTCGTAATTGACAGAATAATTTACTTTTGCTCCCTTGGGCGCGGAATGTAACCTTTACATGACGCTCGGACAGGGGCGAAGCGAGAAGGAGCATGTGGCCATGCAGGGGCCCGAGGAGATACTGACATTCTGGCTCGACGAGGTCGGAGAGAAACGCTGGTATGCGCAGGACGAGGCGCTCGACGCCCGCGTGCGCTCGGAGTTCGAAGAGACCTGGGAAGCCGCGATGGAGGGCCGGTTCGGCCTGTGGTTGACCTACCCGAGCGGGGCACTGGCCTATATCATCCTGCTCGACCAGTTCCCGCGCAACATGTTCCGCGGGAGCGGACGCGCCTTCGCCTCCGACGAGATCGCGATGGCGGCGGCCAAGCAGGCGATCTGGCGCGGCTGGGATCTCAGGATCGACGAGCCGGCGCGGCAGTTCTTCTACCTGCCCTTGATGCACTCCGAGAACCTCTGCGATCAGGACCGCTGCATTCGCCTAATGAAGGAGCGGATGCCGGAAACCGGCGCCTCGAACCTTCTGCACGCCCGCGCCCACCGCGAGGTGATCCGCGATTTCGGCCGCTTTCCGACCCGGAACGCGGCGCTCGAGCGGGCCTCGACCGCGGCGGAGCAGGCCTATGTCGAGGCGGGCGGCTACGGCGAAACCATCCGCAAGCTTCAGGCAGAGGCCGCCTGATCCGCCGCGCCGTCAGGGCGCTGGCAATCAAGGCTTTTCATTCCGGCAGGGCCCGTGCGAAGGTGATCGCGCGGGCCCTTTCGCCTTGCGCGACACCGCGCAGGGCCGGTCCGGTACGGAGGAAAGCCGCTGCCCGAGAGTGCTTTGCGTTGAAGCAGTCCGGGAAATGGTTTAATGCCAAACTAATTTCACACGGACGGAGAGAGCCATGGCTTCGCAAAGCTTCGACATGATCGTGATTGGCGCGGGACCGGGCGGCTATGTCGCCGCAATCCGCGGCGCCCAGCTCGGGCTCAAGGTGGCCTGCGTGGAGCGCGAGCATATGGGGGGCATCTGCCTCAACTGGGGCTGCATCCCGACGAAGGCGATGCTGCGATCTTCCGAGATCTTCCACTACATGCACCGCGCCAAGGAATACGGTCTGTCGGCCGAGAAGATCGGCTTCGATCTCGACGCGGTGGTCAAGCGCTCGCGTGGCGTGGCCAAGCAGCTCAACTCGGGCGTCACCCATCTTCTGAAGAAGAACAAGGTGACCTCGATCATGGGCGATGCCACGATCACCGGGAAGGGCAAGGTCTCGGTCAAGACCGAGAAGGGCACCGAGGAACTCACCGCCAAGAACATCGTCGTGGCCACCGGCGCACGGGCGCGCGAGCTGCCCGGGCTCGAGGCGGATGGCGATCTGGTCTGGACCTACAAGGCCGCCCTGCAGCCCAAGCGGATGCCCAAGAAGCTCCTGGTGATCGGCTCGGGCGCCATCGGCATCGAGTTCGCCAGCTTCTACCATACGCTCGGCGCCGACACGACGGTGGTCGAGGTGATGGACCGCATCCTGCCGGTGGAGGACGAGGAAATCTCGAAATTCGCCAAGAAGCAGTTCGAGAAGCAGGGCATGAAGATCCGCGAGAAGACCATGGTCAAGAAGCTCGACCGCGGTCAGGGCAAGGTGACTGCCCATATCGAACAGAACGGCAAGACCACGACCGAGGAGTTCGACACGGTGATCTCGGCCGTCGGCATCGTCGGCAATGTCGAGGGGCTGGGGCTCGAGGAGCTGGGCGTGAAGGTCGAGAAGACCCACGTGGTGACCGACAAGCACTGCCGCACCGGCGTCGAAGGAGTTTATGCGATCGGTGATGTCGCCGGCGCGCCGTGGCTGGCCCACAAGGCGAGCCACGAGGGCGTGATGGTGGCGGAGCTGATCGCCGGCGGTCATCCCCACGCGGTCGATCCCGACAGCATTGCCGGCTGCACCTATTGCCACCCGCAGGTGGCGAGCGTCGGCCTGACCGAGGCGCAGGCCAAGGAGGCCGGCTACAAGATCAAGGTCGGCCGCTTCCCGTTCATCGGCAACGGCAAGGCGATCGCGCTCGGCGAGTCCGAGGGGATGGTCAAGACCGTGTTCGACGAGAAGACCGGGGCGCTGCTGGGGGCTCACATGGTCGGCGCGGAAGTCACCGAGCTGATCCAGGGCTACGTGGTGGGCCGCCAGCTCGAGACCACCGAGGAAGACCTTATGAATACCGTCTTCCCACACCCGACCCTGTCGGAGATGATGCACGAAAGCGTGCTCGACGCCTGGGGACGGGCAATCCACTACTGATCCCGCGCCCGAAGATTTTTCGTCCGAAAAATCTTCGGGCCCCGCACGACGGCAGAGGCCAAGACCTTTCGTACGAAAAGTCTTGGCCTTTTTCGTGATGGCTCAGCGGCGGGAGAAGAAGGCGGCGACGCGCGGGGCCAGCCAGTCCCAGAGCGCCGGGGCGCCGTGGCGGATCTTCGGCCCCATGCGGGCCTCGAACACATCGTGGCTGACGTTGTAATCGTCCCAGCTGCCGCCGCCGGAGGCGAGGTTGAGGTTGGGCGGCTGGAACCGGTCGAGCGACTTGGCAAAGCGCGCGTCCGGGGTCTCGTTGGCCTCGAACTCGTGCCAGAGCGCCAGAAGCTCTTCCGCCTGCGCCTGCGGCAGCATCCCGAAGAGCCGTGCCGCTGCGGCGCTTTCCTCGGCTTCCTTTGCGGCCTCGTCGACCTCGCCGAAGAACGGCGCGTCGCCGGCGTCGATCTCGACCAGATCGTGGATCAGCAGCATCCGGATCACCCGCTCGACCGAGATACTCTCGGGGGCGTGTTCCCCCAGCACCATTGCGAAGAGCGCGAGGTGCCAGCTGTGCTCGGCCGAATTCTCGAAACGTCCATCATGGATGCGGGTGGCGCGGGTGACGCTCTTGAGCCGGTCGGCCTCCATCAGGAAAGCCATCTGGGCGTCAAGGCGGGCGGATTTGGTCGGGGTCTCAGTCATCGGGCCGGTCTCCGTCGGTCATGAGGAGGGGGGACCGGCGCGCCCGGTCGGGCGCCTGTGTCGCGGGGCGGTCTCGGAGCGCCGGTCGGTGAGGAGGCTGCGCGCGCAGGCTGGGCAGGGCGAGTGCAAGGGGACGGCTGCTGCGATCTCGGCGACTTGCCTTTCGAAGCGTTCGCCGCCGGGAACCATCACGCCCTCGAGGGGTCCCCGGGCCGGCGTTTCGGCCGGCGCGCGGGGCGGGGTCATCGGCGCCGTTTCAGCGGCTGCTTTCGGTCAGGCGGCGCTTCACGTAGCCGGTGACGCCGTCGATCATAGTCTCCATGTGCGGCTCTTCGAAGAAGTGCCCGGAGCCCTCGATCTCTTCGTGGGTGACGGTGATGCCTTTCTGTTCCTTCAGCTTGCCCACCAGCGACGCGGTGTCGGCGGGCGGCGCCACGCGGTCCGCTGTGCCGTTGATGACCAAGCCCGAGGCCGGGCAGGGCGCGAGGAAGGAGAAGTCGTACATGTTGGCCGGCGGCGAGACCGAGACGAAGCCGGTGATCTCGGGGCGGCGCATCAGGAGCTGCATTCCGATCCATGCGCCGAACGAGAAGCCCGCGACCCAGCAATGCTTGGAGTTGTTGTTCATCGATTGCAGGTAATCGAGCGCCGAGGCGGCGTCGGACAGCTCGCCCACGCCCTGGTCATACTCGCCCTGGCTGCGGCCGACGCCGCGGAAATTGAAGCGCAGCACCGTGAAGCCCATGTTATAGAAGGCATAGTGCAGGTTGTAGACAACCTTGTTGTTCATGGTTCCGCCGAACTGCGGATGCGGATGCAGCACGATGGCGATCGGCGCATCGTTTTCCTTCTGCGGGTGGTAGCGGCCTTCGAGACGGCCTTCGGGTCCGGGAAAAATCACCTCGGGCATAGGTGCAATCTGCTCCTCAACACGCACCCGGCTTTCTTGACGAAACTGCTCAGGCACCTTAGAACGGTTCTAACTCCGGAGCGTGCTCCGGGTTGTCTTCGTTTGCAGATATGCAATTGGTCTGGCAAGGTCAATCTTTGCCGGTATGATGCGGGGTTGGCGCCGAATGCGCGAGAAAGACGATAGGGGGGCGGTGGCGTGAAGCTGAGTACCAAGGGGCGCTACGCGATGGTCGCGCTGACCGACATCGCGATGCAGTCGAACGGCGTTCTGGTGACGCTGGGCGATATCTCGAAGCGGCAGGACGTGTCGTTGCCTTATCTCGAGCAGCTCTTCGTCAAGCTGCGGCGGGCGGGGCTGGTCGAGTCGGTGCGCGGGCCTGGCGGCGGCTACCGGCTGGCGCGCCCGCCTTCGGAAATCCGCGTGGTCGATATCCTCGGCGCCGTGGACGAGACGGTGGACGCCATGCACAAGGGCGCCGGCGCGTCCGGCGGGACTTCGGGCAGTCGGGCGCAATCGCTCAACAACCGGCTGTGGCAGAGCCTCTCGGCGCATGTCTACGTCTTCCTGCACCAGACGCGGCTGTCGGACGTGGTCGACAATTCGCTGGCGCCGTGCCCTGCGGTGCCCTCGCTGTTCGCGGTGGTCGACGAGGCCTGACCGCGACGCGTCCCAGGGGGTCAGGGGGCGCTGCCCCCGTCCGCGTAAGCGCGGACTCCCCCGAGGTATTTTTGAACCAGAGAAGATCAGGGGCCGGACATGTGGCCCGGCAAGGAGCTTGACGTGACGCGCGCCTATCTCGACTGGAACGCCACCGCCCCGCTGCGGGCAGAGGCTCGGGCGGCAATGATTGCCGCGATGGACGTGGTGGGCAACCCGTCCTCGGTCCATGCGGAGGGCCGTGCGGCCAAGGGTCTGATGGAGCGCGCCCGCGGGCAGGTCGCGGCGGCGTTCGGGGCCGAGGGGGCGGACGTGATCTTTGTCTCCGGCGCCACCGAGGCGGCGGCGCTGGCCTGCGCGGGCCGGGCGCTCGTCGGCGCCCCGGTGGAGCATGATGCGGTGGCGGCGTGGATCGACCCGTCGCTGCCCGTCGATGGGCGCGGGCAGGTGCAGGTGAGCGATCCTGCGCGCACCGCGCTGCAGGCGGCGAATTCCGAGACCGGGGTGGTGCAGGATCTGCCGCAGGGGCTTGCGGCGGTGGATGCCACGCAGGCCTTCGGCAAGATCCCTTTCGCCTTCAACTGGGCCGGATGCACCGCGGCGCTGGTCTCGGCCCACAAGCTGTGTGGGCCGAAGGGCATCGGCGCGTTGGTGCTGCGGCGCGGCACCGATCTGCAGGCCCAGCTCAGGGGCGGCGGGCAGGAGATGGGGCGGCGCGCGGGTACCGAGAACCTGATCGGGATCGCAGGCTTCGGGGCCGCGGCCGAGGCGGCGGCGCGGGATCTCGAGCAGGGCGTCTGGGCGCGGGTCGAGAAACTTAGAAACATTCTAGAGAATGTGATTGCAGACGGCGCGGAAGAGACTATTTTTGTCGGAAATGACGCGCCGCGTCTTCCCAATACCTCCTGCTTCGCGATGCCGGGCTGGAAGGGGGAGACTCAGGTGATGCAGATGGACCTTGCGGGCTATGCGGTCAGCGCCGGGTCTGCCTGCTCCAGCGGCAAGCTGCGTCCGAGCCATGTGCTGCAGGCCATGGGCCATGACGAGGAGGCGGCGCGCTGCGCCATCCGCGTCAGCCTCGGGCCGCAGTCGACCGAGGAAGAGGTACTGGGCTTCGCCGAGGCCTGGCTGAAACACTACCGGCGGCGGACCGGCTGAGCGCCGCGAAACTGGCGCGAAGGGCTGCAGACGAGGGCCGGAGACCCTATATCTGGCGCAATGCCGGAGGAGACCGCGCCGTCGGGCGCACGAATTAGACCGCGCCATCAGGCGCAGGAGACAGACCGCGCCGATGGGCGCAGGAGACAGACCGCGCCGCCAGGCGCAGGACACAAACCGCGCCGCGAGGCGTGAGACCAGAACAGGCGGCGCCCGGAGCGCCGGTGAACGCACGAGACGCGCGCAGGTCGCGCGATGACAGGAGAGAACGCATGGCAGCCTTTGACAATGTGACGGTCAAGGAAGGTGTCGAGAAGGAGACCGTGGACGCGGTCGAAGCCGTCTCGACCTACAAGTACGGCTGGGAAACCGAGATCGAGATGGAATACGCCCCGATGGGCCTCGACGAGGACATCGTGCGGCTGATCTCGAGCAAGAACGGCGAGCCGGAATGGATGACCGAATGGCGCCTCGAGGCCTATCGCCGCTGGCTGACCAAGAAAGAGCCCGACTGGGCAATGGTCGAGTATCCGAAGATCGACTTCCAGAAGCAGTATTACTACGCCCGTCCCAAGAGCATGGAGACCAAGCCCAAGTCGCTGGACGAGGTCGATCCCAAGCTGCTGGCGACCTATGAAAAGCTCGGCATTCCGCTTAAGGAGCAGATGGTTCTGGCCGGTGTCGAGGGCGCCGAGGATGCTCCTGCCGATGCCAACGCGCCCGAGCGCAAGGTGGCCGTCGACGCCGTCTTCGACAGCGTTTCGGTGGGCACCACCTTCCAGAAGGAGCTCGAGAAGGCCGGCGTGATCTTCTGCTCGATCTCCGAGGCGATCCAGAAGCACCCTGAGCTGGTGAAGAAGTATCTCGGCTCGGTCGTGCCGGTGTCGGACAACTTCTACGCCACGCTCAACAGCGCCGTGTTCTCGGACGGCTCGTTCGTCTACGTGCCGCCGGGCGTGCGCTGCCCGATGGAGCTGTCGACCTATTTCCGCATCAACGCCGAGAACACCGGCCAGTTCGAGCGCACGCTGATCATTGCCGACAAGGGTTCTTACGTGAGCTACCTTGAGGGCTGCACCGCGCCCAAGCGGGACACCGCGCAGCTGCACGCCGCCGTGGTCGAGATCATCATCGAGGAAGACGCCGAGGTGAAATACTCCACGGTGCAGAACTGGTTCCCCGGCGACGAGGACGGCAAGGGCGGCATCTACAACTTCGTCACCAAGCGCGCGGATTGCCGCGGCGACCGGGCGAAGGTGATGTGGACTCAGGTCGAGACCGGCTCGGCAGTGACGTGGAAATACCCGTCCTGCATTCTGCGCGGCAACGAAAGCCAAGGCGAGTTCTACTCGATCGCCATCGCCAACAACCATCAGCAGGCCGACACCGGCACCAAGATGATCCACCTCGGCAAGGACACCAAGAGCCGGATCGTCTCGAAGGGCATTTCGGCGGGCGTGGCGCAGAACACCTATCGCGGTCTCGTCTCAATGCACCCGAAAGCCAAGAACTCGCGCAACTACACCCAGTGCGACAGCCTCCTCATCGGCGACAAGTGCGGCGCCCACACGGTTCCGTATATCGAGGTGAAGAACAACTCCTCGCGCTGCGAGCACGAAGCGACGACCTCGAAGGTCGACGACGACCAGCTTTTCTACTGCCGCCAGCGCGGCATGGACGAGGAAGAGGCCGTGGCGCTGGTGGTGAACGGCTTCTGCAAGGAAGTGCTGCAGGCACTGCCGATGGAGTTCGCCATGGAAGCGCAGGCGCTGGTCGCCATCTCGCTCGAAGGCTCGGTGGGCTGACGCACGGCACGGGTGGGCGGCACGCCCACCCCCTCGGGAGAGACGGGACATGATCCAGCAGCTTGCCATCGACTCGCTTGGCGCCGGCATCGGTGTATTCCTCGGTGTTCTGATCGGGCTTGGCATCCGCAGACGCAAGGGCAAGACCGAAGGGCTGCTCGGCGGCTCGGTCCTGCTCACCGCAAGCGCGGCGGCGGGGCTCGCCATGCTCGTGATGATGATGCTGAAGTATGTCACCGCCGTCTGAGGTTCGTCCCGTAAGCGACTGGAGAGACACGATGATTGTGACCACGACCAACAGCATCGAGGGCCATCGCATCACCGCCTACAAGGGCGTGGTGGTTGGCGAGGCGATCATGGGCGCCAACGTGGTGCGCGATCTCTTCGCGCAGGTCACCGACATCGTGGGTGGCCGCTCCGGCGCTTACGAGCGCAAGCTTCAGGACGCCCGCGAGGTCGCCTTCCGCGAGCTCGAGCAGCGCGCGGAGGCGGCTGGCGGCAACGCCGTGGTCGGCGTGGATATCGACTACGAGGTGGTCGGGAACTCCATGCTCATGGTCTCGGCCTCCGGCACGGCGGTGGTGATCGAGTGATCGCAGCCGCGCCCATAACGCGCCCGGAGCTGACCATGCCCGAGGCCGAGGCCGCGCTGCTGCGCGAGACCTATGGCCGGGCCGCGGTGATCCTCGAATACGGCACCGGCGGCTCGACCGTGGTGGCCTCGGAACTGCCGGGGCGTACCGTCTTCGCGGTCGAGAGCGACCGGGACTGGGCGCAGATGATGCGCGACTGGTTCGACCGCAATCCGCCGGCCGAGGGCACCGAGGTCGATGTCATCTGGTCGGATATCGGCGCCATGCGGGAGTGGGGCCGTCCGGTCGACGAGACCGAGTGGCGGCGCTGGTCGCGCTACCCGCTCGAGGTCTGGGAGCTGCCCGAGTTCCGCCACCCCGACGTGGTGCTGGTGGACGGGCGCTTTCGCGAGGGCTGCGCGCTGGCGGCGGCCTTCCTTGCCGAGAAACCGCTGACGCTGCTCTTCGATGATTACGCGCAGCGCAAGCAATACCATCAGGTCGAGGAGTTCCTCGGTCACCCCGAAATGACCGGCCGCATGGCCCGGTTCGAGATCACCCCGCAGCCGGTCCCGGCGAAGCGCCTGCTGCGGATCATGCAATTGACGATGCGGCCCTGAGGCCGGAAAGAGGAAGATCGGCCGCAGGCCGACAGGAGAAAAACATGCTGGAAATCAAAAACCTGCAAGTGAAACTTGAAGAAGAGGACAAGCAGATCCTCAAGGGCGTCGACCTCACCGTCGAGGCCGGCAAGGTGCACGCGATCATGGGCCCGAACGGCTCGGGCAAGTCGACCCTGTCCTACGTGCTCTCGGGCAAGGACGGCTACGAGGTCACCGACGGCTCGGCCGAGCTGCTTGGCGAGGACCTGCTCGACATGGACGCCGAAGAGCGCGCCGCCGCTGGCCTGTTCCTGGCGTTCCAGTACCCGGTGGAGATCCCCGGCGTGGGCAACATGACCTTCCTGCGCACCGCGGTGAACAGCCAGCGCAAGGCGCGTGGCGAGGAAGAGATGAACTCGACCGAGTTCCTCAAGGTCGTGCGCGAGAAGGCCAAGAGCCTCAAGATCGACGCCGAGATGCTCAAGCGCCCGGTCAATGTCGGCTTCTCCGGCGGTGAGAAGAAGCGCAATGAGATCCTGCAGATGGCGATGCTCGAGCCCAAGCTCTGCATCCTCGACGAGACCGACTCGGGCCTCGACGTGGACGCGATGAAGCTGGTGGCCGATGGCGTCAACGCGCTGCGCGACGAGGGCCGTGGCTTCCTCGTGATCACCCACTACCAGCGCCTTCTCGACCACATCAAACCGGACGTGGTGCACATCATGCACGATGGTCGCATCATCAAGACCGGCGGCCCCGAGCTGGCCCTCGAGGTCGAGAACGAAGGCTATGCCCACCTGATCGAAGAGGAGGCGTAAATGGCTCTTGCGCAACCGAAACAGGACGCGACCGAGGCGCGCATCGCCGCGCTCGAGCTGCCCGAGGGCGGCTGGTCGGCCCCGGCGCGCAAGGACGCGCTGGCCCGGCTGCGCGCCATGGGGCTGCCCCATGCGCGTGACGAGTACTGGAAGTACACCCGCCCCGAGACGCTGGTCAGCGCCGAGGCGCCCAAGGCTGCCGTGTTCGACGCCGGCGAGGCGCCGATCTTCGGAGAACGGGACCGGCTGAAGATCGTCTTCACCGACGGCGTCTTCGATGCCGAGGCCTCGGACGAGCTGGCGCTCGAGGGTGTCGAGATCGCCCGCCTCGCGGAGGCGTCCGACATCCACTGGGCCAAGGACCTCTACGGCACGCTGGAAGCCAACGGCCAGACCCCGGTCGAGCGTCCGCTGGCGGCGCTCAACACCGCCTTCGCGACCGACGGCATCCTGATGCGCGTCACCGGCAAGGTGTCGAAGCCGATCAACCTGATCTATCACCACAAGTCGGAGACCTCCGACGCGATCCTGCACCACGTGGTCAAGGTCGAGGAGGGCGGCGACGTCACCATCCTCGAGAACGGCCCGGCGGCGGCCCGGTTCAACAAGGTGATCGAAGTGGACCTTGCGGACCGCGCGGGTTTCCACCACGTGCGCACGCAGGGGCGTGACCACGAGCGCCGCGCCGCCACCCACATCTTCGGTCGGCTCGGCACCGAGAGCACGTTCAAGACCTTCACCCTCACGGTGAACGGCGTGATGACCCGCAACGAGTGCGTCCTTGAGCTCAACGGCGACGATGCGGTGGCCCATGTCGCGGGCGCCTGCATGGGCGACGGCGATTTCCACCACGACGACACGGTGTTCATCACCCATGACGCGGTGAACTGCGAGAGCCGCCAGGTGTTCAAGAAGGTCCTGCGCAACGGGGCGACCGGCGTGTTCCAGGGCAAGATCCTCGTCAAGCCCGACGCTCAGAAGACCGACGGCTACCAGATCTCGCAGTCGCTGCTGCTGGACGATGACAGCCAGTTCCTCGCCAAGCCCGAGCTCGAGATCTATGCCGACGACGTGGCCTGCTCGCACGGCTCCACCTCCGGTGCGATCGATGAGGACGGCCTGTTCTACCTGCGCGCCCGCGGCCTGCCGCGCGGCATCGCCGAGGACCTGCTGACCATCGCCTTCATCGCGGAAGCGGTGCAGGAGGTCGAGGACGAGAGCCTGCAGGAAGAGATCGTCGAACGCGTCGAAGCCTGGCTGCTGCGGCGCCGCGGCTGATGTCGCTTTCGCGCGAAATCCTGGCCACCTACCGGGGGCCGGGCAAGGTCGTCGCGCGGCTCCTTTCGGAGGGGCCGCGCGAAGATCGTGCGCTGATGCTGGTGATGGCGGCCTGCGCGCTGTTCTTCATCGCGCAGATGCCGGCGCTGTCGCGGCAGGCGCATCTCGAAGAGACCGAGCTGAACCCGCTTTTGGGTGGGGCGCTTCTGGCGTGGCTCGTGCTGGCGCCGCTGATGTTCTACCTCATCGCTTTCCTGAGCCATCTCGTCGCCAAGCTGTTCGGCGGCAAGGGCAGCGCCTACGGCGCGCGGCTGGCGCTGTTCTGGGCGCTACTGGCGGCGACGCCGCTGGTCCTGCTGAACGGGCTGGTGGCCGGGCTGATGGGGCCGGGGCTCCAGCTTACGCTCGTGGGGCTGGTCTGGTTCGCGGTCTTCGTGTGGTTTTGGCTCTCGGGGCTGGCCGCCGCGCAGAAAGCGGCGCCGGCATGACCCCGGCCGGGTTCCTCCGACTGGCGTGGCAGACCGTCACCGCCCCGCGCGAGGTGGCGCAGTTGCTGCTCGCCGCTCGGCTCAGCCACGAGGCCATCCTGACCGCGATGGCGCTGGTGGTGGTCCTCAACGCGCTGGTGATGGGCATCATGCAGGCGTCGATGGGCCCCGGCGCGCTCCCGTTCATGATGAGCCCGGTGCTGTTCGGCGCGCTGCTTGCCGCGATGCTGGTGGTGTCGGTGATCGTGCTGACATGGATCGGGCGGATGCTCGGCGGCAGCGGACGGGGCGAGGATCTCGCGGTGCTGCTGAGCTGGCTGCAGGCGGTGCGCATCCTCTGGCAGGTGCTCGTCGCGGTGGCCGCGCTTCTGGTGCCGCCGCTCGCCTCGATCCTCGCGGTGCTGGGCTTTCTGGCCGGCATCTACATTTTCCTGAATTTCCTCGACGTGGCTCATGGCTTCGACAATCTGCTCAGGGCGCTTGCCGTGCTCGTGATCGGCGGGCTTGCCCTTGTCATTGCGATGAGCCTGCTCGTATCCCTGATGGGCATAAGCCCCAACGCGATGGCGATCTGATGTATGACGTGACCGAAATCCGCAAAGACTTTCCGATCCTCTCCCGGGAGGTGAACGGCAAGCCGCTGGTCTATCTCGACAACGGCGCCTCGGCGCAGAAGCCGCAGGTGGTGATCGATGCGGTGACCCGCGGCTATGCCGAGGAATACGCCAACGTCCATCGCGGCCTGCATTACCTGTCTAACCTCGCGACAGAGAAATACGAGGGTACGCGCGGCATCATCGCCCGCTTCCTCGGCGCCAAGGACGAGGAGGAGGTGGTGTTCACCTCCGGTACCACCGAGGGCATCAACCTCGTGGCCTATGGCTGGGCCATGCCCCGCTTCGAGCCCGGTGACGAGATCGTCCTGTCGGTGATGGAGCACCACGCCAATATCGTGCCCTGGCACTTCCTGCGCGAGCGGCAGGGCGTGGTGATCAAGTGGGTCGATGTCGACGAGACCGGCGCGCTCGATCCGCAGAAGGTGATCGACGCCATCGGCCCGAAGACCAAGCTTGTGGCGATCACGCAGCTCTCGAACGTGCTGGGCACCGTGGTCGACGTCAAGACGATCTGTTCCGCCGCGCGCGAGCGCGGGGTGGCGGTGCTGGTCGACGGCTCGCAGGGCGCCGTGCACATGCCGGTGAATGTCGAGGAGCTCGGCTGCGATTTCTACGCCATCACCGGGCACAAGCTCTACGGCCCCTCGGGGTCGGGCGCGATCTGGATCCGCAAGGAGCGGATGGCCGAGATGCAGCCCTTCATGGGCGGCGGCGACATGATCCGCGAGGTCCACAAGGAGGTCGTGACCTATGCCGATCCACCGATGAAGTTCGAGGCCGGCACGCCCGGCATCGTGCAGCAGATCGGCCTCGGCGTGGCGCTCGAGTACATGATGGATCTCGGCATGGAGAACATCGCGGCCCACGAGGCCCGCATCGCGTCCTACGCCAAGGAACGGCTCGCGGGTCTGAACTGGCTTCAGGTGCAGGGTCACGCGCCCGGCAAGGCGGCGATCTTTTCCTTCACGCTCGACGGCGCGGCCCATGCGCATGACATCTCGACCATCCTCGACAAGAAGGGCGTCGCGGTGCGCGCCGGCCACCACTGCGCCGGCCCGCTGATGGACCACCTGGGCGTCTCTGCCACCTGCCGCGCCTCGTTCGGGCTCTACAACACCGAGGCCGAGGTCGACACGCTGATCGACGCGCTGGAGCTGGCGCACGAGCTGTTCGCCTGAGACGTGACGCGTCCGGCCCGAAACCGACATCGGTTTCGGGCGACCCGTCCGGAGATGCCGCGCGTATCAGATCGCCCCGCGGCGCCAATTGTCGAGGCGCGCGCTCGATGCAGAATGGTGCGCGCTGCGACTGGCTGGCCGAGCCGGGTGGGGTGCGCTCTCGGACCCGGTGGCGCAGAGGGCCACGCATCCTGAAGCGCACGGATCGGCTTGGTCGAATTAAAGCGCCGCGAGACGGGAATTCGCGATTGCGGGCCGCGTTTCTTTGCACTATCACCCCGCCGCAGGCACCCGTAGCTCAGCTGGATAGAGCGCTGCCCTCCGAAGGCAGAGGCCAAAGGTTCGAATCCTTTCGGGTGCGCCACCCTTCCTCAAATCGTCATGCGTCCGAAGCGCTGTTGCAAACCGCTTGAGAGCTGTCGTGGACGTCCGAGCCCTTGGCGGGGATGGGCGTCCAGAGATCCCCACGGACATTGATGGTCATAACGGTCGCAGGAGCGACCGAAGGCAGTTTCGACATGTTGGGGGTGGTAGGGGCGTCAGGCGCGGTTCTGCGCCGTTCTAGGCTCGCGAAGCGATCCGCCTTTGCGCATCAGGCCAACTCAACGCGCCGCGGTCGGCATGATGCCCGGATGTCTCCCGGAAAGCTGGACCTAAGAGCCAGTGAGAGCGGACTTTCATGCAGCCAGACGCAAGAAAGCGCCCCCTCTCGGAGGCGCCTTCCTTTGCGATTCGGCCGCAGGTCAGCCGAGCGCCGCGACGCCCGGCAGGACCTTGCCCTCCATCCATTCGAGGAAGGCGCCGCCGGCGGTGGAGATGTAGGTGAAATCGTCCGACGCGCCGGCCTTGTTGAGCGCCGCCACGGTGTCGCCGCCACCGGCGACCGAGACCAGCTTGCCCGATGCGGTGGCCTTGGCCGCGTGCGCCGCGGCGGCGTTGGTCGCGGTGTCGAAGGGGGCGATCTCGAAGGCGCCGAGCGGGCCGTTCCAGATCAGCGTCTCGGCCCGGTCGATGGCCTGCTCCACATGCGCCACGCTGTCGGGGCCGGCGTCGAGGATCATCGCGTCCGCCGGGCAGTCCTCGGCCTTCACCACCTCCGACGGCGCGTTCTCGCGGAACTCGCGGGCCACCACCACGTCGCGCGGCAGCAGGATCTCGCAGCCCGTCGCGGCGGCTTTCTCGGCGATCTCCTTGGCGGTGCCGGTCATGTCGTGCTCGCAGAGCGACTTGCCGACGTCGAGGCCCTGGGCCGCGAGGAAGGTGTTGGCCATGCCGCCGCCGATGACGAGGATGTCGACCTTCTCGACGAGATTGCCGAGCAGCTCGAGTTTGGTCGAGACCTTGGCGCCGCCGACCACCGCCAGAACCGGGCGCTTGGGCGTGCCGAGCGCCGCCTCGAGCGCCTCGAGCTCGGCCTGCATCAGGCGCCCCGCGCAGGCCGGCAGCAGGTGCGCCAGGGCCTCGGTCGAGGCGTGCGCGCGGTGCGCCGCCGAGAAGGCGTCGTTGCAAAAGACGTCGCCGAGCGCGGCATAGGTCTTGGAGAGCTCGGGGTCGTTCTTTTCCTCGCCGGGCTCGAAGCGGGTGTTCTCGAGCAGCACCACGTGGCCCTTCTCGCAAGCTTCGATCACCGCCTCGGCCTCGTCGAGCGTGGCGAAATGCACCTTGGTGCCGAACGCCGCCTCGAGGGCGGGCAGCAGCATCTTCAAAGACATCTCGGGCACGACCTTGCCCTTTGGGCGGCCGAAATGCGCCAGCAGCACCGGGGTGCCGCCGCGCGCGAGAATGTCCTGCACCGTGGCGCAGACACGCTCGATGCGGGTGGCGTCGGTGACCTCGCCGTTTTCCACCGGCACGTTGATGTCGACACGGGTCAGCACGCGTTTGCCGTCCAGCTCCATGTCGTCGAGGGTCTTCCAGGCCATCTTGTCCTCCTGTCAAAGCGTTGCCCAAGGTCTGCCCCGAAGCACCGGCGGCGTCAATGTGCGCGCGTCCCTTGGCATTCGCGCGGGGGAGGATTAAGTCTCGGGTCGTAATATGCTGCGCAGGGAGTGATGCGACATGGCCGAGATCAAGGACCCCGAAAACACCATCCTCATGGAGCTGAAGGACGGCACCGTGACCATCGAGCTGCTGCCCGACGTGGCGCCCAAGCACGTGGAGCGGATGAAGGAGCTGGCGCGGTCTGGCGCCTATGACGGCGTGGTGTTCCACCGCGTGATCGAGGGCTTCATGGCCCAGACCGGCGACGTGCAGCACGGCAACAAGGACGACGGCTTCAACATCGGCCGTGCCGGCACCGGCGGCTCCGATCTGCCCGACCTGCCGGCGGAGTTCTCCAAGCTGCCGCATGACCGCGGCACGCTGGGCGCGGCCCGGTCGCAGAACCCGAACTCGGCCAACTCGCAGTTCTTCATCAACTTCAAGGACAACCACTTCCTCAACGGGCAATACACCGTTTACGGACGCGTCATCGACGGCATGGCGCATGTGGATGCCATCACCCGCGGCGAGCCGCCCGCGGATCCCGACAAGATGGTCAGCGTCAAGGTGGCCGCCGATGCGTAACCTGATCGCAGCGGCGCTCTGCACCCTCGCGGCGCCGCTCTCGGCGGCGGGGCTCGACGTGACGGTGTCGGGCGAGGGCGCCAACGGCACCTTCCACATCGACCTGTTCGAGGACGTGGCGCCGAACCACGTGGCGCAGATCACCGCTCTGGCGGAAGAGGGCGCCTATGACGGCGTCGCCTTCCACCGGGTGATCGACGGCTTCATGGCCCAGACCGGCGACGTGCAGCACGGCAAGATGGGCTCGGACATGCGCATGGCGGGCATGGGCGGCTCGGACCGGCCGGATCTCGAGGCGGAATTCTCGGATCGCGACTTCGGTCGCGGCGTGGTCGGCATGGCCCGGTCGCAGAGCCCGGACTCGGCCAACTCGCAGTTCTTCATCATGTTCGCGCCGGCGCCGCATCTCAACGGCCAGTACACGGTGGTGGGCGAGGTGACCTCGGGCATGGATGTGGTCGAGGCAATCAAGCGCGGCACCGGGCGCAATGGCGCCGTGGTGGGTCAGCCGGACCAGATGGAAACGGTCACCGTGACCGACTGATAGCACGCGGTGCGCGCCCTGCGGGGCGCGCGCTGGTTTTGCCGGCCCGCGCCTCTGGCGCGAACCGGCGGTGCAGGAGGGCGCGGCCCTCCTCTTGCCCCGGCAGGCCGGGGCAATTCACCTCCCGGGATATTTCTGGCCAGAAGAAGGGCGGGCTCAGCGTGAGAGCCGCGCCGGCAGGTGGCGTGCCAGCGGCGCGAGCGCCGGGTGGTGCAGCCAGGTGCCGCCGAGCCGGTGCGGCCTGGCGCCGGTGCCGAGCTTGAAGCGGGTGAGCCCGGGTCCGGCGTCGGAGTTCAGGACGCCGAGGTCCAGGGTGGTGTGGCCCTGCCTTGCGAGCCAGCGCATGGCGGCCCAGAGCAGCGCGTTCATGGCGCAGAGGCGGCGGCCATCGGGATGCGACACACCCATCTGCCAGGTGGCGGTCGGGCCGTGGCGCAGGACGGCGATGGCGGCGACGGGCCGGCCCTGATGCCGGGCCTCCCAGATCAGGGCGGCGCCGGGATTGGCGCGCGCGAAGGCGGCGATCAGCGCCGGGGGTAGCGTGCGGTAGCGTTTGCGCCGGGATTGTTTGGCCTCTGCGTCGAGCAGCCAGTGGTCCGGGGTGAGCGGTTGGTGGTGGATCTGCAGGCGGTGGTCGGCGCTGCGGTTCAGCCGGTTGCGCCATTTGCCGTGCATCGCGGCGCGCATCTCGCCCTCGGTCGAGAGCGGCAGGCGGGCCAGCGTGGCCGGGGTGAGCAGTGGCCAGAAGCCGTCGGCGCGAAGGCGGTCCGGCGTGGGGCCGTCGGCGTTGATCAGCAGCGGGCCGCGATGGCCGTCGCGGCAGAGGGCGAGCCAGTCGGCTGGCAGGGCGGTGCTCGTGACGGGCCCGCGGGAGATCAGGCCCACGTCGCCCAGAAGCGGCAGGCGGCGGCGTTGCGTCATCCAGAGCAGGCCGGCGCGGTCCCCGCAGCGCACCGGCAGCCCGAGGGCGCGCAGGGTGCGGGCGTATTGCGGCGATTGTTGCAGCGGCAGGACGGGGGGGGTCATGCTGCGTATTAACGGCTCGGAAAGTGAATGCGTGGTTAACTCGGGTCCATGTCAGAGAGCTGTTCTCAACGCCGCAAGGCGCTGCGTCCGTCCTCGGTGGTGGCGCCTGCGCCGCGGCCCACTCTGGCCGCGGCTTTGCTGCTCGCCAGCCTGCTGTCGCTGCCCTTCGCGGCGCTGGCGCTGGTGCAACTGCTGCCTTGAGCGGCGGCGCCACGAAAAAGGGCCGGCGCATGGCCGGCCCTCGGGATCGCGATGATGCGCGGTGCGCGTCAGCCGAGCTTGACCAGCGCGTGGCGCTTCTTGCCTGCCGAGAGCTTCACCGGGCTGGCCAGTGCCGCCGCGTCGAGCATCAGCCCGGCATCGGTGAGCGGGGCATCGTCGATGCGGGCGCCGTTCTCGGCGATCAGGCGCTTGGCGTCCTTGCCGGATTTCGCCAGCCCGGCGCGCACCATCAGCTGCACGATGGAGATCCCGTCGCCGCCCAGCTCCTCCGCCGAGAGCGCCAGCGTCGGCAGGTCGTCGCCCACGCCGCCCTTCTCGAAGACCTCGCGCGCGGTGGCTTCGGCCCCGGCCGCCGCCTCGGCGCCGTGGCACAGGGTCGTGACCTCGTTGGCCAGGATGATCTTGGCTGCGTTGATCTCGGAGCCCGAGAGCGCGCCGAGCCGGTCGCATTCCTCGACCGGGAGCTCGGTGTAGAGCTTGAGGAAGCGGCCCACATCGGCATCGGTGGTGTTGCGCCAGAACTGCCAGAACTCGTAGGGCGAGAGCATGTCGGCGTTGAGCCACATGGCGCCGCCCTGGCTCTTGCCCATCTTGCGCCCGTCGGAGGTGGTCAGCAGCGGTGAGGTCAGGCCGTAGATCTCGTTGTCGAGCACCCGCCGGGTCAGGTCGATGCCGTTGACGATATTGCCCCACTGGTCCGAGCCGCCCATCTGCAGCAGGCAGCCGTAGCGGCGGTTGAGCTCGAGGAAGTCATAGGCCTGCAGGATCATGTAGTTGAACTCGAGAAAGCTCAGCGACTGCTCGCGGTCGAGGCGCGATTTGACCGATTCAAACGACAGCATCCGGTTCACCGAGAAGTGCCTCCCGATGTCGCGCAGGAAGGCGAGGTAGTTGAGCCCGTCGAGCCACTCGGCGTTGTTGAGCATCAGGGCCGGGGTCTCGGCGCGGTCGTAGTCGAGATACTTGGCGAAGACCTGCTTCATGCCGTCGATATTGGCGTCGATCTGCTCGGGGGTGAGCAGCGGGCGCTCGTCGGCGCGGAAGGACGGATCGCCGACCTTCGTGGTGCCGCCGCCCATCAGGGTGATCGGCTGGTGGCCGGTCTTCTGCAGCCAGCGCAGCATCATGATGTTGAGCAGGTGGCCCACGTGCAGCGACTTTGCCGTGGCGTCATAGCCGATATAGGCGGTGACCACCCCTTTGCTCAGTGCCTCGTCGAGGCCCTGGTAATCGGTGCAGTCGGCCAGATAGCCGCGCTCGATCATGACGCGCATGAAGTCCGATTTGGGATGGTAGGTCATGGGGCTTCCCTCTTATAGTCCGCACGTTCCTATAAGGGCGGGGCGAGCAGAGGTGAAGGACAAGTTGAAGACAGCGCCGGTCTGGGCGCTTGGGGCGATGTCGGGCACATCGCTTGACGGGGTCGACGCGGCGCTGGTGCAGACGGACGGGCGGCAAATCCTGTCCTTCGGAGAGAGCGGGTACCGGGCCTATACCGGCGCCGAGCGGGCGGCCTTGCGCGCGGCGCTGGGGCGCTGGCCGGGCGACGATCTCGAGGCCGCGAACGACGTGGTGCAGCGCGCCCATGCAGAGCTTCTGGCGGAGTTCCCGCAGGCCGAGCTGGTGGGGTTCCACGGCCAGACGCTGGCGCACGAGCCGCGCGGGCGGGGCACGCACCAGCTTGGCGATGGTGCCGCGCTGGCTGTTGCCCTCGAGCGCGACGTGGTGTGGGATTTCCGCTCCGCGGATGTGGCGCTGGGGGGCGAGGGCGCGCCGTTGGCGCCGTTCTTCCATTTCGCCTGCGCGCAGTGGGCCCAAGCGACCGCGCCGGTGGCCTTCCTGAACCTCGGCGGGGTCGGGAACCTGACCTGGGTCGACCCGTCACGCGCCGGGCCCGAGGCGCCGGGGGCGCTTCTGGCCTTCGACACCGGGCCGGCCAATGCGCCCCTGAACGATCTGGTGGCGGAACGGCGCGGCTGGGATTGCGACCGCGACGGCGCTCTGGCGGCGCAGGGCAATGTCGTGGACGGCGCGCTCGAGCTGTTCCTCGACGAGGCCTATTTCCGCAAGATGCCGCCCAAATCGCTGGACCGGGACGATTTCTCGCTGATGCTCGATCTCGTGCGCGAGCTGGACGACGCCGATGCCGCGGCCACGATGACGGCGATGGCGGCGACCGCGGTGATGCTCGGACTCGAGCACTGCCCCGCGCCGCCGGAGCGGGTGCTGGTGACGGGCGGCGGGCGCCACAATCCGGTGATGATGGCGATGTTGGCCGCCGGGATCGACTGCCCGGTGGAGCCGGTCGAGGCGGTGGGTCTCGACGGCGACATGCTCGAGGCGCAGGCCTTCGCCTATCTCGCGGTGCGGGTGGCGCGCGGCCTGCCCACATCCGCGCCCGGCACGACAGGCGTCGCGGCGCCGGTGAGCGGCGGACGCATCAGCCGGGTGTGACCGGCGGGGCGGACCTCGGGGCGCGGACTTGGCGTCACCGTCCTGCCTGCCTCCGGCGGGAGTATTTTTGACGAAGAGAAGCAAGGGGCGCGGCGCTCCTGGCTTCTTTGGTTCAAAAATACCTCGGGGATGAATTGGCGCATAGCGCCAAGAGGGGGCAGAGCCCCTTGTTTCTCTTTTATCGGCGCGCCTTCGGTGCGACAGGCAGCAGAGCTCCCTCCTTTTCCTTCTCGTTGGCGCACCCGCGGTGCGATAGCAGGCAGTGCCACGCGCCTCGAACACGCCGAGGGCAAGCGCGTGACCCCTTGACGCGGCACGCGGCGCCACATAGCGCGGGGCCATGGCACAGGCACCGCTTCTCCAGCTTTCCGACATCTCGCTGACCTTCGGGGGCGAGCCCGTCTTCGCAAATCTCTCGCTCATCGTGCAGCCCGGCGACCGGGTGGCGCTTGTCGGCCGCAACGGCTCGGGCAAGTCGACCCTGATGAAGGTCATGGCGGGCATGGTAGAGCCCGACACCGGCAGCCGCGTGGTGCCGGCGGGCACCTCGGTGGGCTACATGGAGCAGGAGCCGGACCTGAGCGGCTTCGAGACGCTGGGCGAGTATGCCGCCCAGGGGCTGGGGCCGGCGGAGATGTATCTCGTGGAAGCCGCGGGCGAGGGGCTGGGCTTCGATCCCGAGCGCCCGGTCGCCACCGCCTCGGGCGGCGAGCGGCGGCGCGCCGCGCTGGCGCGGCTGATGGCGCAGGATCCCGACGTGATGCTGCTCGACGAGCCCACCAACCACCTCGACATCGCCGCCATCCAGTGGCTCGAGGCCGAGCTCAAGCGCACCCGCAAGGCGTTTGTCCTGATCAGTCACGACCGTCGCTTCCTCGAGGAGCTGACCCGCGCCACGCTGTGGATCGACCGCGGCGCGGTGCGGCGGCAGGAGCAGGGCTTCAAGGGCTTCGAGGACTGGCGCGACAAGATCTGGGCCGAGGAAGACGAGGCCCGCCACAAGCTCGACCGCAAGATCAAGGCCGAGGCCAAGTGGGCGGTCGAGGGCATCTCGGCCCGGCGCACCCGCAACCAGGGCCGGGTGCGGGCGCTCAAGGCGCTGCGGCAGGAACGCTCGAACATGATCCGCCGGCAGGGCACCGCTGCGATGGAGCTGGCCTCGGCGCCGGTCTCTGGCAAGAAGGTGATCGAGGCCGAGGGCCTGACCAAGGTCTTCGGCGACAAGACCATCGTGAAGAATTTCTCGCTCACCGTGCAGCGCGGCGACCGGGTGGCCTTTGTCGGGCCGAACGGCACCGGCAAGACGACGCTGATCCGCATGTTGACCGGCGAGATCGCCCCCGATGAGGGCCGGGTCAAGCTCGGCACCAATCTCGAGATCGCCCTGTTTGACCAGACAAGGTCGCAGCTCGACCCCGAGATGAGCCTGTGGGAGAGCCTCACCGGCGACAAGGATATGCGGGTCTCGGGCAAGGCCGACCAGGTGCTGGTGCGCGGCCAGCCCAAGCACGTGGTGGGCTATCTCAAGGAATTCCTCTTCGACGAGCGGCAGGCGCGGGCCAAGGTCGCCTCGCTCTCCGGCGGCGAGAAGGCGCGGCTTCTGCTCGCCAAGCTGATGGCGAAGGAATCGAACCTGCTGGTGATGGACGAGCCGACCAACGATCTCGACGTCGAGACGCTGGACCTGCTGCAGGACCTGCTGGGCGAATACGACGGCACCGTGCTGATCGTCAGCCACGACCGGGATTTCCTCGATCGCATCGCCACCACCACCGTGGCGATGGAAGGCAACGGGCAGGCGGTGGTCTATGCTGGCGGCTGGAGCGACTACCGCGCCCAGCGAGCCGAGACCGCCGCCGCCTCCGGGCCGTCCGAGAAGGCCGCCAAGCCCTCCAAGGAGACGCGCGAGGCCACCAAGCCCAAGCCGCAGCAGACTGGGCTGAGCTTCACCGAGAAGCACCGGCTCGAGGAGCTTCCCGAGGTCATCGCGCGGCTCGAGGCCGAGATCGGCAAGCTCGAGCAGCTGCTCGCCGATCCCGAGCTGTTCACCCGCGAGCCGGTGAAATTCCGCAAGGCCACCGAGGCCCTGACCGAGCGGCAGGACAAGCTCTCGGCGACCGAGGAAGAGTGGCTGACGCTCGAGGAAAAGGCCGAGACCGCCGGCTGAGCGGCGCGGCCTCGCAGCGGGCTCAGTCCCGGCTCAGGTCGAGGCGGCGCTCGGCGAGGCCCATGAAGAGCACGGTGAACAGGATGCGCACCACGTGGTGCAGGCTGACCATCGCCGGATTGGCGGCAAGGCTCAGCGCGATCACCGACATCTCGGTCACGCCGCCCGGCGAGTAGGAGATCATCAGCTGCAGGAAGGGCAGGCCGGTTGCGAGGCTCAGCCCGGCGGCAAAGCCCGCGCCGAGGATCAGCATCCACAGCACCGACAGCACGCTCAGCCCGGCACAGCGCCGCAGCATGGCGCCGGTCATGCCGGAAAAGCGCAAGCCCAGCGAGCAGCCCACCACCACCTGCGCCACCGCGATCAGCCAGAACGGCAGGTGCAGGTCGACGGCGCCGGTCAGCGTGACCGCGCCGGCTAGCAGCAGCGGCCCGGTGATCTGGCCCGCGGGCAGGTGGATCAGCTTCGCGAGGCCGAGCCCCGCGGCGGCGGCCAGCGCGATCAGCAGCAGCGCCAGCGGCGTCACCGGTTCGGTCGCGCTTGGCGTCAGGCCGGCGGCGCTGCCCACCGGGTGGCCGAGCCAGACCGACAGCGCCAGTGGCACGAAGGTGATGACGATGATGATGCGCAGGAATTGCTGAGCGGTGAGCACCGGCAGCTCGGCGCCTGAGCGTTCGCCCATCACGAGGCTTTCCATCAGCCCGCCCGGCATCCCGGCGAAATAGGCGGTGGCCCTCGTGTAGCCGCCAAGCCGGCGGAAGATCAGGTAATTGCCGTAATGCGCGAGGACCACGAAAACCGCGAGCGCCGAGAGCGTGACGATCAGGTCGCCGGCCTCGCGCAGGAGATCGGGCTGGACCTGCGTGCCGATCATCACGCCGATCAGCCCGATGAAGCCGGTTCGGAAGCGCATCGGGAAGCGGTAGTCGCGCATCAGCCCGTCCTGGAACAGGGCCACCGCGAGCGCGCCACTGGCAAGACTGCCAAGCATGAACGGCATCGGCAGGCCGACGGCCTGCGCGAGAACCCCGCCAAGACCGCCAAGCGCCAGCAGCGCTGCCGTCAGGGCGATCATGCGGAGGGTGAGGGTGGTGCCGAGCATGGCGCGACCTAACCCCAGCGGCGAGGAAAGTGCAACGCTGAGCGCGACTTGCGCTTTCCGCAGAGGTGCCGCTGCCCTAGATCACCGGCCATGCAGCGCGCACTCTTCATCGGCTCCGAGATCTATCGCGGATCGAAATACGGCACCCGGCATCCGCTCTCGATCGAACGGGTGCCCGCCGCGACCGACCTTGCCGCGGCGCTGGGGCTTCTGCCGCGGAGCCTCTACCGCACCAGCCCGCGCGCCAAGCCCGAGGCGCTGGCGGCGTTCCACACCCCCGATTACATCGCCGCCCTGCAGGCCGCCGAGGCCGAGGGCGCGGTCAGCGACGAGACCCGGGCGCGCTATGGCCTCGGCACGCTGTCCAACCCGGTCTTTCCCGAGATGTACCGCCGCCCGGCGACGGCGGTTGGCGGCGGTCTTCTGGCGGCCGAGATGGTGATGTCGGGCGCGGTGCGGGCGGTGCACAATGCCGGCGGCGGCACCCATCACGCGCTGGCCGGGCAGGCGGCGGGGTTCTGCTTTCTCAACGAGCCGGTGCTGACCATCCTGCACCTGCGGCGGCTGGGGGCGCGGCGGGTGGTCTATGTCGATATCGACGCCCATCACGGCGACGGGGTGGAGCTCGCCTTTCACGGCTCCGAGGACGTCCGGGTGATCTCGGTGCACGAGGACCGGCGCTGGCCCTTCACCGGCGCTCTGGAGGATGAGGGCGGTGGTGCGGCGTTCAACCTGCCGGTGCCGCGGGGATTCAACGATAGCGAGTTCGCCTATGTGCTCAACGAGATGATCCTGCCCGCCGTCGCGGCGTTCCGGCCCGATGCGGTGTTCCTGCAATGTGGCGCGGATGCGCTCACTGAGGATCCGCTGTCGCGGCTCGAGCTGTCGAACAACAGCCATTTCCGTGCCGCCCGGGCGCTCTTCGATCTGGCACCGAGGCTCGTGACCTCGGGCGGCGGCGGCTACAACCCGTGGAGCGTGGCGCGCTGCTGGGCCGGGGTCTGGGCGATGCTTTCGGGGCAGGAGCTGCCCGACGAGTTGACACCCGAGGCGCGGGCCGTGCTGGCGGGGCTCACATGGTCGCGCAAGGGACGGCCCGGTCCTGTGCTGCTCAGCACGCTGCGAGACGCGCCGCGCGAGGGGCCGATCCGCGCCGAGATCCGCGCCGGCGTGGCCCGTCTGCGCGCGCGTCTCTGAGGCTCAGAGGTGCGTCGCGGCCTCGCGCCGGGCAAACGGCTTGAGCCGCGCGCCATGGGCGTCGAGAAACCCCTCGGCGCGGGCGCGGTCATGTTTCGACAGATCGCGGATCCACCAGCCGATCGCCTTCTGCAGGAACCAGTCACGATCCTCGGTAAAGTGTGCGGCCCAGCCAAGCACCCGGTCGCGGATCGCCAGATCCTGTTCGGAGGGAAAGTTCATCTTGGCCCATGGCAGGGTGATGACCAGCGCCGCGCGGCGGGTCCACATATGCGGGCTCTCGGTCCAGTGCGCGACGGTCTCGAGGCGCGAGGGATCGGAGGTCAGGCGGCGCTGCCCGGCCATGCAGGCGTGATCGGCGATGGCCCAGCTGTCGAACTGGGGCACCCAGTCGCAGATCAGCCGCCAGACCGCGTCATCGGGACGGATACGCGCCTGAGTCAGCAGCTTGGCAGCTGCCAGCCGCGCCTCGAACACATCCGTCAGCCACAGATCGCGCGCCAGCGCGACGCGCTCGTCCAGCGGCAGGGTCTGCCGCCAGTTCCGCGTGAGCTCGTTGAGGGCCGGGTTCGGCACGCCAAGATAGGGGCGGTCGATCTTGTGATAGGCGCGCATCCCCTCGGCGCGGCCGGGCTCGGCGTGGCGTTCGATCTCGGCAAGGGCCTCGTCGGCGGTCATCTGTCGTGGTCCTTTGGGCCGTTGGGGCGGCGGTCGCGTGTCGCCGGGCGGAGGCCGGCGCCAGGGGCGTCGAATCGGTGTGGCATGGCAAAGCCCTCCGGGGTGCCGGGGCGCAGGGTACGCCACCGGCGGCACGGGGCCAGCAAAACCGGCGAGGGTGGCGCTTATTCCACCGTCACCGATTTCGCGAGGTTGCGCGGCTGGTCCACGTCGGTGCCCTTGGCGACCGCCGCGTGATAGGCCAGAAGCTGCGCCGGCAGGGCGTAGAGCAGCGGCGCGAGGCGGTCGTCGACCTCCGGCAGGGTGATGACCTGCCAGACGCCTTCGCCGGCCTCGGCGGCGCCGCGCGCATCGGTCACGAGGCAGATCTTGCCGCCGCGCGCCATGACCTCCTGCATGTTCGACACGGTCTTGTCGAAGAGCCCGTCATGCGGTGCCATGACGATCACCGGAACGGACTTGTCGATCAGCGCGATGGGACCGTGCTTGAGTTCGCCCGACGCATAAGCTTCGGCGTGAATGTAGCTGATTTCCTTCAGTTTAAGCGCGCCTTCGTAGGCGATCGGATACATCAGGCCACGCCCCAGGAAGAGCACGTCGCGAGCCTCGGCGATCTTCTGCGCCGCGGCCTCCATGGTGTCGTCACGGTCGAGCGTGGCGTTGAACAGCCCCGGCAGCGCGCGCAGCTGTGCCAGCAGCGCCGCCTTGTCCTCAGGGGGCATGTGGCCCCGCTCGCAGGCCGCCTTGACGGCCAGAAGCAGCAGCACGTTGAGCTGGCAGGTGAACGCCTTGGTCGAGGCGACGCCGATCTCGACGCCGGCATGGATCGGCAGCGCGAGGTCGCTCTCGCGGGCGATCGAGCTGGTCTCGACATTGACCACCGAGACGATGCTGTCGGCCTTGTCGCGGCAGTAGCGCAGCGCGGCGAGGGTGTCGGCGGTCTCGCCGGACTGGCTGACGAACAGCGCCACGGTGCCCGGCAGAACCGGCGGCTCGCGGTAGCGGAACTCCGAGGCCACATCGACCTCGACAGGCAGGCGCGCGAGCTTTTCGAACCAGTATTTCGCCGTCAGGCAGGCGTAGTAGGCGGTGCCGCAGGCCACCAGCACCAGCCGCTCGACCTTGGAGAAATCCAGCGCCGCCTCGGGGATATCGATGCGGTCGCCGTCGAGATAGGCGCCCAGAGCGTCGGCCAGCACGGTGGGCTGCTCGGCGATCTCCTTGGCCATGAAGTGCTTGTAGCCGGCCTTGTCGACGCGCGCGGCATCCATGCGGATCTTGCGCGCCTCGCGGGTCACGCGGCGGTTTTCCATGTCGAAGATCTCGGCGCCCTTGCGGGTGATCACCGCCCAGTCGCCTTCCTCGAGATAGGTCAGCGTGTCGGTCATCGGGGCCAGCGCGATGGCGTCGGAGCCGATGAACATCTCGTTGTCGCCGTAGCCGATGGCCAGCGGCGAGCCCTTGCGGGCGGCGATCATCAGGTCTTCTTCGCCGTCGAACAGGAAGGCCAGCGCAAAGGCCCCCTCGAGCTGCGCGATGGTCGCCTGCGCCGCCTCGACCGGGCGGCTGCCGGCATCGAGATACATCTGCGTCAGCATCGCCACGGTTTCGGTGTCGGTGTCGGTTTCGGGCTGGTAGCCGGCCTTGGCGAGGATGGCGCGCAGCTCGCGGAAGTTCTCGATGATGCCGTTATGGACCACCGCCACCGGCCCCGCCTTGTGCGGGTGGGCGTTCTTCTCGGTCGGGCTGCCATGGGTGGCCCAGCGGGTGTGCCCGATGCCGGCCTTGCCGGGCAGCGGTTCGTGCACCAGCCGGTCGCTGAGATTGACCAGCTTGCCCACGGCGCGGCGACGGTCGAGCTTGCCCTCGTTGACCGTGGCGATGCCGGCGCTGTCATAGCCGCGGTATTCGAGCCGACGCAGCGCCTCGACGAGGATCGGCGAGGCCTCGTGACTGCCCAGCACTCCGACGATTCCACACATGCCCGTTATCCCTTGTTCTGTTGGTTTTTCTTGGCCTTCAGCATGTCGAAGAGCCGGGTTGCGAAGCCCGGCTTCTCGACCTGCTTGGCCCGCCCGAGCGCGAGTGCGCCCGGCGCCACGTCGTCGGTGATCACCGAGCCCGACCCGGTCATCGCGCCGTCGCCGATGGTGACCGGGGCGACCAGCATGGTGTCGGAGCCGATGAAGGCGTTGCGCCCGATGGTGGTGCGGTGCTTGAACACGCCGTCATAGTTGCAGGTGATGGTCCCCGCGCCGATATTGCTGCCCTCGCCGATATCGGCATCGCCGAGATAGGTCAGGTGATTGGCCTTGGCGCCCTCGCCGAGATAGGCGTTCTTGATCTCGACGAAATTGCCCACATGGGTGTGCTCGGCCAGCTCTGCGCCGGGGCGCAGACGGGCGAAGGGGCCGACGACGGCGCCGCGGCTGACGTGGCAGCCCTCGAGATGGCTGAAGGCGCGGATGCGGGCGCCGCTCTCGATGGTGACGCCGGGGCCGAAGATCACGTTGGGCTCGATCTCGGCATCGCGGCCGATCACCGTGTCCCACGCGAACCAGCAAGTGTCGGGGGCCTGCAGGGTGACGCCGTCTTCCATCAGTCGGGCGCGGATCGCCTGCTGGAACGACGCCTCTGCGCCGGCCAGCTCGGCGCGGGAGTTCACCCCCAGCGTCTCGGCCTCGGCGCAGTGCACAACGCCCGCCGAAAGCCCGCGGGCGCGGGCGATCTCGACGATGTCGGGCAGGTAGTATTCGCCCGCCGCGTTGTCGTTCTTCACCTCGGAGAGCAGGCTTTGCAGGGTTGCCGCGTCGGCGGCGACAACGCCCGAGTTACAAAGGGTTATGGCGCGCTCTTCATCCGTTGCGTCCTTGAACTCGACGATGCGGAGCAGCGCGTCGCCCTCGGTCACGAGGCGCCCGTAGCGGCCCGGATCGGCGGCCTCGAAGCCCAGGACCACCACGTCGTGCTCGGCGCGGGCGCGGGCCATGTCCTCGAGCGTTTCCTGGCTGATGAAGGGCGTGTCGCCGTAGAGCACGATGGCATCGCCGTCGAAGCCGTCGAGCTCCGGGCCCGCCTGCCGCACCGCGTGCGCGGTGCCGAGCTGTTCGGACTGGATCACCACCCGCGCCTCGGGGTCGAACTCCTGCGCCGAGGCGGCCACCTGCTCGGCCTCGTGACCGGCCACGACGATGCTGCGCGCGGGCGCGAGACTTTGTCCGGCGCGCATGGCGTGCCACAGCATCGGCGCGTGGGCGATGCGGTGCAGCACCTTGGGCAGGTCGGATTCCATGCGGGTGCCCTTGCCCGCGGCAAGGATGATCAGGGCGATGCTCATGCCGGTTTCCCGTTTGTGTTCTGTCGTTGCCCGTTCTATCGGCTCAGGGGGCAGGAGCAAGATCGCATCCATCACGTTGAATGTCGTGATGTGTCAGCCGGAGGATTTCCCATGCGCTCGGTCATCTTCGATCTCGACGGCACGCTGGCCGACACCAGCGGCGACCTGATCGCCGCCGCCAACTGGTGCTTTTCCGAGATGGGCTCGGAAGCGCGGCTCGATCCGATGCGCGATGCGGCGACCTCCTTCCGGGGCGCGCGGGCGATGCTGAAGCTCGGGCTCGAGCGGGCAGATGCCTTTGACGCGGAGACGGTCGAGCTCTGGTATCCGCGGCTGCTCACCGCCTATGGCGATGCCATCGACGTGCATACGCGGCTCTATCCCGGCGCCATCGAGGCGGTCGAGGCGCTGCGCCGCGACGGCTGGCGCGTGGGGATCTGCACCAACAAGCCCGAGGGGCTGGCCGAGACGCTGCTGCAAAAGCTGGGCGTGCGCGACATCTTCGGTGCGCTGATCGGCGCCGACACGCTGCCGGTGCGCAAGCCGGACCCGCTGCCCTATACCGAGGTTGTGGCGCGGCTGGGCGGCGCCGTGGGGCGAAGCTGTCTCGTCGGCGACACCGACACCGATCGCCAGACCGCGGCGGCGGCAAAGGTGCCCTGCATCCTCGTGACCTTCGGACCCGATGGCGAGGCGGTGCGCGATCTCGCCCCGGAAGGTGTCATCGGCCATTTCGAAGAGCTGCAGGGCGAGGTGGCCCGGCTCGTTTCCTGACCTCGTCCGCGCGGAGAAAATCTTTCCTGCGAAAGATTTTCCGGGCCCGAGCGGGGGACGAAGATTTTTCGAACGAAAAATCTTGAAGGCCGGGGTAATTGACGTGACCGCTGGCGGGGCGCAGAAACGGCGCATGACAGAGCGCTTTACCGGAAGTTTCACCCAGCAGGAGCCGATCCCCGAGGCGGGCATCGAGGCCGCACTCGCGGTGTTGCGCCATGGCCGACTGCATCGCTACAACACCGCGCCCGACGAGCTGTCGGAGACCGCGCTGCTCGAGCAGGAGGTCGCCGCCCTGACCGGCGCGCGCTTCGCGCTCGCCGTCGCCTCCGGTGGCTATGCGCTCGGCTGTGCCCTGCGCGCGGTGGGCGTGCAGCCGGGCGACACGGTCCTGACCAACGCCTTCACCCTTGCGCCGGTCCCCGGAGCCATCGCGTCGGTCGGCGCGACGCCGGTCTTCGTCGGCGTCACCGAGGATCTGGTGATCGATCTCGACGACCTGGCCGCCAAGATCGGACAGGCCCGCGTCCTGATGCTCAGCCACATGCGCGGGCACCTGTGCGACATGGACCGGCTGATGGCGATCTGCGATGCCGCCGGCGTCACGGTGATCGAGGATTGTGCCCACACCATGGGCGCGGCGTGGAACGGCGTGCCGTCTGGACGGCACGGCGCGGTGGGCTGCTATTCGACCCAGACCTACAAGCACGTCAACTCCGGCGAGGGCGGCTTTCTCGTCACCGATGACGAAGAGATCGCCGCGCGCGCAGTGATCCTGTCGGGCTCCTACATGTTCTACGAGCGCCACCTCGCGGCCCCGGGCCCGGAGGTGTTCGAGCGGATCAAGTACCACACCCCCAACGTCTCGGGCCGCATGGACAACCTGCGCGCCGCCATCCTGCGCCCGCAGCTGCGCGATCTGGAGACGCAGGTCACACGCTGGAACGACCGGTACCGCGCCGTCGAGGAGGGGCTGCGCGGCGTGCCGGGCCTGACGCTGATCGACCGCCCCGCGCCCGAGCGCTATGTCGGCTCCTCGATCCAGATGCTGCTGCTCGACTGGGCGGCGGAGGCAGTGCAGGAGGTGCTGCGCCGCTGCGCCGCACGCGGGGTCGAGCTCAAGTGGTTCGGCGGCGCCGAGCCGGTGGCCTTCACCTCGCGCTACGACAGCTGGCGCTATGCCGAGAGCGTGCCTCTGCCGCGCACCGACCGGGTGCTGGCCGGGCTTCTGGACATGCGCCTGCCGCTGACCTTCAGCCTTGCCGATTGCGCCCAGATCGCCCGCATCATCCGCGCCGAGGTCTCGGCGGTGCATCAGCAGGGCTGAGCACGGCATCCCAGCTTTGGCAGGGGGCGGGCCCGCACCGCCCCTGCCGGATACGACAAACCACACCGGGGGAGACATACATGGCCGACAGCGATCTGAGCGACCGCATTCCCGAAACCGCGCTCGGCTGGCACCGCGCAGGCAAGGGCGCCGTGCTCGCTACGGTGATCGAAACATGGGGCTCGGCCCCGCGCCGCGTCGGCGCGCAGCTGGCGATCTCGGGGGAGGGCGAGATCGAAGGCTCGGTCTCGGGCGGCTGCGTCGAGGGCGCGGTGATCGTCGAGGCGCTGGAGGCGCTCGAGGAGGGGGCCCCGCGCGAGCTTGAATTCGGGGTCTCCGATGGCGACGCCTTCGCAGTGGGGCTGGCCTGCGGCGGCACCATCCGGGTGCTGGTCGAGCCGGTCGGACGCGTGCTGCCAGAGGCGCTTCTGGCCGATCTCTGCGCCGCCCGCGCCGCGCGCACGCCGGTGGCCTACGTGGTCGACCTCGACACCGGCACCCGCCGGCTCGACCGCGACGGCCACGAGACCCGCTTTCGCATGGACCGCTCGGGCTTCGAGGACGAGAGCCGGACCTTCGTGGCCATCCACAACCCGCCGCTGCGCCTCATCGTGGTGGGTGCGGTGCATATCGCGCAGGCGCTGGTGCCGATGGCGCGCATCGCGGGCTACGATCCGGCCATCATCGACCCGCGCGAGACCTTCGGCGCGCAGGTCCGCTTTCCGGGCGAGACCCTGCTCAACGACTGGCCCGACGAGGCGGTCGAGACGCTTGGCCTCGACAGCCGCACCGCGCTGGTGCTGCTGACCCACGACCCCAAGCTCGACGACCCGGCGCTGATGCTGGCGCTGCGCTCTCGCTGCTTCTACATCGGCGCGCTCGGCTCCACCCGGACCCACGCCAAGCGGGTGGCGCGGATGCAGGAGGCGGGCTTCTCCGAGGTTGAGATCGCCCGCATCCACGGCCCCGTCGGGCTCGACATCGGCGCGGCCGGCCCGTCCGAGATCGCGGTCTCGATCCTGGCCGAGATGACAGCCGTGTTGAGGAAAGGCGCGTGAGGTTCGGCCCCGTCCCGGTGGCCGAGGCGGCGGGCCAGGTGCTGGCCCATTCCGAGGCGCTGCCCTCGGGCCGGCTGCGCAAGGGCACGGTGCTCAGCCCCGACAACCTCGCGGCGCTGTCGGCAGCGGGCCTGACCGAGGTGGTGGTCGCCCGCCTCGAGCCCGGCGACGTCGCCGAGGACGCGGCCGCGGCGCGGCTGGCCCGCGCCATGCTGCCCGAGCCCGACGCCTCGGGCCTGCGCATCGGCAAGGCCGCCACCGGGCGGGTCAACCTGCACGCCACCCGGATCGGCCTCGTGGAGGTCGATGCCGCCCGCATCGACGCCATCAACGCGGTGCACCCGATGATCACCGTGGCCACCGTGCGCCCCTGGCAGAGCCTGCCCGAGCGCGGCATGGCGGCGACGATCAAGATCATCTCCTACGCGGTGCCCGGCGCAGCACTCGAGGCGGCCTGTGCCGCGGCTCCCGGCGCGCTGACCCTGCGCCCGGTGACGCGCAAAAGCGCTCAGCTCATCGAGACGGTGATCGGCGAGGGGCCGGCGCAGAAGGGCCGCCGTGCCGTCGCCGGCCGGCTGCAGCGCATGGGCGTGCCGATGCTGCCCGGGGCCGTGGTGCCGCACGACATCGCGCCGCTCGCCGCCGCCATCGCCGAGAGCACGGCGGAGGTCATCCTGATCCTCACCGGCTCGGCCACCTCCGATCTGCACGACACCGCCCCCGAGGCGTTGCGGGCGGCAGGTGGCGAGGTCACCCATTTCGGGATGCCGGTCGATCCCGGCAACCTGCTGTTCTTCGGCAAGCTCGGGGAACGCCCGGTGATCGGCCTGCCGGGCTGCGCGCGCTCTCCGGCGCTCAACGGCGCCGACTGGGTGCTCGAGCGGATGCTCTGCGGCATCGAGGTCAGCGCCCGCGAGATCAGCGCCATGGGCGTCGGCGGCCTGCTGAAGGAGCCACCGTCGCGCCCGCGCCCGCGCGACGCCTGAGCGCGCTTCACAAGCCTCACCGCGCAGCGCCCGCATCTTCTTCTGGCCGAAAATATCCCGGGGGAGTCCGCGCCCGCGCGGACGGGGGCAGCGCCCCCTGACAGCTCCGGCCCGCCCACGGCGCGACGGGCATGGCGCGCTCCGGGCAAAGAAAAACCCGCCGGAATGCGGCGGGTTGCTCTTGTCGCTCTGTCGGGCGCCTTACTTGGCGACCGGGCCGATCATCATGATCATCTGGCGGCCTTCCATCTTCGGCATGTTCTCGACCTTGCCGACTTCCTTGACGTCTTCGGCCACCCGCTCGAGCAGCTCCCGACCAAGGTTCTGGTGCGCCATCTCGCGGCCGCGGAAGCGCAGGGTGATCTTCACCTTGTCGCCGTTCTCGAGGAACTTCAGCACATTGCGCATCTTGACGTCGTAGTCGTGGGTGTCGGTCCCGGGACGGAACTTCACCTCTTTGACTTCGATGATCTTCTGCTTCTTGCGAGCTTCGGATTCGCGCTTCTGCTGTTCGTATTTGAACTTGCCGAAGTCCATGATCTTGCAGACCGGCGGATTGGCATTGGGCGAGATCTCGACGAGATCAAGCCCGGCCTGCTCGGCCAGCTCCATCGCACGCCGGGGGGGCTGGACGCCCAGGTTCTCGCCTTCGGCGCCGATCAGACGGATTTCAGGGGCCCGGATACGGTCGTTGACGCGGGGGCCGGTGTCGCGCGTTGGGGGCGCGTTGTGAGGTCTGCGAGCTATGGTTTCGGTCCTTTTACCGTGAACACTTTGGTGGGGCAAAATAGTCCTGCGCCACCAGTGTTTCAAGCGCTTTATCCGGCCCTTTGCAGCAATCCAGCGACCGACCGTCCGCGCGCGGGACGGGGGCGGGTCGAGCGGCACCGCGACGCGGTATGTTTGCGATAACACCGTGGTGCGCGATTCCGATCGGGGAGCGCCTCGTGGGAGCCGATCTTCCTCTAACGTGTTGCCAGATGGGCGAGATCGGCCCGAGGTTGCCGTGCGCGGGCCAGAATGTCAGAAAAAGACGGGCCAGGGCCAAAAACCTGCAACCACGCAATTGCATGAATCGGGGGGCTCAGCTAACTTTGGTGGCCAGTTTTCGGTTTCTCAAGCATGGGGGTCACGTCGGTGGACAGTGGTCGTCTCTCTCAGATCCTTGTGTCCCTCGGGGCGGTTTGGATGGCTGCCATCCTGTTCGGCTGGCTCACCGGCTTCGAAGATCTCTCCCGTGTCGCCTCGCATCGCGCCGGCACCGTGCCAAGCACCGCCCTTGCCATCGCGCTTCTGTTCGTCGCCGCGATGGAGTTCGATGACCAAGACAGGTGCTCGGCGCTGATCCGCCACAAGCTTACTTCGATCGCGCTAGCCATCGCTGCTGCCAATCTGCTGCTGTCGCTCGCGGGCCGGGCCGATATCGATCACAGCCTGTTCGACGCGATCATCCGGCCTGCGGATCGCATGTCGCCGGGCACCGCGCTTGGCATCATCGTCGCCTGTGCCACGATCTGGCTGGCAGGGGCGCCGGAAACACGCCGTCTGAGCGCGGCGGTCGCCATCGTCGCTCTTTCGGCCCTGACGGCGATCGTCCTCGGCAACGCCTTCGTGCCCGGGGCGGTCTTCGGGAAGGCGCTGCTGTCGGGAATGTCGCTCTACACCGCGCTGGCCTTGGGGCTGTTCTTCCTGGCACATCTGCTGAAGCTCGACGCCTGTGATTTCGGAACGCCGAGCCTCCCGGATTACGACTGATCCCACACGCTTTGGCCTGACCCGGATCCGCTGTCGCGGCGGCGTGAGTCGCCTCCTCCTGGTTGCGCCGACAAAAAAGGCCCCCGCCGAACGGCAGGGGCCCTGAAGCGTTTGAGGCGGGTCCGACCAGAGGTCAGTCGAGGAACGCCTTCTCGACCACGTAATGCTTGGGGTCGGAGTTCGCGCCTTCCTCGAGCCCGTATCCCTCGAGCATCTCCTTGAGCTCGAGGTTGAAGGCAAGGTTGCCGCAGATCATCGCGCGGTCGGTCTCGGGGGTCAGGGGCGCGACGCCGAGATCGGCAAAGGCCTCGCCCGAGCGCATCAGGTCGGTGATGCGGCCCATCTTGGGGCTCTCTTCGCGGGTGGTGGTCGGGTAGTACTTGATCTTCTTCCAGAAGCCTTCGCCGATCACCTCGTTGAGCAGCTCGTCGGTCTTCAGGCTCTCGATCAGGTCGGCGCCGTACTTGAGTTCGCCCGCCTCGCGGCAGGTGTGGGTGATGATGACCTCGTCGTAATCCGCATAGGTCTGCGGCTCGCGCAGCAGCGAGGCGAAGGGCGCAAAGCCGGTGCCGGTGGCAAAGAACCACAGGCGCTTGCCGGGCAGCAGCGCGTCATGCACCAGCGTGCCCACGGGTTTGGGTCGCAGGATGATCTCGTCGCCGGGCTGGATGTGCTGCAGCTTCGAGGTCAGCGGGCCGTCCTGCACCTTGATCGAGTAAAACTCGAGCTCTTCGTCCCACGAGGGCGAGGCGATCGAGTAGGCGCGCAGCAGCGGTTTCTGCTTGCCGGTCTCGGGGTGCGGATCGCCCATCAGGCCGATCATCACGAACTCGCCCGAGCGGAAGCGCAGGCTCGCCGGGCGGGTCACCCGGAACGAGAACAGGCGGTCCGTCCAGTGCTTGACCTCGGTCACGGTCTGGGCGTCGGGCAGCACCATCTTCTTCGGCGCGTCGGCGGCTTTGGTCGCGTTGGTGTCGGTCACGGGGCTCATCTCGGTCATGGTGTTCACATCGAGGGGCGTTGCTTCTGCGCGGGGCAGAAATTGTTTGTAGGCAAACGAACCTCGAGTCCCTTTTTAGAGCGTTGTCGTATGGATTGAAAGATGACTCAACCGCGCAGGCGGCTTTGGTAGTCGTGTTGCTGCCAATTCGAGCGGAACAGCCACTCGGCCTCGGGCTGGCGCGCGGCGAGCTCGTCCGAGATCTCGACCTCGTCGAAGCCGGCGCGGCGCGCCATGGCGTACTGGTCCGAGATCACGTGGCCCTTGGCGCGCAGGCGGCCCCGGTAGCCGCGCAGGCGAAGCAGGCGGGCCAGCGTGAAGCCGCGCCCGTCCGCGAAGCTCGGGAAGTCGACGCGGATCATCTGCGTGTCCGCGTCGAACGCGAGCGCCGCGGGATCGGTGTCGGAGGGCAAGTCGAGCGCGGTCTCGGTTTCGAAGCCGGCGCTCCAGTCGTCGGGCGCAAAGCCCGCGTCGGTGACGATGATGCTCATGTGCTCGGTCCTTGTCTCACCATGCGGCCATTGGCGAAATGAATGCCGCATTCCACTTTTTCCTCGCCGCGCCAGCGTCCCGAGCGCGGGTCCTCGCCCTCGGCCACCGGGGAGGTGCAGGGGGCGCAGCCGATCGACGGGTAGCCCTTGGCCACCAGCGGGTGCCGGGGCAGGCGGTTCTCGTCCATGTAGGCGCGCACGTCCTCGGGCGCCCAGTGCGCCAGCGGGTTCACCTTGATGCGCCCGGTCGCGTCCTCGAGCTCGAAGAACTCGAGCGTCTGCCGCGTGGCCGACTGGAAGCGCTTGCGGCCGGTGATCCAGCCGTCGAACCCGGCCAGCGCCTGTTCCAGCGGCACGGTCTTTCGAAGCGCGCAGCAGGCATCGGTGCTCTGGTTGCGCAGGTCGTCGTTCGGGTCGCGCTCTGCCAGCAGGGCCTCGTCGGTGCGGATCACCCGCACGTCCTCGAGATGCAGCCGCTCGGCCACGTCCTGCTGGTAGACCAGCGTCTCGGCAAAGAGCAGCCGCGTGTCGATGAACAGCACCGGCGTCTTGCGGTCGATCATCGCCACGAGGTGCAGCAGGGCGATCGACTCGGCCCCGAAAGACGACACCATCGCGATGTCGCCGGCCTCGGGGTCGCGCAGCGCCCCCTCGAGCACCGACACCGCGCCGTGATGGCGGTAGCGCGCGTTCAGTGCGGCAACGCGCTGGCGCAGGTCCGCCAGCGCATCGGCGCTCGGCGCGGGGGCGCCGGCGGCCTGCGCGTCGGGGAGAGACTGAAAGCTCATCCGATCACGCGGCCCGGGACCGCTTGCCGCTGTCCTCGCCGTAGAGCGCCAGCTTGAATGGCGCCATGCCGAGACGGCGATAGGCCTGCAAGAAGCTCTCCTCGGGGCCCTCCCGATGCTCCATGTAGGCCCCGACGATGCGCTCGATCGCGGGCACCACCTCTTCGGCCGGGAAGCCCGGGCCGGTGCGTTCGCCAAGGCTCGCGGTCTCGGTGGCGTCGCCGCCGAGGGTGATCTGGTAGTTCTCGACACCGGCCCGGTCGAGGCCGAGGATGCCGATATGGCCCACGTGGTGGTGACCGCAGGCGTTGATGCAGCCCGAGATCTTGATCTTCAGCTCGCCGATCTCGTTTTCGATCTTCAGCTCGTCGAAGCGGGTGGCGATCTCCTGCGCGATCGGGATCGAGCGGGCGGTGGCCAGCGCGCAGTAGTCCATACCGGGGCAGGCAATGATGTCCGAGATTAGGCCGATATTGGCGGTCGCCAGACCGTGCGCCTTCAGGATCTTGTGGATCTGCGGAAGGTCCGACTTGTGCACATGCGGCAGCACCACGTTCTGCTCGTGGGTGATGCGCAGCTCGTCATGGCCGAAGCGGCGGGCGAGATCGGCCATCACGCGCATCTGCTCGGCGGTGGCATCGCCCGGCGTCTCACCATGTGCCTTGAGGCTGATCTGCGCGATGGCATAGCCGCCGGCCTTGTGCGCGGTGAGGTTGCTGTCGGCCCAGGCGCGGAACACCGGGTCCTCGGCATAGGCGGCGTCATAGGCGTCGGTCGGCGCGTTGCGGAAGGCCGGCGGGGCGAACTGCGCCTTGATCTCGTCGAAGATCGCCAGATCGGCCCCGTCGAACGCCTGCTTGGTCTCTTCGAAGCGGGTCTCGACCAGTGAGCGGATCTCGTCGATGCCGTGCTCGTGCACGGTGATCTTGATGCGCGCCTTGTACTTGTTGTCGCGCCGTCCGAGCAAGTTCCAGACCGAGACCACGGCCTCGACATACGGCAGCAGGTCTTGCTGCGGGACGAAGGGCGACAGCTCCTTGCCGATCATCGGGGTGCGGCCCAGCCCGCCGCCAACGAGCACGCGGTAGCCGATCTCACCGTCGCGCTCGACGACCTGGATGCCGATGTCATGCGCCTTGATCACCGCGCGGTCGTTCTCGGCCCCGGTGACGGCGATCTTGAACTTGCGCGGCAGGAACTGGAATTCCGGATGATCGGTCGACCACTGGCGCAGCAGCTCGGCCACCGGGCGCGGATCGGCGACCTCGTCGGCAGCGGCGCCGGCGAAGTGGTCTGCGGTCACGTTGCGGATGGTGTTGCCGCTGGTCTGGATGGCGTGCATCCCGACCTCGGCCAGCGCATCGAGCATGTCGGGCACGTCGCGCAGCTCGGGCCAGTTGTACTGGATGTTCTGCCGGGTGGTGAAATGGCCATAGCCCTTGTCCCATTTCTCGGCCAGCAGCGCGAGCTGATCCATCTGCGCGCTGTTGAGGGTGCCGTAGGGAATGGCCACGCGCAGCATGTAGGCGTGCAGCTGCAGGTAGAGGCCGTTCATCAGGCGCAGCGGCTTGAACTCGTCCTCGGTCAGGGCCCCGGAGATGCGGCGCTCCACCTGTTGACGGAACTGGCGGTTGCGCTCTGCAACGAAGGCTGTGTCGAACTCTGTGTAGCGGTACATCTGTCAGTCTCTCCCGCAGGGATGCGTATCGGGCCCTGCACTTGTCTCAGAGAAGGCGCGGCGCGGCCTCAGCCGGCGGCCTGCTTGCCGTGATGGTAGTTGGAGGGGCCGGTGGCGCGGAATTCCTCGCGGAAATGCGTCGGCTGCGGGCCGTCCTCGGTGGGGGCCATGTCGGCGAGGTAGACGCCGACCGCCTCGGAGGCGCGGGCCTGCGCGTCGAGCAGGCGGATCTGCGCGATGGCCTCGTCGGTGATGATCTCGGCCTCGTCGAGGCGCCGCACCCAGCGGTCATCGGCGGCGAGGTAGATCACGTCGCCCTCGAGCAGGGCGTTGGCGGTGACGACTTTCGGGGTAAAGGCCTTGGGCATCAGGACACCTCCTGTCTTGCAAATGCGATGGCGCGCGCGGCGCGGGGGGCGAGCCCCAGAAGAAGAACAGCGGGGCCGTCGAGATCGGCGGCCTCGAGATCGGCGGGCAGGCTGGCCAGCGTCGAGGCCAGCTGGCGCTCGTTCGGGCGCGAGGCGTTCGCCACCACGGTGATGGGGGTGGCGGGATCGCCGCCATGCATCATCAGCCGGCCCTGCAGGAAGCGCGCGGCGCGCTTGCCCATGTAGATCGCGGCGACGGCACCGGGGCGCGCCAGCGTGCGCCAGTCCTGCTCGGCGAAGCCCTTGACGTCGTGCCCGGTCAGCAGCCGCAGGTCGGAATTGCGCCCGCGCCGCGTCAGCGAGACGCCGAGGCTCGCGGCGGCGGCGGTCGAGGCGGTGAGGCCCGGCGTGACATGGTAGGGGATGCCGGCGGCGTCGAGCGCCTCGGTCTCCTCGTCAAGCCGGCCGAACACGCCGGGATCGCCGGCCTTGAGGCGCACCGTGCGGGCGCCGCCCGAGGCATGGGCGATGATCAGCGCGGTGATGTCGTCCTGCTTCATCGAGGGGCCGAAGCCGGTTTTGCCCACGGGCACGAGCGTGGCGCCCTCCGAGGCCAGCGACAGGATCGCCTCCGGCACAAGCTGGTCGTGCAGGATGACCTCGGCGGTCTGGATCTCGCGCAGGGCACGCACCGTCAGAAGCTCCGGGTCGCCGGGGCCGGCGCCGACGAAGGCCACGTGCCCGCTGGGCAGGGTCTGGGTGGGATGTGCCATCTGGATCCGTCCGCTGTGTGAGTTTCGCTTGCGAGAATATAGAACAATCTCCCCCTTTATCGCTAGATGGGGGCGGTTTTAAAGAACTTTGTTCTCCGCTGGCGGCGTGATATGAAACAGCGTCTACGGATGGACGGGAAAGAGGAAAACCCATGCAGCTCGACGGCACCGACCGGAAAATCCTTCGCGAACTGCAGCTCGATGCGGGCCGTTCGCTCGACGAGATCGCCCGCGCGGTGGGATCGTCCAAGACCCCGGTGTGGAACCGGATTCGCAAGATGCGCGAGGGCGGGGTGATCGGCCCGCAGGTGGTGATCGCCGATGCCGACAAGCTGGGCTTCGAGGCCTGTTTCTTCGTGTTGGTGCGCACCTCCGAGCACGATGCTGACTGGCAGGGGCGCTTCCTGCACGCGGTGCGTTCGCGCCCCGAGGTGATGGAGGCGCACCGGCTTGCGGGGGATATCGACTACATCCTCAAGGTACGGGTGCAGAATGCCCGGGCCTATGACGTGTTCTATCAGGCGCTGATCTCGGAAGTGAAGGTGCACAACGTGACCGCACTGCTGTCGATGGAGGAGATCAAGAACACCACGGCGCTGCCGGTGTGAGGTTTGGCGACAGGGCGCCCGTTTCGATTGCATCATGGGAGGAAGACGCGCAGCGTTGGGCCGCGGATTGGCGATCCTTGCGTGGAATCCCTCGATTTATCACGGCCACATCCGAAGGACCTCGAAGCTGAGCGCCTGGGGCCGCCAGATCGCCGGTCCGGGGGGGGCGGCCCGGCGATGCGCGGCGGCCTGCGGCCTTGATTCCGCGCGGGCAGGCGGCTCAAGCGATCCGGAAACACAAGAACAGCGCGAGGCACCACCCTCACCGCGTCACAACCAGCCGCTCCAGCCCGTGGAACGGGTAGAGGTCCGCGTAGCGCGGTGGCTCCGCCAGCCGCAGCCCCGGGCAGCGTGCGAACAGGATCGGCAGCGCCACCTGCAACTCCAGCCGCGCCAGCGGCGCGCCGACGCAGAAATGCGGACCGCCCCCGAAAGCGTGATGCGCAGGCGCCTCGCGCCTAGGGTCGAAGCGGTGCGGATCGGCGTAGACCCCGGGATCGCGCCCGGCGGCCCCGAGCAGGAGTGCCACCTGTTCGCCACGCCGGAAGCGATGGCCGAAGACCTCCACGTCCTCGTAGGCGTAGCGCATGAACAAATGCAGCGGCGGGTCGTGGCGCATGATCTCTTCGCTGACAGGCCCCGCGTCGGCCTCCGTGATCGGCGTGCCGGTCTCGAGCAGCGTCTTGATGCCGTTGCCCATGGTATGCACCGTCGCCTCGTGCCCTGCATTGAGCAGCAGGATGCAGGTGGTGATCAGCTCTTCGGTCGAGAGCTTCTCGCCTTCCTCCTCGGCGGCAATGAGCTGCGACAGCAGGTCGTCGCGCGGATCGCTGCGCCGGGCGTCTATGTACTCCGTGAGGAAGGCCGAAAACTCCAAGGCCGCCCGCGAGGCCGCGTCCTCGATCTCGTGCGTGCGCCGTGCCTGATACATCGCGACCATGGCGTTCGACCAGTCGAGCAGCTGCGGCGCCAGGCTGTCGGGCACGCCGAGAAGCCGCGCGATCACGATCACCGGGATGGGCTGGCAGAAGGCGGGCAGCAGATCGAGCGCGCCCTCGGGGAAGGCATCGATCTGCTCATGCGCCAGCGTCGCGATCTCGGGGCCGAGAGAGGCAATGCGCCGCGAGGTGAAGGCCCGCAGCACCAGACCGCGCAGCCGGGTGTGACGCGGCGCCTCGAGCTCGAGCATCGAGTGGTTCTCGACCGCGTAGAAGGGCACGAGGTGGTCGGGCACGGGCCGGGCCATCTCGGAGGGCACCTCGCGCCCGAAGCGGCGGTCGCGCAACAGCGTATGCACGGCGCGATGCGAGGCGGCACAGACCATGCCGTAGTCTTCCCACCATGCCAGATCGCCCGCTGTGCGCAGGCGGTCGTAGAACGGGTAGGGGTCTTGCACGAAGGCGTGTTCGGTCGGGGCGTGGGAGAAGTGCTGCATGGGCGCGACCCTGCCTCTGCGCGGCTTCCCTGACAAGACGGTGCTTGCTATGTCACGACGATGACGCGGACCCTGTATCACAGTCGCGGCGCGCTGCTGGCGCTCGCCCTCATCACCACCGCCGCGCTGACGGGGGCGGTCTGGCACTATGGGTATGTGCAGGCGCTGGGCCCGCTCGCCGCGCGCGGGCAGAGCGATCTCGAGCTGGCCTCCGAGCGTCTCGTCACCCAGCTGCAGCGCTTTCGCGAGTTCGCCGTGCTGAGCGCCGATCACCCTGCGCTGAGCGCGCTGCACCATTTCGGCTCGCGCCGCGCCGCCGAGGCGACGCTGCTGCGCGGAGCCGATCGCTCCGGTGCGGCGCTGGCGGCCTACGTCGACACCACGGGCCGGGTCCTTGCGGCCTCCGAGGCGGGCCTGCCCGATTGGGTCCTGAGAGGAGAGCCCTTTGCCCGCGCGCTCGACGGGGCGCTGGGCATCGCGCATGGCGCGGGGCCGGAGGGCATCGACCGGGCCTTCTATTTCGCCGCCCCGAGCTTCGGGATCGACGGACGGGTGCGCGGGGCGCTGATCGTGGTGGTCGATATCGCGCGGCTGGAGCAGGACTGGCGCGGCTCGCTGCCGGCGGTGTTCTTCACCGACAGCGGCGGAGAGATCTTCGCCACCAACCGCTCCGAGCTTCTGGGCTGGCGACGCACCGGCCCGACCGAGGTGGTGACCGCCGACGGCAAACGACGCGAGGTCACGGTGCGCGAGCCGGGCGGGCATATCGTCTGGCAGCAGCGCTTCTCGCCCTACGTGCCCGCCCACGCGCTTCGGCTCGAGAGTGCGCTGCCGGTGATCGACATGACCGGCGTGCTGCTGATGGACACCGCCCCGGCCACGCGTCTTGCCGGGCTGCAGGCGGCTGTTGTGGCCTCGGTGGTGCTGTTCTTCGGCGCGCTGCTGTGGCTGGCGCTGGAGCGTCGTCGCGCGCTGGCCGAGGCCAATCTCGTGCTCGAGGAACGGGTCTCGGCCCGCACCCGGGCTCTGCAGCAATCCAACGTCGCCCTGCGCCGCGAGATCGCCGAGCGCCAGGACGCGGAGGCCGCCCTCAAGCGCGCTCAGGCCGAGCTGGTGCAGGCCTCGAAGCTGAGCGCGCTGGGCAAGATGAGCGCCGGCATCAGCCACGAGCTGAACCAGCCGCTGATGGCGATCCGCTCCTTCGCCGAGAACGGCACGGCCTTTCTCGAACGCGGCAAGCAGGAGCGCGCGGCGGAGAACCTCGGGCGGATCTCGGACATGGCCAACCGCATGGGGCGGATCATCAAGAACCTGCGCGCCTTCGCCAAGGCCGAGCCCGAGCCCGCTCGCCGGGTCGGACTGGCGGCGGTGGTGGAAAGCGCGCTCGAGGTGCTGGCGCCGCGCATCCGCGAGACGGGCACCCGCATCGACTGGCAGCGCCCCGAGACCACCACAGTGGTGATGGCGGGCGAGGTGCGGCTGGGGCAGGTGGTGATCAACCTGCTCTCGAACGCGATGGACGCCATGGCCGATAGCGACCCCCGCGCCATCACCATCCGCGTGACCCGCGACGCCGCCGCCGGGCAGGTCTTGCTCAGCGTGCGCGACACCGGCCCCGGCATCGCCGATCCGTCACGCATCTTCGATCCGTTTTACTCCACCAAGGAGGTGGGCGCCGAAGAGGGGATGGGCCTCGGGCTTTCGATCTCCTATGGCATCGTGGAAGGCTTTGGCGGACGCCTGCGCGGCGAGAACGTGCCGGGCGGGGCCTGTTTTACCGTTGAGTTGCTGCAGGCGAAGGAGATGGCATGAGCGTGCGCAGAGTGCTTCTGGTCGATGACGACGCGGCGGTGCGCGAGGCGCTGGGCCAGACCTTGGAGCTGGCCGAGTTCGACGCGGTCACGGCGGGGTCGTTCGTCGAGGCCAAGGACCGCATCGGGCCGCAGTTCGAGGGCGTGATCGTCTCGGATATCCGGATGCCGGGGCGGGACGGGTTCCACCTGCTCGATTATGCCCACGAACAGGACGCCGAGCTTCCGGTGATCCTGCTTACCGGCGAGGGCGACATTCCGATGGCGGTGCGCGCCATGTCGGCGGGGGCCTTCGACTTTCTCGAGAAGCCTTGCGCGCCCAAGGACCTGATCTCGGTCATCGAGCGCGCGCTGCGCACCCGCGGGCTGGTGCTCGAGAACCGGCGCCTCAAGGCCCAACTCGAGACCGGCGACCCGGCGGCGCGGATGATCTTCGGCATTTCGCCGCAATCCGAGACCCTGCGCGCGCAGGCCCGCGCCGCCGCCCGCGCCGGCACCGACGTGTTGATCCGTGGGGCGCGCGGGTCGGGCATCTCGAAGGTGGCCGAGGTGGTGCACCTGTGCTCGCCCCGCGCCAAGGGACCGTTCGAGAAGCGCTCGGCCGCCGGGCTCGGACGCGAGGGGCTGGAGGCGGTCTGGCAGGGCTGCGCCGGCGGCACGCTGTTTCTCGACGAGATCGCCCAGCTGCCGCTCGACACCCAGCTGGCGCTGCAGGACCGGCTCGAGGCCGGTGGCGCGCGGCTGATCGCAGGCACCGTCGAGGATCTGGGGCAGGCGGCCGAGGCCGGGCGCTTCTCGGCCGAGCTCTATTATCGGCTCGAGGTGATGCAACTGCGCATCCCCGCGCTGGCTGAGCGGCCCGAGGACATTCCCGTGCTGTTCCGCCACTACGTGGCGCAGGCGGCGGAGCAGTCCGGCATGACCCCGCCCGAGATTGGCGAAGAGGTCATCGCCGGGCTGATCGCACGCGACTGGCCGGGCAATGCGCGGGCGCTGATGTCGGCGGCGATGCGCTTCGTGCTGGGGCTGGGCGATGAGGATGCCGCGGGCGAGGGGCTGGGGCTGACCGAGCGTCTGGCGCAGGTCGAGCGCTCGCTGCTGGCCGATGCGCTCAAGCGCACCAGCGGGCAGGCCAGCGCGGCGGCGGAGATGCTCAAGCTGCCGCGCAAGACCTTCTACGACAAGCTGGCCAAGTACGGGCTTAAGCCGGAAGAGTTCCGTTAAAGCCCGACCCTTGGCGACGCTCTGAGCGCCGTGGCGAATCGGACTCGGTTTCGCTGCGAATCATATCTGTGCGGATTTCCGCACAAGTTGCGCCGGCCAGCGTGCGGAATTTCGCACATGCTTGGCCGCTTCATTCCGACGAAGAAAGCACGCAACCGCTTAACCGGCTCTAAGAGAAAGAAAATATCGCGAATCTCCATGAGAGCGCACAATTCCTTGATGCGTCTGGTGCATGGCGGTCTTGTGCCTAGCGAAGGGCCGGCAGGGGAGCGGGCTCTCGCTCATCATCATCTCGGGAGGATACCGATGAAGAAGTTTCTGATGACCGCCGTGGCCGCAGCGGCCCTGACCACGGGCGCGACCGGCGCGATGGCGGCCTGCGACGATGGCGAGATCGTCATCAAGTTCAGCCACGTCACCAACACCGACAAGCACCCCAAGGGCATCGCCGCCTCGCTGCTGCAAGAGCGCGTCAACGAGGAAATGAACGGCAAGGCCTGCATGGAGGTCTACCCGAACTCCACGCTCTACAACGACGATCAGGTGCTCGAGGCGATGCTGAACGGCGACGTCCAGATGGCCGCGCCCTCGCTGTCGAAGTTCGAGCAGTTCACCAAGGTCTTCCGCATCTTCGATCTGCCCTTCATGTTCGTGAACATGGAATCGGTCGACGCGTTCCAGAACTCGGAAACCGGCCAGGAAATGAAGGAATCGATGGTCCGCCGCGGCCTGCTCGGCCTTGGTTTCTGGCACAACGGCATGAAGCAGATGTCGGCCAACAAGCCGCTGCTGATGCCCGAGGATGCCGCCGGCCTGAAGTTCCGCGTTCAGCCCTCCGAAGTGCTCAAGGCGCAGTTCGAGGCGCTTGATGCCAGCCCGCAGCCGATGGCCTTCTCGGAAGTCTACGGCGCGCTGCAGACCGGCGTGGTCGACGGACAGGAGAACACCTGGTCGAACATCTACGGCCAGAAGTTCTTCGAAGTGCAGGACGGCTCCACCGAGACCAACCACGGCGTGCTCGACTACATGGTCGTGACCTCCGCCGACTGGTGGGACAGCCTCGACGACGACGTCCGCAGCCAGCTCGAGACCATCGTCAACGAAGTGACCGAGACCCGCAACGCGGCGATCGCCGAGGTCGACGCCGAGAACCGTCAGGCGGTTCTGGATGCCGGCGGCGAGATCCGTGAGCTGACCGCAGAGCAGCGCGAAGCCTGGGTCAACGCGATGAAGCCGGTCTGGGAGCAGTTCACCGACGATGTCGGTCAGCAGAACATCGACGCCGCGCAGGCGTTCAACGCCGAAGTCGAGGGCTGACGCCCGCCACGACACCCTCCCGGCCCTTGGAGACAGGGGCCGGGAGCGGTTCAGGGGACGCTGGGTCGTCCCCTTTTTCATACCATCGTGAACAACGGACAGATGGCGCCGGGGCCGGGGCCCGGACGCGGAATGGGGGACGGCATGTCCAGTCATTATCAAGGCCAGAGCGCGTTTGGCCGCTTCGTCAACGAGTTCGAGGAAACTGCCATCGCGGTCATTCTCGGCCTCATGACGCTCATCACCTTCGTCAACGTCGTGCTGCGTTACGGCTTCAACACCGGCCTGATCTGGGGCCTCGAGGCGGTGACCATCCTTTTCGCCTGGCTGGTGCTGTTCGGCATCAGCTACGCGGTCAAGGTCACCGCGCATCTCGGTGTCGATGCGGTCGTCAACCTGGTCTCGCCTGCTGCCCGCCGGGTGCTGGCACTGATCGCCGCGGCGATCTGCATCGTCTACGCGGCCCTGTTGCTCAAGGGCGCGTGGGACTACTGGGCCAACTTCGCCAACCTGCCGCAGACCACGGGCCGCTTCTTTCCCACTGGCTTCGAGGAGATGAGCCGCACCTCCTACCGCTCGTGGTACGAGGTCGTCGACATCCCGATGCCGGACTGGCTGCGCTTCATCGAGCCGTGGATCAACTACGGCGACGCCTATGAAAAGCTGCCCCGCTTCATCCCCTACGCGATCCTGCCCTTTGGCGCCGCGCTTTTGCTGTTCCGCTTCATCCAGGCCGGCGTGCGGATCTGGCGCGGAGACCAGCAGAGCCTGATCGTCAGCCACGAGGCCGAAGACGCGGTCGATGACGTGGCCCACATGAACCGCGAGGACTGATCTGATGGACGTTCTTCTTCTCTTCGTTTCCGTCATCGGCCTGATGCTGATCGGCGTGCCGATCGCGGTGTCGCTCGGCCTGTCGTCGATCGTCTTCCTGCTGGTGCTGTCGGACACCTCCCTGGCCTCGGTGGCGCAGAGCTTCTTCCAAGCCATGGCCGGGCACTACACCCTCCTGGCGATCCCGTTCTTCATCCTCGCCTCGAGCTTCATGTCGACCGGCGGCGTGGCACGGCGGATCATCCGCTTCTCGATCGCGCTGGTGGGCCACATGCATGGCGGCCTCGCCATCGCGGGCGTGTTTGCCTGTATGCTCTTCGCCGCGCTCTCGGGCAGCTCGCCCGCGACCGTGGTGGCGATCGGCTCCATCGTGATCGCGGGGATGCGGCAGGTGGGCTACACCAAGGACTTCGCCGCGGGCGTCATCGCCAACGCGGGCACGCTGGGCATCCTGATTCCGCCGTCGATCGTGATGGTGGTCTATGCCTCGGCGACCGACGTCTCGGTCGGCCGGATGTTCCTCGCCGGCGTGATCCCGGGCCTGATGGCCGGCACCATGCTGATGATCACCATCTATGCCATCGCGCGGATCAAGAACCTGCCCAAGGGCGAGTGGCTGGGCTGGGGCGAGGTGCTGACCTCCGGACGCGACGCGCTCTGGGGCCTGTTCCTGATCGTCATCATCCTGGGTGGCATCTATGGCGGCATCTTCACGCCGACCGAGGCGGCGGCGGTGGCGGCGGTCTACGCCTTCTTCATCGCCAACTTCGTCTACCGCGACATGGGTCCGCTGGCGACCCGGGAGGGCGAGCGCAACCTGACGCTGCTGCGCAAGCCCATCGCGCTGGTGACGGCGTTCTTCCACCGCGACACCCGCGACACGCTGTTCGATGCCGGCAAGCTGACGATCACGCTGATGTTCATCATCGCCAACGCGCTGATCCTCAAGCACGTGCTGACCGATGAGCAGATCCCGCAGCAGATCGCCGCGGCGATGCTCGACGCGGGCCTCGGGCCGGTGATGTTCCTGGTGATCGTCAACGTGATCCTGCTGATCGGCGGCCAGTTCATGGAGCCCTCGGGCCTGCTGGTGATCGTCGCGCCGCTGGTGTTCCCGATCGCCATCGAGCTCGGCATCGACCCGATCCACCTCGGCATCATCATGGTGGTCAACATGGAGATCGGCATGATCACCCCTCCGGTCGGCCTGAACCTCTTCGTGACCTCGGGCGTGGCCGGAATGCCGATGATGAGCGTGGTGCGCGCGGCGCTGCCGTTCCTCGCGGTGCTCTTCGTGTTCCTCATCATGGTGACCTATATCCCGATCCTGTCGACATGGTTGCCAACGACCTTCATGGGGCCGGAGATCATCACCCGCTGATCCGGACCGACGATCGCAAAACCAGAAAACGGCGCCCTTGCTCGGGGCGCCGTTTTTCGTGGCAGGCCGCGGGATCGCCTCCGTCGGGAGTATTTTCCAACAAGAAGAAGCAGGGGGCAGCGCACTCGTCCGGCGTGCGGCGGCGTGACGAGCATGGGGCGAATTGTGCTCCTGCCCAAGGCGCCGTTTTGCGTGGCAAGGGCGGGATCGCCTCCGGCGGGAGTATTTTCCAACGTGAAGAAGCAGGGGGCAGCGCGCCGCACCCCTGCTTCTCTACGTGTCTAGATACTCGAAATCTGAGGGCGTCTCAGCCCGCGGCGGCGTTGAGCGCCTCGATGATCGGCACGAAATCCGCGGCTTTCAGCGAGGCGCCGCCGACCAGCGCGCCGTCGACATTGGAGACCGCGAAGATCTCTTCGGCGTTCGAGCCCTTGACCGAGCCGCCGTAAAGCAGCCGCACCGAGCGGCCCACGCCCGCGCCGAAGCGTTTCTCGAGCCGGGCGCGCATGAAGTCGTGCACCTCGCCGATCTGGTCGGTGGTGGGCACCTTGCCGGTGCCGATGGCCCAGATCGGCTCATAGGCGACGACGAGGTTGTGGCCGGTGGCACCGTCGGGCACCGACGTGGCGAGCTGGCCGCCGATGATGTCGAGCGTGTTCGACGCCTCGCGCTCCGCGAGGCTCTCGCCGACGCAAAGCACCACCGTCAGCCCGGCCTCCCACGCGGCCTTGCACTTGGCGCGCACGTGCTCGTTGTGTTCGTCGTGATCGGTGCGGCGCTCGGAGTGGCCGAGGATCACGTAGGATGCACCGGCGTCCTTCAGCATTCCGGCCGAGACGTCGCCGGTGTGGGCGCCCGACTCGCTGGCGTGGCAATCCTGTCCGCCGATGGCGATGTCCCCGGAAGCCGCGTCGGCGGCGGCGGCGACCAGTGTCGCCGGCGGGCAGATCAGCACCTCGGAGACGCCCTTGGCCGCCTCTGCCATGCCCTCGAGTTCCGAAAGCGACGCTTTCAGACCGTTCATCTTCCAGTTGCCGGCGGCGAGTTTCGTGCGCATGGTCTCTCCCTCATTCGATTTGCGCCCATCATCGGGGGCAGGGCGGCGGCGTCAAGGGCGCCGCCCGGAGAGACATGACGCAGGGGCCTGATTTTGCAAGGGTTCGGCCAGCCCCGAGGAGTCAGTTGGCCTGACGATCGGCCTCGAGCTCGTCGAGATCCTTGAACTTGATCGATTCGCCGCAGCCGCAGGCATCGGCGACGTTGGGGTTGTTGAAGTGGAACCCGGCCTCGAGCAGCGAGACCTGGTAGTCGATCTCGGTTCCGAAGAGGAACATCTGCGCCATCGGCGCGATCATCACGCGCGCGCCGTCCTGTTCGACGACCTCGTCGTTGCCGTCGGCGGTGTCGACGAACTCCATGGTGTATTCCATGCCGGCGCAGCCGCCCTTCTTGACACCGATGCGGAGCCCGGCGCGCCCGTCACGCTCCATCAGCTTGCGCACCTGCGTCACCGCGGCGGGGGTCATGGTGACAGCCTGTTTGCCTGGAATGCCGAACATTTTGCGTCTCCTTATCCGTCTGCCAAGGTAATATGCCTGTTGCCCCGTCACAAGGGGGCGCCGGGCCGACCTGCCTGTGCGCGAGCGCTCAGGTCACGGACTTGGCGGGGCGAAGCGGGCGCGCCGGATTGCCCGCCACCGTGACGCCCGGAGGAACATCGCGGGTCACCACGGCACCGGCCCCGATGACCGCGTCGTCGCCGATGGTGACGCCGGGCATGAGGAGCGCCGCACCGCCGATCCAGACATTTGCGCCGATGGTGATGGGGCGGCCGAACTCGAGTCCCGCGTCGCGGGTGGCGCCGTCGCGCGGGTGGTCGGCGGTGAGGATCTGAACGTAGGGGCCGATCTGGGTCTTGGCGCCGATTCGGATCGGGCAGACGTCGAGGCACACGCAGCCGTAATTGAAGAACACGCCCTCGCCGAGATGAATGTTGTCGCCGTAATCGACATAGAACGGCGCCCGGATCGCCACCGCCTCGGGGCAGGTGCCCAGAAGTTGCCGCAGAAGGGCCGGGCGTTCGGCATCGCCATAGATCGTCGCGTTGTACTCCGACATCAGCCGTTGCGCCCGCTTGCGGGCGGCGACGAGGTCGGCATCGCCGGGATCGTAGAGCTCGCCGGCCATCATCTTTTGCTTTTCGCTCGTCACGCCCGCCTCCGCTGCTGTCAGATCGAGCCTGTCAAAGGGCGCTGACGGGCGCAAGGGCGTCCGTCAGGCGGCCTCGGCGGGCGTGGCTTGGGGGAAGATCGCCTTTGCGTCTGCGTCGAGCTTGCGCGCCTCCTTGAGCAGGGCCTCGCGGACCTCGCAGGCCATCGTCCACGCAAGGTTGGGGTCGGGCGTCGGCACGAGGAACAGCACCTCCTGCCCGAACACGTCGTGGCCCTTGACGTAGACGCCGCGGTCCTCGTCGCGTTCGTCGGGGATCTCCATGGCGTCTAGGATCTCCTCGTACTTCTTCCGCAGCACCTCGATATCGGCGGTGTGCGACAGCCGCAGGACCACCTGCTCGATGAGGAAATGCTCTTTCATGGTCCAGTTCTCGAACGGCTCGGAGACGAAATCCACCACCGGAACCACAAGCCGCGCGCCGGTCCAGACGCGCAGCTGAACGAAGGTGAAATGGATGCGTTCGACGGTGCAGAAGCGGTCCTGATAGATCACCTTGTCGCCGATGCGGGCCGACTGGTTGAGCGCGATCTGCAGCGACGCCATGATGTTGGTGAGCACGTTGCGCCCGGCATAGGCGAGGATGATGGTGGCCGTGCCGGCCCCGGCCAGAAGCGACACGCCGAGCGAGCGCATGACGCTGGCCTCGTTGATCGTGATGCCGGCGCCGACCAGCACCACGATGACGATCACCGCGCGCCGCGCCGCCGAGATCCGCGTGGCGACGTTGCGGCGCTGCTCCATACCGTCGCCCATCGCGGCGAGTTCCTCGTCGTCGAAATTCACCAGCCGCGACAGGATCACGTCGGCGACGTTAACGATAAGCCAGAGCGTGGCGACCACGAAGCCGAGGATGATCAGCGGCGACAGCACGGTGTCGATGCGGCCCGAGAACACGAAGACCTTGCTGGTCAGCACCGACATGGTCAGCGTCACGACCGCAAGCGTCAGCGGCCCGCGCGTCGCCACCAGCATCGAGGTCGGCGCATCGCGGTGGGTCCGGCCAAGGCCCTTCGACAGCGCCTGGTTGAACAGGAAGCCGACCAGCGTGGTGAGGGCAAGCACCAGTGGAAACGCCCCGACCTCGTACCAGCGCAGACCCCAGAAGGCCTTTTGCCGCAGCGGCTCGGGCAGCATGAGTTCGAATTCGGTCGGCCCGTAGGCTTCGGCCAGGGCCGGCAGCGACATCACGGTCTGCCGCGACACCAGCCAGACCGGCTCGCCGATCGCGGGCTTGATTCGATTGATGCGGATCGGAATCGGACGGTCGCCAAGCTTGACGTACCACAGCAGCAGCGAACGGCGCGGCTCACCCGCCATCGGCGCATCGCTGGTGCGCGAGTCGACCGCATCGGGCCGGTCGCGCAGGTCGTACCAGTCGATGATGATGCGGCGATCGAGCAGGGTGGAGAACTGCTTGGCGCGTTCCGGGCCGACCTCGGCCTGTTCGTCGGGTGGGATGGCAGAGAGGTCGAGCATATGCGCCGCCTCGCCCCATTCCTCGGCATCGGCGCGGAACAGGAAGCTCTCGAGGCTCGAGCGCGGCGTGGTGCGGTCGATGTTTCCGGGTGGGGTGCCGAGGCCGGGATTGACCTCGGTCACACGGTACCAGGAATCGAGGCCGCTCTTCTCCTGCGCGCGCGCCTCGGGTGGCGCCACCAACAGCACGCTCAGGGCGCAGAAGACGGGAAGAAGGGCACGGACAAGCTGCAGCATCGCGGTCAAACGGCGAATGCAGCCGGTTCGTTCCCGTTGGGGTAAAATAAAACCGCCGGCCTCGTGTGGCCGGCGGGTCTGTCACATGAAGCCAAGTTCGAGGCGGGCTTCGTCGCTCATCATGTCCATGCCCCAGGGCGGGTCGAACACCATCTCGACATCGACCTCTTTCACGCCGGGCACGGCGCTGATCGCATCCTGCACCCAGCCCGGCATCTCGCCGGCGACCGGGCAGCCCGGCGCGGTCAGGGTCATGATGACCTTCACGGCGTTCTCGGCGTCGATCTCGATCGTGTAGATCAGGCCGAGATCGTAGATGTTGACCGGAATCTCCGGGTCATAGACCGAACGGCACGCCTCGACACATGCCTCGTGAAGCGGGTGCTCGGTCGAGGAGGGCGCGATCAGCGGGGCGCCTTCGAGCGGTGCATCGTCCATGGCCTGTCCTTTGTCTGCTTTTCTGAGAGATTATATAGGAAATCGGACCGGGAGGGTAAAGGCCGCAACCGAAGGCTTGCGCTGTGCGAGGGCGCTCAGAGCGCGTGCGTGGCAATCCAGTGGCGGACGGTCTCGAGCCGGCCCCGCGCCACCGGCACGACACTGTCGTCGGCGAGGCGGAGCACCGGTTTGCCGCCGTCGCGGCCAAGCTCGCGCACCGAATGCCGCGGCACCCACCACGAGCGGTGCGGCTGGATGCCATCCTCGTCGCGCGTCTGGGCCACGATATCCGACAGGCGCGCGCGCTGGCTCAAGGTGCCGTGACGCAGATGCACATGCACGTGATGCTCGCGCGCCTCGATGACCGAGACCTCGCCGAGCGAAATCCGCCGCGCCCCGACATGGATCTTGCGGTGATTGGGATCGGGGGCGGTGTTGTGGTCCGGGGCGGAAGCCGGGGCAGGGGAGTCGGACGTGGCCTCGGCGCCGTGTTCGCCCTGCGGTGCCTGTCTCTCTGCGGTGACCTGGTCCGCCGCAGGCGCGGCCTCATGGTGCGATGTCGCCTTCGGCCCGATCGCCGAAGGGGCCACCCGTGGCAGCACGAATCGCAGGAAGAAGGTCTCGAAGATCATCGCCGTCGCGGCAAGGTACCAGACCCGCTCTGTCAGCAACGGGCGCAGCCCGTCGCCTGCGGCCCATGTCAGGCAGGTTTCCATCGCCATAAGCGTCGGGGCGAAGGCCAGCAGGCTGACCAGAGGCCAGTAGATGGCCGGCTTCTGGCGCCCGCTGAGATAGCGCAGCGCTCCCAGCCCGAGCAGGATCGCCATGTGCACGCAGATGTAGAGAACGAAGGCCGCGACCCATGCGGAAACATAGAGCAGCAGCGGAACCGACGACATGAGATGGCTCGGATCTGCGACCAGAAGAAACGCCAGCACGAATCCGAGATAGGTGCGCATCAGGCGATGCTCGAACAGCGCCAGATACTCACGGATGCTGAGGTTGATCGGCTCAAGCGTCGTGGCGCGAATATTCAGTTGGGTTCGCAGAAAATCAGGCAAATCAGACAATCCGGCACAGAACGCGTCGCTCACGGATGCATGGGATTGTCAGGAGAATCAAGGCATTCGCTTGGCGGCGTTGTGTCACGGAAGCAGCGCATGGCGCCTTTTGTCCGCATCTAGGCGACCGTTCAGAGCAGCTCGGAGCCCAGCTTTCCCCAAAGCAGCGGCTCTGCGACGCGGACACACCGCCGCGCCGGTCGAAAGCAGGGCAGTCTGCGCTGCCTTTCCCGCGGCGAAGCCGCCGGCCCCGCGTCGGGATCGTCGCGGCAACGGCTTGAAAAACCAACAATAACTGACGATCTCCGGGGTTCGCGCAGGGCCAGGACAACGGCCCCCGGGACTTTTCTGAGAAAATGCACATTTCCGCTTCCGAAACCGCTTGACGGCATCCGGACCTCCGCCTAGAAGGGCCTCCACGTTCGGGGAGGCACTCCTCGGAGGGCAGTGAGCGGTTGTAGCTCAGATGGTTAGAGTACCGGCCTGTCACGCCGGGGGTCGCGGGTTCGAGCCCCGTCAACCGCGCCACCACTGCCCCCAAGATGCCGCCCCGCGGAAAGCGCGGTTGTAGCTCAGTTGGTTAGAGTACCGGCCTGTCACGCCGGGGGTCGCGGGTTCGAGCCCCGTCAACCGCGCCACTTTCCCCACCCACGATGGACGAGAAAAAATCACCCCCACCGGGGGCCCCCAGACCTCGCGCCTGATATTCTCTACGTCGTCAAATACTCCGGGGTGAATTGGCGCGCCTGCGCGCCAAGAGGGGCAGCGCCCCTGCACCCCCCTCCCATGCGCGCACCGCTTGAGAAACGCCGTGGCGCAGGTTAAACCGCGCCGAATTCGATCTACTTCTCGCGCCCTCATTCCCGAACGGACCAGACACATGAAATTTCTCGATCTTGCCAAGGTCTATCTCCGCTCCGGCAGCGGCGGGAACGGCTGCATCTCGTTCCGTCGCGAGAAATACATCGAATTCGGCGGCCCCGATGGCGGCGATGGCGGCGGCGGCGGTGACGTCTGGGCGGAAACCGTCGACGGGCTCAACACGCTGATCGACTTCCGCTACCAGCAGCATTTCTTCGCTGAGAATGGCCGCCCCGGCATGGGCCGCCAGCGCACCGGCAAGGATGGCGACGACATCGTACTGCGCGTCCCCGTGGGGACAGAGATCCTCGACGAGGACGAGGAAACGGTGATCGCCGACATGACCGAGCTCGGCCAGCGCGTGCTGCTGTGCAAGGGCGGCAATGGCGGCTGGGGCAACCTGCACTTCAAGTCCTCCACCAACCAGGCCCCGCGCCGCGCCAACCCGGGTCAGCCCGGCGTCGAGCGCACGATCTGGCTGCGTCTCAAGCTGATCGCCGATGTGGGGCTTCTGGGGCTTCCCAATGCCGGCAAATCGACCTTCCTCGCCGCGACCTCGAACGCGCGGCCGAAGATCGCCGATTACCCCTTCACCACGCTGCACCCGAATCTCGGGGTGGTGGGAGTCGACGGCAAGGAATTCGTCGTGGCCGACATCCCCGGCCTGATCGAGGGCGCCCACGAGGGGCGCGGCCTCGGCGACCTGTTCCTCGGCCATATCGAGCGCTGCGCCGTGCTGCTGCATCTCGTGGATGGCAGCTCCGGCACGCTGCTCGAGGATTACGACACCATCATCAACGAGATCGAGCAATACGGCGCCGGCCTCGACGACAAGCCGCGCGTCACCGTGCTCAACAAGATCGACACCATGGATGACGAGGAGCGCGCCTTCCTGCGCGAGGAACTCGAGGCCCGCTCCGGCGGCAAGGTGCTGCTGATGTCGGGCGCCTCGGGCGAGGGCACCACCGAGGTGCTGCGCGCCCTGCGCGGCTTCATCGACGACAAACGCCTCCGCGAGGCCCCCGAGGATGACAGCGAATGGCGGCCCTGAACGCGGCGCGCCGGCTGGTCGTCAAGATCGGCTCGGCGCTGCTGGTCGACAAGCAGACCGGCGCCTTCCGCGGTGACTGGCTGCGCTCCATCGCCGAGGACATCGCCCGCATCAAGGCCCGCGGCACCGACGTGATCCTTGTTTCGTCCGGCTCCATCGCGCTCGGGCGCGGCATCCTCAGGCTGCCCCCGGTCACGCTGCCGCTCGAGCAGAGCCAGGCCGCCGCCGCCGTTGGCCAGATCCGTCTCGCGCGCGAGTGGGAAGACGCGCTGGCGCCGCATGGGGTGGTCACCGGGCAGGTGCTCGTCACCCTCGAGGACAGCGCCGATCGCCGCCGCTATCTCAACCAGCGCGCCACCATGGAGACGCTGCTGGGCTTCGGCGTCGTGCCGATCGTCAACGAGAACGACACCATCGCCACCGACGAGATCCGCTACGGCGACAACGACCGCCTCGCGGCGCAGGTCGCCGTGACCGTCGGGGCCGACCAGCTGATCCTGCTGTCGGATGTCGACGGCTTCTACTCCGCCAACCCGGCGCAGGACCCGACCGCGCAGCGCTACGAGGTGATCGACGAGATCACCCCCGAGATCGAAGCCATGGCAGGGGATGCCGGCTCGGGGCTGTCCAAGGGCGGCATGAAGACCAAGCTGCTGGCGGCCAAGACCGCCACCGCGGCGGGCTGCGCCATGGCGATCACCGAAGGCTCGGTGCTGCACCCGCTCTCGGCGCTCGAGGCCGGGGCCAACGCCACGTGGTTCACCTCGCGGCTCGACCCCCACGCGGCGCGCAAGCGCTGGATCGCGTCGATGAAGCCCTGCGGCGCGGTGATCGTCGACGATGGCGCCGCCACGGCGCTCGGCGAGGGGCGCTCGTTGCTGCCGGTGGGGGTGACCACGGCGGTGGGCGAGTTCGGCCGCGGCGACCCGGTGGCGATCCTCGATGCTCGCGGCGTCACGCTGGGCCACGGCCTCACGCGCTACACCGCCGACGAGACCCGGCTGATCACCGGACGCCACTCGTGGGAGATGGAGGAGGCGCTCGGCTATCCCGGCCGCGCCGTGCTGATCCACCGCGACGACATGGCTCTGTAAGCCACGCCCCGTCGCCCCCTCGACAGCCCGGCGCGCCACGCAGGCCGTCCGCGCCGGCGCCCCGATCTTCTCTGGTTCAAAAATACCTCGGGGGAGTCGCAGCTCTGCTGCGGCGGGGGCAGCGCCCCCTGCGCCCGCGCCACACCGTGCCGCATCCGGGGCCCCGCAGGGACCCCCGCCCACATCGCCTCACCGCCCCAACTTCCCCTAGGCCCCGCCCGCGCAAGCCGCTATAGGGAGGCTCTCTGAAACCGGAACCCGAAGGGTGAACAGCGATGAACGACATGAGCGACATTCCCGCCGTCATGACCGAAATCGGCCGTCGTGCGAAAGCGGCCGCAGCCGAGCTCGCCTTCACCCCGCCAGCCCGCAAGACCGCGGCGCTCGAAGCCGCCGCCGATGCGGTCTGGGCCAATCGCGCGCAGATCATCGAGGCGAACGGGCAGGATCTGCAATTCGGCCGTGACAAGGGGCTGACCGAGGCGATGATGGACCGGCTGCTGCTCGACGAGACCCGCATCAAGGGCATCGTCGACGGCCTGCGCGCCATTGCCGGGCAGGACGATCCGGTCGGCAAGGTCATCGCCCAGTGGGAGCAGCCCACCGGGCTGCAGATCGAGCGCGTGCGCACGCCGCTCGGCGTGGTGGGGGTGATCTACGAATCGCGCCCCAACGTCACCGCCGATGCCGGGGCGCTGTGCCTGAAATCGGGCAACGCGGTGATCCTGCGCGGCGGCTCCGAGAGCTTCCACTCCTCGCGCGCCATCCATGCCTGCCTCGTCGAGGGCCTCCTCAAGGCCGGCCTGCCGGAGGATGCGATCCAGCTCGTCCCGACCCGGGACCGGGGCGCGGTGACCGAGCTTCTGCAGATGACCGACTATGTCGACGTGATCGTGCCGCGCGGCGGCAAGGGGCTCGTGGGTCTCGTTCAGCGCGAGGCGCGGGTGCCGGTCTTTGCCCATCTCGAGGGCATCGTGCACATCTACATCGACGCCTCCGCCGACCCGGTGAAGGCGCTCGAGGTGGTTCTGAACGCCAAGACCCGGCGCACCGGCATCTGCGGCGCCGCCGAGTGTCTGCTGATCCATCGCGATGCGGTCGACACTATCGGGCAGGGCGTGATCCGCGCCCTGATCGAGGCCGGGGTCGAGGTGAGGGCCGACGCAGAGCTTCAGGCCATCGAGGGCACCTCGGCGGCCACCGAGGAAGACTGGGGCCGCGAGTATCTCGACAGCATCATCGCCGCGAAGGTGGTCGAGGACGAGGACGCCGCCATCGCCCATATCCGCGATTTCGGCTCGCACCACACCGACGCCATCCTCGCCGAGGAGCCCGCGGCGATCGAGCGCTTCACCGAGCGCGTTGACAGCGCCATCGTCATGGTCAACGCCTCGACTCAGTTCGCCGATGGCGGCGAGTTCGGCATGGGCGCAGAGATCGGCATCGCCACCGGCAAGATGCACGCCCGTGGCCCGGTGGGCGCCGAGCAGCTGACGTCGTTCAAATACGTGGTCCGGGCCGACGGCGCGCTGCGCGCCTGACCGTCTTGCCCTTGGTGAGGGGGCGGTGCTCAGGCGATGGCCAACGACACCGCCGCCTCGCCGGTCGTGACCTCGAGCTTGCGCCCGTGATCGGGCGCAAGCGTCCCGAGCAGCGCGAACTGCACCCGCGCGGGCGCCAGATCCCCGGGCATCGCACCGCCCGAGAGCATGGCCCAGATCTCGGGCTCGATCTGCAGCCGGCGGCCGGTTCCGGTGACACGCCAGCCGTCCCCCTCTTCGGCCACGGTGACCTTGCCGCCAAGCGGCAGGGCGCTCTCGCAGCACAGGACGGCAAGCATGGCGAGCTGCATGTCGCGTCGTTCGGCATCGCCCGACGGCTGCCAGTCGATGCTCAGCCGGCTTCCGGCGCAGTACCCGGCGAGCAGCTTGCGCGCCTCGGCGCCGCCGATCTGCTGATCCGACGAAGCCGTGCCGAACGCCATGCGAAACAGGTTGAGGCGGGCGGTGGCAGAGCTGCAGCTTTGCGAGATCAGCGCCATCTCGTCGGCACCGGGCTGACCGGCCAGCGCGATCAGCTCGAGCCCGTTCGAGATCGCCCCGACCGGGCTCACCAGATCGTGACAGATGCGGGACCCTACCAGTCCGGCGATCCGCGCGCTATCGTTGGTCATATCTGGCTCCTCACAGCATGACAGGGTGGACATAGGCAACATGGACGAACTCAACGCATTACTCGAGCCCGGGATGCTGGTCTCTCACCCCGAGCAGCCCGACTGGGGCGTTGGACAGGTGCAGTCCAATATCGGCGGCCGCATCACGGTGAATTTCCGGGAAGAGGGCAAGGTGGTGATCGATGGCAGCCGCGTCACCCTGCTGCCGGTCTTCGGTGACTGACGAGGCCATTCTCTTTAGGACAGGGCATCTTAACGAGAGGTTAAGGCCAACGCGCCGACCTTGGCGAGGGGGAAAGCTGTTTTCCTTTGCGGTCCCCCGGATTATGAACGGGCCGAGGTTGCAAAGAGGGGCGCCGATGGCTCTGGACGACGCTGATTTCTCCGTGCGGCTGGCCAGCGACGCGGCCGATCTGCACGCCGCGCAGCGCCTGCGCTACGAGGTCTTCGTGGCCGAGCTTGGCGGCGGCGGGGCGATGGTCGACCACGCGCTGCGGCTCGAGCGCGACCGCTTCGACCCGTTCTTCGACCATCTGATCCTGACCGATGCGCGCCGCGACGGCGCGGTCGTGGGCGTCTACCGGCTGCTGCGCGACGATCAGGCCGAGGCGGCGGGGCAGTTCTATTCCGAAGGCGAATACAATCTGGCACCGCTGCGCGCCTCGGGGCGGCGGCTGCTCGAGCTCGGGCGGTCCTGCCTGCATCCCGACTACCGCGGCGGCACCGCGATGATGCACCTGTGGAACGCGTTGGCCGACTACGTGCGGGCGCATGACATCGAGATCCTGTTCGGCACCGCCTCGTTCCACGGCACCGACGTGGCGGCGCTGGCGCAGCCGCTGTCGCTGCTGCATCACCGCCATCTTGCGCCCGAGGCGCTGCGGGTGCGCTCGAAACGGTTCCAGAGCATGGATCTGATCCCCGAGGCGGCCATCGACCGCCGCGCCGCCATGCGCGACGTGCCGGCGCTGATCAAGGGCTACCTGCGTCTGGGCGGAGTGGTCGGCGAGGGGGCCTTTGTCGATCATGATTTCAACACCACCGATATCTGCCTCGTGATGGACACCGCGCGGCTCAACGAGAAGGCCGCCGGGATCTACACGCGGGGCCGCGGATGACCGGCCCGAGCGGCCCTGCAGGCCCGACCTGGCGCGGCGACGCGCCGGAGGCGGCGCGGCTCTCTGCCGGTGGCTGGGCGCGGGTGGCGCTGCGCGGCCCGGCACTGGCGCTGGTTCTGTTGCTGGGCGTGCTGGTGAAGCTGCCGCTGCGCCTGATCGAGCGCCCGCTCTGCGGCCAGCGCCGCCCGGTGACGCCGTGGATCACGCAAGGGGTCTCGCGGCTGGCGCTCGCGATCCTCAGGATCCGGCTCGAGGTGCATGGCCCGCGTCTGCGCGGCGCCGGGGCGCTGGTGGCCAACCACGCAAGCTGGCTCGACATCTTTGCGCTCAATGCCCGGCGCAACGTCTATTTCGTCTCCAAGGCCGAGGTCGCGGGCTGGCCCGGGATCGGCTTTCTCGCGCGGCTGGCCGGGACGGTGTTCATCACCCGCGACCCGCGCGCCGCCGCCGAGCAGAAGCAGCTGTTCGAAGAGCGGCTGCTGCACGGTCACAGGCTGCTGTTCTTCCCGGAAGGCACCTCGACCGACGGCCAGCGGGTGCTGCCGTTCAAGCCGACGCTGTTTGCCGCCTTCTTCGCCGATCCGCTGCGCCACCGGCTCGCCCTGCAGGCGGTCACGGTGATCTGGCACGCGCCGCCGGGCGAGGATCCGCGGTTCTATTGCTGGTGGGGCGACATGGGCTTCGGGCCGCATCTGCTCAGGGTGCTGGGCGCGCCGCGGAAGGGCCGGGTGGAGCTGATCTATCACCCGCCGGTGCGGGTCGACGATCACCCCAACCGCAAGACGCTGGCGGCCCATCTCGAGGCGCAGGTGCGCTGCGCCCATCCTGCAGGGCGCTAAAGCGTCGGCTTCATGTCAGAGGGATTGCGCCGCGGACTGCGTCCGCTTCGCCGGGCGGCGCGCCGCTGGCGCGGCGCGCGGCCTGTGGCTTGGGGGAGCGAGTGCGACGCGGCGCGCCGCCGCGTGGCGCGCTCAGCCCATCGCAGCGATAAGGTCTGTCAGCGCGGCGGCGGGGTCGTCCTGCGACCAGATCTCCTCACCGATGCCGAAGAAATCGGTCAGCGGGGTGAGCGTGGCGACCAGCTCGGGGGTGAGCCCGCCTTCGGCCACCACCGGCACTTCGATCATCTGCGACCACCACTCGAAAAGCTCGGGCTCGGCCAGCGTGCCGTCGCCCAGCGAGGCCCCGTCCACCGGGCCGAAGGAGACGTAGTCGGCGCCGTGCTCGCCGGCGGTCATGCCGTCATGGCGCGAGGCGCCGCAGAAGGCCCCCACGATGGCATCCGGGCCGAGCTCCTTGCGGGCGTGGCGCACCGAGCGCGCGCCGTCGGTCAGGTGCACCCCGTCGAGCCCCAGCCGCTGGGCCAGCACCACGTGGGTGTCGATCACCAGCGCCACGTCATGGGCGTGGGCCACCTCGCGCACCGCGTCGGCGGCGCGCATGATGCGGTCTTCGTCGCGGGTCGCAAGCGCCAGCCGGATGCAGGCGATCGGCGCGGCCCGCAGCACCGCGTCGAGCTGCGCCGGGAAGGCGGAGAGATCGAACTCCGGCGGGGTGATCAGGTAGAGCTGGGGCAGATCGGTGTCGGTCTCGGCCATGGGGTATTCTCCGGAAAGCTGCGGCGTCCATACACCGAGTGACGGAGCGGTGCCAAGGGGTTGCCTTGGCGGTTGGGCCTAGAGAGGTGGGGGGGGCTTTTCCAAGGGGCGTCGTGAGGGGGGAGAAGTCGGATGCCTCCGGCGGGAGTATTTTTTTGACGAAGAGAAGAGGGGGACGGCGTGGCGAGGGCGGCTCGGTGCGGGGGCCGGCGTTGGGGAGGTGGTGAGGTCGGGTGCCTCCGGCGGGAGTATTTGGGACGAAGAGAAAGTTGCGGCGGTGTGGTGAGGGCGGCTCGGTGGGGACCCGGCGGGGGTGGCGGTGGAGGTCTTTCGGGAATTGCGCGGGGTCGCCGCCTGTTTCACGGGGTCTCGAAGCGCGTGGCGGGCGATGCCGGCTTGTCCTTGTTTTGCAGGGCGCTTAGGGATGCGTCCGAGACAAAGGAGAGGCCATGCCAAGCGATGTGAAACAGCCCGCCTTCGTGCTGGTGCGCCCGCAGATGGGCGAGAATATCGGCGCCGCCGCGCGGGCGATGTGGAATTTCGGGCTCGATCAGATGCGGCTGGTGAGCCCGCGCGACGGCTGGCCCAACCCGTCCTCGGTGGCGATGGCCTCCGGCGCGGGGCGGCTGCTCGACGACGCGGTGCTCAGCGACGAGGTGGCGGGCGCGGTGGGCGATTGCGATCTCGTCTTCGCCACCACCGCGCGCCAGCGCGGCATGACCAAGCCGGTCTACTCCCCCGAAGAGGCGATGCGCGCCGCCGCCGAGCGCATCGCGCAGGGCGGCCGCGTCGCGGTGATGTTCGGCCCCGAACGCGCCGGGCTCGAGAATGCCGACGTGGCGCAGGCCAATGCCATCATCTCGGTGCCGGTGAACCCCGAGTTCCCTTCGCTCAACCTCGCGCAATGCGTGCTGCTCTGCGGCTACGAATGGCGCCGGGCCAGCGCCGAGATCGAGGCGCGCCGCGACGAGATGGCGGGCGCGGCCTGGGCCAGCGGCATCGAGGTCGAGAAGCTCGCCGAGCATTACGAGCAGCGGCTCGAGGAGGCGGGCTTCTTCTTTCCCGATCACAAGGCGCCGGCGATGAAGCTCACGCTGCGCAATCTCTGGTCGCGGATGCCGCTGACCAGCGAGGACGTGCGCACCCTGCACGGGATCCTGCGCCAGATGGTGCGCTGGAAGCAGCGCGGCTGACACCGCCGCCAGGAGCGCTGCGTCACAATGGCGCGCGACGGTTGAAGCAATTCCGGGGCGGCCCTATCGTCCGCCCCACATCAACGAGAGGTGAGGCATGGCCGGACAGCGAAAGCTCTTCGAGGAGGTCGGCGCGGAGACGCCGAAGGCGCAGCCCGCGGGCGGCATGATCGACAGGGGGCGCGGCGGCGCGCGCGGGGCCATCCGCCTCTGGCTGATGCTGCTGTTCGCGCTGGTCATGGCGATGATCGTGGTCGGCGGTATGACCCGGCTCACTGACAGCGGGCTGTCGATCACCGAGTGGAAACCGGTCACCGGCGCCATGCCGCCGCTCGACGCCGCCCACTGGCAGGAAGAGTTCGAGCTCTACCAGCAGAGCCCGCAATACCGGCTGATGAACAACCAGATGACGCTCGACGAGTTCAAGAGCATCTATTGGTGGGAATGGGGCCACCGCCAGCTTGGCCGGGTGATCGGGCTGGTCTGGGCGCTCGGCTTCCTGGGCTTCCTCGTGACCCGGAAGATCCCCGCCGGCTGGACCGGGCGCCTTCTGCTGCTGGGTGCACTCGGCGGTCTGCAGGGCGCGATCGGCTGGTGGATGGTGGCCTCGGGCCTCGTGGGCGAGATGGTCTCGGTCGCCTCCTACCGGCTGGCGCTGCATCTGGGCCTCGCCTTCGTCATCCTCGGCTTCATCGCGTGGTACGCCTTCGCCCTGAAACGGCCCGAGCGTGACCTGATGCAGGCGCGGCGCGGGCGCGAGGCCAAGCTCTTCTCGATGGGCACGGGCCTGATGCATTTCGCCTTCCTGCAGATCCTGCTGGGCGCGCTGGTGGCGGGCATCGACGCCGGGCGCAGCTACACCGACTGGCCGCTGATGGCGGGCGGGTTTTTTCCGCCGCAGCCCTTCGACCTGCAGCCGGTCTGGCGCAACTTCTTCGAGGATCCGGGGCTGGTGCAGTTCATGCACCGGATGGCGGGCTACCTGCTCTTCGTCTTCGGCATCGTGACCTGGCTCAGGGCGCGCAAATCCGCCAACCGCGACACGCGCTTCCGCTTCAACGCGGTGATGGCGATGATGCTGGTGCAGGTGGTGCTGGGCATCGTCACGGTGCTCTACATGGCGCAGATGCACATCGCGATTACCCACCAGATCGGCGCCGTGGTGCTCTGGGTGCTGATCATCCGCGCCCGCTTCGGGGCGCAGTACCCGAAGGCGCAATCGATCCGGGGGACCGCCGCATGACCGCCTTCGAGACCTTGATGGCCTTCCAGCGCGAGACCGGGGCGCTGGCGCAGGTCGCCGGACGGCTGAATTGGGACCAGGAAACCATCATGCCGCCCGGCGCCGGTGAGCAGCGTTCGGACGAGATCGCCGCGATGGAATCGGTGCTTCATGCCCGGCGCACCGACCCGCGGGTCGGGGCGTGGCTCGAGAAGATCGATGCCGGATCGCTGGACGAGGAGGGCAGGGCGCAGCTGCGCCACATCCGCCGCGCCTACGCGCGCAGCCTGCGGGTACCGGCCAAGCTGGCCTCGGATCTCGCGCGGCTGACCAGCCGGGCGCACCAGGTCTGGGCCGAGGCGCGGGCCGACGACAATTTCGCCGCCTTCGCGCCGGTGCTGCGCGACGTGGTGCGCCTCAAGCGCGAGGAGGGCGCCGCGCTGGCCGCGGGCGGCGATGTCTACGACGCGCTGCTCGAGGATTACGAACCCGGTGCGACGGCGGCGCAACTGACCGAGATGTTCGGCGCGCTGCGTCCGCGGCTCGTGGCGCTGCGGCAGGCGGTGCTCGACAAGCCGCAGCCCCGCGCGCTGCGCGGCCCGTTCGACGAGCAGGCGCAGATGACGCTGGCCCGGACCGTGGCCAAGACCTTTGGCTACGAGATGGCGCGCGGACGGCTCGACAAGTCGGTGCACCCGTTCAGCTCCGGCTCGGGCGACGACGTGCGCATCACCACGCGCACCAACGCGCTCGATCCGTTCAACTGCCTGTATTCGACGATCCACGAGGTCGGTCATGCCTGTTACGAGCAGAACGTGCGGAGGGCCTACCGCTTCACGCCGCTCGGGGCGGGCGTGTCGATGGGCGTGCACGAGAGCCAGAGCCGGATCTATGAGAACCAGCTAGGCCGTTCGCGCGCCTTCACCGGCTGGCTCTTCGAGCGCATGAGCGAGGCCTATGGCGATCTCGGGCTCGACGGGCCTGAGGCGTTCTACGCGGCGGTGAACCGGGTCCAGAACGGCTATATCCGCACCGAGGCCGACGAGGTTCAGTACAACCTCCACGTCCTGCTGCGCTTCGATCTGGAGCGCGCGCTGATCGCCGGAGATCTCGAGGTCGACGACCTCGAGGCGGCGTGGAACGAGCGGTTCCTCGCGGATTTCGGCTACGAGGTCGACAAGCCGTCGGACGGCGTGCTGCAGGATGTGCACTGGTCGGCGGGGCTCTTCGGGTACTTCCCGACCTACTCGCTGGGCAACGTCTATGCCGGGTGCCTGCACGCCTCGCTGCGGCAGGCGGTGCCGGATCTCGACGCGCAGCTGGCGCAGGGCGATCTGCGCGCGGCGACCGGTTGGCTGGCCGAAAACGTGCAGCAGTACGGCGGCCTGTACGAACCGCGCGAGGTCATTACCCGCGCCTGCGGCGGGGCGCCGTCCGAGACCGCCTTGCTGGATTATCTCGAGGCGAAATTCGGGGCGATCTACGGCCTCTGAAACCCTGCCCGCCGCGCGGGTGTTCCGCGCGGCGGGCAGGGCCTGTCTCGCACCGTCTTTGAGGGACGATCAGGGCGCGACGGTCTCTGGCGTCGGCTCGGCGATGTCCTCGAAGCAGCGAATGATCCAGTCGACCGCGCGGCGCAGCCCGGGATCTTGGCGGCGGCTCTCGTGGTAGAACAGCCAGCAATTTTCGGTCCGAACCGGCGTGTCGGAGAACAGCGGCACAAGATCGGGATCGCGCTGCGCGATCAGATCCGGGAGCGGGCCGGGCAACTCGGTGAGCCTCATCAGCCGGTAGAGCGCCATCAGGCTGTCGACCCGCAATTTCGGCTCGCGGCCGAACTGGTCCAGTCCGTACTGCATCAGCGGCTGGTCGTCATGGGCTTCCCCAAGGCCGGCCCAGTCCTCGCTCGCGGGGGCATCGGCGAAGCGGTAGAAGCGGAAGGCCAGGTCGCCGACCTTGCGGGCAATTATCCGCCCCTGCTCCGGGCGGTGGAGCTGCAGCACGAGGTCATGTTCGCCCAGCCCCTCGCGGAACATCCGGTCGGAGAAGTTCAGCCGCACGCCGTCGAGCATGTCGGCGTGCTTTGTCAGGCCGGGAAACAGCACCAGCGAGGACAGCGCGGGCAGGCTGCCGAGATTGATCGTCACCGGCTCGGAGTCGGTGTTCTCAGCTTGCGTGTTCAGCGCCGCCTGCAACTCGCCGTCGAAGCTCTGGGCAAGGCTGATGAGCGAGGCCACGGCCTTGGACGGGCGCCATCCGTCAGAGGTCTTGACGAAGGCCGGGGTGCCGAGGGTTTCGGAAAGACGGTCGATCCGGCGCGACACCGTCGCGGTGTTGGTGCCGAGGCTCTTGGCGGCCGCGGTCATCGTGCCGGTCCTCGAGAGCGCCACCAGAAAGCGCAGATCGTCCCAGTTGTTCATTGTCGTCTGCTCGGAACCCCACGGAAACAGATGCGCAGGTGACCGCACAAATCTGCGGCTGGAGACAGGCGTTCGGCGAAGGCGCCGCACTGTCGCAAGGGATACCTGATGATCTGTTAACTCATCTTTGAGGATTTCTAAGCGGCGAAATTATTTCCTGCAAGCGCGACTTTACATATCTGCAACGATGCTAAGAACCTGTTTTCGCGTCAGGGTTTATAGAATAGAGGCGCCCGCCACTCCTGGTGGAGCGGCGGGCGTTGTCTGGTCGATCCCGATGGCGGGCCGGGTTTCAGGGCAGATCAGCCGAACGCGGCGCCAAAGCTGCCGCGGTAGATCTCGGACAGCTCGGAGAGCGGCGCCTCGCTGCCACCCAGCTTGACGCTGTCGCCCTGGAAGCGGCCGACGGTCTCGATGCTGACATCGGCCTGACCGGCGGCGATCATCAGCGCCTCTGCGGCGTCGAAGCTGCAGGCGATCAGGTAGCGGCCCTGATCCTCGCCGAAGAGCGTGGCGGTGTCGTCGCTGTCGAGCTGCACCCCGACGCCAGAGGCCTCGGCCATCTCGAAGGCGGCCAGCGCCAGTCCGCCGTCGCTCAGGTCGGTGCAGCACTTGATCCACTCGCGATTGGCGCGGATGAATGCGCCGTTGCGCTTTTCCTCGGCCAGATCTACCGCCGGCGCGTCGCCGTCTTCGCGGTTGAAGACCTCTGCCAGCAGCGCCGACTGTCCGAGATGGCTGCCGGTGCGGCCCACCATGAGCAGCACGTGGCCGTCGCGGGCATAGCCGAGGATCGGTTCCTCGTCGGCGGCGATCAGGCCCACGGCGCCGATCGTCGGAGTCGGCAGGATGCCCTGTCCGTCGGTCTCGTTGTAGAGCGAGACGTTGCCCGACACGATCGGCATGTCGAGCGCCGAGCAGGCCTCGCCGATGCCGCGCAGGGCCTCGACGAACTGGCCCATGATCTCGGGCTTCTCGGGGTTGCCGAAATTGAGGTTGTCGGTGGTCGCCAGCGGCAGTGCGCCCACGGCGGTCAGGTTGCGATAGGCCTCGGCCACGGCCTGCTTGCCGCCCTCGACCGGGTTCGCCTTGACGTAGCGCGGGGTGACATCCGAGGTGAAGGCAAGCTTCTTGTCGGTTCCGTGCACCCGGATCACGCCCGAGCCGAAGCCGGGGATGCGCAGGGTGTCGGCCATGACCTGGCTGTCATACTGTTCGTAGACCCATTCGCGCGAGCAGTAGTTGGGCGAGGCGATCAGCGCCTTCAGCCCATCGATCGGATCGATCTGGGGCACGTCGGCGAGCTCGGCGGCGGGCTCGGAGGGCTCCCACGGGCGGTCGTATTCGGGGGCGGAGGAGGACAGGCGCGACAGCGGCATGTCGGCCTTGACCTCGCCGTTGTGCACGATGAGGAAGCGGTCTTCCTCGATGGTTTCGCCGACGATGGCAAAGTCGAGATCCCACTTGTCGAACACCGCCTTGGCCTGGGCCTCCTTGGCGGGGTCGAGCACCATGAGCATCCGCTCCTGGCTTTCGGACAGCATCATCTCGTAGGCGGTCATGTTGCGTTCGCGCTGCGGCACCTTCTCGAGGTCGAGCCGCACGCCAAGGCCGCCCTTGTCGCCCATCTCAACGGCCGAGCAGGTCAGGCCCGCGGCGCCCATGTCCTGGATCGAGATCACCGCGCCGGTCTGCATCAGCTCGAGCGTGGCCTCCATCAGGCGCTTTTCGGTGAACGGATCGCCGACCTGAACGGTGGGACGCTTTTCCTCGATCGTCTCGTCGAACTCGGCCGAGGCCATGGTCGCGCCGCCCACGCCGTCGCGACCTGTCTTGGCGCCGAGATAGACCACCGGCATCCCGATGCCCGACGCGGCGGAGTAGAAGATCTTGTCGGCATCGGCGAGGCCCGCCGCGAAGGCGTTGACCAGACAGTTGCCGTTATAGGCCGGGTGGAAGCGCACTTCGCCGCCCACGGTCGGCACGCCGAAGCAGTTGCCGTAGCCGCCCACGCCTTCGACCACACCATGCACGAGGCGGCGGGTCTTGGCATGGTCCTTTTCGCCGAAGCTCAGCGAGTTCATCGCCGCGATGGGCCGGGCGCCCATGGTGAACACGTCGCGCAGGATGCCGCCGACACCGGTGGCCGCGCCCTGATAGGGCTCGATATAGGAGGGGTGGTTGTGGCTCTCCATCTTGAAGACCACCGCCTGACCGTCGCCGATATCGACCACGCCGGCATTCTCGCCGGGTCCGCAGATCACCTGCGGGCCGCTGGTGGGAAGGGTCTTGAGGTGGATCTTCGACGACTTGTAGGAGCAGTGCTCGTTCCACATCGCCGAGAAGATGCCGAGCTCGGTGAAGGTCGGCTCGCGATTGAGGATTTGAAGGATGCGGGCGTATTCATCCGGCTTGATGCCGTGCGCCTCGATCAGCTCTTCGGTGATGGCCGGTTCCTGCATGCTCATACCCCTCTGGCAATCCTGCGCGCTCTTTAAGGCAAGGGTGACGCAGTGGGAAGGGGGCTGAGGGCCGCTCGGGGCCGGGTTGCAGAGAAAAGGTGGATGCGCGCGGGGATATGGCACCCCTCGGCGTCGTCATAGGCGGAAAAGGCGGTGCGCATGTCCTCGAGAAGCGCCGCGCGGTCGGCCTCGGTGCCGTCCTTGGCGCGCAGCTGGGCGGGGATCGGGCCGATATACTGCGTCAGCGCCGCCGCCTCGGCACTGCCGCCGGGGACCTCGAGGGTGGTGTCGATCGTTTGCGCCTGCGCGTCCTCGAACCCGGCCTCGGCCAGCAGGTCCAGAACACGGCTCTGGTCGGCGAAGGCTGCGGGGCCGGGGGCGTGCGGATCGCCGGGCTCAGAGGGGCCGAGCCGCGCCTCCGCGGCGCGCTTGGCCAGGTCGAACCACGGGTTCTCTGCGAGCGCGGCCCAAGCCACGAAGACGAGCCGCCCGCCGGGGCGCAGGTGGCGGTGGAGGTTCGATAAGCCCGCCCTGGGGTCGGCGAAGAACATCAGCCCCATCCGCGAGACGCATAGATCGAAGGGCGCGCCGTCATGCGCCCAGCTCTGGGCGTCCGCCACGCGGAATGCCGGCGCGGAAGGGCGGCCCTCGGCGCGGTCGCGGGCGACCGCGATGAGCGGGGCGGAGATGTCGAGCCCCAGAACGCAGCCCTCGTTGCCGACCCGCTCTGCGGCGGCGAGGGCGACCGCCCCGGCACCGCAGCCGATGTCGAGCACCCGCGCGCGGGGGCGCGGATCTGCGGCGTCGAGAAGGATGTCCGTGAGACGCGTGTGCAGCGTGTCGAGTTCGCGGTGCAGCCGCACCCAGTGCCGACCGGGGCCGGTGCTCCAGAAGGCCTGCTGCGCGGCATTCGGCCCGTGGGTCATGCTGTCAGTCATGGTTGCGCTCCCTTGCGATGAGCCTACCCAGGAATCCGGATGCGCGCGCCAAAAAAAAGGCCGAGCACAAAGCTCGGCCGAAGTCCAACAGGGAGGTATGAAGATGATGCGCACGAGGGCGCTTCAAGCTTCATCTGCCGAATATGTTATCAGTTCTGAGTCGATCAAGAGAGAAGAGGCCGCAGGGGCAGCATTCCCGCCATGAATGTGGCGCATAGCTCACACTTATAGCGCGAGTTCAGTCCGCTCCCATAGCCCTAAGTTGCCGGCGGTGGGCAAAGATTTCTTCCTGAACGAAGTCGCGGAAGGCCGCGACGCGCTTCGAATGGCGCAACTCTTCCGGGTAGGCGAGGAACACCGGGACCTCGTTGCTCTCGACCTCTGGGAGGACGCGGACCACCGACGGGAAATCCTCGATGATGTAGTCGGGCAGGACCCCGATGCCGAGATTGGCGACCACGGCCTGCAGCACGCCGAAATAGTTGTTCACCGTGAGCGCGGTCTGGATGTCGTAGGTCAGCAATTCCTGCACCAGCAGCTTGCCCGCGGCGACCTGCGAGGAGGCGGGGTTCTGGCAGATCAGCCGGTGCTGGGCCAGTTCATCCAGCGAGCCCGGCACACCGCGACCGGCGAGATACTCGGGCGAGGCATACATGCGCATCCGGATCGACATGAGCCGCTTGCGGATCAGGTCGGCCTGGCTCGGCTCCTTCATGCGGATGGCGACATCGGCCTCGCGCATGGGCAGGTCGAGCACGCGCTCCTCGAGCATGAGGTCGATCTTGAGATCGGGATACTTCTCGTACAGCTTGGTCAGGCGGGGGGCGAGCCAGAGCACCCCGAAGCCGTGGGTGGTGGTGACCTTCAGCTCACCGAACACCTCTTCTTCGCTGTCGCGAATGCGCGCGGTGGCGGCATCGATGCGCTTCACCATCGACGCGGTGGCGTCGAACAGCAATTCGCCCTGTTCGGTGAGAATCAGCCCGCGGGCATGACGGTGGAACAGGGTCGTGTTGAGCGACTCCTCGAGCGACCGGATCTGCCGCGACACCGCCGATTGCGACAGATGCAGCGCATCGCCCGCATGTGTCAGGCTGCCCGCATCCGCAACCGCGTGAAAGATTCTTAGCTTGTCCCAGTCCATTTCGGTACCCATGCCTGCTCGCGGCGCCTGTATACGACAGATATCATAAATAGGAACCTATCCTTTCAGGACAGGCTGAAAACACGGAAAAAAGGATATCCAGGTCAGTTATTTTGACCTATTATGAGACACAAATGCCACGGGATGAGCGACGGGAGGCGCGCATGACGAAGCAAGACATCTCACTCAACGACCGATTTGACCTCGAGAAGAGCCCGGTGCTTCTGAACGGCACACAGGCGCTCGTGCGCCTGATGCTGATCCAGAAGGCGCGTGACGTCGCCGCCGGACTCAACACCGCAGGCTACGTCACCGGGTACCGCGGCTCGCCGCTCGGAGCGGTGGACCTGCAGATGCTGCGCGCCGGGAAATATCTCGCCGCGTCCGATGTGCGCTTTCAGGAGGGTCTGAACGAGGATCTCGCGGCCACCGCGCTCTGGGGCAGCCAGCAGGCCGAGCTGCGCGGCGAGGGCAAGTATGACGGCGTGTTCGGCCTCTGGTACGGCAAGGGGCCGGGGGTGGACCGGTCCGGCGACGTGATGCGCCACGCCAACATGGCGGGCACCTCGCCGCATGGCGGCGTCATCATGGCGATGGGCGACGACCACACCGGCGAAAGCTCGACCGTGCTGCACCAGTCGGAATGGGCGATGGTCGATGCCTACATGCCGGTGGTCTCGCCCGCGGGCGTGCAGGAGATCCTCGATTACGGTGTCTATGCCTATGCGCTGTCGCGCTTCGCCGGCGTCTGGGTCGGGCTGAAGACCATGAAGGACACGGTCGAGGCCACGGCGGTGGTCGATGGCCGCCCCGACCGCATGTCGCTGGTCACGCCCGAGTTCGAGATGCCGCCGGGTGGCCTCAACATCCGGCTCGGCGATACGCCGCACGAGCAGGAAAAGCGCATCATCGACTACAAGCGCTTCGCCGCCGAGGCGTTCTCGCACGCCAACCGGATGGACAAGCGCATGTGGGGCAAACCCGGCGCCAAGATCGGCTTCGTCGCGGCGGGCAAGAACTGGCTCGATCTCGTGCACGCGCTGTCGCTGCTGGGCATCGACGAGGCCGAGGCCGAGCGGCTGGGGATCACCACCTACAAGGTCGGCCAGACCTTCCCGCTCGACATGCTGGGCTTCCACGACTGGGCCGAGGGGCTCGACCTGATCGTCGTGGTCGAGGAGAAGCGCAAGCTGATCGAGGTGCAGGTCAAGGAGGCGATCTTCGACGACCGCCGTGGCCGCCGGGTCTATGGCTGGCACAAGGGCGGCGGCGCCGGCTCGATGCACGGGCCGGAGCTGTTCCCGACGCAGGGCGCGCTCGATCCGATCATGATCGCCGAGCGCCTCGGCACCATCCTGATCGAGGAGGGCCGCGATACCGAGCGCCTGAAGGCCGCGCTGCAAACCCTTGCGAACGCGCGGAAATCCGACAATGCCGAGGATATCGCGGCGCGGCTGCCCTATTACTGCGCCGGCTGCCCGCACAACACCTCCACCAAGGTGCCCGAGGGCAGCCGCGCCTATGCCGGCATCGGCTGTCACTACATGGTGCAGTGGATGGACCGCGAGACCACCGGTTTCACCCATATGGGGGGCGAAGGCGCCAACTGGATCGGCGAGGCGCCGTTCTCGAAGCGCCCGCACGTGTTCCAGAACCTCGGCGACGGCACCTACAACCACTCCGGGGTGCAGGCGATCCGCGCGGCGCTCGCCGCCGGGACCAACATCACCTACAAGATCCTCTACAACGACGCCGTGGCGATGACCGGCGGGCAGGCCAACGAGGGCGGCCTCACTGCCGACCGCATCGCCCGCGAGCTCGTCGCGATGGGGGTGCAGCACATCGCCGTCGTCTACGACGAGAAGGAAGACGTGAATTTCGACCTCTTCCCGCGCGGCATCGACACCCACGAGCGCGCCGAGATGGAGGCGGTGCAGAAACAGATGCGCGAGGTCGAGGGCGTGTCGGTCATCCTCTACATCCAGACCTGCGCCGCCGAGAAGCGCCGCCGCCGCAAGCGGGGCCTGTTCCCCGACCCCGACAAGCGCGTCTTCATCAACACTGACGTGTGCGAGGGCTGCGGCGATTGCGGCGTGCAGTCGAACTGCGTCGCCATCGTGCCGGAAGAGACCGAGCTTGGCCGCAAGCGCGCCATCGACCAGTCGAGCTGCAACAAGGATTTCTCCTGTCTCAAGGGCTTCTGCCCGTCCTTCGTGACCCTCGAGGGCGCAAAGGTCCGCAAGGGTGCGACGACCGAGCTGGATCTGCCCGACATGCCCGAGCCGGCATTGCCGCGGATCGACGGCACCCACAACGTGGTGATCACCGGCGTCGGCGGCACCGGCGTGGTGACAATCGGCGCGGTGCTGGCGCAGGCGGCGCAGATCGCGGGCCTTGGCGCTGGGATGATGGAGATGGCGGGGCTGGCCCAGAAGGGCGGCGCGGTACATATCCACCTGCGGCTTGCCAACCGCCCCGAGGATATCTCGGCGGTACGCGTGGCGATCGGCGAGGCGCATGCGCTGATCGGCGGCGACCTGGTGGTGAGCGCCGGGGCCAAGACGCTGGGGCTGACCGCCTCGGGGCGCACCGGCGCGGTGGTCAACAGCCACGAGATCGTCACCGGCGAGTTCACCCGCGACACCGAGTTCGCCCTGCCGAACGACCGGCTGAAGCTCGCCATCGAGGCGCGGATGCAGGAACGTGCCAAGCTGTTCGATGCCACCGAGCTCGCCAAGGCGACGCTGGGCGACTCGATCTTCTCCAACATGATGATCCTCGGGGCGGCGTGGCAGCAGGGGCTGGTGCCGCTGCCGCATGACGCCATCGCCGAGGCGCTGCGCCTCAACGGCGCCGCGGTCGAGAAGAACCTGCGCGCCTTCGAGATCGGTCGCTGGGCGATGCTTCACCCGGAGGCGGCGGCCAAGCTGCTCAGCCCCACGGTGATCGATAAGCCCAAGACGCTGGGAGAGAAAATCGCCTTCCGCGAAGCGCATCTCACGGCCTACCAGAACGCGCGGCTCGCGAAGCGCTACCGCCGCATGGTCGACCGCACCGAGGACGCGCGCCTGCGCGAGGCCATCGCCAAGGGCTATCACAAGCTTCTGGCCTACAAGGACGAGTACGAGGTCGCGCGCCTGCATCTCGACACCGAGGCCAAGGCGCGGGCGCAGTTCGAGGGGGACTTCAAGATGCGCTTCCACCTCGCGCCGCCGCTGCTGTCGAAGACTGGCCCGGACGGGCGCCCGCAGAAGAAGGAGTTCGGCGAGGGGATGCTGCGCAACTTCCGCCTGCTGGCCAAGCTCAAGGGGCTGCGCGGCACGCCGTTCGATCCCTTCGGGCGCACCTCGGAGCGCAAGATGGAGCGGGCCTTGATCGCGCAGTACGAGCGCGACATGGACGAGGTTCTGCCCATGCTCACCCCCGAGACCCGGGATGCCATCGTGGCGCTGGCCGAGCTGCCGCTGAAGATCCGCGGCTTCGGCCCGGTCAAGGAGGCCAACGAGCGCGAGGCCGCCAAGCGCCGCGAAGAGCTGCTGGCGGTGATCCGCGACGGCGGCGGGGCGTTGGCACGGGCGGCGGAGTGATCCGCCGTCCCGGCACCCTTCGGCCCAAGCCTTCGGTCGCGATGGATTTCCGCGCCGAAGCGCCGTAAGAGCAGACCATACCGCGCAACGAGTCGCGGGATTGGGCAGTGGCGGCAGGAGGCAGGCCGATGGCGGTTGGCGTATTCGATTCCGGGCTTGGCGGGCTCACGGTACTGGACGCGGTGAGCAGGCGCTTGCCCGAGGTGCCCTTCGTCTACTTCGCCGACAGTGCCCACGCGCCCTACGGTGTGCGCGATGCCGACGATATCTACGACCTCACCACCGCCGCGGTGGAGCGTCTCTGGGAGGCGGGTTGCGATCTCGTCATCCTTGCCTGTAACACCGCCTCGGCCGCCGCGCTGCGCCGGATGCAGGAGAACTGGATCCCGCGCGACAAGCGGGTGCTGGGCGTCTTCGTGCCGCTGATCGAGGCGATGACCGAGCGCCAGTGGGGCGACAACTCGCCCCCGCGCGAGGTTGCGGTGCAGCACGTGGCGCTGTTTGCCACGCCCGCCACCGTGCGCAGCCGCGCGTTCCAGCGCGAGCTGGCGTTCCGCGCCATCGGTGTCGATGTCGAGGCGCAGGCCTGCGGCGGGCTCGTGGATGCCATCGAGGAAGGCGACATGATCCTCGCCGAGGCGCTGGTGCGCAGCCATGTCGACGCGCTGAAGCGCAAGATGCCCGCGCCGCAGGCGGCGATCCTCGGCTGCACGCATTACCCGCTGATGCAGGAGATCTTTCAGGAAGCGCTTGGCCCGGACGTCGCGGTTTATTCGCAGGCCAACCTCGTGGCCGAGTCGCTGGCCGACTACCTGCAGCGCCATCCCGGCATGTTCGGCACCGGCACCACCGGACGGTTTCTCACCACCGGCGATCCGCGCAAGGTCTCGGGCCACGCCACGCGCTTCCTGCGCCGCGAGATCACCTTCGAGGCGGCCTGAGCCGCCCAAGGCGTCCGCGTCCGCTCGCCGCAGTTTGATCTGTAACACTTACAGGTGCGCCGCCGAATGCGATATAGTCCGGGCTGACAGCGCGGGACGCGCTCGGCAAGCGGCCGCCGACCGGTCAGAACAGGAGACACCATGTCGCTCAAATCGCTCAAGAAACAGCGCCGGATCCAGGTGGTTGCTCTGGCCGCGGTCGCTCTTGTCGTCTCGACCGTGCTGATCGGATACGCGATGCGCGACGGCATCAACTTCTTCCGCTCTCCCAGCCAGGTGATGCAGGAGCCGCCCGCGCCGAATGAGACCTTCCGTATCGGCGGGCTGGTCGAGGACGGCTCGCTCATCCGGGGCGAGGGCCACGAGATCCGCTTCAGCGTCACCGATGGCGGCGCCTCGGTGCCGGTGGTGTTCGCCGGCGTGCTGCCCGACCTGTTTGCCGAGAACCAGGGCATGGTGGGCACCGGGCGCTACGTGGACGGGACGTTCGTGGCCTCCGAGATTCTCGCCAAGCACGACGAGACCTACATGCCGAAAGAGGTCATGGACGCGCTGAAAGAGCAGGGCGTCTATCAGGATCCCAACAGCTGAGAGGCTGGGGGCGCGACGGGATGGCTCGTCTTGAAACTACGCTCGAACGCGCATGGCGCGGAATCAAGGCCGAAGGCCGCCGCGCATCGTTCATGCTGAAAGCATGCCTTCGGCATGACCCGCCCCCCGGGCCGGCGATTTGGTTGAGGTCGGCGCTTAGCTTCGAGGTCCTTCGGACGTGGCAGATATAAATCGCGGGATTCCACGACAGGATCGCCACCCCGCGGACCGGCGAAGCGCAGCGGCGTCTAAGTTCGGATGATCTTGCGATTTGGCAGGGCCTTTTGCGCGGCCTAGAGCTCCTTCGGAACTGTCGGGCCCTCTTCACGGGCTACACATGCGGCGCGCCACTCGGCGGCCCGGCGATGCGCGGCGGCGTCGATGGCCAAAACGCCGTAAGAGACCGCCCACCAAAAGAAAAAGGCGGGCCCGAGAGCCCGCCTTTCCAAGTCTTACCAAGTAGATCGGATCACGCGTTGGCTTCGCGGATCTTCTCGGCGGCATCCTTGTTGTACTCGACACCGTTCTGCTCGAAGAGCTGGTCCAGCTCGCCCGAGAGGGTCATCTCGGTGATGATGTCGCAGCCGCCCACGAACTCGCCCTTGACGTAGAGCTGCGGGATGGTGGGCCAGTCGGAATAGTCCTTGATGCCCTGGCGGATCGCGTCGTCGGCCAGAACGTTCACGTCGTGAAAGTCTACGCCCATGTAATTCAGCACCCCGGCCACGCGGCTCGAGAAGCCGCATTGCGGCATGGTCTTGGTGCCTTTCATGAACAGCACCACGGTGTTGGACTTCACCGTCTCGTCGATCGTCGTCTTCGCGTCGGTCATATCTCTCTCCTGTCTGCGCGGTGCAGTGGCACCGGCTGGCCCCGCGCGCGGCAAGGCCGGTATCTCTCAGACCCCGGACCGGATCGTCGCGACGCGAGGCCGCAGACCCGGGCACGGGCGTCGGTGCGTGGTCAGTCCGGCGCCTTGGTGGTCAGCGCCAGCGCGTGCAACTCGCCATGCGCCCCGTCCATCTTGCCCTTCAAGGCGGCATAGACGGCGCGCTGCTGCTGGACGCGGTTCTTGCCGCGAAAGCTCTCGTCGATCACCTCGGCGGCGTAGTGGTTTCCGTCACCGGCGAGGTCGGTGATGGTGATCTTGGCATCGGGAAACTCGGCTCGGATGAGCTGTTCGATTTCCGTCGCTTCAATGGCCATTGGGGCGTGTCTCCGCTGTCGTCCGTTCCCACAAGATGTAAGCCCCGTGCGGGTCGGGTGCAAGCAGCCGCTCGCCCGGGTGCGGGCAGGATCAGGCGGCGAGGTCGATCCAGACCGGCACGTGATCCGACGGCTTGTCGCGGCCGCGGATGTCGCGGTCGATCTGGACGTCGGTCATCAGGTCGGCGGCCTGCGGGGTCAGCAGCAGGTGGTCGATGCGGATGCCGTTGTTCCGCTGCCACGCGCCGGCCTGGTAGTCCCAGAAGGAATAGTGGCCGGGGCCCTGGGTGCGGGCGCGGAAGGCCTCGGTGAAGCCGAGGTTGAGGATGCGGCGGAACGCGGCGCGGGTCTCGGGCAGATAAAGCGCGTCCTCGGTCCAGGCCTCGGGCTTGGCGGCGTCCTCGGCCTGCGGGATGACATTGTAGTCGCCCGCCATCACCGCCGGCATCTCGCTGGCCAGCAGGTCGCGGGCGCGGGCCTCGAGCCGGCTCATCCATGAAAGCTTGTAGTCGTATTTCGGCCCCGGGACCGGGTTGCCGTTGGGCAGGTAGAGTCCGCAGAGCCGCACCGCGTGGCTCTCGCCGACGACCGTGGCCTCGATCCAGCGCGCCTGCTCGTCCTCGTCATCGCCGGGCAGGCCGCGGGTGACATCCTCGAGCGGCAGCTTCGACAGGATGGCGACGCCGTTGAAGCTCTTCTGGCCGTGGGTCTCGACCTGCCAGCCGCGCTCTTCGAAGTGCTCGCGCGGGAAGGCCTCGTCGACCGACTTGATCTCCTGCAGGAGCGCGACGTCGGGCTGCGCCTCGTCGAGCCAGTCGGTGAGGGCGCCGATCCGCGCCTTGATGCCGTTGATGTTGAAGGTGGCGATCTTCATTTGGCCCTCCGGAATTTGAGCAAGCTATCGCCGAAGCGGCGCTCGGGAGCAAGGCCAAGGCGATTTTCGCGCTACGATTCGCGGCCGATTCACCGGCAGAAACCGGGTTTCAACAAGGCGCAAAAATTTATCCACAGAAATTATTGTTCTGTGAGCAACCTTGAATTGTGTTTTTTTTGTGTCTTTTAGGTTTTGGTCTTCATGTGGATAACTCTTGTATAACTCAACCTTAGCAAGAAACTATATTGCCAGAAACATGCATTGGAGGAAACCCTGAGCGTGCCAAAACGCAAACGCTACACCAGGAAGGGTTACCCAATGTCTGCACAACTCAAGCATGAAATCATTGAAGAATTCGCCAACGACTTCGGCGGCGACATGTTCGGTGGGGAAGGTGCCTCAATGTTCACCTCCTGCGCCGCTCCCGAGAGCTTTGGCAGCGCGCTGACCGGCGAAGCTGTGGATATGTTCACCTCCTGCGCAGCCCCGGTGAGCGGCTCTGCAGCCACCGGTGAGGCGACCGGCCTCTACACCTCCTGCGCCGCACCGCTGACCGGCTCGGCCGCGACCGGCGAGGCCACCGGCCTCTACACCTCCTGCGCCGAGCCCAAGGCCTCCGAGGCGCTGACCGGCGACGCGGTGGAGATGTTCACCTCCTGTGCCGCGCCGACCACCGGCTCGACCGCAACCGGCGACGTCGTGGGCCTGTTCACCTCGTGTGCCACCCCGACCATCGGTTCGACCGCAACCGGCGAGGCCACCGGCCTGTTCACCTCGTGCGCCGAGCCGAAAGCGTCCGAGACCCTGACCGGCGACGCCGTCGAGATGGTCACCTCCTGCGCCGCGCCGACCACCAGCTCGACCGATGCCGGCGATGCGGTCGAGATGTTCACCTCGTGTGCGACCCCGACCACCAGCTCGGTGGATGCAGGCGACGTGACCGGCCTGTTCACCTCCTGCGCCGAGCCGAAGGCCACCGCGGCCCTGACCGGCGACGCGGTCGAGATGGTGACCTCCTGCGCGGCACCCCGCGACAGCCGTGCCGTCAACGGTGACGTGACCGGCTCCTTCACCTCCTGCGCATAAGCCAGGGCAGCTATCGCTGCGGGCGTCTTATGGGGATGAGACGCCCGCGTGCGGCCGGAAACAGAACGACACAGGGAACTCCGTCATGACCAACGTTATCGCACTTCGCCCGAAGGCCCCCGTCGCATCGCAGGATGCCGGCGTCGCAGCGCTCGTGAAGAGCTTTGCCACCAGCCGGCGGCGAGAGGATGACGTGTTCTGGCTGAAGGAGAACGCCGAGCTTCTGAACATTCTGGAATGCACCGGGACCTACGTGCCCCGGGCCGCGCTCGCGCCGCTGCGCGGGTTCTACCATTCGGTGGAAGAGCGCATGGCCTTCTTCCCGCAATACTACCGCTTCCTGCTGTCGCTCACCCTCGATCTCGAGGATCTGGGCATGGAGGGCGACACCGGGGCCAAGCTGACCGAGCGCGCCGCGCGCCAAGGCTTTGCCGATGCCGAACTGTCGGACCTGCAGCGCATGGAAGCCCGCCGCCTTCTGGCCCGCCGGGGGCAGGTGAGCGCCGACGACGAGGGGCTGGCCGACCGGCTCCGCGCCTTCTGCGCGCGCTCGCAGACCTTCGCGCTGCCCAACAAGAAGGCCGCCTACGAGCTGACCCATATCGTCTTCTATCTCAGCGAATATGGCCGTCGCGACCCCGGGCTCGAGGAGGAGGCGATCAACAGCCTCTACTTCGCCGGAAACCTCGCCTATCTTGACCAGAACTCCGACCTGCTGGCCGAGATCTGCATCGCGCTGCGCTATGCCGGCGAGGTGCCGCCGCCGCTCTGGACGATCTGGCTCGATCGCGAGACCCACCTCTTCACCGTCGAAAGCGGCGAGACGCTCTCGGTGGCCGACGATTACCACGACTTCCTAGTGTGCAACTGGCACGCCGCGGTGATTGGCGGCAAACCGTTCCACAAGCCGCTCGACGGCGGGCGGATGCGCTTTGAGCGGGCACAGCGCGTCGCGCCGCTGCGCGAGCTGTCCGAGGCGCTCTTTGCCGAAGGCTCTGCCCGCAGCACCGACTGGGCCGGAATGCGCGCGCGGATGGGGGCGCGGCTGTCGCCGCAGACCCTCGACGTGGTCGACCAGCTTGCCGATCATTCGCCGCGCTTCGACGCCTTCTTCGAGGGCTTCGCCCGGGCAGGCAACGCATGAACGGGACACGCACAGCCATCGTGGGCGCCGCCCTTGTCGCGCTCTATACCGGGGCCATCGCCGCGGCGGACGGCATCACCAAGCTCATCGCCGGCGGCTATGCCGCGCCGCAGCTCTTCGCGCTGTCGGCGGGGCTCGTGCTGCTGATGTCCCTCGGCGCCGCGCGCAAGAACGGCGAGACGCTGCGCACCAGCTGCCGCGGCGCGATGGCGCTGCGGGCGCTGCTCACCGTGGTCTCGGCGCTGAGCTTCTTTCAGGCCTTCCGCCTGCTGCCCTTCGCCGATGTCTTCCTGTTCATCGCGCTGGTGCCGCTGATTGCTGCCTTGATGTCGGGCCCGGCGCTCGGCGAGCCGGTGCGCCCGGCGGTCTGGATGGCGCTGCTGCTCGGGGCGGGCGGCCTGCTCTTCGTGATGCCGGCGGGCGAATTCGCGCTCGATCCGGGCCATCTCTGGGCGCTCTTCGCGGCCTTCACCGGCACCGGCTCGATGATCGCCGCGCGCTACATCGCCCGCATCGAGCGCGTGCCGGCGGCGCAGGTGTTCTGGCCCAACCTCGCGCTGATGCTGAGCATGGCCGTGGCGCTGCCCTTCGTCTGGCAACCGATGCCGCTGTCGGATCTCGGTTGGGTCGTGACCTACGCGGTGTTTCTCTTCGCGGCGCGCTGGCTCTCGGTCGAGGCGCTGCGCCTGCTGCCCGCCTACGTGGCGACCCCGCTGATGAACCTGCAATTCGTCTGGATGGTGGTGATCGGCTGGTTCGGCTTCGGCGAGATCCCCGCGGTGGGCACCGTTCTGGGCGTCACGCTGGTGGTCGGCTCGGGCCTGTGGCTGCTCTTCGACGAGGCGGTCACGCAGGAGCGTCGCAGCTCGGCCAACGCCTGATCGATCCGGAAAGAAAAGACCCGCCCCGCAGCGCCCGCCGCTGTGGGGCGGTCGCGTTTCGGGGGCTTGGTCGGGCAGGGCGCTCAGGCGGCGTTGGCCTCCAGCACCTCGAGCGGCACGATCTCGAGCGCGCGCATGTGGGTCGCCTCGAGCGAGACCTTGGGCGCGCAGCCCTCGTCATGCGCCTGCAGGAACCGTGCGGCGCAGAGGCACCACGGGTCGCCGGGCTTGAGGCCGGGGAAGTGGAACTCGGGCCGGGGCGTCGACAGGTCGTTGCCGACGTAGGCGGAATAGGCGAGGAACTCGGCGGTCATCACCGCGCAGACCGTGTGGCTGCCGGCATCCTGCGCGCAGGTGTTGCAGTGGCCGTCGCGGAAAAAGCCGGTGACGGGCGCCATCGAGCAGGGCGAGAGCGGCCCGCCCAGAACGTTGATCGATCGGTCTTTCTGCATCATCGCACGTCTCCCTTGCGGGCAGGGTGACAAAGCGGCGCCGGGCTGTCCAGCGTCGCGCGGTCACGGCGTCGTCAGGCTCCGTCAGCGGAACTTGTCGGCGAGCTTCTGCAAGGGGGACCGGTCGTCGCGCTCTGCCTCTGCCTCCGCCGGGCGGTCGGGGGGCGGTGCACCTGCATCTGCGGCGATGGCGCTCTTGCCCGGCGCGCCCTTTGCGGGGGCGGCATCGGGGGAGGCGGGCGCCTTGTCCTGCTTGCCGCCCGATGACCGCGGCGGGTTCACCCGCAGCGCCACGGCGTTCTGGAACTTTCCGGTCTCCCTGCGTGCCAGCTCGCCCGCGCCGTCGGAGATGCCGCGCAGCAGGTCATCGAGCCAGTCCTCGTCGGCCTTGTGGAAATCGTGCAGCACGTAGGCCGCGACCAGATCCTTGCGGCCGGGATGGCCGATGCCCAGCCGCACCCGGTGATAGGCCTCGCCGATATGGGCGTGGATCGAGCGCAGCCCGTTGTGGCCGGCATGGCCGCCGCCGGTCTTCACCCGGCACTTGCCGGGCGCGAGGTCGAGCTCGTCGTGGAAGACCGTCACGTCATCGGACTCGAGCTTGAAGAAGCGCATCGCCTCGCCAACCGCCTGACCGGAGAGGTTCATGAAGGTGCCGGGCTTGAGCAGCAGCACCTTGTCGCCGCCGAGCCGGCCCTCGCTCACCTCGCCCTGAAAGCGGGCGCGCCACGGACCGAAGCCGTGATCCTCTGCGATCCGGTCGAGCGCCATGAAGCCGATATTGTGCCGGTTTCTGGCGTATTTGCCGCCGGGATTGCCCAGCCCCACGAAGATCTGCACGCGCACCTCCATCTGTTCCGCCTCTAGATAGGGCGGAGAGGGGGCGTTTCACAACCCGGAAGCCGGCCCGCCACGCCCTTGCGCTCATCGCCCGGGGCGCAGAATATGCGCCACCGCGTCGCGGCGAGCCAAGGGGCGTCGCGCGCGACCGACAGCAAGGAGTCCGGGAAATGTCCGATCGCAACCGCCGCACACGGGTCACTTCAAGCCATTGGGGTGCGTTCGAGCTCGATGTGGAGGGCGATCGCATCGTCGCCGCGCGGCCCTTCGCGGCCGATCCCAATCCGCCCGAGATCCCGCAGGCGATTCCCGCTGCCGTGCATCACCGCAGCCGGGTGGCGCGGCCCTCGATCCGCAAGGGCTGGCTCGATGGGCGCAAGCGGGGCGGGCGCGGCTGCGAGCCTTTTGTCGAGCTGCCCTGGGACGAGGCGCTCGACATCGCCGCGGCCGAGATCGACCGGGTGCGCCATACGCATGGCAACGAGGCGATCTTCGGCGGCTCTTACGGCTGGTCCTCGGCGGGGCGGTTCCACCACGCCCAGAGCCAGGTGCACCGTTTCCTCAACAGCGTCGGCGGCTACGTCGCCTCGTTCGGAAGTTATTCGACGGGCTGCGCGCAGGCGATCATGCCGCATGTCTTCGGGCGTGATTTCATCTCGCATCTCTACGACCATCAGGAGAACTGGCAGACGCTGGAGGCCGAGACCGAAACGCTTGTGATGTTCGGCGGCATCAACCCCAAGAACAGCCAGGTCAGTATGGGCGGCGTGACCGAACATGGCACCGCCGGCTGGATCGGGCGGTTCCTCGCCAAGGGCATGTACTGCGTCAACATCGGCCCGCAGCGCGGCGACGCCCCCGAGGGCTGCGAGTGGATGCCGGTGACGCCGGGCTCGGACACCGCCCTGATGCTGGCGCTGGCGCATGTGCTTGAAAGCGAGGGCCTCGCGGATCACGCGTTCCTCGCGCGCTGCACCACCGGCTACGACCGCTTCCGCCCCTATCTGCTGGGCGAAAGCGACGGGCAGGCCAAGACGCCCGAATGGGCGGCGCCGCTTTGCGGGGTGGCACCGGAGGCGATCCGCGCGCTTGCCCGTCGCATGGCCTCGACCCGCACGATGATCACCGTGGCGTGGTCGCTGCAGCGTGGCGAGCACGGCGAGCAACCCTATTGGATGTCGGCGGTGCTCGCGGCGATGCTGGGGCAGATCGGCCTGCCCGGCGGCGGCGTGGGCTACGGCTACGGCGCGATCGGCGGCGTCGGGCACAGCTTTCGGAGGATGCGGGGCATGACGCTGCCGCAGGGCGTCAATCCGGTGACCAAGGTGATCCCGGTGGCGCGCATCGCCGACATGCTGCGCAACCCCGGCCAGCCCTATGATTTCAACGGCCGGCGCGAACCCTATCCCGACATCCGCCTGATCTACTGGGCGGGCGGCAACCCGTTTCACCACCATCAGGATCTCAACGCGTTCCACGAGGCGTGGCAGCAGCCCGAGACGATCCTGGTCAACGAGCCGTGGTGGACGCCCACCGCCAAGCGCGCCGACATCGTCTTCCCGGCGACCACACCTTACGAGCGCGAGGACATCGGTCGCTCGCCGCTCGACGACTATCTCTTTCACATGCCGGCGATGATCCCCCCGGTGGGCGAGGCGCGCGACGATTACGACATCTTCGCCGCGCTTGCCGAACGGATGGGAGCGGCGCAGGCCTATACCGAGGGCAGAACCAGCACCGAGTGGATCGAGGCGCTCTACGAGGGCTATCGCCAGGTGTCCGCCGAGGACGGCATCGAGGTGCCCGATCTCGACGGGTTGCGCGAGGTCAACTGGCTGAAGCTGCCGATACGCTACGAGGGGCCGACCCCGAGCTTCCTGCGCCGCTTCCGCGACGACCCAGAGGGCGCGCCGCTCGGCACGCCCTCTGGGCGGCTCGAGATCTTCTCCGAGACCATCGACGGCTTCGGCTATGCCGATTGCCCCGGCCACCCGGTCTGGCTGCCGCCCTCCGAATGGCTGGGCGCGGCGCGGCAGGAGGCGCCGTTGCACCTTGTCTCGCCGCAGCCGGGCGACAAGCTGCACAGCCAGCTCGAGGCGGCGCTGGCGGACCGCCCGGGCGCGCGCCCCGAGACTCTGGTGATGCATCCCGACGATGCGGCGGCGCGCGGCATCGCAAGCGGCGATCTGGTGCGGGTGTTCAACACCCGCGGCGCGGTGCGGGCGCGGGCGCGGGTCAGCGACGAGATCCGCCCCGGCGTGGTGGCGCTGCCGACCGGCGCGTGGTTCGGCGACCCCGGTGAGAACCTCGATCCGCACGGCAACCCCAACGTGCTCACCGCCGATATCGGCACCTCGCGGCTGGGCCAAGGCTGCAGCGCGCATACCGCGCTGGTCGAGGTGTCGGGCCTCGACGCGTGAGGCGGGCGGGCGCCGGCCTCAGCCGCGCGCCCGGTCCGCGCGGAGCCAGCGAAACACCAGCATCAGGATGAGGGTGGTGGCGATCAGGCCAAAGAGATCGCCCACCGCATAGGCCACCAGAACGACCGCCGACCAGTTCGACAGGATCACCCCCGAGAACACCAGCGACTGACCCACAGAATTGATTACCGAGGCCAGCATCCCGACCAGCAGCAGCCATTTCCAGTGCACCCGCAGGCGCTCCTTGGCGTAGAGGTTGAACCCGAAGGCGCGCATCAGCTCGAAGGCAACCGGCGCCGCGACCGCACCGATGAGGATCGAGATCAGGACCATCGGCTCGCTCGCAGACCCGATCCCGGCATCGGCAAAGATACATTCCGACAGGAAGGCGCCGACGCAGAGCGCCGGGATCGCCGCGCGACCCAGCAGCCACGTCGCGAGAACCCGGACGCCGTGCGGCAGGTAGAGCAGGCTGGCGAAGCTGGTGACCTCGGGCAGAAGCCGCGCCTGCACGGGCGTGATGATCATCGTCGTGAGGCCATGGGCGAGGACATAGGCCACGACGGTCACACCGAAATATGGGATTTGCATCAGGAACAGGTCTTTCTCATCCGGGGTCTCGCGGCGTCGACCGCGCGGCACGACGGAGGGTCGGGTGCGGATCAGCTCGGAGGCAGATCCTTGCCGACCAGATCGCTGCGCACAACATAATTCCGCCCCCGGCTCTGTCCGGTCTGCTCGAGCAGCCCATAGCCCAGCAGGGTGCGGATCGCGCGATAGAGCGTGGCCTGCGCCACCGGTTCCAGCAGAGAGTGCTTGCGGATCTGTTCGGTGCTGATCTCGTCGTCAACACAGGAGGTCAGGCTGTGCGCCGCCAGCAGCACATCGCGCTCGGTGCGGCTGAGGTCCTCGAGCCCGACATCGCGTTCGAGCTTTCGCAGCATCTCCCGCAGTTCGAAGATCGGCGTCAGTTTGTCCATGGTCCGGGTCCCGTGAAACGCACGGCGTGCTTGTAAACAAAAGGAAAGAGAACCTCCTCAAGACGTTTATCACAATGATAAAGCAATGGAAGCCCTCTGCGCGGCGTGGTACTATCATCGAGACGACGTTCCGTGAGTGGTGCCGCCGTCTTGTATTTATATCAGTGTAGCCTCGGTGACCCCCGGTCATCGAGGCGTTTTCTTTTTACGCCTATTGCGTGTGCCGGCGCGTGGGCGCTTTGGACGTCGCGTGACGCAGGGCAGCCCCGCCCAAACCGCGCCACGCGGTTCCGTCATTGACGGCGGCGGTGGGGACGATCCGCCTGCCTCCCGCCGGTCGCGACACGCAGAAGATGAGTGCCAAACGCCGCGGCCCCATCCCTTGCCCAGCTCTCTGAAGACAACGTCGCCGGACGAGGGCGCGATCAGCCGCCGCGCGAGCCCGAATCAGGGGCCCTTTGTCGCGCACCCGAGCTGGCGTCGCGGAAACCAAAACGGCCCCGCCGCGAGGCAGGGCCGTTTCGTGATCTGTCGAAGCTGCGGAGGCGTTATTCCTCTGCGGCCTCCTCTTCGCCTTCATCGCCGTCTTCGGCGCGCAGGCCGCGCGGTGCCGAGATGTTGGCGATCACGAAGTCGCGGTCGATGGTCGGCTTTGCGCCTTCCGGCAGCGTCACGTCCGAGATATGGATGACGTCGCCGATCTGCTTGTCCGCGAGGTCCACGGTGATGTGGTCCGGGATGTCGCCGGCGAGCACTTCGAGCTCGACTTCCTGACGCACGACGGTCAGCACGCCACCCTTCTTCAGGCCCGGCGCGGTTTCTTCATTGATGAAGTCCACGTGGATGAAGAGGTTGATCCGGCTGGTGCGGCGCAGGCGCATCAGGTCGAAATGGGTCGGAAGGTCCTTCACGACATCGCGCTGCACGTCGCGGCAGATCACGCGCACGTCGTCATGCCCGTCGACCTTCAGGTTGAAGAGGGTCGACTTGAAGCGGCCTGCCTTCAGGCGCTTGAGCAGTTCGTTGAAGGGCACCTGGATCGCCAGCGGCTCTGCGTCGCCACCGAAAACAATCCCCGGAACCATGCCGTCGCGACGGACCTGACGAGCGGCGCCCTTGCCTGTCCCCGTACGTTCCAGAGCCACGAGATCAGGAATCTCACCAGCCATGTTGATATCTCCATAAATAAGGGCAGGGTGCCTCCAAGGCTGTCACCCCGCGTAAGAGCCGCTCCGATAGACCGGATCGCCCCCTTTCTCAAGTCTCTTTTTGCCCGCGGCCGCGCTTAGCGCGGGGTCAGGGCGATCTCGCCCCGCCTCGAGCACGGCCATGCCGGCGTTTCCCCGGCGTGCTGTCGAGGGGCTGAGCCCGCGCCAGCCTCTGGATCCCTCGGCGCCTTTGCTGAAACGCGCCTTAACGGCACCGACCTGCCTGCCTCCGGCGGGAGTATTTTTGACGAAGAGAAGCCGGGGGCGCGGCGCTCCTGGCTTCTTTGGTTCAAAAATACCTCGGGGGTGAATTGGCCGAAAGCCAAGAGGGGGCAGCGCCCCCTCTTTTCCATTAAAGGCGCACTTTTGGTGCGACAGGGGGCAGCGCCTCCTCCCGCATTCCATCTTGCTGTAGCGTCAGCCGGGCAGGGACTTCGCCCTCACGCCTGCCAGTCGCCCGAGAACCCTTTCGGGATCAGCAGGATGTCGCGGTCGACCTCATTGATGTCGGTGCGCCCGCAGAGCCCCATCGAGCTGTCGAGCTCTTTGTGGATCACGCGCAGCGCTTCGGAGACACCTTTCTCTCCCATCGCGCCCAGCCCGTAGACATAGGCGCGGCCGATCCAACAGCCCTTGGCGCCCATGGCCACGGCCTTGAGCACGTCCTGGCCCGAGCGGACGCCGCTGTCGAGATGCACCTCGATCTTGTCGCCCACCGCGTCCAGGATCGGCGCCAGCGCCCGGATCGAGCTCAGTGCGCCATCGAGCTGGCGGCCGCCGTGGTTGCTCACGACGATGGCATCGGCGCCGACATTGCAGGCCTCGAGCGCGTCGCGCGGGTCGATGATCCCCTTGATGATGAGCGGGCCCTCCCACATCTTGCGGAACTCGCGGATGCGGTCCCAGTTCAGCGCCTGATCGAAGCTCTGGGCGGTCCAGGTCGCCAGGCTCGAGGGGTCCTCGACGCCCTTGGCGTGGCCGACGATATTGCCGAAGAAGCGCCGCTTGGTCTGCAGCATCTCCAGCCCCCAGGGCACCTTGGTCATCATGTTGGCCACGGATTTCGGCGTCAGCTTGGGTGGGGCGGAGAGGCCGTTCTTGATGTCCTTGTGGCGCTGGCCCAGCAGCTGCAGGTCGACGGTGATCACCGCCGCCGAGCAGTTCGCCGCCTTGGCGCGGTCGAACAGGCGCTGCATGAAATCGTCGTCCTTGAGTGTGTAGACCTGCATCCAGAACGGCGCCGAGGTGTTCTCGGCCACGTCCTCGATCGAGCAGATCGACATGGTCGAGAGGCAATAGGGCACGCCGAATTTCTCGGCGGCGCGGGCGGCGTGGATCTCGCCATCGGCGTGCTGCATCCCGGTCAGACCCACCGGCGCCAGCGCCACCGGCATCGCCGCATCCTGTCCGATGAGCGTCGTCGCGGTGGAGCGGCCCGTCATGTCGATGGCGACGCGCTGGCGCAGGTAGATGTCGTCGAAATCCGAGCTGTTCTCGCGGAAGGTCTGCTCGCTCCAGCTGCCGGATTCGCAATAGTCGTAGAACATCTTGGGGACGCGGCGGCGGTAGATCCGCTTGAGGTCCTCGATTTCGGTGATGTGGGGCATGGACGGGTCCTTCAGCGCGATGCGGTCAGGTTTGATTACCAATTCGCGACAGTTTGCGCAATCTACCGATCTGGACATTTCCCCGCCCGGTCGGGTTAGTGGCGGCCGGGGAGGTCGGTGAGTGCAGTCAGGGGACGATGCGATGATCCTATGGGGCCTTCTGGCCAGTCTCGGAGCCGGTCTGATGACCGGGGTGGGGGCGCTGCCTGTGCTGTTCGGGCGCGAGATATCGCGCCGGACCAATGACATGATGCTGGGCTTCGCGGCGGGGGTGATGATCTCGGCCTCGTTCTTTTCGCTGATCCTGCCGGGCATCGACCAGGGCGAGGTGATCTTCGGCTCGACCGTGACGGCGGCGCTGATGGCGGCTGCGGGCATCGCGCTCGGGGCAGCCACGGTCGCGGGGATCAACCGCTGGGTGCCGCACGAGCATTTCGTCTCCGGCCCCGAAGGCGCCGATCCCGGCGCGCTGTCGAAGCTGTGGCTGTTCATTCTCGCGATCACCATCCACAATTTCCCCGAGGGCATGGCGGTGGGCGTGGGCTTCGGCGGCGGGGACGTGACCAACGGCATGTCGCTGGCCACCGGCATCGGGCTGCAGAACGCGCCGGAGGGCCTCGCGGTGGCTTTGGCCCTGCGGGGGCAGGGCTATGGTCGGCTGCGCAGCGTGTGGTACGCCACGCTGACCGGGCTGGTCGAGCCGATCGGCGGTCTCATCGGCGTGGCGGCGGTGTCGGTCTCTGTCTACGTGCTGCCGGTCGGGCTGACCTTCGCCGCGGGTGCCATGCTCTTCATCATCAGCCACGAGATCATTCCCGAAACCCACCGCCACGGGCACCAGAACCGCGCCACCACCGGGCTTCTGGTCGGGCTGATCCTGATGATGTTCCTCGACGTGACGCTGGGCTGAGGCGACGATCGTCCTGCGCGGGCGCTGGGGCGCGCGCGCGCGCCGTTTCCTTTTCACCGGCGCTCTGCTATAGCCGGGCCTCGCAACAAAGGAGGCACGACATGGCCCACAAGGTGTTCATCGACGGCGAAGCCGGTACCACGGGATTGCAGATCCGCGAGCGTCTCGAGGCGCGCGCCGATATTGCCCTGGTCCAGGTCGCCCATGAGCGCCGAAAGGACCGTGACGCGCGCTCCGAGGCCCTGGCCGAAGCCGACGTGGCGATCCTGTGCCTGCCCGACGATGCCGCGCGCGAGACCGTCGAACTGGCGGCGCCGCACGGCACCCGCATCATCGACGCCTCGACCGCGCACCGGGTGGCCGATGACTGGGTCTTCGGCTTCGCCGAGATGGCCAAGGGGCAGCGCGCGGCGATTGCCGGCGCGCAATACGTCTCGAACCCAGGCTGCTGGTCGACCTGCGCCATCGCGCTGATCCGGCCGCTGGTCGAGGCGGGGATCCTCGCGCCGGATGCGGGCCCGGCAATCTCGGGCGTGTCGGGCTATACCGGCGGGGGCAAGGCGATGATCGCCGAGTTCGAGGCCGGCGAGACCGACGGCGCCTTCCTCTACGGTGTGTCGCAGGGCCACAAGCACCTGCCGGAGATCTCGAAGCACGGCCTGCTGAGCGCCGCGCCGGTGTTCGTGCCTTCCGTCGGTCACTACACGCAGGGCATGGCGGTGGCGGTGCAGCTCGCGGGGCTGGGCGCGGACGGCATTGCCGCGGCGGAGGCGGCGCTGCGCGCGGCCTACGAGGGCGAGCGCTTCGTCTCGGTCGTTGCGGCGTCGGCGCACGAGCCGCGGGTGATGCCGCAGCGCCTGAACGGCACCAACCGGCTCGAGCTGTCGGTGCATGGCAACGCGGCGAGCGGCGCGGCGGTGCTGGTGGCGGTGCTCGACAACCTCGGTAAGGGCGCGTCCGGCGCCGCGGTGCAGAACCTCAACATCATGCTGGGCGTCGACGAGGGCGCCGGGCTCGAGGGGGCGGAGGCGCAGGCGGCCGAATAGGACGTTGCTTGGCTTCGGGTCGCAGAAGGGGCTCTGCCTCCTGTCGCACCGGAGGCGTGCCTTTTAAATTAGGGGAGGGGGCGCTGCCCCCCTCTGGGCCTGCGGCCCATTCACCCCCGAGGTATTTTTGAACCAAAGAAGATGTGGGGCTGCGCTGAGGTGGTGTCGGTAAGACAGAAGGGGCGTCCGGTTGGGCGCCCCTTTCTCTTCGTGCGTCGTCGTTTGGCCCTGGCGGGCTCAGGCGCGGTGGGCGCCGTCGGCGAGGGATTTCACGAAGGCGAGCACCTCTTCGGTGGGTTTGCCCTCGGCCTGGGCGGCAACGATGGCGGAGCCCACGACGCAGCCATCGGCGACGCCGGCGATGCTCTCGGAGGTTTCGGGCGTGCGGATGCCGAAGCCCACGATGACCGGCAGGTCGGTCTTGGCCTTGATGCGCGCCACTTCCGGGGCGACGTCGGCGGCTTGTGCGGCAGCGGCGCCCGTGATGCCGGTGATCGAGACGTAGTAGACGAACCCGGAGGTGTTCTGCAGCACCTTGGGCAGGCGCTTGTCATCGGTGGTCGGGGTGGCGAGGCGGATGAAGTTGAGGCCCGCCTTCTGCGCCGGGAGGCAGAGCTCGTCGTCTTCCTCGGGGGGCAGGTCGACCACGATCAGCCCGTCGATGCCGGCCTCGTTGGCGTCCTCGAGGAAGCGCTCGACGCCGTGGTGGTAGATCGGGTTGTAGTAGCCCATCAGCACGATCGGGGTCGTGTCGTCGCCGGTGCGGAAGTCGCGCACCATCTGCAGCGTCCGTTCCAGCGTCTGGCCCGCCTCAAGGGCGCGCTGGCCGGCAAGCTGGATGGTCGGGCCGTCGGCCATCGGGTCGGTGAAGGGCTGGCCGAGCTCGATGATGTCGACGCCGGCGGCGGGCAGGCCCTTCACCAGCTCGAGCGAACGGTCGTAGTCGGGATCGCCGGCCATGACATAGGCGACGAAGGCCTTCTTGCCCTCTGCGCGGAGCGCGGCGAATTTTGCGTCGATGCGGGTCATGGCGGTCCTTCCCTGATGCTCGCGGCAGGTCTGCCGGAATGGCGGGCGGAAATCAATAAGCTGTGCGCCGGGAGGCGGGCGCTTTCTTGACACCGGTCAAGGCGGCGCACAGCCTGCGAGGGGTAGGGATGTGAGCAGGACCGAGAGGAAAGCCATCCGATGAGCGCAACGCCCCCCGAGACCGACACCGCCGCCCATATCCCGACCCGGACGGAGACCGACGCCCCGGCGCCCGATGGCGCAGCCGCCGCCGCGCCGCGCAGCGCGCGCCGGATGGCCCCGACCCCGGACGAGATCAGGCGCGCCTTCGAGACCGGCGCCTATCCCTACGACACCAAGATGTCGACCAAGAGCTACGAGCACCAGAAGGCGCAGCTTCAGGCCGAGCTACTCAAGGTGCAGCTGTGGTTCCAGCAGACCGGCCAGAAGGCCGTCCTGCTGTTCGAGGGCCGGGACGCCGCCGGCAAGGGCGGCACCATCAAGCGCTTCACCGAGCATCTCAACCCGCGCCACGCCCGGGTGGTGGCGCTCAACAAGCCGTCCGAGCTGGAGCGCGGGCAGTGGTATTTCCAGCGCTATATCGAGCATCTGCCCACCGCCGGGGAAATCGTGCTCTACGACCGGTCGTGGTACAACCGCGCCGGCGTCGAACGGGTGATGGGGTTCTGCGCGCCCAACGACTATCTCGAGTTCATGCGCCAGACGCCGGAACTCGAGCGGATGCTGGTGCGGTCGGGGATCAAGCTCTTCAAGTACTGGTTCTCGGTGACGCAGGAAGAGCAGCGCCGGCGCTTCGAGAGCCGCGAGACCGACCCGCTCAAGCAGTGGAAGCTGTCGCCGATCGACAAGGCGAGCCTTGGCCGGTGGGACGATTACACCGAGGCCAAGGAAGCGATGTTCTTCTACACCGACACCGCCGATGCGCCCTGGGTGGTGATCAAGTCGGATGACAAGAAACGCGCGCGCCTGAATTGCATGCGGCATTTCCTGTCGCTGCTGGACTACCCCGGCAAGGACCGACACATCGCCGCGCCGCCCGACCCGCTGATCGTCGGCGGGGCGGGGCATGTGATCCATCGCGCTGACCACATCCTCGGCACCGCGCTGCATCCGGACACCCGTCACGCCGAGGGCTGAGAGGCGCGTCTCACAGATGCCGGGCGAGCCAGTCCTGCAGGGGCGAGAACCGGTCGAAGGTCTGCGCGAGCGTGGCCTCGGGGTCGCGCGCCAGCGCCTCGAAGAGATCGTCGGACCACGCCACGCAGCCGGACCGGCGCAGCAGGTCCGCGCGCGGATGCGAGGCCGGGTAGGGCGCTGGCACATCGCTCAGGGTCGCGGCGTCGAGCCTCGCGTTCAAACGCCCGAGCACGGTGGTGAGCGCGTCTCCGGCGACGCCCGCCACCGACTGCCGCCACGACAGGGACTGGTCACCGTCGAACGCCATCACGCCGGCCCCGGCGGTGGCATAGTCGGGCGAGAGCCCGAAATACCAGCTGCGCCCGCCGGGCAGGGTCCAGGCGGCGTGAAGATGGGTGTAGAACGGCGTCTTGTCACCGGAAAACCGCACGTCGCGATGCGGGCGGAACAGCTTGCCGCGCACCGGACGACCTGCGGCGGCGGCCAGCCGCGCAGAGAGGCGGTCGACCAGCATTTCGGCGGGGCGCCTCACCTCGCTGTCGTAGCGCTGCTTGTTGCGGCGGAACCAGTCGCGGTCGTTGTTGGCGGCAAGATCGGCCAGGAAGCGCCGGGTGTGGGGGGCAAAATCGGTCAGGTCAATCTGCGCGATCATCGCGCGGCTCCAATCCTTGAAAAACAATATGACTCGTACGTAACAGCTCACCATAGCACAGCTCCGCCGATGTGATCCAAGGAACCTTGCCAAGGGCGCCCGGCGCGGCTAGTCCGAAGCCCATGACACGCTGGATCGCCTGCATTCCGCTGCTACTGTCCGCTTCGCAGGCGGTCGCGCATCCGCATGTCTTCGTCGACAGTGCCCTGCGGATCGAGACCGATGCCGCGCGCAACGTTACCGGGGTCGAGCTGAGCTGGGCCTATGACGAGTTCTTCACGCTGCTGATCTTCGAGGACATGGGGCTCGACCCGGATGGCGACGGTCAGCTCACCGAGGACGAACTGGCGCAGCTTCAGGGCTTCGAGACCGACAACTGGCCCTCGGATTTCGAGGGCGATCTCTACCTTTCCTCAGAGGGGGAGGCCGTGACGCTCGGCGCGCCGGAGCCGCGTGAGACGCGGGTCGAGGACGGGCGCATCATCTCGGCGCATTTCCGTCCCGTGAACGGCGTTGCCGCCGACGGGCTCGAGGTCCGGCAGTACGATCCGACCTTCTACGTGGCCTACGAGATCACCCGCGGCGTCGAGATCGCCGCGCCCTGCCGTGCCGAGATCGAGAAGCCCGACCGCGACGCCGCCGACGCCTACGTCCAGAAGGAGCTCGAGCGCGTGCCGGAGGACCAGTTCGAGGTGCTCGAGGTCGGGGAACAATATGCCGACAGGATCAGCCTGACATGCGACCCGTCCTCCTGATCGGCGCCGCCGCGGTGGCGGCGCTGGCGGTCTGGCTCTGGGGATTTGGCGGCGCGGCCTGGGTCGAAGCCGCCGCGGTGCAGGGCCAGCGCGAGGCGCAGGTGGCGATGGCGCGCGGGCTCAGGGCGCTGCGCGCGGGCGAGCCCGGGGCGCTGACGGCGCTTCTGGGCCTGTGCTTCGCCTACGGTTTCTTCCACGCCGCGGGGCCCGGTCATGGCAAGCTGCTGATCGGCGGCTACGGTGTCGGGCGCCGCGTGCCGGTGCTGCGGCTGTCGACGCTGGCGCTGCTGTCGAGCCTTGCGCAGGCGGCGGGCGCGGTGGTGCTGGTCTATGCCGGACTCTGGGTGCTTGGCTGGGGGCGCGAGCAGCTCACCGACGCGGCAGAGGACTGGTTCGCCCCCGCAAGCTACGCCGCCATCGGGCTGATCGGGCTGTGGCTGGTGCTGCGCGGCGGGCGCAAGCTGCTGACGCGGGCGGAGACCGGACACGCACACGAACACGCACATGGCGACCACCATCACCACGCGCACGCCGATCATCACGGGCCGGGCGAGGTCTGTGCGAGCTGCGGCCACGCCCACGGCCCCAGCCTCGAGCAGGTCGAGCAGGTCCACTCGCTGCGCGATGCGCTGCTGCTGATCGGGGCCATCGCGCTGCGCCCCTGCACCGGGGCGCTGTTCCTGCTGATCCTGACCTGGCGCATGGGCATCGTCTCTGCCGGCATTCTCGGCACCTTCGCCATGGGGCTCGGCACCGCGACGGTCACGGTGGCGGTGGCGCTGGCCTCTGTCACGCTGCGCGAGGGCGCGCTTAGCCGCCTTACCGCGGGGCCGGGCGCGCTGCGGGTGATGGGCGCCATCGAGGCCGCCGCGGGCGCGGTGATCGCCATCCTCGCGGCGCAGGTGGTGTTGCACGCCATCTAGGGGCGAGGCGGCGTGGTCGGGCGGTCCAGACGCTGGACTTGCCTGCGCGGGATGCGCCCTCTAAAGCCCAAATCATGAGCACTGCAAAAACACATCTGGCCCACGCGCGGGAGATGCTTCTCCTTGGCTTGCCGCTGATCGGCGGCCACGTGGCGCAGCTTGCCATCATGTTCACCGACACCGCGATGATTGGGCGCTACGGCGTGGCCGAGCTGGCGGCGCTGACGCTGGCCGGCACGGTGTTCTCGCTGTTCTTCCTGTTCGGTTCGGGCTTTGCCTGGGCGGTGATGCCGATGGTGGCCAGCTTTGACGCCAGCAACGACCACCCTCAGATCCGCCGCGCGACCCGCATGGGGCTGTGGCTCTCGGCGGGGTTCTTCGCTCTGGTGATGCCGCTGCTGTGGTTCTCGGGGAGCCTTCTGCTGGCGCTGGGGCAGGCGCCGCAGGTGGCCGCCGACGCTCAGACCTACCTGCGCATCGCCGGCTGGGGACTGCTGCCGGCGCTCGGCGTGATGGTGTTCAAGAGCTTCCTCGCCGCGCTCGAGCACACCCGCGTGGTGTTCTGGATCACCGTCGTCGCCGCGATCGCCAACGGCATCGCCAATTACGCGCTGATCTTCGGCAACTGGGGCGCGCCCGAGCTTGGCATCCGGGGCGCCGCCGTGGCCTCGCTGGTGGCGCATGGCTGTTCGCTGATCGGCGTCGTGGCCTATGCAAGGCTGCGCCTGCCGCAGTACCCGCTCTGGCGCCGCTTCTGGCGGCCCGATCTCGAGATGCTGCGCGAGGTCTTTGCCCTCGGCTGGCCGATCGGTCTGACGACGCTGGCCGAGGTCGGGCTGTTCGCCGCCACCGCCATCCTGATCGGTTGGATCGGTCCGGCGCCGCTGGCCGCGCATGGCATCGCGCTGCAGCTCTCGGGGCTGACCTTCATGGTGCATCTCGGCCTCGCCAACGTCGCCACCGTGCGGGCCGGGCAGGCGCGCGGGCGCGGCGATACCGAGCGCCTGAAGCGCGACGCCCACATGCTCTTCGCGCTCTCGATCGCCACGGTCGTGCTCACCGTGATCGCCTTCGTCACCATTCCCGAACTGCTCATCGGCCTGTTCATCTCGCCCGACGATCCGCAGCGGGCCGAGATCATCTCCATCGGCGTGCTGCTGCTGCTGGTCGCGGCGCTGTTCCAGCTGGTCGACGCGCTGCAGGTGATCTCGCTCGGCATCCTGCGCGGGCTGCACGACACCCGCGCGCCGATGATCATCGCGGGGCTCTCCTATTGGGGGCTGGGGCTGCCGGCGGCCTACGTGCTGGGCTTCCCGGCGGGGTTCGGCTTTGTCGGCGTCTGGTTCGGTCTGGTGATCGGCCTCGGCATGGCCGCGATCCTCCTGATGCACCGCTTCTTCACCCGCGCGGGCACCGGCCCGACGGCGGGTCTCGTCTGAACCGAGGGGCCCTGCAGCCTCTCTTGCGCTTGCCCCGATCCGCGCCTAGAAGGCGCCCAACCAAAGCCAGAGGAGCCGCAAGATGGGATTTCGCATGGGGATCGTGGGTCTGCCCAACGTGGGCAAGTCGACCCTGTTCAACGCGCTGACCAGGACCGCCGCGGCGCAGGCGGCGAACTTCCCGTTCTGCACCATCGAGCCCAACGTGGGCGACGTGGCGGTGCCCGATGCGCGGCTCGACCAGCTTGCCGCCATCGCCAAGTCGCAGAACATCATTCCCACCCGCATGACCTTCGTCGACATCGCGGGTCTGGTGAAGGGCGCCTCCAAGGGCGAGGGGCTCGGCAACCAGTTTCTCGCCAACATTCGCGAGACCGACGCCATCGCCCACGTGCTGCGCTGCTTCGAGGATGACGACGTCACCCACGTCGACGGCCGCGTCGATCCGGTCTCGGATGCCGAGACCATCGAGACCGAGCTGATCATCGCCGACATGGAGAGCCTCGAGAAGCGGCTTCAGAACATCGTCCGCAAGGTGCGCGGCGGCGACAAGGAGGCGATCCAGCAGGAGCGCCTGATGAAGGCGGCGCTGGAGATGCTCGAGCAGGGCAAGCCTGCCCGCATGGTCGAGGTCGATGCCGAGGACCGCAAGCAGTGGACCATGCTGCAACTGCTCAGCGCCAAGCCCGTACTCTATGTCTGCAACGTCGACGAGGACGAGGCCGCCACCGGCAACGCGCTCTCCGAGGCGGTGGCCAAGATGGCCGCCGAGCAGGGCAACGCTCACGTGGTGATCTCCGCCAAGATCGAGGAGGAGATCTCCCAGCTAGATGGCGAGGAAGCCGAGATGTTCCTTTCCGAGCTTGGCCTGAAGGAAGCCGGTCTCGACCGGCTGATCCGTGCCGGCTACGAGCTGCTGCACCTCGAGACCTATTTCACCGTCGGTCCCAAGGAGGCGCGCGCCTGGACCATTCGCAAGGGCACGCTGGCGCCGCAGGCCGCGGGCGTCATCCACGGCGATTTCGAGAAGGGCTTCATCCGGGCCGAGACCATCGCCTTCGACGATTTCGTGGCGCTCGGCGGCGAACAGCCCGCCAAGGAAGCCGGCAAGATGCGCGCCGAGGGCAAGACCTACACGGTCAAGGACGGTGACGTCCTGCACTTCCTCTTCAACACCTGAGCTTTGCCCGGGGACGGCGCCCACGCGCCGTCCGACCGCACCGGCGCCTCTGGGCTATTCGAGACAGGCGTTGCCGGGGACGTCATGCGGCTGGCCTCGCGGGCACTTGTCGGCCACCCGATGCAGGCGCCGCCGTTTCACCCACCCGGACCGCAGGCGTGTAGCCTTACGAGACGCCTCACCGGGGCCCGTTCTGCGCCGGCGCTTTAGCACCCCCACGCCGACGCTCGCCGGCGTCTCGGACAGGCGCGCAACACGACAGCTCTCGACCTTCCCCTTCTTCTGGCTGAAAATATCCCGGGGAGCGCGAGGGGCAGCGCCCCTCGTCTCCGGCGCCCCCACACAGCGCAAGGCTCCCTGATGCAGGTCTCCGCCAATCTCGGCTTTCTCTATACCGATCTGCCGCTGCCCGCGCGCATCCGGGCTGCCGCGTCCGATGGTTTTGACGCGGTTGAATGCCACTTTCCCTACGCCCACGACCCGGCCGAGATCCGCAGCGCCCTCGAGGCCACCGGCCTGTCGATGCTGGCGCTCAACACGCGCCCCGGCGATCAGGGCGCGGGCGAGTTCGGCCTCGCAGCCCTTCCCGGCCGCAGCGATGACGCCCGCGCCGCCGTGGCGCAGGCGGTGTCCTATGGTGCGGCGATCGGGGCGGGTGCGGTGCATGTCATGGCAGGGCGCAGCGGTGCGGCGGCGGGCGCCGAGGCCGCCTTCCGGGACACGTTGGCACATGCCTGCGACCTCGCGGCGCCGCACGGCATGACGATCCTCATCGAGCCGATCAACACGCGCGACGTGCCGGGATATCACCTGACCTCGCTGGAGCAGGCTGCCGGCACCATCGCCGCGCTCGGGCGCGACAACCTGAAGATCATGTTCGATTGCTACCACCTGCAGATCCTGCAGGGCGATCTGACACGGCGCTTTGCCGAGCATCTGCCGCTGATCGGCCACGTGCAGATCGCCGCCGTACCGGATCGGGGCGAGCCCGATGCGGGCGAGCTATGCTACGCTGGCCTCCTGCGCGGTTTCCGGGAGGCAGGCTACCGTGGCGCCGTTGGCGCCGAGTACCGCCCGCGCGGCGGGGCCACGCGCGCGGGGCTTGGCTGGCTACCGCCCCTGCGCGCCGCGCTCGACGCGCCTTAGGCGGGCTCCAGCCCCGCCTTGTTCACGGCCTCGGCGACCAGCGCGCCGCGGCCCTGGATCACCTGGCCCGCCAGCGCCATCGCGGCGTGGGCCGAGTCTTCCAGCGTCTTGCCCCGTGCGAGCCCGGCCAGAAGCCCCGCGGCGAAGCTGTCGCCGGCAGCGGTGGTGTCGACCACGGTCTCGACCTTGGTCGCCGGAATCACCCGCGCGCCGCTTTCGCGCTGCCAGAGCAGCAGATCGCCCGGACCCTGCTTGACCGCGACCAGATCGGCCCCCTGCGCGCGATAGCGCTCGAGGCTCTGCTCCGGGGTCTCGTCGCCGAACAGGACTTGCTCCTCGTCGAAGGAGGGCAGCACGATGTCCGAGGTCCGCGCCCCCATCATCAGGCCCGCGCGCATGGCCTCGGGGCTTTCCCAGAGCTTGGGGCGCAGGTTGGTGTCGAAGGCCACGATGGCCCCGCGCGCCCGGGCTCGCGCCAGCGCGCCGCAGAAATACTCGCGCTCCTTGGCCGGCAGGATGGCCAGCGTGATGGCCGAGAAATGGATCATGTCACGGCCCTTGAGCGCCGCGTCGAGCCATTTCAGATCCTGCCCCATGCGCTTGGCCGCCGACTGCCCGCGCCAGTAGGAGAAGCTGCGCTCGCCGTCCTCGACCGAGATCATGTAGAGCCCGACCGTGGCATCCGGCAGCCGGCGCACCGCCGAGGTGTCGATGCGCTCGCCCTCCATGTAGGCCAGCATTTCCTGACTGATCGCGTCCTCGCCAACGCAGGTCGCATAGCCCACGCCCCAGCTCTCGGGCAGCATCCGGCGCATGTACCACGCGGTGTTGAACGTGTCGCCGGCAAAGCCGCGGCGATAGAGCCCGTCGCCGGCCTCGGACAGTTCGACCATGCATTCGCCAATGGCGAGAAAGGCGCTCATTGCGTCACTCCTTCGTCTCCGGATGCGCGGGCGGGGCGCCCGTCAGCGTTCCGGCGGTAACAGTTTGCCGGGGTTGAGAACAGCCTGCGGATCGAAGGCCGCCTTGACCCGGCGCATGATGGCCACAGCGGCGCCGTGCTCGGCGTCCATGTAGCCCTGCTTGCCAAGCCCGATGCCGTGCTCGCCGGTCACCGTGCCGCCAAGCCGCAGCGCCACCTTGGCGAGCGCGCCGGAGAACGCCAGAACCTCGGCGATCTCGGCGGGGTCGCCGGGATCGAAGCGCAGGCCGCAGTGGAAGTTGCCGTCACCCACATGGCCCACGATGGTACAGGTGAGCGCGCGGGTCTCGGCCTCGGCGCGGGCCGCGGCGATGGCCTCGGCCAGCCGCGAGATCGGCACGCAGACATCGGTCGAGTAGGTGCGCTTGCCGGGGCGCGGATCGAGCGCGCCGATCGCCGGCAGGGCGCCGTGGCGCAGGCTCCAGAGCGCGGTGCGGGCCTCGGTGGTCTGGGCCTCCTGCCAGTCTTGGGCGCCGGCATCCTCCGCGATCTCGCGGAAGCTTGCCACCTGTTCGCGTGCCGCTTCAGGAGCGCCGTGGAACTCTAGGAAAAGATGTGGTTTTTCCGGCATGTCGGTGCCTGAGTGCAAGTTGAACCCGCGCACCATCATCTCGTCGACCAGCTCGATCCGGGCCATCGGGATGCCGCTCTGGATCGTCAGGATCACGCAATCGACCGCCGCCGCCACGTCGTCGAAGCGGCAGGTCGCCGCCGCCACCGCCTCGGGCTGGCCGTGCAGCTTCAGCGTCAGCTCGGTGATCAGGCCGAGCGTGCCCTCCGAGCCCACGAGCAGGTGGGTCAGGTCATACCCCGCGGACGACTTGCGCGCCGCGCTGCCGGTGCGGATGATCGTGCCGTCGGCCATCACCGCCTCGAGCGCCAGAACGTTCTCGCGCATGGTGCCGTAGCGCACCGCCGTGGTGCCAGAGGCGCGCGTCGCCGCCATGCCGCCGAGCGAGGCGTCGGCGCCCGGATCGACCGGGAAGAACAGCCCCGTCGCGCGCAGCTCTTCGTTGAGCTGCTTGCGCGTCACGCCGGGCTGGACGACCACGTTCATGTCCTCGGCATGGATCTCGAGCACCTTGTTCATGCGCGAGAAATCGAGGCTGATGCCGCCGTTCACCGCCAGGTGCTGGCCCTCCAGCGAGGTGCCGGTGCCGAAGGCCACGATGGGCACGCCCTGCGCGGCGCAGATCCGGACGATCTCGGCGACCTCTTCGGTGCTCTCGGGAAAGGCCACCGCGTCGGGCAGGGCCTCGTCGTAATGGGCCTCGTTGCCGGCGTTCTGCTTGCGCGCGGCAAGGGCAGTGGAAAAGCGCGGGCCAAGAAGCTGCCCGAGCGCGTCAAATGCACTCATCTCGATGGTCTCCTGCGCCGGGGAATGCGCTTGCATTCGGTATACCAGCCAGTGACACTGTGGCAAGCAACTGGCGGAGGGGCGTTGCCCCAACCGGCAGGCAGGAGGGCGCTGGAGTGCGCGTCAAGGGAGGAGGGGTCATGACCCGGAGCATCGTCATCACCGGCGCGGGCAGCGGCATCGGCCGTGTCACCGCGCAGGCCTTCCTCGAGGACGGATGGCGCGTGGCGCTGGTAGGCCGCCGCGAGGCGCCGCTGCACGAGACCGCGAATTGCGATCCCAACGCGCTGGTGGTGCCGTTCGACGTCTCCGAACCAGCGGCGGTGGAGCAGGGCTTTGCGCAGATCGCCGAGAGCTGGGGCCGGATCGACGCGCTGTTCAACAATGCCGGCATCTTCACCAAGGGCGCGCCGATCGACGAGATCACGGTCGAGGACTGGCTGCAGCTCAGCGCCGTCAACATCACCGGCATGTTCCTCTGCGCCCGCGCGGCCTTTGGCGCTATGCGCCGTCAGGACCCGCAGGGCGGACGCATCATCAACAACGGCTCGATCTCCGCGCATGTGCCGCGCCCCGGTTCGTCGCCCTACACCACCTCGAAGCACGCGGTGACCGGGCTGACCCGCTCGATCAGCCTCGACGGGCGGCCATACGACATCGCCTGCGGCCAGATCGATATCGGCAACGCGCTGACCGAGATGGCCGCGCCGATGGCCGCCGGCGTCACGCAGGCCAATGGCGAGATTGCCGCCGAGGCGGTGATGGACCCTGAACATGTCGCCAGCTCGGTGCTGCACATGGCCAAGCTGCCGCTCGATGCCAATGTTCAGTTCATGACGGTGATGGCGACCAAGATGCCCTATATCGGGCGGGGCTGAGCCGGGATGGACACGCCGCAGGACACGCTGGCCGAGCAGATCGCCGCGCAGTTGCGCCGGGCGATCCTGTTCGGCACCCTGCCACCGGATGCGCCGATCAAGGAGCGCGACACCGCCGCTGCCATGGGGGTGAGCCGCACGCCGATGCGCGAGGCGATCCGCATCCTCGCCAAGGAGGGGCTGGTGGTGCTGCGCCCGGCGCGCAGCCCAGTGGTGGCACGGCCCTCGATCAAGGAGGTGCGCGATCAGGTCGTGGTGCTGCAGACGCTCGAGCAGCTGTCGGCGCGGCTGGCCTGCGACGCGGCGACCGAGGCCGATCTCGACGGCATCGCGGCGCTGCACCGGCGCATCGCCGAAACCTACGATCAGCTCGATGCGCTCGACGCCTTCGAGCTCGACATGAGCTTTCACCGCCGCATCGCGCAGGCGGCCCATAACGACGCCTTGGCGCAGACCCACAACCGTTACCTCGCGCGGCTGTGGCGGGCGCGGTATCTCTCGGCCCGGATGCAGCACAACCGGGCCCGCGTCGTGGGCAATCACGAAATCATCCTGCAGGCGCTCCGAGCCCGCGACGTGGACGCGGTGACCCGCGCCGTCGAGGATCACCTCGCGAGCCTTGCAGACGACATCGCCGCCGCCCTCGAAGCCGAGGCGGCGGCTGCAGACCAGGAGGACGAGACATGAAACTGATGCGAGTGGGCCCGCAGGGCCAGGAACGCCCGGTGGTGCTGGACAGCCAGGGCGAGATGCGTGACCTGAGCGGCGTGGTGCCGGATCTGGCAGGGAACGGCGTGTCGCTCGACGCGATCGAGGCGATCCGCGCGATCGATCTCGGGACCTTGCCGGTGCTGCCCGACGGCGCCCGCATCGGCGCCTGCCTGGATGGCGTGCCGAACTTTTTCTGCGTCGGTCTGAACTACGCCAAGCACGCCGCCGAGACCGGCGCCAAGCCGCCGAAGGAGCCGATCCTGTTCTCCAAGGCGGCCTCGGCACTCGCCGGTCCCAACGATGGGGTGATGCTGCCGCCGGGGTCGGAGAAATCCGACTGGGAGGTCGAGCTTGGCGTGGTGATCGGCAAGCCGTGCTGGCAGGTCTCGGAGGCCGACGCGCTGGACTACGTGGCGGGCTATTGCGTGGTCAACGACCTGTCGGAGCGGGCCTGGCAGATGGAGCATGGCGGCCAGTGGATCAAGGGCAAGTCGGCGCCGGGCTATGGCCCCTGCGGCCCGTATCTGGTGACCGCGGACGAGGTGCCTGACCCTCAGGCGCTGCGCCTGTCGCTGGCGCTGAACGGCGAGACGGTACAGGACAGCGATACCTCTGACATGATCTTCGGGGTGGCCGAGATCGTCTCCTACATGAGCCGGTTCATGGCGCTGGTGCCGGGCGACCTGATCGCCACCGGCACGCCCTCGGGCGTGGGCCTCGGCATGACCCCGCCGCGCTTCCTGCGCGCCGGCGACGTCATGGAGCTGAGCGTCGAGGGGCTGGGAACGCAGCGCCAGGAGGTGGTCGCGGGGTAGGGTGCTCGCGACCCACTCGCAGGCGCGGCTTGTGGATGCTAGCCGCGCCTGCGACATGCGCAAGAGACCAGAACCGAGGCGCCACGTCTGAAAGGGGCCCCGAGCGCGAGACGCCGAAGGCGCCGCGCATTCCCCACGCTGGATGGATGCCTTCGGCATGACCCGCCCCCCGGGCCGACGATCTGGTGACGCTGGGCTTTCAGCTTCGCGGTTTTTCGGCCTTGGCAGGGAGATATCGAGGGAGGCCGAAGCCGGATCGCTCTCCTGCGGACCGGTGACGGGAGTCACGCTTCTGAGGGCCGTCGTCGGACCTCACCAGACGACGCAAAAAAAGGCCGCGCCTGAGCGCGGCCTTTTCGATTTGTCCAGCGGCGTGCCGAGGCGCCCCGCGCCCCGGCGCTCAGCCGATCAGAAGTGGACCGAGCGGGTGGCCTCGGGGGTCTCGGTCGGCGGGGCGAACTTGGTCAGGTCGATGCCGTCTACCGCGGTCTTGTACTCGTCCGCGTTCGGTGTGCGGCCGAGGATCGCGGACAGCACCACCACCGGGGTCGAGGCGAGCAGCGACTCGCCCTTCTTCTCGGTAGAGTCCTCGACCACGCGGCCTTGGAACAGGCGGGTCGAGGTGGCGAGCACCGTGTCGCCCTTCGCGGCCTTCTCCTGGTTGCCCATGCAGAGGTTGCAGCCCGGACGCTCGAGATAGAGGATGTTCTCGTATTCCTTGCGCGCCTGGGTCTTCGGGAACATGTCGTCGAACTCGAAGCCCGAGTACTTCTGCAGGATCTCCCAGTCGCCCTCGGCCTTGAGCTCATCGACGATGTTGTAGGTCGGTGCGGCGACCACGAGCGGCGCCTTGAACTCGACCTTGCCGTTGGCCTTCTCGATGTTCTTCAGCATCTGCGCGACGATCTTGATGTCGCCCTTGTGCACCATGCACGATCCCACGAAGCCGAGATCCACCTTCTTCTCGCCACCATAGTACGAGACGGGGCGAATGGTGTCGTGGGTGTAGCGGCGCGAGGCGTCGGTGTTGTTGACATCCGGGTCGGCGATCATCGGCTCGTCGATCTTGTCGAGATCCACGACCACCTCGGCGACGTACTTGGCGTTTGCGTCCGGGGTCAGCGCGGGCTTCTCGCCCGAGCGGATCTCGGCGATGCGCTTGTCGGCCTTGTCGATCAGGCCCTGCAGGGTCTGAGCGGCGTTGTCCATGCCCTTGTCGATCATCACCTGGATGCGCGACTTGGCCAGCTCGAGCGAGCCGATCAGGGTCTCGTCGTTGGAAATGCAGATCGAGGCCTTGGCCTTCATCTCCGCGGTCCAGTCGGTGAAGGTGAAGGCCTGGTCGGCGAGCAGGGTGCCGATATGCACTTCGATGACGCGGCCCTGGAAGACGTTGTCGCCGAACTGTTCGAGCATCTGCAACTGGGTGGCGTGCACCACGTCGCGGAAGTCCATGTGATCGGCCATTTTGCCCTTGAAGGTGACCTTCACGGACTCGGGGATCGGCATGGTCGCCTCACCGGTCGCCAGCGCCAGCGCCACGGTGCCGCTGTCGGCGCCGAAGGCCACGCCCTTCGACATGCGGGTGTGGCTGTCGCCGCCGATGATGATGTCCCAGTCATCCACGGTGATGTCGTTGAGCACCTTGTGGATCACGTCGGTCATGGCGTGGTATTCGCCCTTGGGATCGCGCGCGGTGATCAGGCCGAAATCGTTCATGAACTTCATCAGGCGCGGGATGTTGGCCTCGGCCTTCTTGTCCCAGACGGACGCGGTGTGGCAGCCGGACTGGTAGGCGCCGTCGACGGTCGGCGAGATCACCGTCGCCGCCATCGCCTCGAGCTCCTGGCTGGTCATCAGGCCGGTGGTGTCCTGGCTGCCCACGATGTTGACCTTGACGCGCACGTCCGAGCCCGCGTGCAGGGTCTTGCCCGGCGTGGTGCCAAGCGCGTTCTTGTTGAAGATCTTCTCGACCGCGGTCAGGCCCTGGCCCTCGACCGAAACTTCCTTCGAGGGGGCAAAGACCGGGGTCGGCTCGACGCCGAGGGTCTCGGCGGCAAAGGTCTGCAGCTTCTTGCCGAACACGATGGCGTAGGAGCTGCCGGCCTTCATGAACTCGACCTTCTGCGGCGTGAAGGCGGAGGAGACGTCGACCAGCTCCTTGCCGTTCTCGTCGGTCAGTTTCATCGCCTTGGTGTCGATCTTCAGCACGGTGCCGGTGGCGACCGAGTATTTCTGCTCGAGCACCGGGTTGCCGTCATTGTTGAGGATCGCCTTGCCGTCCTCGTCGACCTTCTTGACCCAGTTCTTCAGGTCGAGCCCGATGCCGCCGGTCACGCCCACGGTGGTCAGGAAGATCGGCGAAATGCCGTTGGTGCCGGCCACGACCGGGGCGAAGTTGACGAAGGGCACGTAAGGCGAGGTCGGCTTGCCGGTCCACAGCGCCACGTTATTGACCCCCGACATCCGCGAGGAGCCCACGCCCATGGTGCCCTTCTCGGCGATCAGCATCACGCGCTTGCCCGGGTGCTGCAGCTTCAGCGCCTCGATTTCCTTCTGGGCGGTCTCGGAGATCATGCACTTGCCGTGCAGCTCGCGATCCGAGCGCGAGTGCGCCTGGTTGCCGGGCGAGAGCAGGTCGGTCGAGATGTCGCCTTCGGCGGCGATGTAGGAGACCAGCTCGATCTCTTCGTCGATATCGGGCAGCTTGGTGAAGAACTCGGCCTTGGCATAGCTGGCGAGGATGTCGTCGGCGATGGCGCTGCCTTCGGCATGGGCCTTGGCAAGGCGGTCCATGTCGGCCTCGTAGAGGAAGACCTGCGTCTTGAGGACCTCGGCGGCCTGCTGCGCGATCTCGCCGCTCTGGTTGAGCGCGAGGTCGAGCAGCACTTCGACCGAAGGGCCGCCCTTCATGTGCGAGAGCAGCTCGAAGGCGAAGGCCGGGGTGATTTCAGCGACCTTGGCCTCGCCGAGGATGATCTTCTTCAGGAATGCAGCTTTCACGCCAGCGGCGGAGGTGGTGCCAGGCAGGGTGTTGTAGATGAAGAACTGCAGGGAGTCGTCGCGGTGCGCGTTGCCGGTATCCTCGATCTGCACGATCAGCTCCGCCACCAGTGCGCCATCGTCGATCGGCTTGGGGTGCAGCCCCTCTGCCTTGCGCGTTTCGATCTCGGTTAGGTAGTCTGTGTACAAGCTCATGACGGTCCCTGCGGTTCAGAGTGGGCGAAGCGAACACGGCGGGCTCGACCACGTCGACCGGGCCGTATTCGCTAATTGTATGCGGCAGTATACGAATGCCGGATACGTGACAAGACCCCTGACAGCGGCAATGCGCTGCAGGTGCATCATGTGGTGGGACGTACTGGGTACGGGGGTGTCGCGTAGCCTGATTTGCTTGCGGGAAGCGACGGGGAGACGCTCACGCGCCGTCGGACGGCTGCAATCAAGCCGCATCCGGGGTGCGGTCCGTCCCGGGATGGCGCCGGGTCGGATGTGCCGGTCACTCAGAGTGTGAGGATGGCGGAGACGAAGGGATTCGAACCCTCGAGACGGTTTCCCGCCTACTCCCTTAGCAGGGGAGCGCCTTCGACCACTCGGCCACGTCTCCGTCGACGCGTATATCCAAGCGAAAGAGGGGAGTACAAGGCGAAATGTTGGGGGATTTGAAAACTTTTCTCGAAGGGGCGTTTGACGGCGGGGCGCGGGGCCTTGGGCATCGCAGGGCACGCGACAGGGGGCCGTGCCTTTCGCAGAGGCGTGCGGTTGAGCGGGCGCGTGGCTGACAGTGGGATATCGTTGAGAGTCCGCCCGGGCCGGACATTGGTCCGCGTTGATCGCGCGCGGCCTATGGAGGGGGCGCGGTGCAATGAACGACTGTGAGCGGCTTGAATGTGCTTGGATCGGTCCGGACGTTTGGTCTCAAGGTCTCAAGGTCTCAAGGTCTCAAGGTCTCAAGGTCTCAAGGTCTCAAGGTCTCAAGGTCTCAAGGTCTCAAGGTCTCAAGGTCTCATGGTCTCAGCGTCGGCAGTGCGGTGCCGCCCGGTCAACGGCGCAGGCGCGGGGGATCGCGCACAGATTGTGCGGAACCATTAGAGAGCGCTTCGGTTGGAGTATTGTGACAGTGTAAAAATACAAAGGCTCAACCCTTGGAACAGCTCGCCCGCCGCCTCGGCCTGAGAACCGATCCGACGATTTTCTTCGTTTCGGCAGCATGTACGGTCGTCTTCGTCCTCGCCCTCGTGCTCTTTCCCACACCCATCGAAGAGGCGTTCGCCGCCGGGCGAAGTTGGATCGTCACCAACCTTGGCTGGTTCTTCGTCCTGGGCGTCAACGTGTGGCTCGGCTTCCTGATCTGGGCGGCCATGTCGCGCCATGGCCATATCCGGCTGGGACGGAAGGGCGAGCGCCCGGTCTATTCCAACCTGTCGTGGTTCACCATGCTGTTTGCCGGCGGCATCGGCACGGTTCTGATGTTCTGGGGCGTGGCCGAGCCGATCAGCCATTTCTCCGACCCGCCGCTGCCCGGGGTCGATCCGTTCACCGAGGAGGCCGCACGGGATGCGATCTCGATCGCGATCTACCACCTCGGCCTGCACACTTGGACGATCTTCACCCTTCCGGGCCTCGCATTCGCCTATTTCATCAACCGCTACGACCTGCCGGTGCGGGTGAGCTCGGTGTTCTACCCGCTGCTGGGCGAGGGCATTCACGGCCCCGTCGGCAAAGCCATCGACATCGTCTCGATCCTCGGCACGCTGTTCGGCGTTGCGGTCTCGCTAGGGCTCGGCTCGAGCCAGATCGCCGCGGGCCTCGATGCGCTCCTCGGCACCGGAACCGGCGCCTGGGTGCAGGTCATCATCCTCGCGGTGCTCACCGCGGTGGCCGTGGGGTCGATCGTGGCAGGCCTCGACAAGGGCGTGAAGTTCCTGTCGAACCTCAATATCGGCATGGCGGTCGCGCTGATGATCTTCGTGCTGGTCTGCGGCTCGACGCTGTTCCTGCTGCGCGGCATCGTCGAGACCTTCGGGCTCTATCTCACCAACCTGCCGCGGCTCGCGTTCTGGAACGACATGCTCGCCAACGAGAACCCGACCACCGAGGCGTGGGGCTGGCAGGGCTCGTGGACGGTGTTCTACTGGGCGTGGACGGTGACGTGGTCGCCCTTCATCGGCCTGTTCGTGGCGCGCATCTCGCGCGGGCGCACGGTGCGCGAGTTCGTCTTCGGCGTGCTCATGGCGCCGTCGCTCTTCACCCTAATCTGGTTCGCCATCTTCGGCTGGCAGGCGATGGATTTCGACGGGCTCGGCGTGGCCGCCCGCGAGGCGATGGGCGACAGCGCCGGCGCGATCAGCAGCGCGGTGGCCGAGAGCGTGCCGCTGGCGATGTTCGCCTTCTTCGAGCAGTTCCCCTTCACGGAGTTCATCCAGGGCTTCGCGGTGGTGATCGTGGCGATCTTCTTCGCCACGTCCTCGGACTCGGCCTCGCTGGTGGTCGACATGCTTTGCACCGGTCAGGCGACCCCCGGCCCGGTCCATCAGCGGGTGTTCTGGGGTGTAGCCGAGGGCCTGGTCGCCGCGATGCTGATCCTGCTCGCGGGCGAGGCGGGGCTGACAGCGCTGCAGCAGGTGATCACCGTGGTCGGTCTGCCGATCTTCGTACTTGTGAGCATGATGATCCCGTCGATCATCCGGGGCTTCGCGGCCGAGGATATCGACCATATCAACATCGGCAAACGGCCCGAGCTGGAAGAGTTCGGCCACGGACCGGCCAGCGAGGAAAGCACCTCGGGCGGTCTGCGGGAAGAGAGCAGCCCGGCGGAGTAAGCGCCTAAGCCGGGACGCAGGCGCGGCCTAGCGGGGCCGCGCCTCTATCGCTGTCTCGAGCGGTGTCCGGCACAGGGCATCGAGCCCTCTCAGCAGGCGCCGAAGCAAGAGAACGCCGCGCGGTATCACAGCGCGGCGTCTTGCGTCAGTAGCCGCGCGACGCATCGGCGAGATCGGCGCAGGAGCCGGTGTCCTCGAAGGTCTTGAGGTTCGCGGCGATGATCCGTCCGCCGGTGGCGGCATCGATCTGAGACGCCACGTGCGGGGTCACGGTTATGCCGGGCGTGGTCCAGAACGGATGATCGGCGGGCAGCGGCTCCTGGTGGAACACGTCGAGCGTGGCCTGCTTGATCAGGCCGCTCTCGAGCGCCGCGAGCAGATCCTCATCCACGAGATGCGGACCACGGGCGCAGTTGATCACGCAGGCGCCCTCGGCGAGCTTGCCGAACAGTTCGGCGTTGAGGATGCCGGCGGTTTGCCCGGTCAGCGGCAGCAGGTTCACGAGGATCTCGCAGCCGTCGAGGAAGGCGTCCATCTGCTCGGGGCCGGTGAAGGTCTCGACACCGTCGATCGACTTGGGCGACTTGGACCAGCCGCGGGTGCAAAAGCCCAGCATCGACAGGGTCTGCGCCGCCGCCGCGCCGAGATTGCCGAGGCCCATCACGCCCACGGTGCGGTTGGGCGCCACCGGCACCACGATGGCATGCCAGTGGCGCTCGGTCTGAGCCTGCAACTGGCGCGGCATGTCGCGGTGGTGGCGCAGCACGTGCAGCGCCACGTATTCGCGCATCCGCTGGGTCAGATCATCGCCAACGGTGCGGATGATCGGCACGCCCTGCGGCAACTTCTCGTCGTTCAGAACGTGGTCGATACCCGCCCCGATCGAAACGATGGCCTTGAGATTGCTGAATTTCGCGAGATCGCCTGTACGCGGTCGCCAGACCACGGCATAGGTGACGTCGTCGGGGTCGGTGATGCCCTCCAGCGCGGCGATGTCCCAGCCTGGCATCAGCTCCTGCAGCATCTCTACCCACCACTGGGTCTTGTCTTCGAAGGGAAGGTAGACGGCGACGGTCATGTTCGCTCCTTTTGGTCGGTCATTTTTGGGGAATGGCAATGAATCTCAAGCAGCTCGAGGCGTTCTACTGGCTGAGCCAGTTCGGAAATCACCGGCAGACGGCCGAGTATCTCGGGCTGACGCAGCCTGCGGTCTCGGCCCGCATCACGGCGCTTGAGAAGGATCTTGGCAAGACCCTGATCGACCGTGAGGCCAACGGCTTTGCGCTCACCGATCAGGGGCTGGAAGTTGCGGAATTCGCGGTTCAGTTCCTGAACCTGCGCGAGGCGATGCTGGGCCGGTTGCAGGACCGGCACAAGCGCGGCGTGAGCCTTGGCCTCGTAGGCATGGCGGGGCTGACCTGGGGGCCGCGCCTTCGCAAGGCGCTGCTGTCCGAATTGCCCGAGATGACGATCGACATCTATGTCGGCTCGGATCTGCAGCTGCGCCGGCTGGTCGAGGCCGGCACGCTCGACGCGGCCTTCACCGCCACCGGCGACCGGGCGCGGGGCGCGGATTTCGCGGTGCGCTATGAGGTCGGCTGGGTGGCGCGGGCCGACGTGATCGCAGGATGCGCCCAGCCGATGAGCCCGGACGATTTGCGTGCGTTGCCGCTGGTGCACTACCCGAAGACCTCGCCGCTGTTCAATCCGGTGGCTGACTACGTCGACGAGATGGCCGAACGCAGCGCGCCGCGGCACTACGGCAATTCGCTCTCGGCGATCTGCGAGATGGTGCGCCTGGGCTACGGCGCCTCGGCGCTGCCGCTGGCGGCCCTCGAGAGCGAGATCGCCAGCGGCAAGGTCGTGGAGATCGCCGCCACCGAAGGGCTGGCGCCCTTGCATGTGGCCTGCACCCACGCCAACCGCGCCCGCCGCAAGCAGGTCGGCCAGGTGCTCGAGCTCGCGCGCGAGCAGGCGAGGGCGTGGTGCGCAGAGCATGGGCGCTACAGCTCCTTCGTGGACCTTTAGGCCTCAGCCCTTGGTCTTTTCCTCGACCATCTTGCTGGCACCCGACATCTCGCCGAGATGGGTGCCTGCGGTGACCTTGGCCTCGTTGACGCGGCCGCGTTCGGTCAGGAACTCGCCGCGCTCGATCACCTCGTCAAGGTCTTCGGGTGCGATGAAGAGCACGCCGCAATCATCGGCCAGCACCGCGTAGCCCGGCAGCACCGCTGCGCCGCCGATCGAGACCGGTACGTTGAAGCCGCCGCCGGTGTTGTAGAGGCGGGTGGTCACCGGCGAGGCGCCGCGCGACCACATGGCGAAGTCCTGCTCGGCAATCTCGGCCGTGTCGGTGTGGGGGCCGTCGACGCAGCCGCCTTCAAGCCCGATCATCGCCGCCATCCGGGTCACGCCGCCGCCCCAGCAGGCATACTTGGTGTCTCCGAGCCGATCCACGGCGAGGAAATAGCCCGGCCCGCACTGGCTCAGGCAATGGTGCAGGAGCGTGGAGTCGAGGCCCGGGATCGCCAGCGTGGCGAGGGTGCCGACCACGACCTTGCCGGGCAGCACCGGCTGGATCGCGGGGGCTGCAAAGCCATAGTGGTAGAAGTGGCCGATGGTCGCGGTCTCGAGCTTGGCGAGACGGTCGAGCTTCTCCTGCGGGATCTTCTCGGGCATCGGGTTGAGCTTGTAGACGAGGTTGGACATGGAAGGTCCCTTCTTTGGTCAATGGGTCAGGAGATCAGTTCTGCGGCCCGAGGATCAGGTCCGGCAGGAAGGTCACGGTCTGCGGCACGTAGGTCAGCAGCAGAAGCACGGCGATCAGCGGGATCAGCATCGGCAGCACTGCCATCGTCACCTTCTCGAAGCGGACACGGCCCACCTCTGCAACGATATAGAGGGCGATGCCCATCGGCGGCGTGGCGATGCCCAGCAGCAGGCCAAGCTGGATGATGATGCCGAAATGCACCCGGTCGATGCCGTAGGCGTCGATCAGCGGCAACAGCGTCGGCACGAGGATGAGCTTGGCCGGCACCCCCTCGACGACACAGCCGACGAGGATGATGAAGATCAGCAGCAGACCGAGGAAGACGTTCTTGTTCTCGGTGAACGAGAAGGTGAAATCTGCCAGCTTCTGCGGCGTCTGGTCGATGGCCAGAAGCCAGCCCATCGCGATCGAGAAGGCGATGATGATCATGATCACCGCGGTCATCATCGCGGTGTCGCTGAGCGCGGCAAAGAACGCGCGGAAGGTGAGATCCTTGTACCAGATGCCGATCAGGATGCAGTAGATGCAGGCCAGCACGCCCGCCTCGGTGGCGGTGACGAAGCCGAACATGATCGAGCCGAGGATGATCGCCGGCGCGACAAGCGCGAGAAAGCCGTGCTTGGCGGTGCCTGCGACCTCGCGCACGGTGGCGCGCGGCTGGGTCGGGAACTCCTGGAACTGGGCCCGGATGCGCACGTAGATCATCAGCGACAGGCCCACGAGGATGCCGGGGATCAGCCCCGCGAGGAACATCCGCTCGATCGACTGCTGCGCCAGAAAGGCATAGAGCACGAGCCCGATCGACGGCGGGATCAGCGGCCCGATGACCGACGACGCCACGGTGATCGCGGCGGCGAAGTCGGGCTTGTAGCCGCGCTCGCGCATCGCCTTGATCTCGATGGCGCCAAGGCCCGCGCAGTCCGCCACGGCGGCGCCCGAGATCCCGGCGAAGATCATCGAGGACAGGATGTTGACCTGCGCGAGACCGGCCTTGAGATGGCCCACCAGCGCGTTGGCGAAGGCAAAGATGCGCTCGGTCACGCCGGTGGCGTTCATCAGGTTGCCGGCCATGATGAAGAACGGCACCGCGGTGAGCGAGGCCTTGTTGACGCCCTCAAGCATCTGCTGCGGGATGATCTGCAGCGCGCTCGAGAAATCCGAGGTCAGGAAGGTGAGAACCGTCGCCGAGCCGATGGCGATGGAGATGGGCACGCGCAGCAGGATCAGCGCGATGAAGGTGCCGAAGAGGATCCAGGCCATGGGTCAGACTTCCGGGTGATGGTCGGTGACGTTCTCGGGCAGACCTGCCGCGAGCTTGACGATGTCGAGCACGGCGGTCAGCGCGACGAGCACTGTCGAGATGAAGAGGGGAAGCGAGAGCGCGAGGCGCGGCAGCTCGGTGCCCGCGGGCAGGGTGGCGCCGTCATAGATGCCGGTCGAGGTCGCGATCACCTTGGGCACTTGCAGCAGCAGCACGCCGGTGACGAGAAGCGTCGCGGCGTCCGAGACGATCCTCGTAATCGCCATGCCCGACGGTCCCATGCGCTCGGCGATGAAATCGATGCGCACGTCCTTGAGCCGGGCATAGAGTGCGAAGAACCCGAAGAAGCTCAGCCAGATGAAGAACACCATGGTCCACGGCCAGAGCCAGTAGGGCGCCAGCCCCATCGGGCGCAGGATCATGGTGGCGGTGGTCAGGCCCAGCATCGCCAGCAGGCAGGCGTTCGAGATCCACAGGAAGGCGCCGCCCAGCGTCCAGTTCAGCCGGTCGATCCGGTTGAGAGCCCGCTGCAGCGGGCTCTCGGGGGTGTAGTCGAACGGGGTCACTGGGCAACCCGCGTGGCTTCGACGGCGTCGAGCAGGCCTTCGGGCAGGGCGCCGGCCTCGTCCTGCGCCTCGTAGTAGGACTTCATCGTTTCGACCAGCGGCGCGGTGTCGAGCACGGTGTAGGTGGCCCCGTCCTCGACCATGCGCGCGATGCTCTCCTCGGCGACCTGGAACATCAGCTCCTGCGACATGGCGCCGGCCTCGTCATAGGCCTTGAGCAGGCCCTCGCGGGTCTCGTCGTCGAGCGCCTCGAGCGCGTCTTCGTTGACCATGAAACCGATCGACTGCCAGTACTCGTCCATCCGGGCGATGTTGGGGGCGACCTCGTTGAAGCGCATCGATTCCACCAGCGCGATGGGCGAGTTCACCGCCTGGACGATGCCTTTCGAGATCGACTGGTAGACCTCGGTCCAGGGCAGGGTGATGACCTCGGTGCCGATGGCGTCCCAGGTCTCGATGGCGCTCTTGCTCTCGTGCATACGAAGCTTCAGGCCCTGGTAGTCCTCCGCCGTGGTGAGCGGCACGTTGGCGACGGTCACCCGGAACGGACCGCGCAGCACGCGGGTCGGATCGCCGAGCGGGCGCACGCCGGCCTGCGAGGCGGCATTGTCGAACCAGCCTTTCACCAGGTCCGAGTTCATGAAGCGCACCCAGTGGTCGTAATCGTCGAAGGCGAAGGCGGGGGTGGTCCAGTCGAGCGCCGGCTCCCACTTCTTCATGTAGCTGTAGCCCTCGGCGTAGATCTGGATGATGTTGGCCTGCAACTGTTCGAGCACCGCGTTCTCCTTGCCGAGCTGCTCGTTGGGGTAGACGGTGATCTTGAGCTCGCCGTCGGTGTATTCCTCGGTGAGTTCGGCGAATTTCTCGAACACCTGACCCTCGGGGCTGTCGACCGGCATCTTGGTCGCCATCTTCCATGTGGTCTCGGCATGGGCGGCTCCGCCCAGGATCATCGCAAGGCCCGTGGCCATGCTGAGAAGCGTCTTGGTTTTCATTGGGATTAACCTCGATGTTGAAAGGTGGAGTGCCGGCTTTGCCGCCGGTCTTGAGGATGGCTCAGTCGTGCAGGCCCTTGGCCACGTGGTCGCGGACAAGGCCCGTGCCGATGGCGGCAAGGCGCTTGACCAACGCCTCGCCGGTCTCGGCCGAGCACAGGGTGGGATCGCAGCCATAGGCGCCGGTCTCCGTCGCCTCGAGCGCTTCGATGGGCGCCTGGATCTTGGCGCCGTCATAGACCACCGACGAAAAGCCGCCGATCTTCATGCCCTTGATCTCGCTGTCCGTGGGGGCGGGCCTGATCAGGTCGGCGCGGAGAAGGTCGGGATAGAAGTGCAGGCCGACCGAGGTCAGCGGGTCGCCGCCGTGGCCCGAGCTCGCCTTGGCGGTGTCGGCCCCGATGAGGGCGGGAAGTTCGCCATAGGCGACCTGCCAGAGATACATCGACGGGATGAAGAGCCCGGCCTTCTGGCGCCAGCGTAGCGCCACCTCGGTGATCGCGGGCACGTTGCCGCCATGGCCGTTGACGATCATCAGCTTGCGGATGCCGTGGCGCTCGAGGCAGCCGAACATGTCGTCGAGGATGCCGCAGAGCGTGGCGTGCGAGATCGAGATGCCGCCGTGGCTGCTCTCGAAATAGTCCTTGCCGCCGAAGGGAATGACGGGGGCCACGAAGGTGGGGACACCCTCGGCACGCGCGCCCTTGGCAATCTCGATCGCCATCAGGTCGGCGGCCATGTAATCGCCCATCGGCGCGTGGATGCCCTGATCCTCGAGCGAGCCCATGGGCAGCAGAACCACCGCCTCGGACGTGAGTTCCTGGCGCGCCTCTTCCGAGGTCAGTTCCGCGATCCGGATCTTTTCGATCATGCTGTCATGTCCTTGTCATCTTGTCCGCCAGCGTTGACGGGGAGTGAACGGGGCGGCGCCCCTCGGGTCCAATTCAATCGGGTTGCGGGCCGATAAACGGAATTTTTCGCCCGCTCATTCCGCTGCCGTCGCTACGGGGGCAGCGCCTGCGAGCGCCCCGAAACGCGACAGGCGGAAAGGGGCCGGGTCGACCAGAACTGTTTGATTCAACGCCATTTCCGAGGCGAGCTGTCCGGCGGCGGGGCCGATGCCGAAGCCGTGGCCCGAGAAGCCGGTGGCGATCACCAGCCCGGGGATCGCGGCGGCATGGTCGATGACCGGAACCGCGTCCGGGGTCACGTCGATGATCCCGCCCCATTTTTCAGCGATTTTCACGTCCCGGAAGGCGGGGAACACCTGCACCACCGCGCGCAGCGCCTGATCGAGCAGGGCGTGCTGCGGTTCGGGATCGAGGACGCGGCAGCGCTCGAACGGGGTAACGCTGTCGGCACTCCAGCGCCGTGGCGTTCTGAGGCCGTCCCAGAGGCCGCGGTCGAGGGTGAGAGAGACCTCGCCGCGATGCGCTTTCAGACTTTTCATGAAGTGCGGCAGCAGGCGGAGGCTGTCTGGGGTGATCTGCACCTTGGCGCGGCCCCGGCGCGAGATCGTGTAGCCGCCGTCGAGCCGCGGACGGATGCCGAACTGGCCATTGCCGAGCGCGTATTTCGGCCCGCCCGAGAGAGCTTCTGTGCGCATCACCGAGCCGCGCACCCGCAGCTGCGGCAGCGACACGCCGAGATTGCCGAGAAACAGCCGCGACCACGCGCCGCCGGCGAGGATCGCGGCACCGCAGGGGATGCGGCCGCGCTCGGTCAGCACCGCCGAGAGGCGCCCGCCCTTGGTCTCGAGGGTGCGCACGGCGCAGTTGGTGAGGATCGCGGCCCCCTTGGCCCGGGCGCCCTTGGCCAGCGCGGGGGCGGCAAGGGCCGGTTCGGCACGGCCATCATCGGCGGTCAGAAGGCCGGCGCGGGCCGGCACGCTGCCACCGGGAAACCGCGCCTGCAACTGCGCCTCGGTCAGGCGTTGCGCGCCGATGCCGAAGGTCTCGGCGTCCTGCGCGACGCTCTCGATCCACGCCATCTCGGCGTCGGTCCGGGCGGTGTAGACGATGCCGGTGCGGCGAAAGCCGGTGTCGTGGCCGGTGCGCTGTTGCAGCGTGTCCCAGATCCGCAGGCTCTCGATGCCCAAGGGGTACTCGGCGGCGTCGCGGCCCATGCGGCGCACCCAGCCCCAGTTGCGACTCGACTGTTCGCCAGCGATGCGGCCCTTCTCGATCAGGGCGACGCGAAAGCCCTGCTCGGCGGCCCAGAACGCCGCGGCGCAACCGACGATGCCGCCGCCGATGATGGCGAGGTCGACCTCGCCGGGCAGCTGGGCATCGCCTTCGACGGTGTCGACATAAGGTCTCATCACAGCCCCGGCTCATAGCGCCAGTTGACCACCAGCTCCGAGACGCTGGCGGTGTTCGGCAGGGTGACGACCTCGGCCACGAGTTTGGCGAGGTCTTCGGGCTGGGTGATTTCGTGGCGCGGCAGGTCGTGGCGCAGGGTGAGATCGGTGGCCACGAAGCTGGGACAGACGGCGCAGGCGCGCACGCCGTCGTCCCAGCCCGCCCGCCGCGCGGCGTGGGAGAGCGCAACGGCGGCGTGCTTGGTCATCTGATAGCCGGCATTGAGCCCGAGCACGCGCTTGCCCGAGGCCGAGGCGAGCACGATCACCCGCCCCGAACCGCTGCGGCAGAGCGCCGGCAGCGCCGCGCGGGTCAGGCGGAAGGGCGCCTTGATGTTGATCGAAAGCAGCGCGTCGAGCATCTCTTCCATCTCGTCGTCGGGTTGCGGCTTGTCCGGCATCAGCTCGAGCGGTCCGGCAATCCCGGCGTTGTTCACCAGCGCGTCGATGCGGCCGAAGCGTGCCTCGGTCGCCGCGACGAAGGCGCGGGCGTCCTCGGGCTTGGCCGCGTCGTAAGGAACCACCAGCGGATCGTATCGCGCCAAGCTCTCGGGCAGGCTGTCGGGGTCGCGCAGACCCAGCGACAGGGCATAGCCGCGCTCGGCGAGCGCATGGGCGATCGCGGCACCGATGCCGCGGTTCGCGCCGGTGATCATCGCGACGGGGTTCTCGCTCATGCGTGGACCTCCCGCATGGTCGCAGCCACCGGACCGGCCTTGATGCAGCGCACGTTCCAGCCGTCTCCGACCGGATCGAGCGGCGGCACGGCGCTGGCGCAGGCCTCCTCGGCGATCGGGCAGCGGGTGCGGAACGGGCAGCCCGAGGGGGGATTTGCGGGGCTCGGCAACTCGCCCTTCAGGATGCGGTCCGCGTCCGACCCCTCGTTCGGTTGCAGCGAGGGCGTCGCGGCGAGTAGCGCGCGGGTGTAGGGATGGGCGGGCGTGCCAAAGACCTTTTCGGCCGGCCCTTCCTCGACGATGCGGCCGAGATACATCACGACGATGCGGGTGCAGAGATGGCGCACCACGTGCAGGTCGTGGCTGATGAACATCATGGCGAGGTGGAGATCGCGGCGCAGATCCTCGAGCAGGTTCACCACCTGCGCCTGGATCGACACGTCGAGCGCCGAGACCGGCTCGTCTGCGACGATGAAGTCGGGCCGGGTCGAGAGCGCGCGCGCCACCGCGATGCGTTGGCGCTGGCCACCCGAGAACTCGTGCGGGCGGCGCTGTGCGGCCGAGGTCGGCAGGCCCACCTGTTCGAGCAGCCGCGCCACCTCGGCCTTGACCTCCGGGCCGGGCACGATGGCGTGGGTGCGCAGACCGTCAGCGATCTGAGCGCCGACGCTGCGGCGCGGGTCGAGCGAGCCGAACGGGTCCTGAAACACCATCTGCATCCGGCGCGAGAGCTTGCGCATCTCGGGGCCGGAGAGTGCCGAGAGGTCGTGCCCGTCAAAGCGCATGGCGCCGGTCGTGGGCAGGTCGAGCCCCATCATCATGCGGCCCAGCGTGGACTTGCCGCAGCCAGACTCTCCGACGATCCCGACGGTCTCGCCACGGGCGATGGTCAGGCTCACGTCGCGCACCGCCCAGACGTCGTGCGCCCGGCCCAGAAGCCCGCGACGCGTGGGGAAGTTGCGCCCGAGATTTTCGGCCACGACCAGCGGTGCGGCGGTGTCATGCTCGCTCATGTGACGGTCTCCCAGTGGAAGCAGCGGGTGACGCGGCCAGGGGCCGGGTGCTCTGCCGGAGGGGGATGAGCGCTGCAGCGCTCGGTGGCGAAGCCGCAGCGCGGCGCGAATCGGCAGCCGCGTGGCATCTGGCGCGGCGAGGGGACGGAGCCGGGGATCGCGGTCAGCCGCGCGGCCCCGCCCTCGGGGACGGAGGCGATCAGCGCGGCGGTGTAGGGGTGGCGCGGGCGCTCGAAGACCTCGGCCACGGGCCCTTCCTCGACCACCTCCCCGGCATACATCACCGTCACCCGGTCGGCGATCTCGGCCACCACGGCAAGGTCGTGGGTGACGAAGATCATGCCCATGCCCGGCGTGTCGCACTTGAGCTGCGCAAAGAGCTGCAGGATCTGCGCCTGAATGGTGGGATCCAGCGCGGTGGTCGGTTCGTCGGCGATCAGCAGGCGCGGGTTGTTGGCCACGGCCACGGCGATCATCGCACGCTGGCGTTGTCCGCCCGAAAGCTCGTGCGGGTAGGCGCGCGCCCGCTGCTCGGGGTCGGGGATGCCGACTTGACGCAGAAGCTCGACCACGCGCGTCTGCAGCGCCTCGCCCTCGACCTCGTGATGGGCGCGGATCGCCTCGGCCACCTGCTCGCCGATGCGCAGCACCGGGTTGAGCGCCGCGGCGGCGTCCTGGAACACCATCGACACTTCCTCACCGCGCAAGGTGCGGATGCCCTCTTCGTCGAGCTTGGCGAGATCCACCGCCTTGCCCGCGCGCGTGGTGTAGAGCGCCGTGCCGCCAGTGACGCGCAGCGTGTCCGGCAGCAGTCCGGTCATGGCGAGGCCGGTCAGGGTCTTGCCCGAGCCGCTTTCCCCGACCAGCGCCACGGTCTCGCCGGGGCGGACGGTCAGCGAAACGCGGCGCACCAGTTCCATGTCGCGCACGGCGATCGACATGTCTCGGATCTCGAGCAGGGGCGCGTCGGCCTCGGCCTCGAGCGACGTGATGCGCTTCTTGGCCGCCGCCGAACGCGGGCGCAGCCAGAGCGCGCCGCCGGCGGTGACGGCGCGGGGATCGAGCGCCGATTGCAGCCGGTCGCAGAGCAGGTTGAAGGTCAGGATGGTGCCGGCAAGCGCCAGCGACGGCCAGACCAGCAAGAGCGGCGCGACCTCCATGGCGCCGCGCGCCGAGCGGATCATCAGGCCCCACGAGGGCGTTGGCGGCACGACGCCAAGTCCGAGAAACGACAGCCCGCTCTCGATCACCATGGCCGAGGCCACCACAAGCGACATCTGCACCAGCAGCGGCGGCAGCACGTTGGGCAGGATGGTGCGCACGAGGATCGTCATCGGGTGCGTGCCCATGGCGCGCTGCGCGGTGACGAAGTCGAGACCGCGCACCTGCTGCGTGGCGGCATAGACCACCCGCGCATAGTTCGGGGTGTAGAGGATGGTCAGCGCCAGCACGAGCGGCCAGGTGCCCGCGCCGAGGATGGTCACCACCAGCAGCGCCAGAAGCAGCGGCGGAAGGCAGAGAATGATCTCGGCCGCGCGCACCGTGACAAGCTCTACGGCGCCGCGGAAGTAGCCACCAAGGAGGCCGAGCGCGGTGCCGATGATGGCGGCGAAGATCGCCGAGCCGACGGCGATGAACAGCGAGGCCCGCCCGCCCCAGATCAGGCGCGAGAGCACGTCGCGGCCGAAATCATCCTGTCCGAGCCAGTGCCCGGCCGAGGGGCCTGCGAAGCGGTTGGGGATGTCCATGCCGCGCACGTCCTGCAGCGGCAGGACCGGGGCGAGCAGCACGGTGGCGACGATCAGCGCGGCGATGGTGCCGGGCAGGATCAGCTTGCGAACAGAGCGGCTCATTCAGCGCACCAGAGAAATTCGGGGGTCGAGCAGGGCGTTCACCACATCCACGACGAGATTGAGAAACACGAAGAGCACCGAGATCGTCATCACGATGCCGACCACTTCGGGGTAGTCGCGCGCATCGACGGCGGCGACGAGGTAGCCAGAGAGGCCCGGCCAGTTGAACACGAACTCGACCAGAACGGTGCCGCCGATCAGTGTGCCCATCTCGAGGCCGAGCACCGTGAGCACGGGGATCAGCGCGTTGCGCACCACGTGGCGGCGCAGGATCGGATTGCGCTTCAGCCCCTTGGCGCGGGCGGTGCGTACGTAATCGCGCTGCAGCACCTCGAGCACCGAGGCGCGGCTCATCCGGGTGATGACGGCGAGCAGCGACAGCGCCACGGTACAGGCGGGCAGCAGCAGCAGCTGCAGGTGTTCGAGCGGGTCGTCGGAGAACGGGGTGAAGCCGCCTGCGGGGAGCCATTGCAGCTTCTGCGCGAAGATCAGGATCACCACCGAGCCCACGACGAAGACGGGTGTCGAGAGCGAGGCCGAGGCGAAGAACGAGATCACCGCATCGGCCTTGCCGTCGGCCCGGATCGCCGCATAGGTGCCCAGCGGCACGCCGATGCCGGTGGCGATCAGCGAGGCCGCGAGGATCACCTCGAGCGTGCGCGGCAGGCGCAGGGCGATCTGCTCGATCACCGGCGCGCCGTCGCGGAACGACCCGCCGAGATCACCGGTGAGCACACCGGTCATATGGTCGATATATTGCTGCCAGAGCGGGGCGTTCAGCCCCATCTGCTCGCGCAGCGCGGCGACGGCCTGAGGGTCGGCGGCGACATTGCTCTGACTGAGCAGCAGCTCTGCCGGGTCGCCCGGGATGAGGTGCAGGAGAAGGAACACCACAGAGACGACGATCCAGACTAGGAACAGCGCCACGAGGCTTCTGGCAGCAATATATCTCAGCATGGGCTCAGCGTCAGCCCAGCACGGTTTCTTCCAGCGTCATGCCGGAATAGAAGACAAGCTGGCCGGGCATCACGGTGAACCCTTCTGCGTTGGCGCGCATCGCGTAGCCCTGCGAGCGCCATGACAGCCCGACGATCGGCACCGTATCGATGGCGATCTCTTCCAGCTCCTTGTAGATCGCCCTGCGCTCCTCGGTGTCGAAGGTGGCGCGGCCGCGTGCGAAAAGCTCGGAGATTTCCGGTGTTTCCATGCCGTGGCTGCGCACGAAGCTCGGGCTGAGCGAGCCGTCGAGCACGGTGGCAAGACCGTCGGGGTCGTTGTTCATCGCCGCGGTGCCCATGACGGCGAGATCGTAGCTGCCCTCGTTGCCCTTCTTCACGCGGGACGACCATTCCGGCAGGTCGAGCTGCACGTTGATGCCGATCATCGACAGATACGCCTGACAGACCTCGGCAGTGGACTGGTGCATCCCGTACTGCGCCGTCGACAGCATCACGCAGTCAAAGCCGTCCGGATAGCCTGCCTCGGCCAAGAGCGCCTGCGCCTTCTCGGGATCGTAGGCCCAGGAATTGGCCAGCTCGAGATTGTAGAACTCGGAGCCCTCCGCGATCGGCAGGTGCTCGAGCGCGCCGCCGCGGCCGTAGAACGCCGCCGCCGCGATGTCTTCGCGCTTGATGGCGTGGGCCACCGCCTGACGGACCTTCGGGTTGTCGAAGGGCGGGCGCGAGGCGTTGAAGGTCAGGTACATGAACGGGCCGTCGGTGGCCTGCAGCGCGAGCGCGTCATTGGCCTCGATCTGGTCCATCGCCTGCCACGGCACGTATTCGATCAGGTCGACGTCGCCGGCCTCGAGCGCCGCCACGCGCAGGTTCTCGTCGGCATAGACGATGGCCTCGACGCCCGCCACCTTGGGCCGCTCGTCCTTGTAGTAGCCATCCCACGCCGAGAGCGAGATCGACACGCCGCGGTCGGCGCTGCCATACAGGAACGGGCCCGAGCCCATGGTGGTGTCGCGGGCTTCGCCTTTCTTGATCATCGGCATGTTGAAATGCGCGAACCAGCCCGGCAGAACCGCCAGCGGCTCGTCGGTGACCATGCGCACGGTCTTTTCGTCCGGGGTCTCGACCGAGGTGATCGCGGCGAGCTGGCCCTGCAGGTACGCGGCGCTGTCGGGCTTTTGCGCCTCGAGCACGTTCCAGGCGATGTCTTCGGAGGTGACGGGGGTGCCGTCATGCCAGGTGGCGTCGCGCAGGGTGAAGACCCATGCGCCATCGTCGTCGACATCCCAGCTCTCGGCCAGTTCGCCGCGCAGGGTGCCGTCGGGGCCATAGCCCAGAAGGCCGCGGTGGATCATCAGCTTGATGGTGCCGGCCGCCGTGCCGTTCGAGGCCCAGGCATCGAGACTCGGCGGATATGTCGAGAGGCCGAAGCGCAGTGTGCCGCCGTCCTGGGCATGGAGGGCCTTGGGTCCGAGAAAGCTCAGCGCGCCTGCGGCTGCGCCGGTGGTGGCGAGAAAGCCGCGACGGTTCATTCGCGTGGTCATTGCAGGGGTCTCCTTGTCGGGTTGTGGCGGGCTCTTGCTGGCCCCGTTGAATTCGGTCGGATTATTCCGCCGCGATCCGTGTTTCCGTGCTGTCCTCCGGTGTCCCGTAGCCCCCGCCTCCGGGGGTGATGACCTCGAGCCATTCGCCGGCGCGCAGCGTGCCGTAGCCACGCTCGAACGGGGCGCAGCCGGGGCTGGTGACGAAGCTGCCATGGCCGCCTTCGCCGCCGCCGCCGAGGCCCCATGAGCGCGACTTGTTGCGCGACACGTCGACATGCACCATGCACGGCTCGGTGGCGCGGTAGACCCGGCGCAGGCCCATGCCGCCGCGGTGCCTGCCGGCGCCGCCAGAGCCGTCGACCAGTTCGTAACGCTCTAGGATCAGGGGATATTCGCCCTCTAGCGCCTCGACGGGGAGGTTCGAGGTGTTGGTCGCGTGAACATGGATGCCGTCGAGCCCGTCCGCCTGCGGCCGGGCACCGCCGCCGCCGCCGATGGTCTCGAGATAGACCCAGTAGGTGCCCGCGTCGGGTCCGCTCTGGCGGGTGCCCGAGAACACCGCCACCGAGCAGGCGGAGTTGGTGCAGGCCGAGACCCTCCCGGGCACCGCCTGCGCGAGCGCGCCGAGGATCAGGTCCGCGACGCGCTGGCAGGTCTGGACCCGTCCGTTGACCGCGGCAGGGTGCTTGCAGTTGAGGATCGAGCCATGCGGCGCGGTGACGGTGATCGGACGCGCAAGGCCGGCATTGGGCAGAACCGTTGGGTCGATCACCGATTTCACGATGTAGTACACCGTTGCCAGAAGCGCCGTGCGGGTCATGTTGATCGGGGCGCGGATTTGCTCGGGCGCCTCGAAATCGAGCGCCAGTTCGTCGCCCGCGACGCTCACCGTCACCGCGAAGGGGATCGGGTCGTCGAAGTCGAGATTGTCGAACACGTCCTCGAAGCGCCAGCTGCCGTCGGGGAGGGCGGCAATGCCGGCGCGCATCTTGCGCTCGGCGTAATCGAGCAGTGCCTCGCCCGAGGTCAGCACCACGTCCGGGCCGTGGCGCGCGCAGAGCTCCTGGAAGCGCCGCACGCCGACCCGGTTGGCGGCCATCTGCGCGCGCAGGTCCGACAGCCGCTCCCGCGGGACCTGGCAGTTCAGCAGGATCAGTTCCTGGATGTCCTTTTGCAGCTCTCCGGCCCGGTAGAGCCGCACCGGCGGGATGCGCAGGCCTTCCTGGTAGATGTGGGCGTGCGCGCGGTCGACGAAATCCGAGTGGTGCGCGAGGTTGACCGTCCACGCCACCAGCCGGTCGTCGACGAAGATCGGCTCGGCCAGCACGATGTCGGGCAGGTGGGTGCCGCCGCCGCGATAGGCGTCGTTGCCGACAAACACGTCGCCGGGGCGCAGGTCCTCTTCGTCGTGATCCGCCAGCAGCATCGGGATGAAGTCGAGGAAGCTGCCGAGATGGATCGGGATGTGCTCGGCCTGACAGAGCGTGCGGCCCTGCCGGTCAAACAGCGCCGTGGAGCAATCGCGGCGTTCCTTGATGTTGGTCGAGTAGGAGGCACGCACGAGCGCCTCGCCGGTCTCTTCCACGATCGAGGAGAGCGCGGCGCCGATGACCTCGACGGTGATCGGATCGAGCGCGTGAGAGTGGGGTGAGCCGGTCATGCGCGGATCTCCAGGATCAGGTTGTCGATCTTGTCCACCGTGGCAGTGACACCGGGCGGCACCAGCGTCGTGGTGTCCATCTGCTCGACAATGGCGGGGCCGGAGAAGGCCATGCCGGGGACGAGCTTTTCGCGGGCATAGAGGGTGGTTTCGGTGAAGGTGCCGGTCTCCGGGTACCAGACCTCGCGGCTGCCGATGACGGCGGGGTCGGCGTCGGGATCGCCAAGCGCGCGCTCGGGCAGCTCGGCCTTCTGCACGAGGCCCATCGCCTCGGCGCGGAAGGTCACGCAGAGAATGCGCTCTTCGGGCACGGCAAAGCCGTAGAGCCGCTCATGCGCCTCGGTGAACCCCTGCCTGAGCGCTCGAAGAGTGGCCTCGGTCACCGGGCCGTCGGGCAGCGGGATCGACAGCTCGTAGTTCTGGCCATCGTAGCGCATGTCGATGCGGCGGGTGAGGCGGCGCTTGTCGACGGGAATTTCCTCGGTATCGAACCAGTCGGTGGCCTCGGCCTCGACGGAGGCCACGGTGTCGGCGATGGTGCCGAGATTGCCGGGATCGAGCGCGGTCAGGCGGGTGGCGGAGAAGTCGGCGCGCAGATCCGTGAGCAGCAGCCCCATGGCGCAGAGGATGCCCGGGCTGCGCGGCACGATCACCGTGGTCATGCCCAGCTCCTGCGCAAGCCGCACCGCGTGCAGGGGGCCGGCGCCGCCAAAGGCCATCAGCGCGTAGTTGCGAGGGTCGTGGCCGCGCTGCACCGAGATCACCCGGATCGCCTTGGCCATGTTGGCGGTCACAACCGAGATGATGCCCTGCGCCACCTCCATCGTCTCCATGCCCAGCCGCTCGCCGAGCTTGGCGATGGCCTCGAGTGCGAGGTCGCGGCGCACCTTCATGCGGCCGCCGAGGATCTCGACGGGGTTGAGGATCTGCAGCACGATATTGGCATCGGTGACGGTCGGATCGGTGGCGCCGCGTCCATAGCAGACCGGGCCGGGATCGGCGCCGGCGCTTTCCGGGCCGACCTTGAGCAGCCCGCCCGAGTCGATCGACGCGATCGAGCCGCCGCCGGCGCCCACGGTGTGGATGTCGAGCATCGGCGCCTTGATCGGGTAGCCGTGCACGACGCTTTCGTTGGTCTGGGCGGTCTCGCCGCCGGCCATGAGCGCCACATCCGACGAGGTGCCCCCGACGTCGAAGGTGATGATGTCGTCAAAGCCCGCGCGGGCGCCGATGGCCTGCGCCGCGACCACGCCGGTGGAGGGACCCGACAGCACCGCCCGGACCGGGGTTTGCGCCGCCGCCTCGAAGCGCACCACGCCGCCGTTGGACTGCGTCAAGTGCGGTGCCACCGGCATGCCAAGCTCCTGCAGGCGCGGGGTCAGCCGGCTGATGTAGCGGTGCATGATCGGGCCGAGATAGGCATTCACCGTGGCCGTCGAGAGGCGCTCGAACTCGCGGAACTCGGGGGCAATCTCGTGACTGGCGCAGAGGAACACGCCGGGCAGCTCGTGCTCGACGATGCGGCGGGCGGCCTGTTCGTGCACCGGGTTCACGAAGGCATAGAGAAAGCAGATCGCCACCGCCTCGACCCCGGCCTCTTTCATGGCGCGGGCAGCCGCGCGGACGGCCTCTTCGTCAAGCGATGTGTCGATCTCGCCGGTGCGCAGCATCCGCTCGGGCACCTCGAAGCGCAGCGCACGCGGCACGAGGGTTTGCGGCTTCTCGGCGAAGAGATCGTAGAGGTCGGGGCGCTTCTGGCGGCCGATCTCGAGCAGGTCGCGGAAGCCCTCGGTGGTGAGTAGTCCGACCTTGGCACCGCGATGGGTGATCAGCGCGTTGGTGGCGACCGTGGTGCCGTGGCCGAGATAGGCGATGGCGGCGGCGGGGCCGCTCGCGCCGCCCCCGGCATGCTCCGTCATGCCTTCCTCGACACCCTGCGCGATGCCGCGCGACGGGTCATCAGGGGTCGAGGAAACCTTCCACACCTCGATGCGACCGCTGGCCTCGTCGAACAGGCAGACATCGGTGAACGTGCCGCCGGAATCAACGCCGACGCGCCATGTGCCTGCTGCGGGGATGCCGTGCGATCCATCCATCATCGAAGTCTTGGCCTCCTGACGTGTACCTCATGTATACAAGAAAGCGAGATCGATTCTGTCCAGCTTTGTTTTGCCCGAAGGGGAATATTGGCCGGATAATCATGGAAGATTGATGGATGAGTAGTCAAACTTTTGTGGATACGGGCGATAATAGCGTATCCCAGGAAGGGTCCGCGCGGGATCGGGCCTATCAGGGTGTCCGGGCGGGCATTCTAAAAGGCGATTTCCCACCGGGCAGCTTCATCGAGGAGGCCGTGGCCTGCGAAGTGACAGGGGTATCGCGCTCCCCGGTGCGCGAGGCGCTGAACCGGCTGGCGGCGGAGGGTTATCTCGAGCTGCACCGTCGCCGCGGCGCGATGGTGTGCCGGCTCTCGGCCACCGAGCTGCGCGATCTCTACGAGGTCCGGCTGATGGTCGAGACCCACGCCGTGCGCAAGATCTGCCGCGAAGGCCGAACGCTGCCGCCCGACCTGCTACGGCTCTGCGATGCGCATGAGGCGATGCCGGCGGAGGATCTTTTGGGCTGCGTCGAGATCAACCGGCTGTTTCACCAGGCGCTTGTGGCGGCGGCGGGCAACCGCGTGCTGGTCGACGTGTTCGACGGGCTGCAGGCGCCGTTGTCGCGGGTCGCGATGGTGTCGCTGCAGCAGGGCTTCGGCAAGACCGAGGTGATCGAGGAGGAACATCGCGAGATGATCGCGGCGCTTTCGGTGCATGACGAGGCGCGGGCGCTCGCGGTGGTCGAGCGCCACCTCGCCCTGATGCCGCGCTTGCAGTCGGTGCTTTCGTCCTGAGCGGTCGAAAGCGGGGCGGCTTCTCGGGGGTGTTCACTCCGACGTGGCAACGCCCCGACCGGCGTACCACGCCGCGAGGTCGGCGATATCGTCGTCGCTGAGCGGTTTGGCCGCGGCCTGCATCAGATGGGCGCGGGGCGTTTCCGGCACAGGCCCGTCGCGGTACATCTTGAGCCAGTTGTAGATCCAGTAACCATCCTGCCCGGCGATGCGCGGGGTGTCGGCGCGCTTGGACGACCTCCCGTCGGCGCCGGCCCCCTCGTGGCAGGCGGCGCAACTGGCGATGTCGTCGTGCTCGCTGCCTTGTTCGGCCAGTTCACGACCGCGCTCAGGGTCGCCGAAGGGCAGCGGGCGTCCCTGCCACGTGGGCTCCATCCCGGCAAAGCGCGCGGCGATTCCGGAGATGGCATCTTTGCCCAGCGGGGCGGCGAGTGGCTCCATGAAGCCGCTCTCGCGATGGCCCTCGGCATAGGCGGTGAGCACCGTCGTGAGCCAGCCCTCGGACTGACCCGCGAGCTTCGGTCCGGTGCCCTCGCGGCCCAGACCGTCCTCGCCATGGCAGCGCGCGCAGGCAAGCTCGGGCTTGATCGCGCCAGGAAGGCCGCCGAAGCGCACGCCGGCGCTGTCATAGGAATCGGCCTCGCCGAAGGCAGCGATTTCAAAGGCTTCCCGGTCGAAGTTGTCATATTCGTTGAGGAACGCGGCGAGCGCCCACGGTTCGTCGTCCCGCTTTTCACCGGGCCAGGCGGGCATCCCGGTATATTTGAACCCGTGGCGCGCGATCCAGTAGAACTCCTTGGCGTCGTAATCCTCGGAGGTCAGCATCGGCGGCTCCGGCCGCATCCCCTCGACCACCGGGTTGCGCGGAATGCCGGGCCCGCCGTGGCAGGTCAGGCAGCCGGTGGCGAAGTGCCCGGCGCCGAGGCGGATCAGGCCGGGATCCTCGAGATCGACCTGTCGCGGCACCTCGAGCGAGATGGCGCGGATTGCCACGGCATTGCCGAGGTAGCCGTGCAGGATGCTGGCCACGCCCGGCAGGTGCGGCGCCGAGGCGGCGATGTTGTAGGGCGCGAGAAAGAAAAACGCGCCGCCAGCGACGGCAAGCGCCGCGACGCTTCCGAGAATGTAGCGCCTCATGTGGTGGCCTCCGTCAGTTTCAGCGCCAGACCCAGCCGGCGCATCGCGGCCACGAGATAGATCGCGCCACCGGCGCCGGCCATCATCGCGCCCGCGACCTGCTGCTCCTGCAGCGCGCTGAGGCCGAGATGCCCGGCGCAGATATCGCCGTAGAGATCACGCGGCGAGAGGCCGATCAGGGCGCCAAGAAGGGTCATGTGCATGGTGGTGGCGAGCAGCACCACGGCGCCGCCGAAGCCGCCGGCGGTGCGCACCGTGGCCCAGAGCAGCATCCCGGCGCCGAGAAAGCTCGCCTGTTCGAGGATGAACCCTGTCGTGCTCAGCCGCGCCCAGATATGCAGCGAGGGCAAGTGCCAGGCCCAGACAACCAGCATCTCGGCCACCGCGCCGAGCGTCAGCGCCATCGCGCCCGCGGGCAGGCGCAGCTTCGGCGCGTAGAGTGCCGGGACCACCGCCGTGACGCCCAGATGAAGCACCATGTGCAGCACCATCGAGCCGGTCGCCAGCGCCGGGAGCGGCGAGAGCCAGAGCGTCGCCAGCAGTCCCAGCGCAAGGAGGCGGCGAAGACTCAGCATGTGGCGAAGACCAGGCCGGGGATGACGGTGAAGCCGATCGCCACCACCGACAGCACGCAGAGCAGCAGCGCCACGTGGCCGATGAACCGATCCCGGCCACGCTCGGAGCTTTCGGTGATCTCCTCGAAGATCACGAAGACCCCGCCGTAGCGCCGCACCGCGATCCAGCCCAGCCACGTGATCAGCGCCGCCGAGATCAGCCCGAGCGCCACGATGATCCAGCGCGGCTCGACCAGCGACGCCATCGGGCCGGACTTGGCGCACCAGATCGCCGCCAGCCAGTAGCTGAGCAGGAAATGCGCCGCCCAGATCGAGGGTGCGGCCACGAGGATCCAGACCGAGCCCTGATCGATCACGCGAGGCGCGTCTCCGGGGGCGGTGAAGTGGCGGGGTTGCTCGTCGGAGCCGTGTCTCATGGGCCTACCCCCATCATCAGCGGGAACAGCGCCAGCAGCGCGAAGATCGTCACCGCCGTGAGCGCGAGGAAGTGCGAGAACAGGGTGAGGTTCATCAAGTCGGCGCGATACTCCGGCGTGCAATGGCCGAACTTCACCCGCGCCGCGACGTAGAGGTGCATCACCCAGTTCAGCAGCAGGTGCAGCCCCATCCAGAGGATCAGCATCCAGACCATGGCATCGAAGCTCTGCACGGTCGGGTCGAGCCCCTTGGCATAGGCCGACCAGCCCCATGCGCCGATCCCGAGCGCGCCCACCGGCAGCGCGCCGATCAGGAGCGCCATCGAAAGCCGGCGCCGTCCATGGCCCAGCGTCTCGCGCGAGGCGGTGGTCATGGCCCATGCGCCGATCAGCAGCGCCAGCCCCAGCAGCAGCCAGCCGAAGCCCGGCAGATGCGCGGCGGAGGGCAGGAAATCTGGCAGGGCGGTCCAGTAGAAAAAGTAGGAGAATACCAGCCCCATGAACGCCGTCATGTCGCCGGTCATGGTGATGAACACCGCCCACCAGCCCGGAGAGCGGTTGCCCTGCGCATAGGTCGGCAGAGTCAGCCCGCGCCCGGCGTATTTCTCGGGCCTTTCGGGGATCAGAGAGGTGCCGGTCCAGAGCCACCAGAGCGTGAAGCCGACAAAGCCCGCGCCGAAGATCAGGGTGATGGTCCAGAGGTGGAAGGTCGCGAGGATGAACACCGCGCCGAGGCAGAAGGCCGAGCCGAGGGTCAGGAAGCTCGGGCCGCCGACGCGCTGCACGAAGAGCGGCCGGGCGTCGAGGATGTCGGTCACGATCAGCTCGCGCTTGCCTTCCTCGGCATCGGGCAGGAACCACTCGCCCCGGTCGATCTCGCCGATGAGGCCGTCCTGCTCCCAAAGCGGGTAGCGGGTGTGGATATAGGGGATCGAGCGCACGCCCCACGGCTTGTCGGGCACTTCGGCCGCCCATTCCATCGTTCCGGCGTTCCACAGGTTGCGCTCGACCAGCGGGGCCTTGCCGCGCGGCCAGAGCACGTTGAGCGCCAGCACCGCGAAGCCCGCCGCGAAGATGAAGGCGCCGATGGTTGAGACCATGTTGAGCACGGCCCATCCATCCGAGAGGTCATAGGTCCAGACCCGGCGCGGCATCCCCATGATGCCGGTCCAGTGCATCGGCAAGAACGCCACGTTGAAGCCGCCGAACATCAGCCAGAAGCTCCACCGGCCGGCGCGGGCGTTGAAGGTCTTCTGGGTGACGAACGGGTACCAGTAATAGATGCCGGCAAAGAGCGGGAAGAGCATCCCACCGATCAGCGTGTAATGCAGGTGGGCGACAACGAAATAGCTGTCATGCGCCTGCCAGTCGAAGGGCACGAGCGCCACCATCACGCCGGTCAGACCGCCGAAGACGAAGATCGCCAGCGCGCCGCCGGCAAACAGCATCGGCACCGAGGGGCGCACCTTGCTCACCAGCATGGTGGCGATGAAACAGAAGATCTGGATGCCCGTCGGCACCGCCACCGCCTCGGAAGCGGCGGAGAAGAAGCTCAGCGAGATCTCGGGCAGGCCGGTGGTGAACATGTGGTGCACCCACAGCCCGAAGCTGAGGAAGGCCACGCCCACGGCGCTCAGCACGATCCAGCTGTGCCCGACCATGGGCCGGCCCGCGAAGGTCGGCAGCATGGTGGCGATGAGCGCGATCGAAGGCAGGAAGATGATGTAGACCTCCGGGTGGCCGAAGATCCAGAACAGGTGCTGCCAGAGCAGCGGATCGCCGCCGCGGTCGGGATCGAAGAAGGCCCAGCCGAAGGCGCGCTCCATCTCGAGCAGCAGGTCGCCGGCGATCAGCGGCGGGAAGGCGAAGAGGATCATGCCCGCCACCACCAGCACGTACCAGCAATAGAGCGGCATCAGGTTCAGCCGCATCCCCGGCGGGCGCGATTTCAGCACGCCCACGATCAGCTCGACCGCGGCGGCGATCGAGCTGACCTCGATGAACGACAGGCCCAGCAGCCAGATATCGGTGCCAAGCCCGCTATAGGCCGGGTCCGACGACAGCGGCGTGTACATGAACCAGCCGCCATCGGGCGCCACGCCGAAGAAGATCGAGCCGCTCACGAAGATGCCGCCGATCACGAAGCACCAGAAGCCGAAGGCCGACAGCCGCGGGAAGGGCAGGTCGCGTGCGCCGAGGATCTCGGGCAGGATGAGGATCGCCACCGCCTCGAAGATCGGCACGGCGAAGAGGAACATCATCGCGGTGCCGTGCAGGGTGAACAGCTGGTTGTAGAGCTGCTGCGATAACAGGTCGTTGCCCGGTACGGCAAGCTGCGCGCGCATCATCAGCGCGAGGATGCCGGCGAAGGTGAAGAAGGCGAAGGAGGTCAGCAGGTACCACTTGCCGATGTGCGAGTTGTTGACCGCCGAGATGATCTTCCAGCCCGGCGGCTCGCGCCACGCATCCATCAGGCGCTTGCGCTGCGCCTTGTCGCGGGCCTGGTCGTAAGGCTCGGGCGGCGGCAGGCGGGAGAGGTCGATCTCGTCGGTCATGGGCGGGTCAGTCCAGGCTCATCAGGAAGGCGACGAGCCGGTCGAGCCGGTCGCCCTGCAGGTCGGGATAGGGGGGCATGTCGATATCGGGCTTCATCGCGTGCGTGTTGGTGATCCACCGCGCCATGGTCTCGGGCGTGATGTCGTAAAGGCCCGCGCCCAGTTTCTCGCGGCTGGCGAGATGGGTGAGGTCGGGGCCCACGGGGCCCTGGGCCTCGGTGCCGCGGATGGTGTGGCAGGCGCCGCATCCTTCGGCCTGGAAGATCTCGAGGCCTGGGTCGCCCTCGGCGACCTCTGCGGGCGCGGCCTGCGCCGTGAGCCACGCATCAAAAGCCTCCTGCTCCATGACGATGGTATCGAAGCGCATCAGCGCGTGGGCGCCGCCGCAATACTCGGCGCAGAGCCCGCCCCAGTTGCCGGTGGCGACTGGCGTCAGCGCCAGCGTCGTCTCACGGCCCGGGATCATGTCCATCTTTCCGCCAAGGGCGGGCACCCAGAAGGAGTGGATCACATCGTCTGCGGTCAGCCGGAAGAACGCGGTGCGGTCGACGGGAAGCCGGATCTCGTTTGCGGTGACGACCTCGCCCTCGGGTGTTTCGTAGATCACCCGCCACCACCAGCGCTCGCCGTCCACGCGCACCGTCAGGTCGCCCTCGTCGGCGGTAATGTCGCGCAGGATGACGAGGCCCCAGACCAGAAGCGCGCCCACCACGACCGTGGGAAACACCGCGCCGCCCCAGAGGATGAAGCGTCGCGCCTGCGTCTCGAGCGACGGGTCGACCTGCCGGCGATGCGCATAGACCGCGGCCCCGATCACGAGGCACCAGATCAGCACGGCGCCGATCAGCAGCACCCAGAACAGGTCTTCGACCCGCTGCGCCTCGGCGCCGGCGGAGGCCAGCCAGTTGTGACGCCCCTCGCATCCCGCGAGGAGCGCCGGACCGATAAGAAGAATGCCGCGCCGCAACAGTTGCCCCGTCAAATCCCGTTTCCCTAGGGGCGCAACCTGCGACGGCGCGTCGCGGTTCCCGAAAATGTGACGCGGAGTGAGATCTTTGCGCGGAACCCGCGCGGCTCAGACCTTGCCGGAGGCCGAGAGCAGGATGGCGAAGGGGCGGGTGGCATCGATTTCGGCCATGACGATGATCAGGCTCGCGGTCAGTGGCACCGCCAGCACCGCGCCGGGCAGCCCCCAGAGCGCGCTCCAGAACGCCAGTGCGAAGAGCACCACGAAGGGGCTCAGATTGAACGCCCGGCTCATCATCCGCGGCTCGAGATAGCCTGCGACAAAGAGCTGCGCCGCGGTCAGCGAGACCGCCACCAGAGAGGCCACGGTGAAGGAGCCGAACTGCGCAAGGCTCAGCAGCACCGGGAAGATCACCCCAATCAGCGAGCCAATATAGGGGATATAGTTCAGCAGGGCGATGAGGATCGCCCAGAACAAGGCGAAGTCGATGCCGAAGAGCAGCATCACCCCGAAGGACAGGGCGCCGAGGATCACGTTCACCACCGTCTTCACCGACAGGTAGTCGCCGATCCGGTTGTTGATGCGGTTGATCAGAACGATGGTGCGGTTCTCGGCATCGGCGTTGCCCTCGAGCGCGAGGTTGAGCTTGCGCGCCATGCTCTCGCGCTCCGCCGTCAGGAACGAGGCGTAGAGCACCACGAGGAACAGCGTGCCGCCGAGGCCGCGGATCGACAGGATCACCGGCCCGATGAACGGCTGGATCTCGAGCCGGCCGAAGGTCATCGCGCGCAGCTTGGCCCAGCTCGGCTCATCGTCGAGCCCGACAAGTTGCGCCACATGGGTCATCAGGCTCTCGAGGTTGGCCTTGTAGCTCGGCAGTACGGCGGCGACCTGTGTGAAGGTGTCGAGCACGTAGGTGAAGAGCGCCACCAGCACGACGGTAAAGGCAAGCAGCACGAGGACGCGTCGGAGGATCGATGGCAGCAGGCCGATCACCGGCACCCGACCGAGGCGCGCGGTCACGTCGAACAGGATGTAGACCGAGATCACCGCCATCAGCACCGGCAACAGGACCGGTTTGCCGATGTGCAGAATGAAGCCGATCATGATGAGCAGCGCGAGCAGGTAGGTGGTTTGTCTCAGGGTGACCATTATGGGCGCATTTCGAAGTCGGGGGCCTCTGTCCAGCTGCAGCGTTCATGTGCCGCTCTATCCTCATGGCATATCTAGGGTTTCCGCAAGCCGATTACCTCCCCGCGACGCCGCTGCGGGGCGTTTTCTTTCATCGTGCCGTCCGAACTCCCGGCAGCGGTCACCCGCCGGTTGTCAGAGCCCCTCGTGGAATTCCTCGATCAGATGGCTGACCACGGCGCGCATCTGCGCGTCCCCGTCCTCGGGATGTGCCGCAGCCACCGCGCGCTGGCGTGACGAGGAATTGCCCTCGGCCACCACCTCGCGGCAGCGCTCGACCTCGGCCACGCACCCCAGCGCCGCGGCATCCTCGGCGATCAGCGCGATCAGCTCTTCGGTGAGCACCTCGAAGGGGGTGATCTGCCCGGCGCCGAAATCGATCAGACCTTCGGTGATGCCATAGCGCTGCGCCCGCCAACGGTTCTCGCCGATCAGGAAGTTCTCGTAGATCCGCCAGCGCAGGTTCTGCCGCCGCAGCCGCCAGAGCATCCGCAGGAGGCACTGGTTGATCGCCGCCAGCATCAGCGCGTCCTCGAGCCGCGGCTGGACGTCCATGATCCGGGTCTCGAGGGTCGGGAAGCGGGACGAGGGGCGCAGGTCCCACCAGATCTTCGAGCTGTCCTCGATGATCTCCAGATCGACCAGCGCCTGCACCGAGCGCTGGTAGTCTTCCCAGTTGGTGAACTGTGGCGGCAGCCCGGTGCGCGGCAGGTTGTCGAAGACCGAGATGCGGTAGCTCGCCAGCCCGGTGTCGATGCCCTGCCAGAACGGCGAGGACGTCGACAGCGCCAGCAGATGGGGCAGGAAGTAACTCGCCTGCCGCATCAGGTCGGCGCGCAGCTGATCGTCGCCCAGCCCGACATGCACGTGCATCCCGCAGATCAGCATCCGCTGCACCACGCCGCCGAGATCGCGCCGCAGGTCGCGATAGCGCTCCTTGTCGGTGTGGCTCTGGTTCTTCCAGTGCGCCAGCGGATGGCACGACGCGGCGATTGGCGCGAGATTGAAGCGCGCCGCGTGCTTCGAAATCGCCGCCCGCAGCCGTCTGAGATCGTCACGCGCCGTCGCGATGTCGGCACAGGGTTGGGTGCCGATCTCGATCTGGCACTGCAGGTATTCCGGGCTGACCTGCCCCTCGAGCTCCTGGCTGCAGGCCTCGAGCAGGCTTTTGGGCGCTTCACTCAGAGCCAATGTGTCGCGATCGACAAGAAGGTACTCCTCCTCGATCCCGAGGCTGAACTCAGGCATCTGCATCGACCCCTCCTTTCGATGGCGTTCGCCGAGGAAAGCAGAGCGGACGCCGCCGGGCAAGCCCGGCGATCGGTCTCAGCCGTGATCGGCCAGCAGATTGGAGAAACATCCCTGCCGCAGGCCGAGCACCGAGAGCGCGTCGTCCTCGTGTTGCTGGATGATCGGGATGACCGAGTTGATCCCGACCCACGAGCGCAGGATCATCTTGGCGACGGACAGCGACAGCTTGGTTGGGCAGTAATAGACCTTGAGCGTCTGGCTGCCCCGGCCGCAGAAGAAGCCGGCCTTCAGGGCCTGAAGCTGCATGAGCTTCACATAGTCCCACTCGATGGCGGTGACGCCGGACAGGTCAACCAGATGCTTCTGGGCCGGATGGGCATCCGGGTGCCGGGTATACGCCCGGAAAGCTTGGATATTTTCGTCGATCAGGATGCGGTCCTCGAACCGGAGATACACAACCCCTGATCTGGGCAGAATTCGGAAAGCGACAGGCATAAGGCAGCTCACCACTTATTTGTTAAAAATGTACTTATTCAATCGAGAGCGGGCGTCCGCGAACTCTGCGGCCCCGCTTCGTGCCCTGAGGTATGCCCCGAGCGGCCGTGTGGTGCAAGTCAGGCGGGTAGGACTTTTGCCGATCGCAACCACGAAGACACGTCTCAGGACATAGCCTGCACGCGAAACGCCCCGGATCGGTCAGATCCGGGGCGCCTGCTCTCATCCGTAATTCGGATGCGTGTCAGTCCATGGCCTTGAAGTTGAACTCGCCGCCTTCCTTAATCCCCGAGAACCAGCGCGCGGTGACGGTCTTGGTCTTGGTGTAGAAGCGGAAGGCGTCGGGGCCGTACTGGTTGAGATCACCGAAGGCGGATTTCTTCCAGCCTCCGAAGGTATGGTACGACAGCGGCACCGGGATCGGGAAGTTGATGCCGACCATGCCCACGTTGACCCGGTGCGCGAAATCGCGCGCGGTGTCGCCGTCGGCGGTGTAGATCGCCGTGCCGTTGCCGTAGGGGTTGTCGATCACCAGATCGAGCGCCTCCTCATACGATCCCGCGCGAACCTGGCTCAGCACCGGGCCGAAGATCTCTTCCTTGTAGATGTCCATGTCCGGCGTGACGTTGTCGAACATCGACGGGCCCACGAAGAAGCCGTTCTCGTAGCCCTGGAGCGTGAAGTCGCGTCCGTCGACCACCAGCTTGGCGCCCTGATCCACACCCGAGCTGATCAGGCCCTCGATGCGGCTCTTGGCGGCGCCGGTGATGACGGGGCCATAATCCACGTCCTCGCCCGCGGTATAGGGGCCGACCTTGAGCTTCTCGATGCGCGGCACCAGCTTCTCGACCAGCGCGTCGGCGGTTTCCTGACCCACCGGAACGGCCACCGAGATCGCCATGCAGCGTTCGCCCGCGGCGCCGAAGCCTGCGCCCACGAGCGCGTCGGCCGCCTTGTCGAGATCGGCGTCGGGCATGATGATCATGTGGTTCTTGGCGCCGCCGAAGCACTGGGCCCGCTTGCCGTTGCTGGCGGCCCGGCCATAGATGTACTGCGCGATCGGGGTCGAGCCGACAAAGCCCACCGCCGCGATGTCCTCGTTGTCGAGGATCGCGTCGACCACTTCCTTGTCACCGTTCACCACCTGCAGCACGCCCTCGGGCAGGCCGGCCTCGATGATCAGCTCTGCAAGGCGCAGCGAGGTCGAGGGCACGCGCTCGGACGGCTTGAGGATCATGGCGTTGCCGCAGGCCAGAGCCGGGGCCATCTTCCACAGCGGGATCATGGCGGGGAAGTTGAACGGGGTGATGCCCGCCACAACGCCGAGCGGCTGGCGCATCGAGTAGAGGTCGATGCCGGGGCCGCCATTGTCGGTGTACTCGCCCTTGAGCATGTGCGGCGCGCCCATGCAGACCTCGACCACCTCGAGACCACGCTGCACGTCGCCACGGGCGTCGGGCAGGGTCTTGCCGTGCTCCATCGAGAGCATCTCGGCCAGCTCGTCCATGTGTTCGTTGATCAGGGCACCGAACTTCATCATCACGCGGGCGCGGCGCTGCGGGTTGGTCGCACCCCAGGCCTTCTGGGCCTCGGCGGCCTTGGCGACCGCGTCGTTGAGCTCCTCGACGGTGGCGAGCGGCGTCTTGGCGATGGCTTCGCCGGTGGCCGGGTTGAACACCTCGGTGAAGCGGCCCGAGGTGCCCTTCACGTGCTGTCCGTTGATGAAATGCGTCAGTTCTTTCATGATCGCGCCTCCTGCTGGTCGGATTTGCCGCAAACTTAGTCTTGCGCAAATGCAGGCGACAGAGGTAATCGGGCAAAAGGGTTTTGCAAAAATGCAGGTGTGCCGATGCGCGGGAACTGGGACGATTTGCGGATTTTCCTTGCCGTGGCGCGGGGAGACAGCCTCTCCGGCGCCGGCCGGGTCCTGCGCATGGACCCGGCCACGGTGGGCCGCCGCATCGGCAGGCTCGAGGAAAATCTCGGCCAGCCGCTCTTTGCCAAGAGCCCGCAGGGCTACGCGCTGACCGAGGCCGGGGCGCGGCTGCTGTCGCACGCCGAAGAGGCCGAGCAGGCGCTCGGGCAGGGCGCCGAGGCGGTGCGCGGCGCGGGCGAGGGCCTGTCGGGGCAGATCCGCATCGGCGCACCTGATGGCTGCGCCAACTTCCTCTTGCCGCAGGTCTGCGCCGAGATCGGCGCGCAAAACCCTGATCTCGAGATCCAGATCGTGGCCCTGCCGCGCATCGTGAACCTGTCCAAGCGCGAGGCCGACATCGCCATCGGCGTCTCAGCCCCCACCGCCGGGCGGCTGGTGGTGCAGAAACTCGCCGACTACAAGCTGCACCTCGCCGCCTCCGAGGCGTATCTCGCGCAGCATCCACCTATCAACAGCCGCGCCGATCTGCGCGATCACCGCATCGTGGGCTATATCCCCGACATGATCTTCGACAAGGAACTCGACTACCTCGCGGACCTGGGAATCGAGCGGGTCGGGTTGGCCTCGAACAGCGTTTCGGTGCAGTTCCACTGGCTACGTCAGCACGCGGGCCTTGGCATCGTGCACGATTTCGCGCTGCCCGCGGCACCGGGGCTGCGCAAGGTGCTGCCGGAAGAGGTCGAGATCACCCGCAGCTTCTATCTCGTGCGCCACGAGGACGACCGCCGGCTCGGGCGGCTCAACGCCTTCGCAGGAGCGCTGGCGCAGGGGATTCGCAAAGAACTAACCCTGCTCGAAGGTCTGACTTGACAGATTGTCGCAGCCGCCGGACGCTGGATGCACGCGCAGAGATGGCATGGAGGAGAGCCGATGCAGGTGCAGCAGATTCTGAAGGACAAGGCCGATGACGGTGTCGTCACCGTGCCCCCCGCCACCACGGTCGCCGATGCGGTGCAGGTGCTGGCGGAACGGCGCATCGGCGGCGTGGTGATCTCTGAGGATGGCCAGACCCCGCTGGGGATCCTGTCGGAGCGCGACATCGTGCGGGTTCTGTCATCGCAGGGTGCGGACGTGCTCTCGGCCACCGTCGACACGCTGATGACCACCAAGCTTCAGACCTGCACCCGGGACGAGGACAGCGACGTGGTGCTGGCGCGGATGACCGAAGGCCGGTTCCGCCACATGCCCGTGGTCGAAGACGGCGTCATGGTCGGAATGATCTCGATCGGCGACCTCGTGGCGGCACAGATCGCCGAGCTTTCGATGGAGAAAGAAGCGCTTCAGGGCATGATCATGGGGCACTGACCGAACCGCCCAAAGCGGTCAGGGGGTTGCATTCAGGGAAGCAATATTGTTGCGTGCCTGAAAACTGACAGATCAGGGGCAGCCCTATGCGCATCGGCCTATATCCCGGCACCTTCGACCCAATCACGCTTGGTCATATCGACATCATCCGCCGCGCCGCGGCTCTGGTGGATCGACTGGTGATCGGCGTCGCCATCAATCGCGACAAGGGCCCGCTGTTCGATCTCGAGACGCGCGTCTCGATGATCGAGGCGGAATGCCGGGCGCTCTCGGAGGAAACCGGCACCGAGATCGTCGCTCACCCGTTCGAGAACCTGCTGATCGACTGCGCGCGCGATGTCGGAGCGCAGATCATCGTCCGCGGCCTGCGGGCGGTGGCGGATTTCGAGTATGAATTCCAGATGGTCGGGATGAACCGCTCGCTCGACGACAGCATCGAGACGGTGTTCCTGATGGCCGAAGCCCGGCATCAGGCCATCGCCTCGAAGCTGGTCAAGGAGATCGCCCGGCTTGGCGGTGACGTCAGCAAGTTCGTCACGCCAGCCGTGCACGATGCGCTGGTGAAGCGCTTCGAGGACGCTTAGGCGCCGTAGACCGCGCGGCGGGCGACTTCGGTCTCACGCCCAAGGATGTCGCAGTCCATGCGGGTGCGCTCGGGCAGGTTCTGCAGCGTGTAGAGGGCGCGGCGGTAGGCGTAGCGGCGGTAGATGCTGTTCAGTACGGTCATGTCATCGGTCCTTTGAGTCTGGAGAGGTCGGCGGTTAGGCGCGGGCCCGGCCGTAGACGGCCTCGGATGCGATGCGGCGCAGGTCGCCGCGAGAGATGCCGAGATCGAGCGCGGTGTTGAGGGACATCCGGCGCAGTTCGCGCAGGGTGCGGGTGTACCGGGCGCGCTGATCGAGGCGGGTTATTAGTGTTGCGAAAAAGCGGGTCATGCGGTGTCTCCGTCGCTCCCCCCTTCGTTGCTGTTGGCGCTAACTTAGGGTTTGCTGCGGCGCAGCACAATTTCCGAAATTCCAACCCCGCCCTGCAGTTTTTGCATGGCGACGGGCGCGGTTGCGTCGCCGCGCGGAGCCGTCAGGAAGTTCTTAACCTTCCGCACGTAGGGTTAACGGCATCGAGACACCCACGGATCAGGAGGTGATCGCATGGATATCCGTTCCTTCGGCGCACGCCCGACGCGCCGCCTCACACAGGCAACCCCGTCGCGTCCCCGCACATCCGGCACGGTGCAAAGCGCCGCGCAGGCTGGCGATGCGCCGCCGCCGGAGCGCGCCTTGCCGAACGCCATGATCGGGCAGGGCGTGCAGCCTCGCAGCGCTCGGCATGGCTACGCACTGGCGCGGCAGATGCAGAAGCAGTGACAGCGTAGCAGGGGCAGGCGGGGGTGAACGCTGAGAAAGCGCGGGCACGCGATCGGAGCGACCGGCCGGCAAACCGAGATACAGCCAGATAGAAGTCTGGCCGGCAGAACGATCGCTCAGACGATCAAGATACAGGCAAGAGACGGCATGGTCTGCCGTCACACCGACCAAACAGCAGACCACGATACAGGCAATAGAAAGGGGCGGGGCCGTTTCCGACCCCGCCCCGCGTGTTTGCTTGGCGACCCTTGGCCGCGCTCAGGCCTGCCTGATCAGATCAGCTTGCCCATCGCCACGGCGGTGTCCGACATGCGGTTCGAGAAGCCCCACTCGTTGTCGTACCAGGTCAGGATGCGGCACATGGTGCCTTCCATGACCTTGGTCTGGTCGGTGTGGAAGATCGACGAATGCGGATCGTGGTTGAAGTCGATCGAGACGTTGGCCTTGTCGGTATAGGCCAGCACGCCCTTGAGCGGGCCGTCCGCCGCCGCGCGGATGGCGTCGTTGATCTCGTCCACGGAGGTGGTCTTCTTGGCCTCGAAGGTCAGGTCGACGACCGACACGTTCGGCGTGGGCACGCGGATCGCGACACCGTCGAGCTTGCCGTTCAGTTCCGGCAGCACGAGGCCCACGGCCTTGGCAGCGCCGGTCGAGGTCGGGATCATCGACAGCGCCGCAGCGCGGGCGCGGTAGAGATCCTTGTGCATGGTGTCCAGCGTCGGTTGGTCGCCGGTATAGGAGTGGATCGTGGTCATGAAGCCCTTCTCGATGCCGATGGCATCGTTGAGGACCTTGGCCACCGGCGACAGGCAGTTGGTGGTGCACGACGCGTTCGACACGACGATGTCGTCCTTGGTCAGCACGCTGTCATTGACACCGTAGACGATGGTCTTGTCGGCGCCCGAAGCTGGGGCCGAGACCAGCACCCGCTTGGCACCGTTCTCGAGGTGCAGCGCGGCCTTGTCGCGGGCGGTGAAGATGCCGGTGCATTCCATCACCACGTCGACATCGCCCCAGGGCAGATCGGCGGGGTTGCGCTCGGCGCTGACCTTGATCGGGCCGCGGCCAACATCGATGGTGTCGCCGGAGACGGTCACTTCATGCGGGAAGCGGCCATGCACGCTGTCGAACTGCAGCAGGTGGGCGTTGGTTTCGACCGGGCCGAGGTCGTTGATCGCGATGACCTCGATGTCGGTGCGTCCCGACTCGATGATGGCACGCAGCACGTTCCGGCCAATGCGCCCGAAGCCGTTGATTGCGACTTTGACGGTCATGGGTATCTCCTTGCTATCGAAATGCTGAAGGTTGCGCGCAGGTCAACAGGTTGCCGCAGCTAAGTCAACCTGCCCCGGTGGGGTGCCGCGCGATTAGCGCCAGAAGGCCATCCAATCCAGCAATGCGAAGAACTTACGTCCCAGAAACACCAAATGCTGCGAGCCCCAGATCAGGCTGTCCGCGGCCAGCGCGGCGAGGATCAGCAGGGCGATCCATATGGCGATCCGATTGGTCATGACGCGCGTGATGCCAGAGCGCGCGCGGGCTGTCACGCACGATCTGTGCGGCGCGCGCGGGCAGGGGGCGACGTGTCTCTTTGCAACGGCGCGAAAGGGGCGCGAGGCCGTCGCGCCTCACGCATGGCGTCGTGAGGGGCGGCGGCGGCCGGGCCGTCTGCGTTTGACCGCGCCGAGGGCGTGGCCCGGCGGCACGGGTCATGGGGCTGTCAGCTTCCGCCGGAGAGGTGGAAGAGCGACGTGCGGGGCCGCTCTGGCGCGCGCGGGGCCGGGCGCCCCGGGGCTGTCGTTGGCAGAAAACACCTGAGGGGAGAGGCGGTTCAGCGCCCGGATCGGGCATCCGAAGAGGCCGATCCGGGCCGCTGTGTCTTTGGGTTAGGCCCTGCTCTTCAGCGCCGCCCAGAGCCAGAGCGCCATGAAAACGAGGCTGGCAATGGTGTTCCAGCTTGCCATCGATAGGCCGAAGAAATCCCACAGCACGTCATCGCAGCGCTGGATCTCGGCGCTCATGATCTGGTTGAGCAGATCGTCGGTGCTCATGCCGGTGACCGAGCCCGACGCGGTGCAGGAGGTGGGTCCTTCCCACCAGCCGCGCTCTACCCCGGTGTGGTAGGCGCCGATCCCGGCGGTGCTCAGCGCTGCAAGCGCGCCGAGAAGCGGCAGCGCCGGGCCGCGGGTGGCCAGCGCGCCGAGCGCGATCACCACGGCGGCCACGTGCGGCCAGCGCTGGTAGATGCACAGTTTACAGGGCGGCAGGTCGCCCAGGTACTGGAAGCCAAGCGCCCCCAGAAGCACCGCGACAGAGCCGGCGGCGGCCAACAGGATCAGGAGGTTGCGGGTCGATGTCATAGGTATCTCACGATGTAAAAGCCGCCAACGAGAAGCAGCACGAAAAGCGTGAAGACGACCCCGAGGCGGCGTTCGATGAAGTGCCGGATCGGCTCCCCGAAGCCCCACAGCAGGCCCGCCACCACGAAGAAGCGCAGGGCGCGCGCCACGATCGACGTCACGATGAAGGTTCCAACCGGCATCGCCGTCCAGCCCGACATGATGGTGATCACCTTGAACGGGAAGGGCGTCACGCCGGCCACCAGGACGGCCCAGAAGCCGACCCCGTTGAAGCGCTCGTTGAAGGCGGCCATCTGGTCGGCCTTGCCCATCGACTCGAGGATCGGGCGGCCAAGGCTTTCGAAGAAGAAATGCCCGATGCCATAGCCCGCGAGACCGCCCAGCACCGACGACACCGTGGCCACCAGCGCGATCAGCCACGCCTTGCGCGGCGCGGCAAGCACCATCGGGATCATCAGCACGTCAGGAGGGATCGGGAAGATCGAGGCCTCAATGAACGAGACAAGGGCCAGCGCCCAGAGCGCTTTGGGGTGGTCGGCCAGCGACATGGTCCAGTCGTAGAGGCGGCGCAGCATGAGCGATCTCCGTTTGTCCCCGACCGAGGAACCATGCCCGCGCCCGCCACGCAACAGACGAAAACGTGTTGCGGCGCGGATCGCGTCCTGAGGGTGACACAGCGCCGATGGTGCGGGCGGTAATCCGACGCGGCGCCGCCGCGGTTGCGCATAGGGCGAAGACGACGAGGGCCCTTGAACGCATGCCCCTGTTCGCCAGCGGCGCCCCTCAGGCCAGCAGGCAGGCTATCGGCGCCCGACAGACAGCCCCGGCGGGCGGCTGCCCCGATGCGGCAGCGCAAGGGCGCGTCAGTCGGTGTCGAGCCAGCGCAGGATATCGGCGCGGTTGCCGTCAAGTTCCGGCGGGGCGGGGCGCGCGGGGCGATCCTCCATGTCCGAGATCTTGATCGGGTTGCCGGCGGCCTTGAAGGTGGCGCGGCCATAGCGGTCGAGCACGTCCACGATCATGTTGCGCGCCAGCAGCTGCGGGTCCTTCATCACCTGCTCCATGCTCTGGATCGGCGCGCAGGGGATGCCGGCCGCGGTGAGCTTGGCCAGCCAGTGCGTCCGCGGGAACTCCAGCGTCACCGCCTCGATCAGGCGCTTGAGCAGCCGCGCGTGGCTCAGTCTCGCGGTGTTGTCGGCAAAGCGCGCATCGTCGGCCAGGGGCAGTTGCAGCGTGAGGCAGAGCTTTTCGAACTGCGCATCCGTGCCCGCGGCCAGAACGAAGGGCCCGTCCGAAGCCGCCACCGCCTCGCAGGGCGCGATCGAGGGGTGCCGCGTGGCATGGCTCGGCGCCGTGTCGTTCAGCGCCGCCTGCGCGATGGCCTGGTCCATCAGCGCCACTTGCGCGTCGAGCTGGCCCACGTCGATGCGCCGGCCCTTGCCGTCGGCCTGCCGGGCGTAGAGCGCTGCGAGAATGCCCTGAACAAGGAACATGCCCCCGGCGAGATCGCCGACCGAACTCGCCGCCCGGCGCGGCTCCGCCGGCGTTCCGGTCAGCCCCATCAGCCCTCCGCGCGCCTGCACCACGGTGTCATAGGCAGGGCGTTTGGCGTCGGGGCCGGTCTGGCCGTAGCCGCTCACCGAGGCGTAGTGCATCTGGGGAAAGCGCGCGTGCAGCGTGTCCCAGTCGAGCCCGTGCCGCGCCATCACCCCAGGGCGGAAATTTTCCACCAGCACATCGGCGCGGGCGAGCATGCGGTCGAGCAGCGCGCGGTCGGCCTCGAGATCGAGATCCAGCGCGATCGAGCGCTTGCCACGGTTCACGGCGGCGAAATAGGCGCTCTTGCCGTCCTTGAGCGGCGGCAGCCGGCGCGCATCGTCGCCCTTTCCGGGGCGCTCGACCTTGATCACCGCGGCGCCGAGATCGGCAAGGATCATCGTGGCATAGGGGCCGGAGAGGATGCGGCTGAAATCGACGACGGTGACGCCGTTGAGGGGGAGGGGCATGGGCCTTTGGCTCTCATGTTGTTTTTCTGCTCCCCCCGAGCTTTCCGCAGCTTCTGCCCTGCCGCAAGCGGTTCCTTGCCGATCGCCAAGAGTTTGCCCGCTTCATCCGGGGGTTGTATCCCGTCTGCCGCAGTTTCTGGGCGATTGTTCGGTGCGGTTGTGGCGGCAAGCCTATTTCGCGGGCAGTCCCGAGGCGCGGGCGTGGAACACGAAGCCAAGGAGATTCATCAGGAGCTGGGCCGCGAGGATCGAGGTCGACCCGCTGGGATCGTAATCGGGCGCCACCTCGACGAGGTCGATGCCGACGATGTGGTGCCGGCGCGCGACCTGCTGCAGGATCTCGAGCCCCTCGTAGTAGAGAAAGCCGCCATGGCTGGGGGTGCCGGTGCCCGGTGCGATCGAGGGGCAGAAGCCGTCGATATCGATGCTGATATAGACCGGAACGCCCTCGGGGAGGCGCTGCGCCACGCCGGTCGCGCCAAGACTCCGCGCCTGCCGCACCGACAGGATGTCGGAGCCCATGGCGCGCGCGGCGTCGTAGCCCTCCTTCGCGGTGGAACTGACATTGCGGATGCCGACCTGGGTGAGCCCGCTGACCCAGTCCTTCTCGGCGGCCCGACGCATCGGGTTGCCGTGGCCGCGGGTGACGCCGTGGCGCTCGTCGACGAAATCGAGATGGGCGTCGATCTGCAGGATGTGGAACGGGGCGCGGCCTTCGTAGGCCTCGATGCAGGGAATGTTGACCGAGTGGTCGCCCCCGATCACCACCGGCAGCGCGCCCGCCTTCAGCGCGGCTTCGACGCCCATGCGGATGTTGGTGTGGCTGGCCAGCGTGTCGGTGTGCACGATGTCCGCGTCGCCCATGTCGACGATGCGCACCTCTTCGCCAAGGTAGGTGACGTCGTCCTCGTGGTCATAGGCCCCGGCATGGCCGAAGGAAAACAGCGTCGAGGCCTCGCGCACCCCGCGCGGCCCGAACCGCGCCCCGGCCCGCCATTGGGTGCCGGCGTCATAGGGCGCGCCGAGGATCGCCGCATCGGCGTCGATGGCACTCCAGTCCGCCACGAAGGGCTTTTTCGCAAACGTGCAGATGCCGGTGAAGGGCAGGTTCAGCCGGCCGCTGTCGTATCCATGTGCCAAAATCGTCTCCATCTCCCGTGATCGTGGCGCCACCCTGCGCCAGCGCGGCGCGCGACGCAATTGCCGGGGGCAGGGACGTTCCCCCGGCGCCTGCGCCCGTAGCAGGTCCCGACGCCTCCGGCGGGAGTATTTTTGACGAAGAGAAGCCGGGGGCGCGGCGCTCATGGCTTCTTTGGTTCGAAAATACCTCGGGGGTGAATTGGCGCACAGCGCCAAGAGGGGGCAGAGCCCCCTCCTTCCTTTCGCAGCGGCGCCCCTCCGGCGCGTGGCCGGACCGGCGGACGCGGCCGGACCGCAGGAAGGGGGCTTTCGCCTGCCGCGCATCCGTGCAATAGGGACGTGCCAACCGATCCCCTCCCAAGGAGCCACCCCATGGAGATTCGCGAGGCGCTCACCTTCGATGACGTTCTTCTCGTTCCCGCGGCGTCCAGCGTGCTGCCCAGCACCGCTGACACCCGCACCCGCGTGACCAGATCCATCGCCCTCAACATCCCGCTTTTGAGCTCGGCCATGGACACCGTGACCGAAGCCCGCATGGCCATCACCATGGCGCAGGCCGGCGGCATCGGGGTGATCCACAAGAACCTCACCGTGGAGGAGCAGGCCCAGCAGGTGCGCCGGGTCAAGCGCTTCGAGAGCGGCATCGTCTACAACCCGGTGACCCTGACCCCGGACCAGACGCTGGCCGACGCCAAGGCGCTGACTGAGCGCTATGGCTTCACCGGGTTCCCGGTGGTCGACGAGAAGAAACACGTGGTCGGCATCGTGACAAACCGCGACATGCGCTTCGCGCAGAAGGACGACACGCCCGTCCGGGTGATGATGACCTCCGAGAACCTCGCCATCCTGCAGGAGCCCGCCGACCGGGACGAGGCGATCAGCCTGATGCGCGCACGCCGCATCGAGAAGCTTCTGGTCACCGACGCCGCCGGCAAGCTCACCGGGCTCTTGACGCTCAAGGACACCGAGAAGGCCGTGGTCAACCCCTCGGCCAGCAAGGACCGGCTCGGGCGCCTGCTCTGCGCCGCGGCCAGCGGCGTCGGCGAGTCCGGGTTCGAGCGCACCGAGGCGCTGGTCGATGCCGGCGTCGACATCGTGGTGATCGACACCGCGCACGGCCACTCGCAGGGCGTGCTCGAGGCGGTGTCCCGCGCCAAGCAGCTCTCGAACGAGCTGCAGGTGATCGCCGGCAACGTGGCCACCGCCGATGCCACCCGTGCCCTGATCGAGGCCGGGGCGGACGCGGTCAAGGTCGGCATCGGGCCGGGCTCGATCTGCACCACGCGCATGGTCGCGGGGGTCGGCGTGCCGCAGCTCACCGCCGTGATGGATTGCGCCAAGGCGGCCGGCGACGTGCCGGTCATCGCCGACGGCGGCATCAAGTTCTCGGGCGATTTCGCCAAGGCGATCGCCGCGGGCGCCTCCTGCGCCATGGTCGGCAGCATGATCGCCGGCACCGACGAGAGCCCGGGCGAGGTCATTCTCTACCAGGGCCGCTCGTTCAAGGCCTATCGCGGCATGGGCTCGCTCGGGGCCATGGCGCGCGGCTCCGCCGACCGCTACTTCCAGAAGGACGCAGCCTCCGACAAGCTGGTGCCCGAGGGCATCGAGGGGCAGGTGCCCTACAAGGGCTCTGCCGGCGCGGTGATCCACCAGCTCGTGGGCGGCCTGCGCGCGGCGATGGGCTATACCGGCAACGCCACCGTCGAAGACATGCGCAAGAACTGCACCTTCGTGAAGATCACCAACGCGGGCCTCAGCGAGAGCCATGTGCACGACGTGCAGATCACCCGCGAAAGCCCGAACTATCGCATCGGATGACACCGGCGGCACGGGTACAGGCCGCGGCGGAGATCCTCGATCGGATCGCCGCGGGCACACCGGCCGAGCAGGCGCTGCTCGGCTGGTCACGGGCCTCGCGCTTCGCGGGCTCCAAGGATCGTGCCGCGGTACGTGATCACGTGTTCGACGCGCTGCGCCGCTGGCGCTCGGCCGCGGCCTCGGGCGGCGGAGAGAGTGGGCGCGCCCGGATGCTCGGCCTGTTGCGCCAGCAAAGTATCGATCCGGACACGCTGTTCACCGGCGAGGGCCATGCGCCACAGCCGCTCGACGCGGCCGAGCACGCGGCGGGCCGGGTACCGGAGGGCCCCGAGGCGCTCGATCTGCCCGACTGGCTCTGGCCCGACTGGCAGGCGAGCCTTGGCGGGGCGGCGGCGCAGGCGGCCGAGGACCTGCGCCACCGCGCCCCGGTCTTCCTGCGCATCAACACCCTGAAGGCCACCCCGGATCAGGCCATCGCGGCGCTCTCGTCCGAGGGCATCGCCACCCGGGCCGCACCTCTGGCCGACACCGCGCTCGAGGTCATCGAGGGCGCACGGAAGGTGGCGCGCTGCAAGGCCTTCACCGACGGTCTCGTCGAGTTGCAGGACGCCGCAAGCCAGGCGGTGGTCGCGGCCCTGCCGCTTGCGCCGGGTCAGCGCGTGCTCGATTACTGCGCCGGTGGCGGTGGCAAGGCGCTGGCGATGGCGGCCCGGCTCTCCGGGCCTGTCGAGGCCCATGACGCCAATCCCGCCCGCATGTCCGATCTGCCCGCGCGCGCCACCCGTGCCGGCGCCGCGGTCGAGATTACGCAGGCGCCGCGCGGCCCCTATGATCTTGTCCTCTGCGATGTGCCCTGTTCCGGCAGCGGCTCGTGGCGGCGGGCGCCCGAGGGAAAGTGGCGTCTGACGGCAGAGGGGCTGGCCGACCTGACCCGCCTTCAGGGGCAGATCCTCGAGGCCGTCACGCCTCTGGTGGGTGCCGGCGGCACGCTGGCCTATGCCACCTGTTCCATGCTCAAGGCGGAGAACGGGGACCGGGTCGCCGCGTTCCTTGCGGATCACCCCGGATGGACCCTCGCGCAGGAGCGTCAGTTCCTGCCCTCCGACGGTGGCGATGGGTTCTACGTCGCCTGCCTGACCGCGCCGGAGTGAGCTCCGGCGCGCTTGACGCGCAGGCGTGTTCCCCGACAAACTCCTGAGCCAGGAGATGTCTCCGGGGCATGGTTTACCTTTGGTTAATACCCGGCGGCTAAAACCGGTCGCGATACGTCCCTTAGGGGTTGCCGCGACCGGCGAAGGGGGGCCAGGTGGGCGAGAGCACGGCGACAGAGCGGCTGAGGCCGCGCGGGGCGCACAGCGCCTTGCGCAGCACCGGGGTGCTGGTCGCGCTTGCTCTGGTCAGCGGCCTTGCGGCGCTGCTGAGCGCGCAGCCAGTGTTGCGGACCGGGATGCTCGCCGCCGCCGCCGCCTTTGCCACCACCGCCGGGCTGGCGCTGGTGAGCTATGCGCTCGGTCGGCGGCGCGATGCGCGCAGCTTCGCCGCGGTCTGCGCCTTCGCCGAAGGCGATCCGGCGCCCATTCTGGTGACCGACCCGGCGCTGCACCTGCTCTATGCCAATCCAAGCGCCCGGCGCGATTTCGAGGCCAGCCGCGGCGATGCCCTGCCGGAGGTCCTTGCGCGGCAGGTGGCCGGGGCCGAAGGGGTCAGCCGCCGGCTCTGGCTGCAGGCGTATGAGCGCGGTCACGCGCGGGAAGAGGTCGCGGCGCGTGGCGGTCGGCGGGTGCTGGCGCTGCGCGTGCTCGACAGCGCGCGCTGGGTGTGGCGGCTTGACCGGCTCCCGGACCGCGCCGACGATGCGGGCGCTGGCAAGGCCGGTCCCGGGGCCGGGCAGGACCCGCCGGTGCTGACGCTCGGGCGCAGCGGCGCCGTCCTCTACATGAATTCCCGCGCCCGCGCGCTGCTCGGACGTCGGGTGAGGCGCATCGAGGACGCGCTCGAAGAGCCGCCGCTGCGTCCCGGCGCGGTCCAGCGGCTGCTCACGCCCGAGGGACCGGAAAGCTTCGAGGTGCGCTGCATCGATGCGGGCATCGGGCGGCGCGAAGTCGTGCTGCACCCGGTCGAGGATGGCGATCTGTCCGAGGGGGGCGTGCCCGACGGTGTCGACGATCTCCCGGTGCCCTTGCTGCGGCTCGCGCCCGACGGTCGGATCCTGCGCGCCAATGTCTCGGCCTGCGACCTGCTCGACACCGAGCACGCGGATGGCCGCAACCTTGCCGAGTTCATGGAAGGGCTCGGGCGGTCTGTCCGGTTGTGGATCAGCGAAGCGGCGGCCGGCCGCGGCTTGCACCGCTCGGAGTTTCTGCGCCTGATCCGCCCCGACCGCGAGATCTTCGTGCAGGTCACGCTCAACCGGGTGCGCGTCGCCGGGGCGACCGAGCTGGTCGCGGTGCTCAACGACGCGACCGAGCTCAAGACGCTCGAGGCGCAGTTCGTGCAGAGTCAGAAGATGCAGGCCATCGGCCAACTCGCCGGTGGCGTCGCGCATGATTTCAACAACCTGCTGACCGCGATCTCCGGCCATTGCGACCTTCTGATGCTGCGCCACGATCAGGGCGATCCCGAGTACAGCGATCTCGTCCAGATCAGCCAGAACGCCAACCGCGCGGCGGCGCTGGTCAGCCAGCTACTGGCCTTCTCGCGCAAGCAGACCCTGAGACCCGAGCTGCTCGACCTGCGCGAGACGCTGTCGGACCTGACCCATCTTCTGAACCGGCTGGTGGGAGAGCGGGTGGAGCTTGTGCTGCAATACGACCCGGTGCTGCCGAAGATCCGTGGCGACCGGCGCCAGCTCGAGCAGGTGATGATGAACCTCGTGGTCAATGCCCGCGATGCCATGCCGGAGGGCGGCGAGATCCGGATCGAGACCGAGCGCATTGCCCTGATGGAGCCGCTCCAGCGCGAGCGCGCGCTGGTCGAGCCGGGAGAATACGCCGCGGTCCGGGTCAGGGACCGCGGCCGGGGCATTCCATCGGACAAGCTGCAGAAGGTGTTCGAGCCGTTCTTCACCACCAAGCGCACGGGCGAGGGGACCGGGCTTGGCCTCTCCACCGTTTATGGCATCGTCAAGCAGACCGGCGGCTTCATCTTCGTCGACAGCGTTCAGGGCGAGGGCAGTTGCTTCACCCTGATGTTCCCGGCCCACGAGGCGCCCGAACCCGCCTCGACAGGTCTGACCGATGCCCCGGCGCGGGCGTTGCCGGATGGCGGCTCAGGCAAGGTGCTTCTGGTCGAGGACGAGGCGCCGGTGCGGGCGTTCGCGGCGCGGGCGCTGGAGATGCGAGGCTACTCCGTCACCGAGGCCGCCAACGCCGAAGAGGCGCTCGCGCTGCTGGCGGATGAGGCGATGGAGGTCGACCTCATCGTCACCGATGTCGTGATGCCGGGGATGGACGGCCCGAGCTGGGTGCGCGAGGCGCGCCGCGCGCGCCCCGACACCCCGGTGATCTTCGTCTCTGGCTATGCCGAGGACGTGTTCGCCGAAGACGGGGAGGACGTGCCGAACTCGGTGTTCCTGCCCAAGCCGTTTTCGCTGACCGAACTCACCGAGACGGTGAGCCGGCAACTGTCCTAGCGGCCGGCTCAGCCCTGCGTCAGCCCTGCGCGCGTTCCCAGATGTCGAAATCGGCGGCGCATTTGCGGCGCAGCTTCGCCTCGAGCTCGGGCGAGAGGACAAGGTCGCCACGGGGCGAGACATTCTCGCGCGGCAGATCGAGCGTCACGCCGAGCCGGTCCTCGAGAAAGGCGATGATGCTGGCCTGGTTCTCGTACCGGAAGAGCTGGCTCACCCCGGTGCCGTTGGGCCGCGGCTCCACGAACTTGGCCTGGCTGCCGACATTGGCGAAGGGCGGGCGCTCGCCGCGCGTGTAGGCCTCGACGAAGTCGTCGAAACTGATCCCGCGGGTCGAGGTTGGCTTGCCGTCGAGAAAGCCGCGCTGGCGGTAACGGTACCACGATCCCAGCCACGACACTGGTTCGCGGATCACCGCCATCAGCTCCATGTCCGGCGTGCCCATCTTCTCGAACATCGGGCGGAAGAAGCGGTTGTAGCGGTAGACCGGCGCGTGTTTGAGCTCTGGCGGATCGAGCACCGTCATCGAGGCGTGCGGCGCCAGCGCGGATTCGTAAGCCGAGCTGCCCGTCTTGGGAACCGCCAGCAGCACCAATCGCGCCTTCCAGAATACCAGCATCGGTGAAACCTCCCGGATCTTCCGCCTGTAAACCACTCTTTAACCTTGAGAGAGAAGAGTGGTCCACGGAAAAGATCTTGAAATGTTCTTCTTTTGGTCCCATAACGGTATGAGAACAAGAGGCGAACAAAGCAGCGATTGCCGCCCTCGCACGGGTGTGGAATAAGGACTGAAACGCATGGCAACGGCAGATCTTCTGACTATGGACAGCAAGAAAGACGCAAACCGGCAGAAAGCCCTCGATTCCGCGCTGGCGCAGATCGAACGGCAGTTCGGCAAGGGCTCGATCATGAAGCTCGGTGGCGACAACGTCTTGAAGGACATCGAGGCGACCTCGACCGGCTCGCTCGGTCTGGATATCGCGCTCGGCATCGGCGGCCTGCCCAAGGGCCGCATCATCGAGGTCTACGGCCCCGAGAGCTCGGGCAAGACGACGCTCACGCTGCACGTGGTGGCGGAAGAGCAGAAAAAGGGCGGCGTCTGCGCTTTCGTCGATGCCGAGCACGCGCTCGATCCGCAATACGCCAAGAAGCTGGGCGTCGATCTGGACGAGCTGCTGATCTCGCAGCCCGACACCGGCGAACAGGCGCTCGAGATCACCGACACGCTGGTGCGGTCCGGCGCGGTCAGCCTCGTGGTTGTCGACTCGGTGGCGGCGCTGACGCCGAAATCCGAGCTCGAGGGCGACATGGGCGATTCGAGTGTCGGCGTGCAGGCCCGCCTGATGAGCCAGGCGATGCGCAAGCTCACCGGCTCGATCAGCCGCTCGAACTGCATGGTGATCTTCATCAACCAGATCCGGATGAAGATCGGCGTGATGTTCGGCTCGCCGGAAACCACCACCGGCGGCAACGCGCTGAAGTTCTACAGCTCGGTGCGTCTTGATATCCGCCGCATCGGTGCGATCAAGGACCGCGACGAGGTGGTCGGCAACCAGACCCGCGTGAAGGTGGTGAAGAACAAGGTGGCGCCGCCGTTCAAGCAGGTCGAGTTCGACATCATGTATGGCGAGGGCATCTCGAAGATGGGCGAACTGCTCGACCTCGGGGTGAAGGCCGGCGTGGTCGACAAATCCGGCGCCTGGTATTCCTATGGCGACGAGCGCATCGGCCAGGGCCGCGAGAACGCCAAGACCTTCCTGCGCGAGAACAGCCGGATCTCGCTCGAGATCGAGGACAAGATCCGCGCCGCCCACGGACTGGATTTCCACATGTCCGAAGAGGACGGTGGCGACGACGTGATGGAAAGCTGAGATCCGTTTCGTGCCCTCGGGCAGTCGGTTTTCAAACGGGGGCGCTCCTGTGGGAGCGCCTCTTTTTTGTTTGCGGGGAGGGGCGCTGCCCCTCTGCCGCGCGGGCGCGCGGCATTCACCCCGAGGTATTTGTCGAACCAGAGAAGAGGGGGCGCGGCGCGAGAGAGAAGCGGCGTGCCCGGGACGGGAGGCGGTGGCCGGCGCGGGGCGGAAGGCGATGGTCGGGGCGGGTGGCGGCTTTTCTGTCGCGGCTTATGGACAGGGGGCGGGCGTGGCGATACACCTGCGCGAACCTCTGAGATGCCAGCCAGACAAGGACGACCATGCCGAGCCTGAACGATATCCGCTCAACCTTTCTGGGCTATTTCGAGAAGCAGGGACACCAGGTGGTGCCCTCGAGCCCGCTCGTGCCGCGCAACGACCCCACGCTCATGTTTACCAACTCGGGCATGGTGCAGTTCAAGAACCTCTTCACCGGGGTCGAGACGCGCGATTACCAGCGCGCCACCTCGGCGCAGAAATGCGTGCGTGCGGGCGGCAAGCACAACGATCTCGACAACGTGGGCTACACCGCCCGCCACCACACCTTCTTCGAGATGATGGGGAACTTCTCCTTCGGGGACTATTTCAAGAAGGAAGCCATCCCCTTCGCCTGGGAGCTGGTGACGCGCGAGCTCGACATCCCCGCCGAGCGGCTTCTGGTGACGGTCTACCACACCGATGACGAGGCGGCCGAGATCTGGAAAAAGGTCGGCGTTCCGGACGACCGGATCATCCGCATCGACACCACCGACAATTTCTGGATGATGGGGCCGACCGGGCCCTGCGGCCCGTGCACCGAGATCTTCTTCGATCACGGCGACAAGTACTGGGGTGGCCCTCCGGGCTCTCCCGAAGAGGATGGCGACCGCTTCGTCGAGATCTGGAACCTCGTCTTCATGCAGAACGAGCAGTTCGAGGACGGCTCGATGCGGGCGCTCGACATGCAGTCGATCGACACCGGCATGGGCATCGAGCGGGTCGCGGCGCTGCTGCAGGGCACCAACGACAACTATGCGACCGACCTGATCCGGGCGCTGATCGAGGCCTCGGCGGACGCCACCTCGAGCGATCCCGACGGCCCGGGCAAGACCCATCACCGGGTCATCGCCGATCACCTGCGCTCGACCTCGTTCCTGATCGCCGACGGCGTGATGCCCTCGAACGATGGCCGCGGCTACGTGCTGCGCCGGATCATGCGCCGCGCCATGCGCCATGCCCACATGCTGGGCGCCAAGGACCCGGTCATGTACCGGCTGGTGCCGGCGCTGGTGCGCCAGATGGGGCAGGCCTACCCGGAACTCGTGCGCGCCCAGCCGCTGATCGAGGAGACGCTGAAGCTCGAGGAGACGCGCTTCAAGCAGACCCTCGACCGCGGCCTAAAGCTGCTCGACGACGAGCTGGTGGGGCTGGGCGAGGGCGCCAAGCTGCCCGGCCAGGCGGCGTTCAAGCTCTACGACACCTACGGCTTCCCGCTCGACCTGACGCAGGACGCGCTGCGCGAGCGTGGCCGCGAGGTCGACACCGGCGGCTTCGACGAAGCCATGGCTGAGCAGAAGGCCAAGGCGCGCGCCGCGTGGTCGGGCTCGGGCGAGGCGGCGGATCTCGCGATCTGGTTCGAGATCGCAGATGCCAAGGGCGCCACGGATTTCCTCGGCTACGACACCGAGACCGCCGAGGGCCAGATGCTGGCGCTGGTCAAGGACGGCGCGGAGGTCGACGCGCTCGAGGCCGGCGAGAGCGGCTGGGTGGTGCTGAACCAGACGCCGTTCTACGGCGAGAGCGGTGGCCAGGTCGGCGACAGCGGCTGGATGCGCCGGCTCGAGGACGAGGACGACGTCGCCGAGGTCACCGACACCCAGAAAATGGGCGGCGGCAAGGTCTTCGCGCATCAGGTGACGATCAAGCAGGGCCGCTTTGCCAAGGGTGAGGCGGTGGCGCTCGAGGTCGATCACGCACGCCGCGGCAAGATCCGCGCCAACCACTCGGCCACGCACCTGCTGCACGAGGCCCTGCGCCGGGCGCTTGGCGATCACGTGGCGCAGCGCGGCTCGCTGAACGCACCGGAGCGGCTGCGCTTCGACTTCAGCCACGCCAAGGCGCTGACGCCCGAGGAGATCTCGCAGGTCGAGCGTGAGGTAAACGCCTTCATCCGGCAGAACTCGGCGGTGAACACCCGCATCATGACGCCCGACGATGCCCGCGGCCTCGGCGCGCAGGCGCTCTTCGGCGAGAAGTACGGCGATGAGGTGCGCGTGGTGTCGATGGGCACCGAGCTGGGCTCCGGCAAAGGCACCGATGGCGAGACCTACTCGATCGAGCTCTGCGGCGGCACCCACGTGGCGCAGACCGGCGATATCGGCACCTTCGTGCTGACCTCCGAGACCGCCTCGGCGGCGGGAGTGCGGCGCATCGAGGCGCTGACCGGCGAGGCCGCGATGGCCGAACTACGTGGGCGCGACAAGGCGCTTGGCGAAATCGAGGGTCTGCTCAAGGCGCATGGCAGCGACGCTGTCGCGCGCGTGGGTGCGCTGCTCGACGAGCGCCGCAAGCTCGAGAACGAGGTGGCGCAGCTGCGCCGCGATCTCGCCATGGCCGGCGGCGCCGGACAGGGCGGCGGCGCCGAGGCGCGCGAGGTGGGCGGTGTCCCGTTCGTGGCGCAGGTGCTGAGCGGCGTGTCGGGCAAGGACCTGCCGCCGCTGATCGACGAGCACAAGGCGCGGCTGGGATCGGGCGCGGTGCTGCTGATTGCCGATACCGGCGGCAAGGTCGCCGTGGCGGCGGGCGTCACCGAGGACCTCACCGGCAGCCACTCGGCGGTCGATCTGGTGAAGGCGGCGGTCGAGGCGCTTGGCGGCAAGGGCGGCGGTGGACGGCCCGACATGGCGCAGGGCGGGGCAAAGGACGCCTCCGAGGCCGACGCGGCGATCAAGGCGGCGGAAGCCGTGCTGGCGGGGTGATCGGATGACGGCCTACATGATCGCCCGCATCGACGTCACCGATCCCGAGGAATACGCGATCTATGCGGGCCAGACCGTGGCGCTCGCCGAGAAGTTCGGCGGGCGGTACCTGGTCAAGGGCGGCCCGCAGCAGGTGGTCGAGGGCGCGGCCCCGACCCGCCACGTGATCGTCGAGTTTCCGAGCCGCGCTGCCGCGGAGCGCTGGTTCAATTCCCCGGAATATCAGCGCATCCTGCCGATCGCCCTGCGGGCGTCGACGCGGGATGTGGTCATCGTCGAAGGAGTCTGAGATGCCTGCACTGTGGATCGCGCATGTGACGGTCACCGATGAAGAGGCCTATGGCCGCTACGCCACGCTGGCCGGCCCGGCCATCGCCAAGCATGGCGGGGAGTTCATCGCCCGGGCCGGGCGCTACGTCCAGCTCGAGGGCAAGGAGCGCCCGCGCAATGTGGTGGCGCGGTTCGACAGCGTCGAGGCCGCCGAGGCATGCTACCACTCGCCGGATTACCAGGAGGCGCTGAGCCATGCGCGCGGCGCCTCGGAGCGCGAGCTGCTGATCGTGGAGACCAGCGCGTAACCATCACACGAGTCAGGCGCGCCTTTCCGGAGGCGCGCTTTCTCTGTTCGGCCGGGCGATGTGCAGCTAGGCGCTGTCACGTTTTGGCGAGGTCGTTCGTCGCGAATGCTCGTGAGAGGGGTGGTACGGGCGGTGGGGCTCGAACCCACACTTCCTCTCGGAAATCGGATTTTGAATCCGACGCGTCTACCATTCCGCCACGCCCGCACTGGGATCCGATCTATCCAAGGCCGCGAAGCCCGTCCAGCCCGAAATCGCGCAGAGCCGGCGCCGCGCGCGGACAGGTGCAGGGGGAACACTCGGGACCAAGGGGATACGCGACCGGCGCCTGACGCCGGCTGCACTGGCAACTCCCCCTGCAGTGCTGTATGTTGCGGGGCAAGTCTTAAGATATTGCGGGGAAGAACCGTTGCGCGACATCAAGATCCCGACCGAGCGTCACCCGGAAAAGGCGCACCGCAAGGACAATCCGCAGCCCAAGAAGCCGGACTGGATCCGCGTCAAGGCGCCCACCGGCAAGGGCTACCAGGAGACCCATCGCATCATGCGCGAGCACAAGCTCGTCACGGTCTGCGAAGAGGCGGGATGTCCGAATGCCGGCGAATGCTGGAACCAGGGCCACGCCACCATGATGATCATGGGCGATATCTGCACGCGCGGCTGCTCGTTCTGCAACATCGCCACCGGCCGGCCCAATGCGCTCGACGTGTTCGAGCCCGGACGGGTGGCGGACGCGGTGCAGAAGCTGGGGCTGAATCACGTGGTGATCACGTCGGTCGACCGCGACGATCTCGAGGATGGCGGGGCGGAGCATTTCGCCCAGACCATCCGCGCCGTCCGTCATCGCTCGCCGTCGACCACGATCGAAATCCTGACGCCGGATTTCCTGAAATGCGCTCCCGAGGTGCTCGAGACGGTGGTGCGCGCCAAGCCGGACGTGTTCAACCACAACCTCGAAACCGTCCCGGGGCTCTACCCCGAGGTGCGCCCGGGCGCGCGCTATTTCCATTCGCTGCGCCTGTTGCAGCGGGTGAAAGAGATGGACCCGTCCATCTTCACCAAGTCGGGCATCATGGTGGGCCTTGGCGAGGACGCGCAGGCAGTGCGGCAGGTGATGGACGACATGCGCGCGGCGGATGTCGATTTCCTGACCATCGGCCAATACCTGCAGCCGACGCCGAAGCACCACGCGGTCGATCGCTTCGTCACGCCGGACGAGTTCGCGACCTACGAGAAGAACGCCTATGGCAAGGGCTTCCTGATGGTTTCGGCCACGCCGCTGACCCGCTCGAGCTACCACGCCGGCGACGACTTCGCGCGGCTGCGCGAGGCCCGCGAGCGCAAGCTGGCCGAGGCCTGAGGAGCGCACACCGAGCGCGGAAATACAAAGGGCGCCCCGATCCGGAGCGCCCTTTTTCGTGTGTCGCGGCGAAGGAGCCGCCCGTGGAAATTTCTTATTCTAAGAAATTTCTCACCGCTCAGCCGTTGGCGCGGGCTTTGACGTGTTTCAGCACGTAGACCCGGATTGCCGAGGCCAGCCCGGCCTCCAACCCGCGGGTCTCGTCGATCTCCGCGGCGAGCGCATTGAGCGCCTTGCCCTCGGCCTTGGCGATGGCGCGGAACTCGTGCCAGAACGCCTCTTCGAGAGAGACCGAGGTGCGGTGACCGCGCAGGCTGAGCGAATGCTTGATGGGGCGCCCAGTCATTCGTCCCGCCTGTGCCCGTCGAGATCGCGCTCGGCTCTCTCCGTCACGCTCTTGTCGCGCCCCTTGTCGGCCTTGCTGCGACCGTGCACGGCTGCATTGCGCTCCGCCGTCGTGCGCTTGTCGGCCTTGTCGCGGGCCTTACGAGCCTTGTTCAGGTTGATCACTTTGCTCATGCTGCGAAACCTAGCGCGGCCCATACGTTTCGCAACGGGCGATCCGGCGGCCCGAGAGGAAATTTGCGGGGCGGGAGTCTGGCCGTTCGTGGCGGCTGAAGCGCGGCGTTTCGAGTACGGCGCAGGGGCGGCGCAACCGCCGCCACGGGCGAGGCGCGGGGGCGTGCGCGTGTCCGTGCCCAAGGGCCAAAAATTTTAGCTAAAATTTTTGCGCCTCTGGCCGCGCAGTGGTGCCAAAAGAAAAAACGGGCCCGAAGGCCCGCTTTCGATAGTCGTCGTCGTGGGAAGCGCAGATCAGTCCTTCGGGCCGATCATCTGCTCGGGCCGCACCACGCGGTCGAAGGTCTCTTCGTCGACGAAGCCGAGGTTGATCGCCTCTTCGCGCAGCGTGGTACCGTTCTTGTGCGCGGTCTTGGCGACCTTGGTGGCGTTGTCGTAGCCGATGGTCGGCGCCAGCGCCGTCACCAGCATCAGCGATTCCTTCATCAGCTTCTCGATCCGGGCTTCGTTGGCCTGGATGCCGACCACCATGTTGTCGGTGAAGGCCGAGGCGCTGTCGCCCAGCAGCTGCATCGATTGCAGCACGTTGTAGCTCATCATCGGATTGTAGACGTTGAGCTCGAAATGACCCTGCGATCCGGCCATGCCGACGGCGGCGTCGTTGCCCATCACATGGGCGCAGACCATGGTCAGCGCCTCGGCCTGGGTCGGGTTCACCTTGCCGGGCATAATCGACGAGCCGGGCTCGTTCTCCGGCAGGATCAGCTCGCCGAGGCCCGAGCGCGGGCCCGAGCCCAGCAGGCGGATGTCGTTGGCGATCTTGAAGAGCGACGCGGCCACGGTCTTGAGCGCGCCGGAGAACATCACCATGGCGTCATGCGCCGCAAGCGCCTCGAACTTGTTCGGCGCGGTGACAAAGGGCAGGCCGGTGATCTCGGCCATGTTCGCGGCCACGGCCTCGCCCCAGCCCTTCTTGGTGTTGAGCCCGGTGCCCACGGCGGTGCCGCCCTGTGCCAGCTCGTAGATGTCGGGCAGGCAGGCCTCGACGCGGGCGATGCCCTTGCGGACCTGATGCGCGTAGCCCGAGAACTCCTGGCCCAGCGTCAGCGGGGTGGCGTCCTGGGTGTGGGTGCGGCCGATCTTGATGATGTCGCTGAATTCGTCACGCTTGGCTTCGAGTGCCGCTGCGAGCTTTTCCAGCCCCGGCAGCAGAACGTCGCGCGCCTGCATGGCGATGCCCACATGCATGGCGGTGGGGAAGGTGTCGTTCGAGGACTGGCCCATGTTGCAGTGATCGTTCGGGTGGACGGGCTTTTTCGAGCCCATCTCGCCGCCCAGCATCTCGATGGCACGGTTCGAGATCACCTCGTTGGCGTTCATGTTCGACTGGGTGCCCGAGCCGGTCTGCCAGACCACCAGCGGGAAGTTGTCGTCGAACTTGCCCTCGATCACCTCGCCGGCGGCGGCGATGATCGCGTCGGCGATCTCGGCCTCCATCGCGCCGTTGGCCTTGTTGGCCATGGCGCAGGCCTTCTTCACCACGCCGAGCGCACGGATGATCGGCACCGGCTGCTTTTCCCAGCCGATCGGGAAGTTCATTATCGAGCGCTGGGTCTGCGCGCCCCAGTACTTGTCTGCGGGAACCTCGAGCGGGCCGAAGCTGTCGGTTTCGGTGCGGGTCTGGGTCACGGGAACCTCCTTTGGTACGCGGTCGCGCAATCTCTTACCCCGTGGCTCGGGAAAGGCAAGGCTGCATACCAAGGGATACCGTTAACAGCCGGGTCTTAGGCTGCGCCGGCTGCCGGGATCACGGCTTGCGGAATGCGTCGAGGCGCACGACCTCCGCGTCGTGCTGCCCGTCCGAGGGGCGCTCCGGTCCGCCATCGGGCGGGGTCGGATCGTCCTCATCCTCGTCCTCCTCCTCCGAATCCTCCTGGGTTTCGAAGCGCAGGCCGAACTCGACCGAGGGATCCACGAAGGTCTTGATCGCGTGATAGGGGATATAGAGTCGTTCGGGCGCCTCGCCGAAGCTGAGCGTCACCGCAAAGCCATCCTCACCGACCTCGAGATCGTCGAAGCGGTGCTGCAGCACCACGGTCATCTCGCCGGGATAGCGGTCGGAGAGCCAGTCGGCCAGTTCGACATCCGGGTACTGCGTGTCGAAGGTGATGAAGAAATGGTGGTCGCCGGGAAGCCCTCGCTCGGCGACATCCGTGAGAACGTCGTGAATCAGGCCGCGCATGGCGCGATGCATGAGATTGCCGTAGTCGATGCCGCCGGACATGGCACTATTCCTTGTGGTCTTTGGGTGTACCTTATTCGATCTGGCAGCGAGGAAAAGCCTCTGCGGCAGGAAAATGCAAGCAGGTGTACCGAGGCGTCGTGCCTGCGCGCGTCCGGACGCGGCGCTTCCCCTCACGGCAGGACCTGGCCCATCGCCCAACCGGCAAGCGCCGTCAGCGCCAGCGTCAGCGGGACGGAGCGCTTGAATGTCACCAGCAGGAGCGCGGCAAACGCGACGAGGACCACCGCGTTCGGGTGCAGGCTCGAGGGCACCGGCAGTGTCGCCGCAAGCGGTGCGTGCGCGGTGATGGTTTCGGCAAACAGCACGTGCAGGGCGAACCACAGCGACAGGTTGGCGATGACGCCGAGCACCGCCGCGGTGATCGCCGACAGCGCGCCCTGCAGCCGCGGGCGGGCGAGCAGCCTCTCGAGATGCGGCGCGAAGGCGAAGATCCACAGGAAGCAGGGCAGGAAGGTCATCCACAGCGTCAGCAGGGAAGCCGCCAGCGCCAGCCCCCAGCCGCCCGCCTCGTGGCCGATGAGCTGGCCGGTGAACTGGGTGACGAGGATCAGCGGCCCCGGGGTGGTCTCGGCCAGCCCCAGCGCATCGACCATCTGCTCCGGCGTCAGCCAGCCGCGAATCTGCACCACCTCCTGCGCCATCCACGCCAGCACCGCATAGGCCCCGCCGAACGAGACCACCGCGAGCTTGGCGAAGAACAGCCCCAGATCGAAGAGCAGCGTCTCGCCCGAGAACCACAGCAGCGGCAGCGGCAGCAACCAGAGCGCGCCCCAAAGCGCGATTCGGGGCAGGGTGGGAGCACCATGTGCGGGTGACGGGGCGGTGTGCTCCACCGTGGCCCCGCCCGTGACCCAGCCCCAGAGACCGGCGATGGCAATCACCAGTGGGAAGGGGGCGGCAAAGAGGTAGAGCGCGGCGAAGGCGAGCGCGGCGAGCACCATGGCGGCGCGCCCCGAGAGCGCCTTGGCCCAGAGCCGCATCAGCGCCTGCACCACGATCACGATCACCGTGGCCTTCACACCGAGCAACAGTGCCTCGGTCTGCGGCGCGGTGCCGAAGGCCGCGTAGAGCGCCGCAAGGGCTGCGATCACCACCGCGCCGGGCAGCACGAAGAGCGCCCCCGCCAGAAGCCCGCCCGGCGTGCCGCGCAGGCGCCAGCCCGCGTAGGTGGCAAGCTGCATCGCTTCCGGCCCCGGCAGCAACATGCAAAAGCTCAGCGCCGAGAGGAACTGCTTCTCGGTGAGCCAGCCGCGCTCGTCGACGAGCACGCGGTGCATCAGGCCGATCTGCGCCGCGGGACCGCCGAAGCTGAGCAGGCCGATCCGGCCGAAGGCATGGAAAAGAGAGGAGAACGTGGGCATGGGTCCGCTTTGACCGGGCTCTGTAACGGCGTCATGACGCATCGGAGGGGGTCATCTCAGCCGGTCACGCGCGCGATCTCGCGCAGGATCTTGCGGCGCAGGGTCTCGGTATAGGCGCGGTGGCCGCGCGCGGTCATCACGAACCCGTCGCGGGTGATCAGTGCGCGGCGGAAGAAGTTGCTCACCGCGAGCCCGTGGCCCGGCGCCTCGATGGCGAGCGCGTTGACGGTGATTCCGGCGCGCTCGGCACGTTGGCGCGCGGCGGCGGGCGCGCCACCGGAATTGGGCGTGCCGTCGCCGGAGACGTCGATCACCCTGCGGCGGCAGTCGGGCGCGCTTGCGAAGGCGTCGACGGCGGCGTGCAGCGCCGGCCCGGGGGCGGTGTCGGAGAGCATGAAGGCGCGCTCCATCGCCATCGCCCGCGCCGAGAGGCCCGCCACGGCGGCGGGGCCGGTCATCCGGGTCCAGCCGATGCTAAGCTGCTGATGCGCCTCGCCGGCCCACTGCATCACCGCGATGGCGACCTGATCCTGCACGAGGGTCTCGGCGATCACCGGATCGGTCAGCGCGATGGCAAGGCCCTCCGCCTGAATGCGGTACTCGGCCAGATCGACCGAGTTCGACACATCCATCGCCAACAGCAGCGCCGTCTCGCAGGCCGGGGCCGCGCAGGGAGCGAGAAGCGAAAGGCAAAGGGGCAGGGCGCGCAGCATGGCGCGATGCTGGCAGCAGGCCGGTGCCCGGTCAATCGCGGTGAGCGTTGCTCCCGCGCGAAGATCGGTGAAGATCGGTGCAGGCGATGCGCGACCAGCCAAACCTGAGCCTGGGAATGTGGGGAAGTGCAGGCTTCTGTTGCCAGGTGCCTGCGAACCCCGCCTTACGCTGCAAGGCGCAAGGGCTTAGATTTCGGTCTTTCGGACTGCTTACGCAGCCAGAGCGACCGGAGCACGATTGTCGTTGGCAATTATGCAATGTGAACCGATAACGGTGGTATCTCACCGGGACAAAGCCACATCTTTACACGTTCGTCGATCCTGTTTCGGCCCCATGCCTCCCCCCAACGAAGGGTGATTTGGTGGAGCCGCCGGGTACCGCCCCCGGGTCCGATCCGCTTATTACATGCGCGTTTATGCCCATAGTCCCCGAAGGAACGAGTTGAATATAGGCAGGTTGCGTGCGGATTCAAAGGGGGTCTGGCGGGGGTGGAGCGAATTTCTTTGGCGGGTTTCCCTGTGGCGAGGGCGTGACGCCTCCGGCGGGAGTATTTTTGACGAAGAGAAGCAGGGGCGCTGCGCGTGGGGCCCCGGGGGTGCGCGGGATGCCTTCGGCGGGCGGGGCGTGGCAAGCAGGAGAGGCGGGTGATCCGGAGGGGCGTGGCGTGCGGGCGCTGCTGCTTGGCGCTTTTCTTCGCGGCGCGCTTGCGCTAAGCCCGCGCCCAACGAACCCGGAGGGCGATATGAGCGACGGCAAGAACGGCATTACCTACGCGGATGCGGGCGTGGACATCGACGCGGGCAACGCCCTTGTGGACCGCATCAAACCGGCAGCCAAGCGCACCAACCGGGCCGGCACCATGTCCGGCCTCGGCGGCTTCGGCGCGCTCTTCGACCTCAAGGCGGCGGGCTATACCGACCCGGTGCTGGTCGCCGCAACCGATGGCGTGGGCACCAAGCTGCGCATCGCGATCGACACCGGGCACCTCGATGGCGTCGGCATCGACCTCGTGGCGATGTGCGTCAACGACCTCGTCTGCCAAGGCGCCGAGCCGCTGTTCTTCCTCGACTACTTCGCCACCGGCAAGCTCGACACCGACAGCGCGGCGCGTGTCATCGAGGGCATCGCCGAGGGCTGTGTGCGCTCCGGTGCGGCGCTGATCGGCGGCGAGACCGCCGAGATGCCCGGCATGTACCCGGCGGGCGACTTCGACCTCGCGGGCTTTGCCGTCGGCGCCATGGAGCGCGGCAGCGACCTGCCCGCTGGCGTGACCGAGGGCGACGTGCTGCTGGGCCTCTCCTCGGACGGGGTGCATTCCAACGGCTACAGCCTCGTGCGCAAGCTGGTCGAGGTTTCGGGGCTGGGCTGGGAGGCCGACTGCCCCTGGGCCGAGGGCTCGCTCGGGGCGGCTCTGCTCACACCCACGCGGCTCTACGTCAAGCAGGCCCTGGCAGCGGTGCGCGCCGGCGGCGTTCACGCGCTGGCCCACATCACCGGCGGCGGTCTGACCGAGAACCTGCCGCGCGTGCTGCCCGAGGGCATGGGCGCCGAGATTAGCCTCGACGCCTGGGAGCTGCCGGCGGTGTTCAAGTGGATGGCCGAGACCGGCGGCATCGCGCCGGCCGAGATGCTCAAGACCTTCAACTGCGGCGTCGGCATGGTGCTGGCGGTCGATGCCTCGCGCGCCGAGGCAATCGCCGAGCTGCTGCGCGACGAGGGCGAGACGGTCTACATGCTTGGCACCGTCACCGGCACGGCGGGCATGTCCTACGAGGGCACGCTGTCTTGAAACGCGTCGCCATCTTCATCTCGGGCGGCGGCTCGAACATGGTGAAGCTGGTCGAGAGCATGACCGGCGATCACCCGGCGCGCCCGGTGCTGGTGCTGTCAAACCGCGCCGATGCCGGGGGTCTCGCGAAGGCCGCCGAGATGGGGGTGCCGACGGCGGTGGTCGACCACCGGCCCTTCAAGGGTGACCGCGAGGCCTTCCAGGAGGCGCTGCAGGCGGAACTGCTGAAGGCCGCGCCGGACATTCTCTGCCTCGCGGGCTTCATGCGGGTGCTGACGGCGAGCTTCGTGCAGAACTGGCAGGGGCGGATGCTCAACATCCACCCCTCGCTCCTGCCCAAGTATCGCGGGTTGCACACCCATGCGCGCGCCCTCGAGGCGGGCGACACGGAGCATGGCTGCACCGTGCACGAGGTGACCCCGGAACTCGACGAGGGGCCGATCCTCGGGCAGGCGGTGGTTCCGGTGCGGCCGGGCGACACGCCCGACGATCTGGCAGACCGCGTGCTGGTGCAGGAGCATCGGCTCTACCCGGCGGTGCTGCGGCGCTTTGCCGAGGGCAACCGCGAGACGCTGAGGCTCAGCGCCGGGTGACCAGCGACGGCGCGGCATTGCCGTGCCAGTCGCCCGGGTCGAGCGTCGCCGGCGGTGCCATCAGCGCCGGAACGCCCATTCCCAGAAGCAGGACGAGCGCCGTGAGGAGCGGGGCCAGCGGGATCCGGTCGGTGCGGCGCGCGGGCATGGGGGCTGTGTCGAGGCAGGTCATCTCGGGAACTCCGGTTTGGTGTCGGGATGCCCCAGAGATAGTCGCAGCGCCTCCATCTTTAAAATGAATGTTCGGCAGGTTCCACGTCACGAAACGTGATGGAATGATGCAGCGCGGACGCGGGCCGGGCGCGGCGGCGTCGCTTTCTGGTGCGGGGGCTTTGCTCTGCGCCGTGGCGGGTGTAGGACAGGCCGAACCGCAAGAGCGACACAACAAGATCACAAGCGCCCGGAGCCCGCATGAAGACCATCACCTCGACCGAAGATCTCGCCGCCTTCTGCCGCGAGGCTGCCACGGCACCCTATGTCACGGTCGACACGGAATTCCTGCGCGAGCGCACCTATTACTCGAAGCTCTGCCTGATCCAGCTGGCCTATCCGGGCCAGGGCGACGAGAACGCGGTGCTGGTCGATCCGCTGGCTGGCGATCTGTCGCTCGAGCCACTGCTCGAGCTCTTCCGCAACACCAGCGTGGTCAAGGTCTTCCACGCCGCGCGGCAGGATCTCGAGATCTTCTACATCGATCATGGCGTGATCCCCGACCCGCTGTTCGACACCCAGGTCGCGGCGATGGTCTGCGGCTTTGGCGAGCAAGTGGGCTACGAAACGCTGGTCAAGCGCATCGCCAAGCAGGGGCTCGACAAGTCGTCGCGCTTCACCGACTGGTCGCGCCGCCCGCTGACCGACGCGCAGAAGAAATACGCGCTCGCCGACGTGACCCACCTGCGGGTGATCTACGAATACCTCGCCGCCGAGCTCGAGCGCACCGGGCGCGCCCGCTGGGTCGCCGAGGAACTGGGCGTGCTGACCGATCCCGAGACCTACATCACCCGGCCCGAAGACGCCTGGCAACGGGTCAAGACGCGCTCGTCCAGCCCGCGCTTCCTCGCCATCGTGCGCGAGCTGGCTGCGTTCCGGGAGGACTACGCCCAGTCGCGCAACATCCCGCGCAACCGGGTGTTCAAGGACGACGCGCTGACCGAGCTGGCCTCGACCAAGCCGGCGACGATGGAGGATCTGGGACGCTCGCGGCTGCTGCTGCGCGAGGCCCGCAAGGGCGCGATCGCCGATGGCATCCTCGCGGCCATCAAGGCCGGCCTGGAATGCCCGAAGGAGGCGCTGCCCAAGCCGGACATCAGCAAGGATCAGCTGCAGGTGAACCCGGCGCTGGCGGATCTTCTGAGGGTGCTTCTGAAGGCGCGCACCGAGGCCTCTGGCGTGGCGGCGCGGCTGATCGCACCGGCGGCGGATCTCGATGCGATGGCGGCGGGGCTGCGCGACGTGAAGGCGCTGACCGGCTGGCGCCGAGAAGTGTTTGGAGAGGACGCTCTGCGCCTCTGCGAGGGCCGCATCGGCCTCGCGGTCAAGGGGCGCGACGTCGAGGTGATCGAGATCTGAGCGCCGCGCTCGAGCCGCGCTTCAGGTGGAACTGCAACGCCCCGCGAGGGGCGTTGTCGCGTTTTGGGGGCTTTGATGGGGCGTGGCGCCTCAGCGGCGCGACACCAGCACGTTGCTGCGCCCGGCCACGCGGACCTCGCGGATGCCGAAAAGCTCCTGATCGGTGAGCCAGACCGCCGCGGTGGCGCTGCGCGCCGCGGGGCGGACATTCGCCGGGCCCGCGGATTGCAGGGCGTTCATGGTGTAGGCGAGGGTGTCGCCATCGGTCTGCGTTTCGTCGGGGATCAGGCGCACCTCGAACGGGCCGGCGCGGTTGGCGGTGCCGGTGACGCGGATGATCGCACCGCCGGGACGGCGCTCGATCAGCAGCTCGGAGATCGTCTCGATCGGGCTGCCGAGATAGGTCTCGGCGGCGTTCCTGCGGAAGATCGACGCGCGCCGGGCCGGGATCAGGGGATTCGCGCTGCCGGTGGCACTGGCGTCGACGGCGACGGGCGCGGGTTCGCTCTGCCCGAACCAGTTGACCGGGTTCCAGGAGCTGCTGCACCCTGTCAGCACAACGCCGGCGACGATCACAACGGAAAGAGTTTTCTTCATGGCGTTTCTGCCCCTTGCCTGCCTCGCCAATGGGGTTAGCGCATCGCGCGGACCTTGAAAAGCACCGCGTTCCGGGGCTGGACCTTTGCGCGCGTGCTGCCTACCTGTGGGGCGACAGCAGGAGATGGTTCATGGCACAGGCAGCATTCGAAGAGGTGGTCGAGGATTTCGAGTTTCTCGAGGACTGGGAGGACCGCTACCGGATGGTGATCGAGATGGGCAAGGCGATGCCGGCGCTGCCCGAGGCGCTGAAGGTGCCCGCCACCAAGGTGGAGGGCTGCGCCAGCCAGGTCTGGCTGCATCCGAAGATCGAGGCGGGCGTGTTCCATTTCGACGGCGACAGCGACGCGATGATCGTGCGTGGCCTGATCGCGGTGCTGCACAAGCTCTATGACGGGCTGCCCGTGGGCGAGGTCGCGAAGCTCGATGCCCGCGCAGAGTTGGGCCGGTTGGGCCTGAATGAGCATCTGTCGGCGCAGCGGTCGAACGGGCTGCGCGCCATGGTCGAGCGTATCCAGACCACGGCTGCTGCGGCCTGATTGATATTATATCCAAACCCTTACGATTCGGTCTTCGTGTCAGGCCTGAGGTCTTAAGGAGAGGAAGGGGGCGCTGCCCCCTCTTGGCCTTTGGCCAATTCACCCCCGAGGTATTTTTGAACCAGAGAAGCCATGAGCGCGGCGCCCCTGGCGTCTCTTCGTCGAAAATACTCCCGCCGGAGGCAGCCGGGCATCGCGGCCGGGCGCGGGGTCAGACGTGCCCGTTGCGGCGCAGCCAGCCATGCGCGAAGGCGAGCTTGTCGCGCACCCCCTGGGCCAGGACGAACGGGTAGAGATCGGGCAGATCCATGGCGCGGTTGACGTGGTTCATCGCGATGGAGAGGTCGACCGCCACGGTGATCTCGGCCTCGGTATCGGTGGCGGCGTAGGCATCGTGGCCTGCGGGCGGGCCGTCGGGCAGGGCCAGTCCGGAGGCCGCGGCGCTGTCGACGAGGTCGATCAGATGCAGCAGGTGCGCGATGGTCTCGGCCCAGTCCTCGTGCGGGTGGGCGGTGGCGTAGCTGGTGATGTGGGTCTCGTCCGCCGGCTGGGGATCGGCATAGTGACGCCCGAGCGCGGCACCGTAATCGGCGCGCTCGTCGCCGAACAGGGCACGGAACTGCTCGAGGAAGTCGGGGTTCTCGGACAGGCGCAGGTGCAGGAAATGCGCCGTCTCGTGGCGCATGTGACCCAGCATGGTGCGGTAGAGCTCGCCAAGATCCTCCTGCCGTTGCGCCAGCACCGCGTCGCTGGCTTCGGACACGTTGATGGTGATCACCCCGTTGGCATGGCCCATGGTGATGTTCCGCTGCCCGGCGGCGGTCTGCTCGGAGAGCAGCTTGAACACCGGGCGGTCGCCGGGATCCGTCGGAGTGAACCAGCCCCACCGCGCAAGGTTGGCGAGCATCCAGCGTTTGGACCGTTCGGAGGTCTGCCAGAGCGGACGGTTGCCGTCCTCGCGCAGGTCGGGAAGCACCTCGGTCATCGCGCAGGAGCGGCAAAGCTCGCCTGAATCGGCCGTCCAGTTGCAGGCGATGAGATCGCGATTCGCGCAGGGCTCGCTCAGCGGCACCATGCGCTGCGCGTCGGGGTCGAAGCACACCTGCTCGCCGCAGGTGCAGCTGGTGTTGTGGAAATAGAGCGGGGCCCCGCAGCTGGGGCACTGAAAGATCTGCATCTGGGGGTCCTGACCCGGAAGGTTCCGTCTGCAGGTAACGGCCGCGGGTGCGCGCGGGTTCCGCCGCGCGACACAATCAGGAGGGCGGCTTGGCGCGTCTCAGGTCACGGTGAGCGCGAGGCGGCGCGCCTCACTCGGTGTCGGTGCCGCGCAGCGCCAGAATGCCGAAGATGCCGACCACCGAGAGCCCCACCACGGCGATGTTGAGCGGCGCGGAGTTCGCGACGATCACCCCTACCAGCGCCCAGATCACCGTGATGCCGTAGAGCGGCGCGCGGTGCAGGCGGTATTGCACCACCAGCGCGATCACCAGCGCGATAACCAGCGCCACCAGCGCCGCGGGCGTGGGCCCGAGCAGCCCGTAGCCTGCCAGAAGCAGCCCGATCGAGACCGAGGAGGCTGCGGTCAGCCAGCCGGCATACACCGCCAGCGGCGAGACCTGCAGCCAGCGGTCCATGTCGCCGGTGCGGAACAGCGCCAGCAGCGCGGTGACCAGCATCACCCAGATCATCGCGGTGGCGGCGATCGGCGAGATTTGCGCCACCGGCAGCCAGACCACGCCCACGGCGAGGCTGATGAAGAGAGGCTGGCGGTGTGGTTGCCAGTCGGGATCATCGGCGCGGCGGAACAGGCCGAACCCGGTGCCGGCGATGAGCCAGAGATAGATCAGGCCCCAGATCGCAAAGGCATAGCCCGCCGGCTGCACCGGCGGGTTGTCCTGCGGGATCGGGAAGGCGCTCGGGTCGAACCCGTTGAAGCCGGGAAACAGCACCGGCCCGGCGGCGAAGACCACCGCGGCCAGGAACACCAAGATCGCCCAGAGCACCTGCATGGTCACACCAGCTCGCCGTCGGCGGTGAGGGTGGTCTTGCCGCCGAGCCACGGGTGCAGCGCCTCGGGCAGCTTGACCGAGCCGTCTTCCTGCTGGCCATTCTCGAGCACCGCGATCAGGCAGCGCCCGACGGCGAGGCCCGAGCCGTTCAGCGTGTGCACGTACTCCGGCTTGCCGCCGCCGGCGGGCTTGAAGCGGGCGTTCATCCGGCGGGCCTGGAAATCGCCGCAGACCGAGACCGAGGAGATCTCGCGGTAGGTATTCTGCCCCGGCAGCCAGACCTCGATGTCATGCGTGCGCTGCGCGCCGAAGCCCATGTCGCCGGTACAGAGCGCCACGGTGCGGTAGGGCAGGCCGAGCTTCTCGAGAATGCCCTGCGCGCAGGCAGTCATGCGGTCGAGTTCGTCGCGGGATTTCTCCGGGTGCGTGACCGAGACCATCTCGACCTTCTCGAACTGGTGCTGGCGCAGCATGCCCGACGTGTCGCGCCCGGCAGAGCCCGCCTCGGAGCGGAAACACTGGGTGTGGGCCACGTAGCGGCGCGGCAGGTAGCTTTCCTCGACGGTCTCGCCGTTGACGATGTTGGTCAGCGTCACCTCGGCGGTGGGCACCAGCCACCAGCCATCGCGGGTCTGGTAGCTGTCCTCGCCGAATTTCGGCAGCTGGCCGGTGCCGTACATCATCTCTTCGCGCACCAAGACCGGGGTCCAGGTCTCGGTCAGGCCGTTCTCCTCGACATGGGTGTCGAGCATGAACTGCGCCAGCGCCCGGTGGATGCGCACCACGCCGCCCGAGAGCACCACGAAGCGCGAGCCGGAGAGCTTAGCCGCGGTCTCGAAATCCATGCCCTTCTGCACGGCAGCGAGCTGGTAGTGCTCCTTCGGCGCGAAATCGAATTCGGCCGGCGTGCCCCAGCGGTGGATCTCGACATTGTCGTCCTCGTCGGTGCCGTCGGGCACATCGTCGAAGGGCAGGTTGGGCAGGCCCATGAGCAGCTCGTCGAGCTGCGCGTCGAGCTCCTTGGCCCGGTCCTGCATCTCGGAGACCTCGGCCTTCTTTGCCCCCACGAGGGCGCGCAGCCGCTCGAACTCGGCCTCGTTGCCGGAGGCCTTGGCGGCGCCCACGTCCTTGGCGGCTTTCTTCTGCTCGGCCTGCGCGGTTTCGGCGGCGTGGATCGCGGCGCGGCGCGCTTCGTCGATCTTCAGGATCGAGGGCGATTGCGGCTCCATCCCGCGGCGAGACAGCGCCGCGTCGAATGCGGCGGGGTTTTCTCGGATGGCGCGGATGTCGTGCATCGTCCCTTGTCCTTCTTTTCGGGTGCGAGTCGGGGCGGTTATGCCCTCTTTTCACTCGAAGGTGTAGGGGGCGCCCTGCAACAGCCGCTTGCGCACCCACTCGTCGACCGGGACCACCAGCGCCTTGCCTCCTGCCGAGGCCGAGACCACGCCGATCACCTGCCAGTCCGGGCCGCCGCTGAGCACCGGGCCACCGGAATTGCCCGGGCGCACCGGGCAGTCGACGAAGAGCAGCCGGTGGACCGGCCTTCCGTCGCAATCGAACCGGCCCGAGAGCCGATGCGGGCGGTGATCGTGGTAGCCCGCCAGCGCGTAGCGCGGGGCGACCGAGCTGCCGATCCGGAGCGGGGCCACGGCGGCGATCGGCGCGGCGAGGTAGACCAGCGCGATGTCGTGCTCCACGTCGAGCTGCACCTGCGCATAGGCCTTCGGGTGGACCTCGTAGCCGGCGACGGGGCTGTCGCCGGCATCGTCGCCGCCGTACCAGCCAGCGGCAAAATGCAGCAGGTCGGGCGCGGTGGGGTGGCCGTCCGGGCCGGCCACGCAATGGGCGGCCGTCAGCAGCGTGTCGGGGGCGACCAGCGCCGCGCTGCACATCCCGAGCCGGCTGACGCCGCGGGTGTTGAGCCTCCCGACCGCTTCCCAGTCCGAAAGCCGGTCGCGGGCCATGGCGGGCAGCTCTCCTGCGCGTGGGGTCATCATACGGGCCTCGGGATCCTGCGCGGGAAGACGGCCGGGCAGGGCGAGGGCCAGCAGCAGGACGAATGCCCGCGTGGTGGTGCGGCCAAGAGTCATCACCAGCTCGGGTGGTAGAACTCCCCGGCATTCATGCCGATATAGAGCGGTCCGCAGCTCTGCCCGACATTGACGCCGGTGCGCACGCCGCCGGTGCCGACGCCGACATTCACGTTGGCGCTGGGTCTGGGACTGCAGCGCTCGCATCCGGCGAGCGCACTGCCCGCAACGGCGAGGATCAGGAACAAACGCATCTGGCTCAACCTTGTCTTGCGCCCGGGTTCGGGCATTCTCCTCAGCCTAGGCGCCGGGAGGGCGTTGCGGCAAGGGCGCAGGCGTGCGCGATGGGTCGTGAGCCATGGCAGAGCGCCGGTCTGGTGCGGGGGAGGCAGCCACCGGTCCCGTGCCGGCGCGCCCCCGATGGCATTCCCCAGTGGCATCCCACCTCCCGGGCAATGCCTCCCGAGGCTTCTTGCATCCCTTGCCGTTCGCACATAGGTTCCGCGCGACCTGACCGGGGGCTTCCCCCGCATTCATTCCATTCTGAGGAGCCCCGCCCATGGACCCAGCCGCGCTTGGACAATTCCTTCCGCTCATCCTGATCTTCGCGATCATGTACTTCCTGCTCATCCGCCCGCAGCAGAAGAAGATGAAGGAGCACCAGAAGATGGTGGCGGCGCTGCGCCGGGGCGATCAGGTCGTCACGCAGGGCGGCATCATCGGCAAGGTGGCCAAGGTCAAGGACAACAACGAGATCGACGTCGAGATCGCCGAGGGCGTGAAGGTCCGCGTGGTGCAGAACACCGTCACGCAGGTCCTGTCCAAGACCGAGCCGGCCGAGAGCTGAGCCCCTAGGCGCCGACATGCTACAGATCGATACCTGGAAACGCGTCCTCATCTGGGCGCTAGTGGTGGCGGGGCTGGTGCTGGCGGCGCCGAACCTCTTCTATAATCGCGTTGAATCGCACAATGATGCCGTGAAGGCCATCGAGGCGCAGGGCAGCACGCCCGAGCGCGAGGCGCAGGCCGCGGCCTGGCCGACCTGGCTGCCCTCGGACCTCGTGAACCTCGGCCTCGACCTGCGCGGCGGCGCGCATCTGCTGGCCGAGGTTCGGCTGTCGGATGTCTATGCCGCGCGCATGGAGTCGCTCTGGCCCGAGGTGCGCGACGCGCTCCGCGGCGCCCGCGACGAGGTCGGCACGATCCGGCTTCAGCCCTCCGATCCCGGCACCCTCCGGGTGCGGATCTCCAACCCCGACGGCATGGCGCGCGCGCTCGAACTGGTGCGCGGACTGGCGCAGCCGGTGGTCTCGCTCACCGGGGCCGGCGCCACCGACCTGCAGGTCGCGGGCGACGGCAGCGACATCGTCGTGTCTCTCTCGGAGGCCGAACAGCGCGCCACCGACGAGCGCACCATGCAGCAGTCGCTCGAGATCATCCGCCGCCGCATCGACGAGGTCGGCACCCGCGAGCCGACGATCCAGCGCCAGGGCTCCGACCGGATCCTGATCCAGGTGCCGGGCATCGGCTCCGCCGCCGAGCTCAAGGAAATCATCGGCACCACCGCGCAGCTGACCTTCCAGCCGGTCGTCGGCCGTGCCTCCAGCGCCAGCGAAAACCCCGGTGTCGGCAACGAGGTGCTGCCCTCCCTGAACGAAGAAGGCGTCTACTATATCCTCGAGACCGCCCCGGTGGTCACCGGCGAAGAGCTGGTCGACGCGCAGCCGAGCTACGACCAGAACGGTCGTCCGGCGGTGAACTTCCGCTTCAACCCGAGCGGTGCGCGCAAGTTCGGTGACTACACCGCCGAGAACATCGGCTCGCCCTTCGCCATCGTGCTCGACGACGAGGTGATCTCGGCCCCGGTGATCCAGAGCCACATTCCCGGCGGCTCGGGCATCATCACCGGCAATTTCGACATCGCCGAATCCACCAACCTCGCGGTGCTTCTCCGTGCGGGCGCGCTGCCCGCCGGGATGGAGTTCCTCGAAGAGCGCACCATCGGCCCCGAGCTCGGGCAGGACAGCATCGATGCGGGCAAGCTCGCCACCGGCGTGGCCTTCGCCGGTGTGCTGATCTTCATGTTCCTGAGCTATGGCCTGTTCGGGCTGTTCGCCAACGTGGCGCTGATCCTGAATATCGGGTTGATCGTCGGCGTGCTGTCGATGATCGGCGCGACGCTGACGCTGCCGGGCATCGCCGGCATCGTGCTGACCGTCGGTATGGCGGTCGACGCCAACGTGCTGATCTTCGAGCGCATCCGCGAAGAGATCAAATCGTCCCGCGGCCCGGCCCGCGCGATCGAGCTTGGCTATTCGAAGGCTCTGTCGGCCATCGTCGACGCCAACATCACCACGGTGATGACCGCCATCATCCTGTATGTCATGGGCTCGGGCCCGGTGCGCGGCTTCGCCATCACGCTCGGCATCGGCATCGTGACCTCGGTGTTCACCGCGATCTGGGTGACCCGCCTGCTGATCGTGATCTGGTTCGAACGCCGCCGCCCCAAGACGCTGGAGATCTGACATGCGCCTTCTGAGACTGGTGAAGGATGAAACCTCCTTCGATTTCTTCAAGCACTGGAAAATCTGGCTCGGCATCTCGGGCTTCATGATCGTGCTGGCGATGGTCAGCTTCGGCGTGCGCGGCCTGAACTACGGCATCGACTTCCGCGGCGGCACCACCATCCGCACCGAGAGCGCGCAGCCCGTCGACGTGGGCGCCTACCGCGATGCGATCAGCGCGCTGGGGCTGGGCGACAGCACCATCTCCGAGGTGTTCGACCCCACCTTCGGGCCGGACGAGAACGTCGCCATGGTCCGCATCTCCGCGCAGGACGGTCAGGAGGCGGTCACCGCCGATACCATCGCCGCGGTGGAGGGAGCGCTGCAGGAGGTCGCCCCCGACATCCGCTTCGTCTCGGTCGAGAGCGTCGGGCCCAAGGTGTCGGGCGAGCTCATCCAGACCGCGTTCGTCGCCGTGGGCCTCGCCATCGGGGCGGTGCTGATCTACATCTGGCTTCGGTTCGAATGGCAGTTCGCCGTCGGCGCGGTGATCGCGCTGGTGCACGACGTGTTGCTGACCATCGGGGTGTTCTCGGAGGTGGGCATCAAGTTCGACCTCGCCATCATCGCGGCGCTCCTGACCATCGTCGGCTACTCTCTCAACGACACCGTGGTGGTGTTCGACCGGGTCCGCGAAAACCTGATCAAGTACAAGAAGCGCCCGCTGAAAGAGGTGCTGGGGCTGTCGATCAACGAGACGCTGAGCCGGACCCTGATGACCTCGCTCACCACGCTGCTGGCGCTCTTCGCGCTGTTCGCGCTTGGCGGTGACGTGATCCGCGGCTTCGTCTTCGCAATGATCTGGGGCGTCTTCGTCGGCACCTACTCGTCGATCTTCGTGGCCTCCGCCATTCTGCTCTGGCTCGGCGTCAAACGCGACTGGACGGACCCGGAAGCCGAGGCCGAGACCAAGAAGACGGCCGACGGCGCCAGTGTCTGAGATCCTCGCCCAGAGCCTCGCCACGCCGGGGCTCTGGGCCATGCTGGCCACCTGCTTCGTGGCCGGCCTCGTCTACGGGTTCGCCGGCTTCGGCGCGGCGCTCGTGTTCATGCCGGTGGGCACGATCTTCCTGCCGGTCGAGGACGCCATCGCCGCGTTCAACCTTGCCAACATCGTTTCCATTTTCACGGTCCTGCCGCGCGCCCTGCCGCAGGTCGACCGGCGCGGCACCGCGACGATGGTGCTCTGCGCCGTGCCGACGGTGGCGCTTGGCATCTGGGTGCTGAAGCTGGCCGATGTGACGCTTCTTCGCTGGGCGGTGATCGCGGTGGCGGGGATCACCCTCGTGGCGCTGGTCGGCGGCCTGCGGTATCGCACGACGCCCGGGCCGGCCGCCCGCGCCGCGGTGGCTGGCGCCACCGGATTCATCGGCGGTGCGACCGGGCTGCTGGGGCCGGTGCTGATCCTGTTCCAGCTCGCCGGGCAGGACAGCGTGGCCCGCTCGCGCGCCACCATCCTCGTTTTTCTCAGCTGCACCTCGATCCTGCTTCTGGCCCTGATGGCGCTGCAGGGCGCGATGACGGCCTCGGCCATCCCGCTTGGTTTTCTCATGTTTTTGCCATATGGTCTGGGCACGAAGGTGGGTCAGGCCTTGTTCGATCCGGCGCGGGAAGGGGAATACCGCATCGTATCCTACCTGATCATCGCAGCGGCGATCCTTCTTGGGCTGCCGGTATGGGACTAGGGGAAATACCATGCAGATGAATGACGTGAGCTTCGGCTCTGCGACGCCGGTTGATGGCTACGGGCCGGGTTTCTTCCGCATCGGCGGCCAGCCGCTCGACGGGGCGCTCTGCATCTCGATCTCGGGCGCGCGCAGCTGGGGCGGGCTCGAGGACGAGGCGGCGCTGTTCGATCTGGTCGCCGATGTCGACGTGCTCTTCGTCGGCACCGGGCCAGAGCTGGCGCCGCTGCCAGAGGCGCTGAGGGCGCGGCTCGAGGCCGCGGGTGTCGGCGTCGAGGTGATGAGCACGCCCTCCGCCTGCCGCACCTACAACGTGCTGCTGGGCGAGGGGCGCCGCGTCGCGCTGGCGGTGCTGCCGGTCTGAGCACTCCCCTGCGAGGGCTGCCGCCGCACAGGCATCGGCCCGCGCGGTTTTGACGCTTCCGCTCCGCCGATCCCTGCGCTACTCCCGGTCTCATGATACTGAGCGTGACCGATCTTGCGGTGTCCCGTGGCGGGGTGCCGGTGCTCGAGGGGATGAGCTTTGCGCTGGCCCCGGGCCGCGCGGTGGTGCTGCGCGGGCCGAACGGGTCGGGCAAGACCACGCTTCTGCGCACCATCGCCGGCCTGCAGCCGGCCTATGCCGGCACCATCGAGGGGGCCGGCGAGCGCATCGCCTATGCCGCCCATTCCGACGGTCTCAAGGCGATGCTGAGTGTCACCGAGAACCTGCGCTTCTGGGCGCAGGTGTTTGGCACGAAAGACATTTCCGCCGCGCTGCATGATTTCGACCTCGACCGCCTCAAGGACCGTCTGGCGGGCAACCTGTCGGCCGGGCAGAAGCGCCGGCTCGGGCTGGCGCGGATGATGGTCACCGGTCGCCCGGTCTGGGTGCTGGACGAACCCACCGTGTCGCTCGACACCGCCTCGGTGGCGCTCTTCGCGCAGGCGGTACGGCGGCATCTAGAGGGCGGCGGCGCGGCCCTGATGGCCACCCATATTGACCTTGGCATTCCCGAGGCGGAGGTGTTCGACGTGACTCCGTACAAGGCCAGCCAGCGGGCCGCCCTGCAGGACGAGGCCTTCCTGTGATCGCGCTGCTGACACGGGATCTGCGGCTCGCGGTGCGGGCCGGCGGCGGCTTCGGGCTTGGGCTGGCCTTCTTCCTTATCGTCACGGTGCTGGTGCCCTTCGGGGTCGGGCCCGAGACCGGTCTGCTCGCGCGCATCGCGCCGGGCGTGCTGTGGATCGGCGCCCTGTTGGCCTGCTTGCTGTCGCTCGACCGGATCTTCGCGCTCGACTGGGAGGACGGCTCGCTCGATCTGCTGGCCACCGCGCCGCTGCCGATGGAGGGAATCGTCTCGGTCAAGGCGCTGGCGCACTGGCTCACCACCGGCTTGCCGCTGGTGCTGGCGGCGCCGGTGCTGGGGGTTCTGCTGAGCCTGCCGCTCGAGGGCTATTTCTGGGTGCTGGTGTCGCTGGCCGCCGGCACGCCGGCGCTGTCGGTGATCGGCACCTTCGGCGCGGCGCTGACGGTGGGGCTGAAGCGCGGCGGGCTGCTGCTGTCGCTCTTGGTGCTGCCGCTCTACGTGCCGACGCTGATCTTCGGCGCCGAGGTCGCCCGGCGCGGGGCCGAGGGGCTGGCGGTGCAGACGCCCCTGCTGATGCTGGCGGGGATCAGCGCGGGCGTGATCGCGCTGCTGCCCTTCGCCAGCGCGGCGGTGCTGCGGATCAATCTGCGCTGAAAGCTAGCGGTCAAATACTCTCCCCGCGATATCGGAGCAATGCCAGCGCGGAATCAAGGCGAAGCCGCCTCTCACACATCGCATTCTGCGATGTGTTGCCGGCAGGCGTTTGCAAGCAAACGCCGAGAGGCGCGCCATCGTCATGCTGGAAGCATGCCTCCGGCATGACCCGCCCCGACGGGCTGGCGATTTGGCTGGTCTCGGTGACACGTGTCGAGGTCCTTCGGATTTGGCAGGGATAAATCAATAGGATCGACGTTCCGTGCGGCACCCCGCGGGCCGGCGACGGCGCGGCGGCGCCGGGCGTTTCGAGAGCGAGGGCGGGTCCTGTACTCAAAAATATCCCAATTCTTGGATCAACACGTGAGGGCTTTCCCCGCGAGAGTCTTGCCCACGCCGACGCCCCCGACACCCCCTGCGGCGCCACGGCCCTTGCCCCTGACGGAAAATTCAGGTGAAACACGCCGACACCTGCGCTACGGAAAGAGCCATGTCGATCTGGGAATACGCCAACCCTGTCAAATTCATCCGCACCACCGACAAGATCCTGCCATGGGTTTCGGTCGGGGCGGTGCTGTGTCTGGTGACCGGGCTGGTCTGGGGCTTCTTTTTCACCCCGGATGACTTCCGGCAGGGCTCGACGGTCAAGATCTTCTACCTGCACGTGCCCGCCGCGATGATGGCGATCAATGCGTGGGTGATGATGCTCGTGGCCTCGCTGGTCTGGATCATCCGCCGTCACCACGTCTCGGCGCTTGCCGCCCGCGCGGCGGCGCCCGTTGGGGCCACCTTCACCCTCATCGCCCTGGCCACCGGTGCGTTCTGGGGCCAGCCCATGTGGGGCACGTGGTGGGCGTGGGACCCGCGGCTGACCTCGTTCCTCGTGCTGTTCCTGTTCTACCTCGGCTACATGGCGCTGTGGTCGGCGATCGAGAACGACGACACCGCCGCCGATCTGACCTCCATCCTCTGCCTCGTGGGCTCGGTCTTTGCCGTGCTGTCGCGCTACGCGGTGCTGTTTTGGAACCAGGGCCTGCACCAGGGCGCGTCGCTGTCGCTCGACAAGGAAGAGAACGTGGCAGACGTGTTCTGGTACCCGGCGCTGGTCTGCATCGCGGGCTTCATCCTGCTGTTCATCGCGCTGGTCTTCCTGCGCACCCAAACGGAAATCCGCGCGCGCCGCGCCCGCGCGCTCATGGCACGGGAGCGGCAGGCATGATGCCCGAGCTTGGAAAATACGCCTTCGCGGTGATTGCCTCCTACGGCGTGGGGCTCGGGCTTCTGGCCGCGCTGGTGATCGCCAGCATCGCCCGGTCGCGCCGCGTGCGCGCCGAGCTGGAGCAGATCGAAGAGCGGAGCAAACGCCCCCATGTCTGAGACCAACCCCGACACCCGCAAGCGGCGCATCTCGCCGCTGATGATCCTGCCGCCGCTGATCTTCGCGGCCTTCGTGGTGATGGCCTATTTCGGAATGCAGCGCGGCGACACGACGACGCTGCCCTCGACCTTCATCGGCAAGCCCGCTCCGGCCCTGCCGGAAACCACGCTCGAGGGGTTTCCGGGCGTGCGCGATGCGGATCTGCGCGCGGGCGATGTGACGGTGGTGAACTTCTGGGCCTCGTGGTGTCCGCCGTGCCGGGCCGAGCATCCGCGCCTGCTGGAGCTGCAGGAGGAGGGCGTGCGCATCGTCGGCGTCAACTTCAAGGACAAGGCAGGGGCGGCCGCGGGGTACCTCACGGAAGAGCACTCGCCCTTCATCGGCGTGCCCTTCGATCCGCAGGGGCGTGCGGCGATCAACTGGGGGGTCACCGGCCCGCCCGAGACCTTCATCGTGGCAGGCGACGGCACGGTGCTGCACAAGCACGTCGGGCCGCTGGCCGGGACGCTTTACAACGATGTCTTCCTGCCGAAGCTCTACGAGGCGCTTGGTCGCTGAGCGGGGCGTGGGGGCGCGGCCGGAACCGCGCCCTGATCGAGCGAGGCCCGGCGATCAAAGATCGCAGGGCGTGCTCATGTCGAGGCTGCTGCAGCTCGGCTGGATGGGCTGCGGCTGGCCCTGCGCCGCGAAGGCGCCGAAGATGGCCAGCAGCGCAAGCGCCCCGGCCTGAATGATCGTGATTGTCCTGACTTTCCTGCTCTTGTTCATGAAACTGCCTGCGGTTTGTTTTTTTATTGTAGGTAAATAAGAAAGCGCAGACGGGATTGTTTTCAAGCGCGCTGTTTCACGCCGTGGCCGGAGGGCTTGCCGAAATGGCAAGCTTTCGCTGGTTTCGCGCAAAGATCGACGCGAAAGCGCCGAGCGCCGCGGTAGATCGTAATGTTTCGTGAAAGTGAATTGCCTAGGGATGAGGCAGGTCGCGCGCGCTCAGGGCGCTCTTTAAGACCCGGAGCGCAGCCGATTCAGGGCCGCGTCAGCGGACGACGATCTCGTCCGAGCGCATCACGCCAAGGATGTCACGGGCCTGCTGGTCGAGCAGGTCGAGATCGAGATATTCGTCCGACAGGCGGTGCGTGAGGTTCTCCATCCGGGCGACATCGCTCTCGAGAGACGTCAACTCTGCGGCGAGCCGTTCGCCCTCGACCTCGATCTCGGCGCGGCGGAACAGCCCGAAATCGCCCTGCACGGCGGCAAAGACGAAGTAGCCCGAGAGGCTCAGGGTGATGGCGGTGTAGATCACGACACCGAATGCGGGTTTGCGCCTTGCGCTCATGTCTGCGCTCTTGCTCTGCCTTGGGAGGCACCTCTGGCGGGTGCGTTGCACGCAGTATGGCACAGGCGATTCTGGATGGGAATCCCTCCTGTCAGGCGTGGGACATATTTCCGCGCGTTCTCTCCGGTGGGGACACCGCGCGGGCCGCGCGGAAGCGGGCGGTGAGGATGCCCTTGGCCTCGAACACCGCGCGCTCCATGTCGATACCTTGGGCAAGGCCGCCCGCGACGGCCGAGGCGAGCTGACAGCCGGTGCCGCGCAGGGCGGCGTCGAGGCGCGGGGCGTGGAACTCGACCACCGGTGACGCGCGGTGGTAGAGGCGGTCCGTGGCGTCCTGCGGCGTCAAATCATGGCCGCCCTTGACCAGCACCGCGCCGCAGCCGCTGTCCTGTAGCCGCCAGATTGCCTGCGCGGGGGAGCAGCCAAGCGCCGCCGCGAGGGCGTCGAGTTCCGGCAGGTTCGGGGTGAGCAGCGTGGCGCGTGGTACGAGGTGGGCGAGCAACGCGGCGATGCCGTCTTCGTCGAGCAGCGCCCGGCCAGAGCTTGAGACCAGCACGGGGTCGAGCACCACGGGCCGGTCGGGCAGGGCGCGCGCGATGGCGTCGACAAGGGCGGCGCTGCCCAGCATCCCGATCTTGACCGCATCCACCGGTCCTTCGCAGGCCGCGGCGATCTGGCTGGCGACCAGCGCGGGCGGCATGAGCTGCACCTCGCGGACCGCGGCGTCGCTCTGCGCGGTGACGGCGGTGACGGCGGCGCAGCACTCCAGACCCATCGCGGCCAAGGTGGCGGCATCGCGCAAGAGTCCTGCGCCGCCGCTGGAATCAATGCCGCCGATGCAGAGGACGCGCGCGCTCATGTGGCGAGCACCGCTGTTAGCCGGCCCGCCGCCCGTACCTTCTCTGCCGCGCGCCACGCCCGGAGACCGGTGGCGCAGGCGAAGACCACGCGCTGGCCGGGCGCGCCTTGCAATTCGGAAAGCCCACCCTCGGGCAGTCGCTGCGCCCGAGGCGACGCCGGCACGGGCGCCTCGTCGCAAGATCGCAGGTCGATGACGAGATCCGAAGGCAGCAGTTGCGAGGCGGCGAGGATCTCGGGGCCAGCCGTGTCCGGCTCGGGGGCCGTGTCGAAGCGGAAGCCACCGATGCGCCAGCTTGCGAGATCCAGCGTCAGCATCTGCCCCAGCGGCGAGGGCGCCAGCCCGAGCAGCACCGTAAGCGCCATCTGCGCCTGCAACGCGCCCAGCGTTGCGACGACGGGGCCCATCACCCCGGCGGCATCGCAGCTCGTGAGCACCGGCGGCAGCTCGGGGAACACGGCGCGATAGCTCGGCGCGCCACCGCAGAACCCGCCGACATGGCCCGCGCGACCGGTCACCGCGGCGCTGATGAACGGGGTGTTCGCGGTAAGGCAAAGGTCCGAGAGCACGTAGGTCGCGGTGACCCTGTCGGCGGCGTCGATCACCAGATCGGCCTCGGCAAGGGCGGCGGCCGCGCTGTCGGACAGGAGCGGCGCGCAACGCGGGACGATCCGGCACTCGGGGTTCAGCGCCGCCAGCGTCTCGGCGGCGACCTGCGCCTTGGGGCGGCCGAGATCCGACATCCGGTAGAGGGTCTGCCGGTGCAGGTTGCTCTCGTCCACGGTGTCGGGGTCGTAGAGCGTGATGCGCCCGACCCCCGCGCCTGCGAGCAGTGGCAGCAGGGCCGCGCCGAGGCCGCCCGCGCCGGCCACCAGCACCCGGGCGCGCGCCAGACGCGCCTGACCCTCGGGGCCAATCTCGGGCAGGCGCATCTGTCGGTCGTAGCGGCTCATGCGTGCACCCGTGTCGCCGCGATCCACTCGCGGCAGCGGGCCTCGGGGCTTTGCGCCTGCTGGATGTCGGTCACCACCGCCGCGCTGTCGGCGCCAGCCTCGAAGAGACCGGGCAGGCGCTCGGGCGTCAGCCCGCCGATGCCGACCAGAGGCGTGTCTCCCACCAGTTGCTTCCAGCGCCTGACCTTGTCCAGCCCCTGCGGCGCCCATTTCATCTTTTTCAGAAGCGTCGGATAGACCGGCCCCAGCGCCACGTAGTCCGGGGCGCAGGCCAGCGCGCGGTCGAGCTCGGCTTCGTCATGGGTCGAGAGGCCGATGCGCACGCCAGCCCGGCGCAGGGCGTCGAAATCGGCGTCGTCCATATCCTCCTGTCCGAGATGGACGAAGGTGCAATTCAGATCCAGCGCCAGCCGCCAGTGATCGTTGACCACGAGCTGCGCGCCATGCACCGCGCAGATGTCGCGGGCGCGGGCGATCTGACGGCGCAGCTCGGCTTCGGGCAGATCCTTGAGGCGAAGCTGCACCAGCCGCACGCCCTGCGGCACCAAAAGCTCAAGACGGCCGACATGGCCGGTGATGAGGTAGAAGCGATCGAGCCAGCCCATCATGCCAACTCCGCCATGCCGAAGAGCGGGGTCGAGGCGGTGGCCATGTCGCGGCAGGGCATCAGCCCAGCGTCATGCGCGGCGCGTCCCGCCGCCACCGCCGCGCCGAAGGCACGGGCCATGGCGACTGGGTCGAGCGCCTTGGCCACCGCGGTGTTGAGCAGCACCGCGTCGAACCCCATCTCCATCGCCGCCATCGCCTGCGACGGCGCACCGATCCCGGCGTCGATCACCAGCGGCACGTCGGGGAAATGCGCGCGCATGCTGCGCAGCGCCTCGCGGTGGCGCAGCCCCTGACCGGAGCCGATCGGCGCCCCCCAGGGCATCAGCACCCGGCAGCCCGCCTCGATGAGCCGCTCTCCCACGATCAAGTCCTCGGTGGTGTAGGGGAACACGTCGAAGCCCTCCTCGGTGAGGATGCGCGCCGCCTCGACCAGCGCGAACGGGTCGGGCTGCAGCGTGTCCGCGTGGCCGATCACCTCGAGCTTGATCCAGTTGGTGCCGAAGAGCTCGCGCGCCATCTGCGCCGTGGTCACCGCCTCGCGCACCGAGTGGCACCCGGCGGTGTTGGGCAGGATGCGGCAGCCGCTCTGGCGCAGGATCTCGCGGAAGGCGTCGCCCGCGCTGCCCTCGCGCCGCAGCGACACGGTGATGACCTCGGCGCCGGAGGCGGCGATGGCCTCGCGCAGCACTTGCGGCGAGGGATATTGCGCGGTGCCCAGCATCAGGCGGCTATTGAGTTGGGTTCCGTAAAACATCGTCTCAGCCTCCCTGCATCGGCGAGAGCACCTCGACCCGCGCGCCCTCGGTCAGCGCTGCGGCCGCGCGTGCGGTGCGGGGGATGAAGCTGCCGTCAAGCGCGGTGGCGACGGCAGTGGCGGCAAAGCCCTGCTCCTCGATCAGGTCGTGCAGGGTGCGGGCGCGGGTCTCGACCGGCGCGCCGTTGAGGTCAATGCGCATGGGTGACGTCCTTCGTAAGGGGCGCTGCGAGCGCCGCGGCCAGCTCCTCGCCCAGCACCGGGGCCATGAGAAAGCCGTGCCGGTAGAGTCCGTTGAGGTGGATGCGGTCGGGCGCGTGGCGCAGCGCCGGGATGTTGTCGGGAAAGGCGGGGCGCAGGCCCGCGCCGGTGGCGATCACCTCGGCCTCTGCAAAGCCGGGATGCAGCGTGTAGGCGGCGGAGAGCAGCTCCATCACCGCGCGCGCGGTGACCGGGCCGGGCCGGGCGCTTTCCACCATGGTGGCGCCGATCATGTAGCGACCGCCGCCGCGCGGCACCACGTAGCAGGGAAAGCGCGGGTGAAGCAGCCGCACGGGCCGGGTGAGCTGCACGTCGGGCGCGCAAAGCTCCAGCATCTCGCCCCGCACGGCGCGCAGGTCGGGCAGGTGGCCTGCAGCGGCAAGCCCCCGGCAGTCGACGATATCGCCGCGCGGGGCCTCCTCGCGGAAGGCCACGCCCTGCGCCACGAGCCGCGCGCGCAGATGGGCGAGCGCCGCGCGCGGGTCCATGTGGGCCTCGTCGGGGAAGTGCAGCCCACGAGCAAAGCGCCCGGCCAGCTCCGGCTCGAGATCGGCGGGCGAGACCGCGCGGTGGCCTTGCGTGGCGCGCGCGAAGCGGTCGAGCTCGGCGGCATCGCGCGGCGGGGCCACGACCAGCGTGCCGCGTTGCTCCACGCCGGGCACCCGGGCCTGCCACCAGCCGAGCGCCGCCTGACCTTTCGAGACCACCACCCGAGGCGCGGCCTCGCCCTCGCAGAACGGCGCCAACATGCCGCCCGCGAGATGCGAGGCGGGCGCGGGCACGTCGCCGGGCGCGATCACCTCGACCGGAAACCCGCGCTCGGCCAGCGCGGTGGCGGCGCAAAGCCCCGCCACCCCGGTGCCCAGAACCGAGATCATTCCGACGGCTCGGCGGGCACGTAGAGCGCGCCGCCCTCGCGGAACCTCTCGGCCATCTTCTCCATGCCCTGCTGCTTCTCGGCCTCGGCGCGGATGTCGTGGCTGATCTTCATGGAGCAGAATTTCGGCCCGCACATGGAGCAGAAATGCGCCACCTTGTGGGCCTCGGCGGGCATGGTCTCGTCATGCATCTCGCGCGCGGTGTCGGGGTCGAGCCCGATGTTGAACTGGTCAATCCAGCGGAACTCGAACCGCGCCCGGCTGATGGCGTCGTCACGCAGCTGCGCGCCGGGATGGCCCTTGGCGAGATCGGCGGCGTGCGCGGCGAGCTTGTAGGTGATCACGCCGGTCTTCACGTCGTCTCGGTCGGGCAGGCCGAGGTGTTCCTTCGGTGTCACGTAGCAGAGCATCGCGGTGCCGAACCAGCCGATCATCGCCGCCCCGATGGCCGAAGTGATGTGGTCGTAGCCCGGCGCGATGTCGGTGGTGAGCGGCCCGAGCGTGTAGAACGGCGCCTCGTGGCAGTGCTTGAGCTGCTCGTCCATGTTCTCCTTGATCTTGTGCATCGGCACGTGGCCGGGGCCTTCGATCATCACCTGGCAGTCCTTGGCCCAGGCGATCTTGGTCAGCTCGCCCAGCGTGCGCAGCTCGGCGAACTGTGCCTCGTCATTGGCATCGGCAATCGCGCCCGGACGCAGCCCGTCTCCCAGCGAGAAGCTCACATCGTAGCGACGGCAGATGTCGCAGATCTCGTCGAAATGCTCGTAGAGAAAGCTCTCACGGTGATGATGCAGGCACCACTTGGCCATGATCGAGCCGCCGCGGCTGACGATGCCGGTGACGCGTTTGGCGGTCATCGGGATCATGTGCAGGCGCACGCCGGCATGGATCGTGAAGTAGTCGACGCCCTGTTCGGCCTGCTCAATCAGCGTGTCGCGGAAGATCTCCCATGTCAGATCCTCGGCGATGCCGCCGACCTTCTCGAGCGCCTGATAGAGCGGCACCGTGCCGATCGGCACCGGCGCGTTGCGGATGATCCAGTCGCGGATGTTGTGGATGTTGCGCCCGGTCGAGAGGTCCATCACCGTGTCTCCGCCCCAGCGGATCGCCCAGACCATCTTTTCGACCTCTTCCTCCATCGAGGAGGTGACCGCCGAGTTGCCGATATTGGCGTTGATCTTCACCTTGAAGTTGCGCCCGATGATCATCGGTTCCAGCTCGCGGTGGTTGATGTTGGCCGGGATGATGGCACGGCCTGCGGCGATCTCGTCACGCACGAACTCGGGGGTCACGAGGTCGGGCAGGTTGGCGCCCATCGGTTCGCCGTCGCGCGTGTGGGCGGCGAGCCGGCCCTCGTTCTCGCGGATGGCGACGAATTCCATCTCCGGGGTGACGATGCCGGCGCGGGCATAGGCTAGCTGGGTGACGGCGCGGTCGCCGGTGGCGCGCAGCGGTTTGCGCTGCTCGGGGAAGCCCGGCACCAGCCGGTCGCCCTTGGCAAAGCCGTTATCGGCGTCGGTGACGCTGCGACCGTCATATTCCTCGACGTCGCCGCGGCTCTGCAGCCAGCCGCCGCGGACCTCGGGGAGGCCCTTGGCGATGTCGATCTCGATTGCCGGATCGGTATAGGGGCCGGAGCTGTCATAGACCCGCAGCGGCGCCTCGCCGGTGAGGGCAATCTCGCGCAGGGGCACGCGCAGCTCGTGCAGCTCCCCGTGGACATAAACCTTGGTCGAGGCGGGCAGTGCGCCCGTGGTGATGGTTGGGATGGTGTCTTTCATTTCGGTCTCCTCTCGCGATGAGACCCAAGCGAAACGTAGTGCAGAAAGGGGCCGGACGGCCCGGGTTGCGGCGATGCGCAACAGGGCCATGCGGCCCGAAAAGGCCGCCCCACGAGATGCGTTGGGGGAATGCCCTTCGGTCTTCCTACGCCAGCGTCAACTGGGTCAGGTTCGAAGGGTCGCGTCACCCCGGCATCGATGTGCCGGTGTCAGCCTCTCAGTCCCCTCTGGCGGGACTCCCCTGACGTGCTGGCAGGATAGGAACTCACGCTCGGCGGTCAAGCGGCGAAATCGGCTGCGCCGGAGATTTCGGTTTAGAGATTCTGAAAATTACTTTTTTACATTGAATTAGGCGTGAAGCTTAAATCTGTACATGAGCTCTAGATGCGCTCGATCAGCAAACGCGGGGCGCCGCTCGTCCCCATCTCCTGCCAGCGCTCGCGCTCCTCTCGCCCGAGCGGATTTAGCTGGCGGACTGCAAACGCTTCCGACAGCCTCGTCTCTGACAGCGCCGCGCGCGCGCCGGGGAGGCGCCCAGCCACCTTCGCTTCGCTCGTTAGGGAGAGCGTCTTCTCGTGGCGTCGCCGTTCTACGCGTCGCCTAGCGCGACCGCGTTCGGGACGCCCCAGTCAGCCCCGCTAGCAATCATCGGGGAAAGGGCCGCGCACAGCCGACCGGCGTGCGATCGGCGTCATCGCGCGGCCCCCTGCCGACGCCTGAGATTCGGCAGGCCGGTCAACAGATTTCATATCGAAGCGATAGTCGGCGGGCGAACAAAAATCGCACCGGCATGAATGGCCCGGACCGAGAGGGGAGTTTCTCACGCCGAAAACTTCGGCGCAGCCCTCACGGTCAGAGCGATTGCGCGGTGGCGCCCAGCCTGTAGACCTTGGTCTTGTGGTTCGGCGAATGCTCGATATAGCCAAGCTCGATCAGACGCTTCATGGCGCGATGGAAGGTGGCGTGCTTCATCTCTTCAACCGCCGTTGCGTTACGCACCTGATCGGAGGAAATGTCGCTCGTGCCGTCATTTTGGGCCGCAACGGCGTGAAACGCATAGAGCAGGTCGCGCTCATTGCGGTTCAGATCCTCGAGCCCGAGGTCCTTCTCCATCTGCCACAGGGCAGCTCTCAGCTTCGCGATGCCGGATAGCGCACTCATCATTTGCGTCCAAATAGTATTAAAGTATCCGCATGATAAATTTTCATGGCACCGGGTGCAATACCGGTTTGTGCAAAGGCAGAATTGTGATTGTGACAACCTATTCAGATTGCTGAATAAGTTTAAAAATTCCTATCAGAATGAGCATGAAGAGCGCCAAGCCGGCAATATCGCTGAGGACTGTGGGGTAGGCGATCGAGAACGAGATCGCGTAGGTTGGAAAGAGATCCCAGAGCAGGCTGCGCAGGACGAGCGCGAATGCCGAGGCCATGATCCCCGCAAGCAGGATGAGCCTCCAGACCCGGCGGCAGCCACTGAGGTCGATCTCTGTGTCGATGCCGGCCCACCGCATCGTGGTAAAGGCGAACGGCGCGCAGATCGTCACGAGAAGGACGTGGCCATCGGCAGAGCTCATCATCTCGCTCGGGCTATATCCTTCCATCGCCGCCTGAAGCAGGATGCCCGGTAGAAAATAGGCCAGAGATTTCCAGCCATAGAGCCAGGCCGACAGCACGATCAGGCCGAAGCCAAGGATGACATAATCACGATTGCAGTCGAAGGCGCTGCAGATCGCCTCGTGTGATTGCAGCAGGAAGATCAGGATGCCCGAGAGGGTCGCGGCCCGGAGGACGTGGGTTCTTGCAGGATTCGGTGCGACGGTATCGTCGTCGGTCTTCCAATTCGGCCCCAAGGGGTTGCTCCTCAATTCTCGGGAAAGACCAAAATCTCGGCGCCATCAATTCCAAGTTGGTATTTTGGTCGGAATGCTCGCATTGCGTGTTAAGCTTAGGTCCAGTTCCTCTCGAAAAACGATATTTCAGCGGCTGACTTGCACATCAGGGAGCGTCCCGGGGTCCCCAAGCGCCGACCAACATGCAGGTAAGCCTATCGAAAAGATACACCGTTTGGGTGTTCAGTTCTATCGGAAAACACCCTCTCCGGTCAACGGGACCCGACGGAACGTGCTGTCTCGCGGTTTCAGCGACGTTCAGCGGCGGGCCAGGATGTATGAAGAATGGACGTTTTCAACGTCATGCTCTTCGCCGCTTTGTTCGTGCGCAAATGTCGCTCTTCGCGACGCTCTGCCCGATACGACACTCGCGACGCCTGATGCCGCTTTCCGTCGCACACGCGCACGGAGAATAACCGGACGGACGGCCGTGCTTGATCCGGGACGGGCGCGGTGCCCTCAGCGGCCGATCTCGTCAAGCAGCCAGTCGCGAAAGCGGTGAACGTGGGGGCTGTTCAGCGCCGGCTCGGGCAGGATCAGCGCATAGTGCTCTCCGGTGGCGAACCGCCGTGGCGCGGCCAGCGCCAGCGCACCGCGCTCGAGCGCGGGCCGGGCGACGATCTCGGGCACGATGCCCACGCCGAGTCCGGCGATGGCGGCGTCGACGATCATGTCGAAATGATCGAGCCGCGCGCCCCGGAGAATGCGGCGGGGATCGGTGTCGGAGCCGCGGAACCAGTCGAGCCAAAGCGTCGGTCGGGTCGATTGCTGCAGGAGCGGCAGCTCCAGAAGGTCGGCATCGCTGAGCGCATCCTGACCCGCAAGCAGCGCGGGGGCGGCCACGATCACCATGGTTTCGGGGATCACCGGTTCGGTGGTGACGCCGGGGATATCATGTCGGCTGCGCATAATGGCGAGGTCGAAAGGCTCGCGCCCGAAATCCACCGGCAGGAGCCGCGCCGAGAGGTCGAGGCTGATCTCTGGGGCGACCTGCGCAAAGCGCGCAAGGCGCGGGATCAGCCAGATCCGCGCCAGGCTCGGCAGGACCGCCATGCGGAGCACAGCGTCGCGTCCGCCGAAGGCCATCACCCCCATGGCCGCCGCGTCGAGCTCGGCCAGCAGCTCCTCCGCGCGATCGAGAAACGCATGGCCTGCGGGCGACAGGACCAGTCTTTGCCGCACGCGGTTGAACAACGCGACGCCAAGCCGGTCCTCGAGCGAGGCCAGCGAGCGGGAAATCGCGCTCTGTGTCAGACCAAGGCTGTCGGCGGCCATGGTGGTGGTGCCGCGGCGGGCGCAGGCGGTGAACGCCTCGAGCTCGGCGACGGAGGGAATATAGGCTTTGCGCATCGCGGCTCCGGCGAAAGAGTTGATGGTGGGGTTTATGAGAAATCCTCATTGCTTGCGCAAATTAAATCGTTTCCATCCCGGCACGCGCGGGCGTAGGGTTCGCGTCGAAACGCGAAAAGGATCCCGACCATGGCCGACGCCCCCAACCTTCGTCCCAAGGATAACCCCTCCCTCGCCGGATTCGCCTGGGAGGATCCGTTCCTCTTCGACGCCCAGCTCGAGGAAGACGAGCGTATGATCGGAGAGAGCGCCCGCGCCTTTGCGCAGGACAAGCTGCTGCCGCGGGTCGAGCGCGCCTACATGGACGAGCAGACCGATCCCGAGATCTTTGCCGAGATGGGCGCGCAGGGCCTGCTGGGTGTCACCGTGCCCGAGCAGTATGGCGGCATCGGGGCGGGCTATGTCAGCTACGGCCTCGTCGCGCGCGAGGTCGAGCGGGTGGATTCGGGCTATCGCTCGATGATGTCGGTGCAGTCGAGCCTGGTGATGTACCCGATCTACGCCTACGGCTCCGAGGAGCAGCGGCAGAAATACCTGCCCAAGCTGTCCTCGGGCGAGTGGATCGGCTGCTTCGGCCTGACCGAGCCCGATGCCGGCTCGGACCCGGCGGGCATGAAGACCCGCGCCGTCAAGACCGAGGGCGGCTACCGCCTGAACGGGGCCAAGATGTGGATCTCGAACGCGCCGATCGCGGATGTCTTCGTGGTCTGGGCCAAGTCCGAGGCACATGGCGGCAAGATCCGCGGCTTCGTGCTCGAGAAGGGCATGAAAGGGCTGTCCGCCCCGAAGATCGGAGGCAAGCTCTCCCTGCGCGCCTCGATCACCGGCGAGATCGTCATGGAGGACGTGGAGGTCGGCGAGGACGCGCTGCTGCCCAATGTCGAAGGCCTCAAGGGCCCGTTCGGCTGCCTCAACCGTGCCCGCTATGGCATCGCCTGGGGCGTCATGGGCGCGGCCGAGTTCTGCTGGATGCAGGCGCGCCAATACGGGCTCGACCGCAAGCAGTTCGACAAGCCGCTGGCCGGCACGCAGCTGTTCCAGAAGAAGCTCGCCGACATGCAGACCGAGATCGCGCTCGGGCTGCAGGCGGCGCTGCGGGTGGGGCGGCTCATGGACAGCGCGCAGGCGGCGCCCGAGATGATCTCGCTGATCAAGCGCAACAATTGCGGCAAGGCGCTCGATATCGCGCGCATGGCGCGGGACATGCACGGTGGCAACGGCATCCAGATCGAATACGGCGTAATGCGCCACGCCGCCAACCTCGAGACGGTGAACACCTACGAGGGCACCCACGACGTGCACGCGCTGATCCTCGGGCGGGCGCAGACCGGGCTCCAGGCCTTTTTCTGATCCCTGAAACGCTGCGGATCTAGGGGGCGGTGCCGGAAGGTGCCGCCCTTGTGCGTTTGGCCGGGCAAGGGAGGGGCGCTGCGCCCCTGTCGCACCAAAAGTGCGCCTCTCAGGAGGAAAGAGGGAGCGCTGCACCCTGTCGCACCGGAGGTGCGCAATTCAAGGAGAAGGAGGGGGCTCTGCCCCCTGTCGCACCAAAGGTGCGCCACCAAGAAAGAACAAGGGGGCTCTGCCCCCTCTTAGCCTGTGGCCAATTCACCCCCGAGGTATTTCCGAACCAAAGAAGCCTGGAGCACTGCGCCCGCATCTTCTCTTCGTCAAAAATACTCCCGCCGGAGGCAGGCCGGACCGGGCCGCCCGTAGCAATGCTCGACAGGCGCGCAGCGGAGATGTCGCGTCTTTGGCAGCGCGTGTCATCGTGCGACTAGGATGATCGCCGCGTAATGGCTGGCGGCGGCGGCAAGCACATGGCCGTGCCAGATGGCGCGTGCATAGGGGATGCGGTTGGAGTGGTGGAAGATCGTGCCGACCGTGTAGACGAGGCCGCCTGCGATCAGCAGGATCAGGGCCTCGAAGGGCAGCGCCTTCAGGAACGGCCACGCGGCGATGCCACCGAGCCAGCCCTGCGCGAGATAGAGCGCGAAGCCGAGCCGCGCCCAGCGGTGGATCGAGCGCAGCTTCAGCGTGATGCCGACGGCGGAGATCGCCCAGGATGCCGCGGTCAGCGCTAGCCCCTCGGCGCCGCCGATGCCAAGCAGCGCCATCGGCGTGTAGGTGCCCGAGATCAGCAGGTAGATTGCCGCGTGATCGAAGCGGCGCAGTACCGCGCGGGTGGGGGCGTGGAGCGTGAGATTGTAGGCCGCCGAGAAGCCGAAGCTCGCGATCAGCCCGAGCGCGTAGGGCAGCAGCGCCCAGGTCGCGCCGGGTGCGCCTTCGAGCGTGGCCCAGACGAACAGCGCCGAGACCGCCGCGACCGCGAAACACACGCCAAGCACCAGCACGACACCGTCTGCAATCTGTTCGGCCAGCGTGTGGGGAAGGGTGTATCGGGTCATGGATCTCGTCTCGGACGTCTTTCCGGCTTTCGTGTTCTTACGACCGTGGCGATGGTCCCGGGGCAGGGCGCCGAGACCCGCTGGCCGCTATGGGTGGGCGCATAAAGCGGGGGAAGAACAAGTTGATACGGCAATGAGGCAAAAATGTGTCCCGGCGCCGGCATCCCGCGGGCGCGCGACGCTGGCCGCCCCGCGGCATTTGCGCCGCTAGGGTTGGACGAGGCCCGCCGCCGGGGCCTCGGCGCGTCTGTCAGGCGAGGCGCGCAAGCGGTGTCACCGTGGCCCCGCTGCCCTCGGCGATGCGCTCGAGCGCCTTGCGGAAGGCTTCGGTGTGGGGCGCGTGCATGTGGGCGTCGTAGGCCTCCGGGGTGTCGTATTCGGCCATCAGAACGATGCTGCCGCCTTTCTCGCTCAGGGCCTCGAAGCGGATATTGCCGGGCTCCCCGCGCGAGGCTTCGGCGAGACGGGCGGCAAGGGTCTTGAGTCGGGTATCCTGTCCGGGCCGGGGGATGGCGCGGACCATGACGGAACAAGTCATCAGTCACTCCGTAAATCTACTGTTGAGAAGTCTTTGCGCCGGGCAGCGGCGTGTATCGCTAACATAGGCGCGGTCGCGCGGATTTCACCGGGCTGGCATATCAAGAAAACGTGTCGGGACGCCCCCTGAGGGGCGCCCCGCCATCGCCTCGCGATCAGGCTGCGGCCTCCTGCGGCGCGCTGAAGCGCTCGTAGAACTCGTCGCCTTCTTCGGCCATCTCGCGCAGCAGGTCCGGACAGGCGAAGCGCGCGCCATGGGCCTCTGCGAGCTGGCCGCAGCGCTCGGCCGCGTAGGGCGCCCCGAGCATGTCGAGCCACGAGAACGGGCCGCCGGACCAGGGCGCGAAGCCCCAGCCTAGGATGGCGCCGACATCGCCTTCGCGGATGTCCTCGAGCACGCCTTCCTCGAGCGCGCGCACCGCCTCGAGCACCTGCACGAACAGCAACCGGTGCTGCACCTCGGTGAGCGAGGGCTGGTCGTCGGCGACGGGGTACTTCGCCGCGAGGCCCTCCCAGAGGAGCTGGCGCTTGCCCTTGTCGTCATAGTCGTAGAAGCCGGCATTCGCCTTGCGTCCCAGACGGCCCTCGTCGGCCATCCAGAACACCACCTCGTCGACCGCGCCGTCGGGATAGGCATCGCCCATCGCGGCCTTCGTCGCCTTGGCGATCTTCACGCCGAGATCGATCGAGGTTTCGTCGACCAGCTGCAGCGGCCCCAGTGGCATCCCCACGAGCTTGGCGGCGTTCTCGATCAACGCCGGGTCGACGCCCTCGGCCACCATGCGGATGCCCTCGTTGATATAGGGGATGATGCAGCGGTTGGCGTAGAAGAAGCGCGCGTCGTTGACCACGATCGGGGTCTTGCGGATCTGGCGCACGAAATCGAGCGCCTTGGCCACCGCGCGGGTGCCCGTCGCCTTGCCCTTGATGATCTCCACCAGCATCATCTTCTCGACCGGCGAGAAGAAATGAATGCCGATGAACTGCTCGGGGTTGCTCGAGGCCTTGGCGAGCTCGGTGATCGGCAGGGTCGAGGTGTTGGTGGCGAAGATGCAGTCCTCGCCCACGTGCTCGAGCACCTTCTGCGTGACCTCGGCCTTCACCTTCGGGTCCTCGAACACCGCCTCGACGATCAGGTCGCAGCCCGCAAGCTGGGCGTAATCGTCGGTCGCGGTGATGAGCGAGAGCGCGGCCTCCTTCTTCTCGGGCGTGGCCTTCTTCCGGGCGATGCCATTGTCCATGTAGGAGGCGGTGTAGGCGCGGCCCTTCTCTGCGGCGTCCTTCGACTGGTCGAGCAGCACCACCTCGATCCCGGCCATGGCCGAGACCAGCGTGATGCCGGCGCCCATCATGCCCGCGCCAAGCACGCCGACCTTCTTCACCTTCTGGTCCGGCACGTCGGGCCGGTTGGCGCCTTTCTCGAGCGCCTCCTTGTTGATGAAGAGCGAGCGGATCATCGCGCTCGACGACGGGTTCAGCAGCACGTTGGTGAACCAGCGCGCCTCGATCTTCAGCGCCGTATCGAAGGGTACAAGTGCCCCCTCGTAGACCGCCGAGAGCATCGCCTTGGCCGCCGGGTAGACGCCCTTGGTCTTGCCATGCACCATGGCCGAGGCGCCGACGAAGGTCATGAAGCCCGCCGGATGATAGGGCGCGCCGCCGGGCATCTTGTAGCCCTTGGCGTCCCACGGCTTGACGATGTCGGCCGGGCTTGCCGCCAGAACCCAGGCCTTGGCGTCGGCCAGCGGATCCTCTGAGACCTCGTCGATCAGCCCGGCGCTCTTGGCCTTCTTCGGGTCCGAGAGCTTGCCCTCGAGCAGGAAGGGCGAGGCCGCCATGGCGCCCAGCTTGCGTGACAGACGCGTGGTGCCACCGGCGCCGGGAAAGATGCCGACCATGATCTCGGGCAGGCCGATCTTGGCCTTGGGGTTGTCGGCGGCAAAGATCCGGTGGCAGGCCAGCGGGATCTCGAAGCCGATGCCGAGCGCGGTGCCGGGCAGGACGCAGGCGATCGGCTTGCCGCCCTGGTTCTTGTCATCCATGCCGGCGCGCTCGATCTTCCGCAGGATGGTGTGGATCTGCATGATGCCGTCGAAGATGCTCGATGCGGGATCGTCGCCGCCGTCTTCGCGCATCTTGGCGATCACGTTGAGATCCATGCCGCCGGCGAAGCTGCCCGCCTTGCCGGAGGTCAGCACGATGCCCTTCACGGCGTCGTCGGCGAGGGCCTCGTCGATCAACGCGTCGAGCTGCTGGAAGCCCTCGATGCTCATCACGTTCATGCTCTTGCCCGGGGTGTCCCAGGTGATGGTGGCGACGCCTTCGGCGTCGGTCTGCAGGGTGAAATGCTGGCTCATGATCTGGTGTCCTCCCGTCACACGCGTTCGATGATGGTGGCCGCGCCCATGCCCGAGGCGACGCAGAGCGTGGCGAGACCGGTGCTCTTGCCGCTGCGCTCGAGTTCGTCGAGCAGGGTGCCGATGATGATCGCGCCGGTGGCGCCGAGCGGGTGGCCCATGGCGATGGCGCCGCCGTTCACGTTCACCTTGTCATGGTCGACGTCGAAGGCCTGCATGAAGCGCAGCACCACGCTGGCGAAGGCCTCGTTGACCTCGAACAGATCGATGTCCGAGATCGCCATGCCGCTGTCGGCGAGGATCTTCTCGGTCACCGGCACCGGGCCGGTCAGCATGATGGTCGGATCGGTGCCGATCTTGGCGGTGGCGCGGATGCGGGCGCGCGGCTTGAGCCCATGCGCCTCGCCGAACGCCTTGGAGCCGATCAGCACCGCGGCGGAGCCGTCGACGATGCCGCTGGAGTTGCCGGCATGGTGCACGTGCTCGATCTTCTCGAGATGCGGGTATTTCATCAGCGCGAGCTGGTCGAAGCCCGGCATCACCTCGCCCATCTCCTTGAACGAGGGCTTGAGCCCGCCCAGCGACTGCATGTCGGTGCCCGGGCGCATGTACTCGTCGCGGTCGAGGATGGCGACGCCGTTCTGGTCGCGCACGGTGATCACCGAACGCGAGAAGCGGTCGTCGCTCCAGGCCTCGGCGGCGCGGCGCTGGCTTTCGACGGCGAAGGCGTCGGCATCGTCGCGCGAGAAACCGTACTCGGTGGCGATGATGTCGGCCGAGATGCCCTGCGGCACGAAGTAGGTTTTCATGGCGAGGCTCGGGTCGACCGCGATGGCGGCGCCGTCGCTGCCCATGGCAACGCGGCCCATCATCTCGACCCCGCCGGCGATATAGCCCTCGCCGGCACCGCCACGCACCTGGTTGGCGGCGAGGTTCACCGCCTCCATGCCCGAAGCGCAGAAGCGGTTGATCGACAGGCCGGGGATGCGCTCGTCAAGCTCCGAGGCCAGCACCGCCGAGCGCGCCAGACAGCCGCCCTGTTCGGCGACCTGCGTGGCGTTGCCCCAGATCACGTCCTCGACGGCGTGGCCCTCGAGCCCGTTGCGCTCCTTCAGCGCGTTCAGCGTCAGCGCTGACAGCCGCAACGAGGTGACCTCGTGCAGGGCGCCGTCCTTGCGGCCCTTGCCGCGCGGAGTGCGCACGGCGTCGTAGATGTAAGCGTCAGTCATTCTGCTCCTCCTCTCAGGCCCGGTCCGCGGGGGAACCGGGCATCAGGTCATATGGGTGTTTCCAGCCGTCGAGCGCCTCGATGTTCGACAGCCAGCGATCGATCTCCGGCCAGTCGCTGCGGGCGAAGCCGAAGGGTTCGGGATAAAACAGGTAGCCGCAGCAGGAGAAATCGGCGTGGGTCGGGCCGTCTCCCACGACCCAGTCGCGGCCCGCGAGATGGGCGTTCAGCACCTGGTAGGCGGCCTTGAGGCGGCCTTGGGTGAAGGCGATGACCTCGGCCGGGCGCTTGTCCTCGGGCAGGAAATTCATCAGGAAACGCGTCATGCCGGCCTGGCTCGAGAGCTTGTGGTTGTCCCAGAACACCCAGCGCATCACCTCGCGCGCGTCCTCGGGGGTGGCGCCGCCGAAGCGGCCGGTCTTCTCGGTGATGTACATCTGGATCACGCCGGACTGGGTGAGCCTGACGTCGCCGTCTACGAGCACGGGGGCTTCGCCCATCTCGTTGATCTGCGCGCGGTACTCGGTGCTACGGGTCTCGCCGTTGAAGAAGTCCACCTTGACCGGCTCCCAGTCGAGCCCGGATAGCGCGAGGGGCAGGGCGGCCTTGTAGGCATTGCCGGATTCCCCGAAGCAATAGAGTTTGATGGTCATGCGGTCGTCCTTTCGGCTGCGCTTGTGGGTCGGGCCGGAGCGGGGGTTTCGCACCCCCGCACCCCCGCGGAGTATTTTCGACGAAGAGAAGGGGCTGCCGCCGAAGGCGGGTAACCCGGTGTTAACTTCGAATGCAGTAGCGTTTCCGGGCGGTACAGGCTGGAGAGCCGATGACCGCACGTGGAGAAGCGCCGCCATCCCGCCGCAGCACTGGCCGGATGGCGGCGTGGACCGAGAGCTGCCCACCAAGCTGCCGCAAGGGCTCCCCGCCGCGCGGCGCCGGGCCCGATGCGCGGTCCCCCTGCTTCTTTACGTCCCAAATACTCCACGGGGGTCCGGGGGTGTGAAACCCCCGGTCCTTCGCTCGAGATGGGCGGCGTGGTTGGAAAAATAGGCAGAACGCTGGCCACAACAGTGGCCGGATCCGTGGCGATCATGCTGCGCATTGGCCCTCCCTGCCGCCGCGGCTCGTGTAACGTCGGTCAAAGCTAGCGCTTGCGCGCCTCCAGCTCGGCGGTGAACAGCTGCAGCCGGTGCGAGAGCACCTCGCTGTCGGTGACGCTGTCGAAATGCTCGAAGAGAAACGACAGTGCCTCGCCCTCGTCGAGCCCGGCTTCCTCGGCAAAGCGGCGCAGGCCGCGATAGCCGTCCTCGGTCATCGCGAGCGACAGGCGGCGGGTCAGGCGAAAGCGTTTCGGCAAGGTCTCTCTCCTTCGGTCAGGGCGGATGGGCGGGGCGCGAGGCCCCGCCGCCACCCTCGCGTCAGAAGCTTTCGACGTCCAGCGCCATCACGGTCTCGGCACCGCTCTCGATCCGCGCCAGATGGGTGCGGGTCGCGGGCAGCTGGCGCGCCATGTAGTAGCGCCCGGTGGCGATCTTGGCGTTGAGGAAAGCGCGGTCGGCACCGTCCCCGTCCAGCGCGGCCTTCGCCGCCACCGCCATGCGCGCCCACATCAGGCCGAGGCAGACATGGCCGAACAGGTGCATGAAGTCATACGACCCCGACAGCGCCTCGTTCGGGTTCTTCATGCCGTTCTGCATGAAGAACATGCCGGCCTGCTGCAGGTCCTTCGAGGCGGCCTTGAGCGGCTCGAGGAACTGCGCGTCGAACGCCTCGTCCTGGCCCTTGTGCTCGGCGATGAAGCGCTTGACCATGTCGAAGAAGGCCATGACGTGCTTGCCGCCATCCTGCGCCAGCTTGCGGCCCACCAGATCCAGCGACTGGATGCCGTTGGTGCCCTCGTAGATCATCGTGATGCGCGCATCGCGGACGAACTGCTCAAGCCCCCATTCCCGTGTGAAGCCCGAGCCGCCCAGCGTCTGCTGCGCCAGCACCGCGGTCTCGAAGCCCTTGTCGGTGAGGAAGCCCTTGATCACCGGGGTCAGCAGAGAGATCAGCCCCTCGGCATCCTTGTCGCCCGAGCGATGCGCCTGATCGATCAGCGAGGCGCCCCAGAACACCAGCGCCCGCGCGCCCTCGGTCAGGGCCTTCTGGTCCATCAGGTTGCGGCGCACATCCGGGTGGACCATGATCGAATCCGCCGGCCCCTCGGGGTTCTTGGCGCCGGTCACGTCGCGGCCCTGAAGCCGGTCCTTGGCGAAGCCGAGCGCGTTCTGGTAGGCCACGGCGCCCTGTGCATAGCCCTGCAGGCCGACGCCGAGCCGGGCTTCGTTCATCATGGTGAACATCGCCCGCATGCCCTTGTGCGCCTCGCCCACGAGGAAGCCGGTGGCGCCGTCGTAGTTCATCACGCAGGTGGCGTTGCCGTGGATGCCCATCTTGTGCTCGAGTCCGCCGCAGCTCACCGCGTTGCGATCGCCCAGCGAGCCGTCCTCGTTGACCATGAACTTGGGCACGATGAACAGCGAGATGCCCTTCACCCCCTCGGGTCCGCCGGGGATCTTGGCCAGCACGAGGTGGATGATGTTGTCGACCATGTCGTGCTCGCCGGCCGAGATCCAGATCTTCGAGCCGGTGATCTTGTAGGTCCCGTCCTCCTGCGGCTCGGCCTTGGTCTTGATGAGACCCAGATCGGTGCCGCAATGGGGCTCGGTGAGGTTCATCGTGCCGCCCCACTCGCAGCTCACCATCTTGGGCAGATAGGTGGCCTTCTGTTCGTCGGAGCCATGCGCGTGGATGGCATTGTAGGCGCCATGGGTCAGGCCCTGATACATGTTGAAGGCCATGTTGGCCGAGGAGAACATCTCGCCCACCGCGGTGGAGACGAGATAGGGCAGGCCCTGACCGCCATATTCGGGATCGCAATCCAGCGCCGGCCAGCCGCCCTCGCGCATCTGGTTGAAGGCATCGAGGAAGCCGTCCGGAGTGCGCACCACGCCGTTTTCCAGCGTGCAACCCTGCGCGTCGCCCACGGGGTTCAGCGGGGCGAGCACGTTCTCGGCGAGTTTCGCCGCCTCGTCGAGGATCGCCGCGGTGGTGTCGCGGTCGAGCTCGTCATAGCCCGGAATGCCGGTGCTGCTGACATCGAGGACGTCGTGCAGCACGAACTGCATGTCCTTCACGGGGGCGGTGTAGCTCGGCATATCTCTCCTCCTTCATGCCTCCGGCCGATGGATCAGCCGGCCTTTTTCTGCTGCAGCTGCTGGAGCATCCTCTCGCCCCATGCCAGCTGGTCCTTCAGATCGTTGATCGCCGCATCGAGCTCGTCGCGCTGCTTTTGCAGGTCGTCGAGCCGCTGCTGGGCGATCTCGTAGGTGCGGGCGATCTGCGTGTGCTGCTGGTCGCCCATGTCATACAGGTCGAGCAGCTGGCGGATCTCCTCGAGGCTGAAGCCGAAGCGCTTACCGCGCAGGATCAGCTTGAGCCGGGCGCGGTCGCGCCGGGTGAAGAGCCGTTTCTGACCTTCCCGCACCGGGAAGAGCAGCTCCTTCTGCTCGTAGAAACGCAGGGTCCGGGGGGTGACGTCGAACATGTCGCACATTTCCCGGATCGTCATCATCTGCTCGTCGCTCATTGGTTCTGCTCCCCTCACGTCGCGTTAAGATGCAGCGTGAGGTGCGCCTTCACACCGAGTCTTACAATGGCAAATTTGGTTGACGTAACCGAGACGCCGCGTCACTTTCAAGTTGACGTAACTTCCTTTCGCGTCACCTGTTAGCGAAGGACATTTCGTTACGTAAGCCGGGCGCTTCGCGAAACCGAATGTCGGGGACGATCAGGCGCCTCACGAGATTTTTTTCAAAGCGCTTTCAAGAACGCGTCATCCGCGCGAAATTCAACGCCCCGAAGGGCGGCAGGCGGCGAGATTCGCGCCGCGGCCCTCAGCCTTCCAGCGATTTCGCGGTGTCGTCCCGAAGCGCTTTGAGCTCCGCCATGGCCTCGTCGAGCTGGCGCCTCTGCTCGGCCAGTTCCAGCATCTGCCGGTCGGCCATCTCGAGCCAGGCCTGCATCTGCGCCTGGCTGCCTTCCTGCTCGCGCATCGCCAGCCACTGCCGGATGTCCTCGAGCTGGAAGCCGAAGCGGCGTCCGCGCAGGATCAGCACCATGCGCGCCACTTCGCGCGGGCCGTAATAGCGCGAGCGGCCCTCCCGGTCGGGCGAGAGCAGCTCGATATACTCGTAGTAGCGCAGGGTGCGCGGCGTCACTTCGAAGCGCTCGCACATCTCCTTAAAGCTGAGACGGGACTCGCTCATCTGCTCCTCCTTGACCATGAGGCTGAACCTAGTGCGCCCATGGCGGCGGCGCAACTCGATCGGCAGAGCCTTGCGAAGCCCTTGTCACGCCCGCATAAAGGCGGCGACAGCCACGGAGGCGCCCTATGCATGTCGACAAGACCACGCTCGCGCGCGAGTTCATCAACCTTATCCCGCAGGCGCGGGCGCTGCAGCTTGAGATCACCGAGATCCGCGACGGTGTCGCGGTGATCCGAATGCCCTATGACGCGGGCCTGGTGGGTGATCCGGACACCGGGGTGATCCATGGCGGCGCGGTCTCGACGCTGATGGACACCTGCGGCGGCGCGGCGACCATGGCACATCCGAGCAATCCCGGCGGCACCGCCACCATCAGCCTGCGCATCGACTACCTGCGCGCGGCCACCCCCGGCCAGGCCATCGTCGCGCGGGCCGAGTGCCACCACGTCACCCGGTCAGTGGCTTTCGTGCGCGCCACCGCCCATGACGACGACGCCGAGAACCCGGTGGCCACCGCCACCGGCACCTTCACCGTGGAGGGCGCCGCATGAGCCGCCGCCCCCCCGAGCCGGTGCAGGTGGTCAAGCAACGCCGCGACGCCGCGCTTGCCGCGCTCGCCGAGCGGGTGCCCTATATCCGCTTTCTCGACATCTCCTTCGATCGCCGCGGCGACGAGCTGACCGGCGTGATGCATTACGACGACAAGCTGATCGGCAATCCGCACCTGCCGGCCCTGCATGGCGGCGTCACCGCCGCCTTCCTCGAGGTGACCGCCATCATCACCCTCAGCTGGGGGCTGCTCTGGGAAGACGTCGAGAGCGGCGTCCTCACCCTCGACGCGCTCGAGGCCGGAGAGCTTCCGCGCTTGCCCAAGACCATCGACTTCACCGTCGACTACCTGCGCTCGGGCCTGCCGCGCGATGCCTATGCCCGGGCCCACGTCACCCGCTCGGGCCGCCGCTATGCCAGCGTGCGCGCCGAAGCCTGGCAGGACAATCACAGCCGCCCCATCGCCCAGGCCCACGCGCATTTCCTGATGCCCCGCAAGGAGAGCTGACGCAGGCCGCCCGCAGCCCGCGTCCCCGGCTTCTCTACGTCAAAAATACTCCGGGGGAGTCCGCGCCTGCGCGGACGGGGGCAGCGCCCCCTCCGGCGGTCCCGCACAGAGCTTGAGCCATGTCCACTACGTCAGCCGCCCCGATCACCCATTCCCGCGTCATCAAGATCGCCATCCCGATCCTGCTGTCGAACGTGACGATCCCGATCCTCGGCGCGGTCGATACCGGCGTGGTGGGCCAGATCCCGCAGGCCGAGCCGATCGCCGCGGTGGGCATTGGCGCCATCGTGCTCTCGGCGATCTACTGGGTGTTCGGCTTCCTGCGGATGGGCACGGTGGGGCTCGCCGCACAGGCCGCCGGGGCCGGGGACCGGGCCGAGGTGGCCGCGCTGTTGACACGGGCCCTGCTCATCGGGCTGGGCGCCGGGGTGCTCTTGATCGCGGCGCAGTGGGGCATTTTCACCGCCGCCTTTGCCGTCTCGCCGGCCTCCGCCGAGGTCGAGGCGCTCGCCCGCGGCTACATGCAGATCCGCATCTGGTCGGCGCCGGCGGCGATCGCGATCTACGGCATCACCGGCTGGCTGATCGCGCAGGAGCGCACCCGCGGCGTGTTCGTGCTGCAGCTCTGGATGAACGCGATCAACGTCGCGCTCGATCTGCTTTTCGTGCTCGGCTTCGGCTGGGGCGTCGAGGGGGTCGCTATCGCCACCTTCATCGCCGAGTGGTCCGGCCTCGCCATGGGCCTGTGGCTGTGTCGCGCCACGCTGGGCCTGCCCGCCGCGCGCGATTGGCCCCGGATCTTCGACAGGCTGCGCCTCAAGCGCATGGCGGCGGTCAACACCGATATCCTGATCCGCTCGCTGCTGCTCGAGACGATCTTCGTCTCGTTCCTGCTGGTCGGCGGCCGTTTCGGCGATGTCACTCTGGCCGCCAACCAGGTGCTGTTGCAGTTCCTGATGATCACCGGCCACGCGCTCGACGGGTTCGCCTTCGCCGCCGAGGCGCTGGTGGGCCGGGCGTTCGGGGCGGGGCAGGTGCAGCTCCTGCGGCGCGGCGCGGTGCTCACCAGCGCCTGGGCCACCGCATCCGCCGCGCTGATGGCGCTGTGCTTCTGGCTCGCCGGCCCGCTGATCATCGACATCATGGCCACCGATCCCGGGGTGCGCGCCGAGGCGCGCAGCTACCTGCCGTGGATGGTGCTCGCGCCGCTGACCCAACTTGGGCTGACCATGTTCGACGGCATCTTCATCGGCGCCACCCGCTCGCGTGACATGCGCAACATGATGATCATCTCGACCCTGCTTTACGGCGTGGCGCTGGCGGTGTTCATCGGTCCGCTGGAGAACCACGGGCTGTGGCTGGCGATGCAGGTGTCCTTCGTGGCGCGCGGGCTGACGCTGGCGCTGCGCTACCCGGCGCTTGAACGGGCTGCCCATGCAGCCGCCGGGCCGGTGCCGCACGCCGCCTAGCCTGCGCGCACAACCGCAAGTCCGCGTTAGCAGCGGTCCACGCGTAATTTCCCGCCTGCGCCGCGAGAGCGTCCCCTCGGCTTCGCGACACGACGCCGCTCAGAGGACGAACGGAGGCCGATCAATGCCCGACAATGCGCGCTGTGCCTCTTTAGGTTGCCAAACTCAGGGCCGAAGGGCTGCCAGAAACCCTTCCCGACCTGCGGGCAGGCTCTGCCGTGCGCGACCGGCTTGCGCGCGCCCTTGCGGGATTCGCTGAGCGCATCGCGACGGCCCGGCGGCGCCCGGCACACGATGACGGTTTGACGAACCCTAGTTTCATGCGGATTTAAAAAGCGGTTCCGGATCGCCGCTAATCGCCCTTAGGTTGATATCGTCACGGCGGATTTATGCGCGTTGAGGGGCGGTCTGACCTGAGGACGGCATTTTCGGTGCGAAAGTCTCGAAATCGTATCGCGGGACTTGCGCAAAACCGGTGAGCAACACAAAAATGAGGCCATATTTTTTGATTTCAGTACGGTTTTGTTATGTTTCTTTCCCGCGTGCGTGCGCAACTTCCCGATTTGCATCGCGCCGAGTACAAGCTCGGCTGCTTCCTCCTCGAGTTTCCGGGAGACCTTGCCTCCTATGACGCGCAGGAGCTGGCGCGGTTGTGCGGCGTCTCCAAGGCGACGGTGTCCCGGTTCGTGCGACGGCTGGGGTTCGAGAATTACGACTCCGCCCGGCGCGCCGCCCGCGACGAGCGCCAGCAATGCAACGGACAGATCGATGCGCGTCCGCGCCAGAAGGCCGGACCGGCGGAGATCTCGGATGCCGTGCGCGACGAGATCGACAACCTGATCTGGACCTATCAGCAGGTCGATGCCGACGATCTCGAAAGCCTCGCGGATGCGGTGGTGTTGGCGCGGCGGGTGTGGCTGGTGGGCTTCCGGCTGTGCCGGGTGTTTGCGGACTACCTGCAGAGCCAGCTCGTGCAGGTGGTGCCGACCTGCGCCAGCATCCCGCATCGCGGCGGCAGCCTTGGCGAGTACGTCAGCGAAATCGGCCCCGAGGATCTGGTGATCTGGATCGCGCTGGGGCGCCGCGAGGGACGCACCGAGGCGCTGCTCCACGAGCTGCGCCGCAGCGCCGTGCCGATCGCCCTGATCGGGGACGAGGAGGCCGGGCTTGCCGCCGGGGTGCGCTGGCAGTTCCGCTGCCGGACCGAGACCTCCGAAGCGCAGGGAAGCCACGCCGCGGTGCTGTCGCTCTGCAACCAGATCGGCGCCCGCGCGACCCAGCGCGCCGGCGCCATCGCGCGCTCGCGACTGCGCCGGATCGACGAGGTGAACGCCCGGCTGGGGGAGGTCTGAGCGTCCTCGTTCAGGCGGTCTCGTCGAGCGGCAGCACCCGCAGCGCGCGCCCGCCCAGATCGCGGAAGGCGCGCTGACGGCAGGTGAGCACGAGGATCTGCAGGTCCGCCGCCTGCCGGTGCAGCGCGTTGAACATGCGCTCGATGCGGTCGTCGTCGGTGAACACCAGCGCATCGTCGAGGATCACCGGCGCGGCGCGGCCCGCCGCCTGCAGCATCCGCGCGAAGGCCAGCCGCACCAGCAGCGCCACCTGCTCCTGCGTGCCGCCCGAGAGGATATCCAGCGGCTCGGTCTGGCCGTGGCGCACGAGGCCCTCGGGCAGCAGCGAGTCCTCGGCCCAGGTCAGCTCGGACTCCGGCCACAGAAGGTTGAGCAGCGGGCGCAACTCCTTGGCCACCGGCTCGAAATAGCGCTCCCTGGCCTCGGTCCGCGCCGCGGTGAGCGCCTGTTCGAGCCGCGTAAGCGCTGCGACCTCGTGGTTGATGCGGGCAAGGTCCGCCTCGGCCCCGGCGAGCGTCTCCTCGGTCTCGGCAAGGCGTTCCTCGACGGCATCCCCGGCGGCGCGGGCGATGCGCTCCTCGAGGCGGGCGAGCTCGGGGCGCAGGGTCTCGATCTCCTGCCGGGCCTGATCCTCGACCGACTGCGCCCGTGCCAGTGCCGCCTCGGCGCCGGCAAGATCCGGGGCGCTCTGCAGCTTTTCGGCATGGGCCGCTTCGGCGAGGTGAAGCTGTTGTCGGGCGGTCTCGGCCTGCGCCGCGAGCGTCGCCTCGTCCCCCTCCGCGCCCTCGAGCGCCGCCCGAGCCCGGGCGCTGCGGTCCGAGACCTGCGCCAGAAGCGTCTCCGTGCGGGTCTTCTCGGAGAGCGCCTGCGACAGCCGGTCGGCGGCGCTGGCAAGCCGGGTGCGCGCACTCTTCTCGGCCTCGCGCGCCGCCTCGTGGGCGGCAATCGCGGTGGCGAGATCGGGCGCGTCGCCGGCCTCATCGGCCTTGGGCAGGGCCGCAAGCTGCTGTCGCAGCGCGTCGAGCCCCTCGGGCGCGAGCGAGGCGAGCACCGCGCGGGCCTCGCCAAAGGTCTGCTCGGCGCGGCTGCGGGTGGCGACCATGCTGCGGGCGCTGTCGAGATCCTCTGCGCCGATCTCGTCGAGGGCCGCGCGCAGGGCGGCGCGGGCGGTCTCGACCGGATCGCTGCCGCCGGTCTCGGGCGGGCGGATATCGAGCCGGCCGATGCCGTCGATCTCGAGCTGCGCGGCGCGGGTCAGGGGCAGGGCGTGGCCGTCCTCAAGCGAGCGGCCATCGAGCCGGACCTGCACGGTGGCGCCCTCGGCGTAGTGCATCAGGATTTGCGTGGCGCGGGCATCGCGGGCGGCTTCGGTCGCGGTGAGATCGGCGGCGCGGGCCTCGATCCGTTGGAGGGCCTTGCTGTCCGGGCCCTGTATCGCCGCCTTGGCGCGCTCCATCTCGGTGCGGGCGCGGTCGGCCTCGGCAAGGCGGGTCTCGAGATCACGGCGCCGGTCGGCGCTGTCGCGCGCTGCCTGCGCACGCTCGGCCCGGCGCCGGTCGGTCTCGGACTGGTCGAGCGCCTCGGCGGCGCCCTGCAGGGCGCTCTGGGCCTGCGCATGGGCCTCGGACGCCTCGGCATGGGTGGCGCGGGCCTGCGTGGCGGCGGCCTCGGTTTCTGCAGCGAGCGTGGTGGCCTCGGCAAGCTCCGCCAGCGCCTTGCGCAGCCCGTCGAGCCGCGCCTGCGCACTCGAGGCGGTGAGCCGGGCCATGTCGGTCTTGCGGGCTAGCGCCTCGGCCTCCTCGGCGTGGCGGGTGGCGGCCTGATGCGCCGCGCGGGCGGCCTCGAGCCGGCTGCGGCGGTTCTCGACCGCGTCGGTGCCGGTCAGCTCGGCCAGCGTGCGGCGGGCGCGGTTGCGCGCGGCGAGGGCGCCGTGCAGATCCTGCGTGAGCCCCGCCAGCCTGTCGCGTTCCGCCGTGAGTGCCTCGACCTGGTCCTGCGCCGCCTTCCAAGGGCCGCCGGTGCGCGGCCGCCCGGTGCCGGTGGCGTAGAGCCCCAGCTCCTCGCGGCAGCGCCGGAGCGCCGCATCCATGCGCCGCCCGCCGGTCATCGCCTCGACCTCCTCGCTGACCGAGGACAGCAGGTCGCGCCGCGCCTCGAGCGCCGCGTCCTTCTCCTTCTTCGAGCCATCGGTCAGCGCGGTGAGGCCCTGCCGGACCCAGATCAGCCCCGACGGACCGCCAGCATCCTGACCGAGCGCGCGGGCGATCCACGCCTCGGCGGCGTCGGCCTGCGCGATCAGGCGGCCGTCGCGATGCACCGTCGCGGACGGCTTTTGCAGCCAGCGCTTGGCGACGGTGAAGGTTCCCTCGGGGATCTCCAGCTCGACCCGGATCTCCGGGGCGCCGCCGGCATGGGGGCGCAGCGCCTTGGTCTCCTTGTCGGCGCTGCCGTGGGGCTTGAAGAACAACGCCTGCAGCGCGTCGAACAGCGTCGACTTTCCGGCCTCGTTGGGTTCGCTCAGCACGTTCAGCCCGTCGCCGATGCCGTCGATGCGGACCGGCGAGGTGAACTGGCGGACGTTGTGCAGCTCGATGGCGCGCAGTTTCATTCCGCGCCCTCCCGCACATAGGCATAGAGACGCGCCAGCGCATCGGCGGCGGCGGCGCGCTCGTCGGGGGGCAAGGTGTCGGCCTCGGCCTCGGCGTCCGCCATCAGCGCCTCGGCGGCGATGCGCAGCGCGCCGCCGCCATGGTCGATCTGGTCGAGATCGGCGGCGTCGTACTGGGTGCCGAGCGCCTCGGCGCGCAGCTCGAAATGGGCGAATTCCGGCCCCAGTCGGGCGATGGCCGCCTCAAGCTGGGCGCGGTCGGACAGCCCGGCCCAACCCGAGGCGATGACCCGCACCAGCACGTCGCGCCGTCCCGACTCTGGCAGCGCGGCGGCAAGCGCGGCGGCGGCGTCCTGACGGGGATGCAGCGGCAGGGGGATCTCGGTCCAGAGGAACTGGCCGGTCTCGACCTCCTCGACCTGCGGCACCGCCCCGGGGCCGGTGAGGCTGACGCAGAGGCACACGCCGCGGGTGCCGTGCTTGAACCGGTCCTGCTCGGGGCTGCCGGGATAGTGCACGCGGGGCGAGACCTCCATGCGCCCGTGCCAGTCGCCGAGGGCCAGATAGTCGAGCCGCGCGCTGCGGTCGCGGTCGGGCGCGATGACCTCGCCGCTCTCGGTGAAATCGGTGACGCCGCCATGGGCAAGGCCGATGCGCAGGTGGCCCTCGGGGCTGTCCATGCCCACCAGCGCCTCGGTGGGATCGCTGCCGCCGGCCCGGTAGGCGACCGGGCAGGGCAGGAGGGTGGCGTGGTCGCCGAGGGCGATGGGCGCCGCCTCGGTCAGCGCTTTGACATTCGCCGGAGCGGCCTCGCGGATGCTGTCCCAGAGCGGCTCGGCATCGCGCAGGTTGTCGTGGTTTCCGGGCAGCAGCCACCAGGTGACGCCCTCGGCCTCGCCCATGGCGGCGAGCGCCTGACGCACCACGCCCGGCGATGGCGTGGCGGTGTCGAAGGTGTCTCCGGCCAGCAGGATATGCGCGGCGCCCGTCTCTTTGGCCACCTGCGCGAGGCGGGCGATGGCGCCGTGGCGGGCCTCCATGAGCCGGCCGCGGATATTGCCGTCGGCGGGCTGGGGAATGTTGGCGAACTTGCGACCGATATGCAGGTCGGAGCTGTGCAGAAAGCGCAGGGTCATCGAGGCTCCCGGGGTCTTCGGATCGTCGGCGCCGCGCGGTGACGGGGCCGTTGCGGCGGCGGCGTGGTCTTGCCGCGACTGAACCGGGACCAACGTCGGGTTGCAAGGGCTTTCCCGCGCGGTCGTGGTGGGTTGGTGCGCGTTCGGCAGGGCGAGGGGGAGAGGGAGGGGCTCGGATGTTGGGGTATCGCCGCCCGCCGAGGCTGGTCTGGGCGGGGTTTTGTACAGAGGGTCGGCCCCTTAGGCCCGGTTGGGCCAGACAGGTCCGTCAGGCTAGTCCGCAGGTCGAAGCCGTGCGCAGTCACCTCCCTGCGCTAACATTTCCGAAGAGGCATGTGTCAATGCGCCGACACGTCGGCTGATTTCAATGTTCTCGGATCAACCTGAGGGAGCTAGTGTGACCATATTGATTGTCAAACTATGAAGGATCAAAACGTTTCCTTTCGCGTCTTAGTAGATCTTTTTTCATTCGGTGGGGCTGCAGATTTTTTCCCGGTCAGGGCTGCGGGTCTACCACGTTTCATCCCGACGTTGCGGGCAGGCGTCCGATTGTTCTCTGACGCCTGTCTCTCGGGCGGCTCTCTTTCTTCGTGAAAGGAGGATCGTGATCTGCCGCGTGGCGGATGCGTCGGGGTTCAGGTGAGTGTGTTTGTGTGTCGGGCCGTCGTGGCCCTTTGGTTCGGGCGCGGTACTTTCAGGCTGCGCCCGGGCCGGTCCCCTCTCTTAAGGCAGCTTCCGGTTTTTCAGGTGCGCTGACCGCGAAAAACCTCGCCGCGCCGCGCCGCGGCACTTGACCTGCGCGTTGCGTGAGGTCAACCTCGCCTCAATTATTTTGGTTTGAGTCAATTACGAACGTCCTGCGGGACGGGCTCCGACCTGAAGTGTCGAGGAAGAGGGACAGGGACATGAGTGCCCCGCCGGTCAGCCGCGCCGCGCCGATGTCGCGCCGCGGCTTTCTCAGGACTGCGTCCGGTATCATTGGGCTGAGCGTGCTGGGGCTGCCGGGCCGCGGGCAGGGCGCGGATGTGGGCGTTCCCGCACCGCTGGGTCCGGTGCCCGGGGTGGCGGCTCAGCGCATCGAGGGGCTGGCCAAGGTCACCGGCGAGAAGGTCTATGCCCGCGATTTCCGCGCCCGCGACATGGCGGGCTGGCCCGATCACCAGTGGCATGCGCTGTTCCTGCGCGCGCGCACCACGCAGGAAGCCTTCCTCGGGCTCGACCTGTCGTCGCTGCCCTCCGGGGCGACGCCCACGCGGGTGGTCCTCGGCAGCGATCTCGAGCCGGGCTTTTTCGACGCGCCGGTGGAGTTCAGGCGCGATCTGCACATCGACGCCCTGCTGTCGGCGCGGGCCGAGGAGCAGAGGAAGACCGCCAAGGTTGGCAGCTTCAACCTGCCCGACGGGCTGAGCTTCGATCTTCTGGTGAGGCCGGGCACGACGCCGAACTTCCTCGGGCAGGCGGTGGCGCTCTTGCTCTTCGACAGCCTCGCCACCTATCGCGCGGCGCGACGGTTCCTTGCCGGAGATGACGGCATCGTGCAGCGCTACGGGCCCGGCGACGGGCCGGATGGCACGCCTTTGCCGGAGCAGCCCTTCGATCCGCGCACGCTCTACGTCAAGGACCCGGATTTTGATTATGCCGGCACCGACGCCGAGACCTACGCGCGCGAGGCGCCGCAGGTTCAGGCCCGCATCCGCGAGGCGCTGGATGCGGCGACCGGGCTGATCCGCCAGCCGATCCGCGCCGAGATGCGCGCGATGGACCCGATGTTCATGGAGCCCGAGGCCGGCCTCGCCTGGATCGACCCGGCCCGCAAGGAAATGCAGCTGGTGCTCGGCACCCAGTCGCCCGACGGCGACGTGCGCAACATCGCCAGCATGTTCGGCAGCAAGGCGTCTCCGGTCCGCGACCTCAGCCAGGTGACCCTGCACAGCTGCTATCCGGGCGGCGGTTTCGGCGGGCGCGACAGCTCGCCGTTTTCGCTGATGCTGGCGCTGGCGGTGGCCTTTGCCGAGGGCAACCCGGTGCGGCTCGCCTATGACCGGTTCGAGCAGTTCCGCGTCGGGCTCAAGCGCCATGCCACCGTGGCCCAAGGCACGCTCTATGCCCATGCCGACATGCGGCTCGAGGCGGTCCGTCTGAACATGGTGTTCGATGGCGGCGGGCGGCGCAACCTGTCGCCCTACGTGGCCTCGCTGGGGGCGCTCTGCGCGGGCGGCAGCTACCGCCTTCCGGTGGCCGACATCCACGCCGAGGCGCTGCACACCGAGAACATCTCGGGCGGCTCGCAACGCGGCTTCGGCGGTCCGCAGGCCTATTTCGCCATCGAGACCGCACTCGACGATCTTGCCGCGGCGCAGGGCTGGGATCCGATGGCGCTGCGCCGGGCCAACCTGATCGCCGAGGGCGACACCACCGTCACCGGCGGCCCCATCGAGCAGAGCCTGAACCTGTCGGAGATGCTGGACATCGCCGAGGCCCACCCGCTCTGGGCCGAGCGCGCCGCGATCCGGGCCGGGCACGAGGCCGAGGGCCGGACCTACGGCACCGGCCTTGCCATGTCGCTGCAGGCCTACGGCACCTCTGGCGACGGCATGGTCGCGGCGGTGCATCTCGAGCGCGACGGCACGCTGACCGTGCAGTCCGACGCGGTCGACATGGGCAACGGCTCGGCCACCACGCTGGGGGTGACCATCGGTCCGATCCTCGGGGCCAATGCGGCGCGCGTTGAGATGGGCGGCTACACGCTTTTCGCGCAGACCGGGCTGAGCGATGACAGCGCCAATCACCAGCGCTGGAGCGATCCGATGTGGACCCAGAAGGGCACCGGCTCGTCCTCGGCCTGCCTGACCGGTCTGCATCAGGTCAACACCGTGCAACAGACGGCGCAGGCGCTGCTGCGCGGCTCGCTTCTGGTCGGGGCGGCGAAGCTCTGGGGGCGCGGGCCGCTGTCGGCAGACGAGGTGGTCTGGGAGGCCGGCGCGCTGCGGCCCGCCGGCGGGGGCGGCGCGCCGCTGACGCTGGCCACGCTCGCCCGGGCCGTGCACGAGATGGGTCTGCCGACAGGCGCGCTCGGACATGCCTATTTCCAGAACGTCTGGGCCGAGGCCGATTTCGACACCCCCGGCGGCGCGCTGCATCTGCAGCTCGACGGGCTGGCCTATTACCGCGGCAGCAAGACCGCGCCCCTGCCGATCCCGCGCCGCAACGGCCGCTACCCCGCGCCCGAGACCCAGCGCTATTCGCGCTATGTCTGGGCGCCCTGCGTCAACGTGGTCGGCCTGACGCTCGACCGCGCCAGCGGGCGGGTGCAGATCGAGAACGTGCTGAGCGTGCTCAATGCCGGACACATCCACGTGCCCGAGATGGTCTCGGGCCAGAGCCAGGGTGGGGTGGCCATGGCGATCGGCTACAGCCTGCTCGAGGATATGCCGCCGGGGATGGCGGGGCCCGCCGACGGGCGCTGGAACCTCAACCGCTACCACGTGGCGCGAGCCGGCGACGTGCCCTTGGGCGATCGCTACGTGCCGGGCGCCCGGGCGCAGGAGTTGATCACCATACCGCAGCCGGAGGGCAGCAAGCGGGTCGGGCGCGGCATCGCCGAGGCGGTGATGTGCTCCATTCCGCCCGCGATCTCGAACGCGCTGCGCGATGCCACCGGCGTGCGCTTCGCCTCGCTGCCGATCACGCCGGAGAAGATCCTCGGGGAACTCGCGCCATGACCATCCGTTTCTCTGTCAACGGCGTCGGTTTCGAGCTGCCGGACAGCCGCGGCCAGGACACGCTGCTCGATTTCCTGCATGAGGAGCTGAACCTCACCGGCACCAAGCTCTGCTGCGGCATCGGCGTGTGCCGCGCCTGCACCGTGCAGGTGGTCAAGCCACCAAGCCCGGCGCCGGTGCCGACGATCAGCTGCTCGACCGCGCTGGCGACGCTCGACGGCACGCAGGTCTCGACCATCGAGAGCGTCGCCCGCAACGGCCGGCCCGGCCCGGTGCAGCAGGCCTTTCTCGACGGCTTCGCCTTCCAGTGCGGCTATTGCGCGCCGGGCTTCGTGATGGCGGCGCGGCTGTTCCTGAGCGGGCTGCGGGCGCAGCCGGTGCCGCCCGACCAGCTCGAGGCTGCGATGATGGACGCCATCGGCAGCCATATCTGCCGCTGCACCGGCTACGTGCGCTACTTCGACGCGCTGCGACCGCTCGCCGAGGCGGTCAATGCGGGGGAGGCGATCGAGCTATGAGAGCGCTCTTTCTCTTCGTCGCGCTGGCGCTGGCCGCCCTCGCGTCGCCAGCCGCCGCCGAGACCCCACACGCGGTCTACGGCGCGGCCTGCGCCGCCGCCATTGCGCCGATCCCGGGGTTCGACTGCGCCGAGGGGGTGACCGTGCCGATCACCATTGACGGCGTCGAGATCACCGACCGCGCGCCCGAGACCTGCGACCGACCGGGGCTGCTCGACAACGGGCCGGGCTCGGACGGGCAATGCGTGCCGTTCTCGCGGATCCTCGACCTCTCGACCGGGACCGCGCAGGTCTCGGTCATGTGCCGCCAGAAACGCTTTCGCAGCGCCGACAGCAGCGCGTTCGACGAGATCGACGTGATCGCGCACAACCCGGCCACCGGCGCGACCTGCTGGTTCCAGGCCGAGGGCACCGAGGAGGCCCCGCTCAGCGGCGCGGCGGTGCCGTCGCCGACCGGGCCGGAGGGGGCGGGCTTCTGGGCACCGCCGGCGACCGTGGCCGCCGCGGGCTGCGGCACCTGCCACGACAACGACCCGTTCATGTATTCGCCCTTCGTGGGTCAGGTCTGGGGCCATGTGCCGACCAACCCGCTCGGGCCCTATGCGCATGTGGATGCGGGCTTCGGCTTTGCCGACTGGCCGACCCACGAGATGCAGCCGCGCGACAACACCTGCCTTGGCTGTCACCGCATCGGCACCGGGCACCTGACCCCGCCGGACCCTGCGGCGGAAAAGCCCGGCTCCTGCGGCCAGCTCGCCGCGTGGATGACCGGCGCGCCGGCGCCGGGGGCCGATGCGGCGGCCCGAAGCTATCCGCTCAGCCACGCCATGCCACCCTATTTCGGGCTGTCGGAAGAGGCATGGCACGAGATTTACGGCGACTCTGTCTCGGTGGTGCGATCTTGCTGCGCCGACCCGGCCCAGCCCATGTGTAACACGCGCGAGATCCGCGCCTATCTGGAGGACGGACCTGTTCCATGAAGAATGCAGTGGCCTTTCCGCATTTGCTGAGAGCGCGGATCCTCTCGGACCTCCCCGGGGAGGACAAGGCGGCGTTCCTGAACCGTTGCGAGAAACGCAGCTTTGAATTCCCGGAGGTGCTGCTGGATCAGAACGAGGTGCCGCCGGGCCTGTTCCTGGTGGCGCATGGGCGCGTCGACGTGGTGCTGATCGGGGAGCGCGGCGAGCAGACGCTGCTGGCGCATCTCGGGCCGGGCGAGACGGTGGGCGAGATCGAGTGCATCTCGGGCGAGACCTGCATCGCGCGGTGCCGCACCCAGCCGCTCACGACGCTGCTCTTCTGTCCCACCGCGGTGGTCTACGAGTTCCTGCGCGCGCCGCTCTTTATGCGCAACGTCGCTGCGGTGTTCCGCGGACGTATGGCGCAGGACAATGCGGTCAAGGCGCTCGATCAGCACGGCTCGCTGGAGCAGCGGCTGTTCCTGCGCCTGCGCACCATGTGCGACGGGCGCGACCGGGTCCGCGCCAACCAGGCGGAGCTGGCCGAGATCCTCGGCTGTTCGCGTCAGAGCGTGAACAAGGCGCTGGGGCGCCTGCGCTCGGAGGGCATCATCGACGCCTCCAAAGGGCAGGTGGTCATTCTCCAGTCGAACCCCTCTCTCGACGTGCTGGGGGCCGACGCGCGCGTCGACGCGGTGCGCAAGAGCGGCTGACACGGGATCGGCGCCTGTCTAAGGCCGGGGCCATGTGGGGGGCGACGAGGGGGCGCTGCCCCCGCCCGCGCTGCGCGCGGACTCCCCCGGGATATTTTCGGCCAGAAGAAGACATGGGCGCAGCTCCCCTGGCTTCTCTTCGTCAAAAATACTCCCGCCGGAGGCAGGCCGGACAGATCGGCCGGGCGCGGCGCGGGGGCGAAGAGACGCGGGCCGGGGGCAGGTGGCTCCGAAGTTGCGGAGGGAGGCGGTGCGAGGCACCGAGGACGCGGTTTGCGGCGCCGCGTGGGCCGGGCGATCGTCATTGATTTCTTTCAATCTGGAAGCTGTGTGGTAACGTTCCTGAAATGTTCCGGCATTGGCATTGGCCAAGCCGATGCTTTCACCTATGTAACGGGCAATCCCGTCTCGGAGGTCTCATGCCAGAGCTGAAGCAGATCGAGGTTCGCGGTGCGCGCGAACACAATCTGAAATCCATCGATGTCGATATTCCCCGCGACGAGCTGGTGGTGATCACCGGCCTGTCGGGCTCGGGCAAGTCCTCGCTTGCCTTCGACACCATCTATGCCGAAGGGCAGCGCCGCTATGTCGAGAGCCTCTCGGCCTATGCGCGGCAGTTCCTCGACATGATGGAAAAGCCCGATGTCGACCATATCGCCGGTCTGAGCCCGGCGATCTCCATCGAGCAGAAGACCACGTCGAAGAACCCGCGCTCGACCGTCGGCACGGTGACCGAGATCTACGACTATCTCCGCCTGCTCTTCGCCCGCGTCGGCACGCCCTATTCGCCCGCCACCGGGATGCCGATCGAGGCACAGCAGGTGCAGGACATGGTCGACCGCGTCATGGGCATGGAAGAGGGCACCCGCGGCTACCTGCTGGCGCCGATCATCCGCGACCGTAAGGGCGAGTACCGCAAGGAGTTCCTCGAACTGCGCAAGCAGGGCTTCCAGCGCGTCAAGGTCGACGGCCAGTTCTACGAGCTCGACGAGCCGCCGACGCTCGACAAGAAATTCCGCCATGACATCGACGTGGTCGTCGACCGCATCGTGGTGCGCGAGGGGCTCGAGACCCGGCTGGCCGACAGCTTCCGCACCGCGCTCGATCTGGCCTCGGGCATCGCCATCCTCGAGACCGCCCCGAAGGAGGGCGAGCCCGAGCGCATCACCTTCTCGGAGAATTTCGCCTGCCCGGTGAGCGGCTTCACCATCCCCGAGATCGAGCCGCGCCTGTTCTCGTTCAACGCGCCGTTCGGGGCCTGCCCGGAATGCGACGGGCTTGGGGTCGAGCTGTTCTTCGACGAGCGTCTGGTGGTGCCCGATGCCACGCTGAAGGTCTCGGACGGGGCCATCGCGCCGTGGCGCAAGGGCAAGTCGCCGTATTTCCTGCAGACCATCGAGTCGATCGCCAAGCATTACGAGTTCAATAAGAACGAGCGCTGGAAGGACCTTCCGGCGCATGTCCAGCAGGTCTTCCTGCATGGCTCGGGCGACGAGGAAATCCAGTTCCGCTATGACGAGGGCGGCCGGGTCTACCAGGTCTCGCGCGTGTTCGAGGGGGTGATCCCCAACATGGAGCGGCGCTACCGCGAGACCGACAGCAACTGGGTGCGCGAGGAGTTCGAGCGCTACCAGAACAACCGTCCTTGCGGCAGCTGCGGCGGCTACCGGCTGCGCGAAGAGGCGCTGGCGGTGAAGATCGGCAGCCCGGACAATCTTCTGCATATCGGCCACGTCGTCGAGATGTCGATCAAGGAGGCCCATGCCTGGATCGAGACGGTGCCGGGCAACCTCACCGGTCAGAAGAACGAGATCGCCCGCGCCATCCTCAAGGAGATCCGCGAGCGGCTCGGCTTTCTCAACAACGTCGGGCTTGAGTACCTGACCATGAGCCGGGCCGCGGGCACGCTCTCGGGCGGCGAGAGCCAGCGCATCCGCCTCGCCAGCCAGATCGGCAGCGGCCTGACCGGCGTGCTCTACGTGCTCGACGAGCCGTCCATCGGCCTGCACCAGCGCGACAATGACCGGCTGATCGGCACGCTGAAATCGCTGCGCGACCAGGGCAATACGGTGATCGTCGTCGAGCATGACGAGGACATGATCCGGCAGGCCGACTACGTCTTCGACATCGGCCCCGGCGCCGGGGTGCATGGCGGGCAGGTGGTGAGCCACGGCAAGCCCGAGGAGATCGCCGCCGATCCCGGCAGCCTCACCGGTCAGTACCTTGCCGGCACGCGTGAGATCGCGGTGCCCGCCAAGCGCCGCAAGGGCAACAAGAAGAAGCTCAAGGTGGTCAAGGCGACGGGCAACAACCTCAAGGAGGTCACCGCCGAGTTCCCGCTGGGCAAGTTCGTCTGCGTCACCGGCGTGTCGGGTGGCGGCAAGTCCACCCTGACCATCGAGACGCTCTACAAGAACGCCGCGATGAAGCTCAACGGCGCACGCGAGACGCCGGCGCCCTGCGAGACCATCAAGGGGTTCGAGCATCTCGACAAGGTCATCGACATCGACCAGCGCCCGATCGGCCGCACGCCGCGCTCGAACCCGGCCACCTATACCGGCGCCTTCACCCCGATCCGCGATTGGTTCGCGGGGCTGCCCGAGGCCAAGGCCCGGGGCTACAAGCCGGGGCGGTTCTCCTTCAACGTGAAGGGCGGGCGCTGCGAGGCCTGTCAGGGCGACGGCGTCATCAAGATCGAGATGCACTTCCTGCCCGACGTCTATGTCGAGTGCGAGACCTGCAAGGGCAAGCGCTACAACCGCGAGACTCTGGAGATCAAGTTCAAGGGTAAGAGCATCGCCGATGTGCTTGATATGACTGTGGAAGAGGCGCAGGAGTTTTTTACCGCAGTGCCCTCGATCCGCGAGAAGATGGATGCGCTGATGCGCGTCGGGCTGGGCTACGTCAAGGTCGGCCAGCAGGCCACGACGCTTTCGGGCGGCGAGGCGCAGCGGGTGAAGCTGTCGAAGGAGCTGGCAAAGCGCTCGACCGGGCGCACGCTCTACATCCTCGACGAGCCGACCACCGGTCTGCATTTCGAGGATGTGCGCAAGCTGTTGGAAGTGCTGCACGAACTGGTCGAGGCCGGCAATACGGTGGTGGTGATCGAGCACAATCTCGACGTCATCAAGACCGCCGACCACATCATCGACATCGGTCCCGAGGGTGGCGATGGCGGTGGTGAGATCGTCGCGGTGGGCACACCCGAGGAGGTGGCCGAGGTCGCGCGCTCGCACACGGGGCACTACCTCAAACCGATGCTGGCGCCCGGCAAGGGGGCGGTGGCCGCGGAGTAAGCGCCTTGCGTGCTTCAGGCGCTGGTGCTGACTTGTTTCTGCACTTTAGGATTGGGCCTCAGCCCTCTGAATGAAATGAAAAAAACCGCGCCTTGATGGGCGCGGTTTTTGTCTTTCCGGGGTAGGGGCGATGTCAGTCCGCCAGGGCGGCGATTGCTCCAATGACGTTCAGCACCTTCCGGGTTTCGGGGTCGACACGATAGACCACGTCGTCATTGCGGTAATAGGTGCCGTCCGGCAGCCCGTAGCGATCCGGGTTGCGCAGGATGATCACGTCGCCGTCGATGCGGTCACCGGTGCGGTAGCGATAGCGGTAATCGTCGTCGTGCCGGTCGGTATAGCCCTTCACGTGGCCCGGCGGGTTACACCCGTTCTGCTTCTTGGCAAGGCCGGGCGGGCAGCCCTTGGGAGCGGCGCTGGCGGCGATCGGCATGGTAAGGGCGCCCGCGGACAGGGCGGCGAGGGCGAGGGTGCGGAACATCTGGGCTCTCCTTTTTCCGGAGAGTATAACGCAGCACGCGACAGGATTTGTTCCCCCTTGGTAAATGTGGGCGGTACACCGCTTATCGGTGCATTGGTGGGCCTTCCGCCTCATGTCGGGGCCCGACTTGATCTGCGCATGGAGCTGGTGGCAGGCGTCCAGCGGCGGCAAGGACTGCGCATTTGTGCACGCCTTCGACGGGAAAGCGATGCCCGCAACGAGGCGCCGGGGCTGGTCGATCTGCCCCAGTCTATTGGTGGAATGCGCTCTGGCGTTCGTGGCCCCGACAGATGGCCGCGTGTCCCATGCCCGCCCCCAGTATCGCGCCCAGCAAGTGTCGCCTACCGCGCCCAGTCCGGAGGGCGCTTTTCGAGAAAGGCCGCGATGCCTTCCTCGGTGTCGCGCCAGAGCATGTTTTCGACCATGACCGCCCCGGCATGGGCATAGGCCTCATCAAGGCCCATCTCGGCCTGCGCATAGAAGGCTTCCTTGCCGATCTTTACTGCCGCGCCGAGCTTGCCGGCGACGGTCCCGGCCAGCGTGGCCGTGGCCTCGGCCAGTTCCGCGCCCGGCACGACGCGGTTGATCAGCCCCATCTGCACCGCCTCCTCGGCCTCGGCAAAACGACCGGTGGACAGCAGCTCGAAAGCCTGCTTGCGGGGGATGTTGCGGGTCAGCGCCACCATCGGGGTCGAGCAGAACAGGCCGATATTCACCCCGTTGACCCCGAACCGCGTGCCCTCGGCGGCCACCGCGAGATCGCAGGAGGCGACGAGCTGGCAGCCGGCGGCGGTGGCGATCCCGTGCACCTGCGCGATGACCGGCTGGGGCAGGCGCTGGAGCCCCGTCATCACCTCGGTACAGCGGGCAAAGAGGTCGGCAAAGTAGGCCTTGCCGCCATCCTCGGCCTGCCGGCCCTGCTGCATCTGCCTGAGATCGTGGCCCGCGCAGAATGCCTTGCCCTCGCCTGAGACCACCACGGCGCGGATCTCGCGATCCTCCCGCAGCGCGTCGATCTGCGCCTTGAACGCGGCGAGCATCTCGTCCGAGAGCGCGTTCAGCCGCTCGGGCGCGGTCATGCGCAGATGCGCGACCGCCCCGGTGTCGTGACGTTCCAGCAGAGCCATCTTGTCCTCCCACTCCGTTTGCGCTGAGGTTAGCCCTGCGGCGAGCGGGAGGACAAGCATGGCGCTGACGATGACGGTTGAGGAGGTCGAGAGCTACCTCGCGGAGGTGTTTCCGCAGGTCGACGGGATGTTCGGCATCGACCGGCTGGACGACGATCTGCTGGTGATGCGCCTGCACGTGTCCGATGCCCACCTGCGGCCCGGCGGCACGGTGTCCGGGCCGTCGATGTTCGCGCTCGCCGATGTCGCGGCCTATGTGGCGACGCTGGCGCGGATCGGGCGGCAGGCCCTGACGGTGACGACGCATTGCTCGATCGACTTCATGCGCAAGCCCGAGGCGGGCAGGGATCTGCTGGCGGAGGCGCGACTGCTCAAGCTCGGGCGCAGCCTGAGTGTTACCGATGTGCTTCTTTATTCCGAAGGCTCTGACAAACCGGTGGCGCACGCGTCGCTGACCTATTCGATCCCGCCCGCGCCGGTTGGATAGGGCCGGGAGGCTTGTCCGATGCACGTTCAGTGATGCGTGACGCGGCTTCGTCCTTTGAAAAGCCCGCGACTCCACAATGAAAAAAGGCGCGAGGAATGCCTCGCGCCCAGGGGAAGAGGTTCCGGCAGGTCCGGGGATCAGCCCTGCCAGAACATGCGGCGTGCCTCCTTGTAGGCGACGTGCCGTTCCAGGCCGACATCCCGCAGCAAATGATCGTCGAGCTGGCCAAGCGCCTTTCGGGTGCGCCGGCGCTCGGACCATTTGGCCAGCACCACCGCAGTTCGCAGCGCAATTGCCGCGAGCAGCGGCAGCGGGCGCTGCGCCTCGAGATAGGCAATATGCGGGGCGTGGGTGGTGGTGGTCATGGGGTGGCTCCGATTTTGTATTAGTACAATACCCTTGATTGTCGTGTTCAAATGATACATTGTGCAAATATGAGCGTCGAGAAGAACATTGTGACCGATACAATATCCGAGCTGTTCGAAGCGCAGCCCGGTGGACCCAAGTACCGGGCGCTGTCAGCCGCGCTGCGGCAGGGCATCGCCGCCAAGCAGCTCGGCAATGGAACGCAGCTTCCGCCGGTGCGCGATCTTGCCTGGCGGCTCGGGATGACCCCGGGCACTGTCGCGCGCGCCTATACGCTGCTGACCGACGAGGGGCTTCTCGTTGCCGAAGTTGGCCGGGGCACCTTTGTCAGCGGCGCGCCGGAGCCGCGCCCGCCGCTCTACATCACCTTGCCCCAGAAGGAGGCGCCGGACGGCGCCGAGATGGTGAGCCTGTTCACCGCGCGGCTTCCGGACCTCGGGCAGGTGGCGCTGATCCGGCAAGGATTTCAGCGCATTGCCGAACAGGAGGGGCGGGATCTGCTGGACTACCCGTCGGCGGCGTCCTTCGCGCCGGCGCGGCAGGCGGTGGTCGACTGGCTGGCCGGGGTTCCGCTCGGCGCGCTGCATCACGAGGACGTGGTGCTGTCGCACGGCGCCCAGAGCGGCATTTCTCTAGTGATGCAGGCCGTTCTGCGCGGGCGACGGCCAGTGGTGATGGTCGAAGAGCTGGCCTATCCGGGCTTTCGCCGCGCGGCCGAACTGCTGCGGGTCGAGATTGTATCGGTTCCTATGGACGAACACGGGATTGTACCATCCGCGCTCGCCGAGCTGGCGCGCCGGCACGAAGCGCAGCTGCTTTGTACCTCTCCCGAGCTGCACAATCCCACCGTCACGATCACCCCGCAGGACCGGCGACGCGAGATCGCCGCGGTGGCGCAAAGCTGCGGCTTCGACATTCTCGAGGATGACAGCACCTTCCTTGGCGACAGCCGCGCCGAGAGCTACCGGGCGCTGCTGCCCGATCAGGGCTGGTACGTGGCATCGATCTCGAAAACGCTCACTCCGGCGCTGCGCATCGGCTTTGCCATCGCCCCGCAGCGCAGCCGTACCGCGCTTCGGCGCGTCGCCGAGAACGGCTTCTTCGGTCTCGCGCGGCCTCTGGCGGATCTGACCGAGGATCTGCTCACCCGGGAAGAGACCCGCCAGATCGTGCGCTCGGTGCGGCAGCGCAACGCAGCCTATGTGCGCAGCACGGTGAACGCGCTTGGCGGGTTCGATCTGAGCTGGCACGAGGACTCGCCCTTCGTCTGGCTGCGGCTGCCCGCTGGCTGGCGCTCGGCCGCGTTCTGCCTCGCCGCCGAGCAGAAGGGGGTGCAGGTGCGCCCGGCGGAGGATTTCGCGCCGCGCACCGGCTTTGCGCCGCACGCCGTGCGCATCGGCATGAACGCCCAGGTGGAGATGTGCGAGTTCGAGGCGGCGCTGGCGCGGCTGCGCAGGCTGCTCGACAATCCGCCGGAGCAGATTCTGGTTTGAGATTGTGGGGTATTATTATACCATAATTTCAAGCATATGTTTTTGCTTGATAAATTTGATTTTTGCCCGCTTGACTGCAATTTCCGGACGCGTATAACCCGGCAATCGGAATTCGGACCCTCCACGGTGTCCGCTCAAGACAAGCTCCAAGACAAGCTCAAGGGCAACACGATGAAAACCTTCTCTGCAACTCCGGCAGACATCGAGAAGAGCTGGATCGTGATCGACGCGGAAGGCGTCGTTCTCGGCCGTCTCGCATCGATCGTCGCCATGCGCCTTCGTGGCAAGCACAAGGCAACCTTCACGCCGCACATGGATATGGGCGACAATGTCATCGTCATCAACGCCGACAAGGTGCAGATGACCGGCAAGAAGCGTGAAGAGAACTTCTACTGGCACACCGGTCACCCGGGTGGCATCAAGTCGCGCACCAAGGCACAGATCCTCGAGGGTGCACACCCCGAGCGCGTGGTGTTCCAGGCCGTCAAGCGCATGCTGCCGGGCAACCGCCTGTCGCGCGCGCAGCTGACCAACCTGCGCATTTACGCCGGCGCCGAGCATCCGCACGAGGCGCAATCGCCCGAAGCGCTCGACGTCAAGTCGATGAACAAGAAGAACACCCGGGTGTAATCATGGCTGAACAGATCAATTCCCTGGAAGAACTGGGCGCCGCAGCCGGTGTGGACGCAGCCCCGGAAATCGAAGAAGCGCCGCGCGAGCCCGTCCGTGACGAGTTCGGCCGTGCCTACGCCACCGGCAAGCGGAAGGACGCGGTCGCCCGCGTCTGGATCAAGCCGGGCTCCGGCAAGGTCTCGGTGAACGGCAAAGAGCTGAACGCCTACTTCGCCCGTCCGGTGCTGCAGATGATCCTGCGCCAGCCGTTCTCGGTTGCCGGCGTGGAAGACCAGTTCGACGTCTACGCCACCGTCAAGGGTGGTGGCCTCTCCGGTCAGGCCGGCGCGGTCAAGCACGGTGTCTCCAAGGCGCTGCAGCTCTACGACCCGTCGCTGCGTTCGGCCCTGAAGGCCGCAGGCTTCCTGACCCGCGACAGCCGCGTGGTCGAGCGTAAGAAGTTCGGTAAGCGCAAAGCCCGCCGCAGCTTCCAGTTCTCGAAGCGTTAATCGCTTCCTTTACGCAAATTTCAGGGCAGCCGGAGCGTCTCCGGCTGCCCTTTTTTGGGCGACGGGGCAGCACATGGAGAGGAATCGTTTCGAGGCGCAGGGGTTCGTCGTTCTCATCTGCTGCGACTCGAATTTCTTCGAATTGGCGCAAGTTTTCGAACGCAATCTGCTGAACGTTCAGGGTAGCTATCCAGTGATCGGTGATCTCGGCCTGACCGAGACACAGCGCGCCGCGCTTCAGTCGGAACTGATCGACCTGCGCAGCGACGGCAGCTTCCGCGAGTTCAGCGAGGCTGGCTATATCCTGACCACCCACAAGCCCGCCGCCATCCGTGAGGTGATCCGTCGGTTCGGTCTGCCTTGCCTGGCACTCGATGCGGACATGCTGCTGACCGCGCGCCTACAAGCTGGCGAATACGGCGGCGCCGATATCGCGGTGACTCCGCGCATGCGCCGCAGAGAAAAGCGGTTCGAAGATCATCGCAATGGCTACCTCAATGCGGGATTCTTCTATGCCGCCGCCACGCCGGAAGCAGACGCCTTTTTAGTAGAATGGCAGCGCCGCTGTGAGGCTGGGGACAAGTCCGACCAGCTGATCCTGTCGGAAATGACGCAGGATTGGAAAGGGGATCCGCTGGGCGCGTGCATATCTCGCGGGGGGCTGAGCCTCGTGAAGTTGGCGCCCTGGATCTACAACGACACCCGGCACTATCGCGGCAAGGTCGTCCATTTCAAGGCGTTGGGCCGCAGAGGTAAAAACCGCCTCAAATGGGAGCGCATCGCGCGGCGAATGCAACGCGCGCCGCGTCTGTACGGCGCGCTCCTTGCACTGCTGCGGCGGTTCGCTCAGCCTTTCCCGCGCTGATCACCAAACCGCGTTGCCGGTTTTCTCGAGGCTGCTCCAGCCGGTTAGCGGCACGGAGTGGGGCCCGAGGAAGCTGGCGTTCTCCTCGCGCATTTTCGACAGCATGGTTTCAATGCGCAGGTAATCCTTGTTGCCCTTGGAATAGCCCCCCGTCTGCGGAGCCCATTCTAGCTTGCGCAGCATCGCGGGCGTGTAACGGTAGTGCAGCAGTGGCAGCAGGATGCGATGGCTCAGAGCGAGGGTGGTGCGGTGGCTGCTGTAGAAGGCCTGACCTGGCCGCCATTTCTGGATCAGGGGTTTCACCAGCGTGCCCGAGGGGGCCTTGCGCGCTCCCAGCAGGCGCAGCTTCAAACGGTTTTTGAGCCCGATCTCCTCCTTGCCGGCATAGGCCACGTCGAGCCTGTGGCGCACGCCCACGTAGCGATGGCGAGGAGATTTGTTCGGACGAAGTGAGAAGTGCCGCGCCCCGTCGAAGAACCATTCTGCCGCGGGCCAGGTGAAGCCGCTTTCGGGATAGGCAGCAAGATCGGCGATGTCGCGGGGATAGAGATCGATCATCCCGGCCCAGGCACCGTTCGCGCCCTCGGCTTCAAGCCGCGAGATGACGTCGTTCAGGGTCTTCCCGTCCGGCAGAAGCACGAATTCGTCGATGTCGCATTGCAGCGCCCACTGGTTCATGCAGAAACGGTCCATCAGCTCGGTTCGCCAGACATGGATCATGCGCAGATCGCCCCCGACGCGGACAATCCCGGGGCGTCGCTCAGCGGGCGGAATGTCGCCATAGCGGCTTGTCGAGGACAGCAGGCAGACGTCGGGCTGTTCCAGCAGGTAGTCGGGCGTTCCATCATTCGAGGCATCGTCGAGGATGAAGAAGCGCTTCACCCCGAGCGCGCGGTAGTGTCCCAGGAAATCCGGAAGGAATGGGCGCTCGTTGCGCACAACGAGGATCAGCGGAAGGCCGGGCGCGTTTGACAGGTCGTTGTTCCGGACCGAAACGTCTGGGGCGGGCAACTGGTCGGTCATGGGAACTCCTTCAACTCGCAGTTTCGGATGTTGTACCGGGCGGCTCGGCGGCGGCAAGCCCTAGCACCACGGTGTTCGATATCGTAGTCAGGAGCTACGCTTGATCCGAGGATACCATGCCGCGCCCCCTGAACATCTTGTTTCCCTATACCGGTGACAGCGTCGGTGGATCGCATATCTCATCGTTGCTCTTGGCGCGCGCCCTACGGGAGGGCGGGCATAACGTGACGCTGGGTCTGCATCGCGGGGTGGGGGCGCTCGTTGATCGTCTCGCCGCCGAGAACGAGCCTTGGGTGCCCTTGCCGGACGTCGAGGCGCCTAAACTGCGCGCCGCCTGGCGCTCGGCGCTGGCCCGGCGGCGCACGCGGCGCGGACTGGCGGAGTGGCTCAGCGCGCATCACTTCGATATCGTGCACACCCACGACATGCGCAACCACCTGATTTGGAACGCGGCGGATGGTCCCGCCCATGTCTGGCACCAGCGGACGCCTGCCTCCGGCAAGCATATGACCAATTGGGGCCTGCGCGCCGCGGCCTTCATTGCCGTGTCCCGATTTACGCTGCAGAGCCTTCCCGTTGCGCTGCAAGCTCATGCCAAGATGATCTACAATCCGTTCCTGCCGCAGCAGCCTGCGAGCGAAGAGGCCCGTGCCGCCTTGTGTGCCGCGCTTGGGGTCGCGCCGGGAACGGCGGTGGTCGGCTATGTCGCGAACTTCTCGGATCGCAAGCGCCCGGAGCTGTTTGTCGAGATCGCAGCGCAAGTCCGCGCGGTCCACCCAGGACCGCTGGTCTTTCCGATGTATGGGGCCTTGCACGAGCCGTTTCTGGGGCGCGTAAAGGCGCGGATCGCGAATCTCGGGCTTGGCGATGCCGTGCGGCTGATCGGTCCCCAGGCGCCCTTCGGCCCGGTGATGGCGGGCTTTTCAGCGCTCGTCGCCCCGGCGCGAAACGAGGCCTTGGGGCGGACGCTGATCGAGGCAGGGCTTGCCGGTGTCCCGCTGATCGCCACCCGCGAAGGTGGCAATACCGAGATCGTCGAGGATGGCGTGACGGGCCATCTCGTGCCGCCCGACGATGTGGAGGGTTTCGCGCGGGCGGTGCTTGAAGTGCTGTCGAATCCCGCGGAGTCGGCCGCGCGCTGCGCCGCCGCCCGCGCGCGCTGCGAGAGACTTTTCTCGCTTGGCGCCCATGTGGCCGCCATCGAGGCAGTTTACGACGAGATCATCTGACCCTCAGTCCGGCGGGATGAGACCGAGTCCGCGCAGGTAGATGCCGATCCCGGTCTCGAGCAGCGCTTCGGGCGGGAAGGGCGACTGGGTGCCCGGCGAGTTGCGGGCGAACAGCTCGACAACCCCGTGCGAGAACGCCCAGACATGCGCCGAGACCATCGAGGGCGGCGGGCGCTTTTCCGGCGGGATGTGCTGCGACAGCTCGGCGGCGGCGCGCTCGGGAATGCCGCGGGCGCGGGCCGAGAGCGTGGCAAGCTCGGGCGAGTGGTTGACCGAGATGCCGCTTTCGAACATCGCGATGTAGTGCCCGGGATGCTTGCGCGCAAAGGCCAGATAGGCGCGCCCCGTGGCCTCGAAGGCGGCCAGCGCCGACGGCTTGCCATCGTCATAGGCATAGGCCATCAGGTCGGCGAAGATCTCGTAGCCCTGCCGGGCGGCCTCGGCGATGAGGTCCTCGCGCCCGTCGAAGTGGCGGTAGACCGCGGCGGGCGTGACGCCGGCGCGCTTGGCGGCTTCCGACAGGGTGAAGCCGGTCGGACCCTTCTCCTCGATCAGCGCGAGCGCCGCATCGACCAGCGCCTGACGCAGGTTGCCGTGATGATAGCCGCGCTTGGACATCAGGCGTCCCAGATCTCCGGGCCGCCCGCGATCTTCGGATCGGGCGCGCCGACCGCGCGGACGTCTTTCCCGGTGTAATCGAGATGGCTCAGAACGTGCCGGATCGCCGCGAGCCGCGCGCGTTTCTTGTCATCGGAGCGGATCACCGTCCATGGCGCCGGGGCGCTGTGGGTGCGCGACAGGGTCTCCTGGATCGCGGCGCTGTAGGCATCCCAGCGCTTCAGCCCCTCGACATCGATCCAGCTCAGCTTCCACTGCTTGAGCGGGTCGCCCTCGCGCTTGAGGAAGCGGCGCAGCTGTTCGGCGCGTCCGACGTTGAGCCAGAATTTGAAGACCCGGATGCCTTCCTCGACCAGCATCTGCTCGAACTGCGGCGCCTGGGCAAAGAAATTCTCGCGCTCGGTCTCGGTGCAGAAGCCGAAGACCTTCTCGACGACGCCGCGATTATACCAGGAGCGATCGAAGAACACGATCTCGCCGCCGGCCGGGAGGTGCTCGATATAGCGCTGGAAATACCATTGCGTCGCCTCGGTGTCCGACGGCTTGGAGAGCGCCACCACGCGGGCGCCGCGCGGGTTGAGGTTCTCGCGGAAGCGCTTGATCGTGCCGCCCTTGCCGGCGGCATCGCGGCCTTCGAAGACGCAGGCGATGCGCTGGCCGGTGGCCTTGGCCCAGCTCTGCATCTTGACCAGTTCGATCTGCAGCGCCTCCATCTCGCGGTGGTAGGCTTTGCCCTTCATCTCCTCGGAATAGGGGTAGGAGCTCGACAGGATCTCGTCCTTGTCGGCGCGCTTGAGCGCCTTGCGGATGTCATCGGGGGCTTCGTCGTTGAAGTAGCTGCTGATGGCGCCGTCGAAGGGAGTGGTCAAGGCGGGTGTCCTGCTGGTGGCCGTGCGGGCCAATATGGAATGTAAATCGCCTTAACGCAAACCCGCGCGGGCGGCGACCCGGTCGATCGCGGCATACATCTGCGAGGCGGCGACGTGCTGCGCCGCGTGGCCGACGCCCGGCAGCACGATGAGATTGGCGCCGGGGATCTGCCGCGACGTGGGCACCGAGTGGATCTGCAGCCCGACGGTGGTGTCGGCATCGCCGTGCAGCATCTCGACCGGCAGGTCGAGCTGGCCGTAGCGCGGCACCATCTGCGCGATCTCGGATTTCAGCGAGGCCCGTTGCAACGCGTTCTCGCGCAGGCTCGCGGGGCGCAGCGCCAGCTGGGCGCCGATATGCTCGGCATAGCCCGCCGGCACCGGCTGCGGCGCGAAGACGCCGGCGATGGCGTTGAGCACGCGCTCCTCTCCGGCCAGCGCCGAGATCGCGGGGTTGGCGATGCCCGAGAGCGGCCCCGAGGTCAGGCGGTAGAAGAACGGCACCCCGGTGTCCCAGGTCTGCGAGGCGGCCGAGACCAGCACCAGACCCGAGACCCGCTCGGGATGCTCCACCGCCCAGGCCAGGGCCACGGCGCCGCCGTAGCTGTGGCCAAGCACGATCGGGCGCTCGGCCCCAAGCTGGCGGCTGGCGGCGCTGAGCAGAGCGGCCTGTTCGAAGATCGATGCGCCGTCATTGTCGATGCGCGGCGTGTAGCCCATGCCTGGCCGGTCGAAGGCGATGACGCGGTACCGCCGCGAGAGCTGATCGACGGCGCGATAGGTCCAGTCGCGCAGGTTGCCGCTGGCGCCGTGGATCAGCACGAGCGGCGGGCCGTTGCCCTTCTCGACATAATGCACGCGATGACCCGAGACCTCGAGAAACCGGCCCTCCGGCGGATAGGCCTCGAGCGCGGCGGCGCTGCTGCTGTCGGAGGCCTGATTGCCGGCGGCGCAGGCCGCGACGCCAAGACACAGGAGGGAAAGCAGCGCGCGTCGTTTCATCTCAGGGGCCCTTTCGAGTACGCCAGTCGGTGCTCTCGACGCCGATGCGGGCAAGATCGAAAGCGGTGGTCTGGTAGATTTCATTGATCCAGTTGCCGTAGAGCAGGTGGGCGTGGCTGCGCCAGCGGTTCAGCGGCATCTGGTCGGGATCGTCGTCGGGGTAATAGTTGGCCGGCACGTTGATCGGCTTTCCGCCCGCAACATCGCGGTCGTACTCTTCCTTCAGCGTGCCGCTGTCATACTCGAGGTGATTGAAGATATAGAGCGCCCGGTGGCCCGGATCCTCAACCAGCGCGGGGCCGGTGTCGGAGCTGTCGATCAACACCCGCAGGCCAGTCGCCTCGACCTCGTCGCGACGCATCTCGGTCCAGCGCGACACCGGCATTACCATGTCGTCGGAAAAGCCGCGCAGGTAGGGCGAGGCGGGCGCGAGGTTCTGGTGCCGCACGCAGCCAAAGGCCTTGGCCTCGAGGATGTGCTTGGGCACGCCGTGGAAATAGTTGATCATCGCCATGCCGCCCCAGCACACGCCGAAGGTGGAATGCACGTGGGTCTGGGTCCAGTCGAACACCCGCGTCAGCTCATCCCAGTAGGTGACCTCGGTGAAGGGCAGATGCTCGATCGGGGCACCGGTGATGATGAGCCCGTCGAACTTCTCGCCCGTGGCCTCGACCTCGGCGAAGGGGCGGTAGAAATTCTCCATGTGGTCGGCGGCGGTGTTGCGTGTCTGATGCTCGGACATCCGGATCAGCGACAGCTCGATCTGCAGCGGCGTCGCGCCGATCAGGCGGGCGAACTGGTTCTCGGTCTGGATCTTCTTCGGCATCAGGTTGAGCAGCGCGATGCGCAGGGGGCGAATGTCCTGACGTCCGGCGCTGTCCTCGTCCATGACCATGACGCCCTCGTTGGTGAGAACGTCATAGGCGGGCAGGTCGGAGGGCAGCTTGATGGGCATTGTGGTTCACTTCTTCTCGGGCTGGACAGGTAGGGCGGCGCGCTGGGTTTTCCAAGCGCCGCGGCGGAGGGGCGGGCGGCCTTAGACGGGCAGGGCGGCGGCGATGACCTGCGTGAAATCCGTCTCGTCGCGGACCGTGGCCATGTCGGCGGCCTCGACGGTGACGCCCCAGTTCTTCGCCATCGCCTCGTAGCGCGGCTGGCGGTGGGCCAGCGCGCGGGCATAGGTCCAGCGGATGAAGGCGTCGGGATCGACGGCGGCTTCGGAAAGCCCGGTCTCGTCGAGATAGGCGCGCCAGGCCGAGGCGAGGAATTCCGGCTGGTAGGCCATCGGCTTCGGCGCGCGGTCGAAGCGGCGGATCAGCTCTTCGGTGTGGGCCTCGGTGCCGCGGATCCAGACCATCAGCGCATTTCGCGAAAGCTCCGACAGGATGCGGTCCTTCGGGTTGTCGGGATCGACCCACTCGCAGATCGAGCCGCCGGTGTCGCAGACGAAATGCGGGTAGCCGTAAAGCTCTTCGGAGCGGTCGATGAAATAGCGCGTGTCGAGCAACGCCTGTTCCTCGGCGCGGCGGAACTGGTCCTGACGCAGCCGGTAGGTCTCGATCGGCAGGCCGCCCTTGGCGGTGTCGCCGGGCTTGCCGAGGTAGGCCGAGACCGGGGTCAGGTTGTCGAAGCTGAGATTGGTGCCGATATGGATCGAATCCGACATCAGCAGCTCGCGCAGGAACGGCACCTTCATCGCCTCGCGCTTGGCGTTGTCGGCGATGTACTCGCCCATGTAACGGGTGCCGATGCGGTAATCGATCGAGTAGTGGAACCAGCGCCCGGTCTGGCGCAGCATCGACGAGACATGCGTCTTGCCGAGGCCCGACATGGCGAACAGCACCACGCGCTTGTGCGGCGCGGTGCGCCAGTCGTTCGCGGTCGGGTAATACATGGGCGGGCATCCTTCGAGTCGTTCCAAGTACAGGTACTGAGGCCCGCGCATGGCGTCAAATGGCGCGGCTTCAGGGGCCAGAATGCAGACCGCCCGGGTGCCTCTCGGCACCCGGGCGGGCCAACATGCTACTCGATGGCGGTGCCGTCAGAAGCGGTAGGCGACCTTGAGGCCGACGCCCCAGGAGTCGTTGTCCTCGAAATCGGCGCGGGCCACGTCGGGCGTGCCGGTCTCGGGCTTCGCGTCGCCAAGCCAGAAGTAGCTCACACCGCCGGAGACGGTGACGGCTTCGTTGACGTTGTAGGAGCCGGCGAGGCGCAGCTGGGTGTAGCCGGTGGTCGGCGCCAGCGGCGAGACGAGATCATCGCCCGGCGCTTCGTAGGTCGCGCTGATGGCGGCGGAGAACTTGTCGTTGAAGCGGCGGCCGACGCCCAGCGTGTAGGCGGTGCTGTCCTCGAGATCGATCAGGCCGTTGCCGGTGACGAGGTCGAGGTTGTCGGGATCGACGCGGAACTGCGAGTGCTTCACGTAGCGGACGCCCCCGAAGAGCAGCGTGTCCTCGGCGATGCCGGTCTGGAACTCGAGGTTCCAGCTTTCCGGGGTCTTCACCTCGGTCTCGCTGTCGCCGTCGAGCAGCGGCAGGGCCGGGATCGGGCCGGGGCCATCGGGATCGACCAGCGGGCCGGACTCCTTGGTGTCCATGTCGTGGGTGATCGACGAGTTGTAGGTCAGCGCCACGCGCAGCGCGATCTCGGGCACCTCGTAGGCCGCGCCGAGCACGTAGCCAAGGCCGTTGGTCTTGTCGAGATTGACCTCGTAGCCGCTCACCGCGCCATAGGCCGCGCCCTGCAGGTGGATGTCGCCCTCCGCCTGCTGGAAGCGCAAGCCGCCGAACGCGCTCCAGTTGTCGTCGAACTGGTACTTGGCCAGCGCGGTCAGGGTGTTGGTGTTGGCTTCGGCAGTGGTGCCGCCGAGGGGAATGTTGCCGCTCTCATAGGCGATGTCGGCGCCGAAGGGGCGGTCGTAGATCAGTGCCAGCGCCAGCCGGTCGTTGACATCGTACTTGACGCTGAAGGACGGCAGCCAGAAGCCGTCGGCCACGTCGTCGATACTCTGCGCCGGAAAGGGCGGCGAGATGTTCTTGCCCGTCAGCGACGGGTTGGCATAGCCGAGCGAGAATTCCAGCACGTTGCCGGTCTCGTACAGGATCATCGCCGATTGCTGCGTCCGCTCGATGCCGCCCGCGTGCAGCGCCGTCGCAGACAGCGCCAGCGCCGATGCACCGGTGAGTATAATCTTCATGAGTTCCCTCTCCCTAAGGTGTTCTCCTCCACCTCCAAACGCTAACGACGGGGCGGTTGCACGGTCAATCAATGACCGTGCGTAACTTTACGTGCCGCGTCGTAACGTCACTTTGGAGAGACAGTCGGGGAGTCAGCGCGTTTCCCGCAAGATATTGAAATAGTTTGCACCGAAGATGATCGCAGCGCCAAGGAAAACAAACGGATCCAGCGCCTCGGCATAGAGCAGCATCCCCACAACCGCGACCAGTGGCAGGCGAGCGAAATCGATCGGCATCACAACCGGAGCGGGTGCGAGGCGCAGCGCCGTGGTGAGACAGAAATGCGCCACGAGGCCGGCGACGGCGATCAGCGCCACCCACGGCCATGTGGCGGCGGCGGGCAGGGCGATGTCGCCATCGATCCCGGCGCATATCAGTCCGAAGACCGCCTGCATCACGGTCAGCCAGAACAGGATGCAGCCGGTGGAGGCGGTGCGGGTGAGCCTGCGGGTGAACACCGCCGAGCCGGCAAAGCCGATCCCGGCGAGCAGCGCCGCGACCAGCCCGGGGCTGAGGGTCTCGGGCGTCGGGCGGGCGACCACGAGAATGCCGATGAAGCCGATGCCGGCGGCGATGGCGCGGGTGGTCGTGATGCGCTCGCCCAGCACAAGCGGGGACAGCAGGATGACCCAGAGCGGCGAGGTGAACTCGAGCGCGAAGACCTGTGCCAGCGGGATCGTGGCGACGGCAAAGAACCAGCAGTTCTGACCAGCGAAATGGCTGATGTTGCGCGCCACGTGCAGGCCGAAGCGGTCGCGGTTGACCTGCGAGAGCTTGCCCGTGGCGATGAGCACCGAGGTGACGATGATGGCGCCGATGATCGAGCGGTAGAGCATGATCTCGAACGTATCGAGATCTAGGCTGACGGCCCGACCCGCCACCGCCATCGAGGTGAAGGAGACAACCGCACCGGTCATCCACAGAACGGCCTGAAGGGTCTGGCTCATGCTTGGGTCACCTCGTAATCGCGCGGGCAGTCCGCGGTGACGCGCGCCCAGTCCCTTGCCAGCGTGCGGCGCTGATGCGCCTCGAAGGCGGCACGGTCGGTGAAGCGCTCGGCCACCGAGAACACGCCCGGCGCGGTCTCGGAGACCTCGAAGGCGAGGCAGCCGGGCTCGGCGCGGGTGAGGCGGATGTGCTCGGGCAGCGCGGCGCGGATGGCATCGGCGCGTTCCGGCGGGCAGGTCATGGTGCCGGTCAGGCGGATCTCGGGCATGGGGTCTCCTCGGCCGGGGGCGGCCTCCTCGACCCCCCGCGGACCGCGCGACCTTGGCGCGCGCCCGGAAAAGACACAAGCCCCGCATCGGGCGATGCGGGGCCTGCAAAGACCATTCGTGTGCAATCGGTCACGCGCAGTGCGCGATCACTCCAGTTCGATCGTACCCGGCGGCTTCGAGGTGCAATCGTAGAACACCCGGTTGATGCCCTTCACCTCGTTGATGATGCGGGTCGAGGTCTCGCCGAGGAACTCGTGGCTGAACGGGTAGTAATCCGCCGTCATGCCGTCCACGCTCGTCACGGCGCGCAGCGCCAGGGCGTAATCGTAGGTCCGCCCGTCGCCCATCACGCCCACGGTGCGCATCGGCAGGATGGCCGCGAAGGCCTGCCAGATCTCGTCGTAGAGCCCGTGCTTGCGGATCTGGTCGATATAGACCGCATCCGCCTTGCGCAGGATCTCGAGCTTGTCGCGGGTGATCTCGCCGGGGCAGCGGATCGCAAGGCCCGGCCCGGGGAACGGGTGGCGACCGATGAAGCTTGCCGGCAGCCCAAGTTCGTGCCCGAGCGCGCGGACCTCGTCCTTGAACAGCTCGCGCAGCGGCTCGACCAGCTTAAGGCCCATCTTCTCGGGCAGGCCGCCGACGTTGTGGTGCGACTTGATGGTGACCGAGGGACCGCCGGAGAAGCTCACGCTTTCGATCACGTCGGGATAGAGGGTGCCCTGAGCGAGGAACTCGGCGCCTTCGATCTGGTCGGCGTATTTCTGGAACACGTCGATGAACAGCTTGCCGATCGTCTTGCGCTTGGTCTCGGGGTCCGAGACGCCCTCGAGCGCGCCGAGGAAGAGATCGGACTCGTCGGCGTGGATGAGGTTGAGGTTGTAGTTGTCGCGGAACATCGACACCACTTGCTCGGCCTCGTTGAGGCGCAGCAGCCCGTGGTCGACGAAAACGCAGGTCAGCTGGTCGCCGATCGCCTCGTGCAGCAGGATGCCGGTGACCGAGCTGTCGACGCCGCCCGACAGCGCGCAGATCACCTGCTTGTCGCCGACCTGTTCGCGGATCTTGGCGATCATCTCTTCGCGGTAGGCGGTCATCGTCCAGTCGCCGGTGAAGCCCGCGATCTTGACGAAGTTCTCGTAAAGCGTGGCGCCGTTCGGGGTGTGATGCACCTCCGGGTGGAACTGCACCGCGTAGAAGCGCCGCTCGAGATCGGCGATCATCGCGAAGGGCGCGCCGGGCGAGGTGCCGTAGACGTCGAAGCCCGGGGCGATCTCGGCGACGTGGTCGCCGTGGCTCATCCAGACCTGCTCGCGCCCGGTGGCGTCGAGGAACCAGCCGTTGAAGAACTCGGTGCTGTGCTCGGTCGGCGTCACGTAGGCGCGGCCGAACTCGGCGGTGTGGCTCTCGCCCGCCTCGATGCGACCGCCGAGGTCCTGCATCATCACCTGCTGGCCGTAGCAGATCCCGAGAATCGGCACGCCAAGCTCGTAGACCGCCTTGGGCGGGCGCGGCGAGCCTTCGCGGGTGACGCTGTCCGGGCCGCCGGAGAAGATGATCGCCTTCGGGGCGAACTCCTTCAGGAAGGCGTCGGAGACGTTCTGATAGGGATGGATTTCGCAATAGACGTTCAGCTCGCGCAGACGGCGCGCGATCAGCTGCGTCACCTGCGAGCCGAAATCGATGATGAGGAGGCGGTCATGCTGGGTCATGGCCACGCTTTAGAAGCGCTTGGCGCATTGCGCAAGAGGCCAAGGGCTCAGGCGCGGACCGGATCTAGCAGCGCCACGCCGCCCAGCCAGACGACACAGAGCACCGATAGGGTGATGGTCGGGGCGAAGGCCGCCACTGCGACCCAACGGGCCGGGGGGGCATTGAGAGGAGAGGCGGGTTGCCCCACGGTTCCGGTGGAGGCGCGTTTGTACCGGTGATATGTCGCATTCATTCCCCATCCGCCGCTAACACGCATCCGACGCGCCGGGCTGGGGGATAAGAAAAAGAGAACCTTGGGCGCAGGAACGCGCCGGGAACGACGCGGGGACAACGAACATGGCCGAGGCGACGACGCGCAGGCGAAGCAGAGACGGCGAGGCGGGGCGCGGCTCGGCGGTGGTCGAGACGGCGCGCTATATCGAGCGCAACATTCCCGATCTCGAGATCCTCGACGAGGAGGCGCTGCAGATCATCGAGCACAACGCCGAGACCGTGCTGGAAGAGATCGGCGTCAATTTCGTCAACAACCCCGGCGCGCTCGAGCGCTGGCGTGAGGCCGGCGCCGAGATCGAGGGCGAGCGGGTGCGCATACCGCGTGGTCTGGCGCGTCAGCTCTGCGCCACCGCGCCGAGGCAGTTCACGCAGGTCGCCCGCAACCCGTCGCGGAATGTCGAAATCGGCGGGCGCAATCTCGTGCTGGCGCCGGTCTATGGCCCGCCCTTCGTGCACGACGCCGAGCGCGGGCGGCGCTATGCCACGATCGGGGATTTCCGCAATTTCGTGAAACTCGGACAGATGTCGCGCTGGCTGCACCATTCCGGCGGCACCGTCTGCGAGCCCACCGACCTGCCGGTGAACAAGCGCCATCTCGACATGCTGCACGCGCACATGACGCTGTCGGACAAGCCCTTCATGGGGGCGGTCACCGAAGCCAGCCGGGCGCAGGACAGCGTCGACATGTGCGGCGTGCTCTTCGGCGAGCGGTTCGTGCAGGACAACACGGTTCTGACGTCGCTGATCAATATCAGCTCGCCGCTGACTTTCGACGACACGATGATGGGCGCGCTCGAGGTCTATGCCGCCAACAATCAGGCCTGCATCATCTCGCCCTTCATCGTCTGCGGGGCGATGGCGCCGGTCTCGGTGGCGGGCACGCTGACGCAGGTGCTGGCCGAGGCGATGGCGGGCGTGGCCTATGCGCAGCTCGTACAGCCCGGCGCGCCGGCAATCTTCGGGGCGTTCGTGACCTCGATCGACATGACCTCGGGCGCGCCCACCTTCGGCACCCCCGAGGCGGCGCAGATCACCTACGGAGCGGGGCAGCTGGCGCGCCGGCTGGGGCTGCCGTTCCGCTCCGCCGGGTCGTTCTGCGGCTCCAAGCTGCCCGATGCGCAGGCCGCCTACGAGAGTGCGAACGCGCTCAACAACGGGCTGCTGGCGGGGGTGAACTTCATGCTGCACGCCTGCGGCTGGCTCGAGGGCGGGCTGGTGGCCTCTTACGAGAAATTCGTCATGGATGCCGACCAGCTTGGCGCGCTGCACAAGATGGCCGCAGGCGTCGCGGTAGACGAGAGTGCGCAGGCGATGGACGCGTTGCGCGATGTCGGACCGGGCGGGCATTTCCTCGACTGCGACCACACGCGGGCGCAGTCCGGCACCGCGTTCTGGCGCTCTGAGCTGTTCGACCACCAGCCGTTCGAGAGCTGGATCGAGGAAGGCGGGCGCGACACGCTGGCGCTGGCCTCCGAGCGGGTGCGCAGCCTGCTGGCAGCCTACGAGCCGCCCGCCATGGATCCCGCCACCGCCGAGGCGCTCGACGCGTTCGTGGCGGAGAGAAAGGCGCGGATGCCCGACAGCTTCATGTAGGCCGAGCGTCGGCCAGCGCCATCTGGCGCGCCTCGCCGATCACCGCTGCCAGGGTCTCGACATGGCGCGCGACGGAATAGGCCCCGTCGCGCGCCTGTCTGCGCTCTTCCATCAGGCCTTCGATCTCGAGCAGCTCCAAGAGCGCCGCGCCGCGATGTTTCGGCGGCGCGCCTCGAAGGATGCGCGCCAGATGCGGGTCGCGGCGATAGTCCTCGGCGGCGATGCGCGCGGCGCGGATCAGCAGGCGCGGACGGTGGAGGCTGTGCAGGAGGCTGGTGAGATCGTGCATCGGTCTGTCCTTCGGCATGGTGACGCCCAACCATGCCACGTGAAATCCCGGTGTTGCGGTTCAACCAGAACGGAAGAACGCTCAATTAAGAGTTGTTTATGAATTGTGGATAATTTTCGATGTCCGGGGAAATCATTAACGTTCAGGACATTTGAGCGCGCTGATTTTGTGGTCGGTCTGGGGAGTAACCTGTGGATAAACTTAGAGACCGAGGGGACTTACCATGAATTTTTACTGTGGAGACAAAGCTGAAGCACCGACCTTTCCCGCGTGGGTGCCAGAGGAGGCGCGGCACTATCTCGCCCATACGGTAGCCGGCGAGGCCATCCGCAAGCTGGCGCGGGATGCGGGCTGTCATGCCTCGACCGTGCTGCGCCAGGTGCGCCGCATGGAGACGCTTCGGGACGACCCGCTGGTGGATGGTGCGCTGCGCCGTCTCGGCGCGATGCGGCCTCAGGCGATGGCAGTTCCCCCCACCAAGGAGTTCGGAGCGATGAACGAGATGACCGGCCACGAGACGGCCCCGGACGAGGTCAAGCTGGCGCGCGAGGCGCGCCGGGTGCTGCGCAGGCTTTGCGAGAGCGGCGCGGTGCTCGCGGTGGCCGCCGAAATGGACAAGGGCGTCGTGGTGCGCGACAGCGGTGAGGGCGGCTCGACCCGCACCGCGGTGGTCGATGCGCCGATCGCGCAGGCGATGGCGCTGAAGGGCTGGATCGCCTGCGATGCGCCCGGTCGGATCTCGCGCTATCGCATCACCTCGGCGGGACGCGCGGCGCTGGGGCGGCTGCTGGCCGAACAGGAGACCAAGCTGCGGGGCTTTGCCGAGTCGCAGGCCGGGTTCGACAGCGGCCGTGCCGCCGAGGAGGCGATGCAGGCCGAGGAAGACGATCCCAAGACCCGCCGCCGCAACCTCATGCACGAGGTGCCTCTGGCGCTGCTGGCGCGGCGCCGAGACAAGGATGGCGCGCCGTTCCTCTCGGATGAGCTGGTGCGCGCCGGAGAGCGCCTGCGGGAGGACTTCGAGCTGGCCCAGATGGGACCGCGGGTGACGCAGAACTTGGACCAGTTCCTGACCGCCGGCGTCGATCGGGGCGTCTCGGGGGGCGGGCAGAGCGGGCCGGATGCGGCGCGCGCCCGGCTGACCGCGGCGCTGCGCGAGCTGGGGCCGGGCCTCGGCGACGTGGCGCTGCAATGCTGCTGCTATCTCGAGGGGCTGGAGCTGACCGAGAAGCGCATGGGCTGGTCGGCACGGTCGGGCAAGATCGTTCTGCGCATCGCGCTGCAGCGGCTGCACCGGTATTACGACGATCTCAATGCCAGGGGCGGCGGCATGATCGGCTGAAAGGTTGGGGGGCCGTGCGACGGCCCCCCTCCCGGGCACGGCTCAGTTGCGCGGCAGTGCTGCGGCCTCGGCGGCCAGAGCGGTGATGCCCTCCCAGTCGCCCGAGAGCATCTTGTCCTTGGGCGCGACCCAGCTCCCGCCACAGCACAGCACGTTGGACAGTCCGAGATAGTCGGCGATGTTGCCTATGCTGATGCCGCCCGTCGGGCAGAACCGGACCTGCGGAAGCGGCGCGCCGATGGCCTTCAGCGCCTTGGCCCCGCCCGCGGCCTCGGCCGGGAAGAACTTCTGCACCGTGTAGCCGCGCTCGAGCAGGGCCATCGCCTCCGAGGCGCTGGCGGCGCCCGGCAACAGCGGCAGGTTGGCCTCTTCGCAGGCGTCGAGCAGCTTGTCGGTGGCGCCCGGCGAGACGCCGAACCTCGCGCCCGCATCGACCGCCTTCTGCACGTCGTCCGCGGTCAGCAGCGTGCCCGCACCGACCACGCCGCCCTCGACCTTTGCCATCTCGGCGATGGCTTCCAGTGCGCAGGGGGTGCGCAGCGTCACCTCCAGCACCGGCAGACCGCCCTTGACCAGCGCCTGCGCCAGCGGCGCGGCATGGGCGACATCGTCGATGACGAGCACCGGAATGACCGGGGCGAGGCGGCAGAGCTTTTCGGATTCGAGGCTGGCGGCGGCGGGGGTGATCATGGTCGGATCTCCTGGTTCCAAGGGCGTTGGCCCCGCGTTAGCATGTTTCCCCGGCGGGGTGTAGAGCGCTAACATCACCGTCCGTCAGGCGCCGCCGAATTCCTCCTGGTCCGCCGCCACCGCCGCCCGGAAGTCGCTGAGCAGCGTCGGGTCGGCGGAATGCACGCGGTTCCACGTCGGGATGAAGGGCGTTTCCTGCGGGTTCTCGATGAACAGCTGGCCGGCGCGGGTGATGTTCTCGCCAAACAGCTCGATGCTCTGTTCCTCGGCGTGGCGGTCGATGCTGAGGCCGTTCATCTTGGCGTCGGCCCAGTAGGCCTCGAGCAGGTCGAGCGCGGAGCGGTAGTAGGTGGCCTTGAGGGTGCGGAACACGTGCGGCGTGAACACCGTGCCGTCGGCGGCGAGCTTGCGGTAGATCGCCTTGCAGATGTCGGTCGACATGCGCGACAGCCCCTGCGAGGCGTCTTCGGGCGACAGCTCCTGGTGCTTGTGGTCGTACTGGTCGGCGATCTCGACCTGGCAGACCTGGCGCGGCCCGAGGTTGCGCCATGCTTCCGACAGCACCCCGATCTCGAGCCCCCAGTCCGAGGGGATGCGCAGGTCCGGCAACAGCCCGGTGCGCAGGGCCATCTCGCCCGAAAGCGGGTAGCGGAAGGCGCGCAGGTAGTCGATGTAATCACGGTCGCCGATGGTGCGCTTGAGCGCGATGAGCAGCGGCGAGACCAGCAGCCGCGTCACCCGGCCATTGAGCTTTCCCTGGCCCACACGCGGGTAGAAGCCCTTGGAAAGCTGGTAGGGAAAGGTCGGGTTGGCCACCGGATAGACCAGCCGGTCGAGCATCTCTCGCTTGTAGGTGACGATGTCGCAATCGTGGATCGCCATCACCGAGCTGTCGGCGCAGGAGATCAGGTAGCCCATGCAGCCCCAGACGTTCTTACCCTTGCCCGGCTCCTGCGGGGCGAGCCCCAGCGCCTCGAGCCGGCCCATGATCTGCGACATGCGCGGGCTGTCGTTCCAGATCACCGTGGTCTGCTGCGGCAGCACGGAGAAGAACTCCCGCGCGTGGCGGTACTGCGCCTCGTCGGCGCGGTCGAGACCGATGATGATGCGGTGCAGGTAGGTGACCTGCTTCAGCTCCTGCAGGATGTTGGGCAGCGCATCGCCTTCCAGCTCGGAGAACAGAGAGGGCAGGATCAGCGAGATCCTGCGGCTTTGCGCGAAGGTCTCGAGCTCGTAGATCAACTCCTCGGTCGGGCGCGAGCGCAGGTTGTGGAACTGGGCGATGTTGCCGTTCTGCTGGAAGTCAGCCATGTCGGTCTGCTCTCTTGCTGTATCCGAGCCTGTCGAGAAGCCGAAGAACGCAGGCGTTCCAGCCTGCGGGTCCGGGGGCTTCGCTGCGGAGGATGGTGCCTGTGGTTTCACCGGGGAGGGCGGGAATGCCCGGGCCGTGATCGTTGCGGACGATGACGCCGTAATCGGCGGTCTCGAGCATTTCGCGATCGTTCGGCGCATCGCCGAGCGCGACGGCGGTGTCGCATCCGAGATCAGCCATGATGCCGGCCATCTGCTGCGCCTTGGTGCCGCCATAGGAGAGCGTCAAAAAGCGCCCGCCGTGCCGCGCCGCGATGCCCTTTGCTTCGAGCGCCGCGAGGAACGCGGCCAGCCCGTCCTCGTCGCCGCTCCAGACTCCGGGCTCGGTGAAATTGCGCAGCCGCGCCAGACGCGCGCCTTCGGGCGGAAGACCGGTGATCTCCGCGACCTCCGCATCGGTCATGTCGCCGAAGCCGCGGTAGCAGGTGCGCACCGCGGCTGGCAGCTGGTCGAGCGCCCCGCGCAGCCGCTCGTAGGGGCTGCGGTCGTGCATGTCGGCGCCGGGGATCACCCGTTGCGCGCCGTTTTCGACGATGATCGGCCAGTCGCCAAGGCCAAGAGCCTGATGCAGTGGCGCAATCTCGGCGCCGGTCTTGGAGCTTGCGAGGATCAGGGGGATCTCCTGCGCCCGCAACGCCTGCAGCGCGGGCAGGGCGGCGCTGTAGCTGTAATCGCCGTGGTCCAGCAGCGTGCCGTCCAGATCCGTGAAAACGATAAGCCGCACTTGCCGCTCCATCCCTCGCCGTTTCACCGGAGCGTAACCGGATTGCGGCGCGAGTGGGAACAGGGGGTGCGGCTTTGATTGATGAAGTTTGTGTAAGAGACGGATTTACCGCCTCTTTTCAGAGCGTTCCCGGCCGGTCGTCGGCGGGACACAGCCGATCGGCATCACGCCCGGCGATGGCGCCCGAGCAGAGGTAGCGTGCGCGACGGGTGCCGCGCGACGCTGTCGCCTCCCTCGCTCTGCCGGCGGTCCGGCCAGAAGCAGAGCAGCAGGCCGATGCACCAGCTGATGGCAAACAGCATGAACGGGATCGAGGCGGAGAGGATGGCGAATTCGCGTGTGAGATGCCCGGACAGACCAAGCGCCATGACCAGCCCCATACTCGGCACGACAAAGAGCAGCGGCAGCAGCGCGTTTCCAAGCAGAACCGCGGGCAGGTCGCGCATCGCAGACGGTCGGGAAAAACGCTCCGCAGCCCAGTCGGGCATCAGCTTCGGCCAAGTGAGGACCGCGGCGGCGGCGAGGGCGATGAGGGAAATGACGATCGGGACAATGACATGCCGCCCGGCCTCCAGCTGCCAGGGCACGCTGGCAAGAAAGCCCAGCGTTGTCAGACCGGCATAAACGCCGGCGGTCCGGTGGGCGAGACGATAAAAGTTCGAGCAAAAAACGCGCATTTGGAAACACACTCCATTGAGATGAGGAGCGGTCTAATGCTTCAAATTGGCACGATTAGGGCAGGCTTTCGGCAAGACGGCGAAGTCTTGCCGACGACAATTGGCCCTCCGCTGCCACGCCCGGACCTGGAAGTTCGGGCGGCGCGGTTCAGGCCACGCGCTCGAGCTTGGAGTCGGGCGTCACGCCGAGGGCGAAGCAGACATCGCGGGTCAGCTCGGGGCGGTTGAGCGTGTAGAAATGCAGCTTGTCGACCCCGCCTTCGATCAGCTCCGAACACAGCTCGGTGCAGATCGATGTCGCGAGCAGGTCCTGCCGCCCGTCGCGCCCGGCCTTCTCGAACGCCTCGATCACCCAGGTGGGGATCTTGGTGCCGCAGGACTCGGCAAAGCGGCGCGCGCCCTTCCAGTTCTCGATCGGCAGGATGCCGGGCACGATCGGCTTGTCGATGCCGGCCTTCTCGCAGGCATCGCGGAAGCGGAAGAAGGTTTCGGCCTCGAAGAAGAATTGCGTCAGCGCTTCCGAGGCGCCGGCATCGAGCTTGCGCTTGAGCCACTCCACGTCGGCCTGGCCGGAGCCGGCTTCGGGATGGATGTCGGGATAGGCGCCGACGCGGATGTTGAAATCGCCCGCCTCGCGAAGCGCCTCGATCAACTCGACCGAGCTGGAAAAGCCGTCTTCGTGCGGCGTGAAGCCGGTGGCGCCCTTCGGCGGGTCGCCCCGCAGGGCCACGATATCGCTCACACCGGCGGCATGGAACTGCTCGGCGATGGCGAGGGTCTCGGACTTGGTGGCGTCGACGCAGGTCAGGTGTGCGGCGACCTTCAGCCCGGAATGCTTGTGCAACGTCGCGACCACGTCACGGGTCAACTCACGCGTGGTGCCGCCGGCGCCATAGGTCACCGAGACGAAGCGGGGGTCCAGCGGTGCCAGCGATTGCACCGTGTCCCACAGGCGGAAGGTCGCCTCGATATTGCGCGGCGGAAAGAACTCGAATGAGATGTCGGGGCGTTGCATTGCCGGGATCCTCTTTTGTTGCGAGGCTTGTCGCACATACCGCAATGTGAGACAAACTCATAAATCTCAAGAACAACATGAGTGAAACGATAGGATGCACATCGAGTTCCGTCATCTTCGCACGATCAAGGCGGTGCACGAGGCGGGCAGCGTGGCGCGCGCGGCCGACCAGCTCAACATCACCCAATCGGCCCTGAGCCACCAGATCAAGGGCCTCGAAGAGCAGGCCGGGATCGAGCTGTTCGTGCGGCGCTCAAAGCCCATGCGGCTGTCGGCGGCGGGGACGCGGCTGTTGCGGCTGGCCGAGCAGGTTCTGCCGCAGGTCGAGGCCGCGCAGGCCGAGTTCGCGGCGCTGAGGGCAGGGCGCTCGGGCCGTCTCCACATCGCCATCGAATGCCACGCCTGCTTCGAGTGGCTGTTCCCGGTGCTCGAGGCGTTCCGGAAGAGCTGGCCCGACGTCGATGTCGACATCCGACCGGGCCTCGCCTTCGACGCGCTTCCGGCGTTGCAGAAGGAAGATGTAGACGTCGTGATCTCGTCCGATCCAGAGGCGCTGAGCGATATCACCTTCACGCCGCTGTTCGATTACAGCCCGGTCTTCGTCGCCGCGGCCTCGCATCCTCTGGCCCAGAAGCCCGTCATCGAAGCGGCGGATTTTCGCGGTGAGACGCTGATCACCTACCCGGTGGAGCGCACGCGGCTCGATATCTTCTCGCAGCTTCTGACCCCGGCCAAGGTCGAACCCGCCGCGATTCGTCAGGTTGAACTGACCGCGGTGATTCTGCTTCTGGTGGCATCGAACCGCGGCGTCTCGGTGCTGCCCGACTGGGTCGTGCGCGAGGTGAAATACAACTCGGATTACGTGACGCGCCAGATCACCGAGAAAGGGCTGACCCGGACGCTCTATGCCGCGACGCGCAGTGGCGACCTCGAAAAGCCGTACATGGCCGACCTGATCCAACTGGCCGGGCAGGAAGCACACAAGCTTCAGACGCAGTAGCCCTGCGGCTCGGAATTGAGCCCGGCCCAATCGAGGGCCAAGGCAGTATTATCTTGGGAAATCAGAGGGGTTTCAGGTCCGATGCCATCATGCGACCGTCACGACCTTCCTTGAGATCGTAACTCACCCTTTGGTTGTCGGCGAGCCCGGTGAGGCCGGACCGCTCGACAGCAGAAATATGAACAAAAACGTCTTTCCCGCCCTCTTCCGGCGCAATGAAGCCGTAGCCTTTGGTCGTGTTGAACCATTTCACGGTGCCACTCGGCATGTTCCCGTGCTCCTTCCAGTCGTCCGATGTTGTTGCCCGGCCTGGCCCGGGCGCCCCGTCACATTCGCCTTTCAGGAAGAAAGAGAGCTTATATTGCTGCACTTTCGGCGCTGATCATCGAAGGTCACGAAGCAAAGCGTTGCACAGGTTCGGCAAAAATCAAGAGAAAGACTTCGCTCCCGAAGCGATCGGCGATAATTTGTCGCCGCAAGACGAAGGAGAAGGCGAGATGCGGGTCTACGGGCTGAAAAATTGCGACACCTGCCGGAAGGCGATGAAGGCTCTGCCAGAGGCCGAGCTGATCGACGTGCGCGTCGACGGGGTGCCCGGCGAGGTGCTGGCCGAAGCGCAGGCGCGCTTTGGCGACAAGCTGGTCAACACGCGCTCGACCACATGGCGCGGGCTGTCGGAAGAGGCGCGCGCAACACCGCCGCTCGAGCTGTTGGCGGCGCACCCGGCGCTGATGAAGCGGCCACTGATCGTCGACGGCGACGCGATGTATCTCGGCTGGGACAAGGCCACGCAGGGCGCGCTCGGCGTCAGCGCCTAAGAACAAGCCGGCGCGCGGGACGCGGTGTCACACAAACAAAACGGCCCCCGCGAAGATCGCGGGGGCCGTGACGTCTGATATAAACTGTTCCGGGCGAACCGATCAGCCGCGCAGATCCGGCGGCGTCGCCTCGAGCCCGAGCTCCTGCGTGATTTCGTCCAGCGTCGCAACCTTGGTCTGCTTTTCGCCGAGGCGCCGCACGGTGACGGTGCGCTCTTCGACCTCACGGTGGCCGACGGCGAGGATCACCGGCACCTTGCCGACCGAGTGCTCGCGGACCTTGTAGTTGATCTTTTCGTTGCGAATGTCGGCCTCGGCGCGCACGCCCGCGGCTTTCAGCTCGGCGACGACCTCGTGCACGTAGTCATCCGCCTCCGAGGTGATCGACGCCACCACGACCTGCCGCGGCGCGAGCCAGAACGGCAGCTTGCCGGCGTGCTCCTCGATCAGGATGCCGATGAAGCGCTCGAACGAGCCGAGCACGGCGCGGTGCAGCATGACCGGACGGTGCTTTTCGCCATCCTGACCGATATAGCTGGCATCGAGCCGCTCCGGCAGGTTGGGGTCGACCTGCAGCGTGCCGCATTGCCATTCCCGCCCGATCGCGTCGGTCAGAGTGAACTCGAGCTTCGGGCCGTAGAAGGCGCCTTCGCCCTCCTGCAACTCGAAGCCGTAGCCGGCGGCCTTGCAGGCGTCTCCCAGCGCCGCCTCGACGCGGTCCCAGCTCTCTTCCGAGCCGATGCGCTTTTCGGGGCGGGTGGAGAGCTTGATGCTCCAGTTCTCGAAGCCGAGATCGGCGTAGATGCCGGCGAGGAACTCGATGAACTTCTTGGTTTCCGCCTCGATCTGGTCGTCGGTGCAGAAGATGTGCGCGTCGTCCTGCGTGAAGCCGCGCACCCGCATGATGCCGTGCAGCGCGCCCGAGGGTTCGTAGCGGTTGCACGAGCCAAACTCGGCCATGCGCAGCGGCAGGTCGCGATACGACTTGAGCCCGTGGTTGAAGATCTGCACGTGACAGGGGCAATTCATCGGCTTGAGAGCGTTGATGCTCTTCTCGCGGGCATGGTCTTCGTCGACCTCGACGATGAACATGTTCTCCTGGTAGTTGTCCCAGTGCCCCGAGGCTTCCCAGAGCTTGCGGTCGACCACCTGCGGCGTGTTCACCTCGACATAGCCGTCGCGGTGCTGCTGGCGGCGCATGTAGTCCTGCAGCGAGGTGTAGATCGACCAGCCGTTCGGGTGCCAGAAGATCTGGCCCGGCGCTTCGGGTTGCAGATGGAAAAGGTCCATCTCGCGGCCGAGCTTGCGGTGATCGCGCTTGGCGGCTTCCTCCAAGAAATTGAGGTAGCCCTGCAGGTCCTTGCGGTTGCGGAAGGCCACGCCCTGAACGCGCTGGAGCATCGGGCGGTTCACGTCGCCGAACCAGTAGGCGCCCGAGACGCCCATCAGCTTGAACGAATCCGCCGGAAGCTGGCCGGTGTGCTGCAGGTGGGGGCCGCGGCACAGATCCTGCCAGTCGCCATGCCAGTACATGCGGATCGGCGCGCCCTCGGGAATGCGATCGATCAGCTCGACCTTGTAGGGCTCGCCGTTCTCTTCATAGAACGCGCGCGCGCGGTCGCGCTCCCAAATCTCGGTGGTCACCGGCTCGCGGGCGTTGATGATGTCCTTCATCTTGGCCTCGATCTGACCAAGATCCTCGGGCGTGAAAGGCTCGGCGCGGTCGAAATCGTAGAACCAGCCATGCTCGGTGACCGGGCCGATGGTGACCTTGGTGTCGGGCCAGATCTCCTGCACGGCGCGCGCCATCACGTGGGCGAGGTCGTGGCGGATCAGCTCGAGCGCCGGGGCCTCGTCCTGCAGCGTGTTGATGGCGATCTGCGCGTCCTGCTCGATCGGCCACTGGAGATCCCAGTGCTGGCCGTCGACCGTGGCCGAGATGGCCTTCTTCGAGAGCGATTTCGAGATCGACTCGGCGACCGCAGCCGGGGTCACACCCTGCTCGTAATCGCGCTTGTTGCCATCGGGAAAGGTGAGAGAGATCTGGGCCATAGCGGCTCTCCTCGTCGGTTTGGCGCCCACGGAACGCCCGGTTGCGGGTTATGTTGCGCGGGTCTTGTGGCCGGGTGAGAAGGGGGTGTCAAGAACACTTGGCCGCGGCTTTGGCGTGACGCCGGGCGTATGGGGCGCGGGCACCTCACCGTGGATGGCGTCTTGCGGCGGCCCGGGGCATACGTCTTTGTGATCACCGAGCGGCGTGGTATCGCGGCGCGCCGGTGTTAACCTCACCCGGTATCACGACCATGGAGGACGCTATGACCGCTAAGATCCTGACCCCGTGCCTCGCGCTTGTCTGCTGCCTCGCAACGGCGGCGGCGGCTGGCGTCCCGCGGTCTTCCGCCGCGACAGCGCTCTCCGGAGAAACGGCCTCCGCACCGCCGACGGGCGAGGCGCCGTTGCAGCTTGCCCTGACCTTCGGAGACCCGGTTCCGCTGACGCAGGGCGAGAAAGCCTCGATCCGCTTTCTGATGCCCGATGTCGATCCCGAAGCGTTCCCACCCGAGACATGGGGCGCAGTCCGAGGCGTGCTGCTGAGCAACGATTTCGATTCCGAGAAGCGGCTGCAGCTGAAGGCGCTGCTCCCTTAAAGGGCGGTCAGCGCCGGCCAACCGCCTCCCAGCGGGCTTCGAGCTTTTCCAGCGCCGCGATGCGCTCTTCGGTCTTGGGGTGCGACATGAGCCAGGCGGGCACGGTGCCGCGGGCGTTGGTCAGCGCCTCGAGCTTGGTGAAGAGCGTCTTCTGAGGCGCCACGCCGATGCCTGACTTGTGCAGAAGGGCCGCGGCGTAGGCGTCGGCCTCGTACTCGTCCCCGCGCGACAGCCGCGCCGCCAGAAGCTTCATCGCCGCGGTGGCGAGGTAGGGGCCGACGCCGGGCAGGAACCGCCCCAGCACCATCGCCATGGCAGTGCGGATCGCGTTCTGGCCGGAGAAGTCGATCATCCGCCGCCGCGAATGCCCCAGTGCCACGTGGCCCAGCTCGTGGGCGATCACCGAGGCCATTTCCTCGGCCGAGACCTCTCCCGCCCGGTAGCGGTTGTAGAAGCCGCGGGTGATGAAGATGCGCCCGTCCGGCGCCGCGAGGCCGTTGACCGGCTCGATCTCGTAGATGTTGACGCGGATCCGTGACAGCTCGAGCGCCGCCGCCATGCGATCGGTCAGCGCCTTCAGCCGGGGATCCGCCAGCTCGGTGGACTTGGCGTCGAGCTCCTTGGTGGTGCGCCAGACCGACACGCGGTACATGGCGAGCGCGTAGAGAATGGCGAGAAGGATCGGGGTGAACTTCAGCATGTGCCGAATATGGGGCCGCGCCGCGCCCCCTCCAAGAGCAAATGTCGCAGCCACTTCGCGCACCGCGACGCCAGCTGCCCCCGAACTTCTCCAGGTACCAAAAACCAGAAAAGCCCGCCCGCCACCGATCGGCCCCGCCGGGACCTCGCGCCGGTCAACTCACAAAGCCGCGCCAGCCGCCCCGCGCCACGTCCTGAGCTTCTCTACGTCCCAAATACTCGAAAAATTTGCCCGCCACTTATCGGCCCCGCCGGGACCTCGCGCCTGTCATAGCACAAAGCCGCGCCAGCCGTCCCGCGCCACGTCCTGAGCTTCTCTACGTTCCAAATACTCAAAAAAGAAACCTCCCGGCCAGGAACCCCGGCCGGGAGGTCAGAAACCATGGCGATGCGGGACCGCTCAGCCTTCGCCGGCCTCGCTCTCACCGTCGCCCTCGTCCTCGTCGCCCTGATCGGCGATCCAGGCCACCGAGACCACGGTCTCGCCCTCGCGGGTGTTGAACACCTTCACGCCGCCGGCGCTGCGCGAGCGGAACGAGATGCCCTCGACCGGCACGCGGATCGACTGCCCGGTGGAGGTGGCGAGCATGATCTGGTCTTCCATCTCGACCGGGAACGAAGCGACGATCTCGCCGCCGCGCATGGATTTCTCCCACGCGGTGACGCCCATGCCACCGCGACCGCGGATCGGGTAGTCGTGGCTCGACGACAGCTTGCCCAGACCCTTCGCGGTGATCGTCAGCAGCAGGTTCTCCGCCGCCGACATCTCGGCATAGCGCTCGGCCGAGAGCAGGCTGTCGGCATTGCCCTCGTCGTCGTCGCTGGCCGCCTCGGCATCGTCCGCAAGTCCCGCCATGGCGCGGCGCATCTTGAGATAGGAGGCACGCTCGTCCGACTCGGCCTCGAAGTGCCGTATCACCGACATCGACACGACCTCGTCGCCATTGGAGAGCTTCACGCCGCGCACGCCGGTTGAGTTGCGCGAGTTGAACACCCGCACGTCCGGCACCGGGAAGCGGATGGCGCGGCCGGAATTGGTGACCAGCATCACGTCGTCGTCTTCCGAGCAGATCCGGGCGTTGATCAGGCGGGTCGCCTCGTCGTCGCCCTCGAACTTCATCGCGATCTTGCCGTTGCGCATGACGTTGGTGAAGTCCGACAGCCGGTTGCGGCGCACCGAGCCCTTGGAGGTGGCGAAGACGATCTGAAGGTCGTCCCAGTCCTCTTCGGGGCGGTCAACCGGCATGATCGCCGCCACCGACACGCCCTGCGGGATCGGCAGGATGTTGACGATGGCCTTGCCCTTCGAGGTGCGTCCGCCCTGCGGCAGGCGCCAGCACTTGAGCTTGTAGACCATGCCAGCGGTGGTGAAGAACAGCAACTGGGTGTGGGTGTTGGCCACGAAGAGCTGGGTGACGACGTCGTCTTCCTTCAGCCCGCCGCCCGACAGGCCCTTGCCGCCGCGCTTCTGCGAGCGGTAGTCGGCCAGCGGGGTGCGCTTGATGTAGCCCGACTGCGTCACGGTGACGACCATGTCCGAGCGCTCGATCAGGTCCTCGTCGTCCATGTCGCCGGCCCAGTCGACGATCTCGGTGCGGCGCGGCACCGCGAACTGGTCGCGCACGGCGGTCATCTCGTTCGAGATGATCTCCATGATGCGCTCGCGCGAGCCGAGGATCTCGAGGTATTCCTTGATCTTGCCGGCGAGCTCCTCGAGCTCGTCGGTGACTTCCTTGACGCCCAGCTGGGTGAGACGCTGCAGGCGCAGCTCGAGGATGGCCCGGGCCTGCGTCTCCGACAGGTTGTAGGTGCCGTCCTCGTTCATCTTGTGGGTCGGGTCGTCGATCAGCTGGATATAGGGCGCGATCTCATGCGCCGGCCAGCGCCGGGTCATCAGCTTCTCGCGCGCCTCGGAAGCGTCGACCGAGGCGCGGATGGTGGCGACCACCTCGTCGACATTGGCCACCGCCACGGCGAGGCCGCACAGGATGTGGCTGCGCTCGCGGGCCTTGCGCAGCAGGTAGGCGGTGCGCCGCGCCACCACGTCCTCGCGGAAATCGAGGAAGGCGGTGAGGAAGGTGCGCAGGGTGAGCTGCTCGGGCTTGCCGCCGTTCAGCGCTAGCATGTTGCAGCCGAAGCTGACCTGCATCGGCGTGAAGCGGTAAAGCTGGTTGAGCACCACCTCGGCGGTGGCGTCGCGCTTGAGCTCGACCACCACGCGCACGCCCGAGCGGTCGGATTCGTCCTGCACGTGGGCGATGCCCTCGATTTTCTTGTCGCGCACCGATTCCGCGATGCGCTCGATCATCGTCGCCTTGTTCACTTGGTAGGGGATCTCGTCGATGACGATGGCGTAGCGGTCGCGCTTGATCTCCTCGATGCGGGTCTTGGCGCGAATGATCACCGAGCCGCGCCCCTCGAGATAGGCCTTGCGCGCGCCGGAACGGCCGAGAATGACGCCGCCAGTGGGGAAATCCGGCGCCGGGATGTACTCGATCAGCTGCTCGGAGCTGAGATCGGGGTTCTCGATCAGCGCCAGCGTCGCGTCGATCACCTCGCCGAGGTTGTGCGGCGGGATGCGCGTGGCCATGCCGACCGCGATGCCCTCGGCGCCGTTGACCAGCACGTTGGGGTAGCGCGCGGGCAGCACCACCGGCTCGTTGCGCTCGTTGGCGTAGTTCGGGACGAAGTCGACCGTGTCCTTGTCGATATCCTCGAGCAGCGCCTCGGCGGTGCGCTCGAGCCGCGACTCGGTGTACCGGTAGGCGGCGGGCGGATCGCCATCCATGGAGCCGAAGTTGCCCTGACCGTCGATCAGCGGCAGCGACATGGAGAAATCCTGCGCCATCCGCACCAGCGCGTCATAGACCGCCGAGTCGCCGTGCGGGTGGTAGCGGCCCATCACGTCGCCCACGGCGGTGGCGCATTTGCGGTAAGGTTTGGACTTGGTCTGCCCGTTCTCCCACAGGGTGTAGAGGATGCGTCGGTGCACGGGCTTCAGCCCGTCGCGCAGATCCGGGATCGCGCGGCTCACGATCACGCTCATGGCGTAATCGAGGTAGCTCGACTTCATCTCGTCGATGATGGAGATCGCGGGGCCACTATAGGAAGGGCGCTCGGGTCCGCTCATTTCCTCATCGTTTTCAGGGGGTTCCGGCGTGTCGGTCACGATGCTCGCCTGTCCGTTATTATGCTATATCTTGTGAGAGAGGCTTATATCAGATGCAGGATATGGGGCGCAATGGCAGCGGCGCGACAAAACTGGCAGCCACGGGGATCAGATGCTAACAACCTGTTTTAATTGAAAAAAGAGGAGCATCGCGGCAGGCTTTAAGCACGAAGAAAAGCCGAGGTAAAGCGATGCAGGAAACACCCACCGAACTGATGCTCAAGGGCTATGGCCTGACGACGGCGGAGATCTTCTACCGGATGCCCGATTACCGCCACGTTCTCAATACCTTCGTCTGGCAGGACTACGACCTCGCCCCGGACCACCCGCGGCTGTTCAGGTTCGTCGAGTTCTGGCAGGACGAGATCGAGGGTCCGCTGCACTCGATCCGCTTCACCCACCGCAAGATGCTGTCCTCCGGCGAATGGCGGCACGTGGTGGGCGAATTCACGTACCACTGACGCAGCCCGGTGTGGCGGGGGCGGGGAGGGGCGCTGCCCCTCTTTCGCCGGCGGGCCTGCGAAATTCACCCCGAGGTATTTCAAGAACCAGAGAAGAGGCGGGCGTCGGTCTGTCCGGTCACCCCCCGCCACGGCGGGCGAGGGGCTTCTCCGGTTGCGGTCATCGGCGCCTCCGCCTGTACCGCCCCTCGTCACTAGCGCGTTAAGGTTAATGATCCGTTCCCGACGCCGGCGCTTCTTTGGTTCGAAAATACCTTCGGGGGGTGAATTCGCGGATGCGAAGAGGGGGGCAGACAGCCCCCCTTACGCCCGCTGATCCAGGTGCGTGGCCGGGATCAGGGAATGATCCGGGTGTATTTCGTACCTTCGAGCGTGGCGCCAAGGCGCAGCCCGGACTGACCGAAGATCACCGCGATCACCGGCGAGAGCGAGGTGGTGGTTTCCGCCGAGAGCGTGTCGCCGCGTTCCGGGGTGGCGTATTCGATATTCGCAGCGGCCGCCCAGCCCGGCGAGCGGCGGAAGTTGGCGAGCGCGTCGTCGGTCATGAAGAACAGCACATGCGCATATTGCTGGGCGCCGATCTGCAGACCGCCGGAGCCGCGCACCATCGAGTAGTAATCGACCGTGGCGCCGCCGACGCGCAGCGCGCCGCGCCCGTAGGCGCCGCCGAGGCCGAGACCGGCCTCTGTCACCAGCGGCATCACCAGCATCCCGGCGGCCTTCTGGCCGAGATCGACGGTGCCCGGAAACTGCGAGTACATCTGGCTCAGCGTGCTGTCCACGCGCGCGTCGATCGTGGCCGAGCCGGAGCTGCCAATGCCGTTGCCGCAGGCTGCGAGAAGCGGCAGCGCCGCCAGTCCGAGGGTAAAGCTGCGTCGGGTCATCATCATGGGGGTGCTGGTATCCTGTCTTGCCGATGCCTCTGGTCCGGCTGTCCCGCCGGTTTACATGTCGTGGTTATACGCTGCAAATGCGGGCCTGTCACGGCGCAAGCGCGCTTTGCAGCAGCGCCTGCGGCATTCCGCTTCTCAGCCGTTCAGCAGCCGGGCCGCCTGCGGTGCGAAATAGGTCAGCACCCCGTCGCAGCCGGCGCGCTTGAACGCCATCAGGCTCTCGAGCATCACCCGGTCGTGGTCGAGCCAGCCACGCTCGATCGCCCCCGCCAGCATCGCGTATTCGCCCGACACCTGGTAGGCGAAGGTCGGGGCGCCGAACATCTCCTTGGCGCGACGGCAGATGTCGAGATAGGGCATCCCAGGCTTGATCATCACCATGTCGGCGCCCTCGGACAGGTCACGCTCGATCAGCCGCATCGCCTCGTCGGAATTGCCCGGCATCATCTGGTAGCCGCTCTTGTCGCCCTTCAGCGCCCCCGCGGCGCCGACCGCGTCGCGGAACGGCCCGTAGAAGGCCGAGGCGTACTTGGCGGAGTAGGACAGCAGAAGCGTGTTGCGGAAGCCCTCGGCCTCGAGCGCCGTGCGCATCGCGCCGATGCGCCCGTCCATCATGTCCGAGGGGCCGATCATGTCGGCCCCGGCGCGGGCCTGGCTCAGCGCCTGCTTGACCAGCGCCTCGACGGTCTCGTCATTGACGATCTCGCCATCGACCACGAACCCGTCATGGCCGTTGCTGTTGTAGGGGTCGAGCGCCACGTCGGTCATCACCGCGATCTCCGGCACCGCGTCCTTGATCGCGCGGGTGGCGCGGTTGGAGAGGTTCTCCGGGTTCCAGGCCTCGGCGCAGTCCTCGGTCCTGAGCGTCGCGGGCGTGTAGGGGAACAGGCAGATCGCCGGGATGCCGAGCGCATGGGCCTCGCGCGCCGCCTCGACGACCTTGTCGACCGAGAGGCGGTTGACCCCGGGCATCGAGGCCACCGGCTCGACCACGCCCTCGCCGTCGCGCACGAAGACCGGCCAGATGAAATCCGCCGGGCTCAGGGTGGTCTCCGCCGTCAGGGCGCGGATCGCCGGGGACTTGCGCAGCCGGCGCAGCCGGGTGGCGGGAAAGGGGGCCTGGGTGGGGAGCATGTCCGGTTCCTCGGTGTCGTGGGCGGCGTCTTCGGCGCGATACCCCCGTCGAATGCACCCCCGGCGGGGGGCTTGTCCAGACCCGCCGAGGGAGACTTCGCGTCGCAGCCCGGGCCGCGGCGCGGCGCTGCGGGCACAGGCGGGGCCTCATTCCCCGGCGCGGGGGGCGGGCTCTGGGCAAGCGGCAACAGGCGGGCTAGAAGGCGCAAAACGGATTTCGCGAGGCACGCAGTGGATTGGTACCGGATCGTTCTTGAAACCATCGACATGCGCTCGTTCTCGAACCTCTGGTTCTGGATCGCGCTGGCGGTGGTCTGGTCGACCGCGAGCCACTGGGTGCTCGGCGTGCCCTTTGACATGGTGATGCGCGCCCGCCGCCACGGCGGCCAGGCCGAGCGCGACCTCGAGGATATGGTCCGGATCAACGTGAACCGCCTGCTCTTCATCACCGAACAGGCCGGGGTCTGGGGCGTGGCACTGGTCTCGGCGCTGCTGTCGATGCTGGCGGTCTCGGGCTTCGGCTACGCGGTGGAGCTGGCGCAGGCGCTGTTTCTGCTGGCCTTCCCGATGTCGCTGGTCGGGCTGATGAGCATCGGCACCGCGGAGAGGATCCGCGGGACGGGTCTTACGGGCGAGCCGCTGCGGCGCAAGCTTGCCGCGCATCGGTTCTGGGTTCAGGTGATCGGTCTGATCTCGATCCTCGTCACGGCGCTCTGGGGCATGGCGCAGAACATGTCCTTCGCGGTGCTCTGAGCAAGGGCTTTCCTGAACCGCGCCGAGCGTGCCGCGCCCTGCGTTCCTCGATAGGGTCTGACGGTCCCTAAGACGCCCCCGAGCGCGACATGCCGTGCGTCTCACTCTGCGCGATGACCACTTTACTGTTTACTGTAGCCAAAGAGAGACAACCCGAGCGCGCTATCGGGCCTGACGCTCCATTCGACGCGCGCAAGCGCGACATGCCGTGCAACTCGGTCCAAGCGCGAACGTCCCTCGACCACGCCCAAAACGCGACAGCCCGTGCGCCCGGCCACGCCCCACGCGCGCAAAGCCGCGCTATGAGCGGTTGACGGCGCCGCGTGCGCGCGCCACATCCCATTCCCATGTTACAGTCCCGCATCACCATGGGCGGCGCGCCCGAAGGCTTCGACGCGAAGCTGATCCTGGCCGAGGTCGAAAAGGCCGCCGGTCCCGTCATTCACGTCGCCCGCGACGACAAGCGCATGGCGGCGCTGCAGGAGGCGCTGGCCTTCTTCGCGCCCGACATGCCGGTGGTGCGGTTCCCGGCCTGGGACTGCCTACCGTATGATAGGGTCTCGCCCAATCCCGACATCTCGGCGGCGCGCATGTCGACGCTGGCGGCGCTGGTTCACGCCATGCCGCAGCGCTTCGTGCTGCTGACCACGCTGTCGGCGGCGATGCAGTACATTCCCGCGCGCGAGCTGCTGCGCGATGCCGCGTTCTCGGCCCGGGTCGGCGACCGCATCGACGAAAAGGCGCTGCGCGATTTCCTCGTGCGCATGGGGTTCTCGCAGGCCCCCACGGTGACCGAGCCCGGCGATTACGCCATTCGCGGCGGCATCATCGATATCTTTCCGCCGGGCGAGGGCGGGCCGGTGCGGCTCGACCTGTTCGGCGACGTGCTCGACGGCGCGCGGCGCTTCGATGCGGTCTCCCAGCGCACCACGGAACAGCTCGACCTGATCGAGCTAGCGCCGGTCTCGGAGGTGATCCTCGACGAGGCGGCGATCACCCGGTTCCGGCAGAACTACCGCATCGAGTTCGGCGCCGGCGGCAGCGACGATCCGCTTTACGAGGCGGTCAGCGCCGGGCGCAAGCAGCAGGGCATGGAGCACTGGCTGCCGTTCTTCCACGAGCGGCTCGAGACGCTGTTCGACTACCTGCCGGGCGTGCCGCTCTTGATGGACGACCAGCTCACCCCCGCGCGTCTGGCGCGGTGGGAAAGCATCGAGGACCAGTACCAGACCCGCCGCCACGCCATGGCGCAGAAGGGCCGGATCGACTCGGTCTACAAGCCGGTGCCGCCGGGCCAGCTTTACCTCGATGACACCGCCTGGGAGATGGCCACCGAGGGCCGCCGCGTGGTGCAGTTCCATCCGCTGCCGCAATCCAGCGGGCCGGGCGTCGTCGATGCCGGCGGGCGCATCGGGCGCAGTTTCGCGCCCGAACGTCAGCAGGAAAACGTCAGCATCTTCGGAGCGCTGGCGGATCACGTGAAGACGAAGATGCAGGACGGCCCGGTGCTCATCGCGTCGTGGTCCGAAGGCGCGCGCGAGCGCCTGACGGGCCTGATCGAGGACGAGGGGCTGGCCGAGGCGATCCCGATCGGCAACGGCACGCGGATCGGCAAGCGCGGCCTGCATCTGGCGGTCTGGGCGCTGGAGACCGGCTTCGAGGCGCCGTGGGAGCAAGCCGGCAAGGGCCAGCGCCTGACGGTGATCTCCGAGCAGGACGTGCTGGGCGACCGGCTGATCCGCGCGCCGAAGAAGCGCCGGAAGGCCGAGAACTTCCTCACCGAGGCGCAATCCCTGACGCCGGGCAACCTCGTGGTGCATGTCGATCATGGCATCGGGCGCTATCAGGGCATGGAGGTGATCTCTGCCGCCGGCGCCGCGCATGAGTGCCTGCTGCTGGAATATGCCGAGGGCGCGCGGCTCTATCTCCCGGTCGAGAACATCGAACTGCTGTCGCGCTACGGCCATGACGAGGGTCTGCTCGACCGGCTCGGCGGTGGGGCGTGGCAGGCCAAGAAGGCCCGCCTCAAGGAGCGCATCCGCGAGATGGCGGACAAGCTCATCCGCGTCGCGGCCGAGCGGGCACTGCGCAAGGCGCCGATCATCGACCCGCCGCCCGGCGCGTGGGAGAGCTTCTGCGCGCGCTTCCCCTATACCGAGACCGACGACCAGATCGGCGCCATCGAGGACGTGCTGCAGGACATGACCAGCGGCAACCCGATGGACCGGCTGATCTGCGGCGACGTGGGCTTCGGCAAGACCGAGGTCGCCATGCGCGCGGCCTTTGTCGCCGCCATGTCCGGCGTGCAGGTGGCGGTGATCGCGCCGACCACGCTGCTGGCGCGCCAGCACTACAAGAGCTTTGCCGAGCGCTTCCGTGGCTTCCCGATCAACGTGGCGCCGCTGTCGCGCTTCGTCAGCTCGGGGCAGGCGGCCAAGACTCGCGACGGCATCACCAAGGGCACCGTCGACATCGCCGTCGGCACCCACGCGCTTCTGGCCAAGAATATCCGCTTCCAGAACCTCGGTCTGCTGATCATCGACGAGGAGCAGCATTTCGGCGTCGGCCACAAGGAGCGGCTCAAGCAGCTGCGCTCCGACATCCACGTGCTGACGCTGACCGCGACACCGATCCCGCGCACGCTGCAACTGTCGCTGTCGGGCGTGCGGGACCTGTCGATCATCGGCACGCCGCCGGTGGACCGGCTGTCGATCCGCACCTACGTCTCCGAGTTCGACGCGGTCACCATCCGCGAGGCGCTGCTGCGCGAGCATTATCGCGGCGGCCAGAGCTTCTACGTGGTGCCGCGGATCTCGGACCTCGCCGAGATCGAGGAGTTCCTGCGCGATCAGGTGCCCGAGGTGTCCTATGTGGTGGCGCATGGCCAGATGGCCGCGGGCGAGCTCGACGATCGGATGAACGCCTTCTACGACGGCAAGTTCGATGTGCTGCTGGCCACCACCATCGTGGAGTCGGGCCTCGATATCCCGACCGCCAATACCATGGTGGTGCATCGCTCGGACATGTTCGGCCTGTCGCAGCTCTACCAGATCCGGGGCCGGGTCGGGCGCTCGAAAACCCGCGCCTATGCCTATCTCACCACCCAGCCGCGCGCCAAGCTGACCGACACCGCGCAGAAGCGTCTGCGCGTGCTGGGCTCGCTCGACACGCTGGGGGCTGGCTTCACGCTGGCCTCGCAGGATCTCGACATTCGCGGCGCCGGCAACCTGCTCGGCGAAGAGCAGTCGGGGCAGATGCGCGATGTGGGCTACGAGCTTTACCAGTCGATGCTCGAGGAGGCGATCGCCAAGATCAAGTCCGGCGAGATGGAGGGGCTGCTTGACGATGACGGCCAGTGGGCGCCGCAGATCAATCTCGGCGTGCCGGTGCTGATCCCCGAGGACTACGTGCCCGATCTCGACGTGCGTCTCGGCCTCTACCGGCGCCTGTCGGAGCTGTCGACCAAGGTGGAGCTGGAGGGCTTTGCCGCGGAGCTCATCGACCGGTTCGGCAAGCTGCCGAAGGAGGTCAACACGCTGCTGCTGATCGTGCGCATCAAGAACATGTGCAAGCGTGCCGGCATCGCCAAGCTCGATGGTGGCCCCAAGGGCGCGACGATCCAGTTCCACAACGACAAGTTCGCCAAGCCCGAGGGGCTGGTCTCGTTCATCCAGGACCCGAACAACCACGCCAAGATCAAGGACAACAAGATCGTGGTGCGGCGCGACTGGGCCAAGGACAGCGACAAGATCAAGGGCGCCTACGCCATCGCCCGCGATCTGGCCGAGAAGGCCGGTGCCATCCGTCTGCGCAAGGACGCCTGAGCCGGCGCGCGTGCGCCGGAGGAGCGTCGGCGCGGAGGCGCGCAACAGGCATGACGTGCGGCCGTCCCCAACAGGCGGCCGCGGCGTCCGGCACGGCCAACCGCGCGGCGCGCGGTCGTCAAATCCGGTGGATGCAGGACGGGGCAGCGCCGCCCGGCGACATCTGACCCCGACGTGCCGATCGGCTCGGCAGGGCGCTGCGAGATGCCTTTTCGGGCACTCGCTTCGCTTCTCCCGCCCAGCAAAGCGCCGGGCAGCTTTTCCCTTGTGAAAGCAGTTTGAAGGCCTTAACCGAAAATAAAAGCGTCCTGTCGCATCTCGCGCGTAGGGGAGCCGTCCCGTTCCGCATGTGTGCCAGCGGCCCCTGCCAGACCGGGAGACCAAGGGATTCCATGACCGAGAGCACTTTCAGCGCCAGACTGGCTTCGCTGCTTCACTTCATCTACCCCGACGTGGACGCTCACATTCTCGGCAGTCAGGTGGTCGAAGCCTTCTGGCCTGAAGACACCCATCGCCGCCGCAAGCCGCGCAAGCCGGGCAACAATCTCTGGACCCAGAACGACGCGTTGCTGATCACCTATGGCGACAGCCTGATCGACGGCCATCACAAGCCGCTCGACCTGATGCACGACTTCCTGCTTTCCCATATGAAGGGGGTGGTGAACGGGGTGCATATCCTGCCGTTCTTCCCCTACACCTCGGATGACGGCTTCGCGGTGACCGATTACCGCAAGGTGAACCCGCAGCTGGGCGAATGGGCCGACATCACCCGCATCGGCAGTGAATTCCACCTGATGTCGGATCTCGTGCTGAACCACGTCTCGAGCCAAGGTGTCTGGTTCAACGCCTACCGGCAGGGCCAGAAGCCCTACGACAAGTTCTTCTTCGAGGCCGACCCGTCCGACGATGTCTCGATGGTCACGCGTCCGCGCACCACGCCGCTGCTGCAGGAGGTCGAGACCGCGATGGGCACCCGCTATGTCTGGTGCACCTTCAGCCACGACCAGATCGATCTCGATTTCCGCAACCCGGACGTGCTGCTCGAGATCGTGCGCATCATCCGTCTGCATATCGACAAGGGCGTGCGGATCATCCGCCTCGATGCGGTGGCCTTCCTGTGGAAGGAGCTTGGCACGACCTGCATTCACCTGCCGCAGACCCATGCGGTGATCCAGCTGATGCGGCTGCTGATGGATTACGCCACCGAGACGGTGATCCTGCTGACCGAGACCAACGTGCCCAAGGCCGAGAACCTGAGCTATTTCGGCCACCGCAACGAGGCACACATCGTCTACAACTTCCCGCTGCCGCCGCTGACGCTGCACGCGATGATGTCGGGCTCGGCGCGCTATCTCAACGATTGGCAGCGCCGGATGCCGCCGGCGCCGCTGGGCTGCGCCTATCTCAACTTCACCGCAAGCCATGACGGCATCGGGATGCGCCCCGCCGAAGGGTTGCTACCGCCCGCCGAGATCGGGCAGATCATCGACACCATCCATGAGGTCGGCGGCAAGGTCTCGATGCGCTCGCTGCCCGGAGGGGGCGAGGCGCCCTACGAGCTCAACTGCACCTTCTTCGAGGCGATGGGGCGCACCTTCAACGGCACCGACGATCTGCATATCGAGCGTTTCCTGTGCTCGCAGACCATTCCGATGTCGCTCGAGGGCATTCCGGCGTTCTACATCCACTCGATGCTGGCCACGTCCAACGATCTCGACGCGGTCGAGCGCCGCGGCATGAACCGGGCGATCAACCGGCACCGCTGGGACTATCCCGAGCTGCAGGAAAAGCTCGCCGATCCCGAGACCATCCATGCCCGCGTGCTCGCGGCGCTGTCCGAGCGACTGAAGCTGCGGGCACAACAGCCGGGCTTCCACCCCAACGCGACGCAGTTCACGCTGAGCGTGGATGACCGCATCTTCGGGCTCTGGCGGCAGTCGCTGGACCGCGCGCAGTCGATCTTTGCGCTGCACAATGTCAGCGGCGAGACCGTCGAGATCCCCCATGAGGATCTGAACCTGATCGCCGACGAAAACTGGGTCGACCTGCTCAGCGGCGAGACCGTCGAGGCCGGACCGGTGACGATGGCCCCGTATCAATGCCGCTGGATCACCAACCTCGTGTGATCGGTGCGAACCTGATCGTGTCCAGAAAGTGGCGCAGATCCGGCTGGGGGTGGGGTCGCGGAATTTTTAGCCCGTGCTCGTTGTCGGCACTGGCCCAATCATTGCCGCAATTGTGGCGTTTCAGCCCGGTTGATTCGGGGCGCGCCGGGTGGGATTTGCAAAAATTGCTCGAAATGACGCTCTGCAGGGCGAATTGAACACGTTTCGGGAACAGGTCGCGCCACATTTGTGACCAGTTCCGCTCGGTCACAGCACTCGCGCGATGTGCGAAAAAGTCTGCCCTCAGGTTGTGCGGCGTTCCGGCGCTTACGTCGCATGTCCTTACGTTAACGGCTCGTTTACTTGAGTTAATCGCGCATCGACGCTCACTCAGCAGAAACGGAATTCAACTATCGGATTAGTGATCGCCCTAGCGTTGCGCGTCAATTTGTCAACTATGCGTTGTAAGGTGCCCAGAATATGCCTTTTTTTCCTTTGAGCGAATGAACGACCGGGTTTAGAAGATCCACAAGCCAGACTGCGGCTTACAAGATAAGACCACGGGGGCGGCCGCTGACCTGTCAGGCATCTGCAAGGATGCGAGGGATGCGTATGGAGGTTTGCCCTCCGCCGCCGATTGTTGCTTTTCGTTCTCACCCTGTGTGGGGGCGTCAACAACAGCGACCCCTTCGTGACCTTGCAAGCCAGACGAGCGAAATAATGGTGATGGCGTTTTGCGCCGTCAAAGTGCGTTGAGTTCCGGGTCCGCCCCGGTTGTAAGGTAATGAGGGTCGAATTTAATGGCTGATCTGGTTCTGGACTGGAGTTTGCTTGGTGCCTACGGCACCGATCTCGAGAACACCGCATCCGACGGGGTGACCGCAAGCGTGGAGACCGGCGGCGTCGCCGTGGACATCACCTACACCGCCCAGGATGAGGGCGCGCAGGCCTTCACGGTGAACTTCACCGGCTACGTGCCGGAGGGGTCGGACACCGACGCGAACTCGCATCTCAAGCTGCTCGGCGCCGGCGGGAACGGGGGCGGCAGCACGACCGCCACCTCGACCACCGTGCTGAACTTCAGCTCGAGCAACGAGCTCTACGGCGACGAGGTGCAGAACGTCTCGTTCCTGCTCAACGACGTCGATGGCGGCGCGGGCGGCGACTTGGGCGATCTGCTCGACTACACGGCTGCGACCGGTGGAAGCTTCGAGGACAACGTGACCGTTCTCGCCTATGACGCGCAGGGCAACCCGGTCGACGTGACGCTCACGGCGCTGGGGGCGGGCACCAGCGTCGACGGCGACACCGCCACCGGCAGCGAGGTCACGGATTTCGCCGAGCAGGACGGCACGCTTCAGGTGTCGATCGCTGGCCCGGTCTCGCGCATCGAGATCGTCTACGCCAATGGCGGCGATCAGGAGCAGGGCGTTCTGATCTCGGATGTCGACTTTTCGACCACCGATCCGGAACTGCCCCCGGAAGACGACGGCAACCGCCCGCCCGAGGCGATTGACGACATGATCACCGTGACCGCGTCTGAGCCCGAGACGTTCGACCCGTCGGCAAACGACACCGACCCCGACGGCGACACGCTGACCATCACCTCGGTCGGCGAGGCGCAGCACGGCAGCGTGACGTTGAACCCCGACGGCACCGTGACCTATGTCGCGGACGAGGGCTTCAACGGCAACGACAGCTACGAATACACCATCGACGACGGCCACGGCGGCACCGACACCGGCAATGTCACGATCGACGTGCTGCCGTGTTTCACTCCGGGCACGCTGATCGCCACGCCGCAGGGCGAGCGCCTCGTCGAGGATCTCGAGGTCGGCGACCGCGTCATCACCCGCGACAACGGCATCCAGCAAATCCGCTGGATCGGTCGCAAGGAGCTGACCGGCTTCGAGCTGTCCCGCAAGCCGCACCTCAAGCCGGTGCTGATCCAGCAAGGCGCGCTTGGCAAGAACCTGCCCGAGCACGACCTGCTCGTATCGCCGAACCACCGCGTGCTGGTCGCCAATGACAAGACCGCGCTCTATTTCGAAGAGCGCGAAGTGCTCGCGGCGGCGAAGCACCTGACCGGTCTCGACGGCGTCGACGAGGTCGAGACGCTCGGCGTCACCTACATCCACATGATGTTCGACACCCACGAAGTGGTTCTGTCGAACGGCGCGTGGACCGAGAGCTTCCAGCCCGGCGACCTGTCGCTGCGCGGCATCGGTGACGAACAGCGTCAGGAGATCTTCGAGCTGTTCCCCGAGCTCGAGCACGCCGAGGGCCTCGAGGCTTACGGCGCCGCGCGCCGCTCGCTGAAGAAGCACGAGGCGCAGCTGCTCACCGCCTGAAGCGGGGCGGGGCCGGACGCGGTATGCGGTCCGGCGCACCTCGAACCGGCGTTAGTACGATCTTAGGGAAACGGAGCGGTGAAGACCGCTCCGTTTTCTTTTGCGCGATGCCGGGGTTGGGCCTGTCGCCAACACGTAGGTGGCGGGAGCGGCGAACATGCCCAAGGCGGCTTGGATCAGTCGGCAGGAAAAAGGCCGCGCCCGGAGGGGGCGCGGCCTGTGTTCTCAGAAGCTGTCGGGGCGCAGCCGCGCTCAGTTGCCGTAGGCCACCGAGGGCAGCCACGTGGTCAGTTGCGGGAACTCGAACACGATGAACAGGCCGATCAGCTGCAGGATCACGAAGGGCACGATCCCGCGATAGATGTGCGACAGCGACACCCCCGGCGGGCAGACGCCCTTGAGGTAGAACAGCGCAAAGCCCACCGGTGGCGTCAGGAACGAGGTCTGCAGGGTCACCGCCACGAGAATGGCGAACCACACGACCTGCGGGTCGCGCACTTGGTCATAGCCCGGGACCGCCAGCTCCAACCCCTGAATGATCGGCAGCATCAGCGGCATGATGATGATGGTGATCTCGATCCAGTCGAGCAGGAAGCCGAGGCAGAACACGATGAACAGGATGAAGGCCAAGGTCCAGTAGGGGCTGTCGAAGGCCGAGAGCACCAGCTCCTGCACGATCTCGTCGCCGCCATAGCGGCGCAGCACGTAGGCGAAGAAGTTGGCCGCAAGGAAGATGCCGACGATATAGCCCGAGGTGTTGAGCGTTGAGCGGGCCACCTCGCGGAAGACCTTCCAGTTCAGTTTGCGAGCAAACAGCGCCAGAAGCGTCGCGCCGAAGGCCCCGAGGCCCGAGGCTTCGGTGGGGGTCGCGAGGCCCACGAAGATCGATCCCAGCACCAGCAGGATCAGGAACATCGGCGGCACCACCGCGACCAGCACCTCCTTCACCTCGCTCCATCCGACGCGGGAGCTGCGCTCGGGCGCCGGCATCGCGTCTGGCGCGATGAACCCGTAGACCACGATGAACACGATGTAGAGCGCGCCGAGGATCAGGCCCGGGAACAGCGCGCCCATGAACAGGTCGCCAAGCGAGATCGCAAGCTGGTCCGACATGATGACCAGCATGATCGAGGGCGGGATCAGGATGCCCAGCGTCCCGGCCGAGGCGATGGTGCCGGTGGCGATGGGCTTGGAGTAGTTCTGCGCCATCATCGCAGGCAGGGCCATCACGCCGAGCAGCGTCACCGAGGCGCCGATCACGCCGGTCGAGGCGGCAAGGATGATGCCGATCAGCAGCACGGTCAGCGACAGCCCGCCGCGCAACCCGCCGAACAGCTTCTGCATGGCGTGCATCATGCGCTGCGCCACGCCGGACTGGTCGAGCATCAGGCCCATGTAGATGAACATCGGCAGCGCCACGAGCACCGGGTTCTTGATGGTGTTGCCGAAGATCCGCCCCGACAGCGCCTGCAGCTTGCGATAATCGATGCCGGTGCGGTCGAAGGCCATGATCTCGCCCCAGAAGCGGCGATAGGGATCGAGCCCGATCTCGGCGATCAGCACGAAGACGAGGCTCACGCCGACAAGGGCAAAGGCCACCGGGATGCCGCGGAACAGCATCCAGATGAAGGTGGCGAACATCGCCGCGACGGCGATTTCGTTGATGGTCAGCCACTCCATGTCAGGCGTCCTTGCGGTCGAAGAGGCGCGCCACGACGATGGCGACGACGGTCAGGATGAGGGCGATGAGGATGGTCCAGCGCATCTCGTGCTGGCCGAACTCCCATGCGTCGAAGATCGGCAGGCGGCTCACGTCGCGGGCGCTCATCTCGGGATCGCGGGTGGCGTAGGCGACGCCGAAGATGGCGTAGTAGCACACGAGGTTGATGGCATAGGCCACCGACGGGAACGCGAAGAGCAGCTGTTTCCACAGCGCCGGGCGGGTGAGCTTTGCAAGCAGGCGAACATAGGCCGACCACACCGCGATGGCGACGAAGATGAAGGCCAGGTTCATGAAGCCCTTCATGATCCAGAGATTGTGCAGCCCGTTGGGGCTGTCGGAACCTTCGTCGGCGCGGATCGAGGTCAGCGCGTAATCGAGCGTCACGTCCCAGCACAGCAGGATGAACGGCAGGAACAGCCAGACAAGCCCGAGGATGTCGGTGCGGATGCGCTTTCTCTGCTCGAAGTTGTCGTAGAAGATATCGACCCGCACGTGGCTGTTGGTGGTCACCGCGTAGCCGATCCCCATCAACACCGCGGCGCCGTAGAGCCACCACTGCAGATCGTCGAGCCAGGCCTGATTGTGGCCCATCTGGCGCAGCACCACCTGCGCACAGATCGCGATCATCAGGATCGGGAACAGCCATGCGGCCAGGTTCGAAACCTGGATGACGAAACGGTCGCCACGATTATGGTCTGCGCGCCCGATCTCTCCCGGATCGGAGATCGCGGCCACGACCTCGGTTTGCTCGCTCATCGAGCCTGCCTCCCTCAAGCATGTATGGCCGGGACGGAGATGCCGCCCCGGCCTTGGTCGGTATGGCTGACGCCGGGCTTACTGGTCGGCGACCGAGGTGTAGGGGCGCGGCAGGTAGATGTTGTTCGACCACAGCTTGTAGTCCTGACGGAACTGCTGCAGGTCGTCCCAGACCTCCTGGAAGAACGGGTCCTCGGCGCCAAGCTCGTCGGCAACCTCGAGCCACGCGCTCTCGAACTGCTGGAGTTGCTCCTCGCTCCAGTTCTTGATCTCGACGCCGTGCTCGTCGACGTTTTCCTTCATCGCCGGGAAGTTCTTGGCTTCGCCCTCGGCGAAGTTGTCGGCGAGGTTGGCCATGCAGGCGATCTCGATCTGGTTCTGGGCGATCTCGTCCAGGTCTTCCCAGCGGTCCTTGTTGATCAGCAGCTCGAACATGGTCGAGGGCTGGTGCCAGCCGGGGAAGTAGTTGTACTTCGCGATGTTGTAGAAGCCGAGGTTGGCATCCACCAGCGGCATCGAGAATTCGGTCGCATCGATCGCGCCGCGCTCGAGCGCCGGGAAGATGTCGCCGCCCGCGAGCAGCGAGGTCGACACGCCGAGCTTCTGCATCACTTCCGCGCCGAGGCCGAAGAAGCGCATGTTGAGGCCCTGCAGGTCCTCCATCGAGTTGATTTCCTTCTTGAACCAGCCCGAGGTTTCCGGCGCGTACATGCCGCAGAGGATGACCTTCACGTTGTAGCCGTTGTCGTCATACATCTGCTGGAAGTACTTCATACCGTCGTCATAAAGCATCCAGGCCAGCATCTCGCCCGGCTCGGGGCCGAAGGGCACCGCGGCGAAAAGGCCGGCGGCGTTCATCTTGCCCTGCCAGTAGCCGCTCGTGGAATAGGCCGCGTCGACCGAGCCGTTCGAGGTCGCATCGAGCATCTCGAGCGCGGGCACAAGTTCGCCGGGGTTGAAGTGCTCGAATTCCACCTCGGTCGAGATCGAGTTGATCTTGTCGACGAAGTTGACCGACGCGGTGCCGAGGATCGGCAGGTTGTTGGCGTAGCCGCTGGTCATCTCGAACAGTTCCTGCGCCGAACCGGCGCCGGTCATCACGAAAGAGGCCGCTACCGCGGCCGCGAAAGTCCGTTTCATTGGTTTTCCTCCCTGTAAGTCCCTCGCCCTCTCCCGTGGGCGTTCGGCAGTCTCCAATCTGCCGGGTCTAGACGGTAACGGGGGCGTGATGCGGTGTGAATACCCAATACTGCGCAGAGGCGTGCGTTTGCATGTGTCCCGTGATCGGACGCCGGATCTCTGCCGGCGTTGGTCCTCGGGCTGGTTGGCAGCCAGAGACGGGACGACGTCCCGGCCCGATCACGGGTGGTCCGCGACGGCCCGGCATTGTGAGCGCGCGGCGCTTGCGGGCGGTCACCAAAACCTCTTTAGCTGCGCGCAGCGCAGGTTGCAGAAGGACACAGCGATGCACGCAGTCGCAGATACAGGGCGCCTGGTGGCGGACGGCATCATCACCCCGGCGCAGGCCGGCGAGATCGAGGCGCGGGCCCGCGAGGCGATGATCGCGCTGGCGGTGAATACGATCCTTGTCACCGGCATCCTCGCCGCCACCGGCGGTCTGATCTTCTGGCTGGCCAGCCCGCTGGCGGTGGCCGTCGGCGGCACGCTGACGCTGCTCTGCGGGGTTGCGGTCCTGCTGCGCGGCGGCGCGATGCTGCGCATGTTCGGCAATGCCGCGACGCTGATCGGCGCGGGGATGCTGCTCGGAGGCGGCGCGCTGGAGCTGCTCGACAATCACCCCGACCACGCCGGCGCTGTGATGCTGGTGACCGGCGCGCTGATCGCTCTGCTGTCGGCGCTGGCGCTGCGGCGGGCACGCGCGCCGGCACGCTTCTCCACCGCCGCGATCCTGCTGATGGGGCTGGCGCTGCACCTCGGCGGCCTCGCCTATCTCGTGGGGGACAACGCGGTCTCGGGGCTGCCGATCAGCGTCTACTACCTCTACACCGCGGCGGTGATCGCGTGGGGCGGCTGGCGCGTCGATGTGCGTCTGGTCACGGCGCTGTCCGTCGTGCCGTTCGCGCAGATGCTCGACACCTCGACGTTCTATTTCCACGCGGCCTACGTGTTCTTCTCGCCCGAGCCGACGCTGTCGATCCTGCAGATGGCGCTGCTGATCTGCGGCTGTCTCTGGCTCGCCGGGCGGAGCGACGAGCGGTTGGCGCGGCACGCGCGGGTGCTGATGGTTCTGGCCTTTGTTGTCGCCAATCTCTGCGCCCTCGTCGGGACCCTCTGGGGCGACGTGGTGGGCGAGCACATCTGGGGGCCGGGGCGCTATCGCTACGGCGATGCGACCTTTTCCTACGAGGAGTTCGCCGCCCTGCGCGAGCGCTTCCGCGACTCGACGCTGGTGATTTCGCGGCACGCCTACACGGCGCTCTGGGCGCTGGCGCTGATCGCGATGCTCGTCTGGGCCGGGCTTCGAAACCAGCGCGGGCTGTTCAACGCGGCTCTGACCTTCGCTGCGATCCACGCCTACACCCAGCTCTTCGAGAGCTTCTGGGACGAACCGCTCGCCTATGTCGTGGCCGGTCTCACTGCGATCCCGCTGGCGTGGGGCGCGTGGAGGCTGAACCTCTGGCTCAGGAGCCGGGCTGCGCCGGCGCCTTCGCCGCGCGCCGCGCCATGACGGCGCCGGCGAGCTCGACCGTGTAACGCTCGAGCGCGGTGAGCGCGGCGTCGCAGGCGGCCGCGTCCTGCGCCTCGACCGCGTCAGTGACGGCCCGGTGCAGGGCGGCGATGCGGGCCCGGTCCCGGGCGGTGAAGGTGATCATGTTCATCAGCGGCTGCATCGCCTCGACCGCCCCGGCGAGCTGGTAGGACAGCACCGGGTTGGCGGCGGCATCGACCAGCGCCCGGTGGAAGGCCACGTCGGAGGCGCAGAACGCCTCGTCGCTGAGCTGCGCGTCGGACTGGCGGGCAAGCTCGGCGCGCATGGTGTCCAGATGCGCGCTCGTGCGCCGCGCGCAGGCCAGCGGGGCGCAGGCGCGTTCCATCGCGAAGCGGGCCTCGCAGGCGGTCTCGAGCGGGATGGCGTTCATCGACAGGAGCAGCGTCGAGGTGGTGATCTGCTGGCCATGCGCCGCCTCGTAGGAGAGGTGGTTGACGAAGGCGCCGCCGGTGGCGCCGCGTCGGCTCCGGATCAGCGACTGCGCGGCCAGCCGCTTCAGCGCCTCGCGCACCGTCGGCCGCGACACGCCGTATTGCTCGGCGAGCTCGGCCTCGGAGGGCAGCCGGTCTCCGACAAGCAGCCGGCCCGCGACGATGTCATCGCGCAGGGAGCGGGCGATCTCGGTGGAGCGATCGGTCTTCGGGGGACTTGCTGACGACATGAGGCGGTGTTTATTTGTCAGACAATTGACTGTCCAGCGCCGAGTCTCCGTCTCGGCGCATGGCATAGCCAGAGAAGGACCCGCTGCGATGCTGTCCCCGGACTACGTGCTGAGCATGGCGCGCTACAATGCCTGGCAGAACCGCCAGATGAAGGCCGCGCTCGAGGCGCTGCCCGAGGCCGAGCTGAAGCGCGACCGGGGGGCGTTTTTCGGATCGATCTTCGCTACGGTCAACCATCTGCTCTGGGGCGATGCCATGTGGATGAGCCGGGTCTCGGACTGGTCAAAGCCGGATGTCGGTATCGACGGCAGCACTGGAATGACGCCGACGCTCGCGGTCTGGAGCGCCGAGCGGTTCCGGGCCGATGCGCGGATGCTGCTCTGGGCCGAGCGGCTGCGGGCGGTGGATCTGACCGGCGACCTGCGCTGGTATTCCGGCGCCACGGGGCGCACGCAGGTCCGGCCCGCGGGCCAGTGCGTGGCGCATATGTTCAACCATCAGACCCATCACCGGGGACAGATCCACGCCATGGTGACGGCAGCGGGCGGCGCGGGCTGGATGAGCGATCTCGTCTACATGCCGGGCGAGGGGCCGTGGCTGTGAGCGTGGGGGCAGGGAGGGGCGCTGCCCCTCTGCCGCCCATGGGGCGGCATTCACCCCGAGGTATTTGAAAACCAGAGAAGCAGCCTGCCGGGGCTTGGGTGGAGAGAGCAGGCGCTCTGAGTGGGGCGCGTATGGTCGGGCCACTGCGACCAGCGCCGCGGTGCGCGGGATCGGATATGACCCGTTGCTGGCGGCGACGACGGCGTGGCGGTGGGGGCGGACATCCTGAACGGCAGGCAGCGGGTCGGTCTCCGCGGGGCGCGGGATGTGCTGATGGCAATGCCCGGCGGGAGGGCGGGTCGGCGCCTGCGAGGGACCCGCGGAGGGCGCGCGAGGGCCGCGCTTCGGGCCGCATCGTTGTGCATGAAAACCAGCGAACAACCAAAACGCGATCCTAGGAGGTCGCATTTGCGAATAAATGTCGTTTTTGGACAACTATGCGCCTTGTCCCTTTTTGCCTTAACCGTTAGGTGCGCTACCCTGCGTCATCGGCGGTGTTTTGCCACATCGCCGTAATCACGGGCCGACGCCGCGCTTTCGCACCCCTCGCAGGGCGGGCGGCGGTCGAAAAGCCGGGGCCAACCCGGGTAACCTGGACACAGGAGGGACACGTGTTCGAACGCATCATGGTGCCGGTCGACCTGACCCATGCCGAACGGCTCGAAAAAGCACTGCAATGCGCCGCCGATCTTGGCGCGCATTACAACGCGACGGTGATCTATGTCGGCGTCACGACGGAGCAGCCGTCCGCGATTGCCCACACGCCTGAGGAATATGGCGAGAAGCTCGTCGCTTTCGCCAACGAGCAGGCCACGAAGCGCGGCATTTCCACCGACGCCAAGGCCTATGCCAGCCACGATCCGAGTGTCGATCTCGATCCGACGCTGCTCAGGGCAGTTGACGAGGTGAATGCCGATCTGGTCGTAATGGCGAGCCACATTCCCAATGTCGCCGACCACTGGTGGCCGGCGAATGGCGGCAGTGTCGCCACCAAAGCAAAAATCTCGGTGATGCTGGTGCGCTGACGGCGCAACCACGACACCGAATAACAACAAGAGAGGGAATTTCGTGCCATGAGTGACACGAGCGACGATCAGGGAATCCCGGCGCCAGAAGGCAATGCGGATCTCATCGACACCGATTACGTCATCGGTCAGGACAATATCGAAACCCAGATCGGGCCCTTCGGGCTCGACATTCACAACCCCGTCTTCGCGATCTCCGGCCTCGCCGTCATCGCCTTCGTGTTCTACACGCTGGCGCTGCCCGAGCAGGCGGGATCTGTGTTCAGCTGGCTCTTCGACAGCGTGACCAAGGGCTTTGACTGGTTCTTCCTCGGCGCGGCGAACATCTTCGTGATCTTTTGCCTGCTGCTGATCGTGACCCCGGTGGGCTCGGTGCGGCTTGGCGGGGCGGATGCGTCGCCGGATTACACCTATGCCGGCTGGTTCGCGATGCTGTTTGCCGCAGGCATGGGCATCGGCCTGATGTTCTACGGCGTTTCCGAGCCGATGAGCCACTTCTCCTCCTCCATCGGCGGCGTGGCCATGGGCGAGGACGGCGTGCGCACCGACTGGGCACCGCTTGGCGGGGCCGAGGGCAACGAGGAGGCCGCGACCCGGCTCGCCTTTGCCGCCACGATCTTCCACTGGGGTCTGCACCCCTGGGCGATCTACGCGGTGGTGGCGCTGGCGCTGGCGCTGTTCTCCTACAACAAGGGTCTGCCGCTCACCATCCGCTCGGCGTTCTACCCGATCCTCGGCGAGCGCGTCTGGGGCTGGCCGGGCCACATCATCGACGTGCTGGCGGTGTTCGCCACGCTCTTCGGTCTGGCCACCTCGCTGGGCTTCGGCGCGACGCAGGCCAATGCCGGTCTGAACGAGCTTTTCGGCATCCCGGTCAGCTCGACCACCGAGGTCATCCTGATCTCGGCGATCACTGCCGTGGCGCTGATCTCGGTGCTGCGCGGCCTCGATGGCGGCGTGAAGGTGCTGTCCGAGATCAACATGGGCCTCGCGTTCCTGCTGCTGATCTTCGTGCTGCTGGCGGGCCACACTATGGCGCTGCTCACCGGCTTCGTCGACTATCTCGGCGCCTACCTGCAGTACCTGCCGGCGCTGTCGAACCCGATCGGCCGTGAAGACGTCAGCTTCATGCAGGGCTGGACCTCGTTCTACTGGGCGTGGTGGATCTCCTGGTCGCCGTTCGTGGGCATGTTCATCGCGCGCGTGTCGCGTGGCCGGACCGTCCGTGAGTTTGTCGTCTGCGTGCTGCTGATCCCGAGCCTCGTCTGCGTGCTGTGGATGAGCGTCTTCGGCGGCAATGCCATCCAGCAGGTGCTGAACGACGGCTACACCGCCGCACAGGAAGCCGAGCTGCCGGTCAAGCTCTTCAAGATGCTCGACGTGATGCCGCTGTCCTCGATCACCTCGCTGATCGGGATCGTTCTGGTGATCGTGTTCTTCGTGACCTCGTCGGACTCCGGTTCGCTGGTGATCGACACCATCACGGCGGGCGGCAAGGTCGACGCGCCGGTGCCGCAGCGCGTGTTCTGGTGCATCTTCGAGGGCGCCGTGGCCATCGTGCTGCTGCTCTCGGCGGGCGGTCTGGCATCGCTGCAATCGATGGTGATCTCGACGGGTCTCCCGTTCACCATCGTGCTGCTCGTCATGTGCTGGGCGATCTGGCGCGGCCTGATGTCGGAGCGGCGCAACACCTGATCCGACGTCGCGATTGCACGTGAGTAAGAGCGCGGGCCCTCGGGCCCGCGTTTTTCATTTGCGGGAGGGGCGCGTCCGGCGTCCGAGGCCTGATGGCCAAAGATCGACCCCACCAAGATCTGCGGTTTCTCAAAACCCAGTCGCCTTTGCCGGACCCCCGCCAGACGGCGCCTCATCCCCACGTTGCATCACCGCCCAACCATTGCGGTTTCCCTCCTCCGGCCCGGCCCGCATCGCCTTGACGCCCCGCGACACAGCCGGTTTGGTGCAGCGCAAATCACAGGAGTCAGGATGATGCTGGATCTGGAGTTCGTGCGCGGGCAGTTTCCCGCCTTTGCCGAGCCGTCGCTCGAGGGTTGGGCGTTTTTTGAGAATGCCGGCGGCTCCTACACCTGCCAGCCGGTGATCGACCGGCTCACGCGGTTCTACCACCAGCGCAAGGTGCAGCCCTATGCGCCGTTCCCGGCCTCCGAGGCGGCGGGCGCCGAGATGGACGAGGCGCGCACGCGCCTGGCCGGGCTGCTGGGCGTGGAGACCGAGGAGCTGAGCTTCGGCCCCTCGACCACGCAGAACACCTATGTGCTGGCGCAGGCCTTCCGCAAGTTCATGCAGCCGGGCGAGGCCATCGTGGTCACCAATCAGGATCACGAGGCCAATTCCGGTCCTTGGCGGCGGCTGGCCGAGGACGGGATCGAGATCCGCGAGTGGAAGATCGACCCCGAGACCGGGCATCTCGATCCGGCGGCGCTGCAGAAGCTGCTCGACGAGAAGGTCCGGCTGGTCTGTTTCCCGCATTGCTCGAACGTGGTGGGCGAGATCAACCCGGTGGCCGAGATCACCGCGCTGGCCCATGCCGCCGGCGCCTTTGCCTGCGTCGATGGCGTGAGCTTCGCGCCGCACGGCTTCCCGGATGTGGGCGCGCTTGGCTGCGACATCTACCTGTTCTCGGCCTACAAGACCTTTGGTCCACATCAGGGGATCATGGTGATGCGCCGCGCGCTGGCCGAGGCACTGCCCAATCAGGCGCATGGCTTCAACGGCGACACGCTCTACAAGAAGTTCACTCCCGCCGGGCCGGATCACGCGCAGGTCGCGGCCTGCGCCGGCATGGTCGACTATATCGAGGCGCTGGCGGCGCATCAGGGCGTCGCGCCGGGCGCGGTGGCCGGGTTGATGCATGAGCACGAGGTGCAGCTCATGCAGCCCCTGCTGGATTTCCTCGGGGCGCGTAATTCCGTCCGGCTGCTCGGCCCGAACACCGCCGCGAACCGCGCGCCGACGGTGGCCGTGGCGCTGCAGGGGCCGGCGGAGCCGGTGGCCCGGCGGCTGGCGACGCACAAGGTGATGGCGGGCGGTAGCAACTTCTACGCCGTGCGTGCGCTTCAGGCGATGGGCATCGATCCCGACGAGGGGGTGCTGCGGCTGTCCTTCACGCATTACACCGCGCCCGAGGAGGTCGACCAGCTGATCGCGGCGCTCGATCGGGAGTTGTAAAGCTCTCTCGCGCCGCGGCAAGTCGGTTGACCCGTGGCGCGGGGCGCTACCTTGCTTTCGGAACCAAGCGAGGACCGCATGAGCGACAAAAGCCCCATCATCGTCTGGATCCGCCGCGACCTGCGGCTGAGCGACCACGCCGCGCTGCACGAGGCGGGAAAGTCCGGTCGCCCGGTGATCCCGGTCTTCATCCGCGACCACACCGTCGACCAGCTGGGCGCCGCGCCGAAATGGCGGCTGGGGCTGGGGCTCGAGTGCTACGGCAAGGCACTGGCCGAGAAGGGCAGCCGGCTGATCCTGCGGGCAGGGCCGGCGCGCGAGGTGCTCGAGGAACTGATCGACGAGACCGGCGCCGGCGCGGTCTGGTGGCAGCGCGCCTACGATCCCGCCTCGGTCGAGCGTGACACCGCGGTCAAGTCGGCGCTCACGGACCGCGAGATCGACGCCGAGAGCTTTGCGGGGCATCTGCTGTTCGAGCCGTGGACGGTCGAGACCAAGCAGGGCGGCTTCTACAAGGTCTACACGCCGTACTGGCGCGCGGTCTGCGAGCGCGAGGTGCCCGAGCCGCTGCCCGCGCCGTCGAAGCTCGCCACGCCACAGAGCTGGCCCGAGAGCGAGGCGCTCGAAGACTGGGGGCTGGGCGACGCCATGCGGCGCGGCGCGGCGGTGGTCGCGCCCTACGTGCAGCTCGGAGAGCAGGCGGCGCAGTCGCGGCTCGGCGCGTTCACCTCGGGCAAGATCGCCGATTATGACAGCGGTCGGAACCTCGTCGCCGAGGATGGCTGCTCGTCCATGTCAGAGAACCTCTCGCTTGGAGAGATCAGCCCGGCGCAATGCTGGCACGCTGCGATGCGCGCCAAGGACGCGGGCAAGGAGGGGGCCGAGACCTGGGCCAAAGAGCTGGTCTGGCGCGAGTTCGCCTATCACCTGCTCTGGCACACCCCGCGTCTGGCCGAGAGCAACTGGCGAGAGGAATGGGAGGCGTTCCCGTGGAACGAGGACGAGCGCCGCAAGGAGGTGATCGCGTGGAAGCGCGCGCGCACCGGCATCCCCTTCGTCGATGCGGCGCTGCGCGAAATGTACGTGACCGGGCGGATGCACAACCGCTCCCGGATGATCGTCGCGAGCTACCTGACCAAGCACCTGATGTGTCACTGGAAGATCGGTCTCGAGTGGTTCGAGGACTGCCTGATCGACTGGGATCCGGCCTCGAATTCCCTCGGGTGGCAGTGGTGCGCCGGCAGCGGGCCGGACGCCACGCCGTACTTCCGGGTCTTCAATCCGATCACCCAGCGCGAGAAATTCGACCCCGACAAGGCGTATGTCGAGCGGTGGATCGCCGAAGGGCAGGACAACCCGCCGAAGACCGCGCTGAGCTATTTCGACGCCATCCCCGAAAACTGGGCGATGACGCCGGACGATGCCTATCCCGACCCGATCGTCGGCCACGATGAGGGGCGCAAGGCGGCGCTCGAGGCGTATGAGAACCGGGATTTCTGAAACCGTCACCCGGGGGCAGGCTGTCTCGCACCGGTCACATGCCTCTCCGCAATGACCTCGCGCCGGTGCCTTCGGCTTGCCAGCCATTCCCGGGCGTGGCTTTTTTGCCCCGATCCCGAGGTTGACCGGATGAGAGGCCCGCGCCGATGTTCACAGCTGCCCGCCTGATTGCCGCCCTGTGCATGGCGGGGGTTGGATATGTCGCGTCGGACTACGCCAAGGGCCTCTATGACGGGGTGAAGAATGTCGGTCTTTTCACCTTCATCAACACCGCCATCGGCTTTCTCTGCGGCTGGATCATCGTCGGGCCGCGCGCCGGGCGTGGCATGTCCGCTGCGATCTCGAATGGCCTCACCGGAACCGTCGCGCTCGTGTTCTGGTGCCTGATGCTCTATTCGCTCAAGCAGACGTGGGAGCTTGCGCTGCGCCGGCGCTACGACGGGCCGCTCGAGGCCGTGGGCGGGGTGTTCGAGAACGCGCTGGACTACGGTGAGCCCCTGCTCAACACCGGCTTCTTCATGCTGCTCATCATCGGCGCCGTGGTGACCGGCGTTCTGTCCGAAATCGCCGCGCGCCACTGGCGCTGAAGGAGGTCCACATGCCCGATCTGTTCGTCTATGGCACCCTCTGCCACCGGCCCGTGCTGACCGAAATCCTCGGCCGCGAGGCGGACACGGTCCCGGCCATGTTGCCCGACCTGTCGGTCTACTATGCCGGGAACAAGGGCGTGCCCGAGGCCGTGCTCTGCGCTGCACCGGGGACGGCCGCCGAGGGTCTGCTGCTTCAGGGGCTCTCTGATGACGACATGGCCCGGCTGGCGTTCTTCTCGGGCGGGGTCGACGCGGAGTTGCAGGAGCGCGAGGCGTTCACCGGGACGGGCGCGCGCGTGCCGGTGCTGGTCGCTTGCAGCGCCTGCCTGCCGCAGCACTGCGGGCCGCTCTTTCACCTGTCCGAATGGGCTGCGGACTGGGGCGAGCTGGCGCGGCTGACCGCGCGCGAGATCATGCGGCAATACGGCCGCGCCAGTGTGGCCGAACTCGCCGGGCGGCGATCGTTCCTTGCGGCGCGCGCCTGGGCCCAGATCCTCGCACGAGGCGGCGCCCCGCATGAGCTGCGCGCGAAGCGTTCCCCCGACACCGTCGAGATCGTGCAGGACCGCGGCGGCTTCGAGGGGTTCTTTCGCACCCGGGCCTTCGATCTGCGGCACCGGCGCTTCGATGGCAGCATGACCGAGACCTTCTCGCGCGAGTGCTTCGTGGCCTATGATGCGGCGCTGGTGCTGCCCTACGACCCGGCGACCGACCGGGTGATGCTGATCGAACAGCTGCGCTACGGCCCCCTGTTCCGGGGCGATCCGCAGCTCACCGTGCTCGAACCCGCCGCCGGGCTGGTCGACGCGGGCGAAAGCCCCGAGGCCTGCGCGCTGCGCGAGGCGCAGGAGGAAGCCGGGCTCGACATCCGCGAGCTGCGCCCGATGATGAAGGTCTATGCCGCGCCGGGCTACAGCACCGAGTTCTACCACTGCTTCCTCGGGCTGTGCGCGCTGTCGGACGCCGACAACGGCATGGGCGGGCTCGAAGACGAGCACGAGGACATCCGCAATCACGTCATCCCGTTCGAGGAGGCGCTCGCGCTTTGCGACAGCGGCGAGGTCAATGTCGGCCCTCTCGCGATGATGCTTTACTGGCTGGCACGTCATCGTGAGGAGTTGCGTTCGAGCGCTTGAGTTCCCCGGGGGCGCGCCCTAAACCTGTGCCCCAGACCGAGACAAAGGGGAGGCACCCATGCGGGTTGCACAGGATCTTGCGCATCTGATCGGACACACGCCGCTCATCAAGCTGCGCAAAGCCAGCGAGATGACCGGCTGCACCATTCTGGGCAAGGCGGAATTCGCCAATCCCGGCCAGTCGGTCAAGGATCGCGCGGCGCTCTACATCATCCGCGACGCCGTCGAGAAGGGCCTTCTCGAGCCCGGCGGCACCATCGTCGAGGGCACCGCAGGCAATACCGGCATCGGTCTCGCGCTGGTCGGCGCCTCGATGGGCTTCCGGACGGTGATCGTGATTCCCGAGACCCAGTCGCAGGAAAAGAAGGACATGATCCGTCTTGCCGGCGCCGAGCTCGTGCAGGTGCCCGCGGCGCCCTACAAGAACCCCAACAACTACGTGCGCTACTCGGGCCGTCTGGCCGAGAAGATGGCGCGCACCGCCGAGCACGGCGCGATCTGGGCCAACCAGTTCGACAACGTGGCGAACCGGCAGGCCCATGTCGAGACGACCGGCCCCGAGATCTGGGAACAGACCGGCGGCAAGGTCGACGGCTTCATCTGCGCCGTGGGCTCGGGCGGCACTCTGGCGGGCGTTGCGCAGGCGCTGCAGCCCAAGGGCGTGAAGATCGGCCTCGCCGATCCCGAGGGCGCCGGTCTCTACAAGATCTACACCGGTGAGGAGAACCCCGGCGACTCGATCACCGAGGGCATCGGTCAGGGCCGCATCACCGCCAATCTCGAGGGCTTCACCCCCGATTTCACCTGCCGCGTGCCCGACGACGAGGCGCTGCCGGTGGTCTATGACATGCTGGCCGAAGAGGGCCTCTGCCTCGGCGGCTCGTCGGGCGTGAACGTGGCCGGCGCGATCAAGATGGCCAAGGAGCTTGGCCCCGGCCACACCATCGTCACGGTGCTCTGCGACTTCGGCAACCGCTACCAGTCGAAACTGTTCAACCCCGACTTCCTCAGAGGCAAGGGCCTGCCGGTGCCGTCGTGGCTTGACCGTGCGCCCGCCTCCATCCCCGGTGTCTTCGAGGACGGGTGATCCCGATGCTGCGCTGGTGTCGCGTCGCAGCCCTTTGGCTTGTCCTCGCGGTGAGCGCCGGCCTTGCCGGCGCTCAGGAGCCTGAGGCCGATTACGAAACCTGGAGCGAGGTCGCGGACCGCGCCGAGGAGGCCGTGGCCAACGAACAGGCCTCGACCGAGGCGTTCGAAGAGCTGCGCACCAAGCTTGCGGGCTGGCGCGACACCTTCCTGCAGGCCGAAAGCACCAATGCGAGCCGCATCCAGACGCTGCAATCGCAGCTCGATGCGCTCGGGCCTGCCCCGGGCGAGGACGAGACCGAACCCGAGTCCATCGCGCTGCGCCGCAGCCAGCTCAATGACGAGCTGCAGCGCCTGCAGGCCCCTGCGAGACGGGCGCAGGAGGCGCATACGCAGGCCGACGGGCTGATCCGCGAGATCGACACCATCGTGCGGACCCGGCAGGCCAACGCGCTGCTCGCGCTTGGGCCATCGCCGCTCAACCCGACCCTCTGGCCCGACGCCGGCTCGGCGCTGGTCCAGTCCGGCCAGAGCCTGCTTCTCGAGCTGCGCGAGAACGTGCTGTCCGATGCCAAGCGCTCCGAGGCCTGGCGCAACCTGCCGGTCATCGTCCTGCTCCTTGTGCTCGCGCTGCTGCTGGTGGTGCGCGGGCCGATCTGGATCGACAAGCTGATCGGCTGGCTGCGATCGAGCACCCGCCGCGGCTCGGGCGTGTGGAGCTTCATCGCCTCGATCATCCGCATCATCCTGCCCTTTGCGGGCCTCGTGATGCTGGTCGCCGCGTTCCGCGCCTCGAGTTTTGTGGGCGTGAACCTCGAGCGTGTGCTCGAGATGATCCCGGTCTGGGGGGCGGCTCTGCTGATCGTGCGCTGGCTCGCGGACCAGAGCTTCAACAGCAACGACGACATCGCCACCCTGCCGCTGCCGCGCAAGCAGCGCCTCGAGGCGCGCTACTACGCCAACCTGCTGGCGATCCTGCTCGTGCTTCGCTCCGCCGGGGAAACCATCGGCGAGATCTTCAGCTATCCCGAAGAAGTGCAGGTGGTGCTCGACTACCCGGTGCTGCTGCTCTGCGCGCTGATGCTGTGGCGGCTCGGGCATATCCTCACGACGCTCAGCGACGATTCCGAGACCGACGGGACCTTGCTGGAGGGATCGACCTTCCGGCTGCGCATCGCCCGGACCATCGGCCGGTTGACCATCTTCGTCGCGATCATCGGTCCGGTGATGTCGGGCATCGGCTATGATGCCGTCGGGCAGGGGCTGATCTATCCGACCATCCGCACGCTTGCGCTGCTCGCGCTTGTGCTGGTGCTGCAGCGCTTCGTGAACGATCTTTACCAGCTGGTCACCGGGCGCGATCCGCAGGCCTCGGACAGCCTGTTCCCGGTTCTGGCCGGTCTCATCCTGATGCTGCTTCAGGTCCCGGTGCTGGCGCTGATCTGGGGCGCGCGCGTCGCCGACCTGACCGAGCTCTGGACCCGCTTCCAGGTCGGTCTGCAGATCGGCGAGACGCGGATCTCTCCAAGTGATTTCCTGACCTTCGCGGTGGTCTTCGCGATCGGCTACACGCTCACGCGGATGCTGCAGGGCGGTCTGCGCAGCACCATCCTGCCGAAGACCCGGATCGATGTCGGGGGGCAGAACGCGCTGGTCGCGGGGATCGGCTATCTCGGCGTCTTCGTGGCGGCGCTGATCGCGGTGACCGCCGCCGGTCTCGACCTGTCGTCGCTGGCCATCGTCGCCGGTGCGCTGTCGGTCGGGATCGGTTTCGGCCTGCAGACCATCGTGTCGAACTTCGTCTCGGGCATCATCCTTCTGATCGAACGCCCGATCTCGGAAGGCGACTGGATCGAGGTCAACGGCAACCACGGCATCGTCAAGGACATCTCGGTGCGCTCGACCCGGATCGAGACCTTCGACCGCACCGACCTGATCGTGCCGAACTCGGATTTCGTGTCGGGCACGGTGACCAACTACACCCGTGGCAACGTCATCGGGCGGGTGGTGATGACGGTGGGCGTGGCCTATGGCACCGACACCCGCAAGGTGCAGGACATCCTTCTGCGTATCGTGCGCCAGCACGACCTCGTGTTGCTCAATCCAGAGCCGATGGTCACCTTCGAGGAGTTCGGCGCAAGCTCTCTGAAATTCGTGATCCGGGCCATCATTCGCGATGTCGGGCAGATCCTGATCGTGACCTCGGATTTCCACCACGAGATCGCGCAGCGCTTCGCTGAGGAGGGCATCGAGATCCCGTTTGCACAGCGCGACGTCTGGCTGCGCAACCCCGAGGCGCTGTTCCCGGACCGGGATCCCACTGGACCGCGCCCCCCCGGGGGCGGGTCGACGCCGGAAGACAAGGCGTCGCGCGAGCGGGCGGCGGCGGAGCAGTCCTCGCATTCGGGCATCGTGCCCGCCGGGCGCGACGGCGACGCTGACGGAGGCGGCGATGGCGGTGGGGATGGCGGCGCAGACGGCGGAGATGGCGGCCGATGACGGCGGCGCTGTTCCGCGAGGATGCCTATCTTCGCGATGCCACCGGGGTGGTTCGGGCTCATACCCAGGAGGGCGGCATCGTGCTCGACCGGTCGGTGTTCTTTCCCCGCGGCGGTGACCAGCCGGGCGACAGCGGGCGGCTGGACTGGCACGGGCGCAGCCTGAGCATCGCCACGGCGATGCGGGGCGATCGAGACGCGGTGATCCTCGTGCCCGCCGAGCCGCTGCCGCTGCCGGCGCCCGGCACCGTGGTGACCCAGCGCCTCGACTGGGAGCGCCGACACCGGCACATGCGCGTGCACAGCGCCCTGCACCTGCTTTCCGTGGCGGTGCCGCTGCCGGTCACCGGCGGCACGATCGCCGCCGGTCACGGCTGGCTCGAGTTCGCCTCCTCGGAGCTTCCGGAGAGCCGCGAGGCGCTGGAGGCGATGCTCAACGGCTTTGTCGAGCGGGATCTCCCGATCAGCGCCGACTGGGTCGAAGAGTCGGTGCTCGACGCCAATCCGGCGCTGGTGCGGTCGATGACGGTTCAGCCACCGCGCGGGCAGGGCGCGGTGCGGCTGGTGCGCATCGGTCGGGGGGCTGGCCAGATCGACCTGCAGCCCTGCACCGGCACCCACGTGGCGCGCACCGGCGAGATCGGACGCATCCGCATCGGCAAGATCGAGACCGAGGACGGGCAGAGCTGCCGGATCAACCTCACGCTCGACTGAGGGGCAGGTGGCGGCCCGGCTCAGGCGTTGACGGGAACCTCGGCTCCCGTGCGCCGCCGTCGCCGCGGCAAGAGGATGTAGAGCGCGAGGCTCGCCAGCACGATGGCCCCGCCCGCAAGCATCCGCGGCGTCGGCGCCTCGCCGAGACCGACCCACACCCAGAGCGGGCCGAGCACGGTCTCGAGCAGCATCAGCAGGCTGACATTGGCGGCCTGCGTGTAGCGCGAGGCCTGCGACAGCGAGAAGAATGAGATCGGCAGGATCAGCAGCGCGGTGATGAGGATCATCGCCACGTTGCCATCCGCGATGCGCCCGGGCCCGGCCACGATCAGGCCCGCGAGCCCGGCCAGCAGCGAGCCGGTGCCGAGCGCCGGCAGCAGCGGCAGCTCCGGCGCGCGGCGCAGGCTGACGAAGGTGGTGGCAAGGCTCAGGGCCGCGCCGAGACCGCAGAGCGCCCCGGTCAGGGCGGCGGCGTTCAGCGCCAGATCACCATGGCCCGAGACCGCGATGCCGATGCCGGCGAGCACGGCGACGATGGTGGCCCAAGTGGCTCGGCTGGCGGGCTCTCCCAGCAGGAGCCACGACAGCAGCGCCGACCAGACCGGCACCGTGGCGACCGCGAGCAGCACCACCGCCACCGGGGCCGCGGCGATTCCCATCGGGAACAGGAGCGCGTTGAAGAACTGCGCCAGGATCAGCACCAGCCCCGCCGGGCGCAGCAGCCGGTGCAGTGGCGCCTCGCGGCGCGCGAGACAGGCCCAGGCGAGCCAGAACATCGCGCCCACGCCAAAGCCGCGCCAGGGCATCATCTGCCAGCCGTCGAGCCCCGAGATCCGCATGAGCAGCGCGTCCGGGGTCAGCACCAGCGCGCCGAAGGCCGCGAGCGCGATACCAAAGCGGGACGAGCGTTGCATGGCGGGACTCCTTCTTGCGCACAAAAGCCAGCCCCGCCCGGCGGGCGCCGGACGGGGCGGAACTCTGCGGGCAGAGTGGTTCAGGAATAGAGCGGTTGCAATCCCATCTGCATGTGCAGCTGGTTGACCACCAGTTCCGACAGCCCCATCGCCTTGGCCAGCCGGTCGAGATACCCGGCCTCGGCATCGGTATCGACGCGGATGGTCATCAGCGAGGCGGCATAGACCTGTGCCTTCTGCGCCTCCGGCGTTTCGGCCGCGAGGGTTTCGGGATCGACCTTGGCGGCAAGCTGGGTCTTCACGAAGGCGAGGTCCTCGGCGGTGGCGTCCTCGCCCAGAGTCTCGAGGATCTTGGCCTGTTCCGCCTTGTCGATGCCGCCGTCCGATTTCGCGGCCTGGATCATCGCGCGCAGCATCAGCCCGGCGGCCTGCTCGGCCTCGGGCGGGGTGTCGGCGGTGCTGACCTGGTCGAGCATCGCGCCGACGCCCTTGCCGCTCATCGCGGCGGCCCCTCCGGCGGCGGCAAAGAGCGCCGGCAGCCCGGCGCCGCCGTCGCCCGAGAGCGCCGAGAGCAGCCCGCCCTTTGGGCTGCCAGCGTCCGAAGGCGAAAGGCCCGCCCCGCCGAACATCGCGCCGAAGCCGCCCTCCTGCATCTTGCGCATCATCTCCTGCAGCGGGTTGGCCGAGCCGGTCTCCTGGAACTTGGCCATCATCTCCTGCAGCGGCGTGGCGGCGTCGCCGGACCAGATCTTGCCCATCTGCGATTGCAGGTTGGTGCCGGGCTCGCTGCCCTTGACCTGCGCGCCGCCGCCAAGCAGGGCGCCGGGGCCGCCGCCGCCGGACAGCTTGTCGACGCCTCGTGCCGCGGCGTAGCCGATGGCGAGCTTCGCCAGCGTACCCATCAATGACATGGTGTCCTCCTCCCGAACTGGTCTCCGTTGGCCTCACCTTGGCAGAAAGCCCCCGCGCGGGGGAAGGAAAAACGCCCGGACCTCGTGCGGGCATTCGCTTGACGCCCCGCGCGGTTCGGTGTTGAGCCGTGGCATGACACTTCGCAAGTCCATGGATCTCGCCGGTGCGGCGGGGCTGATCGGGTTCTCGACGCTGCTGGCGTTCAACCAGGTCGTCGTGAAACTCACCAATGACGGTATCTCGCCGGTGCTCTCCGCCGGGCTGCGCTCGGCGGTCGGGGTGCTGGTTCTGGGGCTCTGGATCGCGTGGCGGCGCCCCGGGGCGCTCGCGGGCATGGCGCAGGCCAAGGCCGGCGGGCTGCTGCTCGGGCTGCTGTTCTCGGCCGAATTCATGGCGCTGTTCACAGCGCTCGACTACACCACCGTGTCGCGCGGCTCGATCGTGTTTTACTCGATGCCGGTCTGGCTGGCCCTCGCAGCGCATCTCTGGCTGCCCGGAGAGCGGCTGACCCGCGCCCGCCTGCTGGGCCTGCTGCTGGCGATGGCAGGCGTGGGCTGGGCGCTGTGGGATCCGCAGAGCCGCAGTGCAGGCGACTGGCGCGGCGATGCGCTGGCCCTGCTCGCCTCGCTGCTCTGGGCCGGGATCGTACTCACGGTGCGCCTGGGGCGGGCCGAGCGCCTGAGCGCCGAGGCGCAACTGATGTGGCAGGTGGCAGTCTCGGCGCTGATCCTGCCGGTGCTGGCGCCGTTCTTCGGCCCGCTCCTGCGCGCGCCCACGGCGCTGCACTGGGGCGGCGTGCTGTTCCAGGGCATCGTGGTCGTCGGTGTGGGATTCACCTTCTGGATGGGCGTGATGAAGCGTTACCGCGCCTCCGACGTGGCCGCCTTCAGCTTCCTGTCGCCGGTGCTGGCGGTCGGCATGGGCTGGCTGCTGCTGGGCGAGCCGGTGGGGCCGAACTTCCTCGGCGCGCTGGTGCTGGTGGCGGCGGGGATCGTGCTGATCAACCGCCGCTGAGCCGCTCCCTCAGGTCCCGCAGAAGGTGGCCGGGACGATCTCGTCCTCGGTCGGCGGATGCCGTAGCTCCTCGGCCTCGGGCTGGTCGTCATAGGGCCGGGCCAGCACCGCGTTCAGGTGATGAAAATAGCGCTCGTCGCCGTCGACCGCAGCGGCGATCATCTGCTCGATGCGGTGGTTGCGCGGGATGAAGGCGGGGTTGCTGCGCCGCATCAGCCCCTCCGGGTCGGGCTCGTCCGCGATGCGCTCGCGCCAGCGCGCCTCCCAGCCGTCGAACGCGGCGCGGTCGGTGAACTGATCGCGCGCGTTATCCTCGAGCAGGGCCCGGAAGGTGTTGGTGAAATCCGCCTGACCCTTGTGCATGAGGTCGAGCAGCTCGCCGATCAGCGCGGCATCGCCGGGCTCCGGGTCGGCAAGGCCGATCTTGGCACCGAAGCGCTTGAGCCACGCGGCGCGAAGCAGGTCCGCCATGCCGTGCACGATCTCGGTGAAGGCCTTCACGCCATCGTCGGCATCGGGCATCAGCGGCACCAGCGCGGTGGCGAGCTGCGCCATGTTCCAGACGATGATGTCGGGCTGGGCCGAGTAGGCGTAGCGCCCGTGGCGGTCGATCGAGGAGTACACCTGATTGGGATCGTAGCGGTCCATAAAGGCGCAGGGGCCGTAATCGATGGTCTCGCCAGAGAGCGTGCAGTTGTCGGTGTTCATCACGCCGTGGATGAAGCCGAGGCTCAGCCACTGCGCCACCAGCGTCGCCTGCCGCTCGCAGACCCTGGCGAGCAGCTCGTCGGGGCTGGTTACGCCGGGATAGTGCCGATCGACGGTGTAGTCGTAGAGGGTCTGCAGCTCCTCGTACTGCCCGCGGGCGGAGAAGAACTGGAAGGTGCCGACGCGGATATGGCTCTGCGCCACGCGGGTGAGCACGGCGCCGGGCAGGGGGCGTTCGCGCAGGATGTCCTCCCCGGTGCGAACTGCCGCCAGCGCCCGCGTGGTCGGCACGCCGAGCGCGTGCATCGCCTCGCTCACGACGTACTCGCGCAGCACCGGCCCGAGCCAGGCGCGCCCGTCGCCGCGCCGCGAGTAGGGCGTGGGGCCAGAGCCCTTGAGCTGGATGTCGCGGCGCGTCCCGTGCGTGTCCACCACTTCGCCCAGGAGCAGCGCGCGCCCGTCACCCAGTTGCGGAGAAAAGCCTCCGAACTGGTGGCCGGCATAGGCCTGCGCCAGCGGGTCGGCGCCGTCGGGCAGCACGTTGCCGGCAAAGATCGGCCCGAGCCGCGGGTCATCGCTGCCGGTGATGCCGAGCTCGCCGGCCAGGGCCTCGTTGAAGGCGATGAGCGTCGGCTGCGCCGCGGTGGCGGGCTTGAGCTTGGTGTAGAAGGCGCCGGGCAGGCGGGCGTAGCTGTTGTCGAAGGGGATGTGCAGGGTCATGGCCCAGAGATAACCGCTCGCGCGCGGAAAGAAAGGCCCCATCCGCGCAAGCTCTGACCTGCGCCCCATTGCAGAGGCACGGTGCGCCTCCTCTCTGCGTCCCGAATATGATCGGCCCGAGGTCCACGGGGCGGGCCACAGGTCAGGCGCGCCGCTTCCTCCCGACCGACCGCGCCCAGGCCGGGGCCGGTGCGCAGCTCCCGTCTCCTCTACGTCCCAAATACACACGGCCCGAAGTTCGCCACAGGCGCCCCGCCGGCCCAACCCGACCAAGCTGCGCCCACGCCGGGGCCGGTGCGTGGCTCCGATCTTCTCTACGTTCCAAATACTCACGACGCAGCGCCCGCCACCGGAGAGACCTCGATCAGGCGCGCGCCAACCGCAATCTATTCGCGCAAATGCGCACATGATTAGCGCATATATGGGTCTATCGTGCGCTAAATAACGCGCTATCTTATCCTTATCATCCTGAGAGGAGACATCCCATGAGCTGGAACCCCGCGCTGGACCCGCATTGCCCCACCGGAGACGAAGTTGACGCCATCGACACGCTGATCGTGCCGCGGGCTCGAGATCTTGGCGGCTTCGAGGTGCGCCGCGCGCTGCCTGCGCCGAAGCGGCAGATGGTCGGCCCGTTCATCTTCTTCGACCAGATGGGCCCGGCCGAGTTCCTGCCGACGCGCGGCCTTGATGTGCGGCCGCACCCGCATATCGGGCTGGCGACGATCTCCTACCTGTTTCGGGGAAGGATGCATCACCGCGACAGCCTCGGAACCGATGCCTGGATCGAGCCGGGCGCGGTGAACTGGATGGTGGCGGGTCACGGCATCACCCATTCCGAGCGCACCGATGACAAGACACAGGTCGATCCGATGCCGTTCTTCGGCATTCAGACCTGGGTGGCGCTGCCGAAGGATCACGAGGACCGCGCACCGCTGTTCCAGCACGCCGCGGCCGATGCGCTGCCTTACCTTGAGGGCGAGGGCAAGTCGGTCCGCCTGATCCTCGGTGACGCCTGGGGCGAGCACGCCCCGGTCGAGACCGCCTCGCAGATGTTCTATGCCGACGCGGTGCTCGAGGCCGGTGCGGCGATCCCGATGCCCGACAACCACGAGGACCGCGGCGTCTACGTGGTCGAGGGGGCGGTGGAGCAGGCCGGAACCACCTATGAGGCCGGCCAGATGATGGTGTTCCGCCCCGGCGATCGGGTGTCGCTGCGAGCCGGCCCGAATGGCGCTCGGGTGATGTTGCTGGGCGGCGAGACGCTGGAGGGGCCGCGCTATATCTGGTGGAACTTCGTGGCGTCCTCGAAGGAGCGCATCGAGGAGGCCAAGGAGGCGTGGCGCCGGGGCGACTGGGACAACGGGCGCTTTCACCTGCCGCCCGGGGATGACGCGGAGTTCATCCCTCTGCCGTGAGGGGCGTTCGGCTTGCGGGGTCAGAACACCCGCGTCAAAGCCGGAGAGACCGGGACACGGACGCAATTGTCTGCCGCCGGGGGAGGATGCGGACTTCTTCTCTCCGCCGTGAAAGGCGATCCACGCAGGGTCAGAACACCCGCGTCATTGCCACACTGCGTTCGCGCGGCTTCAGGCGCGCGCGGCGGAAGAATCCCTGAAGGCGCTCGTCGTCTCGGTCGATTTCGAGATGCAGCGCCGCGACGCCGCTGTCGCGCAGCCCGTTCGAGAGCGCGTGCAGGGCCTCTCCGCCCATCCCGCGACGGCGCACGGCGGGGCGGATGTAGAGCTCGTCGACTCGGGCATCGAGGCCGCCGAACTCGATGCTCCAGCCAAAGCTCACCACGACATAGCCCACAGGTGACTTGCGGGGGCCGATCAGCCAGATGGCGCCGTGGGGCTGGCCTTCGAGGATCGGCTCCAGCGCCGCCTGCACGTGCTGCGCATCGGTGCCGTAGCCCTGCTCGGCATGAAAGGCCGCGACGAGCGGCATCAGCCGGGCGAGATCGTCCAGGCCTGCCAGATGCAGTGATTTCATAGCCGTGCCAAACGTTCCGTCAGAAGGGTGAAGAATCCGTCCGCGTCGATGTCGCGGATGAAGGTGGCGTTGGGCGCGCGGTCGGTCACGCCCCACCAGTCGGCCACGGTCATGCCGCGGGTGAGATCGGAGACGGTCTCGATCTCGACATTGATGAAGCGGCCCGCGAAGAGCTCCGGCTTCAGCAGGTAGGCGGTCACGCAGGGGTCGTGCAGCGGCGCGCCGTCGGAGCCGTATTTCTCGCGGTCGAAGCGCTCGAAGAAATCGGTCATCTCGGCCACCGCGGTGCCGACCTTGGTGCCGAGCGCGCGGAAGGCGTCGTTGCGGGGCGGGGTGACGAGCGCCTTGTGGGTGGCGTCGAGCGGCAGCACGGTGATCGGGGCGCCGGAGCGGAACACCAGCTCGGCCGCTTCGGGGTCGACATAGATGTTGAACTCGGCCGCCGGAGTGATGTTGCCGACCTCGAAATAGGCGCCGCCCATCAACACGATCTCCTTCACCCGCGCGGCGATCTCGGGGGCGCGCTGGAAGGCGGTGGCGATGTTGGTAAGCGGGCCGAGCGGGCAGAGCGTGACCGTGCCCTCGGGCTCGGCGCGCAGCGTCTCGATGATGAAATCGACGCCGTGCTGTTCCTGCAGCGCCATGGTGGGGCCGGGCAGGTCGGGGCCGTCGAGCCCGGTCTTGCCGTGGACATGCTCGGCGGTGACGAGGTCATGCGCCAGGGGCCGGTCGCAGCCGGCGAACACCTTGATGTCCGGGCGGCCCGCCAGTTCGCAGACGATGCGCGCATTGCGCGCCGTCAGATCGAGCGGCACGTTGCCGGCGACGGCGGTGATGCCCAGCACCTCGAGTTCCTCGGGCGAGGCCAGCGCAAGCAGAATGGCAACCGCGTCGTCCTGACCGGGATCTGTGTCGATGATGATTTTCTGGGCCATGATCGTCCTCGGTTGGTTTCAGCCAGACAGGTCGCACGGAGGCCCCCGGCGTTCAAGGACCAAGCGCCTGCGACGGCAATTCGCTGCCGTGCAGAAAATTATGTCAGGTCAACATTGCCGTTACCCAATGCGATGTTAGACTCGCCTCGCAGATTGGGATAGGGAGTGGGCGCGGTTAGCGCTAACGATCAGCAATGCAAAGAATCGGAGACACACCCGAGATGGTTTCCCGCGTCATTCCCGTCGAGCCTTTTGACCTCATCATCTTCGGGGGCACCGGTGATCTCGCCCGTCGCAAGATCCTGCCGGCCCTGTTCCGGCGCTTCTGCTCGGGCCAGATGCCCGAAGACAGCCGGGTGATCGGCGCCGCGCGCTCGGAGATGGACGATGCCGCCTTCCGCGACTTCACCCGCGAGGCGCTGGTCGAGTTCGGCAAGTCGCAGGCCGACAATTCCGAGGCCATCGAGGCGTTCCTGTCGCATCTGCATTACGTTCCCGTGGATGCCAAGGGCGAGGGCGGCTGGGACGCGCTCAAGAACCTGCTGCGCGAGGACGAGGGCATCGTGCGCGCCTATTACTTCTCGGTCGGTCCGAGCCTGTTCGCCGATCTCGCCGGGCAGGTGCGCAACCATGGCCTGTCGAACCGCGCCACCCGCATCGTCGTCGAGAAACCCTTCGGCCACGACCTCGAGAGCGCGCGCGCCCTGAACGAAGAGCTTGCGCAGTATTTCCACGAGGATCAGATCTACCGCATCGACCACTATCTCGGGAAAGAGACGGTTCAGAACCTGATGGCGGTACGCTTCGGCAACATGCTGTTCGAGCCTCTGTGGAACGCGCAATATGTCGACCACATCCAGATCACCGTGGCCGAGACCGTCGGCGTCGGCGGACGCGGCTCCTACTACGACAAGTCCGGTGCCATGCGCGACATGGTGCAGAACCACCTGATGCAGCTTCTGTGCCTGATCGCGATGGAACCTCCGGCGCGGTTCGAGGCCGACGCGGTGCGCGACGAGAAGCTCAAGGTGATCCGCGCGCTCGAGCCGGTCGATCCCGACCAGATCGTGCGCGGGCAGTATACCTCCGACGGCGAGATGCCGTCCTACCGCGAGGATGCCGAGAACCCGACCTCCAAGACCGAGAGCTTCATCGCGCTGAAATGCTACGTGTCGAACTGGCGATGGGCCAACACGCCGTTCTATCTGCGCACCGGCAAGCGGTTGACGGCGCGCGCGTCCGAGATCGCGGTGGTGTTCAAGGAAACGCCGCATTCGATCTTCGGCATTGACAGCGGCCGCCACCGCAACGTGCTCTCGATCCGCCTGCAGCCCAACGAGGGCATGACGCTCGGCGTCACCATCAAGGAGCCGGGGCCGGGCGGGATGCGGCTCGTGGACGTACCGCTCGACATGTCCTTCGCCGAGGCGCTGGGGCCGGAGGCCGAGGAGGTCACCGATGCCTACGAGCGGCTGATCATGGACGTGATCCGCGGCAACCAGACGCTGTTCATGCGCGGCGACGAGGTCGAGGCCGCCTGGGCCTGGACCGATCCGCTGATCGAGGGCTGGGAACGCCGCGGCGACTCGCCCAAGCCCTACGACGCCGGAAGCGCCGGGCCGGACGATGCTGCCTTCCTCATCAATCGCGACGGGCGCCGCTGGCGCGGGATCAAGTCATGAGCTACGAATTCAAGCAATACCCCGATCGCGAGATGCTCGCGATGGACCTCGCCAACCAGATCGCCGGAGAGCTGCGCGCGGCCCTCAGCCATCAGGAGCGCGCCGCGCTGGCGGTGCCCGGCGGCACCTCGCCGGGGCCGGTCTTCGATACGCTCTGTGCCGCCGATCTCGACTGGGCGCGGGTCGACGTGATGCTGACCGACGAGCGCTGGGTGCCCGAAAGCTCCGAGCGCTCGAACACCCGGCTCCTGCGCGAGCGGCTGCTGACCGACCGGGCCTCTGCCGCGCGCCTCCTGCCGCTCTATGCCGACGCTGAGACCCCCGAGGAGCGGCTGGCCGAGCTGGCCGACGGCATCGCCCCGGCGCTGCCTCTGGCGGTGGTGCTTCTGGGGATGGGGGCCGACATGCACACCGCCTCGATCTTTCCCGAGGCCGACAAGCTCGAAGAGGCGCTGGCGGGCAATGCCCCGATCCTGCTGCCGATGCGCGCGCCGGGGGCGCCCGAGCCCCGCATCACGCTGAGCGCGCAGGTGCTCGATGGCGCGCTGAAGAAGCACGTCGTGATCTACGGCACCGAGAAGCGCGAGGTGCTTCAGAACGCGCGCGGGCGGGCGCCCATTGACGCGCCGATCAATGCCGTGCTTGACGAGGCCGTCGTGCACTGGGCCGAGTAGCCCCGGGCTGCGCGACAGCCGCCCGAGAGATAATTGGCCGATTGAACCAGAGTGAGAATTGACATGTGGGATGACCTCAAGAGCCTCGCCGCCGCGCGCGACGGGACCCGTATCGACGCGCTGTTCGCGCAGGATGCCGCGCGGGCCGAGACGTTCTCGGTGCGCCATGACGGGATGCTGTTCGATTACTCCAAGACCCTGATCGACCCCGAGATCCGCGCGGCGCTGATCGCGCTGGCCGAGGGGGCGGGGCTGGCCGAGCGTCGCGGTGCCATGTTCTCGGGCGCGAAGATCAACGAGACCGAGGGCCGCGCCGTGCTGCACACCGCGCTGCGCAATCTCGACGGCACGCCGGTCGAGGTCGATGGCGTCGACGTGATGCCCGAGGTGCTCGACACCCTGTCGCGCATGGAGGCACTTGCTGACGAGATCCGCGCCTCGGAGATCACCGACGTGGTCAATATTGGCATCGGCGGCTCGGATCTCGGGCCAAAGATGGGCTACATCGCCCTGGCACCTTACGCCGACGGGCCGCGCTGCCATTTCGTCTCGAACGTCGATGGCGCCGACATCGCCGACACGCTGAAGCTCTGCAAGCCAGAGAGCACGCTGTTCATCATCGCCTCGAAGACCTTCACCACGATCGAGACCATGACCAACGCCAAGAGCGCCTGGGCCTGGCTCGAGAAGAATGGCGTCTCGACCGAGGGCAAGTTCGTGGCGCTGTCCTCGAACCAGGCCGCAGCTGGCGAATGGGGCATCCCCGAGGATCGGGTCTTCGGCTTCGAGGACTGGGTCGGCGGGCGCTACTCGATGTGGGGTCCGATCGGTCTGTCGCTGATGATCGGCGTCGGGCCCGCGCAGTTCCGCGCCTTCCTAAAGGGCGGCATGGCGATGGACGCCCATTTCCGCACCGCGCCGCTCGCGCAGAACATGCCAGTGATGCTGGCGCTGGTGGGGATGTGGCACAACCAGGTGCTGGGCCACGCGACCCGCGCGGTGCTGCCCTATGACAACCGCCTGAGCCGGCTTCCGGCCTATCTCCAGCAGCTCGAGATGGAGAGCAACGGCAAGGGCGTGAGCATGAACGGCGCCGATCTCGCCTGCAATTCCGGCCCGGTGGTCTGGGGCGAGCCCGGCACCAACGGCCAGCACGCGTTCTACCAGCTGATCCATCAGGGCACCCGGGTGGTGCCGTGCGAGTTCATGGTGGCGGCGCAGGGCCACGAGCCCGAGCTGGCGCATCACCATGCGCTGCTGATCGCCAATTGCCTTGCCCAGTCGGAGGCGCTGATGCGTGGCCGCAGCCTCGACGAGGCGCGCGACAAGGTCGCCGGCAAGTTCGAGGGCGACGAGCTCGAGCGGCAAGCACGGCACCGGGTGTTCCCGGGCAACCGCCCCTCGACCACGCTGATCTATCCCAAGCTCGAGCCAGAGACGCTGGGGCGCATCGTGGCGCTCTACGAACACCGCGTCTTCGTCGAGGGCGTGATCCTCGACATCAATTCCTTCGACCAGTGGGGCGTCGAGCTTGGCAAGGAGCTTGCGACCGCACTTGGCCCGATGGTGACGGGTGAGGCGCCGGCCGACGAAAAGGACGGCTCGACCCGGCAACTCCTCACATTCATTCACAAGAATGCGAGATAAAGTTCCATAAAAAACATGTTACTGGTGGACCTTTGCCCGGGTGGAACGACCCGGGCAACTGCGTGTTGTGAGGGCAGACGTCGCAACGCAGTGACGAACACACCCACGGAGGATACACCATGAAACGCCTTACCATGACCGTCGCAGCCATTGCCCTCACCGCTGGTGGTGCCATCGCACAGACCGCCACTGATGAGAGCAACATGGAGCAAGCCGAAACCAACATGGAGCAGGCTGGCGAGAACGTCGAGCAGGCGGCCGAGAACACCGGTCAGGCCATCGAGAACAGCGCCGAGAACGCCGGTCAGGAGATTGAGAACGCTGCCGAAGACGCCGAGCGTGAGATCGACCAGGCAGCGAACCGCACCGGCCAGAGCATGGAAGATATCTTCGGCATGGACGAAGACGGCCTCATCCGCAGCCGTGACATCACCGGCGGTGCCGTTTACGCGGTCCGCGAAGATGCTGCCATGACCGACACCGACATGGCCGAAGGCGAGCCTGCCATGGGTGACGAGACCGAAATGGCGGACACCAATGCTGACGCCGAGATGAACGCCGAAACCGACGAGACCGACATGGCCGCCAACGATGGCATGGCGACCACCGGCGGCATGGGCACCTACACTGAGATCGGCGAAAACTGGGATAACGTTGGCGAGATCGAAGACATCGTCTTCACCGCCGATGGCAAGATCGAAGGTGTCGTGGCCGAAGTGGGTGGCTTCCTCGACATCGGCGACAAGCACGTGCACATCTCTCTCAGCGACGTGCAGCTGATGCCGATCGACGATGGCTCCTATGCCCTGGTGACCAACTACACCAAGGATCAGCTGATGGAGATGCCCGACATCGACGAGTCGGCAATGCAATAAGCCGCGCTCTTGCGCAGCATTCCAAGGCCGGGGATTTTCCCCGGCCTTTTTCTGTGCGCTATCGGGAAATATCGAAGCCGGGGTCGGCCAGCTGGAAGCCCTCGAAGCGGAACCCGGGCGACACGGTGCAGCTTACCAGCGTCCAGTCCCCGAGGCTGCGCGCTGCCTGCCAGTGGTGGGCAGGCACGATGATCTGGGGCCGTTCCGGCCCGCTCAGGTCCTGCCCGAGCCGGTGATCCTCGCGCGGGCCCGCCGCGTCGGGCGAGATCGACAGCTCGAGCGGCGCCCCGGCGTGCCAAAGCCAGATCTCGTCCGCATCGACCCGGTGCCAGTGGCTGCGCTCTCCGTCTTTCAGCAGAAAATAGATGCAGGTCCCTGCGGGCCGCTCCCCGGGTTGCGCATCGGCCACCCATGTCTGGCGGTAGTGGCCGCCCTCCGGGTGCGGCTCGAGCCGCAGCAGGGCGATGATCTCCTCGGCGGTTTGGGTCTTGGTCATGCGGGCTCCGTGCGCTGCGGTCATCTCTCGTTCACCCGGATCTGGCCGGATGTGACGGGAGGGAACCAGCCTTCGCGGCAGAAGGGAACCCTCGCGGTTTTGTTGCCGAAAGAAGGAGGCCTGCCATGAGTGTGACTCCCCGCATCCGCCAGATCGCGGACGAGATCGTCCAGCGAGAGGGTGGCTACGTCAACGATCCCGACGACCCCGGCGGCGCCACCAAGTTCGGCGTGACCATCCACACGCTGCGCCGGCTCGGCATGGATCTGGACCGAGACGGCGATGTCGATACCGGCGATGTCCGGGTGCTGAGCCGCGCTCAGGCGGTTGAGGTCTTTCTGGAGCACTATTTCCACCGCCCGCGCCTCAATGAGCTGCCCGAGGTGCTGCAGGCCTCGGTCTTCGACATGTACGTGAACGCCGGGGCCAACGCGGTGAAGATCCTGCAGCGGCTTCTGTGCGAGATGGGGCAGGGCGTGGCGGTGGACGGTGTCCTCGGGCCGCGAAGCCTCGCCGCCTGCGCCCGCGCCGCCGCGGCTGCGCCCGAGCACATCGCCGACGCCTACGGGATCGCGCGGCGAAACTACTATTTCGCTCTGGCCGACGCCCGCCCCGCGAGCCGAAAATACGCCCGCTCCCGCGCGGGAGGGAAAGGCGGCTGGATCCGCCGCGCCGAAGCGTTCATCGCCCCGCGCTACCACATGACGGAGGCCGAGTTTCGCGCCCGGGTGGGCTTATGGGGCTGATCGATCGCGCGATGGCGCTGCTCTTCGGCTCGGGGCGCAACGTGGTGGCCGAGACCGCCGAGGTCTTCCGGGTCAATGCCGAGGCGCGCGATGCGCGCGAGGCCGGGCTGCGGGGCGAGGCGCTGGCGCAGTTCGGCGCCGAGTTCGCGCGCCAGCGGCGCTCGCGCTTCGATCGGCTGATGGACGGTCTCAACCGCCTGCCGCGCCCGGCGCTGGCGCTCGGCACGCTGGGGCTCTTTGTCAGCGCGATGTGGGACCCGGAGTGGTTCGCGGCGCGGATGCAGGGGCTGGCTCTGGTGCCCGAGCCGATGTGGTGGCTGCTGACCGCCATCGTGGGCTTCTATTTCGGCGCGCGCCACCAGACCAAGGGGCAGGAATTCCGCCGCGACATCGCCGCCGTGGTCGCTGCCGCGCCGATGGTGCGGCCCGAGGGACCGCCCTCCGCGCAAGGGCGGAGCGACAACGCGGCGCTGGCGGATTGGCGGGAGAGCTTGGGCCGGTGACGGCGGGCTGACCTTGGGGTGAGTGTCATTCGCGTTTTGACCGTGCGGAACGGTGGCCGCCGGCCGCCGCGCATCGGTCATGCTGAAAGCATAGCTCCGGCATGACCCGCCCCCGGACCGGCGATGTGCCGACGTTTGCGCCAAGCTGAGAGACGCTTCGGAATTGCCCGGGATGACATAAAGGACGCGCCGAAAAGAACGCCAATCCGCCGACCGACGATGCGCGGCCTCGTTTTTCCTTGCACCTCTTGGAGAAAGCCGCATTTCGATAAGCATTGCTGCCGCCATAGCAATTCAGGTCATTCCCGGTGGCGTCCCGGCCCTGCGCCTTCATTCCTCCCCGACATACGGTTGCGACAATGTGAACGCCGGTCAAAAGTGATTTTCGTTGGCCGGTCCCATGCCCTTTCGTATACACGGGGCACCATGATTACCGAGCTCGGACACTTCGCCCTCATCCTCGCCGCCCTCGTCGCCTGTGTTCAGGCGGTGGTCCCCATGATCGGCGCCCATAAACGCTGGCCCGGCTGGATGGCCGTCGCCGAACCTGCCGCCACGGCGCAGTTCCTGCTGGTGCTGATCAGCTTCGCGGCGCTGACTCACGCTTTCGTCACCTCCGACTTCTCGCTGCGCCTCGTGGTGATGAACAGCCACTCGGCCAAGCCGATGCTCTACAAGATCAGCGGTGTCTGGGGGAACCACGAGGGCTCGATGCTGCTCTGGGTGATGATCCTGTCGCTCTTCGGGGCGCTGGCGGCGTGGTTCGGAGGCAACCTGCCGCCGACGCTGCGCGCCCGCGTGCTGGGCGTTCAGGCCATGGTGGGCGTGGCCTTCTTCGCCTTCATCCTGATGACCTCGAACCCGTTCCTGCGCATGGCGGTGCCGCCCTTCGACGGGCAGGACCTGAACCCGCTGCTGCAGGACCCCGGGCTCGCCTTCCACCCGCCGTTCCTCTACCTCGGCTATGTCGGGCTTTCGATCTGCTTCAGCTTTGCCGTGGCGGCGCTGATCGAGGGCCGGGTCGACGCCGCGTGGGGCCGCTGGGTGCGGCCCTGGACGCTGCTGAGCTGGGTGTTTCTCACCATCGGCATCGCGCTCGGCTCGTGGTGGGCCTATTACGAGCTTGGCTGGGGCGGATTCTGGTTCTGGGACCCGGTCGAGAACGCCTCGTTCATGCCGTGGCTGCTGGCCGCCGCCCTGCTGCACAGCGCCATCGTGGTCGAGAAACGCGAGGCGCTGAAGAGCTGGACCATCCTGCTCGCCATCCTCGCCTTCGGTTTCTCGCTGATGGGCACCTTCATCGTCCGCTCGGGTCTTCTGACCTCGGTGCATGCCTTTGCCACCGACCCCGAGCGCGGCGTCTTCATCCTTGCCATCCTCGTGATCTTCACCGGCGGCGCGCTGACGCTGTTCGCCGCCCGCGCCGGGGCCATGCAGGCCAAGGGCGTGTTCGGCGTCGTCAGCCGCGAATCTGCGCTGGTGGCCAACAACATCCTCCTCGCGGTGGCCTGTTTCGTGGTCTTCGTCGGCACGCTCTGGCCGCTGGTCGCCGAGATGCTGTTCGCCCGCAAGCTCTCGGTCGGCGCGCCGTTCTTCAACATGGCCTTCACGCCCTTCATGGTGATTCTGGGCCTGCTGCTGCCCATCGGCGCCATGCTGAGCTGGAAGCGCGCCAAGGTCGGTCGCGTCATGCGCCAGCTTGCCCCCGCGCTCGGCCTCGCCATCGCCGTCGCCGGCCTGTTCTGGACCATCCAGACCGGGCGCAGCCTGCTCGGGCCGGTGGGGCTGTTCCTCGGCACCTGGCTGGTGGCCGGCGCGATCACCGACCTGCTGAGCCGCATCGGCAAAAGCCGCGACTACAGCCGCCTCTTGCGTTTGCCGCGGGCAGACTGGGGCAAGGCCGTGGCGCATGGCGGGCTCGGCATCTGCATGGCCGGCATCGCCGGCCTGATGGCCTGGCAGCAGGAAGATATACGCGTGGCCGAGCTTAACCAGCCGTTCGAGCTTGGCGGCTACGAGTTCGAGCTCCTGGGCGTCGAGCGCGTGCGCGGGCCCAACTACTTCTCCACCATGGGCGAGGTCGCGGTGCGTCAGGACGGCGAGGAGATCGCCCATCTCTACCCGGAAAAGCGCGAGTACCCGGTCGCCAAGATGCCCACCACCGAGGCCGCCATCGACTACCGCTTCCTGCGCGACCTCTACGTGGTGATCGGCGATCCGCAGTCCGGCGGCGGCTGGACCATGCGGGTCTACATCAAGCCGCTGGCGAACTGGATCTGGGGGGGCTGCATCCTGATGGCCCTGGGCGGCCTGCTGAGCCTGTCCGACCGGCGCTTCCGCGTGGCCGCGGGCGCCCGCAAGGCCACCCCCGCGAAGGGAGTGCCGGCGGAATGATGCGCTCTGTCCTTGCCCTTGCCTTCGTGCTGATCGCCACCCTCGCGCAGGCGGTCCAGCCCGACGAGATCCTCGACGATGCCGCGCTCGAGGCGCGGGCGCGCGAGATCTCGCAGGGGCTGCGCTGCCTGGTCTGCCAGAACGAGAACATCGACGATTCCAACGCCTCGCTGGCCCGCGACCTGCGCCTGCTGGTGCGTGAGCGTCTGGTCGAGGGCGACAGCAACGACGAGGCCGTCGCCTACATCGTCGACCGCTACGGTGAATACGTGCTGCTGAAGCCCACCACCGGCGGCTGGAACTGGCTGCTCTGGGCCGCGGGGCCGCTGCTCTTCGTCTTCGCGCTGCTCACCGGCGCGCTCTACATCCGTGGCCGCTCCCGCGCCGCGGCCCCCGCCGAGGCCGGGCTCAGTGACGACGAGAAGGCGCGGCTCGAGCAGATCCTGCGCGAGTGATGCGAGAGGCGGGCGATGGACCCGCGGACCGGCGCCTGCTATGATCCCGGCAGGGTCCGCAGTTCACCCAGGCGCCGCCACTCGCTAAACCTGCTTTCTCATCGCTGATCCACGTTCCCGGCGATACCCGACGGACAAGGGCGGACCTCCACCCCTGAACAGGGGCGCGGTATCGGATCCGGAGGATTTGATGACCCGAGACGTGATTTCCCTGCAGATCGACGATCTGTCGCAATTCGCCCGCACCCTGCGCGCAGGCCTCGCCAACCCGCCTTCGCATGTCGAGATGCTGGGCCAGATCGCCCGCGCGGCGGGGTACCGCAACTATCAGCACCTGCGCGCCCATCACACGCCGGCGCCGAAACCCGACGCCAAGCGCGTCGACAAGGCCCTGCGTTACTTCGACGGGCAGGGGCTGCTGATGCGCTTTCCCGGCCGGACGCAGATGCAATGGCTCTGCCTCTGGGCGCTCTGGGCCCGTCTGCCAGCGCGCGAGGAGATGTCCGAGCGTGCCATCAGCGCCCGGATCGACAGCCTCACCGCCTTTCGCGACGCCGCGCAGCTGCGCCGCAGCATGGTGGAGGCGGGGCTTCTGACCCGCACCCTCGACGGCGCGGTCTACCTCCGGCGCGAGCAGCAACCGAGCGCCGAGGCCCGCGCGCTGATTTCCGCGGTGTCGGCGCGGATGTGACGCCGCGTTTGCCTTTGCCAAGGGTGTCTCCTGCCTGTCTTATGACGCCCGGACCCGAGAGGCGGGAGGAGACAGGAGGCACCCCATGCAGTACGAGACCATCACCTACGAGATCGCCGAGGACGTCGCGGTCATCACCCTGTCGCGGGCCGACGTGATGAACGCGCTCAACACCCAGATGCGCGCCGAGATCACCCACGCAGTGCAGGCGGCCGGCCGCGCGGCGCGGGTCGTGGTGCTCACCGGCGCGGGAAAGGCGTTCTGCTCGGGGCAGGATCTCGGCGACCGCGAGACCGCCGCCAACATGGATCTCGAGCGCGTGCTGCGCGACGAGTACGAGCCGATGCTCAACGCCATCACCGGTTGCCCGGTGCCGACCATCGCCGCGGTGAACGGCGCGGCGGCGGGGGCCGGCGCCAATCTCGCGCTGGTGCATGACGTGGTGATCGCCACCGAGAGCGCCTTCTTCATGCAGGCCTTCACCCGCATCGGCCTCATTCCCGATGCCGGCGGCACCTGGGCGCTGCCGCGCCAGATTGGGCTGGCCAAGGCGATGGGGGCGGCGCTCTTCGCCGACCGCATCTCTGCGCGCCAGGCCGATGCGATGGGCATGATCTGGGAAGCGGTCCCCGACGCCGAGTTTGAGGCCACCTGGCAGGCCCGCGCGGCCTATCTCGCCAACGGCCCGACCGAGGCCTATGCCCGCATCAAGACGGCGCTGCGCGGCGCCTTCGAGAACAACCTCGAGGCCCAGCTGCGCCTCGAGTCCCGCCTTCAGGGCGAATGCGGCAAGACCCGCGACTTCAAGGAAGGCATCGTCGCCTTCCTCGAAAAGCGCCCGCCCAGTTTCGAAGGCCGCTGACCGCACCCATCCCACAGGGAGCGCCCTGACCGCTCAGGCGCCCCTGTCTTCTTCTGGCCAAAAATATCCCCGCCGGAGGCATCCCACGCAAACCACGCCGCGCGGCACCTAACCACCCCCCGGCGCTCACAACCTCCCGGCCAGCACAGCGGCCCACGCCCGGGCGCGCCAAACTTCTCTTCGTCAAAAATACTCCCGCCGGAGGCATCCCGCGCATGCCACCCAGCACCACGCCGGCACAGCATCCCAAGGACCCCAAACAAAAAAGCCGCCCCGAAGGGCGGCTTTCTCGTCTCGTACAAGACCGCTGCGTCAGCGGGTCTCGATATCGGTGTAATCGCGGGCCGTGCTGCCGAGATAGAGCTGGCGCGGGCGGCCGATCTTGTGCTGCGGATCGGCCAGCTGTTCCTTCCACTGCGACACCCAGCCCACGGTCCGCGACATCGCGAAGATCGGGGTGAACATCGAGGTCGGGAAGCCCATCGCCTCGAGGATGATGCCCGAGTAGAAATCGACGTTCGGGAACAGCTTCTTCTCGGCGAAATAGGGATCGGCGAGCGCTTGCTTTTCGAGCTCCTTCGCGGTGGCGAGGATCGGGTTGTTCTCGACGCCGAGCAGGTCGAGCACCTCGTCGGCGGACTGCTTCATCACCGTCGCGCGCGGGTCGAAGTTCTTGTAGACGCGGTGGCCAAAGCCCATCAGGCGGAACGGGTCGTTCTTGTCCTTGGCGCGGGCGATGAACTCGGGAATGCGGTCGGGCGAGCCGATTTCCTTGAGCATCTCGAGGCAGGCCTGGTTGGCGCCGCCATGGGCCGGACCCCAGAGGCAGGCGATGCCCGCCGCGATGCAGGCGAACGGGTTGGCGCCCGAGGACGAGGCAAGGCGCACGGTCGAGGTCGAGGCGTTCTGCTCGTGATCGGCGTGCAGGGTGAAGATCCGGTCCATCGCGCGGCTCAGGATCGGGTTCACCTGGTAGGTCTCCGCCGGCACGCTGAAGCACATGTGCAGGAAGTTGGCCGCGTAGCTCAGGTCGTTGCGCGGGTACACGAAGGGCTGGCCGATCGAGTACTTGTAGGCCCAGGCCGCGATGGTCGGCATCTTGGCGATCAGGCGGTGCGAGGCGATCTCACGCTGCTTGGGGTCCGCGATGTCGGTGCTGTCGTGGTAGAAGGCCGACATGGCGCCGACCACGCCCACCATGGTCGCCATCGGGTGCGCGTCGCGGCGGAAGCCACGGAAGAAATACTGCATCTGTTCGTGCAGCATGGTGTGGCGGGTGATGGTGTTCTCGAAGGTCTCGAGCTCGGTCGCCGAGGGCAGCTCGCCGTAGAGCAGCAGGTAGCAGACCTCGAGGTAGTGCGACTTCTCGGCCAGCTGGTCGATCGGGTAGCCGCGGTGCAGCAGCTCGCCCTTGTCGCCGTCGATGAAGGTGATGGTGCTGTCGCAGCTCGCGGTCGAGGTGAAGCCCGGATCGTAGGTGAAGACGCCGGCCTGCGCGTAGAGCTTGCGGATGTCGACGACGTCGGGGCCCGCGGTCGGCGAATACATCGGCAGATCGTAGGTCTGGTCGTCGATCGTCAGAGTCGCATTTTTCGTCGGAGTTTCAGCCATGTTTCGTCGTTCCTTTCGAAAGGGCCCCGGCGCCGTGCGCCCGGGGCGATAGTGTCTAACATGGCCTTGGCGAGCCGTTTGTCGAAACGCTCCCTTCAGGCCGTCACCCCGTCTCAGAGGCGGCTGCGTGCGCGAGGCGGGAAAGGCTTTCTTCCTTGCCGAGCACCAGCATCATGTCAAAAACGCTCGGGGTGACGGCGCGTCCTGCCAGAGCGGCACGCAAGGGGCCGGCAAGCTTGCCGAATTTGGTCCCCTGTGCCTCTGCGAAAGCGCTCATCTCCCCCTCGAGTTCTTCCCGCGACCAGCTAGCATTTTGCAGCTGCGGCGTCAACGCAGCCAGTATACCACGGGATACTGGGTCCAGCGCCTTGGCCGCCTTCTCGTCCGGCTCAATCGGCGTTTCCGCAAGGATAAAATGCGCCTTTTCAAGCAGTTCAGGGAAGGTTTTGGCGCGGTCTTTCAGGCAGTACATGCCGCGCAGCAAACCGTCGCGCTGCGCTTCCGTCAGGGCAAGCAGACCCGCGGCATCGAGATACGCCTCGATTTCTTGCAGCAGTGCAGCATCGTCGGCGATGGCGATATGCTGGCCGCAGAGATTCTCCAGCTTCTTGAAATCGAACCGGGCGGCGGACTTGCCGATTCCCGACAGGTCGAACCACTCCATGGCCTGCGCATCGGTGAAGAACTCGTCGTCGCCGTGGCTCCAGCCGAGCCGGGCGAGGTAGTTGCGCATCCCCGCGGAGGGGTAGCCGATCTTCTGGTATTCATCGACACCGAGCGCGCCGTGGCGCTTCGACAGCTTCTTGCCGTCGGGGCCGTGGATCAGCGGGATGTGGGCATAGACCGGCAGCGGCCAGCCCATCGCCGTGTAGATGCCCATCTGACGCGCCGCGTTGTTCAGGTGATCGTCCCCCCGGATCACATGGGTCACGCCCATGTCGTGGTCGTCGACCACGACGGCCAGCATGTAGACCGGGGTGCCATCCGAGCGTAACAGGATCATGTCGTCGAGCTGATCGTTGCGGATCGTGACCCGGCCCTGCACCTCGTCCTCGATCACCGTCTCGCCCTCGGTCGGCGTCTTCAGCCGCACCGCGTAGGGGGCATCGGGGTGGCTGGCCGGATCGGCGTCGCGCCACGGGCTCTGGAACAGGGTCGAGCGGCCGGCCGCCTTGGCCTCTTCGCGGAAAGCGGTGATCTCGTCCTGGGTCGAGAAGCACTTGTAGGCCGCGCCCCGGGCGAGAAGCTCGCGGGCCACCTCGGCATGACGGTCGGCGCGCTCGAACTGGCTCACCACCTCGCCGTCATGGTCGAGCCCGAGCCAGTCGAGCCCCTTGAGGATCGCCTCGGTGGCTTCGGGGGTCGAGCGCGCGCGGTCGGTATCCTCGATGCGCAGCAGGAACTTGCCGCCCCGGCCGCGGGCATACAGCCAGTTGAACAGCGCCGTGCGCGCGCCGCCAATGTGCAGGTAGCCGGTGGGCGACGGCGCGAAACGGGTGACGACGGTCATGGGTATTAACCTCTCGGTAACCAAGGGGGCGTAGGGTTTTCCCGGTTCCTTAACCAGCGGACGGGTCAGGGGCAAGTATGGGGCGGATGGGGGAGCGGCTGACGTCGGCGCTGACATCGGCGTTGACTGGGCAGCGGGGCCACCTGTTTCCCTGGTGCGCGGTGGCGCTGGCAGGCGGCATCGGCACCTACTTCGCTCTCCCCGATGAGCCGCCGGTCTGGAGCCTCGTGTCGGCGGCGTGTGTGGGAAGCATATTGCTGGCACTGTCGCGGCGGCTTCCCATGTGGCTCGCTCCACTGGCCGTCGCGCTTGCCCTCGCGGTGCTGGGGATCGCACTGGCGGGGGGGCGCGCGCATCTGATGTCCGGGCCCCAGCTGGGGTTTCGATACTATGGCCCGATCGAGGGGCGGGTCATCGGGATCGACCGCTCGGCATCGGATGCGCTGCGCCTGACCCTCGACCGGGTGGTGCTGGAACGCATGGCGCCGCACGACACCCCTCTGCGGGTGCGCGTCTCGCTGCACGGGCGGCAGGACGATCCGCCGCCGGGGCCCGGCGACGTGGCGATCCTGACCGGCCATCTCTCACCCCCCGCCGGCGCGGCCGAGCCCGGCGGGTTCGACTTTCGCCGTCATGCGTGGTTCCTGCGCCTTGGCGCGGTGGGCTACACCCGGACCCCGGTGCTCCGCCTTGCCCCGGCGCAGCGCGACACGCCGGTGCTGCGCCTGAGGCTCGCCATCGCCGAGAGGGTGCGCACGGCGCTGCCGGGCGAGGCCGGGGCCTTTGCCGCCGCCATCATGACCGGCGACCGCTCCGCCATCGGCCTGCCGACGCTCGAGGCGCTCCGGCACAGCAACCTCGCGCATCTTCTGGCCATCTCCGGGCTGCATATGGGGCTGCTCGCGGGCGTGGTCTTCTCCGCGACGCGCTTGGCGCTGCTGATCCCGCGACACACCCGTCACGGCTGGCCCGGCAAGAAGATCGCCGCCGGGGTGGCGCTGGTCGCCGCCGCCGGATACCTCGCGCTGTCGGGCGGCAATGTCGCCACCCAGCGCGCCTTCGTGATGGTGGCGGTGATGCTGGTGGCGCTGCTGTGCAACCGCCGGGCGCTATCGCTGCGCAGCGTGGCGCTGGCGGCGATGATCGTGCTGGCGTTGCGCCCCGAAGCGCTGCTCGGGCCGGGCTTCCAGATGAGCTTTGCGGCGACTTTGGCGCTGGTCGCGGTGTTCGGTGCCATGCGCGACCTCGCGATCGAGCGCGGACTGCCGTGGCTGGCACGGCCAGTGCTGACGCTGGTGGTCTCATCGGTGACCGCCTCGCTCGCCACGGCGCCGGTGTCGATGGCGCATTTCAACATCGTCTCGCATTACGGGCTCGTCGCGAACCTCGTGGCGGTGCCGGTCATGGGGCTGATCGTGGTGCCGATGGCGGTGGTGGCTGCGCTGCTCATGCCGCTGGGGCTCGAGCCGTTCGCGTTGTGGGTCATGGCGCTGGGGCTCGAGTGGATCCTGACGATCGCCGACACGGTCACAAGCTGGGAGGGCGCGCTGGGGCAGGTGCGCGCGCCCGGCGCATGGGTGCTGCCACTGCTGGCCGCGGGCGGGTTGATCCTGTGCCTGTGGCAGGGGCGCGGCCGCTGGGCCGGGCTGCTCCCGCTTTCGCTGGCGGTAGCTCTTTGGGCCGGTGGGACGCGCCCGGCGCTGCTGATTTCCGACAGCGGAACTCTGGTCGGCGCGATGACCCCGGAGGGCCGAGCCCTCTCTCGCGAGCGCGGCGCCGGCTTCGTGGCCGGGGTCTGGCTGGAGAATGACGGTCAGCCCGGCGGGCAGGCCAAGGCGGCGGCGCTGTGGCCCGAGGGCGACGAGGCGAGGGTGGCGCGGATTTCCGTCGCCGGAGCGCGCGTGACGCACTTGCAGGGCAAGCGCGCTGCCGCTGCGTTCCGAGGCTGTGGAGCGCGCGAGCTCGTGGTGTCGAGCACCGATCTGCCGGACTGGCCGGGCTGCGAGATCTTCGACCCGGAGCGGCTTGCCCGCACCGGCGCGGTGGCGTTGTGGCAGACACGTGAAGGCCCGCGCATCGAAACAGCGGCGGGCCGAAGGCTCTGGCACCGAGGCGCGGACTGAGCGTGCCGGATCAGTAGGTCCGGATCAGACCGACGAGGCGGCCCTGCACCTTGACCGCGCCCATCGGCAGCACGCGCGGCTCGTAGGCCGGGTTCTCGGCCTCGAGCACGATGGTGTCGCCCTTGCGGCGGAAGCGCTTGAGCGTCGCTTCGTAGCCTTCGATCTGCGCCACGACGATGTCGCCGTTGCTGGCCGACGCGCTCTCGCGGATGATCACCACGTCGCCGTCATGGATGCCGGCATCGATCATCGAGTCGCCCTTGACCTCGAGCGCGTAGTGATGCGCGTTGCTCGACAGCATGGCGCCGGGCACGGCGATGTTGGGCGGATTGTCGGCGATCGACTGGATCGGCTCACCGGCGGCGATGCGCCCGAGAAGCGGCAGTTCCAGCGCCTCGGCATTGCTGATCGGCTGCGCCTTGGCAGGACGGCTGTCGGGGCGGTCGCCGTCGATCACCTGCGGCGTGAAGCCGGCGGGCTTGCCACCAAGGCTTTCAGGCAGCTTCACGATCTCGATTGCGCGGGCGCGGTGAGCGAGGCGGCGGATGAAGCCGCGCTCTTCTAGCGCCGTGATCAGGCGGTGGATGCCGGACTTGGATCGGAGATCGAGCGCATCCTTCATCTCGTCGAAACTGGGCGGCACGCCATCGCGCTGCAGCCGTTTGTTGATGAAATCCAGAAGGTCGAGCTGTTTCTTGGTCAGCATTCTGCGGTCTCCGCCGTTTGTCTGCCCTTTGTTCTACGCATGTTCTTGTTTTGTGTCAACATGCTGGGGCAAACATGGTTAAAGGCGCACAATCTCGACCGTGTCCCCGGCAGCGTGCGCCTCGTCATTCGGCGGGCGCACCACCAGCACGTCCGAGGCACCGAGTACGCTCAGTAGGGAGCTGTCCTGCCGTCCGAAAACGGTCACGCGTCCGTCCGGCCCGGTGCGGGCGCGCATGTAGTGTTCTCGCGGGCCATTCGCGGGGATCTCGGCGGCCAACTCCGCCGCGTCGCGCGGTGCGGGCGCGGCGGGCAGGCCCTGCAGCGCGCGGATCACGGGCTTCACGAAGATCTCGCCGCAAACCATTGCCGAGACGGGATTTCCCGGCAACCCGATCATCATCGCGTTGCCCAGCCGGCCCGACATCAGCGGCTTGCCCGGCCGCATGGCCACCTTGTGAAAGGCGCGCTCGAGACCAAGCTTCTGGGCGACCCTCGCCACGAGATCGTGATCGCCGACAGAGGCGCCGCCGATGGTGATCACCAGATCGGCGTCGTCCACCAGCCCCAGCACGGTCGAGAGCGCCGCTTCGGTATCGCGCGCGATCGGCAGGATGCGCGGCTCGGCGCCGGCCTGAGTGAGCATGGCGTGCAGGCCGAAGGTGTTGGAGACGATGATCTGGTCGGGGCCGGGCGTCTCGCCGGGCATCACAAGCTCGTCGCCGGTCGAGATCAGCGCCACGCGCGGGCGGCGGGAGACTGAAACCGTGGGGACGTTCATCGCGGCAAGCAGGGCGATGTCCTGAGGGCCAAGCAGGCGCGGCGCGGGGATGGTCTCTCCGACGCGGAAATCGCCGCCGAGAGGGCGGATATTGTTGCCCCCGCCGAGGCGGTCGGTGATCAGGATCGTGTCGCCGTCGCGCTCGACATCCTCCTGGATGACCACGGTGGCCACGCCCTCGGGGACCGGGGCGCCGGTGAAGATCCGCACTGCTTCGCCATCGCCCACGGTGCCGTGGAACGACGACCCCGCGGCGGATTCCCCGATGACTTTCAGCCTCTTGCCGGGCATAGCTTTAGTGACGCCGTAACCGTCCATCGCCGAGGCATCGAAGGGCGGCTGGTCGCGGCGCGCCGTCACGGGCTCTGCCAGCACGCGCCCGACGGCGCGGTGCAGCGGGACCGTCTCGGCCGGCAGCGGCGCGGTAAGAGAGAACAGCCGCTCCAGCGCTTCGGAAACTGATATCATGTCGCCTCGTAACGACCTGATTTGCCGCCATCTTTCAGGATTACGCGGATGCCGCCAATCTCCATCGCCTTATCCACGGCCTTAGCCATATCGTAGACCGTGAGGGCCGCGGTCGAGACCGCTGTCAGCGCCTCCATCTCAACGCCGGTCTGGCCGGTGGTCTTGACCGTGGCCTCGATGCGCAGGCCCGGAAGCGCGGCATCGGGGGTGATCTCGACCGACACCTTGGTCACCGGCAGCGGGTGGCAGAGCGGGATCAGCTCGGGCGTCTTCTTGGCGCCCATGATGCCCGCAAGCCGCGCCACGCCGATCACGTCGCCTTTCTTGGCGCGGCCTTCGGTGATGATGTCGAAGGTCTCGGGCGCCATCTTCACCCAGCCTTCGGCGGTCGCGACGCGGGCGGTCACCGCCTTGTCGGACACGTCGACCATGTGCGCGTCGCCCTTGGCGTCGAAATGGGTCAGACCGCTCATGCCGGCACCGGATCGCTGAGCAGGGTGCGGGTCGCGTCCTCGACATCGTCCTGCCGCATCAGGCTTTCGCCGATCAGGAAGCTGCGGGCGCCGTGGCCCGCCATGTCGGCGAGGTCGGCAGGGGTATGGAGGCCGCTTTCGCAAACCAGAACGCGATCCTCGGGCACCCGCTTCGACAGCTCGCGCGTGGTATCAAGAGTGAGATCGAAGGTCTTGAGATTGCGGTTGTTAATGCCGATCAGGGGCGATTTCAGTTTGAGGGCGCGCTCGAGTTCTTCGGCGTCATGCACCTCGATTAACGCGTCCATGCCCCAGATCGATGCCGCGTCCTCGAGCTCGGCGGCAAGCGTGTCCGAGACACTCGCCATGATGATGAGGATGCAGTCGGCGCCGAGCGCGCGGGCCTCGGCGACCTGATAGGGGTCGTACATGAAATCCTTGCGCAGCGCCGGCAGCGAGGTGGCCGCGCGCGCCTCGGTCAGGAAGGATTTGGCGCCCTGGAAGGACGGGGTGTCGGTCAGGACCGACAGGCAGGTGGCCCCGCCGCGTTCGTAGGCGGCAGCCAGCGTCGCGGGGTGAAAATCCTCTCGGATCAGGCCCTTGGAGGGCGAGGCTTTCTTGACCTCCGCGATCAGCCCGTAGCCCGTCTCCGAGGCCTTGCGCAGGGCGGCGGCGAAGGGGCGCACGGGGTCGGCGCTGCGTGCCTCGGCCTCGATCTCGGACAGCGGCCTGACGGCCTTGTCGGCGGCCACTTCCTCGAGCTTGTAGTGCTTGATCTTGTCGAGAATGGTGATGGTCATGCGGTCGCCTCCGGCGTGGTCCAGTTGATCGGCGTGTCGCCCCGAGCAATAAGCCACTCGTTCACACGGGAAAAGGGGCGCGAGCCGAAAAAGCCGCGCCGCGCCGAGAGCGGCGAGGGATGGGCCGAGCGCAGGATCAGGTGCTCTTCGCCGCCGATGTGCTTGGCGAACCCCTGCGCGTGGTTGCCCCAAAGGATGAAGGCGCGGGGCGTTCCGGAGAGCCTCTCAAGGACCTGTGCGGTGAGCCGTGACCAGCCGAGCTTGGCATGGGCGCCGGCGCTGCCTGCGGGCACGGTCAGCGCGGTGTTGAGCAGCAGCACGCCCTGTGCCGCCCAGAACCGCAGGTCGGCATTCGGCGGGCAGGCGCCGAACTCGGCCTCGAGCTCCTTGTAGATATTGCCGAGCGAGCGCGGCAGCGGGCGCACGTCCGGTTCGGCCGAGAAGGCGAGCCCGTGGGCGTGGCCCGGCGTCGGGTAGGGATCCTGCCCGAGGATCACCACACGCACATGCTCGGGCGCGCAGGCATGAAGCGCGGCGAAGATCTGCGGCGCGGGCGGCAGGATCTGCCGCGTCTCGGCCGCGAGAGCGGTTTCGATGCGCGGCAGGTCGTCGTGGAAGAAGGGCAGGTCGGCCCAGGCCTCTGGAGGTCTCATGCGGCCTTCTGCGTGGCCTCTGCCAGCGCCGCGATCTTGCCCCGCGCCGCGCCGCTGTCGATGCTCTCGCGCGCCTGCGCCACGCCCTCGCGCAGGTCCGCAGCCTTGCCGGCCACCACGAGCGCCGCGGCGGAATTCAACAGCACCGCGTCACGATAGGCGGTCCGGGCGCCATCCAGCAGCGCGCGGAAGGCCGCGGCATTCTCGGACGGGGTGCCGCCGACGATCTCTTCGAACGGATGCTCCGGCAGGCCCGCGTCCTCGGGATGCAGCTCGATCTCGCGCACCGATCCGTCTTCCTCAAGCGCCGCGACCCAGCTCTTGCCCGAGATCGCCAGCTCGTCGGTGCCGTCCGAGCCGTGCACCAGCCAGGCGCGCTCGGAGCCGAGCTTGGCCAGCGTCTCGGCCATCGGGCGGATCAGCTGGCGCGAGAAGGCGCCGGTGAGCTGGCGCTTGACGCCGGCGGGGTTGGTGAGCGGGCCGAGGATGTTGAAGATCGTGCGGGTGCCAAGCTCGGTCCGGACCGGGGCCACGTGCTTCATCGCCGGATGGTGCATCGGCGCCATCATGAAGCAGATGCCCACGCTTTCGAGGATCGGCGCGATGGCGGTGGCGGGCAGCATCACCTGGATGCCCATCTCGGCCAGCGCGTCGGCGGAGCCGGATTTCGACGACAGGTTGCGGTTGCCGTGCTTGGCCACGGTGACACCGGCCCCGGCGACCACGAAGGCGGTCGCGGTCGAGATGTTGAGCGTGCCCTTGCCGTCGCCCCCGGTGCCGACGATGTCGATGGCGCCTTCGGGCGCGATCACGGCGTTGCGCTTGGCGCGCATCACGCCGGCGGCGGCGGTGTACTCGTCGACCGTCTCGCCCCGGGTGCGCAGCGCCATCAGGAAGCCGCCCATCTGGGCCGGCGTGGCCTCGCCCTCGAACAGGACCTCGAAGGCGGCCTCCGCCTCCTCCTGCGTCAGCGGGCGGGTGGCGGCGGTGCCGATCAACGGCTTGAGGCGGTCGCTCATGCGGGGACCTTCATCGTGTCGAGGAAATTCTTGAGCAGCTGGTGCCCGTGTTCAGAGGCGATGCTCTCGGGGTGGAACTGCACGCCGTGGATCGGCAGGTCGCGGTGGCGCAGCCCCATGATGGTGCCGTCCTCGAGCCAGGCGTTGACGATCAGCTCCTCGGGCAGCGTGTCGCGGTCGACCACGAGGCTGTGATAGCGCGTCGCCTCGAACGGCGAGGGCAGGGTGCTGAACACCCCGGTGCCGTCGTGATGCATGGACCCCATCTTGCCGTGCACGATCTCGGAATGCTGCGTGACGGTGCCGCCGAAGGCCTGACCGATGGTCTGGTGTCCGAGGCAGACGCCGAAGAGCGGCGTGCCGGTCTCGGCCGCGGCCTCGGTCAGCGCGAGGCAGATCCCGGCCTGATCCGGGTCGCAGGGGCCGGGGCTCAGCAGGATACCTGCGGGCTTCAGCGCCATCGCCTGCTGCACGTCGAGCGCATCGTTGCGCCAGACCTGCGTCTCGACACCAAGCTCGCCCACGTAATGCACGAGGTTGTAGGTAAAGCTGTCATAGTTGTCGATGAGCAGAAGCATGAGGCATTCTCGGGCTGGAGACAGGTCTTGGTCGGGGCTATACATGCGCCCCAAGATGGTGCAGCGTCAAGGGGATGCGCCACGAGAACGGCCCGGGCACGGGGCCGGGGGCGCAGCGGGCGAAGAGGGCAGAAGCGATGGCACGAGGGTTTCTCGCGGGGGCGATCATCGGCACGGTGGTGTCGGGCGTGACACTGGGCACGGTTTCGGTGCTGACGGGCCCGCCACTGCGCGAGCGCGCGGCGCTGCCGCCGGAGGCCGAGGTGCCGGGATCGGCGCCTGCGAAGATCGGGACGGCCGGGACGCCCGAGGCCGAGACAACCGCGGTCGGGGAGAGCCGCTTGGAGCCGGCCCGTGAAGGGGCGGGTGAGGGCGTGAATGCACTGCGTGGAGAGGCCGAGGTTTCGGAAGAGCCAGAGGTTTCAGAAGAGGCCGAGGTTACAGAGGTGGCGCCCTCCGACAGCGACATGGTGGCGGACACCTCCACTCCCGAGAGCGATGACACCACCGGCGCCGAGGGCGCTGCGGCCTCGGAGCCTGATGTCAAAACCGGCGCCGCACCGGCGGACGGGGACACACCCGCGCTTGCCGAGGCCGAGGAAGCGTCGCCCGAGGGCGCGGACGCTCCCGCCGCGCCGGACACCGATGCCAGCCCCGGCGATGCTGCCGCTCTCGCGAGCGACCCCGCCTCGGACACCGCAACCTCGCGTCAGGACGCCGCGCCGCAGACCAGCTCCGAGGACGGCGTCGAAACCGTCACGCCCGCCGCTGGGACGCCCCCGGAGGAGCCCGCGGGGGCCGAGACCGTCTCGCGCCCCGGCAGGCCCGGCGAGGTGACCGCCGCCGCGCCCGAGCCGTCCCCCGGCATCAGCGCCGCCTCCGACACGCCGCCCGAGGCCGAGACGGTGCTCGACGCGCCCACGGCCCCTGCTGAACCCGACACTAATACCGCGTCGATGGAGATGGCGAGCGCCGACACGCCCGAGCGTCGCGACACCGTCCAGCCCGACGCGCCGCAGGGCGAGGACGCGCCTGAGCTCTCCACCCAGACCCCGGCCGCGCCGCTGCCCGCGCCGCTGCCCGCGCCGCTGGTGCCGGGCGAGAACACACGGCCCAGGGTCAGTACGCTTCCGGGTCGCGCCGGCGCGGATGGCGGTGAGGATGGCACGCCCACAATCGGCACGCGGGCCGGCTCGCTCGTCGAGCGCGGGGCGTCCGAAGAGGCCAGCCGTCTGCCGTCGATCGGGGAGGCGGTGCCGGCAGAGCCCAGCGCCGCGCCCAAGGCCGATCCGTCCCCACAGCCGCCGCTCGAGCGTTACGCCGTCTCGGTCGAGGCCGAGGACGGCGCCCCGCGCATGGCCATCGTGCTGATCGACGACGGCAGCGGCCCGCTCGGCCCCGACACGGTCGGCGCGTTTCCCTTCCCGGTCAGCTTCGCCATCCCGGCCTCCCATCCCGACGCCGCCGACACCGCGCGGGCCTATCGCGATGCGGGCTTCGAGGTGCTGGCCGTCGCGGGCGTGCCGGAAGGCGCGCAGGCCACCGACGTGGAGGTCACGCTCGAGGGAAGCCTCGGCGCGGTGCCCGAAGCGGTGGCGGTGATGGAAGCGCTTGGCGATGGGCTGCAGGGCTCCCGCGCGATCTCCGAGCAGGCGGCGCAGTATCTCGGCGCGTCCGGTCACGGGCTGCTGATGCAGCCCAAGGGGCTGAACACCGGCGAGGCTTTGGCCCGTCGCGAAGACGTGCCCACGGTGACGGTGTTCCGCGATTTTGACGGAGACGGGCAGGATCCCCGCGTGATGCGCCGCTTCCTCGATCAGGCGGCCTTCAAGGCGCGTCAGGAGGGGGACGTGGTGATGCTCGGGCGGTTGCGCGCCGACACGGTCTCGGCCCTCCTGCTCTGGGGCCTGCAGGACCGCGCCAGCAGCGTCGCGCTGGTGCCGATCTCTCTCGTTCTCCGCGACAGCCTCGGGGAAGACTGAGCCCTCAGCAGGCGCCGCATCGCCGTTCGCGCCATTGCCGCTTCCTCGATCAGGCGACCTTCAAGGCGCGTCAGGAGGGGGACAGTGTGATGCTCGGGCGGTTGCGCGCCGACACGGTCTCGGCGCTGCTGCTCTGGGGTCTGCAGAACCGCGTTAGCAGCTTAGTGCTGGTGCCGATATCTCTCGGTCTCCGCGTCAGCTTCGGGGCAGACTGAGGCCACGGCACTCGGCAGCGCTCCTGCCTTCTCTACGTCGAGAAATACTCCGGGGGAGTCCCGGCCCCGCCGGGACGGGGGCAGCGCCCCCTCATTCCTCTCCGGTCATGCCTAGTAAGTCGAGGGGAGCGCCGTCTGCGTCTGTCGTGTTAGACTTTGCATGAGGTCGGCGCACGCATCGCCGAAATGCGTCGTCAATGCAAACCGGGCGCTGAGCGCCGTCACAAGCGCCGATGCCGCGATGGTATCCGGCAAATGATGAACGGCCTCGCTCAGCCACAGGACGCCGTGCTGCGGATCGTCGAGAGGCGGGCCTCGTTCTCGGCGTCGCCGAGGGGCAGCGTACAGTCAGGCGTGACCGTCATCCGGCGAAACCGGGGTCATCGCCCACCGAACCGCCAGCGCGACCGCGAGGAGGAGCGGGATCATGGTGCCCGCGCCCCAGGACAGAAACGCCCAGATGGTCAGCCCCGCCGATGCGAGAACCGCTACAAGAAGTGTGACCAGATGTGTCACGGGCATGATCGTCTCCCCTACCTCTTGAGGAAGATAGGATATCCGGGGCCGGTTTCAAAGGGAAAGCCTCGGCGCGGCGACAGTGTGCCATGCGCAGACGGGTACGGAGGTGCGCGGCCTAACGGGACAGAGTCGTTGCGTTCGGGCGCAGGCAGACCAGGCGACAGGGAGCCGGATCAACGCGCGTTGGTTTCGGAGCATAACGTCGATCCTATCCGCCATCTCGCCTAACACACCGCTGGGAGGTTGTTTGAGGCAGCCATCGCCATCAACACGGGCGAGACGAGGTCCGTCGCCCGCGGTGGCCTTCGGTAAGGTCATCGCCCGGGTGACGCGGTTCGCGCGGGCGAGCTGCGCGCACCATGCCGCGGAAGCATGGGCACGGCCTGCTTCGCGGCCTGCGAACGCCGCGGTCTCGGCGACGACACCACCCGCGGTGGCCTTGCAAATGTTCCCCTAATGTTCCACTATCCATCCATGACCGACTCTCCGCGCCAGATCGACAGGGACCGCCGTCCGGGACGCGGGGCCGCCAGCCGCGAGTCCGGGCGGTTCGAGCGGCTGCGCTACGAGGACGCTCATGATGGCTGGGAGATCGAGGAGGAGCTGCCCCCGCTGCGCACCGAGGTGCGCGAGGAGCGGCCCCGCAGCCTGATCAACTACGTCTCTTCGCCCGACATTCCCTTCGACCGCAGCATCAACCCGTATCGCGGCTGCGAGCATGGCTGCATCTATTGTTTCGCGCGACCGTCCCATGCCTATCTCGGCCTCTCGCCGGGGCTGGACTTCGAGACCCGGCTCATCGCGCGGCCCGATGCGCCGGAGGTGCTGGCCCGCGAGCTGCGCGCGAAGCGTTATCGCGTCGCCACCATCGCCATCGGCACCAACACCGATCCCTACCAGCCGGTCGAGCGCGACAGGGGTATCATGCGCGCCTGTCTCGAGGTGCTGCGCGATCATCGCCACCCGGTGGCGATCGTCACCAAGGGCACGCTGATCGAGCGCGACATCGACATCCTGTCCGAGATGGCGGCGATGGGGCTGGCGCGGGTGGGCGTGTCGGTCACCACGCTGGAGGCCGACCTGTCCCGGCGGATGGAGCCGAGGGTGCCGGCGCCCAAGCGGCGTCTGGCGACGATACGGCGCCTTGCGGAGGCGGGGATCGAGACGCGGATCATGGTCTCGCCGGTGGTGCCGGCGCTGACCGACCCGGAGCTCGAAGCGATCCTGGCCGCCGGGGCCGAGGCCGGCGCCGCGGCGGCGAGCTGGATCATGCTGCGCCTGCCGCTGGAGGTGGCCCCGCTCTGGCGTGCGTGGCTCGAGGAGCATTATCCCGGGCGGGCGGGCCGGGTGATGGCGCGGCTGCGCGAGATGCACGATGGCGCCGACTATTCCGCGCAATGGCATCGGCGGATGCGGGGCGAGGGCAACTATGCAAAGCTGATCGCGCAGCGCTTCGACAAGGCGGCGCGGCGGCTCGGCCTCGACCGGTCTCTTGGCCCGCTGCGCTGCGATCTGTTCCAAGTGCCGGCACGGGCGGGAGATCAGTTGAGCCTGTTCTGAGGGCGCCGATCCGGGTTCGTTAAGCGCCGGGAAGCCGTCGCGGTTGCCTGCGCCCGCTGCTTGAGGGGCAGCGCCTTTGCCGGAAGCTCGTGGTGCGGCACGGGCCGGCCTGCCTCCGGCGGGAGTATTTTTGACGAAGAGAAGTTTGGGGCGTTGGTCCCCGGCGGCGGGGGCATTTCGGAGAGGGGCCGTCGCTGTCGGAGTTGATGCCGCCCAGCGTGGCGGCGGTCTGTTTGAGGGGCGGGCGCGGGCCTGCGGGGCGGGTGCCGCGCGCATGACCCGCAGGGGCGCGGGCGGAGACCTTTCGACCGGCAGGCGCGAACACGTCGCGCGGCGCGTCACACCGAGGCGGGGCAGGTGCGACGCGCGATCGCCCCCGCCCTAAGGACGATCCCCCTTAACGCAGCCGGTCCAGAAGCGCGGGCAGAGCTGCGTCGGTGTAATCGGCGATCGTGGCTTTCGCCCCGGCCTCGCACAGGCGCGCGTGGCTGAGGCCCGAGCGTACACCGATGGCATAGGCGCCAGAGCGCGCAGCGGCGCGCATTCCGCTGGGGCTGTCCTCGAAGGCAAGGCAGTGCTGCGGCAGGGCCCCGAGCTGGCGCATCGCGGCGAGGTAGGGCTCGGGGTCGGGCTTGGCGCGGGCGCATTCGTCGCCGATGATCAGCAGTTCGAACCGGTCGCGGAGCCCGATCGCCCTGAGCATGTGCTCGCCGTTCTCGCGCGGGGCGTTGGTCACCACCGCCAGCCGCCAGTTTTCGCGGTCGGCCTCGTCGAGCAGCGCCACTGCGCCGGGCATCGGCTCGGCCCCGTCGCCGAGACGTTCGCGGAACCGACGTTCCTTTTCGTCGGACAAGGCCTGCGCGTCGCAGCCCGGGAAGAGCTTGGGGAACATCTCGAGATTGTGGTTCCCGTGGATGCTGTTTTCATAGATCTCCGGGGTCAGCTCCTTGCCGTTCTCGGCAAAGATTTCCGCGAAGACCGCGTAGTGGAGCGGGTCGGAGACGAGCAGGGTGCCGTCCAGATCGAAGAGGAGCGCTTTTGTCATGCCCTCCCGATACAGCGTCTCAGATCGCCCGTCGAGCCGGACGCGTCGCAGCCCCGCCATGCGCCGTGGCCCAGTCGGTGCAGGCCTTGATGCCGCCGAGCGGAAAGAGGTGGGCCTGTGCGATGGGAAAGCCCGGATCGGCGGCCTTGCGGGCGGCCAGCTCGGCGGCGAGTTCGGCCGGCTCGTAGGGCAGCAGCAGCTTGCCCATGTCGAGCGCGCGCTTCTGCAGCACCCGGAGCGAGGGTCCGACGCCGCAGGCGATGGCGAACTTGAGCATGGTCTGCAGCTTGGCGGGGCCGGCGAGGCCGATATGGATCGGCAGCGCGACGCCGTGGGCGCGCAGGCGGCTGGCCCAGTCGAGGATCGGGGCGGCCTCGAAGGCAAACTGGGTCACCATCGCCATCTGCGCGTCGCTGCGGTCCGAGAAGTCCTGTTTCCAGCGCGCGGCGGCCATGGCCTCGGCCTCGCCGCCATCGGCGTCGATGTCACGGCTGCCTTCGGGGTGGCCGGCCACGTGCAGCCGGGTGAACCCCGAGGCATCGAAGAGCCCGGTCTCGAGCAGCTGCATCGAGCTGTGGAACGCCCCGCGCGGCTCGGAGACGCCGCCCGCGAGGATCAGCCCCTGCGTGACGCCGGCCTCGCCCTGATAGCGCGCGATCCAGTCGGCCAGCATCGCTTGGTCGGCGATGAGACGGGCCGGGAAATGCGGCATGGGGGCGAAGCCTTCGCCGGCAAGGCGCTTCGCGGTGGCGACCATGTCCTCGATCGGCGTGCCGTCGATATGGGCGATGTAGACGCGGGTGCCCTCCGGCAGGAGGGCGCGGAAATCCGCGACCTTGGCGGCGGTGCGCGGCATCACCTCGATGGAATAGCCGCTGAGGAAGCTGCCAAGCGCCGGGGGCTGTGGCGAGGCCTTGGGCTTGCGAAACTTCAGCAGCGACATGCAGTGGGTCCTCAGGGTCATCGGGCTGGCTCAGAGGGCGGCCGGGCGGGGCGCCGGAGGAACGGCGCACGCGGGCCGGTGGGCAACGTTGCTCCGCTGCGCGAAAGCGACGGCGGTGGGCATGGCCAGCGTGTGAGGCGGGTTGTCGAACATGCGGGCGCAGGCGCGGCGACAGTCGGCGACATCGGGAACGGGGTCGGCGACCCTGCGCCTAGCCCGGTCGTGCGCTCGTTCGGACGGCGCCGGGCGCGCGGCCTTGGCACCACCACCGCCCAGAACGGTGAGACGCGGCGCCGGAAGGTCGCGCCACTGGGCGATGCTGATCTCGGGCATGGCAGGCGATTCCCTTCCTCATGGTTCAATCGGTGTAGTCGGGTCGCCTCGCGCGGCGGGGGCGGTTTTCGACACTCACCGGTCCGTGTGCGACCTCGGCTCCTGCGGCCGTCCGGCCAGAAAGGCAAAGCCGGACAAGGCGGCCTTGATGAAATAATATCGTTTTGACATAATTTTGCTGCGGCTGTGCGGCGCCCTTGCCGTGAGGTCGGCGCGTGGATGGGGTCGACCGCGACAGACGGGAGGGACGCAGGGCGATGGTGATCGCGGTGAAGGCTCACAGGATTGCGTACATGGCTCTGCCCAAGGCGGGCTGCTCCACCGTAAAGGCAGCGCTGGCGCAGGTCGACCCCGACGCGACCCTGCCGGAGAACGCCCGCCCCGACGTGATGACCTGGCACCGGCTTTATCCGACCATGCGCTTCCGCCCGCACCGCTGGCAGGCCTATGACGGCTGGTGGCGCTTTTGCGTGGTGCGCGATCCGCTCAGACGGCTGCTGTCGGTCTATACCAACCGGGTGGTTGGCCTGCGCGAGCTGCACAATTGCCGCAATATCCGGCGCGGTCGGGTCGATCTGCCGATGGATCCCGACCCGGATTTTTTCTTTCAGAACCTGCGCGGCTATATCGATGCCGCCTCCGCCATCAAGCATCACGCGCTGCCCGCCTGGCTGTTCCTCGGGCCGGATCTCGGGCGCTATGACCGGATCTACCGCACCTCCGAGCTTGCGCGCTTCGGAGAGGAGCTGGCCGAGCGCACCGGCGCCCCGGTCACCATCGCGCGCGAGAACCCGAGCGGGATGCGGCTCAGCCTCGACGATCTGGCGCCAGCGACGCGCACCGCGCTGCGCGATCACCTTGATGCGGAATACGGCTATCTGGCCGAGTTTTATGAAAATCCCTTTGGCCCGCGCCAGCATCGTGCTTGCACGGGACCCACACGCCGCGTATCCTGATCGCAACTTAAAATTCGGAAAGGCGCATAGTCATGGCGCCAAGGCGTTCCAAAGGTGCGGGCGCTTTCCCGAAACCGGTAGAGAGCCCCGCGCCGCAACCGCCGGATCCCAGTGCGCTTTACGCCGCCCTGGATCTGGGTACGAACAGCTGCCGCATGTTGATTGCCCAACCCAAGGGCAGTCAGTTTCATGTGGTGGACAGCTTTTCCAAATCCGTTCAGCTCGGGCAGGGTCTCGAGCGGACGGGAAGGCTGTCGCGCGCCTCGATGAACCGCACCATCGGGGCGATCCGGGTCTGTCAGCAGAAGATCAAGCGCCACAAGGTCGAGCGCATGAGGCTGGTGGCCACCGAGGCCTGCCGCCGGGCGCAGAACGCGCGCGAGTTCATCCGGCAGGTGCGGCGCGAGACCGGCCTGCAGCTCGAGATCATCCAGCCCGAGGAAGAGGCCCGGCTTGCGGTGATCTCCTGCGCGCCGCTGGTCTCGACCCGCACCGAGCAGCTTCTGGTGGTCGATATCGGCGGCGGTTCGACCGAGCTGGTGTGGATCGACCTCTCATCGGTGCCGCGCCGGGACCGGCCGGCGGCGATCATGCGGCTTCATGCCGGCTTCCACCCGCCCGAGAGCCCGTTTCCAGCCGCCAAGGTGGTCGACTGGATCTCGGTGCCTCTGGGGGTGGCGACCCTGCGCGACCAGTTCAACGATGTCGAGGATGACGCCGCGCGCTACGCGCTGATGAGCTGGTATTTCGAGGAGAACCTCTCGGAATTCGCGCCCTACAAGGACACCCAGTCGCGGGAGGGGTTCCAGATCGTCGGCACCTCCGGCACGGTCACCACGGTGGCGGCCTCGCATCTGGGGCTGCGGCGCTATGATCGCACCAAGGTCGACGGGCTGCGCATGACCTCGGACCAGATCGAGGCGGTGATCGGGCGTTACCTCGAGATGGGCCCCGCCGGGCGTCGCCGCGATCCGCGCATCGGGCAGGACCGGCAGGCGCTGATCATGTCGGGGGCGGCGATCCTGCAGGCGCTGCTGCGGCTCTGGCCGACCGACCGGCTGTCTGTGGCCGACCGCGGCCTGCGCGAGGGGCTGCTCTACGCCCAGATGTCTGCCGACGGGGTGCTCGAGGACGGCCCACTCTGAGGCGGCTGAGCTTCTAGGCGGCAGGCGTCTGTTTGCGGAGTGGCACTCCTGACCTCGATGACGTTCAGGGACCGATCCCCGCGCTGATCCGCCCGGCACAAGCCGAAGGCGCCGGGCGAGCGTCTGCCCGTCGCTGCGAGCTGGGGCTTTGCCCTGTTTGCGCTGTGGATCGAGGTCGTCCGGACTTGGCGGGGATCAATCGACGACCTCGCAGGCGGCAAGCGCCCCCCACGGGCAGGCGAGAGCCCGGCTCGTGTCGCACACTTTGGCGCGTCGGCCCGATCTTGCCGCGCCTGAAAAAAGCCCGGCGCTCGTGAGAGCACCGGGCCTTGTCTCCTCAGCCAGAGGCGTGACCTCAGAACGGGATCTCATCGTCGAGATCGCGCGAGGGGGCGCGGCCACCGCCGCCGCCGCCACCGTTGCCACCCGAGCCGCTGCCGTAATCGTCGCGGCCACCGCCGTAGCCGCCACCGCCGCCGGAGCCACCACCGTAGCCGCCGCCCGAGCCGCCGAAGTCACCGCCGCCGCCGCCGCCCTGGCGGCTGTCGAGCAGGGTCAGCTCGCCGCGATAGGGGCGCAGCACGACCTCGGTCGAATAGCGATCCTGGCCGGACTGGTCCTGCCATTTGCGGGTTTCGAGCTGGCCTTCGATATAGACCTTCGAGCCCTTGCGCAGATACTGCTCGGCGATCCGCGCCAGCGGTTCCGAGAAGATCGCGACCGAGTGCCACTCGGTGCGCTCGCGGCGCTCGCCGGTGTTGCGGTCTTTCCAGTTTTCCGAGGTGGCGATCCGCAGGTTGCAGACCTTGCCGCCGTTCTGGAAGGTGCGGGTTTCGGGATCGGCCCCGAGATTGCCCACCAGGATCACCTTGTTCACTGAGCCGGCCATGTCATCCTCACGCGTTGTTCCGATTCTTCTCCCCCGGAGGGGTTTGGACGAGCCTTACACAGCCACGCCGCGCCGCGCCACCGCCTCATCGAGGAAAACCGGGGCGGGCGGGCCCCGTCCCGCCCAATGCCCGATCCTCCGGCCACAGGGGATACACCCACCATGGTTAACGAACCGTTCGCCGATGTTTAACGTAACATTGGCGGGAACCTGCGCGCCGCCGGGCGCAGGGGTGGCGAATTCTCGCGTGATCCGTATAGTCAGCGCGGGATTTGAGGGGCGCAACGCCGCCCCTCCGGACACTGGGACAGAACAGGGTGGTTCATGCGAGTACTGCCACGTAGGGCGTTTTCGGCGCTGCTTTTCGCCGCGATTTCCGCCACGGCCGTTCAGGCCGACACCATTTCGACCAAGAGCCGGAGCACGCTGTTTCGCAGCCAGACGTCGGTGCTCGACAGCCGTGCGGCGGAGCAATACCGCAGCTCGGTCCGGCTCAAGCCCGCCTCGGTGATCACCCCGACCAAGTGGGGACCGATGGGCGGAGACGAGGGCACCGCGCCGGCCTATCGCGGGCATTACAACGGCCCCTATGCCGACATGGCGCGCGTTGCCGCGCGGCGGCACGGCGTGCCGGAGGATCTGTTCCTGCGGCTGGTGAAGCAGGAATCGAACTTCAACCCGAAGGCGCTGTCGCACAAGGGGGCCATCGGGCTCGCCCAGCTCATGCCCTTCACCGCCAAGCGGCTCGGGGTGAACCCGCACGACCCGGCACAGAACCTCGAGGGCGGCGCACGCTATCTCAAGCAGCAGTTCGTCACCTTCGGCTCGTGGCGGCTGGCCCTGGCGGCCTACAATGCCGGCCCCGGGGCGGTCGAGAAGCACGGCGGTGTGCCGCCCTACCGCGAGACGCGCAATTACGTGAAGGTCATCTGGGGAAGCTGAGCAGGGCGGGACATATTGTCCTAGAGAATTGCTCGGGAATTGACCTCTCAGGCGCTTGGGGCTAGGCACGGGGCATTGCCTCGTGCCCAGTGGATGCGCCCGATGAAGACCGCCCCGATCCTCAGCCTGACCGTCGCCGCCGCGCTCGCGGCGGGCCTTGCCGCCAGCGCCCTGCGCGCCACGCCCTCGGAGATCCCCGGCAGCCTAGAGGCGCTCGGCGAGGCGCTGTTCTTCGACACCATCCTTTCGGCCAACCGCACCCAGAGCTGCGCCACCTGTCACGATCCGGCCTATGCCTTCGCCGATCCGCGCGGAGCGGCGTCTCCGGGGGATGATGGCGCCTCGCTCGGCGACCGCAACGCGCCGACCGCCACCTATGCCGCCTTCGTGCCGCCCTTCGGGAAGAACGAGGAGGGCGAGTGGCGGGGCGGACTGTTCCACGATGGCCGGGCCGGCACGCTCGAGGAGCAGGCCGGCGGGCCGCCTCTCAACCCGGTCGAAATGGGCATGGCCGACGAGGCCGCCGTGGTGGCACGCCTGCGCAAGGATGAGGTCTATGCGGAGGCCTTTTCAAAGCTCTTCGGGGCCGGGGTTCTCGACGATCCCAAAGCCGGCTACGAGGCCATGACCCGCGCCATCGCCGCCTATGAGCGCGGGCCGGTCTTCGCGCCCTTCGACTCGAAATACGACCGCTTCCTGCGCGGCGAGGCGGAACTGACCAAGCAGGAGGAACTGGGGCGGCTGCTGTTCTTCTCGGAGCAGTTCACCAACTGCAACCAGTGCCACCAGCTTCGGCGCAGCGCCGTCGATCCGCAGGAGACCTTCTCGGACTACCGCTTCCACAATATCGGTGTGCCCGAGAACCGCGATCTGCGGGCCATGAACGGCATCACCACCGCCGATCTCGGGCTGCATGGCAATCCGGGCGTCGAGGCGGCTGCCGACAGCGATGGCCGCTACCGCACGCCGACGCTGCGCAACGTCGCGGTGACCGCGCCTTACATGCATAACGGCGTGTTTGCGGATCTGCGCACCGTGATCCTGTTCTACAACACCTACAACACGCGCTCCGAGGCGCGGAAGATCAACCCCGAGACCGGCGCCCCCTTCGCGCCGCCCGAGGTGGCCGACAACATCGCGATGGAGGAGCTCACCGACGGACCGGCGCTCGACGACCAGCGCATCGACGCGCTGGTGGCGTTCCTCGAGACGCTGACGGATCAGCGCTACGAGCATCTGCTCGAGGAGTAGCGCTCAACTCTCGGTGAGGCCGAGCTTGTAGAGATGGATCTCGAAGGCCGGGTGCATCTCGGCCCCGGTGACGCCGGGGCGATAATGGCGGTAGAGCGAGCGCCAGAACGGCTGAACGATGACCGCATCCTCCTGAAGCAGCCGCTCGATCCGCGCCATGACATCGCGCCGCGCCGTGTTGTCGGCGATGGCCAGCGCCTCGGCCACCAGCGCGTCGAAGGCGGGGTTGGCATAGCCGGTCTCGTTCCACGACTCGCCCGAGCGGTAGGCCAGCGCCAGCACCTGGATGCCCAGTGGCCGATGGTTCCATTCGGTGATCGACAGCGGATAGCTCTTCCAGTCACTCCAGAAGCGCGACCCGGGCAGGACGGTGTGCTTGACCTTGATCCCGGCGTCCCGGAGCAGTGCCGCGCAGGCCTCTCCGGTGCGCCGGGCCAGACCGTCGTCGAGCGTGACGAGATCGTGCTCGAATGCCAGCATCCCGGCCTCTTCGAGAAGCGCCACCGCTGCCTCGGGGTCATAGGGCGTACCACCGACCTCGGCGTAATCAGGATGGACCGGCGCGACGTGGTGGTTCTCGGCCACCACGCCCAGATCGGCATGGCCGTATTCGAGGCAGAACGCATTGTCGATGGCGAGCTGCAGCGCCCGGCGGACGCGCCTGTCGGCATAGGGGGCCTTGCCCCCGACCAGTGCGGTCTGGTTGCCGCGCAGCACCACGGTGGCGCCGGTCACGACCTCGGAGCGCTCCCATCCCAGCGCGTCGCCGAGGGCGATGAACCGGCCGATATTCTCGTAGAGCATGTCGACCTCGCCGGCCTCGGCGGCGGCGAGCCAGACGGCGGGGTCGGTGCCGTAGTCGAGAAACTCGATGCGCTCGAGCGTGGCGCCGCCGAAGCCCTCGGCGTGATCGCCCCACCAGTCATGCGCGCGGTTGCGGACCAGAACCGCACGTTCGCCCGGTACGAGGCTTTCGGGCAGGTAGGGCCCGGTGCCCACAGGGTTCTCGAGCATCTGCTCGGGATCGTGGCTGGCATGAACCACCGCCGCGGGATAGTCGGAGAGCCCGACGATCAGCGCCACGTCGGGCTTCGGCAGGGTCAGGCGCACGGTGAGCGGGTCAATCTCGGTCACCGCGCCGTCGAGCAGCTTGCCGGTCTCGCGATCCACCAACGTCGTGAGGCGACCGGCCATCGAGTTGCCCGCGACCTCGCGGTCGCACCAGTACTCGAACAGGCGCACGACGTCGGCGGCGGTGAACGCGTCTCCGGTGGTCCACGTCACGCCGGGGCGGATGTGCAGCACGTATTCGGTGGCGTCGTCGTTGACGTCCCAGCGCTCGAGCAGCATGCCGCGGACCGAGCCGTCGCGGTTGTACTCCACGAGGTATTCCAGCCAGCCGCGGGTGATGTTGGCGATCTCGGACCAGTCAGCGGTGCGCGGATCCTTGAGCGGGCGCACCTCCATCTGGATGCGCAGGGCGTCCGAGGTGTCCGGCCCCGCCGCCGGTGCCTCCTCGGCCTGCGCGGGCGTGCCCAGACCGCCCAGCGCATAAGCGGCGCCGACGCCAAGACCAAGGCCGGTGACCCGGGTTAGGAACTCGCGCCGTCCGATCAGGCCCTCTGCCAGCTCGCGCGCGTAAAGCTCTGCCGCGGGATGCGTCTTCCGGGGCTCGCCGGTCTTGGTCATGTCGGTCCTTTCCTGCCGCACCGGCAGTGTCCTTCGCGCAGATCAAACCTCATATGCGCGGGAGGGGGCAAGGATTTTCCAGAACCAGCCTGCTCAAGGCGCAGACACGGAGGGCTTCGCCTTGCGCGGGCCGGCTGCTCTCAGGCACCGGCTTCGGCGGGGGCGATCTGCGGCCAGTCGCGCATCCGGGCGCGGAACCAGCTGCGCTGGCGCTTTGCGAATTGCCGCGTGAGAACCGTGGCCCGCTCCGATGCCTCCGCCAGCGAGATCTCACCGCGCAGATGTGCCATCAGTTCGGCGGCACCGATCGCCTTGGCCGAGGGCAGCTCCGGCGACCACGTGGCGAGGTTGGCGCGGGCCTCGTCGAGCGCGCCGCCGCGAATCATCTTGTCGAACCGCCGCTCGATTCGCGGCGTGAGCCAGTCCTTGGGCGCATCGAAGAGGATCGGCTGACAGCGCGCGAGCGGCAGCATCGGGGCAGGGGTCTCCTCCTGCCACCGGGCCAGTCCGCGTCCCGTGGCGCGCAGGACCTCCCAGGCGCGCTGCACCCGCATGGGGTTCCTCGTGTCGATGCGCCCGCGGGTCTCGGGGTCGAGTTCGGCCACCATGGGCGCAAGCGCCCCCGCCTCCAGCCGCGCCATGGCCTCGGCGCGAATCCCCGGCGGGGTCGCGGGGATCTCGGCCAGCCCCTCGGTCATGGCCGCGAAATAGAGCCCGGTCCCGCCGACGATGATCGGCCGCTCGCCGCCGTCGAGAATCGGCGCAAGATCCCTCAGCCACTGCCCCACGGAATAGGTCTCGCTGCCCGGAACGTGACCGTAAAGCCGGTGCGGCGCCTGCGCTTCTTCTTCGGAAGAGGGCCGCGCGGTGAGCACCCGCCAGTCGGAAAACACCTGGATCGCATCGGCGTTGACGATGACCCCGCCCTGTCGCGCGGCAATCTCGACCGCCAGAGCGGACTTGCCGCTGGCGGTCGGTCCGGCGATCAGGACCGGGCGGTCCGGGTCTGGCGCGAGACGCGCAACTGTGTCTGCCAGGCCGGCCTCGCTCACCACGTCGTCTCCACATCCTGCGCCATTGCAGCGGCGCGGGTTTTCCGCCACATATGGCGCCCAACCTATCCCCTCTCAGCGACGGAGTTCAACATGGCCGAGGCACCGCAGACCACCTTCAAACGCGTCCTGCTGAAAATCTCCGGGGAGGCGTTGATGGGAGAGCAGGGCTACGGCCTCAACCCGCCCACTGTCGAACGCATCGCCCGCGAGGTGAAGAGCGTGCACGACATGGGCGTCGAGATCTGTATGGTGATTGGCGGCGGCAACATCTTCCGCGGACTGGCCGGCTCGGCGCAGGGGATGGAGCGCACCACCGCCGACTACATGGGGATGCTTGCCACGGTGATGAACGCGCTGGCGATGCAGTCGGCGCTCGAGGAGCTGGGCGTGTTCACGCGGGTGATCTCGGCCATCCGCATGGACGAGGTGGCGGAGCCCTACATCCGCCGCCGCGCCGTGCGCCACCTCGAGAAGAAGCGGGTGTGCATCTTCGCCGCGGGCACCGGTAACCCCTATTTCACCACCGACACCGCCGCCACGCTGCGTGCCAACGAGATGGCCTGCGAGGCGATCTTCAAGGGCACCAAGGTCGACGGCGTCTACGACAAGGATCCCGTAAAGCACGCCGACGCGGTGCGTTACGACGACGTCAGCTATGACGACGTGCTGGTGAAGAACCTCAAGGTGATGGACGCCTCGGCGATCGCCCTGGCCCGCGACAACAGCCTGCCGATCATCGTCTTCTCGCTCGACGAGCCGGGCGGCTTCCGCGGCATCCTTGCCGGGCAGGGCACGTATACGCGCGTCAGCGGCTAAGGGCCGTCCCGGCGCGCTGTTGATCCCGGCGCTGCGCAGGCGGCACGGTCGGACGCCTCCGGCGGGAGTATTTTTGACGAAGAGAAGCCAGGGGCACAGAGCTCCTGGCTTCTTTGGTTTGAAAATACCTCGGGGGTGAATTGGCGCAAAGCGCCAAGAGGGGGCTGAGCCCCCCTCTTCTTTCTGCAAGGCGCAGCTCCCGACCGGCCGAGCAAGCAGGGCCGCGCCTAGCAAGGGCGCAGCCCGGTCCCTCAGCCGAGATGGATGCGGCCCTCGGGGAAGCGCACGCGCGGTACGGAGCGGGTGGCAAGGAAATAGCCCAGCGTCAGCGGGCCCACGCGGCCGAGGAACATGATCGTCATGATCACCACGCGGCCCGGCTCGGTCAGGTCACCGGTAAAGCCGCGCGACAGCCCGACCGTGCCGAAGGCCGAGGCGACCTCGAAGCAGACGTCGAGGAAATGCCCCTCCTGCGTGGCGCTGAGGATGAACACGCCGATGAACACCAGCACCACGCTGATCGCGGTGAGCGCCATGACCTTGAGCACCTCCGTCAGGCTGATCGAGCGTCCGAAGGCGTTGAGCTGGGTGCGGCGCTGGAAGAAGGCCACCGTGGCGAGGCACATGACCACGAAGGTCGTCACCTTGATGCCGCCGGCGGTCGAGGTCGGCCCGCCGCCGATCAGCATCAGCGAGATCACCATGAGCGAGGTGCTGTCATGCATCCCCGCCACGTCGACGGTGTTGAACCCGGCGGTGCGCGGCGTCACGCCCTGAAACCACGCCACCATGATCCGCACCCAGGGGCTGTCGAACTGCGCCAGCGTCGCGGGGTTGTGCCATTCCAGCGCCGCGAAGGCGCCCCAGCCCCAGAGGATGAGCGCAGCACTGCCGGTCAGCATGATCTTCGTGTGCAGCGAAAAGCGCGACCAGCGGCGCAGCCGGGCGACATCGTCGATCACCACGTAGCCGATGCCCCCCACGATGAAGAGCAGGGGGACCACGAGGTTCACCAGCGGGTCGGCGGCGAAGGGCACGAGCCCGGGAGAGAAGGTCGAGAAGCCGGCGTTGTTGAAGGCCGAGACGGAATGGAACAGCGCCACCCAGAGCCCGCGTCCGAGGCCGAGCATCGGCACGAAACTCAGCGCCAGCAGCGCGGCCCCCACAAGCTCGCAGATCAGCACCACCTGGAAGATCCGCTTCACCAGCCGCATCAGCCGGTGCAGCGAGCTCTGGTTCAGCTCTTCGCGCAGGAAGATCTGCCCGGTCAGTCCCACCGGCACCCGCAGCGCCGCGAGCACCAGCACCGCGAAGGTCATCAGTCCCAGCCCGCCAAGCTGGATCAGCACCATCAGCACCGCCTCGCCGAACACGGTATAGGCGCCCACCGGGTCGATCACGGCCAGCCCCGTCACCGTTACCGCGGAGGTGGCGGTGAAGAAGGCCTCGGACCACGTGATCGGGATCAGCGTTGCGCCCGGCAGCTTGAAGCAGACCGCGCCCAGCACGGTGAAGCCGAGATAGAGCGCCGCGAGCGCCAGCGGGGGCGGCACACGCAGCAGCCGGCGCGCGAAGCGTTGCCGCGAGGCAGTGAGGCCGAATGCCATGGGATCAGAGCTCTTCGCCGAAGGCGCGCAGGTCGCCGCGTTTGCCCAGCAGCAGCAGACGGTCGTCCTTCTGCAGGGTCGCGGTGGGGGTGGAGCAGTCGCGGAACTCGGTGCCGCGCATCAGGCCCAGGAGCCGCAGGTCGGGGCGCTCCTTGAGATTGAGGTCCTCGATCGGCGCGCCGTCAAGGCGCTCGGGCAGCAGGATGTTGACGACGCTGTAGCCGTTGCCGAGGCTGACATAGTCCTTCATCGCCGGGTTGTTCAGCATCTGCGCCGTGTGACGGCCCATCTCCTGCTCCGGCAGGATCACCCGGTCGGCGCCGAGTTTCGACAGGATTCGGTGATGCGTGCGGTTGGCCGCCTTGACCCAGATCCGGTCCAGCCCGAGCAGCCGCAGGTTCATCGTGGTCAGGATGCTCGACTGGATGTCGGACCCGATGGCGCAGAGCGCCACGTCGTACTGGTCGATCCCGGCCTCGCGCATGGCAGTCTCGTCGGTGGTGTCGAGGATCGCCGTGGCGTTGAGGGTTTCGGCCATGCGCGCCACGAGCTTCTCGTCGATATCGACGCCCATGACATGGTTTCCGAACCGCGCGAGTTCCTGCGCGACGGTGCTGCCGAACGCGCCGAGACCGATGACGACGAAGGTGGAATGGGGACGCGGCAAGCGGCTCTCCTTCTTGTGGGCGCTGCATTGTTTGCGGGACGCTTTCACCGGGCCGCGGCCAAGTCAAGAGAGGGGGGCCGCGGGCAGGGCCGTGTCCGCAAACCGCTATACATCCCAAGTTTCCTGCCTTAGAAAGCGGTCGGAACGAAAAACACCTGAGCGGGCAGACCAACATGTCAGAAGATTTCGAACTCGATACCGACGATCTGAAGCGCCGCATGGATGGCGCCATGGCGAACCTGCGCACCGAATTCGCCTCGCTTCGTACCGGCCGCGCCTCGGCCTCGATGCTCGAGCCGGTGCAGGTCGAAGCCTATGGCCAGATGACGCCGATCAACCAGGTCGGCACGGTGAACGTGCCAGAGCCGCGCATGGTCACCATCAATGTCTGGGACAAGGGCATGGTGAACAAGGTCGAAAAGGCGATCCGCGAGTCGGGCCTTGGGATCAACCCCCAGATGAACGGCACCATCATCATGCTGCCGATCCCCGAGCTGAACGAAGAGCGCCGCCGCGAGCTGGGCAAGGTCGCCGGCCAATATGCCGAGCACGCCCGCGTCTCGGTGCGCAACGTGCGCCGCGACGGCATGGACCAGATCAAGAAGGCCAAGGCCGACGGCATGTCGGAAGACGACCAGAAGTTCTGGGAGTCCGAGGTGCAAGAGCTGACCGACTCCTATATCAAGAAGGTCGATCAGGCGCTCGAGACCAAGCAGGAAGAGATCATGCAGGTCTGAGCGCGACCGACGGCGCCAGAGGCAAAGGGAGGGGCCGACCATGCCCAAACCGATCCGAGATGGCGCCGGTCCGCGTCATGTGGCGATCATCATGGATGGCAACGGCCGCTGGGCACAGCGCCGGGGCCGTCCGCGGCTGTTCGGCCACCATGCCGGGGCCAAGCGGGTGCGCGAGATCGTCGAGGCCTGCCCGGACCTGGGCGTCGGCTATGTGACGATCTTCGCCTTCTCCACCGAGAACTGGAAGCGCACCCAGACCGAGGTCGCGGGGCTGATGAGCCTGTTCCGGCGCTACATCACCAAGGAAGCGCGCTCGCTTCTCGGCGAGAACGTGCGGGTGCGCTTCATCGGTGACCGGGTTCGGCTCGACAAGAAGCTGGTGACGCTGATGGACGAGCTCGAGCAGCTCACCGCCGGCTGCACCGGGGTGAACCTCACCATCGCGATCAATTACGGCGGCCGCGACGAGGTGGCCCGCGCCACCAAGCGGCTTGCCGAGGACGTGGCGGCGGGGCGGCTCGACCCGGCCAGTGTCGACGAAGAGACGCTGCCGAAATATCTCGACACCTGCGTGCTGCCCGATCCCGACCTGGTGATCCGCACCAGCGGCGAGGCGCGAATCTCGAACTTCCTGCTGTGGCAGTCGGCCTATGCGGAATACGAATTCGTCGACACGCTCTGGCCCGATTTCAGTGCCGAAGAGTTCGGCTCCCTCGTGAGCGCCTACGGCTCGCGTGAACGGCGATACGGAGGAGTGAAGGCATGAACAGCTCACGTTGGACGGACCTCAAGCCCCGGGTGCTCTCGGCGGCGGTGCTCATCGCGCTGGCGATGGCGGCGGTGTGGATCGGCGGGCTCGCGTGGCGGGCCTTTATCTCGCTCGCCTGCGGAATCATGGTGTGGGAGCTTGTGCGCATGGTGGACACCGCGCGCGACAAGTCTGCCAACATCCTCGGCATCGTGGCGGGGCTTTGCGCGCTGGCCACACCCTACCTGCCGCCAGCCTTCGCCCTGCCGCTTCTGCTGCTGCCGTCGATGGCAGGGTTCGGGCGGATGGAGCGCGGCGGGGTGACTTATGCCGTCTTCACCGCGATGATATTGCTCGCCGGTTACGGTTTCATGAAGCTGCGTGCCGATTTCGGCCTCGTGTGGTTGCTCTGGCTGGTCTGCGTGGTGGTCATCACCGATGTCGGCGGGTACTTCGCCGGACGCCTGATCGGCGGTCCGAAGCTCTGGCCGCGCGTAAGCCCGAAAAAGACATGGTCTGGCGCGGTGGCGGGCTGGGTCGGTTCGGCGGTGGTCGGGCTGGTCTTTGCCGGTACCGCCCATGCAGGGCTTGGCCTCATGGGGATCTCGATCGCGATCTCGATGGCGAGCCAGATCGGCGACATGGCCGAAAGCACGATCAAGCGCCGGGCCGGGGTCAAGGACAGCTCGACCCTTCTGCCGGGCCATGGCGGCTTGCTCGACCGCTTCGACGGAATGCTCGGCGCGGCGCTGTTCCTGCTGATCGCGGGGCAGATCGTGGACTTCCCGCCGGGGCTTGAATGAGACGGATCTCGATTTTCGGGGCCACCGGCTCCATCGGGCAGAACACCATCGACCTGATCAAGCGCGACCCCGAGGCCTACCACGTGGTGGCGCTGACGGGCGGGCGAAACGTGGCGCAACTGGCCGAGGATGCCATCGCGCTGCGGGCAGAGATCGCCGTCACCGCCGACGAGGCGCTGCTGCCGGAACTGCGGGAGCGGCTGTCGGGCAGCGGTGTCGAGGCGGCGGCGGGCGAGACCGCGCTGGTCGAGGCGGCGCACCGCCCCGCGGACTGGGTGATGTCCGCCATCGTCGGCGCGGCCGGGCTGCCGCCGGGGCTGGCGGCGCTCGAGCAGGGCGCGACGCTGGCGCTCGCCAACAAGGAAAGCATGGTCTGCGCCGGCCCGCTGGTGATGCAGACAGCGCGCGCCCATGGCGGCGCGGTGCTGCCGGTCGACAGCGAGCATTCGGCGGTCTTTCAGGCCCTGATCGGCGAGGATCTGAGCGCGGTCGAGCGGGTCATCATCACCGCCAGCGGCGGCGCCTTCCGCGACTGGCCGCTCGAGAAGCTGGCGACGGCAACGCCAGAGCAGGCCGCAACCCATCCCAACTGGGACATGGGCCAGCGCATCACTATCGACAGTGCCTCGATGTTCAACAAGGCGCTCGAGCTGATCGAGACCAAGGAATTCTTCGACATCGACCCGGGGCTCATCGAGGTGCTGGTGCATCCTGAATCGATGATCCACGCCCTGGTGGGCTTCAACGACGGCGCGCTGATGGCGCATGTGGGCCCGCCCGACATGCGCCACGCCATCGGCTTTGCGCTGCACCACCCGCGCCGTTGCGCGCTCCCCGTGGAGCGGCTCGACCTCGTGAAGATGGGGCAGTTCACCTTCCGCGCGGCCTGCGAGACGCGCTGGCCGGCGCTGCGGCTGGCGCGCGAGGTGATGCAGGCGGGCGGGCTGTCGGGCGCGGTGTTCAACGCCGCCAAGGAGCGCGCCCTCGACGCCTTCATCGCAAAGCGCATCGGCTTTCAGCAGATGGCCGAGGTGGTCGAGGAAACACTTCAGCGTGTGTCGGCCCGTTCCAGCCTGCTCGCGGTCGGGATCAGTCTTGATAACGTGCGCGCGGCTGACCATCTCGCCCGGAGGACCGCGGACGAGATCATGAAAATAAACGAGAGGTAGAGCTTTTGGACCTAGCGCAGCTGATGCCGCAATTCGGAGGCGTGATCTATACGCTCATCGCCTTCGTGGTGGCGCTTTCGGTGATCGTGGCCATCCATGAATACGGCCACTACATCGTCGGGCGCTGGTCAGGGATCGACGCGGATGTGTTCTCGCTCGGCTTCGGGCCGGTGATCTATTCGCGCTATGACAAGCGCGGCACCAAGTGGCAGATCGCGGCGCTGCCGTTCGGCGGCTACGTCAAGTTCAAGGGCGACGCCAATGCCAGCGGCGGCGCCGATCCCGACAGCCTCGCGCAGATGTCAGAGGCCGAGCGCCGGCGCACGATGAACGGCGCGCCGCTCTGGGCGCGCGCCGCAACCGTGGCCGCCGGTCCGGTGTTCAACTTCGCGCTGACGATCCTGATCTTCACCGGGCTTTTCATGGTGCAGGGCAGGGTGACCGAGCCCTTCACCGTGGGCGACCTGCGGGCGCTTCCGGTGGCGCAGGAGCTGCGCGAAGGCGACGAGATCCTTGCCATCAACGGCGCGCCGATGCCGTCCTTCGACGACCCCGAGGGGTTCGAGAACTTCATGCAGTCCCTGCCGCACGAACCGGTGCTGCCTTACACCGTTTCGCGCGACGGCGCGCAGATCGAGGTCGACGGGCCGTATGTCTATCCGCCGCTGGCCACCCAGATCGTGCCGCGCTCGGCCGCCTACGAGGCCGGGCTCGAGCCGGGGGACATCATCCTCGAGATTGACGGCGAGCCGGCCTTCGCCTTCGAGCAGCTCAAGGAAAAGGTCGAGGGTTCCGAGGGCGCACCGCTGGCGCTCACGGTCTGGCGCGAGGGCGAGACGCTCGAGCTCGAGATGCCCCCCAAGCGCACCGATGAGCCGCTGCCCGAGGGCGGCTATCACACCGTCTACCGCATCGGCATCGTCGGCGGGATGGCCTTCGAGCCTGCGACCAGCATGATCGGCCCGATCGATGCGGTCTGGGGCGGCGTGCAGCGCACCGGCGACATCATCTCGGGCTCGCTCTCGGGGCTGTGGAACATGGTGGTCGGCAACATCTCGTCGTGCAACCTGTCGGGCCCGATCGGGATCGCCCAGACCAGCGGCGCGATGGCGAGCCAGGGCGGGCAGAGCTTCATCACCTTCATCGCGGTGCTGTCCACCGCGGTGGGCCTTCTGAACCTGTTCCCGGTGCCGGTGCTCGACGGCGGCCATCTGGTGTTTCACGCCTGGGAGGCGGTGACCGGCAAGCCGCCCTCGGACAAGGCGCTGAACGTGCTGATGTCCATCGGCCTCGTGCTGATCCTGTCGCTGATGACCTTTGCGCTGACCAACGACCTGTTCTGCCCCTGAGGGCGGCCTTCCGCACGAACCGCGACGCCGCGGTTTCGTGCGGGCCTTGCCCCAAATCAGCCGCAATGCGTGACTAGAAGCGGTCCGGAAACCAACGTCTGGACACCGGCTCGACCACCATGCACACGCTTCACACCGGATATCGCAGCCTCGGGCTGCTCGTCATGATCAACCTGGACCGGCTTCTCAGCGTCCTCGCGATTGCGGGCGCGCTGTATCTCGGCGCCTTTCTGGGATCACTCTGAAAACAGCCCGTTTCGGCTTTTGACAAGGTCCTTCAATCCCGATACTCACGTTGAAAAATAAAGGCGGAGTGGATTGAAGGATGACCCAAGGGCTTACAGGGGCCAGCCTCCTGCGTGGCGCGCGCAACCTTAAGTTTGGCAGCTCGCTAGCGGCGCTTTCTGTCGCGATATCAGTGGCTTTCACGGCGCTTCCGGTGCCGGCCCAAGCCCAGACGTTTTCGTTCAGCAATGTTTCGATCGAGGGCAACCAACGGATCGAGGCGGGCACCATCCTCAGCTATGCCGGCATCGAGCGCGGCGCGCCGGTTTCTGGCGGTGAGCTGAACGCGGCGTATCAGCGCATCGTGGAATCGGGCCTGTTCGAAACCGTCGAGATCGTGCCGCAGGGCAACACGCTGGTGATCCGCGTCACCGAGTATCCGACGATCAACCGCATTGCCTTTGAGGGCAACCGCCGGATCAAGGACGAAGATCTCGCCGCCATCGTCAGCGCGCAGCCGCGTCGGGTCTACAGCCCGAGTGCGGCAGAGCAGGACGCCAACGCCATCGCCGAGGCCTACACCCAGCAGGGCCGCATCTCGGCGCGGGTGACGCCCAAGCTGATCCGGCGCTCCGACAACCGCGTCGATCTGGTCTACGAGGTCTTCGAGGGCGGCGTGACCGAGATCGAGCGCATCGCCTTCGTCGGCAACACCGAGTTCAGCGACCGCCGTCTGCGCGGCGTGCTTCAGACCAAGCAGGCCGGCCTTCTACGCGCGATCATCACCGCCGATACCTTCATCGCCGACCGGATCGAGTTCGACCGTCAGCTGCTGCAGGATTTCTACGCCTCGCGCGGCTATGTCGACTTCCGCATCACCGGCGTCAATGCCGAGCTGGCCTCTGAGCGCGACGCGTATTTCGTGACCTTCAACGTCGAGGAAGGCCAGCAGTTCGACATCGGTCGCATCAGCGTGCAATCCGATCTGCCCGAGGTCGATACCGCCTTGTTCCGCGACGCCATCAAGATGAAGTCGGGCCAGACGTACTCGCCCTCCACGGTCGAGAACGAGATTGCGCGGCTCGAGCGGCTCGGCGTGCAGGAAGGCCTGACCTTCGTGCAGGTCAATCCGCGCGTCACGCGGAACGACCGCACCCAGACCCTCGACGTGACCTTCGAGCTGACCCGCGGCGAGCGCATCTTCGTCGAGCGCATCGACATCGAGGGCAACACCACCACGCTGGACCGCGTGGTCCGGCGGCAATTCGACACGGTCGAGGGCGATCCGTTCAATCCGCGCGCCATCCGGCAATCCGCCGAGCGCATCCGCGCGCTGGGATACTTCGCCGACGCCGAAGTGAACGCCCGCGAAGGCAGCACGCCGCAGCAGGTGATCATCGACGTGAACGTCGAGGAGCAACCGACCGGCTCGATCGGCTTTGGCGGCTCCTACTCGACCTCGAACGGCCTTGGCGTGTCGCTGTCGTTCAGCGAGCGCAACTTCCTTGGCCGCGGGCAGCGTCTGTCCGCCAGCATCGGCACCGCGTCGACGAACAACAACTACTCGTTCAACTTCGTCGAGCCGCGCTTCCTTGGTCGTGACCTGACCTTCGGCCTTGGCGCCAGCTACCGGGCGACGGAACAGGAATACTCCGAGTTCGACACCGAACGCGGCTTCCTGCGCCCGAGCATCGGCTTCCCGATCTCGGAATTTGGTCGTCTCAGCCTGAACTACACGCTGGAATACAGCGACATTCTCAACAGCGACGATAACGATGCCGGCCAGATCATCCGCGCCGAGGAAGAGCTCGGCGCGCGCTGGGACAGCAGCCTTGGCTACACTCTGAGCTGGGACACCCGGCGCGACGGCCTCGATCCCAACGCGGGCGTGCTGCTCGAGTTCGGTCAGGACTTCGGCGGTCTTGGCGGCGACACCAGCTTCATCGAGACCAACCTTCGCGCCGTGGCCCAGCAACGGGTCTGGAACGAGGACGTCACGCTGCGGGCCTCGTTCGAGGCCGGTGCGCTGAACTACACCAGCGGTCGCAGCCGCGTCACCGACCGTTTCCGTCTGAGCGACTCCACGCTGCGTGGCTTCGAGTACGGCGGCATCGGCCCGCGGGAATACAACGACGCCGCGGACGTGAACGACTCTCTCGGCGGTAACTACTTCGCCGTGATGCGGCTCGAAGCGGAATTCCCGATTGGTCTGCCGGACGAGTACGGCATCAGCGGCGGCCTGTTCTACGACATGGGCTCGGTCTGGGGGCTCGATAGTGCGACCACCTCCACGACGTCGAACGACATCCTCTACGAGGATTTCAGCCTGCGTCACGTGATCGGCTTCTCGGTGTTCTGGGACTCGGCGCTCGGCCCGCTCCGGCTGAACTTCTCGCGCCCCCTCGTCAAGGAAGACGAGGACCGCGAACAGAACTTCAGCCTGACCGTCTCGACCGAGTTCTGAGATGGTCCGGGCTCTGAGGTCTCTTGCCCTCGCGCTCGGCCTAGCACTGGCCGCCGGGTCCGCGTCCGCTCAGGGCGCGGATCCCGGCATCGTCGAAAGCGACTTTCTAACCGTGGAGTTCGACCGGCTGTTCGCCGAGAGCGCCTATGGCAAGCGGGCGGCGGAGCTGCTCGAAGAGGAAGGCGCCGAGATCGCCGCCGAGAACCGCCGCATCGAAGCCGAGTTGACCGAGGAGGAGCGCGACCTCACCGAGAAGCGTGGCAAGATCGACCCGATGGAGTTCCGGGCGCTTGCGGATGCGTTCGACCAGAAGGTGCAGGGCCTGCGGCGCGAACAGGACGCGAAGGCCCGCACCGTCGCAGAGCTGTCCGAAAAGTACCGCCGCGACTTCATCGCCGCCGCCGAGCCGGTGATCGAGCAGATCATGCGCGAGGCCGGGGCGGTGGTGATCCTCGAGAAACGCTCGCTGTTTCTCGCCGCCGACGTCATCGACATCACCGACGTGGCCATTGCGCGGATCGACGCCGAGATCGGCGACGGCTCCGAGGCGCCCGAGGGCCCCGAGCAGCCCTGATCCGGCCCCGGGCTTGCCCCCTTACGCGGCTGTTGCTAGTCACGGGGCAACAGATCGACAGGAAAACACAATGACCGACACGTTGCTCACCGCGGATATCCAGCTGATCCAGCGCATTCTTCCGCACCGGTACCCGTTCCTTCTGGTGGACCGGGTGATCGAGATCGACGGCTACAAATCGGCGGTTGGCATCAAGAACGTCACCATGAACGAGCCGCATTTCCAGGGCCACTTTCCGGGTCAGCCGATCATGCCGGGCGTCACCATCGCCGAGGCCATGGCGCAGACCGCCGCCGTGATGGTGGGCACCGCGCTCGATCTCGCCGACAAGGACCTGAAGGTCTATTTCATGGCCATCGACAAGTGCAAGTTCCGCCGCATGGTGGTGCCCGGCGATCAGCTCCGGATGAACCTCACCACGTTGCGCGGCAAGCCCGGCGGCAAGGTCTGGAAGTTCGGTGGCGTGGCCGAGGTCGAGGGCGAGATGGCCTGCGAGGTCGAGTTCACCGCGATTATGGACCTGCCGACGTGACCGGGACGCAGATCCATCCCGGCGCCATCGTCGAGGACGGGGCGCAGATCGGCGAGGGCTGCATCATCGGCCCGTTCTGCCATGTCGGCCCCGAGGTGGTGCTCGGCCCGCGCGTCGAGCTGAAATCCCACGTCGTCGTCACCGGCAAGACCGAGATCGGCGAGGACACCGTGGTGTTCCCATTCGCGGTCATCGGCGAGATCCCGCAGGACCTCAAGTTCCGCGGCGAGAGCACCCGCCTCGTGATTGGCAAGCGCAACCGCATCCGCGAGCATGTCACGATGAATTCCGGCACCGAGGGCGGTGGCGGGGTGACCCGCGTCGGCGATGACGGCCTGTTCATGGCCGGCTGCCACGTGGCGCATGACGTGCAGCTTGGCGACCGGGTGATCCTCGTCAACAACTCCGCCGTCGCGGGGCATTGCGTGATCTCCGACGACGTCATCGTCGGCGGTCTGTCCGGCGTGCACCAGTGGGTGCGGATCGGGCAGGGCGCGATCATCGGCGCGGTGACCATGGTCACCAACGACGTGATCCCCTACGGCCTCGTGCAGGCCCCGCGCGGCAAGCTCGACGGGTTGAACCTCGTTGGCCTCAAGCGCCGCGGCGTCAGCCGGGCCGACATCACCGCGCTGCGTGCTGCGTTCCAGATGCTGTCGCAGGGTGAGGGGGCGTTTGCCGACCGCGCCAAGCGGCTCGGGGACGAGACCCAGAGCGAGCAGGTGCGCGAGATCGTCGACTTCATCCTCGGCGACAGCGATCGTCATTTCCTGACCCCGGGCTGAGCGCATGTTGGCGCTGATCGCAGGGCAGGGCGCCTTGCCCCGCGCGGTGGCCGACGCCTGCCCGGAGCGCCCTCTGATCTGCGCGCTCGAGCCGCACATGCCCAAGGGGCTTGCGGTGGATCGCAGCTTCCGGATCGAGACGCTGGGCAGCTTCCTGCACTGGCTCCGGCAGCGTGGCGTCACGCGGATCTGCATGGTGGGCCGTGTCGCCCGCCCCGAGATCCGGCTGGCCCGACTCGACTGGCGCACCGTGCTGATGCTGCCGGCCTTCCGCCGCGCGCTGAAGCGCGGCGACGACGGCGCTCTGCGCATCGTCATCGGTCTGCTCGAGGGCGCGGGCTTCGAGGTGGTGGGTGCCCACGAGGCCGCCCCCGATCTTCTGCCGCCCTCCGGCGTTCTGACGCAGGTGCAGCCCGGCGCCGCCGACATCGCCGCGGCACGGCTGGGCGATCAGGTCAGTCGCGAGCAGGGCGCATGCGATTTCGGACAGGCCTGCGTGATCCGCGACGGCGCGGTGCTGGCGCGCGAGGACGACGCCGGCACCGATGCGATGATCGGCGCGCTTGGGGAGGCAGCGGGCGGCGTTCTCTACAAGGCCGAGAAGCCGGGGCAGGATCATCGCGCCGATCTGCCTGTGGTCGGGCCCCGCACCGCCGAAGGGGCGATCCGCGCGGGGCTCTCGGGCATCGTGCTCTCGGCGGGGGGCGTGATGATGCTCGACCGGGCCGCGATGGTCGCGGCGCTCGACGCTGCCGGGCTGTTTCTCTGGGTGCGGGAGCGCGAGGCATGAAGGTCTATATCACCGCAGGCGAGCCGTCGGGCGACAAGCTTGGCGCGGCTCTGATGGAGGGCCTCAGGGCGCGGGTGCCCGAGGTCCAGTTCACCGGCATCGGCGGCGAGCGGATGATCGGGCAGGGGCTCGAGAGCCTGTTTCCCATGGACGAGATCTCGGTCATGGGGATCACCGAGATCCTGCGCCAGTACGGCAAGCTCAAGGCCCGCATCCGCGAGACCGCCGAGGCGATCATCGCCGCGCGGCCGGATGTGCTGATCACCGTCGACCTGCCGGAGTTCTCGCTGCGCGTGGCCGAGCTGGTCAAGGCGCGTTCCGACATTCGCGTGGTGCATTACGTGGCGCCCACGGTCTGGGCGTGGCGCCCGAAGCGCGCCATTAAGATGGCGCGCCATGTCGATCAGGTGCTGGCCCTGCTGCCCTTCGAGCCGCCCTACATGGAAGCCGCCGGGATGCGCTGCGATTTCGTCGGCCACCCGGTGGTGACCGAACCGCAGGCCGGTGCGGACGATGTCGCGGCCTTCCGCCATCGCCATAGCCTGGGCGAGGCGCCCGTGGCGCTGATGCTGCCCGGCTCGCGCCGCTCCGAGGTCTCGCGGCTGGCGCCGGTTTTCGGCGAGGTGGTCGCGCGGCTCAAGCAGCAGCGTCCGGACATCCGTATCGTCCTGCCCGCCGCCGCGCCGGTGGCGCCGATGGTCGAGGAACTCTGCGCAGGCTGGGCGGAGCCGCCGCTGGTGCTCGATCCGCGCGAGCTGGGCGCGGAGATGGCCGCCGAGAAGCGCGCTGCCTTCGCCGCCGCCGACGTGGCGCTCGCCGCCTCCGGCACCGTCTCGCTCGAGCTGGCCGCCGCGGGCACGCCGATGGTGGTGGCCTACGATATGGGCTGGCTCTCGCGCGAGATCATCGGGCGGATGCTTCTGGTCGACACCGTGACGCTGGTGAATCTCGTCTCCGAGACCCGCGCCGTGCCCGAGTTCATCGGCAAGGCCTGCCGCCCGGCACCCATCGCCGAGGCGCTGCTGTCGGTTCTGGCGGCGCCACAGGCGCAGGTCGAGGCGATGGCGCTGACCATGGAGCGGCTGGGCCGCGGTGGCCCGCATCCGGGCGACCGCGCCGCGCAGGCGGTGCTCGAGGGGCTGGGGCGGGCCTGAGCCACCCAGCGATGCCTGACGCAAAAAGGGCCGCGGGATGTCCCGCGGCCCTTTCGTATCCGGTGTACGATTTAAAGCGGTTACTGGCGCAGCTTCGAGGTCTCGTCGAAGCCCGCGGTGAAGCCCGAAAGCGACATGTCGAGCTCGACCCGCTGGTCCGGGGCCAGAGCGGGCACGATGGCGACCGTTGCGGCGCTGCCGGCCTTGAATCGGGCCACGTCGTCGGCGGTGAAGCCCACACGCGCATAGCAGCCGACCTGCGTGCAGAACGAGAAGTCGTAGCGCTTTGCCTGACCGCCATCGACGGTGATCGACAGCTTCTGGGTCAGCAGGGTCTCGAGCGGCACGACAAAGGTGCCACCGGCGACGACCTGGCCGCCATTCTGCAGACGGAACACGCTGACCTCGGCCACGTCACCACCGTTCTCATCCTTGAGAAGCTGGTACATCTGGCACGGGTCCTCGGCGTTGGTGCCCTCGGGCACGCGCAGGCACTGCACCTCCCAGTCGCCGTGGGTCGACTTGGTGTAGGTCTCGGGCTGCTTGCTGCCGGGCGTGTCGGTTTCGCCGGTGCTCAGCGGACCGCCGATGGAGGTCTGCGGCTGTGCGTCGGACTGGTCTGCGGGCTGCTCGGCAGGCTGCTCAGCCGGCTGTTCTGCCGGCGTCTCGGAGGACTGCGCGTTGTCCTGCGCGAAGGCCGGGGCGGCAGACAGGCCAACCACGAGCGGCAGGGCCCACAGGGCGGAATGCAGTCTTGTCATGGAAACTCCCTCGGAATGGTCATGCGTCCTCGTCCGAGTATCACGGCGCCGACGCAGTGTCAGGCCGGAATTGCCGCGCCCCGGACACAATGGCGGGAAGCCGCAAGTTGGTGCAACAAAAGAGAAAAGGGACCAGATGGTCCCTTCCCCCTTGCTCCCTGCCGGACCGGCCGGCTTTGTCATTGGCCGAACGCTACGAAACTCTTGTGAAACGGTCAACAGGCTTTCTCACGCCAGCGCGATCACAATTGCATAAAAAGGCCGCGCCCGAGGGCGCGGCCAGTCTGACAGGGAGGAAGTCCGCCCGAGGCAGGAGAGGACATGATGCCCCGGGCAAAAAAGATACTGGCGTCAAAAGGTTAAGATTGTATGCTCGGACCGCACGCGCGTGGAGGTCCGGCATGGAAAGTGGCGTTTTTTTAGGCGGTGGCGGGGAGGGCTACGGCGAGAAACAGTATCTGGCGCTGAAATACGCAAATCGCCACGGGCTGATCGCGGGCGCCACCGGCACCGGCAAGACGGTGACGCTGCAGATCCTCGCCGAAGGCTTCTCGGCGGCGGGCGTGCCGGTCTTCCTGGCCGATGTGAAGGGCGACCTCTCGGGTCTCGCCAAGGCCGGCCACGCCGAGGGCAAGCTGCATGACGCCTTCGCTACGCGCAACGCCACCATCGGGTTCGACGATTTCGCTTACGAGGCCTTCCCTACGGTGTTCTGGGACCTGTTCGGCGCGCAGGGCCATCCCGTGCGCACGACCGTGGCCGAGATGGGGCCGCTGCTGCTGGCGCGGCTGCTCGAGTTGACCGACGCGCAGGAGGGGGTGCTCAACATCGCCTTCCGCCTGTCGGACGAACAGGGCCTGCCGCTGCTCGATCTCAAGGATCTTCAGGCGCTGCTGGTCTGGGTCGGTGAGAACGCGAAGGAGCTTTCGCTGCGCTACGGCAACGTCTCCACCGCCTCGATCGGTGCGATCCAGCGCCGGCTTCTGGTGCTCGAGAACGAAGGCGGTGACAGGCTCTTCGGCGAGCCGGCGCTGGCTCTGGCGGACCTGATGCAGCAGGCCCCGGACGGGCGTGGGCACGTCAACATCCTCGCCGCCGACGCGCTGATGGGCGCGCCCCGGCTTTATGCCACGTTCCTGCTCTGGCTGCTGTCGGAGCTGTTCGAGGAGTTGCCGGAGGTCGGCAATCCCGACAAGCCGAAACTGGTGTTCTTTTTCGACGAGGCGCATCTGCTGTTCGACGACGCGCCGAAAGCGCTGGTGGACAAGGTCGAGCAGGTGGCTCGGCTGATCCGCTCCAAGGGCGTAGGGGTGTATTTCATCACCCAGAACCCGGACGACATCCCCGAGGACGTGCTCGGCCAGCTCGGCAACCGGGTGCAGCACGCGCTGCGTGCCTTCACCGCGCGGGACAAGAAGGCGCTGCGGCAGGCCGCAGAGACCTACCGCCCGAACCCCGCCTTCGACACCGAGGTGGCGATCCGCGAGGTCGGCACCGGGGAGGCGGTGACCTCGATGCTGCAGGAGAAGGGCGTGCCGGGCATCGTGCAGCGGACGCTGATCCGCCCGCCGGCGTCACAGCTTGGCCCGATCACGCCCGAGGAGCGGGCAGAGGTGCTGACTGGGTCGAGGTTCGCGAAGACATACGACACGCCGCTCGACCGGCGGTCGGCGTACGAGATGCTCAGGGACCGGGCCGCGCAGGCAGCCGGAGAGGCCGAGCGCACCGAAGACGAGGCCTCGGAGGCCGACGACGCCGAAGAGGAGGGGCGCGAGTACAACCGCGCCCGGCGCTACGATCCGACGCCGCGCACCAAGCCGGCACGCAAGACGACCGGCAAACCGCGCCCCAGCAGATACAGCGCGCCGAACTCCATCGGCGAGGCGCTGGGGCAGGCGGTGCTCAAGGAGCTGTCGGGCACCACCGGAAAGCGCCTCGTGCGCGGCATCCTCGGGGGGCTGTTCAGGGCACGCTAGTCGTGGAGACTGGGCGCCTCTCCGTGCCAGAGAGCCGGTCCCGTCATTGACGGGGCACCGGTAGCCGGGAGGCCCGCAATGCCGCGCAGGCCGCGTTCAGCGGCTATGGCGGAGGATGAGACGACGGCACAGGTTACGCGCCCGACCACGAAGCTCGGGTGAGGGCGCTTTGGGCGCAAACCGAACGCGGTCGCGCGTCATTCTGGCGACGCGCCCTTGCTTTCAGACAAACCGAAAGCAGGCGCGGCGCGGGTGGCGAAAGGTTCGGATCGGCCGATTAGAACCAGCTTTCGACAGTGCGTGCGCCGTTGGAGATGTCCTGTCCGACGCCGTCGATGGTGGCGCAGCCGCCGAGGGTGGCCGTCAGCGCGGCGATGAGAAGTGCCTGTTTCATGGGTCTGCTCGTCGTTTGTTCTTGTTGGTCTTGCTTGTCGTTTGATCCGGTCGCCCGGTCGGGCGCAACCCTACACCGATTTCACTGATCCTGCCACCACCACGCGTTCGGCATCCACTCGGTCCAGTCGCCATAGACGGGGATGTGGTCGGAATAGGTCAGCTCCTTGGCATGGGCGATGCGTGAGACGTTCCACTGGTAGATCGGGATCACGTAGCGCCCGGTGGTCAGGACCCGGTCGAGCGCGCGTGACGCGGCGACGAAATCCTCGCGGCTGGTGGCGTTGAGCAGCGTGTCGATCATTGCGTCCGCCGCCGGAGACTGCATCCCCATCAGGTTGCGCGAGCCGTCCTGCATCGCCGCCTCCGAGCCCCAGTAGAGGCGCTGCTCGTTGCCGGGGCTGAGCGAAATGCCGCGGCGGAAGAAGGTCATGTCGAAATCGAAGCGGCTCAGACGCTCGTTGTACTGCGCGGCGTCGATCACGGTGACGCGAGGCGCGATGCCCATGCGCCGCAGCGCCTGCACGTAGATGTCGATGATCGATTGCTCTTCGCCGGCGCCCTGGTCGAGCACAATCTCGAACCGGAAGGGCTGCCCGTTGGCGTTCTTCATCACGCCGTCCTGGATGGTCCAGCCGGCCTCTTCCATCATCCCCATCGCGGCGCCGATGTTGCGGCGGTTGCGGGCGCTGCCGTCGCCCTCGGGCAGGGCGTAGCCCTCGAGCGCACCGGGCAGCAGCGTGTCGGCGAAGGGCTCGAGCAGCTCGCGCACGCGGCCCTCGGCGGGGCCTTCGCTCATGGCGAGGTCGGAGTTGGAGAAATACGAAGTGATGCGCGGCTGGCGCGAGCCGGTCATGGTCTCGTTGATGTACTCGAAGTTGAAGGCATGGATCATCGCCGCGCGCACCCGCCAGTCGGCAAAGACACCGCGGCGGGTGTTCATCACGAAGCCCGTCATGCCGGTCGGGCGGCCATGCGGGATTTCGGATTTCACTACGTCGCCGCGTTGCACCGCCGGGAAATCGTACTGCGTCTCCCATTTCTCGGCGTTGTTCTCGCGCAGGGCGTTGAGGGCGCCGGCCTTGAAGGCCTCGAATTGCACGGTGCCGTCGCCGAAGAACTCCATTCGGATCTCGTCGAGATTGGCCTGACCGGTCATGAAGGGCAGGTCCTTGCCCCAATAATCGGGATTGCGCCTGAGCGTGACGTAGCGCCCGGCCTCGAAATCGTCGATGACGTAGGGCGCGGTGGTAATCGGCACCACGTCGAGCCCGCTCGAGCCGAAATCGCGGCCCTCCCATTGCGCCTTCTTCAGGATCGGGCGCAGCCCGATGATCAGCGCCAGTTCGCGATCGTCGCTCGTGAAGGTGAAGCGGATCTTGTTGGGGCCGGTCTGCTCCATGCTCTCGACCTGCGACCATGCCCCGCGATAGCGCGGATGACCCTCGGTCGCGACGGTCTCGTAGCTCCACATCACGTCCTCGACGGTGACGGGGCTGCCATCCGAGAAGCGGGCCTCGTCGCGCAGGGTGAATTCGACCCATTCACGATTCGGCCCCGTCTCGATGGTTTCTGCGAGCAGGCCATAGAGCGAGAACGGCTCGTCCCAGCTGCGGCCCATCAGGCTCTCATAGGCCAGCGAGCGGAGTTGCCAGGGCACCGAGCCCTTGAGGATGAGCGGATTGAGGCTGTCGAAACTGCCGGTCTCGCCGGTGACCAGCCGACCGCCCTTGGGCGCGTCGGGGTTCACATAGGGCAGGTGATCAAAATCTGGGGGCAGGGCAGGCTCGCCATACATAGCTATGCCATGCGCAGGCTCGGCGGAGGCGATTCCACCGCAGGCCAGAATCGCTCCGAGCGCCAGTGCGCCGACCGTGCGGCGCGCGAAATAATCCGCCATCATTGCTGAAACACTCCCTCACTGCCCTTGTTTTCTTGGCCCCGGACGGTACCGGGGCTTTCACGTCTTTTCAAACTTTTAGCTTGGACTCCAGCGGTAAAGCGCGTATAAAGAGGGCACTGCTCGATAGGTTTCTTGCCTGTATGAAACCTGCCTCAATGACTGAACGCCGGCCTTGTGCCGGCGTTTTTTTTGGTTTCGAGCTCGACTGGTGCGGCGCTTTTGCGGCCTGTTCGCGTCGAGCGCAAGGCGGTTTTGCTCGCGAAAGCGTGAACCCCCGCTTGCGGACCGGCCCGTTTCGGTATTCGCTGATCTTGCAGCTGCAGCATGGCCATGCTGCGGGCGAGAAAAGCGAGGAGTTTCACATGTCTCTCAAGGGCAAGACCGCAATCATCACCGGCTCGAATTCGGGCATCGGGCTTGGCGTTGCGCGCGAACTGGCGCGGGCCGGGGCCTCGGTGGTGCTGAATTCCTTCACCGACAGCGCCGAGGACCACAAGCTGGCCGAGGATCTCGGCAAGGAGTTCGGTGTCGACGCTCGCTATATCAAGGCAGACATGTCCAAGGGCGCCGAGTGCCGCGCGCTGATCGAGGCCGCGGGGGCCTGCGATATCCTGGTGAACAATGCTGGTATCCAGCACGTCTCGCCGATCGACGAATTCCCGGTCGAGAAATGGGACGCAATCATCGCCATCAACATGAACTCGGCCTTTCACTGCACCGCCGCGGCGCTGCCGATGATGCGGCAGGCGGGCTGGGGCCGGGTGGTGAACATCGCCTCGGCGCACGGTCTGACCGCCTCGCCCTTCAAGTCGGCCTACGTCGCCGCCAAGCACGGGGTGGTTGGCATGACAAAGGTGGTGGCGCTCGAGACCGCCAAGGAGCCGATCACCGCGAACGCGATTTGCCCGGGCTATGTCAGGACGCCGCTGGTCGAGGCGCAGATCCCGGACACGGCCAAGAAATACGACATGAGCGAGGACGAGGTGGTCGAGAAGGTCATCCTCGAGCGCCAGCCCTCGAAGGAGTTCGCCACCACCGAGCAGATCGGCGGCACGGCGGTGTTCCTGTGCTCGGACGCGGCGGCGCAGATCACCGGCACCACGATCTCGGTCGACGGCGGCTGGACGGCGCTCTGAGCCGCTGAGCTCCGGGGGCGGCGGTCCGCATTGAGGAGGGGCGCTGCCCCTCTTGGCCTGCGGCCAATTCACCCCGGGATATTTCGGGCCAGAAGAAACAGGGGCGTTGCACGAAAGGGGCGGCGATGACACGGCGGATCAACCTTGCGCTGCAGGGCGGTGGCGCGCATGGCGCCTTCACCTGGGGTGTGCTCGACCGGTTGCTCGAGGTGGAGGATCTCGAGATCGCCGCGATCTCGGGCGCCTCGGCCGGGGCGCTCAACGGTGCGGCGCTGAAGGCCGGGCTGGTGCGCGGCGGGCGCGAGGGCGCGCGCGAGACGCTGGACTGGCTCTGGAACGAGGTCTCGGGGCTGCGCGATATCTCGATTCCGGAATGGATGCACGCGTGGCTGCCGCATCCCGGCACGGTCAGCAGCGCGGTGCAGTACTCGCTGCCCTTTGCCGCCGGCGAGAGCGTGGGCCGGATGCTGTCGCCCTATGCGTGGGGGCCGCTCTATCGCAACCCGCTGGAAGACATCCTGCGCCGGATGGAGTTCGCCGATATCTGCGCCGATGCGGGGCCTGCGTTCTTCGTGTCGGCCACGGCGGTGCGCGACGGCAAGGTGCGGGTGTTCGCGGGCGACACGCTCTGTCCCGAGGCGATCCTCGCCTCCGCCTGCCTGCCGACGCTGTTCCAGGCGGTGGATCTGATCGATCCCGAAACCGGCGTCACCGAGGCCTTCTGGGATGGCGGCTATTCCGGCAACCCGGCGCTGTTTCCGCTGTTCCGGCCGGAGCTGCCGGACGATCTGGTGATCGTCAACATCAACCCGATCGTGCGCGAGGCGGTGCCGGTGACGCCGCCGGAGATCCAGAACCGGATCAACGAGATCAGCTTCAACGCGGCGCTTCTGCGTGAACTGCGCGCCATCGAGTTCGTGCAGCGCCTGATCGAGGCAGGCTCGGTCGCCGAGGGGGCGATGAAGAAGCTGCGCGTCCACATGATCGCCGATGACAGCTTGATGAACGCGCTCTCGGTGGCCACCAAGATGGTGCCGCTGCCGGGCCTGATGGCGCAGCTCAAGGCCGCCGGTCGGCGCGCGGCGGGGAGCTTCCTCGGCGAGCACGGCGACGCGATCGGGGTGCGCCAGACCGCTGATCTGCGCAAGATGTTCTCGTCTCCGATGCAGTCGTGAGGTCAGGCGCCTTGGGGGCCTTTGCGGGGCGTCCGTGGCAGGCGCCCTCGGGTTTTGGGGGCGTGCCGTGGATGGTCGCGGGCCAAGGCGCGGAGCGCCTGAGCCACAGGCCATGAATCCGTGCCGAAAATAAGCGTGAGCGTTCTGACAGACTTCAGAAATGCGCATGGCGACGCGCGGCGCAGCTCTTACAAATGGTGCCAGTTGTCACGCCGTGAGACAGACTACCGCGGCCCGCGCCCTCAGGAGGCCTTGCGCACCGGTTCGACCCGGGGTTTCTCGCCCGGACGCTCGGGCGGATAGACGAGACCCGCCGAGATCACCAGCTTGGCGGCATCCTCGAGGCTCATATCGAGCTCGACCACGTCCTCTTCCGGGAAGAACAGCAGGAAGCCCGAGGTCGGGTTCGGCGTGGTCGGCACGAAGACCGATGTCAGCCCGCCCATCGTCTCGGCGCGCTCCGCGACCTCGCCCTTGGCCTGCGTCGAGATGAAGCCGACGGCCCAGATCCCCTTGCGGGGATATTGCACGAGGCAGGCCTTCTCGAAGCTGCGCTCGGACTGGGCAAAGACGGTCTCGGCGATCTGCTTGATGCCGGAATAGATCGTGCGCACCACCGGCGTGCGCTCGACAAGGCTTTCGGCGAAGCGGATCAGTGACCGCCCGATCAGCCCCTTGGCGACCCAGCCGACGAGGATGGTGAACACCAGAAAGAAGATCACGCCGAGGCCGCGCAGGTTGATGCCGATATAGGCCTCGGGGTTGAACTGGTCCGGGATCAGCGGCAGCACGAACCCGTCGACGAAGCCGAACATGGTCCAGATGAGCCAGATCGTCAGGCCGATGGGGGCGATCACCACCAGACCTGTCAGGAAGCTCGCGCGCAGGGAGGCCAGCAGGCCCCGCCTGCGCGGTGTATCGTCGAAGGGCGTGTTCATTGTCCGTCCAGAAGCCGAGTGCCAGGAAGAAGGTAGGCGTACGGGATCAGGTCTACAATGATGCGGCCAAAGCGAAAGCTCAATTTCGGGGCAGGGCGCTTATTTCCTTGGCGATGCGTGCCCCCAGCCGCGCATTGTTCAGGACAAGCGCGATGTTGGAGTCGAGCGAGCGCCCCTCGGTGAGCTCGAAGATGCGCTGCAGCAGGTAGGGCGTGAGGTCCTTGCCGCGGATGCCGTGGGTCTCGGCGTCGGCATTGGCGCGTTCGATCACCGGGCTCATCTCGCTGCGCACGATCTCGGCCTCTGCGGGGATCGGGTTGGCGACGAGCTGGCCGCCGGGAAGCCCCAGCGCGGTGCGCATGGCCTGTGCCTCGGCGATGGCACGCGGGGTGTCCATGCGCAGCGGCGCGCGCAGGCCGGCCTCGCGCGACCAGAAGGCCGGCAGCTGGTCCTGTCCGTAGGCGATCACCGGCACGCCAAGGGTTTCGAGCACTTCCAGCGTCTTGGGCAGGTCGAGAATGGCCTTGGCGCCGGCGCAGACCACGGTCACGGCGGTCTGGGCCAGTTCCTGAAGGTCGGCCGAGACGTCGAAGCTCTGCTCGGCGCCCTTGTGCACGCCGCCGATGCCGCCGGTGGCAAAGGTCGAGATGCCGGCCTGCGCGGCAGCGATCATGGTGGCGGCCACCGTGGTCGCGCCGGTGCGGCCTTGAGCCATGCACACGGCGAGGTCGGCGCGGCTCAGCTTGGCGACGCCGCGGGCCTGTGCCAGCTTCTCGAGCTGGTCGTCCTCGAGGCCGACGCAGAGTTCGCCGTCGAGCACCGCGATGGTCGCGGGTTCGGCGCCTTCCTCGCGGATCACCGCCTCGACCTTGCGGGCCATCTCGAGGTTCTGCGGCCACGGCATCCCGTGGGTGATGATCGTCGATTCCAGTGCCACGACCGGGGCCCCCTTGGCGAGGGCGTCTGCGACGGCGGCGGAAAGTCTGATGTGGCTCATGAGGCGATGTCTCCGGAAACGTAGGCGGCTGCGGCATCCAGGGCGAGGCTCAACGCCTCGGCCCGGGCCGCGCCGCGCAGCTCTGCCACAATATGCGCCGCCATGAAAGTGTCACCGGCACCGGTGACCCGGGTGACCAGCACCTCCGGTGGCCGTTCGGCCACGAGCCCGTCGGTGGTGGCGTCGCAGGCGGCGTCTCCGCCATTCGTCACCACGGCACGTGCAGCGCCACGTTCGACAAGCTTTGCAGCGGCTTGCGGGGCGCTCTTGAAGCTTTCCTGACAGAGCAGACCGGCTTCCTCGAGGTTGACGTACAGCACGCCGCGACCGGCGCGCAGGAACGGCATCAGCCGCTCGGCCTTGCCGGGGCTCGCGGGGGCGATGCGCATGTCGGCCTTGGCGAAGGCCGCATCGCGGACGATCTCGTCGAGCAGCGTTTCCTTGAGATTGCCGTCGAGCGCGACGGAGCCGGTGAACGGCGTCTCGAGCGTGCCCAGCGTGCCGTCCGACAGCGGACGAAGGATGCGCGAGCCTGCGCGCTCGAGCGAGTGGGCATCCGCGATGGCGGCGATCAGCCCGTTGGCGCCTTCGACGGCCATGTAGCGATCGGTGGGCAAGTCCTCGGAACGATAGAGAAATCTGGTATCGCAGCCGAGCTGTTCGCAGGCCTCGGCCAGTTCGTGGCCTTCGGGATCCTGACCGACGGAAGAGAGCAGCGCCGGGCGCAGCCCGAAGCGCGCCAGCGTCATCGCGATGTTGAGCGCCACGCCGCCGGGAAGACGGGTGATGCGGCCGGGCACGTCGGAGCCCTGGCGCATGTGGCTGGCGGAGCGTCCGATCACGTCCCACAGGACGGAGCCGATGCAGAGAATGTCCGGTGTATCTGTCATGTCCGTCTTTTGACCGAGCCGGGCGGGTCCGACAAGTGCGAAGCAGCGCGATGCGGGGTCCGCAAGCACTTTGCCTGAGGGCGCGAGGCTGGTATCTCAAACCGTGGAGCCGTAAGGCTTTTCGTTGTTGGCTAAACGGCCAGACCTCAGCGTCACGCCGCAACCGCGCTTGGTTTGGGGGCTTGAGGGGGCGGTCGTACCGGTCCTCAGATCAGACATCCATCTATCTTATAATCAGTATTATGTAAATATAATTGGCAGCCAAAGCACGGAATGCATTGAATTATCGGGTTTGGCCCCTGATCCAGCGCCCCGCAGCAAGGCTCACATCGCAAACAGGCTTGCGCCATGGCGGCAAACCAGTGCACCCCCGCGTCGGTAATGGCGCTTATTTACAAGCGCAGGTTTACGACGAACACTGAACCCAGTCTGCCGAAGGTCCCGCACAATGCCCAGCTTCCTCATTCTTAACGGTCCGAACCTGAACCTCCTCGGCGTGCGCCAGCCCGAGGTCTACGGGCGCACCACGCTGGCCGATGTCGAAGCCATGTGCCGTGCCCACGCCATCGAAATCGGCGTCGAGGTCGAGTTCGAGCAGAGCAACCACGAAGGCGCGCTGGTCGATGCGATCCACGGCACGCGTGGACGGATCGATGGCCTGATCCTCAATGCCGGCGCCTACACCCACACCTCCATCGCCCTGATGGACGCGATCAGCTCGGCCGAGATCCCGGCGATCGAGCTGCACCTGTCGAATGTCCATGCCCGCGAGGCATTCCGCCACCAGAGCTACATCGCTCGGGTCTCGGTCGGCGTGATCTGCGGCTTCGGGGCGCGCGGTTACACGCTGGCGATGGACGCGATGAAGAGCCATCTGGACGCCGCGCCATGACAGCCTGCGCGACCCTGCACAGCCGGCTTCTCGAAATGACCAATGCCGGCAGCGTCGAAGCCCTCTGGGCCATGCATGTCGAGAGCATGGCCGGCTTTGGCTTCGACCGGCTGATGTACGGGTTCACGCGCTACCGCACCACGACCTCGCTCGGCGATCCGAATGATTTCGTGCTGCTGACCAACCATAGCACCGACTATATCGACGGCTTCGTCGGCCAGGGTCTGTATCATCATGCGCCCATGGTCCGTTGGGCGCTTGAGCATGACGGCGCCTGTTCGTGGCGTGTCCTCGGCGAGATGATGGCCGAGGGCAAGCTGACGGACGTCGAGCGGCGCGTGATCGCGTTCAACCTGTCGATGGATGTGCGCGCCGGCTACTCGGTGAGCTTTCGCTCGCTCTCGACCCGCGCGAAAGGCGCCATCGCGCTGACCGCGCGGGCCGGACTGCAGCAGCACGAGGTCGATGCCGTCTGGGAGCGTCACGGTGAGGAGATCACGCTGCTCAACAACCTGCTGCATCTCAAGATCCTCACCCTGCCCTATATCCCGCCGAACCAGTCGCTCACGAAGCGCCAGCGCGAGGCGCTGGAATGGGTCGGCGACGGCAAGACTATGCAGGACATCGCGGCGATCATGGGGCTGACACAGGCCACCATCGAAAAGCACCTGCGGCTCGCGCGGGAGGCGTTGAACGTAGAAACCACCGCCCAGGCGGTAGCCAAGGCCGCGTTCCAGAACCAGATGTTTATAATCGACATCTGAACGGCGACATCGCGCAAAACTGAACGATCTGGTCGAGTCGCACTCCACTTGGGCGGTCGTTCTTCGCACGCAAATCGCGCGAGAGTTTTCACTTTGCTTCCGGGATTGTTAAGCAAAGCGAAATCTAGATAGGCAATATTCGTATCAAAGACGGAAATTTCACGGGCGCGGGCGTCCCGCGCTTCCATGAAAGGTCGTAAATTGCGATTGTATCGTCGTTCCGTGAGTGGTGGCTTTGGCCATGGAACAAGAGGACCCACCCCTCGCAATTACGGGGGCCCTGGGATCTCCCGGTGTAAACCGGAGCCGGGGGGACTTGCGCAATTTTCGCATGAGTCTCCTCGGCACCCCTGCCCGGCTCTCCGATCGTCCCCAACCCTGCCGGGGCGCTGACCGCAGGACCAAAAAGGAGCCGCCCCGGGGGGCGGCTCCTGTCATTGCTAGCCTTCGAAAGAGCGCGGCGGGATCAGCCCTGCGCGGCCTTCGCAACCTCGGCTGCGAAATCCTCTTTCTCTTTCTCGATGCCTTCGCCGACCTGCATGCGGACAAAGCCCACGATGGTGGCGCCGGCTTCTTCGGCGGCCTTCTCGACGGTGATGTCGGGGTTGATGACGAACTGCTGGCCCAGCAGGGTCACTTCACCGAGGAACTTCTTCATGCGGCCGACGATCATCTTCTCGATCACGGCGTCCGGCTTGCCGGATTCCTTCGCGATGTCGATCTGGACCTGACGCTCCTTCTCGACGACCGCCGGGTCGAGGTCGGCTTCCGACAGCGAGGCCGGGTTTGCGGCTGCGATGTGCATCGCGACCTGCTTGCCGAACGCGTCGTCACCGCCCTTGAGTGCGACCAGCACGCCGATCTGGCCGAGGCCCGGAGCGGCTGCGTTGTGCACGTAGGTGGAGACCACGTCGCCTTCGACCTTGGCCATCCGGCGCAGGGTCATGTTCTCGCCGATCTTGGCGATCTTGTCGGTGATGATTTCGGAGACCTTCTTGCCACCGATTTCGGTCTCGGCCAGCGTCTCGACGCTGTCGACACCGGTTGCGGCCTTGGCGATGTCCGACACCATGGTCTGGAACTCGGCGTTCTTCGCGACGAAGTCGGTTTCCGCGTTCACCTCGACGGCGACGCCGGTGCCACCGTTGACTTCGACGGCCACGAGGCCCTCGGCAGCGGTCCGGCCCGATTTCTTCGCGGCCTTGGCGAGGCCCTTGGTGCGCAGCCAGTCGATCGCGGCTTCCATGTCGCCGTCGGTCTCGGTCAGCGCCTTCTTGGCATCCATCATGCCTGCGCCGGTCATCTCGCGCAGTTCTTTCACCTGTGCAGCAGTGATCGCCATGTGCTTGGCTCCCTCTCGAGTGGTCGTGTGCGGCAGGCCCTGCCCCGGGCCTTGCCGCTCATGTCATGCTTGCGTGACGCTTTCGCGACAGCGGCGGATCAGTTCTGGCCGGCGCCGGCCAGCAGTTCTTCTGCCGGTGCGTCTTCCAGAGAGCCAAGGTCGACGCCTGCAGCTTCCATCTGGCCGGTCATGCCGTCGAGGGCCGCGCGGCTGACGAGGTCGCAGTAGAGCGCGATGGCGCGAGCGGCGTCATCGTTGCCGGGGATGATGTAGTCCACACCCTCGGGCGAGCAGTTGGTGTCGACGATGGCGACGACCGGGATGCCCAGCTTCTTGGCTTCGGCGATGGCGAGCTGCTCTTTCTTGACGTCGATGACGAAAAGCAGTTCCGGCAGGCCGCCCATTTCGCGGATGCCGCCGAGCGACGCCTGCAGTTTGGCCTGCTCGCGCTCCATGCCGAGGCGCTCTTTCTTGGTGAGGCCTTCGGCGCCGGACTCCATCTGCTCGTCGATCGCCTTGAGGCGGTTGATCGACTGCGAAACGGTCTGCCAGTTGGTCAGCGTGCCGCCGAGCCAGCGGTGGTTCATGTAGTACTGGGCGCACTTCTCTGCGGCTTCGGCGATCGGCTGAGCTGCCTGACGCTTGGTGCCGACGAAGAGAACGCGGCCGCCCTTGGCGACGGTCTCGCGGATGACGTTCAGGGCCGCGTCGAGCATCGGCACGGTCTGGGTCAGGTCGAGAATGTGGATGCCGTTGCGCGCACCGTAGATGAACTCGCCCATGCGGGGGTTCCAGCGCTGCGTCTGGTGGCCAAAGTGAACGCCTGCTTCAAGCAGCTGGCGCATGGAGAACTCGGGAAGAGCCATGTCCTATATCCTTTCCGGTTTCATATCCTCGGCGGGGGCTTGACCCGAAATGGGGCAACCGGTGGACGCTGTGGGGATGTCTCCCCCATAGGCCCGACCCCGCCTGCGGGGTTCGTGAGCGCGCCTATAAGCGCTGCGGGCGCCAAGCGCAAGCCCTCAAGGAACCTTGTGGACAAGCCAGCGGTTTCTGACGCATCGTCACCGGCATTGGCCGACATCCCCGTATTGCTACCATTTGGAGAGCGATTTGACAGACCTGACTTCCGTCCGTGGCATCGGACCCGCGCTTGCGGCCCAGATTCTTGAGCTTGGCATCGACAGCGCCGAGGCGCTGGCCGGGGCCGATCCCGAGCGCCTGACCGCCCTGCCCCGCACCCGGCTGGCCCGAGCGCAAAGCCTGATCGCGGCGGCGGTCGACAGCCTTTCCAAAGATCCCGCGCCCGCGCCGCGCACGGCCGACACCGAAGCCGCGCCCGCGCCCGGCACGCCCGGCGACGACAAGCTCGAGGATCCCGAAGCGCCGACCGAGGCGCAGCGCATGATTCCCGAGCCGGATCCGGACAGCCCGCTGGCGGTCAACGACCCGCTGCCCGAGCCGGCCTCCGCCCGCACGCTCGAGCGCGGCAGTGGCAAGGCCAAAGGCGCCAAGAAGGACAAGTCCGCGAAGAAGGACAAGAAGAGCGACAAGAAGCTCAAAGCCGAAAAGACGGCCAAGGACGAGAAGACGTCCAAGGGCGACAAGAAGGCAAAGGACGACAGCAAGGCCAAGGCTGACAAAAAGTCCAAAGAAAAGAAAGACAAGAAGGCGGAAAAGACCGAGCTGAACAAGGCCGACGCCAAGAAGCAGAAGAAAAAGGCCAAGGCGGCAGAGGCGCTCAAGGCCGAGAAGAAATCCAAAAAGAAGAGGAAAAGCTGAGACGCGCCTGACGGGCGGGCACTCGCCCGCCTCTCAGGGCAGCACCTCAGCCCAGCGCGTAGCCCGCGCCGCGCACGGTGCGCAGCGGATCGCCGCCCCCATAGACGCCGAGCGCCTTGCGCAGCCGCCCGATATGGACGTCGACGGTGCGGGTGTCGACATAGATGTCGCGCCCCCAGACCCGGTCGAGCAACTGCTCGCGCGACCACACGCGGCCGGGCTTTTCCATGAAGGTCGAGAGCAGGCGGAACTCGGTCGGGCCAAGCTTCAGCTCCTGCCCGTCGCGGGTCACCCGGTGGGTCTCGGCGTCGAGGATGATGTCGTCATACTCGAGCCGCAGACCCGCCGCCGCAGGCCGCGACCGGCGTAGCTGCGCCTTCACCCGCGCCATCAGCTCGCGCAGGCTGTAGGGCTTGACGACGTAATCGTCGGCCCCGGTCTCGAGCCCGCGGATCCGGTCGATCTCTTCCGACCGGGCCGAGAGCATGATGACCGGCACGCCCCGGGTCTCGGGGCGGGTCTTGATCTGGCGGCAGACCTCGATGCCCGAGAGGTTCGGCAGCATCCAGTCGAGCACGATCACGTCGGGCTCTTCCTCGTCCAGCATGACGAGGGCTTCCTCGCCATTGCCGGCGGCGGCGACACGGAAGCCTTCGGCTTCCAGATTGTAGCGCAGTACTTCGCGCTGCGAGGCTTCATCCTCGACGACCAGAACGGTGGGCTGATCTGCCGACATGGGGTATTCCTTGATTAGAGGTCGGCGCTCAGCGCCGGATCGCTCGACGTGCGGTCTTCCTTGACGCGCACGCCCTCGGGCTTCTCGCCGGTCGCGAGGAAGATCACCTGCTCGGCGATGGCCGTCACGTGGTCGCCCATGCGCTCGATGTTCTTGGCGATGAAATGCAGGTGCATGCACGAGGTGATGTTGCGCGGATCCTCCAGCATGAAGGTCAGGAACTCGCGGAACAGCGTGTTGTACATCTGGTCCACATCGGCATCGCGCTCGATCACGTCGCGGGCCAGCGCCTCGTCGCGCTTGATATAGGCGTCGAGCGCATCCTTGAGCATCATCTCGACATCGCGCGCCATGCGGCGCAGCGCGGTGGTCGAGCCGTTGATCTGCGTCATCTGGGCCAGCACCGTGGTGCGCTTGGCCATATTCTTGGACAGGTCGCCGATGCGCTCGAGGTTGGCCGACATGCGCATCACCGACAGCACCACGCGCAGGTCGCTGGCGGCGGGCTGGCGGAGCGCGATGACGCGGGCGGCTTCCTCGTTGAGGCTTTCCTCCATCGCGTCGATGGCCAGATCGCCCGTGCGGACCTGTTCGGCGAGTTCCTCGTCGCGGGTCTCGAGCGACTTGGCGGCATCGTGGATCGCGGCCTCGACGAGACCGCCCATCTTGAGGATCTGAGCCTGGATGCCTTCGAGATCGCGGTCGAACGCGGTGGCAATGTGATGCTTGAGATCGCTCATGATTTATCCGATCCGTCCAGTGATGTAGGACTCGGTGCGCGAGTCCACGGGGTTGGTGAAGATCTGGCTGGTCTCGCCGTACTCCACGAGGTTGCCGAGGTGGAAGAACGCGGTCTTCTGGCTGACGCGCGCCGCCTGCTGCATCGAGTGCGTCACGATGACCACCGAGTACTTGGTGCGCAGCTCGTCGATCAGCTCTTCGACCTGTGCGGTCGCGATCGGGTCGAGCGCCGAGCAGGGTTCGTCCATCAGCAGCACTTCGGGCTCGGTGGCCACGGCGCGGGCGATGCACAGACGCTGCTGCTGACCGCCCGAGAGGCCGGTGCCGGGCGCGTGCAGACGGTCCTTCACCTCGTCCCAGATGGCGCCGCGCCGCAGCGCCTTCTCGACGATCTCGTCAAGCTCGGCCTTGTTCTTAGCAAGCCCGTGGATGCGCGGCCCGTAAGCCACGTTGTCATAGATCGACTTGGGGAACGGGTTCGCCTTCTGGAACACCATGCCCACCTTGGCGCGCAGTTGCACCGGGTCGACGCGTTTGTCGTAGATGTCCTCGCCATCGAGCGAGATCAGGCCCTCGACGCGGCAGATGTCGATGGTGTCGTTCATCCGGTTCAGGCAGCGCAGGAAGGTCGACTTGCCGCAGCCCGACGGTCCGATAAAGGCCGTGACGGTCTTGTCCTGCAGCTCCACCGACACGTCCTTGATGGCGTGGTTGTCGCCGTAATAGACTTGCACGTCCTTGGCGGAGATCTTGATTTCGTTGGCTTCCACGTCGGTCTTCCTCAACGGTGCGTCATACATGGGTGTTATCCCCCTTACCGAGATTGTCGCTCATCGTCACCACCGGCGCTCGAACTTGCGGCGAAGGATGATGGCGATCACGTTCATGACCAGCAGGAACACGAGCAGGATGATGATACCGCCCCAGGCGCGTTCGTAATAGGCCGGGTCGGCGCGCTTGGCCCATTCGTAGATCTGCGCGGGCATCGCCGAGTTCGGCGACAGGAAGCCCGAGATGACCCCGTCCGGGTAGTTGGTCGCGATGTAGCCCACCATGCCGATCAGCAGCAGCGGCGCGGTCTCGCCAAGCGCCTGCGCAAGCCCGATGATGGTGCCGGTCAGGATGCCGGGCATGGCCAGCGGCAGCACGTGGTGGAACACCGACTGCATCTTCGAGGCACCGACCCCGAGCGCGGCGTCGCGGATCGACGGCGGCACCGCCTTGAGCGAGGCGCGGGTCGAGATGACGATGGTCGGCAGGGTCATCAGCGTCAGCGTCAGCCCCCCCACCAGCGGCGCCGACTGCGGCAGGTGCGCAAACTGGATGAAGGCGGCAAGGCCGAGGATGCCGAACACGATCGAGGGCACCGCGGCGAGGTTGGAGATATTGACCTCGATGAAGTCGGTGAACTTGTTCTGCGGCGCGAACTCCTCGAGGTAGATCGAGGCCGCGACGCCGATCGGCAGGGCAAGGAACAGCACCACCAGCATCATGAAGAACGAGCCCAGCATCGACACGCCGAGACCGGCCTGCTCGGGGCGGCTTTCCGAGGCGTCGGCGCCGGTGATGAAGGCGAAGTTGAAGCTCTTGTGGACGGTGCCGTCCTCGCGCAGCGCATCGACGAGGTCGAGATGCCCGGCGTCGATGTTCTTGTCCTGGGTGATGCTGTCGCGGCTCACGCGGCCCTTGAGGTAGCCGTCGACCCGGCTCGAGGCGAGGATCTGGAAATCCACCGTCTCGCCGATCAGGTCGGGATTGGCGATCACGCGGTCGCGCAGCTGCGCCGCCGCCGAAGCCGAGATCAGCGCCTTCATGTCACCGGCATCGTCGTACTCGGTGGCGATGCCCTTGTCCTGCACCTGCTCGAAGACGGCATTCTGGATCAGGGGGCTGTAGCCGAAGGTCGAGACCTTGGCGATGTCCTCCGGATCGCGGTTGCCGTTCTTGTCGAGCTTGGCGGGGTCGAGATAGACCGGCACCTCGATGAAGGTCTGCATGAAGGCGCTGCTGCCGTTCGAGACGATCGCGCTCAGCAGCACCACCAGAAAGAACAGGCCGGTGCCGATGGCCGCCAGACCGTAGGCCCGGAAGCGCTTTTCGGAGGCGTTGCGCTTCTTGGTCCGGCTCCCGACGGCGGTCAGGCTGGTGGTCGGGCGGGCGTTGGGGCGGGAGCCGCCCTGCGAGGTCGCGTCGGTCATTCGTACTGCTCCCGGTATTTGCGCACGATGTAGAGGGCGAAGACGTTCAGCCCCAGCGTGATGATGAAGAGCGTCATGCCAAGGGCGAAGGCCACCAGCGCCTCGGGCGAGGCGAAGTCGGCGTCGCCGGTGAGCTGGCTGACGATCTTGGCGGTGACGGTGGTCATGGCGTCGAACGGGTTGAGCGAGAGCCGCGCCGCGGCCCCTGCCCCGAAGACCACGATCATGGTCTCGCCGATGGCGCGCGAGGCGGCCAGCAGGACCGCGCCCACGATGCCCGGCAGCGCCGCCGGCAGGATGACCTGCTTGATGGTCTCGGACTGCGTCGCGCCCAGCCCGTAGGAGCCGTCACGCAGCGACTGCGGCACCGCGTTGATGATGTCGTCCGACAGCGAGCTGACGAAGGGGATGAGCATGATGCCCATCACCAGACCCGCGGTCATCACCGCGGTGCCGGCCTGCATCCAGCCCAGCCCGTCGCGGCCGAACACGGTCAGCAGAATCGGCCCGACGGTGAGCAGCGCGAAGAGACCGTAGACGATCGTCGGGATACCGGCGAGCACCTCGAGCAGCGGCTTGGCCCAGGCGCGCATCCGCGGGCCGGCATATTCCGACAGGTAGACCGCCGCGAACAGGCCGATCGGCACCGCGACGATGAGCGCGATGATCGAGATGTAGAGCGTGCCCCACAGCAGCGGCCAGATGCCAAGCTCGGACCCGCCGCCGAACGACGGCGACCAGGTGAACGAGCCGAAGAACTTCGAGGCCGGGTAGATCTGGAAGAAATGCCAGGTGTTGCCGACCAGCGAGAGCACGATGCCGATCGTCGTCAGGATGGCGATCGACGCCGCCGCAAGCAGGATCATGCGGATGCCGGTCTCGACGGAGTTGCGCGCGCGGAAGCTGCCATGCGACTGGGCGATCCCCCAGGCAAGCCCCGCAATCGCCAGCACGAGCACCACCGCGGTGCGCCAGAAATCGCCGGTGGCGTTCATCGCGCGGTAGCGCTGCGCCGCCTCGAGCACCTCGGGGCTGACATCGGAGCCGAGCGCCACGCCGGCCTCGCCGAGCAGGCTGCGCACGTTGGAATCCGCGGCGCTCATCGCGTCGGCGTCTCCGGAGGTGATCAGGCCGCGGCCGACCGCGGTGTCGAGCCCGTCGGCCACCCGGCGCACGTCGGACATCACCAGCCCGAGCGTCGAGCCCTCGGGCACCGCGTTCTCGCCCAGCCCGGCGGTCACCTGACGGTCGACAAGGATCGGCTGCACCAGCAGCCAGACGACCAGCGCCAGCAAGGCCGGCGCCATCACCTTCATCGCGACGTTCCAGCCGTAGTAGTTTGGAAGGGAATGCGGGCGCACACCGCCGGCAGTGGTCACGCGCATACGGCCGGCGATGAAGCCCATGGCCGCGAGCGCGAGCACGATCAGAAAGAGCCAGAGTACCGGCATATCGCCCCCAGAGGTCGTTTCGAAGTTGCAAATGGCCTAAGAGAAGACGGGGCGGCGCACAACGCACCGCCCCGAAGCAATCTGGAATATCCGATTACATGTTCGAGCCCATGGTCTCTTCGTTGGAGATCTTGGACTGGGTGTCGGCAAGCTCGGGGTCGGAAACGAGGCCGTAGTTGGCGAGCGGGCCGTCGGGGCCTGCGATCTCGTCGGCGACGAAGAACTCGGCGTATTCCTTCAGGCCGGGGATCACGCCGATGTGGGCTTTCTTCACGTAGAAGAACAGCGGGCGCGACACCGGGTACTCGCCTTCGGCGATGGTCTCGGTGGTCGGCTCGACGCCGGACATGGTCGCGACCTTAAGCTTGTCGGTGTTGTTCTCGTAGAACGCCAGGCCAAACACGCCGATGCCGTTGGGGTTGCTGTCGATGCGGGCGAGGGTCTCGGTGTAGTCGCCGTCGATGTCGACCGACTTGCCGTCGGTGCGGACCGCCATGCAGGCGTCCTCGGCGTCGTCTTCCGACATGCCGCCTGCGACCATCGCTTCCATCGCGCCGGTGTCTTCGCAGCCCTGCAGCAGGACCTTCTCTTCAAAGACTTCGCGGGTGCCGTGCTTGGTGCCCGGGATGAAGGCGGCGATTTCGACGTCCGGCAGGTCGGCGTTGAAGTCGGCCCAGGTGTTGTGCGGGTTGGCGACCAGCTCGCCGTCGACCACGACCTGCTCGGCCAGCGCGTTGTAGAGATCCGACGGCTCGAACGCGGTGAACTCGGGGCCGGTCTGCTGCGAGGCGAACACGATGCCATCATAGCCGATGCGGACTTCGATGATGTCGCTCACGCCGTTGGCGGCGCAGGTCTCGATTTCGCCGTCGCGGATGGCGCGGGAGGCGTTCGCGATGTCGATGGTGTTCTCGCCGACGCCTTCGCAGAAGCGCTTGAGGCCAGCCGAGGAGCCGCCCGATTCCACGACCGGGGTCGGGAAGTCGAAGTTCTCACCGAAGGCTTCTGCCACGATCGACGCGTAGGGCAGAACGGTGGACGAGCCGGCGACCTGCACGTTGTCACGGGCGGCAGCGGCGGAAGCCGAGACGGCGGCGATGGCCAGAGCCGATGCGGCGAGTTTGACGGATTGCATGTACATGCTCCTGTAACTTTGGTTCTGGTCCCCTCCCCTGGGGAACCTCGCCGGCAGGCCTAGGCGTCCGGCGCGATGCTTTTGTGACAGGTAGGTAACAGTTTAATGACAGTGCGGGATTTATCGCTTCATCTGGCGTCGACCCGCCAAGCTCCGCGTGCCGCCGAACGCTCCGGCACGGGCCCCGGCTCGGTTCTACACTGCTTTCGTTTTCAATCCGGGACGAGGCAAGCTCATGAAACAGAAGGCCTTTATTCGCGCAGCCGGAGACGCGGCCGTGGTCTGGGTGCGCCCGGCCAGCGTGACCCGTCAATTCGGCTCCAAATGGCCCGTCGGACGCGCCCGCGTGCGCACCCTGCGCCGCGTCCTGCCGCAATGGGGCGTCGACCTGCTGCGCCCGGCGATCAGACGGGCCGAACCGTTCGCGATTCCCGGCCAGTTCTTCGGACCCAAACCGCGAGTTACCGAGACCCATCGGTTCCGGCTTCTCGAGGATCTCATGGCCCACGGGGACGATCTTCGCGCCAGCCTGTGGTTCCGCGAACTCTCGGATGACCTCGCCTCGACCGGCATCGCCTCCTACAAACGCCGCCGACTGAGCAGCGAGGCCGAGATCATCGCGTTCCTCGACAGCTACATGCTCGGTATGATCGAAAGCTTCCGCACCACCGGCTTCGATGTCTCGAAGTCCGGCTTTGAACCCACCGCGGTGATCGACGCCGAGGGCAACCTGATGAAGACCGGCTCGGGCAACCACCGCTTCTGCATCGCGGTCCTTCTGGACCTGCCGCGGTTTCCGCTTTTGATCGTCGGCGCGCACGAGGACTGGGTGCGCCGACGTATCGCAGGCCCCCTTACCGTGGAGAAATTCGCCGCACAGCTTCCGGAGATCGAGGCGCGCCACCGTCATCCCGGGGGCTGAGGCCCCGGCTCAGACCTCGCGGGGGAGCAGCACGCGGAACGTGGTGCCCTTGCCCGGCGCGCTCTCGATCTTGAGGCGTCCGCGGTGCCGGTTGACGATGTGCTTGACGATGGCAAGGCCAAGCCCGGTGCCGCCCATCTCGCGCGAGCGGTGGCTGTCGACCCGGTAGAAGCGTTCGGTCAGGCGGGGAATGTGGATCGGGTTGATCCCCGGCCCCGTGTCGGTGACCGTCAGCTCCACGCCCTCCCCGCGCAGCCTTGGCTGGTAGCCCGGCTCGGCGATGTGGACCCGCACCTCGGCGCCCTGGCCCGAATACTTCACGCCGTTCTCGATCAGGTTCACCACGACCTGCCGAAGCTGGTCAGGATCGCCGGGCACCTCGAGCCCGGTCTCGGGCGCGTCGGTTGCGAGCGTGACGCCGGCATCGTCGGCCAGAGGCGCCAGCCCGCGGATCACCGAGTGGACCAGGGCGGCCAGATCGACCGGCTCGGTCGGGCGCACGCGCTCTTCCGCCTCGACCCGGCTCAGCGACAGAAGATCGCCGACCAGCCGTTCCATGCGCCCTGCCTCGTCTTCCATGATCCCGAGAAACCGGTCGCGCGCGGTGGCATCATCGCGCGCCGGCCCGCGCAAGGTTTCGATGAACCCCAGAAGCGCCGTCAGCGGCGTGCGCAGCTCGTGGCTGACATTGGCGACGAAATCCCGCCGCATTTGGCCCGCCTGCTCGAGATGGGTGATGTCGGTGAAGGTCAGCAGCACGCCCGGCTTGCCTTCGAGCGGCAGCGAGCGCACCGAGACCTCGTAGGTCGTATCCTGCCGCCCGTCACTGGTGAGATAGCGGGTCAGTCGCGGGGCCGCGTCGCGGAACGTGCCTTCGATGGCGTCAAGCAGCGACGGCTGGCGCAGCGCGGTGATGAAGTGCCGCTCCTCGAGGCCCTCGCCCAGCAGCGTCTTGGCCTCGGCATTGGCGGCTTCGACGCGCTCGTCCCAGCGGATCAGAATCGCAGGAAGCGGAACTGCGGCGACGACATGTCTGGAATCGGTCTGCATCAGGATCCTTCCCTGCGACATCGCTTTCTGCGTTGCGATGAGCTGCACTGGCAGCGGTTTGGCATGCGTCTGTACCGGGGGCAAGAACCGAGCGCCCCATGCGGCTGCCTGTGCGGCTCGTGTGGAGGAGGCCGCAGCGCGCCCCCTCGCCGCTGCAATGCGGCATCATCTCGACCATGGCGAAACTGCGAGGATGTCTTGTTTCATTGAGACACCCTGCGATGACAGACCGAGAAGTAAGGCGAACACAAGGAAATGTGATCGGCGGGATACCACTTATAGGTGTGCAGAATGGCGAAATTTGATTGCAGTTGCCTTGATTTTGACGTTTTATGGAGGTGTAGGTGGGGGCGCTTACAACCACAGGACCTCGTGTCATGCCAAATGAACCGATCGAGATACACTGCCCCTGTTGTGGGCAGGTCGCTCAGTTCCACGAGCCGTTCCGTTTTACTTGTGTGATCCGTTACTCGGAAGTGCCTGAAAGCGCGCACCTTTGGGGACGTTTCGTGGTTGAAGAATTGTACCCGGAGCAGTTTCGCTGGACACAACCGGAGGCCAAGAAGCCGACGTTCCATCAGGACGGCACGGACGGTCCCGGATATCGCCTCAATCATCACGGGATGGTCGAGTGCGCCGCCTGCCAAACCTTGAAACCTGCGACCATTTCATGGCCGGAAGATGCCTACTGGAAATGGAGCATCGACGGCCACCAGCTGGTCGCACGCCATCGCAACCACGCGCGGCAGATCCTGTCCTATCTTCGGGATCGCGACCGTGTTCCGAACCGCAAGCCGGCGCTGCGCAACATCCCGACGGTCATGCTGACCCGTCAGATGGCGCCGCGCGTGGAGTCCCGGCTCGAGCACGCCCTCGAGAACGCGCCCTGAGCGAGACCGGGTCTGACGCGTCAGAGCGCCGTCAGACCCGCCTTGAACCGGCGCGCGTTGGCCTGATAGCCGAGCGCCGATTTCCGCAGCCCCTCGATGGCCGCCGCGTCAAGCTGGCGGATGACCTTGCCCGGCATTCCCATCACAAGGCTGCCGTCCGGGATCTCCTTGCCCTCGGTGATAAGCGCGCCCGCGCCGATCAGGCAGTTGCGGCCGATCTTGGCGCCGTTGAGGATGGTCGCGCCCATGCCGATCAGGCTGTTGTCGCCGATGGTGCAGCCGTGCAGCATGACCTTGTGGCCGATGGTGCAGCCCTGCCCGATCACCAGCGGATAGCCCATATCGGTATGACAGATGACGTTCTCCTGCACGTTGCTGCCGGCGCCGACGCGGATCTCCTCGTTGTCGCCGCGCAGGGTGCAGCCGAACCAGACCGAGGCGTCCTCTTCGAGCACGACCTTGCCGATCAGATTGGCATCAGGCGCGGCCCAGGCGCTGTCGGCGAGCTGCGGCGCGTGGCCGTCCAGTGCGTAGATCGTCATGCGTCTCCCTCCTCGAATTCTGCCTGCAGCTTGCGCACGTGGTCGAGCAGGTGCGGCTGCTGCGTCCGCCGCAGGCGCGCGGCGGTGACGATGCTCTTGAGCCGGGCTTCGGTGGCGTCGAGATCCTCGTTCACCAGCACGAAGTCATACGACCCCCAGTGCGAGATCTCGTCCCAGCTCTTCTGCATCCGCCGGTCGATGATCTCCGGCCCGTCCTGCCCGCGCGATTCCAGCCGGCGTTTGAGCTCGGCGATCGAGGGCGGCAGCAGGAAGATCGACAGCGTGTGCAGCGCGAGCTCCGAATTGGTCATCTGCTGGGCGCCCTGCCAGTCGATGTCGAACAGCACGTCCTTGCCATCGATGATGGCGTCGCGCACCGGCCCCTTCGGAGAGCCGTAGAAATTGCCGAACACATGCGCGTGCTCGAGCATCTCGCCATTCGAGACGGCCTTCTTGAACGCCGCCTCGGACATGAAATGGTAATCCTCGCCATCGATCTCGCCCGCGCGCGGTGCCCGCGTGGTGGCCGAGACCGAGAAGATCACCGAGGGATCCCATGCCCGCAGCCGCTTGGCCAATGTCGATTTGCCTGCGCCCGAGGGCGAGGACAGGATGATGAGAAGACCTCTTCGGCTCATCGGATCACTCCACGTTCTGGACCTGCTCGCGCATCTGGTCGATCACCGTCTTGAGCGTCAGACCGATCTGGGTCAACGCCGAAGAGCCGGATTTCGAGCAGAGCGTGTTGGCCTCGCGATTGAATTCCTGCATCAGGAAGTCGAGCTTGCGCCCGACGGCTCCCGTGTCCTGCAGCAGAGCCCGCGCCGCGGCCACATGCGCGGTCAGCCGGTCGAGCTCTTCGGTGATGTCGGATTTAACGGCGATGAGCGCAAGCTCCTGCGCCACGCGGGCCTCGTCGGCGCCATCCGTGGCGTCCATGATACGCCGCAGCGCCGTGCGCAGCTTCTCGGCCTGCTCGTCGCGCCGGCTCTCGACCGTTTTGGCCGCTTTCGCCACCAGCGCCTCGATCTCGTCGATCTGGCCGCTCAGCACCGTCATCAGCGCCTGCCCCTCGCGGGCGCGCATCTCGGCGAAGTCGTCGAGCGCGGCCTCGAACTCGGCCATCAGCGCCGCGCGCAGCGCCGGCACGTCGCGCGTGCTCTGGCCCGTGGCCATGACACCACGCAGGGCGATGATCTGCGCCGCGCTCGAGCGTTCGAGCGGAACGCCACGCAGGCTGGCAGCGTCCTCGATCCGCGCGATGGCGTCGAGCACCCGCGACATGGCGACCTCGTCGAGTTCAGCCGCCTCTTCCTCGCTTCCACCTGTGACGCGGAGCGCGATCTGGACATTGCCGCGTGCAAGTTTTGCCTGCGCCGCCTTGCGAACCAGCGGCTCGAGTCCCTCGATCCAGTCGGGCAGCCGAAGCCGCAACTCGAGCCCCTTGCCGTTGACGCCACGCAACTCCCAGCCCCAGCGGAGCCCGTCGAGTTCGCCGCTGCGGGAGGCAAAGCCGGTCATCGATTGCCGCATTCTCGCCGCTCCATGTTAAGGCCGGGTTGCCCGCAGGGAAATTGCGGGGTTTCATCGGCCTACCCTCTGAGTCCGGGCATGGCAAGCCACCCGTTCCGGCGCCAGACGTTAACCTTTCAGTCAGAATTGGGGCGGAATTCCGTCTCATTTGAGATAAGTTGAGACCCAAGATGACACAAACGACCAGCAACATGGAACGGGGGCTCCGGCGTTGCAGGCGACTGGACTGGAAGGAGCCCAAGGCATGTTCGGCACTGGCAGAAAAGACAGGGGCATCGTCTCGATGACCGATCGTGAAAGACAAAAAAGGCTTGAGCCTCTGCAGCTCGTGGAGCGTTATTGGCGCGAGCTCGCAGCCGAGCGGCGCGAGGTTCCCCTGCGGAGCGAGATCGATCCGCGACGTATCGAGAACGCGCTCGAATATGCGTTTCTCGCCGAACGCATCGCGCCGGGTTTGGCGAAACTGCGGGTCTCCGGCTCTCATCTCAACGACCTGATGGGGATGGAGACATCGGGGATGCCGTTGTCGACCCTGTTTTCCTCAGCGGCCCGCGAGACACTGTCCGATGCCGTTACCCGGGTGTTTGCCGAAGGCGCCATGGCGCAAATCCGCCTGTCCGGAGAAGAAGGGTTTGGGCGCAACGGGTTGGAGGGCGATCTTGTGCTTTTGCCGCTTCGCTCCGACATGGGAGACATGACGCGCATGATCGGTGCGCTTGTCACCACGGGGCGCATAGGTCGTACCCCGCGCCGCTTCGATATCAAGAACGTTTCGGTGCAACTACCTGATCTGGCTGCAATATCTCCGGATGCTCAGCCCGAGCCTGCGCGGCCTGCGGCAAAGACGCCGACGATGCCGGGCTTTGCCGAGGCGGCGACACCTTTCGAGGGCGCCCCGCCCTCCGGCGGGAAGAAACGCCCTCACCTGCGTCTGATTGTCTCGAACGACTAGGGGCGTCTTCTTTATCCGACAGGCGCTTAAGGCTGGACCTTAAATCATCACCTCAAGATCATACGACAAGCAAGAGCCCCCGCGCGATTTCTCGCGCGGGGGCTTTGCATTCAACCAGCGTCTCGCAAGAGATTCACTCGGCGGCGAGCTTCATGCTGCTGCCATGCTCTTCGAGCACCGAGTGATACTCCTCGTGCTGACCGGCATAAGCCAGCGTCGCGCGGAGCATCCCGGCCTTCGAGCCGCAGTCGTAGCGCTGGCCGCTGAAGCGGAAGCCTGCAAGGCCCACGCGGGCGACGCCCTTCGCGATGGCATCGGTCAGCTGGATCTCGCCGCCGAGGCCCGGCTCCTGGTTGCGCAGATCGTCGAAGATCGAGGCGTCGAGGACGTAGCGACCAACCACGGCGTGCAGCGAAGGCGCCTCTTCCGGCTCGGGCTTCTCGACCATGCCGGAGGCCGGCACCATCTGGCCCACCGGGATGCCCTTCGGATCGAGCACACCATAAGACTGCACTTCGTCGCGCCCGACTTCCATGGTTGCGACCATGTGGCCGGCGGCGCCGGTCTCGTAGGCTTCGATCATCTCGCTCAGGCAGCCCTTCTGCCCCATGATCAGGTCGTCCGGCAGGATCACCGCGACGGGCCCCGGGAGGCACTCGTCGACGGCACAGAGCACGGCGTGCCCAAGGCCGAGCGGCTCGGGCTGCATCACGAAATGCGCCTGCTCCAGCTCGGTGTCGATGGCGTTGTCATCGAGCGTGTCGGCGATGGCGTGCTTGCCCTTCTGGCGCAGTTGATTGCAGAGCTTCTCGTCCTTGTGGACATAGCGCTCGATGGCATCTTTCGATGGGTGCGACACGAACACCATGCGCTCGATGCCCGCCGCGCGGGCCTCGTCCATGGCAAACTGAAGCAGCGGACGGTCGAGCACGGGCAAAAGCTCCTTAGGCGTCGCCTTGGTCGCCGGAAGGAACCGCGTACCGAGCCCTGCCACCGGGAAAATTGCGGTACGCACTTTTTGACGGGCAGTCGGACTGGTGTTGGTCACGTCGGTATCTCCTTGAAGGTCGCTTGTCGCTGTTGCCGCAGTGCGGCGAACACGTAAGAGCTTATGCCCTGTGGGCGTCATGGCAACTAACGTCATCCGGGAGCAAAGGTTCCGCAAAAAAGTTAACTGGTTTTATTGGCGTTTTCCAAAGGCACGCCAATTCAATCTGTTGCGGGACGAGGTGCACATGTTCAGGAAAAAACGCAGTGATCGCGCGGAAATTGAATCAGCTCCGCCCGGCAGACACGCAGCGAGGCAGATTTTGCGCTTAAATTCAGGGCAAATCGAGTCTTCGCTTCGCTGGTGCAGAAAAACCGGCCCCTCCGCTTGGCGCCGGGGAACCCTGCGCCTACTCTCACGTTAGTGATCAAGGACAGAATGGAGAGAGCCAAATCGGCCCGGCCTTCCCGATGGATGGGGGATGGTCCGGCACAGCATTATGGACGGACTGACATTGAACATCCCGCCCGCCCGCGCACCCGGCGACATGTCGCGTCGCGCTGAACCTTATGCCCGCCTTGCCGTTATCGGAATGGGAAGCTGGGGCACCGCCCTTGCCGCCGTCGCGGCATCGGCCGGCTGCGACACCCGCCTCTGGGGCCGCCGCGACGCTCTTGCGCAAACAATGGCAGAGACCCGGCAAAACCCAGAGCACCTCCCCGACATCGACCTTCCCGCAACCCTGACCCCGACCTCGGATCTTGCCGCCGCGCTGGATTGTGTCGAGGCGGTGCTTCTGGTGACGCCCTCGCACACGCTGCGCGACATGGCGCGCAAGATGAAGCCGCACCTGCCCGAGGGCATTCCCATCGCGCTGTGCTGCAAGGGCATCGAGCGCGGCACTGGTTTCCTGCTCAGCCACGTGATCGAAGAAGAGTTGCCGGGCCACCCGGTCGGCGCCATCTCCGGTCCGACATTCGCCCGCGAGACGGCGCTCGGGCATCCGACCGCCGCGACGGTGGCCTTCAATTTCCGCCATCACGATCGTATCGCCCCCGAGCGCGCCCCCGCCGCGCGCCTCGCCCTAACGATGCAGACGCAGGCGTTCCGGCCCTATGTTTCCGACGACCTTATCGGTGTCGAGGTCGGCGGCGCGGTCAAGAACGTGATCGCCATCGCCTGCGGCATGATGACCGGCGCGGGCTTTGCCGAGAACACGCGCGCAGCACTAATCACTCGCGGGATGGACGAGATGAAGGCGCTGGCCGAAGCTCTGGGCGGCAAGCGTGAGACGGTGACCGGGCTTGCCGGTGCCGGCGATCTGACGCTCACCTGTTCGTCCACCACATCGCGCAACATGTCGCTGGGCACGCAGCTTGGGCAGGGCATACCGCGCGCGGCCTGCTTCGATGGCAAGCCCACCGTCGTCGAGGGAGAGACCAACGCGATCTCGGTGGTCGATCTGGCCCGCCGCGTCGGCGTCGAGATGCCGATCTGCGAAGCGGTCCATGCCATCCTGCACGAGGGCGCACCCCTCGCCGAAACCTTCAAGGCGCTGTGGTCCCGCCCGATCGAGGGCGAGCCCCGCGCGCTCGACATCACGCTTCACCCCTACGAGGGAGACCCCGCATGAGCTTTGACCACCCCCACAACCGCGACATTGCAGGCTGCCGCTTCGTGCTGGCAACCGACCTCGACGGCACGTTCCTCGGCGGCTCGGAGGAAGACCGCGCGACGCTTTACAAGTGGATCGAGGACAACCGCGACACCGTCGGCCTGATTTTCGTCACCGGCCGAGACCCCAAGTTCATCGGAGAGCTCTGCGGCGGCGGTGTGCCCTGGCCGGAATACGTGGTCGGCGATGTCGGCACCACCATCGCCCGCGTCGACGAGGGCAAGATCCATCCGATCGAGCCGCTCGAGGTCGAGATTGCCGACACCTGGGGCAATGCCGGTGAGACCGTGCGTTCGGCGCTCGATGGTCATCCCGGACTGACGCTGCAGCCGACCGAGTTCCGCTACCGTGTGAGCTATGACCTCGACGCCGAGAATTTCGACGACAGCGCGCACGGCATCGTCCGCGAAATGGGACACGACACGCTGGTGTCGGACAACCGCTATTTCGACGTGCTGCCGCGCGGCATCTCGAAGGGGCCGTCGCTGCGCCGCCTCGTAACCCATCTCGGCATCGAGGAGAGCCGCGTGCTTGCGGCAGGCGACACGCTCAATGATCTGTCGATGCTGGAATGCGGGCTTCAGGCCGTCGCCGTCGGTGGCTCCGAGCAGGCCCTGCTCGACCGGGTGTCGCGCCTGCCCCACGTGCACACCGCCGAAGCGATCGGCGCAGCGGGCATTCTCGAGGCGGTCGAGGCCTTCAACCTGCATCCCCTCCCGAAAGGAGCGTAATCCTCATGTCCAGCGATCTGGTAATTGTCTATCACCGTCAGCCCTATGAAGAAGTCGAGGTCGACGGCAAGATCGAGTACCACGCGAACAAGAGCCCGAACGGCATCGTGCCGACCCTGAAAAGCTTTTTCGGCAAGGTCGACAACGGCGCATGGGTCGCCTGGAAAGAAGCCGAAGACACCTCCGATCCGGGCTTCGAGCGCGTGGTGCAGATCGAGGACACCTTCGGCAAGTACACCGTGTCTCGCCTGCCGCTGACCGCGGCGCAGGTCAAGAGCTTCTATCATGTCACCTCGAAAGAGGCGTTCTGGCCGATCCTGCACGGGTTCAAGGAAAAGTATAACTACGACCCCGTGGACTGGCCCACCTTCAAGGAGGTCAACTGGGCCTTCGCCGAGGCCGCCGCGTCGGAGGCCGCCGAGGGGGCAAGCGTCTGGGTGCACGACTACAATCTGTGGCTCGTGCCGGGCTACCTGCGTCAGATGCGGCCGGATGTGCGGATCTCGTTCTATCACCACACCCCGTTCCCGGCGGCGGACATGTTCAATGTGCTGCCGTGGCGTGGCGAGATCATCGACTCGCTGCTGTGCTGCGATGTGGTCGGCTTCCACATCCCGCGCTACGCCTCGAACTTCGTCTCCTGCGTGCGCTCGCTGCGAGACGTGGGCAACGTGCCGCGGATCAAGGTCGAGAACGACATGATGTCCGAGGGGTCTGCGCTGTCGGACCGCACCGTGCCGACCGAGATCCACACCGACGACCGGGTCGTGCAGCTTGGCGTCACGCCAGTTGGCGTTGATGTCGAGTATATCAAGTCGCTGGCCGCGTCCGAAGAGACCGACAAGCTCGCCACGCGGTTCCGCGAAGAGATCGGCGACACGCGCGTGCTGCTCTCGGTTGGCCGCACCGACTATACCAAGGGCGGGGCCGACCAGCTTCTGGCCTTCGAACGCCTGCTCGAGCGGCGCCCGGATCTTCGCGGCGTCGTGCGGCTGTTGCACGTCTCGGTCCCGGCCAACCGCAACATGACGGTCTACCTGCCGATCCAGAAAGAGCTGGAGGAGATCGCCGGCCGCATCAATGGCCGGTTCGGAACCTTTACCTTCCAGCCGGTCGCCCTGATCTCCCGCCCCATTCCCTTCGAGGAGCTGGTCGCGTGGTACCAGGTCGCGGACGTGGCGTGGATCACGCCTCTTGCCGACGGCATGAACCTCGTCTGCAAGGAATACGTGGCCGCCCGCAAGGATGGCGACGGCGTACTGGTGCTGTCGGAATTCGCCGGCGCCGCGGTGGAGATGGGCGCCGCCGTTCTGGCCAATCCGTTCTCGACCCGTGCAATGGACTTCGCCATCGACATGGCGCTGGACATGCCGCAGGACGAGCGCAAGGCCCGCATGGAGCTGCTGCGCGCCTCGGTCGAGAAGCGCGACACGCAGCACTGGGCCGAGGAACAGCTCGCCCTGCTCTCGCCCAAGGATTTCGGCGACGCAGGCCAGCGCGAGGAAGCGGAGCTCGCCTGACGACTGGCTTGAACGCAAGCCTGCGAGACGGAGCCGTCTCACACGAAAAAAGGGGCAAGCAGAGATGCTTGCCCCTTTGCATTTCCTCAGGCGACAGCCTGTCGCTTGGAGGACTTCAGTTGCGCATCTCGTTGCGCCGCATCGGCATCCGGTCGATCACCGCGAACAGCTCTTCGGGCGTCAGCACCGCATCCTGTTCGAGCTTCACGCCGCCATCCTTGCCCACCAGCACGAACTTGAACCCACCGGGCTGGAAGCCCTGCCTCAGCGGCGAGGGCGTGCGGTCGTCAAGATCGCTCAGTACCACGATGTCGCGCTCGGCCAGCGCCGCTCTGGCCTCGCGCAGCATCTCCATCTGGCGGGCGTAGTCGGGATGATCCTGCGACGGCGCGAACAGCAGCACGGGCCGCTTCTCCCAGCGCATCGCGTCGAGGTCGCGGGCGTCTGCAGGAAGGGTCTGGAACAGGTCGGGCGCGGATGCTGCCTGCGTGGCGGCAATTGCTCCCGCAACGACAGCGACCCCAAGCTTCGTCCTCATGTGAATGCGGCCCATTGCGAACTCCTGTCTGGATGGGTTTGATCCCTACGCACGAACGCCGCGAAGGGTTCCGCCAGAATGTCGCCACACGGGAGGCCCTGCTTCTCTCACGCCAGCGAAAACGCGAAACGGCCGCCCCGAAGGGCGGCCGTTTGCAAGATCGGATCGCGGCGGATCAGCCGTGCGCCGCCTGCGGCTGGTCGTCCCGCAGCGAGGTCAGTTCCTCGGCCACGAGGAAGGCCAGCTCGAGCGATTGCGACGCGTTGAGACGCGGATCGCAGGCGGTGTGGTAGCGGTCGCTCAGGTTCTCGTCCGAGACCGCGAACACGCCACCGGTGCACTCGGTCACGTCCTGCCCGGTCATCTCGAAATGCACGCCGCCGGGGACGGTGCCCTGATCGCGGTGCACGGCGAAGAAATCGCGCACTTCGCGCAGCACCGAGTCGAACGGACGGGTCTTGTAGCCGCTGGCCGACTTGATGGTGTTGCCATGCATCGGATCGCAGACCCAGACCACGTTCGCGCCCTCGCTGCGCACCGTCTCGATTAGGCGCGGCAGATGCTCGGCGGCCTTGCCGGCCCCGAAGCGGGTGATCAGCGTCAGGCGACCGGCCTCGTTCTCGGGGTTCAGCTTGGCCATCAGGACCTTGAGGTCTTCCGAGGTCATCGACGGGCCGCACTTGAGACCGATCGGGTTCATCACGCCGCTGGCGAATTCCACATGCGCGCCGTCCGGCTGACGGGTGCGGTCGCCGATCCAGATCATGTGGCCGGAGCCAGCAAGCCACTTGCCGGAGGTCGAGTCGATCCGGGTCAGCGCCTCTTCGTACTCGAGCAGCAGAGACTCGTGCGAGGTGTAGAAGTTCACCTGATGCAGCGCCGCCGAGCGGTTGCTGTCGACGCCGGCCGCTTTCATGAAGTCGAGCGTGTCACCGATGCGGTTGGCCATGTCGCGGTAGCGCGCGGCCTTCTCGCCCTCGGTGAAGCCCAGCGTCCACTGGTGCACCTGATGCACGTCGGCATAGCCGCCGGTCGAGAAGGCGCGCAGCAGGTTGAGCGTGGCCGCGGCCTGCGTGTAGGCCTGCAGCATCTTCTGCGGGTTCGGCTTGCGCGCTTCGGGGGTGAAGGCCAGCTCGTTGATGATGTCGCCGCGGAAGCTCGGCAGTTCGAGACCGTCCACGGTCTCGGTCGGGGCCGAGCGCGGTTTGGCGAACTGGCCGGCCATTCGGCCCACCTTCACCACCGGCACCTTGGCGCCGTAGGTGAGCACCATCGCCATCTGCAGCATCACCTTGAAGGTGTCACGGATGCCGTTGGCCGAGAACTGGTCGAAGGCTTCGGCGCAATCGCCGCCCTGCAGCAGGAAGGCCTCGCCGCGCGAAGCTTTGCCGAGCTCGGTCCGCAGCCGGCGCGCCTCGCCTGCAAATACCAGCGGCGGATATTTCGACAGCTGCGCCTCGACGGCCTCCAGTTCGGCCTGATCCTGATACTCGGGCATCTGGATCCGGGGCTTTGCTCTCCAGCTCGACTTGGTCCACTCACTCATGGCTCTCTCCCACGCGGTCTCCGTTAGCGAAAACGTCTGGAGGCTCTACCAAAGTGAGCCAAAGAACGCCATAGGAAATGCCGCTGATCTCTTGACGGGTTTTGGGCTTTCTGCCCATGTGGCCGGACCCAGCCGAACGCCGTAAACGCGTTCTTGAGACTGCGGCCCGTATAGGTCGCACGCCCCGAATAGCCGCGAGGGATTATATGCCGGTGCAGAACAGAGCTTTCGAGGCCGAAACGCAGGCCAAGCCGCGCCGGTTCGTGTTTGTCCTTCTGCCGGAGTTTTCCCTGCTGAGTTTTTCCGCCGCGCTCGAGGCGCTGCGCATTGCCAACCGCATGGCCGGGGCCCCGCTTTACAGCTGGGTGTTGACCTCCGAAGGCGGTGAGACCGCGCGCTGCTCGGCGGGCGCTGCGTTCAATCTCGATTGCGAGCTGCCCGAGCTGACCCGCGACGACGTGGTGCTGCTTTGCGGCGGGCTCGATATCGCCGATGCCACCACCAAGCGGCTGATGAACTGGCTGCGGCGCGAGGCCCGGCGCGGGCTCACCATGGGCGGGCTCTGCACCGCAAGCTGGTCGCTGGCCGAGGCCGGGCTGCTCGACGGCAAGCGCGCCACCATTCACTGGGAAAACCAGGACGGGTTCGAAGAGGAATTCCCCGAGGTCGAGCTGACCAAGTCTGTTTTCGTGGCCGACGGAAACCGGCTCTCGACAGCCGGCGGCACCGCCTCGATCGACCTGATGCTGAAGCTGATCGCCGACGATCACGGCGCCGACATGGCCAACGCGGTGGCCGACCAGCTGATCTATTCCTCGATCCGCACCGATCAGGACACCCAGCGGCTGTCGACGCCCACGCGCATCGGCGTGCGCCATCCCAAGCTGGCGCAGGTCATCAAGATGATGGAAGGCAACATCGAGGAGCCGATCTCGCCGGCGCTGCTGGCACGGGATGTCGGCATGTCGACGCGCCAGCTCGAGCGGTTGTTCCGCCGCTACCTCAACCGCTCGCCCAAGCGCTACTACATGGAGCTGCGGTTGCAGAAGGCGCGCAACTTGCTCATGCAGACCGACATGAGCGTGATCAACGTGGCTCTGGCCTGCGGCTTCGCCAGCCCCTCGCATTTCTCGAAATGCTACCGGGCGCATTACCAGACCACGCCCTATCGCGAGCGTGGCACGCTGGGCGGCAAACCGCCTCGCGACGAGGGCTAGGCGTCTTCAGCCGACCGACGAAAAAGGTCTGCGTAGCCTGCCTCCTGCCTCGGTCGTCTCCCTCCGACGCGCTGCGTCTTAAGCAACTCGTCGAGAGAGCCCGACAGGTGGCGGAGCTCCGCATTGAAACGGCTGTCCGAGCAGCTTGCCAGCGGCCTGCTAGGGCTGCGTCGCGGCGTGCCTCAGGGCCGTGTCGCGCGGTAGAGCGTGCCGTTGCCTTCGCTGAGGAACCAGATCGCGCCGTCGGGGCCCTGATCGACGTCGCGCACCCGCTGCGTGGCCTCACTTTTGAGCTGTTCGACCTCGCGCAGCGGGTCGCCCGACAGGCGCGCGATGTAGTCGAACTTGAGCGACCCCACGAGCGCATCCCCGTCCCAGCGTCCGCCCCGCAGGAACACGATGTCCGACGGCGCGTTCGACGGGTCCCAGTAGAAGATCGGCTGCTCCATCCCGGGCTTCGAGGTGCCCTCGCCGATCCTGGCGCCGGAGTAGTGCCGCCCGTAGGAGATCACCGGCCAGCCGTAATTGGCGCCCTTCTCGATCCGGTTGACCTCGTCCCCGCCCTGCGCGCCGTGCTCGACCGCCCAGAGCTGGCCACGGCCATCGAAGCCGAGCCCCTGCGGGTTGCGGTGACCGTAGCTCCAGATCTCCGGCTGCGCGCCACTCTGCCCGACGAACGGATTGTCGCGCGGCACCGCGCCATCGCGGGTGATGCGGATCACCGAGCCGTTGTGGCGGGCCAGGTCCTGCGCCGCCGGTCGGTCGCCGCGTTCGCCGATCGTGACGAAGAGATGCCCGTCCGGCGCCTCCTCGATGCGCGAGCCGAAATGCCGCCCGCCGCTAGAACCCGGCGCCATCTCGAAGATGGTCTCGGCGCTCTCGAGCCGGCTGCCATCCTGCGACAGCCGCGCCTTCAGGACCGCGGTGCCGGCGCCACCCTGCTGGCGCTTGGAATAGGTCAGGAAGATCTCGCGGCGCGTGTCGAAATCGCGCGGCACGAGCACGTCGAGCAGACCGCCCTGCCCGCGCGTATAGAGATCGGGCAGCCCCGAGACCCGCTGCGCGCGGCCGTCGCGCACCGCCAGCAGATCGCCCCCGCGCTCGGTGATCAGGATCGTTCCATCGGGCAGGAAATCGAAGCTCCACGGCGTGTCGAGCCCCTGCACAACCGGGCTGATCGAAAGCGGCCCCGTGCTGCTTGGAATGTCCTGCGCCAGCGCCGTCCCCGCGGGGACAAGCGCAAGCCATGCTGCGAAAATCGCGTGCTTCATCTCGGGCACCTCCCTCCTGTCGATATGGGGCCGCAGGACAGGCGGGCAAGTTGGTTGCCCGTGCGGAAGCCAAGCCTGTGCCCCCTTTTCTTTTGTCAAGGGCTTGCATAGGCTGACGCCCGGACAACGCGTTCCAATAAGGGAGATCCTCACATGAAAAAGTGGCTTCTGGCTTCTGCCGCCACCACGCTGCTTGCCGCTGGCGCCGTTCAGGCCGAAGACGCCAAGATCGGCGTCATCCTCGGCTTCACCGGCCCGATTGAATCGCTGACCCCGTCGATGGGCGCGAGCGCCGAGCTGGCCCTGACCGAGGTCAACGATAGCGGCAAGTTCCTCGAGGGCGTCACGCTGAGCCCGGTGCGCGCCGACTCGACCTGCATCGACAGCGCCGCCGCAACCGCAGCCGCGGAACGCCTCGTCACCACCGATGGCGTGGTCGCGATCATGGGCGCCGACTGCTCGGGCGTGACCGGTGCCGTCCTGTCGAACGTCGCGGTGCCGAACGGCGTGCCGATGATCTCGCCCTCGGCCACCTCGCCGGCGCTGTCGAATGCCGAAGACAACGGCCTGTTCTTCCGCACCTCGCCCTCCGACGCCCGCCAGGGCGAAGTGCTCGCCAGCATCCTGAGCGAGCGCGACGTCTCCTCGGTGGCGGTGACCTACACCAACAACGACTACGGCAAGGGCTTTGCCGACAGCTTCGCCGCGGCCTTCGAGGCCGAGGGCGGCGAGATCACGCTGTCCGCGCCGCACGAGGACGGCAAGGGCGACTACTCCGCTGAAATCGGGGCGCTGGCCTCGGCCGGTGGCGACGTGCTCGTAGTGCTGGGCTACTCCGACCAGGGCGGCAAGGGCATGATCCAGGCCGCGCTCGACACCGGCGCCTTCGACACCTTCGCCATGGGCGACGGCATGTATTCCGACGCGCTGGTGGCCGATCTCGGCGGCGATATCGAAGGCAGCTTCGGGTCGGTGCCGTGGGCCGAGGGCGAAGGCACCGAAGCCTTCACCAAGCTCGCGACCGACGCCGGCATTAACGCCGAGAGCTCCTATACCCGCGAAAGCTATGACGCGGCGGCCCTGATCGCGCTGGCGATGATGAAGGGCGGCGAGGCGTCCTCGGCCGCGGTGGCGGCAAACGTGCTCGACGTGGCCAACGCGCCGGGCGAGCCGATCCTGCCGGGCGAGCTTGGCAAGGCGATGGAAATCCTCGCCGAGGGCGGTGACGTGGACTATGTCGGCGCCACCAACGTGGAACTCGTCGGTGAAGGCGAAGCCGCCGGCACCTACCGCTATTACGAGATCAAGGACGGCGACTTCAGCACCGTCTCGTTCAAGTAATCTCGCGTCACGGATGACGATGGACAGCCCGGGGTCGGTCCCCGGGCTGTTTGCAATAACAAGACAGGCGCAGCAAACCGCGCCGGAGGGGAACAAGCATTGATCCGGGTGGACAACCTGCACCGCCATTTCGGCGGCTTCCGCGCCGTTGACGGCGCCTCGCTCGAGATTGCCGACGGCTCGATCACCGGGCTGGTGGGCCCCAACGGGGCCGGCAAGTCGACACTTTTCAACGTCATCGCCGGCGCCCTGCCGCCGACCTCCGGCACGATCTGGATGGACGGCGAGGACATCACCGGCCTGCCGCCGCACGCGCTGTTCCACAAGGGGCTGCTGCGCACCTTCCAGATCGCGCACGAGTTCTCGTCGATGAGCTGCCGCGAGAACCTGATGATGGTGCCGGGCGAACAGGCGGGCGAGAGCCTGTGGAACGCCTGGTTCGGGCGCGGCCGTATCGCGCAGGAAGAGGCGGCGCTTCTGAAGAAGGCCGACGAGGTGCTCGACTTCCTGACCATCTCGCACCTGAAGGACGAGAAGGCCGGCAACCTGTCCGGTGGGCAGAAGAAGCTGCTCGAGCTCGGGCGCACGATGATGGTCGACGCCAAGATCGTCTTCCTCGACGAGGTCGGCGCGGGCGTCAACCGCACGCTGCTCAACACCATCGCCGACACCATCGTGAAGCTCAACCGCGAGCGCGGCTACACCTTCTGCGTCATCGAGCACGACATGGATTTCATCGGCCGCATCTGCGACCCGGTCATCGTGATGGCCGAGGGCAAGAAGCTGGCCCAGGGCACGCTCGACGAGATCAAGGCCAACGAGGCCGTCATCGAGGCCTATCTCGGCACCGGGCTCAAGAACAAGGAGGCGGCGGGATGAGATCAGCGCTGCGCGGTGGGGGCGCTGCCCCCACACCCCCGAGGTATTTTCGAACCAAAGAAGAGGGGGCGGTGACATGAGCGGCGGTCCCTATGGCGATCGAGGCAACAAGGACCTCAGCATCGCCAACCCGCGCGGCATGGGGGTCGAGCGCCCGGTGCGCGCGGGCGGACGCGAACGCCCTGCCCCCGGCGGGCCGTTCCTGATCGGCGAGGCGATGACCGGCGGCTATGGCCGCGGCTCCGATATCCTGCACGGCTGCACAATCGCGGTCGATCGCGGCGAGATCGCCGTCATCGTCGGGCCCAACGGCGCCGGCAAGTCGACGGCGATGAAGGCGGTGTTCGGAATGCTGAGCCTGCGCGAGGGCATGGTGCGCCTCGACGGCGAGGACATCACCGCGCTGACGCCGCAGGCCCGCGTCCGCAAGGGCATGGGCTTCGTGCCGCAGACCCACAATATCTTCACCTCGATGACGGTCGAGGAGAACCTCGAGATGGGCGCCTTCATCCGGCGCGACGACATCGCGGACACCATGGAGCAGGTCTATACGCTGTTCCCGATCCTCAAGGACAAGCGCCGGCAGGCCGCGGGCGAGCTTTCGGGCGGCCAGCGCCAGCAGGTCGCCGTGGGCCGGGCGCTGATGACCAAGCCCAAGGTGCTGATGCTCGACGAGCCCACCGCCGGGGTGAGCCCGATCGTCATGGACGAGCTCTTCGACCGCATCATCGAGGTCGCCCGCACCGGGCTGCCGGTGCTGATGGTGGAGCAGAACGCCCGCCAGGCGCTGGCCATCGCCGACAAGGGCTACGTTCTGGTGCAGGGCCGCAACGCTCATACCGGCACCGGCAAGGCGCTGCTCGAGGATGACGACGTCCGCCGCAGCTTCCTGGGGGGCTGAGCCATGACCTGCGCTGCGATCCGCCTTCACAAAAGACCAAGACTTACCGGGGAGCACCCCTGATGGATTTCCTTAACGCGTTGGTCGTCCTGGCCAACTTCGTGTTCATTCCCGCCTTTGCCTATGGCAGCCAGCTGGCGCTGGGGGCGCTTGGCGTGACGCTGATCTACGGCATCCTGCGGTTCTCCAACTTCGCCCATGGCGACACCATGGCGATCGGCACGATGTTCACTATCCTTGTGACCTGGGGGCTGCAGGCCCTGGGCGTGAGCTTCGGCCCGCTGCCCACGGCGCTTCTCGCCATTCCCTTCGGCATTGTGCTGACCGCGCTGCTGGTGCTGGGCACCGACCGGCTGGTCTATCGCTTCTACCGCGAGCAGAAGGCCAAGCCGGTGATCCTCGTGATCGTGTCGATGGGGGTGATGTTCATCTATAACGGCCTCACCCGCCTGATCATCGGCCCCGGCGACCAGAACTTCGCCGATGGCGAGCGCTTCCTGGTGTCGGCGCGTGACTTCAAGGCGATGACCGGCCTCGACGAGGGGCTGGCGCTGAAATCGACGCAGGCGATCACCGTGGTGGTGGCGATCCTCGTGGTCGCGCTGCTGTTCTGGTTCCTCAACCACACCCGCACCGGCAAGTCGATGCGGGCCTATTCCGACAACGAGGATCTGGCGCTGCTCTCGGGCATCAACCCCGAGCGTGTGGTCATGGTGACGTGGATCATCGTGGCGGCGCTGGCGGTGGTGGCGGGCACGCTCTACGGGCTCGACAAGAGCTTTAAGCCCTTCACCTACTTCCAGATCCTGCTGCCGATCTTCGCCAGCGCCATCGTCGGCGGGCTCGGCTCGCCGATCGGCGCGATTGCCGGAGGCTTCATCATCGCCTTCTCCGAGGTCGGCATCACCTATGCCTGGAAGAAGGTGCTCGAATACATGCTGCCCGAGAGCCTCGAGCCGTCGGGGCTCGTGCAGCTCATGTCCACCGACTACAAGTTCGCCGTCAGCTTCGTGATCCTGATCATCGTGCTGCTGTTCCGGCCGACCGGTCTGTTCAAGGGAAAATCGGTATGAGGACGCTCGCTCTTTTCGCACTGATCGCGGCGCTGATCCTCGGCACCGGCTTCGTGCAAAGCTGGAACTCGGCGCTGATCATCCTCAACATGGGTCTGGTGAGCGCCATCATGGCGCTTGGCGTCAACCTGCAATGGGGTCTTGCGGGGCTGTTCAACGTGGGCGTCATGGGCTTCGTGGCGCTCGGTGGTCTGGCCGTGGTGCTGACCTCGGTCGCGCCGGTGCCCGAGGCCTGGGAAGCGGGCGGCTGGCGGGTCGCGGCGGCCATCGTGCTGGCGCTTGCCGCCATCGCGGTCGCCGTCCTTGCCTGGAAGAGACTGCCGCGCAAGACCCGCGGCTGGGCCGTCGCCGCCATCGCCGTGGTCGGGTTCTTCGTTTATCGCGCGCTGCTCGACCCGGCGGTCTCGGCCATCGAGGCGGTCGATCCCGCCGCCACCGGGTTCCTCGGCGGGCTCGGTCTGCCGGTTCTGCTGGCCTGGCCGGTAGGCGGTCTGCTCGCCGCGGGCGTGGCCTGGGTGATCGGCAAGACCGCGCTGGGGCTGCGCTCGGACTACCTCGCCATCGCCACGCTGGGCATCGCCGAGATCATCCTCGCGGTGCTGAAGAACGAGGACTGGCTGACCCGTGGCGTCAAGAACGTCATCGGCCTGCCGCGCCCGGTTCCCTACGAGATCGACCTGCAGGGCGATCCGGGCTTCGTGGAGACTGCTGCCGGCCTCGGGCTCGACCCGACCACCGCCTCGACGATCTATGTCAAGCTTGGGTACTCGGTGCTGTTTGCCGTTGTGCTGGTGGCGTTGCTGGTGCTGGCGCAACTGGCGCTGAACTCGCCGTGGGGCCGGATGATGCGCGCGGTGCGCGACAACGAGGAGGCCGCCGAAGCGATGGGCAAGGATGTCACCGCGCGGCACCTGCAGATCTTCATCCTCGGTTCGGCGCTCTGCGGAATCGCCGGTGCGATGATGACCACGCTCGACGGCCAGCTCACCCCCTCGAGCTACCAGCCGCTGCGCTACACCTTCCTGATCTGGGTGATGGTGATCGTCGGCGGCTCGGGCAACAACCTCGGCGCGGTGCTGGGCGGGTTCCTGATCTGGTTCCTCTGGGTGCAGGTCGAGCCGATGGGCCAGTGGCTGATGGGGGCGATCACCGCCGGTATGGCCGACGGCTCGGCGCTCAAGGCGCACCTGCTGGGCAGCGTGCAGCACATGCGCCTGCTGACCATGGGGGTGATCCTGCTGCTGGTGCTGCGCTTCGCCCCGAGAGGGCTGTTGCCGGAGCGCTGATAGCAGACGCTTAATCTCTCGTGCTGCAAGATGGCCCCGGTGTCTGCGCCGGGGCCTTCTCATTTGCAAGGTTCCGCCGATGGCGCGGTGCACTCCGACAGCCCCTGGAACGCAGTGCATGAGTGGACGTTGACCCGGCATGAAACAGATGGAATGGACCCGCATCACCCGTAATTGGAACCAGGCCGCAGGCCGTCTGCGTCAGCGCTTTCCGCATGTCGATGACACGGCGCTGAGCAATGCGCCGCCGCAGGTCGACGAGGTCGCCCGCCACGTCGCGGATCGGCACGACCTGACGCTGCGCGAGGCGCGGCGCGAGGTCGAGGACCTGCTGTTTCCCGTCTGCCTGCCGGAGCCGATTCAGCGCGCCGCGGGGTGATCTCCGGCGGTGCGTAAATTTACCTAAGGTTGTGGAACCCGGCACCCGTGGACCGAGTTTCTAGGACAGGTATTAGGAGGCTGCGCCAATGCTCGATTTCTTCTTCCGTCCGATACGCTCCATGATCCCCGGATCCCTCTCCGGTCGCATCAACGCCCCTGCCGGCGCTTATGCGAGGGGGGATGCCGTGCTGGTCGACGCGACCCAGCCAGAGGACCTCTCCTTCTGGCGCGCCGAGGACGAGCTTGCCAAGCTCGCCGCGCTGGCCCGCGAAAGCTGACCAGTCGCCGCGGCGCACAACTTTTCGGTACCCTGCGCGTCTGCCCGCGCAGAGCAAAGAATGGTCAACCCAGAGATGTGATCCAGAGGATCGTGGCATCTTCCGGGCTGGCCGACACCACGTTATGGCCCATGCTCGCGTCGTAATAGGCGCTGTCGCCGCGGCGCATCTCGATCGGCTCGTAGAACTCGGTGTAAAGCTTGATAACGCCGGTGAGGACGTAAAGAAACTCCTCGCCGTCGTGGCGCACCCAGCCGTCGAACTCGTCCATGCTGCGGGCCCGTACGCGGGCTCGATAGGGCAGCATCTTCTTCTTCGTCAGGCTTTCGGCCAGCAACTCGTGCTCGTAGGTCACCGTGGCCTGATGCAGCCCCTGACCGTCGCGCGTGTGCACCATCCGGCCCGAGACCTGATCCTTCTTCGGCGGTGTGAAGAGCTGCGGCACGCCGATGCCAAGACCCACCGCCAGCTTCTTCAAAGCGTCATAGGTCGGCGACATCTGCCCGTTCTCGATCTTCGACAGCGTCGAGCGCGCCAGCCCGGCCTCGCGGGCGGCCTGCTCGAGCGTCCAGTCGCGGGCCTTGCGCAACTCGCGCACGCGCACCCCGAGGTCGAGCGGTTCGGCAAAGGCCTCTTCGCCGGTTTCCCGCGCCAGGCGGATGAGGGTCTTGGGGTCGCGGGTCATGGCTCTTCCTATAGGGCCGGCACGGGAGCCTTGCAACAAATCCGGAGCCGCCCTAAGCCAATGGCATGGTCTCGCTTTTCGACGAAGGCGCGTTCGCGCCCTGCCCCGCGCCGTTCAACCTCGCCGCCCATGTGCTGGAGGCCGGCGCCGCCACGCCCGACAAGATTGCGCTGGCCACCGTCAAGCCCACCGGCGCCGCGCGCTGGTCCTACGGACGGCTGATCGCCGCGGTGCGGGGCACCGCCACCGGTCTGCTCGAGGCCGGGCTGGTGCCCGGTGACCTCGTGCTCATGCGGCTTGGGAACACCGTCGATTTCCCGATTGCCTATCTCGGCGCCATTGCCGCCGGTCTGGTGCCGGTGCCGACGTCGTCGCAACTCACCGAGCGCGAAGTCGCGGCGATGCTCGAACACCTGAAGCCCGCTGCCATCCTGCGCGGCGAGGGCGTCGCCTGCCCCGAGACCGGCATTCCGGTCTTTGGCCCCGAACAGTTTGAGGCGTGGCACGATCTTGCGCCCGCGCCGTGGCATATGGGCGATCCCGAGCGGCTCGCCTACATCATCTACACCTCCGGCACGTCGGGCGTGCCGCGCGCGGTGGGCCACGCGCACCGGGCGATCTGGGCGCGGCAGATGATGATGGACGGCTGGTATGGGCTGGGGCCGGGCGACCGGCTGCTGCACGCCGGCGCGTTCAACTGGACCTACACGCTGGGCACCGGCCTGATGGACCCGTGGACCATGGGCGCGACCGCCCTGATCCCTCAGGCAGGCACCGATCCGGCCCAGCTTCCGCTGCTGCTCAAGCGCAACGACGCGACGATCTTCGCCGCGGCACCCGGCGTATATCGCAAGCTGCTGAAATATCCGCTGCCGCCGCTGCCGAAGCTGCGCCACGGGCTGGCGGCGGGCGAAAAGCTCACCGCGGCGACGCGCGACGCGTGGCACGAGGCCACCGGAACCGAGATCTACGAAGCCTTCGGCATGTCCGAATGCTCGACCTTCATTTCCTCGGCCCCGGCGCATCCATGCGAGGCCGACAGGCTGGGCCGACCGCAGGTCGGGCGCCGGGTGGCGATCCTGGGCGAGGACGGCGCAGCGGTGCCGCTGAACGACCCCGGCACCATCGCGGTGCATCGTGGCGATCCGGGGCTGATGCTGGGCTATGTCGGCGCGCCGGAGGACACGGCGCAGCGCTTCCACGGCGACTGGTTCCTGACCGGCGATCAGGGCAGCATGGATGAGAGCGGCCAGATCCGCTATCTCGGTCGCGGCGACGACATGATGAACGCCGGCGGCTACCGGGTCTCACCGATCGAGGTCGAGGCCGCACTCGCGGACTTGCCCGGCATCACCGAGATCGGCGTGACCGACGTGACTGTGAAGGAGGGCGTCAGCGTGATCGCCGCCTTCTACGTGGCAGAGGCGGAGCTGGACGAGGACACGCTCGCGGCCCGCGCTGCGGAGCGTCTGGCGCGCTACAAGCAGCCGCGCGCCTTCGTGCGCGTCGAGGCGCTGCCGCGCAATGCCAACGGGAAGCTGATCCGTAAGGCGCTGAAGGACCACGTGCTCTCGTAGGGCCACGCGGTGGGGGCCGGGTCCGAGTTCCCGGACGAGGCCAATCGCCTCAGCCCGGTCACTTTCCGACGCGCGCTTCGTCAGGCGTGGTTCCTGCGCGACCGGCAGGCGACCGACGCCATCGTCTCCGCCAGACCACCCCGCGCAGGGAAACCGCAGTCCGGGCGGATTAGCGGCAGGGCACGTCCGCGCCCTGCCCGATCCCTCAGCTGCAGCCCGAGGTCGAGCCGCAGGTGTTGCACTTCATGCAGGTGCCGTTGCGCACCAGCGTGTAGTTGCCGCATTCGCCGCAGGGATCGCCCTCGTAGCCCTGGATCCGGGCCTTGGCACGAGCGTCCATCGCCATCGCCGAGGTTGCCGTGCCAAGCGTCGTCACCGTGCTCTGCACCGTCTGGGCACTCACCGCGCCATGCGAGGCCACCGGGCCGGTGCCCGTCCGCTGGCCGCCCTGCAGGACCACCAGTTCCTGCGGCAGGCGCTTGCGAAGATAGCCGGTCGAGGAAATCTGCTTGAGCATTTCCAGCGAGCGGGCCGCGGTGTTCTCGGACAGCTCCTCGACATTCGACACGCTCTCTTCCTCGCCGCGCCCGAGATCGTCGAAGCTCGCCCCCGAGGGCTTCACATGCGCCAGATCGGTGCGGTCGAGATAGGACACCGCCAGCTCGCGGAAGATGTAGTCGAGGATCGAGGTCGCATTCTTGATGCTGTCATTGCCCTGCACCATGCCCGCGGGCTCGAACTTGGTGAAGGTAAAGGCATCGACGAACTCTTCCAGCGGCACCCCGTATTGCAGGCCCACCGACACGGCGATGGCGAAGTTGTTCATCATCGCACGGAAGCCGGCCCCCTCCTTGTGCATGTCGATGAAGATCTCGCCGAGGTTGCCGTCCTCGTATTCGCCGGTGCGGAGATAGACCTTGTGGCCGCCGACCGTGGCCTTCTGGGTATAGCCCTTGCGGCGCTCGGGCATCTTGGTGCGGCCGGCGCGGATGATCTCCTTGATCACCACCTTCTCGACGATCTTCTCGGCGATGACCTGCGCCTTCTCCTGCGGCGTGCCGCTCTCGAGGGTCTCGAGCGCGTCATCGTCGTCCTCGACCAGCGCCGAGGCCAGCGGCTGGCTCAGCTTGGAGCCGTCGCGGTAGAGCGCGTTGGCCTTTACTCCCAGCGACCAGGACAGCTCATAGGCCTTCTGGCAATCCTCGACCGTGGCCGCGTTCGGCATGTTGATGGTCTTGGAAATCGCCCCGGAAATAAAGCTTTGCGCGGCGGCCATCATGTGAATGTGGCTGTTGACCGACAGGTAGCGCTTGCCCTTTTTTCCACAGGGATTTGCACAGTCGAAGATCGACAGGTGCTCGGGCTTCAGATGGGGCGCGCCCTCGAGGGTCATGGTGCCGCAGACATGGTCGTTGGTGGCCTCGATATCGGCGCGAGTGAAGCCCAGATGCTTGAGCAGATCGAAGGTCGGGTTCGAGAGCTTGTCGGCAGGAATGCCAAGGCCGTCGCGGCAGAACTCCGCGCCCAGCGTCCACTGGTTGAACACGAAGCGGATGTCGAACGCGCTGCCGAGCGCGCGCTCGACCTTCTCGATCTGCGCCGGACCGAAGCCAAGACCGATCAGCGCGGTGTGGTTGATGCCGGGCGCGTTGCCGAGCGTGCCGTGCCCGACGGCGTAGCCCACGATCTCCTCGATCTGGCTCGAGCTGTAGCCCAGCTTTGCGAGCGCCGAGGGCACCGAGCGGTTGATGATCTTGAAATAGCCGCCGCCGGCGAGCTTCTTGAACTTCACCAGTGCGAAGTCCGGCTCGATGCCGGTGGTGTCGCAGTCCATCACCAGACCGATGGTGCCGGTGGGCGCGATGACCGAGACCTGCGCGTTGCGGTAACCGTGCTGCTCACCCAACCGCAGCGCCTCGTCCCAGGCGGACTGCGCCAGAGCCACCAGCGCCTGATCCGGACAGTTGCCGTGATCGAGTGCCACCGGTTTCACCGAAAGGCCCTCGTAGCCGTCCGTCTTGCCGTATGCAGCGGTCCGGTGGTTGCGGATGACGCGCAGCATGTGCGCGGCGTTGCGCTCATAGCCCGGGAAGGCGCCAAGTTCGCCGGCGATCTCGGCCGAGGTGGCGTAGCTCACGCCGGTCATCAGCGCGGTCAGGGCACCGCAGAGCGCGCGGCCCTCGTCGCTGTCATAGCTCAGGCCCATGTTCATCAGCAGGCCGCCGATGTTGGCGTAACCGAGGCCAAGGGTCCGGAAGTCATAGGACAGCTGGGCGATCTCCTTCGAGGGGAACTGCGCCATCAGCACCGAGATTTCCAGCGTCAGCGTCCACAGACGGGTGGCGTGCATGTAGCGCTCGGCATCGAACTGGCCGTCTTCGAGGAAGGTCAGCAGGTTCATCGATGCAAGGTTGCAGGCCGTGTCGTCGAGGAACATGTATTCCGAGCACGGGTTCGAGCCGCGGATTTCTCCATCCGCCGGGCAGGTGTGCCACGCGTTCACGGTGTCGTGGAACTGGATGCCCGGATCGGCACAGGCCCATGCGGCGTGGCCGATCTGCTCCCACAGCTCCTTGGCGTCGACGGTCTTGGCGACCGAGCCGTCGGTGCGGCGGATGAGCTCCCACGGTTTTCCCTCGCGGACCGCCTCGAGGAAGGCATCGGTGACGCGGATCGAGTTGTTCGAGTTCTGGCCCGAAACCGTGGCGTAGGCCTCGCTGTCCCAGTCGGTGTCGTAGGTCGGGAACTCGATCGAGGCATAGCCCTGCCGCGCATAGTCGAGCACGCGCTTGATGTAGGTCTCGGGGATCGCGACCTTCTTGGCCTCGCGGATCGCCTTTTTCAACGCGGTGTTGGCGCTGGCCTCATAGGCCTCGCTCTCGAGCCCGTCCCACGCGCGGATGGCGTCGAAGATGGCATTGAGCATCTTCTCGTGCATCTTCGAGCCGGCGACGATGCTCGCGACCTTCTGCTCTTCCTTGACCTTCCAGTTGATGAACTCCTCGATATCCGGGTGATCGGCATCGACGATGACCATCTTGGCGGCGCGCCGCGTGGTGCCGCCCGACTTGATCGCCCCGGCGGCGCGATCACCGATCTTGAGAAAGCCCATCAGGCCAGAGGACTTGCCGCCGCCCGAGAGGCGCTCGTTCTCGGCGCGCAGGCTCGAGAAGTTGGTGCCGGTGCCGGAGCCGTACTTGAACAGCCGCGCCTCACGAACCCAGAGGTCCATGATGCCGCCATCGCCGACAAGGTCGTCGGCCACGGACTGGATGAAGCAGGCGTGGGGCTGCGGGTGCTCGTAGGCCGACTTCGACTTGGTCAGCTTGCCGGTCTTGTGGTCGACATAGTAGTGGCCCTGCCCCGGACCGTCGATGCCGTAGGCCCAGTGCAAGCCGGTGTTGAACCATTGCGGGCTGTTCGGCGCCGCGGTCTGGCTCGCCAGCATGTGACGCATCTCGTCGTAATAGGCCTGCGCATCGTCTTCGGTTGTGAAGTAGCCGCCTTTCCAGCCCCAGTAGGCCCAGGCCCCGGCGAGCCGGTCGAAGACCTGCTTGGCCGAGGTCTCGCCGCCGCGCGGGGTGTTCTTGTCGGCGGGAACCGAGCGCCACAGGAACTCGGGCACGTTCTTCTCGGCAACCTTCTTGAGGTCCGTCGGCACTCCCGCCTTGCGGAAGTATTTCTGCGCGATGACGTCCGAGGCCACCTGGCTCCAGCTTGCCGGAACCTCGAGGTCGTCGAGCCTGAAGACCGTGGAGCCGTCGGGGTTGCGGATCTCGGAGGTCGTGGTGACGAACTCGATCCCCGCGTAAGCGTCCTGTCCGGCTTGGGTGTACGTTCTCTCGATCTTCATCGGTCTGCCCTCAGCTGCCCACATGTATCGGTGGCAGCGAAGACGGCCTCTCTGGTCAGCGACGGAAGCCAATCCGTCCCTGTCGGGCCATGCTGTCTGTCTGCTGCCTTGGTCTGTCCCCGCCGGGCGCCACAATATGTTGTGATCTTGCCTCCGGCCCCCACAAACTGACGCAAGTGGCGGGACCGGGTCAACGGATTTTTCCGGCGCTCCGCATATATTTTGCGTTGAGCGCAGGCCTTCATACTAGGGCTATGGGTTGTTCCCGAGTCATCCACACCCCCGCCCGAAACAGGCGCGAACGGTTGGACAAGGAAAATCCCTCCCTCGGGCGGAAGTTATCCACAGCTGTTGAGAACTGCCCTGAGCATATCTTCCCGATATGCATGACATTCGTGCAACAGCGGTGTTTCTGAGGGGGCCCGGCGATGTCTGCCGAAAAAACAGGCAGAATGCGTCCACGTCACGCCAAAGGACGCGCTTGCGACGGGCAATTCCGGAATCACCGGCGGATGAGATTGTGGGGAAAGTGGTCGGGGCGGCGAGATTCGAACTCACGACCTTCTGTACCCAAAACAGACGCGCTACCAGGCTGCGCTACGCCCCGACAGGCTCCGCATAATGCGAAGCCGAGAGATTGAAAAGGGCCAATCCGCGCGATGTGTTACTCGCAGGGCCAGGCCGGTTCGCCGGTGATCGCGGGATGCATCATCTCGCTGCCCTCGGCGATACCGAGCTGTGCCGCCATGCCGCCATTGATCTCGAGCACGTACTGCACAGGCCCACCGCTCGGGATCGGCGTCTCGTCATGCGGCACCGCCATCGGGTGCACCTTGACGACCCGTCCCTCCGCATCGGCAAAGATCATGTCGAGCGGAATGAGCGTGTTCTTCATCCAGAAGGCCGTCGGGCGCTCTGTCTCGTACACAAACAGCATCCCTGCGCCCGGCGGCATCTGTTCGACATGCATCAGCCCCTGAGCGCGCTCGGCCGCATCGTCTGCGACCTTCACGCTCAGGCGCACGCTGCCCCAGTCGCCCCGGAGCCAGATGGCATCGTCCCGGCAGGACTGCGCGGCGAGAGGGCCGCCCGCGAGGGCGGCGATCAGCACTGTCAGCTGGAAGAAACGGCGGCTTCCCATGCATTTACCTCGGTGGCCATCTGCCCACGCTTTCCGTTAATGATACGGATTGCAAGCGCTTCGCCGGGCTGAAGGTCCGCGAGGCCGGAGCGCCGCAAAACTTCGATGTGAATGAACACGTCATCGGAGCGCCCGAAGACGTTGGCAAAGCCAAAACCCTTGGCCTTGTCGAACCATTTGACCCGCGCCGGCTCGAGCGGAGCCGCACGCATGATCTCGGGATCGACGTCCTCGAAGTCGGCCAGCGGAGCGCCGGCCGGCGCTTCTGGCGGTTCGATCCTGCGCACCTCGGTGGCCTGCATACCGCGTTCGGTCCGCTGCGCAGCCACCTCGATTCGTGCCCCGTCGGCCACCGAACTTTGGCCGAAATTGCGCAGGACGTTTGCATGAAGCAGGATATCGGGCCCACCTTCATCGGCGATTACAAAGCCAAATCCCTTGACGGGATCGAACCACTTTACCTTCCCGAGAACGTTGAACGTCTCTTCGTCATGCTGTGTCAACTGTGTTTCCATTGGTCGTCATGCGTATCCCCAAGCCCCTCTTGCGACAGCAGGGACTGCAATTGCAAGCCCACTCAACTTATATTTGCAAGCCTGTGCATTTCACGTGACGCGAAATTCATGGGTTCAGTCGTTCGATGCGCCAAGGGTCGGCAATAGACCGCCGACGCCACGTGAATCGATCATGCAACCGGAAGGCGCCATCGGCCCAGAACTCGATCTCCAATGGGGCGATCCTCACCCCACCCCAGAACGGCGGGCGCTTCGGGGAGGGACCATGGGTCGCAGTGACTTTCGCAACATCGGCCATCAGGGCCGCGCGCGACGACAAGGGTTGCGACTGCCGCGACGCCCACGCGCCGAGCCTCGATTTCAGGGAGCGGCTGGCGTAGTAGGCATCGGCCTGCGGGCCGTCCTCGCGCGTGACCGTGCCGCGCACACGTATCTGACGGCGTAATGATTTCCAATGCATGACGAAGCCGGCCTTGCCGCTGGCTGACAGCTCCTGCCCCTTCGCACTCTCGTAATTGGTGTAGAACACGAAGGCGTCCGGCTCGATCTCCTTGAGCAGGACCATACGCACGTTGGGCAGACCGTCCGGGTCCACCGTCGCCAGGGCGATGGCGTTGGGATCGTTGATCTCGGTCTTCTCGGCCTCAGCCAGCCAGTTTCGGGCGATCGCGAAGGGGTCGTCCCCCGCGAAGATGCCTGTGCGGTCGGACATGTCGGGTCTCCTTCACCTGCGATGACAGCGCAAACCCTTGAAGCCGTTGCGAGCTTGCCCTAAAGGGTTCCGAACACAGAAATGTCGGGCGGAGACCGGAAATGTCAAACACTCTGATGGCGGGCAAGCGAGGCCTGATCATGGGCCTGGCCAACGACAAATCGATCGCCTGGGGCATCGCCAAGGCGCTCGCAGACGCCGGCGCCGAGCTCGCCTTCTCGTATCAGGGCGAGGCCCTGAAGAAACGCGTCGATCCGCTGGCCGCTCAACTTGGAAGCGATATCGTGCTGCCCTGCGACGTTGGCGACGAGGCGTCGATCGACGCTCTGTTCGACGGGCTGAAAGAGCGCTGGGACAATCTCGACTTCATCGTCCACGCCATCGGCTTCTCCGACAAGAACGAGCTGCGCGGCCGCTATGTCGATACCAGTCGCGACAACTTCAAGCTGACCATGGATATCTCCGTCTACTCGTTCACCGCTGTGATGCAGCGGGCCGAGAAGATGATGAACAAGGGCGGCTCCGCCCTCACCCTCACCTATTACGGCGCCGAGCGCATCATGCCGCATTACAACGTGATGGGCGTGGCCAAGGCCGCACTCGAGGCGTCGGTGCGCTATCTCGCCGAGGATCTCGGCCGCGACGGCATCCGGGTCAACGCGATCTCCGCCGGCCCGATCAAGACGCTGGCCGCCTCGGGCATCGGCGATTTCCGCTACATCATGAAGTGGAACGAGTACAACTCGCCGCTGCGCCGCAACGTGACCATCGACGATGTCGGCGGCTCGGCACTTTACCTGCTGTCGGATCTCGGCGCGGGCGTCACCGGCGAGACCCATCATGTCGATGCGGGCTATCACATCGTCGGCATGAAGGCGCCGGACGCGCCGGATATCACCAAGGCCTGAGCTGCAGGAGCAACGCGCATGACCCACGACCTTCTGCCGCATGAAAAGGGCTTTCACGTCAGCTGGGACCAGCTGCACCGCGATGCGCGGGCGCTGGCCTGGCGGCTTCAGGGCCACGGCCCCGAGGATGGCGGCTGGAAGGCCGTGGTGGCGATCACCCGGGGCGGCATGGCCCCGGCGATGATCATCGCCCGCGAGCTCGACATCCGGACCGTCGATACGATCAGTGTCAAGAGCTACCACTCGGGCGGCGGCAAGGCCGACCAGCGGCGCGAGGCGCAGGTGCTGAAATCGCCCGACACGGCGCTTGTCGGCGATGGCGAGGGCATCCTGATCATCGACGACCTGGTCGACAGCGGCAAGACGCTCGAGCTGGTGCGCAGCCTCTATCCCAAGGCCCATGTGGCGACGGTCTATGCCAAGCCGATGGGCAAGCCGATGGTCGACAGCTATATCACGGAAGTCAGCCAGGACACCTGGATCTTCTTCCCGTGGGACATGGCGCTGCAATACGTAAAGCCCTATCGCGGCGATACCGACTGAGCGCCAAAATTTTTCGTCCGAAAAATTTTCGCCCCGCGCCCGATCAAGGCGCGGGGCGTTTTCGTGTTCAGAGCGCCGCTGCGAGCGTGTCGCGCCACGGCGTTGTCGGGCGACCGAGCAGGGTCGAGAGCGATTTGTCCTGGCTGTACAGGCCACCCTGCGCCGCCCCCTTCTCGCTGTCGGCCAGCATCTCGGCCACCGGCGCCGGCAGGCCCGCGCCGATCAGCGCCGCCTGATAGGCCTCGAAGCTCATGTCGGTATAGGCGATCTCCTGGCCCGAAAGCTCGGACAGCGCGGCGGCAAATTCCGGCAGGCTGAAAGCGGTGTCGCCGGCCAGTTCATAAACCGTGCCCGTGGCGGGCAGGTCGCTGCTCAGCACGATGGCCGCCGCTTCGGCATAGTCGGCACGGGACGCGCTCGAAACGCGGCCATCGCCGATGGTGCCGATCAGGCCGCCATGTTCCAGAGCCAACGGCACGCCCATGGTGTAGTTCTCGGTGTACCAGCCGTTGCGCAGCAGCGCGTAAGGCAGGCCCGAGGCTGCCAGCGCCTGCTCGGTCGCCACGTGTTCCGAGGGCAGTACGGTCAGCGGCGAGCGGTCGGCGCGGAGGATCGACGTATACGCGACGAACCGGACGCCGGCGCGCTTGGCCGCGTCGATCACGTTCTCATGCTGCGCCGCGCGCTTGCCGACCTCGCTCGAGGACACCAGCAGCACGCGTTCGACGCCCGCGAAGGCCGCCTCCAGCGCTGCCGGATCGTCATAGGAGGCCACGCGGACGCTGACCCCCTTGGCTTCCAGCGGGGCGGCGGCCTCGGGGCGGCGCACCAGCGCGCCGATTTCTGCCGCTGGAACGCGGGCAAGAAGGGCCTCGATAACAAGGCTGCCGAGCTGACCTGAGGCGCCGGTGACGAGATACTTGAGCGTGTCTGACATGGGATGTTCCTTATCCGTGGATTTGGTCTATAACCGTGATATGGTCTCAGATGTAGACCGGGTATCTGCCACTGTGAAGGAGGCACTTCATCATGACCAGGGAACAGCCGGGTAACCTCCTCGGCATCGAGATCCTGCAACAGCTCGCCGCCTTCGAGGGTGCCCCCGACGATCCCGGCATCTGCCCGGTGCGCGATGTGCTCGACCGGGTGGGCCAAAAATGGACGCTGCTGCTGCTGATCGCCCTCACCTCCGGCCCGCTGCGCTTTTCGGCGCTGCAGCGGCAGGTGGGCGACATCTCCAAGCGGATGCTGACCCAGAGCCTGCGCCAGCTCGAGCGCGACGGGCTGATCTCGCGGGAGGTCTTCCCGACCAAGCCGCCCTCGGTGGAATACGCGCTGACCGAGCTTGGCCAGTCCGCGCTCGGGCCCATCGCCGTCCTGACCGACTGGGCAGACCGCAACCATGGCCGCATCCGCGCCGCGCGCACAGCTTTTGACCGCGCCGAGGCCTGAGCGCGGCCCCCACCACGGCGGACCTTTCCCCGCCCGAACCTCCCTGCTAGCGTGCGCCGAAATCATGCCGGATCCGACAGAATGACCCATCTTAGCCGCACGCAATCCACCTTCACGCCGCCGGTCCCCGAGGCCAAGCGCTGGATCGAGGGCGTGTCCTTTCCCGCCGACCGACCACTGATCAACGTGAGCCAGGCCGCGCCGGTCGATCCGCCCCCCGCCGCCCTGCGTCGCGCCATGGCCGAGGCGATGGAGCGGCCCGAGACGCATCTCTATGGTCCGGTGCTGGGGCTGCCGGCGCTGCGCGCCGCGCTGGCCCGGGACTGGAGCGCGCATTACGCCGCCGAGGTGAGCGCCGATCAGGTCGCGATCACCGCGGGCTGCAATCAGGCCTTCGCGGCCACGATGGCGGCCATTGCCGGTGAGGGCGACGAGGTGCTGCTGCCGACGCCGTGGTACTTCAATCACAAGATGTGGCTCGACATGCAGGGCGTGCGCGCAGTGCCCCTGCCCACCGGCGAGGACCTGCTGCCCGTCGCCGAGGAGGCCCGCGCGCTCATCTCCCCGAAGACCCGCGCCATCGTGCTGGTCTCGCCCAACAATCCCGGCGGCGTCGAGTACCCGGCCGAAACCCTCCGGGCGCTCTATGACCTCGCACGCGAGCACGGCATCAGGCTGATCGTCGACGAGACCTACAAGGATTTCGACAGCCGGACCGTCGCGCCGCACGACCTGCTGCGCCAGCCGGGCCACGAAGACACGCTGATCCAGCTTTACAGCTTCTCCAAGGCCTACCGCCTCACCGGCCACCGCGTCGGCGCAATCATTGCGGCGCCCAGCCTGCTTCAGGAGGTGGAGAAATTTCAGGACACGGTGGCGATTTGCGCGCCGCAACTCGGGCAGGTCGCGGCGCTCTGGGGACTGGAGAACCTCGGCCAGTGGGTGGCCGGCGAGCGGGACGAGATCCTCGCCCGCCGCGCGGCGATCACCGCCGCGTTCCCGCGGCTCAAAGCGCACGGCTGGCGGCTCAAGGGGCTGGGGGCGTATTTCGCCTATGTCGAACATCCCTTCGCCGAACGCTCCGACGTGCTGGGCCGCAAACTGGTGCACGAGGCCGGCATCCTCGCCCTGCCCGGCACCATGTTTGTGCCCCCCGAGGACCCGGCCGGGGCGCGGCATTTCCGCTTTGCCTTCGCCAATCTCGACGCCAACGCGATCACCGTGTTGTTCGACCGGCTCGAGGCGCTGGACTGGCCCCTTGCGGGCACCGGCAGCCCGGCATAGACACGGGCGCCAGAACCATAAGGGGAAGAGGCAGTCATGGCGCGCGGAACAGGCGGCATCACCAAGTACATCGTCTGGGCGATCCTGATCGCCTCCTTCGTCGGTTTCGGCGCCTTCGGAACGGTGAATTTCTCCGGCGGGGTCGGCAATATCGGCTCGGTCGGCGACACCACGATTTCGACCAGCGACTATGCCCGCGCGCTGCAATCCGAGCTGCGCGCCCAGCAGGCCCAGACCGGGCGGGCGGTCACGGTGGAACAGGCGCGCCAGTCGGGCCTCACCGATCAGGTGCTTGCGCAGGTCGTGACCAATGCCGCGCTCGAGGACGAGACCACGCGCATCGGCCTGTCGGTCGGTGACGAGCGCGTAGCCGAGGATCTGCGCAATGTAGAGGCCTTCAACGGCCCGGATGGCAGCTTCGACCGCAGCGCCTATGCCTACGCGCTGCAGAACGCCGGTCTCAACGAGGGCGAGTTCGAGGAAAACCTGCGCCGCGACGCCGCGCGCTCGATCCTCAGTGCCGCGGTGATCTCGGGCACCACCCTGCCCGACACCTATGTCGACACGCTGCTCGAATATATCGGCGAGAGCCGCGCCTTCACCTGGGCCACGCTGGAGCGCGACGCGCTCAACACCGGGCTGTCGGTGCCGTCCGACGACGAGCTGCAGGCGTGGTACGAAGAGAACATCGACCTCTTCACCCTGCCCGAAACGAAGGTCATCACCTTTGCCTGGCTGACGCCGGACATGATCGTCGACACCGTCGAGGTCGAGGACGACGCCCTGCGCGCCGCCTATGAAGAGCGCACGAGCGAGTTCAACCAGCCCGAGCGGCGCCTGGTCGAGCGGCTGGTGTTCAGCACCGAAGCCGAGGCGCAGGCCGCCGCCGACCGCATCGCGTCGGGCGAGGCCGAGTTCGAGACCGTGGTCGAGGAGCGGGGCCTGTCGCTCATCGACACCGACATGGGCGACGTGACCCGCGACACGCTCGGCGATGCCGCCGAGCCGGTGTTCTCGGCAGAGGTCGGCGATGTGGTGGGCCCGGCGCCCTCGTCCTTTGGTCCGGCGCTCTACCGCGTCAACGGCGTGCTGCCGGCAGAGGAGACGCCCTACGAGGAGGCGATCCCCGATCTGCGCGAGGCGCTGGTGCTTGACCGGGCGCGGCGGGTGATCGCGGGCATGGCGTCGAGCATCGACGACGAGCTGGCCGGTGGCGCGACGCTGGAAGAGCTGGCGCAGGATACCGACATGGAGCTCGGCCAGATCGACTGGACCGCCAGCACCGATACCGGCATCGCCGGATACCAGTCCTTCCGCGAGGCGGCTGCCGCCGCGGCCCAAGGCGACTACCCGGCGATTGCCGAGCTGGGCGATGGCGGCATCTTCGCGCTGCGTCTCGACGAGCTGCGCGCCCCCGCCCCGGCCCCGTTCGAGGATGTGCGCGACCGGGTCGCAGAGCTCTGGGAGCAGGAGCAGGCCACCAACGCGCTGATGGCACAGGCGGAAGACATCGCCACCCGCATCTCCGAGGACCAGAGCTTTGGCGAGAACGGGCTCGAGGCCACCGCCGAAAGCGGCCTCACCCGCGAGGCCCGCATTCAGGGCCTGCCCGCCGCGGTGCTCGAGGCGGTGTTCGAGATGTCCGCCGGAGAGGCCCGCGCGGTGCGCGGCGACGGTGTGGCCCTGATCGTGCGGCTCGACGACGTCACGCCGGCGAACATGGAGGACCCGCAGATCCAGCAGCTTGGCAACGCGCTGCGCGATCAGGCCGCTAGCAGCGTGTCGCAGGATCTGTTCCGCGCGCTCAACGTCGACATCCAGCAGCGCGCCGGCATCAGCATCGATCAGTCCGCGGTGAACTCCGTGCTCAGCACCCTGCAGTAAGGCGCATCATGGCCACGCTGATACCCTCATTCGAAGACTTCGCGCCGGCCTATGAGGCCGGCCGGAACCAGGTGGTCTACGCGCGCCTTGCCGCCGATCTCGACACGCCAGTGTCGCTGATGCTCAAGCTGACCGGCGCCGCCAAGGATGCCTTCATGCTCGAGTCGGTGACCGGCGGCGAGGTGCGCGGGCGCTACTCCATCATCGGCATGAAGCCTGATGTGGTGTGGAAGTGCCACGGCGAGGGCGCCCAGATCAACCGGCAGGCCCGCTTCGATCCCGACGCCTTCGTGCCGGTGGAAAGCGATCCGCTCACCGCGCTGCGCGCGCTGATCGCCGAAAGCCGCATCGAGCTGCCCGAGGATCTGCCGCAGGCCTCTGCCGGGCTGTTCGGCTATCTCGGCTACGACATGATCCGGCTGGTCGAGCATCTGCCCAACGTCAACCCCGATCCGCTCGGCCTGCCCGACGCGCTGATGCTGCGGCCTTCGGTGGTGGCGGTGCTCGACGGGGTCAAGGGCGAGGTCACCGTCGTCGCTCCCGCGTGGGTGCAGGACGGGGTGTCCGCCCGTGCCGCCTATGCCCGTGCCGCCGAGCGCGTGATGGACGCGGTGCGCGATCTCGAGCGCGCGCTGCCGCAGGCGAGCCGCGATCTGGGGGACGCGCGCGAGGCCGGCGAGCCGGTGTCGAACTTCACCCGCGAGAGCTACAAGGCAGCGGTCGAGACCGCCAAGGACTACATCCGCAAGGGCGACATCTTCCAGGTCGTGCCGGCGCAGCGCTGGACGCAGGACTTTCCGCTGCCGCCTTTCGCGCTTTACCGGTCTCTGCGACGCACCAATCCGTCGCCCTTCATGTTCTATTTCAACTTCGGCGGCTTCCAGGTCATCGGCGCGAGCCCGGAGATCCTCGTGCGGGTCTTCGGCCGCGAGGTGACGATCCGGCCGATCGCCGGGACCCGTCCGCGCGGCGCCACGCCCGAGGAGGATCGCGCGCTCGAGGCCGATCTGCTGGCCGACAAGAAGGAACTGGCCGAGCATCTGATGCTGCTCGATCTGGGTCGCAACGACACCGGCAAGGTGTCGAAGATCGGCACCGTGCGCCCCACCGAGAAGTTCATCATCGAGCGCTACAGCCACGTAATGCACATCGTGTCCAACGTCGTGGGCGAGCTGGCAGACGATCAGGACGCCCTGTCGGCGTTCTTTGCCGGGATGCCGGCGGGCACCGTCTCGGGCGCGCCCAAGGTGCGTGCGATGGAGATCATCGACGAGCTCGAGCCCGAGAAACGCGGTGTTTATGGCGGCGGCGTGGGCTATTTCAGCGCCGGCGGCGACATGGACATGTGCATCGCGCTGCGCACCGCCATCGTGAAGGACGAGAAGCTCTACATTCAGGCCGGCGGCGGCGTGGTCTATGACAGCGACCCGGAAGCCGAGTACATGGAGACGGTGCACAAATCCAACGCCATCCGCCGCGCGGCGGCGGACGCGGCGCGGTTCACCTCCTCCGGCAATAACTGAGAGACGGGCCCACGTGGGCCCGTTTTCTTTTGCTGCCCCTGACATTTTCTGCCTCCAGCATCGACGCCCGTCGTGCCTCGCCGGTCCGCGGGGTGGCGACCCTTGCGCGGAATCCCTCGGTTTATCCCGGCCAGAACCGAAGACCGTCAAAGCTGGGTTCGGGCGTTGACAAATCGCCGGCCCGGGGGGCGGACCGGCGATGGCGCGCCTCTCGGCGTTTGCCTGCAAACGCCTGCCGGCAACACATCGCTGAACGCGATGTGTGAGAGGCGGCCTGCGGCCTTAATTCCGCGCAGAGACACCGCTCAGAGCAGGTCCGCGAGAACCCCCGGCAGCGCCTCCGGCAGATCCTCGGCGATCAGCCCCGGGCCGAAGGCACGCGCGGCCTCGACATGCAGCCACGCGCCGGCGCTCGCCGCCTCGAAGGCCGCCAGACCGCGCGCCATCAGTCCGCAGATCAGCCCCGAGAGCACGTCGCCCGCGCCCGCTGTCGCAAGCCATGGCGCCGCCCGCTCGCCGACACCGGCGTTCACCGCGCAGCGCCCGTCTGGCGATGCGATCACCGTGTCGGGCCCCTTCAGAAGCACCACGCAGCCCGCCCGCCGCGCCGCCTCGCGGGCCGCGTCCGCGCGGCTGTAGGCCGGGCCGGCCTCGGCCACCTCGCGCAGCCGCGCCGAGAGATCCGGAAACAACCGGCCGAACTCGCCGCCATGCGGGGTCAGCACGCAGCCCTTGTGCAGCAGGCCGAACAGCTCGCCCGGCTCGTCGGCAAAGGCCGAGAGCGCGTCGGCATCGAGCAGCGTCGGGCGTTCTGCCTCGAGCGCCACGGGCACCAGCGCCTGCGCCCGCTCGAGCCCCAGCCCCGGCCCGAGGCAGAGCGCGTTGAGCCGGTCGTCCTCGAGCAGTTCCGAAAGCTCTTCGCCGCCCTCGACCCGGCGCAGCATCAGCGCGGTGATCTGCGCGGCGATCTCCATCTGGGCCGCACCGGGCGCGCCCAGAGTCACCAGCCCCGCGCCCACGCGCAGCGCCGCGCGGGCCGAGAGCCGTGCCGCGCCGGTGCGCCCGAACCCGCCCGACAGCACCAGCGCGTGGCCATGGCTGAACTTATGACCGCCCGCCTTGGCCAGCCCCGCGGGCGCCGTCACCTCGGCGACGCGCTCGCTGCGCGGCGCGCGCGAGCGGCGCTGCTCCAGCCCGATCGGCACCACGACCACGGTGCCGCAGAGATCGGGCCCTTCGTCGAGCACATGACCCAGCTTGCGCGCGTGGAAGGTCACGGTCAGGTCAGCCGCCGCCGAGGCGGCCTCGAGCACCTCCGGCAGGCCCACGAAATGCTCGTCGCGCAGCACCCGTCCGCTGTCGCTGCACAGCCCGCTCGGCAGGTCCACGGCGACGATCAGGGGCGTCCAGTCCGGGCGCTCGCTGGCGCTGATCGCGGCCCCCTCGCCGCGCAGCTCTGCCAGATCCAGAAGTGTCGCACCGAGATCGGCGATGGGACGGCTCAGGCCGGTGCCGAAGAGCGCATCGACCACCAGTGCCGCGCGCCGGCTCGAGGCCTCGAAGCCCGGCTCGAGCGGCAGGATCGGGCCGATCTCCTGCCAGCGTTCGGCGTTGCGCCGCGCATCCGTCGGCAGCCGCTCGAGCGCGCCGTAGAGGTAGAGCTCGACCTCCCAGCCGCGCGCCGCCAGAAGCCGTGCGATGACGAAGCCGTCGCCGCCATTGTTTCCCGGCCCGCACAGCACCACGGCCCGGTGCGCGCGACGGGAAAGCTCGGGCCAGTGCCGGAACACCGCCTCCACCACGCCTGCCCCGGCACGCTCCATCAGCTCGAGCCCGGTGGCCTCGCCCGAGTTGATCGCCGCGGTCTCGATCGCGCGCATCTGCGCCGCCGTCAGGAGATCTGCCATGTGTTCCACCTCAAGTTTTCATTTCGCCCATTCTGAAGGCATGTTGCGTAAAATTCGCGCGCTCGTTACAAATCGCCCTATGCACCCCCTGCCCCCTTAGGCTATCCGATTGTGGCCGCCGGGCAGAAATGATCTGGCAGGGTCCGACACGGGATTACGAGGAGAAATAGACCATGAAAAAGGTCGAGGCGATCATCAAGCCGTTCAAGCTCGACGAGGTCAAGGAGGCGCTTCAGGATGCTGGCATCCAGGGCCTCTCGGTCCTCGAAGTGAAGGGCTTTGGCCGCCAGAAAGGCCATACCGAGCTGTATCGCGGCGCGGAATATGTGGTCGATTTTCTGCCCAAGGTGAAGATCGAGGTCGTCCTGGACGACGAGCTCGTCGACGCCGCCATCGAGGCAATCATCTCTGCCGCCAAGACCGACAAGATCGGCGACGGCAAGATCTTCGTGAGCCCGATCGAACAGGCCATCCGGATCCGCACCGGCGAATCCGGCTCGGACGCGCTCTGAGCGCGGCACGAGCGGCCGAACAATAATCATACCGGACCCAAAGTCACAGAAAGGGAAGATGGGAATGAGCATCAAAGACGTTCTCAAGCTGATGAAGGACGAGGAGGTCGCTTACGTCGACATCCGCTTCACCGATCCGCGCGGCAAGCTGCAGCACGTGACGGTGATTGCCGATGAGGTCGACGAGGATTTCCTCGAGGAAGGCTTCATGTTCGACGGTTCCTCCATCGCTGGCTGGAAGTCGATCGAAGCATCCGACATGAAGCTGATGCCCGACCCCGACAGCGTCTATATCGATCCGTTCTACGCCGAGAAGACCCTCTGCGTGCACTGCTCGGTGGTCGAACCCGACACCGGCGAAGCCTACGATCGCGACCCGCGCGGCACCGCCCAGAAGGCCGAAGCCTACCTCAAGGCATCCGGCATCGGCGACACCGCGTTCATGGGTCCGGAAGCGGAATTCTTCCTGTTCGACGACGTGAAGTTCTCGGTCTCGATGAACAAGGTCTCCTACGAGGTCGACGCGCTCGATGCCGCGTGGAACAGCGACACCGACTACGAGATGGGCAACTCCGGTCACCGTCCGGGCATCAAGGGTGGCTACTTCCCGGTCAACCCGATCGACGATGCGCAGGACCTGCGCTCCGAGATGCTGTCGACCATGAAGCGCATCGGCATGAAGGTCGACAAGCACCACCACGAGGTGGCGTCGTGCCAGCACGAGCTTGGCCTGATCTTCGGCACCGTCACCAAGCAGGCTGACGAGCTTCAGAAGTACAAGTACATCATCCACAACGTGGCGCAGGCCTACGGCAAGTCGGCAACCTTCATGCCTAAGCCGATCGCCGGCGACAACGGCACCGGCATGCACGTGAACATGTCGATCTGGAAGGACGGCAAGCCGCTCTTCGCAGGCGACAAGTACGCCGACCTGTCGCAGGAAGCCCTGTGGTATATCGGTGGCCTGCTCAAGCACGCCAAGGCGCTCAACGCCTTCACCAACCCGTCGACCAACTCCTACAAGCGTCTGGTCCCGGGCTTCGAGGCCCCCGTCCTGCGCGCCTACTCGGCCCGCAACCGGTCGGGCTGCGTTCGTATCCCGTGGGCGGAATCGCCCAAGGCCAAGCGCGTGGAAGCCCGCTTCCCCGATCCGTCGTCGAACCCCTACCTGTGCTTCGCGGCGCTCCTGATGGCCGGCCTCGACGGCATCAAGAACAAGATCGATCCGGGCGAAGCCATGGACAAGAACCTCTACGACCTGCCGCCGGAGGAGCTCGAGGGCATCCCGACCGTCTGCGGCTCGCTGCGTGAGGCTCTGGACGAGCTGAAGGCCGACATGGACTTCCTGCTGGCCGGTGACGTGTTCACCAAGGACCAGATCCAGGGCTATATCGACCTGAAGATGGAAGAGCTCGAGCAGTACGAAATGACCCCGCACCCGGTCGAGTTCAAGCTGTACTACAGCTGCTGATCTTAGCGGATCCATTCGGGAAAGGGCGCCTTCGGGCGCCCTTTTTCGTTGCGCAGGAGCTGTTTCGCCGTGACGGCGCGTCGACCTCCCCCATCAGTCGGTGTGGGCGGGCGTGAGGTGCTGCGCGGAGTACGCTGTGTGTATGCCGCCGGTCGTCTTGCGGCGCGCCTCACACGCCACAGAGGCGCAGCGCTGCGTGGCGAACGTCGCGAACGGGGGCACGGCAAACGGCGGCGCGGTCGGCGTGGGTCGCGTCCATCCTCCCTAGAGTGCGGGGAACTGCGCGCTCTCAGCCCCTTCGGACGGCGGGCACGTCGGCGGAGTTTCCACCCTCGGACGGGCGCCTCTACATTTCTATTTGCCGCCCCGCGGTGCCGAGCTACCGTGTCTGCCAACTCGAAACGAATTGGAGAACCAAGAATGTTCCGCCGGGTATTCAAACTTGCCGCAGCCATCAGCCTTGGGCTCGCCACGGCAGGCACCGTCCAAGCCGCCACATGTGGCAACAACGCCAGCGGCTTCGACGCGTGGAAGCAGGCCTTTGCCGCCGAGGCGCAGCGCGCCGGGGTCGGCCAGCGCGGCATTCAGGCGCTGATGAATGCGCAGTATTCCACCACCACCATTTCGGCGGACCGCAATCAGAAGGGCGTGAAATATGCGCTCAACGATTTCATCCGCATCCGTCTCGGATCGCTCGACGGGTTTGCCGCAACCGGGCGCAAACGCGTTCAGAGCAACCCGCAGTTCTATTCGTCCATTGAGCAGCGTTACGGCGTTCCGGCGGGCATTCTCGTGGCGATCCACGGCATGGAGACCGGCTTTGGCCGCACCATGGGCAGCGTGCCGGTGGTCTCCTCGATCAGCACCGTGGCCTATGATTGCCGCCGTTCGTCCTTCTTCACGCCGCACGCGCTCGCCGCGCTGCAGATGGTCGATCGCGGGATGTTGTCGCCGAGCCAGAAGGGCGCGGCCCATGGCGAGCTCGGACACACCCAGTTCCTGCCCGGCAACGCCATGCGCTACGGCGTCGACGGCAACGGCGATGGCCGCGTCGATTTCTACAACGAGTGGGACGCGCTGGCCTCGACCGCCAACTTCCTGCGCCAGAAGGGATGGCAGCCGGGTCAGCCCTATCAGGAAGGCACCGCGAACTTCCGCGTGCTGAACGAGTGGAACGCCGCCACCGTCTACCAGCAGGCCATCGCCCTCGCGGCGGAGCGCATCGACCGCTAAGCCCGGTCCTAAACCGGTTCGGTGGACGGGGTACCATGGCTGGCGATGGTTAATGTCGCATTAAGGCCACCACCCCGTCCACTGACGGTCATAGTCTCTGAATATCTCGTTCGCATTGTAAGTGTTTAACGAGTTCAGGGAGGCCACAGCATTGGGCCATACAGAGACACCGCACGCCGGCATTTTTCTCACCCATGACATTGTGCTGAGCGACAGGCAGTTGCTCAGCGACGCAGCGCAGGTGTTAAGACGCCTCGACTGCGCTTCTGGTCGGGCGATCCGCCGTTCGAGGAAACGGGCCGCACTGATGGCCGATCATCTCGGAATCGCCGTGCGCGTTCAGCGCCTTCCCGGCGAAGCGCCCTACCTCTCGGTTCGGGTTCTTAACCGCAATGACAAGCAGGCCGACGACACGCTCGCCCGCCGGATCCTGTCCCAGACCGTCCGCGGAATGCTCTCGCATATCCCCGTCGAGACCATCGACTGGTACGACCGCGAGACACTGATTGAGCCCGACGAGTTTCGCGAGATTTTCCGCCCGGACCCGGCCGAGAGCGATTACAGACCGTCCCAGCCGCCGCATGTTGACTTCGCCGCGGCCGAGCACCTGCGCAGCATGATGACGGTCGCCAGCGCGCCGGTCCCCGCCGAGGCGCCCCGTGCAGATGCCCCGAGTGTCGATGCGCCCGCGCCCGTGGCCCAGCGGCAGGCCCCCGAGGGGGCGCTGGCGGAAGGCTCGGGCGAGAGGCGGCGTGGCTTAGTGACCGGCCTCATGCGCGCCCCGCGCCTGCTCTGGAATTTGTGCTGCGAGGTGGACGTGCGATTGATCTCTCAGATCACGGCGATCGTGGCGCTACTGGTCGCGCTGCAGAACGCACAGGTCCTGCACGACCTTCTGGCGCCCATCATGCGCTAAGGGCGAGCGCCCGCGCGCGGTCCATGACGTAGGTGTGGATCGAGAACACCACCGCGCGGGTCTCTGGCAAGCGGAGAAGGCACTGCCGCTCGGTGCGAAAGTACGGCGCGGTCTCCGGGTCCGAGCGATCGTCATTGTCGCGCCGGGGGCCGGGCTGGAACAGCGTCGGATCGTCGTACCAGAGCCGGTTGAACCGCATCAGCGGGCGCCCGGGCTGTACCCCGTCGAACAGCCGCTGCACGCGGGCCGCGAGAGTGGCGTCATATTCGGGGATCGGCACATGGATCTCGGTGAGCGGGCGCATCATCTTTTGCGCCAGCCGCCAGCCGGCAGGAAAGCACAGCACCGCCCCCGTGAGCACGTGCTCGGCCTCGCCGTCCGTCTTTTCGAGCAGGCAGAGGTCTTCCTGCACCAGCCGGCCCAGCGTGCCCAACGGGTCGGCCCGGTCGAGCGTGACCTGCCCGCCATCCGGGCGCACGACCCGCGCGCCATCTCGGGCAAAGCCATTCGGAAGATGCGAGAGCACCACCTCCAGCAGCTCGTCCGCCGACGGGCGGGCGCGCTCGGACAGCGCCAGCACCGCATCGCGATTGGTGTCGAGCAGATGCTCGCGAGCCGCCATCTGCCCGGCATAGGCCTCATCGACAAGCAGCCAGTCCGACATGGGAACCGGGCCGATATCGGGCAGCGGCCGCGAGACCGACAGGTCGAAGGGAAGGCGCTCTTGCAGGGGCATGTCACAGGGCTAGCGCCACGGCGGGCGCCCTGCAAGACGCGACGGCGTGGCGCGCAACGAAAAGCGGCGCGGGAAGGCCCCGCGCCGCTTGATCTGCTTTGCTCTGAGGCGACGGCTCAGCCGCGGGCGCGGCCCAGGGCCTTCCATGCCAGCGGCAGGGTCATCGCGGCCAGCGCCAGCTTCACCGCGTCACCGACGAGGAACGGGGTCAGGCCCCACTCGAGGATCGGCTTGTCCCAGCCATAGAGCATACCGAGCCAGATCAGGCCGGGCACGTAGATCAGGGCGTTGCCGAGCAGCATCGCACCGGCCATCTTGGGCGCCGAGCGGTCCCAGCCGGCGCGCGCCAGCGTGCCGAGCAGCAGCACCGCCATGACCCAGCCCACGAGATAGCCGCCGGTGCCGCCCATCATGTAGGTCAGGCCGTTGGACTCGGCCGAGCTGCCGGCGAAAACGTCGTAGCCAAGCGCACCCACCAGCATGTAGCCGAGGATGGTCACGAGGCCGAGCCGCGCGCCATAGGCGGCGCCGAGGGTCAGCACGCCGAAGGTGCCCATGGTGATCGGCACCGGCCACATCGGCACCTTGATCTTGGCCATGATCGCCAGAAAGGCGATGCCGGCCACCACGAGGGCAGCCTGCTTGAGGCGCAGGGCGGTGCCTTCCGTGGCACCGAAGCTTTCCACCAGAACGGAGCGGTTCTGTGCGATGGTCATCGGGTGTCCCCCTTTTTTCATCTCCATTGCCTCAGGTTTTGCACCAAGGCGGTGCACACCGCAAGCCGTGACAGAGCCGTCATGTGCGCTTAATTTGCAAACTCGGCCTTTGCAGGCGCAAAGTGTCGCCCTGCCCGGCCCGCGCCTTTGGGGCTCGGGTGCACGGTCATGGCTTGCCGCTGCGTACGCGCGGTGTCAGGTTCTGGGCGGTCCATTCAACCCCGAGGCGCAGATGTCCACGCCGGTCTCCTCCATCCGCAATCTGGGCCCCGCCGTCGAGGCGGCCTGCGCTCGCGCCGGCATTTCTGACGCGGAGACGCTGAGAAAGATCGGCGCGCATGACGCCTATGGCCGGATGCTGCGCACCGGTACGAAACCGCATTTCATCGGGTACTACGTGCTGCACATGGCGCTTCAGGGCCGGCCATGGAACGATTGCCGGGGCAAGGAGAAGGACGACCTGCGGCTGCAGTTCGATGCGCTCTGTGCCGAGATCACGGGCCGAAGCAATGCGCCCTCGGCTCTCGAGGCGGCACTTGACGAGATCGGGGTGATCGAGCGGCGCAAAGGAGGCTGACGCGCCTCCTAGATACGGGCCTGCGGGGCCGCTGTAAGGTGTCCGGGGGAACTCTGCACGGGGGGATCACGTTGATTTGCGAACGTCACACGCATCGGAGGCCCTACCCCATGGACCTTATTCGCATCATCGTCGCCATCCTGCTGCCGCCGCTCGGCGTTTTCCTGCAGGTCGGCCTAGGCAAGCATTTCTGGATCAACATCCTGCTCACGCTTCTGGGTTACATCCCCGGCATCGTCCACGCCGTTTGGATCATCGCCCGGACGCCCGAACACGCGTGATCGCCATGTCGCGTCATGAAACCTTCGAACGGATCGAGCGCGTCGAGCGCTACGCCCGCCGCATGGACCGGGCCTTCCGCCTGCCGTTCACCAATATCCGGCTGGGCTGGGATTCGATCCTGGGCCTCGTGCCGGGCGTGGGCGACACCCTAGCCCTCGCCCCGGCGGTCTGGATCGTGAACGAGGCCCGCAACCTCGGGGCGCCGAAGTCCTTGATCGTGCAGATGGCTTGGAATGTCGGCGTGGACTGGGCGATCGGTCTCCTGCCGCTGATCGGCGACATCATGGACATCGGCTACAAGGCCAACACGCGCAACGCGGCCCTGCTGCGCAAATGGGCCGAAGAGCGCTATCGCGACGCCGGAGAAGGTTCAGGCGCGGCGCCGGACTATCAAAGCGCAAAGTTCGCCTGATGTGTCTTGCGCGTCGGCGCGACCCACCAAACGAAAACGGGCGTCCCGAGGGACGCCCGTTCTGCAGTCTCAGGTCCAGAGCGGACGGCTTAGCCGACCAGCTCGATACCTGCGAAGAAATAGGCGATCTCTTCCGCCGCGGTCTCCGGAGCGTCGGAGCCATGCACGGAGTTCTCACCGACCGACTCGGCGAACTCCGCGCGGATGGTGCCTTCGGCGGCGTCGGCCGGGTTGGTCGCGCCCATCACTTCGCGGTTCTTGGCGATGGCGCCTTCCCCTTCCAGCACCTGAACGACGACCGGCTCGGACGCCATGAACTCGCACAGTTCGTCGTAGAACGGGCGCTCGGCGTGCACCTTGTAGAACTCGCCGGCCTGCGCCTTGGTCATGTGGATGCGCTTCTGTGCGACGATGCGGAGGCCCGCTTCCTCGAACTTGGCGTTGATCTTGCCGGTCAGGTTGCGGCGGGTGGCATCGGGCTTGATGATCGAAAAGGTCCGTTCGAGGGCCATGTCTGTCTCCATTGAAAAGCCGGGCATCTCGCCCGGCCGGTATTTGCTGGTGTGGGCGTTACCATGCACGCGCCGCCTTGGAAAGACCCGAGCCGCCCCGCTTTGCGGCGGGTTTCGGCCAGCGAGGGGTCGGCCACTCGCGCTCCCCGGGATATTTCCAGCCATGAGAAGATCATGGGGGATTTCCGCGGCGCGGCAGCTCTGCTAGAGCGCCCCCATGCTCAGGATCGATGACATTTCCTATTCCGTCGAGGGGCGGCCCCTGTTCGAGGGCGCCTCCGCGGTGATTCCCGCCGGCCACAAGGTCGGCCTCGTTGGCCCCAACGGTGCCGGCAAGACAACGCTGTTCCGGCTGATCCGCGGCGAGCTCACGCTCGACGGCGGCGAGATCGGCATGCCCGAGCGCGCCCGCATCGGCGGGGTGGCGCAGGAGGCGCCGGCCTCGGACGTGTCGCTGATCGAGACGGTGCTGGCCGCCGACATCGAGCGCGCGGCGCTGATGGCCGAGGCCGAGACCGCCACCGATGCGCACCGCATCGCCGAGGTGCAGACCCGGCTGGCCGATATCGACGCGTGGTCGGCAGAGGGCCGTGCGGCCTCGATCCTCAAGGGTCTGGGCTTTGACGAGGCGGCGCAGCAGCGGCCCTGCTCGGACTTCTCCGGCGGCTGGCGGATGCGTGTGGCGCTGGCCGGCGTGCTGTTTGCCGAGCCCGACCTGCTGCTGCTCGACGAGCCTACGAACTATCTCGATCTCGAGGGCGCGCTGTGGCTCGAGAACTATCTGACGCGCTACCCGCACACGGTGATCGTGATCTCGCACGACCGCGGGCTGCTGAACCGGGCGGTGGGTGCGATCCTGCATCTCGAGGACCGGAAGCTGACGCTGTACCAGGGCGGTTACGACACCTTCGCGCGCACCCGGGCCGAGCGCCGCGCGGTGCAGGCGGCGGCGGCGAAGAAGCAGGAAGAGCGCAAGGCCCATCTGCAGAGCTTCGTCGACCGGTTCCGCGCCAAGGCTTCGAAGGCCAAGCAGGCGCAGGCACGTCTCAAGATGATCGCGCGGATGGACACCATCACCGCCCCCGAGGAAGCCGCCAAGCGGGTGTTCAGTTTCCCGCAGCCGGATCAGCTATCGCCGCCCATCGTGGCGCTCGAAGGCGGGGCCACGGGCTATGGCGAGCGGCAGGTGCTGTCGCGGCTGAACCTGCGCATCGATCAGGACGACCGCATCGCGCTGCTGGGCCGCAACGGCCAGGGCAAGTCGACGCTGTCGAAGCTCCTCGCGGACCGGCTGGTGCTGATGGACGGCAAGATGGTCCGCAGCTCGAAGCTGCGCATCGGCTATTTCGCCCAACACCAGGTCGACGAGCTGCATCTCGACGAGACGCCGCTGCAACACCTTCAGCGCGAGCGCCCCGATGCCGCGCCCCCGAAGCTTCGCGCCCAGCTGGCGGGCTTCGGCCTGATGGCGGCGCAGGCGGAGACCGAGGTCGGCCGGCTCTCGGGCGGCCAGAAGGCCCGGCTCTCGCTGCTGCTCGCGACGCTCGACGCCCCGCATATGCTGATCCTCGACGAGCCGACCAACCACCTCGACATCGAGAGCCGCGAGGCGCTGGTCGAGGCGCTGACGGAATATTCCGGCGCGGTGATCCTCGTGAGCCACGACATGCACCTGCTGAGCCTCGTGGCCGACCGGCTGTGGCTGGTGAAGGACGGCACCGTCAAGCCCTACGAGGACGATCTCGACGCCTACCGGACGCTCCTGCTGACGCAGGACAAGCCGGCGAAATCCGACAAGGCGAAGCCCGCCGCGCCCAAGGCGCCGAAGCCCACGCGCGACGAGATCCTCGCGCTGCGTTCCGAGGTGCGCAAATGCGAGGCGCGGGTCGAGAAGATCGAGGACATGCGCGAGAAGCTCGCGAAGAAGCTCGCCGATCCGGCGCTCTACGAGGCCGCTCGTGCCGGAGAGCTCGACACCTGGAACAAGAAATACGCCGAGGTGATGGACGGGCTGCATCGCGCCGAGGCGCTCTGGGAAGCGGCGCTGCAGAAGCTCGAGACCGCCCAAAGCGCCTGAGCCCGCCCCCGCGCCCGGTGGTCCGCTCGGGACGCCTCCGGCGGGAGTATTTTTGACGAAGAGAAGCCAGGGTCACAGCGCTCCTTGCTTCTTTGGTTCAAAAATACCTCGGGGGTGAATTGGCGCAAAGCGCCAAGAGGGGGCAGAGCCCCCTTCCTCTTTTCTTAAAGGCGCACCGGGCGGGCGATCCTAAACCCGCCCGACGCTGGCCCGAGGACCGAAGCCGGGTCAGCGGTAGAGCAGCGACACGCCCTCGCTGAAGAGATGCACCTTCTCGGGCGCGGCGGCGAGGGTGACCTCGGAGCCGCGCAGCCCCTTGTGAATGCCCGGAAGCTTGGCGATCACCGGCTCCTTCGAGGCGCCGTCATCGGCGAAGTGCAGAAGCGTCACCTCGCCGAGCGCCTCGGTCAGCGCCACCTTGCCGGTATAGGCGCCCTCGCCCTCGGCCAGAACGAAATCCTCCGGCCGGAAGCCCACGTTCACCTTCAGGCCCATATCGGCCTCCGTGGTGGGCACGGTCGAGACCGCGCGACCGCCGGCATCGAGCCGCACGGTGGTGCGCTCGCCGGTGGCGATCACCTCTCCGGGCATCAGGTTCATCGCGGGCGAGCCGATGAACTGCGCCACGAACTCGGAATTCGGCGTCTCGTAAAGCTCGAGCGGCGAGCCGACCTGCGCCACGCCCTTGTTGGCCAGCACCACGATGCGGCTCGCCAGCGTCATCGCCTCCACCTGGTCGTGGGTCACGTAGATCATCGTGCGATCGGGCATCTGCTCCTTGAGCTGGGCAATCTCGATCCGCGTGGCGACGCGCAGCGCCGCGTCGAGGTTCGACAGCGGCTCGTCGAAGAGAAAGACCTTGGGGTCGCGCACGATGGCGCGGCCGATGGCGACGCGCTGGCGCTGCCCGCCCGAGAGCGCCTTGGGCAGCCGGTCGAGATAGGGCTCGAGCTGCAGCATCTTGGCGGCGCGGTCCACCGACTTGCGGATCTCGTCCTTGGACTTCTTGGCGATCTGCAGTGCGAAGGACATGTTCTCGCGCACCGTCATGTGCGGGTAAAGCGCGTAGCTCTGGAACACCATGGCGATGCCGCGTTGCGCCGGTGGCACGTCGTTGACGCGCTGGCCGTCGATCTCGAGCGTGCCGGCGGTGATCTTCTCGAGCCCAGCGATCATCCGCAACAGCGTGGACTTGCCGCAGCCCGAGGGGCCGACGAAGACGATCAGCTCGCCGGCCTTGATGTCTAGATCGATATGCTTGAGCACCTCGACGGTTCCGCCATAGGTCTTGCCAACATCCGTGAGTTTCAGATCGGCCATTTGCGTCCCCCCTCCGAGATCAAGATTTCAGCGCCAGCACGGGCTGCCAGCGCCCGAAATGCAGCTTGCCGTCGGGTGCGGGCCCGGCCGAGCCGATCTCGGCGCCGATTTGATGCCACGTCCCCGAAGGTGCGTCGACGGTGACCGGCCCGTCGCTGATGTTGAAGGCGCAGAACAGCTCTTCGCGGCCAAGGCAGCGGCGGAAGCTGAGCACCGGGCCATCACAATGCACCTGCGAGATATCGCCCTTCTTCAGCGCTGCGTGGCTCTGCCGGAACGAGATCGCCCGGCGGTAGTGATGCAACATCGCCAGCGGGTTGGCCTCTTCGTCCTTCACGGTGCGGCTGAGATGGGCGTGGCTCACCGGCAGCCAGGTGCGCATGGCGCTGCTGAAGCCGCCATTGTGCTCGTTGGAATCCCACACCATCGGCGTGCGAGCGCCGTCGCGGCCCTTGAAGGCCGGCCAGAACCGTTTGCCATAGGGGTCCTGCAGATCCTCGAAGGCGATCTCGGCCTCGGGCAGTGCCAGTTCCTCGCCCTGGTAGAGGCAGGCCGAGCCGCGCAGGCACATCATCAGCGTGATGTAGAGCCGGGCCGCGGGCTCGGGGATGTTCCAGCGGGTGATGTGGCGCACCACGTCGTGGTTCGAGAACGCCCAGCAGGCCCAGCCGCCCGGCGCCTTTTCCTCCATGTCGTCCATCACCTTCTTGATGAAGGCGGCGGTCGGCGCGTGATCCGACAGCAGGTCGAAGGCGTAGGACATGTGGAGGTGATCGTCACCGCGGGTGTACTCGCCCAGCACCTCGAGCCCGCGCAGATCCTCGCCGACCTCGCCCACGGCGGCGGCATCGTACTCGTTCATCAGCGACCGCAGCCGGGCGAGGAAGTCGAGGTTCTCGGGCTGGGTCTTGTCGTAGAGGTGATTTTGCCAGGTATAGGGGTTCACCGCCGGGGCGGTGATCGGGTTACGCTCCTCGGGCGGCAGCGCCGGATTGTCGCGCAGCTGCTCGTCGTGGAAGTAGAAATTCACCGTGTCGAGGCGGAAGCCGTCGACGCCCCGGTCGAGCCAGAACTTCGTCACGTCGAGCAGCTCCTGCTGCACCTCGGGCTCGTGGAAGTTCAGGTCCGGCTGCTCGGTGAGGAAGTTGTGCAGGTAGTACTGGCAGCGGGTCGGGTTCCATTGCCAGGACGAGCCGCCGAAGATCGACAGCCAGTTGTTGGGCGGCGTGCCGTCGGGCTTGGCGTCGGCCCAGACATACCAGTTGGCGCGCGGGTTGGTTCGCGAGCTGCGGCTCTCCTGGAACCACGGGTGCTCGATGGAGCTGTGCGAGATCACCAGGTCCATCAGCACCTTCAGGCCGAGGGCATGGGCGGTCTCGATCACGGTGTCGAAATCCGACAGCGTGCCGAACATCGGGTCGATGTCGCAGTAATCGCTGACATCGTAGCCGAAGTCATGCATCGGCGAGCGGAAGAACGGCGAGATCCAGATCGCGTCCACGCCGAGCGAGGCGACGTAGGGCAGACGCTGGGCGATGCCGAGCAGGTCGCCCACCCCGTCGCCGTTGCTGTCCTGATAGCTGCGCGGGTAGATCTGGTAGATCACCGCACCGCGCCACCAGTCGGGGTCTTTCTTGAGGTAGCGTGTCGCGGTCATGTCCGGAGTGTCGGTCATGTGATGTGTTCGTCCTTATTTCACCGAGCCGGCCAGCAGGCCGCGCACGAGGTATTTCTGCATTGCGAAGAAGACCACCAGCGGCACCGCGATCGACACGAAGGCGGCGGCGGCGAGGATGCCCCAATCGCCCCCGCGCGAGCCCAGCAGGTCGTCGGCGATCTTGACGGTCATCACCCAGCTTTCGCTGTTGGAAGGAAGGAAAACCTTGGCCACGAGCAGATCGTTCCATGTCCAGAGGAACTGGAAGATGGCGAAGGAGGCAAGTGCGGGGAAGCTCAGCGGCAGCACGATCTTGGTGAAGACCTGAAAATCGGTGGCGCCGTCCACCTTGGCGCTCTCGATGATGTCGCGCGGCAGGCCGATCATGTAGTTGCGCAGAAGGTAGACCGCGAGTGGCAGGCCAAAGCCGGTATGCGCGAGCCAGATGCCGAGGAAGCTCTGCCCGATGCCGATCTGGTTGTGCAGCGTCAGCATCGGCACCAGCGCCAGCTGCAGCGGCACCACCAGAAGACCCACCACCGCCGCGACCAGCCAACCGCGCCCCGGGAAATCCATCCACGCCAGCGCATAGGCCGCGAAGGCCGCGATCAGGATCGGGATGACGGTCGCGGGTACTGTCACCGTCAGCGTGTTGATGAAGGCGCGGTCCATGCCGTCGGAGGTCAGGATCTGGCGATAGTTCTGCCAGCCGAAATCGGGCGGTTGCTTGGTGACGACGTAAAGCGAGGGCGCGCGGCTGATCTCGCCGTCATTGACGTAGGTAAAATCGCCGTTCTTGGCCACGGTCAGCGAGCGTTGCAGCACCGCACTGCCCGGCATGATCGGCAGGCCGTCCTCGGTGGCCTCGGGGAATTCGGGCTCCCCGTCGGCGGGATAGGCGATCTCGATGCGCTCGTCGTCGATCTCGCCGTCCTCCTCGGTCACCTCGACCTCGAACCATGCGAAGGTCTGGCCCACTTCGGCGGCGCCGGGGTCCCGCCCGGTCAGCCCGAAATCAGATACGCTGCCCGAGCCGCCCTCGAAGACGTTGCCCTCGAGCACGTAATAGTCCCCGTCCTGCCGCACGCTCTCGGGCTCGGGGCGCATCCGCTCGGCACTCTCGACCGGGAACATCGCCGCCCACCAGCCGGTCTCGGAGATCTGTTCGCGGTCGCGGAAGGAGGACACCAGAAGCCCCACGGTCGGGATCAGCCAGATCACCACGAGAAGCAGCACGGCGATGTTGGTAACAAGGCTGAGCGAGGATTTGTGGCCTGCAATATTGTCCATGATTACAGCTCCTTGCGCGCCTGACGAATGTTGTAGATCATCACCGGCGTGACGATCAGCATGATCACGAAGGCCACCGCGGTGGCGCGTCCGTCATCGCGGAACATGTAGTTCATCATGTAGCTCGGCAGGATCTCGGTGTCGAAATTGCCCCCGGTCATCGTGTAGACGATGTCGAAAACCTTGAGCGTCAGGAAGGTAATGGTGGTCCAGACCACGGCGATGGTGCCGGCGATCTGCGGGATCTTGATGCGGAAAAAGATCTGGAACGGGTTGGCGCCGTCGAGGATGGCGGCCTCGATGGTCTCTTCCGGGATGCCGCGCAGCGCGGCCGAGAGGATCACCATGGCAAAGCCGGTCTGCATCCAGACCATGATGATCATGACGAAGAAGTTGTTCCAGAACGGGATCTGCAGCGGATCGACGGCGGCCAAGCCGAAGAAATCGCGCACCGCGTTGATGATGCCGATATCGGGATCGACCGCGTAGACGAATTTCCAGATCAGCGAGGCGCCCACGAAGCTGATCGCCATCGGCATGAAGATCAGCGACTTGGCGATGCTGCCCCATCTCAGCCGGTCGGTGAGCTGCGCCACCAGGAGGCCGAAGAAGGTCGCCGCGGCGGGCACGAAGAGCACCCAGAGGAAATTGTTGAAAAGCGCCACGCGGAAGCCGTGTTCGGAGAACATCTGGATGTAGTTGCCGAGGCCGACGAACTCGTTGCCCGAGCGGTTGTAGAGCGAGCGCAGGAAGCTGCCGAGCACCGGGTAGACGAGGTAGAGTCCCAGCGCGAGGATCGCCGGCATCAGGAACAGCCAAGGCCGCACCGCCGTGGCGCGGGCGATGTTTCGGCCCTGATCGTCATCGCGCGGCGGAAAGACGAACCGGTCGAGAATGATGTTGGAGAGGTAGAAGTACCCCACGCATCCGCCGACCCCGATGATGATGGTCAAAATGCCCTGAAGGATCGGTGACATGGCGTGTGTGCTCCCTCGCGTCTGCCCTGTGCGCGTTCCCCCGTGCCGACACGGGCACGGGGGAGGATCGTTGCGGCCTCAGCCGGTCAGCGGATCGAGTCCCAGCGGCTCTGGATGGTCGCGGCCACGCTTTCGGCATCCTCGCCGCCGACGTAGTCGATCATGCCGCTCCAGAAGGCGCCGGCGCCGATCTCGGCGGGCATCAGGTCGGAGGCGTCGAAGCGGAAGGTCGTTGCGTCGGCAAGGATCTCGCCCATCGCGCGCTGCGCGTCGGTGGCGTAGACCTCCGGGTTGACCCCGGCATGGGCGGTAAGAAAGCCGTCCTGCGCCATCCACAGCTCATGCGCGATCGGCAGCTTGAGATACTCGAGCATCGCGTCCGTCGCCTCGGACGGGTTGGTGATCGAGAACAGCGTGCCGGCGCCCAGCACCGGGTTGCCGAGATCCTTCTCTTCGTAGGACGGCATGTAGAAGAAGTCGACGTTGTCGCCAAGCTCGGCGCTTTCGGGGAAGAAGGCCGGGATGAAGCTCGCCTGACGGTGCAGGTAGCAGGTCGGCGGCACCGCGAAGAGGCCCGAGGGGCTGTCGCGGAAATCGGTGGTGGCCGCGGCCTGCGCCCCGCCGCGCACGAAATCGTCGTTGCGCACGAACCAGCCGAATTCCTCGATGCTCTCGACCACCTGCGGATCGTCGAACGGGATCTCGTTGGTGACCCACTGGTCGTAGACCTCGGGCGTGTGCATCCGCAGCATCAGATCCTCGACCCAGTCGGTCGCGGGCCAGCCGGTGGCCGCGCCGGAGCCGAGGCCGATGCACCAGGGTGTGCCGCCATCATCGACGATCTGCTCGGTCAGCTCCTTGAGCTCTTCCATGCTCTCGGGGATCTCGTAGCCCATCTCGTCGAAGGCGATGGGCGAGTACCACACGAGGCTCTTGAGATCGACGCGGTAAAACAGGCCGTAGACATGCTCCTCCCCGTCCTCGCCCTCGTAGGTCGACAGGTCGACCCAGCTGTCACCGGCGGAGAAGTTCTCGGCCACCCAGTCGGCGGTGTCGTCGGGCAGCGGCGTCAGCAGGCCCTGGCTCGCCATGTCGGCGGCAAGGCCCGGCTGCGGGAACACCGCAAGGTTGGGCGCGGTGCCGGCGCGGGCGGAGATCACGATGTCCTGCTCGAAGCTGTCGGAGCCCGAGTAGTTGACCTCGGCGCCGGTGGCATCTTCGAAGAAGCGGAAGACGACGTCCACCTTGGCCTTCTCGTTTCCCGTCCAAGGGCCGGTGATCTCGACGGTCTGGCCGCTGAGGTCGTACTGCTCGGCAAAGGCATCGTAGGCGTCCCACTGGAAATCGCCCTCGCCCACCTCGAAGGGCATGTCCTGGGCAAGAGCGGCACCGGCGGACAGCGCAAGAATTGCCGCACTGCCTAGAAACGAGGGTTTCGAGAGATACTTCATAGGTGATCGTCCTCCACGATTTCGCGAGACCTAGCTCGCGCGTTCACAGTTTTGGGGCGAGTCACCCCAAAGCGCTTTGAAGTTGGCCGAGGGTTGCGTGTTTCCTGCGGCAAGTCAATTGCCATATGAGCTATTTTCTAAGGCTTCCACGCTGCGGCGCGGTTTATCCGCGGCCGGAACAAAACCCTTTTCGTCCTCTCGAAATTGCGGCTATGGTGGCTGCGATCCGAAGCGCTTTGGAGGCCTAAGCCATGAATCTGAAGCAACTCGCCGCCCATCTCGGACTGTCACAGACGACCGTGAGTCGTGCCCTCAACGGGTATCCGGAGGTCAGCGAGCAGACCCGCATCCGCGTGGCCGAGGCTGCGCGGGCGCTGAACTACTCCCCCAACGCCCGCGCCAAGGGTCTGGCGACGGGGCGCGCCATGGCGATCGGCCACGTGATCCCGATCTCGACGCAGCACGAGATGGTCAATCCGGTCTTCGGAGACTTCATCGCCGGCGCGTCCGAGGCCTATCTCAAGGCGGGCTACGACATGACGCTGTCGATCTCCGGCGACGAGGACGAGGCCGACAATTACCGCCGCCTCAAAGCCAAGGGCCATGTCGACGGCATCATCGTGCACGGCCCCAAGATGGCCGACGGGCGCATCCCGTTCCTGCGCGGGCTCGACCTTCCCTTCGTGGTGCATGGCCGCGCCTCCGATCTCGACGTGCCCTATAGCTGGATCGATATGAACAACGCCCGCGCCTTCAAGCGCGCGACCTCGTTCCTGCTCGATCTCGGCCACACGCGGATCGCGCTTCTGAACGGGCTCGAGTTCATGGATTTCGCCTATCGTCGCCGCATCGGCTATGAAGAGGCGCTGGGCGAACGTGGCCTCGCCCCAGACCCGGCGCTGATCCGCGGCGAGGAGATGACCGAGCCCTTCGGCTACCGCGCCGCCGCCGAGCTGCTTGCCACTGACGAACCACCCACCGCCTTCCTGAGCTCGTCGCTGATCACCGCCATTGGCATCCGCCGGGCGATCCACGAGGCCGGGCTCGAGATGGGCCGCGACGTGTCGGTGCTCACCCATGACGACGATCTGAGCTACCTCGCCAATGGCCGCGACATGCCGATCTTCACCGCAACGCGCTCCTCGGTGCGCGAGGCCGGGCGCATCGCCGCCGAGATGCTGCTGCGCCACATCGCGGAGCCGGGGCGCGACCCCGAAACCCATCTGCTCGAAGCACAACTGATCATCGGCGGGTCCACCGGCCCTGCCCCGAAACAGACTTAGGATTCACACCCATGCTCCTGACCCGAAAGGACTTCCCCGAAGGCTTCACCTTCGGCACCGCCACCTCGAGCTATCAGATCGAGGGCCACAAGTTCGGCGGCGCCGGCCGCACCCACTGGGACGATTACGCCGACACGCCCGGCAACGTGGTGCGGGCCGAGAATGGCGACGTGGCCTGCGACCACTACCACCGCTTTACCGAGGATCTCGACCTTGTCGCCGCCGCGGGGTTCGATGCCTACCGTTTCTCGATCTCGTGGGCGCGGGTGCTGCCCGAGGGCCGTGGCGCGGTGAACCCCGAGGGGCTCGACTTTTACGACCGGCTCACCGATGCGATGCTCGAGCGCGGGCTCAAGCCCTATGCCACGCTGTATCACTGGGAGCTGCCCTCGGCGCTCGCCGATCTCGGCGGCTGGCGCAACCGGGACATCGCGCAGTGGTTCGGCGACTTCACCGAAGTCGCGATGAGCAAGCTCGGCGACCGGATGGAGACCGTGGCCCCGATCAACGAGCCGTGGTGCGTGGCGTGGCTGAGCCATTTCCTCGGCGGTCAGGCACCGGGCCTGAGGGACATCCGCGCCGCCACCCGCGCGATGCACCACGTCCTTCTGGCGCATGGCCGCTCGATCGAGGTGATGCGCGGGCTTGGGATGTCGAACCTCGGCGGCGTGTTCAATCTCGAATGGTCCGAACCTGCCGATGACAGCGAGGAGGCACAGCAGGCCGCCGCGCGCTATGACGGCATCTACAACCGCTGGTTCATGGGCGGCGTGTTCAAGGGGGAGTATCCCCGGATCGTGCTCGACGGGCTCGAGCCGCACATGCCGACGAACTGGCAGGACGACATGGCGCTGATTTCGCAGCCGCTCGACTGGTGCGGCGTCAACTACTACACCCGCAAGCTCATCGCGCCGGACACCAGCCCGTGGCCCTCGCTCAAGGAGGTCGATGGCATCCTGCCCAAGACCTACATGGGCTGGGAGATCTACCCCGAAGGCCTGCTGCGGTTCCTCGAGCGCACGGCGCAGGAATATACCGGCGACCTGCCGATCTTCGTCACCGAGAACGGCATGGCGGCGCATGACGACATCGTCGCCGGCGAGGTGCAGGACGACCACCGCATCGCCTATATCGAGGCCCATCTGGCGGATGTCCGCCGCGCCATCGCCCGCGGCGTGCCGGTGAAGGGCTATTTCTGCTGGTCGCTGCTCGACAACTACGAGTGGAGCTTCGGCTACGACAAGCGGTTTGGGCTGGTGCATGTGGATTTCGACACGCTTGCACGCCTGCCCAAAGCCTCCTACCACGCGCTTAAGGGAGCGCTAACGGAGGGCCAACCATGAGCCACGCGATCACCGCAGTTCTCGCCGATATCGGCGGCACCAACACCCGCGTCGCGCTGGCTGCCGGCCCGACCGTGCAGGAGGCCAGCGTCAAGCGCTACCGCAATGCCGAGTGGAGCGGCATCGGCGCGGTCCTGCGCGACTATCTCGACGCCGCCGAGATCGAACCCGACGCGGCCTGCGTCGCCATGGCAGGCCCGGTGCGCGACAGCGCCGGCAAGCTGACCAACCTCGACTGGGAGGTGAACCGCGACATCCTGCACGCGGCCACCGGCGCCCGCACCCTCGCGGTGCTCAATGACATGCAGGCGCAGGGCCACGCGCTGGGCCATATCCCGATCGAGAACCTCACCACGCTGCACAAGGGGGCCGCCGCCAGCCCGCAATCGGCGCGGCTGGTGGTGGGGGTCGGAACCGGCATGAACGCCGCGCCGGTCTATCGCCTTGGCGAGCAGACGCTCGTGCCGCCGGGTGAAGCCGGCCACGCCACGCTGGCGCTGCGCTCGGATGACGAGTTGCGGCTGTTCCAGTACGTCTCGCGCAAGCATGACGGCGCGGGGGTCGAGCATTTCCTCTCGGGGCGCGGCTTCGAGCGGATCTGGCACTGGCTGTGCGAGGAAGACGGCGTCACCGACACCGCGCAGATCAACATCCCGGCCGCCGAGATCATGGCGCTGAAGGAGGCCGGCGATCCCCGCGCGGCGCGCGCGGTCGAGACCTTCTCGCGGCTGCTGGGGCGGGTCTGTGGCGATCTGGCGCTGATCACCCTGCCCTTCGGCGGCCTCTACCTGATCGGCGGCGTGGCGCGGCATTTCGGCCCCTACCTGCTCGACAACGGATTTACCGAAGGATTTCGCGACAAGGGGCGGTTCAGCACCTTCATGGACCAGTTCCCCGTGCATCTCGTCACCGATGACTTCGCGGCGCTTACGGGTTGTGCATGTCACCTGACGGAACAACTGCAATTGCAGACCCCGTGAGACGGTAACCTTGTATTCTGACCGGATGCGGTATTGATAGCAGAACACTCCGCTCAGGAGCACCTATGACCCTATCGAGCGAGCGATAAGACCATGCTGCAACTCTCCACGCCCTCCCTGCGCGACTCGATCCTGCGCCATCTGACCTATTCCTTTGGCAAGGATCCCGAGCACGCGATGCTCGAAGACTGGCGCATGGCGCTGAGCTACGCGGTGCGCGACCGCATCGTCGACGCCTGGTTCAAGGCGACCGAGCGCACCTATGACAGCGGCGCCAAGCGGGTGTACTACCTGTCGATGGAATTCCTCATCGGGCGCCTGCTCGAGGACGGCATCGTCAATCTTGAGCTGGTCGAGGAAGCGAAAGCAGCGCTCGCCGAGTTCTCCAAGGACTATCACGAAGTGCTGGCAGACGAGCCCGATGCCGCGCTTGGCAATGGCGGCCTTGGCCGGCTTGCCGCCTGCTTCCTCGAAAGCCTGTCGACCATCGGCTGCCCGGCGCATGGCTACGGCATCCGCTACGAGCACGGCCTGTTCCGGCAGAGCTTTGTCGGCGGTCGCCAGGTCGAGCAGCCCGAGCTCTGGCTCGGCCAGCGCCACGCCTGGGAATTCGAACGCCCCGAGGTGCGCTACCGCATCGGGTTCGGCGGCCACGTCACCAACCACGGCGAGACGGTGCGCTGGCACCCGGCCGAAGAGGTCGAGGCCGAGGCGTTCGACACCCCCGTGGTCGGTTGGAAAGGCCGCTGGGCCAACACGCTGCGCCTGTGGTCGGGGCGTGCCATCCACCCGTTCGACCTGGCCGCGTTCAACCACGGCGATTACGCCGGCGCCGCTGCCCCCGAGGCGCTGGCGCGCACCATCAGCCGCGTGCTCTACCCCGACGACACCACCGAGCAGGGCAAGGAGCTGCGCCTCAAGCAAGAGTACTTCCTGACCGGTGCGGCGCTGCGCGACATCCTGCGCCGCTTCAACAACCAGTTCGGCGACCTGCGCAAGCTGCCCTCGAAGGTGGCGATCCAGCTCAACGACACCCACCCGGCAATCGCCGGGCCCGAGCTGATCCGCATCCTGCACGACGAGCGCGGCATCCCCTTCGACGAGGCGATGGAGATCGCGCGGAACACGCTCAGCTACACCAACCACACGCTGCTGCCCGAGGCGCTGGAAAGCTGGGGCGAGGCGCTGTTCGGTCGCCTGCTGCCGCGCCACATCCAGATCATCGACCAGATCGACAACGCGCACGCCACCCGCAACCCGTCGCGCACCCAGTCGATGCGCGCCGACCATCAGGTCAAGATGGGCCAGCTCTCCTTCGTCATGGCGCACAAGGTCAACGGCGTCTCGGCGCTGCACACCGAACTGATGAAGACCACCGTCTTCGAAGAGCTGCACAATCTTCATCCCGACCGCATCGTCAACCAGACCAACGGTGTCACGCCGCGGCGCTGGCTTCTGGGCTGCAACCCCGGTCTGGCCGGTCTCATCACCGAGTCGATCGGAGAGGCATGGGTCGACGATCTCGAACAGCTCGAAGCGCTCGAGCCATATATCGAGGATGCCGGCTGGCTCGACCGCTATGGCAAGATCAAGCGCGACAACAAGGTCGAGCTGTCGAACTGGATGGGGCAGACGCACGGCTTCCATGTTGATCCCGACATGATCTTCGACGTGCAGATCAAACGCCTGCACGAATACAAGCGTCAGCACCTCAATATCCTCGAGACCATCGCCCACTGGCTTGAAATCCGCGACAACCCGGATGCCGACTGGACGCCGCGGCTCAAGCTCTTCGCCGGCAAGGCGGCGCCGGGCTATTTCTTTGCCAAGGACATTATCCGCCTGATCAACGACGCGGCGGCGGTGATCAACGCCGATCCGGTGACCAGCAAGTACCTCAAGATCGCCTTCCTGCCGAACTACAACGTCACGCTGGCCGAGCGGCTGGTGCCGGCAGCCGACCTTTCGGAACAGATCTCGACCGCGGGCAAGGAAGCCTCGGGCACCGGCAACATGAAGTTCGCCCTGAACGGCGCGCCCACCGTCGGCACGCTTGACGGTGCCAATGTCGAGATCCGCGATCACGTGGGGGCCGAGAACTTCTTCCTCTTCGGCATGACCGCCGAGCAGGTGATGGAGCGCCGCATGGTCGAAGGCCACGCGCAGAAGGCCATCGCCGCCGACCCGCGCCTCGCCCGCGCGCTCGAGGTGATCCGCGAGGGCCGGTTCTCGCCGTCCGAGCCCGAGCGCTATCACAACATCACCGGCAATCTCGAAGGCGCGGATTATTTCCTCGTCTGCTCGGACTTTACCGATTACTGGCGCGCGCAGCGTGAGGTGGACGTGGCCTTCAAGGACCCGCAGGGCTGGGCCCGTACCGCGGCCTTCAACACGGCACGCTCCGGCTGGTTCTCGTCCGACCGGACGATCCGCGGTTACATGGCGGATATTTGGGACGCCAAGAGCCTTCTCGACTGATCCGCGACAAGAGTTGACGCGAGACATTGCAGCTCGCGTCAATCGCACTAAGCTTCGAGGCATGACTGATGCAAATCATCCTCCCGCCTCGGAATTTCATCGCCTGACCCAGGGTCAGCATGACGATCCATTCGCCCTGCTCGGGCCGCACCGGACCAAAGATGGCGACCGCCAGGTCACCGCCTTCGATCCGGGCGCCAGGCAGATGTGGGCGGTGATCGGCTCGGACACCCACCCGCTCGATCCGGTCGCAGACACGCCCGGTGTGTTCCGCGGCAAGGTCCCCGGCGACAAGCCGTATCACCTGCGCGGCAAGGCCGGCGAGGAGAGCTGGGAGTTCGAAGATCCCTACCGGTTCGGCCCGGTGCTGGGCGAGATGGACGAGTATCTCCTCGGCGAAGGCAGCCACCTGCGGATGTGGGAAGCGCTTGGCGCGCACGTGATGACGCACGAAGGCTGCGAGGGCACGCATTTCGCCGTCTGGGCGCCGAATGCCCGGCGCGTCTCGGTGGTTGGCGACTTCAACTGGTGGGACGGTCTGCGCCACACCATGCGCAAGCGCGGCGCCACCGGCGTGTGGGAGATCTTCATCCCCAATGTCGGGGATGGCGCCCTCTATCGCTACGAGATCGCCGGTCCGGACGGCACCATCCAGCCGCGCAAGGCGGATCCGGTGGGCTTTGGCTCGGAGCATCCGCCCGCCAACGCCTCGATCGTGCGCGACATTCGCGAATATGGCTGGTCCGACGGCGACTGGATGACCAAGCGCGAGGCGATGCAAAGCCGCGAGGCGCCGATTTCGGTCTACGAGGTCCACCTGCCCTCCTGGCGGCGCAAGGATCGAGGCCGCCCGATATCGTATATCGAAGCCTCCGACGAGCTGATCGCCTATGTCAAAGAAATGGGCTTCACCCATATCGAGTTGATGCCGATCAGCGAATATCCGTTCGACGGCTCCTGGGGCTACCAGCCGATCGGCATGTTCGCACCGACCATCCGCTGCGGCCTTCCCAACGAGTTCCGCGACCTGATGAACGCCGCCCACCGCGCGGGGGTTGGGGTGATCCTCGACTGGGTGCCGGGCCACTTCCCGTCCGACCCGCACGGGCTTGGCAAGTTCGACGGCACGGCGCTGTACGAACACGCCGACCCGCGCGAGGGCTTCCACAAGGACTGGAACACGCTGATCTACAATTATGGCCGCGCCGAGGTGTCGAACTTCCTCACCGCGAACGCGCTGTTCTGGCTCGAGGAGTTCCACGCCGACGGTCTGCGCGTCGATGCGGTGGCGTCGATGCTCTATCGCGACTATTCGCGCAGCCCCGGCGAATGGGTGCCCAACAAGGATGGCGGGCGCGAGAATTACGAGGCCATCGCGGTGCTTCAGCGCATGAACACCGAGGCCTATGGCGAGAACGCGGGCATCATGACCGTGGCCGAGGAAAGCACCGCCTATCCCGGCGTGTCGCAGCCGGTCGATCAGGGCGGGCTCGGCTTCGGGTTCAAGTGGAACATGGGTTGGATGAACGACACGCTCGAGTACATCAAGAAGGACCCGATCCACCGCTCGTACCATCACCACCAGATGACCTTCGGGCTGGTCTACGCCTTCTCGGAGAACTTCATCCTGCCGATCAGCCACGACGAGGTGGTGCACGGCAAGGGCTCGATGTTCGGCAAGATGCCGGGCAACGAATGGGAGAAGTTCGCCAACCTGCGCAGCTATTACGGCTTCATGTGGGGCCACCCCGGCAAGAAGCTGCTGTTCATGGGCCAGGAACTGGCGCAACGCAGCGAGTGGAACCACGACGCGCAGGTAGACTGGGAGTGCTTGTCGAACCCGCAGCATGCCGGAATCCAGCGCCTCGTGCGCGATCTCAACCACCTGTACCGCGACACCCCGGCCCTGCACGCACGGGACTGCTTCGAGGACGGCTTCCAGTGGATCAACGGCGGCGACACGCAGAACTCGGTGTTCTCGTGGGTCAGGCGCGGCGGACCGGACGACCCGGAGGTCGTGGTGATCTGCAACTTCACACCGAAGGAGCACGGCGCCTACCGTCTGGGGATGCCGGCTGCCGGCACATGGCGCGAGGCGCTCAACAGCGACGCCGAGATCTATGGCGGCAGCAATCGCGGCAACCTTGGATCGGTGGAGGCGCAGGACGGCGCGTATCACGGCCAGCCGGCCCATGCCGACGTGACCCTCCCGCCGCTCTCGACCATCTACCTGGTGCGCGACGCCTGAGCGGCCTCCGGGGCATATCAAACGGTCACCACACCACGGGGGGAGGCGACCGGACAACGAGGAGGAAATGACATGTCACGGACGCACCAGAAACTGTCAGGACGAAGCATGGCCTTCGTTCTGGCCGGCGGCCGCGGATCGCGCCTGCACGAGCTGACCAACACTAGGGTGAAGCCCGCGGTCTATTTCGGCGGCAAGGCGCGGATCATCGATTTCGCGCTGTCGAACGCGCTGAACTCCGGCATCCGCAAGATCGCGCTGGCGACGCAGTACAAGGCGCACAGCCTGATCCGGCATTGCCAGCGCGGCTGGAACTTCTTCCGCGCCGAGCGCAACGAATTCCTCGACATCCTGCCCGCCTCGCAGCGGGTCTCGGAAGGAATGTGGTATCGTGGCACCGTCGATGCGGTGGCGCAGAACATCGACATCATCGACAGCTACGATATCGACTACATCGTCATCCTCGCCGGCGACCACATCTACAAGATGGATTACGAGGCGATGATCCGGCAGCATGTCGAGACCGATGCCGAGGTTACCGTGGGGTGTCTGACCGTCGACCGCTCCGAGGCCAGCGCCTTTGGCTGCATGGCCGTCGACGGGCGCGACCGCATCACCTCGTTCCTCGAAAAGCCCGCCGATCCGCCGGGTCTGCCCGACGATCCCGAGAAGACACTGGTCTCGATGGGCATCTACGTCTTCAACTGGCACCACCTGCGCGAGCGGCTGGTGAAGGACATGGAGAACGACGCCTCGAGCCACGATTTCGGCCATGACATGATCCCCGAGATCGTCTCCAAGGGCACCGCGCAGGCTCACCGCTTCGAGGACAGCTGCGTGCGCTCTCGCCCCGATGCGCCGGCCTACTGGCGCGATGTCGGCACCGTCGACGCGTTCTGGAAGGCCAATATCGACCTCACGGACTTCTCCCCCGATCTCGATCTGTGGGATCGCAACTGGCCGATCTGGACCTATTCCGAGCTGGTTCCGCCGGCGAAATTCATCCATGACGAGGACGACCGGCGCGGCGCCGCCGTCAGTTCGATGATCTCCGGCGGGTGCATCGTCTCGGGCACCGAGATCCGCAATTCGCTGCTCTACACCATGTGCCACACCAACTCCTATGCCTCGCTGCAGGGGGTCGTGGCGCTGCCTTATGTCAACGTCTCGCGGCACGCGCGGCTGACCAATGTCGTCATCGACAGTGGTGTGCATATTCCCGAGGGGCTCGTCGTCGGCGAGGACCCGGAGGAAGACGCCAAGTGGTTCCGCGTCAGCCCCGGCGGCGTGACGCTCATTACCCAGCAGATGCTGGACCGGAGGAAAGCCGAGAAATGACGAGAGTGCTGTCTGTCACGTCGGAATGCGTGCCACTCATCAAGACCGGAGGGCTTGCGGACGTGGCGGGCGCGCTGCCCGGCGCACTGGCCCCAAAGGGTGTCGAGATGCGCACCCTGCTGCCCGGCTACCCCAAGGTGATGTCCGAGGTCGGACGGCGCCGCAAGGTCGCCGAATGGGACGACCTCTTCGGAGGCGCCGCGCGGCTCTATCGCGGCAAGCTTGGCGAACAGGTCCTCTACGCGCTCGACGCGCCGCATCTCTATGAACGCGACGGCGGCCCCTATATCGACAGCCACGGAAGCGACCATTCCGACAATGCCGAGCGCTTCGCAGCGCTGTCGGTCACCGCGGCCATGCTCTGCGCCGACGGTGTCGAAGGGTGGTTTCCGCAGGTCATGCACTGCCATGACTGGCAGGCCGGCTATGCACCGCTCTATCTCCGCGAGCTTGGTGCGAGCGACCGGGTGGCCTCGCTGATGACCATCCACAACATCGCCTTTCAGGGTCTGTCGCCGGCCTCGATGATCTCGCCGCTGAGCCTGCCGTCCTCGGAGTTCAACGAGCGTGGCTACGAATACTGGGGCAATATCAGCGCCTTGAAGGCCGGTCTTGTCTACGCGGATAAACTGTCGACCGTCTCGCCCACCTATGCCTCCGAACTGATGACCAGCGAATACGGCATGGGGCTCGACGGCGTGCTGCGCGAGCGGCAGGAAGATCTCGTCGGCATCCTCAACGGCATCGACGAGGATCTCTGGCGGCCGCCCTACAAGGCGCCGTCCGGCAAGGCCAAGCACCGCGCCGCCCTGCGCAATGAGTTCGGCCTCCCGGACTGGCCCGGCCCGATCTGCGTGCTGGTCTCGCGTCTGACAGAGCAGAAAGGCATCGACATCCTGCTGCAGGCCCTGCCGGCATTGCTCGACCGCGGTGGCCAGCTGATCATTCTGGGCAGCGGCGACCGCGCCTTCGAGCGGGCCTTCCAGGGCTACGCCGAAGCGCACGAGGGCGTCGCGGCCACCATCGGCTATGACGAGGCGCTGGCGCGCCGGATGATCGCCGGGGGTGATGCCATCCTCGTGCCGTCGCGCTTCGAGCCCTGCGGCCTGACCCAGCTCTATGGCTTGCGCCACGGCACAATCCCGGTGGTCGGGCTCACCGGCGGGCTTGCAGATACGGTGGTGAACGCATCGCCTGCAGGATTGGCATCCGGTGCCGCAACCGGGCTTCAGTTCCACCCGCTGACCGCGCAGGCCCTTGCGCAGGAGTTCATGAAGCTGGTCAATCTCTACCAGGATCGTGAGACCTGGAACAGGATGATGAAGAACGCCATGGCCGCCCCCGTGGGCTGGGACCAATCCGCCACCGCCTATGCGTCGCTCTATGCCGAGCTGGTCAGGGCGGAATGAGCGCACCCGACATGCTGGCAGGCCGCGCCGCGCCCCTGGGCGCGAGCTTCGATGGCGACGGGGTGAACTTTGCCGTGTTCTCGGAACACGCCGAGGCCGTCCACCTGTGCCTGTTCGACGACCATGGCACCGAGACCGCGCGCCTCGCCATGCCGGAGCGCGACGGGGACATCTGGTATGGCCGCGTACCCGGCCTGATGCCCGGCCAGCTCTATGGCTACCGCGTCGAAGGCCCGTTTGCGCCGCGTGAAGGTCACCGCTTCAACCCAGCCAAGCTGCTGCTCGATCCCTACGCGCGGCGGCTGACCGGGCATCCGACCTGGCACGCGTCGCTCTATGGCGGGGTCGAGGCGCCCGATCCGCACGACAGCGCACGCTACATGCCGAAATGCGTGGTCGAGGACACGAGCTTTGACTGGGGCAACCACAAGGCGCCCAACACGCCGCTCGAGGAAAGCATCATCTACGAGGCCCATGTGAAGGGCCTGACGAAGAAATTCCCCGATGCCGACCACCCCGGCCACTTCCTCTCGCTGGCCTCGGACCCGGTGCTCGAGCACCTGATCAAGCTCGGCGTCACCGCGGTGGAGCTGCTGCCGGTGCAAGCGTTTCTCAATGATCGCTTCCTGGTTCAAAAAGGCCTCGTAAACTACTGGGGTTACCAGACTTTGGGCTTCTTTTCGCCCGAGCCGCGGTACTTGAGTCAGGGTCGGCTGTGGGAGTTCCAGTACACCGTGGCCCGCCTGCATTCGGTGGGCATCGAGGTCATCCTCGACGTGGTCTACAACCACACCTGTGAAGGCGACGAGAACGGCCCGACCTTCTCGTTCCGCGGTCTCGACAACCGATCCTATTACCGGCTGCACGAGGACAAGCGCTTCTATCACAACGACACCGGCACCGGGAACAGCGTCAATATCGAGCATCCCATGGTGCTCCGCATGGTGTTGGATTCGTTGCGCTATTGGTCGACCACCATGGGGGTGGACGGCTTCCGCTTCGATCTCTGCTCGACGCTCGGGCGCACCGAGACCGGGTTCGACCGCGAAAGCGCCTTCTTCAAGGCCGTCCGGCAAGATCCCGTTCTGGCGACGAAAAAGCTGATCGCAGAGCCTTGGGACATCGGCCCCGGAGGCTATCAGCTTGGCAACTACCCGCCGCCCTTCGCCGAATGGAACGACCAGTATCGCGACGGCGTGCGGCGGTTCTGGCGCGGCGATCTCGGCCACGTGCCGGTGCTGGCCGACCGCATCACCGGCTCGGCTGGCCTGTTCGACCATTCCGGGCGCCACGCGACCTCGTCGGTCAACCTGCTCACCGCCCATGACGGTTTCACCCTGACGGACGTCGTCAGCTACACCGAGCGTCACAACGAGGCCAATGGCGAGGACAACCGCGACGGCCATGGTGAGAACCACTCTGACAATTTCGGCGTCGAGGGCCCCACGGACGATGCCGAGATCAACGCGCAGCGCGCGCAACGCCGGCGCAACATGATGGCCACGCTGCTGCTCAGCCAGGGCACCCCGATGATCCTCGCGGGCGACGAGGTGGGCCATTCGCAGAACGGCAACAACAATGCCTATGCGCAGGACAATGACACCACCTGGATCGACTGGGAGGCCGCAGACGAGGCGTTTCTCGCCTTCACGCGCCTGCTCATCAGCTTTCGCAAGGCGCACCCGATCCTGCGGCAGAAGCGCTTCCTGCACTCGATCCCGCGCAAGGTCGACGGCGTGACGGACCTGTTCTGGTGGCGCCCGGACGGCACCGAGATGACCCGCGCCGACTGGACCAACGGCCATATGAAGGTGCTCTGCGCCGAGTTCCGTATGGCCAGCGGCACCCCGAAATATGCGCAGCGCGAGGACGCGATCTACCTCGCCTTCAATTCCGGCGATGCCACCGCGCTCACGCTGCCGAGCCTGCCAGAGGGCTTCTGCTGGGTGCGCCACATCGACACCTCAAGCCCCGATCTCGGCGCCGAGCGCGTCGGAACCACCATCCAGATGGCCGCCAATTCGGTGATTGCCCTCGTCGAGGAACCTGTATGAGTGACAGCATCAACACCCGCGCGGAAAAAGCCGGAATCGTATCCGAATTCCGCGACTTGCACGGCGAAACTCAGGTTTCGAGCGAAGAGACCAAGACGGCGCTTCTGGCCGCGATGGGCCTCGCCGATGCGCCCGACCGGCCCGAGACCGAGCTGCCGCGCTGGCATGTCTGCGAGCCGGGAGAGCCGGTGGGCCTCGTGCCGTCGGGCGCCTGGCAGCTGACCCGCGAGGATGGCAGCCAGACCGAGGGCCGCGGCGCGCTGCCCGAGCTGCCTCTGGGCCGGCACCGGCTCGAAAGCGGCGGCGAGCGCTGCTGGCTGCTCTGCGCGCCCGAGCGCCTGCCGCTGCCGCGCAAGCTCTGGGGCCTGATGGCGCCGCTGGCCTGCCTGCGCAGCGAGGCCGAGGGCGGGCTCGGCAGTTACGACGATCTCGCCCGGCTGGCCGAGGGCCTCGGCCCCACCGGCGCGGCCTTTCTCGGCATCAATCCGATCCATGCGGGGTTTCTGACCAACCCCGAGGGCTTCAGCCCCTACACGCCCTCGCACCGCCGCCGCGTCGCGCCGCTTTACCTGCACACCGCCACCCGCGCCGAGCCGGCAGGCCCGATCCTGATCCTGCCAGAGGAGGTGCCGGCGCGGCTGGCCGCACTCGAGGAGGAGTTCCGCGCCGCTCCGCCCGGCCCCGGCTTCGACGAATACCTGCGCCACGAAGGCGCCTCGCTGCATCGCTTCGCGACCCATCAGGCGCTGTCGGAGAAATTCGGCGCCTATTGGGACAGCTGGCCCGCGGCCTATCAAGACCCGGACAGCCCCGAGGTGGCCCAGGCCGCGCAGGAGCTGGCCGACCGGGTGCGCTTTCACGCCTGGCTGCAATACAGCTCCGAGGGATCGATTTCGGAAACCCAAAGACGGGCGCAGGATGCCGGGCTCGAGCTTGGGCTCTATCTCGATCTTGCCGTCGGTACCCACCCGCACGGCGCCGAGACCTGGGAGGACCGCGAGAGCTTTGCCTTCGGCGCCAGCCTCGGCGCGCCGCCCGACGCCTTCGCACCGCAAGGCCAAAACTGGCACCTCGCGCCGTTCAACCCGGTGCACCTGATCGACACCGGCTTCGAGGCGCTGGCCGCGACGCTGCGCCAGCAGTTGCGCTTCTCGGGCGCGCTGCGGATCGACCACATCCTCGGCTTCGAGCGCGCTTACTGGGTGCCGGAGGGCGACCTGCCCGGCGCCTATGTCACCATGCCCCGCGACGCGATGCTGGCGGTGGCGCGGATGGAGGCGGCGCGCGCCGGCGCGGTGATCGTCGGCGAGGATCTGGGCGTCATTCCCGACGGGTTGCAGCACGCCCTGAAAGACAGCGGCATCCTCGGCTGCCGACTGATGTGCTTCGAGCACACCGGTGACCCGCCGTGGTACAAGGCGCCTCAGGCCTACGACGAGGGCGTCATCGCCAGCTTCTCCTCGCATGACCTGCCGACCTGGAAAGGCTGGCGCGAGGGTCGTGAAATCGCCCTGCGCCGCGACATGGGCATCATCCCCGCCGAGCGGGCCGAGGGCATGTTCGGCTTCCGCGGCCGCGAGGTCGAGGGCATCGACGGCGCCACCGCGCCCTACCGCGACGACCACGCCCCCGAGCGCCCCGAGGCGATGGCGGCGCTGCTGGCGGAAACCGCATCCTGCATGGTGGCGTTACAGGTCGAGGATATCCTCGAGATGGAAAGCCAGCCCAACATGCCGGGAACGGTATGGGAATACCCGAACTGGCGCCAGCGGCTGCCCGCCGGCGTCGACGAGATCGCGGCAAGCCCGGTGCTTGCAAACGCTGCCCGGATCATGAAACGTGCCGGGCGATAGGAGACAACACTCATGACCAGCATTCGCACCATCCCGACCGAGCCGATCAAGGGCCAGAAGCCGGGCACCTCGGGCCTGCGCAAGAAGACCGAGGTGTTCCAGAGCCACCACTACCTCGAGAACTTCATCCAGAGCATCTGGAACGGCATCGGCGGCGTGAAGGGCAAGACGCTGGTGCTCGGCGGTGACGGGCGGCACTTCAACTCGCAGGCGGCGCAGGTGGTGCTGCGCATGGCCGCGGCCAGCGGCGCCAAGAAGGTCATCGTCGGCAAGCGGGCGTTGCTGTCGACCCCCGCCGCCTCCAACCTGATCCGCAAGCGCGGCGCCGATGGCGGCATCATCCTGTCGGCCAGTCACAACCCCGGCGGACCGAAGGGCGATTTCGGCGTCAAGTTCAACGCCGGAAATGGCGGGCCGGCCGCCGAGGGCATCACCGGCAAGATCTTCGACGCCACCAAGGAGATCGCCGAGTTCCACATCGCCGAGAGCCACGACATCGGCCTGCGCATGACGGACACGGTGACGCTTGGCGAGATGGAGATCGAGATCGTCGACCCGGTCGAGGACTATGCCGAGCTGATGGCCGAGCTGTTCGATTTCGACGCCATCCGCGCGCTCTTCAAATCCGACTTCCGGATGCGCTTCGACGCGATGCACGCGGTCACCGGCCCCTACGCGACACGGGTTCTCGAAGAGATTCTGGGCGCCTCGCCCGGCACCGTCTTCAACGCCATCCCGCTGCCGGATTTCGGCGAGGGTCACCCCGACCCGAACCCGACCTGGGCCAAGCAGCTGTGGGACGAGATGATGTCCGACAGCGGCCCCGATTTCGGCGCCGCCTCAGATGGCGACGGCGACCGCAACATGGTGGTGGGCCGGCATTGCTACGTCTCGCCCTCTGACAGCCTCGCGGTGCTCGCGGCCAACGCCACGCTGGTGCCGGGCTACAAGGATGGCCTCAAGGGCGTCGCGCGCTCCATGCCGACCTCGCAGGCGGTCGACCGTGTCGCCGAGAAGCTGGGGATCGACTGCTACGAGACCCCGACCGGCTGGAAGTTCTTCGGCAACCTGCTCGACGCCGGTCGCGCCACGCTGTGCGGCGAGGAGAGCTTCGGCACCGGCTCCGATCACGTCCGCGAAAAGGACGGGCTCTGGGCGGTGCTGTTCTGGCTCAACATCCTCGCGGTGAAGAAATGCTCGGTGGCCGAGCTGATGGAGGCGCATTGGGCTGAGTACGGCCGCAACTACTACTCTCGCCACGATTACGAGGCGGTGGACAGCGACGCGGCTGCCGGCGTGATGGAGCATGTGCGCGCGCAGCTCGCCACCCTGCCCGGCACCAGCTTCGGCAGCCTGTCCGTCGCCGCGGCGGACGAGTTCTCCTACGACGATCCGGTCGACGGCTCGCGCGCCGAGGGCCAGGGCCTGCGGGTGCTGTTCGAGGGTGGCGGCCGCCTGGTGCTGCGCCTGTCGGGCACCGGCACGGAAGGCGCGACGCTGCGGGTCTATCTCGAGAAGGTCGAGACCGACCCGGACGCCTTCGGCCTCGATCCGCAGGAGGCCCTGGCCGAGGTCATCGCCGCCGCCGAGGCGATCGCCGAGATCACCTCCCGCACCGGTCGCACCGCGCCCGACGTGATCACCTGAGCCGAAGGTGGACACGTTACGCGCCATCGCGCTGATGGTGGCCTCGATGGCTTTGCTGGCCGCCAGCGACGCCTTTCTCAAGCTCGCCTCCCAGACCGCCCCGGTCGGACAGGTCATGGTGATGCTGAGCGTCGGGGCCACCGCGCTGTTCTTCGCCCTCGCCGCCCTGCGCGGCGTGCGGCTGAGCCTGTCCCAAGCCTTCGAGCCGAAGGTGATGCTGCGCAATCTCTTCGAGATGATCGGCGCCCTGGGCATGATCGTCGGGCTGTCGAAGATCCCGCTGTCTCTGATGGCGGCGATCATGCAGACCGCGCCCTTGGTGGTCACGCTGGGCGCGGCGCTGTTCCTGCGCGAGCCGGTGGGTTGGCGGCGCTGGCTGGCGATCGGCGCGGGCCTCGTGGGCATGTTGATGGTGATCCGCCCCGGCGGCGCTGGGTTCACCGGGTGGGAGCTCTTCCCGGTGATTGGCGTCACCGGGCTGGCCGCACGGGATCTCGTGACACGGACCCTGCCCGCGCGCATCCCGTCGCTGGCGGTGTCGGCCTACGGTTTCGCCGCGGTGCTCCCCGTGGGGCTCGCGGTGCTCCTGATCACCGGCGCGCCGCTCTCGGGCGAGGCGCAGACCTTCGGCTACATGACCGGTGCCGTGGCGGTGACGGCGGCGGGCTATCTTGCCGTGACGATGGCCATGCGCATGGCGCCGGTCTCATCCGTGGCGCCGTTCCGCTATACGCGGCTGGTGTTCACCGCCGGCCTCGGCATGGCGATCTTCGGAGAGCGCCCGGATGGCTGGACCTGGGCCGGCGCCGCGCTGATCCTCGCCGCCGGGCTCTACAGCTTCCTGCGCGAGCACCGGCTGGCCCGGCAGCAGGCGGCGGTGCTCCGTCCCTGACACCGGCACCCGGTCGCACGGGTCGGCCTGCCTCCGGCGGGAGTATTTTTGACGAAGAGAAGCCAGGGGCGCAGCGCTCTTGGTTTCTTCTGGCGTCAAATATTCCGGGGGGAGTCCGCGCGTCCCGCGCGGGCGGGGGCAGCGCCCCCAAACCGGCCTAGCCGCCTATAACCTCGATCCCCGCCGGCATCGGACGGCCTCCGCCATCCACCGAGACCGTCTCGCGGGTGCGCGGCAGCGCCTCGGGCATCTCCTTCTGGATCCAGGTGATCAGCTCCTCGCGGATCTCGCAGCGCAGGTCGTAGGTGCGCGGGGCGTTGCGGGCCGAGGCCAGCACCCGCACTTCCATTACCCGCTCGCGGAAATCGTTGACCTGCACGTGGCAGACATTGCCATCCCAGAGCGCCGAGTTGCGGCAGACCTCCTCGGTCTTGGCGCGCAGCCGCTTGATGTCGGCGCAGTGGTCGAGATAGAGCAGCACGCCGCCGATCAGGGACGAGCTGTCGCGGGTCCAGTTCTGGAACGGCTTCTCGATGAAGTAGCTCAGTGGCACGACGAGACGGCGCCAGTCCCAGATCTTGATCACGACGTAGGTGCCGGTGATTTCCTCGACCCAGCCCCACTCGCCCTCGACGATCACCGCGTCGTCGATGCGGATCGGCTGGGTCACCGCCAGCTGGATGCCGGCGATCAGGTTCTTCAGCACCGGCTGAAACGCCAGACCGACCACGATCCCGGCCGCCCCGCCGGCCGCCAGCAGCGACACGCCCCATTGCCGCACCCCCTCGAAGGTCATCAGGATCGCCGCGGTAGCCACGATGACGATCACCCAGCCCGCCAGCCGCACCATGATGCGGCTCTGGGTGACGTGCTTGCGGGCAAGGTAGTTGTCCTCGCTGTCGAGGGTGAACTTGCGCAGGTGCACCGTGGTCCAGATGTGCAGCGCCGTGTGCAGCGTCCACGCCACCAGCACCATGAACGCGATGAGCAGCGCGTGCTGGCCGAGATCGGTCTGCTCGGGACCGAGCGGCGCCACCGCGACGCCGATGAACAGAGCCGCCACCACGAGCCCCAGCCGGAGCGGCCGGCGGGTGCGCGCCACGAGGCTGCGCCAGAACAGGTCCCTTCCCGCGACCGCGCGATCAAGGATGGCGTAGACCAGCCGGAACACCAGCAGCCCGAGCAGGAAGAACGCCAGCACCACCGCCACCGGCATGACCCACTCCGGCAGGACCGGAATGACCTCCTCGATATCGGTGGTGATCTCGGCGACCTGCTGCTCGATCTGGTCGAGTTCGTTTTCCATGCGCGCTCCTTGCCGGTGCACGCCTCCTCTCGCGCCCGCGTCCGTTGCCTCTGGTCTCCTCGCCCTCACAGAGAATAGCTGCAGCGCGGCATTTGGCAAAACCCGCGCGCCGTCGTGAGAAATGTTAGCGATATCGCGCCGCCTAGCCGCCTGTTAGCGCTGCGCAAGTTTACTTTCGCTCAACGGCTGTTATAGCTCGCTCAAACCCATCTGGAGGCGAGGGACGCACCCATGAGCACCATCATCGACATTCACGCCCGCGAGATCCTCGACAGCCGTGGCAACCCCACGGTCGAGGTCGACGTCATGCTGGAAGACGGCAGCCTCGGCCGCGCCGCGGTGCCCTCGGGCGCCTCGACCGGCGTGCACGAGGCGCATGAGCGCCGCGACGGCGACAAGGGCCGCTACATGGGCAAGGGCGTGCTCGACGCCGTGGCCGCGGTGAACGGCGAGATCGCCGAGACGCTGGTGGGCTTCGACGCCACCGAGCAGGAAGCCATCGACGGCGCCATGATCGAGCTCGACGGCACCGACAACAAGGGCCGGCTCGGCGCGAACGCCATCCTCGGCGTCAGCCTCGCCACCGCCAAGGCCGCGGCCGAGTTCACCGCCCAGCCGCTCTACCGCTATGTCGGCGGCACCGCCGCCCGCGTCCTGCCGGTGCCGATGATGAACATCATCAACGGCGGCGAGCACGCGGACAACCCGATCGACATCCAGGAATTCATGATCATGCCGGTCAGCGCGGAGAACATCCGCGAGGCCGTGCGCATGGGCTCCGAGGTGTTCCACACCCTGAAGAAAGAGCTCTCCGCCGCCGGCATGTCCACCGGGCTCGGCGACGAGGGCGGCTTCGCCCCCGAGCTCGGCGGCACCCGCGAGGCGCTGGACTTCATCCTGAAGTCGATCGAGAAGGCCGGCTACAAGCCCGGCGAGGACATCTACCTCGCGCTCGACGCCGCCTCGACCGAGTATTTCAAGGACGGCAAGTACGAGATGAAGGGCGAAGGCCTGTCGCTGTCCTCGGCCGAGAATGTCGACTACCTCGCCAAGCTCTGCGCCGACTACCCGATCATCTCGATCGAGGATGGCTGCGCCGAGGATGACTGGGAGGGCTGGAAGCTGCTGACCGAGAAGCTGGGCGACAGCGTGCAGCTGGTGGGCGACGACCTCTTCGTGACCAACCCGGCGCGCCTGTCGATGGGCATCGAGCAGAGCGTGGCGAACTCCATGCTGGTCAAGGTCAACCAGATCGGCTCGCTCTCCGAGACCCTGCGGGCGGTCGAGATGGCCCACCGCGCGCGCTACACCAACGTGATGTCGCACCGCTCGGGCGAGACCGAGGACGCGACCATCGCCGACCTCGCCGTGGCCACCAACTGCGGCCAGATCAAGACCGGCTCGCTGGCCCGCTCGGACCGGCTCGCCAAGTACAACCAGCTAATCCGCATCGAGGAAATGCTGGGCGACACGGCCATCTACGCCGGCCGCTCGATCCTGCGCTAAGGGTTTGGCGCTCCTGCGGGGGGCGTTGGTTGAGATTTTGGAGGGGCGGTGACCTGAGGTCGCCGCCCTTTTGCTGTGTTTCGGGGCCGGAGCTCGTTGGCCGTTAGCTCACTGTCGCTTGCGGCCCATCTGCAACATTCATGCACCTCGCAGTGTGGCGCGAAGCTCTGGTACGATCGGCGGGAGCTGACCTTCGCTTCGTCTTGGATGAACTGCGGCGATGTGCGAGTCGTAGGATGGCTATTTGAACCTCCGACACGTCGCAAAGCAGCACGTTAGACTATAAAAATACACAATGGCAGGTTACGCTATGCTGTGACGCGGCCTGCCCAGAAACGGCCGTTCTACGCAAGTGCAGATATGCACAGCCGGAGCGGTCATTTAGATAAAGAGGCTTTCGAGCGCCGATACAACAAATGCCTGTTCTTGCCGAGTGAGCGATCTGACTTCCTTTGCGAACGCTGCCAGCTCGCCTGCAAGGTGCGCGTCTATAGTACCGGTTTTGGTTGCGCCCAGAACACCCAGCTTTTCTTCCTTTATCCGTATAATCTGCGAAAACGAGACTACAGACTTACCAGTGGGCGACTTAGGTAGACCCGGAATTTCTCCGTCATCCAAGACACAATCACCTTTGTATCCCGAGCCGGAGTTCAGAAAAAGAAACGCGAAAACGGTCTCGTTCTCGGTTCGTCCGAGGCAAATGTGAAATTTCTCCTTGCCGGCGATGGTCGAGTATAAGCGGATGATATCTCCCGCTTCATACATACGATGAGTATTCTGCCAAGGTAGCAGCTTGCTCGAAATTTGGCTCCTCAAAAAGCAAGCCAAGCTTCATGGCATAGGCAGATCGTCCACCGTCTTCACGCCAAGCGTCGAGGTATGCGGGATCTTCATGAGTGAGTCGCCGGATTTGGCTGAAGCCCAACGCCTGAACAACGCCAAGTGATTCAGTGAGAACCTCCATATCGCTTTCTGACAGGAATTCTTGAGGAACCAATGCGTCATTAACGGGGAAGAAATGCTTGGTTGACCTGTTGCTAGGAACCGATTTCCAAGGCACTCCATGCAAACCATGGTCACGCATGGCCTTCGCATTCCCTTTAAGTAGGTCGTAGGCGAGCGAGGGGACAGGCCCGTGAAGCATCGCGCAGTAGTTGTCGTAGGTTACCGGCCTTCCCCATTCGTTTAGATGGTTACGATCTGCAAGGAACAACGTTTTGACTAGGTCATACTGCGACACGTTGCGCCCACGCTTCTTTGCTTCAGCCATGACGAAGTACAGAGCGGACACGATGCGGTCCACGTTAGGCTTCATCTCAACATGTTCAGGGATAGCGTTGCTCATCATTCGGACCTCATCGGTCGTTCCATATAGTAGAATCTAGCAGGTTTCCAAGATATGCGAAAAAAATTTAAGATGCTCCGTGCGCGCTGGGACAGCGTTGAGTTCTTGAGGCAAAACATAGTGCTCCTGGGGTGAATGTCCGCTCTGCAGTCGATTCCGTTCCTGCTTTGCCCATGGCGCCTAGTTCGGCTCTGGACCACAAGCGCCGACGAGCAGAGACATCTATTAAGCTGCAGCGACGAATCCGTTCTGAGAAAACCAGCCGTTGCTCCATTAGAGCTCGCACCGCTTTCAAAGTGTCTAGCAAGCTCTCCAAGCCAAGCCTCCAAACGACCGGCTCACACGAAAAAAGGCGGCGACCACCGGTCGCCGCCCCTCCTCAACCCACACCAAAAGACCTCAGCCCGCCGCCTTGGCCTCGATCTCCTCGGCCACCGCCTCGGCGCGTGCGGCAAGCTCGGCGAGGGTATCCGAGACGCTCGCCGGGATCACCGGGACCTCGACCTTCTCGGGCGCGGGCAAGGGCCGCTCGCGCAGTTCGCGCAGCTCCTCGGCCATTTCGCCCAGCTTGTCCTCGGCCTCGCGCAGGCGGTCCTCGAGACCGGCGGTCTTGTCGGCCAGCATCAGGCCCGACATCAGCAGCATCCGCGCCTCGGGCATCCGGCCGATCTGCTCCACGAGCACCGAGGCCTCGGTGTCGAGCATCCGCGCGGCGGTGAGCAGGTATTGCTCCTCGCCCTCCTGGCAGGCGACGTCGAAGCTGCGGCCGCCGATGTTGATCTGAACTTCCATCTGCTGGCTCATTGCGCCGTCTCCTCTTCGCCTGCCGCCTGCGCCAGCACCGGCTCGAGCGCGCCGAGCACCGCCCGCGCCTCCGCCGCCTCGACCGCGCGCGCTGCGCGCAGCGCCTCGAGCTCGGCCAGCATGGCCTGGTTGATCAGGTGCGGCTCGCCGAGGTTCTCGGCCAGCGCCGCGCGCATCTCGGTGCAGCTTTTCAGCAGCGCGTCATTGGCCTGACGCAGGCGCTGCAGCTCGCCGTCGAGCGCCTGCATCCCGTCGCGCTGCGCTGCGATCTGCTCTTGCAGCGCGGCGTCGGGCTCGGCCTGCGCGGGGGCCTCGGGCTGCGCTTCGAGCTGGTCGTGCAGCGCCTTCACCCGCGCCTCGAGCTGGGCGTTGGCCATCTGCTCGTCCTCGAGCGCCGCGCTCAGGCGGGCGATCTCTTCGGCGGAGCCGTCATCGACCGGCTCGGGCGCGGCCGGCTCCCTCGCCGACAGCGTCTCGACGCCCTTTGAAATGCGGTCGAGCGCCCGCGTCATGCGTGACTGCAACTCGTCAATCTGGCTCATCTTGCCCTCTCTCGATCTGCCTTCGGGACCTGTCGCGCCGATCGTTGCGAATCGAACCCGTCCCGTTTCGCGACAGTTTACCAAGCGCTCCCGGAAAATGCGCCCCATATGTCCCAAGTGGTTACGGGCGGCAGTTCATCCGCCGGCGGGGCGTTGCCGGTGCGAACCCTTGAACTTCGACGCCACACTGCTATTAGCGCGGAAACGGCTCTGGGATAGAGAGGACTTCCCGTGGATATCAATGCCCTTCGAGACGCACATCCCGACCACTGGATGCGTGCCACTGCCATCCGTGCACTGACGCTGGACGCGGTCGCAGCGGCCAATTCCGGACACTCCGGTATGCCCATCGGCATGGCCGACGTGGCGACCGTCCTGTGGTCGAAGCACCTCAAGTTCGACGCGAAGGCGCCGAACTGGCCGGATCGCGACCGTTTCATCCTGTCGGCGGGCCACGGCTCGATGCTGCTTTATGCGCTGCTCTATCTCAGCGGCGACGAGCAGATCACCCTCGACCAGGTGAAGAACTTCCGCCAGTGGGGCTCGCGCACCGCCGGCCACCCCGAGAACTTCTACGCCGACGCCATCGAGATGACCACCGGTCCGCTCGGCCAGGGCATCGCGCACTCGGTCGGCTTCGCCATGGCCGAGGAGATCCTGCGGGCGCGCTTCGGCAAGGCCGCGGTGAACCACCACACCTACGTGATCGCCGGTGACGGCTGCCTGATGGAAGGCGTGAGCCAGGAGGCCATCGGCCTCGCGGGGCGCTATGCGCTCGGCCACCTCATCGTCATGTGGGACAACAACGACATCACCATCGACGGCAAGGTGTCGCTGTCGGACCGCACCGACCAGGTCGCGCGCTTCAAGGCGTCGGGCTGGCACGTGCAGGAGATCGACGGCCACGACCCCGAGGCCATCGACGCCGCCATCGCCGCCGCGAAGAAGGTCACCGACCAGCCGTCGATGATCGCCTGCAAGACCCATATCGCGCTGGGTCACGCCGCGCAGGACACCTCCAAGGGTCACGGCGCGCTCACCAATGCCGAGCAGAACGCCGACGCCAAGGCCGGCTGGGGCTGGACCACCGGCCCGTTCGAGGTGCCCGCCGAGATCAAGAGCTGGTGGGAAGAGATCGGCAGCCGCGGCGCCGCCGAGCGCGAGGCATGGGATGGCCGGATTAGCTCCATGTCTGACCGCAAGCAGGCCGAGTTCGCCCGCACTATGGCCGGCGACACGCCCAAGAAGCTGTCCTCGGTGATCCGCGCGCTGAAGAAGCAGAGCACCGAGACCGAGCCCAAGGTCGCGACCCGCAAGGCCTCGGAAATGGTGCTCGAAGTGGTCAACCCGGTGATGCCCGAGACCGTGGGCGGCTCTGCCGACCTCACCGGCTCGAACAACACCAAGACCGGCGACATGGGCGTGTTCGACACCGACAACCGCGGTGGCCGCTACGTCTACTGGGGCATCCGCGAGCACGGCATGTCCTCGGCGATGAACGGCATGGGCCTGCATGGCGGCATCCGCCCCTATGGCGGCACCTTCATGGCCTTCACCGACTATGCCCGCCCGGCAATGCGTCTGGCCGCGCTGCAGAAGACCCCCACGGTCTTCGTCATGACCCATGACAGCATCGGCCTTGGCGAGGACGGCCCGACCCACCAGCCGATCGAGCATCTCGCGATCTCGCGCGCGACGCCGAACACCCTCGTGTTCCGCCCCGCCGACGTGGTCGAGACCGCCGAGGCCTGGGAAATCGCGCTGAGCCAGAAGAGCACGCCCTCGGTGATGTCGCTGACGCGCCAGAACGTGCCGACCGTGCGGACCCAGCACAAGACCAACAACCTTGTCGAAAAGGGCGCCTATGTGCTCGCCGATGCCGAGGGCAAGCGTCAGGTCATCCTGATGGCCACTGGCTCGGAGGTCGCCATCGCGCTTGAGGCGCGCGACCTGCTGCAGGCCGAGGGCATCGGCACCCGCGTGGTCTCCATGCCGTGCCTCGAGCTCTTCGCGGCGCAGGACGAGGCCTACCGCAAGCGCGTGCTGCCGGGCGGCCCGGTGCGCGTGGCCGTGGAAGCCGCGACCCGCTTCGGCTGGGACAAGTGGCTGCTGGGTGAGCGTGGCCGCGAGGCCAAGGCCGGCTTCGTGGGCATGGACGGCTTCGGCGCGTCGGCTCCGGCCGAGGTGCTTTACGAGAAGTTCGGCATCACCGCCGAGGGCGTGGCCGAAAAGGCCAAGTCGCTGCTCTGAGCCCTGCCCTTTGTCGATAGACAGGAAAGCGCGCCGCATTTGCGGCGCGCTTTTTTCGTCTTCGGCCAACTGCAGAACGCTCCAACGTTGCCCGCGCGGAATTAAGGCCGCAGGCCGCCTTTCACACATCGCATTTTGCGATGTGTTGCCGGCAGGCGTTTGCAAGCAAACGCCGAGAGGCGCGCCATCGTCATGCTGAGAGCATGCCTCTGACATGACCCGCCCCCGGGCTGGCGATTTGGTGACGACAGCGTTTTGTGTCGAGGGACTTCGGACGTGGCCGCCATAAATCAAGAGGCTCCACTCTCGAGACGCCACCCCGCGGTCCGGCGATCGCAAGGCTCAACCAACGGCTATGCTGACACTCAGTGCGCCTCTTTTCAGTGCGCCTCTTTCGTGCCTCCGAAGAGCGGCATCACCAGCTTGGTGACGATCGGCACAAGGATAAGCCCCCAGGCCAGCCCGACGACGAAGTCCATGGCGGCGGTGGCCAGCCACAGCACCGCGCCCTGCCATTGCTCGCTCACGGCGTGCTCCGCGATCACAGCGTAGTGGTGGATGAACTCCTCGGGCGCGTGCCAGCCGATCTGGGCGAGCGAGTGGATGATGATCGAGCCGCCGACCCAGAGCATCGCCGCGGTGCCGACGATGGAGAGCAGTTTCATCACGTAGGGCATCCCCTTGACGATGCCCCGGCCCACGGCGCGGGTGAACGAGAGCTGGCCCACCTGCGTGAGCCACAGGCCCACGTCGTCCATCTTCACAATCAGCGCCACGGCGCCGTAAACCAGCGCCGTGATGCCAATGGCCACCAGCGCCAGAACGACCGCCTGGATCCAGACCTCGGGCGCCTCGATGGTCGAGAGCGCGAGCGTCATGATCTCGGCCGAAAGGATGAAGTCGGTCTTGATCGCGCCCTTCACCTTCTTCTCTTCGAGATGCGCCGGGTCGCCGACCTTGTGGCTGCCATCGGGTCCGCCGGACTGCTCGTCATGCGGCAACACCACATGCGCCACCTTCTCGGCCCCCTCGAAACACAGGTAGGACCCGCCCAGCAGCAGCAGGTACGGCACCAGCCATGGCGCAAAGGCGGCCATCAGCAGCGCCGCCGGCAACAGGATGATGAGCTTGTTGAAGATCGAGCCGCGGGCGATCTTCCAGATGATCGGCAATTCGCGCGCGGGGGCGAAGCCGTGCACGTATTTCGGCGTCACCGCCGCGTCGTCGATCACCACGCCGACGGCCTTCGAGCCGGCCTTGGCGGCGTTGGCCGAGATGTCGTCGACCGAAGCGGCCGCAATCTTGGCGATGCCCGCCACGTCGTCGAGTAGCGCCAGAAGCCCGCTCATGTCTGTCTCCGTTCTTTCGTTTCGCTCAAACTAGCGGGCACCCTGCCCGGTTCAAGCGCCGACGTTTCCGGACCTGCGCCGAAGGCCTCGTCATGCCATCCGGACCGCGTTAGCGCAACCTTCTCCCGGCGCCCCTCGGACAAGGCGAAAATGTTAGCGCAATCCGCATGTTTATCGCTAACATATTGTGCTTATTTGATAATTTTGATTGAGAGAGCAGTGTGCATCCGTATACAGGGCCGCAACATCCGAGCCACATCCAAGAGGACATCGCCCATGACCGTCACTGTCGGGATCAACGGATTCGGCCGCATCGGCCGCTGCACGCTGGCCCATATCGCCGAGAGCGCCCGCAACGACGTGCAGGTGGTCAAGATCAACGCCACCGGCCCGATCGAGACCTCCGCCCACCTGCTGCGCTATGACAGCGTGCACGGGCGCTTCGGTGGTGAGGTGAAGGTGGTGAACGGCAACGCGCTGGATCTGGGCCGCGGTCCGATCGACGTCATGTCGACCTACGAGATGGGCGAACTCGACTGGACCGGCTGCGACGTGGTTCTCGAATGCACCGGCAAGTTCAACGACGGCAACAAGGCGGTGCAGCACATCCACCAGGGCGCCAAGTCGGTGCTGATCTCGGCCCCGGCCAAGAACGTGCAGAAGACCATCGTCTACGGCGTCAACCACCGCGATCTGGTGCAGGGCGACGTGATGATCTCGAACGGCTCGTGCACCACCAACGGTCTTGCGCCGCTGGCCAAGGTCCTTGACGAGGCCATCGGCATCGAGAGCGGCGTGATGACCACGATCCACAGCTATACCGGCGACCAGCCGACGCTGGACCGCCGCCACAACGACCTCTACCGCGCCCGCGCGGCAGCCATGGCGATGATCCCGACCTCGACCGGCGCCGCCAAGGCGCTAGGGGAAGTGCTGCCAAATCTGAAGGGAAAGCTTGACGGATCGGCCATTCGTGTGCCAACTCCGAACGTCTCGGCCGTGGACCTGACCTTTCAGGCCTCCAAGGACGTGACCGTCGAGGATGTGAACGAGATCGTGCGCGAAGCCGCGTCTGGCCGGATGGGAATGGTCCTGTCCTACGACCCGGAACCCAAGGTCTCGATCGATTTCAACCACACGACGGCAAGCTCGATCTTTGCACCCGAGCAGACCAAGGTTGTCGGCAAGCGCACCGTGCGCGTGCTCGCGTGGTATGACAACGAGTGGGGCTTTTCCGCCCGTATGGCGGATGTGGCCGCAGCAATGGGCCGCCTTCATCACTGATGGAGCAGCCCCGGTCCTGACCCCACATCGAGGGGCGGCGGAGGGGAGACCGCCGCCCCTTTGTTCTTAAGGCCCTGCTCCTGCCGACGGGCTCAGCTCAGCTTGTCGATCCAGACCGAGAAGGCCTGCATGAACTCCGTCAGGAACTCCCGCGTCCCCGCATTGCTCAGCCGGCCCTGATCGTCGAAGAGCTTGGCGATATTGCCGATATACGCCTCGGGCTGCTGCATCGGGGCCGCGTTCAGGAATACGAGGCTCTGGCGCAGGTGGTGGTTGGCCCCAAAGCCGCCGATGCCGCCCGGAGAGCCGGTGACGATGGCCGAAGGCTTGCCGTCCCACACGCTCTCTCCCACGGGGCGCGATCCCACGTCGAGCGCGTTCTTGAGGCTGGCCGGGACCGACCGGTTGTACTCGGGCGTCACGAACAGCACCGCATCGCTGCGCCCGACGCAGCGCCGGAAGCTCTGCCACGCCTCGGGCGGCGTGCCCTCGTCGAGATCGGGGTTGTAGAGCGGCAGCGCGCCCGTGCGCGCAAAGCTGAACTCCAGCCCCTCGGGGGCGAGCTCGGTGAGCGTGCAGGCAAGCTTGCGGGTGTAAGACCCCTCGCGGAGCGATCCGACAAGGACGGTGACGTACTTGGACATGATGATCTCCGATGTTCGGTGACCAAAACGTAAGCGCTTGGGGCCGTGATGGTTAGGGGCGGTTGCGCACCATCGCTGTTCGTGGATTGACGGAACGCCTGCGCGATATCGCCAGCGGCCGCCCGGCGCGGCCCGGGATCAGGCCTTGCGCAGCGCCAGAACCGCGTTCAGCCCGCCGAAGGCGAAGGCGTTCGACAGCACCACCGAGACATCCGCCTCGCGGGCCTCGTTCGGCACCACGTCGAGGGCGCATTCCGGGTCCGGCTCCTCGTACCCGATGGTCGGGGCGACGATGCCGTCCCGCAGCGCCATGATGCAGGCCAGAAGCTCGACCGCGCCGGTGCCGCCGATGCAATGGCCGTGCATCGCCTTGGTCGACGAGATCATCACCCGGTCGGCCTGACCGCCGAGCGCGTCGGCCACGGCGGCGCATTCGGTCTTGTCATTGGCGGCGGTGCCGGTGCCATGGGCGTTGATATAGCCCACTTCGGAGGCGTTGATGCCACCGTCGCGCAGCGCGCCGGTGATCGCGCGTGCCGCGCCCTGCTTTGAGGGCATCACGATGTCGGAGGCGTCAGAGGTCATGGCAAAGCCCACCACTTCGGCGAGGATCTCGGCGCCGCGCGCCTTTGCGTGCTCGTATTCCTCGAACACGTAGACGCCAGCCCCCTCGCCCTGCACCATGCCGTTGCGGTTGGCCGAGAATGGCCGGCAGGCATCGCGCGACATCACCCGCAGCCCTTCCCACGCCTTCACCCCGCCGAAGCACAGCATGCTCTCGGCGCCGCCGGTGAGCATCACCGAGCAGGTGCCACCGCGCACCATGTGATAGGCAAGCCCCATGGCATGGTTCGACGAAGCGCAGGCCGTGGCCACGGTGAAGGTCGGGCCGCGCAGGTTCATCTCCATGCTGACATGGGAGGCGGCGGCGTTGTTCATCAGCTTCGGCACCACGAAGGGGTGAACGCGGTTCTTGCCTTCCTCGTAGACCGAGCGGTAGTTCTCGTCCTGCGTGGTCAGACCGCCGCCCGAAGTGCCGAGCACCACGCCCGAGCAATCCGCCAGAGCGCCGGTAAAATCGATCCCGGACTGCGCCACCGCCTGCCGCGCCGCGAGCAGCGCGAACTGGGTGAAGCGGTCATAGAGCGACATCTGCTGTCGGTTGAAGGCGTTCTCGGGCACGTAGCCCTTGATCTGGCCGCCAATGCGGATCGCCAGACGCTCGACGTCGCGGAACTCGAGCTCGGAGATGCCGCAACGACCCTCGCGCATGGCTTCGAGGGTCTCCGGCACGTCACGGCCAAGGGCATTGATCGTGCCGGCGCCGGTGATGACGACGCGTTTCACTTCTTCTGCTCGGCGATCAGGGCTTCGATCCCGGCCACGATGCTGGCGACCGACGAGATGTCGAAATCGCTTTTCTCGGGCTCGTTGGCGTTGAACGGGACGGAGATGTCGAACTCTTCCTCGATGGCGAAGATGCTCTCCACAAGGCCGAGGCTGTCGATGCCCAGATCCTCGAGCGTGCTGTCCATCGTGACGTCTGACGGCTCCAACACGGCCTGTTCGGCGATGATCGCGATCACACGGTCCTTAACACTCATGGGCGGCGCTCCCTATTCGTCGCAGAGTCCCGGCTCGTCTACTCATTCCCCGTCAGCTTGGAAACCGCTTTCTTCAGCTCTGCGACATCGCGGAACAGGCGCGGCAGGCGGCGCATCCCCTTGTAGCTCTCGACGTGCTGATCCATCTTGATCGCCGGGTAGCCGAGCATGGCGCGCCCTGCCGGCACATTGGCCAGAACCTTGGCGCCAGCGCCGATCACCACGTTGTCGCCGACGAAGACGTTGTCGACGAGGCCGCTCTGACCGGCCATCACCACGTTGTTGCCGACCTTGGCTGAACCGGCGATCCCCGCGAGGCCGCACAGAAGACAGTTCTCGCCCACCACCGTGTTGTGGCCCACCTGCACGAGGTTGTCGATCTTGGTGCCCGCGCCGATCATCGTGTCGCGCACCGTGCCGCGGTCGATGCAGGCATTCGCGCCGACCTCGACATCGTCTGCGATGGTGACGCCACCGAGCGAATGGATACGCGCCCAGGCCTGCGCCTCGCCCCCGGAATCCTTGCCGAGGCTCTCGCGCACCTTCTCGACGCCCGACGGCTCGGGCGTCACGAAGGAGAAGCCGTCGCCGCCGATCACCGCGTTGGGCTGGGCGATGAAGCGGTCCCCGATGGTGCAGCGCGCGCCGATCTTGGCGCCCGCATGGATCAGCGCGTTCGCACCGATGGTGGTGTTCCAGCCGATATTCACCTGCGGCCCGATCACCGAGCCAGCGCCGATGCTCACGCCGGCGCCGATCACCGTGAAGGGCCCGACCGAAACGCCTTCGCCAAGCCGCGCCGAGGGGTCGATCACCGCCATCGCGTGGATGCCCTCGTGATAGCCCTGCCCCGGATCCATCATCGCCGAAACGCCCGACAGCGAATGGCGCGGGCGTTTGGGCAGCAGCACCGCGCTGAGTCCCATGGCCTCCCAGTCCGCCCCTTCCCAGAGCAGCGCTGCGCGTGCCCTGCCCTCGGAGAGCTGCTCTGCGTATTCCGGCTTCATCGCGAGCGCGAGATGCTCCTCGCCGGCCATCGCGGGCTCGGCCACGCCGCTGACGCGGATGTCGGTGTCGCCAAGCGCCTCGAGGCCGAGGGCAGCGGCAATGTCGGAAATGCTGTAGGTCGGCATCGGATCCTCCGGGATGTCTTCCCGAAGGACTTAACTCTCCACGCCGCCCAGTGCCACCCCTGCCGCGGCAAGCGCGTCCCAGATCTTGGCGTCACGGCCATAGACATCGGCGCGGTAGTTCATCTTGCCCTTCGCCTGCGAGAACGCGGTGCGGTAGATCAGGTGCACCGGCACCGGCTTCTCGAGATTGACCCGGCTTTCCGAGCCACCGCGCAGGCGCGACGCGAAGAAGCCCTCGGGATCGTCGGTCTGCAGCGCCAGCAGCGCGTAGGCGAAATCCTTGGGATCGGCGAGCCGGATGCAGCCGTGCGAGAATGCCCGCTCGGTGCGCGAGAACAGCGACTTCGACGGCGTGTCGTGCAGGTAGATGTTGTACTTGTTCGGGAACATGAACTTCACCTGCCCGAGCGCGTTTCGCGGCCCCGGCGGCTGGCGCATCGAGAACGGGAAGCTCGCGGCGGAGTACTGCGCAAAGCCGTGGCCGCGATTGACCTGACGGCCGCGGCTGTCGGTGATCACCAGATGGCTCACCGCGCCGGGGTTGCGGCGGAGCTGCGGCAGGTACTCGTTCACCACGATCGAGCGCGGCACGTACCACGACGGGTTGATCACCATGAACTCCATCACGTCCGAGAACTCGGGCGTGCGGCGGTCAGTGTCCTTGGCGCCCACGACAGAGCGGGTCTCGAAGGTGACCTTGCCGTCATCGATGATGCTGGCGTGGAAATCGACGATGTTCACCTTCACGTGGCGCTCGCCCAGACCTTCGGCGAAGTTGATCCAGCGCTCGCGCTCCATCGCCACGATCACCGACTTCAGGCGCTCGACCGCGGGCACGTTCAGTGCGCTGAGCGTCGACGGTCCAGCCACCCCGTCCGCGGCGAGACCATGGTCCCGCTGAAAGTCCAGAACGGCGTTGCGCAGCGTGTCGTCGTAGCGCGGCGAGAGCGTCGGCTTGAGATACTCCATCTCGATCAGCCGGTCGCGCAGGATGACCACGCCGGGGCCGCTGTCGCCGGGCTCGAGCTTGCCCACCGTCACCGGCGCGCCCCAGCCACCGCGGGCGACGATGCGCTCGAGGCTCATCTTCTCGCGCATCAGTCGCGTGTATTCGGGCGTCGTCGGCGCCAGCTCGCGGAACACGGCGCGCGGCTCGCCTGTCGCGAGCGCCTCGAGCAGTTCCTGCGAGGGGCGGCGGACAGGCGGGCGTTTGATGCCGCTGTCAATACGGCGGCCATCAAGAGCACCACCACTGAGATCATGGGCGAATTGCAGGTAGGCGCGCGACAACTCGACCTCGAGCTGGCCGCGGTCACGGTCGCTGCGCACGGCGCGCATCATGGCCATCAGCGCGGTGGGATCGTAGCGACGCGCCGGCAAGCCGTGATTGCCCGCGGTCGACAGCGCCTCGATCAGAGCCGCGCGCCGCGCCGTGGCGGCGTCGTCCGCCGAGGTCCAGATCGGCTCGAACCCGCGAGCGCGGTAGAACGCCGCCATGCCTTCGTCTTCCGAGAGGGACTCGGCCACCGCCAGCTTGTATCCGGTCAGCGACAGGCTTTGCGCCTGCGCCGGCTGGGGCGCCGCGGCAAACATCCAGCCCGAGGACACCCCGATCGCCAGACCGAGCTTCAAAGCGGTGGAAAATTGCCTGCGTGACTTTGTCATAGTGATCCCTGAAATCGAGCGGTCTTCTTTGAAACTAGTGTTGGACATCAGACGTCTACCCTGTCCATTCACATTTCCCGCAGTTTGAGAAATTCTCCTGCGTCGCGGCACGCGCGCACCAGCCCTGAGCGTCAGCACGATCTGGCCACAAGATCTGGTCAATTTGCGCAGGATCTTGCCGAAATCCGGCAAATAAACTCGACGTGACCGAAACGGCCTTCTCAGAATTTTTACTCTGTGGCATATAATCCACGCATCTGGGGATAGATGGCAGGTGTCGTCCAACGAGGCGACGCAAACAGGTACAGCGACTTAACGGGACAGGCGCTTTCACATGACAAAACCAACTTCGGGCGGCCTCACACGCCGCGGACTTCTTGGCGCATTCGCCGCCACACTCGTCACCGCAGCCCCCACCTACGGAAACGCAGCAGGATTTCTGCGCGGGGCTGGCGACATTCGTCGGATCAAGATGTATTCAGGGCGCACCGGTGAGAAGATCGACATGATCTACTGGATCGAGGGACAGTACATTCCTGAATCCCTCAAGCAGATCAATTACTTCATGCGCGACTGGCGCAGCAACGATGTTACCAACATCGATCCGCGCACCATCGACATCATGACCGCGGCTCACAATCTGCTCGAGACGGATGAGCCCTACATGCTGATCTCGGGCTATCGGTGCCCGAAAACCAACGCGATGCTGCGTGCCCGCAGCTCCGGTGTGGCAAAGAACTCCCGCCACCTTCTCGGCGAAGCAGCGGACCTTCACCTCAAATCGCGCTCGGTCAATCAGATGGCAAGCGCTGCGTCTGCCTGCAAGGCCGGCGGCGTCGGACGCTACACCAGCTCGAGCTTCGTTCACATGGACTGCGGTCCGGTGCGCACCTGGGGAAGCTGAGCGCCGACTTAACCGCGTGTTAAAAGTAGAACATGCTGCAAGGCGTCCGGTTCCGGGCGCCTTTGCTTTTTTTCAGGATTTCTTGCGGTTTTCCGCGATTGACCGGATGCGCGCCCTGCCCGGCACGAAAAAGCGCCCCGCGAGGGGGCGCTTTCGGAACGTTGGTGCAAGACCGCCGGATTACGACATGCGGCGCAGGTAGGTCCAGGTCGGCACCTTGGCATTGCGCGCCACCGAAAACGCCTCTGCATCCCCGATATACTCGAAGCCGCAATTGGTCAGTACCCGCGCCGAGGCGGGGTTGTCCTGAAACACACTTGCGAACATCGTCGCCGAACCCAGCGGGTTTGCCTCGACCAGCGCGCGCAGCGCCTCAGAGGCGTGGCCCGTGCTCCAGTATGGCGGCGCCACCCAGTAGCCGATTTCGCTCTGGTTGCCCTCGAGCCGCTCGAGCGAGATCACACCCATGACCTCCGGCCCCTCCTGCGCGGAGGCGTCGAGCACCCAGATATCCTCGGCGCGATCCTCGGCGGTGCCGCGGGCGATGAACGCCTCGGTGGCGCCGGGCGGAAGCGGGTGCGGAATCGACGTGGTCATGCGGGCGACGCGCTCATCCGAAGAATAAAGCGAGATCAGCCCGGCATCCGAGCGACGCAGCGGGCGCAGGACAAAGCGCTCAGTCGCGATCTCGGGCTGCAGGACGACGGGCTTGGGCCGCGTCGGTGTTTTCAGTTGGTCCAGACTCATGTGCACACTCCTCAATGCACGTTCCGGTGAATCGGCGTCCCCTCCTCATGAAACGCCGAAGGGGACCGGCTTTCGCCGATCCCCCTTGATTTTCACATCCTGTGGATCGGCTTACTCGGCAGCCTCGGCCACCGGAAGGACGGATACGAAGGTGCGGCCCTTCAGGCCCTTGCGGAAGGTCACCGAGCCGGCTTCGGTTGCAAAGATGGTGTGATCTTTGCCCATGCCCACACCGTTGCCCGGCCAGTACTTGGTGCCGCGCTGACGGATGATGATGTTGCCCGGGGTCGCATCCTGACCGCCATAGAGCTTGACGCCAAGACGGCGGCCTGCGGAGTCGCGGCCGTTACGGGAGGAACCGCCTGCTTTTTTATGTGCCATGGGTTAGTCTCCTTGTTCTCAGGCGAGGGTCTTGGCCTGCTCGACCCACTCGGGCTTCACCTTGGTGGCCTCGAAGGTCTCGGGGTTCACTGCGGCGAGCTCGGCGTAGGTGTTGATGCCGGCCTCGTTGAGCTTCTTGGCGGCGGCGGGGCCGACACCGGTGATTGCGGTCAGGTCGTCACCTGCGGCTGCAGCCGGAGCTGCGGCTTTCTTCGGTGCGGACCCGGCTGCCGGAGCGGCCACGGAGCCTGCGCCGGCGGCGGCCTTGACGCCCGACTTCTCTGCGCCCGACGCGAGGATCTCGGTCACGCGAACGAGGGTCAGCTTCTGGCGGTGACCCTTGGTGCGCTGCGAGCTGTGCTTGCGGCGACGCTTGACGAAGTGGATGACCTTGTCACCCTTGATCTGGTCGACGACCTCGGCCTGCACGGCAGCACCAGCCACCAGCGGCGCGCCGACGGTGACGCTGTCGCCGCCCAGCATGAGGACATCGTTGAACTGCACGGTTTCACCCGCGTCTGCGGCCAGCTTTTCCACGCGGAGCACGTCGCCCGCCTGAACCTTGTATTGCTTGCCGCCGGTTTTCATCACCGCGAACATCTGCATCTTCCTTCGTTTCCCGCGTCCTATGGTGCCCTATCGGGTCTTTCCCGGGCCTTAAGGCCCACCTCGAACAGCGCGCCCTCTGGGGACTGTCATTGATATAAGAATCGAAAGCGGGGCCGCAACAGCCCCGATCCGAGCCGCGCTTATGCGAGGATATCGCCGCTTTGTCAACCCGCGCGGGGAAAAGCCCTAGAGCTCCTGCGCCTGCATCTGCTGCGCCGCCGCAAGACCGAGCGCGTAGGAGATATTGTCGTACATCGCATTGAAGCCCGCGAACAGTGCGCGGTTCATCGCCCTGCCCTCCGGGCTGGACGACAGATCGACATAGGCCTCCAGATCGCCGTCGGGCAAAGGCTCGTAGGCCATCAGCAAGTACCCGTAGAGCCACTCCCGGCTGTCGGCCCGGGTCGCCGGCTCCTGCGCCCAGACCTCGTCGAGGATCTCGCGCTCGGACATCTCGAGCGCGCCGCCATCCACGAGCCCGGCATAGAACTGGAAGCTCGCGTTGAGCGCGCCGGTGACGTTGGCTTCGATCAGATCGTTGGCCTGCACGAAATCCGTCACCAGCCCAAGCCGCGCGTCCGACGAGCCGTCGAGTCCGCGAAACACCTCGCGCGCAGCGGTTTCGACACCATCATCGATCAGCGCGCGCCGCGCCGAAAGCTCGACCTCGATCACCCGCTCGCCGGTCTCGCTGCCGAAGAAGCGCAGCAAGGGCGTCGCGTCGGTGTCGCCGAAGCTGTCCTGAAACTCGGCCCGGACCACCTCTTCCATCGCGTCGGTGTCGTAGATCCGCGCCACCGAGTCCTGCCAGCCCGGCGTCGCGCCGCCCGGAATCAGGTCGCGGGCCATGTCGGCGCCGTATGCGATGCCTTCCTCGCGCATGATCTCGACGATCTCGGGAAGGCCCAGCCGGTCGAGCAGGGCATCTGCGGGACGCGCCGGATCGGCAACCACCGGCGCGGCGAGCGTTGCGGACAGCAGGCAGGCGACGAAGCGCAGGGCCATGTCAGAGATTCCTTGGGTTTCGGGTCGGGGCGAGCGTAGGCCCGGATACGGCGTTTTCCAAGGCCGCGGGGGCCGTGGGAACAACTTCGGCACGTTCTGCACGGTTCCGCAAAATTCCCTGTTGCACCCCGTCGCGCATCTCGTTAAACGGCCCTCCACGACCCCCGCGGAGAGGTGCCGGAGTGGTCGAACGGGGCGGTCTCGAAAACCGTTGACCCTTCACGGGGTCCCAGGGTTCGAATCCCTGTCTCTCCGCCACTTGCCTTTGTTATCAAAGGCAAGACGGCAATCGGCGTACACTTGGATGGGCGCCGATATCAGCCAGACCACTCATGTTTCTGTCAAGCTTCCTCCCCCGCCCGGGGAACGCTCTTCGAATGCGGAGCGGCGCCTTGCGCGGCTCCCTTCTCGGACCCGTCTGCCGGCGTCGCACGCCGCATTTTCAGGCGGACATTTCGCCGGACAGACGTCCGCCAGATGTCAGACCTTCGCGGATCATTCCTGCGCAGCTAAGCAGCCAGCGGCAAAACGGCTTTGGCACGATGAACTGTGAGGGGGGTACAGATGGGTCAGAACGCCATCGGGCCGCTCTGATATATAACCATCACGGCGTGCGTGCTGCGCGTGGTCAGCGCTGCGGGCCTCGCCATGGCGGCGGCGGGCGCTGAACGGATGCCGCGCCTCGCAAGGCGCGGCTTACAATGTCGCGACAGATCTAAAGCGATCCGATTAACGCTCAGAGGTAATCGGCGCGCTGCAGGCCGTACTTGGCCATCTTCTCGTTCAGCGTCCGGCGCGGCAGGCACAGCTCGTCCATCACCGCCGAGATCGAGCCCTTGTGGCGGCGCATGGTGTTGTCGATCAGCATCCGCTCGAACGCCTCGACATACTCCTTGAGCGGCTTGCCCTCGGTGGTCATCACCGGCTGCATGTCCTCATGGTCGTTCATCAGCAGCGAGGCGATGGTGCCCTGCCCGCGCCGCGATTGCAGCACCGCACGCTCGGCGAGATTGATAAGCTGGCGCACGTTGCCGGGCCACGGCGCCTGCAGCAGCTGCGCCGCCTCCTGCGCCGAGACCTTGGGTGCGTCGCAGCCGTACTCGTCGGCAAAGCCTTCGGAAAGCCGGGTGAAGAGCGTCAGGATGTCCTCGCCGCGGGCGCGTAGCGGCGGCACGGTGATTTTCAGCGCGGCAAGGCGGTAGTAGAGATCGGGGCGCAGTGCGCTCTCGCAGGTGCGGCCCTCGTCCTGCAGGTTGCAGATCGCGACGATCCGGGTCTCCGGCGGGGTGCCCTGATCGTTGATCACCGACAGCAGGCGCGCCTGTGCCGAATCCGAGAGCGACTCGACGTCCTCGAGCACCAGCGTCCCGCCGCGCGCCTCTTCCATCGCCGGAAGCCGTGTCTCGTCGGGCTGCATCGGGCCGAACAGCCGGCGCATCAGCGCATCTTCGTCCATCGCGGCGCAGGAGAGCAGCACGAACTTCTTGCCCGCGCGCGAGCCCACCGCGTGCAGAGCATGGGCGATCAGCGTCTTGCCGGTGCCGGTCTCGCCTTCGATCAGCACATGACCGTCGGCCTGGCCGAGATCGAGCACATCCTCCCGCAGCCGCTCCATCGCCGGGCTCTGCCCGATGAGCTTGCTCATCAGCTGGCCGCCATCCGAGAGCTCGCGGCGCAGGGCGCGGTTGTCGAGGGTCAGGCGGCGCGCATTGGTCGCCTTCTTGGCCAGCTCCGACATGCGGTCGGGGTTGAACGGCTTCTCGAGGAAATCGAAGGCCCCGATGCGCATCGCCTCGACCGCCATCGGCACATCGCCATGACCGGTGATCATGATGACCGGCAGCGCGCTGTCGGCGCCCATCAGCTTCTTGAGGAACTGGATCCCGTCCATGCCGGGCATCTTGATGTCCGAGATCACGATGCCGGGGTAATCGGTGCCGAGCGCGCCGAGCGCCTCTTCGGCGCTGGCAAAGGCTTCGGTGTCGTAGCCCGACAGCGCCAGCCACTGGCTGATCGACTGCCGCATGTCCTTTTCGTCGTCGACGATGGCGATCTTCATGGCTTTTGTCATTCTCGTCTTGCGCCTTTTCTGCCTGCGTCTTTCCCGCTGCCAACTACTCGGCGGCGCGGGTGGTTTCATTCAAGATAGGAAGCTGCATCTCGAAAACAGCCCCACCGTCGACCCCGTTGCGGGCCGTCAGGCGCCCGCCGAGATCGGCCACGATGCCGGAACTGATGGCAAGGCCGAGCCCGGTGCCGTCGCCGGGCTGCTTGGTGGTGTAGAACGGCTCGAAGAGCGCATCCATGTCCTCGATGCCGTGGCCGTTGTCGCGCACCGACAGGGTCGCGGTCTCGCCACTCGCCAGGATGATCTCGAGCTCGGGCTGGGCCACGGATTTGGTCGCGTCGATGGCGTTGCGCAGCAGGTTCACCAGAACCTGCTCGATCCGCATCCGGTCGCCCATCACCCGCACCGGCTCGTCTGGCAGGATCTTGGAGATCCGCACCCGACGCGCCTTGAGCTGCGGCTCCATCATCGACAGCGACGACGCCAGCGCCTCGGCCATGTCGACCGGAGAGAGCTGCTCCTGCCCCTTGCGGGCATAGGATTTGAGCTGCCGGGTGATGGCGCCCATGCGCTCGATCAAATCGTCGATGCGGTGAAACGCGGTCATCGCCTCGTCGGGGCGGTTGCGCCGCAGCAGCAGCCGCGCCCCAGCAAGGTAGGTCTTCATCGCCGCCAGCGGCTGATTGAGCTCGTGGCTCACGGCGGCCGACATCTCGCCAAGCGCGGCGAGCTTCGAGCTCTGCTCGAGGGTCTGCTCGGCCGAGGCGAGATCCTTCTGCACCTTCTCGCGCTCGGAAATCTCGCGCTGGAGCCGCGCATTCAGGCGGCGCAGCTCGGCGGATTCGCGTTGGAACAGGGCCATGCGCAGCGCCGTGCGGCGGCTCAGCGCGTAGAAGGCCAGTGCCGCCAGCAGCGCGAAACCCATGATCTCGAGCGCCAGCACAGCGTTCACCTTCTCGCGCACCGAGGCGTAGGTGGTGAAGGTGGCCATGGTCCAGCCGCGGAACGGGATGCGCCCATCGACCCGCATCACCGCCTCGCCCTGCAGGTAGGCGTCGGGCGGCAGCGCGGTCCAGTCGGCGGTGGCCTTGATGGCGCGCTCGATCGCGCTCTCGGGAGACTGGCGCACCAGCGCCTCGTCCATGGTGCGGCCCCGCCAGCGCGGCTCGGTGGCGAGGATGATGGTGCCTTCGGAGTTCAGCACCGCCACCGCGTCGGTGATCCCGGCCCAAGCGCGCTCGAACTTCGCCAGATCGACCTCGACGATGATCACGCCGACCACGCTGTTCTGGCTCTCGACACGGCGCGAGTAGGTGAAGGTGTACCCCCCCGCCTCGCGCTCCTGCGAGGTGAAGACGGTGGTGTTGGAGCGCAGCGCCTCGACGAAATGCGGCGCGTTGCGGTGCTGCTCGCCCAGACGGTTGCGGTCGGTCGCCGCCACGGTGCGGCCATCGCGGTCGAGCAGCATCAGCGAGGCGGCGCCGATCTCGTCGACATAGGAGATCAGGCGTTGCGAGGACTGGCTGAAATCGCCGGAGTTGAGCGCGCCGATCAGCGCCGGGTCACGCGCAAGGAGCTGCGGCACGATGGCATTGCTGCGCAGCTCCGAGAGAATGTTGCCGGAATAAAGCGCCACACGAAGCTCGGCCCGGTTGCGGGTCGATTCCGTGAACCGGTCGGTGAGCATCATGTTGGTGACCCACACGGTCACCACGGCCAGCACGACGAGAAGGACGAGCGCGACCCGCACCCGCCATCCCAGTGGCCCCGAGCGCCTTGCGCGCCGGGTCTTTTCCTTGGCCGTCCCTGACATGGGCAGCAAGTTACGCGCCCACGCTCAGGCTCTCAAGTCAGGCTTCCGCCAGGGCGGCGGTCAGATGGGCGAAAAGACGCGCACCGTCCTCGTTGCCCTGCGCCGGATCGCAGGCCCGCTCGGGGTGCGGCATCATGCCGAGCACCCGGCGGTTCGACGACAGGATGCCGGCAATGTCCCGGTCCGAGCCGTTGGGGTTGTCGGTGTAGCGGAACGCCACCCGGTCCTCGGCCTCGAGCTGATCCAGCGTCGCGGCATCGGCGGTGTAGTTGCCGTCATGGTGCGCGATCGGGATGCGGATGGTCTCGCCGGCCTCGTAGCCGCGCGTGAAGACCGACTGGCTCTCGGCCACGTTCAGGCCTACGGTGCGGCAGATGTACTTAAGACCCGCGTTGCGCAGCAGCGCGCCGGGAAGGATCTTGGTCTCGGTCAGCACCTGAAAGCCGTTGCAGACGCCAAAGGCATAACCGCCGCGCTCGGCATGGGTCTTGACCTCGTTGCAGATCGGCGAGTTCGCGGCGATGGCGCCGCAGCGCAGGTAATCGCCGAACGAGAAGCCGCCCGGGATGCCGACGATGTCGATGCCCGAGGGCAGCGCCGTGTCCTTGTGCCAGACCATCTGAACATCGAGCCCCGCCTTGCGGAAGCCCTCGGCAAGATCACGATCGCAGTTCGATCCGGGAAAGACGATGACGGCAGCTTTCATGGCGGGCTCGCTTGACGTTGGTAAGGTCAGGTTGGGTGAGGTCGGATTGGCCTCCGCATAGCGGCTTTTCCCGCCCGGCGCAATCGCGGGCGGGCGCCCTCCGGCGCGAGGCCGGGGCGCCCTGCCCTTCGCACTGATCCAGTTCAGCTCTGGAAGTCGGTGATCACCGCAACGCCCGGCGGCGTCGGCCCGTTGAAGGCGGCGAGTTCGGCGCCGGCGGCGCTGAGCGGCACCTCGCGCGCGATGAGCGGCGAGAGGTCGACCTTGTCGCGGGTGATGAGCCCCAGCAGCGACGGGTAGCGGTGCGCCGGCATCCCGCGCGTGCCATAGAGCGCGAGGTTGCCGTGGTAGACCGCCGCCATGTCGACATCCATATGCGAGGTATGGCCCACGGGCATCCCGACTTGCACGTGCCGCCCAAGGGGGCGCAGGCAGCGGATCGAGGCGTTGACGGTCTGCGGGATCCCCAGCGCCTCGATGCTCACGTGAACGCCGCCGCCGGTGATCTCGCGGATCTGCTCGGCGGCATCGCCCTCCGCGGCGTTGACGGCCGCATCCATGCCCAGAGACATCGCGTGATCGAGCTTGTCCTGCACCACGTCCACCACGACCACATGCGCGCCAAGCGCCCGGCCCAGCAGCGCCGCCGACAGACCGACGCCCCCGGTGCCATGCACCGCCAGCCACTCGCCGCCCTGCAGCGCGGCGCGCCCGGTCAGCGCGTGCCACGCGGTGGTGACCCGGCATCCGAGCCCCGCGGCCAGCGTCGGGGAGATTTCCTCAGGCAGGCGCGCAAGGTTGAAGTCGCGCGGCACCGCCACGTATTCGGCAAAGGCGCCCGGCTCGATGAAGCCCGGCAGGCGCTGGTCGGCGCAGACGGTCTGCTGCCCCGCACGGCAGCTCGGGCAGGTGCCGCAGGAGAGGATGAACGGCGCCACCAGCACGTCGCCCAGCTTCCATTGCGAGTTCGGCCCGGCGGCGACCACGCGGCCGCAATACTCGTGCCCCGGGATCTGGCCGGGCTTGACGCGGGGATGTTCACCCACCCAACCGTGCCAGTCCGAGCGGCAGACGCCGCAGGCCAGGACCTCGAGCACGACGCCGTCTTCCGGGCAATCCGGCTCGGGCACCGTCTCGAGCGACAGATCCTTGTTATACTCCCGCAACACCGCTGCGCGCATGGCTTTCTCCTCTTACATTTCCCGCAGAGGTGACGCGAATTGACACCGGAACGCAAGCCGATCCCGCAGGCGGGCGGAAACGAAAGCGGGGCGCCGAAGCGCCCCGTCCCGGCAGGCCAAAGCCCGCCTTGATCCTCAAGCCTTGATCGGCGCGTTGCGCCGGACCGGGCTCAGGCCATCTCGATCGAGTAGCTCTCGATCACGGTGTTGGCGAGCAGCTTCTCGCACATCTCGCGCACCGCGTCCTCGCCGGTGCCGTCCTCGAGATCAAGCTCGATCACCTTGCCCTGACGCACGCCATCGACGCCATCAAAGCCCATCCCGTGCAGCGCGTGCTTCACCGCTTCGCCCTGCGGGTCGAGCACGCCGTCCTTGAGCATCACATGCACCCGTGCCTTCATGGCGTCTTCTCCGTCTGTTGCGGGAGGCGCGGCCTCCCGTTCCTGAAATCACCGCGCCGGAAGCGCGCGCCCAAGCTTAGTTGATAAGTCAGTTGATGAGCTTGGGCTTGGAAATATGCGTGGACTTCTTGGGCATCACGCCCAGGCGCTCGGCCACTTCGGTATAGGCATCGGTCAGCGAGCCGAGGTCGCGGCGGAACACGTCCTTGTCGAGCTTCTGCCCGGTCTGCAGATCCCACAGGCGGCAGCTGTCCGGCGAGATCTCGTCAGCGACGACAAGGCGCTGGAAATCGCCGTCATAGACGCGGCCGATCTCGATCTTGAAGTCGACAAGGCGAATGCCGACGCCGTACATCAGGCCCGACAGGTAGTCGTTCACCCGCAGCGCGAGGCTGAGGATGTCGTCCATGTCCTGCTGGCTGGCCCAGCCGAAGGCCGCGATGTGCTCTTCGGTGACCAGCGGATCGCCCAGCTTGTCGTCCTTGTAGCAGTACTCGACGATCGGGCGCGGCAGCGGCGTGCCTTCCTCGATCCCCAGTCGCTTTGCCAGCGATCCGGCGGCGAAGTTGCGCACGATGATCTCGAGCGGAATGATCTCGCAGGAGCGCACGAGCTGCTCGCGCATGTTCAGGCGCTTCAGGAAGTGGGTCGGAACACCGATGTTGTTCAGACCGGTCATGAAGAACTCGGACAGGCGGTTGTTGAGCACGCCCTTGCCGTCGATCACGTCCTTCTTCTGGGCGTTGAAGGCGGTCGCGTCGTCCTTGAAGTACTGCACGATGGTCCCGGGCTCGGGGCCTTCGTAGAGAATCTTTGCCTTGCCTTCGTAGATCTTTTTGCGGCGTGCCATGGGATTCCTTTCCAAGCGGGACACAGAGGGCGCTTCTGCGTCCTGCGAGGCCCTATAAATCATGCCTTCTCGCCTCGCAAGCGGGCGGTTGGGCTTGCGTGGTTCTGCAGCTGTGAAATACTCGCTCTTGCGGAGGAGACCCTCCGGGGAGCGAGAGAAATGACAACGTTCGACGACCGCGAGACTGCATTCGAGAACAAGTTCGCCCACGACCAGGAGATGGCCTTTCGCGCCGAGGCCCGGTGCAACAAGCTGCTCGGGCTCTGGGCGGCCGACCTGCTGGGCAAGACCGGCGACGAAGCCGAGGCCTACGCGCGCGAGGTGATCAAGGCCGATTTCGAAGAAGCCGGCCACGAGGACGTGGTGCGCAAGGTTGCCGCCGACCTCGGCGACAAGTCCGATGCCGATGCGATCCGGCAGAAGCGCGCCGCGCTGCTGATTGAAGCCAAGGGCCAGATCCTGCTCGAGGGTTGAGGCCGCCGGTAGCGGGCAAGCGACGCGGAGGCGCAGGTGACGCGCCGGACTTGTGGCGCGCCTTCGAGGCGCGCCGAATGGGCCTTTGCCTGCTCTCGGAGGGTTTGCAGGACTTCACTCCGGCACATTCTGGAAGCGCGTCTTGGAAAGACCGTGACCGCGTCGGCTTGGTGCGCAGCATCGGGGCCACGTGACGAAGGCACACAATCCCCCGCTGCCAGCCACATGCCAAGACCAACCTGACGGCGCAGACGCACAGCGCCCCCTGCTCAGCGCGCGATGACGATATCCGCCCGCAACCCGCCCAGCGTCTCGCTTTCGCTAAGCCGCAACACCCCGCCATGCGCCCGCGCGATGTCGGCCGCGATCGCGAGCCCCAGCCCCACGCCCGGCCCCTTGTCCTGATTGCGCGCCGGGTCGAGCCGGACGAAGGGCCGCTGCGCATCCTCGCGCTGACCGGGCGGGATCCCCGGCCCGTCATCCTCGACCCGGAGCCGCAGGCTTTTGTCGCTGAGCGTGACCGACACCTCGCAGCAGCTGCCATAGCGCACGGCATTGCTGACAAGGTTCTCGAGCGCCCGCCGCATGGCAAGCGGGCGCAGCGACACCATCCCCTCGCCCTCGACCGACACCAGCGCCACGTTGCGCCCGCCACGCTGCGCATCCTCGACCACGCTCTCGGCGATATCCACCGGGTCGATCGGCTCCGCCGCCGCCGCCAGCGCGTCACCCCGCGCGAAATCGAGGAAGGCGTCGATCAGCCGCTGCATGTCCTCGACATCGCGCTCCAGCGGCTCGCGATCGGCATCGTCCAGCATCGACAGGCCAAGGCGCAGGCGGGTCAGCGGGGTCCGCAGATCGTGGCTCACGCCCGACAGCATCATGGTGCGCTGTTCGATCTGGCGCTCGATGCGGTTGCGCATGTCGAGAAACGCGTGCCCGGCGGCCCTGACCTCGACGGCGCCCGCCGGAGAATACGGCACGTGCCGGCCCCGCCCGAAGGCCTCTGCCGCCTGCGCCAGCCGGGTGATCGGGCGCAGCTGGTTGCGCAGGTAGAGAAACGCGATCAGCGTCATCAGCACGCCGAACACCATCATGTTGACGAACAGCTGGTGCGCGTTCGTCGGCGAGGCCCGCCGGCGCGGCACCTGTACCCGCATCAGCTCGTCCTCGTGGCGAACGAAGAGCACGACCTCAGCGTCATCGGGCAGCAGGATCCGCTCGAGACCGGACACGTTGCGCTCCAGCGTCTGGGTCACCACCAGCCCCGAGAAATCGAACCAACGCCGCTGGCTCTGCTGCGGCAAGTCGCTCTCGTCCACCTCGCTCAGCGTCAGATCCAGCGCCGGCGCAAGCTCCGGCTGCTCGAGCACCAGATTGATCTCGCGTGCGAGGTCGCGGCTCATCTGGCTCGACACGCCCTCGAAATGGCGCTGCACGAAGACCACCGAGACCACCAGCTGCAGCGTCACCACCGGCAGGATCAGGATCAGCGCCGCCCTCCCGTAGAGACCGCGGGGCACATAGCGTTTGAGCCAGTGGAAGGACATGCGTTACCTCTGCTGCGACTGACAGACAGAAAGCCCCGAAACATGCAGGACCCGCAACCGGATTTTCGCCCCATCCCCGGCGCGCCCGAGACCCTCGCCCCCGGCCTGCGCCGGATCGTGGCGCCGAACGCCTCGCCGATGACCTACCGTGGCACCAACACCTACCTCATAGGCACGGGCGGCCTCGCGGTGATCGACCCGGGCCCGATGATCGAGGCGCATCTCGCGGCAATCCTCTCGGCCCTGCGGCACGGAGAGCGGATCACCCACATCCTCGTGACCCATGCGCATCTCGACCACTCCCCCCTCGCCAGGACGCTCTCCGAGGCCACCGGCGCACCGGTGCTGGCCTTCGGCGATGCCACAGCGGGGCGCAGCGCGGCGATGCAGGCGCTCGCCGAGAGCGGCATGGTGGGCGGTGGCGAGGGCGTCGACGCGGGCTTCGTGCCCGACGCGTGCCTCCCCGATGCCGCGCTCGTTTCGGGCGATGGCTGGCAGCTCGAGGCGCTGCACACGCCGGGCCATTTCGGCAACCACCTGAGCTTTGCATGGGGCGACATGCTGTTCTCGGGCGATCTGGTGATGGGCTGGGCAAGCTCGCTGGTCTCGCCCCCCGATGGCGATCTCACCGCCTTCATGTCATCACTATCGCGGCTGGCGGCGGGGCGATGGTCCCGCTTTCATCCCGGCCATGGCGCCCCGGTGGAGCGCCCCGCCGCGCGCCTGACGGAGCTGCGCGATCACCGCCTGATGCGCGAGGCGCAGATCCTCACGGCGCTGCGCTCCGGCGCGTCCGATGCCGCCGGTCTGGCGGCCCGGATCTACACCGAGACCCCCGCGGCGCTGCTTCCTGCCGCAACCCGCAACGTGCTGGCGCATCTGATTGATCTCGAAGCCTCGGGCCGCGCCCGGGCGCTCATGCCCCTGTCGGAAAAGGCAATGTTTGAAGCGACTTAACGGAAACGCAAAAAAATCCGGAAAATCTCAAAAACCCTCTGGACGCCCGGAGTCGCGATTGCTATACGCCCACACACCGCAGGACGCGGCGCCTTGGACACCACGGCGACGCGCTCCGAAGCAAAAGTTCCGGCGTAGCTCAGCGGTAGAGCAGTTGACTGTTAATCAATTGGTCGTAGGTTCGATCCCTACCGCCGGAGCCAATTCACCCACTAAGCCGTTGATAATCAAGGCATAGGCTGAATTTGGCAAGTACGGTGTCACACAGCACTGTAGCACAAGTTCCTGAAATGCGGGTCGCTCGTCTCCACTCCTGGAGGCCGCATCTTGGCGACCACCCCTTACCTCTTACAACGCGGCTCCACCTGGAGCTGGCGTCGGCGCGTGCCTGAGTTTTCCACAAAAACCCGACATTGGCAGCTGTCTCTGCGCACCACGGACAGGTCGATCGCGTGTATCATCGCACGCAGATTGAACGACGAGTGGGATCGGATGCTGGATGCACTCGCCGATGGGAAGCTGCCCCCGCCCACGCCGAGGCCTGACTGACCTCGGTTGTGCGCAGCGAGCTTGACCGCATCGAGCGTCAGCGCAGGATCAGCCGGATGGACCCGGTGGGCACATCCGAGGAAGACGAGCGTCTCGATTGGGCGACGGCGCGCGCCTGGTCCCACCTGGCGAGCAAGGGACTGCATCCGGAGCGTTCTGCTCAGGACCGACGTGCCGTACTTAACGAGGGTTCGAACGAGGCGGACATCGCGTCGCTGGAGACCATTCTTGGTGTTCTGTCGCGTGATGTGCTGTCCGAAGCGGGCGTCAAATAGTTGCTTCGCGCCGCCCGGGACAGCATTCAGACGGCAGCAGACGAGACCTTGCCGCCTGCGGCCGAAACGATCCCTCTCTAGGGCAACCGCTGCTGGCGGGAAAAGCCGCGGCCTGGTCCACGACTGTCGGTAAGATCCTAGCCTGGAACAAGCGAGCGCCCTTGCGCGGGAAATGCGCCGCCGAGATCGTCCAAACCCGAGAGCCCCTTTTCACCTCCGAGGACGCCAGCCTGAACGAGGCACCTGCCCCACCTCAAGTCTCGGACCGGAGGCCATACTGCGAGTATTTGGTGGGGTGCAGTGGCTGATCCGTCCACAGCAACTCGCGTTGGATATGGCAGACGAAGCCGCTTTCGATAGGCTTGATCTCGGTATCAGATGGTGTGCGTTTCGAGCGGCGTTCGGCTTTCATCGTGATCCCGGCACACCTCGCGGGCGGCGAGGTGTACCGGCTTGGGTGTGAGAAACGGAGTCCGGTGCGGGAGGGCCGGATTTCCGGGAGGGCCGGGATCTGCGTGCCGGCATGCGACAGCCACGCCGGGCTCAGTTTCGGTCCAAGGAGGTTCGGCGACCCACGGGGTTCAGTAGCATTTGGTCGAACGTCAGCCCTGATAGTCGGACGTCTCGATATCGGCGACGATGCCGGGCTGTTCGGGCTGCCAGCCGAGCGTCTCCCGCGTCCAGTCGTTCGATGCGGGACCGTCGTTTGCAACCCAGACCGCCAACGGCCCGAAATGCGCCTGTGCGTCCTCGGGTGTGAGGGCGATGGAGGGCAAACCGAGTTGGCGACCGATCGCTTCGGCGATGTCCCTGAAGGGAACACCCTCCTCCGCGACGGCGTGGTAGGCCTCGCCTTGAGCGCCACGCTCGAGCGCAAGCCGGTAGACGCGCGCAGCGTCAAGGCGATGGACGGCGGGCCACAAGTTCCGCCCCGCCCCGATATAGGCGGACACGCCCTTTTCGCGCGCGATGGCGGCGAGCATCGGCACGAAGCTGTGTTTCTCCCCCTTGCCATGCACGGATCTCGGATTGCGGACAACATTCGCGTGTATGCCTCTATCCGCAAGCGCAAACGCTGCCTGCTGGGAAGCGCGAGGGAAAGCGGGGACCACGTCGGGGCGGTCCGTTTCCCGGGCCTTCTCTCCCGTCAGGTGCAGGAAGCCATCGGTCACGACGATCGGACGCACCGATCCGGCAAACACATCTCCGAAGACCTCAATTGCCGTGCGATCTTCTGCGGCCAACTCGCCGATGCGCGAAAGATCCAGCCCGAAGGCCGTATGGATGATCCCATCCGCAGTCTCGGCGCCGCGCCGCAGGACGTCGATATTTTCGAGAGCACCGACAAGCGGCGTGACCCCGGCGGCGCTCAGCGCCTCGGCCTTTGCGGGCACGCTCGTCAGACCGGTCACGGAATGACCTGCGGCAATAAGATCCCGCGCGATCATCGATCCGATCCAGCCGCTCGCCCCTGTCAGAAAAACACGCATGATTGAACTCCTTGCGCATGGTGGCGGGGATCCTATGATCTCCGTCAGTCACTGACATAATGTAATGTCAGTCACTGACATAATGTAATGTCAGTCACTGACAAGGGGTGAGCCAGTGGCAGATACGGCGCGGACGCGATTGCAGCAGGCGGCGGTGGAGCTTTTCGGCAAGCAGGGGTTCGACAACACCACCGCCGCCGAGATCGCCACCCATGCAGGCGTGACCGAACGCACTTTTTTCCGGCACTTCGCTGACAAGCGCGAAGTCCTGTTTGATGGGCAGTCGGTCCTTCTGGGGGCGCTGCTTGCCGCGGTCGAAGAGGTTCCGCGCGATGCGCCGCCTCTGAGCACACTGTTCCGGGCCTTCCGGTCGGTCTCTCCGCTCTTGGAAGCCAATCGCCCCTTCTCGGAGCCCCGGCAGGCGGTGATCGCGGCGACGCCGGCGCTTCAGGAGCGTGAACTGGCAAAGATGGCGGCACTGTCCGAGGCGCTGGCGCAATGCCTGCGCGCGCGCGGCGTATCGGGGGACCGTGCTGCGTTTGCCGCGCAGATCGGGATGACGGCCTTTGCTCACGTTACATCAGCTTGGCTGAACCAGGCCTCGCCCGGTCTGACGGAACGCCTGGATCGGGCGGAGCAGGATCTCAGGACATTGATATGACCTATGCCGATCGACGCTGATGAATATGATCATGGCCGTCATTGGGGCACATAAAGAGCGTCGTTTCCGGTTTGCTTGTTTCCCGGTTGTTCGACGTCAGACAGAACCGACTTTCGTGTCAGGTCGCTGCCCCGGACAGGCTCTGCCAAAGAGACCTTGCCGTGCGGGCGTATTGCGGCGTCGGTCCGGACCAAGCCCAGGGCCTTGGTTGGCCCTGACTTGCAAAATCGCCACGCGAACAATAGCTCTAAGTAAACCCTGAAACCGGAGATGCCGTCACCATGGACCAGACCCTCGCCGCATTCGTCCCTTCGATTTCGCTGCGAGAAGACCTGTCCCATGCCTGCATCCGTTTCCCTCTCCGCCCTGTCCTGGTCCACACCTGACGACGCGCCCCTCCTCACCGACCTCGATCTGACCTTCGGCCTCGAGCGCACCGGCATCGTCGGGCGCAATGGCATCGGCAAGAGCACCCTCCTTCGCCTGATTTCAGGGGAACTGAGCCCGACTTCGGGGCAGGTCCGCGTGACCGGCTCCGTCGCGATGATGCGGCAGGAGGCGATGGAACGGCCAGATGACCGCATCGCCGATCTCTTCGGCGTGCGCCCCGCGCTCGATCTGCTTGAGCGGGCGGAGGCGGGGCGTGCGGATGTCGATGACCTGGCCGAGGCGGATTGGACCCTGCCCGCGCGGATGGAAGCAGCGCTTTTGCGCTGTGGCTTGTCTGTCGAGCCGCAGACCCTGCTTGCGACGCTATCCGGCGGCCAGCGCAGCCGAGCCGCTCTTGCCGCCCTGATCTTCGCCGAGCCGGATTTCCTGGTGCTGGACGAGCCAACGAACAATCTCGACCGGGAGGGGCGCAAGGCGGTGATCGACCTCCTCCGGGGGTGGACGGGCGGCGCGATCATCGCCAGCCATGACCGCGAGATCCTCGAAGAGATGGACGCGATCGTCGAACTCAGCTCGCTTGGCGCGGCGCGGTATGGCGGAAGCTACAGCGATTTCCGGCAGCGGAAGGACACCGAGCTGGACGCGGCCGCGCGTGCCCTCGCCCACGCGGAGAAAACCCGCTCCGAGGTGGCCCGCCGCGCGCAGCAGGCGAGCGAGCGCAAGGCCCGCAAGGACAGTGCCGGACACCGTGCGCGGGCAAGGGGCGATCAGCCGAAGATCCTGATGGATGCCGCCAAGGGGCGGGCCGAGGCCTCGGGCGGCGCGGGTGTCCGCCTGCGCGATGCCCGGCAGGAGGCGGCAGAAGAGGCGGTGTCCGCCGCTCGCGAGACGATCGAAACCCTGAATCCCTTGCGCATGGACATTCCCCCGACCGGGCTTGCGAGCGGCAAAACGGTGCTGCACCTGGACAGGGTGACCGGAGGCCATGACCCCGATCATCCGGTGATCCGGGATCTGTCACTGACCGTGACCGGCCCCGAGCGCATTGTCATCTCCGGGCCGAATGGCAGCGGAAAGACGACGCTTCTGAAGATCATCACCGGGCAGATCGTGCCGCAGAGTGGACTCGTGACGCTTTCGGTTCCATTTGCCGTCCTGGATCAGCATGTCCAGCTGCTTGACCCGGCTCTGTCTCTTCGCGACAATTTCCGGCGTCTCAACCCCGCGGCCGATCCCCACATCGCTCACGCGGCGCTGGCCCGGTTCGGTTTCCGCGCCGCGGATGCCCTGCGTCGCGCGGGAGAGCTGAGCGGGGGCGAGCGTCTGCGCGCTGGTCTGGCCTGTGCCCTCGGAGCCACCCCACCGCCGCCGTTGCTGATCCTGGACGAGCCGACCAATCACCTCGATCTGGATGGCATCGCAGCACTTGAGGCTGCGCTGGCGGCTTATGATGGGGCAGTTTTGGCGATCAGCCATGACACGGCATTCCTTGACTCTCTCGCCCCTGACAGGACGATTGATCTTGGAGCATGACCGTTTTTGCCCGCCCTGCTGACGCAAGGTTCAAGGAAATGCGGCACCGAGTTCGAACCAGCCGCTTGCGTCAAGCCGCGGCGCAGCCGCCATCAAGAGAGCGTTTGCCCAGAAAGGCCCAGGAGTGATGCGCAGCTGGCTCGCTTGGTCGCAGGGCCTGCAGCACCGCCGCATGTCCGCTTCGCGCCCGACGCGGACATGAAAACCTCTAAGGATACCCAGAAATCTGTGATAATTTTGCGCGATCAACTCGGAGGCCCGCACATGACGAACGCTCAATCGGTTTCTGATCATTGGGGCAAGGGCGACGTTTATGCGCGCATCCTGGAAGCCATGAAACGCGCTGGGATCGACCCCGCTTCCGCGACCATCGAAGACCTCGCCCCTGTCGATCATTTCCACGCACGCGGCTTTGCTGCAACCGTGGACCTTGCAGATGTCTTGCCGATCCAGGAGGGCGACCGACTTGTCGACATTGGATGTGGCATCGGCGGTCCCGCCAGATACCTCGCCAAACGCTTTGGCTGCCATGTGGATGGTCTCGACATCACCGGGCCCTTCGTTGAGGCCGCCGAGCGGTTGAGCACGCTTGTCGGACTGGAGGACATGGTGACGTTCCGACACGGCGACGGCCAGAAACTCCCTTACAAGAATGAAGCATTCGACGGCGGTTACGCGCAGCACGTTACCATGAACGTGCCCGACCGCGACGGCTTCTTCGCTGAAGCCGTCCGTGTGCTGAAGCCCGGCGCGTTCTTTGCGCTGACTGAGCATGGGCTCGGCGAGGTTGGAGAACCACATCACCCTGTCCCCTGGTCACAAGACGGAACCGGCGCTCATCTGATGCGCCCATCAGACACCGTCGCGGCGCTTGAGCGGGCCGGGTTTTCCGACATACAAGTGACGGATACCGGTGCAAAATACCTGCAGGGCTACAGGGCTGCCATCGAGCGCTCCGAAAAAGGCGAGGCCCCGGTGTTCGGAGTGCATATTCTCTTGGGCGAGCTCGCGCCGCAGATCGTCAGAAATGCCGCTCGGAATATCGAAGAGAACAGAACCCATCCGGTTCAGATTGTCTGCTTCAAGTCGAAATAGAACAGTCTTCCCGTAAAATGCGTATGTCCGCTTCGGACGCCAAGCAGCCGCTCGCCTGCTGATCGATGCTGCCCGGCGATGCGAACCTCCGGTATCGTGAAGCCGAGCCGCCGCAATGCTGGTCTCGGCGAACGGCAGCTCTGGACCGGAAGCCCCATCTCAGCAGTGCGGACGAAACCGCCGATGACCCGACTTGCGCCTGCGGACTGTGGGGCTATGATCAGCTCGCGTTTAAAAGGCTGAAAACCCGATGAAGTCTGCGGACCGAACCATCTGAATAAGTCCCTGTACGAAAGTGCAGGGGTATAGCGCGCCGCCACCGGCGGTCGCGATTGGCTTGCGTGTGCGAACACGAGCCATTCACTCAGAGGTTTGAAAATGCAAAACTACTTCGAGAGCCCTTTCCGGGGCATCACCTTGGACAAACAGGTCACCAACCCCAACATTCTGGTCGGACGGTTCAGCTACTACTCAGGCTACTATCATTGCCATAGCTTCGACGACTGTGCCCGCTATCTGGTGCCAGACGACGGCGTTGACCGCCTGATCATCGGGAGCTTCTGCTCGATAGGGTCCGGCGCTGCCTTCATCATGGCGGGAAATCAGGGCCATAGATACGACTGGGTTAGCACGTTTCCATTCTACTGGATGTCCGACGTGCCCGAATTCAAAGGGGCTGAGAACGGTTACCGTCCAGCCGGTGACACGATCATCGGCAATGACGTGTGGATTGGCTCCGAAGCGATCGTGATGCCGGGCGTCAAAATCGGCGATGGCGCCGTCATCGGAACGCGCGCCGTGGTGACGAAGAATGTAGAGCCCTACTCCATCGTTGGCGGGCATCCGGCCAAGGAGATCCGGAAGCGGTTTGATGACGGTTTGGTCGATCTTCTGCTCGACCTTCAGTGGTGGGAGTGGTCAGAAGACCAGCTGAGAGCCGCTATGCCGCTTCTAACCAGCGGCGACATTGAAGCGCTACACGCGCATTGGCGCGCCCATATCCGCGAAAGTTAAACCAACGCGCGCGCCATCAGTCTTATGGCGCGCGCACCGTTTCGCAGCGGGCTCGGAACCCGACATACAGGACAGCGGCATACCGCCTGTCCACTCCGTCGGAGTCGTATGACGCAATCGGTCGAAAGCCGTCATTCACCAGGGAGACCGCCGCTGCGGCGCCGCTTCCCCACACCGGCCATTCGCGCTTGGTCCCGCAGTAGCTGAATGCGGGCAACGACGGCCTTGCAGGACCTTCTTCCCGTCCGCCGCGAGTGCTCGAGTTGCGCTCCGGCTGCAAAGCCCCGCAGGACAGAGGGCGGAAAGCCGACCTCCGCTGCGTCTTGGACAAATGGCATGATGCGCAGGACGTAGAAACGGCTCCCGGCACACAGCGCCCCTTCCCTCTCGCGCTTCCGGCTTGGTCGCCGACGCTGGACCGACGCGCAACCAACGGACGCTCTGAGCACTCCCGACCCGCAGCCCCGGCTCAGCAACTGGCTACGATCACACCTCGGCCCTTGAAATCTTTCAGGCGAACACCATCTAGAAAAGTGCTGACGTTTCTTCTCTTCGTTATTCCGCCGCCAGTGGCTTGGTTTCGGTTGATCGGCTTGGATCGACGATGCCGGGCTGCCGCGATTTTGCGGGCAGCGTATACAAGGGAGACCACGGACATGGCCAATGGCACCGTGAAATGGTTCAACAGCACCAAAGGCTTCGGCTTCATCGAGCCTGAAAACGGCAGCAAGGATATCTTCCTGCACATCTCTGCCGTCGAACGCGCCGGGATCAGCCGGATCGAAGACGGTCAGGCTGTCACCTTCGACATTGAGAGCGGTCGTGACGGTCGCGAGTCTGCCAGCAATCTGGCCCTCGCGTGAAAAAGACGCTGGAAGACTTATCCGTAGGTGTTCCGGCTCAAAAGGGAAACGGCGGACGGCTTCTTGCCCCCACCGTTTCCGCTTCGGCTGCAAAAGCCGCTGAGCCAATGACTGCGCTTGACAAGACGACCGCAAGCGCAAAGCGCCTGCTGGATGACGAGGCTCTGGCCCGGTCGGAAAAGACGGCACGGCTGAAGGCTGCGCGCGAGGATCGCGACAAGGGCGCCGACGACTGATCCCCGTCCCCACATCGCCGCTCTCCACGTTCCTGCCCGCGCGAGATTCTCCGAGAGGACCCGCGGGTCTCATTGTAATAAAATCAACACGAGGAGACGGTCATGGGCTATTCCCAACCGAAAAAGCAGCTCGATCTCAAGGACTTCCTGAGTACACCTGCGAAGAAACGTCCCTACAGTCGAAAGTTCGGCGCAATGAAGCCGCAAGCGACGACGCCGAAACCGACGGCAACGCCGGCAATCGACCCGAAAGACGCGGAAAGCTGAGCGTCACGTCATCAATCCCTCCGGATCCCGGAGCAGAATAACGGGGTTGGTTCCGGGCAATCGGAGCCGACAGTCTCGCCGATGCGAGACCAGGCGCGGCCATCGTCGCACCAAACAGGCGATCTCCTCCATTCTAGACGAGCGTTGCGAACTGCCTTTCCAGGCAGGCTGCGCCGGGATCGCGTTACCAGACAAGGACATAAAATGATTGAAATGCATTGGGGTGACCCAATCACCCTTTACCCGACGAAAGATGGCGTCGCCGAACGCTTCAGTACGATCGAAAAGGCGCGTCACTGGCTGCGCCGCCACTGGCCCACCTCTGACGAGGCGCGTCAGGCCGCCCTCGAAAAGATCGAATCCGCAATGGACTGCATGAGCCCGGTGAAAGACGCGCGCAGCGCCTTTGTCGCAGCTGCCTTGTCCGCCGGGTTCGTTCCCGACCGCGCGTCGTGAGGCGCGACGAACATTCGGGGACGCGCATTGGTCGATAGGAATCCTGCATCGGGTCAAGTAACTTGAGCTGAAATCAATCTATTGGCCAGACGCATGTATCCCACTATTGACCCCCTCCAGGAAAGTATCCGGCAGGTCGAGCTTGTCTCGGACATTTCCATGATTCTCGATGCCTGCGGCAGGGCAACCGGCATGGGCTTTGTTGCCGTCGCCCGCGTGACCGAAGACCGCTGGGTGACCTGCGCGTCCCGCGACACGATTAACTTTGGCCTGACGCCCGGCGACGAACTTGATGTCGCATCGACCATCTGTCGCGAAGTCCGGGCCTGCCGCAGCATCATCACGATTCCGGATGTGGATGAGAGCGACGTCTATCGCAATCACCCGACGCCCCTGCAATACGGGTTCAAGAGCTACATCTCCGTTCCGATCGTCAGGAGCGATGACAGTATCTGGGGCACGCTCTGTGCCCTCGATCCCGACCCGCGCGACATCGGCCCGCAGGAGGAACAGCTCTTCACGATCTTTGCCAGATCAATCGCCCGCGAGCTCGACCGCCAAGACGAGCTCGCCATGGGTCGGCAGGAGATCGCAGAGGGTCGCGCCAACCTTCAGACCGAACGCGATACCGCCCGCTTGCGGGAAGAGTTCATCGCCATCGTCGGGCACGACCTGCGCAATCCGATCGCCGCCGTGGCAGCCGGCTTGCGGATGATCGAGAAACGCAACCTGTCGCCGGAGCGCCAGGCGATGTTGGTGCTCGAGATGCAGCGTGCGCTGACCCGGGCCAGCCAGATCATCACCAACCTGATGGATTTCGCTCGTGGCCGTCTTGGCGCAGGGATCGAAGTGAATGCGCCCGCGCCGGTTGATCTTGAGCCGGTGTTCCGCGACGTAATTGGCGAGATCGAGCAGGTTGCCGGCCAGCCGGTCCTGCCGTCGATCGACCTGCCGCGCGCTCTGGTCGCCGATCCTCAGCGGCTTGGCCAGCTCTTGTCGAACCTTCTGGGCAATGCCGTGGCCCACGGCGCCCCCAATCAACCCATCTCGGTCGACATCGCCGAGCGCGACGGTGAGCTGGTTGTCAGTGTCATGAACCAGGGCACGCCGATCCCGCCGGAAATACAGGCGTCATTGTTTCAGCCGTTCTCACGCAATGAGAGTAAGCAGAAAAGCCTTCAAGGTCTTGGGCTTGGTCTTTACATCGCGTCACAGATCGCCATAGCGCACGGCGGACGGATCGATGTTTCGTCTTCAGCGGAGGCGGGCACGACCTTCACCCTGCATATGCCAGCGAAGTGGGCCTGAGGTCATGGCATCCTAGCCAGCGCCGCAACGATGTTCTTCGCGGCGAGGGGTTTTGCAGGAAACGGATTTTGGCCCGGTGTGGCTTGAGGTGCGAGACGCGGCCTCTCCCCGGTTCTCCGACGCCGACATGCCGTGGATCGAGGACAATCCAAACGGGGCCGAAATCAACGGGGCCCAAGACAGCGCGCAGCTCGACGGGGTCATCGCGCATCACCGCAAACTGATCAGGCTGCGCCGCGAGCGCGATATCGTGGCCTTCGGCGAGACGGTCCCGTTCCTTGAGGATAGCCCCATAATCATGGCCTACGAACACCGGCTTGGCGACGAGTGGGTCGTGGTGGTGGGCAACTTCACCGGCGAGACGCAGGAGCTCGACCTGCCGGAGGGCGTCGAGCGCGCGGGGGGTGCCTTGTCATCTTTCAGGATGCCCGGGACTGCCTGCCGTCTGCTCTGCGTCTGGCCTCCTACGAGAGCCTCGCGCCGCTGGTCAGCTGACTTGAGGGAGCGCTTGGCCTCGTGGGGACGGTTGGCCGAGGTTTGGCTGAGCCGGCCCCGGCCGTCCTTCCCTTAGCGTCTCAAAGTTCGGCCACCGCGAGCCGGTTCTGGACGCTGAGGACGCCGGGGACGGACTGGGCGATGCTTGTGGCCAGCGTCCGCTGAAACTCCAGCGCCACCGTACCGGACATCTCCACCACGGCGCCCGAGACGCGGGTGTCGATGATCTGGTCCGCTAGCCTGTCATCCGCCGCAAGCGCTTTGACCACGGACCGGGTGAGCACGGCATCGCTGAGCGGCTCTCCCGCGGGGGGCCCGACAGCGGCCTCCGGTTCCATCGGCTGTCGCACGCCATGATAGCCACCGGGGCGGTCCGGCTCGGCATGTTCGGAAAAGACGGTGCGGTCGGACGTTTCTTCCGGCGTCTTGTCCTCCGGTTCCGACGCCTTCGCCTCTGGGTCCGGTGCCTTGTCCTCTTGTTCCGGAGCGTTGTCGTCTTCTGGCTCAGAGCTCTTGTCGTTCGGGTGTGACATGGGGCCTCCAGTGAGCGTCGTGTCAGCGCAGTCGGACCGCCATGCGCTCCGCCGCGCAGGGTCAACCATCGGCAGGGTACGGACGTTCCCAGCCGGCGCAGCCGATGCGGGAACAGCCGGGTGCCGCTTCGCGTTGAGATCCTGAGAAAGGACATCCCATGCCCGTACCATCGACCCCTCCCGAAGAGCCGACCACCCCGCCCCCCGATCTGCCGCCCTCCGAGGTGCCGCCGACCCCGGACCCTGACACCCCGACCGAACCGCCGCGCGAAATGCCCCCCGAGCCGGACCTTCCGCCAAACGCGCCGCCCGAGCCAGAGCCCGAGCTACCCCCCGACGGCCCCGATGAGGCACCGGAGCCGGATATTCCCCCCGGCCCGCTGCCGGTCTGAGAGACGTGGTTAGAGGATATCGCGACACGCCGTGAGGCACGCGCGGGACCCGCCCGCGCGCCGCCTGTAAGACGCTCTCCCTGCCCCACCTTTGGCTGGTGGACCTATCTCAGCGCGTGGGCAGCAGTGTCCGCGCGCCGAAGTGCACTCGAGTGTCAGCGACAATCAGCATAAAGCTGTTTTCCTGCCGAGCGATCTTGCCGACGTCCCACCCGGCATCTCTATGCCGGTCGGCAACTCGCTAGGCTCGCCGGCCGCGAGCTGATGCGCCACCCTCACGGCCCACGCCGCTCTCGGCAGACGCCCAGCTTTCAACCCAAATTCCGCTTAAAGCACTCAAGCGGCGCGCCAGCGTGGCGTATTGATGCACACACACGCATTCATCCGCGCAAAAACTTCCCTACCGAAATACATGCCCATGCGCCAAAGCGCGAGGGGCCATCCCATCCTATATCCGTAGAGAACGCCTAGAGCGTCAAATAATCGGCTTCCCGCCGGTCACCGCGATTGTGGCGCCCGAAGTATAGCTCGACGCGGGATCGGCCAGCATGACATAGGCCGAGGCCAGCTCCGCGGGCTGCGCCGGGCGCCCCATGGGGTAATTCGCGCCGAAATTCGCCACGCTCTCGGCCGGCAGCGTCGCGGGGATCAGCGGCGTCCAGACCGGACCGGGCGCCACGCAGTTCACCCGGATCCCGCGCGGCCCGAGCGACTGGGCGAGGCCCGCCGAGAAGTTCTGGATCGCGCCCTTGGTGCTGGCATAGGCCAGAAGGCCCGGGTTGGGCATGTCGGCATTCACCGAGGCGCTGTTAATGATCGACCCGCCCTGTTTCATCAGCGGCACGGCGACCTTGGACAGGTAGAACATCGAGAAGATGTTGGTGCGGAAGGTGCGTTCCCACTCTTCGTCCGGGATGTCCTCGAACGTATCGTACTGCATCTGGTGCGCGGCGTTGTTCACGAGGATGTCCAGCCGCACGAACGCCTCGGCAGTGCGGGCAACGATATCGCGGCAATGCTGCGCGGATTGGATGTCGCCCGGCAGCAGCAGAGCGCGCTGACCGGCGTCCTCGATCAGCTCGCGGGTGCGCTCCGCTTCGGCGTCTTCGGACAGGAAGGACACCGCTACATCCGCCCCCTCTCGCGCATAGGCCAGCGCCACGGCGCGTCCGATGCCGCTGTCGGCGCCGGTGACAAGGGCGCTCAGCCCGGCCAAACGGCCCGAGCCGCGGTAGCTGTCTTCGCCGTGATCCGGCACGGGCTGCATGTCTTCGGTATGACCGGGCAGGTCCTGAGACTGTTCGGGAAACGGCGGGCGGGGATGGTCCATGGGGATGCTCTCCGGTGTTGATGTCTTGGATGCTGTCAGCCCAACAGGCCACCGGCGCGAACGTTCCGGACAACGCTTCTTGCCAGCGGCTTCCTGCGCGGAGGCTGTTCTGCGCAAGGCGCCGCCAGATAACGGGGGCCTCAGTGCCCGCGTGGCAGTGCGCCCGTGATGAGGGTCTGAAAGGCCCCTGTGGTGGCAAGGCCGGTTGGCTTCCGGAGCAACGCTTTGATGGCGCGTGAAACATAATGCCGTCCGCTCTCCGCCTTATGCCGGGCACGTCCGTCGCTAGCGAGGCGCTCTATCCGGATTCCACCCCGGTCGGTCCACGACCTTGCGAGCAAGGGAGTTTCCGGCGACCCCTGCCCGTCCGCGCTATGACGGCCCGAAGCCGCAAGCGAGGATCTCTCAAACCGACGAACGGTGTCACACCCGCACCGGCGGCGCGTGTCCGCCCTGCAAGGCAACGCCCGCACCCGGAACCTCCCCGCGGGCAGGCCGTTATCCCGGCGACCCCGACCGTCAAAGGAGCCAGTCAACCATGACGACCCGGCAGGACACATCCGCACCGGGCGCCGCTGCGCCTCGATCCGGCCCCGAGGCGGTGCCGGCCCTCGTCGATCGCCTGAAGGCCCTGGCCGACGGCTCCGAGACCGTGTCCTTCGCGGAGCTCAACAGGACCATCGGAGCGCAGGGCCATGCCCCACTCCTGATGGTCGTCTCCATCTTCATGGTCCTCCCGATCGGCATGATCCCCGGCATCGGCGGCGCGCTGGGGGCGATCGTCGCGCTGATCGGGGTGCAGATGCTGCTCGGGCGCGAGGCGATCGGCCTGCCTGATCTGTTCGGGCGCAGAACCCTGTCCGCCGAGCGGCTGCGCCGCGTCGCCGTCCACATCCGCCCCATAGCGGACTGGCTGCGCAAGCGCCTTCGGCCCCGTTGGAGCGCGCTCGCCGAAGGGCGCGTCTCGCTTTGCATCATGGCGATCCTGCTGATCGTCGCGGGCGGGTCACTCCTGGTGCTCGGCGCGATCCCAGTGACGACGCCCTTGCTGGGCCTACCCGTGGCCGTCTTCGCGCTCGGCGTGCTGGGGCGGGATGGCATGGTCGTGGCGGCGGGATATGTGCTGCTAGCGCTGGTGATCCTTGGCGCGACGTGGATGAAGGCCTCCTCGGGGTAAGGCCAAGACACCTCGTGGGCAGGCCCTCGCGGGCGCCGTGACGTTTGCCGCAGCGCGCGCGTCACCACGCAAACCGCTCAGCCGGCCCGCCCCGAGAACCTGCAGAAGCAGTCCACGCGTGCCCACATCAAGCGCGCCCCCCTCCCGCTCACTTGGCCTTGTCCTCGCTCGCCGCCTTCTTCGATATGGCCGCCTTGTAGATCGACAGCACCGAGGCCGAGAAGGCCTCGACCGAGTGCTTCATCGCGGCCTCTCGTGCAGCGGCGCCCATCCGCTCGCGCTTCCGGCCCGACACCATCAATCCGTGCAGCGTCTCGGTCCAGATCTCGAGCGTCTCCGGGGTGGCGTAGCCGGTCTCGCGGTTCTCGACGAAGGCGTCGATGCCGCTGGAATTCACCGCGACCACCGGCAGGCCCGCAGCCATCGCCTCGAGCACCACCATGCCCTGTGTCTCGGACGCCGAGGCGAAGACGAAGATGTCCGAAATCCTCAGCCAGGACGGCACGTCGTCCGAGGCCACCTCGCCCACGAGCCGCACGCAATCCTGCAGATCCAGCTCGTCGATCATCGCCTCGAGCGTGGCCCGTTCCTCGCCCTCGCCAAGCACCAGCAGCCGGAAGCGCGGGGCGCCACGGTCCCGCAATGCTCCCATTGCCTTAAGGATGAAGGACAGGTTCTTTTCTGGAGACAGGCGCGCGACGGTGATCAGCAGGAGGCGGCTGTCGGGGTTCACCTCCCCACGCAGCTGCGACAGCCGCTCGGCGGGCTGGTTGCAGTAAAGCTCGGTATCGACCCCGGTGGGCTGCACGTCCACCGGCACGTGCACTCCGATCAGGCGGACGTAGTCCCGCGTGACGGGGGTGGGCACGATGACGCTGTCGCAGCGATTGGCAAACCGGTTGATGATCCAGTGCGCCACCACATTGCGGAACAGCGCCCCCGGCAGCGGCACGATATGCGCGAAGTGCTCGAGCCGCGTGTGATAGGTGAAGACCGCCGGCACCCTCAGGCGCCGCGCCAGCCGAAGCCCCAGCGTTCCCAGCCAGAACGGATGATGCAGGTGGACGACATCCGGGGAAAACTCCCGCAGGCGCTTCCAGGTGCGCAGGTGGAACGGGTTCGCGAGGCGGATCATCGAGCCCTCGCGCGCCAGCGCCGGCACCCGCCAGACGCTCGGCTCGGTCTGGGTGGTGCCGTAGGACGGACAGACCACAAGCACCTCGTGCCCCTGTGCCTCGAGACCGCGCTTGAGACGCTCGACCGAGAGCGGCAGCCCGCCGGTGAACGGCAGGTAGGAGTTGGTGAACATCGCGATGCGCAGCGGACGCCCAAGCTCGACCGGATCGGGCATGTCGTAGCTCGGGTAATAGCTGCGGTCGCGGAACAGCCTGCGGTAGAGGTAGACCCCCAGCAGCACCAGCGCCGTGAAGCCCAGAAGGAAGTTCCAGATCCCGACGTAGAACAGCGAGTAGATGTAGAACCAGGCCCCCTCGACCCGCCGGGCCATCAGGCTGGGCGCGGTCTCGACCGGGATCATCTTCACATCGACCCCGGCGGGCCCGACCTTGAGCGTGAGGTAGTGGTAGAAGCTGGTGTCGTCGTTCAGCACCAGCCCGCCTGCCCCGCCGGTCACGATGTGGCGGATCCCGTCCACGGTCTGGTCCGAGTAGGTCGACGCCCCTGCCGAGATCACCACGTCGGCGCCAAGCCGCTGCAGCAGGTCCAGAAGCCGGGTCCGCGCCTCCGGCTCCGACCAAGCTCCGGTGTCGGGCTCGAACAGGGTTTCGGGCACCGGGTCGAGCAGCGGGTGCCCGAGAAAGACGATGATCGGCCGCTCGTCTCGGGCATCGAGAATGTCGCGCAGCCAGCGCTCCTGCCAGTCCGTCGGGGTGCGCCCGGTGGCATCGAGAAAGACCAGCCGGGCCGCATCGAGGCTGACGGAATAGAAATAGGGCCCGAACCGCTGGTAGAAGCGGCCAGCGCCGAAATCCTCGACCTCGTTCTGCCCAAAGGTGAGCAGGTAGGGTTTGCGCAGATGTCCCAGTGTTCCGAGGATGGCGCGGTACTTGTCCTCGCCGCCCGCGCTGACGATGTTGCCCGCGGAGACCATGAAATCGGCCTCCGAGAGGTTGATGCGCGGCAGGATCCTCTCCTCGAACACCCCGATCGAGTTGTTGACCTGCCCCACAACGGCAAAGCTCAGCGTGTCGCGGTCGAGGGCGGTCTCCTCGATCCGTTCGATCTGCGACACCAGAAGCGCGCTCCCGGTCGGGGCGTTGGCGTAGAGGTAGATCTTGTAGCCCAGCACCGCGAGCAGCACGGCCACGTTCACCGCAAGCAGCAGCGACAGGATCTTGCGGCGGGTCATGTCCGCAGCCCCTGCAGCCGCAGGAGGCGGAACGACACCACCCCTCCGATCGCCATGCCGAGATAGATCGTCAGAAGCCGCCACGCGAAGATCACGAGGACCAGCTGGCCCTCACCGATCTGCCCCGCCATCAGCCCCGCGAAGGCCAGTTCCGAGAACCCGGCCCCGCCCGGCGTCGGTGCGAAATACATCAGGAACGTCACCACCGAGAGCGTCCCGATGACGGTCAGCCAGTCCGGCTCCAGCCCCAGCAGCGCCATCAGCAGCGCGGGCATCGCGAAGAGGGTGAGAAGGAAGGCCAGCGTCGCCAGCACCGCGGCGATCGACAGATGCGGCGCGGAGGAGATAAACCGGCGAAAGCCGTCTGAGAAAGACCGGGCTTCACGCTTCAGCGCCGCGGACCATGCGGTGCGGCGCTCCTGTCCCAGCAGATGCAGACGCTCGAGCAGCAACAGCACGCGGTCAATGATGGCCAGCATCCAGGCCGGGCGAAGGAGCAGCACCAGAAAGCCCGCCATGTAGGCCGCGATCACCGCGCCGATGGTGTTCGCCAGCGCGCCGGAGCTCCCCGCGATCTCGACCTCGGGCGCGGCGACGAGAAACAGCGGCGCGGCGATGAAGATGACCAGCATGGCGAGGATGGTCCTGATCGACGTCGCAGCCGCCGAGAGCCCGATGCCCACGCCGCAGCGCTGCAGGTACCAGATCTGGGCAAAGCCTCCCCCCGTCGCCATTGGGGTGATGTTGGAGAAGAACAGGTTCACGAACACCAGCGGCGCGATCTGCCCCACCGTCACCGGCGCATCGAGGGCGCGCAGGACGAAATAGAGCCGCAGCCCGTCGGCCACGAAATAGACCAGCAGGAACAGACCGATCAGCGCCACGGCGCGCGGGGTGACCAGCCGCGGGTCGAAGGGCGGCATCCCGTCCCCCACGAAGGCGGCGATGGCCCAGAATGCGGCCCCGCTGAGAACAAGGAATGCGACCGCGCCAAGCAGGAACCGCACCCTGCCCGGTGCTGCGGTTCGTTCGTCTTTCGTCATGGACTCAGGTTCCGTCATTGCGCGCTGCTCTCGCGGACATATGCCGGTCCGACGCGCGGACGACAATGCCCTAAGGGTCGACAACGCATCCCACTTTTGAGCGAGCTGCCAGTCGCGGACACTCCCCCAGCAGGCGATGAAACGTACCGGATGCACTCAGCGGCAGGCCGGTTTGATCCGATCAGCCGCGCCTTATTTAGGTTTTCACGCATTCGCCCCAAGGACGACACGCACGTGCCAACGCCCCACTCCCGCGAGAGCGGCAAGACGCCGCGCGCGGGCGCAAAGCCACACCCCCGCGCCGATCATCCAAACACTGCGCTGGACAGCCCGCGCGCGCCATCCTACCCCTGAGCCATGGACAGCGCCTTTCTCATCACCGCCTTCGCCACGCTCTTCGTGGTGATCGACCCGGTCGGGCTCGCCCCGATCTACATCGCGCTGACCGCCGGCGCGGACAGCCGCCACCGCCGCATCCTCGCGCTGCGCTCCTGCGGCATCGCCATGGCGATCCTGATGCTGTTCACCTTCTTTGGTGAGCAGGTGCTTGGCTTCATCGGCATCTCGATGCCGGCCTTCCGCATCGCCGGCGGCATCCTGCTGTTCCTGACCGCGCTCGACATGCTGTTCGAGCGCCGCTCCAAGCGGCGCGAGGACAAGGCCGAGGAAGACGACGCCCTGCCCGACCCGTCAGTCTTTCCCATCGCCATCCCGCTGATCGCCGGCCCCGGCGCCATCGCCACGATGATTCTGCTCGTGGGCCAGACCAACTCGGCGCTCGAGATGGCGGCGGTGATCGGGGTGATGATCTCGGTGCTGCTGATCGTGCTGATGATGTTCCTCGCCGCGCCGATCATCGAGCGCCTGCTCGGCCATACCGGCATCGTCGTGGTCACGCGCCTTCTGGGCATGTTGCTCGCCGCGCTGTCGGTGCAGTTCGTGATCGACGGGCTGCGCACGATCTTTGCGGTCGGATAGGCCCTGTCATCCTGCGGCGAAGGGCCTACATTGAGGGCGACACCCCGCCACGGATGACCCCATGACAGGACACGAATACGGACGTCTGGCCTATCTCGGCCTGCTGGCGCTGGCGCTAATCCTGTGGTTCTTCTTCCGCGACCGCACCCGCATGGGCCTCAAGCTGCAATATCTGGGCGTCTGGGCGCTCATCCTGCTCGGCGCCATCGCGGCGGTCGGGCTCTGGGGCGACATCCGGCAGACGGTGATGCCGCAGCAGGCCGTGTTCACCGAGGACGGCCGGGTCGAGCTGCCGCGCGCCCCCGACGGGCACTATTACGTCTCGCTCGACCTCAACGGCGTGCCCACGCGCTTCGTGATCGACACCGGCGCCACCGGCATGGTGCTGTCGCGCGACGATGCCGAGCGCGCCGGGCTGACCCCGGATCAGCTGATGTTTCGCGGACAGGCCAACACCGCCAACGGCATGGTGCGCACCGCGCCGGTGCGACTCGAGCGCGTGGCTCTGGGTCCCTTCATCGACCGCAACGTCCGCGCCTATGTCAACGAGGGCGAGATGCAGACCTCGCTTCTGGGTATGAGCTACCTGCAGCGCTTCGACCGGCTGGAAATCTCGAACGGGCGGCTGATCCTCGAGCGCTGAGGCCGCCGCTCACGCTTCGGCCTTCTTCTCCCAGCGCCCGCTCTCTTCCGACCAATACTGCGCCTTGCACCCGGCGCCGGTCAGCGTCCGCCACTGGCCGCGTGCGGCGTCGAGGGCCATGCCGTCATGGCCATCGAACAGGATGCAGACCCGTTCGAGCCGGTTGACCTCCTCGGGCGCCACCTGCGCGCCGTCCACCGCCATCAGGCAGGCGGGATCGTTGGGCAACCCCTCCTGCACGGTGAGCAGCACGGGCTGGAGGGCATCGTGCTTCCCCCCCGCCTGCCCGTGCGGCAGAAACCCGTCCTCGGGTCCCATCCAGAGCCGCTGGTCGAGCCAGTCGATGCGCCCGGGATCGGTGCCGCGCACCGCCACGCGCCAGCCTGCCGCCAGAGATTTCTCCAGCAGCAGCGGCAGCGTCGCTTCGAGCGGGCGCTGGGTCAGGTGGTAGAAATAGGCCGCCCCCATCTCAGCCTCCCCCGAAGGGAAGGCTCAGGGCGCGGCCCGGCAGAGCGGCGGCCATCGGCTCAGCCCTCCTTGCGCTCGAAGGTCTCGCGCACCAGCCGGTCGAGCGACATCACGCCCCACCCGGTCGCCCCCTTCGGCGCCAGCGTGCTCTCGGACTTGAGCGAGGCGACGCCCGCGATGTCGAGGTGGATCCACGGCATCCCGTCCTTGACGAAGCGCTTGAGGAACTGCGCCGCGGTGATCGAGCCGCCGGGGCGCCCGCCGACATTCTTCATGTCCGCGATGGGCGATTTCAGCTGATCGTCATAGGCCTGACCGAGCGGCATCCGCCACGCGCCTTCCCCCTCGGCACCGGCGGCCTTGAGGAAGCCCGCGGCGAAGCGCTCGTCATTGGAATACACGGCGGCGTTCTCATGCCCCAGCGCCACGATGCAGGCGCCGGTCAGGGTGGCGAGATCGACGATGGCGGCGGGGTTCTCGTGTTCCTGCGCGTACCAGAGCACGTCGCTCAGAACGAGCCGGCCCTCGGCGTCGGTGTTGATGACCTCGATCGTGTCCCCCTTCATCGAGGTGACCACGTCGCCCGGCCGTACGGCATTGCCCGAGGGCATGTTCTCGACCAGACCCACCAGCCCGGTGACGTTGGCCTTGGCCTTGCGCAGAGCCAGCGCCTTCATCACGCCCGAGACCACGCCCGCGCCGCCCATGTCCATGGTCATGTCTTCCATGCCGCCCGCGGGCTTCAGCGAAATGCCCCCGGTGTCGAAGACCACGCCCTTGCCGACCAGCGCCAGCGGGTCGCCCTCGCCGCCCTTCCAGCGCATGATGACCATCTTCGAGGGCGAGACCGAGCCCTGCCCGACGCAGAGCAGCGCGCCCATGCCAAGCTCTGCCATGCGGTCCTCGTCGACCACCTCGACCTCGACGCCAAGCTCGCGCAGCCCCTCGAGACGCGCGGCGAACTCGGTGGTGGTCAGCACGTTGGCGGGCTCGCTGACCAGATCACGGGTGAAGAACACCCCGCCCGCCACCGCAAGCATCGGCGCCACCGCGGCCTCGACCTCATCCGGCTTGGTGCAGAACACGCGTGCCGGGGCCAGCGCCGTGCCCTTGTCGCTCTTGTGGTCGGTGAAGCTGTAGCCGCGCAGCGCGAGGCCGAGCAGCGCCTGCTCGAGGCCGTTCTGGCTCTCGCCCAGAACCGTCACGGCGCGCGATCCCGCCGCCTTGGCGATGGCGGCGCCCGCCTTGCGCGCGTCGGCGACATCCGGCCGGCGCTCGAGCTTCACGATATCGACCGCCTCGGCCTCCATGCCGGACGGATAGGACAGGCTCACCACGCTGCCGGCGGACTTCTTCGCCCAACCCTCGTCGGCGACGGCGCGGGCCACCGCGCCCTTGGTCAGCCGGTTCAGCCGCCTCGCGCCGCGCCCGAGCTTGCCCTCGCTGTCGACGAAGACGGCGACGCGGCCCTCGGCGCCCGCAAGGGCGTCGAGGTCGGTTTCGGCAAAGGTGAACTCGCGCAGATCGGTCATCATGCTCTCCTGTTGTCTGTCCCCGGGAGTCGTAGAGCCGCGTGACGGCATTGACCAGAGGCAGCTTTTCCCGCACATACCGATCCGATAGCTTGGGCCGCAGCACAGGATCTGGAGGGCACATACGCGTGCAGAGATTCGACAGATACATGCTGTCGCAACTCATGGTGGTGTTTGGGTTTTTCGCCCTTGTGCTCGTCATGGTCTATTGGGTCAACGCGTCGGTCATTCTGTTCGACGAGCTGATCACCGATGGCCATTCGGCCCGCATCTTCCTCGAGTTCAGCCTGCTCAGCCTGCCCGGTGTTATCGCGCTGGTCCTGCCGATGGCGGCCTTCGGGGCGGCGGTCTACGTGACCAATCGCATGTCCAACGAATCCGAGATGACGGTGCTTCAGGCCGGCGGGGTGTCACCGTGGCGGCTGGGCCGGCCGGTGCTGGTCTTCGGGCTGCTGATCGCGCTGATGATGTCGGTGCTGACCCACGCGCTGGTGCCCGCCTCGGCCACGCAGCTGCGCGAACGCGAGCGCGAGATTTCCGAGTCGGTGGCGGCGCGGCTGCTGCACGAGGGCACGTTCCTGCACCCGGCCCGCGGCGTGACCTTCTACATCCGCGAAATCACCGACAACGGCGAGCTGCGCGACGTGTATCTCAGCGACCGGCGCAACGACGCGCGCACCGTGACCTACACCGCCGAGACCGCCTATGTCACCCGCGATGACGGCGGGCCGAAGCTGACCATGCGCAGCGGCCTGGCGCAGGAGCTTCGGACCAGCGACCAGACCCTGTCGACGACCAATTTCTCCGATCTCACCTACGATATCAGCGGCTTGGCCACCTCTGGCGACCCCGAGCGGCGCCGGGCGCGGCAGGTGCCGACGCTCGAGCTGCTGACCCAGACCGAAGCGGTCGCCGAGGAGGTCAACGACAGCGTCGGCGAAGTGCTCGAAGAGGCCCACAACCGGTTCCAGATGCCCCTGCTCTGCGTCGTCGCGGCGCTGATCGGCTACGCCGCGCTGATGACCGGCACGTTCTCGCGCTTCGGCGTCACCCGGCAGATCGTCGGCGCGATCTTCCTGCTGGTTCTGGTCAAGCTGGTTGAGAGTGCCATCACCGATCCGGTGCGCTCGAACCCGATGCTGTGGCCCCTGATCTACCTCCCGAGCCTCGTCGGCTTCGCGATGGCCGCGGTGCTGCTCTGGCGCGCCGCGCGCCCGTTCCGCCGCGAGCGCCGGCGCAGCCGGGATGCCGAGGTGGCCGCATGATCCTGCACCGCTATTTCGCCCGCCGCTTCCTCACGGTGTTCCTCTCGATCCTGACGGTCTTCGCGCTGTTTCTCGCGCTGCTCGATCTGGTCGACCAGCTGCGGCGCTTCGGCAGCGACGTGAGCTTCGGTGAGGTGGTCTACCTGACGCTATTGAACCTGCCCTCCGGCCTCTACGAGATCCTGCCGCTGGTGATGATCCTCGCCACCGCGGCGCTGTTCCTGATGATGGCGCGCAGCTCCGAGCTGGTGGTGGTGCGCGCCGCCGGGCGCTCGGGCCTGACGGCGCTGGCCGGTCCGGTGGCGGTGGCGCTGGTGATCAGCGCCGTGTCGGTCGCCATCCTGAACCCGATCGTCGCCGCGACCTCGCGGCAATCCTCGGATCTCAGCGAAAGCTACAAGAGCGACGGCGCCTCGACCATCTCGATCGGGCGCGAGGGGCTGTGGCTGCGCCAGGGCGGCGCCGAGGGCGACACGGTGATCCGTGCCGCGCGCGCCAACCAAGATGCCACCGTCCTCTACGAAGTGAGCTTCGTCGAATACGAGGCCGAGAGCGGCCCGCTGCGCCGCATCGAGGCCGAGGAAGCGGCGCTCGAGGACGGCGCGTGGGTGCTGAGCAATGCCAAGGCCTGGCCACTGCAGAGCGGACGCTCGCCCGAGGGCATGTCGGAGCGGTTCGAGCGGCTCGAGCTGCCCTCGGATCTGACCCGCAACGGCATCCGCGACCGCTTCGGCAAACCGTCCTCGGTGGCGATCTGGGACCTGCCCGAGTTCATCGACGGTCTCGAGATGGCCGGCTTCTCGGCCCGGCGCCACATCGTCTGGCTGCAGATGGAACTGGCGCGCCCGGTCTTCCTCGTGGCGATGGTTCTGGTCGCGGCGGGCTTCACCATGCGCCCCGCCCGTCTTGGCCGCACCGGCCTGCACGTGCTGGCGGCGGTGCTTCTTGGCTTCGGCCTCTATTACGTGCGGAACTTCGCGCAGATCATGGGAGAGAACGGCCAGCTCCCGCCGATCCTCGCCGCGTGGATCCCGCCCATTGCCTCGCTGCTGCTCGCGCTGGGGCTTGTCCTGCAGATGGAGGACGGCTGATGCAGACCGCCCGTGCCGCGTGGCTTGCCGCCATGCTGGCAGTGACCGCCCCCGCGCCGCTTCTGGCGCAGACCATGACCTTGTCCACCGAGACCGCCGACGCCGAATCCGAGCCGGCGCTGCTGGTCGCCGATCAGGTGTTCGTCGAGGATGGCGCGCGGCTTGTTGCCACCGGCAACGTCGAGGCGCTGCACGAGGGTGTCCGCCTCAGTGCGACGCGCATCCTTTATGATCAGGAGGCGGGCCTGCTGACCATCGAAGGCCCCGTCCGAATCACCGATGCGACCGGGAACCTGCTGCTCGCCGACGCCGCCGAGATGGAGGACGGCCTGCGCAACGGCCTGCTCAGCGGCGCGCGCATGGTGATGGACGACCAGCTTCAGCTCGCCGCCGTCGAGGCGCAGCGGGTCGGCGGGCGTTACACCCAGCTCAGCCGTGTCGCGGTGACCTCGTGCCAGGTCTGCGGCCGCAACGAGGTGCCGCTCTGGCAGATCCGCGCCGACCGGGTGATCCACGACCAGGACGCGCGTCAGCTGTATTTCGAGGGCGCCCAGCTTCGGGTGCTCGACGTGCCGATCCTGTGGGTGCCGCAGCTGCGTCTGCCCGACCCCAGCCTCGCCCGCGCCCGTGGTTTCCTGACCCCGACGCTGCGCAGCACCTCGCTGCTCGGCACCGGCGCGCGCATTCCCTATTTCATTCCGCTCGGCGACCATCAGGACATCACCCTGACCCCCTATCTCTCGAGCGAGACGCGCACCCTCGAGGCGCGCTATCGGCGCGCCTTCACCTACGGCACCATCGAGCTCAACGGCGCGGTCACGCGGGACACGCTGCTGCCGGACGATCTCCGGGGCTACCTTTTTGCCGAGGGTGAGTTCGAGCTGCGCAACGGCTTCCGCTTCGATTTCGACATCGAAACGGTCTCGGACGACTCGTATTTCAACCAGTACGACTACGGCGAGAACGAGCGCCTCGACAGCGCCTTCACGCTCAGCCGCGCGCGGCGCAACGACTTTTTCTCGACCGACCTGATCCACTACGAGACGCTGCTCGCCTCCGAAGACGACGAGACCCAGCCCTCGGTGATCGCCAATACCGAGTACGAGCGCCGGTTCTTCCCGGAGCGCCTCGGCGGGGAACTCCGTCTCGGGGCGATGGTGCATGGGCATTACCGGCGCTCGGATCTCGACATCGACAGCGATGACGAGGACAGCGTGGTCGACGGGCGCGACATGGCGCGCCTCAGCGCCGAGGCCAGCTGGCGGCGGCGCTGGACGCTGGCGGGCGGCGTCCGGCTGGGCGTTCTGGGGCAGCTCTGGGCCGACCGCTATGCCGTGTGGGACGATGCCAGCGCCGATGCCGAGGCGTCGCAGCTCGTCCCCGGTGCCTCGGTCGAGTTGCGCTGGCCTCTGGTCAGCCGGCAGGCCTTCGGCGGGCGCTCGCTGCTCGAGCCGGTGGCGCAGTTCGGCTGGATCGGCGGCGACCGCCCCAACATCCCCAACGATGAAAGCACGCGCGTCGAATTCGACGAAGCCAACCTGCTCTCGCTCAGCCGCTTCCCGGCCAGCGACCGCCACGAGCGCGGCCTCGTGGGCGCGGCGGGCGTGCGCTGGCAGCACGAGGCCTCCGCGGGCTGGACCGCGGGTCTCACCGTGGGCCGGGTCTGGCACGACGAGATCGACGACGATTTCAGCCGCTCGTCCGGCCTCGACGGCGAGACCTCGGACTGGCTGATCTCTGGAGGCTTTGCCAACCCGCTGGGTCTGAGCCTGTCGGTGCGCGGCCTGCTCGACCAGCAGGGCGAGTTCAACAAGGGCGAGGCGCGCGCGAGCTGGTTCAACGACCGCACCGCGCTTGATGCGTCGTACCTGCTGCTGCTGGCCGACCCGAAGGAGGACCGCCCCGAGAGCCAGGCGGAGTGGCGCTTCGAGGGCAGCTACCGGATCAGCCGCCACTGGACCGGCACCGGAGAGTGGCGCTACGATCTCGCGGACCGCCGGGTTGACCGCGCCGGTCTGGGACTGCAATACCGCAACGAATGCGTTCAGGTGGGGGCGTCGGTCTTGCGCCGTTTCGCTTCCTCGACCAACCTCGAACCGTCCACGGAGTTCGACCTCACGGTCGCCCTGACAGGCTTCGGCACCGCCGCAAGCGACAAGGAGTATCGACGCACATGCAAATGACCCCTGCCCGCCTTCTTCGCGCCCTCACCCTGACGGCCGGTCTGGCGCTGACCCTGACGCCGGGCACGGCACCGGCGCAGAACCTCTTCGCGCCCGCCATCACCGTGGACGAGATGGTCATCACCAATTACGAGCTCGAGCAGCGCCGCCGCATGATGACGCTGCTGCGCGCGCCGGGCGATGTCACCGAGCTGTCGCGCGAACAGCTGATTGACGACCGCCTGCGCCTCAAGGCGGCACGCGAAGCCGGAATCGAGCCCTCCGAGCAGGACGTGCTCGACGGCATGGAGGAATTCGCCGGCCGTGCGAACCTCAGCCGCGAGCAGTTCGTCGCACAGCTCAATCAGGGCGGCGTCGACGAAGAGACCTTCCGCGATTTCGTCCGCGCCGGCACCGCCTGGCGCGAGCTGGTGCGGGCACGGTTTGCCTCGCGCACCCAGATCACCCCCGAAGAGGTCGACCGGGCGCTCTCGACCGGCGGCGGCGGCTCCGACGTGCGGGTGCTGCTCTCCGAGATCATCATGCCGATCAACGCCCAGAATGCCGCGGCCGTGCAGGCCCGCGCCGAGCGCATTTCGCAGATGACCTCGGCCTCGGAATTCTCGGCGCAGGCGCGGCAGTATTCCGCCACCGCGACCCGCGACAATGGCGGCCGGCTGCCGTGGCGCGACCTGACCGAACTGCCGCCGCAGATCCGCTCGCTGGTGCTGGGCCTCGCGCCCGGCGAGGTCACCGCGCCGCTGCCGATCCAAGGGGCCGTGGCGCTGTTCCAGCTGCGCGACATCGAGGAAAGCGGCTATACCGCCCCGGAATACGCCGCCATCGAATACGCCGCCTACTACATGGCCGGCGGCCGCTCGCCCGAGACGCTCGCCCAGGCGCGGGTGCTGGCCGGGCGGGTCGACCGTTGCGATGATCTCTACGCCACTGCCAAGGGCCAGCCCGAGGAGGTGCTCGACCGCGTCACGCTGCCGCCCGCCGAGATCCCGACCGACATCGCCTACGAGCTGTCGAAGCTCGATCCCGGCGAGGTCTCGACTGCGCTGACGCGGGCCGACGGGCAGACGCTGGTGTTCCTGATGCTCTGCGGTCGCACCGCCGCGGTGGCCGAGGATGCCGACCGCAGCCAGGTCGAGATCGGCCTGCGCAACCGTCGCCTCACCGAGGTCTCCGACAGCTACCTCGCCCAGCTGCGTGCCAACGCGCGCATCGTCGTGAAATGAGCCCCCGGCCCGCCCCCGTGGCGATGAGCTGCGGGGAGCCCTCTGGCATCGGCCCGGAACTCGCGGAAGCCGCGTGGAAGGCGCTCGGCGCGGAGCTGCCCTTCGTCTATCTCGGCGCGCCGGCGCATCTGCCCGGCAGCGTGCCGCACGTTCTGATCGCGCGCCCCGAGGAGGCGGCGCAGGCCGCCGAGACCGGCCTGCCGGTGCTGGCGCTCGACATCCCCGGCCCGCGCGTGCCGGGCACGCCGCAGCCGAACCAGGCCGCCGGCGTCATCGCCTCGATCGCGCGTGGTGTCGGGCTGGTGCAGGACAGGGCGTGCTCGGCGCTCTGCACCCTGCCGATCTCCAAGCAGGCGCTGGCCGAGGGGGCGGGTTTTGCCTATCCCGGCCACACCGAGTATCTCGCCGCCCTCGGCGGCGTCGACGAGGTGGTGATGATGCTGGCCTCGGACGAGCTCCGCGTGGTGCCCGCCACGATCCACATCCCGGTCTCCGAGGTGCCCGCGGCTCTGACGCCCGCGCTGCTCGAGAAGCGCCTGCGCATCACCCACGCCGCGCTCATCGCGCGCTTCGGCATCAGCGCGCCGCGCATCGCCGTGGCCGGTCTCAACCCCCATGCGGGCGAAGGCGGGCGCATGGGCCGCGAGGAGATCGAGCTGATCTCGCCGGTGCTTGAGACGCTGCGCGCCGAGGGCATGGACCTGATCGGCCCGCTGCCCGCGGACACCATGTTCCACGCCGAGGCGCGGGCGGGCTATGACGCGGCGGTGGCGATGTATCACGACCAGGCGCTGATCCCGATCAAGACGCTGGCCTTCGACCGCGGTGTCAACGTCACGCTCGGCCTGCCCTTCATCCGCACCTCGCCCGATCACGGCACCGCCTTCGGCATTGCCGGACAGGGCGTCGCCAACCCGACCTCGACCATCGAGGCGCTGCGCATGGCGTGGCGGATGGCCGGTGGACAATCCGGAAGCGCGGCGTGAGCGTCAGCGCCGCAGCGGGGGCGCTGCCCCCGTCCGCCTGAGGCGGACTCCCCCGAGGTATTTTGGAACCAGAGAAGACATGAGCGCCATCGACGGGCTTCCACCGCTGCGCGAGGTCATCGCCTCGCACGAGCTGTCGGCGAAGAAATCGCTGGGGCAGAACTTTCTGCTCGACCTGAACCTGACCGCCAAGATCGCGCGGCAGGCCGGCGACCTCACGGGCATGGACGTGCTCGAGATCGGGCCGGGCCCGGGCGGGCTGACCCGCGGGCTGCTGGCCGAGGGCGCGCGCAAGGTTCTGGCGATCGAGAAGGACACCCGCTGCCTGCCGGCGCTGTCCGAGATTGCCGCGGCCTATCCGGACCGGCTCGAGGTGATCTCGGGCGACGCGCTGCAGATCGACCCGCTGGCGCATCTGACGCCGCCGATCGCGATCTGCGCCAACCTGCCCTACAATGTCGGCACCGAGCTGCTGGTGCGCTGGCTGACGCCGGAGGACTGGCCGCCGTTCTGGCAGACCCTGACGCTGATGTTCCAGCGCGAGGTGGCCGAGCGCATCGTGGCGCAGCCCGGCTCCAAGGCCTATGGCCGGCTGGCGGTGCTGGCGCAGTGGCGCGCCGAGGCGCGGATCGTGCTGAGCCTGCCGCCCGGCGCCTTCACGCCGCCGCCCAAGGTCTCGTCGGCGGTGGTGCATCTGCGCGCCCTGCCCGAACCGCGCTTCCCCGCCGAGCGCGCGGTGCTCGAGCGCGTGGTGGCGGCGGCCTTCAACCAGCGCCGCAAGATGCTGCGCGCCGCGCTGAAGGGGCTGGCGCCGGATATCGAGGACCGGCTCGAGGCCGCGGGCATCGCCCCCACCGAACGCGCCGAGCAGGTCTCGCTCGAGCAATTCTGCGCCCTCGCCCGCGCCCTGGCCTGACGCACTGGCCCGAGGCCTGAGCGCCGTCACACAGCACACAAAAGAAAGACGCCATCTCCGCGGGGGAGATGGCGTCTTTTTCGTCTCTGGCCTGACGCGGCCTTACTCGGCGGCGTCGGAGGCGGGCGTGTCGTCGCTCGCCGGCTTGCGGCTGCGGGGTTTCCTTGCAGGCTTCTCGGCCGCCTCGCCTTCGCCGGCAGGCTCGGCTTTCTTGCGCGGGCTGCGCCGGGTGCGCCTGGGCTTGTCCTCCGCCGAAGCGGGCGACGCTTCCGAGCGGTTTTCCGGCGTCTCGACCAGACCCGACTCCCCGTCTTCGCCCGCCGGGTCGATCACGTCGTCCTGGGGGACAGGCTTCGGCTCGGAGCGCTGCTCGGCGCGCGGGGCGGATTGGGGCTGGTCGCCATTGCCGCCATTGCCACCGTCGGAGGAGGACTGGCCACCGTCGCGGTCGTCACGGTCAGAACTCTTCTGCGCGTCACGATCGGCGCGCTCCTTGTCGCGCTGCGCCTGACGCTCGCGGTTCTCGCGCTCCTGCTGCTCACGCTTGGCGTCGACCTCGCGCTGCGCTTCGGAGAGCATCCGGAGGTAATGCTCGGCGTGCTGCTGGAAGTTCTCAGCCGCCACCCGGTCATTGCCAAGCGCCGCGTCGCGGGCCAGCTGGTTGTACTTGTCGATGATTTGCTGCGGAGTACCGCGCACCTTGCCCTCGGGGCCGTTGCTGTCGAACACACGGTTGACGACGTTGCCCAGCGAGTTGCGGTTGCGGTTGTTCTTCGACCGCGAACGGGATTTCGAGGATCGCATCTGTTCTGCTATCAGCCTTGTGTCTGACTGTCCCTGTGACCCTGCGGCGCCGCTGGCGCCATCGTGTGCGGGATCACATCAATGTTGGGTTGAAGTCGGGCGGGACCGCCGGAGGCATCCACCGCACCGAACCCCTCCTGCTAACCATGTCGGGGCCACGGAAACAAGGGGAAATCTCGAATAAGCCAAGAAAACCGCCGAAAATTGCAGCGACTTGCCGCTCAGGCCGCGGCGATCCGCCCGACCACGACCCGGTCGCGCCGGTCGAGATCGGCGATCACCGCCACCTCGGCAAGGCCCGCGGCGCGGAACAGATCCGCCACGGCAGCGCCCTGTGTGGGGCCGATCTCGACCATCAGCCGCCCGCCGGGCAGCAGGTGCGAGGGTGCGCCGGCGGCGATCCTGCGATAGGCGGTCAGGCCGTCGCCCTCATCGGTGAGCGCGATGCGCGGCTCGTGGTCGCGCACCTCGGGGGAAAGATCGAGCATCTCGTCGAGCGCGATATAGGGCGGGTTCGAAACGATCAGGTCGAAGCGTTCGCGGTCGTCCTCCCCCAACGCGCCGAACCAGCTGCCCCGGGCCAGCGCCACGCGGGCCTCGAGGCCAAGCGCGTCGCGGTTGCGGAAGGCCACCTCGAGCGCGTCCTGCGACAGGTCCGTGCCGATGCCGGTGGCGCGCTCGCGCTCGCACAGCAGAGTCAGAAGGATGCAGCCCGATCCGGTGCCGAGGTCGAGGATCCGCGTAAACGGTCCCGCCAGCGCCGCCTCGATCAGGATCTCGGTCTCGGGCCGCGGGTCGAGCACCGCCGGGGTGACAAGGAACTCACGGCCGTAGAACAGCCGCCGCCCGGTGATGTGCGACACCGGCACATGCGCGGCGCGGCTGTCGATGACGGTTTGAAACAGCAGCGCGTGCTCGGGTTCGACGGGATCCGGCAGAAACAGCGTCAGCCGCCCCGGCGCCACCTTGAGCACATGCGCCAGCAGGCGCCGCGCGTCGCGGCCGGGATCGGGGATGCCCGCCTCGGCCAGCCGCCGCGTGGCCTGCGCCAGCAGCGCCGAGCCGGTCACGCGGTCTGCGCTCACGCGCCCATCTCCGCAAGCTGCGCCGCCTGCGCGTCGGCTGTGAGCGCGTCGATGATCTCGTCCAGATCGCCCGCGAGGATCTGCTCGAGCCGGTAGAGCGTCAGGCCGATGCGGTGATCGGTTAGGCGGCCCTGCGGGAAGTTGTAGGTGCGGATGCGCTCGGAGCGGTCGCCGGAGCCGACCTGCGCCTTGCGATCCGAGGCGCGGGCATCGGCGGCTTTCTGGCGCTCGAGGTCGAACAGCCGCGTGCGCAGCACGTTCATCGCGATCTCGCGGTTGCGGTGCTGTGACTTCTCGGAACTGGTCACCACGATGCCGGTAGGCACGTGGGTGATGCGCACCGCCGAGTCGGTGGTGTTGACGTGCTGCCCGCCCGCCCCCGAGGCGCGCATGGTGTCGATGCGGATGTCGGCGGCGGCGATGTCGATGTCGACGGCCTCGGCCTCGGGCAGCACCGCCACGGTGGCGGCGGAGGTGTGGATGCGGCCGCCGCTCTCGGTCTCGGGCACGCGCTGGACGCGGTGCACGCCGGATTCGAACTTCAGCCGGGCGAAGACGTTCTCGCCCTCGATGCGCACCACCAGCTCGCGCAGGCCGCCAAGCTCGGTGGGCTGTTCCTCGATCACCTCCCAGCGCCATCCCCGCGCCTCGGCATAGCGCTGGTACATGCGCGCCAGATCGCCGGCGAACAGCGCTGCTTCTTCGCCGCCGGTTCCGGGCCGGATCTCGAGCATGGCGGGCCGCGCATCGGCGGCATCCTTCGGCAGAAGCGCCAGCTGCAGCGCCTTCTCTGCCTCGGGCAGGCGCGCGCGCAGAGCGGGAAGCTCCTCCTCGGCCAGCTCCTTCATCTCGGGATCGTCCAGCATCGCCTCGGCCTCGCCAAGCTCGGCCTGCAGGCTGGTCCAGTCGCGGATCTGTTCGACCACGGGGCGCAGCTCGGCATATTCGCGGCCAAGCGCGGCAATGTCGCCCGATCCCTGGGCCAGGCGGGCCTCGAGATACTCGAAACGTTCACGAATTTGCTGAAGACGGTCAGAGGGGATCATGGCGCAACTGTCTTCCCCGAAACCATCGGCGGGTCAAGGGCGGGCGCTGCGGCGCGGGCGAGATTTCCGCGCCCGCGGGCTGCCGGCACGGGCTCACTCGACGGTGTTGAGCCGCCCCAGCCAGCCGTCGACGCGGGCCTTGTTGGTGCCCATGTCGGACTGCCCGAAACGCTGCCGGGCGTAGATCTCGATGAACCCGTCGTCGAGTTGCACCGTGGTATAGTCGGGGAAGCCCATCCACTGCGAGCGCGTGAGATAGGTCACGCGGCCATCATCGGGGCTGCCGGCAAGGACTTCCGTGCGCGGCGTCTCGAGGATGATCCGGTGCAGCATGGCGATCATCGCATCATCGCCGGGCACCCGGCGGCGCACGCCATGGGCCAGATCCTGATCCGCCGAGACCTTGGGATCGACATGCCACACCCCGGGATCGGACGGGGCGAGCCGGATCCAGGCCAGACCGCCGATGACAACAAGCACGATGAGCCAGAATATCTTACGCACGGAGACCGGTCCTTTCAGGTCTTTCAGTTGGGTCGGAACAGATCCCGGACCGCGCATGGCGACCGGGTCTCTCGGGACGGACCACCCGATAGGCGGGCGTCCCCGTGTTCCCATGATTCCGCCGGCAGGAAAAGGCCGACGGGCCATCGTTCGCGGTATCCCGCGCACTCACTGGCGGTCACTGGGGCCGGGCGCTAGCGGCGCGTCCAGCCCCAGAGGCAGAGCAGCTCGGTCGCCACATGTGCGCCGGCGATGGCGGTGGCGCCGGTGGTGTCGAAGGGCGGAGAGACCTCGACCACGTCGCCGCCCTTGAGGTCGATCCCCGCCAGCCCGCGCAGCATCACCGCCGCCTGATGACTGGTCAGCCCGCCCCAGACCGGCGTGCCGGTGCCCGGCGCGAAGGCCGGATCGAGCGCGTCGATGTCGAAGGTCAGGTAAACCGGGTGGTCGCCGACGATCGCCTTGGCCTGCGCCACGATCGCCTCGGGCCCTTGCCCGTGCACTGCGCGCGCGTCGAGGATGTGAAAGCCCAGCGTGTCGGGATTGTCGGTGCGGATGCCGATCTGCACCGACCGCGTCGGATCGACCAGACCCAGCTTCACCGCCTTGTACATGAAGGTGCCGTGATCGATGCGGTCAAAATCGTCATCCGCCCAGGTGTCGGTGTGGGCGTCGAACTGGATCACGCTCAGCGGGCCGTACTTGGCCGCATGGGCCTTGAGCAGCGGCAGGGTGATCGAGTGATCGCCCCCCAGCGTCACCATCGCCGCCCCCTGATCGAGGATGCCCTTCGCGTGCGCCTCGAGCGTCGCCGGGAAGGCCGGCACGTTGGCATAATCGAAGGCCAGATCGCCGTAATCGGCGATGGCGAACTCGCTCAGCACGTCATAGCCCCAGCCGTAGGGCGCATCGCAAGGCTGCAGCAGCGATGCCTCGCGGATCGCGCGCGGCCCGAGCCGCGTGCCGCTGCGGTTGGTCACCGCCTGATCGAAGGGCACGCCGGTCACCGCCACGTCGACGCCGCGCAGGTCCTTGGTGTACTTGCGCCGCAGGAACGATGTGGCACCGCCGAACACGTTCTCGAAACTCGGCCCCTTCAGCTCCTCGCGGGTGAAGGCGTGATCGATCTGGGTCTTTGCGTCTTCCAGCGCCATGATGGTCCTCGGCCTTGTCCTGTCAGCTCTTGAGCGGCAGCGCGGTCTCGACCAGCCGCGCGAAGAAGCTCGCACCCATCGGCGCGATCGCGTCGTTGAAATCGTATTGCGGGTGGTGGCAGTTCGGCGTGTCACCCTGCCCGAGGAACAGGTAGGCGCCGGGGCGCGCCTCGAGCATGTAGGAGAAATCCTCGGCCGGCATGATCGGATCGATGTCGTCGCGCACGTTCTCGGGCCCCACCACCTCGCGCGCCACCTGCGCGGCAAAGCGCGTCTGTTCGGCGTGGTTGACCGTCGGCGGATAGCCACGCTCATAGGTCACGCTGGCGGTACAGCCATAGACCTGCGCCTGCAACTCGGCGATCTCGCGCAGGCGTTTCTCGGCGAGGTCGCGGATCTCGGGCCGGAAGCTCCGCACCGTCCCGGCAAGGAAGGCCGTGCCGGGAATGATGTTATGCGCGGTGCCGGCATGGATCTGCGTCACCGAGACCACCAGCTTGTCGATGGCCGAGACGTTGCGGCTGACGATGCTCTGCAGCGCCTGCACCATGGCCGAGGCCGCAGGAATCGGGTCGGCGCTCTCCTGCGGCTCGGCGCCGTGGCCACCGACGCCCGTGATGTCGATGCGGAACTCGTCGGCCGAGGCCATGAGCGGGCCCGGCGCGGTGTGGATATGGCCCTCGGGATCGCCCGGCGAGTTGTGGATGCCGTAGACCTCTTCGATGTCGAAACGGTCCATGATGCCCTCTTCGACCATCACCTTGCCGCCGCCGCCGCCCTCTTCGGCGGGCTGGAACAGCAGCGCCACGCGGCCGGCGAAGTTGCGGGTCTCGGCGAGGTACTTGGCCGCGCCCAGAAGCATCGTGGTGTGGCCGTCATGACCGCAGGTATGCGCCATGCCCGGCACCTTCGAGGCGTGCTCGGTGCCCGAAAGGTCCTCCATCGGCAGCGCGTCCATGTCGGCGCGCAGCCCGATGGTGCGCCCGGGTTCGCGCCCCTCGATGATCGCCACCACGCCGGTCTTCGCGATGCCGGTATGGATCTCGGAAATGCCGAAGCCTTTGAGCTGCTCGACCACGAACGCGGACGTCTTGACGCAATCGAACAGCAGTTCGGGGTTCTGATGCAGGTGCCGACGCCACGCGGTCAGCGTGTCGGCCTCGGCGGCGATGGAATTGATGACGGGCATGTCGGTCTCCTTCGAAGGCTCCCCCGAGCCCGCTTTCGCCTATCGAACCCCAAAGCGCTCAGCGCTGCAAGGGCTGGCGGGCCTCGATCAGCTTGGCAAAGAAGCTCGCCCCGATCGGTGCCGCCTCGTCGTTGAAATCGAACTTCGGATGGTGGCAGAATGGCCCCTCGCCCTGCCCGAGATAAAGGAACGCACCCGGCCGGGCCTCAAGCATGTAGGAGAAATCCTCGGCCCCCATCGAGGGCACGCTGTCGTCGATCACCTCGGCGACCACCTCGCGCGCGACGCCGACGGCAAAGGCGGTCTGCTCGGCGTGGTTGATGGTCGGGGGATAGTTGCGCTCGTAGTCGAGCTCGGCGGTGACCCCATAGGCCATGGCCTGCCCGGCGACGATCTCGCGGATGCGCCGTTCGGCCATGTCGCGGATGCCGGGATCAAAGCTGCGCACGGTCCCGGCGAGATAGGCGGTCTCGGGGATCACATTGGTGGCCGAGCCGGTCTGCACCACGGTGAGCGAGACCACCAGAGATTCCAGGGGATCGGTGTTGCGCGCCGGCACCGTCTGCAGCGCCTGCCCGATGGCCAGCGCGCAGGGAATGGGATCGATGCAGGTGTCGGGATGCGCCGCATGACCGCCGCGCCCGGTGAGGCGCAGCTCGAAATCGTCAACCGCCGCCATCAGCGGGCCGGGCCGCGTGGCGATCTCGCCCAGCGGGCGCGACGGATCGGTGTGCAGCGCATAGACCTGCTCGATGCCGAAGCGCTCCATGATGCCTTCCTCGACCATGATGCGGCCGCCGCCGATGGTCTCTTCCGCAGGCTGGAAGATCAGCGCCACCTTGCCCGCGAAGTTGCGGGTCTCGGCCAGGTATTTCGCGGCGCCCAGCAGCATCGTCGTGTGGCCGTCATGGCCACAGGCGTGCATCTTGCCCGGCACCTCCGAGGCGTGCTCCGCGCCGGTATCCTCGTCCATCGGCAGCGCGTCCATGTCGGCGCGCAGGCCGGTGACGGGCCCCGCGCCCTGCCCCTCGACGATCGCCACCACGCCGCTTGTCGCGATGCCCGTGTGAATGTCGGTGATGCCGAACTCGCGCAGCCGCTCGACCACGAAGGCGGCGGTCTCGTGACACTCGAGGCTAAGCTCGGGATTGCGGTGCAGATGCCGCCGCCAGGTCTTCATCTCCTCGGCGTAATCGGCGATGCGGTTGACGATGGGCATGGGTGGACTCCGGAACTTCCTTGGCGCAGGACTGCACCCAATACCGAAACGCGGGGGAAGTCCATGAGCGACACGCAGAGCAACGCAGCGCCGCAAGACCTGATCCACGACCCGAAGGGCGGCATGCCGCGCCTGCTCGAGATCATGCGCCGGCTGCGCGATCCCGAGACCGGCTGTCCGTGGGACGTGGCGCAGGATTTTGCCACCATCGCGCCCTACACCATCGAGGAAGCCTACGAGGTCGCCGACGCCATCGAGCGCGAGGCCTGGGGCGAGCTGAAGGGCGAGCTGGGCGATCTGCTGTTCCAGTCGGTGTTCCACGCCCAGATGGCCAGCGAGCGCGGGCTGTTCACCTTCGACGAGGTGGCCGACACCATGTCCGACAAGATGGTCGCCCGGCATCCCCACGTGTTCGGCGACGAATCGAACGCCAAATCCCCCGAACAGCAGGTTTCGGACTGGGAGGCGATCAAGGCCGAGGAGCGCGCGGCGCGGGCCGAGAAGGGTGTGCTCGACGGCGTGGCGCTGGGGCTGCCGGCGCTGCTGCGCGCGGTGAAGCTGCAAAAGCGCGCCGCGCGGGTGGGCTTTGACTGGCCCTCGACCGACGGGGTTATCGACAAGATCGTCGAGGAGGCGCAGGAACTGCGCGAGGCCCGCGATCCCGCCCATGTCGAAGAGGAGTTCGGCGACCTGCTCTTCGTCATGGCCAACCTCGCGCGGCATCTGGGCATCGACCCCGAAGCGGCGCTGCGCGGCACCAATGCCAAGTTCACCCGCCGCTTCGAAGCGATCGAGGCGGGGCTGGCTGCGCGCGGCAAGCGTCCCGAGGACAGCACGCTCGAAGAGATGGACGCGCTCTGGGACGCGGCCAAGGCGCAGGAGAAGGCCGAAAAATCCTGATAGAACCAGTCGGTCATTGACCCGACCAAAACGATCAGGTTATGTCCCGCCATCTGCAATCCGCACCGATGGGAGACCGATATATGCGCCTTGCAACCACCGCCCTTGCCCTGATCGCGACCGTGAGCCCGGCTCTGGCCGAAGAGGTGAACCTCTATTCCTACCGCCAGCCGGAGCTGCTGGCGCCGCTGACCGAAGCCTTCACCGAGGCCACCGGCATCGACGTCAACGTGGCTTTCCTCGACAAGGGCATGGTCGAACGGCTGCAGGCCGAGGGCGACCGCTCGCCCGCCGATCTGGTCTTCACCGTGGACATCTCGCGTCTCTCGGCGGTGGTCAATGCCGGGCTGACGCAGGCGGTCGACAGCGACGTGCTGAACGAGAACGTGCCGGAACAGTACCGCGACCCCGAGGGTCACTGGTTCGGCCTGACCACCCGCGCGCGCATCGTCTACGCCTCCAAGGACCGCGTCGATCCCTCCGAGGTGACCAGCTACGAGGATCTCGCCGACCCCAAGTGGGAAGGCCGCATCTGCACGCGCTCGGGCACCCATCCCTACAACGTGGCGCTGGTCTCGGCGATGCTGCACCACCACGGCGAGGAAGAGACCAAGACCTGGCTCGAGGGCGTGAAGTCCAACCTCGCGCGCAAGCCGCAGGGCAATGACCGCGCCCAGGTCAAGGCGATCTGGTCCGGCGAATGCGACATCTCGCTCGGCAACACCTACTACATGGGCAAGATGCTCGAGGATGACGAGCAGACCGAATGGGCCGAGTCGGTCAACGTGCTGTTCCCCGAGTTCGAGGGCGCCGGCACCCACGTGAACATCTCCGGCGTGGCGATGACCAAATCCGCGCCGAACCGCGAGAACGCGCTGAAGATGATGGAATTCCTGACCCAGCCCGAGGCACAGGAAATCTATGCCCACGCCAACTACGAATACCCGATCGCGCCCGGCACCGAGGCCGACGAGCTCGTGCAGGGCTGGGGCAGCTTTGAGGCCGACGACGTCAACCTGATGACGCTGGCCGACCTGCGCGCCGATGCGCTGCGCATCATCGAAGAGGTCGATTTCGACGGCTGACCGGCCGCCCACCCGGTGACCGATCTCAGGCGCGGTGCTCTTCGGGGCCCGCGCCTTTCTCCTGTCCGCCGCCTTTTTCTTGTCCGTTCCCAGCGCCCTGCCCCGGAACCAGCACCCGGACGCCATCCCCGGCCTGCCTCCGGCGGGAGTATTTTTGACGAAGAGAAGCCAGGGGCGCTGCGCCCATGTCTTCTTCTGGCCGAAAATATCCCGGGGGAGTCCGCGCGCAAGCGCGGGCGGGGGCAGCGCCCCCAACGGCACGAGGGCCCTCACGCGGCGCCCCGCCGGAGCAGGACACGCGCCCGCACGAAACGAAAACGGCGCCCCAAGGGGACGCCGCTTGATAACTTCCGGTCGGTCCGGAGGCGTCGCTTACGACGCTTCCTTGATGAACTTGACCGCATCGCCGAAGGTCTGGATCGTCTCGGCGGCGTCGTCCGGGATCTCGATGCCGAACTCTTCCTCGAAGGCCATGACCAGCTCGACGGTGTCGAGGCTGTCTGCGCCCAGATCGTCGATGAACGAGGCGCTCTCGGTCACCTTGTCTTCTTCAACGCCGAGATGCTCGACAACGATCTTGCGCACGCGATCAGGGATATCGCTCATGTTTCCGTCCTCACATTTGTCCGGGCCCTGCGGCCCTCTCTGCCCTTGCCCCACCGGGGTGGTGGCTCAACTTCGCCCTTAGCGGGCGCCTCAACCCCGGATGGTCCGGGTCCGGCCTTGCAGTGCGACGGATCGCACCCCCCGGCCTCGTTCACTGCGCGCCTATATCATAAGGGACCGGGTTGGCAAATGCTTTCCGCCCCTGATGAAACACGCTTTTACAGCATCGCCATGCCGCCGTTTACATGCAACGTGGCGCCGGTCACGTAGCCTGCCTCGGGGCTCGCGAGGTAGAGCACCGCCGAGGCGATCTCGTCGGCGCTGCCCATTCGGCCCGCCGGAATCTGGCCGAGGATCCCGCCCTTCTGCTCGTCGTTCAGCTTGTCGGTCATCGCGGTCTCGATGAAGCCCGGCGCCACCGCGTTGACGGTGATCCCGCGCGAGGCGACCTCGTAGGCCAGCGACTTCGACATGCCGACCATGCCGGCCTTGGCGGCGGCATAGTTGCCCTGCCCGGGGTTGCCGGTGGCGCCGACGACCGACGAGATGTTCACGATGCGGCCCCAGCGGGATTTCATCATGCCGCGCAGCACACCCTTGCAGAGCTTGAAGGTGGCGGTGAGGTTGACGTCGAGCACCGACTGCCACTCATCGTCCGACATCCGCATGAAGAGGTTGTCGCGGGTGATACCGGCATTGTTGACGAGGATGTCGACGCTGCCCATCGCCTCGGCCGCCTGCTTCGGCAGCGCCGCCACCGCCTCGGGGTCGGACAGGTTGCAGGGCAGCACGAAGGCCCGCTCGCCCAGCTCCTCGGCCAGCGCCTGCAGCGGCGCCTCGCGGGTGCCCGAGAGCCCCACCGTCGCGCCGGCCTCGTGCAGCGCCTTGGCGATCGCCCCCCCGATGCCCCCGGAAGCCCCGGTGATCAGCGCGCATTTTCCAGTCAGATCGAACATGGCTCGGCTTGCCTCTCTATCTCTTGTCAGTTCTGTCAGGTCTTGGTGCTTGCTGTCGCGTATCGCATCGGCCTGCGTGCAGCGCAAGCGCGCGCCGCGCGAGGCGCCCGCTTGCGCGGCAAAAGGGGCCTTACTCGGCCGCTTCCAGCACCTTGGCCACATCCTCGGGCGTGCCCACGGTCTGAACGCCCGCCGGGCGGTGGATGCGGCGCACCATGCCGGTCAGGGCCTTGCCGGCGCCGATTTCCCAGAAGTCGCTGACGCCCTGCGCCACCATGTATTCCACCGACTCGCGCCAACGCACCGATCCGGTCACCTGCTCGACCAGCAGGGCGCGGATCTCGGCGGGATCGGTGACTGCGCTGGCGCGCACGTTGGCGACCAGCGGCACGCGCGGCGCGGCGATCTCGACCGCGGAGAGCGCCTCGGCCATGACGTCTGCGGCGGGCGCCATCAGCTCGCAATGGAACGGCGCGCTCACCGGCAGCATCACGGCGCGCTTGGCGCCCTTTTCCTTAGCGATCTCGACGGCGCGCTCGACCGCGGCCTTGCTGCCCGAGATCACCACCTGCGCGGGATCGTTGTCATTGGCCGCAGCACAGACGCCGCCGCCCTGCGCGGCCTCTGCCGCCACCGCCTGCGCGGTGGCGAGATCCAGCCCGAGCAGCGCCGCCATGGCGCCCTCGCCCACCGGAACCGCCTGCTGCATGGCGCGCCCGCGGGTGCGCAGCAGCCGCGCCGCATCGGCGATGCTGAGCGCACCGGCGGCGGTGAGCGCGGAGTATTCCCCCAGCGAGTGACCGGCCACGAAGCTCGCGGCTGAGATATCGATGCCCTCGGCCTCAAGCGCGCGCATCGCCGCAAGAGAGGTGGCCATCAGCGCCGGCTGGGCGTTCTCGGTCAGGGTCAGCGTCTCGGCCTCGCCCTCCCAGATCAGCGCAGAGAGCTTCTGGCCCAACGCCTCGTCGACCTCCTCGAACACAGCGCGCGCCGCCGGGTAGGCCTCGGCCAGCGCCTTGCCCATGCCGATCGCCTGTGCGCCCTGGCCGGGGAAAATGAATGCTCGGGACATCTGCGGTCCTCCCAACTGTTGCGGTTTGCGCACGTCTGCCGTGCCGTTGGAGGCCTCCCTTAGCGCCGTTGCCGTGGCTTCGCAACGCTCACGCACGTGATCTGTGCGCCGCTCCGCAATTGCGCTGCGGCGCAGCATCGCTAGGTTGAACGCCGTAACACCCCCACCCGACAGGACCCCCGGATGCCCCTTTCCAACACCGCCACCTCCTACGGCAGCCTCGCGCGGACTTTCCACTGGCTGATCGCGCTCGGCATCCTGATGATGATCCCGCTCGGCTGGATCGCGCATCTCGCGCCGATGCAGGATGCGGACCAGATCGCGCTCAAGACGGCGCTGTTCTCGACCCACAAGACGCTCGGCGTGGCGATCTTCCTGCTGGCGCTGGGACGCATCCTCTGGGCCATCGTGCAACCGCGCCCGGTGCCGCTGCACCCCGAGCGCCGCGCCGAGACCACGCTGGCGGAGGCCGTGCACTGGGCGCTCTACGCGGCGCTGGTGATCGTGCCGCTGTCGGGCTGGATCGAGCACGCCGCGACCGACGGATTCGCGCCGATCTGGTGGCCCTTCGGACAGGATCTTCCGTTCGTACCGAACGATCCGGCCCTGGCCGAGACCTTCGCGACGGTGCATTTCCTCGCGCAGTGGCTGCTGGTGGGCGCTCTCGTGCTGCACGTGGCCGGCGCCATCAAGCACGCCGTGCTGGACCGCGACGCCACCCTGCGCCGCATGGCCCGTGGCGCGCCGGCAGGACGGCCCGGCGCGCGCCACGGCGGCGCGGCCCCGGCGGTGCTGGCGCTCGCGGCCTGGATCGCGGTGCTCGGCGGCGGCGCGGCGGCGGGGTATTTCACCACCGACGAGCGCGGCGAGACCCCGGCGCTGGAAGCCGCCGCCTCGGACTGGCAGGTCGAGGAGGGCACGCTCTCGATCAGCCTCGTGCAGATGGGCTCCGAGGTCACCGGCAGCTTCGCCGACTGGACAGCGGCGATCAGCTTCGAGCCGCAGGACGCACCGGGCAAGGCCGGCGAGGTCGAGGTGACGATCTCCATCCCCTCGCTGACGCTCGGCTCGGTCACCAGCCAGGCGCTCGGCGCGGACTTCTTCGCCGCCGACGACTTTCCCACTGCCAGCTTCCGCGCCGACATCGTGAACGCGGCCGATGGCTACGAGGCGCAGGGCACGCTGTCGCTCAAGGGCGCCGAGATGCCCGTCACCCTGCCCTTCAGCCTGACCCTCGACGGCGACACCGCGAAGATGGAAGGCCGCACGACGCTCGACCGGCGCAACTATGGCATCGGCGACAACATGGCCGACCCCGGCCAGCTGAGCTTCGAGGTCGAGGTACTGGTGGAGCTGACCGCCACCCGCAGCGACGACACCTGAGGCCTGCCCCGGCCCCGCGGGCCGGGCTGCCTCCGGCGGGAGTATTTTTGACGAAGAGAAGCCAGAGGCACAGCGCTCCTGGCTTCTTTGGTTCAAAAATACCTCGGGGGTGAATTGGCGCACAGCGCCAAGAGGGGGCAGCGCCCCCCTCTCTTTTTGGGAGGCGCACCTCTGGTGCGACATGGCGCAGCGCCCGATGCGGTTGCGGCACGGCGCGCTGGGCGCTTCGCGCTGGCCCGGGCCCTCGCTGCGTGCTATCGGCTCGGCCATGACCCAGATCACCTTGCGACGCCCCGACGACTGGCACCTGCACCTGCGCGATGGCGCGATGCTGCGCGCCGTGACCCCCGAGACCGCGCGCCATTTCGGGCGCGCCATCATCATGCCCAACCTCATGCCCCCGGTGGTGACCGGCGCGCAGGCGGCGGACTATCGCGAACGCATCCGCGCCGGCATCCCCGAGGGCAGCGACTTCACGCCGCTGATGACGCTCTACCTCACCGAGGAGACCGACCCGGCGGATGTCGCGAAGGCCAAGGCCCAAGGCATCATCACCGCGGTGAAGCTCTACCCCGCGGGGGCCACCACCAACTCGGCCTCGGGCGTGCGCGATTTCGACAAGGTCCGCCCGGTGCTCGAGACCATGGCCGAGCACGGCATTCCGCTCTGCGTGCATGGCGAGGTGGTCGATGGCGATGTCGACATCTTCGACCGCGAGGCGGTGTTCATCGACCGCGTGCTCGATCCGATCCGCCGCGCCACGCCGGGCCTGCGGGTGGTGATGGAGCACATCACCACCAAGGACGGCGTCGACTACGCCCGCGCGGGCGGCGACACGCTGGGGGCCACGATCACCACGCATCACCTGGTGATCAACCGCAACCACATCCTCGTCGGCGGCATCAAGCCACATTACTACTGCCTGCCCGTGGCCAAGCGCGAGACCCATCGCCAGACCCTGCTCGAGGCGGCGACGAGCGGAGACAAGAGCTTCTTCCTCGGCACCGACAGCGCGCCGCATACCGATCCCAACAAGGAAAGCGCCTGCGGCTGCGCCGGCTGCTTCACCGCCACCAACACCATGTCGGTGCTGGCGGAGGTGTTCGAGCAGCAAGGCGCGCTCGACCGGCTCGAGGCCTTCACCTCGCTCAACGGACCGGCCTTCTACGGGCTCGCACCGAACGAGGCGCGGATCACGCTCGAGAAGGGCGATGCGGTGCGCTATCCCGAAAAGATCGAGACAGGCGACGGCCCGGTCACCGTGTTCGATCCCGGCTTTCCGCTGCACTGGCGCGTGGTCTGAGCCTAGGGGTACGGTAAGAGCTGACGGCACCGGCCCCTCGGGCCGGTGCGAGGGGCGCTGCCCCTCTGCCGCGCAGGGCGCGCGGCATTCACCCCGAGGTATTTGTCGAACCAGAGAAGATGCGGGGCCTTCCCTGCGGGGCCGGTTTCGGGCTAGAGGGGCGGCGTCTTTCAGTCAGGAGTCTGCCCGATGATCCCCTCGTCCTATCCCTCGTCCGAAGAAATGGCTCGCCTCACCGCGCGGATGCTGTGGGAGATCGGGGCGGTGCATTTCATGGAGAACGGCGCGCCGTTCAAGCTGGCCTCCGGCCTGCCCTCGCCGGTCTATATCGACTGCCGCAAGCCGAACTCCTTCCCGCGGGTGCGCGCCACGCTGATGGATTTCCTCACCGTCACCGTGATGCGCAACGCAGGCTTCGAGGCGTTTGACAACATCGCCGGCGGCGAGACCGCTGGCATCCCGTTTGCCGCCCTGGTGGCCGAGCGCATGGCGTTGCCGATGACCTATGTGCGCAAGAAGCCCAAGGGCTATGGCCGCAATGCCCGCATTGAGGGCGTGATGAGCGAAGGCCAGCGGGTGCTTCTGGTGGAGGATCTGACCACCGATGGCGGCTCCAAGCTGAGCTTCGTCGACGCGATCCGCGAGACCGGCGCCAGCTGTGCCCACACGGCGGTGATCTTCTATTACGGCATCTTCCCCGAGACCACCAAGACGCTCGGCGATCACGGGGTCGAGCTGCACTATCTCTGCACCTGGCACGACGTGCTGGCCGAGGCGAAGGCGCGCGGCGGCTTTGACGCCGACACCCTGGCGCAGGTCGAGGCCTTCCTCGCCGATCCGCGCAAATGGCAGGCGGAAAACGGCGCATAGGCCGGTTTTCTCCCCAGCCACCGCGCTGGGGAGAATCGCGACCACCGCTCTAAATGTTGCGGCAATATTTCGCCGTGATACGATATGAAGACGGTCGTGGGCGCCGCCCACGATCTCCACCGGCTTATCCTCCGGTTGTCCACACACATATCCCGATTGGTGTTTGCGCCTTCATTGGCTATCACGCACCAACCACCCGGGCCGGGGCATAACGGGTCAGAGACAGGCAAGGACAGGGCAGAGCAATGAACGATCACAGCGTGTTCAATCCGACCGGCGTCGAGGTCGAGCAGCCGGAAACGATGCCGCATTCGATCGAGGCCGAACAGCAGCTGCTGGGCGCGATCCTGACCAACAACGACATCTACGACCGGGTGGCCGCGATCCTCAGCGCGCACCATTTCTTCGAGCCGGTGCACGCCCGCATCTACGAGATCGCCGCCGCGCGCATCGCCAAGAACAACCTCGCCTCCCCGGTGACGCTGAAGGCGTTCATGGAGGATGACGAGGGCCTCAAGGAGCTGGGCGGGCCGGCCTACCTCGCCCGTCTCGCCGGTGCCGCGGTGTCGAGCTTCGCGGTGCGCGACTACGCCCAGATGATCTATGACCTCGCGGTGCGCCGCGACCTGATCCAGCTGGGCCGCGACATCGCCTCGAAGGCCGCCAAGGTCGACGTGAAATCCGAGCCCAAGGAACAGATCGTCGAGGCCGAACAGGCGCTGTACAAGCTGGCCGAGCAAGGCCAGACCGAGGGCGGCTTCCAATCGTTCCTGCGCGCCGTGACCGAGGCGGTGAACGTCGCCAACGCCGCCTACCAGCGCGAGGGCGGGCTTGCCGGCATCTCTACCGGCCTCATCGACATGGACAAGAAGCTCGGCGGCCTGCACCCGTCGGACCTTCTGATCCTCGCCGGGCGTCCCTCGATGGGCAAGACGTCGCTCGCCACCAACATCGCCTTCAACATCGCCAAGGCCTACAAACGCGGCCAGAAGCATGACGGCTCGGAGGGCGCCATCGACGGTGGCGTCGTGGGCTTCTTCAGCCTCGAGATGAGCGCCGAGCAGCTCGCCGGTCGTATCCTTGCCGAGGCCTCCGAGATCTCGAGCCACAAGATCCGCCAGGGCGACATGGACGAGAAGGAATTCCGCCGTTTTGTCGAGGCCGCGAAGGATCTCGAGGCCTGCCCGCTCTTCATCGACGACACCCCGGCCCTGCCGATCAGCCAGGTCGCGGCGCGCTCGCGGCGCCTGAAGCGGACCCACGGGCTCGACCTCATCATCGTCGACTACCTGCAGCTGCTGCGCGGCACCGCCGATAACCGGGTGCAGGAGATCGCCGAGATCTCGATGGGCCTCAAGGCCATCGCCAAGGAACTCAACATCCCGGTGATCGCGCTGTCGCAGCTGTCGCGTCAGGTGGAAAGCCGCGACGACAAGCGGCCGCAGCTCTCGGACCTTCGCGAATCGGGCTCGATCGAGCAGGACGCCGACGTGGTGATGTTCGTGTTCCGCGAGGAATACTATGTCGAGCGGGAGAAGCCCTCGGACGACCGGCTCGACGAGATGGCGGCGTGGCAGGAGCGCATGAGCCGCCTGCACGCCAAGGCCGAGGTGATCATCGGCAAGCAGCGTCACGGTCCCATCGGCACGGTCGAGCTGTCCTTCGAAAGCCAGTTCACCCGCTTCGGCAATCTGGTCAAACCGTGGCAGCAGGACGGCGACGGCTTCTGAGCCGCCGCCCGCGACCGCTTTCCCACTTGACGCCCCTGCAGGGTTGGATTTCAAGCGAGCCATGGCACAGGCACACCTTACGATCGACCTCGCCGCGATCCGCGCCAACTGGCGCGCGCTCGCAGACCTCACCACCGGCGAGGCCGGGGCCGTCGTGAAGGCGGATGCCTACGGGCTGGGGGTCGACAAGGTCGCCCCGGTTCTCGCCGACGAAGGCGCCAGGCGCTTCTTCGTCGCCATCGCCTCGGAAGGCGTGACGCTGCGCCGGGTGCTGGGCGAAGGCCCCGAGATCTGCGTGTTCTCGGGCCACATGAAGGGCGACGCGGAGCGGCTGCGCGCCGCCAACCTCGTGCCGATGATCAACTCGATCGACCAGATGCTGCGCCATGTCGAGGCCCTGCCCGCCCATCCGTTCGGCATACAGCTCGACAGCGGCATGAACCGGCTCGGCATGGAGCCTTCGGAATGGGCGGCGCTGCGCGAGATCGCGCTGGCGCAGAAGCCGCGGCTGGTGATGTCGCATCTGGCCTGCGCCGACGAGCCCGAGCACGGCATGAACGCGCTGCAGCTGCGCACCTTCCGCGAGATGACCGACGACATCGAGGCGCCGCGCTCGCTCTCCGCCACCGGCGGCATCCTGCTGGGGCCGGACTACCATTTCGAGCTGACCCGCCCCGGCATCGGCATCTATGGCGGTCTGCCCTTTGCCGATGCCACGCCAGTGGTCGAGCTGGCGCTGCCGGTGATCCAGACCCGCGAGGTCACGCCGGGCGAGTCGGTGGGCTATGGCAACGCATGGGTGGCGCGCGTGCCCACCAAGGTCGCCACCATTGCCGCGGGCTACGCCGACGGCATCCACCGGGCGCTCGCCCCAAAGGGCTATGTCTGGGCCGGCAACACCCGCTGCAAGATCCTCGGACGGGTCTCGATGGACCTGATCACCGTCGACGTGTCGGCGCTCAAGGAGGTGCCCGAGCAAGTCGAGCTGCTGGGCCGGAAACAGGGCGTCGACACCGTGGCGGATGCCATCGGCACCATCGGCTACGAGGTGCTGACCTCGCTCGGGACCCGCTACGACCGGACCTATACCGGGGCATGAGCCTTGCCACGCCACTGGCGCTGATCGGCCGTTCGGCTCTGGCTTTGCTGGCCGCCATTGGCCGTGTGACGCTGTTCGCGGGATCTGCGATTAGCCACGTGGTCCGCCCGCCCTTCTATGGGCGCGAGTTCCTCAATGCGCTTCTGCAGATCGGCTGGCTGTCGCTGCCGGTGGTCGGGCTGACGGCGGTGTTCACCGGTGGCGCGCTGGCGCTGCAGATCTATTCCGGCGGGGCACGCTTCAACGCCGAGGCGGTGGTGCCGCAGATCGTCGCCATCGGCATGGTGCGCGAGCTCGGGCCGGTGCTCGTGGGGCTGATGATCGCCGCGCGCGTGACCTCGAGCATCGCCGCCGAGATCGCCACCATGAAGGTGACCGAGCAGATCGACGCGCTGGTCACACTCTCGACCCACCCGATGAAGTACCTCGTCGCGCCGCGCCTTCTGGCGGCGCTGCTCGTGGTGCCGCTGCTGGTGGCCGTGGGCGACGTGATCGGCATTTTCGGTGGCTACGTCGTCGCCACCGGCTCGCTCGGGTTCAACGCGGCGGCATACCTTAAGAACACGGTCGATTTCCTCGAGCCGCTCGACATCGTGTCGTCGCTGGTCAAGGGCTGTGCCTTCGGCGGCATCGCGGCGCTGATGGGCTGCTATTTCGGCATGACATCCGGTCGCGGCGCGCAGGGCGTTGGCCGCGCCACCAAGGGTTCGGTCGAGGCGGCGGCGGTGCTGATCCTCGCGGCCAACTTCCTGATCACGGGGGTGTTCTTCTCGATATGACCGAGACCCGCCCCCCGATGATCGAGCTGCGCCACGTGGCCAAGGCCTTCGGTTCCAAGCCCGTGCTACGCGATGTGGATCTGAGCATTCCGCGCGGCACCTCGATGGTGGTCATCGGCGGCTCGGGCACCGGCAAGTCGGTGACGCTGAAATGCGTGCTTGGCCTGATCGAGCCAGATGCCGGGCAGATCCTCGTCGATGGCCACGACGTGCACGAGGGCGACCGGGACGCGTTCCTCGCCCGGTTCGGAATGCTGTTTCAGGGCGCCGCGCTGTTCGATTCGCTGCCGGTCTGGCAGAACGTCGCCTTCCGCCTGCTGCGCGGTGCGCTCAGGAAGCCCAAGCGCCATGCGCGCGAGATCGCCATCGAGAAGCTGCGCCGCGTGGGCCTGACCCCCGACGTGGCCGATGCCTTTCCCGCCGAGTTATCGGGCGGGATGCAGAAGCGTGTGGGCCTCGCGCGCGCCATCGCCGCCGACCCCGAGATCATCTTCTTCGACGAGCCCACCACCGGGCTCGACCCGATCATGGCCGGCGTCATCAACGACCTGATCCGCAAGATCGTCACCGAGATGGGCGCGACCGCGATGACCATCACCCACGACATGAGTTCGGTGCGCGCCATCGCCGATGACGTGGCGATGCTGCATGACGGCGTCATCAAGTGGACCGGCCCCGTGGGCGAGATGGACCGCGCCGACGACCCGTATCTGCAACAGTTCATCCACGGGCGCGCCGAGGGCCCGATCGAATCCGTGAGGTAGACCATGCTCGAGCCCAGCCCCATCCTGCTAGCCTTCCTGTTCTTCAAGCGCTTCCTCTTTCTCGAGCTTGTCGCCGTTCTGGCGCTGGCCCGCATCATCCGTGCCTCGGGCCCGTCGCGATGGGCGGCCCTGCTGGCGCTGGTGCTGGCGGTGCTTGGCGCGATCGTCCTGCTTGCGCCCGCCGCCGGCCTGACCGGCGGTGCCCTCCTGGCCGGTGCGGCGCAGTTCATGGCCACCGGCGGCGGGATCGCGCCGCTCCTGATCCCCTCGCTCTGCCTCATCGTCAGTGCCGGCCTGCCGGGCCGCCGCGGTCGTGCGCTCGACATCGCGCATGTCATTGTGCTGATCGTGCTCTTCGGCCTCTGGCTGGCGACCCGTCTGGTCTGAGGCGATGGCCAACACGCGCAGGATGGCAACAGCCCTGAAAGCCGCCAATCTCGCGCTGCTCGTGCTGTACCCGGTGGCCTGGGCGGCGCCGCTGATGCGCGCGGGTTTCCTGCCGCTGTTCGGGCTGGACGAGATCAGTGTCCTGTCCGGCCTTCAGGCGCTGTGGCGCAGCGACATCTTCCTCGCGCTGGTCGTCACGGTGTTCGCGCTCTTCGCGCCGTGGCTCAAGACGCTTGGCCTCGCGCTGATCCAGTTTGGCATTCTCGACCGGCGCGCTCTTGGCGCCGTCAGCCTCCTCGGCAAGCTGGCGATGGCCGATATTTTTCTCATCGCGGTATATATCACACTGGCGAAGGGCATCGGCGTGGGCCGGATCGAAACCGCTTGGGGGCTTTACCTGTTCACCGGCTGCATCCTGGCATCGCTTCTGATTTCATTGGCGGAATCGCGGAACAGGACCCGCCTGGGTTGATCCGAATCGGCGGGACAATCCCGCGATTCGATTAAGATTTTGCTAATTCCTGCGGTCAGGTTCCGACCGTCTTAAAAAAAATCTAGGTGAAATTGCAACCTTCGGCGTATTCTTGCCGTTACCAATTTATGCAAATCATAATTACTCCGGGGGCATAAACCCATGATGACGCAGATGCGTGCCACGGCCCTTCTCCTACAGTATCTCATGCAGCGGGTTTCCTACCTGTTGCTCCTCTCTCTGGGGCTTGGCCTTGGCGCTTATTCTGCGGCGGCCGCGCTCGGTTATGTAAATTGGTTGACCATGCCGCTCACCTTCGGCGATCAGGTCGTTCCGCAGGCCGGCATCTACATCCAGCTCGGCCTGACGGTTCTGGCGCTGGGGCTGATGTTCTTCCTGCCCTCCAACGCCCGCATCATGACGCTGGAGAACTCGCACCGGCGCTTTCACATGACCATGCGCGACGTTGCTCGTGCCTATTCCGCCTCGCACCGCGCCGACCGCGAGGGCGTGTTCACGCTGTCCTCGGAATTCGACTCGGTGCGCGAGCGCATCGCTTATCTGCGCGATCACCCCGATCTTGGCGATCTAGAGCCTTCGGTGCTGGAAGCGGCGGCGCAGATGAGCCACGTGTCGCGCGAACTTGCCGACGTCTATTCCGACAGCAAGGTGCAGCGCGCCCGCGATTTCCTCACCGCGCGTCAGCAGGAGCTCGAGGATTTCAACATCCGCCTCGAGCAGGCCAAGCGTGTCGCCAACGAGATCCGCACCTGGCACATGCGCGTCGAACTCGAAGAGGACGTGGCCGAGTCCCAGCTGTCGCGTCTGCGTGACGAACTCGAGGGCATCCTGCCCGAGATCCAGGTGTCCCAGCCGCAGGAGCGAGCGCACAACGTCGCCGCGCTCCGTGATGCGCAATCGGGCTGGGTCCGTGGCCCGGAGCGCGAGGAAAGCCACGCGCAAGAGCCTGTTCAGGCCGACCCGATGGTCGCGGTTATCACCCGGCGCGCGGCGGAATAACTCCCGCCTCGCTGCGAGGCGCTTGCACCTGCCCTGCCGCTGCGCCAAAGAGGCGGCATGGCGCGCGCATCCTCCACCTTTGTCTGTCAGTCCTGCGGCAACACCACCTCGAAATGGTCGGGGCGCTGTGAAGCTTGCGGCGAATGGAACACCATCGTCGAGGAGGCGCCGCTGTCGAGCGGCCCCTCCGGCAAGACCCTCGGCAACGCGCGCGGCCGCGCCGCCAAGCTCACCGACCTCTCGCATCCCGAAGCCCCGCCGCCGCGCACCGCCTGCGCCATCGGCGAGCTGGACCGGGTTCTGGGCGGAGGGCTGGTGCCCGGCTCGGCGATCCTCGTGGGAGGCGATCCGGGCATCGGCAAGTCGACCCTGCTGCTGCAGGCTGCCGCCGCCTTCGCGCAGGCCGGTCTCAAGGTCATCTATGCCAGCGGCGAAGAGGCCAGCGCGCAAGTGCGGATGCGGGCGCAGCGGCTTGGGCTCGAGCAGGCGCCGGTCAAGCTCGCCGCCGAGACCAACCTGCGCGACATCCTGACCACGCTCGAGGAAGAGCGCCCGACGCTGGCGATCATCGACTCGATCCAGACCATGTGGGCCGACAACGTGGGCTCGGCGCCGGGCTCGGTGGCGCAGGTGCGCGCCGCCGCGCATGAGCTGACCACCTTTGCCAAGAGCCGCAACACAAGCGTCATCATGGTCGGCCATGTCACCAAGGACGGCCAGATCGCCGGCCCTCGCGTGGTCGAGCACATGGTCGACACGGTGCTCTATTTCGAGGGCGAGCGCGGCCACCAGTTCCGCATCCTGCGCAGCGTCAAGAACCGCTTCGGCCCGGCCGACGAGATCGGCGTCTTCGAGATGACCGGCGCGGGTCTGTCCGAGGTAGCGAACCCCTCGGCGCTGTTCCTGTCCGAGCGCGGCAAACCAGCGCCCGGCTCGGTGGTGTTCTCGGGCATCGAGGGCACGCGACCGGTTCTGGTCGAGTTCCAGGCGCTGGTCGCTCCCACCCCGCAGGCCAACCCGCGCCGCACGGTGGTGGGCTGGGACGGCAGCCGGCTGGCGATGATCCTCGCGGTGCTCGAGGCGCGCTGCGGCATCCCCTTCGCCGGGCTCGACGTCTATCTCAACGTGGCGGGCGGCATGAAGGTGAGCGAACCGGCTGCCGATCTCGCCGTCGCCGCAGCGCTGCTTTCGGCGCGCGAGGACGTGGCGGTGCCGCCCGAAACCGTGGTTTTCGGGGAAATCAGCCTATCAGGCGCGCTGCGTCCGGTCGGGCAGACCGAAAACCGGTTGAAAGAGGCGCAGAAACTTGGTTTCTCCACAGCCATTCTGCCGCGCGGCGGCAAGGCCAAGGGTTCCGGGATGGAGCTGACCGAAATGGCGGATCTCGCCAGCGTGGTTGGCGAGGTCTTCGGCGCCGGTTAAGAGGGCCCGCACAGGCCGGGACGACAAGGGACAGGATCGGATGGAAGGTTTCACTGTAGTTGATGGCGTGGTTGCCGTCGTCATCGTGCTGTCGGCACTGCTGGCCTATTCGCGAGGCCTCGTCCGCGAGTCGCTGGCGATCGCCGGCTGGATCGCCGCCGCCATTCTCGCCTACATGTTCGCGCCACAGGTGCAGCCGCTGGTTCAGGAGGCTCCGGTGATCGGCGACTTCCTCGCCGACAGCTGCGAGCTGGCGTTGATTGCCGCCTTTGCCGCGGTGCTGGCGGTGGCGCTGGTGGTGATCTCGCTCTTCACGCCGGTGTTCTCGAGCCTGGTGCAGCGCTCCGCGCTTGGCGGGCTCGATCAGGGGCTTGGCTTCATGTTCGGGGTCGCCCGCGGCATCCTGCTCGTGGCAATCGGTTTCTTCGTCTACCAGACGGTGATCACCGCACAGGGCATCCCGATGATCGACAATTCGCGCTCGGCGGCGGTCTTCGCCCAGTTCACCGACCGCATCGAAGAGCAGAACCCCCAGGCGGCGCTCGGCTGGGTCACCCGCCAGTACGAAGACCTGGTTGCGGTCTGTCAGGCGCCGGGCAACAACGACGCCTGAGCCTCTTCCGACAGTCTGAATTGCAAAGCGCGCGGCCCCCGGGCCGCGCGCTTTTCGTTTCTGGTGTCACCTGCGGACGGAGGACATCGCTCCCTTACCGCCCGCTGCGCATCGCAGGTCCACTGGGCGGCGGACCGACTGCAGAGATCCTCGATTTGCCCCGGCCAAGTCCGAAGGACCTCGAAGCCGGGTGACCACCCCGATCGCCATCCCGGAAGTGGACCGGAGATGCCCGGCGGTCTGCGGCCTTGCGTCTGCGCAACAGCGTCCCGCCGCTACAGCAAGACCGTTCGGATCGCGAAGGCAACCGCGCTGATCACCGCCAGCCCGCCGAGATAGAGCAGCACGAACCAGCCCAGTTTGCGAAGCCGGTCGGGCATCAGTGATAGCCCTCGCCAAGCTTCATCTTGCCGCGGAACACCCAGTAGGCATAGGCCGTGTAGGCAAGGATGATCGGCACCAGCACTACCGCGCCCACGAACATGAACATCTGCGATTTCTCAGGCGCAGCGGCCTCTTGCAGCGTCACCGAGGGCGGGATTACGTAGGGCCACATGGACACGCCGAGCCCCGCGAAGCATAGCAGGAACAGCCCCAGCGCCAACACCAGCGGCAGCCAGTCCGGCCCCTTGCCGAAGGTCAGCGCGCGCGCCAGCCACAGCGTCAGGACCGCCACGAGCACCGGCACGATGGCCACCTCGAGAATGCCGGGCCAAACCAGCCAACGCTCGAAATAGGCGGTCTCGAGGAAGGGGGTCGCCGCGCTGACCGCGACGATGCCGCCCACCGTCACCAGCCCCGCGATGCGGGCCAGCCAGCGCGCCCGCTCCTGGATCTCGCCCTCGGTCTTGAGGTTGAGCCAGCAGGCGCCCAGCAGCGCGTAGCCCACCACGACCGAAGCCCCGCAAAGCAGGGTGAACGGCGTCAGCCAGTCCCACCAGCCGCCGGCATAGGCGCGGCCCTCAACGGTGATGCCCTGCAGCAGCGTGCCCAGCGTCATGCCCTGCGCCAGCGCCGCCACGGTCGAGCCGCCCATGAACGCCAGGTCCCAGGTCCGGCGCGAGAACATCCCGACCGAACGCCAGCGGAATTCGAACGCAACGCCCCGGAACACCAGTGCCAGAAGCATGGCGATGATCAGCGGATAGGTCGCCGGCAGGATGATCGCGTAGGCCAGCGGGAAGGCCGCGAACAGCCCGCCGCCCCCCAGCACCAGCCAGGTCTCGTTGCCGTCCCAGACAGGGGCCACGCTGTTCATCATCAGGTCGCGGTCCTGCTTTTCGGGGAAGAACGGGTAGAGGATGCCAAGCCCGAGGTCGAAGCCGTCGAGCACCACGTAGACGAAGACGGCGAAGGCCAGAAGCAGCGCCCATGCGGTTGTCAGATCGAGTGCCATTGCGCGTCCCTCCGGCTTATTCCGCCGGGGCCGAACGGCCCCGGTCGAACTGTTGCTGCGGCGTGATGCCGGCGGCGCGGGTCGGACCGGGCTCGGCATCGACATCTGGCTCGCCGAGGTCGGGTTCGCGGTGCATCAGGCGCAGGATATAGAGCACCCCTGCCCCGAACACGGCGAAATAGATCACGATAAAGGCGATCAGCGACCAGCCCACGGCGCTTGCGCCCAGCGGAGAGACCGCATCGGCGGTGCGCAGCTGGTTGTAAACCACGTAAGGTTGCCGTCCGACCTCGGTGGTGATCCAGCCCGCGATCACCGCCACGAGCCCCGACGGCCCCATCGCGACCATCGCGCGCCAGAGCCAGGGCGAGGCGTAGAGATTGCCGCGCCAGCGCGACACCAGCCCCCAGAGCCCGGCCCCCACCATCAGAAACCCGAGGCCCACCATCACCCGGAACGACCAGAAGATTACCGCCACCGGCGGCTCCTCTTCGTCGGGCACCACGTCGAGCCCCTCCATCGCGCCGTTCCAGCCCAGACCGAAAATCACCGAACTCAGGTGCGGGATCGAGAGCTCGTAGCGCATCTCGCCCGCCTCCTGATCCGGCAGCCCGAACAGGATCAGCGGCGCGCCGTCCTCGTGGCTGTGGAAATGCCCCTCCATCGCCGCGATCTTCACCGGCTGATGCTCGAGCGTGTTGAGGCCGTGCTCGTGGCCCACCATGACCTGCAGCGGCGCGGTCACCACGATCATCCACATCGCCATCGAGAACATCCGCCGTGCCGCGGCGTTGTGCACCCGGCCCCTCAGAAGCTGCCAGCCCCCGACCCCGCCAACGATAAAGGCCGTGGTCAGGTAGGCCGCCGTCAGCGTATGCGCGAGGCGGTAGGGAAAGGACGGGGTGAAGACGATGGCCCACCAGTCCTCGGGGATGAACTGCCCGTCTGCGTTGACGCCAAAGCCCTGCGGCGTCTGCATCCACGAGTTCACCGACAGGATCCACGTGGCCGAGATCGCGGTGCCGACCGCGACCATGGCGGTTGCGAACATGTGCAGCCCCGGCCCCACCTTCTCGCGCCCGAACAGCATGATGCCGAGAAACCCGGCCTCAAGGAAGAACGCGGTCAGCACCTCGTAGGCCATCAGCGGACCCACGACCGGCCCTGCCAGATCCGAGAACACCGACCAGTTGGTGCCGAACTGGTAGGACATGACGATGCCCGAGACCACGCCCATGCCGAAAGCGATGGCGAAGATCTTGACCCAGAAGTTGAAGACGTCGCGGTAGGCCGCGTCCTTGGTCCAGAGATACAGCCCGTTCAGAACCGCGAGGTAGCTTGCCAACCCGATGCTGATCGCCGGAAAGATGAAGTGGAACGACACGGTGAAGCCGAACTGGATGCGCGCCAGCAGCGTTGCGTCGAGGCCGAGGAATGTGTCCATGCCGAGGTCTCCATATGCGGTCCCGCCACCAAGTAGAGCGGATTTCCGCCCGCGCCAGTCGCGGAGCGCGGCAATGCGTCGCGCCCGCCGCGCGTCATGCTCGTGCGGAGGTTGCATAGGCGCAGAGTTTTATGATCCTTCCGTGACATGTATCGCGGATGCGATTATGTGGGGGCAACTCTCCCCAATACCGGATTCGGAGCTGCCCTTGTCCGAGCGCCAAATGCCCCCCGCCCATCCCTTCGATTTCGATGCCGTCGACGGCGACAAGCTGCACGAGGAATGCGGGGTCTTCGGAATGATCGGCGTCACCGACGCCGCCAACTTCGTCGCCCTCGGCCTGCACGCCCTGCAACATCGCGGGCAGGAAGCCGGCGGGATCGTCTCCTACCACCCCGAGCACGGGTTCAACTCGGCCCGCCGCTTCGGCTATGTCCGCGACAACTTCACCAAGCAGTCGCTGATGGAAACCCTGCCCGGCGCGCTGGCCATCGGCCACGTGCGCTACTCCACAGCGGGCTCCAAGGGCGCGCAGATCCGCGACGTGCAGCCCTTCTTCGGCGAGTTCTCGATGGGCGGCGCGGCGATTGCCCATAACGGCAACATCACCAATGCCGAGGCGCTGCGCCGCGAGCTGATCGAGCGCGGCTCGATCTTCCAGAGCTCGTCGGACAGCGAGTGCATCATTCACCTGATGGCGCGCTCGCTGCAGCGCGACATCCCGGCCCGCATGGAAGACGCGCTGCGCCGCGTCGAGGGCGCCTTCTCGGTCGTCGCCATGACCCGCACCAAGCTGATCGGCGTGCGCGACGCGCTCGGGGTGCGCCCACTGGTGCTGGGCCGCGTCGGCGACGGCTGGTGCCTGTCGTCGGAGACCTGCGCGCTCGACATCATCGGCGCCGAGTACGTGCGCGAGATCGAGCCCGGCGAGATGGTGGTCATCACCGAGAAGGGCGTCGAGAGCACGCATCCCTTCCGCAGCCGCAACTCGCGCTTCTGCATCTTCGAGCATGTGTATTTCTCGCGCCCCGATTCGATCATCGGCGGTCGCTCGGTCTACGAGACCCGCCGCCAGATCGGCGTGGAGCTCGCCCGCGAGGCGCCGATCGACGCCGACCTCGTCTGCCCGGTGCCCGACAGCGGCACCCCCGCGGCGATCGGCTATGCGCATGAAAGCGGCATCCCCTACGGCATGGGGATCATCCGCAACCAGTACATGGGCCGGACCTTCATCGAACCGACCGAGCAGATCCGCAACATGGGCGTGCGCCTGAAGCTCAACGTCAACCGCGCCCTGATCCGCGGCAAGCGCGTGGTGCTGGTGGACGACTCGGTGGTGCGGGGCACCACCTCGCGCAAGATCAAGGAGATGATCCTCGATGCCGGCGCCGCCGAGGTGCATTTCCGCATCGCCTCGCCGCCCACTGCGTGGCCCTGCTTCTACGGCGTCGACACGCCCCAGCGCGAGAAGCTGCTGGCGGCGACCATGTCCGAGGACGAGATGTGCGAGCATCTGGGCGTCGACTCGCTCAAGTTCATCTCGCTCGACGGTCTCTACCGCGCCGCGGGCGAAGCGGAGGGCCGCAACAACAGCTGCCCGCAATATTGCGACGCCTGCTTCTCGGGCGAATACCCGGTCGAGCCGGCCGACATGCTCGAGAAGGGCTTCAAGCTCAAGGCTGCGGAATAAGCGCTGCATCGGCGCGCCTTTGCCGGCGCGCCGGCCCCTTCCCGCCCATCCTCCGCCGCCCGTGCCGCGCCTCACAGTGGCGTGACGGGCCGGCGTCTTTCTTGTCCGTCCCACCGGCTTTATTGAGCCGCCCATCCCAAGCGGACCAGACAGGAGGATGGCCAGAATGGCTCAGCAACAAACCCCGAGACAGGTCGCAGAACGCGCCACGAAATCGGTCGAGATTCCGCGCAGCGGCCCGATGCTGCTTGGCGTGTTCGGCGACCGGAACGCCCCCGAAGCGCTGGTGCGCCTGCCCAACGGGCGGCTCGACACGGTGGCGCTCGGCGACCGGGTGAGCGGGCGTCAGGTGGTGGCGATCGCAGACGGCCGCATCGCTCTGGCGCAGCGCGGCAAGGCCTACTGGCTGGAACAGCTCGGCGGACGTTGACAAAGCCCGCCGCGCGGGCCAATGGGGCAGGCATGACCGACCAGATTGCCATCGTCACCGGCGCCTCGCGCGGCCTGGGCTTTGCCCTCGCCGAGGCGCTCGCGCCCCGCTACCACGTCGTCGCCGTCGCCCGCACCGTGGGCGGTCTCGAGGATCTAGACGACCGCATCAAGGCCCGCGGCGGCAGCGCCACGCTGGCCCCCATGGACATCACCGAGCGCGACGCCATGGCGCAGCTCTGCCGCTCGGTCCACGACCGCTGGGGCGGTGCCGCGCTCTGGGTGCACACGGCGATCCACGCGGCCCCCCTCGCCCCGGCGAGCCTGATGGCCCCCAAGGACTTCCAGAAGGCAGTCGGCATCAACGTGGCGCCGATGGGCTATCTCGTGCCCTTCATGGCCCCGCTGCTGGGCGAGGCCGGCCAGGCGCTGTTCTTCGACGATCCGCACGCCGGCGCGCGCTTCTACGGCAACTACGGCGCCACCAAGGCCGCGCAGATCGCGCTCGCCCGCTCCTGGCAGGCCGAGAGCAGCAAGACCGGCCCGCGGGTGCAGATCCTCGAGCCGCGGCCGATGAACACCACCACCCGGATGCGCTTCCACCCCGGCGAAGACAAGGACGCGCTCGCCACGCCCTATGCCGAAGCCGCGCGCCTGCTCGAAGAGGCCGGGCTCGCCTGAGCTGCCAGTTCTCGCGCGTGGCCCGCGACCGACGCCTCCGGCGGGAGTATTTTTGACGAAGAGAAGCCAGGGGCACAGCGCTCCTGGCTTCTTTGGTTCAAGAATACCTCGGGGGTGAATTGGCGCACAGCGCCAAGAGGGGGCAGAGCCCCCTCTTTCTTTCTGAGAGGCGCACCTCTGGTGCGACAGGGCGCAGAGCCCCCTCTTTCTTTCCGGGAGGCGCACCTCTGGTGCGACAGGGGGCAGCGCCTCCTTTACTATGATTGCGCACCTCCGGCGTCTGTCTTGAAAGCGCATCTCCGTTGAAACGGGGCAAAGCGCCCCCGTGCTGCCTTTCCCGCACACCCCGAGGGCCGGTTGCGCATCTTGCCTCTTAACACCGGCCCCGCGATCCCCTATCTGCCCCTTCATGACACAGAGATTGCACATCGTCGGCGGCGGCATGGCCGGATCGGAAGCCGCCTGGCAGGCCGCAGAGGCGGGCATTCCCGTGGTGATCCACGAAATGCGCCCCAAAGTCGAAACCTTTGCACACCGCACCGGCGACCTCGCCGAGATGGTCTGCTCGAATTCGTTCCGCTCGGACGATCACGAGCAGAACGCCGTTGGTCTCCTGCACTGGGAAATGCTGCAGGCCGGCGGGCTGGTGATGCGGCAGGCCTACACCCACCGCCTGCCGGCGGGCGGCGCGCTCGCGGTCGACCGTGACGCGTTCTCGGCTGGTGTGACGCAGACGCTGCGCACGCACCCGAACGTCTCGGTCTCCGATGAAGAGGTCACCGAGCTGCCCGAGGACGGCCAGTGGATCTTTGCCACCGGCCCGCTGACCTCCTCCGCGCTCGGCGACGCCATCGCCCGCGAGACCGGCGCCGACGCGCTCGCCTTCTTCGACGCCATCGCCCCCATCGTCTATTTCGACAGCATCGACATGGACGTGGCGTGGCTGCAGTCGCGCTACGACAAGGGCGAGACCGAGGAAGAGCGCAAGGCCTACATCAACTGCCCGATGACCAAGCCGCAATACGAGGCCTTCATCGACGCCCTGCTCGCCGCCGAGAAGGCCGCCTTTCACGAAGGCGAGACCGCGGGCTATTTCGACGGCTGCCTGCCCATCGAGGTGATGGCCGAGCGCGGCCGCGAGACGCTGCGGCACGGCCCGATGAAGCCCATCGGCCTCACCAACAGCCACAAGCCCGAGGACAAGGCCTATGCCGTGGTGCAGCTGCGCCGCGACAACGCCCTCGGCACGCTCTACAATATCGTCGGCTTCCAGACCAAGATGAAGTACGGCGCCCAGACCGAGGTGTTCCGGATGATCCCCGGCCTCGAGAACGCCAAGTTCGCGCGGCTCGGCGGCATCCACCGCAACACCTTCCTCAATTCGCCCACCCTGCTCGACAATCAGATGCGGCTGCGCTCGAGGCCCAACATCCGCTTCGCCGGCCAGATCACCGGCGTCGAGGGCTACGTGGAATCCTCCGCCATGGGGCTCGCCGCGGGCCGCATGGCCGCCGCCGAGATCCTCGGCCGCCCGCTGCCCGAGATCCCGCAGGACACCGCCCATGGCGCGCTCATCCATCACATCACCGGCGGCGCCGAGGCCAAGACCTTCCAGCCGATGAACGTCAATTTCGGCCTGTTCCGCCCGGTCGACGGGCTCAAGGGCGGGCGCCGGGGCCGCAAGGACCGCTACAAGGCCTATACCGACCGCGCCAAGGCCGAGTGGACCGGTTGGCTCGCATCACAGGAGGTGCCCGCATGAACTATGTCCTCGCGCTGCTGCTGCCGCCGCTGTCGATCCTGCTCACCGGGCGGCCGATCCTGTCGATCGTGGTCTTTTTCGTCTGGGTGCCGGCGATCATCTTCTCCGGCGGGTTGACCCACCCGATGTTCATCCTTCTGGCGTGGATCCTGATCTACCAGTCCGGCGAAGAGCGCCGCACCCGCCGCATCGAGCGCGCCTGGCGCGACGAGGACTGAGGGACGCGACGGCCACGGGCGGCGCGCCATGCCGCCCGGTCTCCCACTGCCACACCCTCACACCGGCCAGTCTCGCACCAGTGACGTTGACGCTGGCACGCGTCTCCGCCTAGGGTGGCGCGCCATGATCACCCGCTTCGCCCCCTCGCCCACCGGCCCGCTGCATCTCGGCCACGCCTACTCGGCGCTGCTCAATCACGATCGGGCCAAAGCGGCCGGCGGCACCTTCCTGTTGCGCGTCGACGATCTCGACCAGAGCCGCGCCCGCCCCGAATGGGAGGCGCAGCTCAAGGACGACCTGCGCTGGCTGGGCCTCGACTGGCCAGAGCCCTGCCGGCGCGAATCCGAGCATCTTGGCGCCTACGAGGCCGCGCTCGACCGGCTCTGGGACATGGGCCTGCTCTACCCCTGCCACTGCACACGGCGCGACATCCGCGACGCGCTCTCGGCGCCGCAGGAGGGCGCGCCGGTGAGCGGTCCCGACGGGCTGGTCTATCCCGGCACCTGCCGCCCGGCCGCACCACCGACCGGCCCCCGGCCAGAGGACACGACGCTGCGGCTCGACATGGCCCGCGCCTGCGCGGCGCTCGCCCGCCCCGTGAAGTTCGAAGAAACCGGCGCCGGCCCCGATGGCCAGACCGGCAGCATCGAGACCGCGGCGCAGGACATGGTCGCCACCATCGGAGACGTGGTGCTGGCCCGGCGCGAGATGGGCGCCGCCTACCACCTCGCGGTGGTGATCGACGACGCAGTTCAGGGCGTGACCGAGGTGATCCGCGGCCGCGATCTTTTCGAAGCCACCCGCATCCACGTGCTGCTCCAAGGCCTGCTCGAGCTGCCGACACCGCGCTACCACCATCACCGCCTGATCCGCGACGAGACCGGCAAGCGCCTCGCCAAGCGCGACGACGCCCGCGCCATCGCGCTCTACCGCAGCGAAGGCCGCACCCCGCGAGAGATCCGAGACATGGTCAGCCTCTGAGCGCCACGCCCCTGTCTTCTCTGGTTCAAAAATACCTCGGGGGAGTTGCGGCACAGCCGCGACGGGGGCAGCGCCCCCAGGCCGCCATCGCCCGCCAGCGCAACCGGCGGGCACACGGCGCCCCGGCTCACTCCGCCATCGGCGCCATGATCTCGACCTCGTCGCCGTCGCGCAGCGCGGTAAAGAAGCACGAGCGTCGGTTGGTGTGGCAGGCCGGTCCGGTCTGGCGCACGAGCGCCAGCAGGCAGTCGCGGTCGCAATCGACGCGAAGTTCCACAAGCTCCTGCACATGGCCCGAGCTCTCGCCCTTGACCCAGAACGCCGCCCGCGAGCGCGACCAGTAGGTCACCCGTCCGCTCTCGAGCGTGCGCGCCACCGCGTCGGCGTTCATCCACGCCATCATCAGCACTTCGCCGGTTTCGGCCTCCTGGGCGATGCAGGGGATCAGGCCCTTGGCGTCGTAGACCAAAGTCTCGGGATCGAAGCTCATGGGGCAAAAATCCTTTTGCAGCCGGGAAATCCGCCCCTATTTAGGAGACAAGACCGGAAAGGGAAAGCCATGTCCGCCGAGACCGACCTCATCAAGCTCTATTCGCAGCGCATCCTCGCCCTCGCGGCGGACATCCCGCGCACCGGCCGGCTTGAGGCGCCCGATGCCAGCGTCAAGAAGCGCTCGCCGCTCTGCGGCTCGACGGTGACGGTCGATCTCACGATGCGCGACGGCGTGGTGTCGGATTACGCGCAGGACGTGAAGGCCTGCGCGCTCGGTCAGGCCTCGGCGGCGGTGGTGGGCGACGCCATCATCGGACGCAGCCCGGAGGAAATCGCCGCGGCGCGCGATGCCCTGCGCGCCATGCTGAAAGACGACGGCCCGACCCCACCGGCGCCGTTCGAGGAGCTCGAGGTGCTGCGCCCGGCGCAGGCCTACAAGAACCGCCACGCATCGATCCTGCTGGCGCTCGACGCCGCCACCGAGGCCGCGAGCCAGGCCGCCGAGGCGCAGAGCGCCTGACGCTTTCGGGCGGCTCGCCCTCCCTTGCCCCACGTTCACGCATAAAAAAACCGCCGCGCTCCGGGGGACATGGAGGCGGCGGTCAGTGGCGTGTCTTCTCGAAGATCGGACCGGCCATCGCTCCCAGGCAGTGGAGCATCAGGCGGGGACAGCCGCCGCGCGTCGGGGACAGATGACGCGCGGACCGGACCGATCGGAAAGACCGCAGGCAGAAACTGTCAGAAACCGGGCAGGTGCAGCGCCCCGATCAGGATGACGACCAGAGACATGCCGCCGATCATGTCGTGGATCAGCGTGTTGTCGCTGCGCGAAAGAACCTTGCGAAGTGTGTCCATCATGGTGTCGATCCCTGTTCTCGGTTTTGTTGCCACTTTGTTCTCATACAGACAACGGTCTGTAAAGAACTTTTTGAGAACATTTGTGAACGCGGGTTGAGAACATGCCCCAGAGATCGGCCAAGGCATTGATAAATATTAGTTAACGGAGGAACGCTTTACGAGGACACTTCGCACGTCGCACAAGTTCGACGGGAACGAAGGCGCCTCACCCGACCGAGATCAGCCGGATCGCCTCGTCCTGTCGCATCAGCCACAGCAGCATCTTCGCCGCCCGCCCGCGGGGGCTGTCGAGCGTGGGATCCTCGGCCAGAAGCTTGCGCGCGTCGCTCTGCGCCAACGCCATCAGGCCGGACTGATGCTCGAGATCGGCCACCTTGAAGCGTGGCAGGCCCGATTGCGCCGTGCCGATCAGGTCACCCGCGCCGCGCATCTCGAGGTCGACCTCCGAGATGCGGAAGCCGTCCTCGGTCTCGCGCAGGGTCTTGAGGCGCTTCATGCCGGCCTCGCCCAGCGGCGACTGGTACATCAGCAGGCAGGTGCTGTCGCCCTCGCCGCGGCCCACGCGGCCGCGCAGCTGGTGCAGCTGCGCCAGCCCGAACCATTCGGCGCGCTCGATCACCATGATCGTGGCGTTGGGCACGTTGACGCCGACTTCAATCACCGTGGTCGCCACGAGGACCTGGGTGTCTCCGGCGACGAAGCGCGCCATGGCGGCATCCTTCTCCGCCGGCGGCATCTGCCCGTGAACAAGGCCCACCACGCCCTCGCCAAGCACCGCGCGCAGCCGCTTGAACCGCTCCTCGGCGGCGGTCAGGTCGACCGCTTCGCTCTCCTCGACCAGCGGACAGACCCAATAGGCCTGCCGCCCCTCGGCCACCGCCTCCACGAGATGCTCGACCACCTCCTGCATCCGCTCGTCCGAGACCAGCGCGGTGCGGATCGGCTTGCGCCCCGGCGGCTTCTCGTCGAGCACCGAAACATCCATGTCGCCATATTGCGCCAGCGCAAGGCTGCGCGGGATCGGCGTCGCGGTCATCACCAGCACATCCGCGCCCGCCCCCTTGCGCCCCAGCTCGAGCCGCTGGCGCACGCCGAAGCGATGCTGTTCGTCGACGATCGCCAGCCGCAGGTCTCGGAACGCCACGTCGGCCTGAAACACCGCGTGCGTACCAACGAGGATCTGGATGTCGCCGCGCGCCAGCGCCGCCAGCTTGGCCTTGCGCTCGCTGCCCTTGTCGCGCCCGGTGAGGATCTCGACCACCACGCCGGCGCTTTCGGCGAGGGGCCGCAGCCCCTCGAGATGCTGGCGTGCGAGGATCTCCGTGGGGGCCATCATCACGCCCTGCCCGCCGGCCTCGACCGCGATCAGCAGCGCCATGAAGGCCACCAGCGTCTTGCCCGCGCCGACATCGCCCTGCAGCAGGCGGTTCATCCGCTCGTCCGCCGCCATGTCCCCGGCGATCTCGTCCATCGCCCGCATCTGCGCGCCGGTGGGCCGGAACGGCAGCGCCGACAGAACCTTGCGCCGCAGCGTGCCGTCTCCTTGGGTGGCGCGGCCCTTGCCCTTGCGGCGATGCACCCGCGCCAGCGCGAGGGTGAGCTGATGGGCCAGGAGCTCGTCATAGGCCAGCCGCGCCCGCGCCGGCGCAGCGGGCGACAGCGCGTCGGCGCCCTCGGGGGCGTGCGCCGCCTGCAGCGCCGCGCGCCAGTCCGTCCAGCCTTCCCGCGCTTTCAACGGCCCGTCGATCCACTCGTCGAGCTCCGGCGCCTTGGCGAGCGCATCCGCGCCGGCCCGCGCCATGAGCTTCTGCGTCACCCCGCCGGTGAGCGGATAGACCGGCTCGAAAGCGGGCAGGCTCGCCGCCTCCTCGGGGGGCAGGATATGATCCGGGTGAACCATCTGCGCCATGCCGTCGAACAGCTCGACCCGCCCCGACACGATGCGCCGCGATCCCTCCGGCAGCACCCGCCCGAGATAATCCGAGCGGCCGTGGAAGAACACCAGCTGGAAGCTCGTCTGCGCATCCTCGACATGGATGCGATAGGGCCGGCCCTTCTGCGCCGGCTGCATGTGGCGCCCGACCGTGACCTCGACCGTCACCACCCCCGGAAGGGTCGCCTCCTGCACGCTGTCGCGCGGGCGGCGGTCGATCACCCCGTGCGGCAGGGTAAACAGCAGGTCGCGCGGCGCCACGATGTCGAGCCCCTCGAGCGCCTGCGCGGTCTTCGGTCCGACCCCGTCCAGCGACTTGAGCTCCGCGAAGAGCGCCCAGAGGGCTTCGGGCCTCTGGCTCATCGGCTCAGCCCCCGATCAGCGCCAGCCAGGCGTCCTCGTTCATCAGCTCGACCCCCAGCTCGCGCGCCTTGGCCTCCTTCGAGCCCGCGCCCGGGCCCGCGACAACGATGTCGGTCTTCTTGCTCACCGAGCCCGAGACCTTGGCGCCGAGCGCCTCGGCGCGCGCCTTGGCCTCGGCCCGGGTCATCTTCTCGAGGCTGCCGGTGAAGACCACGGTCTTACCGGCGACGGGGCTGCCGTCGGTGGCCGGCCGCTCGGCATCCTGAATGTCGAGCTGCGCCACCAGCCGGTCGATCGAGGCGCGTTCGGTGGACTGGCCCAGCGAAGTCACAAGCGACACCGCCACGGTCTGGCCGATGCCGTCCACGCCGACCAGATCGTCCCACGCGGCGCGCGCCTCGGGCGAGACCGCCGGCGCTTCGGCCCAGGCCGCATCGCGGATTTCCTTCAAGCGGGCGCGACGGGTCTCGGCCTTGGCGGCGATGCGCTCGGCCTCGACGGCCTGTTCGGCATGGCGATAGCGCTCGGCCGCCGGGCGCGCCGCGTCGATGGCCGCGATCATCGCCGACCAGCTCAGGTAATGCCGCGCCAGATCGTTCGCGACCACCTCGCCCACATGGCGGATCCCGAGTGAGAACAGCACGCGTCCAAGCTCGATTTTGCGTTTCTCGTCAATCGCATCGAAGAGGTTGTTCGCGCTCTTCTCGCCCCAGCCCTCGCGGTTCTTGAGCTGCTGCAAGCCCGAGCCGTAACGCTCTCTCAACGTGAAGATTTCCGCCGGCTCCGAGATCCAGCCATCGCGGTAGAACTGCTCGACCTGCTTGGCCCCGAGTCCTTCGATGTCGAAGGCGGCGCGGGACACGAAATGCTTCAGCTTTTCAACCGCCTGCGCCGGGCAGATCAGGCCGCCCGAGCAGCGGCGCACGGCGTCGCCTTGCTCGCGGATCGCCTCGGAGCCGCATTCCGGGCAGGTTTCGGGGAAGGCGTAGGGCGCGGCCCCGTCCGGGCGTTTCGACAGGTCGACATCGGCGATCTTGGGGATCACGTCCCCGGCGCGGTAGACCTGCACCCAGTCGCCGACCCGGATGTCCTTGCCGTCCCGGATCGGGGTGCCGCTGGCGTCGCGCCCGGCGATGTAATCCTCGTTGTGCAGCGTGGCGTTCGACACCACGACCCCGCCCACCGTCACCGGCGTGAGCCGCGCCACCGGCGAGAGCGCGCCGGTGCGGCCGACCTGGATGTCGATGGCCTCGAGCCGAGTCCATGCCAGCTCGGCGGGGAACTTGTGAGCGATGGCCCAGCGGGGCGTGGTCGAGCGGAAGCCGAGCCGCGCCTGCAGCGCCAGATCGTTGACCTTGTAGACCACGCCGTCGATGTCATAGCCCAGCGTGGCGCGCTGCTCTTCGATGCGCGCGTAATGATCGAGCATCTCCTGCGGGCCATCGCAGAGCCGGGTCAGCGGGTTGGTGTCGAAGCCGAGCTTGGACAGTCGCTCGATGGCGCCCATCTGGGTCTCGGCCAGCGGCGCCGAGAGCTCGCCCCAGGCATAGGCGAAGAATTTCAGGGGGCGCGCGCGGGTGACCTCGGGATCGAGCTGGCGCAGCGAGCCGGCAGCGGCGTTGCGCGGGTTGGCGAAGGCTTTGCCGCCCCGCGCCTCCTGACGCGCGTTCAGCGCCTCGAAATCGGCGTGACTCATGTAGACCTCGCCGCGTACCTCGAGCAGCTCGGGCGCACCCGCGAGCTGCTGCGGGATATTATCGATGGTGCGGGCGTTGGCGGTGACGTTCTCGCCGGTGGTCCCGTCGCCGCGCGTCGCGGCCTGGATGAGGGTGCCGTTCTCGTAGCGCAGCGACAGGGACAGCCCGTCGATCTTGGGCTCGGCAGTGAAGGGCAGCGGCGCGTCCTCCCCGAGGCCCAGATAGCGGCGAATCCCCCGGTCGAAATCGCGCACCTCATCGTCGTCGAAGGCGTTTGACAGCGACATCATGCGCTGCGCATGACGGATCTTGCCGAACCCCTCGGCCAGCGCGGCGCCAACCTGCTCGCTTGGGCTGTCCTCGCGCTTGAGGCCGGGGAATCGCTCTTCGATCTCGAGGTTCCGACGCTTCAGCGCATCATACGCGGCATCGCTGATCTCGGGCGCGTCCTCGGTGTGGTAGGCGAGGTTTGCCTGCGCCAGAAGCCCGGCCAGCCGCTCGAGCTCGGCCCGCGCCTGGTCTTCGCTCAGGGCCTCGACTTCAATCTCGCTCGCGGTCTCGCCTGTCGCCTGCTCTGCCATTTCGGGCCCCCGTCATTCAGCCGTCTGGCGGAAGGTTTAGGGCGCGGAGCCGGCGGCGTCCAGCCGACAGCTCAGGCTGAGGCGGCCATTGCGGACGGCTCGTCCGATCGCGGCTCGGGATCGCGCAGCACGTACCCCCGGCCCCAGACCGTTTCGATGTAGGTCTCGTCGCCCGTCGCCTCGCTCAGCTTCTTGCGGAGCTTGCAGATGAACACATCGATGATCTTGAGTTCGGGCTCGTCCATGCCGCCATAGAGGTGGTTGAGAATAGCGTAGAAAACTACGCTATAACAACGCTACTGCGCAAAACGTTTCAACGGACAAAGCGAAAACGCATCATGAATCTTGAAACGCCCGACGGGACGACAAAAAAACCCGATCAGCCCCTATCCGGGGTTCCAGCCGACCATCCGAACCGCACTTCTTCCGGGCGCCCTACCCGCCCGCACCTGGAACACCGGAGCCGGGCAAGCGCCACTTCGGTCATGACCCAGCCGGTTCCGTCCCGATCAGAACGCTGCAGGTCTGCCATCAAGACGGTGCTGTCGCGCCCACAGGCGCAGGTCAGGAGGGCATAATGGCCGCGGCGCATGGCGCTACTATCGTGACTGCATCACAAGACGGAAATTCTGCGCCAGCCGCTTTTGCGCTGTTGCAGGCTCGATGCCGGCAGAGAGCGCCAGCGCCGTCGCCGCGTCGATTAAGCTGGCAAAGGCCGCGACGGCATCTCCTTCGCATTCACGCACTGTCCTACGAACAAGCTCGCATACCCGCTCATCGTGACTATCCCCGATAGGCATTTCTTCCCCCCTTTTCCTTTCGACCATACCGTGTGGGCCGACGCACCCAGTGCAGCTGCCAGAACCAGAAAATCAGATCTCGCACGCTCGGGCCTCATGTTTCTTGCTCGGCGACTTGCTTGGTGATCTCAGAGAGATCCGTTTCAACCTCCTCCAGAGATCGCCCCTCGACCAACCCCTTACATTGTCCCAGTCGTGCTCTCTCAGATATTGGCGTGCCAGGTTACCACAGAGCGCACCCGCAGCGAATTCTTACGTGGCGGAGCCACTCTTGAAGCTATCTCGCAACTGGAGGTTCGGCTCTTACAGGCTGCTGCGTGCCTTTTTCGCATCGCTTACGAGCAGGAAAACTCTACCTCTAACAACTATCGAGACTTCGCTCTACCTAGAGATGCGAATATGGACAAAATTGCCGCATCTTTTAGCGGTTCCTTGGCAGGGTGAACCGATGTCGAAGATTGTGACGATGATCGAGAGCGCCTCGGTCATGCTGCTTGCGGTTTTGGCCGTGAGCATGATCTACAGCAAATTCTCCCGCCAGTACTGGACAAAGAGCGTTCTACTGGGATTGCTTTTTGCTTTCGTCGGCATCCTAGTGATGGAAAACTCGGTCGAGATTGTCGAGGGTATCCGGACCGATCCACGAGGCGCGGTGGTGGTCCTGTCTGCTGCATTCGGCGGGCCCTTAAGTGTCGCGATCACCGCCCCCTGTCTCGCGATAATGAGGTTGATCCAAGGCGGTATGGGCGCTGGTCCCGGTGCCATCTACATTTTAGGCGTCGGCCTCGCATCCGGGTTGGCGTGGGTCTGGTGGTTTCGCATCGCCAAGGCACGCCTCAGCATTCCGTATGTTGTGGTGCAGTCGGTGATCGCCGGGACAGTGCCGGCGATAATACTGCTTTTTGTCAGCAAAGCCCCTTGGGAAGTTTTCTTCATCTCCAACGCCCTTAGCGCACCGACGAACTTCGCGGCGACGCTGATCATGGGGACGATGCTGGTGCGCGATCTGGACCGCGCCGACGCCATAAAGCTCGGCGAAGAAAAACAGGCTCAAATCAACGCGATATCCGAGCATGCCCCGGTGGTCCTATTCCAAATCGTTCGCGCCGCTGACGGAGCCCCGAGCTTCACCTATGTCTCACGCTCCGCCGAGTCCATTCTGGGTATCGCTCCAGGCGATCTGCTACACGATTTCACTGCAATAAATCGCATCTCCGACACGCCTACCGCGGGCGAAATCAACTCGAAGCTCAACGCTTCAGAGGAGGAATTTACCCCTTGGAGCTTCGAGCTTCAGTGCCTGAGGCACACCGGCAGCGAAAAGTGGCTGCGCGTTCATTCCGGCATCCGCAAGGATCTCGATGGCCGAACAACTTGGGATGGATCCTTTATCGACATCACTGAGGAGAAGATTGCCGCAAAGCTGAAGGACGAGTTCATTTCGACTGTCAGCCACGAACTGCGGACACCACTGACGTCCATCCGCGGTGCCCTGCGCCTCGTCATCGGCAAAGGATCCTCGGGGCTTCCCGAAAAAGTTCTACACATGCTTAACATCGCCGATCGCAACTCCGAGCGGTTGGTTCTGCTGATCAACGACATTCTCGACATGCAAAAAATCCGAGCCGGGCAGATGCAGTTTTCGCTCAGCTTGCAAGACCTGCAGAGCCATGCCGAAAACGCGCTGGCCTCTTCCGAGAACTATGCGCCAGAGAAGGAGATCTCCTTCGTCCTAGATGATCGCGCCGCCGGCAGAAAAGTGAACATCGATCCTATCCGTTTCGATCAGGTCCTCGCAAACTTGCTGTCCAATGCAATAAAGTTCTCACCAAAAGGCGGAACCGTCACACTTTCTATCCTACAGCTTGCGGATAAGCTGCGGGTGTCGGTGAAAGACGAGGGCGTTGGGATTCGAGCAGAGTATGCAGACCAGATCTTCCAGCCGTTTAGTCAGTCGGAAACGTCATCAACCCGAAGCGTCGGCGGAACCGGACTCGGCCTCAGCATCAGCAAGGGGCTGATCGAAGCAATGGACGGGCATCTCAGCTTCGAGTCGGTTGAAGGTCACGGGGCAACGTTTCACATCGATCTGCCCGCGATAGAAGTGCCCGCTCACGCCGATCATAGTACGGCGGAACCAGGCGCGATAGGTCGGCGCCTTCTAATTTGCAGCGATGACAAAGCTTTCACTCAGATGGTGAAGGAAGCGGCCCAACTTTGCGGACTGTTCCCGGACTCATCTGAGAATTTGGATGCAGCACTCAGCTTTGCCAAACAGGGAAACTATGCCGCCCTACTGGTCGACGGAGATACCATCGCCCCGGAAGCTGCATTGGAGAAAATCCGCCGAGACGATTGGGCACGCCATCTTCCGGTGATTGTAGCTTCGCGAGAAGAGGGCGGAATGGTCGAGGGCGCGATCGCTATTCTCCCGAAAGAGGCAACCAAGACCGAGCTTCAAGAAGCTTTGAACGAGGTGCTGTCTTCCCGCCAAATTCAATCGCACGTCCTGTACGTGGAGGATGACGCATACTTGCACGAGATCTTCCAGCAGAGCGTCGGAGATAAAGTACGGCTGACGGGCGCCCGAACACTCGCCGAAGCTCGAGCAATTATCGCGTATAACAAATTCGATTTGGTCCTGCTCGATCTGGAGCTACCAGACGGCCATGGTGCTCAGTTACTGCCGATCCTACCGCCTTCGACATCGGTCATCGTGTTCTCTGCTCACGATGTGGATACGCATATCAGCCAGCGCGCGAGTGCAGTCTTTACCAAATCGCGAACAAGAGAGACGGACGTGGTCGAAGCGGTGCTGAACGTCCTCGACGCCTCAAATTCGCTTGGTTCGTCGAACGTCGACGTTCTCTAGATCCCGTTAATGTTAGAGGCCTGATAATGAAGATTCTGCATGTCGACGACGAAGCGGACATCCGGGAAATCGCCGAGATGGCGCTGTCTCTTGACCCCACGTTCGAAGTCGCATCCGCGAAAAGCGGAGCGGCCGCCCTTGAGAGTATCTCAGATGACGCTCCCGACGTCATACTGCTCGACGTAATGATGCCTGAAATGGATGGGCCGAGCCTTCTGAAGATCCTGCGCGCCCGCCAAGAAACTGCAGATATCCCGATCATCTTCATGACGGCCGCGGTTCAACATCAAACGGTCGACAATCTGAAGTCGATCGGCGCGATCGGGGTGATCGGAAAGCCGTTCGATCCGATCTCGCTGGCGGATGAGATAAAAGCACTGTTGCCATGACTGGGAAGCGGGCCTCAGCAGGGTTCCAGTACGGCCACCTCGAGAGATGATGGAAAGCGAAGCTAGTTCAGCGGCGCATTGAGCGCGCATCATCTGGTTCGACTCCGCCTAGGCCGTCGAACTGCTCGCTTGGTTGGCGAAGATTCTGAGATCCGTGGCTGAGGCCGACATGCAGTGACAAGCTACCGATGTCATGCAGTGGTTTTTTGTCGCCAATGTCACCAGAACACCACCGCATCAACCTGTCTCCCATTTCAGGTGTATTGAGGGCTCCGCCTTTAACGCTCCGCGCAGTGCAGTCTTTGATGATCTTTAGGACATCTCGTGTATCTTAGCAGAGCGTCGGATGGACCGAGAGATCGAGCTGTCTGGCGCAGGAAGGTACCTTCGGCAACATTCGGTATGCGCGAGTGACAATGAGAACCCTCTCAAGACGCCACGTAGTTTCTGCCTTTGGCGCAGTGACCATGGTCGGATCGCCGAGCTGGTCTTTTCCGCCCTCGTCATCGCCTGTCCTTCGCGGCTTCAACCTAATTGAAAGTGAAGATGCTCCGTTCGGAAGTATGGAAGCCGAAACCAGTATCCATCGGTTGGCCGCGACCGGAGCGACTGCCGCTGCCATCGTGCCGTTTCTCTGGCAAGCCAACGCTTCGTCGGATGAGATCATCATGGGTAATGCTGTGCCGGAAGACAGGATACGCGCTGGGATCGCACAGGTCCAGGCTGCCGGGTTGAGCGCGGTTGTTAAACCGCACGTCTGGGTTCCGGATCGCTGGGCAGGGGCAATATTGGTCGAGGGCGAGGGCAAGGTGCGTTGGCACGATGCTTACCGTAAAATTCTTCTTGAGCTGGCAGGCATCGCCCAGAACGAGCAGGCCGAAGTTCTAGTCCTCGGCACCGAACTACGGGGAATGTCCGACGGCCCGCGATGGGCAGAGCTGATCAAAGAAGTCCGACGGTCCTTTTCCGGAAGATTGACATATGTCGCGCACGGCGCAGACGAAGCGGAGCGTGTGGCCTTCTGGCCTCTTCTCGATGCGGTTGCCGTTTCTCTCTACCCACCCCTTGGCGCCGACAATGCCCAAGAGAATTGGAGGCGCGCCATCGAGACAGAACTCGACAGGGTAGAGGCCGTCGCCCGAAATGTTGAGAAGCCAGTGTGGATCGCAGAAATTGGCATTCGATCTGCCGAAGGCGCTGCGGCTCGGCCATGGGAAAGTGCCGAGGAACGTGCTGCACAGCCCGACCTGCAGCTCCAGGCAGCGGTGCTCTCGCAGTGGCTGCACGCCCTTAAAGATCGAAAGATCGACAATGTCTGGATCTGGCGGTGGCTGACGGACCCGGAAGGCGGTGGGCAATACGATACAGACTTCACCGTTCAAAACAAACTTGCCGAAAGCCGTATTGGAGATTGGTGGCGAGAGTATTGAGCTGCAGAACGATCCAATTCGCGAGGCCCATGCGCGACTGATCGGCTTTCGGGAGGCACCGCCCGTTTAATCGGGCACCAGAAAATTTGCCTGTTCTCCTGATCGCAGGTCGGTGCGCACGGCATAGAATGCCGGGACGCACGACGCCCGCCCGACCACCACCAGCACCGCGCCGGTGGATCTCGTCACCAGCTGCAGTACCGCCGGCCGTATTCGTTCTCGACCCGGATCTGCTCCACGTCCTCACGGTCGGTCTTGAGCATCTGGGGCGCTGTCACCGCGGCGTCGAAGCGCTTCTCACCCGGCACGACATCGCAGAAATCCCCTGGCACAGCGCAGGCGCTAAGGCTCAGAAATACCGCGCAACAGCTCATCGTCCGTTTCATTGGAGATCTCCCTTTTGAGGTTGAGCATGTCCCGGCACGTGTCGAGCCGGGCGGCGGCGTCCTGCGCCCGGTCGAGCTGGAACCACAGCACGAGGCACAGCGCCATGAGGGCGGCGCAGAGCGCGATCAGGAGCTTGCTCAGCATCGTCACACCTGCCGCAAGTTGTTGATGACGACGGCGGCATAGACCGCGTTGAGGAGCCAGATCAGCGGCTCAGCGCCGGCCCACCAGATCAGGGCGGCGGCAATCGCGGCCACGAGGATCTTCGGGGCCCACCAGAACCGGCCGAACCAGTCCATGAGCTTGGCAACGACAGGGTTCCGCTCGTAGCCGCCCGCCTCGAGCACGCGGATGGTGCTGAGCACGTCGCAGACCTGCAGCAGCGCGAGGATGGTCAGGGAGAGGGTCATGCCGCGCCCACCATGCACAGGCGGTGCTCATCGGTACGACGGTTGACCAGTCCGCGCAGGACGCGCCCGCCGGCTTTGTTCCACCACGTCAACGCCTCGCATCCCCCGGCAACGTCACCCGCGTTGAGGCGGCGCGTGGCAGTGCTCTTGCCGGCAGCCGAGACGCCGACGTTGTAGGCGAGGCTCGAATAGGCGGCATCCCTGGTCGGCGGCAGGCGCCGCGCTCGGGTGTCAGCCGTGAAGTGGCGGTGCAGCCCGGCGCGGTATTCGAGGATCCGCCGGCCGAGCATCGCGGCGCACTGCTCGGCAGTGTACTGGTCGCCGGGCCGCACGCCCTGCGTCTCGCCGTAGCAGACCGTCCAGACCCCCACCGGATCGCGGTATGCCTTGGTCTCGAGCCCCTCCCATTTCGAGACCAGTGGGATCGCCACCTCGAGAAAGGCCTCCTCCGAGGTCCGCGCCTGCGAGACAGCCGGCGCGACGGGCGCCGGAGCATGGGCGCGCTGCCCGGTCATCAGGGCCCCGCCCGCGACCAGCACCAGCGCCAGGAGGCCGATCATCGGCGCGCTGCGCACCTTCGTTCGGTCGATGCCCTGGTCCTTCAGCCGCCCGATCATCCCGTAGATCCACGCGGCGAAGGCGGCTACCCACCAGAACCGCGGGTTGGTGTCGATCCCGGCCACGACCCAGATCAGGTCAGGCAGGATCAGAAACAGCCCGGTGAGGTAGAAACCCCACATGCTGTGCGATCGGCGCGCGACGGCGCCGGCATTGTCAATCAGTCGCATGGTCATTTCTCCATGAAAAAAGCCCGGCGCGATGGCCGGGCGTTGGGGTTGTATTCAACTTGTTGATCTGCTCATGTTCGCGCGCGAGTGCCGCGCTAGACCTTCTTTCCCCAGGTCATGCCGCCTCCCCCAGGCGGACGCGGCGCTCGCGCCTAGTCTCACCAGAAATGAGTGTGGATCAGGTATCGCTCATCGCGGCAGCAGCCGGTACGGGAGGCCCTCCGTGCGATCCTCGAGAGTGGTCTCTCCGTCCGTACCGGGGCACCGGTAGGTCAACGTCAGATAGACGACGATCCGGCCAGGTCGGAGCACCTCAGGCGGGACCATCTCGACCCTTAGGCGCTGAGTGTTGGTGTCGATCTGGCGGCTGACCGGGCCCTTGCGTGACCGTTCGCCCGGCGTCGGGATATTGAGCTCATCTGTGAAAATAGGCACCCAGTCGATGAGCCGGCACCCCTCCCCCAGCCGGGTGCGGGCAACCACGAGGATCATCACCACGTTATCACCTTGCGTCACCGGCTCCTGAATGTAGCTGAGCCCGTCCGGCTGGCGGATCACCCGGTCCTCGCCGTTCGCCCGCGCCACGTCGACCTGCAGTTGCTGCACCGTCGCCTCAAGTCGGCGGAAGTCATCCACGAAATTGGAGGCCATGCCGTAGATGTCCCGTAGCGGGCCGAGGGTCATACCCCAGATCAGGCTGCACCCGCCGAAGATCGCTGCGATGGCACCCATGATTTTGCCCGCCTCGATTATCCGGCCTTTCCAGGTGCGCGGGAACTCGTCACCGGTCATGCTGTTTTCTCCCATTGGGCCTCCGATGGTCCGAGGTCATAAAAAAGCCCGCCGGCGGCGGGTCGTGTGGTGCGATGGTCGAGCGTATCAGGACGGCCAGTAGATCGGATCTGTGAAATCCTCCGGGATCGGGCCGGCATCCTTGATCGCCCAGCTTGCCTGCATCACGTCTTCGATCCACGTCATGCCGGCCTGGGCCAGCTCCACCGCCTGTGCGCCGGTGAGCATGTGCTCGGTGTTGGCGTCGTCGCGGAACAGAATGTCGGCGGTGCTGTCGTTCGCTGCGACGCGTGCGGCCCCGCGCTGGAGAAGCGAGAGCATCACGGTCTGATCGAAAGGCAGGCCGCGCAGGGGCACGTCGCCAATGCCGGTGACGGTCACGGTGGTGCCTTCCGCGATGAGTTGGTCGCGGTGCTGATGCAGCGCCACCTTCCGGCGAGCCTGCTCTTCCGCTACCTCTGCCTCTTTGCTCTCGTCGGTGCGAGTGATCGAGATCATTCCGGCACCTCCGCGACCGCGCTGCTCGGCAGGTAGGGCGCAGGTGGTGCGACATCGATCGAGTAGCGGCCCGCGTCCTCAAAGGCCAGCGTATCCGACCAGTCTTCTGTCTCGGTCACCATCCTCAGGACCGCCTCGCCGAGTTGATCGACGATGGTAACTCTTGTCCCAAGGGGAAGCGGGGGGATAGCGAGGTTGTTCCCGTCCAGCTCGGGCAGTTCGATCCGGGGCCGAGGCAGGAACCACCCCTCGCTGTAGTAGCTGTCCTGAACAACAGACACCTGATCGTCTGCGATTTCGATAGCCCCCTCGATACCGAGGTCTATGTTGTGAATCTGCTGGACGCATCCGGCGCCATTCAGGATTACGTAGTGTGCCATGGTCACCTCTGGATGGATTTGAAGAACAGGCTGGATTTGCGGTAACTTGTCACATCGTTGCCGCCGGTTGCCCTTAGGCGTACTCGAAGATCCTGCCCCTCGAAAGCATGGATCTCCGAATTGGAAACCACCCGCCATTCAGGATCGAGATCGTCAAATTCCCGCTCGATCACGAACAAATGATTCCAACCGACCCAGCTCCCATTAACTTTAACGTCAATCGAAATTTCCGCTCCGGGACCAACGGCGCCGTAACGACGCCTTAGATCCACAGACACTGAAATGATCCACACATCGTCCATCGTGACGGGGCGACCCAGTGTGTATAGCTGGATCACGTCTTCGTTCTCGTAGTCGGCACCAGCATCCGTCAGCACCACGCCATCGCTCACTGCGTTCTGTCGGAGACTTCCGCGAACGATCAGGTCGTTGAATTCCGCATCGCCGCCCTTCCGAATACGCCACCCTTGGTTCCCCGCCACGAAGTCGTCGGAACGTAGGTCGCCACCGAACAGCGCAAGGCCCTTCGCTGCGAAAGAGTCGGTGTCCATCCGGTCGGCCTGCATCGTCCCGGCAGCGACATGCCGGGAGAGGATGCTGTCGTTGATCAGCGTCCCGCCGTCGATGAAGGTCGACCCGCCCGGCGTATACTCGGCCCATTCGCTGGCTTGGGCGTGCGACCGGCTGAGCATCGGCTTATGAACGAACAGGTAAGAGTTGGACCCTGAGTTCGTAGCCCTCTTGCGGATATGCAGGGTCGCGTATGCCGCATTCGCGGGAGCGCCCCAACGAACGCCGCGTCTTGGCCATTCGTCCGGGTTGGTCGGACTATAACTACCCGCCCCCACAGTGACCGAATTCGAGTACCCGATGGTGTCTCCGGCATCGTTCTTCCACTGGATGCGCAGTTCCACTTCACACCTGTGAATGGATAGTTGCGCAGACATTTCGAGTACATCGCCTTGCTTTACCGGCGTCCCGTAACCGGCGTCGCCGTTTTCGTTGTACGCCGGTCTCCAAACAAGATCAGCGTATCCAGTGGTGTCGCCACTGCTCTGTTCAAGCACAAGGGTCGGATACCCGGCCCCTGCGTAAGTCGCTCCGGGGCTTCGCCGTTTCAGCGAGGTATCTGCCCCGGCTGCGCCAGACTTATAAATTTCGTAGTCTCTCGTCCCAGCCCAGAACTCTGTGTTGGTCAGAAGGTTGCCCCCGAGACCGACCGCCAGCTTGCGTGTGGTAAGCGTCCCATCGGCGACGATCTGGTCTGCGTCGAGCTGGATGGCCGAACCACCGGACCCATCCGGGTCCGCGTAGCTCGTTTGACGGATTTCCGAGACGTAGCTGTTGCCGTTGCTTCTGGCGGTGACCGCCAAGCCTGCGGAAGCGCGGGCTTTACCGTCGAGCGTGGCGATGGCCCCGGTATGCTGCTCCACGGTGGCCGCCGTATCGAGATACTCGATCTCGTCGGGCGAAGCCGGACGGATCTGGAAGTAGTGCAGTTTGATGTGCTTTCGGTCTACTCCTCCAACAAAGCCAGACCACTGTACCATGAACCACGCTTCGTGAGAGGTGAAGTTGCCGGGAAACCCGGTAGGGCGCGTGAACACCTTGGAGGCATAGGTGGGTACGCCTGCTTTGAGGTAGCCCGTGATCATGTCAGACAGCGGAAATTGCCGCCGGCTCTCCCCGTCGGCATGGTTCCAGTCGATCAGAACTCCCGCGCCACCAAGACCATTACCACCTACATAGGTGAAGACCACCTCCACGACGTATGCTGACTCGTTCTTCGGTCCCTTCCAGCCGTTATTATTTGACATGCGAACACCGGCGTTAAGGCTAGTATCGCTGTAGTTGTAGTTCAGCGTCTTGCCGGTAGCGAACACCTCGTTGTCGCCGGGGGTGTAGCTCGGCCCCTCACCAAAGTCCTGCCACATGGAGCCAGCTTCGCCGTAGGTGTCGAAGTAGGCGTCCTCCAAGCATCCGACGCCCTGTCCGGTGATCTGAGCAGCGGTCTTCTGGTAGTTACTCGCGGCCACCGCGCTGTCGGAGGCAGCGTCCCGGCTGATCGCTGACTGCCCAGCGTAGTTGCCCGCAAGGCCAGCCTGCGTGCTGGCGGTCTGGGCACTGCTGCTCGCTGCCTGTGCACTGGACGCGGCTTGGTTCTTGCTGGTGCTTGCGTTCGACGCGCTGACGCTAGCAGCTTGGGCGCTGCTTGCTGCATTATCCCTGCTCGTTGCCGCCTGCGAGGCGTAGCTACTGGCGCTGTTGGCAGACCCTGCTGCATTGCTGGCGCTAGTGGCGGCCTGTCCTGCGCTTGTCGATGCCTCCCCTGCCTTCGTGCTGGCCGTGTTCTTGCTGCTGTTGGCCGCGCTGGCAGACTGAGCCGCTCCGCTCTCAGACGTGGCGGCGCTTCTGGCGCTCTCAGATGCGGCCTCAGCAGCAACTTGCGCTTCCTTCTCGGCAGTCACGTCCTCGATGCGCAGCTCGACGATTTCCACGCCACCGTTTGTCTGAGGGTAGGCACCATTCCAATAGGCGAAGCCCATCATCCACGGGGTGAGGCCGTTTAGATCCGTAATCTCGTGAACGAAAGTCTCAAAAGTATCCGCAGCGCTGAACACGCAGTTCATCGTCCAAGTGCCGCCCGTAGTGTGCGTGTAGTCCGCGTCAATCCGCCGGAACTGTAGCTTGAGCGGGGCCTCCGCCTGCTGGTTTCCCAGCGCTCCGGTATGCCTCGCACGGCAGGTCATGCGGAAGGTTCGGCCCGGCCCGTTGCGCAGGTATCCCTTCGGACCGCAATGCCAGTTGCTTGTGACGCTGTGGTAGTTGAACGCGGCGCGACCTTCCGGCGTGTCCCGGAAGGTGGTCGGGTCGCCATCTCCGAGGTCGGTTTTATTGTCAGGGTTACCGCTGAGGGCGTGAGTCCAGAACTTGCCATCCTGCTCGAAATGCGACGGCTGCGCGTTCTCGCGCACGGTCTTCGCCGTCACGCTCTCCGAAGTCGCAGCAGCGTTGGCGGAGCCTTCCGCGCTGCTTTCGGACGCCGCCGCCGCTTGTGCGCTGGTGCTAGCCTCACCAGCCTTGGTACTGGCCGTGTTGGCGCTATTGCTGGCTGCGCTGGCCTTCTGCGTGGCAGTGGTGGCGCTCGAAGCGGCGGCGCTTGCCGAGGACGACGCAGCCCCCGCGCTCTCGCCTGCATCGTTGGCAGCGCTCGTCGCGGTCTCGGCTGCGGACACGGCAGTCGAGGAAGCCCCTTCGGCGTCGTTCTTCGCGGCCACTGCCTCGTTGCGACTTACTCCGGCTTCACCAGCACTGGTGGCGGCGTTCGTCTCACTGGTCTGAGCCGCAGTGGCGGATTCTCCGGCGTCCGAAGCACTGGCGGCTGCCGATGCAGCGCTGGTAGCCGCCGCTCGGCTCTCGGTGATGTCAGTCACCTCCATGGACAGGAAGTGCAGTACCCCAGAAGTGACGCCCGCTTGGTTGGCGCGAAGCTGCGGGCGGAAGAACGCCGTGTCCTCATGGACCTCAATCGCAGCCCCCGAGCCAGCAAGACCCAATGTGGTGGTCCAGACGGTCACCACGCCTTCATCAGAGATTTCGGCGGCGCCAGACCCGTCTTGCAGGTTCTGGTTCAGCGAAGTTTGATCCGCGTCCCAGCTATACAGCCCGAGGATGAACCTCATCGGGCCGTCGATGACGATGACCTTGGCCTCGATCTGGTAGATGTGGCCGGGGGTGAACGTGAAGGGCACCCGCACGGCGATGGCAACATTGCCCGGCCCCATGACCCCGTAGCCCGTGGCCGGGTCAGTGTTGGGCCAATCTGCGCGGGCCTCCCAGCCGTAGCCCGTCGTGGCCTCGATGTAGAACTCAGGCGCGTAAGGAACCGGCTGCATTTCCTGCGCCACGCTCACCGCGACGCCCGCAGCCTCGATCGCTCCCACCTCTGCGGTCTCTGCTGCCGCCTTGGCGTCCTCGGCAAGCTGCCGGGCGGTGTCCGAGTTTGCCGCGTGCGTGGCCGCGTTGTCGCGGGCGGACTGCGACTCGTCGCGCGCCGTCTGAGCGTCCTGCGCCGCCTGCGTGGCGACGTTGTAGTCGACCGTGAGCCCTTCGATTGCGGTGTTCAACTCTTGCTGGACAGTGCCTGCCTTCTGGTCAGCCGCCGCCGCGTCTTGCAGGGCCTGATTGGCGGCGTCCGTGGCCCCATCGAGCTGATCCGTGATCCCCGGGTCGAGATCGACGCGGGAGATCCGCAGATCCTCCGTGGTCACATCGAGCCAGTCGCCCCAGCTCCGCAGATCGGCGGCGCCCGAGACGAAGCTCGCGTGGACCTGGTATGCGGTCGCAGGCAGAACCCCGTCCGAGATCAGCACCTGACCCTCGGAGGCCGCGGCGAACAGGCTGCGCTGAACCACCACGCCGGTCGCGGCAACTCGCAGCTCCCACGTCACGCGCAACGTCCGGTTGGCGGGCATGGTCCAGTTCAGCGAGATCGCCGGACGACGCCCGTTGCCGGCGGCGTCGGGCACACTCGCGGCGGTGGCCGTGGCCGAGATCTGCGGCGGCGCCGGCGGCGCCGTGCTCGCGGTGACCGCATTGGGCGCCGCCACCCATCCGCGCGTCTTCCCTTCGGGATCGACCGAACGCACCTCGACCACGTAGGCCTCGCCGACATCGAGCGCCCGCGTCGTGAGGTTGTATTCGCCGGCGGAAACCGTTTCTCCATAGCTCCAAGCGGAGAGGTCCTCGGCATCGCGCCAACGGAGCTGCAGCGTCACGCCCTCGAGGTCGGTGGCGCTGGCGAACGGCGCGAGCTGCACTGCGATCCGGGGCCGCGCTGACAGGTCGGGCGCGATGATCTGCGTGAGGCTGTTTGAGTAGGCCGAAATGATCACAGGAAGCGGCGGCATACCTGCGGTCGCCGGATCGCGCGGCTCTGTGATCACCGGCGAATAGGTCGGGATCTCGCCACTGTCGGCCCCCAGAATGCCCGGCACCGCATCGACCAGTTGCAACTCCGCGCTTTCGTCCGCCTTTGGCCGAACGCTGGTCACGATCAGATCGACGCTTTCCTGCGTGAGCTCTTCAACGACCACCAGATCGCCAAGCGCCATGTCGCTCGCCGCCACGTTCACAGCCGGCGACCAAGTTCTTGCGTGCGGGTCCACCGGAGACAGCGCGGTGAAGGTCTGATTGCCGCCGACGTTCCGCACCAGCATTCGGAACGTGTCCTGGTCGAAGTCCAAGACATCATCGAGCATGATGCTCGCAACGTACCCGCTGCCGTCCTCCGTGATCGCCTTGATGCGCGCTTGCCCTACCCCGACCTTCGGCACGTCATGCACGAAGCGCACCTTGTCGCCACGCGTGACCCGCAGGTGCTCCCAGCCGACCTGCAGCGTGTAGGTGGCAGGCCGGTTCAGCGCCGCCGCAAGGTGGTAGCGCCCGAGCCGATAGACGTTGCCCTCGTCTTGATCGTCAGCAGTGACCACGACGCCGGGAAGCTCCAGCGTTTCCAGTTCGGTCGCGGTCTGCTTGGTGAAGCCATCGGCAAGAACGAAGATCTCATCTTCCTGCCACTCCAGACGCTCGGAGCGCGCCTTCACGCGGAAGCCGTGGATTTCACGCGGGAACCGATGCTCCGCCCGGAAGCCCCAACTGTTGCGCGGCGTGAAGACCTGCCGCACCGGGCCGGCGGCGTTGTCCCGGATGATCGACCACTTGAGGTCGGTCAACGTGCGCTTCGCACGCCCCGAGGCGGCGATGATGTCGAGCACCTCGCCAAGCTGCGTGGCGGTATCGACCACGTAGTCGCACGTCCAATGCGGCTCTTCGACGGCCCACGCGCGGAAGGCTTCAAGATCGATTCGCTCGTCGCGCACCGGGCGGCGCAGATGCTTCCCGCGGATTGCCTGCAGGAACGCCCATGCCGGGTGCCGAACGGGCTGCGGGTCCGACCACGCGCTGCCATCCCAAACCGGCGCGAGCTGTTGCACGATGGCGTTGAGGCTGTCGATCTGCCCGTTGAGCTGATCGCTGGCCTTGATGCGAAACGCGACCTCGGCAATGCCGTCATGGCTCGGCAGATCGCGGTCGCTGAACGAGCGAATGGCGGTGAGCGTGGCTGAGTTGTAATCCCCTGGCGCATCATCGATGCCGTTCGTTCGGGTGATCCTGATGGCGTACTCATCCGGGGCCGGGAACGCGATTTCCTTGGTCACCCGATACAGGCTGAAAAACTTGCCCGACCACTCGGTTTCCCCAAGGCTCACCCAGTCCGCCTCGTTGATGCCGCCCTGAGTGCTCTGATATTCGAACACGAACCGCGCCCGGTGGCTGCTCCGATCTCCGTCGAAGGTGCTGTTGTAGAGGCCCTGAGGGAACGTCAGGTCAACCGCAGCCGATACCGTATCCAGCCGGGTGTACTTGATGACCGGCTCGCTCTCTTGCGGCACATCGTTATAGGCATCCTCGGTCACATCATCTGCGTAGAGACGCATCTTCTCAGCGCCATAGCGCCAGCCGGCGGTCGGAGCCTGATAGGTCGCCGAGGCCTTGGTGACCGTAAAGCCTTCGCGCCCCTCGAAAAGGGTCGTAAGGCCAAAGCTCGGGTCGGGCTCATCAGAAACGGTCTTGCCGGTGATCCGAACGCGCCAGCGGCGCGCCACGCCATCGGAGAACGGCCCGGCTTCGAATACCTGCTCGGTACTGATCCCGGTATAGGTCTCGACCTCGACCCAGCTCTCGCTCCCCACCTCGGCAACCTCGACCACTGCGTCGAAGGTGGTGCCGGCCAAGAGCGCGGTCGGCTCGATCGTGATGGCGACGGTTTTTGCCGCCTCCGCGGGCTGAAAGACAAACTCCTCTCCCTCGGCGGCGAGCAACCTCTTTACCGATCGGCTCTCCTCTGTGCGCGGCTTCACCAGCTCTGCGAGCTGCGGCATATTCGCGAGTGTGAGCGCTTCATCGACGTTGAGGAACTCGAGCTCGACGCCATCATATTCCCAGATCGGCGTATTACCGATGCGCAGATCTTCGAGCGCAACCGGCCCCCATCCGAACGTCATGCGGCCGCGATAGTAGATATCCCGCCCCACCGTCTCCGAAAAGCCGGCGGCGGTCATCGGCGGGAACATGCGCTGGCGCCCGATCACGTAGGGGAACACGCCATAGCGGTTCGCCGCATTGGCCACCCCTGTGATGGCGTAGTTCTGCGGGCCCGTGCCGCCGCCACCCTGCTGCGCCGGCGGAATGAGCGCGTTGATCGCGAGCGCGCCGACAACCGTGATGGCGGCATAGGTCAGCGCATAGCCGACCGTCCCGGCCGCAAAGAGCGCGCCAGCACCAGCCGCCGCTGCGGTCGGCAGGAAAGCCGAAGCTGCCGCAGCGACGATCGCGCCACCCTCTTGCGCCGGAAACGCGATCTCGACCCGCGTTCCTTCCTTCGGGCGTATGTTCCGCCAGAGAGTGATCGGGACAGGCCACACCTCGGCACCCCTGATCAGCACCACGTAGGGCAGCCCATAGCGCGCGGTGTCGATGTCCATCAGTCGCACGATCTCGGAGACCGTCGTGCCCGCGCGCACAGCGCTATGGACCACCTCACGGCATAGCGGGTGCGTCTCGGCAGCGACTTCGATAGCGCGCGCGTCGATCACGTCATCAAGCAAAGCGATAGATTCCTTCGAGCTTCCCGCGCCAGCCGGCGCCGTTCCACCGCTCTATGCGGCTGCAATGCTCGGCATCGTCGAGCGTGTGGATCATGTCGGTAGTGTTGAGCGCGTAGCCCAGGTGCAGCGGGCGCCCCGCCATCATGAACAGGAGGGCATCGCCTTCCTCCGCGACCTCCACCCTGCGAAAGCGCGGGCGAAGCTCGTCGACGGCGCCACGCTGCAGCGCCTCTGTCATCGTGCAGGCGGGGTCAGGGATCACCACGCCGCGCCGGGCGAGATGCAGGGCGATGAAGAGGCCTAGGCAGTCAAAAGCGGTCGGCCCCCGCCCCCGCACCGCGTAAGGCAGGCCAACCCAAGCATCGGTCCACATTTGATTTTCCGGATTTAGGAGGGTCCGGCGGAGGCTGGACTCCAACCCCCGCCGGTGCTCACCATCGCGTCACCACAACAATCGATGGAGAATCTCTTGCCACTTCCGAACTATGTTGATCCCGACAAACCCATGAAGGTCATCCGCAAACCCGATGGAATTCCAAATGCCTACCGAGGAAGCCTGCCACCCGAAAATATGGCGCTGAGCGCTGGCCTGATAATCGCAAATCAAGTTCTAATTGGCTATCTCGACCAGGTCGTCGAAGACCCAGACTGGCGAATTCAGGCATACAAAGAGATATGCGAGCATGCACTCAGACACAGTCATGAGGGCACTGGAAGTGAACCAGAAGTACAGCTTCATAAGGCGATGGAGATTATTTCCAGCCTGCTTAGCCTGCGTCAGGTGTCAGACTAAGAGATCACGTCTAGGCCTGAGAGCCGCGAACTGGCATTGACCCGTCTTCGGGTCGATGCACCATCCAGCCCCCGAAGTGGAATCGAAAAGGTTGGAATGCAGCTTACGACTCTCGGGCGAAGAATGCGCCATTTCTCCCGCCAAGAAGAGTCCGCGCGCTGCGAGGGCGCGAAGTTTCTTCAACATCTTTATTCCTCCAGTGGTCAGAACAGCGCCGGCGTCGTGCCGGGCGTCATTTCCAGATAGCCGAACTGCTCTTGCAGGATCGGCTCGATTGTCATCACGCCACTGATGGTCAGGGCGTCATATTCGATGCCGGTGATCTCGACCTCGAACGGCCCGACCTCGACAACATCGGGATGCGAGGTCAGCACGTAGACCACGCGCCCGAGTACCTCGCCCGTGATGGCGCGGAACTGGCCAATAATCTCGCGCGAGACGTTCGATGCGGACCACTTGAGCACGGGGAACCCCTTGTCGCGATCATCCGGCAGGCTGATCTCGAACGGGAACGGCAGGTATTCCTCGCCAGCGTGGATCAGGGCCGCATCGTCCCGCACCAGAAGGACGGGCTCGGACCAGTTCGCGTGGGTCAGCTTCACCAGCGGCACCAACACCGCGCTGCTCTCGCCGGCGTAGAGCTCGGCCAGAAGTCGGCTTGTAATCTGCCTCATGGAAGGATCTCCAATTCTGCGGTGATGAAGTAATACGGCCAGATGCGTTGGACGTTGTAGCTACCGACGAACCGGAAATCCCGGATCGCACCGTCGAACGGATCAGCCGCCGTGAAGTTGAGCGCGCCTTGCCCCAAGACGCTTGCGAAGAAGGTCTCGAACTCCGCTAGCTGATCGCCAGTGAGCGCCTGAATTGTGCCGGCCCGGCGCCGCACAGTCCCGCTGGTGCGTCTGCGCACTTGATCCGGACCGATGTCCATCTGGGACCTGATCACGGCCCCCTGCGGGCCGGTGCGGGATTCCTCGGCGCTCTCGAAGAACGGCAAGCTGGAGGGCCATGCGGGCATATCTTTAACTCCTCGGGCGACCCTTCAGGCCGAAAGAGCGGCTCATGGCGCCGTCAGCCCCGCCGCTTTCGATGAACTCTTCGAACTTGCGCTCCATCATCACCTCGATGTCGATGCCGCCAGATCTACGACGCGTCGTCGCTGTGGCTCCCGGCGGAGTCTTGATGTTCACTTGAATATCGGGACCGCCACCGCCGCCGATCTGATGGTTCGGCACCACGACCCCGGAGGAGGTCGGGACCATGATCTCCGGCCCTTTCTCGCCAACGAGATACGCGCTGTTGGCGTTCACCGGGCCACCCATGGCGCGCTTGCCGAAAAGCCCGCCGATCACGGTGCCGATGAAGCTGTCATCAACCCCCTCCGTCGAAAGCCCGAGCGCGTTCAAGATCGCCAACTGCGCCTGTACCTTGGCGAACTCGATGACGGCATTCTGCGCCCAATCGCTGATTGAGGTGCTGTTGTCGAAAAGCGCGTCCGTGAAGCCCGCGATGCCGTCCTGCATGGTTTGCAGCCGGTCGGTGCTGCCGTCGAGGTCGTCCATGGCCTTCCGGTGCGCCTCATCGACCATGACCAGCCCTTCGGCGTAGTCCGCCGCTGTGATCTTGCCAGCCTTCAGCGCGTCGTTGAGGATCTTCAAGTTGTCCGAGTATTCGGCGTTGGCGTCCTTCAGCGGGTCAAGGCTGCGCGTCAGGCGCTCGTAGGCGTCTGCGATCTGCTTTGCCTCGCGCTCGGCATCGCTGATGCCTCCACGGCCTCCACGGCCCCCTGGGCGGCCCGTGCGGCCCTTGCGCGGTGGCTTCCATCCCTCTGCCTGCGGCGGAAGGAGACCCTCGGGGCCTTGGATGCTCACGTCGTGGAGGTCGAGACCGCCGCCGGCTGGCATCTTCGTCACCGGAAGGGGCAGGCCCTCCAATGGCTTGGCGTCCAAGTATGCCTGCCACGCTGCTGCCGAGTTCGCCATGTTGTCTGCGAGGCGAGCGGCCTCGTCTGCTGCGCCGGCTAGCGTCACAGCCATTTCGGACGCGGCCAAGCCATTGGCAGCATCCCACGCCCGCATGATCTCGTCCGCGAGCTCGCCGGCAATACCCTTGGAGGCGAGTGTTTCGTCGTAAGCGTCCCTCTCCGCAAGCAGGCGCGCGTGTGCAGCCTCGGCACTGTCCTCTCCGAATATTGCGATGGTCTTGCGAAGATCTGCGTCCTGTTGAAGGCCCGCAATGATCGCGTCACCCTCTTCCCGGATCAGGCGGTTGGCGTCGGCGGTTGCTTCGGCGGCAGCGCCCATCAATTCCAAGCGCTGGATGTTCTCGTTCAACTGCCGCCAGAACGCCTTCTGCTCGCCGGTCATCTCCTGCGAGATGTCAACTTGCGACCGGAAGACATCTCGCACTTGCAGCGCCATTTCGTACATGCCCTCCATGTCGGTTGCGGTGTTCATGCCCCGCACCAGATCCATGAAGGCCCGAACCTCTGCCCGGTTCTCTTTCCAGATCCCGACATGGCCTTGAAGGACCGTCTCGATATTCAGCAAGTCACCGACCACACCAATATCGGTCCCCATCATCGCCTTGCGCCAGATGCTCGCCTCGGTATTTGCGTCCGCGAGGTCTTGCGACAGGTTCTTGATGGCGTCGAACGCCTCGATCCGGGACATTTCCAGAAGGATTTGAGCCGTCTCAGATGTGGTCATGAGCGACTTCTCAAGCCCCTTGAACACATCCCCGGCGGCGGTCTCGCGCAGGGCCGCAAGGTAGCCTTCGAGAGCCTCGATATCCTTCGCCAGGTCGTCCGCAGACCGCCTCGCCCCTGCGGCGTTCATCGCCCACTGACCAAGTGCAGCGCCGCCCGCAATGATGCCGACGGTTGCTAGCGACACGGGGTTGATCATAGCCGCAAAGCCCGCGCCGACGGCGCGCAGCGCGCCCACACCGCCGCCCATCTGGTTCAAGACCTGCGAGACCTGCGCACCTTGCTGCAACGCAAGTTGGATGGGGCTTTGGCCGGCGGCCATCATGACCGCAATATCGTTCCACTGCGCCGCAAGGTTGGCCGTGTGCGCGGACGAGGATTGCACGGCCTTGTCGTAGTTTCGCAGGGGTGCAGAGAGGGAGTTGAAGGACTTCTTACTGCTACCACCGAGGCCGACCACTTGCTTTTCCGTGGTCGCCGCCTGATCGCCGAGGCGATTGAGGTCTTGCGTTGCCTTGACAACCCCACGGCTGTCCGCAGCAATACCGAGACGTGCAATATCTGTCATTCTAACCTCGGAACCTGTTCATGCTTCTCTTGAAGATTTCATACGCCATTGCGTTTTTGGCGTCGGCGCTCAGCGTCATTTTTGCGGTGGATGAGGGGGAGCCGATCTTCTTCAGCGCCGCCATTGCGGCATTCATCGCCGGTTCGGTGATTGCTGGTCTTGACCGGATCATCACGCTTCTGACCCCAACCAAGGAGACGGTGGACGCAGCGCCCGTAGAGCCGCCCTCGCAGCCCACCCCAGCGCCGGTGTCTCGCGCGCCCGCTCCCGATGCCGATGACTTGGATAAGAGGATAGCCGCCGCGAAATCTCGACAGACCGCTTAGCGTCAAGCCTCGGCCTGTGACATCGGGTGCATCGCAAACGGGTCTTCCCCGAAGCTCGTACCCTCAAGGTAAGACGCCGACATGTCCCGGATCAGGTTCCGCTCAGTCTCGTCCGCCCACGGCGCTGCGAGGGCAATTTCGGAGTATGGGACCGGTGATAGCCCCATACCGCTGGAATGCGCCGGTCCTACCCGCATGAAGAGCGCGAGATAGTCAGACGCGGCGGGGTCAACCGCGGGCAACCTGCCTTTCCCGCCGCTCTTCTGCATCCGGTTACGTTCCCATCCCTTGGGTTTCGAGTGCAGGTAGCCGAGGCACCGCGCCCAGAGGGTCAGCTGTCCTCGGCACTCGAGAAAAAAGAGGCCCGGTCTCCCGCGAAGGCTTCGATCTGCTCGATGATCCAGATGAAGCCGGGCTTCGCCATCAGAGCGCTCAGCTTCTCGACGGTGCTGGTTTCGCCCGATCCGCCGCGAAGGCCGGTGAGCGCAGTCTGGGCACGAACGAGAGGAAGGCGTTCGAGGATCGCGACAGCCGCCTCCCTGTCTTTGGCACGGCTGGCGCGGCGGCGAAGATCCCGCTCGGCGGTCTCCACTTCCTCGCTGTCGTAGCCAAGCACAGTCGGGAAAACGCCGATCCCTTCCCCGGTGCCCGGGTGCTTGAGTTCGAATTCGGCGCCCTCAGAGACAGCGGCGCGGAGGTCAAGTTTCGTCAGGTCCATGGTCTGCTCCTTACGCCGGCTCGGTTGCTTCGACAGCGGGCACGTTCTGGCGGAAACCCACGGCAAAGCCGCGATAGCTGGTGGTGTTGCCCTGGTTGCGCTGGTGGCTGTGCGCGATGCCCTGCGAGTAGGCCACCGGGTCGCCGGTCGTGAGCTCGTTGTCCGTGCCGGTGCCGTAGCCGATCTTGACGGCGATCTTGCCGGGGTAGCTCTGCGCTGCGGCGATGATGGCAGCCTGCCCGGCATCGTTCGGCACGTCGCGGAACTGCGCTTGGCTGTCCATCCCGGTGCCTGCGCCTTTGACAGCGGTGGTGAAGCCCGTGGTTAGGTCGGGAACGTCGATCATCGCGTCCGTCTTGCCGAGTTGCGGCTCTTGGATCAGGCCGTTGACCTGCATCCACGTAAGAGCCTCGTAGCCTGCCGCGTCGTTGGTCTCGGGCAGCGTGGTACTGATGAACAGCGTTGCGCCGATATGGGATTCGGTCATGGTCTTTCTCCTTGGGGTCAGAAGACGAAGGTGGCCCGGATGATGACCGGGATTGAGATAACGCCGTCGGAGACCGGCAGCGGGGGGCGCACGTCGGGAGCGCGGTCGATCTTCACGCCGTCGAACTTCGCGCCCGGCGGGAAGCGGGCCACGAGAGCGCCGACAAGCTGGTCGCTCTCGATGAAATACTGTCCTTCCGGCCAAGCCTTGGTCTCTACGCGGACGACGATCTCAGGGAAGGCGCGGGTCTTTCCGGTCAGGTCCGCCGGGGTCTGCGCACCGCCTGCGGCTTGGATCACGTAGCGCGGCAAGCCCTTTCCGGGGCCGTTGGGCAGCGTGACGTTGGGCGGGTCGGTCATCGTGACCACCCGACGGATGAGGGCCGCGTGGCCCGTTGTGACGCTCATGATCAGTCCTCGAAGAGCTTGGCGTTCATCTGAACGATGGTGTCCCACTGCTGAATAGCCGTGGTGACCCATAGACGCCCCGGAACCTGCGCCCCTGAGGTCGTCGTGAAGCCGTAGTGCAGAGGTCTTGCGTGGGCGGCTGTGAAGTAGATTTCCGCTACGCCGCCGAGTTCCAGCCCGGCCAAGGATGCCACGAAATCAGGCGGCGCCTTGTTTGCGCCCTGCCCCGTGATCGTGCCATCGACCGAAACCTCAACGCTGTTAATCAGTTCGCCACTGAGGACGGGAACGTAGCCGACCTGAAATGTCCCGCCGGTATCTTGGACGCTCGCCTGCCTGCGGGCCATCAGCTCCGAGATATCCTCGACAGAGCCTTTGAAGATGAACTCGGCGTCATGCTTGGTTTTCTCGGTCCAGTTCCGGATCTGTGCGGCGAACGTCTGTGTCATGGCTCACTCCACGCGGAAGGGACGGCTCCCGGAGGAACCGCCCTTTTCTTCTACTGACCTGTCAAACTTCAGGCTTCGCGCGCGACCCCGGGCATCAATCTCGCCAACCGGCTCAAGCCCTTCGCAGTCACGCGCACCTGCTCAGTGATCTTCTCAGAGCCGTCCGCTCGCAGGACGGTCGTGCTCTTGTGCTCAAGATAGCCCGTGTTGGTTTTGGACTGGTAGCCCAGCCACGCGTTGCCGCCGGGGCGCTTGTAGATCCAGCCGTTGGTGCTCAGCCAAGTGAACAGGTCTTTCGGCCTCACCCCGAGGTTCTTTGCCGCCTCGGTTACATTCAGCGATCCGTCAGCCTTCGTCAGGCGCTCGTCCGCCTCAACGTCCTCGCGCATGTCCTCGATCTGCGCTGCCTGTGCGCTCAGGGTCTGCTGAGCCTCGATCAGCGCCGCCGACATGAGTTGCGGGCCGGTGAGCATGGCTGGCGCGGGCTGTGCTGCCTCAAGTTCCTGCCAGCGATCCACAAGCTGCGCCGTGAACTCCGGCGACATCTGCGCAACCACAATGTAGGTGTCACGCTTTTCCAGCCGGCAGACAGATGTGGTGCGCTTGCGGCCCATCGCATCCGTATCTTGTTCGTCCCCCATTGGGGGTTGGACGATCACCCCGCGTGCGACCAGCCGCTCAATGGATTGCTTCACCTTGTCGTGGCGGCTTTCCAGAAGCTCCGCGATTTCGCGGCTGCTCATGGTCAGCGCCTGTGCCGCGCCGAAGATTTCCGGGACGCCGGCGGAGGTCGGGTTCACGTTCGGTTGCTCCATCACACGAGCCTCCCCTTGAGCGCTTCGACCGCAAGCTCAAGCGCCTCGCGGTGGCCGTATTGGAAGTCTGCGCCCGTGCTATCCGCGAGCATCCATTCCAACTGCGCCAGCGCGCCGTCCGCGCTGCGGGCCTCGGTCGAGGTGATCTTGCGTTCGAGCGCGTCAGCCTCATTCCAGAGGATCTGCCCGTGCTCGGTCTCTTCGCCGGTCGCGTCGTGGCCCTCGTCCATCCAGCGCGATTTGAGTTCGGACCACTGGTTCAGCCAGTCTCGGATGGGATCGGGGTGCGGTGTTTCGGTGATCGGCATCTGGTAAGCCAGCGCCGGGGTTGCGGTTGCCGCAAGCGCGGCGGATGCGGACTTGAAAAAGCCGCGGCGATCAAGCATATTCATGCCTAGATCCTTTCCGTAGTGGGTTAGGTTTCATCAAAGGCCGTTGGGATGCCAGTCCCAGCGGCCTTTACTTTTGTGCGACAATTTCTTGCGCCGTCATCTTCTCCCGCAGTGCCAGAACAACCTCTTGAGACTGCGACCGAAGGTTATTTTTAGCCTGTTCCGCCAGCCACGCTTTGACGTCAGCCGGAAGGTTTAGCTTGAACTGTTTTTTCTCCATCTCTCCATCCACTGTACATATTATGTCCAATAGGTACATTTATTGTCCGCATTGCGTCAAGGACAAAATAGGGACATTTACTGTGCATGGCACACGATGAGCGCGTTCAGTACAAATTCATGATCCCCGCCTCTCTTAAGAAGCGGATCGAAGATGCTGCACATGACAACCGCCGTAGTCTCTCGGCCGAGATCGTGACCGCACTAGAAGAGAAATACCCAGCGCCATTCGAACCAGATGAAGACCTGATGCTAGCATGCGCTGCTGCGATCACATTCGCACCAGAACGCGTAGGCGAGCAATTTCGAGACGACTACAAAGACCTCACGAGATATATGCAAGAGGTTCATAGGATCGATGACCCTGAACGCTTCATCGCGTCTTACATGCATGACCTCGTGGCCTTCAGGGAAATGTCATTAGAGCGGCTTTTTGAGTGGTTACAAAAGGTCTTCCGGCCTTGGGCAGCTGCCAGACGCGCGCAACCCGAAGAGTTTCGATCCCCTTCCATCGGTCGGAAACCTCGGATTGTCGGCAATCCGGACTCCAACCATGTGATCCCCTGCCCGGCTGAACCTACTACTGAGGAACTTCAATCAGCCCGCAGGCTTCTTCGCGCTCACCCAGACCGCGAACTCGCACGGGAATTCCATTCTAAGCTAGCCAAAGCCATCGCCGAAAATCGCCCAAAAGCGGAGATCGTCGCGCAGATCCACGAGTGGCTTGGCGATGAAGATCCCGATCAGGAGTATGAGCCAGCCTAAGCGGCAACCCGCCACCACCTGCCCTAACACGACCGGACCCGTCCGAAGTCCTCACCCGCCATACCGCACTGACCTGCGTAATGCCTTAAGCAGTTGTGAAACAAGTTTCACATTTACCTTGAAACACACTCTTGCTAGCGTATATTGCTAGCATGAACCGAAAGCAGCAACGTACCCTCGCCAAGGTGTTCACCGATCCGGTTTCCGGCACGATTAACTGGGCAGACATCGAAAGCCTACTAATCGCAGCTGGCGCGGAAGCCATCGAGGGTAACGGGTCGCGTGTTCGGTTCGTGAAGGATGGGGTCGTTGGCAGTTTCCACCGTCCGCATCCAGAGAAAGAGGCAAAGCGCTACCAAGTCAGAGATGCGCGGAACTTCCTTTCGCAGATTGGAGTGGAACCATGAAGAACGTGATGAATTACAAAGGCTACAGTGCTCGTGTCGACTACGACGATGACGACGGCATTCTTGTTGGTCGCATCGCGGGCATTCAGGATGTGGTCGGCTTCCACGGCGACAGCGTTGAAGAACTTAAGGAAGCGTTTCACGAGGCGGTCGACGATTATCTCGCAACCTGCGAAGCCGTCGGCAAAGACCCTCAGAAGCCCTTCTCCGGGAAGGTTATGTTTCGAGTTGCACCCGAGGTGCATCGCAAAGCAGCTCTCGCAGCTGAGCTTTCTGGTAAGAGCCTGAACCAGTGGGCCGAAGAAGTGCTTTCGCACGCAACCGAAGGCTGCGCAGCCTAAGCCGCCAACCCTTCCCTCTCGCTCCGCCAAAGCAACACAGCCTTCCAGTCGATGCGGAACCGTGCCGAGCATCGGCAACTCACGGTCTCAGCTGCCGGCGCGTCCTCGTCGTGCGGCCAGCGCATCAGGGCGCCGGTGACGGGAGAGACGAAGAACGCCCCCCATTTGATCGTCTGGGCGTTTAGCGCCCGGTGGCTGTCACGTGTGCGTGGTCCCGGGGTGGCGTCCCAGATGATCGTGACGTGCTCGGCAAGGATTTCCCCGCGCTCAATCATCTGGACCACGCCTTCGGCGCGCCCGGCGTTCATGGCCCGGTTCCCTTCGGACCGGCTTATAGTCTTCGCCCTGGCACGCAGGAGGCGATCTGAGTAGCGCCCGGTGATGCGCTCGATGTCGGCGGCGCTCAGCGGCTGGCCCGCCTCGATCGCCTTGCGCACGGCGCTGTCGAACCGCTTGTCTCGCAGCGTGCGGGCGAAGTAGCGAACGTCCAGCGCCTCCAGCTCCCCACGGGCGCCTCGCACTGCCCGCGCCTGCCGGGAATGCAGGCCGATCAGCGCGCCGGTCTTCTGGTTGCCATCGGTGCGCCCGAGCAGCTCGCGCGTCACGCGACGGTAGGGCCGCGCTTGTTCGACTGCCTCAGTCAGCGCCTCCCGGATCAGCTTCTCGGTGTCGTCCGTGATCTCGGTGATCAGCGCCGCGCTGCGCCGGCGTGTCCACGTCTCGGCGTTCGGGTGCCGCCCGTCGAAGCGAATGATCAGCGGCCCCTGCGAGCCTGTCGAGACGCGCTTTGGGAGGTTGGACAATTGCCATACTCCCCCCTGGTAGAACGCCTCGGAAATGGCACGATCGAGCGGGGCGAAGGACTCGCTGCCCAGTTGGATGGCTGCGATCACCTGCTGCACGCCGCCGGCGATGTCGCCAGTCTCGATCGCGCGCTTGATCGCCTCATCGATGACACGGGCCTGCGCGGTGCTGCGGATGTCCTGAATGGCGCGCTCGAAGGCGTCGCGCAGCTGAGGCGCGACCTTGTCGAGCTCTGCAAGGAAGGCAGCGCGCGTATCGGCCATCAGTCCTCACCCTTTCGTGCCTGGCATTCCCAATACAAGACCACGCCCCCTGGCTGGATCGCATCCACGTTCTCGATGCTGAAGGTCTTGCCCGCGACGGTCAAGCTGTCGCCATTGCGCGGATCGGTCTCCGCATCGGGGGCGATCATCGCCTTGACGTCCCGAGCGGTGATCTGGGTGCCCTCTCGGTCCCGAGAGCTGTACTGGTCCAGCAGCACGGTACAGGAGTAGCTGGTCGCGCCGCCCGGCGTCGGCGGATAGGTCGTCTCGTCGGCGCCGGTGACGCGCGTGATGGCACCCACCAGAGGCGCCCCTCCGCCCGTCTCCGCCCCAGCCTCCGCGATAGCTGCCGCGACCTCGGCGGCGATATCCGCCCCGCTCACAGACCCGGGCTCCGGCCGATGCTCATCAGGAACGCCGGTGTCTTCCCACGCTCGAGCATGTAGGGATAGAACATCGCCTCGATCGTGGTGCTGATCGGGGTGGCGGCCTCGGCCCCGCTCGCGTCTCCGCGCACAGTCCACTGGATGCTGCCGACCTTCGTCAGCACCTTCTGCTGGTCGGCAGTGTAGGTCTTCGAAAAGAAGCCCGGGTTGGCCAGTTCCAGCTTCGCCGCCTCGTAGGTGGCCTCGTCGACGACCTGCTCGGGCGCCGAGGAGGTAAGCCGGTTGAGGTAGAAGCGCGCGACGTAGTCGACCCCACGCATCAACGCCGCAGCGCTGGTCGCATCATCCGCGACCGTGTCGCCCCGCGCTCCGGCGTAGGCCATCCATCCCTCAACCGTCGCCGTCATCAGCCGCGATCCGCCTTCACGGCGTCAGCGATTCCCGGCCAGAGCTGGTCGCGCTCGGCGGCCGAGAACTTGGCGACGCCCTCATCGAGCAGGGCATTGATCTCGCGCACGTCCGGGACGCCCTCAGCGCTGAAATGCTCGTCGTCCAGCACCTTCGCGGCCTCGGCCAGCAGCGCCTGACGCTCCTGCGCGGAATCCTGCACGGCACCGGTGGCTGGGTTGGTCACCGCGACGCGCTCGGTCAGTACGCGGCCCTTGTTCAGCAGGAAGCCGGGCACCTTCTCGCCCTCGAACTCGACGACATCGCCGACCTTGCGGCCCTCGACGCCCTTCTTGGTGATCTCGAACTTGGTCTTCATGAGGAGACTCCATTGCATGACCTCTGGCAATGAGCCGAGCGAACCCGGCCCATCACAGAGGTCACGACGAGTGCGCGATACCGCAGTTGCCCTCGGCGTCGGTTTTGATCTCGAGCGCCTGCGCCGCCATGACGACGAAGTTGTAGTCGTCCTCGGGGTTGGCGCGGAACTGCTGGCGGGTGGCCATGGGCATGGCGTTCAGCACCTGCACGACGCGGCGGTCCTTGACGACGGCGAAGATGGTGTCGGCGGGCACGTCCGAGGCCGGAATGACCTCGCGGACGCCACCGTTCTCGAGCACACGCTGCGCGATGGTCTTGTTCGGGTAGGCCGCCGAGAAGTCGGTCTGGGTGGCGTAGAACCAGTCGTCCCAGTTGACGTAGAGCGTGGCCGGCACCCGGTAGTTGTCGCCGTGCAGCAGCTTCAGGGTGGCGTTTACGTCGCCCAGCCACTCGGGACCGGTGCAGGCCGAGAGGTCGTTGATGGTCGAGCGGGTGTTGCGGTTCGGGTGATTGCCCAGACCATACAGCTGATCGCCGCCGACGATGATCTGGCTGTTGCCGTTGATCGCCATGCCCTCGAGCATCTTCGCCACCTTGAACATGGAGTTCCGGCGGGCGGCTCCGTCGAGCTGGAAGCCCTCCGACTGGGCCGCGGCCATCTGACGCCAGCCGAAGCTGAAGGTGCTGTCCACGATCGGCAGCGGGGTGCCCTGGTAGGTGATCTGCGGCTGGTCGGTGCGGGCCTTGGAGCGGCCATCCATCGAGACATGCGCCTCTCCGGAATCGCTGATCTGCTGGAAGTAGTGGACCAGCTTGCCGATCGGCATAGGCATGCCCACCGAGCCCGCGAGGTCACCGAAGACGGCCAGCACCTCGCGCTGAACCTCGATGCCATCGCGGTCCCAGATGCCCCAGACGTCGCGCGGCAGGGCCGACGCGTTGCCGATGACACCGGCGGCGTTGCCCAGCATCTCTTCGAAGCTGGTATCCCGCCGGGCGGCGGCGGCGCGGTTGGCCGCGATCACGCGGCTCTGCTCATCCGTCGCGAGCGCCAGGCGGTCGGGGATATCCACGCCGCTCTCGGCGCCCATCGGGTGACGGGAGTTATAGACGAACATCTGTGCGTCCTCCTTATGCTGCGGCGATGTTGAAGGAGTTCGCGATGCGAACGTCGTTCAGCGTGCCGGCGGTGATTGCGCCCGCCACGCCCTCGAAGAACGCGACGACGCGCTCCCCGGCAGCGGCAGCGGTGAGGTAGCCGGACGCACCGATGGTGAGCGGAACACCCTTGGCGTAGGTCGCGGCTGCGAGACGGGTCTGGTAGATCTCGCCAGGGCGCGGGCGGTAGGCCACACCGGTGTCACCCGAGGCGTAGGCATCGCCGACGCCCTGGTCGTAGAAGCGGCGGTTGGAGAGGATCAGCAGATCCGCCTCGATGTCGACCGCCGTGGCGACGGTGAGGGCCGTGGCGCTCTCGGTCACGAGAATGCCCGGCAGGTATGCGCCGGCCACGGTCTTGTCGGAGACGGTCTCCGGCTCGTCCTTGATCGGGCCGCGGTAGATGACGTTCGCCATGGTTTAGGCCTCCTTCTGCTTGGCGGCGGCGTTCAGGCTGAACCCATCCCACTCGTCCTTGTCGCTGGAGCCGCCGAACGCGCCGTTGAGCGCGGCGGCCTTGCCAGCCGCGGCCTTGGGCGCCAGGGCGCGCAGGGTGTTCAGCGGGGTCGCCTTGGCGGTCTCCTCGTCGAGGATGTTTGCCTTGACCACCTTGGCCTCGAGTTCGGCCTTCTCGGCGTCCTCCTTGGCCTTGTTGGCGGCATCGAGCGACTCGACGTGGTCCTTCAGCGGCTTCACCGCCTCTCCCACCGCATTCGCGATGGTCTCACCGATCTTCGACAGGCCTTCCTCGATGGCGTTCACCTTCGCGGAAAGCTGCTCAAGCTGCTTCTCATCAGCCATGTCTGCTTCTCCTTGATTTGCAGAGGGTTCCCGCTCTGAGGCGCCCGGCAGGGCATCCATGATGGCGGATTTGATGCGCTCCCACGTGGAAGCGCGCTCGCGCCGCTCAAGCGCACTGAGCAGGTGCATCCCGGCCCAGTCGAGTTCCTGGTCGGCCATATCGATGGCCGAGTTGATAACCTCGAGCTCCTCCGGCTGGCCGGCGGAGTTGACGAACATGCCGACGCCCTGGCCTGGTGTGGCCGCGCCCTCCTCGTCCAGAAGGATCGCGTCATGGTCGAAGTCGATGTCGCGGGCGATGTGCTTGTAGGCGACGTCGCCGTTGGCGGCCTCGAGGTTGCACAGCAGGCCGGTCGAGGTGTGGATCGGCTCGCCCTTGTCGACCGCCTCCAGCACCGCCTTGCCGCGCTCGGACTGGTTCGCCGTCTGCACGTCGATCACCTTGTCGAGGAGCACCCGCCCGCCCTCGCGGCGCGCGTTCTCGTTCCAAGCGCCGATCCAGCCGATGTTGATGCCCTCGGGGTCGCGAGCGCTGACGAACTTGCCGTTGATCAGCGGGTGCCCGGCAGGCGCGGGCGTGCGATTCAGGCTGGCGAAGCTCTTCTCGATCTCGTCGGCCGGGTAGAGGATGTTGTTCATGACCACGTCGTCGGGCAGCGTGGCGCTCGGCACGATGATCACGTCGCGCCCGTTTCGCTTCTCGCGGCGGGCAGCCTTCGTATTGGCCAACGCGCGGACGTTGACCCGGACTCGTTTCGTCATTGGGAAGCTCCTATTCCTCGCCGTCGTCGGGCGGGTCCAAGTCCGCCTCGTCGTCATCGGGCAGAGCGTCGGCGTCGCTCAGGGGCTCCTTGCCGACGGTCTCGCGGATTTCGTCAGACGTAAACACGATCTCGCCTGCGCCCGTGCGGGAAGCCCGTTCGTTGATGCTGGCCATCTTGTCGGCCCGATCAATCTTCTCGCTGATGCTAGCCTCGGTCAGGTCCGCCCACCGCAGGTACCAGTCGCGCTCTGGCAAGATGCCGAAGCGCTCCAGTCGGTTCACGAATTCCATGATGGCCGGGATCACCCGGTCGGACCGGACGCCCATGCAGGTCTGCGCCCACTCGTCGGCGTCCTCGGTGCTGGCCCGCTCGCCGGTCTGCATGCCGGTGAGGATCTTCTTGGGCATCTCGATCGACGCGGCGAAGTTCTCTAGGGCGCCCGCCCGGAAATGCTCGGGAATGGGCAGGGTGATGGCCAGCGTGTCAGCCTTCATGCCCTGCAGCATCAGGCTCTGGTCGAAGCCCTTCTGCCAGTTCTCGGTCTGGGTGTTGAGCGCATCGGCGATCTCCGACGCGTCCACGCCCATGGCCTGAGCCATTTGCGAGAGCTGGGCATCCTTCTCGATCGAGAAGACCGGTGCCGACTTGGCGTTCTTCCAGAAGCCCTCGCCCCCGGCACCCGTGATCTTCTCCAGCGTGAGGAGGTCGTTGAACCCCGGCTCCAGCATCGAGCGGCCATGGACGGTGCCATCCTCGGACCAAACGATGACGCGGTCGGGGTTGACCTCGAAGGCGCGGTTGCGGCCCTGCGCGTCGTTGCCCACCTCGGCCTCGTTGAACGAGAACATGGTCGGCTGCCCGTAGGTGTCGGAGGTCTCGTCAGTGTCCCAGGTGGAGACCTTGAGCTGTCCCTCCCACGCGGGAATGATCTCAACCAACCCGTCGAGCCCGCCGCCGACACGATCAACCGGCTCGGCGAAGCGCTTATCGTCGGCCACCCGTAGGATCACCCCGGCGTAGCCGCCGACCATGCTGCGGCGGTCCGCCTCGGCGAGGCGCTGCCAGACCCGGAGGTCCGCGAAGCGCTGCCGGATTTCCCCCTCGAGAGTCGTTTCCTTGTGCGCTTCCTCGCGCTCCACCAGGAACGGGTGATCCTGCCAGACCTTGCGGGCCGTCTTCTTCACCGCGGCGCGCGCGAGGCCGTTCCGGCAGTACACCGCGTAGAGCAGGTCGAAGGTGACCTCGTTCGGCCACCCGAAGTCCCGATAGTGGTTGTGCTTGGCCTCTTTGAAGTAGCCCGGGAACATGGTCGACATGCGCCGGCTAGCGGCATTGGCGAGCAGCGCCAGCGCGTTCACGATGGCAGATCGGTCTTTCTGGTCTGTCATCGGTTGCCTTTCAGTTTCGCCCGGGCCGCGGAGCTCAGCAGCATCTGGACCGTCGGGGCCGATTGGATAGGCGCGAAGGCCATGACGAAGGCGTCGGCGTTGTTTGGTGAGGCGACGTCACGCTTCGCCAAGTCCTTCTTGCTCTCGACCTTCGAGCGCCCGGCGTTGTCCACGTCCTTGCGCGGCGTGGCCAGCTCGTTGATCAGCTGGTCGAGTTTTTCGCACTCGCTGCTGATCGCGATCAGGTCGGCGGCGTCGTACTGGTGGCCCTTCTCGACCGCGTTGAAGGTATTGCGGAGGCGGCGGGCTATGTCCCACCAGGCCTGCGCCTTCACGTTGGCGTAGAAGTCCTTGTTGGTCGGCGCGTTCGGGTCGGTGTCGTGCGGGTCGACCCGCGCCTCGGGGTTCAGCACCCCGCCCCCGGCGTTGAAGCCGCGGTAGGTGACCCGAACGGCGTGCTCCTCGTTCAGGGCGGCGAAGTGCGCGCCGGCGAAGGCGCCGACGCCGATGCTGTCGAAGTCGATGTCCGCGCCGGTTTCCCGCGCCAGCCGGTGGACGCGCCCGGCGGACTTGAGCAGCTCATCCTCGGCCGCCTTCCACTCGTCGCACTGGAGCGCGAGGAAGCCGTGAGCCATCACGGTGGCGCAGAGGTCGGCGCCGCTGTCCGCGATGTCGAAGCCCACGCGCTTGCGGCCGGCGGGCTCCAAGCCGAGCTTCTTGTGCGCGTCGATCGCGGCCATGAGCCACGACCGCTTGATAATCACCGCGTCGTCGTCCTGGCGCGGCTCGCCGTGGTAGATGTGCCGGTATTCTTCCTCGTCCTCAGCCCGCTTGCGCTCGATGACCTTGACGATGGTGTCGGAGAGGAAGGGGTTTTCTTCGTAGTTGATCAGGCGCTTGATGGTCGCGCCGACCACGCCCTTGATCTTGCCGCTGATGACCGCGCTCGGCGTGCCGGTGATGAACTTGCGGTAGACGAAGTCGGAGGCCAGCCGCGGGTTGAAGATGATCCAGAACTGAGAGCCCTCGCCTCGGAGGGTGGGCTCGAGGATTTCCCACTGCTCGGCGGTGAGGTTGTGCGCCTCCTCGATCCAGCAAATGTCTATGCTCTCCAGCGACTTGATTTCGTCGATGTGCCGCCAGAGGCCGTAGAACATGAACTCCGCGCCGGTCAGCTTGTGCCGGATGGAGTTCTCGGTGATGACGAACTGGTCCCGAAGGCCGAAGCGGTCGATCTGGATCTTGAGCAGCGTGTAGACCGACTCCGCGATCTTGTTCTGGAACTGCCGGGCGCAAAGCACGCGGATGCGGCACTGCGTCGCTAGAAAGACCGCGAACCCCGCCGCATCCCATGACTTCGAGCTGGACCGGCCCCCGTAGAGGACGCGCTCGCGGGCTGGTGTAAGCCAGAACTCCCTCAGGGCCGGGTTCAGCGTCGGCGGGCTACTCTCCCTTGCCACCGTAGAAATCCGACAGGGTGCGGACCTCGTGCTGTACCGGCCCGCCGCCCAAGCCCCCTACCTCGCGGCGGTTGGTGTAGCTGCCGCCGGTCTCCTTCGCCGCCTGCTCGAGCAGCGAGGACGCCAGGACCATGTTGCCCTGCGACTCCGCCTTCTCCGCCATCCGTTGGAGCGCCCGAAGCCGCACCGCGCGGTGGCTGATGGCGATCTCGCTCGTGTCCTCGAGAAAGGCGGCGCGGGTCGCGTCGAAGAGCTCGCGATGCTTCTTCGAGACGTTCTTGCCGGCGCGCTTCGTCGGGTCGTAGCTCTCGACCTTCTGGCGCGCGACATTGAGGCCGAACTCATCCTTGACCGACTTCGAGACCACCGAAGGGGTGTCGAAGCACGCTAGGGCCTGAACGATATAGGTTTTGACCTCTTCGGGGAGACGTTGTTGCGCCATGGGTTTCGTCTGGCCTCAGTCTTGCTACGCGGCCTTGAGGCAAACCCCGCAGAGTTGCGAAATGCGCGCCTCGCCGATCTCCGGCCCCGCCAGTGCAGCGTCGACCATCTCCTGGACTCCGGCGGTTGTCGCGCCGTAGCGGCGAACGACGCCGACGAACTCCTCGACGTCGTGCCCGCGCATAGTGAAGAATGGGCGGCCCGTCTGCTTGTTGAACTTGGGCGCCCCGAAGGCGTCCGTTGCCTGCGCGCAGTGGTAGAGCTCATGCTCGACCAGAGCGCAGCGCTGCGGGTCCGTGGCGCTGAGCCACCAGTCCGCCTGCAGCGTGACGATGAAATCCGGGATGGTACCGAACCACTCGGCCACCCGGAGCTCTGCCCGTGCGCGGCTCCACTTGCCCATGGACCCCTGCGGTGCGCCGGGCTCGGCCTGCCCTATTACCATCCGCCCCTTCTTGGTGTTCCCGACGTTGGTCCAGAGGAAACCCAGAGTGGCGGCGCGGAGGTGCGCGTGGTCCTCGTTCAGGAGGTCGGCGTCCTCGGCGATGAAGGTCTCGCGGGCCCATCTCCCCAAATCGGGTGTGGGTGCGAAGGCGTCGCACAGGGCATCCGCGACATCGGAGGGGGGCATAGGGATCATGACCGGATCACCTCGTCTGCCGCACATGGGGAAAGCTGCTGTGGCGGAGCCATTGAGCCCCGCCTGTTCCGGAATTCGCCGTCCGGTACGCCACCTGACCGCCGCCGGGCTGGTGCAAGCGCAATTCGGCAATAGGTGAAGACTACCAGATATAGCAGCAGGATCAATAGCTGGTAAGGATGATCCAGTAAGTCACATACGCCGTGCCGAAATAAGTCTTCGTAGCTTCCGCACTTGAGGTTCAGGCAGCCTGACCGCCAAATAGGACCGCATAACTCCTTAGCTAGGGACCGAGTCTTGGACGAGTTACAAATTCCAAATACGAACTGGCTGCAGCCTGATGGCGGTGTCAACCGTATCGATGTGCTTCATTCTCCCGCGGTGTCTATCCGATGCCCACATTGTTCGCACGTTGGGACTTTCGAGCCTGCATCGACAGGGCTTCAATGGACCAAAACGAGACCGGATCGCGGGCACTATGTTGAGGCATGCCTGCGAGTGTGCCCAAATCCCAAATGTTCCGGTGTCATTCTGACCTTGGCGGCGGGCGAGAACGTCCATCAGGTCTTACCTGCTGAACTTCTCGACTTTGATGGGACCGAGATCCCCGAAAACCTCCGGAGAACCTTGGAAGAAGCCATCTCATGTCACGCAGCGGGGGCATATCGTGCGTCAGCAATGATGGTTCGGCGCCTCTTGGAGGAGATCTGCGAAGACAGTCACGCGCATGGCAAAGACTTGCACCAACGCCTGACAGCTCTCCGTGAAAAAGTGACACTGCCAGAAGAGCTTTTCGAGGCGATGGGAGAGCTCAAAGCTCTAGGTAATGACGCAGCGCATATCACCGCGAAGACTTACGAAGTGATCGGCAAAGACGAGGCAGAGGATTCAATCGAACTGGCGAAAGAGATCCTCAAAGCGCGATATCAATTGAAAACGCTGCTTGCTCGCCTGAAGGCACGCAAGAGAGGCGCCGCTTAATCGCGGCGGCGCCACATCTTTTAGGCATGCGCGGCACGTCACCCTGCCCTCCGCACATCGAGCGGGTCGATCCGGATCCGCACGCTCTGGCCGAACAGCGAGGCGTTGCCGATGATCTCCGGCCAGCCTTCGGCGTTCTGCACCATGCGCTGGAACTCTACGGCCTGATCCATGAAGGGCCCTGAGATGATCTCCAGTGCGTCGCCAGAGCTGAACTGACTCATCGCGGCGCGGTCATTGCGCGCCTGGATGCGATCGGCCTCGGCCTCTTCCTCGGCGGCCGCGGCGATGAAGGTCTGCACCTGATTCTGCACCTCCTTGAGCGGGATCGCCATCATGGTGCGCGATAGGCCGCGGCATGAGGCGGCGTCCATGTAGAGGAGCGCCGGGATATCGGCGAAGACGTAGCCCGGGAGGTAGGCGCCAACCTGCGCCTCGGCGTAGCGCTTCTTGCCCGAACGGACGAAAGTCACCCGGCGGGGAGCATGGGCCTCGATCCCGAGGCCGCGGAGCTGCTGCTCGACCGCGAATTCCCCGCGGATCTTCTCAGCGCCGAGCCGGGGCGCGATCAGACGCGTCGTGGTGATGCCCAGATACCAGGTCATTCCGCCGCCTCCGCACCGAAGCGCTTGGGCGCGAAGCCGGCAGCGCGCAGGATCTCGTTGGCGCGCTCGGGGCTCACCGGGTCGCGGGGCGCCTCGTTCGCCACCCCGGCCCAGCCGGAGCGCTCACGGATCTCGGCGGCGCGTACAGCCATCATCTCGACCTTGCAGCGAGCCTCGATGTCACCTTCCAGCGGGCGCTTTCGGCGATCCGGGTTCGCTGCGGATTTCCACCACTTGCAGGCGCGATCGATGGCCCAATCAGGAAAGCGGTCCAGCGCATCGGCCCAGTCTTCCATCTCGATTTCGCGGATGCTCTGCGGCGTGCCCTTGTCGTAGTAGGGCTCAAGCAGTGCGGCAGCGCGCGCCATGGTGCGCACCGGGTCGCAGGGCTGAGAAAGGGCCGTCACCACGTTCGCCACCGCCTCACGTTCTGCTGGAGCGACGTGCTGCGACCGCAGCCGCTGCGTGATAAAGGCTAGACCGCGATCCACCTGGGCGGGCTGATTGATGTCCAGAGTTGCCAGTGCGGTTGTCATAGTTGCCCTCCATGAGCTTCGTGAAGTTTGCGGACTTGATGAGCCAGTCGAAGCCAAAGCCCGTCCAAGGCTGGGCCGTTCGTCCGCGGCAGAAATCGCTGTCGAAGGCTTTGCGCAGCGCCACCTCCCACCCCTTGGCCCCGCCACAATCCTTGAGGCGAGAGCGCAGAGAACGGGCGCGGCTTGGGCTGAGCTTCTGGACCTGGGGCCAACCCGCCTTCGCAGCGGCGGAGTTGTACCGGGAGACTGCTTGGGAAAGCTCGTTGGCATGAACGGGCTCACCGACGGCGGAAGCCGTCAGGGATACGTCAGTATCCTCTTCCCCTTCTTCCCTCTGTATTTCATCCTTATTCTCGTTTGCGTCGGTCCTGCGTCGGTCCTGCGTCGGTCCTGCGTCGGATGCTGCGCCGCCGCCCTGATAATCGTCGTAATTACAGATGGTTATGACCGTCACACCTGCGTCGGTTTTAGCGCTAACCATTTCGAGTTTCTGCAAGCGTTCGATGAAGCGACGGACCTTGCTATCCGTCCAACCCCAACATTTAGCGGCGAAACGGCTTGAGAGCACAAGCTGGCCGCGCTCGAGAGGCACGACGAGATCACCTGCTCGCGTCACCCTGCCCTTCCAACTGGCTTCGCCAAGCATCCAGATCCAAGCCTCGCGCTCTGTGAATTTCTCGCGCTTGAAAGCCGCATGATCCCAGAGGCCACGCGACACGGAGAAGGTTCCACCGCTCATTTCCCCACCTTCGCCAGCGCCTTGTCGAGCCGGTCCCTGAAGTTCTGTGTGGATGCGCTGACGGTCTCGCCGGCGCGCATCGGTTGCAGCGCCACGCGGAGAGAATGTACCTGGTCGCGCGGGATGCGGATCAGCACCGTGTCGCCGTCCTCGCGGATGCCGTAGCCCTCGCTCATGGCGTCACCTCGATCAGGACAGCGCCGCCCTTGACCGGCTCGGTGAAGCGGTCAGCGTACTGGACACGGAACCGGCGATCGTCGCAGCCCATCGCGTCGGCAATGCCATCGATCAGAGGCTTGCAGCGGCCCGGCATGTTCTGAACATCTGGCTTGCCGCCGCGCCCTGTGGGAGGGTGATAGGAGACGCGGAGAACGGCAGCAGGGGCGCGAGGAACCTTGGCCTTCTTCGCGAGCCCCCATGCCGCCGCGCGGTACTCCTTCGTAGCCCTGATGCGCGGCCAGCGTGAGGCGTTCGCGTGGCCGGCTAGGCGACCGTCAGGCCAAGGAAGGCGGATAGTCTTCGCCATCAGTTCACCAGCCCCCGGCCCCGGCGCATCTGCTTGATGCAGGCATCTTGGATGCGCAGGCGCTCGGCGTGGTCCTCGGCGATCAGAGCTTTACGGCGCTCGATGCGGACGTGCAGCTTGGCGAGGCGTCGAAGCTGCCGCTCGTCCGCGAACCGCAGCCATTTCGCCTTGAGGCCAAACAGGTCGCGGCGCTTCTCTACCGGTTGCTGTCCAGTAGCTTTCACTGGACAGTGAAGCTCTCGAATGGGTGCGGTCATGGGCTTAGCTCCACATCTGCGAGCGGTCCTGGCCACCGGCTGCGCGGACCTTCTGCCCGCCAGCCTGCGCCGACATGCGGCTGGCGATTTCCTGCTCGTGAAATTGCGCGAGGGTGATGCTCTTGCCCTTCGATGACAGAGGGCGCGGGGCGAGGCCGAGACGGTCACGGCGCTTGTGAATGGCCTGCTTGTGCCGGTAGCCGAAGAACTCGACCATCTCGCGCACGTTCACCCCGGCCAGCCACATGCGGCGAAAGGTGTCCTCGTTCGCATTCGGAACGCGGCCGGTGGCGCGCGGGGCGATGCCGAGCTCTGCGCGCTTCCAGCTTAGCGTGGAGCGATTGATGCCGAGCATGTCGGCCACCTTCTGCGTCGGGATGCTGCGATTGGCCCAGATCGGGGCCAGCGTCTCGGCGGTGATGTTCGCGGTCTTCGCCATCACGCCACCTCGGAAGAACGCACCCGCCGCGAAAATACCGGCACGGCGCGAGCGCGGCGGGCGATGCGGGCGTCGTGCCCGGCATTCGGAATGAGGTCAGGGGCTTCACCAGCCGCACGCGGCCCCTGTTCGCGTGTACCAAGTTCACTCGTGAAGACGGCTAGATATTTGTGGCGCCCCGTGGCCGTTGTGGGGGCTGTGGTAGCCACCGGACGCCGCCCTGGTTCCGTGAGTGTGACGCGGGCATTCTGGCGCGCAGAGATCAGGCGGCTTTGAAGCTGCCATACCCGCGCGTGCAAACGGCCTCGCCCGGCGCCCGGACGGCAAACCCTTTCTCGACCAGCTTCGCACCAACGACGGCGGGAATTGCCGTCGCCTTGCCGGCCGACTTGAGGGTCTCGAGGTGGGTCTTCTGCGATTGCGTGAGTTCGTCCATGTTCATCTCCGATGGAACTGCAGCTGCCCCCCGCTGCCGGGATCTGGCGCGCGTCGAGGCCGTGGGAGGAGGTCGCCCCGACGCGCTGACCGGCGGAGGAGGTGCCGGTGTTGATGTGGATTGCGGTCATTGATCCGCCTTTGCCGGAAAAGATCCGGCGAGGATGTATCCGGGCGGCAGTAGGCGAATGGTATCCTCGCGAACGGAGACACAGCCAGCCTTTTCCAGCCGCCGGATGATCCGCTTCTGGTCGTGTTCCACCCCCCCCCGTACGGGAGAGCATGTCCTCGGTGGTCATCGGGCCATAGGCGCGGAGGTAGTCGATGATCTCGGCGCGTTGTGCTGTGAGCCTCATGCGCGCTTCCCCTTCATCATCGCGACGGGGCGGGCCGCAAGCGGCTCAAGCAGGTCGATCATGTTCTGAGCCAGGGGGCGCAGGTTGGCGGCCTCTTGATGGTCCACATAGCCATCTTCGACGGCGGAAGAGATCATGGAGACCAGCTCACCTGCCGCGCAGAGGACGCGCATGTGTTCCGGGTCATCGCCGCTGCACCCGCTTGCGGATTGATCGGCCAAGGCCAAAACGTCGCTGGTGAAGCCGGGTCCTAGGGTGGCGAACAGGCTGAGAAGCGGACCAAGGGTCGGGGCGTTGTCGCCGCGCGCGTAGCTGTCGATGGTACGCTCAGCGATTCCAGATGCGTCAGACACCTGTCGGAAGCTGAACCGCTTGCCCCGACCGATGCGGAGAGACAGAGCCTCAGACACGCGCGCCTTGGCAGCTTCTTGCGAAATGAGCAGTGGCTTTCTCATAACAATCTTCCGTGCTTAGCCCCATGTCTGAGGCATGGAAAATGCGTGGTCAGGCGGCGGAGGGCTTAGGCTCATCACTCATGTAAGAGCGAAGGCGTTCAGCGACTTCGAGCGTGCAACTCTTGCCGCCGACAAGACGCGCATAGAGGCGGCTGTTGCCGACCGCACGACTGGTGACAGTTGCGGGTGCCAGGCCTCGCGCGCTGGCAAACGCTTCGATATCGGCTATGAGTTGTTCTCTGGTCATGCCGCAGTATAGGGATATTTATCCCCATAAAACAAGGGAGAATCGTCGCCTAGCGGCTGCGTTTGACGCGGATTATTATCCCGCCATGTCAATGACCTTCTCAGAAGCGTTAAAAGCGGCGATGTCCAACCGAGGAATATCTCTTCGGAAAATCGCAGATGTGGCTGGCGTTTCTTATGAGCAGCTCAAAAAGGTTGGCCAAGGAAAGTCGCGTTCAACAAATGTAGATGACGCTCAGAAGGTCGCTTCGGCGCTCAACATGACGCTCGATCAGTTTCTCAACGGTGGCATCGAAGCGCCAAACACCATCGCCATCGCGGGCAGGGTCGGCGCGGGAGCACAAGTCCCGGTGTTCGACGCCTACGCCAAGGGCGACGGCCCCCAGGTGGAATGCCCGCAGGGACTATCGCCGCGCGGTGTCGTGGCGGTGGAAATCGTCGGTGACAGCATGGAGCCCATCTACAGCGCGGGCGACTTGCTGTTCTACACCCGCCACACTCACGATTGCATCCCGGACGATGTGGTCGGCCACCGTTGCGTGGTCGAGGATGAGGACGGCATGGGTTGGGTGAAACAGGTGAAGCCCGGCGACGAGCCCGGCCTGTTCCACCTGATCTCGCTGAACCCCGGGGCCACGACGATGTGGAACAAGCGGCTCCGCTGGGCGGCGCGTGTGCGGCTGCACTGGCCGGCTGAGCTCACTAGGAAGGTGTAATGAGCCCACATCTGACGTTCTATGGTGACGCCAGCAGTCGCGATAAAGATTACATGGTCGCTGGCGGCTTCGCGGTGGCGGGGAACCGGATTGCAGAGATCGAGGACCGTATCGCGACCTTGCGCGACGACGCTGGAATTCGATCAGAATTTCACTGGAGCGCGTATCGTGGCGGTGAAAAGAGAGCCGCGTACGAGAAGCTCGTGGACTACGGCTTTGACCTCGTTAAAAAGCGTTATGCGGCACTACACATAATCATCTCACCGTTTGGGGGCTACAACCACAAGGCCCGACCAGGCGAGAACCGCGACACCAGCATCAACAGGATGTACTATCAACTTTGCCTGCACCGTCTCGCGCGATTTTATGGAGATAAACGCACCCTCCATGTAAGGCTCGATGCTGGAAACGACTCACGGGATATCTGCGCCATGCGGAACGAGCTCTGCGCGGCAGCCTACAAGACACACGCAACTCGTCCGAACTGCTTTCGCAGCATCGAGCCCGTGAACTCAGAGAACCATAGCCTCATCCAATTGGCTGACGTGATCGTCGGTGGGATTGCGGCAATACAGAATAGCGTGAAACACACCTCCCCGAAGGGCGACCTGGCTCGCTATGTGCTGCGAAAGTCCGGTCGGCACTCGTGGGGCACCCCTACCCCCAAAGAGGCAAGATTCTTGACCGTTTGGCACTTTAGGGGGAGGTCAGGTCCCTCGCAGCCCTAGCTGTAGGGCACGGCTGGTCTAGCCAGCGTATTCGGGCTGCGAAGGCCTAATAAGTACATAGGCCTAAATCCAACATAAATCAATGAGTCGCTAGCATCGAGGCTGCCTGGTTGCAGGTAGGTATATTGATGCCCCACCCCCGCTCCGGCGGGGTTTTTCATGTGCGCCGGAAGCTGGACTCAGCCCCCGGCGCTACCCCATGATCGAAAGCGCGACACAACCGAAAATGGAGAATTCTGTGAGCATTAAAGGCGTTACGTTCAACATCAAATACGACGACACCTACACTGAGCGGTACAACAATCTCAGAGCGGTGTTCGAGCGCCACAACCAAGTGGAAGATCGCACCACATCCTGCGTGTTCCTCGATACGCCGAAGTCAGTTGATGAGGTTCACACTGCACTATACGGCGCGCTAGACTACACCAAAGACAAAGCTATCGTCTTCGAAACCTACCGCCACAACATGAAGACGTTCGGGCCCAAATGAGATAGTCCGGCTTAACGTCCACAGGGACATGGAAGACCCGATAGCTGATCCAGAACGCGATCTTGAGGCGTCGGACGCGCCACTCCTCGCTGTCGAACATTTCAGACCTCCTGAATGGCTCCGCTCCGGCGGGGCCTCTTTCATGCCGCCAGCACCGCGCTGACACCGGCACTGTAGCACGGCGCCTCAGTCGGCGTAAGGATCGTGGGGATTAATATCCCCTTTCTTCTTGACTGGGGATATTTGTCCCCTTACTCTCTTCCTATAAACCGCCGCCGAAGACGCTACCGGCTGATCGCGGACAGAGATGGGAGAGACACAATGCGTCACGATCCGAATATCAGCCGCCACGAGGGGAAGCGCCCGGTGAGCTTCACGCCCTGTGGCTGCTCGCGCTGCGGCGACTACCCGCTCGATATCGAGGACATGGCCCCGGCGGCGATGTTCAAGGATGGCTGGGTCGCCCGGCTGGTCGAGGACAACGGCGGCACCGTCTGCCTGACCTGCGCCCATGACGCCAAGGCTTGCGACTGGTGCGCAGGCCCGGTCAGCACCGAGGAATTCACCGCGTCGAATGCCTATGCCGAGCGCCGTTTTTGCTGCGCCGAGTGCATGGATGCATGGACGACCGCAAGCGAGCCGGTGAGGTCGTGATGCGTGACCTCATGCCCCTCCTTGATTGGCTCCTGTTCGCCGCCGCCTGCGTCTTCGCTGGCTGGCTCTTCCATGCAATCCACACCGCCGCTCAGGCGATCAAGATGGGGGCAATCTGATGCCCGTATCCCTCTCCCAAGTCATCGACGGCGCCGAGAACGGCAACGACCGTGCCGAGGCCGAGCTGTGGGCGCGCTTCCGCGCCGTCCGACCGCTCGACGCCCTGATGATCACCGACCACGACCGCCAGACCGAAACCGCAATCGCATGGGCCAAGGCCCAGATGGAGGACGCAGCATGAACGCAGTGACGCAACACCAGCAGGCGGGAAACAACGTCTCCGCGCTGCCCGCCGACCCGATGGTTTCGATGATCGAGCGGCTTGTCCTGAACCCGGACGCTGACCTCGACAAGCTGGAACGAATGCTGGCGCTCAAGCGGGACCACGAGCGGGACAACGCCCGTATCTCGTTCGCCCGCGCCCTGTCCGCAGCCCGCGCCGAAATTCCGCCGATCATGAAGGACGCAACGGTCGACTTCACGAGCAACAAGGGGCGCACCCACTACCGGCACGAGACGCTGGCCGGCATCGCCAAGGTGATCGACCCGATCCTCTCCCTGCACGGGCTGTCCTACCGGTTCCGCACGGATCAGAGCCAAGGCGGGGTGAAAGTTACCTGTGTCATCGCCCACGCCGACGGTCACAGCGAGGAAACGTCGCTTCAGTGCGCCCCTGATGGCTCGGGATCGAAGAACCCCTTCCAGGCGGTCGGCTCTGCGGTCACCTACTTGCAGCGCTACACCCTCAAGGCCGCCCTCGGCCTCTCCGCCGAGGAGGACGACGACGCTCAAGGCGCCGCGCCGCGCGCCGGCCAGAACCGCGAGCAGCCGCGCAACGAAAAGCCGCCGACCTCGCAGGCGGAGCAGACCGCAGACAGCATGATCGACAGCATCCGCCGCCACGGCGCGGACAATGTGGAAGCCGACGAGCGGTTCCGCCACGAGTTCTCGCGGCTGCGCTCCACCGATGCCGAGCAAGCCGCCCGCGTCGACATCGAGATCGCCAACTGGCGCGAGGCCAACAAGCCCCGCACCGGCGAGATCATCGACCCGAACGAAATTCCCTACTGAGGATCCAGACCATGAACGACATGACCCCCGCCGCCGGGCACAACAACCCGCCTGAACCTCTGGACGACGCCCTCGCACCCTATGGCGACTTCATCACCGAGGCCGAGGGTTGGCTTGATGGCGAACCCGTCACCACCGAAGCGCAGATGAACGCCGTTGACGATCTGGCGAAGCATATCAAGGCCGCAGAGAAGGCAGTGAAGACGGCAGAGGAAAGCGCCGCCAAGCCGCTCTATGACGCATGGAAGGCCGAGAAGGCCCGCTATGCGCCGACGCTGGACGACCTCGGGCGGCTCAAGAAAGGGCTCGCCTCCATCGTCAACGAATTCAAGCGCAAGCTCGCTGCCGAAAAGGCGGAGGCAGAGCACAAGGCGCGTGCGGAAGCTGAAAAGGCCCGTCGCGAGGCGGAGGCCAAGGCCAGAGCCGCGCAGGAAGCCGATATCGAGGCGCAGCGCGAAGCAGCCGCAGCGCAGGCAGAGGCTGAGCGGATGCAGGCCGAATCCGCGAAGGCCAGCAAGGGGCAAGTGAAGGGCCTTCGCACCGTCACCCGCTACGCGATCGATGATCACCGGGCAGCACTGCATGATATCGCCACGAATGACCGGGGCGCGATGACCGCCTTCATCGAGGAGTACGTGCGCCGCAACCACAAGGCCCGCGCCATCAATGGCGTGCGCGTGTGGCAGGAAAAAGAGGCGTTCTGATGACCCCCGCCACCATCTTCGAGACCTATCAAGAGCGCGTCTCTGCGGACAGGTCTCCGCAAGGGCCGGATCGTGACGCTATCGCCGAGGATCTGGCAGCCGAGAACGGCCTGACGAAAGCCGAGGTCGATGAGATCATCACCGGCTACCTGATCGGTGCGGGGGCGGGCTGATGCCGACGAAGGTTCTCCGCGATCCGGGGCACGTCGATGCGCTGGCTATCCTCCTAAAGGCTCGCAAGCTGCCGATCACGGTGACATGGGCGCAGGGCACTTCCCGCAGCTCATCGCAGAACCGGCTGGCGCAGCGGTGGTTCACCGATATCGCCTTGCAGCTTGGCGACCAGACCCACGAGGAGGTGCGCGCCGAATGCAAGCTCACCATCGGCGTGCCGATCCTCAGGGCCGAGAATGAGGCTTTCCGCCTCTCCTATGACCGGACGATGAAGCACCTGCCTTACGAGGAAAAGCTCGCAGCGGTGAAAGCCTTCGATCTTCCGGTGACGCGCCTGATGACCGTCAAGCAGATGACCGACTTCATGGATCAGATGCAGCGGCACTGGATCATGATGGGCGTGCGGCTGACCGATCCCGAGGCGCTCAAGTACGAGCAGGAATTCACATGACCCTCGCCCGCCGATCCCTGCTCAAGGCCAAGGCCCGCATCAAGCCCGTGTCGGACAAGCGCCGCAAGCACCGGGCCAGCGCCTCGGGTCAGGCTGACCTCGAATACATGCGCCGCGTCCGGGCTCTGCCCTGCTGCGCCTGCGGCAAGCACGGCCCGAGCGATGCGCACCACTGCCGCGACCTGCCCGACTTCAACGAGCGCGGCCTGTACGACCGCCTCCCCGGCGCCGGGTCCAAGTCCGGCGACCGCGACACCATCCCGCTCTGCGGTGGCCCCCACGGCTGTCACAGCCTGTTTCACGGCGACCGCGCTGAATTCCACCGGCTGCACGGCAAGGATTACGGCTTCATCGCCCCTACCCGCGCCACCCTGTCCAACATGGAGATTGATTTCTGATGCAGACCCCCGTTCTCACGCACTCCGCCACGCTGGCGAATATGACAGACCGCGAAATCCGCATCGGCCTGGACTTGGCCGGCGGTCGCACCAGCCTGCCCGACACCCTTCCCCCGATGGGCCCCGAGGTGGCCGCTTGGGCTATGGAGCGGAGGGCGGAAGGATGACCGCGCACTCCTTCCCGCCTCTCACCCCTCCCGACGAAACGCAGGAACCCGGCTCCCGGATCTGGGCGGAGTACCACGCCAACGAGGGTCTGCCGCCGGCTTCTGGTTCGCTCTCGGCGTTCTCGTGATCCTCGGAGTCGGCGTCGTCGGCACCGTCTGGGCGCTGTCCATGAGCGTCACCGAGTGGGGTCCGGCGCTGATCATGTCTGCGGGGTGGAGCGGGTGACACAGCAGCTTCCCAAATGGACCAACAAAGGCTGCCTGATGCCCATGTCAGCGCCCCAGAGATGGGGCGTTGCGATGGACACCAGACCGAGCGCGGAGACTCTCGCATGACCACACACGCCGCACATCCACTCAAAGGAGCAGAACTTCGCAAGGCGGTAGCTGAGTGGGCTGGCCTTGGTTGTGCAGTCAAGATCGGCTCGGATGGCACGATCGAAGTGATCCCGCCCACGCGCGATAGCGCCGAGCCAGATCTCGTGAACTGGAGCCGCAAATGAAACGTAACCTTCCCGCCTACGTCTATGCCCGGGGAAAGCGCGGCTATCTCTACTTCATCCGCTCCGGCGTCTGCCAGCGCATCCACAGCGAGCCGGGAACACCGGAATTTGCGGCCGATTACGCGCTGTTGATGAGGGGCCGACCTGTCACGCCCAAGCGCAACATTGGCAAGCTCATCGAGCTTTTCATGTGCTCTCCGAAATGGGCCAGCTATGCCCACAACACGCGGCGAGGATATGAACGTCACCTCACCTACCTGCGCGACACGGCGGGGAATATCGATCCGGCCAAGCTGCGCACCGTCCACGTCTACGAGATGCGGGACGCGCTGGCCGATAAGCCGACCGACGCCAACCGGAAGATCGACACGCTTGTAGCGCTGCTGAACTACGGGATTCAGATCGGATGGTTCGACCGAAACCCGGCGCACGGCGTCGAGCGCCTGAAGGCGACGGGACGGAAGCGAAAGCCGTGGCCGGTCGATCTAATCGAAGCATTCCGGGCCGAGGCGGATGGCCGAACGCTGCTCATTTTTGAAATGCTGCTCGGCACCGGCCAGCGCATCAATGACGTGCTGTCTCTTCGCTGGTCCGACCTAGACGGCGACGGCTTCACCCTCACGCAAGGCAAGACCAAGACCGAACTCTACATCCCTCTGACAGACCGCCTGCGCTCCGTGCTGGCGTCTCAGAAGCGGCGCGGCCTGTTCATCATCTGTCACGAGGACGGCACCAAGATCAGCTACCAGCTTGCCCACAAGGACGTGATGGCTGTGCGGAAGAAGATTGGCGCGGATGAGTACGACATTCACGCGCTGCGCTACGCCGCGGCGTCCGAGATCGCCGCGATCCCCGGCATGACCCGCGACCACATCCAAGCAATCACCGGCCACGCCGATGCCGCCATGATCCGCCGCTATGCCGGTGCTGCCGTACAGAAGATCCGGGCAACAGAGGCGCAGAAGGCTCGCACGGACAGAACGAATACGAAACGAGAACGTTGAAACGGTTTCTGAAACGCTGAGACGCACATAATGTTTTCAGCACCTTACAGACCGATATAGATGCTTGAGAAACATCTCCTTGGTGAGGGTGGTGCCCTTGCGCAGCGAGAGCAGCTCGAGCATCTGGTACTCCTTGCCGGTGAGATGCACCGACTTGCCGTCAACCTCGACGGTCTTGGCGTCGAGATTGACCGAGATCTTCCCGGTGCGGATCACCGACTGCGAATGCCCCTTCGAGCGGCGAATGATGGCATGGATCCGCGCCACCAGTTCGTCACGGTGGAACGGCTTGGTGAGGTAATCGTCGGCGCCGAAGCCGAACCCCTTGATCTTGCTCTCGGTATCGTCGGCCCCCGACAGGATCAGGATCGGCGTGCTGATCCGCGCCATGCGCAGCTGTCGCAGCACCTCGTGCCCATTGATGTCGGGCAGATTGAGATCGAGCAGGATCAGGTCGTAATCATAGAGCTTGGCCAGATCGATCCCCTCTTCTCCGAGATCGGTGGCGTAGACGTTCAGATTGGCATGGGTCAGCATCAGCTCGATGCTTTTCGAGGTGGTCGGATCATCTTCCACAAGGAGGATTCGCATAGAAAGTTCTCCGCTTGTTCTGTCCTGTCGGTCCGACCCTGAGGCAAATAAGTTAACGCTTCTTTACTGTAGACATCCGGATTTTCATTTCAATCTTCGGTTGGCCGTGCGGCGGAACGCGCCGGTCAGACATCGGACGGGTCCGCCCCGGGCGCGCGAAAACGCTGGACCAGCGTTGCCTTCAGCGCCTCCTCGCCATGATTGCTGACTGCGCGCACCCATTCCCCAAGCTCCTCGACGCTGAGACCGTAGCGCTCCATCGCCTGATTTTCGGAGAGCAGACCGTAGGTTACCGCCTTGACCACCGCGGCCTTGCGCGAGGCCACCCAGCGGCACGTCTCGGCCGGGGGCAGATCGGCGCGGGTCATGATCGTGCCGTCCGGGAGCGTCACCGCGCGCGGGCCTTTGATTTTCTTGAGGTACATCCCGTTTCCGTTCCGCTCTGTTCTGTCCCGTTTTTTCCGGCTGGAGGCCATTTGAGCGCGGTGGATTTAACGCGGCCTAAAAACCGCCCCTTGAGAGTACGAAGCATTTTCCTATATTCGCGACCTGTTCCCAGGAGACCGCCATGCCCCTCGACGCCCCGATCCTCAATTCGCTCGGCCTGCCCAAGCCGCCGTCCGAGACGCGCGTCGTTGTCGCCATGTCCGGCGGCGTGGATAGCTCGGTCGTCGCCGCGATGCTGGCCGAGGAAGGCTACGACGTCGTCGGCGTCACGCTGCAGCTCTACGATCACGGCGCCGCGCTGGCCAAGAAAGGCGCCTGCTGCGCCGGCGTCGACATCCACGATGCCCGCCGCGTCGCCGAGCAGATGGGCTTTCCGCATTACGTGCTCGATTACGAGAACATCTTCCGCGACGCGGTCATCGACGAGTTCGCCGAGAGCTATCTCGGCGGCGCGACGCCAGTGCCCTGCATCCGCTGCAACGAGCGGGTGAAGTTCAAGGATCTGCTGGAAACCGCCAAGGATCTCGACGCCGATTGCATGGCGACCGGGCATTACATCCAGCGCATGGTCGGCGATCATGGCGCCGAGTTGCACTCGGCAGCCGATGCCAACCGCGACCAGAGCTATTTCCTGTTCTCGACCACGCCCGAACAGCTCGACTACCTGCGCTTTCCGCTGGGCCACCTCAAGAGCAAGGCCGAGACCCGCGCGCTGGCGGCGAAGTACGGGCTGAGCGTGGCCGACAAGCCCGACAGCCAGGACATCTGCTTCGTGCCCGACGGCAACTATGCCAGCGTGATCGAGAAGCTGCGCCCGGGCGCTGCCGAGCCGGGCGAGATCGTGCACACAGATGGCCGGGTGATGGGCACGCATCGCGGCGTGATCCACTACACCATCGGCCAGCGCCGGGGCCTCGGGATCGGCGGCCTCGCGGAGCCGCTCTACGTGGTCAAGCTCGACGTCGACAGGAAACAGGTGATCGTCGGGCCGAAAGAGATGCTTGCGACCCGTAAGGTACCGGTGCGCGAGATCAACTGGCTGGGCGATGCCCCCTTCACCTCGCGCGAGGAATGGCATCTCTCGGTCAAGGTGCGCTCCACGCGCCCGCCGCGCGAGGCCATCGTGCGGCCGATCTCCGAGACCGAGGCCGAGGTCGAACTGGTGGTCGCCGAGGAAGGCGTCTCGCCGGGTCAGGCCTGCGTGTTCTACGATCCCGACAGCAGCCGGATCTTCGGCGGCGGCTGGATCTGGCGCGGTTACTGAGGGCTTGGGGGACGGCTGCATTCGCCTCCCTGCTGACCTGACCGATGATCGAGACATTTTCATGTGCCACACGCGTGGGGCGCCGCCGCGCCATCGACGGCCCTCGGGATGGCGATCCGACAGACGAGCCTCTCGATTTATCCGTGCCAAGTTCGAAAGACCTCAACACGCGGCACAGACGTTAGCAAATCGCCAGCCCGTCCGGGCGGGTCATCCCGGAGGCTTGCTTTCAGCATGACCGATGGCGCGGCGGCTTCGCCTTGTTTCCGCGCATGGGACTTCGCGCACGGATCGCCGCGTGGGGTCCAACTCACCGTCACGAGCGTGAACGGCCCGCCCGCTACCGCCCCTGCTCCCGCCGGCTGAGGAACGTATGCAGCAACGCCCCCGCCACGGTCAGCGCGATGATCACCGTGCCCACCGCGTTGATCACCGGCGGATGGCCGTTGGGGTTGCGCGCCATGGCGCCGATCTCGGTGGCGAAGGTGCAGGCGCCGCCCTTGGCGAACATCGTGGTGTTGTAGTTCTCCATGCTCGCCATCAGCGCGATCACCGCCGCCGAGGCCAGCGCGGGGGCGAGATAGGGCAGCGTCAGGCGGCGGAAGACGCGGAACGGCGTGGCGCCGAGATCCAGCGCCGCCTCTTCGAGTTCGACCGGCTGGCGCTGCAGCCGCGCCATCAGGATCAGCATCGGGTAGCCGGCGATAAAAGTGGTCTGCGCCATCACGATGGTGAAGAGCCCGGCATCCACACCCAGACGGCTCCAGAACACCAGCGCCGAGAGGCCCAGCACGATGCCCGGCGCCAGCATGGGCGACAGCAGCACCCACCAGAGCGCGCTGTTGGCGCGCGAGCGCCAGCGGGTCAGCAGCACCGCGCCCGCCAGCCCCAGAAGCAGCGACAGCGGCACCACCATGGCGGCGACGTAGAGCGAATTGCCGAAGCAGCTCACGAAGCGGTCGCGGTCGAGCGACCGCAGCACCGGATCGGCCCGCAGCGTCTCCTCGGGCATCCAGAAAAACGTGTACCACTTGGTCGTGAAGCCCTGCCACTCGGTCACCGAAGGCGGCGAGGTGTCGTTGAAGGACGACAGGATCATCAGCAGCAGCGGCAGGAACATGAACACGAGAAAGGCCCATGTGTAGGCGCTGAGGAGACCATCGGCGGTCAGCAGCCGCAGGCGGCGGCGCGGCGGGGTGTGGGAAAGATCGGTCATTGCACCCTCGCGAAATCCTTGAGCCGCGTCCGCATCAGCCACATGAAGAGCGCCACCAGCAGGAAGCATACAATCGTGTATGCAAAGCTGTATGCAGCGCCCACGTTGGCATTGGGGCTCTCGAAGAACTTGTTGTAGATCGTCTGGCTGAACCACTCGGCCTGCAACCCGCGGCTGATGATGCGCGGCACCGAGAAGGCGCCCGCGGCAAGCATGAATGTGGCGATGGTGCCGACCGCAATGCCCGGCTTGGAATGCGGGATGATGATGCGCAGGTGCACCCGCCACGGGCTCGCCCCGAGATCGCGCGCCGCCTCGATCTGGTTGCGGTCGAGCGTGCTCATGACGTTGTAGATCGGGAACACCATGAACAGCACGTAGGTGTAGACGATGACGAGGAACACGGTGCCCGGGAAGCGCTTGAACTGGATCGGCACGTCGATCACCCCCAGCCAGTGCAGCAGCCCGTTGATCAGCCCCGAATTGTCGATGATCGTGGTCCAGGCATAGATCCGCATCAGCTCGACGATGGCGTAGGGGATGATGAGTCCGAGAAACAGCCAGACCGCCTGCTTCGGCCGGCTGGCCAGCGCCACCTTGTAGGCGATGGGATAGCATAGCAGCAGCGCCAGCGCCGTGGCGATCACCGCCTGCAGCAACGTCCGCGTCAGCGTCACGAGGCCGATGCGGCTGTAGGTCTCGCCATCGCGCTCGAAGCGCAGGCCGGTGAGGCTCATGAGTTTGTTCGAGATCTTGGCGTTCTCGACGGCGCGCTGCGCATCGGATTGCGGGATCAGACGGGCCTCGAACAACGTGGCGAAGTTCGACAGCGTGTAAGGTGAGGCGCCGGCCTCGGCCTCGCGGATGCGCAGCGAGGCCTCGCGGGCCAGCGTTTCGATCTCTTCGGCAGAGGCGATCTGGTCCGCGATCGGGTCGGTGTCGGAGACGCCGAGCCACGGCAGGTCGTAGACCTCGTCAAGCCAGCTTGCGCCGCCGCTTAGCGGCTTGTGGGTGGTCGCGCGGTCGCATTGCAGAATGTAGGGGCGCGTTGGCGCGGCGCTCTCGGCGCCGCCTGCCCCGCCTGTCATCGACGGGATCGCAAGCCCGCCGGAGGGTGCGGGGTCCGGCGCGCGGCCGGTCATCGAGGGAATGGCCATGCCGCCCGAGGAGGGCGCGCCGCCCGACATCGACGGGACCGCGAGTCCACCGGACGGCGCCGCCGGGGCCTCGTCGGTCACGTAGGTCTGCAGCACCGAGATGCAGGTGCGCGCATCCCGCGCCAGCCCCTGCGCCACCGAGCTGTCGAGCGCGCGCGACGGCGCGGTCAGAGCGCGCTCCACCATCGTCAGCTGCGGCAGCACGATCAGCATCAGCCCCCAGACCGCGGCGGCGAGAAAGAACACCAGCGTCAGGCCCCGGCCATAGCCCTGCAGCAGCCCGCTCATTGCGCCGCCAGCTCCTGCCCGGTGCGGGCCAGCGCGCCGCGCGGCAGGATCACCGCCTGCGCGGCGGCGAAGCCGAGCGGCATCGGCGCCGCGTCGTGCAGCTCGGGCGCGTGGCCGTCATTGGTCACGTGCACGGCGATCTCGGTGCCCCTGGCATCGAAGAAGAGGTTGAGAAAGGCCCCCTCGAGATCGCGCCGCACCAGATGCGCCTCGAACCGGTTCTCGTCACCCCCGATCCGCATTGCCTCGGGGCGCACGAAGAGCATCGCCTCGGAGCCGGGCTCCAGTTGGTCGGGGTTGCGGGCGCGGAAGCGGCCCAGCGGCGTCTCGATCTGCGCCATGCCCGCCTCGACATCGGCAATCCGGCCTTCGAAGCGGTTGGTCTCGCCGACAAAGCTCGCGGCAAAGGCGGTGCGGGGATGGGAATAGATCTCGTCCCCGGTGCCGACCTGCTCGATCACACCGTTGTTCATCACGGCGATGCGGTCGGACATGGTCAGCGCCTCGCCCTGATCGTGGGTGATGTAGATGAAGGTGACGCCGGTCTTCTTCTGGATCGCGCGCAGCTCGGCGCGCATGTGCTGGCGCAGCTTGAGGTCGAGCGCCGAGAGCGGCTCGTCGAGCAGCAGCACCGCCGGCTCCACCGCGAGGGCGCGGGCGATGGCGACGCGCTGGCGCTGGCCGCCCGAGAGCTCGGAGGGCAGCTTGTCGCCCTGATCGCCAAGCGCCACCAGATCGAGCAGCTCCTGCGCCTTTTCGCGGCGCGCCTTCTTGCCGATGCCACGGGCCTCGAGCCCGAAGGCCACGTTCTCCCAGACCGGCATCAGCGGGAACAGCGCGAGGTTCTGGAAGATCAGCGCCGTGGGCCGCGCGTTGGGGCCGCTGCCGGCCATGTCCTCGCCGCCGATCAGTACCCGTCCGGCGCTTGGCTCGATAAAACCCGAGACCGCGCGCAGGATCGTCGTCTTGCCGCAGCCGGAGGGTCCGAGGATCGAGAAGAACTCGCCCGCCTCGACCACAAGGTCGGTGGGTTCGACGGCGGTGAAGCCGTTGGGATAGGTGATAGAGACGCTGTCGAGCGTCACGTCCTTGCCGCGCATGGCCTGCTCCGTGGGGTCTTTCGCCGGGCGCCTCGAACGGCACCCCGATGCGTGCGAAGAGCGGGCCGCGCGGCCCGCCCTTGCTTGTCGGACTGGATCACGAAGGCCGGTCAGGCGTTGGTGATGATCTCGACATACTCGTTGCGGATCGGGTCGAAGAACGGCGTCGAGGCCTGCCACCACCACATGTTGCCCAGCACCTCGTCGGTGTAGACCTCGTTGAACTGGCGCTTGAATTCCTCGCTGGCATAATCCGCCGCGCCGATCACCGCAGAGTTGTAGCCGGTGTTGTTGGCGAACATGCCGCCGACTTCCGGCTGCAGCATGAAGTTCATGAAGGCCACCGCCTGCTCCGGGTTGGGCGCATTGCGCAACATGCCCATGGTGTCCATCCAGGTGATGATGCCTTCCTTGGGTGCGCGGTAGACGTAATCGGGGTTCTCGCGGTTGAGCAGCAGGCCGGTGGTGTCCCAGGTCTGGCCGATGACGCAGCCGGCATCCTTGAAGGCGGCGGTCGCCTCGGTTGCGTTGTTCCAGAACGCGCCAAAGTTCTCCTTATTGGAGAGGATCCACTCGGTCACGGCCTTCCAGACGCGGTGCGCGTCCTCCTCCGATTTGTAGACGTCGAGCATCCGGTTCGAGGGCACCTCGCCGGTGGCATCGAGGTAGAGACCGGCGCCGACGATCACCGACTTCTGGCGGAAGGCGGCAGCGCCCTTCGCGGCCTCCTGCAGGAACAGGTCGCCATAGGACAGATCGGCATCCGAGATCGGCAGCGCGGCGCGGTTGAGGGTGATGCCCTCGGTGCCCCAATCATGCGGCAGCAGGATCTGCTTGCCATTGTGCGACGCGCCAAGCGCCACGCTGTCGCGCATGAAGGTGGGATAGATCGCATCGACGTTCACGTCTGCGGGCACCGGCGCGAAATAGCTCTCGCCGTTTTCGTCGAGATAGTTCACCGCGGTGTCGATCGTGGGGAAGACCACGTCGAAATCGCCGCCATTGGAGGCACGCACGATCGATTGCGCCTCGTCGTTGGAACCGAAGGTGGTGATCTCGAGCGCGATGCCGGTGTCGGCCTCGAACTTCTCGGCGATGTCGGGGGTGATGTATTCCTGCCAGACCAGCACCTTGACGGTGCCCGACTGCGCCAGAGCGTCATGCGCGCGCAGCACGACCGGCGCGGCCACCGCGGTGGCGGTCATCTTCATCGCGGAACGACGGGTGATCTTCATATCTCTATCCCTTTTATTGGCATCTCGGGCGCTTCGCCTTCGGTGGATCGCCGGGTTACCCGGTTCGTTGTCATAGCTGTGCCGAAGTTGTAACAAGTGGATGACAGCTGGCAATGGGCTGTTCCGCCTGAAGCTGATCTTTACCCGACGTCGCTCCGGCTTCAATCCCCGACTGCACCGCCGCGATCCGGCCGCCTCCGACAGGTCTGGCCCTCGGTCGCAATCCGGTCCAAGAGGGAGACGTCATCCCCGGAGTGTTGCCATGACCTATGTGATCCTTGCCTTTGCCGTGCTGGCGGAAACCATCGGGACCGCCGCGTTGCAGGCCAGCCAGCAGTTCACCCGGCCCCTGCCCTCGGTGCTGGTGGTGATCTCCTACGCGCTGGCGTTCTGGCTGTTGTCGATCGTGCTGCGCAGTTTCCCGGTGGGGATCGCCTACGCGCTGTGGTCGGGGCTCGGCATCGTGTTCATCGCGATCATCGGCCTGGTGGTCTTCGGGCAGCGCCTCGACTGGCCGGCGATCATCGGCATCGCGCTGATCCTTGCGGGGATCGTGGTGATCAACCTGTTCTCCGCGACGACGGGGCACTGAGGGGGCGACGCGCCTCCGGCTTGGTACGGCGGAACGAGGCCTCGGGTGGTCGATCCCCGATGGCCTGCGATGTTGCCCGACGACGCAGCGATCGTGCCCTCACTCCGAAAAACGCCTTCAGCACCCTCAAGCGGCTTTTCGGAGGCGTCGCCGCGCCGTCGCCGGCCAGCGGGGTGACAATCCGAGAGACGAACCTCGTGTCGTACGCCCGCCAAATCCGAAACTCCTCGACACCTGGTGCCCGGCCCGACCAAATCGCCCGCCGGAGACACGCTGTCAGCAGGACGATGGCGCAGCGGCCTGCGGCCTTGAGCCCGCGCTCAGGGCCTGTTCGCTCCTCCGCCCTGGCGGCCCCGGGACGCAACGTTCACCAGCCAACCCGACCGTCCGCGCCCCCTGCCCGGACACGTATCGATAGGAAACGCATCGCCAGTATATGAAGGCGCAGCGGGCAAGCGGCTTGCCTTTTGCAGGGTTCCCCGTTAGGGGGCGCGCAACCCTCCCCTTTAAAGGCTCTCCTTATGGACCTGCGCAATATCGCAATCATCGCTCACGTGGACCACGGCAAGACCACGCTTGTCGACGAATTGCTGAAACAATCCGGCGCATTCCGCGAAAACCAGGCCGTCGCCGAGCGCGCGATGGACAGCAACGACCTCGAGCGCGAGCGCGGCATCACGATCTTTGCCAAGCCGACCTCGGTCGAGTGGAAGAACACCCGCATCAACATCGTCGACACCCCGGGCCACGCCGATTTCGGCGGCGAGGTGGAGCGCATCCTGAGCATGGTCGACGGTGTCGTCCTGCTGGTCGATGCCGCCGAAGGCCCGATGCCGCAGACCAAGTTCGTGACCTCCAAGGCGCTGGCGCTCGGCCTGCGTCCGATCGTGGTGCTCAACAAGGTCGACAAGCCCGACGCCGAGCCCGACCGCGCGCTCGACGAGTGCTTCGACCTCTTCGCCTCGCTCGATGCCGACGAAGACCAGCTCGACTTCCCGCACATGTACGCCTCGGGCCGCAACGGCTGGGCCGACAGCGAGCTCGACGGCCCGCGCAAGGATCTCTCGGCGCTGTTCAGCCTGATCGTCAACCACGTGCCCGCGCCGAAGCAGATCAAGCATTACGACGACGACTTCCGGATGCTGGCCACCACGCTGGGCTCCGACCCGTTCGTCGGCCGCCTGCTGACCGGTCGGATCGAGACCGGCCGCGTCAAGGTGGGCCAGACGGTGCAGGCGATCAGCCGCATCGGCCAGAAGATCGAGCAGTTCCGCGTCACCCGCGTGCAGGCCTTCCGCGGCCTGGCGCAGGCCGACATCGAAGAGGGCCTCGCGGGCGATATCGTCAGCCTCGCCGGCATGTCGAAGGCCACCGTGGCCGACACGATCTGCGCGCTGGCGGTGGACGAGCCGCTCGACGCCCAGCCGATCGACCCGCCGACCATCACCGTGACCTTCGGCATCAACGACAGCCCGCTCGCCGGGCGTGACGGCAAGAAGGTGCAGTCGCGCGTAATCCGCGAGCGCCTGATGAAGGAAGCCGAGGGCAACGTGGCGATCAAGATCGCCGACACCCCCGGCGGCGAGGCGTTCGAGGTCTCGGGCCGCGGCGAACTGCAGATGGGCGTCCTGATCGAGAACATGCGCCGCGAGGGCTTCGAGCTCAGCATCTCGCGCCCGCAGGTCATCATGAAGGAAGAGGACGGCCAGCTCATGGAGCCGGTCGAGGAAGCCACCATCGACGTCGACGACGAGTATTCGGGCGCGGTGATCGAGAAGCTGACCGGCAACCGCAAGGGCGAGTTGGTCGAGATGCGCCCCGCCGGCGCCGGCAAGACGCGGATCATCGCGCATGTGCCCTCGCGCGGCCTGATCGGCTATCACGGCGAGTTCCTGACCGACACCCGCGGCACCGGCGTCCTGAACCGCGTGTTCCACGGCTGGACCCCGCACAAGGGCTCGATCCCGGGCCGTCGTGCCGGCGTGCTGATCTCGATGGAGAACGGCGAGGCGGTGGCCTACGCGCTGTGGAACCTCGAGGACCGCGGCAAGATGTTCCTCGGGGCGCAGGCGCCGGTCTATCAGGGCATGATCATCGGCGAGCATTCCCGCGACAACGACCTCGAGGTGAACCCGCTCAAGGGCAAGAAGCTCACCAACGTGCGCGCCTCGGGCACGGATGAGGCGGTGCGCCTGACCACCCCGGTGACGCTGAGCCTCGAAGAGGCGATCGCCTATATCAACGACGACGAACTGGTCGAGGTGACGCCGAGCGCCATCCGCCTGCGCAAGCGCTTCCTCGATCCGCACGAGCGCAAGCGCATGTCGAAGGGCCAATAAGCCTCCGGCATCTTTCCGGGACACAAACGTCGGGGCGGGCCATCGCGGCCCGCCCCTTTTCTTTCGCAAGCCGAAGCAGCTAAGCCTTGGCGCTCATGTCCCGTACTCCCTGAGGGTCAGGCCTTACGCGACTCCGGCTCCGGCCCGCCTCCATAAGCGCGTGGAAACGTCCACCCAGACCAGCACGCCGAGATCTCCAAGGCCACGCCTTCCACCCATGCCAACACCGGGACGCCACAAGCCTGCTGCACGCGCAGATGCCGCGCCAAACCCGCAGCCCGCTCCACGCCGACCACCCCAACCGGCACGCCGATGTCGACACCCATCCCGCCAATGCAGACACCGTTTCGCCGCGTATCCGCTGCAACCCACCATGACACACAAGGCACCGCACCCTCAGCCCCCGCGATACCGCACTACGGCAACCGCCTCGCGCCACGCCCTGCTCTTCTCTGGTTTCAAAATACCTCGGGGAGCGCGAGGGGCAGCGCCCCTCGCATCGGGCGACGGCCCGAAGGGCCGGCGCAATCCCTCAGGTCACAGGCGCGGCTTCAGAACCCGCACTTGTCGCGCAGAAAGGCCAGCGCCACCGATAGCCCGTCCGGCGCGATGCCGTGGGCAGTCCCCTTCTGGACATGGGCGAAGACCTCTTTCCACCCGGCACCCTGCAGCGCCTCGGCGGCAGCGGGCAGCGACTCGGGCGGCACCACGTCGTCCTGATCCCCATGCACCAGCAGCACCGGCGGGCGCGAGACCACCTCGTCCTCGAGCAGCTCGGGCTGCAGCAGCCGGCCCGAGAAGGCCACGACGCCCGCGACCTCGTCCTCGCGGCGCGGCGCCACGTGCAGCGCCATCATGGTGCCCTGCGAAAACCCGAACAGCGCCACCTGCTCCGGCAGCAGATCCTCGTCGACCATCAGCGCGTCGAGAAAGGCGTCGAGATCGGCAACCGCGCGGCTCATGCCCTGCATCGCCTCCTCCTCGGAGGAGGCGTCGATCCACGGGATCGGGAACCACTGGAAGCCCATCGGCGCGCCGGCACAGGCCTCGGGGGCGTCGGGCGCCACGAAGAGCGTGTCGGGCAGATGCTCGGCCAGCGGATCGGCCAGCCCCAGAAGGTCGGCCCCGTTGGCGCCGTAGCCGTGCAGGAACACCACGCAGGAGCGTGTCTCGCCCGAGACGGGCTCCTTGCGGCCGGTTTGCAGAACGCGCGTCATACGATCCCCTCTCGCTGTTTTGCCACATGGTAGTAGGCCCAGAGCGCCCGCGCCGCAACCGATCTCCACGGGCTCCAGGCCTCGGCCATGCGGCGCAGTTCCCGCTCCTTCGGACGCGCCTCGAGCCCGAACAGCAGCCGGGCCGCCTCCTGCAGCGCGAGATCGCCCGGCGCGAAGACATCCGCGCGCCCGAGCGAGAACATCGCGTAGATCTCCGCGGTCCAGATGCCGATGCCCTTCACCGCCACCAGCGTGCTCACCACCTCGTCGGTGGGCGCGCTCCGAAGGGCCTCGAAATCGATCCCCGCCTCGGCCAGCGCGCGCGCGTAGCCCGCCTTCTGCCGCGACAGGCCGAGCGCCCGCAGCCCGGCCTCGTCGGTGGCGCGGATCGCGTCGGGCGTGGTCATGCCCGCCGCCTCGAGCCGGGCCCAGATCGCCCGCGCCGAGGCGACGCTGACCTGCTGGCTGACGATGGCCGAAAGGAGCTGCGCGAAGCCGTCCGGGCGGCGCCGCAGCGGCAGCGGCCCGGTCAGCGCCACGGCCTCGGCAAAGCGCGGCTCGACAGCGCAGAGCCAGTCGACCCCCTCGGCCACGCAGGCCTCCGTCTCGATGATGCGTCCGACCATGTCGTCCTCCCTGTGGTTTGGCCTGCGATCCGACCGGTAATCAGTGCGGACGCCGGCCCTCTGCTTTGCGCTGACTCTAGGCCCGCGGTCCTGCGGCCCTGGTCCGCGCGACACAGCGCCAACCTGCCACACCGCCTGCCTCTTGCCCTACCAGCCATCTCCGCCTACCGCTATGGCCCATGGAGACCACGCAAGATAGCCGCGCCAAGCGCAACGTGATCGTGCTGGTGATGGCGCAGGCCATCCTGGGCGCGCAGATGCCGATGATTTTCACCATCGGCGGGCTGGCCGGCCAGTCGCTGGCCCTCAATGCCTGCTTCGCCACCCTGCCGATCTCGCTGATCGTGCTCGGCTCGATGTGCGCCGCCACCCCGGTCTCGGCCTTCATGCAGCGCTTCGGACGGCGCGCGGGCTTCGCGCTCGGCGCCCTTGGCGGCGCGCTCGGCGGCGCGGTGGGCGCCTACGGCCTCTACATCGCCTCCTTCCCGGTGTTCCTCGCCGGCAGCTTCCTCACCGGCATCTACATGTCGGCGCAGGGCTTCTACCGGTTTGCCGCCGCCGACACCGCCTCCGAGGCGTTCCGCCCCAAGGCGATCTCCTACGTCATGGCGGGCGGCCTGCTGGCGGCGGTGCTGGGCCCGCAGCTGGTCAAGTGGACCGCGGATGCCTTCGTGATCCCGTTCCTCGGCACCTATGCCGCGGTCATCGCGCTCAACCTCTTGGGCGCGCTGGTGTTCCTGTTCCTCGACATCCCGAAGCCCCCCGTTCCGTCCGAAGACGCCCCCAAGGGCCGCAGCCGGCGCGAGCTTCTGGCCACCCCGCGCATCGCCGTCGCGGTGATCTGCGCCGCCGTCAGCTACGCGCTGATGAACCTCGTGATGACCTCGACACCGCTGGCCGTGGTCGGCTGCGGCTTCGAGACCGCAGATGCCGCCAATATCGTCACCGCCCACGTTCTGGCGATGTATGTGCCGTCCTTCTTCACCGGCCACATGATCGCGCGCTTCGGCGTCGAGAAGATCGTGGCGCTCGGCCTCGTGATCCTCGCCGGCGCCGGCGGCGTGGCGCTCACAGGGGTGGAGCTCGAGCGGTTCTTCGTGGCGCTGGTGCTGCTGGGCGTGGGCTGGAATTTCGGCTTCATCGGCGCCACCACCATGCTCGCCGCCGCCCACGCGCCGCATGAGCGCGGACGGATGCAGGGGCTGAACGACCTGCTGGTCTTCGGCGCGGTCACCAGCGCCTCGCTGGCCTCGGGCGGGCTGATGAATTGTTCCGGCGGCAGCGCGCAGGAGGGCTGGACCGCGGTCAACATGGCGATGGCGCCGTTCCTGATGCTGGCGGGCGGCGCGCTGATCTGGCTGATCCTCAGCCCGCGCGCGCAACCGGCCGAGTAACGCGCGCCGGCTCAGACCCGCCCGGTCAGCGCCGCGCGCATGAGGCCGGTGCGTCGGCGGAACTCCGACAGCTGGAGCGTGCCCTCGGCCACCCGCTGCGGCTCCTGTGCGGCCTGCTTCAGCAGCGGCCCGGCCTGCCAGCCCGCGAGCAGCGCAGCCCGCGCGGGCCGGTCGACCTCGCCAAGCCGCGTCCGGGCGCGCTCCAGCCGCTCGAGACCGCCCTGCGCCAGCGCGACGACCGCCTCAGGGCGCCCGTCGACCAGCGGCACCCGCCCCTTCGCTTCGAGCTCCGGCACGGCGCGCAGGAACTGCGCCAGCCCCGCCGCGTAGCCCAGATCGAGCGCCACCGCCTCGGGCATCGCCCCGAGCGCGCGCCCCGCCGCCAGCACCAGCTCGCCCGAGGTCTCCTCGAGATAGCGGGTGAAATGGGCCTCATCCTCGAAGGCATCGCGGTAGATATCCCAGCGCCGCGCCCCCACCAGCCGGTCGAGCCGCGCAGCACTCTCGGGGTCCAGCACCCGGGCCAGCGGCGTCACCACCTCGTGGCGCCGCACCGTGCCGGCCTTGCGGATTTCCTCGAGCGCGTCGCGCCACCACTGCAGGCGCATCTCCGCGATCATGCTCTCCTGCGTGACCCACGGCGCGCGCGCCACCTCGAGATTGAAGGCATAGAGCGGGAACAGCACGGCCCGCGCCCCGACCGGTGCCGCCATCGCGGCGGCGAAGCGGTCGGGGTCGCCGCGCTCGACGAGCCGGGCGCAGGCGGTGAGATCGTCATCGAAGTCCATGCCGCTCACCTAGGCCGCACGGGCCGGAAAGGAAAGGCTCAGTCGGGCCGCGCCAGCACCAGCTCGTAGGCGATGCGCTCCGGCGCCTGCCGCCAGAGCGCGACCTCCTGCGCGCAGGCGTCGAGCACCGCCGTCATCGCCGGGGTGGCGTCGTCGCGCAGGGCCGCGATCTCGCGCGTCAGCCCCTCGTAATAGGCCTGCCACGGCGCGCCGATGAGCAGCCGCGTGTCGAGCACCTCGAAGCCGGCCTCGGCCACCTGAGCCCGCAGCCCCTCACGATCGGGAAGCGCCGGTTCGGCGATCCAGAAGTCCCGCACCGCCTGCGGCTCGTCATCCCCGAGGAACACGCCCTGCGAGAAGGCCACGACCCCGCCCGGAGCCAGCGCGCCGCGCCAGGCCTGCAGCCCCTCGGTCACGCCGAGGAAATAGATCGCGCCCGCCGACCAGATCAGGTCGTACGGCCCCTCGAGCTCGGCCATGTCGCCCACCTGCAGGCTGGCATTGGGCAGATCCCCCAGCCGCGCCTGCCCGGCCTCGATGAAGGCCGGCACCGCGTCGATCCCGACGACCTGCGCCTCGGGCAGCGCCCGCGCCAGCGTCACCGTGTCCGCCCCGGTGCCGCAGCCCGCATCGCAGACCCGCAGCTCCCCCGAGAGGCCAAGCCGGCCAAGCGCCCAGAGCACATCTTCGGGCGTGCCGGGGCCCTGCCGGTCGAGCCGGCTGTAAAGCGTCAGAAACTCAGGCGGCAGTTCCATCGCGCCCGTCCTCCCCACAATCGCGGATGAGCTTCCAGCGCACCGCGTCGAGCAGCGCCTCGAAGGACGCGTCCACTATGTTGGCGCTGACCCCAACGGTCTGCCAGCGCCGCCCCGAGCCGTCCTGGCTGTCGATGATGACCCGCGTCACCGCCTCGGTGCCGCCCTGTGTGATGCGCACCTTGAAATCCACCAGCCGCATGTCGTCGATCACCGCCTGGTACGGCCCCAGATCCTTGGCCAGCGCCTTGGCCAGCGCGTTGACGGGACCGCGGTCGAAGCCGGCATTGTCGAGGCTGTCCGAGACCGAGAGCTTCTTCTCGCCGTCGACCTTCACGACCACCACCGCTTCCGAGAGCGACACCATCTGGTCGTACTTGTTCTTGCGCCGCTCGATGGTGACCCGGTAGCGCTTGACCTCGAAGAAATCCGGGCACCGGCCCAGCTCTTCGCGCGCGAGCATCTCGAAGCTCGCCTGCGCGGTGTCGTAGGTGTAGCCCTCGGCCTCCTGCGTCTTGATCCGCTCGAGGATGCGGGCCAGCGCCGGATCGCCCTTCTCGACCTCGAGCCCGGCCTCGGCCAGGCGCCGGCGCAGGTTCGACTGCCCGGCCTGGTTCGACATCGGGATCACCCGGCGATTGCCGACCTGCCCGGGCTCGATATGCTCGTAGGTCGAGGGGTCCTTCAGGATCGCGCTGGCGTGCAACCCCGCCTTATGGGCAAAGGCCGAGGAGCCGACGTAGGGCGCCTGCCGCATCGGCACGCGGTTGAGGATTTCGTCCAGCATCCGGCTGGTCTGGGTCAGCCGTTCCAGCCCCTCGCGGCTGACGCCGATCTGATAGGCGCTGGCATAGGGCTCTTTCAGCAGCAGAGTCGGGATGAGCGAGGTGAGGTTGGCATTGCCGCAGCGCTCGCCGAGGCCGTTGAGCGTGCCCTGGATCTGGCGCACCCCGGCATCTACCGCCGCCAGCGTCGTGGCCACAGCGGTCTCGGTGTCGTTGTGGGTGTGGATCCCCAGCCGGTCGCCGGGGATGCCGCCTTCGATCACCGCGCGCACGATGCCATGCGCCTCGTGCGGCAGCGTGCCGCCATTGGTGTCGCAGAGCACGATCCAGCGCGCCCCGGCCTCGAGCGCCGCGCGCAGGCACGAGAGCGCATAGTCCGGGTTGGCCTTCCAGCCGTCGAAGAAATGCTCCGCGTCGAACAGCGCTTCGCGGCCCTGCCGGACGATATGCGCCACCGAGGCGCGGATGTTCTCGACATTCTCGTCGAGGCCGATCCCCAGCGCCGCGGTGACGTGGTAATCATGCGTCTTGCCGACAAGGCAGACCGACTGCGTGCCGGCGTTCAGCACCGCCGCCAGAACGTCGTCATTCTCCGCCGAGCGCCCGGCCCGCTTGGTCATGCCGAAGGCGGTCAGCACCGCCCGCGTCGCGCCGACCTCGTCGAAGAAGGCCGAATCCGTCGGGTTCGCCCCGGGCCAGCCGCCCTCGATGTAGTCCACGCCCAGATCATCCAGCGCCGCAGCGATGCGCAGCTTCTCGGCGGTCGAGAACTGCACGCCCTGCGTCTGCTGCCCGTCGCGCAGCGTGGTGTCGTAAAGATACAGCTTCTCCGCCATCACCGCGCCCCTGCTTCTTCTGGCTCGAAATATCCTCGGGGGGGCTCGGCTTGCCCGAGCGGGGGGCAGACAGCCCCCCTCCCGCGCCTTTCACAGGCCCATGCATCAGAGGTCATCACAGCCCCTCCAGCTTGGCCGCATCGAACCCGGCCCCGGGCAGAAGCTCCACCCCGGCCTTCGACATGCGGACCTCGACCCCGGCCTCGACGAGCGCCGCCTTCATCCGGTCGACCTCGGAGAAATCCTTGCTCTCCATCGCCGCGGCCCGCACCGCCGCGAGCCTGTCGGCCAGCGCCGAGAGATCCACCGAGACCTCGGCCCAGCCCCCCATTTCGGGCGTCAGCAGTCCCAGCAGCCCGGCCCCGGCCTTCAGCCCGGCCAGATCGCCACCAGAGGCCAGCTTGTGCAGCTCCGCGATGGCCCCCGCGGTGTTGAGGTCATCCGCCAGCACCGCCAGCACGCTCTCCGGCACCGCGCCCGGCTCGACATCCGCGACCATGCCGCGCCACTTGCGCAGCGTGGCCTCAGCCTCGCGGGCCTTCTCAGAGGTCCAGTCCATCGGCTTGCGGTAATGCGTCGAGAGCATCACGAAGCGGATCACCTCGCCCGGCACGCCGGCCTGCCCGTCATGGCCCTCGAGCAGGTCATGCACGGTGAAGAAGTTGCCCAGGGACTTGGACATCTTCTTGCCCTCGACCTGCAGCATCTCGTTGTGCAGCCAGACCTTGGCGAAGCCGCCCTCGGGATGGGCGCAGCAGCTCTGGGCGATCTCGTTCTCGTGGTGCGGGAACATCAGGTCGTTGCCGCCGCCGTGGATGTCGAAGCTCGCGCCCAGAAGCTCATAGCTCATCGCCGAGCACTCGATATGCCAGCCCGGACGGCCCCGGCCCCACGGGCTGTCCCAGCCCGGCAGTTCGGGCTCGGAGGGCTTCCACAGCACGAAATCCATCGGGTTGCGCTTGTAGGGCGCGACCTCGACCCGGGCACCGGCGATCATGTCGTCGACCGAGCGGCCCGAGAGCCCACCATAGGCCTTGTAGCTCTCGACCGCGAACAGCACGTGGCCCTCCGCCTCGTAGGCGTGGCCCTTGTCGATCAGGTCGGCGATCATCGCGATCATCTGGCCGATGAACTCGGTGGCGCGTGGCATGTGGGTGGGCTCCATCACGCCCACCGCCGCCATGTCGTCGAGATACCACTGCGTGGTCTCGGCGGTGATCTCGCCGATGCTGCGCCCGCTGGCCTTGGCGCGGGCGTTGATCTTGTCGTCCACGTCCGTGAAGTTGCGCACGTAGGTCACCTGCTCCGCCCCGTAGACCTGCCGCATCAGCCGGAACAGCACGTCGAAGACGATGGCCGGGCGCGCGTTGCCAAGATGCGCGCGGTCATAGACCGTCGGGCCGCAGACATAGATCCGCACGTTGTCCGGGTCGATGGGCTCGAAGAGCTCCTTCTTCCGGGTCCGGGAATTGGTCAGCCAGATAGGGACGTCCATGGCGCGCTCCTTCGCACGAAGATCGCGGCGGGAGTAGCAACTTCATTTCTGGATTGGAATAGAAGACCGGCCCGCCGAAGATATCAGCAGGTAATGCAGCAGATCCGAATGAGGTGTGCTTGCTTGGTCATGGCCCGGTGATACGCCGAAGCGCGGCGCGCGTCCAGCCTTTCCGCCGGACGCGCGCCTTGGCTGCTACAGGCCGGGCTCAGGCGTAGCTCACCACCTCGTATTCCACCCCGTCGGGGCCGTCGAAATAGAAGCGCCGTCCGGGCTCGTAATCGGCATGGCTGTGCGGCGCGAAGCCCGCCGCCTTCACCCGCGACTCGGTGGCGTCGAGATCGTCGACCACCAACCCGATATGGTTGAGCCCACCCTGCCGCACGTAGCGCTCGGGGTCGGTGAGGCGCGTGTCGGCGGGGCGATAGAGCGCGAGGTAGTCGTCCTCGCCGCCCACATGCACCGACCAGCCGTCGCCGATGGCAGGCCCCTGCCAGCGAATGTGCCAGCCGAACAGCTGGCAGAGCAGCCCGGCGGTGGCGTCGGGGTCGGGGACGGCGATGTTCACGTGTTCAAGTCGGGCGGTCATGTCGGGCTCCTTGCTGCCTCTTGATCTGATGGCAGGCAGGATCCGACCTCGAGTGCGGTTGAGGTCAAACGGAAAGTTTCTTTCAGCTGCGCGCACTTGCGTGCCCCGAGGCTCCTCCAGCCCCGACACCCGAACGCCGCCGCAGCGCGCGCCGCACCGGCCAGAGTTCAAGACGCGCCGCCGATGCTCTGCAGCATGACCAGATGCTCGCCCGACAGAGCCGCCCACGATGCGCTCGCTCTGCATCAGTATCCTGACCCGCGCCGGATCTCGCCGCGCGTAGGCCCACGCCAGCGCCGCCAGAGACAGCTCCCACCTGTGCCCCGGTTTCCAGCGGGCGGACCCGCAGACCTAATCCGTCGCCGTGGCCAGCACCATGCCCCGCGCTCACGGCGGCCCGTGATCGACCATCGCCCGCGCCGGCACCCAGCAAAAACCCCAGAGCCGCCCGAAGTCGGCCAGCACCAGCGTGGCGATTGCGGTGCTGCGATCCCGTGTCATGTGCGCAGTCTCGCAAGCCCGGCCCCGCCGCCAGCCGTACCATGTGAAAACGGGCGGGACCGATGCTTCGGCCCCGCCCGCTTGGGTGTCGTGTGGTGAGGCTCCGGGCAGATCCGCCCAGCCCTACCTTACTGGTTGGCGCGCTCCGCCTCGAGGCGGCGATAGGCCGCCACGTTGGCGTTGTGCTCGTCCAGCGTGGTTGCGAAATTATGCCCGTCCGCCGGATCGAGGGTCTTTGCCACGAAGTAGAGGTAATCGCTCTCTTCCGGGTTCAGCGCCGCCTCGATGCTGGCGCGGCCCGGGTTGGCGATCGGCGTCGGCGGCAAACCCGCGATCACGTAGGTGTTGTAGGGCGTATCGGCGCGCAGCTCGGACTGGCGGATGCCACGGCCCAGCACACCCTGACCGTTGGTGATGCCGTAGATCACCGTGGGGTCGGTCTGCAGGCGCATCCCGCGTTCGAGCCGGTTGACGAAGACGCTTGCCACCAAGGGACGCTCTTCGGCGCCGCCGGTCTCCTTCTCGACGATCGATGCCATGGTCAGAGCTTCGATCGGATCGTCGTAGGGAAGGTCGTCGGCCCGGTTCTGCCAGGCCGCCTCGAGGATCAGCTCCTGCGCTTCCTCCATGCGCTGCAGCAGCGCCGCGCGGCTGTCGCCCTTGGAGATCTCGTAGCTGTCCGGTGCAAGGCTGCCCTCGCTCGGGACCTCGGCCACCTCGCCCTCGAGAATGTCGACCTGCCCAAGCTCCTGGACCACCTGCCAGCTCGTCACACCCTCGGCCAGTGCGACACGGAAGCGGGTGCCGACATCGTCGCGGAAGGCGGCATATTCGACGGGGGCATCCTCGGCCGGATCGAACTCGAGCACTGCCTCGTAGCGGCCCGCTTCCGGGTCGAGCTCGCGCACCTGCACCTCGGCGCTGTTGACGCCGATGCGGTAGACCACCTCGGTGCCGCAGGTCGACGCCCCGCCACGGGTGACGATGTCGACGATCTCGGTCATCGAGGCGTGCTCGGGCACGAGGAACGAGCCGGCCTTCAGCTGGCTCGTCTTGTCGGTGTACTGGGCCCCGAGCCGGAAGATCGTGCCCGACGAAATCGCCCCCTGCGTCTCGAGATCGCCCGAGACACGGGTGAAATTGCTGCCGCTGCGGACCTGCAGGCAGATCGGCGCGTCAAGCGGCCCCTCGGCGGCGTACTCGTTCTGCGCCCAGAGCAGCACGCCGCCCATGAGGAAGACGAGCACGACCAGGAAGGTCAACGCGTTGGAGGCGATGTTTCGCCACATGTCAGTCGACCTTTCCGAAGATCACGCTCGCGTTGGTGCCGCCGAAGCCGAAGGAGTTCGACAGCGCGTAGCTCACCTTGCGCGCGCGCTTGGCATTGGGGGCGAGGTCGATCGGGGTCTCGACCGCCGGGTTGTCGAGGTTGATGGTCGGCGGTGCGACCTGATCGCGGATCGCGAGGATCGAGAAGATCGCCTCGATGGCCCCGGCGGCGCCCAGCAGGTGGCCGGTGGCCGACTTGGTCGACGACATGGTCACGTTGGAGGCGTGCTCGCCCAGCAGCTTCTCGACCGCGCCAAGCTCGATCGTGTCGGCCATGGTCGAGGTGCCGTGGGCGTTGATGTAGTCGATCTGGCTCGGCTCGAGGCCCGCCGATTTCAGCGCCGCGCCCATCGAGCGCAGCGCGCCGTCGCCATCCTCGGAGGGCGCGGTGATGTGGTAGGCGTCGCCCGACAGGCCGTAGCCCAGCACCTCGGCATAGATCTTGGCGCCGCGGGCCTTGGCGTGCTCGTATTCCTCGAGCACCACGATGCCCGCGCCCTCGCCCATGACAAAGCCGTCGCGGTCGGCATCATAGGGGCGCGAAGCCTTCTGCGGATCGTCGGCGCGCTTGGTCGAGAGCGCCTTGCAGGCGTTGAAGCCCGCGATGCCGATCTTGCAGATCGCCGCCTCGGCGCCGCCGGCGACCATCACGTCGGCATCGCCGTACTTGATCAGGCGCATCGCGTCGCCGATGGCGTGGGCGCCGGTCGAGCAGGCCGTGACGACCGAGTGGTTCGGGCCCTTGAAACCGTACTTGATCGACACCTGACCCGAGATCAGGTTGATCAGCGCGCCGGGCACGAAGAACGGCGACACGCGGCGCGGGCCCTTCTGCTCCATCATCACGGCGGTGTTGGCGATCGAGTTGAGGCCACCGATGCCCGAGCCGATCAGAACGCCGGTGCGCTCGAGATCTTCCTTCTCGGTCGGGGTCCAGCCGGAATCCTCGACCGCCTGCTGGGCGGCTGCGAGACCGAAGAGGATGAAGGTGTCGACCTTGCGCTGTTCCTTCGGCTCCATGTAGGTGTTGGCGTTGAACTCACCCTCACCCTCGCCCAGCGGCACTTCGCAGGCATAGGTGGTTGCCAGCCCCTCGGGATCGAACCCGGTGATCGGCCCGGCGCCCGACTGACCGTCGAGAATCCGTTCCCAGCTCTTTTCGACACCATCGGCCAGCGGCGTCACAAGCCCCAGCCCGGTAACCACAACGCGACGCATTGCTTGCCCCTTCCTCAGAATTCTTTTCGTGGCCACGCTCTTACCCCGCCCGCCGGGGCGTCGGCAAGGGCATGAGGCCGGTTCAGGCCCAGTCCGGGCCGAGATCCGCCTTCGCCCGCTCGATCCAGTGCTCGCGCAGCCAGTCGCAGGGCTTGGAGTGCCGGATGAAACTGCCGGTCCAGCCCTCGAGCGCGTCGGTCATCTTGGGCCGACCGTGAAAGCAGACGACGCGGGCCTCCTCGGGCAGCCGCGGCGCGTGCAGCCAATTGCCCGGGAAGGGATTGCAGTCATACTTGAACGACACCACCCAAGGCTCTGGAATGTATTTGAAACAGTCGCGCTCCATCGCCTTGTGGCTGGTGTAGCGCTGCTCCGATCCGCGCGCAGCCTCGACCTCGCGATAGGCGTTCGCGGCGATGTCTTCGTAGAGGAATCCGTGCAACGCCGGGTCGAAGCGGAAGACCGAGCCATGCCCGGTGGGACGCCCCTTGCGCTTCTCGGTCCAGTCATGGCGCATCGCCACCATGCCGGGGGCCATGTCGTGAATTTCGTCAAGGCTGCCGGTGATGACCACATCGATATCGAAGCCGAGGACCGGCCCCTCGAGATCCGGCACCAGCCCCGGCCGGAACAGGGAGACCTTGCGCATCGCGCCCTGACGGTTGGCGACGGCGAGCGCCGAGGCCATGCGGTCGGCGAAGGGCTCCACCGGCAGCGGCAGCACCTCGATATCCGGGTGCAGCCCCTCGGCGTGTTCGGTCATGCACATGAAGCGGACCGGACGCGACATGTTGCGGCGCACGCCGGAATACAGCCGGTTGACGTATTCCGGGCCGTAGAGCGTGCCCCACTTGATACAGATGATATTGGCGCGATCGGTCACGGACCCCTCCTGTACGGGTTTGCCCGCGCTTTAGCCGAAACCTCGCGCCGGTGCCATCCCGTTGCGCCCAAGACCGAGCAGAACACCGCCGGACGGGTGGCGCGTCTTTCTTGACCGCGTTTGTCAGGTCGACCGTTCCCTGACGTTCGTTGGCGCGCTGCCACAAGAATGAGAAGGCAGGCGGCAGCGATGACGGCCACGTGGACCGTCAAGGCGACCGCGCCCGACACTGCCCCAGCCCCTACGTGTAGACTCTCGGCCGCTCCGGCAAGGCTGCAGAGCGCTCGAGGGCCGCGTCGGGGCCCTATCGCAGAACGCAAGCGCGCGACGGAGGCGACAGGGCGAAGACCGCGTGAAGATCGGCGATGCCAGCCGCCAGCCGGGCCACCGCGCTAACCGAGGCCGCCGACCCCGCATCCCGGCAAGATCATGCCGGCGTCGAATAAAGCATTGGCATTGGCGCGAAAGCAGTCTAAGAAAAGGAGGCTTACGTTTTTCTATGTCGACCACTGTCTCCCTTACACGGCGTTCAGTCTATCGATCCGGACAAGACATTGCCGCGCTACCGCATCCTGCGGGTAGAATTCTTAGAGGAGACCACGGATATGGCTACTGGCACCGTGAAATGGTTCAACACCACCAAAGGCTTCGGCTTCATCGCACCTGACGCAGGCGGCAAAGATGTGTTCGTGCACATCTCGGCTGTCGAGCGCGCTGGCCTCACCGGCCTGTCGGACGATCAGAAAGTGACCTACGACGTCGAAGCTGGCCGTGACGGCCGCGAGTCGGCGACGAACCTCGCCCTCGCCTAATCGGCGCAGCGACGCGAAAAAAGAACGCGGTCCTCTTCGGAGGGCCGCGTTTTTTTTGTGCCTGAGGTTTGCGCCCCGCAGAGCACGGCGCCGGGTCAGACGCGCCCTGCCGTGGGCAAGGCGCATCGATAAAGATCAGGCGGCCGGCATCCGGCGCTCGACAATCTCCGCCCACCAGGAGCAGCCCGCCGGGATCACCTCGTCGTTGAAATTGTATTCCGGGTTGTGAACATCGGCGCTGTCACCATTGCCCACGAGGATATAGGCGCCGGGGCGCTCCTCGAGCATGTAGGCGAAATCCTCGCCGCCCATGGTGATCGGCGCCTCGCGGTCGCAGGCGCCCGAGACCGCCTCGGCCACGTCGGCGGCAAATTCCGTCTGTGCCTCGCTGTTGACCATCGCCGGGTAGCCCGGAAGCCACTTGATCTCGGCCTCGCAGCCAAAGGCCGTCGCGGTGGCGGAGACCAGCGCCTTGAACCGCTCTTCGCCGAGCGCACGGTTGGTTTTCGACATGGTGCGCATGGTGCCGCGGAACATCACCGACGCCGGAATCACGTTGAACGCCTTCGACGAGCTCTCGATGCCGGTGACCGAGATCACCATCTGGTCGTCGGGATCGGAGTTGCGGCTGACGATGCTCTGCAGCGCGGTGACGATGTGCGACGCGGTCACCAGCGGGTCGATGGCCTGATGCGGCTTGGCGCCGTGGCCGCCCTTGCCTTTGACGTTGACCTCGAACTGGTCGGTGGCGGCGAAGAACGCGCCCGGACGAATGCCGAAGCTGCCCGCGGGCATCCCCGGCCAGTTGTGCATCCCATAGACCTCCTGGATGTTCCAGCGCGCCATCATGCCGTCTTCGCACATCTCTCGACCGCCGCCGCCGCCCTCTTCCGCGGGTTGAAAGATCACCACAACAGTGCCGTCGAAGTTACGGGTTTCGCTCAGATATTGCGCCGCCCCCAGCAGCATCGCGGTGTGGCCGTCATGCCCACAGGCGTGCATGGCGCCGGGCGTCTTGGAGGCATAGTCGAGCCCGGTCACCTCGTGGATCGGCAGCGCGTCCATGTCGGCACGCAGGCCGATAACCTTGCCCGAGCTGTCACTCTTGCCCTTGATGATGCCCACCACGCCAGTGCGGCCGATGCCCTCGACGACCTCGTCGCAGCCGAACGCGCGCAGCTTCTCGGCCACGATGCCCGAGGTGCGGTGGGTGTCGAACAGGATCTCGGGGTGCTCGTGCAGGTCACGGCGCCAGGCGGTGATGTCCTGATGCAGTTCGGCAAAGCGGTTCTTGACGGGCATTCTTGGGAAGCTCCCTGTTATTTGATCATTTTCCAAGACCCTGCCACCACGCGGCGTGCCCTGCAAGCGGGCTGCGGCAGAGGGGCGGAGCCTCGGGCGGTTCGGCGTCGAAGACGACGGCTGAATTAAGCGAAACTACCTAATTACGCCAAATGGTTATACAACACTCCTTACGTTCCGCCTGAGGTACATCCGCAGTCCGACCTGCTCAGAGATTGGGCCCGGTGACCAGTTTCGAGCCGTCCGAGAACCGCGACAGCCGGAAGCGGCCGAGGTCATGGCCGGGGTCGGTGCCCTGCACAAGCGCCACCGCGATGCGTCCGAAGGCCGGGCCGATGCCGAAGCCGTGGCCGCACATGCCGGTCACCACGGTCAGGCCCGGCAGCGCCGCGCAGCGGTCGACCACCGGCACCACGTCGGGCAACACGTCGATCATGCCGGCCCACGCCGCCTGTAGGGGCGCCTCGCCCATCTGCGGGAAATGCTGGCCGAAGCGGGCGCGGCACTCGGCCACCTTGGCGGCGTTCGGTTCAGGCGAGAGGATGCGCATCCGCTCGAACGGGGTCTCCTCGTCGTCGGACCAGCGCCGCGGCGTGCCCCACGCGTCCGGATAGCCCGCCGGCGCGAGGGTCCTGAGCCGGACGTCGAACTCGCCGGAGACCGCCAGAGGCAGGTAGGTCGGGAGCGCGCGAAACGCGTCGGGTCCGATGAAGAGCTCGGAAAATCCCGCCGGCGCAAGGGTATAGCCGCCATCTGCGCGCGGCCGGAAGGCCAGGTTGTCGTCGACGGCGGCGCTGTTCACGCCCTGCGGCAGGCGCTCGGTGGCCATCGCGGTCGAGCGCACCGAAAGCTGCGGGATCTTCACCCCGTGGCGACGCAGGAAGAGCGAGGACCATGCGCCGCCCGCCAGCACCACACGGTCGCAGCGGATGCGGCCGGTTTCGGTGACGACGCCAGCCACCTCGCCGCCCTGCAGGTCGAGGCCGCGCACTGCGCAGCGCTCGCGGATCACCGCGCCGCTCGCCACGGCGAGCCGCGCCAGCTCCGGCACCGCGACCCACGGCTCGCCCTTCATGTCGGTCGGCGTGTGAAGCGCTCCCACCCACGGGCTGTCCTCGGCGCCCAAGAGCGCCTTGGTGGCCGCCGCGTCGAGCAGTTCCGAGGACACGCCAAGCGGTCTGGCCTCGTCGAGCCAACCGGCGAATCCCTTCATGTCTTTCTCGGAGCGCGCAAGGTAGCTGACACCGACCGTCCGCACCCCCAGCTTGCCGCCGCATTCCTGATCCAGCCCCCGCCAGAGACGTTGTGCCTCGAGGGCGATCGGAATCTCGGCCAGATCGCGGCCCTGCACCCGGATCCAGCCCCAGTTGCGCGAGCTCTGTTCGGCCGCAACGCGGCCCTTTTCGAGCAGTACGACCGACAGCCCGGCACGGGCCGCATACAATGCTGTCGACACGCCGATGACCCCGCCGCCGATCACCACCAGATCGCAGGCGTCGGGCAGCGGGCCGTCATGCTCGACCGGGCCCTCATCGCGGAACGGAAACACCGCGCTCATGCCAGCCGCTCCAGCAGACGCTCCATGAAGGCCTGCCCCGCGTCGAGCTGGGCGATCTCGATATACTCGTCGGGCTTGTGGGCGATGGCGATGTCCGAGGGGCCGCAGACCACGGCATCATAGCCCGCCGCCTGAAAGTGGCTGGCCTCGGTGCCGTAGCTGACCTGCATGACACCGTTGTCGCCGGTCACCTGCCGCACCAGTTCCTCGGCGCTGTTGCTCTCGACGGGCACCAGCGGCGGCAGTTCGAAGAGCGTTTCGACCTCGATCCGCGCCTCGGGGCAGACGGCCTGCATCTGCGCCTCGATCTCGGCCACCTTATCCATCATCCGCCGCTCCCAGTGCTTGGGGTCTTCGCCCGGCACCACACGGAAGCCGAAGCCGAACGCGCAATCCTTGGCGGTGATGTTGTGCGCCGTGCCGCCCTGGATCTGGCCGACATGCAGGTTGGTGTAGGGCGGCTCGAACAGGGCCGCGATCTTGCCGGGGGTGGCAGCGGCGTTCTCGGCGTTCACCTCGTTGGCCCAGGCGATCAGCTTGGCGCCATACATGATTGCCGACACGCCTGTATGCAAAATCGAGCTGTGCACCTCGACGCCATGCACGTGCACCCAGTAGGTCATCCCGCCCTTGTGGCCGGTGACCGCCTTCATCCCCGTCGGCTCACCGACGATCACCGAGGCGGCCTTGGGCAGCGCCGCACGCATCGCCTCGGCCACATCCTTGCCGCCCATGCAGCCGATCTCCTCGTCATAGCTCAGGGCGATCTGCAGCGGCGTCGTGACCCCGCGATGCTTTGCCTCGACCATGGCCCAGATCGCCAGCGCGTCGAAGCCCTTCATGTCGGTCGAGCCGCGCCCGTAAAGCTTGCCCTCGCGCTCGGTGAGCACCCACGGGTCCGAGGTCCACGCCTGCCCGTCCACCGGCACCACGTCGGTATGGCCCGAGAGGATCACGCCGCCCTCCACCTCGGGGCCCACATGGGCGAAAAGCGCCGCCTTGAGGTCCGGCTCGGCAGGTTTGGCGTGGCGGTGGCTGTCGATGCCGTGACTGGCAAGGTAGTCCGCCACCCAGTCGATCAGCGGCAGATTGGTGTCGCGGCTGACGGTGGGAAAGCTCACCAGCGTCTCGAGGATCTCGCGGGGCGAAAGACGGGTCGGCATCGGGACTCCTTCGTTTGTCTGCAAATGGCCTACGCTGACCGGGAGGCCCGGGCAAGTGGGACGCGGGCGAGGCCAGACCCGCCGCGGGCGCCCTGCCCGCTTTCACGGCGCTCGAGGCGGCGCGAGGCCGAACATCCCGGGAGAAACGCCCGGGGCCGGACGCATCCGCCCGTAACGGACGGGTGCGGCCAGCCCACACCACCGCGTGCCGAGGTCAGTGCCGGTACTGCGGCTCTTCGGCGTCGAGCTGACGGCGGATCGAAGCGAGGTGGAGGCGCGCGGAGTCCTCGTCGCCCTCGCGCATCTGCTCGTAGGCGGCCTGCGCCACGTCATGCGGCACCGGCAGCACCTTGCGGCCCGTGGACATCGCCAGCGTCTGCACCTCGGCGGCGCGTTCGAGGTAATAGAGATCGTCCCACGCCTCGGCGATGCTCGGGGCGAGAACCATGACGCCGTGATGCTTCATGAAGACGATATCGGCATCGCCCACGGCAGCCGCGATGCGCGCGCCTTCGGCACTGTCGAGCGCGAGGCCGTTGTAATTCTCGTCCACCGCGGTCCGACCATAGAACTTGAGCGCGGTCTGCCCGGCCCAGATCAGCGGGTCGCCCTCGGTCATCGACAGCGCCGTGGCGTAGGGCATGTGGGTGTGGAAAGCGACCTTGGCGCGCGGCAGGCGGCGGTGCATCTCGGCATGGATGTAGAAGGCGGTGGCCTCGGGCTCGCCCGCGCCCTCGACCACGTTGCCCTCGAAATCGCAGATCAGCAGCGACGAGGCGGTGATCTCGCGGAAGGCAAAGCCGTAGGGGTTCACGAGGAACAGGTCGTCATGCCCCGGCACCACGGCGGAGAAGTGGTTGCAGATGCCTTCCTCGAAACCGTAGCGCGCCGCCATGCGGAAACAGGCGGCAAGATCCTCGCGCGCCGTGCGGATCGCGTCGGTGGCGAGGTCGGGCCGGTTGCTGAGCGCGGGGGCGGCGCGGGGCGCGGTGCCGAGGCTGTGGGCCATGGATCGTCCTGTCAGTTCAGTGTGCCGTCGCGCCGGACCACGGGCCCCGCTGCCGCGAGGCCGCGCCGGCGCGACCGGGTCAGTAGCCGCTGTCGGAGGTGAGCACGAGGTGCCCGGGCGACACCTCGCGATAGGTGTTGGGCTCGGGCTCGTAGCCGACCGGGTGGATGGGCGACGGGATCGGCTTGAAATTGAGGTCCTTCTCGGACTTGCGCCGGTGCGGATCGGCCACCGGGACCGCCTTCATCAGGGCCTGCGTGTAGGGGTGCTGCGGGTTCTCGAACACCGCCGCGCGCGGCCCGATCTCGACGATGCGGCCAAGATACATGACCCCGACATTGTGACTCACGCGCTCGACCACCGCCATGTCGTGGCTGATGAAGAGATAGGACAGGCCCAGCTCGGCCTGCAGCTCCATCATCAGGTTGACCACCTGCGCCTGCACCGAGACGTCGAGCGCCGAGACCGCCTCGTCGGCGACGATGAGCTTGGGGTTGAGCGCCAAGGCGCGGGCGATGGCGATGCGCTGCCGCTGGCCCCCCGAAAGCTCGTGCGGGTAGCGGCGCATGAAGCTGCGCGGCAGCTCGACGCGATCGAACAGCATCTCGACGCGATCCATGATCTCGGCGCCGGCGTGGCTACCAAAGTTGCGCATCGGCTCGGCGACCTGCTCGGCCAGCTGCATCTGCGGGTTCAGAGAGGCGAAGGGATCCTGAAAGATCATCTGCATCTGGCGGCGCTCGTCGCGCAGCTTGTTGGGGCCGAGCCCCATCACATCGACCCCGTCGAGCGAGATCCGACCGCGCAGCGGCTCGACCAGTCGCAGGATCGAGCGCCCCGCCGTCGACTTGCCGCAGCCCGATTCGCCCACGAGGCTGAGCGTCTGCCCCTTGTTCAGGGTGAAGCTAAGGTCCTCGACTGCATGTACATTTGCCACAGTCCGGCGGAAAAACCCGCCCTTCACCGCGAACCGCGTCGTGAGGTTTTCAACCTTGAGAAGAGGCTGATCGGTGCCGGCGATGGGTTTGATCTCGTCCTGTTCGTGGCCGAGCAGTTTCATCGGCTCGGGCAGCGGCTTGCCCGTCATCTCGCCCAGCTTCGGCACGGCGGCGAGCAGCGCCTTGGTATAGGGGTGCTGCGGGGTCTCGAAGATCTCTTCGACGGTGCCTTCCTCGACCTTCCTGCCGCGGAACATCACCACCACGCGGTCAGCCATCTGCGCGACTACCGCCATGTCGTGGGTGATGAACATCACCGCGGTGCCGGTTTCGCGCTTTAGCCGGTCCATAAGGGCAAGAATCTCGGCCTGGATGGTCACGTCGAGCGCGGTGGTGGGCTCGTCCGCGATCAGCAGGCGCGGCTTGCAGGCCAGCGCCATGGCGATCACCACGCGCTGACGCATCCCCCCCGAAAGCTCGTGCGGATACTGCTTGAGCCGGCGTTCCGGCTCGGGGATGCGCACCTGCTGCATCAGCTCGAGCGCCCGCGCCTGCGCCTGTTCCTTGTTCATGTCGCGGTGAACGCGCAGCCCTTCGGTGAGCTGGCGCTCGATGGTGAAGACCGGGTTCAGCGCGGTCATCGGCTCCTGGAAGATCATGCCGATCTCGTTGCCGCGGATGTCGCGCATCAGATCCTGATCGGCCGCGGCCAAATCGAGCTCGCCCCCGTCCTTGCGATCAAAAATTAGGCGACCGTTGGCAATTTCGCCGCCACCAAACTCGATCAGACGCATCAAAGAGAGCGACGAAACCGATTTTCCCGAGCCCGACTCGCCGACGATGCAGACGGTTTCGCCCGGTCCGATGTCGAAACTCACGTCCTCGACGCCCGCAACAGTGCCGTCTTTTGTCTCAAATTCGACCCGAAGTTTCTCGATCCGGGCGATGGCGTTGTCGAGCATCCAAATTCTCCTGAGATGGCGGATGCCAAAGCTAAGGGCAGGTTTTGGACGGTGTCAAACCCTGCGCACAGGTTCCGCCAAGGCAGTGCTTGCATTTTTGCGTCGTTCTGTTTTCGATACCGGGCATGATCGGGATGGACGCGACCTCCAGCGACCGGCGACGGACGTTGGTGTCGAAACGGACTCCGCTTTCAGAAAAAACCAAAAAGCCGGCCAAAGCGCCGGCGTCCAACGAGGAGAAGACAATGACGCTCAAGACCCTATTGCTAGGGGCTGTCGCCACCGGTGCGCTTGCCCCCGCAGCCTTCGCCGAGCGCGGCGAGGACGGTCACGTCAACATCATCTATTGGCAGGCGCCGTCGATCATGACGCCCTACCTGTCGAGCGGCACCAAGGACATCGAAGCCTCGTCGCTCGTGCTCGAGCCGCTGGGCCGCTACACCGAAACCGGCGAGCTGGTGCCCTACCTTGCCGAAGAGATCCCCACCGTCGAGAACGGCGGCGTTTCCGAGGATCTCAAGTCGATCACCTGGAAGCTGAAGGAAGGCCTGGTGTGGTCCGACGGCACCCCGGTGACCTCGGCCGACGTGAAGTTCACCGCCGATTACTGCATGGATCCCGAAGGCGGCTGCGCGCAGCTTGCCAAGTTCGACCATATCTCCTCGATCGACACCCCCGACGATCTGACCGTCGTGGTGAACTTCGACGAGCCGATGCCGAACCCCTACGGCCCCTTCATGGGTGGCCAGTCCCCGATCCTGCAGAAGGCGCAGTTCGAGAACTGCACCGGCGCTGCCGCGTCGACCTGCACCGAGGCCAACTTCAACCCGATCGGCACCGGCCCCTTCGTGGTCGACGAGTTCAAGCCGAACGACGTGATCTCGCTCTCGGCCAACCCCAACTACCGTGACCCGGCAAAGCCCGCCTTCGCGACCGCGACGCTGAAAGGCGGCGGCGACGCAGAGGCGGCCGCACGCGCCGTCCTGCAGACCGGCGAGTACGACTACGCCTGGAACCTGCAGCTTGCCCCCGACGTCCTCGCCTCGATGGCCGAAGGCGGTCAGGGCACCCCGGTCTCGGCCTTCGGCACCCTTGTCGAGCGCCTCGAGATGAACATGACCGATCCGTCGCCGGACCTGCCGGAAGGCGAGCGCTCGACCGTCGCGCATCCGCACCCGATCCTGTCCGACTTCAACGTGCGCAAGGCGCTGTCGATGGCCATCGACCGTAACCTGCTGACCGAGATCGGCTATGGTCAGGCCGGCCGCGCGACCTGCAACCTCGTGCCCGCGCCCGAGCTTTACGCCTCGGACAACACCGAGTGCCTGACGCAGGACCTCGAAGGCGCCAAGGCGCTGCTCGAGGAAGCCGGCTGGACCGACAGCGATGGTGACGGCATCCGCGAGAAGGACGGCATGAAGCTGTCGCTGCTCTACCAGTCGTCGACCAACGCCGTGCGTCAGGACTTCCAGGCCCTGATCAAGGACTGGTGGAACCAGATCGGCGTCGAGACCGAGCTGCGCAACGTCGACTCGTCGGTGTTCTTCGGCGGTGACCCGGGCTCGCCCGACACCTTCCAGAAGTTCTATGCGGACGTCGAGATGTACGCCAACAACTTCGACGGCACCGACCCGCAGTCCTACCTACAGATGTACCGCTGCGGCAACGAGCCGAAGCCGTCCTCGCAGTGGCAGGGCGAGAACATCAACCGCTTCTGCAACGAAGAGTACGACGCCCTCCTCGACGAGCTGGCCAAGACCGGCGAGCTGAGCAAGCGCGGCGAGATCGCCAAGAAGCTCAACGACATCATCACCAAGGAAACGATGACCATCGTTCCCCTGGTCGATCGTGGTCGTGTGTCGGCGCACTCCAACACGCTTGGCGGCGTGGTGCTGAACACCTGGGACAGCGAGCTTTGGAACGCGGCCGACTGGTACCGCATCGACGGCTGATCGTGTGATCCGCACGCCCCCGCCCCGCGCGGGGGCGTGCCCTTTCTGGAAGGTCTGCTCGTGACCTCACCTCTCGGGAGCCCCGATCTCGGCCTGCGCGGCCGGTTCCCCTTCCCGGCCGCTGTCGCTACATGGTGCCAGCCGTCGCCGCTGCACGGGCCCAACAACAAAGACACGGAATTCATGACGCATACAGTTCGCATCCATGACCGGTGCCGGACGCTGCCGCTGCTATCGCAGCGCCGCCGCGCCAGCGCCCCCGCCTGCGAGGTCCGCCCATGCTGACCTATGCGATCCGCCGCCTCGTCCTTTCGGTTCCCACGCTGCTGTTCATCAGCTTCGTGATCTTCATGCTGCTGCAGCTCGCGCCGGGGGACCCCATGGCGCAGGTGCCGCTGACGGTGCCGCCCGAGGTCAAGCAGAAGATGCGCGAGGCGCTCGGCGTCGGAGAGCCCGCGCTGGTGCAATACTGGAAATGGCTGGTGCAGGTGTTCTGGACCGAGCCCAAGGTCTTCATCGACTGGCTGACCCGCGACAGCTTCCTGCTGGGCTGGCTGCCCGACACCAACCTCTACCAGGGGGAACTGCGGGTGATCTCGTGGCAGACCCGCTCGCCGGTGATGGACATCGTGCTGCAGCGCATCCCGCAGACGCTGTGGGTGGTGGGCCTGTCCTACGTGGTGGGCGTGCTGATCGCGCTGCCGATCGGGATCTACTCGGCCTACCGGCAGTATTCGACCTTCGATCAGGCCGGGACCTTCGTGACCATGGTCGGCTTCTCGATCCCGCCCTTCTTCACCGGCCCGCTGCTGATCGTGATCTTCTCGGTCTATCTCGGCTGGTTCCCGTCGATCTACGACACCACCCACGTCGTGAACGACTGGGAGAGCTTCAAGTACCAGCTCAGCCAGATGATCATGCCGGTGATGGTGCTGGCGCTGCAGACCACGGCCCAGCTCAGCCGCTACATGCGCGCCTCGATGCTCGACAACCTCAACCAGGACTACGTGCGCACCGCGCGCGCGAAGGGCCTGAGCGAAGCGGTCGTCGTAATGGTGCACGTGCTGCGCAACTCGATGATCCCGGTGATCACGGTGATTGCGCTCGGCGTCCCGGCGATCTTCGGCGGCGCCATCATCACCGAGAACGTGTTCAAGGTGAACGGCATCGGCCAGCTGCTGATCACGGCGCTCTTCGCCAACGACCTTCCCATGGTCATGACGCTGACCTTCATCTTCGCGTTCCTGATCGTGATGTTTAACCTGATCGCCGACATCCTCTACGGCCTTCTCGACCCGAGGATCCGCTATGACTGACAGCCCGCAAGACGACCTGATCCTCGCCGAAGGCGCACGGGTGGCGCCCATCGAGGCGCTGAAGGACAAGGGCCCGATGGCCCCGCCGCGCTCCAAGTGGCGCGACGTGTGGGAGCAATTCCGCAAGCACAAGGGCGCGATGATGGGGGCGTTCTTCCTCTTCTTCATCACCTTCGGCGTGCTCATCGGCCCCTACCTCTGGACCCTCGATCCTCAGGCGCTCGACATCCGCAACAAGGACATGCGCCCGATCTATACCGCGCTGTGGAACAGCGAGGCCAAGGTCGGCTGGAACCACCCGCTGGGGTCCGACCAGCTTGGCCGCGACAACCTCTCGCAGCTGATCGCCGGCGGCCGCGCCTCAATGGCGGTGGGCTGGGCGGCGATGCTGCTGTCGCTGCTAATCGGCACCGGCGTGGGCGTGATGGCGGGGTATTTCAAGAAGCTCGACGGCCCGCTGATGCGCCTGACCGACCTGTTCCTGTCGCTGCCGATCCTGCCGCTGCTGCTGGTCGCGGTGACGCTGTTCCGGCAGCCACTGCGCGCCAATTTCGGCCCCGAGGGCGGCATGTTCATCCTGATCGTGACGGTGGTCGGCATCACCTCGTGGATGCCCACGGCGCGCATCGTGCGCGGCGACGTGCTCGCCATCAAGGAGCGCGAGTTCGTGCTCGCGGCGCGCTCGATCGGCACCCAGCCGTTCAAGATCATCAAGCGGCACCTGCTGCCGAACGTGCTGTCCCCGATCATGGTCTCGGCCACTCTGGGCCTTGCCACCGCGATCATCACGGAATCGGCGCTGAGCTTCCTCGGCGTGGGCTTCCCATCGGACTTCCCGACCTGGGGCAAGATGCTGGCCGATGCGGTGGCGCGGATGGAGGATTTCCCCGAGCGCGTTCTGCTGCCCGGCGTGGCGATCTCGCTGACGGTGCTGGGGGTGAACTATCTCGGCGACGGCCTGCGCGACGCGCTCGACCCGCGCATCCGCGGTCGCTGAGCCAGCACATCACAAACGCGCAAAGGGGCGGGAGATCATCTCCCGCCCCTTTTGCATGCGCTCTGCCCCTTCGGAACCGGGGTCGCCTGGGCGGGTCTCGCTCTGGAGCGGGCGAAGCTGAACCGACACCCGAGGCCGACAGCCCGGCGATAAGCTCGCGGTGAGAGGATCGCCGTCCCGCCCCACGCGGACGCATGAACCTGACCGGTCTCTCTGAACTTCTAGGAACTTCGGCAGATCGAGGGAGGCGATGCGCCCCGCCACGATCGTGGCGGCATCGCTTAAAGCTCGTCGCGTGGCTCGAGTTGTCCCGCAGACAGTACCGGCCCGGTCGCCACGCCGGTCGGAGACCCTCCGAGCGGCTCTTCCGAAATCGCGACGGTGGCGCCCGGAAGCTGGGCGGCGATCTCGTCGGAGAGCCAGATCTCGGTCAGCTGCTCGCGATCCACCAGACCGATCGAGACCGGCGCGCTCTCTGGATCGGCGATCAGCCAGATCTCGAAGGACCGGTCGTCGGGGTACTCGCCCGCATCGCGGCGCACCATGAAGGTCTGGCTCTCGGGGGCGTAATGCGCCAGCATCACCAGACCGCGCTCCGGCGTCTCGAGATCGGCCCAGAGATCGGGCGCGTCGCTCGATTGCAGCAGCCCGCCGAACATCGCCATCCAGGCGATTGCCGCGGCGGCCACCGCGCCGAGGAAATAGGGCAGGATCTGCTGCCAGAGCGGCGCACGCGGCTTGCCGAAGAGCTGCGCCTCGGTGCGGCTCAGCACCTGCGGCGGCGGCGCGACCTCCTCGATATCGTCGGTGAAGGCGGCGAAATACGCCTCCCACGCCTCGACGTCCTGCTGCAGCGCCGGATCCTGATTAAGCTGCGTCTCGAAGGCGCGCAGCTCGTCCTTCGGCAGCAGCCCAAGGACATACTCCGCCGCCGCGGCTTCCCAGCCGCCCGGTAGATCCGTATCCTCAGGCCCGCTCATCGGCTCAGGCACTCCCTCAGTTGCATCAGGCTGCGGCGCAGCCAGGTTCGTACGGTGTTGAGCTTGACGCCGGTGGCATCGGAGAGCTCGTTATAGGTTACGCCCTCGAGATAGGCGCGTCGCACCATCTCAGCACGCTCGGGCGGCAGCTCGGCCATGCAGCCGAACAGGGCCTCGGCCTCGGCCCGCGACTGCAATTGCTGCGCCGGCCCGGGACCCGGATCGGCGATCATCTCGGCCGTATCGATCGGATCCTGCTTGCGCCGCTCGCCGGCATCGCGCTTGCGGCGGCGATCGATCGCAGCATTGCGCGCCAGCGTGATCAGCCAGGTCATCGGGGAGAACCCGTTGACCCGGTACTGGCCAGCCCGCGCCCAGATCTTGCAATACACGTCCTGCAGCGCTTCCTCGGCAAGCGCCCTGTCATTCAAGACACGCAGGCAGACGCCAAAGAGTTTCGCCGCTGTCCGGTCATAAAGCGATCGGAACGCCGCGCGGTCGCCCATGGCGATCCGGGCGATCAGGTCTTCAATCTCGGCTTGCGGGGTGGTCACGTGCTGCGGCGCCTGGCTTGGGTCGTTTCGTTGCCGGCAGCGTAACGAGATGGCGCGGCGTTGCAATCCCTATCCACGCCGCGCCCCCGCTCTTGCCACTGCCAGAGATATGGGGCACCACGGGGCAAAGCGTTTTACAGATCCGACAGAGGCCCGCCATGAGCAGTGATATCGACGTCAATGCGAAACCGACCGAGGAAATCGAGGTCCGTGAAGTCTTCGGCATCGACACCGACATGGTGGTGCACGGCTTCCCCGAGCGCACCGACCGGGTGCCGGACATCGACAGCACCTACAAGTTCGACCCCGACACCACGATGGCCATCCTTGCGGGTTTCCGCAACAACCGCCGGGTGATGATCCAGGGCTACCACGGCACCGGCAAGTCGACCCATATCGAACAGGTGGCAGCGCGGCTCAACTGGCCCTGCGTGCGGGTCAACCTCGACAGCCACATCTCCCGGATCGACCTGATCGGCAAGGATGCGATCAAGCTGGTGGACGGCAAGCAGGTCACCCAGTTCCAGGAAGGCATCCTGCCCTGGGCGCTGCGCAACCCCACCGCCATCGTGTTCGACGAGTACGATGCAGGCCGCGCCGACGTGATGTTCGTAATCCAGCGCGTGCTTGAGACCGACGGCAAGCTGACCCTGCTCGACCAGAATCAGGTCATCACGCCGCACAAGCATTTCCGCATCTTCGCCACGGCCAACACCGTCGGCCTTGGCGACACCACGGGGCTTTATCACGGCACCCAGCAGATCAACCAAGGCCAGATGGACCGCTGGTCGCTGGTGGCGACGCTGAACTATCTCAGCATCGACGCCGAAACCAACATCGTCCTCAGCAAGGCGCCGCATTACAACACCGAGAAAGGCCGCAAGACCGTGCGCCAGATGGTGACTGTGGCCGATTTCACCCGCCGCGCCTTCATGAACGGTGAGCTGTCGACGGTGATGTCGCCGCGCACGGTGATCGCCTGGGCCACCAATGCCGAGATCTTCCGCAACATCGGCTACGCCTTCCGCCTGTCCTTCCTCAACAAGTGCGACGAGCTCGAGCGCCAGACCGTGGCCGAGTTCTACCAGCGCTGCTTCGACGAGGAACTGCCGGAAAGCGCTGCGAACCTCAGCCTCGCCTGATGCGGCTCTCCAGGACCTGAAAGGGCCGCGCCTCTGACAGGAGGCGCGGCCTTTTTGCTGCGCAGGGGGTGGCGCGGTGCAGAGCGCGCGTTCAAGCCAAACGCCTGACGCTTGGATCGGTCCTAGGGTCGGGAATCGGCACGCGCCCATGTCCGATTAATCAATGCGCGCTAAAGTCTATGACATGGGCGCTTTGAAACCATGTCTCAGCGGCGCTCTCGTCGCCCTTCTGACGGCGTCCGCATCGGGCGCCGCCCCGGCGCAGACGGCTGAACGCGTCCGCCTCTTCGCAGGCTGCGCCGGGCGCCTCTCGGCTACCATCGAACACGGCTGGCTCACCAACCGCGGCGACAGCCGCGCAGAACAGCGCCAGCGGCGCGGGTTCGAGGATCTGCTCGCCGCCATCCTGCCCGACGCGCGGGCGGCGGGCCTCGACGGGCCGCGCATCCTGCACCAGCGCATCGCCGCCAAACGCGCGCAGGCGCAGCTGCTGCAGACCGCCAGCTTCCACCGCGACACGCATCGCGCCGCCCGCGCCCGTTTGCTGGCCGAACGGGCGCTGGCCCGCTGCACCTCCCTCCTGCCCGGCTGAGCCGCGATATTTGCCCCTTGCCAATCGCGCCGCAGGGCGCGAAACCTGTCGCCATGGCGCGCAATGACGACAACCCCGCAGATCCGTTCAAGAAGGCCCTGGCCGAAGCAACCAAGGTCATGGCCGACGATTCCGACCTCACGGTGAACTACACCGTCGACCCGTCCGGGGTCTCGGGCGACATCATGCGCCTGCCGCAGGTCAGCCGCCGCATGACCCGCGACGAGGTGCTGCTGGCCCGCGGCACCGCCGACGCGCTGGCGCTGCACCGCCGCTACCACGACGCCGGCACCCACGCCCGCTACGCCCCGCCGGGTGACATCGCGCGCGAGCTCTACGAGGCGATGGAGACCGCCCGCTGCGAGGCCATGGGCGCCCGCGACATGCCCGGCACCGCCGGCAATATCGACGCCAAGATCGGCCACGAGGCGGCCCGTCGCGGCTATGGCCAGATCACCCAGCCCTCCGAGGCGCCGCTGCCGGTGGCCGCAGGCTACCTGATCCGCCACCTCGCCACCGGGCGAGACCTGCCGAAGGATGCCGACCACGTCATGCAGCTGTGGCGCGGCTTCATCGAGGAGCAGGCCGGCGGCACGCTGGAAGGGCTCGAGGAGACGCTCGCCGACCAGACCGCCTTTGCCCGCTTCGCGCGCAAGATGATCACCGATCTCGGCTATGGCGACCAGCTTGGCGAGGACCCTGACCAGATCGACGACGAGGACGAGGCCGAGGCCGAACCCGAGGGCGCCGACGAGGAACAGCCCGACAGCAACGGCCAGGACGAGGACCAGCAGGACGAGGCCGACGCCTCGCCCGAGCAGAGCCAGGACGAGACGCAGGACGCCTCTCAGGCGCAGGTCTCTGCCGACGACATGGCCGATCAGGAGATGGGCGAGGAAACCGAGATGCCCGAGGGCGAGGCGCCGATGGAGCCGCCTGCCCCCGCGCCCGCCTCGGAGGCCGACCCGCAATACCGCGTCTTCGACACCACCCATGACGAAGAGATCGCCGCCGAGGAGCTGGCCGAGGCGCAGGAGCTTGAACGGCTGCGCGCCTATCTCGACCAGCAGCTCGAGCCGCTCAAGGGCGCCGTCTCGCGGCTGGCCAACAAGCTTCAGCGCCGGCTGCAGGCGCAGCAGAACCGCAGCTGGGAGTTCGACCTCGAGGAAGGCATCCTCGATGCCGGCCGCCTCGCCCGCGTGGTCGCCAACCCGACCACCCCGCTCAGCTTCAAGGTCGAGAAGGACACCGAGTTCCGCGACACCGTGGTGACGCTTCTGCTCGACAATTCCGGCTCCATGCGCGGGCGCCCGATCTCGATTGCGGCGATCTGCGCCGACGTGCTGGCGCGCACGCTTGAGCGCTGCAACGTCAAGGTCGAGATCCTCGGCTTCACCACCCGCGCGTGGAAGGGCGGGCTGGCCCGCGAGAAGTGGCTCAACGAAGGCCGCGAGCAGCAGCCCGGCCGCCTCAACGACCTGCGCCACATCATCTACAAGCGCGCCGATGCGCCGTGGCGCCGGGTGCGCGACAATCTGGGCCTGATGATGAAAGAGGGCCTTCTGAAGGAGAACATCGACGGCGAGGCGCTGGAATGGGCGCATCGCCGGATGGCCGCCCGTCCCGAGGCACGCAAGATCCTCATGGTGATCTCCGATGGCGCGCCGGTCGACGACTCGACACTCTCGGTGAACCCTGCGAACTACCTCGAAAAGCACCTGCGCGACGTGATCGCCATGGTCGAGCGCAAGAAACAGGTGGAACTGCTGGCCATCGGCATCGGCCACGACGTCACCCGCTACTACGAGCGCGCGGTGACGATCACCGATGTCGAGCAACTCGCCGGGGCGATGACCGAGCAACTGGCGGCGCTGTTCGACAGCGACCCGCGCGCCCGCGCCCGGTTCATGGGCATCAAGCGCGCCAGCTAGGCCCAATCCGCGCCCGCGCCGCTAGGGGATGCGGGCGCGCTCTGCTATGCTGATCCGGCATTTCGAGATCAGGAGCATTGTCATGAAATTTCGTTTCGCGCTCGCGCTCGCCCTGTGCGGCGCAACCGCCCTGCACGCCCAGACCATGGTGCCGCCACGGGGCGAGATCATCACCGACACCGGCTGCCTTGTCACGGGGCTCGACCCGAACGGCGACGGCTTTCTCGCCCTGCGCGCCGGGCCCGGCTCGGGCTACGCCGAGATCGGCCGCCTGCACAATGGCGACGCCGCCTACCTGCGCGCCTGCGAGGGCAAGTGGTGCTTCGTGCAGAACGGCGCCCTGAACGGCCGCGAGGCCCAGTTCAAGGGCTGGATCCACACCGCGTGGTGCGAGTTCTACCCCTGAGCCGCCGGACCTCCGCGCCTGCGCCGTCGCCTGACAGAGCCGGACGTGTCGCGCCGCCCTCCCCGCCGCTGTCGTTTGCGAAAGCGTGCGGCAGCAGCGGATCGCGTAGACCGACGCCGCACGGCAGGATCCGTGAACCGTGACCACCTGCGCGCCCCACGCCCTGACGATGGCCCGCCACATCCCCGCACCCTCCGGGACCTACCTCACGCGCCCGCCTGAAGCAGTTGCCTCTGGCACCCGGGCGCAGGCCTGATAGGGTCCGCGAAAAAGGAGCCGCGCCATGTTTCAGACCTTCCAGGAGACCGCCCGCCCCGAGCAGGGCCCGCCGCGGCTGGCCCGCCTGCGCGAGGAGCTTTCCCGCGAAGAGCTCGACGGTTTCATCGTGCCGCGAGCCGATGCCCATCAGGGCGAGTATGTCGCCCCGCGCGACGACCGGCTGGCCTGGCTCACCGGCTTCACCGGCTCGGCCGGGTTCTGTGTGGCGCTGACCGACGCGGCCGGCGTGTTCGTCGACAGCCGCTACCGCGTGCAGGTCAAGGCGCAGGTGGCGCCGGAGTTCACCCCCGTCGACTGGCCCGAGACCAGCCTTGCGGACTGGATTGCCGCCAAGTTGCCCGAGGGCGGCCGGATCGGCATCGATCCGTGGCTGTTCACGGTCGACCAGCTGCGCGGGCTCGAGGCAAAGCTCGAAAGCCACGGCTTCATCCGCACCGACAACCTCGTCGACCGGATCTGGCCCGACCAGCCCGCCCCGCCGCAGGGCGCGGTCTTCGCCCAGCCCCTGGAGCTCACCGGCGAGGCGCACTCCGACAAGATCGACCGGCTGGCGCAGGATCTGAAAGCCCCGACCTGCGTGATCACCCTGCCCGACAGCATCGCCTGGCTGCTCAACATCCGCGGCTCCGACATCCCGCGCAACCCCGTGCCGCACGGCTTCGCGCTGCTTAACGAAGACGGCACCGTCGAGCTTTTCATTGATGACTCCAAGCTCGAAGGTCTGGGCGACCATCTCGGGCCCAAGGTCAAGGTGCTGCCGCCCGACGGCTTCCTCGCCGCGGTGGCCACGCTGGGCGGCCGGGTGCAGATCGATCCGGCGAGCTGCCCGGTGGCGGTGGCCGATGCGCTCGCCACCGCCAAGATCGTCGAGGCCCCCGATCCCTGCCTGCTGCCCAAAGCGCGCAAGACCGAGGCCGAGCTCGAGGGCGCCCGCGCCGCTCACCTGCGCGACGGCGCCGCGATGGTGCGCTTCCTCGCCTGGCTCGACCGCCAGCCGCCCGACAGTCTCACCGAAATCGACGTGGTCACCGCGCTCGAGGCCGAGCGCCGCGCCACCAACGCGCTGCGCGACATCTCCTTCGAGACCATCGCCGGCGCCGGCCCCAACGGCGCCATCGTGCATTACCGCGTCACCGAGGCCACCGACCGGCACGTCGGTGCGGGCGAACTGCTGCTGGTCGACAGCGGCGGGCAATACGTGGACGGCACCACCGACATCACCCGCACCATTGCCATGGGCGACGTGGGCGAGGAGGAATGCGCCAATTTCACTCGCGTGCTCAAAGGCATGATCGCGCTGTCGCGGCTGCGCTTCCCGGCCGGACTCGCCGGGCGCGACATCGATGCGCTCGCCCGCGCCGCGCTCTGGGAAGAAGGCCTCGATTACGGTCACGGCACCGGCCACGGCGTCGGCGCCTATCTCAGCGTGCACGAGGGCCCGGCGCGCATCGCCCGCACCGGCACGGTGCCGCTCGAGCCGGGGATGATCCTGTCGAACGAGCCGGGCTTTTACCGCGAAGGCGCCTATGGTATCCGGATCGAGAACCTCATCGCCGTGGAAGCCGCCGCCGCCCTGCCGGGCCAGACGGTGGCACGGATGTTGCGCTTCGAGACCCTGACATGGGTGCCAATCGACCGGCGGCTGGTGGTGCCGGCCCTGCTGACGCAGGCCGAGCGCGACTGGCTCGACGCCTATCACGACGAGGTGCTGGCCCGCATCGGACCGCTTGTGGAGGGCGCCGATGCGGACTGGCTGGCAGCGGCCTGCGCGCCGCTCTGACACAGGACTGTCGCAAGACGGCCGATATATAATAAACGACAAAACGGGGAGACACCGACATGATGAACCACATCACCATCCGCCCGACCGCGGGCACCTGGGTGATCCGCGCCGGCGGCGCGGTTCTGGGCGAGAGCAATCGCGCGCTGGAACTGACCGAAGGCGACATGCCCGGCGTGATCTTCTTCCCGCGCGAGGACATCGCCATGGCGTTCCTCGAGCCGTCCGACTACCGCACCATCAACCAGCATATCGGCGAGGCTACGCATTTCACCATCGCCTCGAAAAGCCGCAGCTACGAGAACGCGGTGCTGTCCTATGAAAGCCCCAAGGACGAAGCGGCGCCGCTGGCCGGCTACCTCGCCTTCCAGGTCCAGGACGGCGTCGCGGTCGAACAGGTCTGACCCCGCGCACAGGCGAAAACCAAAAAAGGCAGGCCCCGCGCCTGCCTTTTCTCATCTCTGGCACGGTCTCCGGATGCCCCGGCGACCGCCCGGCCCCGTTGCCCCGGCGGCGCAAGAGCACACCGCCCCGCGCAGCCCCTGTCTTCTCTTCGTCGAAAATACTCCCGCCGGAGGCAGGCCGTCCCGTCCAACCGGCGTCACGCCGCATAAAGGCGTCAGCCCACCACCCACGCCCACGAGATCGCGGCCCAAAGGGCCGCGGGCGAGACGATCAGCGCGCGCCCCCGGCGCGCACCGCCTTGCAGAGAAAGACTTACTGCACCCGGCTGGGATAGATGAAGCCGTTGATCGGGTAGACCTTGCCGAAGCTGCCGGGGTTGCTCTCGACGCGCACCTCTGACCAATCGTTGGCCGCCGAGACGTCCTGCACCGTCATGCCCAGCGTCACCTTGTTGCGCTTCCAGTTGGCATGGTCGATGCGGACCTCGCGCGGCGAGACCACGTCGGAGACCACCGCCACGTGCCCCATCGGCATCCCGCCGGTGGCCGCGAACGCCATCACCGCGCCCTCGACGGGCTGGACGCCGCGGTCGTAAAGGCCCTGCGCCTTGCCCCACCAGGTGTTCGCATTGCCGCGGATCTCGACGCCGCTGGCGTTGCGCGCGAAGGGCACGCACCAGACGCGCTGTCCGGCATTCTGCAGCTCTTTCACCTCGCGCAGCGCCATGGCGCGGCGGTCGAGGTCGATGCCGCTCGCGCTGTAGGCGATGTCGGGCGCCTTGGTCGAACAGGCCGCGGTGGCCAGAAGCATTGCACATAGGATGGGCAGGCCAAATCTGGCCTTGCGGGCGCCGGTCACGCTCATTCGTCCCTCGAACGGTTGTTTCTGCTCGGCCACCTGTTCCCGGCGGCTCGCGAATATCTTTTTACCAACCGTAAACTTTTGCAAAGAGCGGTGATGTGGGTTCGGCAGAAATCCGCGCATATACGGGCAAATCCCCGCGCCCCCGCCCTGCATCGACCGAGCGGCGACGCGGAGTGCCTACGACACGCGCAGCGCAGCGTCGATGCGCACTCAGGAATGCTCTTCCGCGGCGGTGGCGGCGAGCGCGCGGTTGTAGGCCTTGAGCGCGTCGACATGGAACAGCGCGCCTTGCAGAACCGGGGTCTGCGCCTCGCCCTCGAGCGTCACCACCGGCAGGTAGGCAACGCCGGACTTCTCGAACCGCGGCAGCGCGGTCTCGAGCGTTGCGCCCTGCTGGACGTAAAGCCCCTGCTCGATCATCCGCAGGCAGGCCTCCTCGTCCGCCGCGCCGGGATCGCCCGGCTTGCGCATCACGCCCGCCACGCGGAACATCGCCAGAAGGTAGGCCTGCGGTCCGGCGGCGAGGTGCACGTTGCGGCGCTCGAGCTGGCTGAGGAAGAAGCTGCGATCGACCAGCCGCGAGGCCACCGCCGTGGACATCGAGACCGAAACCATCACCGCCAGCCCGGTCTGCCAGTCGCCCGTCAGTTCGAACACGATCAGCGTGGTCGAGATCGGCGCACCGAGCACCGCCGCCGCGACCGCCCCCATGCCCGCGAGCGCATAGAGCGTGAAGGCCGAGCTCTGCTCGGGAAACAGCCCCGTCGCGATATGGGCGAAAGTCAGGCCGGTCAGTGCGCCGACCATCAGCGAGGGCGAGAACACGCCGCCGCCCATGCGCCCGGCCATGGTGACCGACACCGCCGCCACCTTGACGATGGTGAACAGCACCGCCTCGCGCAGGCCAAGACCGCCGGTCAGCGCCAGCGAGGTGGTCTCGTAGCCCACCCCGATGATATGCGGGAACTCGATGGCGATGGCCCCGAGCAGCAGCCCCGTCACCGCCGGGCGCAGCCAGATCGGCAGTCCCATGCGCCTTTGCAGGCGGTTGCCGAGATCGTCGGACCAGAAGATCGCCCGCATCATCACCACCGCGACCAGCCCGCAGACCAGCCCCATCAAGAAGAAGGCGGGCAGCTCGAGGTAGAACTCGACCGTGGTGGTGCCGGGCAGCAGGAACTCGGTGACATCGCCAAAGGCCAGCCGGTTGATCACCGTGCCGGCGGCGCTGGCCACCACGATGGGCGCAAAGGCGTGCAGGGCGAAGTGGCGCAGCACCACCTCGAGCCCGAACAGCGCCCCGGCGATCGGGGCGTTGAAGCTGGCCGAGACCGCCGCCGCCACCGCGCAGCCCAGAAGGTCGCGCCCGGTGATTCCGTCGACCCGCAACAGGTTCGACACCCAGGACGAGATCATCGCCGCGATGTGCACCACCGGCCCCTCGCGCCCGGTCGAGCCGCCGGTCGAGAGCGTGATCCACGAACACAGCGCCGAGGCGATGCCAGCCTTCTTCTCGACCCGGCCATCGTTCAGCGCCGCGCCCTCGATCACGTCCGAGACCGAGCGCACGCGGCCATCCGGGGTCAGGAACTGGATGATGAGCCCGACCACGATGCCCCCGCCCAGCGGGATCAGCAGCACCCAGAGCCAGTGCAGCTCGCTGGCGAAGCTGGCCAGCGTGTTGACGTCCTCGGTGCCGTAGAGCCCGGCCTGAAGGCGCTGGATCGCAAAGCGGAACAGGATGGCGGCGAAGCCCGAGGCGGCGCCGACCACCAGCGCGATGAGCCAGAAGGTCACCTGCCCCGGTGCCTTGTGCCTCAGCGTGTCCCAGCCGCGCCCGCAGGTGACGCGCATTTCATGCCACTGGCGGGCGACCTCGCGCAACATTTCCTATCCCCTTTGGCGCGTGCCGGGCGCCTTTGGCTTTCGCCGGGCGGGCGGCGTCGCTATGGTCCCCGCGATTTCCCCGGAGGTTACCGATGCCCAACGACGCCGCCCTTGATGCTCTTGCCTCACTCCTAGGCGAACGGCTCAGCCGGTCCAAGCCCGATCTGGCCGAACATGGCCGCTCGGAGTCCCATTTCCCGACCACACCGCCCGACGCGGTGGCCTATCCCGAGACCACCGAGGAGGTGCAGGCGCTGGTGAAGATCTGCGCCGCGCAGGACTGCCCGGTGATCGGCTGGGGCGCAGGCACCTCGCTCGAGGGTCACGGGCTCGCGGTGCGGGGCGGCGTGGTGGTGGATTTCTCGCGCATGAACAAGGTGCTCGAGATCCGCATGGGCGACATGGACGTCACCGTGCAGCCCGGCGTCACCCGCGAGGCGCTGAACGAGGAGCTGCGCGCCACGGGGCTGTTCTTCCCGGTCGATCCCGGCGCCAATGCCAGTCTCGGCGGCATGGCGATGACCCGCGCCTCGGGCACCACCACGGTGCGCTACGGCTCGATGCGAGACAACGTGCTCGGGATGACCGTGGTGCTGGCCGACGGCCGGGTGATCCGCACCGGCACCCGCGCCCGCAAGAGCGCCGCGGGCTTCGACTTGACGGCCCTGATGGTGGGCTCGGAGGGCACGCTTGGCCTTGTCACCGAACTGACCCTGCGACTGCACGGCATCCCCGAGGCCACGAGCGCCGGGATCTGCGCCTTCCCCGACATGGGATCGGCCGTGACGGCGGTGATGGAGACCATCCAGATGGGCATTCCGATGGCCCGGATCGAGTTCGTCGACGCCGCCACCGCCCGGGCCTTCACCGCCTATTCCGGCATCGAGATGTCCGAGGCGCCGCACCTGCTCGTCGAGTTCCACGGCGCGCCCGAGAGCGTGGCGCAGGATGCCGAGCGCTTTGGCGAGATCGTCGCCGATCACGGGGCCTCGCCGTTCCAGTGGTCGTCCCGGGAAGAGGAGCGCCGGGCGCTCTGGGCGCTCCGCCACAACGGCTATTACGCCATTCTCGCCTCGCGCAAGGGCGCGCGGGCGGTGGTGACCGACATGTGCGTGCCGATCTCCCAGCTCGCCACCGCGGTGGAAGAGACCCAGGCCGACATCGCGCAAAGCGGCGTGCCGGGTCCGATCCTCGGCCACGTGGGCGACGGCAACTTCCACGCCATCCTGCTGATCGACCCCGACAAGCCGGAGGAACTCGAGGAGGCCAAGCGCCTGTCGCACCGGATGGCCGAGCGCGCGCTGGCGCTTGGCGGCACCTGCACCGGCGAGCATGGCGTGGGCCTTGGCAAGATGGCCTACATGGAGGCCGAGCACGGCGACGGCTGGCAGGTGATGGGCGAGATCAAGCGCGCGCTCGACCCCAAGGGCATCATGAACCCCGGCAAGCTGGTGCCGCAGGGCTGAGTCTTTCGGCCCTCCGGGCGCCGGGCTCTGCAGGTGCCCGGCTTGCGTGCGCAGGCTCTTCCATCCGCGCCGGACGCTGTTACACCTTTGTCATGGGGAAGATTGCAGGGCCGCCCACAAGGGCGGCTCCTGCGAACCTAGGACAGGCAGAATGACAGCTTCGCACCACGACAATCTCTGGCGCGTCTCCAGCGACGAGGCGGTTTCGGCCGGCCCGCTGGAGCGCGACCTGACCGTCGATCTGGCGGTGATCGGCGGCGGCTTCAGCGGCAGTTCCGCCGCGCTTCAGGCGGCGCGAAGCGGCGCCTCGGTGGCGCTGCTCGAGGCCCGGACCATCGGGCACGGCGGCTCGGGGCGCAACGTGGGACTCGCCAATGCCGGGCTGTGGCTGAAACCCGACGAGATCCTCACCGAGCTGGGCGAAGACGCGGGCCGCGCACTGATCGCGCGGCTCGGCGCGGCGCCCGACATGGTCTACGGCATCATCGAGCGCGAGGAGATCTCCTGCGAAGCCACCCGGAACGGCACCCTGCACTGCGCCCATGCTCCGTCCGGCATGGAGGACCTGCTCGCCCGCTTCCGGCAGGGCAATGCCCACGGCGCGCCGCTGCAACTGCTCGACGCCGAAGAGGCGCAGGAGCGGGTCGGCAGCGCGTCGGTGCATGGCGCGCTCTTCGATCCGCGCGCGGGAACGGTGCAGCCGCTGAGCTATTGCCGCGGGCTGGCGCGTGCCGCGCAACGCGCCGGGGCGCAGATCTTCGAGGACAGCCCCGTTACCGAAATCGCCCGCGACGGCGACGGCTGGCGTGTCACCTGCAACAGCCAGACCGTGCAGGCGGGCGCGCTTCTGATGGCCACCAACGCCTATCACGCGCCGCTGTCGGGCGCGCAGCCGCCAGCCTACACGCCGGTGCATTTCGGACAGTTCGCCACCGCCCCGATGCCGGCGGAGGCGCGGGCGCGCATCCTCGCCCGCGGCGAGGGCTGCTGGGACACCGCGCTGGTCATGTCGTCCTTCCGCACCGATCGGGCCGGGCGGATCATCCTCGGCGCGATGGGCAATCTCGACGGCCCCGGCGGCGGCATCCATGCCGGATGGGCCCGGCGCAAGCTGCGCCAGCTGTTCCCCGAGCTCGCGGATCTGCCCTTCGAACACAGTTGGTGCGGCCGCATCGCCATGACCTCGGACCACATCCCGAAGATCGTCTCGCTCGGCCCAAATGCCCTGTCGTGCTTCGGCTATTCCGGGCGCGGCATCGGCCCCGGCACGGTGTTCGGCACCGCCGCCGCCGAGGCGCTGCTGACGGGCGACCTCTCCGGACTGCCACTGGCGCCGGTGAAGGCCCACGACGAAAGCCTGACGGCGCTCAGGGGCAGCTACTACGAGTTCGGAGCGACCCTGATGCACGCGGCCGGGGCGCGCTGAGAGCCGATGAGCCTGCAGCGCCGCCACCTGCCCGACCTGCGCGTGCTCCAGACCTTCGAGCAGGCGGCCCGGCACGGCAACTTCACCCGCGCTGCCGAGGAACTGGCCCTGACCCAGAGCGCCGTCAGCCGCCAGATCCGCGAGCTCGAGGAGCAGATCGGCACGCCACTCTTCGAACGCGCGCCGGGCCGCGTGGTGCTCACCCGCGCCGGCGAAGACCTGCTGCCAGAGGCGCACCGCCTGCTGCGGCTGGCCGAGCGCGCCCTGCGCCATGCCGGGGCCGGCGCGGCGCAGGAATCGGTGCTCTCGATCAACGCGCTGCCGACCTTTGCCGCGCGCTGGCTGATGCCCCGCCTGCCCGGCTACCTCGCGCAGCATCCCGGTCTGCGCATCGATCTCAGCACCCGCAAGGGCGTGTTCGATTTCGATGACAGCCCCTGCGACCTTGCGATCCATTACGGTCAGCCCAACTGGCCGGGCGGGATCTGCAGCTACCTGTGCTCGGAGATCATGGTGCCGGTGATCGGTGACACCGCTGCGGAATGTCCCGCGACCCCGGCCAAGCTTGCCCCTCTGCCGCGCATCCACCTCGCCGAGCGCCCCGGCCTCTGGCCCGACTGGTTCGCCCATCACGGCGTCGCCGTCGAGCGCGCCGGCGAGGGCCACTGGGTCGACCAGATCTCGCTCGCCATCGAGGCGGTGAAGGCGGGCATGGGCTGCGCCCTGCTGCCGCGCTACCTGATCGAACGCGAGCTTGCCGATGGTCGGCTGCGGGTGGCGCTCGATGCGCCCTACTCGACCGAAAAGGCCTACTACCTAGTCACGCCAGAGGGGCGCTCCGAACGGGTGGCCGCGTTTCGCGACTGGCTGATCGGCGAGGTCTCGTTCCGGCCGCTTGCGGACTGAGCCGCGCTCAGGTCAGCAGCAGCACCAGCCCCGGAAACGCGGTCAGCAGCGCCACCCGCAGCACGTCCATCGCCACGAAGGGCGCGAGCCCGCCGAAGATCGTGCCAAGCCGCACATCCGGCACCACCGAGCGCAGCACGAAGGCATTCATCCCCACCGGCGGCGTGATGTAGGAGATCTCGGTCACCATCACGACGAAGATGCCGAACCAGATCAGGTCGATGCCCTGCGCCGCCACGATGGGATAGAACACCGGCACGGTGAGCATGATCATCGACAGGCTCTCGAGCACGCAGCCCAGCACCAGATAGATGCAGAGCATCACGAGGATCGTCATCATCGGCGTGTCGCCGAACACGCTCAGCGCCGTCTGGATGTCGCGGGTCATCCCCGACATGTTGACGTAATTGGTGAAGGTCAGTGCGCCGAACAGGATGAAGAACATCATCGAGGTGGTCTTCATCGTGTCGTAGAGCACCGCGATCATCTTCTCGCGGCTGAAACGGCCCGAGAGCAGCACCAGAAGAAACGCCCCGCCCGCGCCCATGCCGGCGCTCTCGGTGGGGGTGAAGACGCCAAGATAGATGCCGCCCATCACGAAGACGAAGAGGAGCAGCGCCCCGGCGGTGCCCCTGAGCGCGCGGATGCGCTCGATCAGCGGCAGCTTGGGCTCGACCGGCAGGTCGATCTTCTGCGTCACCAGCGTGATGCGCACGGCAACGCTGTAGCCGATGATGCCGATGAGGCCGGGGATCAGCCCGGCGAGGAACAGCTTGCCGATGTCCTGCTGGGTCATGATGCCGTAGAACACGAGGATCACCGAGGGCGGGATCAGGATGCCCAGCGTGCCGCCAGCAGCGATCGAGGCGGTGGAGAGCCGGTCGGGATAGCCGTAGCACCGCATCGAGGGCAGCGCGATGCGGGTCATCGTGGCCGCCGTCGCCATCGACGAGCCGCAGACCGAGCTGAACGCGCCGCAGGCGATGACCGTGGCGGTGGCCAGCCCCCCCTTGCGATGGCGCAGCCAGGCATAGGCGGATTTGTAGAGCTCCTCGGCGATGCCGGACTGCACCACGAAGTTGCCCATCATCAGGAACAGCGGCAGCACCGAGAGCGAATAGTCGCGACCGTTGTCGAAGAAGGCCGAGCCCAGCAGCGACAGCGCCGGGGTCCAGCCGATGATCGCGGCCACGCCCACGAGGCCCACCCCTGCGAGCGCCATCGAGATCGGCACCCCCACCAGAAGCAGCGCGCCGAGAACGGCCATGCCGACAGGCCAGCTTTCCATGGTCTCAGTGTTCTTTGCGGTGCGCGATCAGAGCATGTGCCGGCACGAGCGCGGTCAGAAGCGAACCGAGGCCGGTGCAGACCGCGCAGAAATAACCCAGCGGGGCGATCGGGATCGCGAGCGTCGTCGTGGTGCCGCCATAGCCGCCGATCTGCGCCGCGTAGACCCAGACGCGCCACGCCACCACTGCCAGCACCACCGCCGAGAACAGCCCCGTCGCCGCCCCGCGCCACGGCTTTATCGCCGCCGGCATCCGGTCGGTCACCAGATCGACGGTCACGTGCTCATCGGCCAGCGCCACCGCCGGCAGTCCGAGAAAGACCACCGCGGCGAGCAGCAGCTCGGTGAGCTCGGTCGCGCCCCGGAGCGGTGCGTTGAAGACGTAGCGCCCGATCACGTCGGTCACCGTCATCCCCATCAACGCCATCAGCAGCACGCCGCCCAGCACGGCAAGCGCCGCGCGCAGCCCGAAAGCCCCGCGCGGACGCGTCGTCTCGGGCAGCGCCTCGGACATTACTCGCCGGCTTCCTTGGCGATCTCGGCCTGCAGCATCTCGTAGGCCGCCTGCGCATCGACGCCGGTCTCGGCGGCTTCTTCGAGCTTGGCCTGCACCAGCGGCGACAGCGCGCTTTCCCAGGCCGAGAGCTGCGCCTCGGTGGCCGGGGTGATGGCGATCTCGCCCTCCATCGCGGCCTTGCCCGCGGCGTCGGCCTCGTCCCACATCCGGCCCGCCATGCGCGCCAGCGCCTCGCCGGTGACGGTGTCGATGGCGTCCTGCTGCTCGGGGTCGAGGCTCTCCCACTTGGCCTTGTTCATCACGATGTAGAACGAGGTGTTGTAAAGCCCGCCCGGCACCGAGATCGCCTGTTCGAGCTGCGGGATCAGCTTGAAGAAGTTCACCGACTCGTAGGGGAACAGGATGCCGTCGGCCACGCCCTGGCTCAGCAACTCGTAGGCCTTGGACGACGGCCCCTCGACGGGCACCGCGCCAAGCGCCGAGACGACCTCGTGCACGATGCCGCCCCCGACCCGCAGCTTGACGCCCTGCAGCACGTCGGGCTCGGAGACCTCGCCGGACTTGAGGAAGATCTCGCCCGGGCCGTGGCTGAACACCGCCAGCACCTTCACGTCATCATATTCGCCCGCGTCGCGCAGCATCTCGTCGAACACGCGCCAATAGGCGACCGAGATGTTCTCGGCGCTGTCCCCGAGGAACGGCAGCTCGACGATATTTGTGGTCTTGAAGCGGCCCGGGTTGTAGCCCTGCACGCCGAAGGTGATGTCGGCCACGCCGTTGACGGCGAAGTCGAAATGCGCCTGCGGCGGCCCCAGCGGCGCGGGCAGGATGTTGGCGGTCACCTCGCCGCCGGTGGCCTCGCCGATCTGCTCGGTCATCGGCACGATCAGCTCGGAGACCAGCGGGTGCGACGGCGGCAGCCAGTTGGCCACGGTAAGCACGGTCTGGGCGGAGGCGGCGCCGGCAAGGCTGCAGACGAGCGCGGTGGCGGTCAGGAGATGTGTCATGGGCTGTCCCTGTTGCTGTCTTGCGGCCGATCCGACCGCCATGCGGGGCCCGTTGCCGTAGCGCTATCTGTTTCGCATGGGGCTGCGGCGCGCAAGAGGGACCGGGCAAAATATCCTGCCGCGTTCCGTCCGGAGCGTCGCGGCGCGCTTCGGTTCGGACCGAACCCCACCCATGCTCAAAACGCCAACCACGGGACTTGCGAAACGCGCGACGTGCCCCCCGCGCCTGTCTCGTGGGTCTCGCGGTTCTCGCGGCTCTCGCGGCTCTCGCGGCTCTCGCGGCTCTCGCGGCTCTCGCGGTTCTCGCGGTTCTCGCGGTTCTCGCGGTTCTCGCGGTTCTCGCGGTTCTCGCGGTTCTCGCGAACGGTGGCCCTACCGACGACACGGTGCAACACACAAAAAGAACGGCCGCCCGGGATCTCTCCCGCGCGGCCGTTCTGTTTCAGTCGTCTGCCCGAAGGCTTGCTAAGCTCAGCCCAGATCCTGACCCAGATGCTTGGCGACGGCAAAGATGTCCTTGTCGCCGCGCCCGCACATGTTCATCACGAGGATGTGGTCCTTGGGCAGAGTCGGCGCGATCTTCATCACATGCGCCAGCGCGTGGCTGGGCTCGAGCGCCGGAATGATGCCCTCGGTGCGGCAGGAGAACTGGAACGCCTCCAGCGCCTCCTTGTCGGTGATCGAGACATACTCGGCCCGGCCGGTGTCGTGAAGCCAGGCGTGCTCGGGGCCGATGCCGGGATAGTCGAGTCCCGCGGAGATCGAGAACCCCTCGAGGATCTGGCCGTCCTCGTCCTGCAGCAGGTAGGTGCGGTTGCCGTGCAGCACGCCGGGGCGCCCGCCGGTGAGCGAGGCGCAATGCTCCATCTTCTCGTTGACGCCCTTGCCGCCGGCCTCGACGCCGATGATCTTCACGGTCGGGTCGTCGAGGAACGGGTGGAACAGCCCCATGGCGTTGGAGCCGCCGCCGATTGCCGCGATCACGCTGTCGGGCAGACGGCCCTCGCCCTCCTGCTCGGCCAGCTGCCAGCGCACCTCCTTGCCGATGACGGCCTGGAAATCGCGCACCATGGCCGGGTACGGATGCGGGCCCGCCACCGTGCCGATGCAGTAGAACGTGTCGCGCACGTTGGTCACCCAGTCGCGCAGCGCGTCGTTCATCGCGTCCTTGAGCGTGCCGCGCCCCGACGTCACCGGCACCACCTCGGCGCCCAGCAGGCGCATCCGGAAGACGTTGGGCTGCTGGCGCTCCACGTCATGCGCGCCCATGTAGACCACGCATTTCAGACCGAACTTGGCGCAAACGGTCGCGGTGGCCACGCCGTGCTGGCCGGCCCCGGTCTCGGCGATGATGCGGCTCTTGCCCATGCGCTTGGCAAGGATGATCTGGCCCAGCACGTTGTTGATCTTGTGCGCGCCGGTGTGGTTCAGCTCGTCGCGCTTGAGGTAGATCTTGGCACCGCCAAGCTCCTTGGTCATGCGCTGCGCGAAATACAGCGGCGACGGGCGGCCGACATAATTTTTCCAGAGATCGTCCATCTCGGCCCAGAAGCTGTCGTCGGTCTTGGCCCGCTCGTACTGTTCCTCGAGCTCGAGGATCAGTGGCATCAGGGTCTCGGACACGAAGCGCCCGCCATAGATGCCGAAGCGGCCTTTCTCATCGGGGCCGTTCATGAAGGAATTGAACAGATCGTCCATCGCGCCTCTCCGTCTCTCAGTTGGCCTTGTCTAAGGCATATCCCCGCCGCTTGACCAGCCCCGCCTCGCATCTTCTCGGCGCTACCGATGGCGCCGTCGCCTCAAGCCCCATCACACACCCACTTGTGGCCCTGGCGGACGCCTCCGGCGGGAGTATTTTTGACGAAGAGAAGCCAGAGACGCAGCGCTCATGGCTTCTTTGGTTCAAAAATACCTCGGGGGTGAATTGGCGCGCAGCGCCAAGAGGGGGCAGCGCCCCCTTCTTCCCTTATCAAGATGCATCTGCGGTCCGACCGAAGGCAAACGCCCCCATCGCCCCCGCACACGCAGCCCCCGCACAGGACCGCGCGGTGCGTGCCACACTCCGCCGTGGATCGCGCC
>NZ_JAIUZY010000002.1 GCF_020171625.1 Salipiger bermudensis
CCCACATATCTCTTCAGATATTAGCGATGTCAAACAGCGTGAGAGACAAAAACCAGACCAGTGCGCCCTAACTTTCGGCGCGCCCGCCCGTCAACCTCTCGAATTTCTCGTCCGCCTCGCCTGCGTCAGCTCCGCGTCTCTGCCTCGCCGCCGCCCCGTCTGGCGCCCCGTCGTGCGCCTCAGCGCCGCCGGTGAAGGGGCTTTTACGGATAGTGCCGGGAACCCGCAAGCACTTTTTTCGAACAAATCCGATTTTTCTCGATTTTCTTCTCTGCGCGCCTAAAACGGCCTCTCCAAGGGCGCCCTGAGGGGCCCTCCCCCCGCCCCTCTTCGCTGCCTGTGGCACAGAACGCCCCGCGTTCGCGCCCGTATGTGCGCAGCATGAGAAGACTCGCCCAGAATCCCCGCCCCCCGCAGACTCGGCCCCCTGCCCCGGCCCAGATCGTGAAAAAGGGGCGGGACCCGCCGGCCCCGCCCCTTCAACATCTGATCCTCTGACCGGGCCGCGCTCCGAGTCAGTCGAGGTCGAGATCGTCCCCGGCGGTGGCCCCGCTCACCAGCTGGTAGGACAGGAGATCGTGAATCGTCGCCGGGTCCCGGACCAGCGGCGCGCAACGGCCAGCAAGGTCTCGCAGCTCGGCCTCTTCCGAGCGAACCGCCGCCAGCGCCTCGTCGAACGGCATCCGGCGCGGGCGCAGGATCGCCCCCGGGGCTGCCTGCGCCACGATCGGCAGATCGGCGGGGTGCACCGTGCCGATGCGGGGATAGCCTCCGACCGTCTGGCACTCAGCCATCAGAACGTAGGGAACCCCGTCACCGGTCATCTGCACATCCCCCGGACCGATCAGGTCCGAGGCCAGCCCCCTGGCCTGCGCGGTGGTGAAGCGGGCCTCGGCGGCAAGCTGCACGCCCTGCCGGTTGCCGCGCGGGCCGCGGGTGAAGTCGGTGGCATAGAAGGCCTCAAGCACGTCGGCCTCGAAGAGCGCCGTGTGCGGGCCGTCGATCACCCTGAACGTGCCCCCGTCGAAGCGGCTCTCGGGCGCAAGCCCGTGCGCCGGGCGCTCGGGCGCGGGATCGTCGCCGCAGGGCAGCGCATCGCCGGCGGCGAGCGTGGTGCCGATCCCGATGCTCAGATGGGTGGCGCGGCTTTCGAGCCACGGCTCGGATCTGATCCCGCCGGCGGGGGTGAGGTAGCCGTAGACCCCGGCCCGCGCGCCGCCGATCTGCAGAAGCTGACCGGGCTGCACCAGATGCGTGGCGTTCCAACGCAGCGCCTCGCCGTCGAGCGTGGCGCTCATCGGCGCGCCGGTCAGGGCAATGCGGGTCGGGGCGTCCACGGAAAACCGCCCGCCGGCGCCGGCCATCTCGATCGCCGCAAGCGGTGCGCGCGCGCCGAGCAGCGCCGCCGCCTCGAGCAGCGCGCGCCGATCCATGGCGCCGCCTCGGGAGAGGCCCTGCGCGAGATGGCCGGGGCGGCCCATGTCCTGCACCGTGAGGATGCCGTCGGCGCGGGTGATGCTGAGTGTGGTCATCGCAGCACCTCTAGCGATGCGCCGCCCATGCGGTCGGTGTCCTCGGACAGGCGGGCGATCTCGTCCGCCGGGGCGCGGGCGAAGCGGATGGCGTCACCGCCCCGCAGCGGCATCGGCTCGGCGCGCGCGGGCGCGAAGCTGCGGAAGGCGGCCCGGCCCACCTGTTGCCAGCCGGTGGCCGACTCGGCGCCGAAGAGCACGAACTGGCGCACCGCCACCACCAGCGCGCCGGCCGGAACCGAGGGGGTGAGCTCGGACAGGCGCGGCAGGTTCCAGTGCTCGGGCATCAGGCCGATATAGGGCTGGCCGGGGGCGAAGCCGATGGTCAGCACCCGCAGGTCGGCGGCGCAGATCTCGTGCACCGCCTGTGCCTCGGTCAGGCCCGCCGCCTGGGCCGCCTGCCCCAGTTGCGGCCCCTCCTCGCCGCCGAAGGCGACGGGAATGGTCCAGAGGCGCGTGGGGGCCGGCATGTCGAGCGGGCCGGAGACGATCTCGTCGGCCATGGCCTTGAGTTGCGTCTCCAACGCGCCCCGGTCCGTGGACGGCGCAAACCGCACCAGAACCGAGACCAGCGCGGCGGCGATCTCGACCACGCCTTCAGGCGCGGCCTCTCCAATGCGGGTGGCAAAGCGCCGGGCCGCGGTCATCGCCGCGGGCTCCGGCGTGAGCGCGAAGCGCACGAGGTAGCCGTCGAGACCGACGGGCAGCACCTCGGCATCGAGGGGGCGCGGGTCGGTCATGGCGCTCACGCCGTCAGTCGCTCGGCGATGGCGAAGAGCGCCGCATCCGCGCCCTTCACGCCCACCAGCATGGTCATGGAGAAGGCGGGCGCCAGCCCCGGCGTCGGCATCGCCAGCGCGCAGCCGTCGATGAGGTTCACCAGAGAGGTGTTGCGCAGCATCTCCATGTTGAGCCGGTCGAACTCGGCCTCGACCTCATCGATGCTGGGCGGCAGGCGAAGGAGCGTCGGGGCGACCAGCGCATCGAGCCCCGCCATCGCGGCGTTGAACTGCGTCACCACGGCGGCGCGCTTGTCGTAGGCCCCTGCGATCTCGGCCTCGGAGAGGGTCTCGGCGAAGCGAATGCGCGTCAGCACGCGCGGATCGCCGACCTCTTCCAGCCGCTCGAGATCGTCGGCATAGATCCGGTGCGCCTCGACCGAGACGATGATCTTGTTGAGACCGACGGCGGCGCCGATGGCGGACAGGTCGACCGGCACCAGCTCGTGGCCCAGTTCCGCGAGCCGGGCTTTCTCGGCCTCGAACAGGGCCGCGACCTCCGGCGACAGCCCGTCGGTGAAGGCGCCGTCGGGAATCGCCAGCCGCAGCGTGTCGGGGAGCGGGGCGGAAAGCCCCTGCCCCGCCATGACCTCGGCCAGAGCGCGGGTCAGCGGCAGGGTCGCGGCCATGGGCCCGGGCACATCATATGTCGGGGCGAGCGGATGCACGCCCGCATCGTCGATCAGCCCCTGGCTCGGCTTGAAGCCCCAAATGCCGTTGGCCGCCGCCGGGATGCGCAGCGAGCCGCCGGTGTCGGTGCCGATGGCCGCATCCGTCAACTCCAGCCCGACGCAGACCGCCGCCCCCGAGCTCGAGCCGCCGGGCATACCGCCCGGGACAAGCGCCGAGGACGGCGTGCCGTGATGCGGGTTCAGTCCGACGCCGGAGTAGGCGAACTCCGACATCGAGCTGCGCCCGAACATCAGCGCCCCCGCCTGCTTCAGCTTGGCCACCGAGGCGCAATCGCTGGACGCCGGGACGCGACCGGCCAGCAGGCGCGAGCCCGCGCCGGTGACCTCACCCGCCTCGTCATAGAGATCCTTGACCGAGACCAGCGTGCCGAAGAGCGGCAGATCCTCGCCCGCATCCTTGCGGGCCTGAAGCGCCTGCGCCTCGGCGCGGATGCGCTCGGGCGAGAATGCCGTGAAGATGGCGCGGCGCTCGGTGTCGGGCAGCGCCTCGGCGCGGGCGATGGCCGCCTCGACCTTGCTCAGGAAGGCCGTGCTCATGCGACCTCCGGCAGGGTGCGCGTCTGGTACTCGTGGGTGATGCTGCGGCCAGTCTTGGGGTCGCGCATCTGCATCCGGAACTTCGCCGCCGGGCGCACGCCGCCCTTTGCGCCAAAGGTGCCGCAGAGCATGGCGACGGGGCCGTCCTTGGCGAGCTCCGACAGACGGCTGCCCGCGATCAGCTCGGCAAACGGACGGATCGAGGCGATGGTGCCGCTTTGGTACTGCACCCACGCACCGTTCTCCTCGATCCAGCTTTCAAGCTCGATCTCTTCCAGACGGTCCTCGATCTCGTCCCAGTCCCAGAGCTCCAGCGCACAGGGCTTGGCGCAGACCTGCTTGGACATCGCCACCGAATGCGCTTCGAGCGCGCGGTCGGTGTGGTCCGAGGCAAGGCCGAGGTAACGCTTGCCCTTGGCCTCGACGATCAGCGGCTCGACCTCGCCGGAGGACGCCTCACCCACCGCCTCGATCAGCGGCGCGTCGGTCAGCAGCGGGGCCGACACCCTGTAGTACAGCGGTGTCTCCGAGGGGGCGGGCACGCCCAGCTCCGCCAGCTCGGCGATGTGGTGGGCGATGGCATCGGCATCGCGCCCGGTCCAGCCGGCGACGATCAGGTGGGACAGCGCGAGCGGCAGAGGCGCGCCGTTGACGCGGAACGAAAGGGTCATCTTGTGAACTCCTGTCAGAGGATGGAGGGCAGCCAGAGCGCAAGGCCCGGCACCGCGATCAGCAGCGCGATCATGCAGAGCATAACCAGCACGAAGGGAATGACGCCGAGGATCACTTCGCTCATCGAGCCCTTGGCCCGGGCGCTCTGCACAACGAAGAGGTTGAGGCCCACCGGCGGGGTGATCAGGGCCATCTCGATCAGCACGATCATCAGCACGCCGAACCAGACCTTGTCATAGCCCAGCCCCGCGATGATCGGCACGATGATCGGGATCGTCGCGACCATCAGCGACAGCGTCTCGATGAAGAAGCCCAGCACGAGATAAAGCAGCACCACCAGCAGCAGCGTGCCCAGCGGCGACAGGCCGGTGTTCTCGAGCATCTCGGTCAGCGCCCGGCCCAGCCCCGCCGAGGTCATGGCGAAGTTGAGGAAATAGGCGCCGGCGATCACCAGCATGATCATCGCCGAGATGCGGATCGTGCCGTGCAGCGCCTCGGCCATGGTCGCCAGCCCCAGCCCGTTGCCGAGCAGGACGGCGATCAGCGCCGCGATCACCACGCCGATGGCGGCGGATTCGGTGGGCGTGGCCCAGCCGGCATAGATCGAACCGATGACCACCACGAAGAGGATGACGATCGGCACGAGCTGCACGAGGCTGCGCAGACGCTCGCCCCAGGTGAAGCTGCGCGAGGGGCCGCCAAGGTCGGGCCGTGCCTTGCAGATCAGCGCGGTGACCACGACGAAGGCCAGCGCCATCAGGATGCCGGGCACGAGGCCGGCAGAGAACAGCTGCGGGATCGAGGTCTCGGTCAGGAAGCCGTAAACGATCAGGTTGATCGAGGGCGGGATCAGGATGCCCAGCGTGCCGCCGGCGGCGATGGCGCCGGAGAACAGCTTGGGATCGTATTTCAGCTTTTCCGCCTGCGGCATGGCCACGGTGGCCACGGTGGCGGCGGTCGCGACCGACGAGCCGGAGGTGGCCGAGAACATGGTGGCGGTGGCGATGTTGGCATGGATCAGCCCGCCGGGCAGCCAGCTCAGCCACTTGTCGAGCGCGGCATAGGTGCGCGCGGCAACGCCGCCGCGGACGAGGATCTCGCCCAGCAGGACGAAGAGCGGCACGGCGATCAGCGTCGAGGAGGACGAAGACGACCACACGACCTGCCCCAGCCCGCGCAGCAGCGGAAAGGCGGAGTAGAACTCGCCCACCCCGATGCCGAGGATGAAGAGCACGATCCCCACCGGGATCGACAGGGCCATGAGCCCGAGAAGAGAGGCGGCAACCGTCCAGATCATTGGTCAAGCTCCGAGCCGAGGCCAATGGTGTTGGCCAGTTGTGCCCGCTTGCCGCGTGCGAAATAGGCGAGGCCGATGAGGCTCAGCACCGTGGCGCTCAGCGCGAACCACGCCCAGCCCGCGAACCAGATGCCCTGCGGAATCCAGAGCGGCGTCTCGAGCGAGGTGTTGGCCCGCGAGCCGCGCTCGAGGCTCTTCTGCAGCACCGGCCAGCACTGGTAGGCGATCAGCAGCACCACGCCGTTGGTCACGATCATCGCGAAGATATCCATCAGCCCCTGCCCGGTGGCCCCGAGCTTCTGCCGGACGAGGTCGATGCGGACATGGGCGCGGTCGAGCAGCGCACAGGATAGGCCCCAGCTTGCCACCGCGGCCATCACGTAGCCCGAAATCTCGTCGGAGCCGCCAAGCGAGCCCCAGCCGGTCTTGCGCCCGATCACGTCGATCAGGACGAACAGGACGGTGCCCACCAGCGCCACGCCGAGAACCAGCGCCACGAGGCGGTTGGCGCGCCGCAGCGCGCCTTCCAGTGTTTCGATGCGGCTCACGCGGACCACCCTTATTCCGAAACCGGAATGGTCACGCCGACGGTCGCGCCGACGGTGTCGTTCCAGCGGGTTGCCCAGTCGCCACCGGCGCGCTCGGCCCATTCGGGCAGCACTTCGGTCTCGAGCGCTTCGCGGGCGGTGGCCATGTCTTCCTCGGTCGCCTCCACGAGGGTCATCGACGCCTGCTCGCCCGAGCTGCATTCGCCCTGCCCGGTCAGGCAGGCGATGTCGTTCTCGAGACCGCCCTGCGCCGCGGCCCACGCCTTGTCCGCCAGGCCTTCGGTCACGGCGGCCTTCAGGCTCTCCTGGTCTTCGGCCGAGAGGGCGTCATAGGCATCGCCGTTCATCGCGATCACGACCGGGTCCCAGCCGCCCAGCGGCAGCGTCAGCAGGTGATCGGAAACTTCCCACCAGCCGGCGGAGTAGCCAGAGCCCGCACCGGTCACGGCACAGTCGATGACACCGCGCTGCAGCGAGCCCGGCACTTCCGAGAAGGCGATGTTGATGCCCTCGGCGCCAAGCGCCTCGAGCAGCTTGGTGGTCATGCGGCCCGAGCCGCGCACCTTCTTGCCCTCGAGATCCGCAAGCGAGCCGATCTCGCCCTTGCAGAACACGACCTGCGGCGGATAGGGCGCGATGCCGAGCACTTCCGAGTTGAACCGGTCGCGCATGATGTCGTCGACCATCGGGCGGGCCGCCTCGACCATGGCCTTGGCCTCGTCGGCGGTGGTGGCGACGAGCGGCACGTCGAGCCCCTCGAGCTCGGGCGCGTCTCCGACGGTGTAGTCGGCCACGGTCTGGCCGACATGGAACACGCCGTCGCCCAGCATACGGTAGACGTCTGCACCCGCGATGCCCATCTGGTCAAAGCTGGTCAGCTGCGCGGTGAAGGCGCCGCCGGTCATCTCCGAAAGCTCTTCGGTCCAGAACGGCGTGGTGAAATTCTTGTAGAGCGGCAGGTTCGACCAGCTGCCGACAACGGCCAGCTCTTCCTGTGCGAGCGCCGGGCCGGCCAGCAGCGCGGCGGTCATGGCGGTCATCATCGTCTTCTTCATGGGGAAGTCTCCTGTTGGTGGTGGTCTTTTTCGTGTGACCGTACTGTGCCTCAGACCGGGTGAACCCCGGTGAGGCGGCGTTCTGCGTGGCTCGACGGGATGTCGGTGACCAGCATATGCCCCGGCGCATGGGTGATCGCGAGGGCGGGTTTGGCGGCGGTGATCGCCGCCTGAGGCGTCACCCCGCAGGCCCAGAACACGGGGATGTCGCCGGGCCGGATGTCGGGCGCATCGCCGTAATCGGGCGTATGGATGTCCTTGATGCCGATCTGCGCCGGATCGCCGATATGGACCGGCGCACCATGAGCCAGCGGAAACCGCCCGCAGATCGAGATCGCCTCGATGGCATCGGCCGCGGGCATCGCCCGCAGGCTCACCACCAGCGGCCCCGAGAAGCGGCCGGCAGGCCGGGTCGCGAGGCTGGTGCGATACATCGGCACGTTGCGGCCCGCGTCCTGATGGCGGACGGGAATGCCCGCTTGTGTGAGCGCGTCCTCGAAGCTGAACGAGCATCCCAGCGCAAAGGACACCATGTCGTCGGTCCAGAGATCGGCGATGTCGGTGGGCTCGTCCACCAGAGCGCCATCGCGCCAGACCCGGTAGCGCGGCACGTCGTGGCGCAGATCGATATCGCCAAGGCTCGGCATCGTCGGGTCGCCCGGCTCTCCCACCGCCAGCAGCGGACAGGGGCGCGGGTTGGCCTGACAGAAGCGCAGGAACTCCTGCGCGTCCTCACCCCGCAGCATCACGAGGTTGGCCTGCAGCGCCTCGCCGCCATGCCCGGCGGTCGGGCCAGTGAAACGGCCCTCGCGGATGCGGGCACGCAGGTCCTTCGGAGACGAGATGGCGCGGGTTTGATCGGTCATGGCAATTCTCCAGTTCCCCCAGAGCATTCCGCAGAGTGACCGATTAGATCAATAGTTCAATTTTACTCAAAACCGATCACTTAGGAAGATCAGTCCTGCCCCGCCTCGACCGCCGCGCGGGTCACTTCCCGCCCGATTTCCTCATTTCTCTCAGGGTCATGGCAGATCACGAACTCGAGCGGCGGCAAATTGGCCTCGGGCAGCACATCGATCTCCTGCAGCATGGTCTGCGGCCAGGCTGCGACGATGTCGTGCGGAATCGTCCCGATGCCGAATCCCTGCTGCACGAGGTTCACCATCGTCGCGAGCGAGGCCGAGCCGTGCACCGTAGCGGGCTTGCGGCGGCCCGCGGTCATCACCTCGAGCACCTGACGGTGCGGGATCGTGGTCTTCGGGAAGGAGACGATGGGCAGCGCCGCAAGGTCGTCGATTCCCGCCGGGCTCGGCAGGGTGAAATGCTCGGGCGAGACGAACCAGCCCATGCTCACCGGCGGCAGCGGCGTCAGCGTGATGCCGCGCGGCGCCTGATCGCGCAGCATGATCACCACGTCGAGCGCATCGTCGCGCAGCGCCTGCCCCATCTGCTCCGAGGTATCGACCGAGATCTCGAAGCGCAGCATCGGGTGGCGCGCGCGCAGCGTCGTCAACATGCGCGGCAGCAGCGTGTGGGTCATGGTCTCGGCCACGCCTAGGCGCACCACGCCGGCCATCACCCCCTGCGTCAGTTCCTCGAGGATGCGGTCGCGCTGCGCGATCAGCATCTCGGCCTCGTCGCAGAGTCTACGCCCGGTGGCGCTCAGCCGCACCCCGCGCCCGGCGCGCTCGAAGATGGTGATGCCCATGCGGTCCTCGAGATGGCGAATGCGGCGCGAGATGGCCGACTGCGCCAGCCCGGTGGCATCCGCCGCTGCGCGAAACCCGCCGTGGCGCACCACGGAGCGGATGATCTCGATATCCTTGAAGCCGAACATGGCTGGCAGCTAAGGCCCCCTGCGCCCGCTGCTGTCAAGCGCTCTCGCAGTCCCGCAGGCGGGGCGCGGCCTGAGACCGCCCTCGCCTCGATCCCGCCGCACGGGCGGATGCGCCCGGGGCCGCTTTCCCGGTGCGGGACGTTCAGGCATCCGCCTGCGTGACCTGCGCCCGCCACTCCCCCCGGCTCAGCCGAGGCGCGTCGCGGCCCAGATCAGCCCGAGCAGCACCGGTTGGTGCACGAGATAGACGAAAAGGCTGTGCCGGCTGATCCATGTCAGCGCCGCCGGCAGCCGCAGCGCGGGCAACGCGCGAAGATCCACCGCCCGCGCCAGCGCCATGCCGAAGAGAAACGGCGCCAGCCACGGCACCAGCGGCAGGAAATCCAGCGAAGGGCGCACGGTGCGGCTCAGACCGGTCCACGCCAGCCACACGCTGTCAAAGACCGCCCGGCCGAGCGTCAGGTTCAGCGCCCAGACCGCCGCGCCGGACAGCGCCATGCCCCACGCGGGCAGGCGCAGCACGGCGAGACCGATCACGCTCGCGGCGGCAATGCTGTGCAGGATACCGAAATACACGAAGTGCCGCGGGTCGAAGGCATAGGTCGCAAGGCTCACCAGAGCCGCCGCGGCGACGATCCTCAGCACCCTCCGCAACCACGCGCCCGGGCGCAGGCCCGGGCCGTGGGCCAGCACGAGGCTCACCCCCGACAGGAACAGGAAACTGCCCGCCACGATCCGGGCAAACAGCGCCCAGCCGCCGGTCATCGTCAGACCCGCCGGCACGAGCGCGAAGATCTCGAGATCGCGGGCGGTGTGGAACACCACCATGCCCGCCAGCGCCGCCACCCGCGCCAGATCGATCCAGCCGACCCGGCCGGTGGCACGGCTCACGAGAACGTCCCCGGCACCTTTCTGCCCGTCACGGCCTCCCAGAACTGGTCGGCGCGGGCCTCGAAGGTGGCACCGCCGCGGGCGTCGCTCTGGTAGAGGCTGCCGGGCTCCAGCCCTGGCACGTATTCCTGCTCGACCCAGCCGCGCGGATCGCTATGCGGGAACTGGTAGCCCACATGTCCAAGCTTGGCCGCCCCCGTGTAATGGGCATCGCGCAGGTGCTTCGGCACCAGCGCCGGCGCCCCCTGCTCAACCGCCGCCAGCGCCGCGCCGATGCCGCGGCAGGCGGAGTTCGACTTGGGCGCCCGCGCCACGTGCAGCGCCGCGTGGGCAAGGATGATGCGCGCCTCGGGATAGCCGATCTTCTCCACCGCCGTGGCCGCGGCGACCGCGGTCTGCAACGCGGTGTTGTCGGCCAGCCCGACATCTTCGGAGGCGTGGATCATGATGCGCCGTGCGATGTAGCGCGGGTCTTCTCCAACGTGGATCATCCGCGCCAGCCAGTAGAGCGTCGCGTCCGGGTCCGAGCCGCGCATCGATTTCACGAAGGCCGAGACCACGTCGTAATGCTGGTCGCCGGAGCGGTCGTGGTTGATCGCCGCCGAGGCATAGGCCTCTTCCAGCATCGCCTCGGTGATCTCGATGGTCCCGCCGGGATGGCCCACGGCGAGGCTTTCGAGCGTGGTCAGCGCCCGGCGCGCATCGCCGCCGGAGCGCCCCGCCACCAGACGCACCTGCTCGGGCGTCATCTCGACATCCAGCCCGGTGGTCCGCAGATGCTCGAGGCCGCGCCGCACCACCTGCTCCATATCCTCGAGGCTCATCGGCTCGAGCTTGAGAATGGTCGAGCGCGAGACCAGCGCCGGCGGCAGCGCGTGATAGGGATTGCCGGTGGTGGCCCCCACGAAATCCGCCGTGCCCTCCTCGCAGATCGACAGCAGGTCATCTGCCTGCGTGGCCGAGAAGCGGTGCACCTCGTCGACGAAGATCAGCAGCGGGCGAATGCGCGCCTCGTCGGCGATCTTGCGCAGCTCCTTCACCCCGTCGCGGGTGGCGTGCAGCGGGCGGAACTCCTTGCCCAGCATGCTGCCCACGGCGCGGGCGATGGTGGTCTTACCGATGCCCGGCGGGCCATAGAGGATCAGGCTGCCCAGCGCGCCCGCCTTGATCCGGCGGCGCAGGATCGAGCCTTCGGCGGTGATCGCCGGCTGGCCGATGACATCGTCGAGGGTTTCCGGCCGCAGCGCGGCGGCGAGCGGGACATGCCCTTCGCGGGGGGCGGCATCGAACAGGTCGGTCATCGAATCCTCGGTCCTTGCGGTCGGCGGGCCGGCGGGACCGGCCCAGTGGCAGACATACGCAAGCCGGACGGCGAGGAGAAGGCTTGACGCAAATAGAGACCAGCCCGCAGCCGACGCAGGCCGGCCCCGCGCAGCGGGCATCGCGACGATCAACCAAGGATTGAACAATTTTCCGCCGAACGCACAAGAATGTTTAGACAATAGGCTGACGTAGGGTAATCTTAGCCCCATTGATTTGTAGATTTGGAGGATGAGCGCCGCCATGTCCGGAAGAGATCAGGTGACGTCGATGCGCACGCCAAGAGAGCGAGCGATCCTTGCGGTGGTGACCGCTGGCGTGCTCTGCCTGCCCGCAGCCGTCCTGCCCCAGACCGCCAGTCAGGTCACCCCCGAGAGCTTCCAGCCGCAGCTTCAGAACCTGCAGGGATCGGTGGTGTTCTCCGGCGCCACCGGCACGCAGGCGCCTCCCGGCGCCGAGCAGATCGGCATCACGCTTTCCGGCGTGTCGCTCGACGGTGGCCTGCCGCAGATGGCCGCGGCCAACGCCGCGCTCGAGCGCCGCCTGACCGGAAAGCGCATTGCGGTGTCGGAGATTTTCGCGGCCACCGCCGATCTCGAGGCCGCCTATGCGCAGGCGGGCTATGTGCTGGCCCGCGTGGTGTTGCCGCAGCAAAGCCTGCGTGATGGCGGCGTGCTTTCGGTCGGCGTGATCAACGGCTTCATCGAGGCGGTGGACACCTCTCAGGTGCCGCCCGAGGTGCGCCCGCGCATCGAGGCGCTGACCGCGCCGCTCGTCGACCGCCCCGGCGTGACCCTGACCGAACTCGAGCGCCAGCTTCTGCTTGCCGGGGACGTGGCAGGCGTGGCGCTGGGATCGGCGCTCACCACCGGCCAGCAGCCCGGCGGCACGGTGATCGCGCTCGACCCCGAGTTCCAGAAGATCACCGGCTTCGCGGGCTTCGACAATGCCGCCCCCGACGATCTGGGCGGGTTTACCCTCAACGCGGGGGTCGAGTTCAACAGCCCGTTCCAGTTCGGCGAGACGATCTATGGCCGGGCTTCGGCCACGCCCGACCAGATGCTCTCGGCCGATCCGACCTATCGCATTCTCGCCGCCGGCGTGGTGGTGCCTCTTGGCGGCTCGGGGCTTGCGCTCAACTACGAGTACACCAGCGCCGACACCACGCCCGACACCGACGAGACGCCCACCCGCTCGGATTTCGACCGCCACTCTCTGCGCCTGATCTATCCGTGGATCCGCTCGCGCCAGCTCAACCTCACCACGCAGCTGATGCTTGATCATTCGATCGACAGGCAGGAGCTGCTCGACGGTGGCATCGATATCTACGAAGACCGGCTCACGGTGCTGCGCGCCGGGGCCAACGCGACCTACACCCACGAGGACGGCGCCCTGAGCGAGGCCGCGCTGCTGCTGTCACAGGGGCTTGATACGCTGGGCGCGCGCACCGAGCGCGACGCCCGCGGCGACACGCCGCTGTCGCGGGCCGATGCCGACGCCACCTTCACCAAGCTCAGCGGCTCGCTCACCCATCGCCGGGCGCTTGGCGAGGACGTCTCGCTCAGCCTGATCGGGCGCTTCCAGACCTCGTTCGGAGAGCCGCTGCTGACCTCCGAGCAGTTCAGCGTCGCCGGTGCCGGAGAGCTGTCGACCTTCGACGCCGGCGGCCTGCGCGGCGACAGCGGCTGGGTCGTCCGCACCGAGCTGTCGCGCGCCAGCACCCTTCAGTTTCAGACCACCCCGCTCGTCCTGACCCCGTATATTTTTGCGGGCTTCGGGGCGGTGCGGATCGAGAACCCAACCGCGCTCGAAGAGTCTTACGAGCAGGCCCGCGCCTATGGCGTGGGGGTCGATCTGTTCTCGCAACCGGCGTCACGATTTCGAGCAAGTTCATTGAGACTAGAGTTTGGCAAGGGAGAACGGGATCATGGCCCGGACGACACACGCTTCAGCCTGTCGGGGAACTTCCGCTTCTAAGAACAAGACCCGCCTCAAGGCGCGGCTGCTCTGCAGCACGCTGATCCTGATCACGCCGGCAATTGCGGCCGCCGATGATCTGCCCACCGGGGCAAACGTGGCGGCGGGCAATGTCAGCATCGCCACCCCCGGCGCGCAGACGATGACCATCACTCAAGGCTCGGACCGCGCAGTGGTGAACTGGGACAGCTTCTCGGTCGGCGCCGGCGCCTCGGTCGACATCCGCCAGCCCTCGTCGACGAGCGCCATCCTGAACCGCGTCACCGGCAGCACCGACAGCCGCATCCATGGCCGCCTCACCGCCAACGGACAGGTGCATCTGGTCAACCCGAACGGCATCTTCATCGGCAAGACCGGACGGGTCGAGACCGGCGGCGGCTTCGTGGCCTCCACGCTCGACGTGATGGATGGCGATTTCATGCAGGGCCGCCTGCGCTATGGCGGCACCGGCCGCTCGGCGCAGGTCACCAACAGGGGCGCGATCACCGTGGGCCGCGGCGGCTATGCGGCGCTGATCGGCGGGCGGGTCGACAATGCCGGCACGGTGGTGGTGCCGCTTGGCAAGATCGGCCTTGCGGCGGGCGAGCGGGTGACGCTCGACGTCTCGGGCGACGGCTTCCTGCAGGTTGCCCTGCCCTCCGAGGACGACGGCAATCCCGAGGCGCTGATCGCCAATTCGGGGCGGGTCTCGGCGGATGGCGGGCTGATCGAGATGAAGGCCGCCACCGCGCGCAACGCCGCGCGCAACGCCATCAACCTCTCGGGCGTGGCCGAGGCCCGCTCGGTCTCGGTGCGCAACGGTGCCGTGGTGCTGGGCGGCGGCGGAGGCGGCGCGGTGCGCGTGACAGGCCGCGTCTCCACCCGAGCGCCGCGGATCAGCAGCGAGGCAGTGGCCAGTTCGCTGCGCCCGCAACCGCGCCCCACCGGCGGGCGCATCGACATCACCGGCACGCAAATCGCGCTTGCCGGGGCCGAGATCGACGCCAGCGGCGACGGCGGCGGCGGGCTGGTCCGCATCGGCGGTGACTTCGCCGGCGCAGGCCCCCTCGCCCGTGCCGACACCGTGACCGTCGATTCCGGCACCACGATCAGCGTCGACGCGCTTGGCCAGGGCGATGGTGGTCGCGCGGTGATCTGGTCCGACCTTTCGACCGAGTTCTCGGGACGCATCAGCGCCCGCGGCGGCGCGCAGGCCGGCGATGGCGGCTTCGTCGAAGTCTCGAGCGCCCGCGCGCTGTCCTATTCCGGCCTCACCGACCTGCGGGCACCCGCCGGTGACTTCGGCAGCCTTCTGCTCGATCCCGACGACATCTTCGTGCCCGGCACGATCTCGGAGGCCGATGTCGAGGCCGCGCTGTCGCTCGGCAACCTCACGCTCGACACCGCGGGCGGTGGCAGCGATCCGGGCGACATCATCATCCGTGCCGATATCGACTGGACCACCGGCACCACCTTCGAACTGGTCGCCGACCGCGATATCGACATTCTCGGCGCGATCAACGGCAGCGCCGATCCCGCCGCGGCCTTCGTGCTGAGCGCCACCGGCACCGTCACGCTCGACGCCACCAGCGCCATCGATGTGTCGAACCTCAGCATCGCCGCCGATACGGTCAACGCCAGCGGCAGCGTCTTCGAAACCGGCGCCGGCGGCAGCATCGTGGTGCGCGACTTCAACATGACCGCGGGCACGTGGCGGCAGGCTGGCCCGGCGCTGTCGACCTTCGCCGTCACCGATTTCCAGCTTGGCGCCGGCGCCAGCTTTCTGCGGGTCACAGGGGGCAGCGGGACCGTTGCGGCGCCCTACATCCTCACCGATGTCTACGGCCTGCAGGGGATGGACTCCGTCGACCTGCTCGACAGCCATTTCGCTCTCGGGGGCGACATCGACGCCACGTCGACCGATGGCTGGGGCAATTCCGGCGAAGGCGTGCTCGGGTTCAACCCAATCGGCACTTTTGATGCCGGTTTCTCGGCCTCGCTCGAGGGAAACGGCTTCGGCATCGACGGGCTCTACATCGCGCGGTTCTCCGACGCGGGCCTGTTCTACGCCACGGAAGCGAGCGCCTCGATCTCGGATCTCGTGCTGAGCGATGTCGACATAAGCGGCGACAATGCCGGCGGGCTTGTCGCGAACAATGCCGGCAGCGTCTCGAATGTCGACGTCACCGGCGCCGTGACCGGTGTCGCCATGGATTTCGGCGAGGGCACGGCCGGGGGCGATGTCGGCGGGCTCGCGGCGATCAACACCGGCACCATATCCGGCGCGTCCTTCGACGGCACGGTCGACGGGACGGGCTCCGGCTTCCGGATCTTTGCCGGCGGGCTGGTCGGATCGAACGGCGGCACGATCTCCGACTCGAGCGCGGACGGCGCGGTCACGGCGAGCGCCGATACTGCCGGGCGCGTCGGCGGCTTTGCCGGGATCAACACCGGCACGATCTTGGACAGCGGCTCGTCGGCCAGCAGCACGCTGTCGGTGACCACCACCGGCGACGAGGTCGCCTCTCGCATCGGCGGTTTCGCAGCGACCAACGCAGGCGCGATCTCGGGCTCCGAGGCGACCGGCGACGTGACCGCCTTCGTCGGCGCGTTCGATCCGGACGAGTTCGAAACCACCGGCAGCCTGATCTCGATCACCCCCGGCGACACCGAGCTGAACGCCGGCGGCTTCGTCGGCGACAACCTGACCGGCGAGGGCCTGCCAGGCACCATCACCGCGTCGCGCGCCGAGAATTCGGTCTACGTTCAGGGCGGCTATGGCGACACCTTCGTGGGCGATGTTGCGGTGGGCGGGTTTGCCGGGCGCAACGCGGGCAGCATCAGCAATGCCCGCGCCGACAGCGATGTCAGCGTGCTGCTGACCGAGGACCTTGTTTCGGACGATGCCGATCTCGCGCTCACCGTTCGCGGTCTTGGCGGCGGCTTTGCAGGCGTCAATTCCGCCGCCCTGTCCGAGACCGGCGCGACCGGCTCCGTGACGCTCGAGGCATACCACGCGGTCCAGCAGCTAGTGGGCAGCGGCCACAGCGGCGGCAACGAGGCCGGGCAGATCGCGGACAGCTACGCTGAGGGACCGGTGGATCTCATCTTCAACGAGCCCGGCGGCACCGGCACCCTTGGCGGCTTTGTCGGGCGCAGCTCGGCGGGCAGCCTGTCGCGGGTTTACGCCTCGGGGGCCGTTACGCCGCCCGCCATCGGGACGATCCTGTCCGGCGGCCTGATCGGCGAGAGCGTTTCCGATCCCGATAGCCCCGCCACGTCGGTCACCGCCTCCTACTGGGACACCGAGACCACCGGCCAGAGCAGCAGCGCGGGCGGCACCGGCCTTGCCACCGCCGCCTTCGAGGACACGGCCGGCTTCGTCGCGCTGGCCGGCGCGGCGGGCTGGGATTTCGACACTGTCTGGGCCCCCGGCGACAGCGGCTTCCACCCTGCGATCTACAGCATCGATCAGGTGATCTTCGCCCGGCCCGACCCGGTCAGCCTGCAATATGGAGAGACCGTCTCGGCCAGCACCACCGGCAGCGTCTCCGGAGGCCCGTCGGTCTACGTCTTCCCGCCCGTGGGCGACAGCCTCGACAGCGCGCCGCTCTTTGCCGAGCTGGTCTTTCCCTCGGACGATGTCGGAACCGGCACCTTCACCCTCGCGGCCACGTCCCTCACCAGCGCACTGGGAGAAAGCTACCGCGTGGTCGATCTGCCCGGCAGCTACACGATCACGCCCGCCCCGCTCAGCATTACTGCCGACGATCAGGCCAAGACCTACGGAGAGGCCTTCTCCTTCGCAGGGACCGAGTTCACCACCTCCGGGCTGCTGTTCGACGATCAAGTCGACAGCGTCGACCTCGCGAGCCTCGGCGCCGCGAACACCGCCACTGTCGACGGCGCGCCCTATGCGATCACCGCGAGCGATGCGTCCGGCTCCGGCCTCACCAACTACACCATCGCCTATGTCGATGGCGCGATGACGGTGGACCCGGCGGCGCTCACCATCACCGCAGACGATCAGGCCAAGACCTACGGCGAGGCCGTCTCCTTCGCCGGGACCGAGTTCACCACCTCCGGGCTGCTGTTCGAGGACAGTGTCGACAGCGTCGACCTCGCGAGCCTCGGCGCCGCGAACACCGCCACCGTCGAAGGCGCGCCCTATGCGATCACCGCGAGCGACGCGTCCGGCTCCGGCCTGACCAACTACACCATCGCCTATGTCGATGGCGCGATGACGGTGGACCCGGCGGCGCTCACCATCACTGCCGACGATCAGGCCAAGACCTACGGCGAAGCCTTCTCCTTCGCCGGCACCGAATTCACCACCTCCGGGCTGCTGTTCGACGACAGCGTCGACAGCGTCGACCTCGCGAGCCTCGGCGCCGCGAACACCGCCACCGTCGAAGGCGCGCCCTATGCGATCACCGCGAGCGACGCGTCCGGCTCCGGCCTCACCAACTACACCATCGCCTATGTCGATGGCGCGATGACCGTCGACCCGGCGGCACTCACCATCACCGCCGACGATCAGGCCAAGACCTACGGCGAGGCCTTCTCC
>NZ_JAIUZY010000003.1 GCF_020171625.1 Salipiger bermudensis
CCTTTGACGGCACCGAGTTCACCACCTCCGGGCTGCTGTTCGACGACAGCGTCGACAGCGTCGACCTCGCGAGCCTCGGCGCCGCGAGCACCGCCTCCGTTGAGGGATCCCCCTACGCCATCACCGCGAGCGACGCGTCCGGCTCCGGCCTGACCAACTACACCATCGCCTATGTCGACGGCGCGATGACGGTGGACCCGGCGGCGCTTACCATCACTGCCGACGATCAGGCCAAGACCTACGGCGAAGCCTTCTCCTTCGCCGGGACCGAGTTCACCACCTCCGGGCTGCTGTTCGACGACCAAGTCGACAGGGCCAGCCTGACGAGCGCCGGCGCGGGCGCGGAGGCCAGCGCCGCGGATGGGCCCTACCGGATCGCGATCTCCGACCCGGTTGGCACGGGTCTGTCGAACTATGACATCACCCTCGTCGATGGCACCATGCGTGTCGAACCCGGCGCCGGGCCGGAGCCGGTAGACCCGACCGGGGCGTTCGTGCCCCTGCCGCCCCTGCCTGTCACCTTCGATACGCCCAACCCAAGAGACACGATAGAGCTCGCGCTCTCGACCGAGCCCAACGGAACCACGCTCGCGGTGCCGGGACTGCCGAGCACCGTGGGGGAGGCCCGGCGCACGCTGGCGGCGGTCGAGCCGATCGCCACCACGCTCGAGGTCGCCGCGGACGCCTGCGCCCAGAGCAGCGCCGACGTGAGCCGCTATCTCGCCTGCCTGTCGGACGCGCTCAACGATTTCGCCAACGAGCTTGACGAGATCGCCAGCGACCTGCCGCCGGGGATGCAGGACGTGGCGCGCATCGTGCAGGACGCGCGGCGCGGCATCGACGGCGCCCGCGCCCGCGCCGAAAGCCGGCTGGCCGGGGCCACGACCGAGGCCGAACGCGAAGCCATCCGGCGCGACGCGATCAACGAATCGCGTGCCGAGATCGACACCGCCGCGACCGAGATCCGCAAGGCCATCGCCTTTGTCCGGGCCGACGATCCCGAGCTTGCCAGCGTGCAGACCGCAACGATCACCCGCATCTCGACCGCCGTGGAAAGCGTCGGCATCGAGCTGTCGCGGGCGGTGGGGCTCTGAGCGATGGCCCGCCACGGACGACAGCTTGCGATGCTCTGCGCGGCGCTGTTCCTCGCCGCTGCGCCGGCCCTTGCCGACACCCGCGTGGCGCTGGTGATCGGCAATTCCGACTACAAGGCGGTGGGCCGGCTCGCGAACCCCACGAACGATGCGCTCGACATCTCGGTGGCGCTCGAGGGGCTGGGCTTCGAGGTGCAGACCGGGCGCAACCTCAGCCGCGCGGAGATGCGCGAGACGACGCGCAGCTTCGCGGCCGCCGCGGCGCGCGCCGATGTGGTCCTGTTCTACTACGCCGGCCACGCCTTTCAGGTCGACGGGCGCAACTACCTGCTGCCCACGGATGCCGCCCTCGGCACCGTCTCGGACATTCCCGAGGAGACGGTGGCAATCGAGGAGGTGCTGCGCGCGATGGAGGCCTCCCCGGGGGTGAAGCTGATCTTCCTCGACGCCTGCCGCGACAACCCGTTCGGGCAGGCGCTCGGGGATGCACCGGGGGTCGAAAACGGGCTGGCGCGGGTGGGCACGGACGCGAATTTCCTCTTCGCCTATGCCACCCAGCCCGACAACGTGGCCTATGACGGCACCGGGCGGAACAGCTTCTTCACCGAGGCGATGCTGCACCATCTCTACACCCCCGGGCAGGACATCTCGGAGCTGATGATCTCGGTGCGGCGCGATGTGCTGGCGGCGACCGGCGGGCGGCAGATCCCGTGGGAGAACTCGTCGCTGACGCGCCAGTTCATGTTCGACGACAGTCCGGTGACGGTGTCCGAGGAGGCGCTGTTCTATCAGGTTGCCACGGGGGAGAGGGACCCCGACCTCTTGCGGCTCTATCTCGAGACCTACCCGCAGGGCGCCCATGCCGAGGAGGCGCTGGCCTTTCTCGATACCGGGCTCAGCACCCGCGCGCTGGGGCTGGCCGATGCGTCCGGCGAACAGGAAGAGAAGTTCTGGGCGCTGGCCCGGCGCAGCCGCCTGCGTCCGCTTCTCGAGGTCTATCTCGAGCGCTACCCCGAGGGCGCCCATCACGCCGAGGCGCAGCGGCTGATCGCGTTGCTGCCGCCGCTCGAGAGCGCCTCGGACGGCGCCCTCTGCGAGCGCCTCGCCACCCACCCGCGCGACGCCACGGCGGGCAATCCCGGCGTCCCCTTCGCCCGGCTGCAACAGAACGCGGCGGCGGCGATCCGGGCCTGCTCGGCGGCGGCGATCCAGTCGCCCGAGCTGAGCCATTACGTGGCGCTGCTGGCCCGTGCGACCGCCGCGTCGGGCGATATGACGCGTGCGATCGACCTTTATCTCAGCGCCGCCGAGCGCGGCGACCTGCGTGCCATGGTGAGCCTTGCGCAGCTCAAGGAGAACGGCACCGGAATGGCGCAGGACATCCCCGGCGCCATGCGGCTTTACGAACGCGCCGCCGAGGGCGGCAGCCAGGACGCGATGATCAACCTCGCGATCACGCTGTTCGAAGGCAAGCTGCTGACACAGGACAGCGACCGCGCCATCGCGCTTTTGAAACGCGCCGCGGCAGAGGGCGCGCCCAAGGCCGCCTTCAACCTCGGGGTGCTGGCGCAGGACGGCGCGCTTGGCGATCCGGCCGAGGCGCTCGACTACTTCCGCCGCGCCGCCCGCGACGGCGAGGCACAGGGCTATTTCGCCGCCGCCATTCTGCTCGACGAGGGGCGCGGCGTGGCACGTGACCCGAACGCCGCCGCCGATGCTCTGCTGCGCGGCGTGGCCGAGGATGACGGCACGGTGCTGACCCAGCTCACCCGCAACAGCGCCGGCTGGACGCGCGAGACCCTCTCGGCGGTGCAGGCGCGGCTGTCGCAGGCAGGCTTTTACGCCAGCCCCATCGACGGACTGCCGGGCCCGAACTTCACCGCCGCACTGACCAAGTGGCGCAATGGCGGCTTCGATGCTGCTCTGCTGGCAAACTGAACGCACTGCCGGACGACCCACACCGAACCACAAACGGAGAACCAGAAACATGACCAGGACATTCGGCCTGACTGGGGCGCTGACAGCCCTCGCGCTTCTCGCGGGATGCGTCGAGGACAGCGGCAGCATGGACAGCGCCCCGATGGCGGCCTCGCCGGCGGGCCAGCCCTTCATCACGACCTTTGACGGCTCGGTCAGCAACGCGGCGATCAGCGCCTGCCGGGCCGAACTCGAATCGATGACCGAGGGCGGCGTGACCGCGGTGGGCTCCGAGTTCTCCGAAGCCGCAACCGCGGTCTACCTGCGCGTCGGCGCCAACGCTGCGCCGTGGCGCTGCCTGGTCTCGAATGACGGGTCGAATCCCTCGGTGATGTTTATGGGCGACGAAGGCGCGCTCTGATCGCGAACCCGGCTGCGGCCCATTGTCCTTTCCCGGCCTGCAGGCCACTAAGGCGCAAAACCAAGCGACCGGGGAAGGCCCAGCATGGAATATCTCGACCAGAGCCTGAAGGATCTGTTCGTCGACCTGCATTGCTCGGGCCTGTGGGTCGACGTGAAGGCAATCTCGGATTCGATCCTGCGGGCGCCCGCGGAAGAGATCTGCGCCGCATATGACGCAGCGCGCGCGGAAGGTCCTGTCGATCTGCAGGCGTTCTACGATCACTGGTTCGCCCCGGCGCGATCGCCCGGTGACACCTACCAGACCGATCCGGACCACGACGCGCTGCAGCATCTCGAGGCGATCTGGCCGCATCTCAGCCACCCCGCCGACAACGGCGACGAGCGCTCGAGCCGGTTCCCCCTGCCCAATTCCTACGTAGTCGCGGGCGGGCGCTTTCACGAGGCCTATTACTGGGACAGCTACTTCACCCAGCTCGGGCTGCTGCGCAGCGGACGGACCGCGCAGGTGCGCGACATGCTCGACAATTTCGACCACGCCATCAAGCTGATCGGCTTCGTCCCGAACGGCTTCCGGTCGTATTTCCTGACCCGGTCGCAGCCGCCATTCTTCTCTTCGATGGTGGCCGATTACGGCCGCGCCATCGGGGATCTTGAGGGCAGTTTCGCGCGCTACCTGCCGGCGATGGAAGCCGAGTACCACTTCTTCATGGCCACCCCGCGCAACCACGAGGGTCTGGCGCGCCACTGGGATTCGGGCGACGGCCCGCGCATCGAGATGTATGCCACCGATCTTCACTGGCAGGACCATGCGCAGGACCACCCGGAGTTCTTCCGCGACCTGCGCGCCGCCTGCGAAAGCGGCTGGGATTTCTCCTCGCGCTGGCTGAGCGATCCGACGGATCTCGGCACCATCCGCACGACGCGGATCTGGCCGGTCGATCTCAATTGCCTGCTTCTGCGCATGGAAGAGCTGCTGGCCAAGGCCACCGCCTCCTCCGCTCCGGAGCGCTCGGCGCAATACGCCGCCGCGGCCGAGAGCCGGCGTGCGGCGATCTCGGAGCGGTTCTTCGACCCCGAACGCGGCTATTTCTTCGATCTGTCGATCGAGGATGGCACACGTCTGCCGATTACCAGCGCGGCGGGGCTCTTCCCGCTCTGGGCCGGTGCCGCGACGCCCGAACAGGCCGCCCGCGCGGCGGACTGGGCCGAACGCCACCTGCTGCGCGAGGGCGGGCTCCTGACCACCGACATCGAAAGCGGCCAGCAATGGGACAGCCCCAATGGCTGGGCGCCGCTGCAATGGATCGCGGTGCAGGGCCTGCGCCGCTACGGCTTCGATGCGCTGGCCGAGACGCTGCGCACCCGCTGGCTTGCCACCTGCGACACGGTGTTCCGCGAGACCGGAAAATTCGTTGAGAAATACAACGTGATCGACCCGCACATCCGCAGCGGCGGCGGCGAATACCAGCTGCAGGACGGGTTCGGCTGGACCAACGGCGTCTATCTCGACTTCGTGGACGACGCCCGCTAGCCGCCTGTCACCCGGATCCAACGGTCCGGCGCCGCCACCCGCAGGCGCTGGACTTGGCGACCGATCTGCGCCATGCAGGGCCGCAACGACAGTTGGAGGTCAAGATGGCAGATGGCACCTTCGCAGTGCTGCTTTTGATAGCAGGTCTGACGGATATGGGAACGAACTATTGCGGCACGCCGACCGGTTGCCTCGGGCCCGGCGAGCAGGAGTCGCGGCTGTCGTTCTCGGCGGGCAACGTGATCGAGCGGCGCGCCGACGAAGGCTTCGAGGTGCAGATGCGATACGATTTCGCCCGCACCATCGGCCCGTTCGGCCAGGCCGTGGGCCTGTCGCTGGGCGAAGAAAGCGGCTCGTGGGTCGGCTATGGCTGGACCTGGGGCACCACCTTCGGAAAGAGCCCGTTCTACACCGAGCTGCACGCCATGCCCGGCCTCTACGCCGCGGGCGACAAGTTCGACCTCGGCGGCCCGATCGAGTTCCGCTCGGGCATCGAGCTGGGCTACGAGAACCGCAGCGGCTGGCGCTACGCCGTGGGCTACGACCACCGCTCCAATGCCGGGATCTACGACGAGAACCCGGGCATCGAGACGGTACACTTCAAGGTCAGCATCCCGCTGCGCTGACCGCGCCCGGACCCGGAACAGCACGACGGCCCGTCTCCCTGCGAGGCGGGCCGTTTGCTTTTGTCGGGTGGGCTGGCGGGCGCGCCGCTGCCGCGTGGGGCGATTGTGCTTGGCGGTGAGGCTCGCCCTCTCCGGGCGCGCAGAGGAGACCATCCCGCATCACAGCCTGTGGCGTTAAACGAGCCTTCAGTCAGTGAGATCGCAGAAGGCGACCGCGCCGACTCACCTACGCTTGCGCAGACGCTCCAGATGCCCGGCGCGCACCGCGTCGGGGTGGATGACCCCCAGCTGCGCCGGCACGTCGGCCAGCCCGAGGATCGTGGCCATCGCGAACCGATGCCGCCCCCCGCCGCCCCGGAGCGGTTCTCCGTCGCGGGCGATATGGAAGTAGATGCCGTCATGTTCGCGCCGGAAATACCCGGGAAGCTCGCGCCGGGTGCGCAGCCTGCCGGTCCGCTGGGCCTCTTCGAAGACCCGGTCGAAGGTCTCGTAGCGGGCCATGATATCCTGCGTCGAGCGCAACCCCTCCGAGATGCCCTTCTTCGCGATGATCTCGAGATGGTAGTCCACGATCCCGGTTTCGGCCCAAGTTTTGCCTTCCACGAAATGCTCCCGCACCACGCGCATCGCCCGGGTTTCGGGAAGCGGCGCGCGCGACAGATCCCAGTCGCCGCCGCGGACAAGGCCGCTGTCCCGGCGTTTGAAACGCGGCGCACCTGCAGTCCCGTCAATCACGTAGACATACCGCACATCGGCTGGCGCGACGAATATCAACTCGTCGCTGCGCGGGGCGCCCGGACCGAAGCGCAGACGGGTCCACAGGTCCCGCATCGCCTTCTGCGGAACCCTCGCCGCGATTGTACGCTTGAGATTCGCGGGGTGCAGGGTCGGATGGTCGCGCAGGCTCATTCTGAGGTCTTCAACTTTCGGGAAGGGGATCGTCGGCTGACATGGATTCGCACGACCATAGGCCCCTGCCCCCGCCCCAACAAGGCAGGACCACGCCATCGGAGCCCCCGGGGGGGCTGAACGGTGGCAGTCTTCAGGCCCGGCCCAGCAGCGAAATTGCCCCGCGCGCCGCATCCTCCCGCCCGGCAAACCGGCACGGCGCGGGAGGGGTCGAGAGCGTTGGCCGGAGGGGCATCGCCTCCGCGGCGCGTGGCACTGTCGCCAGAAGCGGATGGCGATGGCGATGGCGAAAACCGTCTCCGCATCGCGCTCGCCGACACCCTCGACGCCCTTCGCATGGTCCGACGTCCGCCGGGGCAAGGCGCCGTGGCGACCAGAAGCCGAGGAATGCCCAGGCAGCGGGACACCCGACCCGTAAGCCGTTGACACATCATGCCGAAGCAAAGCGATCCAGCGGGACGCCGACCCGTTGATTCTACTGAACTTTAAGGGAAAGTGGTGGGCGACCTAGGAATCGAACCTAGCGTGCGTCTCCGCGAGGGAGTTACAGTCCCCTGCCACACCTTGCGGCCTGTCGCCCACTTTCTTGCCGGCGCTGCCGGCGTGTGGCGCTGACTACAAAAGGCGCAAACCGGCGTCAACAGGAAAATCCCTTGCGGCGAAGACAAGGGAAAGGCAAGGGAACAGCACTGCAGGAAGAGAGGCGCGAGATGGTCAAGAAACCGAAATGGGTGGTCGAGAAGGAACAGGCGAAAAAGGCCCGGTCCGCCGAGACGGTATGGCTCTTCGGCCTGCACGCGGTGCGCGATGCGCTGGTCAATCCGCGCCGCGAGAAGCTGCGCCTGATCCTCACCCCCAACGCCGAGGCCAAGCTCGCCGACGCGGTGGCCGAGGCCGGGATCACCCCCGAGATCCACGACCCGCGCAAGTTCGGCGCGCCGCTCGATCCGCAGTCGGTGCACCAGGGCGCGGCGCTCGAGGTGAAACCGCTCGACTGGGGCCGGCTCGACGACGTGGCGTTGCGCGACGACGACCGCCCGGCGCGTCTGGTGCTGCTCGACCGGGTCAGCGACCCGCACAACGTGGGCGCCATCCTGCGCTCGGCCGAGGTGTTCGGCGCGCAGGCGGTTATCGGCGTGCAGCACCACTCCGCCCCCGAAACCGGCGCGCTGGCCAAGACCGCCTCGGGCGCGCTCGAGCGGCAGCCCTACCTGCGCGAGCGCAACCTCGCCGACACCATCCGCGCGCTGCAGACGATGGGCTATCTGGTGCTGGGGCTCGACGGCGAGGCAGAGCACACCATCGAACAGGCGCTCGACGGGCTGCGCGACCGCCCCGTGGCGCTGGTGCTCGGCGCCGAGGGTCCGGGGCTGCGCGAAAAGACCAAGACCACGGTCGACCAGCTGGTGCGCATCGACTTTGCCGGCGGCTTCGGCTCGCTCAACGTCTCCAACGCCGCCGCCGTCGCCCTCTACGCCGCCCGGCCCTGACCTTGCCGGGCGCGCCTGCCGCGCCCATATCGAGCCGATGCCAAACACCAAGATCGCCACCTGCTGCTATTGCGGCACCCGCGCCGCGCTGGTCCTCGACCGCGGCCGGCACGAGCTGGCCTGCAGCGCCTGCGGCGCGCCGCTGCACGAGCTCAAGCAGCTGCGCACCGCCGCCGTCGACCGCGACGCCCCGCGCCACCGCCCCGGGACCTCCGGCTCTGTGAGCTCCGAGAAGGAAGCGAAGGCCCGCGCCAAGGCGCTTCGCAAGACCCAGAAAAAGCGCCGCAAGAAGAGCGTCGGACGGAAAGCCGCCAAGGGCCTCTTCGACCTGCTCGAGGACATCTTCGACTGACCCCGACCACCCGCGCTACCGGCCCGGCGCATCCAGCCCAACGTGCTCCGGAAGATAGGCCAAGGCACTGCGCAAGGCCCGGAAAAAGCACCGCAAGAAAAGTGCCGGACCCAAGGCCGCCAACCGCCTCTTCGACCTGCCAAGAGCCATCTTCGACGGACCCTCACCGCCAGCGCCGCCCCCGCGTCTTCTCTGGTTCCGAAATACCTCGGGGTGAATGCCGCCCCGCGGGCGGCAGAGGGGCAGCGCCCCTGCCCTCCCTGCCCGTCTGCGCACAGCGTCCGCGCAAAACTGCCCTAGCCATTTTGCCCCGCATCTCTTATCTGGCAAAGACCAGACAGAAGGTGACGAGATGGCGGATTTCGAAAGCCCCGGCCCGGTCGAAACGGACTGGAAGGATGCAATCTCTTCGATCGAGGAGATCATCGAGGATGCGCGCAACGGGCGCATGTTCATCCTCGTCGACCACGAGGATCGCGAGAACGAGGGCGATCTGGTGATCCCGGCGCAATGGGCGACGCCCGACGCGATCAACTTCATGGCCACCCACGGTCGCGGCCTGATCTGCCTGTCGATGTCCGCCGAACGCTGCGAGCAGCTCGGGCTCGAGATGATGTCGACCAACAATTCCTCCCGGCACGAGACCGCCTTCACGGTGTCGATCGAGGCCCGCGAGGGCGTCACCACCGGCATCTCCGCCGCCGATCGCGCCCGCACCATCGCGGTGGCGATCGACGCCTCCAAGGGCGCAGCCGACATCGCCACGCCGGGCCACGTCTTCCCGCTGCGCGCCAAGGCGGGCGGCGTGCTGGTGCGCGCCGGCCATACCGAGGCCGCGGTCGACGTGTCGCGCCTCGCCGGGCTCAACTCCGCCGGGGTGATCTGCGAGATCATGAACGAGGACGGCTCGATGTCGCGCCTGCCCGAGCTGGTGGCGTTCGCCCAGAAGCACGGGCTCAGGATCGGCACGATCTCGGATCTGATCGCCTACCGCCGCCGCCACGACAACCTCGTGCGCGTGGAGCGTTCGCAGACCGTCAACTCCGAGTTCGGCGGCGAGTGGGACATGCGGATCTATTCCGACACCACCCATGGCGACGAGCATATCGTGCTGTCGAAAGGCGATCTGTCCGACGACGCGCCGGTGCTGGTGCGGATGCACGCGCTCGATCCGATGCTCGACATCGCCGGAACCGGCCATGCCGGCCGCGCCGACGAGTTCCGCGATGCGATGACCACGGTGGCCGCGGAAGGCCGCGGCGTGGTCGTGCTGCTGCGCGACACCGCGATGAAGCTCGACCCCGAGGAGGGCAGCTCGCCCAAAACCCTGCGCCAGTACGGTCTCGGCGCGCAGATCCTGTCCTCGCTTGGCCTGTCGAAGCTGGTGCTGCTGACCAATTCGCCGACCCCCAAGGTCGTTGGGCTCGACGCCTACGGGCTCGAGATCGTCGGCACCCGCAAGATCGGAGACGGCTGATGGCCTCGAACGAAGAGCATTACACCCTGCCCCGCCCGGAATTCGACACCCCGGTCAACATCCTCATCGTGGTGGCGCCCTACTACAAGCAGATCGCCGAGCAGCTGGTCGCCGGCGCGATCGCCGAGATCGAGGCGGTCGGCGGGTTTCACGAGATGATCGAAGTGCCCGGCGCGCTCGAGGTGCCCTCGGCCATCGGCATCGCCGAGCGCATGTCGAACTTCGACGGCTATGTCGGGCTCGGCTGCGTGATCCGCGGCGAGACCACGCATTATGATACGGTCTGCAACGACAGCTCGCGCGGGCTGACGCTGCTGGGGCTTCAGGGCCTGTGCATCGGCAACGGAATCCTCACGGTCGAGAATTACGAACAGGCCCGGGTGCGGGCCGAGGCCGAGGGCCAGAACAAGGGCGGCGGCGCGGCCGCGGCGGCCTTGCATCTGATCGCGCTGGCCCGTAGGTGGGGCGGCGCCCGCAAGGGGGTGGGATTCGTCCCCTCCCGCGACGAGTACCAGATCGCGGGTGCCTCACGAGGAAACGACAGCGCATGACCACCCCGGACACCCCCCCGGCCCTCTCGGGCAATCAGAAGCGGCGGATGAAATCCGCCTCGCGGCTCTACGCGGTGCAGGCCTTGTACCAGATGGAAGCGGGGGACGTGACCGTCGAGAAGGTGCAGCGCGAGTTCGTCGACTACCGCTTCGGCGCCGAGATCGACGAGGGCGTCGAGATGGTCGAGGGCGATGTGACGCTGTTCGGCAAGATCACCTCGTCGGCGGTCAACTGGCAGGCCAAGATCGACCAGATGACCGACCGCGCGCTGGTGGCCAAGTGGCCGATCGCCCGGATCGACCCGACCCTGCGGGCCCTGTTCCGCGCCGCCGGTGCCGAGCTCGTCGACAGCGACACCCCGCCCAAGGTGGTGATCTCCGAATATGTCGAGGTGGCCTCGGCCTTCTTCCCCGAGGGGCGCGAGCCGCGCTTCGTCAACGCCGTGCTCGACCACATGGCCCGCGAGGCCCGGCCCGAGGCGTTCTGAGGCCGGGCCCCCGCCCCTCCCGCAGACCCTGACCAGCCCGCGCCGCGATTTCGCGGCGCTTGCTTTTTGGGGTGCGGGATTTTCGCGCTCCGCACCGTCATACGCGTGTTACACTTCCGGCTATGCGGAGCCTTTGCCTGATTCCCCTACTGCTCCCGGCGCCTGCGCTTGCGGCCTCGCCGATCGCCGAGGTGCTGTGCGAACCCGGCGCCCAGATGACCGAGCGCCTCGCAACGCGCTTTGGTGCCACGCTTTCCTCCACCGGCCTGCGCAATCCTGAAGAGCTGGTCGAGGTCTGGACCGACGCCGACGGTGGCTGGACCATGGTCATCGCCTACGCCTCGGGCACGTCCTGCATCGTGGCGATGGGCGAGCACTGGGCGCAGCTTCCGCCACAAGATCCGGCATAATCCACAGGCTTTCCCCCATGATCGTGGGGTCCGTCGCCGCGCGGGGCCTTTTCGCGGCTGTCCCGCTCTGCCATACTCGCCGCCAATCAACGATCAGAACGAGCAGCGCACCATGGCCGACGATCTTCTCGCCGCAACCGATACCCCCGACTACGACGCCTCCTCCATCGAGGTTCTCGAGGGGCTCGAACCGGTCCGAAAGCGGCCCGGCATGTATATCGGCGGCACCGACGAGCGGGCGCTGCACCACCTCGTGGCAGAAGTCCTCGACAACTCGATGGATGAGGCCGTCGCCGGCCACGCCAACCGCATCGAGGTCGAGCTGCATGGCGATTACGCCGTCACCATCCGCGACAACGGCCGCGGCATCCCGATCGATCCGCACCCCAAGTTCCCCGGCAAGTCGGCGCTCGAGGTGATCCTGTGCACGCTGCACGCCGGCGGCAAGTTCTCGGGCAAGGCCTACGAGACCTCGGGCGGCCTTCACGGCGTCGGCGCCTCGGTGGTCAACGCGCTGTCGGATTCGATGGTCGTGCAGGTGGCCCGCAACAAGGAGCTCTACGAGCAGCGCTTCTCGCGCGGCATCCCGCAGGGCGGGGTCGAGAAGGTCGGCGCGGCGCCCAACCGCCGCGGCACCACCGTGACCTTCCACGCCGACGAGCAGATCTTCGGCTCGCACCGGTTCAAGCCGGCGCGGCTGTTCAAGATGGTGCGCTCCAAGGCCTACCTGTTCTCGGGCGTCGAGATCCGCTGGAAATCCGCCATCGACGACAACGAGACCCCGCTCGAGGCCACGTTCCACTTCCCTGGCGGCCTGTCGGATTACCTGACCGAGACGCTGGGCAGCGCCTCGACCTATTCCGAGAAACCCTTCGCCGGCACCGTCGACTTCAAGGAGAAGTTCAACACGCCGGGCAAGGTCGAATGGGCGATCAGCTGGACACCCTCGCGCGACGGCTTCATCCAGTCCTACTGTAACACCGTCCCCACCCCAGAGGGCGGCACCCACGAGGCCGGGTTCTGGGCCGCGATCCTCAAGGGCATCCGCGCCTATGGCGAGCTGGTGAACAACCGCAAGGCCAGCCAGATCACCCGCGACGACCTGATCACCGGCGGCTGCGCGCTGGTGTCGTGCTTCATCCGCGAGCCGGAATTCGTCGGCCAGACCAAGGACCGTCTCGCCACCACCGAGGCGCAGCGGCTTGTCGAGGGCGCGGTGCGCGACCATTTCGACAACTGGCTCGCCGCCGACACCAAGTCCGCCGGCGCCATCCTCGATTTCCTCGTCCTGCGCGCCGAAGAGCGTCTGCGCCGCCGCCAGGAGAAGGAAACCGCGCGCAAGTCGGCCACCAAGAAGCTGCGCCTGCCGGGCAAGCTCACCGACTGCACCAACAAGAACCGCGAGGGCACCGAGCTGTTCATCGTCGAGGGCGACTCGGCCGGCGGCTCGGCCAAGGGCGCGCGCTTCCGCGAGAGCCAGGCGCTGCTGCCGCTCAAGGGCAAGATCCTCAACGTGCTGGGCGCGGCGTCGAACAAGCTCACCTCGAACGCCGAGATCCGCGATCTCTGCGAGGCGCTCGGCGTGGGGCTCGGCACCAAGTTCAACCTCGACGATCTGCGCTACGAGAAGGTTATTATCATGACCGACGCGGATGTCGACGGCGCCCATATCGCGGCGCTGCTGATGACCTTCTTCTACACGCAGATGCGCCCGCTGATCGATGGCGGCCACCTCTACATGGCCTGCCCGCCGCTCTACCGCCTGACCCAGGGCGCCCGCCGGATCTATGTCGCCGACGACGCCGAGAAGGAGGAGATGCTGAAGAAGGGCCTTGGCGGAAAGGGCAAGATCGACGTGCAGCGCTTCAAGGGTCTGGGCGAGATGGACGCCAAGGACCTCAAGGAGACCACGATGGACCCGGCCACCCGCAAGCTGATCCGGGTGACCATCGACGAGGACGAACCCGGCGAGACCGGCGATCTGGTCGAGCGCCTGATGGGCAAGAAGCCGGAGCTTCGGTTCCAGTACATCCAGGAGAACGCCCGGTTCGTGGAAGAGCTGGATGTGTGAGGAGGTGTCGCTGAGTGGCTGGCATACCCAACAGATTTAGGCTCGTCGCAGATCCAGAAATTCCTGGTTACGACTTTTTCCAAGGAAACACGAAAAGGACCTGGTTCGAGTTTCTGAACAAACGCTTCGAAGATGAGTTCGTATTCGACCAAATAGACTATAGGAAAACCACTTCTAACGCAGCATTCCGACTGGCTGGGCTGGAGGTGAAGTTTGGCCTATTGCGCTTAAATGAAGAGCGCATCAACGGTGGCTGCCCCGAAACACTCAGCGGAGCAATTCTACCCTCCATCGCAATAGACAGTGCTCTCGCCATCTATAGCGTCTTGGAAGGGCTCACTATGCTCTCGTATTTCTGCAGCCTGACGGCTTCTGATATGCGAACAGAAGAGATACTCAAAAAGGACCGTGGAGATAAGTTTGCGAAAGGATTCAAGTTTGAAACCAGTTGCAAGGCCACGAAAGAGATAGCGGCCCTCAAGGACCTTCGACATCGCTGCATGCATCAAGATTACGCGGACCGAAAAGATGGTCCGGACTACGGAGAAGTGTTCGAGTGGACGAAAATTTCTCCACACTTCGATCTGCTCTCAAGATATTTGACTGGGGTGGCTCTTAAATCGGATTGTCCCCCGGACAGCAATTTGCTCACGACCTAGTATTCTTAACCAGCCTGAGCGCCACCGCGCATCGCCGGACCACCCCCCGGGCCGGCGATGCGCGGTGGCCTGGGGCCTTGATTCCGCGCCGCAGTGGTGAGCGTGGGCAAAAGGCCCGGCACGGACCTGACCCACGTACCACAAGCGCGCACGCGATGGCGTGGCGCCTCCGCCTCGCTTCCGCGCGGTGCGCGGATCGAGGCTTGCGCCCCGGCGCGCGACGCGGTTCAAGGCCCCGAAACCAAGCGGCCCGCCCATGCTCACCCTCTCCCCGCCCTGGCTGACCTTTGATCTCGGCCAGCCCATGCAGATCCTCAGCTTCGCGCCCCACAATCCCGGGCTGGTCGAGGCCAGCCGCATCCTCTGGCGCGAGGTGCGCAATGCCGACCTGACGGAAGATCTCGATGCCATCGCATGGCTCGGCGCGCAGCTCGAAAAGCGAGAGGCCTCCGACGCCGTCTGCTTCCTGACTTCGCGCCGGCTCGACGCCCACCGCAGCGCCAAGGCGACCGAGGACGGCGTCACCGCAACCGCAGTGGTCACCGCGGGGCTGTCGAACGCCGAGCGCATCGGCACCCGCCTGCCGCAGACATGGATGCAGCCGCCGAAGCAATGGGGCACCATCAACATCGCGCTGCGCCTGTCCTGCCCGCTCGGCCTGAGCGCCCTGATCGAGGCGCTGAGCCTCGTGGCCGAGGCGCGCACCGCCGCCGTGCTCGATGCCGACGCGAGGCTGCCCACCGGCCCCGCCACCGGCACCGGCACCGACTGCATTGCCGTGGCCGCGCCCAAGGGCAGCGCCGCCTTTGCCGGCAAGCACACCACCGTCGGCCACGCGCTTGGCCGCGCGGTCTACGACGCGACGCTGGCCGCAGTGCGGGACTGGCAGCGCGACGCGGGGGGATGGTGAACCTCGCGGCACCCACCGCCCGGATCGCTCACATCTGCGTCAGGCGCCCCACGCGGCGCTTCGCGAAAGGCACCGCCCGCGGCTAGCTTTGCCCCATCGCCTCGATGGAGCCCCGCCCATGCGCCGCCTTGCCCCTGCCCTTGTCCTCGCCCTCTCGCTGCCCGCCGGCCCCGCGCTGGCTCAGGACACCGATCTCGAGCTGGTGCTGCTGGCCGACAGTTCGGGCTCGATCTCGCCCGACGAGCTGATGTTCCAGCGCGAGGGCTACGCGCAGGCGATGACCGATCCGGAGGTGCTGTCCGCCATCGCCAACACCGCCTATGGCGAGATCGCCGTGAGCTACATCGAATGGGCCGCGCATCAGGGGCAGGTGGTGAAATGGATGCGCATCGGCGGTGCCGAGGATGCGCAGGCCTTCGCCGACCAACTCCTGAGCGCGCCCCGCATGGCCTTCGGACGCAACGCCATCGGCGCGGCGCTGCTCGAGGCCGCCTGGCAGATCGAGGCCAACGACATCGACGGCTGGCGCAAGGTGATCGACTTCTCGGGCGACAGCGCCGGCAACTGGTCCGGCCCGCCGATCGAAGCCGCCCGCGACGAGGTGCTGGCGAAGGGCATCACCATCAACGCGCTGCCGATTCTGCGACCCGACGACCCCGGCCGCGCGCAGGGCGGGCTCGAGGCGATCTACGAGCAGCGCATCATCGGCGGGCTGGGCGCCTTCGTGGTCACCGCCGAGACCCGCGACAGCTTTGCCGAGGCGGTGAAGCGCAAGCTGATCCTCGAGATCTCGTCCTCCGGCATGGTCGGCAAGCGCCACGCCGCCGCAGAGTGAAGCCGCGCAAGACGGCGCTTGCGCCCGGCCCGACACTCTGACCCTATCGCGCCATGCGTATTCTGGCCCTGTCCCTTTGCCTGCTCCTCACCGCCTGCGGCAGACCCCTGACCGAGAACGAGGTCTCGTTTCTGACCGCGATGCAGGGGCCGGGATTCGATGGCGACCGCATCCGCTTTCACGACGGGCTCTGGGCCGGAAAGATCACCTACCAGCGCCCGATCCGCCCGCGCCTGACCTGCATGGAGCGCATCTGGCCGCCCTCGCGCGGGGAAACCGTGACCGTCTCGCCCGGCGCCATGACGCTGTTCCGGCACGTGTTCTACCGCGAGGATCTCTACCGCGACGATTTCGTGCCGGACTACCCGGAGCGCATCGACCTTGCCGATGCGATGCTGCTGGCGCATGAGGCCACCCATGTCTGGCAGTGGGAGAACCGCGCCCGAACCGGCTATTCGCCGCTCAAGGCGGCGCGCGAGCACCGGGTGTCGGAAGATCCCTATCTCTTCGATCCCGAAAACAGCGCCCGGTTCCTCGATCACGGCTACGAGCAGCAGGGCGCCATCGTCGAGGAATATGTCTGCTGCCATGTGCTCGACCCCGAAGCGCCGCGCACCGCGCGGCTGCGCGAGATGATCTCGGCCGAGATGCCGATCGCGGGGCTCGAGGCGGTGCTGGACGATCCCGAGGTGCTGGTGCCGTGGCGCGGCATCCAGCCGGAGGGCATCTGCCGCTGATCCCCGCCGGGGCGTTGCGCGTGCGGGACGGACGGCGCGGCGGTCGCAGTAAGTCGCGGCCTCCTGGGCATACGCCGGGCCCTTGGAGTGGCGATATCTTCATGGGATCGGCGCGTCAGGCCCCGATCTGCGCGGCCCGCGCGCCGGGCTCGGACAAACCCGGCCTAACCCTCAAACCACCGCCAGATGGCTGCCGCCCCGGCCCGCCTCCATCGGCCAGGGGGCCAGCCGGCCATCGATGCGCAAGGTGGCGTGGCCGCCGGCGCCGCGCGGGTGCACCGCGAGGTCGACCAGCTGGCCATCGAAATTGCTGAAGCCAAGCGACAGGCTCTGGCCCTGTGCCTCGAGCCGGCGGCGCAGCACGTGGCAGGCGATGGCCTCGCCGAGCCGCAGATCGCGATAGTTCTCCGCCTGGAAGAAGGTTCCGCTCACCGACCGCGCCAGCGCCACGTCCGCGGCCAGCCGATCGGCCTCGGCGCCGATATCGATGCCGGCGCCCTGACTGCCCACCATGCGAAGGCGGGCATGGCGGCGGCTGTCGAACACCGCTTTCAGCAGCGTCGAAAGCGCGCCCGCCACAACCGCCTTGGCCACGTGATCGGCACGGTGCGAGGGCCGGTCCTCGTGCAGCGACGGCAGGTGCAGGTCGGGTCCTTCACCACGGGGGCCGCGCTGCGCGCGGTTCATCCGGTCGACCCAGTGCAGCAGGTGCGGCGTCTTCCCGGCGAGTTCCGCGGCACAGGCGGCGAGCTCGCTTGTCGAGTCGCCGAGCTGATCCTCCCGGGCGAGCAGCGCGGTGATCCGCGCGGCGGTCACCGCCGGTCGGCTGAGCCGGTCGGCCCGGCCCTGCATCCGCATCGCCGCCGTGTAGGCGCGCTCGGCACACTCGGCCATCATCGACAGCAGGCTCTGGGCCGACACCGCGCCCGGCAGTGCGGCCTCAAGCCCGGGGTCGAGCGGCGCCCGGCGCCCCAGAAGACGCAGCGCCGCGTTGAAGTAGATGCGGCCCGGATGGCTGGCGTTCAGGCGCGCCACCAGAGCGCGCGGGGTGGTGATCGCCTCCTGCCCCTGCCCGGCCTGTCCGCGCTGCACCAGCGAGGCACCGGAGCAGCGCTCTATCCAGCCGAGCCACTGCGACATCGGCGCATCGGCCTCGGGCGGGGTGCTCGGCTCGGTCTCGGCGCAACTGGGGCGATCGGTGACATGCAGGGTCGAGAGGCGGATCTGCGGGCCGCGATGCGCGACCACGCCACGAAACAGGCTGCGCAGGGTCAGCTGACCATCGCCGTTCAGCCGCAGGCCACGGCGCTGGTCAGCATCCCCGCAGACGGTCCGGGAGCAGAGAACCGTCTCGAAAGGCCCGGGAAAGGGAAGGGCCTGATCGTTGAACCAGCTCAGCGAGCGCAGCTCGCAGAGCAGTTCGTGAAGGGTGAAATGGGTGCTCGCGTCGATCCAGATCTCGCAATGCGGGTCCTGCAGCAGCTCGAACGGCAGGTCCCGGACCAGCGCCAGAGCGTAAAGCTCAGCCAGTTCGGCGGCAAGCTCGGCCGGCCCCATGCGGGGGGCCGCGGGAAGCTGGAGATGAAATCCGGCTGGCGTGTCGGGGCGGCGGCCACCATCGATGACCCGCAGTCCGTTCTGGTGTGTCTCAAGCCCGAAGCTCATGGTGATTTCCCCTGTCGCTGGCGGCCTCTGGGCGGGCTGCCTTGGATGACGTGACGTAGGGACAATCTGCTCAGCGTGCGTGAATGCAGCGTGAGTGCAGCGCGATTTCCGCGTGAGCGCTGCGCGAATTCGCTCATTTTTACAAACCCGCGTGCCGGTCCTGCGCGTGAATATTGCGCAATTCCCGCCCACCCTCCGGACCGCTCGCTTGACCGGGCAGCGGTGCTCGGCTTTGCTTGCCCCATTGTTGCAAAGCGTTTTGCGAGGACCCGGTCATGACACTGTGCTGGCACGCCGCCGAACCCGCCGCGTTTCAAGATCCCTACGTGGATTTCTCCTGGATGCTGCGGCAGCGGCGCCAGCCGCCGGTGGGGTCCGATGTCTACCAGCCGATCTTCGTGCGGCTCGTCGGCGCCGACGATCCCGTGTCCGCGCGCAAGCAGCGAAAGCGGCTCAGGAGGCTGGTCGAGACCCCGGCCGATCCGCTGCTGATGGAGCCTTTCGAGCTGTCGGTGCTGCGCCGGCGCTGCCACCGGCGCGATCCCGATGCCGGCCTGCCAGACGAATACCCAGTCTATCGCGCCCTCGGCACGCCCGACGACGCCTTCGCCGACCTGTTCGAAGTGCTCGACGACGGCACGCCGGTGGCGCTCGACCCGTCGAGCGTGGATTTCGACTCCGCCGAGGACTTGCAGCCGGACTCCGAGTCCTTGGGCAAGGGGCGGCCGATCGTGGCGGTGATCGACGACGGCATCGGATTTCTCAACGCGCGCTTCTGCAAGGCACGGCGCAGGGGGCGCGGCAGCGTCCTCAGGACCCGGTTCGAGGCGATCTGGCTGCAGGCGCTCGAACGTGCCGGTCCGGGGGACCGCAGCGCCTGTCTCGGAGAGATACTCGAACGCCGGCAGATCAACGCCCTGCTCCGCCGCGAGGGCTTCAACGAGACCGGCGAGTACACCGCGCTGAACGCGCGGCTGGCGCGGGCCGACGCCCGGCGTTCCACCGATTTCGGCACCAGCCACGGCACCCACGTGCTCGACCTCGCCGCGGGGAGTGAGCCCGACGACAGCGACGATCCGGCGCGGGGCTGGCCGCTGCTGGGGGTGCAACTGCCACCGCAGGCCATCGCCGACACGTCTGGCACCAAGTTCGAGAGCTACCTCGTCGACGCGGTGCGCTGGGTGCTGCGCCGGGCCGAGGCGATGGACCCGCACGCACCGGTGATCATCAACCTCTCGCTGGGGATGCTGGCCGGCCCCAAGGACGGCACCCGCTTCGCCGAGTATCAGGTCGCCCGCGAGGCGCGGTTCTGGGAACAGATCAAGGGCCAGCCGGTGCGCGTGGTCTGGTCCTTCGGCAACGACTACCGCAAGCGGCTGGTGGCCGGCCTCTCCTTCCCCGCCGCCGAGGCGCGCCGCGACACCGCCCAGAGCATCGAGTGGCGTGTGCAGCCCGGCGATCTGACCGAGAGCTATGTCGAGATCCGCGCCGCGCCCGGCCAGCCGCTCGAGGCGCTCGAGATCGGCGTGACCACGCCGGCGGGGCTTGCCTCCGGAGTCTCGGCGCTGAAGCCCGGCGAGATCCGCAACCTGACGCAGGGCGATCAGGCGGTCGCGCGGATCTACCACGTACCCGAGCACCGGCTCGACCCCGAGACCTTGCAGCGCAACTTCTACCTTCTGGCGCTCGCGCCCACCGCGTCTCTCGACCTCGAGCCGCTGGTGCCCTCGGGCGCCTGGCAGCTCGCGTTTCGCTACGACGGATGCGCGGCACTGGACCTCGAGCTGCAGGTGCAGCGCGACGACAGCCTCGTGGGATACCGCGCCGGCGCGCGGCAGAGCTATTTCGAAAGCGCCGAGGGCTATGGCTGGGATCAGGAGTTCTTTGACTACACCCAGCTCGGGCCGGACTGCGCGATCAAATATGCCGGATCGCACAGCGCGCTCGCCACGGCGCTCACGCGGCAGGTGTTCCACGTCGGAGCCGTGCGCGATGACGCGCAGGACGACCGCCTGCCGCCCTCGGATTACTGCGGAGAAGGGGCGGCTTGGTCGGTGCCCGGCCCCACCGTCTCGGCCATCGCTGATCGCAGTTTTCTGCGCGGAGGCGTTCAGGGCTGCGGTACCCTCAGCGGCAGCACCCGGTTTCTCAATGGCACCAGCGCCGCCGCGGGCCGGCTGAGTCGCGCGCTTGCGCTTTCGTCGAAGGGACTGGTGGCCGATGCCACGACACCGCATCTGGCCGATTTCGACACGAGGCGGGTGAGCCTGTGCCCCGTCCCCGAGGCCGCGCGCGCGCGGCTGGGCAGCCATGTGGTGAAAATTGCCGAAGCCGAGTGCACTCGGCTGGGCAACCATGTGGTGACAACCTGACGCCATATCCTGACGCCACTCCAGCGGGGCCTGGGCGGACCGGCCGGGACCAACAGGTCCCGGCCACTCGCAACAAAAGAGGCCGCTCTCGCGCCCCCCACTGGTTAAACTGGGGTCATCCTTCCCTGAGCGCCTTGCACCACATGGTGCGAAGCCAGTCCGGCACCAACGACGGGTCGATGGCGATTTTTGTCTCGGATATCGAACCCGCCGGGTCGGCGATCTGTTCCGACATCAGGGAAAGATTGAAATCGTTCGCGTAATCACGCCCATCGAAGCTGCGCGCCGTGGTCTCCTCGCGCTCATCGAGCAGATTGACCAGCGCCTCGGCCATGCTCACGCCAAGCACGGCGCCGGCCATGCTGTCGGTGGGGTAATGCACCCCCGCGACGGTGCGGTTGATCGCGATGCGCTCGGCCTGCCGGAAGAACGGCGTCTGCTTGGCCAGCAGCGCGGTCGGATCGAGCGGCTCGGAATCATCATAGCACAGGCGGCTGAGCAGGGTCGCGGCGGCAAAGCTCTCGGTGGCGTGGCCGCTGGGCCATGCGCCATGCCCGGGGGTCTGGATGATCGGCTGCACCTGATAGGCCAGCGTGATCGGCCGCGGCACGTCGAAGCCAAGCTTCACCGGCATCTCGACATGAGTGCAAAGCCGGAACACCGCCTGCATCAGCGCCAGTTGCCACTTGGTGGCGCCCGACGACATGTAGCTGACGCTGGCAAAGAACGACTGGATGTTGCTCGTCTCGACGCGGATCTCGGCCAGCCGGTCGTAGCGCAGATCGGCCGCCGCGCGCAGGAAGCCCAGCTGCTTTTCCTCGAGCACCTCCATGCTCGGGCGTTGGAGGGTCACCAGCGGCGTGCCCTGAAACCCGACGCTGCCGCTCGCGTTGGAGCTCTCGCTTTGCTCGAAGCTCACGTCGTAGAGGCTCTGGATCGCCTGATCCATCACCGCCCGGCGCGGCGCGGTCCCGAGGCTCTTGACCGCCGCCCAGCTCGAGCGCCCCTCAACCCGCGAGGCGCGGCTCGGCAGGCCGTTCCAATACCCGACCGTGCCATCGCGTGCGCTCCCCAGCGCGACGCTCAGGGCCGGTGAGCCACCGCCGCCTTCATGGCCCTCGTGCCCCTCGTGGCCTTCATGTCCCTCGTGGCCCTCATGTCCTTCGTGGCCTTCATGACCGTAAATCGGCATCCCCAGCCTCCCCCGAGACAATAAACTCCGAAATCGATTAACAATGATATGTCCGACATCAGACAGAAACTCCGGCGCTTCGTCAAAGCCTTGTGCCGGACAGGCGGGCGATTCACGCAGTATTCACGCCCGTTGCCGGGTCTGTGACGCGGTGGTAGTTTACCTAAAGTTTATTATTTCGATGTTTGGACCCCCTTATGCGCGACACCGCTCCCCCGATTCGGATCTCGGTGCTCGGCCCGCTTCGCGTAGAAGCCGGGGACGCCACTTGCCTCACGCCGAAGGGCGCGAAGAACCAGGCGCTTCTGGCGCTGCTTGCCCTCTCGCCCGAGATGTCGCGCCCGCGCCGCTGGCTCGAGGACAAGCTCTGGAGCCAGTTCGGACCCGAGCAGGCCAGCGCAAACCTGCGGCAGGCGCTGAGCAAGCTGCGCAGCGCGCTTGGGGACCACGCCGATATCCTGCGCGCCGACCGTGCCAGCGTCTCGCTCGATCCGCTCGCGCTCTCGGTCGATCTGCGCGATGACGGGCTGCGCTTCGATCAGCGCACAGAGCTGCTCGAGGGGCTCGACGCCCGCGACCCCGAGTTCGAGGAATGGCTGCGGATGGAGCGCGCCGACCTGCAGGCCCGGCTGTCGCAGGCCGCGCCGAAAGAGGCCAAGGGCGTTCTGATCCACTGCCGTTCGGCCGCAGCGCCCGAGGACGGCGCCGAGATCATGGCCGACATCCTCGCCAACCAGATCGGCGAGAACATCGCCGAGCAGATCCGCGCGTGGCGACAGTCGTCCGATCCCGGCCATCCCGCCGAGCTTCCGGTGAGCGACATCTCCCTCACCTGCGACATCCTCAAGACGACCGACGGCCACACGCTGTTCGTCAAGGGGCTGCACGTGCCGAGCGGGCGTATCCTGTATTCCAAGATGCAATCGGTCGATCACCTCGAAGCCATCCTGCGCAGCGACGAGATCGTCTCGAAGCTGGTCTTCGAGGCAGCCGACTGCATCATCGGCAAGCTGCCACAGGTGCTCGACACCAACCGCCCCGAGAGCCGCGCCACGGCGCTGTCGCGGCTCAGCATGTACCGCATGTTCAGCTTCGAGCGCGACGCCCTGCGCGAGGCCTACTCGCTGCTTAAGCAGGCGCATGAGCTTGACAGCAACGGCATTTACCTTGCGTGGAGCAGCATGGTGCGGATGATCCAGCTCCTCGAGCTGCTCGAGGACGACCGAGAGGCCCTGCGCGAGGAAGCCATCGCCCTGAACTACCGCGCGATGGAGGCCTCGGAAGACAACGCGCTTGTGCACGCGCTGATCTCCAAGGTGCGCGGCACGGCGCAGCGCGATGCAGCGGGCGCCTTCGAGCTGGCCGACACCGCGGTCAACCGCAACCCGGCCTCGGCCTTTGCGTGGAAATCTCTGGCGGAGGCCAACATGCTGATGGGCGACGTCACCTCGGCTTTCTCCGCCTCGGCCCGCGCCCGCGCCATCGCGCGCAGCTCACCGTTCAAGCAATGGTGGGATATGGGGCACTGCATCATCGCCATTGCCTGCAACCGCCCGCACGAAGCCATCGAGGCCGGCGAAGCGGCGGCGCGCGCGGCGCCTCTGTCGCGCCCGGCGCACCGGCACCTTCTGGCGCTCTACGCGCTCGACGGACAGCTCGACAAGGCGCAGGCGACGGCAGTGAAGCTTGGCAAGATCGAGCCGGGCTTCACCATCGACCAGATTATAAATGACGAGAATTACCCGGTGCGCACCCTGCGCAACAAGGGTCTGCTCGAGCCGATCCGCGCCCTGCTCTGAGGGCGCTTAGGCTCAACTGGCGCGCTTGTCGTGATCGAGCGCACCCACGGCAAGAACCGGCGACGCATCAATGTCACGGGCGTCGAGCATGGCCGCGACGCGTTCGAGAGAGGACAGCAGCTGCGCCTGCTCCCAATCCTCTAGCCGCTCGAACTCGCGCACGAACCGCTGTTGCAGCGCATCCGGCGCCCGGTCGAGCGTCGCTTCGCCCTTGGCGCTCAGCACCACGTTGATCTGGCGGCGGTCCATGCTGGACTGGGCGCGATAGACCATGCCGTCATTGACCAGTTTGTCGACCAGTCCGGTGATCGTGGCCTGGCTGACGCCCATCTGGGTCGCCAATGCCTTGGGGGTGGTGGTGCCGCCCTTCGTCTGGACGATCTGCATCACGCGCAACTTCGCCGGCGTGACACCGGCCGCGCTGGCCAGGTCCCGTTCGTAGAGCTCTGTCGCTCTCAGTATGCGCCGTAAAGCAATCAAGCTGTCATCCGTTCGATCCATCGGACCCACGCCTCGCAGTATTGTGGACGTCCTTAGTTACATAAAGTGGGCCAAAGCTTCAATCGACTAAGCATCTCGCCCGGTATTTTCGTTTTCCTAAGGATAATAGTTTGCGATCAAGTTTCAAGTCATCCGATATTATCGCTTAAAATCAATGTATTATTTCTGTATCTGCGGACTTCGCCTAAAAACTTACTTAGGCGGTTGAAACTTTATCGGCCCCGGCTTAGTTTATGCCTCGAAGGAAACAAAGGGAACCTGACCCGATGCCGAAAGACAGCTTCACGTCCAAGCAGGACAAGCTCCGGCTCCGCAAGCCCGAGGCCACCGATGGCGCCGCCATTTGGGAGCTCGTGCGCGCGTGCAAGCCGCTTGACGAGAACTCGATGTATTGCAACCTCGTCCAAGCGGAGCACTTCCGTGACACCTGCGTTGTGGCCGAGCTCGACGGTGACGTCGTCGGCTGGATCTCGGGTCACATGATTCCAAACCAAGACGCCTATTTTGTCTGGCAGGTCGCCGTGAGCCCGAAGGCGCGCGGTCTCGGCCTCGGTCGCAAGATGCTCACCCACCTCATCGAGCGTGAGGAGTGTAGCGATGCCGACGCGCTGAAGACGACCATCACCAAGGACAATGATGCGTCTTGGGGCTTGTTCCGCAGCTTCGCCCGGTCGATCGGTGGCGAGCTGAGCGATGAGCCTCACTACAAGAAAGACGTTCACTTCGACGGGCACCACGACACCGAGCACATGGTGACGATCGCGCTGCCGGAGATGGAAGAAGAGCTGGCCAACGCCGCCTGATCCCTCCCCCCGTCGAATTTCACTGACAGACAGAAGTCCCGAAAGGACATCTCATGACACGCGATATCTACACGCGCCGCGAAAGCGAAGCGCGCTCCTACTGCCGTAGCTTCCCGACAAGCTTCGTGAAAGCCAGCGGCTCCATCCTCACCGACGAGTCGGGCCGTGATTACATTGACTTTCTCGCTGGCTGTTCGTCGCTGAACTACGGGCACAATGACCCGGACATGAAGGCTGCGTTGATCGAGCACATCTCGAACGATGGCGTGACCCACGGTCTCGACATGCACACCGAGCAGAAAGAAGCCTTCCTGACCGCGTTCGAGGACATCATTCTCAAGCCGCGGAACATGGACCACAAGGTGATGATGGTCGGCCCGACCGGCACCAACGCCGTCGAGGCGGCGATGAAGCTGGCGCGCAAGATCACTGGCCGTCATAACATCGTGGCCTTCACCAACGGCTTCCACGGCATGACGATGGGCGCCCTCGCCGCGACCGGCAATTCCGGCAAGCGCAATGGTGGCGCCATGCCCCTGCAGGGTGTGACCCACCTGCCCTATGACGGCGCCTTCGGCGACGGCGTGGATACGCTCGCACAGATCGAGTGGATGCTCGACAACCCGTCCTCGGGCCTCGACGCCCCCGCCGCCTTCCTCGTGGAGCCGGTTCAGGGCGAAGGCGGTCTCAACGCCGCGTCCAAGGAATGGATGCAGGGCATCGCCAAGCTTGCCAAGAAGCACGGCGCGCTGCTGATCGCCGACGACATTCAGGCCGGCATCGGCCGCACCGGCACGTTCTTCTCTTTCGAGGAGTTCGGCATCGAGCCGGACCTCATCCCGCTGGCGAAATCGCTGTCGGGCATGGGTCTGCCCTTCGCCGCACTGCTGGTGAAGCCGGAACTCGACGTCTGGAAGCCGGCCGAGCACAACGGCACATTCCGCGGCAACACCCACGCCTTCGTCACCGCCCGCGTGGCGCTGGAGAAGTTCTGGAAGGACGACGCGTTCGCCAAGGAGCTCCAGAAGAAGGCTCGCATCGTCGAGATCGGCCTCACCTCGATCGCCGACATGGTCGATGGCGCCCGCCTCAAGGGCCGCGGCCTGATGCGCGGTGTCGACGTCGGTTGTGGCGACCTCGCAGGCGATATCTGTGCCGAAGCCTTCAAACGCGGTCTCATCATCGAGACCTCGGGCGCGCATGACGAAGTGGTCAAGGTGCTCGCACCGCTGACCACCACGGAGGAGCAGTTCGCGAAAGGGTTCGAAATCCTGCGCGACGCCACCCGTGCCGCCCTCACCGAAACAAGCAAGATTGCAGCGGAGTAACCCGACATGATCGTTCGCGACTTCAACGAGCTGAAAAACACCGACAAGCACGTGGCCGACGCCCAGTGGACCTCCACCCGGATGCTGCTGGCACAGGATGGCATGGGCTTCTCGTTCCACATCACCATTCTCGAAGCCGGTTCGGAGCACACGTTCCACTACAAGCACCACTTCGAGAGCGTCTATTGCATGCAGGGCAAGGGCTCGATCACCGATATCGCCACCGGCGAGACGCACGAGATCAAGCCCGGCGTCATGTACGCCCTGAACCTGCACGACAAGCACATCCTGCGCGCCGAGGAAGACCTCCACATGGCCTGCTGCTTCAACCCGCCGGTTACCGGCACCGAAGTGCACCGTGAAGACGGCTCCTATGCGCCGGCAGAGGAGGTGGCGTAAGCCATGGCCCAGCATACGGTTGAAAAGATTGGCGGGACGTCGATGTCCCGCCTTCACGAACTGCGCGACACGCTTCTGATAGGCGGTCGCGAGGGTGCTGAGCTTTACGGCCGTATCTTCGTGGTCTCCGCGTTCGGCGGCATCACCAACCTGCTGCTCGAGCACAAGAAGAATGGCGAGCCGGGCGTCTACGGCCAGTTTGCCGAAAGCGACAACACGCATGGCTGGCATGATGCGCTGAACCGCGTTGCCAACGCGATGATCGAGGCGCACACCTCGATCCTCGAGCATCCGGCCGACATCCAGCAGGCGACGGACTTCGTGCGCACCCGCATCGACGGGGCGCGCAACTGCCTGATCGATCTGGCACGCGTCTGCTCCTACGGGCACTTCCGCCTGTCGGAGCACATGCTGCAGACCCGCGAGCTGCTCTCCGGCCTCGGAGAAGCGCACTCGGCGCATGTCACCGTGCTGATGCTGCAGCGGGCCGGCGTCGATGCCCGGCTGGTGGACCTCAGCGGCTGGCGCGGCGATGGCGATGTGGATCTCGACGAACGCATTCTCGGCGCTCTCGAAGGCGTCGATCCGATGACCGAGATGCCGATCGTCACCGGATATGCCCAGTGCAAGGAAGGCCTCATGCGCGAGTTCGACCGCGGTTATTCCGAGGTCACCTTCTCGCGTCTCGCCGCTCTGACGAGCGCGCGCGAGGCGATCATCCACAAGGAATTCCACCTCTCGTCGGCGGATCCCAACCTCGTGGGACAGGATGCCGTGCGCAAGCTTGGCCGGACCAACTACGACGTGGCCGACCAGCTGTCGAACATGGGCATGGAGGCAATCCACCCGAAAGCCGCCAAGACCCTGCGACAGGCCGACGTGCCGCTGCGCGTGACCAACGCGTTCGAGCCGCAGGATCCGGGCACGCTGATCGACGACCAGCCGGCCGAGACCTCCGCGGTGGAGATCGTCACCGGTCTCGACATCATCGCGCTGGAACTGTTCGAGCAGGACATGGTCGGCGTTAAAGGCTACGACGCGGCGATCCTCGACGTGCTGACGCGGCATGACGTGCGCATTGTGTCGAAGGTGTCGAACGCCAACACGATCACGCATTACGTCGACGCCTCGCTCAAGTCGATGCGTCGCGTGGAGAAGGATCTCGCGAGGCTCTACCCCTCTGCCCGGATCTCGTCGCGCACGCTGGCGATGGCCTCGGTCATCGGTCGCGATCTCAGCGGGCTTTCGTGCCTGCAGCGCGGCCTCGTGGCGATCGCCGAGGAAGGCCTCGAGGCCATCGGCGCCAGCCAGGGCCCGCGCAATGTCGACGTTCAGTTCATCATGGAACGCGACATCCTGCAGCCGGTGATTAAGGCTCTGCACAAGACCTTTATCGAGGCGCAGGACAAGCCCGAGATGCGCAAAGCCGCCTGAGACGCGGCCCGGTCCTAAAGGTCCACTGACCGCCCCGCCCCGCGCGGGGCGGTTCTTTTTTATGCGGAACACCGGCGCCGACCTTTGGACCCTGCGCGTGCGATCCCGTCCAGCCTGCCTCCGGCGGGAGTATTTTTGACGAAGAGAAGCAGGGGCGCGGCGCCCTAGTCTTCTTTGGTTCAAAAATACCTCGGGGGTGAATTGGCGCAAAGCGCCAAGAGGGGGCAGCGCCCCTCCCTTCTCTTTGGGGCGCCCCTCTAGCGCATCCTAGGGTCGCGCCCGTTCCCCACGGGTGAAAGCGCTCCCAACCGGACGCACCGCGTCCGATATCGCGCCAGTGCCAACGAAAACCCCGCCGACACCAACGGTGCGGCGGGGCAGAAGCGCCCGTTCATGACGGGCACCGGTATCAACGCAGGGCGGCGCACCGCCCTGCCAGGTCAGCCCAAGCTCAGGCCGCCAGGTCGAAGCGATCGGCGTTCATCACCTTGGTCCAGGCCGCGGCGAAATCCTTCACGAACTTGCCGTGGTTGTCGTCCTGGGCATAGACCTCGGCATAGCCTCGCAGGATCGCGTTCGAGCCGAACACAAGGTCGACGCGGCTGGCGGTATACTTCACCTCGCCCGACTTGCGGTCGCGGATCTCGTAGGTGCCGCCGGCCACCGGAAGCCACTGGTAGGCCATGTCGGTGAGCACGTCGAAGAAGTCGGTGGTCAGGGCCCCTTCGCGCTCGGTGAACACGCCCAGCTTGGCCCCGCCGAAATTGGTGCCCATGGCGCGCATGCCGCCGATCAGCACTGTCATCTCGTTCGCCGTCAGACCCATCAGCTGGGCACGGTCGAGAAGCATCTCCTCCGGGCTGACCACGTACTCGGTCTTCTGGAAGTTGCGGAACCCGTCGGCCAGCGGCTCGAGCGGATCGAAGCTCTCGGCATCGGTCATCTCGTCGGTCGCATCACCGCGGCCCGGCGCGAAGGGCAGCTCGAGATCGACGCCCGCGGCCTTCGCCGCCTGCTCGACACCGAGATTGCCGGCCAGCACGATCACGTCGGCGATCGAGGCCCCGGTCTCCGCCGCGATCGGCTCGAGCTTGGCGAGCACCGCCGCGAGACGCTCGGGCTCGTTGCCGACCCAGTCCTTCTGCGGCGCAAGCCGGATCCGGGCGCCGTTGGCACCGCCACGCTTGTCGGAGCCGCGATAGGTGCGCGCGCTGTCCCAGGCGGTGGCCACCATGTCGGCGAGCGGGATGCCGGCGTCGGCAATCTTCGCCTTCACCGCCGCCACGTCGTAGGAGGTCTCACCGGCGGGGATCGGGTCCTGCCAGATCAGGTCTTCCTGCGGCACGTCGGGGCCGTGGTAGCAGGCCTTGGGGCCCATGTCGCGGTGGGTCAGCTTGAACCAGGCGCGGGCGAAGGTGTCTTCGAAATACTTGGGATCGGCCATGAACTTCTGGCAGATCTCGTTGTAGACCGGGTCGACCTTCATCGCCATGTCGGCATCGGTCATGATCGGCATGGTCTTGATCGAAGGATCCTCGACATCCGCCGGCATGTCCTCTTCCTTGATGTCGACCGGCATCCACTGGTTGGCGCCGGCGGGCGATTTCTTGAGCTCCCACTCGTGGCCGAAAAGCATGTCGAACCAGCCCATGTCGAACTTGGTCGGGTCGGTGGTCCAGGCGCCTTCGATGCCCGACACCATGGTGTCGCGGCCGATGCCACGGCCATTGGTCTTCATCCAGCCGATGCCCTGATACTCGGGGCCGGCGGCCTCGGGCTCGGGCGAGAGGTCCTCGGCGCGGCCATTGCCGTGGCACTTGCCGATGGTGTGGCCGCCGGCGGTCAGCGCCGCGGTCTCCTCGTCGTTCATTGCCATGCGGGCAAAGGTCTCGCGCACCTGGTCGGCGGTCTTCTGCGGATCGGAGACGCCGTTCACGCCCTCCGGGTTCACGTAGATCAGGCCCATCTGCACCGCGGCCAGCGGGTTCTCCATGGTGTCCGGCTTCGAGACGTCATCGTAGCGGGTGTCGGAGGGCGCCAGCCACTCCTTCTCGGAACCCCAGTAGGTGTCGCGCTCGGGGTGCCAGATGTCCTCGCGGCCGAAGGCGAAGCCGAAGGTCTTCAGGCCGGCGACCTCGTAGGCGATGGTGCCCGACAGGATCATCAGGTCGGCCCAAGAGATCTTGTTGCCGTATTTCTTCTTGATCGGCCACAGCAGGCGGCGGCCCTTGTCGGTGTTGACGTTGTCCGGCCAGCTGTTGAGCGGCGCGAAGCGTTGGTTGCCGGTGCCGCCACCCCCACGGCCATCGGACAGGCGGTAGGAGCCTGCCGCGTGCCATGCGACGCGGGCGAACATGCCCACATACGAGCCCCAGTCGGCCGGCCACCATTCCTGACTGTCGGTCATCAGCTTCCGCAGGTCGTCCTTCAGCGCCTCCACGTCGAGCGTCTTCAGCTCTTCGCGGTAGTCGAACTCCGGCCCCATCGGGTTGGTCTTGAGATCGTGCTGGTGCAGGATGTCGAGGTTGAGCGCGTTGGGCCACCAATCCATCACGGTGGTGCCAAGCGCCGTCAGGCTGCCATGCATCACCGGGCACTTGCCGCCGCCGCGGCTGCTTTCGTTGAGGTCGCCTTCGACTGTGTGTCCGTCCATGATATCCTCCAGAGAACGCCTTGGGTGTCGGTACAGGTCCCGAAGACCGCCCCGGGATGCCATGTCGCACCCCTCTTTGGCGGGCCCCGGTGTCACCGACTGGAATCGTTCTAGCAAAGGCACCCCATAAAACCCAATTGCATTTTCTTAAACACCCGATAAGACCGGCTTATGGCAAACATTTCGATGAAACATCTGCGCTATTTCGATGCGCTGGCCCGGCTGGGGCATTTCGGGCGCGCCGCCGAGCTGTGCGCGATCAGCCAGCCGGCGCTGTCGATGCAGATCCGCGAGCTCGAGGCGCTGATCGGCGCGCCTCTGGTCGAACGCGGGGCGCGGCAGATCCGGCTGACCTCGCTGGGCGAGGAGTTCGCCGCCCGCAGCGGCGAGATCCTGCGCTCGGTCGACGATCTCGCCGATCTTGCGCGCGCCGCGCAGGGGCCGCTGGTCGGGCGGCTGCGGATCGGCGTCATTCCCACCGTCGCCCCTTACCTGCTGCCGCGGGTCATCACCTCGCTGGCGCAGGAATACCCCGGGCTCGACCTGCGCCCGCGCGAGGCGGTGACGAAGACCCTGATCGAGGATCTGCTCGAGGCCCGGCTCGACACGGCGATCGTGGCGCTGCCGATCTCAGAACCCGGGCTCGAGGAGGTGGCGCTGTTCGACGAGGAATTCGTGCTGGTGCGCGGCCCCGGCGAGGCCCACAAGCCGGTGCCGGACCCGATGATGCTGCACGAGATGCGCCTGCTGCTGCTCGAGGAGGGGCACTGCTTTCGTGACCAGGCGCTGTCCTATTGCAAGCTCTCCCCCTCGGTGACCCGCGACCTGATGGAGGGCAGCTCGCTCTCGACGCTGGTGCAGATGGTGGGGGCCGGGATCGGCATCACGCTGATCCCCGAGATGGCGCTGCCGATCGAGACGCGCTCGGCGCAGGTCTCGTTGGCGCGGCTTCCGGCGCCGGCCCCGGTGCGCACCATCGGCATGGTCTGGCGCAAGTCGACCCCGCTGGGAGAGCAGCTCGCCCGCATCGCCGAGATCGTCCGCTGCGTGGGCGCGCCCGCCGCGGAAAGCGCGGCGTAGAGGCCCGCAAGCGCTGCGCCGGGTCGCGGGGGGGGCGATAGGCCCTGCCCTCTTCCCTCTCCCATCTCGGCTCCCCGGATCTGTCTCTTAGAAACAGGGTCGGGGACCGCGCTTCCTGTTGCCCCGGCGCTGCGCCTTCCGATACAAGGAAGGGGGCTCTGCCCCCTCTTGGCGCTTTGCGCCAATTCACCCCCGAGGTATTTTTGAACCAAAGAAGACAAGAGCGCCGCGCCCCTGCTTCTCTTCGTCAAAAATACTCCCGCCGGAGGCGTCCGACGCTGCCACGGGCGAAGAGGCCGGGCGGGCGGTGCCTCAGCGCCAGACCGGGTTCGACCAGGCGCGTTTGCCGGCCCGGTCGATCACCGTGACCCGCAGCCACGGGCTGTTGCGAAAGCGCTCGAGCGGCACCGTGGCCGAGGTCAGCGACTGGCCGTGCACCGCGGTGGCGGCAGAGCCGTGGCCCTGCACGATCACCGTCTGCACCGCGGTGCTTTCGACCGTGACGGCGTTCGCGTCCAGGCGGACGGCGCGCAGTTCGGGGCCCTGGCTGGAGTAGAACGCCCCGCGCTTCAGCGCGTCGAGCAGCGCGTCGGGCGTGTTCTCCTCGGCCTTGACCATCACCCAGCCGCCGAAATGATCGGGCTCGGTGAAATGCGCGTCATCGGTGGCGACGAGGCTCACGCGGCGGCCTTCCGACAGCAGCAGGTCGGCAATGGCGGCTCCGTCGGCGCGGTCGCAGCCCATGGCGCAGCCGTGGTTGTAGATCTCGACCGCGTGGGCCGCTTCGAGGCTGCGCGCGTCCTCGAGCGTCAGCCCCGACCATTGCGGGTGGGCGATGGCGACGAAGGCCCCGGCGGCGCGGGCGCGGGCGGCGATCTGGGGGCCGGTTTCCTGCCCGGCGACGGGCGCAAATCCGGGTGCGTGCGGCGGCTGGAAGTCCTCCGGCAAGCCGACGGCGAGGATGTGCCACAGCTCGCCGTTCGACATCGCGCCCGAATGGATCTCGGCGCCGAGGAGCGTGGTGAAGCCCGCCTCGCGGAACGGCTCCGTGTCGGTGATCGGGTAGCCATAGGCGCCGACGAAATGGTCGGTGAGCGCGAGGAAATCGTAGCCCTCCGCCCGGTAGCGGCGGCAGACCTCCTGCGGCGTCAGACCGCCATCGGACCGGTCCGAATGGGTGTGCAGGTTGCCGCGCCAGAACCGGCCCGGTGCGCTGAAGGCGGGAAGCAGCATCGCCTGTCTCCTCTCAAGGTCCGGCAGGGCCTAGCGCGCGGGCGCGACGCTTTGATGACAGCCGCGGCCCCCGGACCTCCCCGACAGCTCAGCGCCCGAACGGTTCGCCCAGTGATGCCACGCCATTGACCTTGAGCAGCCGCTTGTTGGCCGAGATCGCGCCCAGCACGAGGATCGTCACGATGTAGGGCAGGCTCGCCAGAAGCTGCGAGTTCAGCGCCACGCCGCCGGCCTGCGCGGCGAGCTGCGCCAGGGACACCGCGCCGAACAGCACCGCGCCGAACACCACCCGCCCGGTCATCCACGTGGCGAAGACCACCAGCGCCAGTGCGATCCAGCCGCGCCCGGCGATCATGCCCTCGGCCCAGAGCGGGGTGTAGACCGTCGCCGCGTAGGCGCCCGCAAAGCCCGCCATCAGCCCGCCGAACGCCACCGCGCCGTAGCGGATGCCGATCACGTTGTAGCCAAGCGCGCGCGCCGCGTGGGGGTTCTCGCCCACCGCGCGGATCACCAGCCCGAGCTTGGAGAACCGCAGCGTGGCCCAGATCGCCAGCGTTGCCAGGAGGCCCAGCCAGACCACCGCGTCCTGCGAGAACAGCCCGCCCACCAGCGGCAGCTCCGACAGCCCCGGCACCGACAGCTTGGGCAGGCCGGGCACGGTCAGGCTCTCGTAGCGCTTGCCGAACAGCGCCGAGAGGCCCTGCCCCAGGATGCCGATGGCGAGCCCCGCCGCCACCTGGTTGGCCCGCACTCCCAGCGCCAGCCAGGCGAAGACCAAGGAGAGCGCCGCGCTCGCCAGCCCCGCCGCGACGAAGCCCATGGCATGGCCGCCGCTGTGGCGCACCACGATGAAGGCCACCACCGCGCCGAGCGCCATCATGCCCTCGATGCCGAGGTTCAGCACGCCCGAGCGCTCGGCCACCAGCTCGCCGAGGGCGGCCAGCAGGAACGGCATCGCGGCGGCCAGCATACCGGCGATGATGAAGGACAGCGCGCTCATGCCGGGACCTCGTGGCCGTCGCGCACCAGCCGGTAGCGCACCAGCACGATCGCCGCGAGGTAGCAGCACAGCAGCGAGCCCTGGAACACCCGCACCGCGGCCACCGGCAGTCCGGCCGAGACCATGGCGTTGTCGCCGCCGATATAGAGCGCCGCCATGAACAGCGACGAGAACAGGATTCCCACCGGGTGCAGGCCACCCAGATAGGCCACGATGATCGCCGCGTAGCCGTAGCCCGAGGAGATGCTGCGCTGAAGCTGGCCCATCGGCCCCGCCACCTCGGCAGCGCCCGCAAGCCCCGCCGCGAAGCCGCCGATCAGCAGCGACAGCCACACCGCGCGGCCCTCGGAGAAGCCCGCATAGGCGGTGGCGTGCGGGGCCAGCCCGCCGACCACCAGCTGGTAGCCCTGAAAGCTCTTCTGCATGTAGACATAGGCCAGCGCGCTCCACAGCAGCGCCAGGATCAGCGCCACGTTGACCCGCGTGCCCGGGATCAGCGTCGGCACCATGGCGTCCCACTGGAACATCACCGTCTGCGGGAAGTTGAAGCCCATCGGATCCTTCCACGGCCCCACCAGAAGGTAAGCCAGAAGCTGCGCCGCGATCAGGCTCATCATCAGCGTGACGAGGATCTCGGACGCGTTGAGCCGCACCCGCCAGAATGCCGGCAGCGCCGCCCAGAGCGCGCCGCCCATCCCGCCCAGCAGCAGCATCAGCGGCCAGATCCAGCCGCCGGTGGCCTGCGGAAACCAGACCGGGATCGCACTGGCGAAGATTGCGCCGAGGATGAACTGCCCCTCGGCGCCGATATTGATCACCTTGGCGCGAAAGCCCACCGCCAGCCCCTGCGCGATGAGCAGCAGCGGCGTCATCTTCAGCAGCACCTCCGAGAAGGACGACCACGACACGAAGGGCTCGAGCAGCAGGGCGTAGAACACCGCGCCAGGGTCATTGCCCATGACGATGTAGAGCAGGAAGTTCAGCACGATGGCGAGCAGCAAGGCGCCCATCGGCGCCAGCACCGCCATGCGGCGCGAGGCGGTGGTGCGGCGGATCATCCGGATGCCCATCAGGCGGTCCCCTCTTCTGCGCCGATCATGTAGCGCCCGACCTCCTCGACCCGCGTGTCCGAGACCGTGAGGGACGGCGAGAGCCGGCCCTCGCGGATCACCTGGATGCGGTCGCAGATGTCGAACAGCTCCTCGATCTCTTCCGAGATCACCAGCACCGCGGCACCGGCGTTGCGCATGTCGACAAGGCGGCGGCGGATCTCGGTGGCGGCGCCGATATCGACGCCCCATGTGGGCTGCGAGACGAAGAACAGCTTCGGGGCCAGCTCCATCTCGCGGCCAACGATGAATTTCTGCAGGTTGCCGCCCGAAAGCGCCCCGGCCTCGGCCTGCGGGCCGGGCGTGCGCACGTCGTATTGCGCGATGCAGCGGCGGGTGAACGCGTCCTCGGCGCGGCGATCGATCAGGCCGCGCGTCACGAGGCCGCGCCCGTGCGCGGTCAGCAGGCTGTTGTCCGAAAGCGACATTTCGGGCACGGCGCCCCGGCCCAGCCGCTCTTCGGGCACGAAGGCAAAGCCGAGCCGACGGCGCGCGGCGGCGCCGAGGTCGCCCACCGGCTTGCCGAACATCCTCACCTCGTCGCGCGCCTCGGCGTGGCGGCGGGTCTCGCCCGAGATCAGCCGCGCCAGCTCGGCCTGCCCGTTGCCCGAGACCCCGGCGATGCCGAGGATCTCGCCCGCGTGCAGCTTCAGGCTCACCGCCTTCAGCGCCATCTGGAACGGATCGTCCGGCTGGTGGTCGAGACCTGCAAGCTCGAGCAGCACCGGCCCCGGCTCCCGCGGCACGAAGGGGCGCGGCGCGGGCATGTCGCGGCCGATCATCATCTGGGCGAGGTCGTGCGCGTCGTGCTCGCGCGGGTCGACATGGCCGGTCACCGCGCCGTCGCGCAGGATCGTGGCATGGTCGCAGATCGAGCGGATCTCCTCGAGCTTGTGCGAGATGAACAGGATCGAGACGCCCCGGTCGCGCAGCTTGAGCAGGGTCTCGAACAGTGTCCTGACCGATTGCGGCGGCAGCACCGAGGTCGGCTCATCGAGGATCAGCAGCTTCGGATCGGTCATCAGGCAGCGGATGATCTCGACCCTCTGGCGCTCACCGACGGAAAGCGCGTGCACATGTGCAAGCGGGTCGACCTCGAGCCCGTAATCCTGTCCGAGCTGGCGGATGCGAGCCACCAGCTCGCGCTTCTTTCCCGGCACGATGAGCGAGATATTCTCGACCACCGTGAGCGTCTCGAACAGGGAAAAGTGCTGGAACACCATGCCGATGCCCTGCGATCTTGCCGCATTGGGCGAGCTTGGAGAAACCACGTTTCCCTGCCAGCGCATCTCGCCCGCATCCGGGCTTTCGACGCCGTAGATCAGTTTCATCAGCGTCGATTTGCCGGCGCCGTTCTCGCCGAGAACGGCGTGGATCGAGCCCGCCGCGACATCGAGATCGATGTCGCGGTTGGCCCGGACGGTCCCGTAGCTCTTCGAGAGCCCGCGAAGAGACAGCAGCGGCGCCGGCATCGTCGGATCAGTTCGGCAGCGGCGTGGTCACGCCGGCGACGTGCCAGTCCATCGCCACGATGGCCTCGTCGGACAGCGTCTCGCCGTCCTCGACGCCCACGGTCTCGTCCTGCCTGACGATGCGGCCGGTGAACGGGTGGAAGGTGCCCTCGGCGATGGCCGCTTCGACCTCGTCGATCTGCGCCTTGGCCTCGGCCGGGATGTCGGGGTTCCAGTCGGTCACCTTCACCACGTTGTCCTCGACGCCGAGGAAGGCGTTGCGGCCCTCGAAGGTGCCGTCCATGTGCGCCTTGACCGACTCCATGAAGAACGGGGTCCAGTCGGTCTCCACGCAGCCGAGATAGTAGTTCGGCGCGTTTTCCTTCATCGAGGAGTTGAGGTTGAACACATAGGCGCCGGCCTCCTCGCAGACCGAGACCACCGAGGGGGTGTCCTGCGCGTTCGAGAAGATCACGTCACAGCCCTGCGCCAGCAGCGCCTTGGCGGCGTCCTGCTCCTGCGCCGGGTCGAACCACGAGTTCACCCAGACCACCGAGACTTCGATATCCGGGTTCACCGCCTGCGCGCCCAGCGTGAAGGCGTTGATCGAGGTGATCAGTTCCGGGATCGCGAAGGCCGAGACCGAACCCAGCTTGCCGGTCTTCGACAGCGCCGCGGCGGCCATGCCCATCAGGTAGGTGCCCTGGAAGTACTTCGCCGCGAAGGGGGTGAAGTTCGGCGCAACCATGAAGCCCGAAGCGTGCAGGACGGTGACGTCGGGGTTGCGGCGGGCGATCTGCATGGCGCCGTTCTGATAGCCGAAGCTGCCTGCAACCAGAACCTTGGCGCCGTCCGCGACCACCTTGTTCATGATGCGGTCGGCATCCGGCCCTTCGGCGATGCCTTCGAGGATGGTGATGTTCACGCCATCGCCATACTCAGCCTTGATCGGCGCGAGCCCCTCGGCCAGCGCGTGCGACCAGCCCACTTCGCCCACCGGCGAGGGCACGACGAGCGCGATGCCCAGCGGGTCCTGAGCGAGCGCGATGGAGGGGGCGATGCCGGCGGCAAGGCCGGTGGCAGCCGAGGTCTGCAGGAACCGGCGGCGGTTGAGATGCTTTGTCATGTCTCGATGACTCCCTGTTTTATATATCTATCTTGGCAAGCGACGCTTCGGCCTCGACGACCATCCGGCGCTCGTCGAGCCCGGGAAATTCACCGTCGGCCCAGACGATCCTGCCATTCACCATGGTCATGTCGGTGGCCATGCCGATGCCCACCCGCGGGATCAGGCTCTCGGGGTCGTGGCGGGTGCCGACATAGTCCATGCGGCGGCTGTCGATGGCAAAGAGGTCGGCGGCCATGCCCGGCACAAGCTGGCCGATATCCGTGCGCCCCAGCAGCGACGCCCCGCCAGAGGTCCCGTAGCGCAGGAACGCGGCCGGGGCGGGCACCGGGTGGCTGCGGCCCGAGGCCACCAGACATTGCAACATGTAGGCCGAGTGCAGGCAGTGCATGAGGTTCGAGTTGTCGTTGCTCGCCGCGCCGTCGCAGCCCAGCCCCACCCGCACGCCAAGCGCCTCCATCGCCGGGATCGGCGTGACCTCGGCGCCGACGAGGTAGACCGGCTCGGGGCAGTGCGACACGCCGGTGCCGCTGGCCGCCATCTTGCGCAGCTCGTCCTCGCTCAGCTCCCAGCAATGGGCATAGAACGTGTCCGGCCCGCAAAAGCCCATCTCCTCGAGATAATCGACGGTGCGCAGCCCGTGGCGCGCGCGGATCACCTCGCTCTCGCCCTCGCCCACGTGGCTGTGCAGGATCGCGCCCTTGTCGCGGGCCAGCTTGATGCTCTCCACAAAGGTCTCGCGGTAGCAGTTCACCGGCTGGCACGGCGCAAGCGAGACCTGCCGCATCGAGAACGGCCCGCCATCGTGATAGCTGTCGATCAGCCGCTCGCAATCGGCGAGGAATTCGTCGGTGGTCTCGAGCATCTCGTCCGGGATGGTCGAGCCTTCTGATTTCGGCAGCGTGTTGGTGCCCCGCCCGGCATGAAAGCGCAGGCCGATCTTTTCCGCAGCCTCGAACTGCCGGTCGACGATGCCTTTCCCCGCCTTGCGCGGAAAGCAGTACTGGTGGTCGAAGGCGGTGGTGCAGCCATGCTTGGCAAGCTCGGCCATCGCCGTCAGCGAGCTGTGATAGAAGCTCTCTTCGGTGAGCTGGGCGAAGATCGGATAGATCCGGTCGAGCCACTCGATCACCGAGAGCTTGGTCCAGTCGAGCGCCACTCGGTTGCGCACGAAGCACTGGAAGAAATGGTGATGCGTGTTGACAAGGCCGGGAAAGACGAACCAGCCGGCCGCGTCGATCACCTCGGCCCCCGGCGCGCTCAGCCCCGGCCCGATGGCCTTGATCGCCGGGCCGTCGGTCAGCAGGTCGACGTCGCGCAGCACCTCGTTCCCGGTCACCACGGCGGCGCAGCCCTTCAGCAGGTACCCGGGCATGTCAGGCTTGCTCCTTGCGGATCACCTCGGGCATCGGTCCCGGCTCGGGCTTCAGCTCGTGCAGGCGGTGGATGCCGGGCATCTCGACGAAGCCGTCCAGCGCCCGGATCGCCCGCATCCAGAGCCGGATCGAGGGATAGGGATCGAGCGGCAGCCCGCCATCGGGGGCCAGCGCCACGTGTGGAAAGCAGGCGATGTCGGCGATGGTGGGCCGGTTGCCGGCGAGGAAGCTCTCGCCGCGCCGCCGTGCCGCCGAGAGCGCCGCCTCGAGTTCGCGCAGGGCCTTGGTGGCCTGCCCACGCAGCGCGTCGATATCGCCCGGCGCCAGCAGCATGTCATGCGCCCGCGCGGCCCCCGCGCTGTCGGTCAGCCGCTGCGAGAAGGCGAGCCATTGCGCCACGCGGGCGCGCATGGCGGGCGTGTCCTCGCCCAGCCAGTCCGGAGCGTGCCGGGCGGCAAGATAGCTCAGGATGGCGGTGCTCTCTGTCAGCACCAGCCCGTCATCGCTGAGCACGGGGATGGTGCCCGCCGGGTTCAGCGCCAGCATCGGCTCGGAGAGATGCTCCTGCCCGGGGTGGACATCCACGGCGCGCAGATCGAGGCGGCGCCCGATCAGCGCCGCCAGCAGCCGCACGCGGTAGCACGAGGGCGAAAGGATGTAGTCGTAGAGGATCATGCCGCCACCAGTTGTGCACCGTAGGTAAAGCCGTGCCGCTTGAGCCAGCGGCGATAGGCGATCGAGGTCATGTCGGCCCGGGTCGGGATCTCCCGGCCGGGATCGAGCGGCAGCAGCGCCGGCAGCTGGTTTTCCAGCACCGACCGGTCCTGCACGAAGATCATCTGCTGGAAGTGGATCAGGTCGGTCATCTCGGCATCGTCGTCGTAGAGCGCCATGTAGGGCCAGACATCGCAGAGCGTCTCGGTCAGCGGCTGCACGAAGAGTGCGATCACGTCCCACTCCTCGGGTTTCGGCGGGCAGGTCTTGTAGAGCACCGAACAGGTCGGCGCGCAGACCCGGTACATGTAATCGGTGGTGATGCCGCCCTCGGCGGATTTCGCCGCCTGCGGCTGGAAGAACTTCACCTTGGTGGCCCAGACCTCGTCGACATCGTCGCGGATCTCGACCTCGTAGCGTTCGACCTCGGTGTGCGGCTCGGAGCCGAGGATGTCGGTGTGCACGAAGGGGAAATGCGCGATGTCGAGGAAGTTCTCCACCGCCCGCAGCGGCGAACAGCGCACCCGGCAGACGCCCACATCGACGAGCCGCCGACCCGGCTGGTCGACCTCGGGGATGGTGAAGAGATCCTTTTCCGGCTGGCCCAGCGAGGTCCAGACATGGCCGAAGCGGTCGATGACCGGCAGCGCGCGCCCTGCCCCGTCAGTGACCTTCGGCGTGCCGCCGTCGTCGGCAAAGACCCGGATCGGCGCGCCCATCAGCAGCGTGTCACGGCCCTGCGCCGTGAGCTGCTTGGTCATCGCCACCGGGTACCACTGATCGCGCATCGCGCCCAATTCGCTCATGCCGCCGCCTCCTCTGCCGCTTCCACCCGGCGCCGCAGCGCCTCGACCGCTGCCGAGAGCGCATCGAGCGCCGCCGGATCGCTGTCCTCTGGCGCCAGCAGGTGCAGTCCCGCCGCACCGTCGCGCAGCGGCTGGATCAGCGCCACCACGCTTAGGCCGGCAAGCGTGGCCTCGATCACCGTGCCGGTGCCGCCGAGCGCCGCGGCAACCGCCTCCGGCGCCGCCGCCACCTGCAGCGAGCGAAACGCCGCGAGGCCGGGAAACTCGGGCGGCGGGCTGTCCGGTGCGTCCTCGGCGACCCAGATCACGCCGCTGGCCTCGGCCGCCGAGAACACCGGCACCCGGATCGCCTCGGGCGGGGCCAGCTCGGGATGGGCTGGGATGCGCACGCAGCGCCCGCCCTCGCCATAGCCCCAGCCGTGATAGATGCAGGACAGACGCTCGCCGCGCACGAAGCCGTGCGACAGACGCATCCCGCGATGCGGGCAGCGGTCGGCCCAGGCGGCGATGCGCCCCGAGGCGCTGCGCCAGATCGCGAGGTCATGCGCCCCGAGCTGCCCCGGCGCGGCGGAGGCTGCGGGGATGTCGTCCGATAGCGCGGCGGGGGTCCAGTCGGTGGGCACGGTGTCTCCGGAATCGTCTAGGGTCACTGGCGCGTCGGATTCGATCACGCCGCCCCCTTAATGGCCATCCCGGCCCCCGGAGACCAGAGTCAGGGCGGCAAATTCGCACAAGGTTTCGGCGCGATGCACGGAAATTGGGCGCCGCCGCGAGGCGCAGCTACGCCCCGGGAATCCGTTTGCGTACGACCGTCTCAACCCAGGCGTCGATGGGGCCGAGCAGACAGCCCATCTCCATCGCGTCAAGCAAGGCCGGCGCCCCCTCGAACTCAACCGCCAGCCGCTCCGGCGCGCTGTCGCGCAGCCGCATTCCCACCCCCAGCCGCGCCGCGTGGCGCTCCACCCAGGGCAGGAAGAGCGGGGTGCCAAGCGCCCCTTCGATGGTGAATTCTTCGCGCGTCATCTGCGGTCCTGCGCTTCTTCGGAAACCGGCAAAGCAAACGCCCTTTGCCGACAGCCGTCAATCCCCGCCGCTCGGGCCGGCCAGCCAGCCCGAATCCTGCGCGGACGCAAATGTCCCATGCGCCGCCCCCGACCGCGGTGGACGGCCTGCCTCCGGCGGGAGTATTTTTAACGAAGAGAAGACGGGGGCGCGGCGCTCCTGGCTTCTTCTGGCCAAAAATATCCCGGGGGAGTCCGCGGCACGCGGACGGGGCAGCGGCCCCTCACACGGCGGGGCTCAGCCCATGCGTTCTGAGGCGTAGCTGCCCGGAGAGGCCGGGAACACCACCGTCTTGTTGCCGTTGAGGAAAACCCGGCGGTGGATATGGGCGTGGATCGCGCGGGCCAGCACCTGCGCCTCGACGTCGCGGCCCAGCGAGACGTAGTCCTCGGGCGATTGCGCGTGGGTCACGCGCGCCGTGTCCTGCTCGATGATCGGACCTTCATCGAGATCGGCGGTGACGTAATGCGAGGTCGCCCCGATCAGCTTCACGCCGCGCTCGAAGGCCTGCTTGTAGGGGTTCGCACCCTTGAAGGAGGGCAGGAACGAGTGGTGGATGTTGATGATCCGCCCCGACATCACCCGGCACAGATCGTCTGAGAGGATCTGCATGTAGCGCGCCAGCACCACGAGCTCGGCGCCGGTCTCCTCGACGACCTCCATGATCCGCGCCTCGGCCTGCGGCTTGTTCTCTTTCGTCACCCGGATGCAGTGGAAGGGGATGTCGTGGTTCACCACCACCTTCTGGTAATCCATGTGGTTCGAGATCACCGCCACGATGTCGATCGGCAGCGCCCCGATGCGCCAGCGGTAGAGCAGGTCGTTGAGGCAGTGCCCGAAGCGCGAGACCATGATGATGACCTTCATCTTGGCGGCCTCGTCGTGGAACTCGTACTCCATCTTGAGGCTCTTCGCGGTCTCGGCGAAGCGCTCGCGCAGTTCCTCCAGCGTCGCCCCCTGCTCGGACATGACGCTGACGCGCATGAAGAAATTGCCGGTCTCGAAATCGTCGAACTGCGAGCTGTCGGTGATGTTGCAGCCCTGCTCGGAAAGGAAGGCGGCGATCGCCGCGACGATGCCTCGGGTCGAGGGGCAGGTCACGGTGAGGGCGAATTTGCTCATGCTCAAAACTCCAGTCCATGGGCGGGCGCGTCATGCGCAAGGCCGGGAGGGTCGCCGCCGGGCCACGACCCGGCACCGCGGTCCCGGTGTCTTTCAGACGAATGGCGAAGACGCACCGGCGATGCAAGCCCGTCCGCGGCGCGCCGCCCGGCGAAAGCGACGCGGCAGGCGGGAGGCCACCCCTGCGCGGGCCGGTTCCTGGCATGAAACAGTCGTCGCATTGGGGCCTGCCCTGCCGGACACCTGCCGATCGTCGGTGGCTTACAGGACGGTGTCTTCGCCGCGCGGACGGGGCCTGTCGCGCGCACGGCTGGCTTTCTGCGCAGCGCGACAGACGGCCCGCGGGCTGGCCTTCTGCGCCACCGTACACGATCGCCCGCGGCGGCGCGCCCTCTTCTCGCCCTGCCCAAGCGGCGGGCACGCCCTTGAGAAAACTGCGCTCGAATAGACAACGACGGGACTCCCGAGGGCGCCGCAGCCCGGCGCGCTTCGTCGGGAGGAGACTTCATACACTCTGAGCGGAGGGGCGACAAAGCCCTGCCAACAACAACCGCGATGGGGAACCAAGGACAATGGAACAGGAACTTGCCGCGCTGACAGAGCGGTTGGCGGCTCTGGAGAGCGCCTCCGCGATGTCGGGCACGATCAACTCTGAGATCTTCTACTGGTGGTGCACGGCGCTGATGATCGCCATTCACGCCGGCTTTCTGGCCTACGAGATGGGCGCGAGCCGGGTGAAGAACGTGCTGGCGTCGGGGATCAAGAACATCCTCGCCTTCGCCTTCATGGTGCCAACCTTCTATTTCTTCGGCTGGTACATCTATCTTGCCTTCTACAACGGCCTGATACCGGCCGCGGACGGCGCGGCCGGCCTGCCGTGGGACCTGTCGATGGGCCCGAACCTCGCCGACAATGCCACCGGCATCTTCTGGGCGGCCTTCACGCTGTTCGCCGCGACAACCGCCTCGATCTTCTCGGGCGCCGTGATCGAGCGCATCCAAACCGCGGGCTTCCTGATCCTCGCCATCCTGCTGGGCTCGGTGGTGTGGATCCTCGGCGGCGCATGGGGCTGGCATCCGACCGGCTGGCTGACCGTCAAGTTCGGCTATCATGACGTGGGCGCCGCGGGCGTGGTGCACATGGTCGCGGGATTCTTCGCGCTCGGCGTTCTGCTCAACCTCGGCCCCCGCGTCGGCAAGTTCAATCCCGACGGGTCCGCCAACGCGATCCTCGCGCACAACATCCCCTTCACCATCACCGGCCTGATGCTGATCATCGTGGGCTTCTTCGGCTTTCTCGGCGGCTGCATCATCTACATGCCGGGGGAGCAGTGGATCAACATCTACGGCCAGCCCACGACGCTCTCGGCCTTTGCCTTCAACACCCTGATGGGCATGGCGGGCGGCATCATCGGCGCCTGGGTCAAGACCCGCGATCCGTTCTGGATGATGTCGGGCGCCCTGATCGGCATCTTCGCCGCAGCCTCCGGCCTCGATGTCTACTACCCGCCGGTGGCCTTCGTGCTTGGCACCTTCGGCGGCTTCGTGGTGCCGATGGTGGCGGTGCAGCTCGAGAGACTGGGCATCGACGATGCTGTGGGCGCCTTCCCGGTGCACGGTATCGGCGGCCTGATCGGCGTGGTCTCCTGCGGCATCTTCGCCGCTGGCTACCCCAATATCGACGGGATGCCGCCGGTCTCGCTCTGGGGGCAGATCGTCGGCGCCGTGACCATGGCCCTGCTGGGCTTCGTGCCGGGCTTCGCGGCGTCCTACGTCCTCAAGGTCTTCGGCCTGCTGCGCGTGCCGGATCACATTCAGGAAAAGGGCCTCGACATCGTCAAGGTGCCGGTCTCGGCCTACCCGGAAAGCTACACTCCGGGCCCGGTCAACGTCGTCACCCCCGCCGCCGCCGTTGCCCCGGCCGAATAAGAAAGGACACCGACCATGAACACCTCACCGATCGAAAGCTGGGAGGGCGCGGAGGCGGTTTTCACCTTCGCCGACAAACCGGCCATCCTGATACTCTTCCTGTTGCTTGCGGTCGCGATAACCGCGGGCACGATCATCATCGCCGCGGTGCACGAGAAGCACGCTTATAGCAGTCACTGACGTCCTGACATCTTCCAAGCACCAGAGGGGGCGGGCCACGCGGCGCGCCCCCTTCTTCATCCGGAGGACCGGTTCCAAATACAGGCCCGCGTTGGGGGTGTGGAGAGGCGTCCGTTGAGCGCCCTCCTCACCCGATTTGGAGTGCGAAGCGCACAAAACGCGAAGATTCTGGCGCAATCCGGGCAGAAACATGCCTCTTCCCCGGAAAGCTCTCAGGCTTTGTTAACTTAGTGTTTACCGGATCCGTGACACGGTCGGCCTCGCTTCCAGGACAGGTCGGAAGTGATTACCAACGATTGCAATAGTCATAACTGCTACGACGTTCGGAACCATTATCAGCCGGGAGGTCCGCAAGGGTCTCCCGGCTTATTCCGTTCCGGGTGGCGCTTGCGGCACGGGTTGCTAGGATGGCGCGACGCAAAATCACAGGCTTCCCATGACTCAATATCAATACAAGGTCGTTCCCGCCCCCGCGAAGGGCGAGAAGGCGCCCGGCGTGAAGGCGGCCGAAGACCGGTTCGCCCGCGCCATAGAACGGCTGATGAACGAGATGGCGGCGGATGGCTGGGAGTTCCAGCGCGCAGAGCTTCTGCCCAGCGAGGAACGCTCCGGCCTCACCTCGAGCCAGACCGTCTGGCGCAACCTGCTGGTGTTTCGCCGCCCCGCCGCGGTCTCGACCATCGAGGCGACCGAGGCGGAGCCCACCCTCTCCCCAGCCACCTCAGCGGCTCCCGAGGACGAGGCCGCTCTCGAAGGGCGCAGGCTGTCCTCGGCGGCGGACCTCGCCGCGCCCGACCGCGCCGAAGAAACGGCAGACGGTGATGTCGAAGGGGATACCGACACGCCGAAGCCTGCCGTCCGCGAAGACGACGACAAGACCTGACCCGACGCCGCGCCGTGGCCCGGCCCCGCTGCAGAAAGGCGGCAGGGCCGGCGCTAGGCGTCAGCCGTCGAGATCGAGCGACAGGGCGTGGATCGCCGCGGTAAGCTCTGCGCCCAGAGCCGCGTGCACGGCGCGGTGCCGGGCGATCCGGCTCTTGCCGGCAAGCTCCGGTGCCCGCAGGCGCACGTGGAAGTGGCTCTCGCCGCTGCCATCATCGCCCGCATGTCCCGCGTGACGACCGCTGTCGTTGCGCACTTCAAGCTCGCTGGGCGTGAACGCCTCGCGCAGCCGTGTTTCGATTTCCGCCGACCGTGACAAATTTCGTCTCCTGCCCTCTTCAAACTGGTGAGGGATTGTCTAAACTCCCTCGTCCGAGTCGAAAAGGTGAGACAATGAGCAGACCTGACCCCTTCGGTTTCGATATGTCGGTAAAGACTTCGAAGAAGAAGAATCCGCGCGGACGCCGCGGCATGTCCGGAGAACAAGAGACCTCCACTCGCGTCTGCGAGCATCCGGGATGCGATCAGCCCGGCAAATTCCGTGCGCCCAAGGCGCCGGATGTGCTCGATGAATATTACTGGTTCTGCAAGGATCACGTGCGCGACTACAATTCGCAGTGGAGCTTCTTCGACGGCAAGACCGAAGCCGAGATGAACGCCCAGCAGAGCTCCGACAAGGTCTGGGAACGCAAGACCAAGGATTACCGCGACCCCGAGGCCCGGGCCTGGGCCCGGCTCGGCATCGAGGACCCGCACCAGGTGCTTGGCGACAATGCCACGCGCAACCCGGGCCGTGCCGCGGCAACGGGCGGCGGACGCCGCCTGCCCCCGACCGAGAAGCGCGCCCTCGAGATCCTCGAGGTCGAGCGCGCCGAGACCAAGGCCGATGTGCGCAAGGCGTACAAGAAGCTGATCAAGGTGCTGCACCCGGACATGAACGGCGGCGACCGCAGCCAGGAAGAGCAGCTTCAGGAGGTTGTCTGGGCCTGGGACCAGATCAAGGACAGCCGCAACTTCAAGTAGACGGATCGGACCCGGGCGGCAGGGTTCATGCCGCCCGCCGGGCGCGACGGAAGTCGCTGATATCGCATCCGGACTGCCGCTTCACGCGGGGCGGGCGATAGCGCAGGACTTCTCCCTCCAAGATAAAAGTCGCGATAGACACACCCTTAAAAGTTGTGCTAGCAAAAACCTGTCGATGGTATTTTCCGTCGAAGGTCCCCGGGGATTCCCTGACCCGGGCACTCACGGACCGGCCAGGCCTGCGCGTCTTTCCCCTGGGCGCGCAGGCCCACACCCGGTCGCACCTCTCCTCGTGACGGCAGGTTTCCGATCGTCCCCACGACCGCCAGACCTTGCGAAGCGGATCGCGCCCTAGCTTAGCCGAAACCAGCTCGCTATCGCCTGAAAGTGGGGGGATCATGCCCCTCGTCCGCCGAGACCGGCGCGTTTCAGCGACCTACCAGAGCTGAAAGCTTGCCCTCAGGCCGGGCGGAAGCTCAGCGAGACGCCGTTGATGCAGTGCCGCTTGCCGGTGGGCGGCGGGCCGTCGTCGAAGATATGCCCCAAATGCGAGCCGCAGCGGCGGCAGTGGCACTCGGTGCGGGTCATGAAGAACGACCGGTCGGACTTGGTGCCGATCGCGTCCGGCAGCGCCTCGTAGAAGGATGGCCAGCCGGTGCCGCTGTCGAACTTGGTCTCCGAGGCGTAGAGCGGCAGATCGCAGCCCTTGCACAGGAATGTGCCGTCGCGTTTTTCGTCGTTGAGCGGCGAGGTGTAGGCGCGTTCTGTCGCCTCCTCGCGCATCACCTCGTATTCCAGATCGCTCAGCATGGCGCGCCATTCGGCCTCGCTGCGGCTGATCTCGAAGCGCTCCTCGGCGGCGGACGCTGCGCCACCAAGGCCAAGCATGGCTGCGCTGGTCGCGAGAAATCCTCTGCGGGTCATGGTGGGTCCTCCTGAGCTGTTTGCGGTTCTAAGGTGCGTGCGCGGCGGCGGTCGGTCCAGCCACATCGGCACAAATTCGCGCGAGATCCGGGATGTTGGGGATCGCACAGGCTCCCGCGCGAGGCCGCCCTGCCCGCTCCGGGCCGGACGGCACTGCCGAACGCTGAGGCCCGGCAGATCACGATTTCACCTCTCCGCAGTATCTGCTGACACCGCGGAGAGAGAGCCGCCCGGCCAAGTCGGGGGGAAAGGACCGGGCAGCGGGGGGCTCTTACATCGCCGGCAGGAGAACCCGGTCGATGACGTGGATCACGCCGTTCGACTGGCGCACATCCGCGATGGTCACGTTCGCGGTGCGGCCCTGCTCGTCGGTCAGGGTGATCGTGCCGCCCTCCATCTTCGCCTGCAGCGTGCAGCCGCCGACCGTCGGCACCGGGTGCATCCCGCCGTCATCGGCGATCATGCCGGCAATCGCGTCAGACATCGCGCTGGTCGCGACGACGTGGCAGGTCAGGATCTGTGCGAGCTGCGCCTTGTTCTCGTCCATCATCAGCTGCGACAGGCTGTCGTCGGAAATCTTGTCGAAGGCGTCATCGGTCGGCGCGAAGACGGTGAACGGCCCCTCACCCATCAGCGTGTCGACGAGGCCGGCCTGCTTGACCGCGGCCACGAGGGTCTCGTGATCGGCCGAGTTCACGGCGTTCTCGACGATGTTCTTGTCGGCATACATCGGCGCGCCGCCGACCATCGGGTTGTCCTGCGCCAGCGCCGGGGCGGCGGCAAGGGCAAGGGCGGATGCGACGATGGTGCTCTTGAAGATGGTCATTTGTATTTCCTCCTGGTTGGTCTCCTCCCACCCCCGATCGGAGCGGGTATGCCTACAACCACGAAGCCTGTTTCGGGGGAGTTTCAGGGAAAATGTTCACGTAACCGTGAGCCGCTCGACCCATCCGCGAGACCGTCTCTGCGCCGATTGTGCCCCCTCTCGCCAGCCTGCGCCCAGGGTCAGGGCCGGGCGACGCGACGAAAGCCCAGTCAGAGCAAGCCGCGCCATCGCCAACCCGCGGGGCCGGGACGCTCCAGCACCGAAGCTGACCACGGAGTGCACCCGGAAAGTTCATTTCTCCCCTGGAGCGCCGCCCGTTCACAGGCCGAAACGCGCCCCGGGAGCGCGTCCGGGAAGCCGGCCCAACCCCGGGGCTCCGCCCGTTCGCCGGCGAAACGCTCCCCCGGAGCGTTTCCGGGAAGCCGGCTCACCCCACTTGGCGGCCATGGCTCCAGACGCCGCGGATCACCGGCACACCCTCGATATGCGCCACCCGCACCAGATCGGCGAACAGCCCCTCGGCGATCACCCCACGGTCGTCGAGCCCCGTGGCCCGCGCCGGGGCCGCCGTCACCGTGGCGATGGCGCGCGGCAGGTCCTCCCAGATGCCTGCCAGCTGAAAGGCCGAGGTCATCAGCGCCGAGGGCACGTAGTCCGAGGACAGGATGTCGAGGAAACCGCGCTCGGCCAGCTCCGCCGCCGCCACGTTGCCGGAATGCGAGCCGCCCCGGATCAGGTTCGGCGCGCCCATCATCACCGCGATGCCATGGGCGTGGCAAGCCTCCGCCGCCTCCACCGTGGTCGGGAACTCTGCCAGCCGCACGCCGTGTCCGGCGCTCACCGAAACATGCGCGGCGGTGGTGTCGTCATGGCTCGCCAGCACAGCGCCCAGACGCCGCGCCGCCGCCACCGCGCCGGCCTCGTGCGCGGCGCCAAGCCGGTCGTGGATCGCGCGCAGCCCGGCCACGTGATCGGCGAACTGGTCCTCCGACATGCCATGCTTGCCGCAGACGTAGTCCTTCAGCTTCGACAGGTCGCGGAACTGCCGCTGGCCGGGCGTGTGGTCCATGATCGACAGGATGCCCACCCGGTCGGCCTCACCGAACTCCTCGAGCTCGTCGAGCAGCGTCTCCGAGCAGACCTCGGCCCGCAGGTGCAGGAAATGGCTGATCCGCAGCATCCCCTTGGTCCGCGCCTGCATCAGCTCGCTGGCCAGCGCGCGGGCGTACTTGCGGTAATCCGTGCGCCCGCCCGAGATCACCGAGCCCACACGCATGGCGTCGAACACCGTGGTGATGCCCACCGAGGCCAGCTCGCCGTCATGCGCCTGGATGGCCGCCGCGTGCGGCCAGTCGACCTTGGGGCGCGGCTGGATGTGGCGCTCGAGATTGTCGGTGTGCAGCTCGATCAGGCCCGGGATCAGCAGATCGCCGTCGCAGTCGATCGCCCCCGCCGGCGCCACTCCGCCCTGCTCCACCGCCGCGATGCGCCCGTCGCGCATCAGCACGCTGCCGCGCACCACCTCGTGCTCGAGAACGATGCGCGCGTTCGCCAGCACCGTCTCGCCGTTGGCCTGAATATGGCCCAGGCTCATCTCGCCCATGCTCTGCCCTTTCTGTCGTCATCATTCCGTGACATGACGGATCTATGCCCGCGCCCATGACACATTTCAGCCGTTACGCCGTCTACTACGCCCCCGAGCCGGGGCCGTTTGCCGAATTCACCGCCCGGTGGCTGGGCTGGGATGCCGCCGCGGGCACGGAGCGCGAGCACCCCGATGTGCCCGGCGTGCCGCTGCCGGTGGCCGAGATCACCGCCACGCCGCGCAAATACGGCTTCCACGGCACGCTCAAACCTCCCTTCCGCATCACCGGCAGCCGCGCCGCGCTCGAGGCCGACCTCGCGGCCCTTGCCGCCACGCTGGCGCCCGCCGAGATGCCGGGCCTCGCGCTCACCCGTCTCGGCAGCTTCGTCGCCCTGACGCCCGAGGGCGATACCGCGGGCCTCGCGCGCATCGCGGCCCAGACCGTGCGGGCGCTCGATCCGCACCGCGCCGCGCCCGGCGAAGACGAGCTCGCCCGTCGCCGCAAGGCCAATCTCTCGCCCGCGCAGGAGAAGAACCTGCTGCGCTGGGGGTATCCTTACGTGATGGAGGAGTTCCGCTTCCATCTCACCCTGACCGGCCGCCTGCCCCGCGCCCAGGCCGAGGCCACCATGGCGGCCCTCGCCCCCGTGCTCGAGCCGCTGGCGCCGCGCCCGTTCCGCGTCGACGCGCTCTGCCTCTTCGGCGAGGACGAGGCGGGCCGCTTCCACCTGCTGCACCGCTACGCCCTCACCGGCTGAAGCGCCGCGAGCATCTGCGCCAGCGCCGCGTCGAGATCGCCCGAGTTGTCGATCTCGCGCACATCCAGCCCCGCGGGCAGCGCAACGCCCGCCCGCCCCAGCCGCCGGGCGATCTCCGCTGCGCTTTCGCGACCACGGCTTGCGAGCCGCTCGGCCAGCACCTCGGGCCGCGCGGTGACGTGCAGCACCCGCATCCCCGCGAAGCGCTGCGCCGCCTCGGGCAGCACCGCCCGCGACAGGTTGCAGAGCACCGGGTGGCCCGCCGCCAGCATCGCGTCCACCGCCACCGGCACGCCATAGCGCAAGCCATGCGCCTGCCAGTGCAGGGCAAAGGCGCCCTCCGCCACCCGCGCCTCGAACGCCGCCTCGCTCACGCCCTCGAACTCCTCGCCACCGGCGCTTGCAGGCCGGGTGATCACCCGGCGCACCAGCCGCAGCCCCGGCACGCGCGCGGCCATAGCCTCCATCAGCGTGTCCTTGCCCACGCCCGACGGGCCGACCACGGCAAAGAACCGCCCGCTCACGCCGCGCGCTCCGGGGTGAAGCGGCTGACGTCGATCTCGCGGTCGCAGACCTGCGCCCGTGCCTCGGCGTCGTGAAAGATCCCCACGATCGCCGCGCCGCGCGCCTTGGCCTCCTCGATCAGCCCCAGCACCACCGCGCGGTTGGTGGCGTCGAGAGAGGCGGTGGGCTCGTCGAGCAGCATCGCCGGGAAGTCATGCGCGAAGCCGCGCGCGATGTTCACCCGCTGCTGCTCGCCGCCGGAGAACGTCGTCGGCGACAGCGCCCACAGACGCTCCGGCACGTTGAGCCGCGCCAGCAGGTCCCGCGCCCGCGCCTCGCCCGCCTCGCGGCTGCCGCCCGCCGCCCGGACCGGCTCGGCCACCACCTCCAGCGTCGGCACCCGCGGCACCACGCGGAGGAACTGGCTCACATAGCCCAGCACCTCGCGGCGCATCGCGAGGATCTCGCGCGGCTCCGCCCCACTCACCTCGACATCGCCGACCAAGATGCGCCCGCCATCGGCGAGGTAGTTGCCGTAGAGCATCCGCATCAAGGTCGACTTACCGGCGCCGGAGTCGCCCACCAGCGCCACGCACTCGCCGCGCCGCACCGAAAGCGCCGCCCCCGCCATCACCGGGATCACCGCGCCGCCCTGATTGTGCAGCACGAAACTCTTCGACACGTCCGAGACCCGGATCATCGCTTCCATCCGCCCTGTCCTTCTCTGGTTTCCAAATACCTTCGGGGGTCCGGGGGCAGACAGCCCCCGGTCCGGCGTCTCAAACCTGCAGCACGCTGGAGACGAGCAGCTGGGTGTAGCCATGCTGCGGATCGTCCAGCACCTGATCGGTGAGACCGGTCTCGACCACCGCGCCCGACTTCATCACCATCAGCCGGTCGGCCAGAAGCCGCACCACGGCAAGATCGTGGGTGACGATGATCGCCGAGAGCCCCATCTCGCGCACCAGCCCGCGCAGCAGGTCCAGAAGCCGCGCCTGCACGCTGACGTCCAGCCCGCCGGTCGGCTCGTCCATGAACACCAGCCGCGGCCCGGTGACGAGGTTGCGCGCGATCTGCAGCCGCTGCTGCATCCCGCCCGAAAACGCCCTCGGCCGGTCGTCGACCCGGTCCTCGGCGATCTCGACCCGGCCCAGCCAGTCCACCGCCTGCGCGCGGATGTCGCCGTAATGCCGGGCGCCCACCGCCATCAGCCGCTCGCCCACATTGGCCCCGGCGCTGACGCCCATGCGCAGCCCGTCGCGGGCGTTCTGGTGCACGAAGGCCCAGTCGGTGCGCCCCAGCATCCGCCGCGCGGGCTCGGACATGGTCAGCGTGTCGACCGGCCCGTCGCCGCGGGTGTCGAAGATCACCTGCCCCTCGTCGGGGGCGAGATGCCCGGCAAGGCAGTTCAGCAGCGTCGACTTGCCCGAGCCGCTCTCGCCGACGATGCCCATCACCTCGCCCGGGTAGAGATCGAAGCTCACATCGCCGCAGCCGAGCCGGGCGCCGTAGCGTTTGGTCAGATCCCTGACCTGCAACAAGGGCGTCATGCCGCGTCCTCCGCTGAGAGGCGCCCGCGATGGCCCTCGGCCTGTCGCGCGGCGCAGAAATCGGTGTCCGAGCAGACAAACATCCGCCCGCCCGCGTCGTCGGTGATCACCTCGTCGAGGTAGCTGGTGCCGCAGCCGCAGAGATCGCAATCGTGATCCGCCTTGCTGGGCTCGAACGGGTGATCCTCGAAATCGAGGCTCACCACCTGCGTGTAGGGCGGGATCGCGTAGATCCGCTGTTCGCGCCCGGCGCCGAACAGCTGGATCGCGCCGCTCTCGAGCTTGGGATTGTCGAACTTGGGGATCGGCGACGGGTCCATCACGTAGCGCCCCTCGACCTTGACCGGGTAGGCATAGGCGGTCGAGATCGCGCCGTTATGGGCGATGTCCTCGTAGAGCTTCACATACATCAGCCCGTATTCCTCGAGCGCGTGCATCTTGCGGCTCTCGGTCTCGCGCGGCTCGAGGAAGCGCAGCGGCTCGGGGATCGGCACCTGATAGACAAGGATCTGCCCCTCGCCGAGCGGCGCCTCGGGGATGCGGTGCCGGGTCTGGATGACGCTGGCCTCCGCGGTGTGCTCGGTGGTCTCGACGCCGGCGGTGCGCTCGAAGAACTTGCGGATCGAGACCGCGTTGGTGGTGTCGTCGGCGCCCTGGTCGATGACCTTGAGCCGGTCCCCCGGGGTCAGGCAGGCGGCGGTGACCTGCACGCCGCCGGTGCCCCAGCCATAGGGCATCGGCATCTCGCGCGAGGCGAAGGGCACCTGGTAGCCGGGGATGGCCAGCGCCTTCAGCAGCGCGCGACGGATCATTCGCTTGGTCTGCTCGTCGAGATAGGCGAAGTTGTAGGCCGGGTCGTGCTGCATCGCGGTCATTCCGCCGCCTCCTTCATGCTGCCCTCGGCCTCCCGGCGCATCTTGCGCACCAGCTCGAGCTCCGACTGGAAGTCGACATAGTGCGGCAGCTTGATGTGCTCGAGAAAGCCGGTGGCCTGGATGTTGTCGGAATGGGCGAGGACAAACTCCTCGTCCTGCGCCGGGGCGCCGACATTCTCCTCGCCCAGCTCCTCCCAGCGCAGCGCGCGGTCGACCAGCGCCATGGAGATCGCCTTGCGCTCGGTCTGGCCGAAGACCAGCCCGTAGCCGCGGGTGAACTGCGCCGGCTCGGTCTTAGAGCCCATGAACTGGTTCACCGTCTCGCATTCGGTGAGGGTGACCTCGCCGATGCAGATGTCGAAGCCCAGCTCGGAGATCTCCATCTCGACCTCGACCGCCCCGATGCGCAGCTCGCCCACGAAGGGGTGGTTGCGCCCGTAGCCGCGCTGGGTGGAATAGGCCATGCCCAGCACGAAGCCCTCGTCGCCACGGGTCAGCGCCTGCAGGCGCAAGGCCCGGTCGGCGGGGTACTCCATCGGCTGGCGGGTCATGTCGGCCGGCGTCTCGTCGCTGTGAGCTTCGTCCTGTATCAACCCGTCGCGATTGAGAAACTCGGTGATGCGCGGCGTCGGCGCCTCGGTCGGCTCGGCCTGACGCGCCACCGGTGCCGCGCCCTCGGCGGCAAGTTTGAAATCGAGCAGCCGGTGGGTGTAGTCGAAGGTCGGGCCAAGCACCTGCCCGCCCGGCGCGTCCTTGAAGGTCGCGCTGACGCGGCGGTCGCAGCGCATCGCACCGGTGTCTACGGCGCGCGAATGGCCGATGCGCGGTAGCGTCGTGCGGTAGGCCCGGATCAGGAAGATCGCCTCGATCAGGTCGCCGCGCGCCTGCTTGATCGCCAGCGCCGCCAGCTCGGGATCGTAGAGCGAGCCCTCGGCCATCACGCGGTTCACCGCGAGGCTCATCTGCTCCCGGATCTGCGCCAGCGACAGCTCGGGCACCTCGGGGTCGCCGCGGCGCTCCTCGGCGAGCCAGTCATGCGCGGCGTCGATGGCGCGCTCGCCGCCCTTTACAGCCACATACATCAGAGCGCCTCCGTTCTCGTGGTGCGCGGCAGCGCCGCGAGGCGGCCTTCGCAGGTGAAATAGCAATCCCAGCCCAGCGGGAAGCGCCCGGCATTGCGCTGGAAGGCCGCGGTCTCGGGCAGCGAGAGATGCGCCTCGGTCTCGATCCCCGGACCGGTGAGCCGCACGCCCTCGGCGCGCAGCTCCTCCATCTCGACGATCAGCGTCACCGAGCGGTCGGGATACTCCGCCGTGCCGATGGCATAGGCGTCATGCGGCGCCAGCGCGTCCCACCGCCCGAGGGCAAACATCGCCTCGCTAGGGCCGACCATCGGCGCGCCGACTTGGAAAGCGATCCAGTCGCGCACCCCCTGCGTGTCATGCCCGGGCGCGAGGTAGAGCGGCGTCTCGCCGTCGCAGAGCGTCAGCAGCAGGACCGCCGCCGCCGTGCTCAGAGGCGCGGGCGCCTCGGCCCCCGCCACCTCGTGCAGGCTGCCCGGGCAGGCCATCGCCTCAAGCGCGGCGCGAAAGGCACGCGCGGCCTCGACCGGCGCGTCGGTGAACCCGCCGCTGAGTGCGTCGTCTCGCATCAGTCCTCTCCCCGAACCATTGTGAAGAACTCGACCTTGGTGGCCGCGGCCTTGGCGGCCCGCTCTCGGCGCGACGCCGCCTCGGCCTCGGCCAGCGGGGCGATCACCGCCTCGCGCAGCGTCTCGGCCTTCGGCCCTTGCATCAGCGCATCGACGAGCGCCGCGCGCTCCGCATGGGTCTTGTCACGGCCCTGCACGTAGCCATGCCCGACCTCGCCGGTCTCGAGCCTGAGCGCGCAGCGCGTCACCGTCATCTCGCCCATGTTGAAGGGCGCGCCGGTGCCGCCGGCCCGGCCACGCACCATCACGCCACCGGTCTCGGGCATCCGCAGCCACGCGTGCGCCGGGGCCGCGACTGCCGCCTCGAAAAGCTCTGCCAGCCGCGCCGCGGGCGCCCGGGCCAGCAGCCCCATCCAGCGCTGCCGCGCCTCGGTTCCGACTTCCGTCACATTCATCTGGACAACCTTGCCGACTTGTCTAGGTTTATATACAACTAGACAAATCATGAGCCGAGTCGCCCCGAAGCGCAAGCCAACTTGCGTGAAGTTTCAATGACAGGAGCCGAGCATGGCCCGCAGCCCGATCTGGAAATCCATCGCCGCCGAGCTCGAAGGCGAGATCGCCCGCGGCCTCTACCGCGCCGGGGACAAGCTGCCGACCGAGGCCGAGCTGTCCTCCCGCTTCGGGGTCAACCGCCACACCGCGCGCCGGGCGCTGGCCGATCTCGCCGAGCGTGACCTCGTGCACAGCCGGCGCGGCGCGGGCGTGTTCGTGAAGGCCACGCCGCTCGATTATCCCATCGGCGAGCGGGTGCGCTTTTCGCAGAACCTGCGCGCCTCGGGGCGGCTGCCGGAAAAGCGCGTGCTGCGGATCGAGACCCGCCCCGCCGACCGCGCCGAGGCCGAGGCGCTGTCACTGGCAGAGGGGGCAGAGGTGATCGTCTACGAGGGCCTGTCGCTGGCCGAGGCGATGCCGGTGGCGCATTTCATCAGCTGCTTTCCCGCCGCGCGCTTTCCGGGTCTCGCGGCCACGCTGGCCGAGGTCACCTCGGTCACCAAGGCGCTGAACGCCAACGGCATCGCCGATTACACCCGCGCCCGCACCCGGCTGACCGCCGAAGCCGCGACACCGACGCAGGCGCTTCACCTGACCATGCGCGAGGGCGCGCCGCTGCTGCGGGCCGAAGGCGTCAACGTCGATGCCGAGGGCCAGCCGCTGGAATACGGGCTGACATGGTTTGCCGGCGACCGGGTGGCGCTCACGTTTTCTTCAGACGATGTGGGCACGCAGGAGCAGACAGGGCCGCAAACGTCACAGCCCTGACATTTTGGCGCGCTAGAAGCTGTGGAAAACCTCGAGCGGACACACGCATGACGGCACTGCTTCCTCCCCTGCGCCTCGTAGGCGCGACCATCCTGCGCGGTGGCGAACTGCAGAAGCGGTCGCTGGTGATCGAGGACGGCGTGATCACCAAGGGCCCCCTGCCCGAGGTCGACATGTCGGGCTACCTGATCCTGCCGGGCATCATCGATCTGCATGGCGACGCCTTCGAGCGCCACATCGCGCCAAGGCCCTCGGCCCCCTTCCCGATCCTGGCGGGTTTGCGCTCGACCGACCGCGAGGCGGCGGCGCATGGCGTCACCACCGCATGGCTGGCGCAGTGCTGGAGCTGGGAGGGCGGAATGCGCGGCCCCGATTTCGCCGAAGCGGTGATGGCCGCGCTCGAGAGCTACCGTCCGAGCGCGCTCACCGACCTGCGGCTGCAGCTGCGTTGCGAGACCCACATGCCCGAGACCCGCGAGCGGATGCTGGCGGCGATCCGACGCTTCGGCATCGACTACGTGATCTTCAACAACCACCTGCCCGAGACGCTCGAGCTGGCCGAAAGCGCGCCCCACAAGGTGACGCAATGGGCCGAGCGCGGCGGGCGCACGCTGGCGGAATTCCTCGTGACGCTGCACGACGCGAAGGAGCGTGGCCGCGACGTGCCGCGCCATCTCTGCGCGCTGGCAGAGGCGTTCGACGCGATGAATGTGCGCTACGGCAGCCATGACGACCCCGATGGCGAGACGCGGGAATATTACCGCATCATCGGCGCCCGCATCGCCGAGTTCCCGACCACTGCCGCCGCCGCCAAGCTGGCGCGGGCCTGCAACGACCCGGTGCTGATGGGCGCGCCCAACGTGGTGCGCGGCGGCTCGCAATCGGGCAATGTCTCGGCGCTGCATCTGGTGGCGCGCGGACTCTGCGACGCGCTGGTCTCGGACTACCACTACCCCTGCCTCGCGCAGGCGGCCTGGGTTCTGGTGGATCGCGGCGTGCGCGACCTTCCGGGCGCGTGGGACATGATCAGCCGCGTTCCGGCCGAGATCATGGGGCTGGCCGATCGCGGCACGCTCGAGCGCGGCAAGCGGGCGGATTTCGTGGTGGTCAACGCCGCCACGCGCGAGATCGAGGCCACGGTGAGCGGCGGGCGGCTGGCCTACCTCTCGGGCGAGGCCGGCGCACGGCTGATCGGCACCATGCGCGGCGCGCGGCTGGCGGCGGAATAGCCGCGCGACCGGGGTTAGAGCCGGTCGAGCAGCTGGCGCTTCTTGGCGGCGAACTCGTCCTCGCTGAGCAGGCCGGCCTCCTTCAGGTCTCCGAGCTTGCGGATCAGCGCGACGATCTCCTCGCTGCCGGACGGGTCCGTCCCGGAGGCAGTGCTTGCGATCGACGCCGGTTCGGGAACCGGCGCTGCCGGCATCTCCAAGGCCGGATCGGCCAGCGGCTCGGGCGCTTCGGCGGCAGGGCCTTCCGGTTTCGCCGGCATCTCCTCCGCCTCCGCCACCCGCGGCAGATCGCTCAGCGATACCAGCCCGTGCTGGCTGGTGAAACTCAGCGACTGGTCGCCGCTCTGCTGCTGCGACACGCCCGTGATCCGGTGATCGCCGGTGTCGTAGACCTCGATCCGACCGCCGAAATCGATCGCCAGCCGCCGGGTCTGCGGGAACACCGCGTAGCGCAGGCTGTTCTGGCTGCCGGTGGAGGAGGGCTGGCCCAGCCCGGCGGGCCACGAGGCGCCCCCGGCCCCGCCCTTGATGAACAGGCTCGCACCCATGCCGTCGCCCTGCGATTGCGACTGGCCCTGCGTGCCCAGGGCCTCCGCCGTCCTCTGGGGCCGGTGGAAGAGATTGTCGACCATGAGGATGTTGGCGAGATCGGCGCAGAGCGCATCGACCCGCGCCTTCAGACCATTGTTGAACATGTCGCCGATCATGGTCATGCCGCCTTGGGACCACTGCCCCATGCCGCCCAGCTCGGCGATGTTGAACTGCGCCTGCGTACCGCGCCCGGCGACCAGCGCCGCCAGCACGGCCTCGGCGGTTTCGGGCGCGACGCCGTGGCGGATCGCCGCCTCGGAGACCAGTTTCCTGCCGTCTTCGGTGAGTGCCGTCATCTCGGATCTCCGATCCCTCTGGTGTGACGTGTCAGGCTTACCACGACGGCCCGGTCGCGAATACAGGAATAACGTCGGGCGCTGAGGACAGCGGCCCCGTTTGGACGGCCCCCTCTCCGGCGATCACGGTGGCACGCCCGGGCTACGCGTATTTCTTGAGAAAGGCCTCGATCGACAGGCTGCGGAAATCCTCGAGCCGCTCGCGCAGCGTGGCGTGATCCCAGTCCCACCATGCCAGCGCCATCAGCCGCTCGGCCACGCGGGCCGGGAAGCGTTCGCGCAAGGGAACCGCCGGAACGCCCGCAACGATCATGTAGGGCGCCACATCCTTCGTTACCACCGCGCCTGCCGCCACCACGGCGCCATGCCCGACGCTCACCTCCGGGCGCACCACGGCGTTGTGGCCGATCCACGTGTCATGGCCGATCTGCGCCCGCCGCGAGAGGCGATGTGCGAAGAACGCGGCATCGCGACCGGCATCGTCCCAGTAATCGTCGGAGCGGTAGAGGAAGTGATGCAGCGAGGCCTGCTGCATCGGGTGATCGGTGGGGCCGATGCGCGCGAAGCTGGCGATGTTGGCGAACTTGCCGACGGTCGCGTTGGCGATGTCGGCATAGCGGTCGCAATAGCTGTAATCGCCCATCTCCACATGGCCCAGCCGCGCGCCGCGGCCGATCTCGACGAAGCGCCCGAAGCGGCACTCCGTCAGCTCGCACCCGGGATGGATGAGTGGCTCTTCCGACAGGCGCGGCATCAGGTGCCCCGGATCAGCTTGCGGCGCAGCCAGCCCGACAGGCTGTCCATCGCCATGACCATCAGCACGATCAGCACGATGTAATAGCTGACCTCCTCCCAGTCCTTCTGGGTGATCATCGCCTGCGTCAGCAGAAGCCCGATGCCGCCGCCGGTGATCGCCCCGATGATGGTGGCCGAGCGCGTGTTGCTTTCGAAGAAATACAGCACCTGCGAGATCAGCACCGGGATGATCTGCGGGATCACCCCGAAGCGGTAGCGCAGCACCGGCCGCGCGCCGGTCGAGGCCACGCCCTCGATCTGCTTGCCGTCGACGTTCTCCAGCGCCTCCGAGAACAGCTTGCCGAAGCTGCCCGTATCGGTGAGCAGGATCGCCAGCGCCCCGGTCATCGGCCCCGGCCCGAAGGCGCGGCTGAGCACGATGGTCCAGATCAGCCCGTCGACGCCGCGCAGGAAATCGAACACCCGGCGCATGGCGAAGCGCACCGCCATCAGCGGCGCAAAGTTCTTGGCCGAGAGGAAGGCCAGTGGCAGCGCCACGATGGCCGCGCCGAAGGTGCCGAGAAAGGCCATCAGGATGGTCTCGAACAGCGCCCAGGCCACATCGCTATGGCGCCACATGGCGTTGTGCCAGAAGTCGTGCCAAGCGCCCGCGAGGTTGGCGCGCGCGGGATCGATGCGCTCCCCGAAGGCGATCTCGAAGAGACCATGGCCGTGATAGGGGCTGTCGAGCGTGAAGAAGAACAGCTCCCAGCCGGGGAAGTAGCGGAACAGCTCGGTGCGGTTGCGGGTCAGCGAGACGCGGCCATGCGAGGTCTCGACCTGAAAGCGGGTGCGCGAGGCCGAGATCCACTCGGGCAGCGCCTCGTCCCCGAGGTTCGACACCACCGCGCGCCCCTCGATGCGGGCCTCGATGAGGCCGAAGCCCGGCACGTCATAGGCGAAGCCGCCACCGGGCAGGAACCGCAGCGCGTGACCGTCGCCAAGGTCCACCGCCGTGCCGGCCGGATCGACCGAGACCCAGTCGGGCTCGGCGCCGGGGGCATAGGTGCCGCGGCGCTCGCCCTCGATGGCGACCACCACCTCATCGGTGCGGTTGTCCTGCGTGACGTGGGTCTTGTAGCTCCAGACGTCGGCCAGCAGCGTGCGGGCATTGTCCATGCGGGCGCGCTCGGCGAGGCCGGGGATGTCGAAAGCGAAGACGATGTAGCCGAGGTAGACCAGCACCAGCACCGGAAGGCCGAAGGCAAAGAGCTTCTTGCGGGCGAACAGGCGGTCGGCAGAGGCGTAGAGGGCGGCGTCGGCCATCAGTGGCTTCCTTTCTTCGCGATCATCGCGTTGCGGACATGGCTCGAGAGCTGGTCGAACACCACGATGGTCAGGAACAGCAGGATGAAGATCGCCGCGGCCTCGTCGAAGCGCCCCTGCCCCCAGGCCATGGCGTTGCGCAGGTCGTAGCCGATGCCGCCGGCGCCGACGAAGCCGAGGATGGCGGAGGCGCGGATGTTGATCTCGAAGCGCAGCAGTGCGTAGCTGAAGTAGTTCGGCGAGACCTGCGGCACGACGCCCATCCACATGCGCTGGAACCATGTGCCGCCGACCGATTGCAACCCTTCGACCGGCTTGAGATCGGCGTTCTCGTTGACCTCCGAGAACAGCTTGCCCAGCGCGCCGGCGGTGTGGAAGGCGATGGCGATCATCGCCGGCACCGGGCCACCGCCCAGCACGAAGATCAGCACCAGCGCCACGACGATCTCGGGGATCGCGCGCATGATGTCCATGATGCGCCGGAACAGCGGGATCAGCCGCGGCCAGCGCGCCAGTCCCCGGGTTGAGAGCAGCGACAGCAGCATCGCGAGGCCGGCCCCGAGCAGGGTCGAGACGGCGGCGATGTTGATGGTCTCCATCAGCGAGGGAAAGTAGCGCAGGAAATGGCCGGGCAACCGGTCGAGCTTGGGGATCGTGTCGGCCAGCACCGCCGCCGGGAAATCGAAGATCTGCGGCAGGCCATCCCAGAAGCCACCGGCGTTGCGGTCGTCGGTGAGCATGAAGCCCGACACCATGAGCGCCACGAAGATCGCCAGCACGATGCCGCCGTAGAGGCGCTTGCGCGCCATCAGCGCCATGTAATGCGCGCGCGTGTCGAAGGGAGGGTCGGAGTGCATCATGGGGGGGTGGTGTCCTGCCTGACGGGTGGCCCTCGGCGCGCCGCCGCAGGGGCACCGGGAGAGCGTGTCACGGTCTTGTCCGGGGTACTGGAAGGCTGACCCGGGAAAACGAAACGGGCCCGCGATGACGCGGGCCCGAGAGCGATCTGCCGATCAGTTGATCTTGGAACGGCGGGCCGAGACGATCGACTCGTATTCCTTGTGCGTCACCGGGATGAAGTCCTTGGCATCGCCGGCGGCCACGCCGTAGGCGCAGTCGGGGTCTTCTTCCCAGAGGTTCGCGGTCAGCTCGGTGACGGCGTCCTTGACGTCCTGCGGCAGCGCCTTGCGCAGCACGAACGGGCCTTCGGGGATGATCTTCGACTGCCAGATCTGCACCAGCTCGTTCATGTCGACGAGACCGGCGTCGCTGGCCTTGCGCAGGGCGCCCGAGTTGTAGCCGTCTTCCCATGCGCCCTGGCCATCGGCCCAGGTCACGCCGGCATCGACGTCGCCGTTGCTGACCGCGACGATGGTCTGCTCGTGGCCGCCGGTGAACACGACGTCGGAGAAATACGCGCCCGGCTGCATCGAGAAGCCGGCCTCGGCGATCTCGATCGACGGGATCAGGTAGCCGGAGGTCGAGTTCGGGTCACCGAAGCCGAATTCCTTGCCCTTCAGGTCCTCGAGCGAGGTGATGCCGCTGTCGGCGCGGGCAAACCCGATCGAGTAGTAGCCGATGGAGCCGTCCGCGTTCTGCTTGACCAGAACCGGCTCGACCGCTTCGGGATCGGCGATGAAGGTGCCGGCATAGGAGGACGCGCCCATCCATGCCGCGTCGATGGTGCCGCCCAGCAGGCCCTGCATCACGCCGTTGTAGTCGGCGGGTGTGAAGATCTTTACCTCGACGCCGAGCGCGCTGGCGATCTTTTCGGCGTAGCACTGGTTCGAGGCCAGACGGTCCTGCGCGTTCTCGCCGCCAAGGATGCCAAGACGGAATTCGGTGATCTCCTGCGCCGAGGCGGCGGTGCAGAGCGCGGTGGTGGCCAGAGCGGCCGCGATGAGCATTTTCATGATGGTTCTTCCCCTTTTTTCGGATTGAAAGGCCCGTCCCGTGGGCCCGTTGGAAGCTCTCAGACCACGACCTCGGCCTGACGGATTTCCGTCTCGGCCACGGGGTCGCGGATTTCGGTGGAGGTGGCGTCTTCGGAAAAGTCCGCCCCCGCCCCATAGATGTCGCGGGCGACACCGGTGGTGAGTTGTGCGGGCGTGCCGTCGAAGACGATGCGCCCGTCGCGCATCCCGATCACCCGGTCGCAATAGCGCCGCGCGGTATCGAGCGTGTGCAGGTTGGCGATGACCATGCGGCCATCCTCGTCATGGATGCGGCGCAGCGCCTCCATGACGATCTGCGCGTTCATCGGATCGAGCGAGGCGATGGGTTCGTCGGCAAGGATCACCTTCGGGTCCTGCATGAGCGCCCGCGCGATGGCGACGCGCTGCTGCTGACCACCCGAGAGCGCCTCGGCGCGCTTGGCGGCGTGATCGGCGATGCCCAGACGCTCGAGAATGTCGATGGCGCGGTGGATGTCCTCGCGCGGGTAGAGATTGAACACCGTCGACAGCGCCGGGCGCTTGGCCAGCGTGCCGTGCAGCACGTTCGACACCACGTCCATGCGCGGCACGAGGTTGAACTGCTGGAAGATCATCGCGCAGTCCGACTGCCACGCCCGCTTCTCGGCGCCCTTCAGCGCCAGCACGTTACGGTTCTCGAAGCGGATCTCGCCCTCGGTCGCATCGGTGAGGCGGTTCATCATGCGCAGGAAGGTCGACTTGCCGGCGCCAGAGCGGCCGATGATGCCGATCATCATCGGGCGATCGACGGCAAAGCTCGCGTTGTCCACGGCAGTATTGGCGCCGAAGCGCTTGGTCAGCTGGTCTACGACGAGCATGTATCCCCCGGATGTCCTGTTCCGGGTGCCGTATAAGGCCGCAAGCGTATCGGGTTCGTGACGTCTGCGTGTCAGGAAGATCAACCACAGGTGAAGCTTTCATGACGGGACGGCATGGCGGCCGCACCTGTATCGCATAGCCGCAAGATTGCGGTTCGAGCCGGGTCCGGGCTAGAAGGCCTCATCGTTTCCGGCAATCGCGGCGCCACCCGCGGAGCGGATCGGTCTTCGGCGACTGCAGGAAAAAGGCCCAGACCCGCCTCATGCGACATTCCCCGGAGCAGGGCGCGGCCCCTGCTGTCCACCTTCTCGACCGCTGTACCGGTCTGCTGCTGATCCTGATCACCGGACTTGTGATCGTGCGCGAATGGCTTGGCACCACGGTGCAGGAGCCGCTTGTGGATCTGCTGGTGGTGGCGCTGGTCGCGGTGCTGTTCTTGCGGGTCCGGGTCAACCGCAAGGCCTTTGTCTACGTCGCGCTGGCACTGACCGCCGCGCTTGTCTGGCAGGGCGGCGACTGGCAGGGCACGGTGGCCAAGGCCTTTCATCAGGCCTCGTTCATCGCCGCGTTCTTCACCGCGCTCGCCACCCTGCGCAGCGCCGCCGAGCCCTCGGCCGCGATCCGCGCTAGCGGCACCTTCCTTGCCGAGCAGCCCCCCGGGCGGCGCTACCTTGCGCTGACCACCGGTGGCACGGCCTTTGCGCTGCTGCTGAACTACGGCGCCATCGCGCTGCTCGGCAGCCTCGCCACCGCCGCCGCGCAGGAAGAGCCCGACCCCGAGATCCGCAACCACCGCCGCCGCCGGATGCTGCTGGCGATCCAGCGCGGCTTCGTCACCTCGCTGCCGTGGTCACCGCTGTCCTTCGCCATCGCCATCTCGACGGCGCTGATCCCCGGCACGAGCTGGGAGACCGTGGTGCTGCCGGCGCTCGGGACCGCCCTGCTGATGACCGCGCTCGGCTGGGGTCTCGACACGATCTTCAAGCCGCGCCTGTCGCATCCGGCGCGCCGGCGCGCCAAGCCCCGCGGCACATGGGCGCTGATGCTGCCCCTCGTGGCGCTGCTGGTGATCCTCGTGACCAGCGTGCTGATCTTCGGCGCGCTCACCGGCATCCGTGTGATCGGGCTGGTGCTGCTGATCGTGCCGGTGATGGCGCTCGGCTGGACCGCGCTGCAGGCGCGCGGCGGCGGCGCGTCGCTGGGCGCACGGCTCAGGACCTACACCTTCCACGACATGCCGGGCTACCGCAGCGAGGTGCTGCTGCTGATGATGGCGGGCTATATCGGCACCGTCGGCGCGCCGCTGCTGGCGCCGATCGTCAAGGCGTCGGGCTTCCACCCCGAGGACCTGCCGCACTGGCTGGTGCTGGCGGGGCTGGTCTGGATCATCCCGCTGGCCGGACAGTTCGCGATGAACCCGATCCTCGCGGTGACCCTGATCGCGCCGCTATTGCCCAGCGCCGCGCAGCTCGGGGTCTCGCCTGCCGCGCTGGTCACCGCGATCACCGCCGGCTGGGCGCTTGGGGGCATCAGTTCGCCCTTCACCGCCACCACGCTTCTGGTCGGATCGTTCGGCAATGTCAGCGCGCGCACGGTGGGACTGCGCTGGAACGGCGGCTACATGCTGGTCTGCCTCGTGGCGCTGCCACTCTGGGTGCTGGCCTATGCCTACCTGATCGGCTGAGCGCGGCCCCGGCGCTTGCGCCCCGGCGGCAGACGGTGTCATCTCGGGCCGATCTCAGACCGGAGCCCTCCCCTCATGACCGACACCCCCGTCACGCCCCCGATCTTCGACGGCCACAACGACCTCGTGCTGCGCGTGCTGCGCGGCGCCGTCACCCCCGAGGGCGTGGCGGCGGGTCTGCCCGACGGGCATATCGACCTGCCGCGCGCGCAGGCGGGCGGGCTGGGCGGCGGCTTCTTCGCGGTCTTCGTGCCCTCCCCGCCGGTGCCCGGCACCTCGCCCGACGACATGAAACAGCCGAAATACGAGCTGCCGCTGCCGCTGATGCTGCCCGAGGCCGAGGGCCGCGACGTGACGCTCGAGGGCGTCGCCGCGCTCGAGGCGCTGGAGCGCGCCGGGGCCGTCACGCTCTGTCGCACGGCGGACGCGCTCGAAGAGGCGCTGTTCGGCCCGACCATGGCCGCCATCCTGCATATCGAGGGCGCCGAAGGCATTGATCCGGGGCTCGAGCAACTGCACGCGCTGCACGCGCGCGGGCTACGCTCGCTGGGGCCGGTCTGGTCGCGGCCGACGATCTTCGGCCACGGCGTGCCCTTCGCCTTCCCCTCCGGCCCCGACACCGGCCCCGGCCTCACCGATCACGGCAAGCGGCTGATCCGCGAATGCAACGCGCTGAGGATCATGGTCGATCTCAGCCACCTCAACGAGAAGGGTGTCGACGACGTGGCGGCGATCAGCGACGCGCCTCTGGTGGCCACCCATTCCAACGCCTGGGCGGTGACGCCGCACAGCCGCAACCTCACCGACCGGCAACTCGCGATGATCGCCGAGAGCGACGGCATGGTGGGGATCAACTTCGCCTCGGCCTTCCTGCGCAGCGACGGGCAGATGAAGGGCGACGTGCCGCTCGAGCAGATGATGCGCCATCTCGATCACCTGATCGGCATCCTCGGCGAAGACCGCGTGGGGTTCGGCTCGGATTTCGACGGCGCGGTGGTGCCCGACGAGATCGCAGACAGCGCCGGCCTCCCCGCCCTGCGCGCCGCGATGCGGGCGCACGGCGTGGACGACGCGCTGATGGAGAAGCTCTGCTGGCGCAACTGGATGCGCGTGCTGCGCAAGACCTGGGGCGCCTGAGCCGGGGCAGCGCCCGGGCGGAGTCGGACCGGGTCCCTCGTCTTTCGTCCTGCCGCAGCAGTAGCGCCACCTTGGTGCCCGACACCGCAAAACCTTTGGGCGCTTGAGCCGGGGCGACGTTCGGGCCGAGACGGCGCCGGCTCGGGACCTCAGCCCTGCCGAAGTAATAGCACCACCTTGGAGCCCCTCACCGCGAGACCTGAGCACCTGAGCCGGCGCAGCGCCCGGGCGGAGACCACCCGGACCCGCAACCTCAACCCTGCCGCAGCAGCGGCGCCACCTTGGTGCCCAGCACCTCGATCGCCTTCATCATGTCGGCGTGGTCGATCACCCCGATCCCCATCTGGATGGTGACCCGGTCAAAGCCCAGATCGCCGCGCAGGCCGAGGATCTTGTCGGCCACCTGATTGGGCGAGCCGACGAACATTGCGCCTTCGGGACCGCAGGAGGCATCGTACTGCGCCCGGCTCTGCGGGCCCCAGCCGCGCTCGCGGCCAAGCTGGTCCATCACCGCCTTCTGCGCCGGGTAGAACAGGTCGGCGGCCGCCTTGCCGTCCTCGCCCACGAAGCCGTGCACGTTGAGCGACACCCGCGCCTTGTCGGCATTGTCGGCCTGTTCGGCGGCGCGGCGGTAGAGATTCGCCAGCGGCTTGAAGCGGCGCGGCTCGCCGCCGATGATCGCCAGCGCCAGAGGCGTGCCCAGCGCGCCCGCCCGCACCATGCTCTGCGGCGTGCCGCCCGCGGCGATCCAGACCGGAAGCTGGCCGTTCACCGGGCGCGGATAGACCCCCAGACCCGACACCTTGGGCGTGTGCTTGGTGCCCGGCCAGTTGAGCTTTTCGCGTTCGTTGATCGCCAGCAGCATGGCGAGCTTTTCCTCGAACAGGTCGTTGTAATCGTCGAGGTCGTAGCCGAAGAGCGGGAAGCTCTCGATGAAGCTGCCCCGTCCCACCATCAGCTCGGCGCGCCCACCGGAGAGGTTGTCGAGCGTGGCAAATTGCTGGAACACCCGGATCGGATCGTCCGAGCTCAGCACCGAGACGGCCGAGCTCAGGCGGATACGCTCGGTCACTGAGGCGGCTGCGGCCAGCACGGTTGCGGGCGACGAAATGGCATAGTTCGGACGGTGATGCTCGCCCAGCCCGAAGATATCGAGCCCGACCTCGTCGGCCAGACGGATCTCCTCGACCAGCTCCCTGAGCCGCTGCTGCGCGTCGACGGTTTCACCGGTCACCGGGTTCTTGCCGACATCGCCGAAAGTGTAGAGTCCGAGTTCCATTGCGTGCTCCCTTGTGGTGTGCGGCAACATAGATCCTGCGCCCGGCACCGAAAGCCCCGGCCCTGCACAGGGCATGTGCAAGAAGCCACCGCCCAGAAAACGGGCAACACGCCTTTTGCGAAGGCATCGCCCCCGCAGGCCGGCTTTACTTCGCGCCATATCGCTGCTGTCTCTGAGGTCATGAGTGCCTCCCTCTCCATCGTCGTGGTCGAGCCGGACCGCGTCCGCGCCAGTCTCATCGTCGACAGCCTGCGGGATGCGGGCAGCTACGACATTCACGTCATCTCCGAACCCACCGGCCTTGCCCGCAAGATCCATGCGCTCAATCCCGACGTGGTGCTGATCGACGTGGAAAGCCCGTCGCGCGACACGCTCGAAGAGCTCGCATTGGCCTCCGGACCGCTCGACCGGCCGGTGGCGATGTTCGTCGACCGCGATGGCGAGGGGCTGACCGATACCGCCATCGAGGCCGGGGTCTCGGCCTACGTGGTCGACGGCATGAAGCCGCAGCGGGTGAAGCCGATCATGGATGCCGCCATCGCGCGCTTCCGGATGTTCCAGCGGATGCGCACCGAACTGGCCGAGACCAAGCGCGCGCTGGAAGAGCGCAAGATGATCGACCGCGCCAAGGGGATGCTGATGAAGGCCCGCGGCATCGACGAGGACGAGGCCTATGCGCTCCTGCGCAAGACCGCGATGGATCAGGGCAAGCGCGTGGCCGATGTGGCGGCGGCGCTGGTTACCGCGGCGGGGCTTCTGGGATGATCGCCGCGCCACTGTCCGTAGGCTTCCTGCCCCTGATCGATGCCGCACCGCTGATCGTGGCGCACGAGATGGGCTTCGCCGCCGAGGAGAGCCTCGCGCTCGATCTGCGCCGGGCGCCGTCGTGGTCGTCGGTGCGCGACATGCTGAGCTTCGGCCGCGTCGAGGCGGCGCATATGCTCGCGCCGGTGCCGGTTGCGGCGGCGCTGGGGCTGGGCGGCGCCGGCACGCCGCTGTCGGCGGTCTCGGTGCTGGGGGTGAACGGCACGGTCATCGGAGTGAGCAACGCGCTGGCCGCACGGCTGCGCGATCATGGCCACGACTTCGCCTTCAACGACGCCCGCGCCGCCGGCGAGGCGTTGATCGCCGTGGCCGTCCAGCCGCTGCGTCTTGGCGTGCCGTTCCCGTTCTCGATGCACGCGGAGCTGCTGTATTACTGGCTCTCGGCGCTGGGGCTGCCCGCGCCCCAGAGCGTCGAGATCCGCACCGTCCCGCCCTCGCTGATGGCCGACGCCATGCAGGCGGGTGAGATCGACGCCTTCTGCGTCGGCGAGCCATGGGGCTCGATCGCGGTGGAGAACGGCGTCGGCACGCTGTTGCTGCCCGGCCGGGCGATCTGGCGCTTTGCCCCCGAGAAGGTGCTGGCGGTGCGCAGCAACTGGGCCGAGGCCGAGCCGGACCTTCTGGGCCGGCTGATCCGCACGGTCTGGCGCGCCGGGCGCTGGCTCGCCGAGCCCGGCGCGCCGACGCTGGCCGCCGAACTGCTGAGCCGCAGGGAATATCTCGACCTGCCCGCCGAGATCCTCGACCGGGCGCTGAACGGGCGGCTGGTGATCTCCTCCCACGGCGGCGAGCGACATGTGCCGGGCTTCGTCGAGTTCCATCACGCCGCCGCCACCTTCCCGTGGCGCAGCCAGGCGGAGTGGATCGGCCAGCAGCTCGCCGCGCGCACCGGGCTCGACCGGCCCACCGCGGCGCGCGCCGCGCGGGCGGTGTTCTGCAGCGATCTCTACCGCGCGGCGCTGGCGCCGACCCGCGCCGCCCTGCCCGGCGCGTCGTCGAAGATCGAGGGCGCTCTGTCCGAGGAAACGGCGGTGGTCTCAACCTCGGGGCGGCTGTTCCTCGGGCCGGATTCGTTCTTCGATGGCCGCATTTTCGAGCCATCAGCGCAGTGACGCCGCCTTTTTATGCAGATGCAGCATCGGAAAATGGACCACCCGGTCGAACATGGCCCGGTGGTGACATTTTTCATTGATCGGCCTCGCCCCTCCCCGTCATAGAAGAGGCACGAGCAGCGCAATGGCGCGCCGCTCCCGACATTCATCCCAAGGTCTGGGATACCCGAGCAAAGCCGCTCGACTGCCGCGATCTCCTCCAGAGTCGCGATCAGTCGGCGGCTTTTTTGTTTTTCTCCCCCGGGTGTTTGTCCGGGCCTCTCAAAGGGACGGAACGGACGTATGAAGACCCTTCTTCTCGCACTGACCGCCACCACGGCGCTTTCCGCGCCCCTGCTGGCGAAGGATCTCGAAAAGGACGAGCTGACCTTCGGCTTCATCAAGCTGACCGACATGGCCCCGCTCGCCGTGGCCTACGAACAGGGCTATTTCCTCGACGAGGGCCTGTTCGTCACGCTCGAGGCGCAGGCCAACTGGAAGGTCCTGCTCGACGGGGTGATCGACGGCCAGCTCGACGGCGCGCATATGCTCGCCGGGCAGCCGCTCGCCGCCACCATCGGCTACGGCACCGAGGCGCATATCGTCACGCCCTTCTCGATGGATCTCAACGGCAACGGCATCACCGTCAGCACCGCCGTCTGGGACGAGATGAAGCCCAACATCCCGACCGATGCCGACGGCCTGCCGCAGCACCCGATCAGCGCCGCGGCCCTCGCCCCGGTTGTCGAGACGTACCGCGCCGAGGGCAAGCCCTTCAACATGGGCATGGTGTTCCCGGTCTCGACCCACAATTACGAGCTGCGCTACTGGCTCGCCGCCGGCGGGCTCGAGCCCGGCTACTACTCGCCCGACAACGTCACCGGCCAGATCGGCGCCGACGTGCTGCTCTCGGTGACCCCGCCGCCGCAGATGCCCGCCACCCTCGAGGCCGGCACGATCTATGGCTACTGCGTCGGCGAGCCATGGAACCAGGCGGCGGTATTCAAGGGCATCGGCGTGCCGGTGATCACCGATTACGAGCTCTGGAAGAACAACCCCGAGAAGGTGTTCGGCCTCACCGCCGAATTCGCCGAGGAGAACCCCAACACCACCAAGGCTGTCGTCAAGGCGCTGATCCGCGCCGCCATGTGGCTCGACGAGAACGACAACGCCAACCGTATGGAGGCGGTCGAGATGCTGTCTAAGCCGGAATACGTGGGCGCCGATGCCGAGGTGATCGCCAACTCGATGACCGGCACCTTCGAGTACGAAAAGGGTGACGTGCGCGAGGTGCCCGATTTCAACGTCTTCTTCCGCTACAATGCCACCTACCCGTTCTACTCCGACGCGGTCTGGTACCTGACTCAGATGCGCCGCTGGGGCCAGATCGCCGAGGCCAAGCCCGATAGCTGGTACGATGAGGTCGCGAAGTCGGTCTACAAGCCCGGGATCTATCTCGAGGCCGCGCGGGCGCTGGTCGACGAGGGGCTGGCCCGCGAGGCCGACTTCCCGTGGGACAGCGACGGCTACAAGGAGGCGACCCCCGCCGCCGATATCATCGACGGCATTCCCTATGACGGCCGCACCCCCAACGCCTATCTCGAGAGCCTGCCGATCGGCCTGAAAGGCGAGCAGACCGTCGTGGGCAACGAGATCCAGGGCTGATGTCGCTTCGGGGAGGTGACCGCCGGGCGCACCCCGAGACGACGCCGCCCCCTTCCGAGACAACTCCGAGACAGACCGCGGGACGGTGGGTGGGGCGATGCGCCCCGGGCGCGAGCGCCGCCCACCGCCCCGATCCATCCAACCGCCGAGGACACCTCAGATGACAACCGTCGATCCTGACTACGCCCGTGAGGCCGAGCGCGACGCCCGCCGGGCGCGCCTGTTCACCCGCATCAACAAGGCCGACGCCTGGTTCCGCGTTCTGGGCCTGTCGTGGATCACCCCAGTCCTGAAAGCCGCCGCAGGCGACAACCCCAAGGCCCAGATGAAGGACATCTGGCTGCTGCTCGGCGTGCCGCTTCTGGCCATCGCGGGCTTCCTGCTGCTCTGGGGCACGCTGGCGCCGAGGGTCGAGACCTCGCTCGGCGCGGTCCCCGGCCCGGCGCAGGTCTGGCACGAGGCGGTGCTCCTGCACGAGGATGCGCAGGCCAAGGCCGCGAAACGCGACAAGTTCGAGACCATGGTGGCGGCGCGCAACGAAAAGCTCATCGCCGCCGGCAAGGCCGACCAGGTCAAGGACATCGCCTATACCGGCGCGCCGAGCTATTACGAACAGATCTGGACCTCGATCAAGACGGTGTTCTTCGGCTTCCTGATCGGCTCCTGCGTGGCGATCCCGCTGGGCATCCTCGCCGGCCTCTCGCCCTATGCCAACTCCGCCATCAACCCGCTGGTGCAGATCTTCAAGCCGGTCTCGCCGCTGGCATGGCTGCCGATCGTGACGATGATCATCTCCGCCGCCGTCGCCACCAATGACGGGCTGTTCTCCAAGTCCTTCCTGATCTCGGCGATCACCGTGACGCTGTGCTCGCTCTGGCCGACGCTGATCAACACCGCGCTCGGCGTTGCCTCGATCGACCGGGATCTGGTCGCCGTCTCCAAGGTGCTCAAGATGAACACCCGCACCAAGATCACCAAGCTGGTGCTGCCCAGCGCCCTGCCGCTCATCTTCACCGGTCTGCGCCTGTCGCTCGGGGTTGGCTGGATGGTCCTGATCGCCGCCGAGATGCTGGCCCAGAACCCCGGCCTCGGCAAGTTCGTCTGGGACGAGTTCCAGAACGGCTCCTCCTCATCGCTGGCCAAGATCATGGTCGCGGTGTTCACCATCGGCATCATCGGCTTCCTGCTCGATCGCGTGATGTACGCGCTGCAATCCCTCTTCACCTTCTCGAACACCCGCTGAGCCGGGTTCGTGGGGAGGCCCCAGCGCTCAAGTAGCGACGCGATAGCGCGACGCATCAAGCGCTCAAGCAGCGAAGCGATAGCGCAAGCAAACCAGCGCTCATGTAGCAAAGCGATGGCGCAAAAGGATACCTCAATGAGCATTCTCAAGTTCGAAAACGTCTCGAAGAGCTTCGGCGAAGGCACCCGCAGAACCGACGTCCTCAAGGACATCGATCTCGAGGTCAGGGAGGGCGAGTTCCTCGTGCTTCTGGGCTTCTCCGGCAGCGGCAAGACCACGCTGATCAACCTGATGGCCGGGCTCGAGACCCCCACGAAGGGCCGCGTCACCTTCAAGGGCGCCGAGATCGACGGCCCCGGCCCCGAGCGCGGCGTGATCTTCCAGAGCTATGCGCTGATGCCGTGGCTCACGGTGAACGGCAACGTGCAGCTCGCGCTCGACAGCGTCTTCCCGAAGATGCCCAGCGCCGAGAAGGCGGCCACCGTCGCCAAATACGTCAGCATGGTCGGCCTCTCCCACGCCGCCACCCGCCGCCCGGCAGAGCTTTCGGGCGGGATGCGCCAGCGCGTCAACGTGGCCCGCGCGCTCGCCATGAACCCGGAGGTTCTGCTGCTCGACGAGCCGCTCTCGGCGCTCGATGCGCTGACCCGCGCCAATCTGGCCGACGAGATCGAGCAGATCTGGGAGCAGGACAAGAAGACCTGCGTGCTGATCACCAACGTCGTCGACGAGGCCATCCTGCTGGCCGACCGCATCATCGCGCTCAACCCCGACGGCACGCTCGGCACCGAGTTCCCGGTGCGCCTCCCGCGCCCCCGCGACCGCGGCGAGATGAACCATGACGAGACCTTCAAGCGCCTGCGCGCCGAGGTCACCACCTACCTGATGGACGTGGGCATCGAGGCCAAGACCGAGGGCAGCCGCAACCTGCCCGACGTGACGCCGATCCACGGGCTCGCACCGGATGTCCCGGCAGCGGTCGCCAAGGCGCAGGACGGCATGATCGAGGAGCGCTTCCTCGACTTCTCGCAGCTGCACAAGGTCTATCCCACCCCCAAGGGGCCGCTGACGGTGGTCGAGGACTTCAACCTCAAGGTCAACAGGGGCGAGTTCATCTCGCTGATCGGCCATTCGGGCTGCGGCAAGTCCACCGTGCTGACCATGGCCGCGGGCCTCAACAGCATCTCGAAGGGCGGCATCCGTCTCGATGGGCGCCATGTCGAGGGCGCCGATCCCGAGCGCGCCGTGGTGTTCCAGTCGCCCAACCTCTTCCCGTGGCTCACCGCGCGGGAGAACTGCGCCATCGGGGTCGACAAGGTCTATCCCAGGGCCTCCCGGGCCGAGCGGCAGGAGGTGGTGGAGTATTATCTCGAACGCGTCGGGCTGGCCGATGCCATGGATCGCGGCGCCGCCGAGATGTCGAACGGCATGAAGCAGCGCGTCGGCATCGCCCGCGCCTTTGCCCTCTCGCCGAAGCTGCTGCTGCTCGACGAGCCCTTCGGGATGCTCGACAGCCTGACCCGCTGGGAGCTGCAGGAGGTGCTGATGGAGGTCTGGTCGCGCACCAAGGTGACCGCGATCTGCGTCACCCACGATGTCGACGAGGCGATCCTGCTGGCCGACCGCGTGGTGATGATGACCAACGGCCCGCAGGCCACCATCGGCAAGATCGTTGATGTCGACCTGCCGCGCCCGCGAACCCGCAAGGCGCTGCTCGAACACCCCGATTACTACCTCTACCGCGAGCAGGTGCTGACCTTCCTCGAAGAGTACGAGCACGGCTCCAAGCCCAGACCCCAACCGGCCGCCAAGGCCATCGCAGCGGAGTGACCAAGATGGCGAAGAAACTCATCGTGATCGGTGCCGGCATGGCCTCGGGCCGGTTGCTCGAACACCTGCTCGAGGCCGATCCCGGCGCCTATGACATCACGCTCTTCAACGCCGAGCCGCGCGGCAACTACAACCGCATCATGCTCTCGCCGGTGCTCTCGGGCGAGAAGAGCTTTGCCGAGATCGTCACCCATGACGACGACTGGTACGGCACAAACAGGGTGACCTGCCGGTTCGGCGAGAGGGTCATGAGCGTCGACACCGCGCGCAAGGTCGTGGTCGGCGAGAAGGGCGAGGTGGCCTATGACAAGCTGGTCTTCGGCACCGGCTCCTCGGCCTTCATCATCCCCTGCCCCGGCCATGACCTGCCCGGCGTGGTGGCCTTCCGCGATCTCGAAGACACCACCGCGATGACCGAGGCCGCCGCCAGGCCGGGCGCGAAGGCGGTGGTGATCGGCGGCGGCCTGCTCGGGCTCGAGGCGGCGGCGGCGCTGCGGCTGCGCGGCATGGAGGTCACCGTGCTGCACATCGCCTCCCACCTGATGGAGCGCCAGCTCGATCCGGCGGCGGGGTACCTCCTGAAGAAGGATCTGGAAAAGCGCGGCATCACCGTGATGCTCGAGGCCTCGACGCAGGAGATCAAGGGCGACGGCCGGGTCGAGAGCGTCCTGCTGGCCGACGGCACCGAGCTGCCCTGCGACATCGTCTGCATGGCGGTGGGCATCCGCCCGGCGGTGAAGCTGGCGCAGGACAGCGGCATCGCCTGCGGCCGCGCCATCAAGGTCGACGCGCAGATGCGCACCGAGACGCCGGATGTCTTTGCCGTGGGCGAATGCGTCGAGTTCGAGGGCGCCCTCTTCGGCCTCGTCGCGCCGCTCTACGATCAGGCCAAGGTGCTGGCGAAGACCCTGCTCGGGCAGGAAGAGACCTTCGCCATGCGCGAGCTGTCGACCAAGCTCAAGGTCACCGGCTGCGACCTGTTCTCGGCGGGCGATTTCGCCGACGGCCCGGGCCGCGAGGACATCGTCTACCGCGATCCCGCCCGTGGCATCTACAAGCGGCTCGTGATCGAGGCGGACAGGCTCATTGGCGCGGTGATGTATGGCGACACCGCCGACGGCAACTGGTTCTTCGGCCTGATCAAGGACGGCACCGACATCTCGGAGATGCGCGAGACGCTGATCTTCGGGCCGTCGTATCAGGGAGGCGCCTCCGCGGACCCTCTGTCAGCCGTTGCAGCATTGCCGCCTGAGGCGGAGATCTGCGGCTGCAACGGCGTATGCAAGGGCGATATCGTGGCCGCCATCGCGGGCGGCGCCACCGATCTCGGGGCCATCAAGGCCACCACCAAGGCCAGTGCCTCCTGCGGCACCTGCACCGGGCTGGTCGAGCAGGTGCTCTCGGTCACGCTGGGCGACGACTTCGTGCTGCCCACGGCGCAGCCGGTCTGCGGCTGCACCGAGCTCACGCATGAAGACGTGCGCCGGCTGATCAAGGCGCAGGCGCTGAAATCGCAGGAGGCGGTGTGGCAGGAGCTGGGCTGGAAAACCCGAAACGGCTGCCATGTCTGCCGCCCGGCGGTGAACTTCTACCTGCTGGCGGACTGGCCGCTCGACTACACCGACGACCCGCAGAGCCGCTTCGTCAACGAGCGCAACCACGCCAACATCCAGAAGGACGGCACCTATAGCGTGATGCCGCGCATGTGGGGCGGCATGACCACGCCGCAGGAGCTCATCGCCATCGCGCAGGCGGCGGAGAAATACGGCGCCACCGTCAAGGTCACCGGTGGCCAGCGCATCGATCTGCTGGGCGTCAGGAAAGAGGACCTGCCGGCGATCTGGCACGATCTCAACGAGGCAGGCATGGTCTCGGGCCACGCCTACACCAAGGGTCTGCGCACGGTGAAGACCTGCGTCGGCTCCGACTGGTGCCGCTTCGGCACGCAGGACAGCACCGGGCTCGGCATCAAGCTGGAGAAGAAGCTCTGGGGGTCGTGGACGCCGCACAAGGTCAAGCTCGGCGTCTCGGGCTGTCCGCGCAACTGCGCCGAGGCGACCTGCAAGGATGTCGGCATCATCTGCGTCGACAGCGGCTACCAGATCGGCGTCGCCGGTGCCGCCGGCATGGACGTGAAGGAGACCGAGCGCCTTGTCGACGTGCCGACAGAGAATGAGGCCATCGAGTGGACCACCGCCTTCGTGCAGCTCTACCGCGAGCACGCGAGGTATCTCGACCGGCCCTACAAATGGGTCGCCAAGGTCGGGCTCGACTGGGTCAAGGAGGTGCTCTCGGACGACGCCGAGCGCCGGGCACTGGTCGCGCGGTTCGACGTCTCGCAAAGCGTCTACCAGACCGATCCGTGGGCCGAGCGGGCCGAGCCGGAGGCGGCGCGCCGTTTCCAGCCGCTTGCCGACCTTACCCTCAGGGCGGCGGAATGAGCGCCGCGCCTCGCCAGACCTGCCGCCCCGGCCTTCGGGGCGGCTTCCCCATCTCGCAAGCGGAGACAGGCCAATGAGCTGGATCGACATCGGACATATCGACGACGTGCCGCTGCGCGGCGCCCGGCTGGTCAGGACGGAGGTCGGTTGCGTGGCGATCTTCCGCACCGACGCCGCCGAGGTCTTTGCCGCCTCCAACACCTGCCCGCACAAGCGCGGACCGTTGTCAGAGGGCATCGTTCACGGGCAGAAAGTGACCTGCCCGCTGCACAACTGGGTGTTCGATCTCAACACCGGCGAGGCGCAGGGCGCCGACGAGGGCCGCATCGACACCTACCCGGTGCGGCTCGAGGGCGGGCGCATCCTGCTCGACGGCACGGCGGTCTCGCGACGGAGCGCGGCGTGATGCGAGACGCCAGCGGTTCCGAGGTCCGTTCGACCTGCCCCTATTGCGGCGTCGGCTGCGGCGTCCGGCTGAGGGCCGACGGGGATGGCGGGCTGACCGTGCGGGGCGACCCGGATCACCCCGCGAATTTCGGCAAGCTCTGCTCGAAGGGCTCGGCCCTTGGCGAGACCGTGGGGCTCGAGGGCCGTCTGCTCGCCCCTCGCATCCACGGCCGCGAGACCGGCTGGGACGCGGCGCTCGATCTCGTCGCCCGGCGCTTTTCCGAGACCATCGCGCAGCACGGGCCGGAGAGCGTCGGGTTCTACGTCTCCGGCCAGTTGCTGACCGAGGACTACTACGTCGCCAACAAACTGATGAAGGGTTATATCGGGGCCGCCAATATCGACACCAACTCGCGGCTCTGCATGGCCTCGTCCGTGGCCGGCCACCGCCGCGCCTTCGGCAGCGATACCGTGCCCGGCACCTACGAGGATCTCGAGGCGGCCGACCTGATCGTGCTGGTGGGCTCGAACCTCGCATGGTGCCACCCGGTGCTCCACCAACGCATCCTCGCGGCGCGGAAGGCGCGCGGCACAAGGATCGTGGTCATCGACCCGCGCCGCACCGCGTCCTGCGACGGGGCCGACATGCATCTCGCGCTCCGGGCCGGCACCGATGCGGCGCTGTTCAACGGGCTGCTCTGCGCCATCCACGAGGCCGGCGCGCTCGACAAGGAATTCCTTCAGAGCGTCACCGGCCTTGATGCGGCGCTGAGCGCCGCCCGGCGCGACCAAGACACCGTGACCGGGCTGTCGCGGGCGCAGCTTGACGCGTTCTACAGGCTTTGGATCGGAACACGAAAGGTCGTCACCGTCTATTCGCAGGGGGTGAACCAGTCCACCTCGGGCAGCGACAAGGTCAACGCCATCCTCAACTGTCATCTCGCCACGGGCCGCATCGGCACCCCCGGCTCTGGGCCGTTCTCGATCACCGGGCAGCCCAACGCCATGGGCGGGCGCGAGGTCGGCGGGCTGGCCAACATGCTGGCCTGCCACCTCGATATCGAGAACGCAGACCACCGCGCCGCGGTGCGCGCGTTCTGGGGCAGCCCGCGCATGGCCCACGCGCCGGGGCTCAAGGCGGTGGACCTGTTCCGCGCCGCAGGCGACGGCCGCATCAAGGCGCTGTGGATCATCCACACCAACCCCGCCGTCACCATGCCCGAGGCCGACGCGGTCACCAAGGCGATCTCCGAGTGCGACTTCGTCGTGGTCTCGGACATCACCGCCGCCACCGACACCGCGCGCCTCGCCCATGTGCTGCTGCCCGCCGCGGCCTGGGCCGAGAAGGACGGCACGGTGACCAATTCGGACCGCACCATCAGCCGCCAGCGCGCCGCCCTGCCGGCGCCGGGACAGGCCCGGCCCGACTGGGAGATCCTTGCCGAGGTCGGGCGCCGCATGGGCTGGCACGAGGCGTTCGACTATACCGGACCGGCCGAGATCTTCCGCGAACACGCCGCCCTTTCGGGCCTCGCCGGCAGGCTCGGGCGCGCGTTCGACATCTCCGCCAAGGCCGCGCTCAGCGACAGCGCATACAGCGCGATGGCGCCCTTCCGCTGGCCCGCCAGCGCCAGCCGCAGCGGTGGCCGCTTCTTCGCCGACGGGCGCTTCCATCACCCCGACGGCAAGGCACGGATGCTGCCGATCCGCTATCGCGCCCCGGCCTCCACGCGCTGCGCCGCGTTTCCCTTCCGGCTCAATACCGGGCGTATCCGCGACCAGTGGCACACCATGACCCGCACCGCGCGCGCGCCGCGGCTGGCCGCCCATCTCGCCGAGCCCTTCCTCGAGATCCACCCCGAGGATGCGCGCCGCCTCGGCATCGCCCCCGCCGATCTGGTGCGGCTCGAGAACCGGCAGGGCAAGGCGATCCTGCGGGCGCGGATCACCGACGCGGTGGCGCCGGGCGATGTCTTCGCGCCGATGCACTGGACCGGCGAGACCGCGCCGTCGGCCCGGATCGACGCGCTGGTCGCGGCCCACACCGATCCGGTCTCGGGCCAGCCCGAGAGCAAGGCCAGCACCACGGCGGTGGCACGGTTCGACGCGGCATGGTACGGCTACGCCGTGTCCGCCACCGAGATCATCCCCAACGCCGCGTACTGGGCCCGCGCCCGCACCCGTGCCGGCTGGCGCGCCGAGCTGGCCGCCTCCGCCCGGCCCGCGGACTGGGAGGCCGAGGCGCGCGCGCTCTTCGGCCTGCCCGATGCGCCCTGCCAGACGGTGATCGACGCCCGCTGCGGCGTCGCGCGGGTGGCCTTTCACCACGGCGACCGGCTGATCGCGGCGCTTTTTGCCGGCCCCGAGCCGGTGGCGCTCCGGCGCGACTTCCTCGCCACCCTGCCCGGCACCGAGGCCCCCGACGCGCTCACCGGCCAGCCCTCCGCCGAGCAACCCGATCCCGGCCCGCTGGTCTGCGCGTGCTTCAATGTCGGGCTGAACACCATCGTCGAGGCCATCGAGACGCGGGGCCTTCTCAGCGTCGAGCAGATCGGCGCGGCGCTGGAGGCGGGCAGCAATTGCGGCTCCTGCCGGCCCGAACTGGCCGCGATCCTCGCCGCGGCGCAAGCCCGGGTGGCCGCGGAATGACCTTTGGCGCCCATGTCCGCACGCTGGGGCGCGGCCCCGGCCGGTCGCGCTCGCTGAGCCGCGAGGAAGCGGTCGATGCGATGCGGCTCATGCTCTCGGGCGAGGCCGACCCGCACGCCATCGGCGCGCTCCTGATGCTGATGCGGATGAAGGGCGAGACCGCCGACGAGATCGCGGGCTTCGCGCAGGCGGCGCAGGACAGCCTGCCCGCCCTGCCGCGCCCGGCGCTCGACTGGCCCTCCTATGCCGCGGGGCGCACCCGCGGCCTGCCGTGGTTCCTGCTCTCGGCCCGGCTGGTGGCCGATGCCGGCCACCCGGTCCTGATGCATGGCTGGAACGGCGCCGACGCGGCGGTGCGCTCCGGCCTCTCCGCCGCCGGCATCCCGGTGGCAGACGACCCCGGCGAGGCCGCTGTCCTGATAGAGCGCCACGGCATCGCCTACCTGCCGCTCGAGCAGCTCTCTGCGCCGCTCTTCCGCCTGCTGCGCCTGCGCGACGTGCTGCACCTGCGCTCCTGCGTGAACACCGTCTGTCGGATGCTCAACCCGGCGCGGGCCACGGCCTCTGTGCAGGGCGTGTTCCACCCGCCCTATCGCCTGCTGCAGGCCGATGCGGGCGCCATCCTCGGGCTCGACGCGCTCACCGTGATCAAGGGCGGCGGCGGCGAGTTCGAGCGCCACCCGGCCAAGGCGATCGCCGGCTTCGGCCTGCGCGCGGGCGCCGCGTGGGAGACGAGCTTTCCCGCCCTCCTGCCCGAGGCCACCCGCCGCCTCGACGATGGCGAGAGCGATCCGGCGCTGCTGTCGCAGCTCTGGTCCGGCCAGCGCGACGATCCCTTCGCCGAGGCGGTGGTGCTGGGCACCGCCGCGCTGGCGCTCGACACGCTGGGTCAGGAGGCGCCCCTCGAGGCGGCCCGTGAGCTCTGGCAGGCGCGCCGCGCCACGCGACCGGCGCTCTGAGGCGCGGCGGGTCTTGGCCCGCCCCGCCCCGAGCCTGTATCCTGATCCCATGCCCGCGAATCTGTTCGACAGCTTCCCCCTGCGCCCCGCCCGCGTCCACGAGGTCTGCGGCCCCGGCGCCAGCAGCTTCGCCGCGATCCTCGCGGCGCAGGGGTCTGGCCCGGTGCTCTGGGTGCGCCCGGCCTGGAGCGCCGAGATGCTGACCCCGCAGGGCCTGTCGCGATTCTTCGATCCCGCCCGGCTGCTGATCGCCGAGGCGCCCTCGCCCACCGATGCGCTGGCGGTCACCGAGGAGGCGCTGCGCGACGGCGCGGTGCCGCTGGTGGTGACCGAGATCACCAAGCCGCTCGACCTGCGCCAGGGCCGCCGGCTGCAGCTCGCCGCCAAGACCGGCGACAGCACCGGACTGTGCCTGATCCCCGAGGGCATGGGCAGCAACGCCGCCGAGACCCGCTGGCGCGCCGCCCCCCGCCTCGCTTCCGCCGAGGAGGCGGACTCGACAGCGCTGCGCTGGGAAATTATAAAGAACAAATCAGGAACACTGGGAACCTGGGATGTTCTTTGGACAGACACGGCGCATCGTCTCCATGTGGTTTCCCCGGTTGCCGAGCGACCGGGTTCTGCGCGCGCGTCCGGTTGAGGCGCCCTTCGCGCTGGTGCAGACGCAGGCCAATGCCGAGCGGCTGTTCTGCCTGAACCCGCGGGCCGAGGCCGAGGGGCTGCATGGCGGCATGGCGCTGGCGGATGCGCGGGTCTACTGCCCGGCGCTGCTCACCGCGCCGGCCGAACCGGGGCGCGACGGGCGGTTTCTCGCGGCGCTGCGGCGCTGGGCCACACGCTACTGCCCCTGGGTCGGGATCGACGGCGCCGACGGGCTGGTGCTCGATGTCACCGGCGCCACCCATCTGCATGGTGGCGAGGCGATGATGCTGGCCGACATGCGCGCCCGCGCTGCCCGCGCCGGGCTGGCGCTGCGGCTCGGGCTGGCCGACAGCCGCGGCGGCGCCTGGGCGCTGGCGCGCTTCGGCGAGGGCGTGGCGCCGGCGGGCGATCCGCTGGCCGCGCTCGGGCCGCTGCCGGTGGCGGCGCTGCGGCTCGAGCCCGCGGTGGTGACGGCGCTGCAGCGGCTGGGGCTGCGCACGATCGGCGATCTCGCCGCCAGCCCGCGCCCGCCGCTGACCCGGCGCTTCGGCCCCGCCCTGCTGGCCCGGCTCGACCAGGCGCTGGGCGCGCTGCCCGAGCCGGTCACCCCCGCCGCCGAGCCGCCGCATTACGGCATCCGCCTGAGCCTGCCCGAGCCCATCGGCCTCACCGAGGACGTGATGGCCGGCACCGAGCGCCTGCTCGAGCGGCTCTGCGCGCAGCTTCTGGCCCGCGAGGCCGGCGCGCGAGTGCTCGAGCTGAGCCTGCGCCGGGTCGATGGCGGCCAGTCCCGGGTCGAGCTGCGGCTGGCCAGCCCGATGCGCGAGGCGGGCCGCATCCTGCCGCTGTTCCGCCGCGGCGTGGAGACCGCCGAGGCCGGCTTCGGCATCGACCAGCTCCGGCTCGAGGCGGTGGTGGTCGAGGATCTGCCGGTGCAGCAGCTGGGCGGGCCGGTGACGGCCCACGGCGCCCCCGCCCATGGCCCGGCGCTCGACGATCTGGTGACCCGCATCGGCAGCCGCATCGGGCTCGAGAACATCCGCCGCCTCTTGCCCGCCGACAGCCACATCCCCGAGCGCGCCTTCCTCGTCGCCCCCGCCGCCTTCTCGCCCCCCGCCACCGGCGGCTGGCCGGCGCCGCGGCCGCGCCCGCTGCGGCTGTTCCCGCCCGAGCCCATCGCCGCCCACGGCCCCCGCCCGCCGCGCCGCTTCCGCTGGCGCGCGCTGCAGCTTGCCACCGCCCGCGCCACCGGCCCCGAGCGCATCGCGCCGGAATGGTGGCTGCCCGACGACGCCTGGCGCCACGGCACCCGCGACTACTGGCAGATCGAAACCGACGCGGGCCGCCGCCTGTGGCTATTCCACACCCCGCAGGCCCCGGGCTGGTTCGTGCACGGAGAGTTCCCGTGACCACCGCCCCGGCCCCAACGGACCTCGGGGGCCTCCGCCCTGCACGAGTGGAGACTGCGCTCGCCCTTGTCATCCCCTCCAAACGCCCCGCTCTTCTCTACGTCCCAAATACTCCGGGGGAGTCCGCCCCCGGCGGACGGGGGCAGCGCCCCCGATTCCCCGCGCCATCCGCTCCCCCTATAGTCTCGCCCCCGAAAATCCTCCGGCAAGGCCCCCTCACCTTGCCATCCCTCACGAACGCCCCGCTCTTCTCTGGTTCCAAAATACCTCGGGGGAGTCCGCCCCCGGCGGACGGGGGCAGCGCCCCCAATCCCCCTCGCCACCCACAGGCCGACGGCAGGGACAGCACAAGCGACAAGGACGCTCCTCTTCCCACCGCATATGCCGAGCTCTGCGTCACCTCGAACTTCACCTTCCTCACCGGCGCCTCGCATCCCGAGGAGCTGGTGGCGCGCGCCACCGAGCTCGGGCTCTCGGCACTGGCGATCACCGACCGCAACTCGCTGGCCGGCGTGGTGCGCGCGTGGTCGGCGCTGAAGACCCTGCGCGAGGAGGCCGAGCAGGCGCTGCGCATCCGCTCGACCGAGCGCACCGATCCGTGCTCGCGCCAGCCCGAGGCCGGCACGCGGGAGATCGCCGTGCGCGCCGGCCTGCTGCTGCCGCGGCTGATCTCCGGCTGCCGGCTGGTGCTCGAGGACGAGCCGGTCGAGTGGCTGGCCCTGCCCACCGACCGCGCCGCCTACGAACGGCTGTCGCGGCTGCTGACGCTGGGCAAGCGCCGGGCCGAGAAGGGCCGCTGCCAGCTGCATCTCGCCGATCTCGAGGCGCATGGCCGCGGCCTGATCCTGATCGCCCTGCCGCCCGACGACCTGGCCCAGGCCACGACCCCGCTGCGGCGCCTGCAGCGGCGCTTTCCGGGCCACGTCTTCCTCGGCGCGCCGCCGCGCTATGACGGCTCCGACCAGGCGTGGTTCGACGCCTGCGCCCGGCTGGCGCTTCGGATGAACACGCCGATGGTGGCGGTGGGCGACGTGCTGATGCACCGCGCCGCGCGGCGCCAGCTCGCCGACGTGCTGACCTGCCTGCGCGAGGGCTGCACCATCGACGCCATCGGCACCCGCGCCCTGCCCAATGCCGAGCGCCGGCTCAAGCCCGCCGCCGATATGGCCCGGCTCTACCGCCGCCACCCCGCCGCCCTGCGCCGCACGCTGGAGATCGCGGCGCGCTGCGCCTTCGACCTCGGCGAGCTGAGCTACGAGTATCCCGACGAGATCGCCGATGGCGAGACGCCGCAGGCGCGGCTCGAGCGGCTGGCCCATGCCGGGCTCGAGCGGCGTTATCCCGAGGGCGCGCCGGACAAGGTCTTCGACCTGATGGCCAAGGAGCTGCGGGTCGTCGAGGAGCTGGGCTTCGCGGCCTATTTCCTCACCGTGAACGACATCGTCGCCTTCGCCCGGTCGCGGGGCATCCTGTGTCAGGGGCGCGGCTCGGCGGCGAACTCGGTGCTGTGCTACCTGCTCGGCATCACCGATGTCAGCCCCGACCTGATCGGCATGGTCTTCGAACGCTTCATCTCGCGCTACCGCGGCGAGCCGCCCGACATCGACGTCGATTTCGAGCATGAGCGGCGCGAGGAGGTGATCCAGTGGATCTACGAGAAATACGGTCGCCACCGCGCCGGGCTCTGCGCCACGGTGATCCATTTCCGCACCCGCGCCGCGATCCGCGAGGTCGGCAAGGTCATGGGCCTGAGCCAGGACGTGACGGCGGCGCTCTCGGGGCAGATCTGGGGCCAGTCCAACGGCGGCGCCGATCCCGACCGCATCCGCGAGCTCGGGCTCGATCCCGGCGACCGGCGGCTGGCGCAGACCATCGGCCTCATCGGCGAGATCATCGGCTTCCCGCGCCACCTGAGCCAGCACGTGGGGGGCTTCATCATCACCCGGGGCCGGCTCGACGAGCTGTGCCCGATCGAGAACGCGGCGATGGAGGGCCGCACCGTCATCGAGTGGGACAAGGACGATATCGACGCGCTCGGCATCCTCAAGGTCGACGTGCTCAGCCTCGGGATGCTGACCTGCATCCGCAAGGCCTTTGCCCTGCTCGAGCAGCACGAGGGCATCACCCACACGCTCGACACCGTGCCGCAGGAGGACACGGCCACCTACCGGATGCTGCAGAAGGCCGACGCGGTGGGCGTGTTCCAGGTCGAGAGCCGGGCGCAGATGAACTTCCTGCCCCGGATGAAGCCCGCCACCTTCTACGATCTGGTGATCGAGGTCGCCATCGTCCGCCCCGGCCCGATCCAGGGCGGCATGGTGCAGCCCTATATCCGCCGCCGGCAGGGCCTCGAGCGACCCGAGCCCTTCGGGCCGGCGCTGTCGGAGGTGACCCGCAAGACCCTCGGCGTGCCGCTGTTTCAGGAGCAGGCGATGCAGATCGCCGTGGTCGGCGCCGGCTACTCGGCGGAAGAGGCCGACCGGCTGCGCCGCTCGCTGGCCTCGTTCCGGCGCATGGGCACCATCGGCGAGCACCGCGACCGCTTCACCCGCGGGATGCTCAAGAACGGCTACACCCGCGAGGCCGCCGAGCGCTGTTTCACCCAGATCGAGGGCTTTGCCGATTACGGCTTCCCCGAGAGCCACGCCGCGGCCTTCGCCATGCTCACCTATGTCTCGTCCTGGCTGAAATGCCATCATCCGGCGATCTTCGGCTGCGCCCTGCTCAACTCGCAGCCGATGGGGTTCTACGCCCCGGCGCAGATCGTCCGCGACCTGCGCGACCACGGCATCGAGCTGCGCCCGATCTGCGTCAACCACAGCCAGTGGGACAACGTGCTCGAGCGGCGTGCCGACGGCAGGCTGGCGCTGCGGCTGGGCTTTCGCCAGATCAAGGGTTTCCGCGAGGAGGATGCCGGCTGGATCGTGGCGGCGCGCGGCAACGGCTATCCCGATCCCGAAAGCCTGTGGCTGCGCGCGGGGCTTCTGCCCGGCGTGCTCGAGCGGCTGGCCGAGGCGGATGCCTTCGCCGGCATGGGGCTGACCCGGCGCGATGCGCTGTGGCAGGTGCGCGCCATCCGCTCGCCGGCGCCGCTGCCGCTGTTTGCCGATCCGCTCGATGGCGAGGGGCTGCGCGAGCCCGATGTCGAGCTGCCGCCGATGCATCTGGGCGAGGAGGTGGTCGAGGATTACGTCTCCATGCGGCTGTCGCTGCGCGCCCACCCGATGGAGCTCCTGCGGCCCGACATTCCCGACATCGTGCCGCATTCCGAGCTCGCCGCCACGCCGCTGCGGCGGCTCTCGGTCTGCGGCGTGGTGATCACCCGGCAGCGCCCGGGCACCGCCTCGGGGGTGATCTTCGTGACGCTGGAGGACGAGACCGGGGTGTCGAACGTGGTGGTCTGGCCCAAGGTCTACGAGCGCTTCCGCCGCGCAGTCATGGGCGGGCGGCTGCTGCGGGTCACCGGCCACCTGCAGCGCGAGGGCATCGTCACCCACCTGATCGCCGAGCAGATCGAGGACCTGTCGTCGCGGCTCGGCGATCTCGGCCACCCGCTCGACGAGGCCATCGGCATCACCAACCCCGCCGCCGACGAGGCGCCGCGCCCGACACGTCCCGCCCCCGCCGCCAAGCACCCACGCGAGCAGGCGAAGCGGCTGTTCCCGAGCCGGGACTTCCACTAGACGCCGCGCCGCTCCCACCCCCACGAAACCGTGAGCGCGGAAAACCGCGTCGCCGTGATTTTCGGGGATGACGTCAGAGCGGGGCTTTGTTAGCTTATCCACAGAACCGCACACAGAGGCGGCCCACGGGGATGTCGAGCAGACCTCCCGACATGACCGAAGCAAGACGACTTGCGACCGCTTGAATGGCGTGTCGCCCGCTCTCGTTTTGCGTTGTTTTCGGTGAAAACCCCCAAATCTGGGGGTGTCGGCGAAATCCCGCGCGGATTACCCGATTTTACCCCATATTTCGTGGTTATTTTGCGTTTTTTACGTGACCCGTTGCTAATATGTCGGTAAGAATTGCCGGTAAAGGCGCAGGACAGGCGTGCAACAAGTCAAAAATCGCAGGCGGACAAAACACATGACACTCAACCTTTCGATGCCCGGACAGGAAGAGCTGAAGCCCCGGATCACGGTCTTCGGCGTCGGCGGCGCTGGCGGCAACGCCGTCAACAACATGATCGTCCAGCAGCTCGAAGGCGTCGACTTCGTGACGGCCAACACCGACGCTCAGGCGCTGCAGCAAAGCCTCGCGACCTCCAAGGTCCAGCTCGGCATCAAGGTCACCGAAGGCCTCGGCGCGGGCGCCCGTGCCTCGGTCGGCGCAGCCGCGGCCGAAGAGAGCATCGAGCAGATCGTCGACCACCTTGCCGGGGCGCATATGTGCTTCATCACCGCCGGCATGGGCGGCGGCACCGGCACCGGTGCGGCCCCGATCATCGCGCAGGCCGCGCGGGAGCTCGGCGTGCTGACCGTCGGCGTGGTGACCAAGCCGTTCCAGTTCGAGGGCGCCAAGCGGATGCGTCAGGCCGAAGACGGGGTCGAGGCCCTGCAGAAGGTCGTTGACACGCTGATCATCATCCCGAACCAGAACCTGTTCCGCCTCGCCAACGAGAAGACCACCTTCACCGAGGCCTTCGCGCTGGCGGACAACGTGCTCTACCAGGGCGTCAAGGGCATCTCCGACCTGATGGTCCGCCCGGGCCTGATCAACCTCGACTTCGCCGACGTGCGCTCGGTGATGGACGAGATGGGCAAGGCGATGATGGGCACCGGCGAGGCCGATGGCGAAGAGCGCGCGATCCAGGCCGCCGAAAAGGCCATCGCGAACCCGCTGCTCGACGAGATCTCGCTCAAGGGCGCCAAGGGCGTGCTGATCAACATCACCGGCGGTCACGACCTGACCCTGTTCGAGCTCGACGAAGCGGCCAACCGCATCCGCGAGGAAGTCGACGCCGACGCCAACATCATCGTGGGCTCGACCCTCGATGACACGATGGAAGGCAACATGCGGGTCTCCGTCGTCGCCACCGGCATCGACGCCAGCAACGTCCACAGCGACGTTCCGGTCCCGCGCCGCAAGCTGGCCGAGCCGCTGAAGCCGACCATGGGCGAAGAGGCCCCGGAAGAGGTCGCCGCCGCACCGGTCGCACCGCAGCGCGCCCCGGCCCCGGCGCAGCAGCAGCCGGCCCACGCGCAGCAGCCCGCCGCGGCCCGTGCCCCGGAGCCGGAATACGAAGAGGACGAGCCGTCGCTCTTCGGCGCGCATGAGCAGCAGCCGCACCAGCACCAGCAGCCGGTCTACGAGCAGCCCGCAGCACAGTCGCAGGACGACCTGCCGCCGCCGGCCTACCGTCCGCAGGTTGCGCAGTTCCAGCCGCAGACCAATGCGCTCGACGCCGAGCCCGAGAGCTTCGTCGCGCCCAAGGCGCCGGCCCCCGGCACCCCCTCGCCCGAGACCCTGCAGCGCCTGCGCACCGCCGCCGAGCACAGCCGGCAGCAGCCCCAGCAGCGCCCCGCCGCACAGGCGCCGCGCCCGGCCGCCCAGCCGCAGCAGCCCGCCGGCGCACACCGCCCGGCCTCCGAGGCCGAGAAGCCGCGCTTCGGGATCAACTCGCTGATCAACCGGATGACCGGTCATGGCCACACCCAAGGTGGCAATGGCGGCCACGAGGCCCCCGCCCCGCGCCGTCAGCAGCCTCCGATGCAGGCCCACCAGCCGGCTCCGGTGGTGGACGAGGACGAGCAGCAGGATCAGGATCGGATCGAGATCCCGGCCTTCCTGCGCCGCCAGGCCAACTGACATTTCGCACAGCACAGCGATGGAACGCCCCCTCTTCGAGGGGGCGTTTTTCTTTTGGGATCAAGAGCTTGAAACCGCCTGAAAACAGGCCCGCGAGGTTTCGCTTATTCCGTTCGTGCGATGTTTCAGGCGGTTACAATACTTGATTTGAGCTGACAGGGCCCGGTCTATATCTCCACCATCAAAGGAGCCCCCAGTGTTCTGAAGGCTTCGATGACTGAGGTACGACCGTGCAAACCACTCTGAGATCCGCTGTAACATTCCATGGCGTCGGCCTGCATTCCGGCCGCCCGGCGCGCATGACCATTCGTCCGGCCTCGGCCGAGCACGGCATCTGGTTCAAGCGGACCGACATCCTTCTGGGCGACACGCTGGTGCCCGCGCGCTGGGACGCCGTCGAGGTGACCCCGCTCTGCACCCGTATCGTCAACGGTGCCGGTGTCTCGGTCTCGACCATCGAACACGTGATGGCCGCGCTCTCCGGCTGCGGCGTGCACAACGCCCTGATCGAGATCGACGGCCCCGAAGTGCCGATCATGGACGGCTCCGCCGCCCCCTTCGTGCGCGCCATCCTTGAGCGCGGCACCCGCGAGCTGCGCGCGCCGGTCTATGCCATCGAGATCCTCAAGCCGGTGTCGGTGCTGACCGACAAGGGCTGGGCCCGCCTGTCCCCTGCCCGCACCGGCAACGGCCTGACGATGGATTTCCACATCGCCTTCGAGGATGACGCCATCGGCACGCAGGAGCGCAGCCTCGACCTCGCCAACGGCGCCTTCGTGCGCGAGCTCTGCGACAGCCGCACCTTCTGCCGGCAGTCCGATGTCGACGCGATGCAGGCCAATGGTCTCGCGCTTGGCGGCACCTACGAGAACGCAGTCGTCGTCGACGGCGACAAGGTGCTCTCGCCCGGCGGCCTGCGCCACAACGACGAGGCCGTACGCCACAAGATGCTCGACGCGCTTGGCGACCTCTACACCGCCGGTGCCCCGATCATCGGCCATTACGAGGGCCACAAGGCCGGTCACGCGATGACCAACATGCTCCTGCGCGAGCTGTTCTCGACCCCCGATGCCTACCGCATCACCCTATGCGACGACGGGCTTGCGGCACGTCTGCCGGGTGCCGGCGTCGAGCGTGAAGAGATCCCGGCAGTCGCCTGACGGCGTGCCGCGCTCAAAACGCCGTTAAGACGTTTTGCACCGGAATTTTCTGTGCTAGGACCGTGCCAAGGGCCGTCCTACGGCCCCCCAGAACGAACATGAGGTTAGTCGGGCATGGCAGGCGGAAGATCGCGTAAGCTATTGATCGGAGTGGCTTTTTCCGCTCTTCTGCTGGCGGGTTGCGATGCGCAGGAGCGCGAGGGATACGCCCGTGGCAACATCCCGCTCGAGACCTTCTCTGCCCAGCAGATCTATGAGCGCGGCGAGTACGAGCTCGACCGCAAGGACGGTGAGGAAGCGGCCTATTACTTCAGTGAGGTCGAGCGTCTCTACCCCTACTCGGAGTGGTCGAAGCGGGCGCTGATCATGCAGGCCTACGCCTACCACATCGAGAAGGACTACGAGAACAGCCGGTCCTCCGCGCAGCGCTATATCGATTTCTACCCGACCGACGAGGATGCCGCCTACGCGCAGTATCTGCTCGCCCTCTCCTTCTATGACCAGATCGAGGAAGTCGGGCGCGACCAGGGGCTCACCTTCCAGGCGCTTCAGGCGCTGCGCACGGTGATCGAGCGCTATCCCAAAAGCGAATATGCCCGCAGCTCGATCCTGAAGTTCGACCTCGCCTTCGACCACCTCGCCGGCAAGGAAATGGAGATCGGTCGCTACTATCTGCGCGACAAGCATTTCGGCGCCGCGATCAGCCGCTTCCGCGTCGTGGTCGAGGATTTCCAGACCACCACCCACACGCCCGAGGCGCTGCATCGTCTGGTCGAGGCGTATCTCTCGCTCGGTCTCGTGCAGGAGGCGCAGTCCGCTGGCGCGATCCTCGGCTACAACTACCAGGGCTCGGAATGGTATCGTGACAGCTACAAGCTGCTGACCAACCGTGGCCTGCCGCTCGAGGCTCAGGGCGACAACTGGCTGGCGCAGGCCTATCGCCAGATGGTGAAGGGCGAGTGGCTATAAGGGATGGCGGGCTGATCGCCCGTCCTGCAGTTCATGCTTCGAGCGCTTGAGATCCGCGACATGCTGATCATCGACCGGCTGGACCTCGCGTTCCAGCCCGGTCTCAACGTGCTGACCGGCGAGACCGGCGCCGGCAAGTCGATCCTGCTGGATTCGCTGGGCTTCGTGCTGGGCTGGCGCGGCCGCGCCGAGCTGGTGCGCAGCGGTGCCGCGCAGGGCGAGGTCACGGCGGTCTTCGAGCTGGCCCCCGGCCATGCCGCGCGCGAGGTGCTGGAAGACGCCGGGCTGCCGGTCTCGGAAGAGCTGATCCTGCGCCGGGTCAACAGCGCTGACGGCCGCAAGACCGGCTGGGTCAACGACCGTCGCGCCAGCGGCGAAGTGCTGCGGCGCCTGTCGGAGACGCTGGTGGAGCTGCACGGCCAGCATGACGACCGCGGCCTGCTCAACCCCTCCGGCCACCGCGCCATCCTCGACAGCTATGCCGCGATCGACACCGAGCTGGCGGCCGCACGTGCGGCCTGGGCCAAGCGGCGCGAGGCTCGCAAGGCGCTCGAGGCGGCGCAGGCCGCGCTCGAGGCGGTGCGCGCCGAGGAGGACTTCCTGCGCCACGCCGTCGATGAGCTGGACCGGCTGGCCCCGATGCCCGGCGAAGAGGCCGAGCTCGACACCAAGCGCCGCATGATGCAGAGCGCCGAGCGCATCCGCGAGGACATCGTGCGCGCCGCGCAGGCGCTCGGCACTGACGGCGCCGAGGGCACCATGGCCAACGCCCTGCGCTGGCTCGAAGGCGCCTCCGAGAAGGCCGAGGGCCGGCTCGAGGGCGCCATCGCCGCGCTCACGCGCGCCATGGCCGAACTCGACGAGGCCGGGCGCGAGGTCGAGGACTGTCTCGATGCGCTGGAGTTCAACCCGCAGGATCTCGAGGAGACCGAGGAACGGCTCTTCGCCATCCGGGGCCTCGCGCGCAAGCATTCCATCGGCCCCGACGAGCTGCCCGAGCTGGCGGCGACGCTGTCGGGGCGGCTGGCGGCGCTTGAGAGCGGCGCGGAGAACATCGCCGCCCTGACCCGCGCGGTCTCCGACGCTGATGCGGAGTATGACGCGGCCGCCGGCGCTCTGACCGAGACGCGCCGCGAGGCCGCGGGTCGGCTCGACGCCGCCATGGCCACCGAGCTCGCGCCACTGAAGATGGAGCGTGCTGTGTTCCGCACCGAGGTGGCCGGCGGCGAGCCCGGCCCCGAGGGCCGGGACGCGGTGGCGTTCACCGTGGCCACGAACCCCGGCGCGCCGGCGGGTCCGCTCAACAAGATCGCCTCTGGCGGCGAGCTGTCGCGCTTCCTTCTGGCGTTGAAGGTCAGCCTCTCGGAAGAGCGCAACCGGGGCGTCACGATGATCTTCGACGAGATCGACCGCGGCGTCGGCGGCGCCACCGCAGATGCGGTCGGGCGGCGCCTGAAGGCGCTTGCCGAGGGCGGGCAGGTTCTGGTGGTGACCCATTCGCCGCAGGTGGCGGCGCTCGGGGCGCATCACTGGCGGGTGCAGAAGCGGGTTGAGAACGACGCCACGCTGTCGACCGTTGCAGCGCTCGATGCCGGCGACCGCGAGGACGAGATCGCGCGGATGCTCTCGGGCGACACGGTCACCAAGGAAGCGCGGGCCGCGGCCCGGGCCCTGCTGGCGGGGTAGCTCCGCGAGGCTGAGGGCGTGCCGCTACCGGATGGCCCTGTTCGTCTTCTCCTTCCGGGTTGGCGCAGCCTCTAGATCACAGCGCGGGATTGCGCCGGGCGGGTCAGGCGCCCTCTCTGCCCCTCTGACGCAACATCTGTGACGCCGCGCCATCGCCTGCCCGCGGGATGGCGAACGGACTGCTGAATCCCTCGATTTATCCCGGCCAAATCCGAAGGACCTCACGGCTCAGCGCCGACGTCACCAAATCGCCAGCCCGTCCGGGCGGGCAGGCGATGGCACGGCGGCCTGCGGCCTTGATTCCGCGCCTAGACGGAGATTGAGGGATCAAGACCGATTAACCGCCCCCCTCGAACCCCGGCGAAACGCGTGGCACCGCCGTGCCAGCGCCTGCCCGCGGGATGGCGAGCTTCACGTGGAATCCCTCGATTTATCCCGGCCAAGTCCGAAGGACCTCACAGCTCAGTGCTGATGTCTCCAAATCGCCAGCCCGTCGGGGCGGGCAGGCGATGGCGCGGCGGCCTGCGGCCTTGATTCCGCGCCGTCGCAAGGATCCCCCGAAACGACAAACGCCCCCGCAGCATCCTGCAGGGGCGTCTGTATCGCACCAGAGAGGACAAGCCCCCCTGCCCAACTCACCAGTTGTCGCGGAACCACTTCACGGCGCGCTTGAGGCCGCCGGAGGCGTACTTGTCGACCGGGATCTCGAAATCCCACCATTCGTCCTGCGGATGCGCCGCGAACAGGCACAGCCCTACCGCGCTGGCAAAGCCCGGCCCGGTGGCGGCCTGCGGCAGGCCGTGCACGCGCATCGGGCGGCCCAGACGGACCTGCGAGCCGAGGATGCGGCTTGCCAGTCCGTCGAGCCCGGGGATCTGGCTCGCAGCACCGGTCAGCACGATCTGCTGGCTCGGCAGATGATCGAACCCGGCCGCGTCGAGCGAGGCACGGACCTCCTCGAGGATCTCCTCCACGCGCGGGCGCATGATGCCGATCAGTTCGGCCCGGCTCACCTGCCGCCGGTCATGGTGCCAGTCGCCGGTATCGCCCGAGATCTCGATCATCTCGCGGTCGTCCATGCCGGTGGCGACGACGCCGCCGTAGAAGGTCTTGATGCGCTCGGCCATCGCCATCGGGATCTGCAGGCCCATCGAGATGTCGCTGGTCACGTGATTGCCGCCCATCGCCACCGCGTCGGCGTAGATCATGTGCTTTTTCATGAAGATCGACACGCCGGTGGTGCCACCGCCCATGTCGATGCAGGCCGCGCCCAGCTCCTGCTCGTCCTCGACCAGCGCCGAGATGCCCGAGGCATAGGCCGAGGAGGCCAGGCCGGCGAGCTCGAGGTCGCAGCGCTTGACGCAATGGGCGATGTTCTGGATCGCCTGCGCGTTGATCGTCAGCATGTGCATGTCGGTGGCCAGCGCCCGGCCGATCTGCCCGCGCGGATCGTCGAGCCCGGAGCGGTGATCGAGCGCGAAGTTGACCGGCTGCGCGTGTAGCACCTCGCGCCCCACACCGAAATCGGGCACGTCGCAGGCCGAGAGCACCCGCGCCACGTCCTGCTCGGAGACCATGGTGCCATCGACCTCGACCTGACCGGCCAGCCCGTAGCTGCGCGGCTCGGCGCCGGAGAAGCAGACGATGACGTGATCGACCCGGATCGCGGCCATCTTCTGCGCCGCCTGCACGGCGGTACGGATGGCGCGCTCGGTCTCGCCCATGGCAGCGATCTCGCCGAACTTGACCCCGCGCGAGCGGGTGGTGGCCGCGCCGATCACCCGGAAGCCCGACTGCCCCGCCAGCGAGCCGATGCCGTCGTCGAGGATCTGCTCGGTGCCGTCGAAACGCAGCACGAGGCAGGCGATCTTTGAGCTGCCCACGTCGAGGATTGCCACAACACCGCGCTGCATCGCCGCCTTGCGCATGTTGCGCATCGCGCGCTGGGATTCATAGAGCTCGATCATTGTTGTTGTTCTCCGGTCTCTAAGGCCTTGATCCGCCAATATTGTTCTACTGCCTCGCCCGCCAGGCGCAGGGTCGGACGGCGCGGCAGCCGCAGATCGACCGCGGCGATTTCGCGCCCCAGCATGTCGACCGCCGCATCCATCGCCAGCGCCCGCTCGAGCGCCCGCACCGCGCCGGTCTCGGGCAGCATGATGCGCTGGCCGCGATCCAGCACCACGTCCCAGCGCCGCTCGCCCATGCGCACGAGGCCGCGCATCCGGTCGGTGAGCGGAGCCGCCGCGCGGATCAGCGCCATCGCCTCGGCCACATGCTCGTCGGCACCGTTCCCGGCGATCACCGGCAGGTTGGGACGATCCGAGCGCCGTGTCGCGGGGCCCACATGCACACCTTCCACATCGAGAAGCTCGAGTGCCCCACCGTTGCGCCAGAGCGCCACCGGCACCCGCTCGGTCACGTCGATCTGCAGCACCCCGCCCTGGCGGATGCGCAACTCGGCGGATTTCACCGCGTCGAGCCCGGTGATCGTGGCGCGCATGTGGTCGAGATCGAGGTCGAAGGAGCTGATCGGGAAATCGAGCGGCACGATCTCGCGGATGTCCTCGGACACGCCGGCGCTGGCGCCGTCGATGGCCATCAGGTTGACCATGAACTCGGGCCGGGTCTCGATCTGGGTGCGGATATGCGCAATCGTGTCGACCACCTGCGTGCGGTGCTCTTCGTAGGAGAAGTACCAGCTTGCCGCGCCGAAGCCGATCACCGCCGGAATGCCGACCCGCAGCGCGAGACGGAACATCGGCGTCAGCATCAGACGCTCGAGGCGGTATTTCAGCCGCGAGGGCGCGGGATCGGGGCGGTTCACCTGCTGGTTGGCCTGCTGGCTCGCCTGCCGACGGGGCGGTGCGCTCAACGGTTGCACGAGGCGTCCTCCACCATCCAGCGCATCAGCGCGCCAAAGGACATGCCGCAATGCTGCGCCTGCTCGGGCACCAGCGAGGTCGGCGTCATGCCGGGCTGGGTGTTGGTCTCGAGCAGGATCAGCCCGTCGAGGCCGCGGCTCTCGTCCCAGCGGAAATCGGTGCGGCTCACGCCGCGACAGCCAAGCGCGTCATGGGCGCGCAGGGCATAGTCGAGGCAGGCGTCGAAGATCTCGGCCGGCACGTCGGCGGGCAGCTCGTGACGCGAGCCGCCTTCCTTGTACTTGGCGTCGTAATCGTACCAGCCCTCGGTGAGGATGTCGGTGACGGTCAGCGCCCGGTCTCCGATCACCGTGGTGGTCAGCTCGCGGCCCGGCGCGTAGGTCTCGACCATCAGCGTGTCGGGCATGTCGTCCGCGATGCGCGGCGGCGTGTTGGCGCCCTCCTGCACGAGGTAGACGCCCACCGAAGAGCCTTCGTTGTAAGGTTTGACCACGTAGGGCGGCGCCATCACGTGGCGCGCCGAGATCTCGGCCTTGGTGGCTAGAACACTCTCGACCACTGGAAGCCCCGCAGCGCGGTAGACCTCCTTGGTGCGTTCCTTGTCCATCGCCACCGCCGACGCCATCACCCCGGAATGGGTGTAGGGAAGCCCCATCCATTCCAGCAGCCCCTGCACGCAGCCATCCTCGCCCCAACGGCCATGCAGCGCGTTGAACACGACGTCGGGCGCAAGCGCCTCGAGACGCTGCGCCAGATCGCGGCCGGCATCGACCTCGGTGACCTGATATCCTTCTGCCCTCAAAGCGGCGGCACATTCCCGCCCGGAACTGAGAGACACCTCGCGCTCTGCGGAGGGTCCTCCCAACAATACCGCCACTTTCGGGTTTGCCCTGCTCGACATCCCCAAAACCGCCTCGAAATCACGGGGCTTTCTGCCCCTTTTGTTCTGCTTCAGGACCCATCGGCCCGGCAAACCGGACCCGCCCTGCGAAATTCGACAGCTTGCTCTTTGATCGGCGAGCCGCCGTGCCTGTCACGCGCCGGTTGTCGGCGTCATTTCTGTGCGGGTTCACCGACCCGCATGATTTCCCAATGTAGCTCTATTCCACTGACTTGGAAAACCTTTTTTCGAACTTCTTCACCCAGCCCCTCGAGATCGGCCGCCGTGGCCTCTCCGGTGTTCACCAGAAAGTTGGAATGCTTGGGCGACATCTGCGCGCCACCAAGGGTTGCGCCGCGCATTCCGGCATCATCAATCACCTTCCACGCCTTGAGGTCATGCACGTCATCCTCGCGCCCGGTTGAGCTGAATCCCGCCGGGTTTCGGAAGGTCGAGCCGGCGGTGCGGTCCTTGGTGGGCTGGGTCTCGTCGCGCTTCCTGACCTGCGCCTCCATGCGCGCGGCGAGCGCGTCGGGATCGCCCGTCGCGCCCTCGAACACCGCCTCGACGATCACCCAGCCCTCGGGCAGCTCGCTGTGACGGTAGGACAGCTGGAGCGCGTCCTTCGAGAGGGTCACCAGATCGCCCTCGCGGGTCACCGCGCGGATCTCGACCAGGTGGTCGGCCACGTAGGTGCCATAGCAGCCCGCGTTCATCCGCACCGCGCCGCCAATGCTGCCGGGGATGGTGCGCAGGAAGGTGAGGTCGACCCCCTCCGCCGCCGCGCGCTTGGCGGCCTGCGCGTCGAGCATCGCCGCGCCCACGGTGACTCGGGTGCCGTCGATCTCGATGCCGTTGAAGCCGCGCCCGAGCCGGATCACCACCGCCCGCAAGCCGCCATCGCGCACGATCAGGTTCGAGCCGACGCCCATCGGGAAGACCTCCCGCTCCGGCGGCAGCGCCCGCAGGAACTGTTGCAGATCGTCGAGATCGGCGGGCTGGAACAGCACGTCCGCCGGCCCGCCGACGCGCAGCCAGGTGAGAGCGGAGAGGTCGCGGTTGGGCGTCAGCCGGCCGCGCACGTCGGGAAGGGTGTCGGAGGGGGATGTCTGGGTCATGGCGCTGTTCTGCCCTGCCCCGCCCTCCCGGTAAAGCCCCCGTTACGCCCCTTTGGTGTCGGCGGCGCCCTCGCCCTGCGCCACCAGCGCGGCGGCGCGGCGCAGATCCGCCTCGAAGGCCGCCTCGGCGGCCGAGCGCGCGCCCTCGGGCAGGCGCAGAAGGTAGGACGGGTGCCACGTCACCATGACCGGGGTGCCGTCGGGGGCGTGTTCGAGCGCCCCGCGCCGCGTCCCGATGCGGCGGCTATCTCCGGTCAGGCTCTCGGCTGCGCTCGCCCCCATCGCCACGATGAGCTTCGGGCGCACCAGCTGGCGCTCCATGTCCAGCCACCAGCGGCAATGGGCGATCTCGCCCGAGTTCGGAGACTGGTGCAGCCGCCGCTTGCCGCGCGGCGCGAATTTGAAGTGCTTTACCGCGTTGGTCACATAGGCCCGGTCACGCTTGAGCCCGGCGCGCGCGGCCACGGTGTCGAAGAGCTGCCCCGCCGGCCCGACGAAGGGACGGCCCGCCAGGTCTTCCTGGTCGCCGGGCTGCTCGCCCACGATCATCAGCGGCGCATCCAGCGGCCCCTCGCCCGCCACCGGCTGGGTGGCGTTCTGCCAGAGCGGACAGCGCCGGCAGCCCGCCAGCCCGGACAGCAGCGCGTCGCGGTCGCCCACCGGCGCGGGCGCCTCGGGGGCGCGCAGCCGTTCGGTGATGCGCTCGGCGCGGATCGGCGGCAGGCTCGGCGCCGCCTCGCCCATCGCCTGCGCCCGCGACTGGGCCTCGGCGATCAGCTCGGGAATCAGCGGCGCCTCGGGCAGGTTGCGCCAGTATTTCTTCGGCATCTCCGCCTGCATCGCGCCGATCTTGAGCCGGGCTGGGTTGAAGATGTTGCGGAAATAGGTGCGCCAGAGCTCCTCTGCAGCGTCGTCGGGCAGCTCGGGCCGCGCCTCAGGAGGGGCAAAGCGAATCTCGAACCCGTCGAAATGCGCCGTCAGATCGGGCGTGAAGATCGACCAGTCCATGTCGCCGAAACGCTTGGCAAAAAACGGCGCGGTCAGCTCGAGGATGTAATGCGACGGCTCGAACCACGCGGCAAAGCGGCGGCGCGTGGCGGCGGGATCGCCGATCTCGCGGAACCGCACGAAGGCGGTCATCTTGTGGCGGTCGCGGCTGACCTCCTTGGCCATGCGCCGCAGCCGGTCGATCCGCGGATCGCCGCGATCCTCGAGCAGGCCGCGGCTGTGGCCGAGCGCCCAGAGCAGCCCGTAGAGCCGGGCAAAGCGCTCGGGGTCGCGGTGCCAGACCACCAGCCGCGCCAGATCGACGAAGCCCTTGGGCACGGTCACCGCCCCGCCCCGCACCGGCGGCAGCGCCTCGGCAAAGAGATCGGCCTCGGCGGCGCCCCGGTGCCAGAGCACCTCTTCGGGCGGGACACCCGCGCCCAGAAGCGCCCGTGCCTCGTCGCGCCAGGCCTCGAAGGTGCCGATCTCCGGCAGCACGACCCGGCGCATCAGAGCAGCTGCAACTGCTCGGGCGGCGGCGCGAAGCGCGCCCGCAGGTCGGCGGCATCCAGCCCCCGCGGTCGCCAGTCGAGCGCCGTCAGGAAGGGCCGCGCCTGCTTGAGGTTCACCCCCATGCGACGCAGATCCTCGTAGCGCAGCGTGCGATGGCGGCGGGTGGCGAGGATGCGCCCGACGCTCTTGGTGCCGACGCCGGGAATGCGCAACAGCAGCTCGCGATCTGCACGGTTCACGTCGACCGGAAAGCGCTGCCGGTTGGCCAGCGCCCAGGCGAGCTTGGGGTCGATCTCGAGATCGAGATTGCCGCCCTTCGTGGCCGAGGCGATCTCGCCCAGCTCGAAGCCGTAGAAGCGCAGCAGCCAGTCGGCCTGATAGAGCCGGTGTTCTCGCATCAGCGGAGGCTTGATCAGCGGCAGCGCCGCCGAGCTGTCGGGGATCGGCGAAAATGCGGAATAATAGACCCGCTTCAGCCGGTAGCTGGAATAGAGCCGCGTCGAGGTGCCGAGAATGGTGGTGTCGTCGGCCCCGTCGGCCCCGACGATCATCTGCGTCGACTGGCCGGCGGGGGCAAAGCGCGGTGGGCGCTTGCCGGTGAAGCTGCGCTCCTTGCGGGCCTCGCGCGACAGGCGCACGTCGGCCATCGCCTTGCGGATCTGTGCCGGGTCCTTCTCGGGGGCGTAGGATTTTACCGCCCCGTCGGTGGGCAGCTCGACATTGATCGACAGCCGGTCGGCATAGAGCCCCGCCTCCTCGATCAGCTCGGGCGCGGCGTCGGGGATGGTCTTGAGGTGGATATAGCCGCGAAAGCCGTGCTCCTGCCGCAGGGTGCGGGCGATGCGCACCATGTCGGTCATGGTCTCGTCCGGGCTGCGGATGATGCCCGAGGACAGGAACAGCCCCTCGATGTAGTTGCGCCGGTAGAACTCCAGCGTCAGTGTCACCACCTCCTCGGGCGAGAAGCGGGCGCGCTGGACGTTGCTGCTCACCCGGTTCACGCAATAGGCGCAGTCGTAGATGCAGAAATTGGTCATCAGGATCTTGAGCAGGCTGATGCAGCGCCCGTCGGGCGTGTAGGCGTGGCAGATCCCCGAGCCGGTGACCGAGCCCAGCCCCTTGCCATCGCGCGAGTCGCGCTTCTGCCCGCCGCTCGAGGCGCAGGAGGCATCGTATTTCGCCGCGTCCGAGAGAATCGCGAGCTTCTGATCCAGAGTGAGTCGTGTCATGTGTTCATGATATGTTCACATGTCGCCCCCGAGCAAGACGGGCGCGATCACATCTGCGCTTTGCGGATCGGGCGCGCCGGGATAAAGCCTTGCGCATGAGCCGTTTCCTGATCCTGCAGCTGCGCCCCGAGGCCGAGGCCAGCGACGACGAGTTTGCCGCCTTCCTCGCCAAGGGCGGCCTCACGCCCGACCGGGTGCACCGCATCCGGCTTGATTGCGAGGACCTGCCCGAGGGGCTCGATCCGCGCGACTATGCCGGGGTGATCGTGGGCGGCGGGCCGGGCTGCGTATCGGACGCCGCGGAGGCCAAGTCCGCCATGGAGGCGAAGATCGAGGCCGCGTGCCTGTCGCTGATGCCGGCCATCACCGCCGCCGACGTGCCGTTCCTGGGCTGCTGCTACGGCATCGGCATCCTTGCGCATCACCTGGGCGCCGAGGTCGGCAAGGCGCGCTACGGCGAGCCGGTGAGCGCGGTGCGCTGCTCCCGCACCGAGGCCGGCGCCGGCGATCCGCTGCTTGAGGGGCTGCCCGAGCAGTTCGATGCCTACGTCGGTCACAAGGAAGCGGTGCAGACCCTGCCCGAGGGCGCCGCGCACCTGCTGAGCTCGGGCCCCTGCCCGTTCCAGATGATCCGTCACGGCGCCAACGTCTATGCCACGCAGTTCCACCCCGAAGCCGATGCCGCCGGCTTCGAGACCCGCATCCGCATCTACCGCCACAAGGGCTATTTCGACCCCGCCGAGGCGGACGACCTGATCGCCATGTGCCGCGCCGCCGACGTGCGCTGGCCCGAGCGGATCCTGCGCAACTTCGTTCGCCGCTACGGCTGAGGTCAGCCCCAAAAATCTTAGCTAAGATTTTTGGGGCAAGATTTTTAGGACTAAAAATCTTGCCCCGCGCCGCGCTCAGAGCGGCCAGATCAGCGGCACGAGCAGCGCGGTGAGCACGCCCACGCTGAGGTTCAGCGGCACGCCGACCTTGAGGAAATCCGAGAACCGGTAGCCGCCCGGACCGTAGACCAGCGTGTTGGTCTGGTAGCCGATGGGGGTGGCGAAGCTGCACGACGCCGCCACCATCACCGCCACCACCAGCGGCCGGGGATCGATCCCCAGCGCCTGCGCCAGCGAAATGGCGATCGGCGTGACGACCACCGCCACGGCGTTGTTGCTCACCGCCTCGGTCAGCACCGAGGTCAGCAGGAACACCGCCCAGACCAGAAGCGGCCCCGGCAGCGCCTGCATCCACGGCGCCACCGCCTGCACGATCAGCTCGACCGCGCCCGAGGCCTCGAGCGCCGCGCCGATGGCCAGCATGGCGAAGATCAGCGCCAGAAGCCGCCCCTCGATGAAGGAAAACGCCTCGTCCGCGTCGATGCAGCGCGCCAGCAGCACCACCGCCACGGCGATCACCGTCAGCGACAGGATCGGCGCCACGCCAAGCGCGGCAAGGATGACGATGGCAGCCATCGCACCTATGGCGACGGGGGCGTGGCCACGGCGGAAGGCGCGAGCCGAGGGGTGCGAGACGTCGACCAGCTCCATCTCGTCGGCGAGACGCTTGATGTCCTCGGGCGCGCCCTCGAGCAGCAGCGTGTCGCCCACCCGCACCACGAGATCGTCGAGCTTGCGGCCGATGTTCTGGTTCCGGCGATGCACCGCCAGCGGGTAGACGCCGTAGCGCCGGCGCAGGCGCAGCGCGCCGAGCGAGCGGCCGACCATCTTGCAGCCGGGAGAGATCAGCACCTCGACGGTGGTGGTCTCGCGCGCCGAGATCTGGTCGACCCGCTTGAGCTCCTTGTTGCGCTGCAGGCTCAGAAGCTCGGTCATCTGGGTCCGCAGCACGACGCGGTCGCCAACCTCGAGCGTGACGCCCTGCAGGTTGCGACGCAGCGACTCGTCGCCGCGCACCACGTCGACCAGCCGCACCCCCTCGCGCTTGAAGAGCTGCACGCCCAGCACGTCGCGGCCGATGAGGTTGCTGTCGGGCGGGATCACCGCCTCGGTGAAGAACTTCATCCGCGACCGGTCCGACAACATGCCCGCCATCGAGTGCCGCTCGGGCAGCAGGAAGCGGCCCGCCACCACGAGGTAGAGCATCCCCCATGCGACGAGGATGACCGCGAGCGGCGTGACCTCGAAGATCGAGAACGGCTCGAGCCCGTTGGTCCGCGCGACGCCGTCGACCAGCAGGTTGGTGGAGGTGCCGATCAGCGTGGTGGTGCCGCCGAGGATGGCGGCATAGCTGAGCGGGATCAGCAGCTTCGAGGGCTGCACGCCAAGCTGGTGCGAGATCTGCACGAAGATCGGCAGCATCATCACCACCACCGGCGTGTTGTTCATGAAGGCCGAGGCAACGATCACCACCATCATGATCACCGCGATGGCCCGGCGCGGGTGCTTGGCGACCTCGCCCTGCGCGTAGGTGGCAAAGGCATCGAGCGCGCCGGTGCGCACCAGTGCGCCCATGACGATGAACATCGCGGCGATGGTCCACGGCGCCGGGTTCGACAGCACCGTCAGCGCCGCCTCGTAGGGCAACACGCCCAGCAGCAGCAGCACCCCGACCCCGCCGATGGCGACGACCTCGGTCGGATAGCGTTCCCGGACAAAGAGCACGAACATGCCGATCACCGTGGCAATGGTGATGTAGGCCTGCGCCGTCTGGCTCAAGTCGAAAAACTGCATTCGGGAAATCTGCCTCTGCTCAACCCGCCACATACTGACGATGCACCGTGAAACTTCAAGCGCGACGGCAAGCACCCCTGACGGTGGCGCAAGGCCCTGTCTCGCCGCACTACAGTTAAAATCAGATGTGCAGCGGGGACAGACTCGCGCTCGGGGGCGCGCTCACGGCCCCGCCGCCTCGAGCCGCCCACCCTGCCGCACCATCTTGATCCGCTCGGCCTTCCCGGTGCGATCGTCGGTCTCGATATAGACGCCGCTGAGGGTCGCCTCGCCAAGCGCCGGCTGGAAGCGGGTCTTGCCCATGCCGGTGACGAAGCGGCGCATCGGCTCGACCTTGTCCATGCCGATCACCGAGTCGTAATCGCCGCACATGCCCGCATCGGTCAGATATGCGGTGCCCTTGGGCAGCACCTGCGCATCGCCCGTCGGCACGTGGGTATGGGTGCCCACCACGAGGCTGGCGCGCCCGTCGCAGAAATGGCCCATCGCCATCTTCTCCGAGGTCGCCTCGCAGTGCATATCGACGAGCACCGCCTGCGCCTGCCCGCCCAGCGGGTGCTTGCGCAGCACCGCATCCATCGCCGAGAACGGATCGTCGAAGGGGCGCTTCATGAACACCTGCCCCAGCACCTGCGTCACAAGCACCTTGCGACCGCGGCGGTCGGCAAAAAGCCCTGCCCCGCGCCCCGGCGCCTGCTTGGCGAAGTTGAGCGGCCGGATGATGCGCGGCTCGCTTTCGGCGAAGGTCATCATGTCCTTCTGGTCGAAGGCATGGTCGCCCAGCGTCACCACGTCGGCGCCCGCGTCGAGGATCGCCTTGGCGTGCTCGGCGGTCAGCCCCATGCCGTTCGAGGCGTTCTCGCCATTGACCACGACGAAATCGAGCTTCCACGTCTCGCGAAGCTTGGGCAGTCTTTCCGCGATGGCGGCCCGCCCAGCCCGGCCCATCACGTCACCAAGAAATAGCAGTCTCATGCCCGTATCCCTAAGCCCGCACGGCGCGAAAGCAAAGAGGTGTTTGAGGGCATCCCGCCAGAGGCGCGTCGAAAAGGCAGGTTCCGAAGGCGCTTCAAAAGGGCAAATGCCGAAGGCGCGTCAAGAGGTGCAAGAGCCGAAAGCGCGTCGTAAGGGCAAGCGCCAGACGCGCGTTCCAGGCGCACCGCGCGGCACAGGCGCACCCGTCGCAGCTTGCGACCCGGCCACGCCCCGAGCGCCCTACCGGCAGCCCAGCGCCCGCGCCATCGCGGCCTCGTCGTAGGGTCCGAGCGTCTCGCGGGTGATCTCGCCGCCGCGCAGCCGCGCCACGATGACGCGGGCCCAGTCGCCGCTTGCGAGCACCATCTCCGGGCCGTCACCGCAATCGCGTAAACCGCCCTCGATGTGATCCCAGCCGATGCGGTGGTTGGTGAGATCGCCCGCCGAGGCCACCTCGCGGAGCGTTTGCGTGCCCGGTACGAGGCGCCAGATGCGCAGCCGCTTGGCAAGATGCGGGCGGTCGACATAGGCCAGTTCGACCTGACCGTCGCCGTCAAGATCCGCCGCCCCAACCGGCGCCAGCCAGCGGTTGGGCTGGCCGATGAAGGGCGTGGCGGCGAAGAGCCCCTCGGCGGTGTAGAGCGCCAGCCGCGCGCCGCGCTCGAGATCGCTTTCCACCACCATCGCGGCGCGGTGCGCGCCCAGATCAACGAGCCGCGGCGCCAGATCCTCGAAGACGCGGCTCTCGGGCAACCGGATCAGCACGTCCGGCGCGCCTTCGCGGCTCAGCCGCAGCGCGCCCCACTCGACCGCGTCGCCGAGCACGCCGTGATCGTAGCGCGTGGTCGGCTCGGCATAGGCGGCGCCGGTCAGTGCCTGCGCCATCACGGCGCCGGGCGCGGTCCCCAGCATCGCCCAGAGGACGAGGCGGGACAGCAGCCGGCGCGGCACGGGATCAGATCTGCTTTTCGGGCATCTGCACGACCAGCCCGTCGAGCGCGTCCGTCACCTTGATCTGGCAGGTCAGGCGCGAGCGCGCCGGATCGGGCTCATAGGCGAAATCGAGCATGTCCTCTTCCATGTCGTCGCGTGCGGGCAGCTTCTCGACCCAGTCGGGGTGCACGTAGACGTGGCAGGTGGAGCAGGCGCAGGCGCCACCGCAATCGGCATCGATGCCGGGGATGTTGTTGTCGCGGGCGCCTTCCATCACGGTCATGCCGGAGGCAACGTCCACGACATGCTCGGTGCCGTTGTGCTCGATATAGGTAATCTTGGCCATGGCCGGGTCGTCTCCATCGTCTCGAATTCGCCCCCCTTTCCTAGTCATCGTGCGCCGCCTGCGCCAGCCCCTTCGCCCCGCGCACCGGTCAATCCCTGTGTGCAGGTGGGCGCGCCTGCTCAAAACCCCGTCACCCGGCGGGCGGAGCGTCGGCGCTTCCCAGCCCGACAGGAACCCGCTACTCTGCGCCGCAAAACCCCGCCCGAGACGAAGGCTCCGAGCAGATGACCCGCATTTCCGCCCTGAGCGCCGCGCTGGCGCTGGCCCTTGCCGCCTGCGCCGCGACCGACCCGGCCAGCACCGTCTGGCCCGGCGAGGCCCCGCCCGAGCCCGAGCGCATGGCCGACGGCACCTGCCGGGCGCGCGAACTGGTGCCCGCGATCTATGAAGAGGTGATGGGCGAGGTGCAGGTGGTGCAGGCCGAGATCGCCGAGGACGGCACCGTGATCCGCCCGCCGATCTACCGGCGTCAGCCGGTGCCGCGGGTGGTCAGCCCGCGCGGCGAGCTGCGATTCGAGGTGCCCTGCCCCGAACTGGTGACCTCCGAACTGGTGGCTTCGCTGCAGCGCGCGCTGGCGGCGCGCGACTACTACGCCGGGCCGGTGACGAGCCAGATGGACCGCGCCACCATCGCCTCGATCCGCCAGTACCAGACCGAGCGCGGGCTGGAGAGCGGGCAGCTTTCGGTCGAGACCGCGCGCACGCTGGGCCTCATCGCGGCACCACTGGCAGAGATCGAGGAGCTGGGCGATTTCTGAGCCCCTGCCGCGCTAACCGGCGGGCGCTGCGCGAAAGGCCCGGCTCGAGATCTGCACCGGGTTGCCGGCGGGATCCTTGGCGTTGCTGAAGACATACCCGTCGGCCTGATGGATCAGGCCGAAGACCAGCCCGCCGGTCTCGGCCTCGGCGCGGAACGCGGCGACATCCTCGACATCGAAGACCAGCTTCACCAGCGACTGCCCGGCCCGCTGCCCCTTGGCCGCCGGATGCAGAAGCAGCGCGAGGCCGCCCGCGGGCGGCATCAACTCGACGATCCGGTCGCCCGGCGTGTGGAGCGCCTCGTAGCCGAAGAACCGGCTATAGAAGGCGATCATCTCGTCAGGCTTGCGGGTATAGAGCACGACGCTCCCAAGCTGTCCGGTCATCGTCTGCCCTCCCAGTTGCAAGCGCCGTCGGCCCAGGCGCGAGACATGAAAAGGGCGGGTCCGAAGACCCGCCCTTTCGCATCGTCTTATGCCTGACGGCTCACTCGCTTGCGTCGAGCGACAGTGCCACGAAGCGCGGATCGCCACCGCGGCGGACCAGAAGCAGGATCGACTTGCGACCGGCCTCCTTGGCCTCCTCGACCTTGGTCTCGAGTTCCGAGATGCTCAGCACCTCGGCCTGACCGGCCTCGGTGATGATGTCGCCGGCGCGCAGGCCCTTCTCGAAGGCCTCCGAGCTTTCGTCGACGCCGGTGACCGCGAGGCCGGTGGCGTTCGGCTGAAGGCCCATCTCATCGCGCAGTTCCTGCGTCAGCGGGCTGAGGGTCAGGCCCATCAGCTGCGATTCCGCAGGCTCGTCCGGGGTCATTTCCTGGCTTGCCGGATAGGTGCGCTCGGCTTCCTCGCGGCGGCCCAGCGTGACCTTGAGGGTCTCGGTGGTGCCGTTGCGGTTGACCACCACGCGGACCGACTTGCCGACCTCGGTGTTGCCGACGATGCGGACGAGCTGGCGGGTGTCCTGCACCTCGCGACCGTCGAAGCTGACGATCACGTCACCGGCCTTCATGCCGGCTTCCATCGCCGGACCCTCGGGCACGTCGGAGACCATCGCGCCCTCGGCCGAGGCAAGGCCAAGCGCTTCGGCCATGTCGTCGGTCACGTCCTGGATGCGCACGCCGAGCCAGCCGCGGCGGGTCTCGCCGAACTCCTTAAGCTGCGCGACCACCTTGGTCACCACGTTCGACGCCATCGAGAAGCCGATGCCGATCGAGCCGCCGTTGGGCGACAGGATCGCGGTGTTCACGCCGATCACCTCGCCGCCCATGTTGAACAGCGGGCCGCCGGAGTTGCCGCGGTTGATGGCGGCGTCGGTCTGGATGTAGTCGTCATAGGTGCCCGAGAGCGCCCGGTTGCGTGCCGAGACGATGCCGGCGGAGACCGAGAAGCCCTGCCCCAGCGGGTTGCCCATCGCCATCACCCAGTCGCCGACGCGGGCATTGTCGCTGTTGCCGAAGGAGACGAACTTGAGCGGCTCTTCGGCCTCGACCTTGAGCAGCGCGATGTCGGTGTTGGGATCGGTGCCGACCAGCTCTGCCGGGAGCGTGAAGCCCTCGAAGAACTCGATCTCGATCTCGTCCGCGCCCTCGATGACGTGGTTGTTGGTGACGATATAGCCGTCTTCCGAGATGACGAAGCCGGACCCCAGAGCCGAAGAGCGGCGCGGGCTGTCGCCCGGGCCGCCGTTGCGATCCTGGAACTCACGGAAGAAATCCTCGAAGGGCGAGCCTTCGGGAACGATGCCCTGCGGGCCGGTCCGACCGGCCACCGTGGTCGAGGTGGTGATGTTGACCACCGCGGGGCTGATGCGCTCGGCCAGCTTGGAAAAGCTTTCGGGCGCGTTCTGGGCCGATGCCATCAGCGTCTGCGACACGATCAGGAACATCGACACCGCTGCCAGCCAGAACAGCCGAAGCGGGCTGGCTGTATCGCGTGTCACTGCAAGTGCTTGCGGGTTCACCTGGTTCACCTGGAACTCCTTTTCTGCGGCAGCGGCCCGCGCAAAGCCCCGCGCGGCTGCCCTGCCTCCTCACGATGAGGCTAACATAGGAGCATTTCGGCGCCACCAAAGAAAAGGTTGCAGAGCTTCAAGCGCATGTGAAAACCCGGTGATGGCGCGAGATGAGCGGGGGTGCGCTTCGGGTCGGGTGATCGCTGCTTTTACGCTGGGGAGACCCGATGCCGAGAGCGGTGCCTACCGACGCGGCGGAGAGCGGTCCACCCTTCGGGCGCGCTGCTGGGGGTTTCGGGATTCACCCTCGCTCCTGCAGACGCGTAGGGACCGCAAGTGCCCAGTGCTTCGGAGATCGGGAGGGGCCGCGCAGGCGCCGGGGCTGCGGGACAGACCCCGCATCGGGCATCACCGCACCGCGTCCGGGTCAGCCCGGTATATAGTCGCGGAATGATTTGGGTGGGGGCTGTATTGGGCGAGGACCTGAAGTCCGCGTTCCGAAAACCAAAGGCGCAAGAGCCAAGAGCCAAGAGCCAAGAGCCAAGAGCCAAGAGCCAAGAGCCAAGAGCCAAGAGCCAAGAGCCAAGAGCCAAGAGCCAAGCAGGACGTCCCGCCGAAGGCGCTGTCAACAGGCAGAGCCCGGAGGGATGAGACCTCGCCCCCTCGCCCCCTCAGCCGCGGAAGATCCAGAGCATCAGCACGCCTGTGGCCACCGTCACCAGCCCCAGCCTGCGGCGGGTCTCTAGCGGCATCAGGCGCAGCGCCTCGAGCAGGCGTTCGACAAGCGAAGGGGCCAGTGCGTACACCAGCCCCTCGATGATGAGGACCATCGCGATCCCCGTTGCGATGTCGCCCGCCGTCACTGCGTCACAGGGGCTGTGTCGTCGCTCTCGGAGTCGGGCGCGGTGGCCTCGCCGGTGCCAGCCTCGTCAGCAGCGGCCGGCGCCTCGTCAGCCGCAGGCGCGGTCGAAGCCTCGCCCTCGGGCGCTTCCTCGGCGGTCTCGTCCGAAGGGGCGGTCGCCTCGTCGTCGCCACCCACCGACGGTGCGGGAGCCGCGGCCGGAGCCGCCGCGCCCTGACCGTTGAAGTACTCGAAGAACTCCCCGGTCGGCGTCAGCACGATCGACGAGTTGCTGCCCTGAATGGCGTTCTCGTAGGCCTGCAGCGAGCGGTAGAAGGCAAAGAACTCCTGATCGGCGCCGTAGGCCTCGGCGAAGATCGCGTTGCGCTCGGCATCCGCCTCACCGCGGATCACGTTGGCTTCGCGCTCGGCTTCCGACTGGGTCTCGACCACGGTCCGGTCGGCCAGCGCGCGGACCCGCTGCGCGGCCTCGTTGCCGCGGGCGATCTCGTCCGCCGCTTCCCGTTCGCGCTCGGCCCGCATCCGGGCAAAGGTCGCCTCGAGGTTCTGCGACGGCAGGTTGGTCTGCTTGAGCCGCACGTCCACCACATCGAGCCCCAGCGAGCGCGCCGAGGCGCGGGCGTTGTCGCGGATGCGGTTGGTCAGCGACCGGCGATCCTCGGAGAGGATGACGTCGGAAGTCACCTGATCGGCACCGAGCGTCTCGCGGATCTGGGCGTTGAGAATGCCCGAGAGCCGGTCTTCGGCGGTGCGCACACCGCCCACGCCCACGGCCTGACGGAACTGCACCACGTCGGCGATGCGGTAGCGCGCGAAGGCGTCGACCACGAGGCGGCGGTCATCGGACGGCGTGACCTCGATGGTGTCGGTGTCGAGCGACAGGATGCGGTCGTCGTATCTCACCACGTCCTGGATGAAGGGGATCTTGAAGGCGAGGCCCGGATCTTCCTTCACCGCCTTGATCTGACCGAACTGCAGGACCAGAGCCTTCTCGCGTTCGTCCACGACGAAGACCGAGGACAGGAACACGACGATGACGACCACGATGGCCGGCAGGATGAATGTCATCTTGCGCATATCAGTTGCCCTCCGAGGTCGTGTTGCGGCTGCGGTTCAGCTCGTTGAGCGGCAGGTACGGCACCACGCTGCCGTCCTCGCCGGCGATGGATTCGTCGAGGATCGTCTTGTCGACGTCGCCCAGAACGCGCTCCATCGTCTCGAGGTAGAGACGGCGGCGGGTGACCTCGGGCGCCTTGGAATATTCCTCGCGCACGGCGCTGAAGCGGCTGGCTTCACCGAGCGCCTGGTTGACCACCTGGGCGCGGTAGCCCTCGGACTGCTCGCGGATCTGCGCCGCCTGACCACGGGCCTCGGCGACCACGCGGTTGGCATAGGCGTCGGCCTGACGCTCGAGCCGGTCGCGCTCCTGCTCGGCCGCCTGGACCTCGCGGAAGGCGTCGATCACCTCGCGCGGCGGATCGGCGGTGTCGAGGTTGATCCGGACCACGCTGATGCCGCTGTCGTACTCATCAAGCGTCGCCTGGATCTGCTCCATCGCGGTATCGGCGATGATGCCACGGTCGCGGTTGAGGATCGGCGCGAGGTTCGACGCGGCGATGATCTCGCGCATCACCGCCTCGGAGACGGCCTGCACGGTCAGCTGCGGATCGCGGATGTTGAACAGCAGCTTCGCGGGGTCGGAGATGTTCCACACCACCTGGAACTCGATGTCCACGATGTTGGCATCGGTGGTCAGCATCAGCCCCTCGGCGTCGCGCCCGGCGCCGATGGTCTCGGTGCGCTCGGAGGTGACGTTGACCACCTCGGCGGTGACGACGGGCCACGGCGCAAAGTTCAGACCGGGTTGCCCGGTCGAGCTGTACTTGCCGAGCAGCAGCTCCACCGACTGCTCTTCGGGCTTGACCGTGTAGAAGCTCATGTAGCCCCACAGACCCAGCGCCACGAGCGCCGCGATGCCGATGGTGCCCTTGCTGATGCCGGGACCGCCGCTGCCGCCCGAGCCGCCGCCACTGGCACCGTTGCCACCGCCGCGGCCGCCCATGAGCACGCGCAGACGCTCCTGGCCCTTTTTCATCAGCTCGTCGATCTCGGGAATCTGCGGGTCCTCGGGTTTGCGGCCCCCTCGGTTGCCGCCGCCTCCGCCGCTTGGCGGACGGCTGCCGCCCTGATTTCCTCCGCCGCCCCAAGGGCCGCCGCTGTTACCTGCCATGAAGCTGTTTTCCTTCCCCTCTAGGTCCTGTCATCCGTATCCCGCACATACCTGTGCATTTTGCTCACAAATTCAAGCGCTGCGGGTCGGTTTGCGCATCGTCACGATCTCTTCCGACATGGTCGGGTGAACGGCGACGGTGCGGTCGAAATCTTCCTTGGTGGCGCCCATCTTCACCGCGATGCCGGCAAGCTGGATCATCTCGCCCGCGTTCGGCGCGACGATGTGACAGCCCAGCACCTTGCGGCTCTCCTGCGAGACCACGAGTTTCATCAGCACGCGGTCGGGACGGCCGGCAAAGGCGGTCTGCATCGGGCGGAACGAGGTGGCGTAGACCTCGATCGGCTCCTGCTCGCGGGCCTGCTCTTCGGAAAGCCCGACGGTGCCGAACTCCGGCTGGGTGAAGATCGCCGACGGGATCAGGTCGTGATCCACCGGCGTCGGGTTGCCCTTGAACACGGTCTCGACGAAGGCCATGCCCTCGCGGATCGCCACCGGGGTCAGGTTCACCCGGTCGGTGACGTCGCCGATGGCGTAGATCGAGGGCACCGCGGTCTGGCTGTATGCGTCGACCTCGATCTCGCCCTTGCGGCCGAGTGTCACGCCGACCTCCTCGAGCCCCATGTCGGGGGTGTTGGGTGCGCGGCCGGTGGCGAAGAACACCTTGTCGAAGATCCGCGTCTTGCCGTTGCTGGCCTTCACCCAGATCGGGCCGTCGGGGTTGGAGTTGTCCTCCTCGACGTAATCGGCCTCCTGCACAGCCGCCCCCATGGAGATGCCATTGGCGTCGTGCCCGGCCAGATCCTCCTCGGTGGCGCAGCGCATGGCGACGATGTCGGTGCCCAGATGCAGGTCGATGCCACGCTCGCTCATCGCGTCGGCGATCAGACCGCGGGCCTCCTCGTCGAAGCCGCGCAGCACCTGCGCCCCGCGATAGTACTGCGTCACCTCGACGCCGAGCCCGTGCAGGATGCAGGCGAACTCGCAGGCGATGTAGCCGCCACCGACGATCAGGATGCGTTTGGGCAGCTCTTCCATGTGGAAGAGGTCGTCGCTGACGAGGCCGAGATCGGCGTTCGGCACCTCGGGGCGCACCGGTCGGCCCCCTGTGGCAACGAGGATGTGCTTGGCGGTGAAGGTCTCGCCGGTCGAGAGCGCCACGGTGTGCGCGTCCTTGATCGTGGCGCGGGCATCGAAGCTGTCGACGCCGGAATTCTTCAGCAGCGAGCGGTACACGCCCTCGAGCCGGTCGAGCTCGGTGTTGAGGCGGGCGCGGAAGTTCGGCCAGTCGAACGGCCCCTCCTGCAAGCGCCAGCCGTAATTGGCGGCATCCTCGACCACCTCGGCATATTCGCTGGCGAAGACCATCAGCTTCTTGGGCACGCAGCCGCGGATCACGCAGGTGCCGCCGTAGCGATCTTCCTCGGCCAGCGCCACCTTGGCGCCCGCCTCTCCGGCGGCGACGCGCGCGGCACGCACCCCGCCCGAACCGCCACCGATGACGAAGAGATCATAGTCGAAGTCGGCCATCCGGGGTCTCCTTGAATTGCGTTCGCACCGGTATCTCACAGCGCTTTCGCGAAGGCCAGACGGGCGCGGGCATTTGAGGCGCCGCCGCCCTGCCCGGTCGTGGGCTTGGGTGATGTGGAGCAAGGGAGGATCCCCGGGACAGGACGGGCCTGGATCAAGCTCCGTCGCGTGTTCGGTCGCAGGCCGGGGTGATATGGAGCGCGGAAGGGACTGTGGCGCCCGACGGGTCGGGAGAAGGCTCTTCGGCGTGCCAGGTCACAGGCCGGGGTGATGTGGAGAGCGGCAGGGTTTGCAGGGCCGGATGGATCGAGAGGACGCTCCGCGACGTGCCCGGTCGCAGGCCTGAGGGGGATGCGGAGAGCGGGAGGGGCCTAAATGCTGGACGTGGCGCGATCAGGCCCGGTGGGGCGACCATCGCGGCTGCAAGGGCTGCGGCTGGGCAGGTCACGGCGCGTGATCTCGCGCTGACAGGCTGGTCTGGGAGGGGGTGCTTTGGTGTGGCGACTACAACGAGGCTGTGCCCGTTGTCCGGGACGCGCCACGTGCGGCGCCAGTGGTGCCGTGGCCAGTGCCGCCTGCCCCAGCGCCGCGATGCGGGCGGGGTGTCCCGGGGCGGCGGGCGCCGCCCCTCGGATTCGGGATCAGACGTCGCGGAAGAGGTTGTCGTCCTCGAGGAATTCGACGCGCTCTTCCGAGACCGTGCCGGCATTGATGTCGCGGATTTCCACACGGCCATCGCCGTAGCCGATGATCACGCGGTCGCAGATGTCGATGAACAGGCCGTTCTCGACCACGCCGGGGATCTGGTTGACCAGCATCGCCAGCTGCCGCGCGTTGCCGATCCGCGTGAGGTGCAGGTCGAGGATGTGGTTGCCCTCGTCGGTGACGTAGGGCTGATCGCCGTTCATCCGAAGCGTGGTCTTGCGGCCCAGCACGTCCATGGTGACCAGCGCCTCCTCGATCAGCGCCTGGCTCGCGGTCCAGCCGAACGGGATGACCTCGACCGGTAGCGGGAAGGCACCGAGGGTTTCGACGTGCTTGGCGGCATCGGCGATGACGATCATCTCGTCGGAGGCGGTGGCGACGATCTTTTCCTGCAGCAGCGCGCCGCCGCCGCCCTTGATCAGGTTGAGTTCGCTGTCGAACTCGTCGGCGCCGTCGATGGTCAGGTCGAGCCAGCCGGCCTCCTCGAGCGAGATCACCTCGATGCCGACCTCGCGGGCCAGCTCGGCGGTGCGCGCCGAGGTCGGCACGCCGCGGAAGCGCAGCCCCTCTTCGCGCACCCGCTCGCCAAGGCAGCGCACCAGCCAGGCGGCGGTGGAGCCGGTGCCGAGCCCGACGCGCATTCCGCTTTGGACGTACTCCGCGGCACGTTTGGCCGCCACGAACTTGGCCTTGTCGATGGGCGAAAGCTCTCCGCTCATGGTGATCTCCCAGAATCCTCGTGTGTCGCGGCCTTATAGGCCTGGCGCGGCGGGCTGGCGACAGGAGATTCGGGGCGCGCGAGGGAATTTAGGGAGACTGTCGCGACGTCCGGCCCTACGACGAACACAGCGGCGCGGCGTGCCGCCGCACAGGTCGTCTCGCCCGTCGCCCGAGGGGGCGCAGCGCTCTTGTCTTCTTCTGGCCGAAAATATCCCGGGGGAGTCCGCGCGCAGCGCGGGCGGGGGCAGCGCCCCCGTCTGCCCTTGGGGACCGCTTGGCAGGCGGATCAGCCCTGCCGGTACATATAGGTCGTGGGGTCGCGGCGGGGGCCGCCCTCGGGGGCAAGGGCGAAGCCCGGGATCTCGCCCGCGACCCTGAAGCCGCAGTTGGTGTAGAGCGCCTGGGACGGATCGCCGCTGCGGGTGTCGAGGGTGACGAGGCTGCGCCCCTCGGCCGCGGCGCGGGCCAGCAGGGCCTGCATCAGGGCACGCGCGATGCCACGGCGGCGGAACGCGGGCGCGACCAGCATCTTGGAGACCTCGGCTCGGTGGCTCTGGTTCGGCATCATGGCGAGTCCCAGCTGCACGGTGCCAACGAGGCGGCCCTCCTCGAAGGCGCCCCAAAGCACCCGGCCCTGCCTTGCGAGCGCGGGCAGCACGCCGTCCTGCCAGAAGCGGGTCGCCGCCTCCACGTCGAACGGCATCACGAAGCCGACGCTGGCGCCGTCGGCCACGCAGGCCTGCAGAAGCCGCGCCAGATCGTCGAGGTACTGCGCCGCCTCAGGCGCCGACAGGGTGCGGATCGTCAGGGTCATGGCGTCACCAGGAACAGCATGTAGCGCGCCGCCTCGCGCGGCGGGGTCTGGAAGCGCGATGCGCCGGAGAGGCGGTAGCGCAGCGCATCGCCGGGCGCGAGATCGTGGCGCTGCGCGTCCAGCGTCACCGCCAGCCGGCCCGAGAGCAGCACGAGGTGGTGTTCGAGATCGGCCACCGGCGGGCGGTGATAGGAGATGTCGGTGTCCGGCGCCAGCGTGCAGTCGAGCACCTCGCCCGCCAGCGCGGTACTGCCCGGGGAGACCACGCGCCGGGTGAAGCCGCGATCCTGCCAGACCGGCTGCTCGGCCTCGCGCAGGCAGGGCGGAAAGCCGTCCTCGACCATCGCCAGAAGCCGCGACATGGTCAGCCCATAGGCGGCGCAGAGCTTGCCCAGTTGCTCCGCGGTCGGGCTCACCTCGGCCTTTTCCATGCGCGACAGCGCCGCGCGGCTCAGCCCGCTATGCGCCGCCAGCGCCTCGAGCGTCAGGCCGCGCTCGGCGCGCAGGGCGGCGAGGCGCTGGGACAGGCGGGTGGTCAGGGTCTGCTCCATGATCGAATCCGGGAATAGTTCTCGATATCGGGATACTGCGCGAGATGATGCCGGCGCGCAAGCCCGCCCTTGCCCCGCCAAGGCCGCGCTCCAGTTGAAAGCCCCTGCCCGCCCAAAGGGATTTTTCTCTGCCGGGACGGAAGCGGGCTTTGACACTCGCGCCTCCTCTGGGTAGGCTGCACGAAAGTTTAACACTAAACTAGTTGGGGAGGAATCGCATGGCCGCCCGGAAATCTGCTGCCAAGCCGAACGTCTCGCCCGAGGAGCTCACGCAATACTACCGTGACATGCTGCTTATCCGCCGCTTCGAAGAGAAGGCGGGTCAGCTGTACGGTATGGGGCTCATCGGCGGCTTTTGTCACCTGTATATCGGCCAGGAAGCCGTTGTCGTCGGCCTCGAGGCCGCGGCGGAGGAGGGCGACAAGCGCGTCACCTCGTATCGCGACCACGGCCACATGCTGGCCTGCGGCATGGACCCCAACGGCGTCATGGCCGAGCTCACCGGCCGCGAGGGCGGCTACTCGAAGGGCAAGGGCGGCTCGATGCACATGTTCAGCCGCGAGAAGCACTTCTACGGCGGTCACGGCATCGTCGGCGCGCAAGTTCCGCTCGGCGCCGGCCTCGCCTTCGCCGACAACTACCTCGAGAACGGCCGTGTGACCTTCACCTATTTCGGCGACGGCGCCGCCAACCAGGGCCAGGTCTACGAGACCTTCAACATGGCCTCGATCTGGAAGCTGCCGGTGGTCTTCGTGATCGAGAACAACCAGTACGCCATGGGCACCGCGCAGAAGCGCTCGACCTCGGGCGAGGACATCTACACCCGCGGCGCGCCCTTCGGCATCCCCGGCGAGCTGGTCGACGGCATGGATGTGCTCAAGGTCAAGGAAGCGGGCGAGAAGGCGGTCGCGCACTGCCGCGCCGGCAATGGCCCCTACATCCTCGAGATCAAGACCTACCGCTACCGCGGCCACTCGATGTCGGACCCGGCCAAGTACCGGACCCGCGAGGAAGTCCAGAAGATGCGCGAAGAGCGCGACCCGATCCAGAACGTCCGCGACCTGCTGCTTCAGGGCAAGCACGCCAGCGAGGACGACCTCAAGGCGATCGACAAGGAAATCAAGGACATCGTGAACGCCTCCGCCGAGTTCGCCAAGGAGAGCCCGGAGCCGGCGCTCGAGGAACTCTGGACCGACATCTATTCCGACGACGTGCCCCAGGGCGACGCGATCGAGGCCTGAGGCAGGAGAGAACACGATATGGCAACGCAAATCCTGATGCCCGCCCTGTCCCCCACGATGGAAGAGGGCACGCTGGCGAAATGGCTGGTCAAGGAGGGCGACACCGTCGCCTCCGGTGACATCCTCGCCGAAATCGAGACCGACAAGGCGACGATGGAATTCGAAGCGGTCGACGAGGGCATCGTCGGCAAGATCCTCGTCGAGGAAGGCTCCGAGGGCGTGAAGGTCAACACCCCAATCGCGGTGCTGGTCGAGGAAGGCGAAAGCGTCGACGACGCCGACACCTCCGACGCCGCAGCGCCCGAGGCGGATGACTCCGCTGACGAAAGCGCCCCGGCCGAGGCCAAGGGCGACGCCGCCCCCGGCCCGCAGGAGCCCGCCTCGTCGGTGCCCGCCGCCGCGGCCTCGCCGGACTGGCCCGAAGGCACCGAGATGAAGACCCAGACCGTGCGCGAGGCGCTGCGGGATGCCATGGCCGAAGAGATGCGCTCGGACGCCAATGTCTTCGTCATGGGCGAAGAGGTCGCAGAGTACCAGGGCGCCTACAAGGTGACCCAGGGCCTGCTCGACGAGTTCGGCAGCAAGCGCGTCATCGACACCCCGATCACCGAGCACGGCTTTGCCGGCATCGGCGTCGGCGCGGCCTTCGGCGGTCTCAAGCCGATCGTCGAGTTCATGACCTTCAACTTCGCCATGCAGGCGATCGACCAGATCATCAACTCGGCCGCCAAGACGCTCTACATGTCCGGTGGCCAGATGGGCGCCCCGATGGTGTTCCGCGGCCCCAACGGTGCCGCCGCCCGCGTCGGCGCGCAGCACTCTCAGGACTACGCGGCATGGTACGCGATGATCCCGGGCCTCAAGGTGGCGATGCCCTACTCGGCCGCCGACGCCAAGGGTCTCCTCAAGTCCGCCATCCGCGATCCCAACCCGGTGATCTTCCTCGAGAACGAGATCCTCTATGGCCGCTCCTTCGAGGTGCCGGTGATGGACGACTTCACCGTGCCCTTCGGCAAGGCGAAGATCTGGCGCGAGGGCAAGGACGTGACCCTCGTCAGCTTCGGCATCGGGATGCAGTACGCGCTCGAGGCGGCTGAGAAGCTGGCCGAAGACGGCGTCGAGGCCGAGGTGATCGACCTGCGCACCCTGCGCCCGATCGATTACGGTACGGTCATCGAGTCGGTGAAGAAGACCAACCGCTGCGTGACCATCGAAGAGGGCTTCCCGGTGGGCTCCATCGGCAACCATATCGGCGCCTACATCATGCAGAACGCGTTCGATTATCTCGACGCGCCGGTCATCAACTGCGCCGGCAAGGACGTTCCGATGCCCTACGCCGCCAACCTCGAGAAGCACGCGCTGGTCACCACCGCCGAGGTGCTCGAGGCGGTCAAGCAGGTGACCTACCGGTGAGCCCGGTCGAGGTCATCGGGCGCGACGTCGCGCGTGAGGCCTACCGCGTCCGGGTGGACGCGGCGGGCTTTGCGCGGACGGCCTTCGTGCCCGAGTGCCTCATGGAAACGCTGCGCCCGGGCGAGCGCCCGAGCCACCAGCAAGCCTATGAATGGATCGCCGCCCATCGCGGCAAGATCGAGACCGCGGTGATCGCACGGGCCGCGGCGCGCCAGCCGCGCCCGCCCTACGATCTCGTGACCCTCGCCGAGGAGAGCTGACAACATGCCCACCGAAATCCTGATGCCCGCCCTGTCGCCGACCATGGAGGAAGGCACGCTGGCCAAATGGCTGGTCAAGGAAGGCGATACCGTGAACTCCGGCGACATCCTCGCCGAGATCGAAACCGACAAGGCCACGATGGAATTCGAGGCCGTCGATGAAGGCACCATCGGCAAGATCCTGATCGAGGGCGGCACCGAGGGCGTGAAGGTGAACACGCCGATCGCCGTGCTGCTCGAAGAGGGCGAAAGCGCCGACGACATCGACAGCGCCGCGTCCACTGCCCCGGAGGCCGAGGACAAGGCCCCCGAAAGCGACGACGAGAAGGCCGCCGCCGCGACGCCCGCCGCGGCCTCCGCCGGCGCCGGCGCAGGCACCACCCCCACCGCGTCGAAGGGCTCGGATGGCGAGCGCCTCTTCGCGACCCCGCTGGCGCGCCGCATCGCCGCCGACAAGGGCCTCGATCTCGCGCAGATCAAGGGCTCCGGTCCGCGTGGCCGCATCGTGAAGGCGGATGTCGAGAACGCCACCGCGAAACCGGCCGAGAAGGCCGCACCCGCAGCCGCCGAGGCGCCCGCCGCCAAGAAGGCCGACGCCACCGTGATGCCCGCCGGCCCCTCGGCCGAGCAGGTCATCAAGATGTATGACGGGCGCGAGTTCGAAGAGGTCAAGCTCGACGGGATGCGCAAGACCGTTGCGGCCCGCCTCACCGAGGCCAAGCAGACGATCCCGCATTTCTACCTGCGCCGGGACATCAAGCTCGATGCGCTGCTGAAGTTCCGCAGCCAGCTCAACAAGCAGCTCGAGGGCCGCGGCGTGAAGCTGTCGGTCAACGACTTCATCATCAAGGCCTGCGCGCTGGCGCTGCAATCCGTGCCCGACGCCAATGCCGTCTGGGCCGGCGACCGGATGCTCAAGCTCAAGCCCTCGGACGTGGCGGTGGCCGTCGCGGTCGATGGCGGCCTCTTCACCCCGGTGCTCAAGGATGCCGACATGAAGTCGCTCTCGGCGCTGTCCTCCGAGATGAAGGACCTCGCCACCCGGGCGCGGGACCGCAAGCTCGCGCCGCATGAATATGTCGGCGGCAGCTTCGCGATCTCCAACCTCGGCATGTTCGGCATCGACAATTTCGACGCCGTCATCAACCCGCCGCACGGCGCCATTCTCGCGGTCGGCTCCGGGGTCAAGAAGCCCGTCGTCGGCGACGATGGCGAGCTGAGCGTGGCCACGGTGATGTCGGTGACGCTCTCGGTCGATCACCGGGTCATCGACGGGGCGCTCGGCGCCGAGCTGCTGAAGGCGATCGTCGAGAACCTCGAGAACCCCATGGTGATGCTCGCCTGATCTGTCTTCAGGTCCGCATCACTGAGACGCCCGCCGCCCACCGGCGGGCGTTTCCTTTTTCTGCGATGTATGTTTCGGGCGCATGGCCCCCTTGCAGACAATCCAGCTTGTGCGCGCCCCCGCAGCGCCGTTAGCGTAGAACATGCTGCACCGCGGCAGGTTCTCCCGCGCCTGCCGTTCAAGATCCCCCGAGATTCTACCCCGACACTTCGGAGCTGTTCCATGGTCTATACCGACCGCCAGGCCCGCCTGACGATCCTGTCACTTGCGCTTGGCGCCTTTGCCATCGGCGTGACCGAGTTCGCCGCCATGGGCCTGCTGCCCTACTATGCGCGCGACCTCGGCGTGACCGAGCCCGCGGCCGGCTTCGCGGTCAGCGGCTATGCCATCGGCGTGGTCGTGGGCGCGCCGGTGCTGGCGGTGCTGGGCAGCATGTTGCCGCGCAAGCTGCTGCTGGTGCTGCTGATGGCGTTCTTCATCCTTGCCAACGTGCTCAGCGCCCTTTCCACCGGGCTCGATACGCTGGTGATCGCCCGGGTACTCTCGGGACTGCCGCACGGCGCCTTCCTCGGCATCGGGATGCTCTTCGCCGCCGAGATGATGCCGCCGGGCCGCAAGGCGGCGGGCGTGGCGCAGGTGCTGATGGGTCTGACCATCGCCAACGTGGTGGGCGTGCCCGCCGCAGGCGCCATCGGGCAGTATTTCGGCTGGCGCTGGTGCTTCGTTCTCGTGGCGGTGCTCGCCACCGGCTCGGCGCTGATGATCGCCCGTGTCGCGCCCGAGGCGCAGGACGGCCCCAAGCCGAGCGCGCTGCGTGAGCTGTCGGCGCTGGCCAACCGCGCCGTGTGGCTGACGCTGGCCGTCGGTGCCGTGGGCTTCGGCGCAGTCTTCGCGGTCTATTCCTATTTCTCCGCCGCGCTGATCTCGGCCACCGACGCGCCCGCCTGGGCGATTCCGCTGGCGCTTTCGTGCTTCGGCATCGGGGCCACCGCCGGCAACTACTATGCCGGTCGTCTCGCCGCGTGGTCGCATTTCGGCGGCACGCTGGTGCTGCTGCTCGGCATGATCGCGGCCTCGCTGCTCTATGCCGCCGTCATGGGCCAGTGGATCGCGATGATCCTCGTGGTCATGGTGCTGGGCCTCACCGCCGGGCTGGTGATCCCGCTGCAGATGCGCCTGATGGACGTGGCGGGCGAGGGCCAGACGCTGGCCGCCGCGCTCAACCACGCCGCCTTCAACGCCGCCAACGCGCTCGGCCCATGGCTCGCGGGCATGGCGCTCGCCGCCGGGCACGGCTTCGGCGCCACCGGCGTCGTGGGCGCGGGTCTCGGGGTGGCCGGTGTGGTGGTGCTGGGGCTCGCGTGGCTCGACGCCCGCCCGGCCCGCGGCGCGGTGATGCCGGCGGAGTGAGCCGCGCAGCAGCACGACGAAAAAGGGCCGGGCACCTTCCGTGGTGCCCGGCCCTTCCTGTCTCTGACGGCGCGCTAAAGGCTCAGCTGGTGCAGTTGCAGCCGGTGAGCTTCTGATCCATGTTGCGCGACGGCTGATCGCAGCCGGCATCGCCGACGATCTTGGCCGGCACGCCCGCCACGGTCTTGCAGGGCGGCACTTCCTCGAGCACCACCGACCCCGCCGCGATCCGCGAGCCGTTGCCGATGCGGATATTGCCGAGCACCTTGGCGCCGGCCCCGATCAGCACGCCATCGCCGATCTTGGGATGACGGTCCTCGTCCTCCTTGCCGGTGCCGCCCAGCGTCACCGAGTGCAGGATCGAGACATCGTTGCCGACCTTGGCGGTCTCGCCGATGACGATGGAATGGGCGTGATCGATCATGATGCCCTGCCCGATCTCGGCGGCGGGGTGGATATCGACGCCGTAAAGCTCGGAGGCGCGCATCTGGAAGAAGAACGCCAGATCCCAGCGCCCCTGCCCCCAGAGCCAATGCGCCACGCGCTGGGTCTGCACCGCCTGGAAGCCCTTGAAGTAGAGCAGCGGCTGCAGGAAGCGGTGGCAGGCCGGGTCGCGATCGAAGGTGGCCCGGATATCGGCCCGCGCGGCGCGCGCCAGCCACGGGTCCGAGGCATAGGCCTCATCGCAGATCTCGCGCAGGATCTGGTCCGACATCTCGCCGTTCGAGAGTTTCATGGCGATGCGGAAGGCCAGCGCGCCCTCGATGGTGGCGTGGTGCAGCACCGAGACATGCACCATACCGCCAAGCAGCGGCTCGTCCGCGACCGCCTGTTCGGCTTCGCGGGAGATGCGGTCCCAGACCGGGTCCAGCTCGGCGATCCTTGCGCGGGTTTCGGCCATCGTAACCTCCGTTTGATCCGGCCCTTATAGCAGATAGGCCCCGGGGGCCGAAACGCAAAACCGTGATGGTTGGAATCGTCGGAGGTGATGGCTCATCGCGCGCGGTGGCGCAAGCGGACCGCCTCGAGCGCGAGGATCAGGCAATCGGCATAGTCGGGATCGTCGAGGCGCCGCTCGGGGGCCACCGGCCGCGACAGCGCCGCCGCCATCAGCGTGCCGTTGCCCCAGTCGGGATGGGCGCGCCCGAAATGGCGGCGATAGCGGTCGGCGGCCTCGGCCTGCGCCACCATCTCCCGCGCCAGCCGCCAGCGCGTGCCGCTCGGCACCGCCAGCAACGCGCAGGCGGCGCAGATCAGGTCACCGTGCAGCACCGGCCTCATGCTGTGAGCGATAGCCTTGCGAAGGGCCCCGGCCCGTAGCGCGCCGAGACCTGCGCCACCGCGATGTCGAAGACGCCGCCGAGACCATCCTCGGCCGGGTCATAGCGCCATTGCGGCGTCGTGACCTGCGCGCTGCGCAGCACCGTCTCGCCCTGCATCACGCGGACCTCATAAAGCTCCTGCTCCTCGCGCAAAGGCACTTCGGCAAGCGCCCAGTCGTCGCCGTCGATGCGGGTGCGGCGCATCCAGCTCAGCGCCAGCGTGCCACCCTGATCCTCGGCCCGCAGATGCACCGGGCTCAGGGGCCGCAGACCGTTGCCGTCGAAGGCATGGACCTCGTGCACGTAGCTGGGATCGTCATAGCCGCGGCGCGCCGGCCCGATGCGGTAATGCCGCTGCTGCCGCCTCAGCGCCGCCGCGAGCGCGATCTGCTGTGGCCCGCCGTCGAGCCGCACCACCCACGACCCCGCCGGCCAGACCTCGGGGGTCAGCGCATCGGTGCCGAGTTGCCCCCGCAGTCGGTGGCTCAGCAGCCAGGTGGCCTCGCCCACCAACTGCCCATAGCGGAACTGCAGCAGTTCCCACCCGCCCGGACTGCCATCGCCGATCGCGAGGAGGTTGCCCCCGCCCAGGAGCGCCGCGTCGTCAATCGAGGCCAGCTCGCCCGAGAGCATCCGCACCTGCAGCGGCTCGCCGCGGTCGATCCGCCCCGAGGGCGCGCGGGCCAGAGCGGTCTCGGTCACCCCCACCGCGGAGCGTGCCGCGATGATCTCGGCCAGCGCGTAGTCGGCATCAGAGGCGGAGTCGTAGACCGCGACCGAACCGGGCCACGGCTCGGCACTGAGCGCGAGATGCGGGGCGTGCGGGACCTCGTCGCCGGTGATCAGCGGCAGGTCGAGGAACAGCGGCAGCACCTGCACCGCCGGCACGAAGCCGCGCAGCACCGCGGCATCTTCGGGAAAATCCGACGGCAGGTAGACATCCGGCTCGAAGCGCACCGCCTCGACCATCTGCTGCGCGCCGATCTCGACCCGGTCGACCCGCGCCACGATCTCGCCCGCCTCTCCGGGCAGCGAGACGATGTCCCCGGCACTGATCCCGAGGCGCGAGGGCGGCAGCGAGAAGCGCAGCGTGTCGCGCGCCACGCGCGACTCAGCCAGCCAGCGCTCGAGCGTCAGGCGCGCCTCGCGCCGGGTGAGTTCCATCGGCAGCTCGGTTTCGGCAACCGCGTGGGTGCGATCATCGGGCAGCACCGTCTCCTCGGCCACGGCCAGATGGTCGCCATCGGCCTCGAGAAAGCGCAGCCGCACCCGCCCGGCCATCTCGGCTTCTGCGGCGCGGATCTGCACCAGATCGCCGTCAAGCTCCGGCGACACGGCGAGCGCCTCGGGTGTCAGCGCCTTCACCGGTCGGTCCTTGCGCAGGATGAAGTGCAGGCGGCCGTCGCGCTCCACCGCGTCAAAGCCATGCGCCAGCATCAGCGGCTGCAGCGCGCGCCGGGCATCGCCCACCTCGCCCACCACGTAGCCGCGCACCCAGCCGTGCAGCGCGCTGACGTCGTAGTCCCGCACCCCCGAGCGCTCGCAGATCTCGGCCACCACCGAGGCCAGCGTGCGAGAGGAGACGCGGCCGGTGATCCAGTGCCCGCGCCGGTAGTTGTCGCCATCGGCCCAGAGCTCGGCGCGCCCCGGGAACCACGGGTAGGGCCGCGCATCCCACGCCCAGACATAGGCGTGATCCATGTCGAGCATCGGCGCGCCGTACGCCTCCGAGACAGGATTGTTGGCCGGGTCGGTCCAGTAGCCATGCATCGCCCGGAGGTACTGGCGCTGGATCAGCTCATCGCGCAGGCCGTTGGAGTAATACGGCAATTCGCTCTCGGAGCTTTTCGGATCGAGGAACTTGTTGGGCTGGTTGGTGCCCTTGTCGACCGCCGGACAGCCCAGCTCGGTGAAGCGGATTGGCTTGGAGCCGGGCACCCAGCCGGTCGGCTCGGGCTGACGCACGCCGCCGATGCGCTCGTGGTGGGCGTTGTCCCACCAGCCGCGGATGTCCTTGTAGCGGAACACCCAAGGCTCGTGATGCGCGCCATCGGTGATCGGCTCGCGGCGCTGCGCGTCGCGCGCCTGCGGGGACGGGTAATACCAGTCAAAGCCCTCGCCCCCCGCCACGTTGGCCATCAGGTAACCCGGATCGTAGACCGCCCCCCACGCGGCATCGGCATGGTCCGTCCCATCGCGCCAGTCCGACAGCGGCATGTAGTTGTCGATGCCGATGAAATCGATCTCATCGTCGGCCCACAGCGGATCGAGATGGAAATATACGTCGCCCGTGCCGTCCTGCGGCTGGTAGCCGAAATACTCCGACCAGTCGGCGGCATAGCTGAGCTTGACCTCCGGCCCCAGCAGTGTCCGGCACTCCGCCGCTAAGGCCCGCAGCGCCGCCACCGCCGGGAAGCCGCTCGCGCCCCGGATCCATGTCAGGCTGCGCATCTCCGAGCCGATGCAGAACGCCTCCACGCCCCCGGCGGCGGCACAGAGCGCCGCGTGGTGCAGGATGAAGCGGCGATAGCTCCACTCCTCGGGACCGCTATAGGTCACCTCGCCATCCCCAACCGTGAAATCGGAGGCCTGCGCCGCTCCGAAGAACGCCGCCACCTGCGCCTCGGCGGCCGCGCTGCCGTCGGGCGTGCCGGGCCGCCCCGGTGCCACGTCGAGCGTGATGCGCCCCCGCCATGGCAGCTCCGGCTGGTCCTCGGCATCGCTCCATGGGTCCGGCAGGCCGTTGCCCGCCATCTGGTCCATCAGGATGAACGGGTAGACCAGCACGTCGAGCCCCTGAGCCACCATGCGGCGGATCGCCTGAATCACCGAAGCGTCGCAGGGCGTGCCGCCATAGACCGGGCGGCCCTCGAGCGTGGGCACCGCCTCCGCCGTGTCGCGCGTGGCGCCGCAGACCTGCCATGGCATATTCTTCGACTCGTATTTCGTCTGCTCGACCTTCGGACGGATCTCGCAGCTCCCGCACCGCAGGTCGCCGCCGAACCAGCTCACCACGAGCGAGACCGCGCCGCAGTTCGGCACCTCCTCGGTGAGCTGGTCGAGAGAGACGTTGAAATCGGGTGCTTCCGCCGGGCTGTTGACGTTATGCAGGCCCGAGCCGTTCTCGGAATAGCTCATATGGACCGGCTCGGTGGCCAGAGCGTATTCCCCGGTGCCCGGGATCATCGCCACGCCGCGGATGATGTGGGGCACGTCCTCTGGATCGTCCTGCACCGGGCGGGTGACCTCGAAGCTCAGCTGGGGCACCCGGTTGCCATAGCGCTCGAGGGCCATGTCCTCGATCACCACGTAGGCGGTGCCGCGATAGGCCGGCACCTGCCCGACCCCCTCGACCGCCTCGATCGTTGGGTCGGGAAGCTGGTCCATGCTGCCGGTATAGACCCGCATGTTGAGATCCCCCACCGGGATCTCGGCACCATCGGCCCAGACCCGGTTGACGCTGGTGATCTCGCCCTCGCAAAGCGCCAGAGCAAGGCTCAGGGAGTAGCTGTAGCGCTCCACCGTCTGGCTGGGTCCGCCACCGCCCTTGCCGCCGCCGCCGACCCTGTCCCTGTCGACCCGCTCGCGGAACTCGGTGGCCCAGATCACCTGCCCGCCAAGCCTCATCCGCCCGTAGGCCTGCGGGATCGCCGCGCCTTCGCCGGCGCCGCTGAGGAAGAAACGGTCGATGCGCCCGGTCTCGACGGTCTCCGAGCCCTGCCCCATGAGCCGCTGGTCGAGCGCGCGACCGAGGCTGGCGCCGATGAACCGGCCTACCGCGGTCATCGAGAGCCCCAGAACCGAGCCGCCGATGGCACTGCCCACGGCGGCGCCCACGGCGGAAAAGACGAGTGTCGCCATCAGCTTGCTCCTTCGGGAAACGCAAAGCGCGCCACCAGCCGGCGGCGCCAGGGCCGGCTCAGCCGGCTTTCGACCACGCCGTGGCCGCTATATGCATGAACAAAACTGGCCGCCGCGCCAAGCCCGGCCTGCAGCCCCAGATGCTTGGCCACCGCGCCGTCGCGCATTCGGAACAGCAGCACATCGCCCGGCGCCTCGGCCCCGAGCGGCTTGCGCGCCATGTGGCGCAATGCGGCGGCCAGAAGGGCCTCCTCGCCCTGCGGCTCGGACCAGTCGCGGGAATAGGCGGGCACCGCTTCGGGTTCCGGCCCGATCACCTCGCGCCAGACCCCGCGCACGAGGCCGAGGCAATCGCACCCCGCCCCGCGCAGCGAGGCCTGATGACGGTAGGGCGTGCCGATCCAGCCCCGCGCCGCTTCCACGATCAACGCGCTCATCGCCGGCTCCCCCCGCTTCTGGACTTGGCGCGGGTTGGGTGCACCAGCATCCAGTCCTCTTCGGGAATGTCGGGAAAGCCCTGGTAGTTGAGCACGTTGTTGAACTTCAGCCGGCAGGTCTCGAGCCGCTTGTCGCAGCCCGCCTCGAGCCGCACCAGATCGCCCGCCGCAAGCGCCGCGCCCAGCGGGTGCCAAAGCTCGATCCGCCGCCCCTCGGCGCTGAGACGGTCACGCTTGATCGCCCCCGTCAGTCCCTGCGCCGCGCCGCTCAGCACCACCAGACGCCCGCGCTGGAACCAGCCCGCCTCGAAGCCGGTCAGCGCGCCAAAGAGCAGCGCGCGGTTGTCCTCCACCTGCACCGCAGCGCCCTCGTGAGAATAGCCCGGCGCTTCGAGATTGACGCGGCAGCGCCCGTCTCCCAGCACCGCCGTGCACGGCGCCTGATAGACGCGCCCCAGAGGTCGGTTCAGCGCCTCGGTCAGGCCGCGCAGCTCGGCGTGAAAGGCCCCGCCCGCGCGACGGATCTCGCCGATCGAGCCGCGGAACAGCACCCGGCGCTGGCTCACATCCTGCCAGTTCACCAGCCAGCAGACGACCTCGGCGCCGTCGAAGCGCCCGGCCTCGATATCGGCCTCTGAGAGTACGTCGTCGCGCAGCGCGCCCATCGCCTCGGAATTGTCGACCGAAAGCCCCGTGGCCTGCTGCAGCGTCTTGGCGCTGAGCCCGGTATCGGCGCGAAAGCTCAGCCCGGCGAACGCGAGATCCCGGTCGTGGTCGGTGAACCCGAGCGAGACGCCATCGGCCCGCGTGACGGCCCAGCACCGCGCGACGGTGCCAAGCCCGCCGGCGAGATGCGCATGTAGCTCCGCCGCCCCCATCAGACCCGCACCTCGACCACCGGCACGTCGGGCGCCTGCCCGGCCTGAAAGCTGGCGACGCTCACGTTGATGCGCTCGGTATCGAAGCGCACCGGCACGTCGAACTCGTAGCCCGCGGTGATCTCGACACCCGAAAGCGGCGGGTCGGTGAAGGTGATGATGCCCGTGGTCAGGTCGAGCGTGAAATGCACGCCCTCGCGCATCTCGACATCCTGCACGGCGGCGATCACCGTGCCAGCAACCGGCTTGGTGATCGGGCGGGCATAGCTGGCCCCGCCGGATCGGTAGACCTTGACCAGCTGGAAGCTCCGCGTCGCTCCGTCACCCCGCGCGATCACCTGGTCGCCCGGGCTCACGCTGCCAGAAGGCCGGCAGGAGCGGTAATCGGCCCAGTCCTTCCAGCGAAACCCGTAAAGCTGGCCGTGCCGCGCCTCGAAAAACGCCAGCAGCTGCTCGATATCGTCGAGCCCGCGCAGCCCCAGCCCCGCATCATAGCGCCGACGCGAATGCGCCCAGGGGCTGTTGCGCTCCTCGAAGCCACTGCTCAGCTCGACCACGTCCGTGCGCCGCTCAGGGCCACCCAGCGCGCCGAAGCTCAGGTCGGCGGGAAATCTCACCTCGTGGAAACTCATGCTCTTCTCCTCAGCGGTTGCGCAGGCCCTGCCCCAGTGCGCGGCTCATCTGCGCCGCGATCTGCGACTGGCTGCGGCGGAAGCCCTGCACGTCTGGCGTGGTGATGTTCATCACCACCATCGGCGGCTGCTGCGCGGCGCTGGCGCGCACCCCGAGCCGCCCGTCCGGCCCGCGGGACAGCGGCATGATCGCCTCGGGCCCGGCCTCGCCCATGAGTCCGGTGCCGCCCCGCATCGGGAAGGCCACCGGCCCGCTCACCACCCCGCCCGAGGCAAACGGCATCACCTTGCCCTGCGCGAAGGCCCCGCCGTGGGCGAAGGGCGACATCGCGCCGAACACCCCGGCCATGCTGCCGGCGATCAGACCGCCCAGATGATCCGACACCGGTCGCACCGCCGCGCGGTAGGCCGCGTCCACCATCGAGCGCGCGACGACGCCCAGCGCGTCCGACAGCTTCATCCCGTCGAGGATCACCCCGTCGATGGCCCGCCCCAGCCCGGAGCTCAGCGACCGCTCGAGCCGTGTCACGCTGCCCCCGGTCGCCGAAAACGTCTGGTGAATGCGCTTGAGCTCAGCATCGAACCCCGCCGCCATGGCGCTGGCCGAGCCGAGGCTCGCTTCCAGCGCCGCGATATCGCCGTCGAGATCGCCCATCTCGCCAAACTCGGTCATTGCCGATCCCCTTTCACCTCGTCCGGGAAGGCGGCGAGCAGTTCCTCGAGCCGCGCCCGTCCCATTGGCCTCGCGGCGCTGTCACCGCCCAGCACCAGCCGCAGCTCCGCCGGGGTCAGCGCCCAGAACTCGCCCGGCCTCAGCCCCAGCCCGCGCAGCCCGGCGCGCATCAGAGCCGGCCAGTCAAAGCGCTCCATCAGCCCTCCTCCGGCAGCATGAAGGCCCGCGCCAGGAGCTCTGCGGCCGCCCGCGCCGCGACCATCGGCCCGCCCTCGATCTCGGCGTGCAGCAGATCCGCCGCCGAGCCGTCCCAGCCGCCACCGCGAAGCCCGGCCACGATCAGCGCCAGCACGTCGCGGGTACTGCAGCGCCCCTCCTCGAAGCGCTGCGCCAGCGCCACCAGCGTGTCGTCGCCAAGGCTCGCTTCAAGCTCGGCGAGCGCCCCCAGCGTCAGCCGCATCACCCTGCGCTCACCATCGAGCGTCAACGCCACCTCACCGCGCCACGGGTTCGCCATCAGACCACCGGCACCGGCACGAAGCTCAGCGCCCCCGCCGAGGCCAACGAGACCTCGTAGGTGGCCTCGCCATTGTGGCTGCCGGCATATTCGATGGCGGTGACCTGAAAGGCCCCCTCGACGGTGCCGAAATCCGGGATCACCACCTGGAAGGCCGGCGTGTCGCCATCGAAGAAGATCTGCCGCGCGCGCTCGTCGGTGGCCTGATCCTTGAACACCCCCGAGCCCGAGATATTGGCGGATTTCACCCCGGCCCCCGCCAGCAGTTCGCGCCAGCCGCCCTGGCTCTCCAACGTGGTGACATCGACGCTCTCGGCGTTGAAGCTCACCCGCGTGGCGCGCAGCCCCGCCATGGTCTCGAACTGGCCGTCGCCGGTCAGATCCACCTTGACCAAAAGGTCCTTGCCGTTCTGGGCACCCATCTGTCTTGCTCCTTGCTGATCGGCGGAAGCCTCCGCCACGTGTCACTGGCCGGTCTGGCCGGCGCCTCACGCGTCCTCGACGCGGGCGCGGAAGATCATGTCGATGCGCCTCAGCCCGCCGCTCTCGCGCCGCGCCCGGGCGCGCCGGAAGCGCAGGCTCACCAGGCGCCCCCGCGTCAACGCCAGCGGCGCATCGTCGAGCGCATCGCTCGCCGCCGCCGCCTCCTTGGCCGACTGAAATCCTGCCGCGTCGCTGACCACCGCAAGCGTCAGATCGTGCCAGGCGCCATGCCCGTCCGCATCGGAGGCATCGCGCACCGTCTCGGCCCCGAGCGTCATGTAGAGCCCCGGCAGCGGCCCGGCGGGCGGCGCATCGTAGATATGGCCCCCCACCAGCGCCTCGAGCGCCGCGTCCCCGGCCAGCCTCTGGTAGATCGCGCTCTGAAGCGCCGCCGACATCGCATAGCTCATGCCGCCACCTCCTCGCGTGCTTCGCAGGTGAGATAGAGCCCGCCGGGCTCGGCCTCGGTCACCGCCACGATGCGGAAGAGCCGTGTCTGCTGGCGAAATCTCTGCCCCGGCAGCGGCCGGTTCGAGGCCCCGAGCGGCGCGCCGCGCACGATGATGCGGAACGCGCGCACCGACAGCGCGCCCGCCTCGCCGGTCGCCTCGCGTCCGGTCTTGGGCCGGATCTCGGCCCACAGCGTGCCCATGGCGACCCAGCTCTCGATCTGGCCACCGGCCCCATCGGGCGCCACCACCGGCGCCTCGAGCACCAGCCTGCGGTTCAGAAGCGGAATGCTCATGCGCCGAACCCCACGCGAAGCGGGCGGTAGCGCGCGATCAGCGAGGTCACGCCAAACGGCATACAGCCCTGCCCAAGCTCCGTCGCCTCGCGATAGGCGTAGTAATGCGCCGCCAGCATCAAAACCGCCTGCGCGAGGTCTGCCGGAAGATCGTCGAACGCCGCGCCGTACCCGGCGCTGAAGCGGATCTCCGCCGCGCCGCCCTCGGGCAGCGTCGGCAGTGCGGCTCCCTGCGCGCGGAGCCGCGGCACCTGGTCGTCCTGCTCGAGCCGGTAGGCGCTCGCCGGGACAGTCTCGGCGGCGCCGAAGCGGTCGATCACCGCGACCCCGGTGACCGCCCTCACCGGTGCGATCGGAAATCGCTCGGCCTGCGCATCGCGCCAGCCGTGCAGCGTCCAGACGAAGCCGCGGGCCATCAATGCTTTGCCGGTGCGCGCCTCGATCGCCGCCAGCGCCGCGCGCAGGAACGAGCCCAGCACCGCGTCCTGCAGGTCGTCCTCGGCGAAACCGGTGCCGAGCCGCAGGTGCCGCCTCAGCGCAGCGACCGGCAGCGCCGCCTCGGGCAGCTGGGATTCTTCGATCAACATCATCGTTCTTCTCCGCAAACCTCTCCGGGCCGCCCGCCCGAGCGGGCGCGCACCGCGTGCGTTGCTCGGACGGAGGGAGCAGCTGACAACACACGCTCCCGGCACGCGCCCCACGCGGGCGACCTGCGGCCGCCCCCGCGTCTCCTGGCCGGATCAGGCCGTGTCGCAGCGCAGCAGCTTGATCGCCGCGAAATCGCTCACGTCGCCGCCCACGCGCTTCGTGGCGTAGAACAGCACATGCGGCTTGGCGCTGAACGGGTCGCGCAGAACCCGCAGGTCGGGGCGCTCGGCGATGGTGTAGCCGGCCGAGAAATCCCCGAAGGCGATGGCATCGGTGCCGCTGCCGATATCCGGCATGTCCTCGGCGATCAGCACCGGGTAGCCCAGAAGGCGCGCCGGCTCCGCCGCCGCCAGACCGTCCGACCACAGGTGCCGCCCGTCGCCATCCTTGAGCTTGCGCAGCGCGCCCGCGGTCTTCGAGTTCATCACGAAGCTCGCGCGCGCCCGGTACTCGGCCCCCAGCGCGTAAACCAGATCGATGATGGCGTCGCCATCGCCGATGCCGCCATCGACCCCGCTCGGCACATAACCGAGATTGCCCCATGTCCAGACCGCGTTGTCGATCGCATCGTGATCGAGGAACCCGCGCGGCTTGTCGACGCCGTCCCCCAACACGAAGGCCGCCGCCTCGGCACGGGCGAACCTGTCGGCGATGCGCCCGGCGAGCCACATCTCGAGGTCGAAGGCGCTGTCGTCGAGCAGCCGCTGGCTCGCCTTCGGCATCGCCGAAAGCTCGTGCAGCTTGATCGCGATGCGGTCGATGGTGGGCGTGCCGGTCTCCGACGAGGCGGCGGTCTCGTCCGCCCAGCCCGCGCCGGTCTCGCCCTGATCGATCAGCACGTCGTAGGAGGTTGCCTCCACCGTCACCACGCTGGCGATGGCGCGGATCGAGGCGGTGCTGTCGAGCACCGATTTCACCGTCTCCGAGGTCGCCGGATCGACCAGATAGCCGCCATCGCCGGCCACCCCGGTCGACAGCGCCTTACCCTCGAGCACGAGGCCGCGCAGCCCGTCGTCGTCACCGGTGCGGAGATAAGCATCGAAGGCCTCCCGGTGCGGCGCGCCGGTGTCCGCCGTGGTGGCCAGAGCCGGGCGTCCGCGCGGCGTTGCGTGTTTCGCGTTAAGCATGGTCAGTCGCTCTTCCTGTTGTTGCATCTTCAGCTCAAGGTCGCCCCGCAGGGCCTTGATATCGCCCACAAGCCCCGCAATGGCGGCGCCGACGCGGGTGGCCGGATGGCCGTCCCCGGCCCGGGAGACGTTGCCGGTGTTGGTCATGGTCTCGATCCCGTTCCTGATCGGCGCGCTCAGCTGCGCGCCAGGTCCCGGCGCGCGCCCTCGAGCGCCTGCGCCAGCTCGTCCATCGCGGCCTCCTCGGGGCGTGAGCCCTTGGCCGCGACCCGTGCGCTGGGAAGCATCGGGAAGGTCACCAGCGAGACCTCCCAGAGCTCCAGCTCGGTCAGGAGCCTGCGCCCCGTGCCGTCCTTCGTGGCGCGCAGGGTGCGGTAGCCGATCGACAGCCCGTCGATGGCACCGGCGGCGATCAGCGCCGCGGCCTCGCGGCCGCGCGCGACCGTGTCGAGCAGCCGGCCCGTCACGTGCAGGCCGCGCGTGTCTTCGTGCACCTCGTCCCAGGTGCCGATGGGCTGCGCCGGATCGTGCTGCCACAGCATCTTCACCGCGCGGCCCTCGGCCGCCAGCCGCTTCAGCGAGGCCGCATAGGCCCCCGCCGCCACCACGTCTCCGCCCTGATCGCAGGCCCCGAACAACGAGGCATAGCCCGCGATCCGCGCGCCCTCGCTCAGGGTCACGCCGGTGTCGAAGCGACAGAACTTGTGCTCCAGATCCATTCCCGTTCCTTTCCCGATTGCCCCCGACCACCCGCTCAGGGGGTCGCCACGATCACGCTCTCGAACGCCTGCGCGAGGATCACCCCGGCCACGCCGTAGACCGCCAGCCACAGGCGCCGCTCGAGCCTCTCGAGCAGCAGCTCCAGCCGATCGAGCCGCGCGTTCAGCGCATCGACCTGCAGCCGGCTCATCTGCTCATGCGCCTCGAGCTTCAGCGCCGGCGCGCAGGCGAAGGGTTCGTAATCCAGCCTGCGATCACTCACCGGCATCTCCCTCCGGCGCATCCCGAAGCTCCGGCAGTCCCAGCATCCGGCGCTTCTCCGCGGCGGTGAGGAACTCGGCGCCAGCGACCCGCGCCCACTGCGCGTCGCGCTCGGCGGCCAGCGCCGGCACCTGGTCGAGATCGGGCATCAGCGCGACCTCCTCTCCCAGATGCGAGGCCAGCCACCGCCCCACCGCCGCCGTCACCCGTGTCGCCAGAGGCAGCACGGTGAGCCGGTAGAAGGCGCGGTGCGCCTCCTGGTAATTTGCAAAGGTCGCCTCGCCGGGAATGCCCAGCAGCATCGGCGGCACCCCGAAGGCCACCGCGATCTCGCGCGCCGCCGCCTCCTTGGTCTTCTGGAACTCCATGTCGGACGGCGAAAACCCCATCGGCTTCCAGTCCAGCCCGCCCTCGAGCAGCATCGGCCGCCCGGCGTTGCGCGCGCCCTGGTGCAACAGTTCCATCTCGTCGCGCAGGCGCTGGAACTGATCCGCCGCCATGCCGCCCTGCCCGTCGCCCCCGGTCCAGACGATGGCGCCGGAGGGCCGCGCCGCGTTGTCCAGCAGTGATTTCGACCAGCGGCTGGCGCTGTTGTGCACGTCCACCGCCTGCGCCGCCGCCTGCACCGGCGACAGCCCGTAATGGTCATCCTGCGGGTGGAACGCCTTGATGTGACAAATGGGTGAGGCCCGCTCGCTCACCTCGAACCGGTGCCGGCGCGCGTCGACCATGTAGTCATAGGCCACCGGCCAGCCATCCGGCCCCGGCACCAGCCGCATCCGGTCCGAGCGCAGCACGTGCAACTCCGCCGGCAGCCGTCCCGCGCCCGGCACCGCCTCGACATAGGCGTCGCCCGACAGCAGCAGGTGACCGTAAAGCGCCTCGAAAAGCTCCGCCTTGCCCTGCGCCGGGTTGGGCGCCGTCACGAGCGACAGAAGCGGGTGCTGCGCGAAGCGCTGCTCGGCGTCCTGCAGCACCAGTGGCAGCGCCGCGGCGGCCTCGGCGATCAGCTTCACCGCCCGGAACCCCACCGGGTTGCCGCTGAAGCCCGAGCGCGTCAGCGAACCGCCCTCGCGCGGGCTCCAAGCCACGCGCCCCGCCCCCGCATAGGCCATCAGCGGCCCCGTGGCCGAGGCCTTGGCCTCGGTCTCCACCGCCGCCTCGCGATCCCTGCGCAGAAAATCGAACACCATCGCTCGCCGCACCTTCAACCCGTTCCGGTTCGAACCGCCGGGTCCGCATCGCGTTGAGGAAGGACACTATGAACGAGAGATTAAGCACCTCTGGCGGCTCCGCACGGCCAACTCGCAACGGCCCCCGATGGGTCAAGGCTGCTATGCGTCCAGCGCACTGGCGCTCCACGCCGCGTCTCTGTAGTCTCCGCCAGCACGACAGAATGCTGCGTGAGGACCAATGAAATTGTACGGAAGTTCCGAATGATCACCGAGACGACACAGACCACTCTGCGCCCGCTCCTGGCCGATGATGCCGCCACCGTGGCCGAGATCTTCCGCGACGCCGTGCTCAACGGCACCACAGCCCACTACACCGAAGCTGAACGTGAAGCCTGGGCCGGGCCCAAGCCCGACCCCGAGCGCTGGCGCGACCGCGTCGGCAGCTCGGTCGGACTGATGGCCGAGCGCGACGGCACGCCGGTCGGCCTGATGACGCTCGTCGCACCGAGCCATATCGACCTCGCCTTCGTGCGCCCCTCCGCCGCCGGTCAGGGCATCGGGGCCGAGCTTCTCGCGGCGCTGACGCAGATCGCCCGCGCCAGCGGCGCGCGCGAGCTGACCGCCGATGCCAGCAAGGCCGCGCGCCCTTTCTTCGAGCGCCACGGCTTCACTTGGCTGCGCCAGAAAACCGTCATCCGCCGCGGCGTGGAGCTGATCACGAACGAGATGCGAAAGCCGCTCTAAGCACTGAGCGGCCCGAGGCCGCTCAGAGCACCCGCAGCGCTGGCCGCCGCCAGCCCTGCATCGGCGTCACGATCAGCTCGGTCAGCGCCCAGACCAGCGCATCCACCCGGTCAGGCGAGCCCTGCCCGGCAAAGCCCGAGACCGTCATCAGCCCCATCTGCTCCTCGAGCGTGTCGAGCGCGCCGCAATGCGCCACCCGGCCCTGTTCGTAGAGCGCCGCCACAGGCTCTGCCCGCGCCGCCTTGCCGCGGGTGGCGTGCACCTTGCGCAGTGGCACTTGCGGCGCCACCTGCCGCAGCACCGTCTCGACCATCGCGCCGCCCTGATTGACCTCGGCCACCACCCGGTCGGCCTGCCAGCGCCCATAGGCCGCGGCCACCGCCTCGGCCCAGGCGGTGGGAGAGACGCCCTGCACGCTGGCATCCTCCAGCACCCACGCCCGCCACGCCTGCGGCGGTCCCTCGCAGACCGCCCCTGCCACCACGATCCCGCAGGCATCCGCAGCCCGTCCCTCGCCCGCCGGCGGGTCGACGGCCACCACGAACCGCTCGGGCAGCTCCGCGCCGCGCGCCCGCTCCAGCACCGCCTGCGTCCAGAGCGTGCCGTCCACGTCGGTCACGAGCACCCCGTCCAGCTCCTGCCGCGCCAGCCGCGTGTTGCCGTATCGCGCCCGTACCTCCCGCAGGAACGACGCCGCGAGGTTGGCCCGGTTGGCCTCGGTCTTCGCGTGGGTGACCACGGTGCTCTCAAGCTCGAGAAGCTCCTTCAGCACGCCCACGTTGCGCGGCGTGGTGGTGACGCAGACCTGCGGCCGCTCCCCCAGCCGCAGCGCGAATTGCAGCATGTCCCAGGTCTCGCGCGCCTTCTTCCACTTTGCCAGCTCGTCGACCCACGCGGCATCGAATTGCGGCCCGCGCAGCCCCTCCGGGTCGTGCGCCGAGAACACCATCGCCTCGGCGCCGTTGGGCCAGACCAGGCACCTCCGCCCGGCGTGCCAGTCGGGCCGCCGGTCGGGCGGCGAACAGGCGAGGATGCCGCTTTCGCCGAACACCATCACCTCGCGCACCTGATCGAGCGTCTCGCCCACCAGCGCCACCCGCCGGCAGCGCCCGGGCGACAGCGGTAACGCGCCCTCGACGCAGGCGCGCACCCATTCCGCCCCGGCCCGGGTCTTGCCCGCACCGCGCCCGCCCATGATGACCCACGCGCGCCAGTCGTCCTCGGGCGGCAACTGGTGCGGAATGGCCCAGAACTCGAAAAGAAAGGGGAGTGCCAGGCACTCCCCCTCGGTCAGCTCACTCAGGAAGCTCTCCCGCACCGCAGCAGCGGCGCAGGCGAGCCATGCGGCACCCGATCTCATCGCGCGCCCGTTCGAGATCGAGAGCCCAGTCTCCCGCAAGGCCTTTCTGTTTTCGTCTGACATTGGCGATCTGCGCCTCCGTTTCGTGCGACGCCCTCATCCAGTAGCGGACATCGCTCATCAGCTTGCCCGCGTCGGTCTTCGACACCGCCTTCCCGTCTTCGATCTGCGCCTTGAGGCGTCTTATGTCCGCGCCGAGGTCCCGCAGGACGTCGGCGATGCGGTCGCGCTCGTCTTCGAGTCGCGACATCTCCTCTTCGAGGTGGACCAGGATCATGCTCGATACCTTTCTTGCCTGTAGGTCTCCGCCCGAGGCAGCCAAACGCACAACGCAAGAAAGCCCCGCGGGGGCCTGTCCCCGGGGGCCGTGTGCGCGGCTTGTCCAGCATGTCTGAAAGTTACGCCCAAGCGCGCGGTGGGTCAAGTTTCCGCACCGAACGCCGCCCCGCAAGCGCTTGTTAACGCTTGATGATAGCGCCGCGCCAAGGGCAAAGAAAAAGGGCGCGGCACCGTCAGGTGCCGCGCCCGCGGGACAGACCCTGCCGGGTCCGTCGATCAAGTGACGCCGTCAGTCGAGCCGGGTCAGAAGATCGCCCACCGATGCCTTGGCGTCGCCATAGAACATGCGGGTGTTGTCCTTGTAGAACAGCGGGTTCTCGATGCCCGAGTAGCCGGTGCCCTGACCGCGCTTCGACACGAAGACCTGCTTCGCCTTCCACACTTCCAGAACCGGCATACCGGCGATCGGCGAGTTCGGGTCTTCCTGTGCCGCCGGGTTCACGATGTCGTTCGAGCCGATTACGATGACCACGTCGGTCTCCGGGAAGTCCTCGTTGATCTCGTCCATCTCGAGCACGATGTCGTAGGGCACCTTGGCCTCGGCCAGCAGCACGTTCATGTGCCCGGGCAGACGGCCGGCGACGGGGTGGATCGCGAAGCGAACCTCCTTGCCCTTGGCGCGCAGCTTGCGGGTCAGTTCGGCCACGTTCTGCTGGGCCTGCGCCACCGCCATGCCGTAGCCCGGCACGATGATGATGCTGTCGGCCTCGTCGAGCGCCGTCGACACGCCGTCGGCGTCGATTGCCACCTGTTCGCCCTCGATCTCCGCAGCCGGACCGGCGGTGCCGCCGAAGCCGCCAAGGATCACCGAGATGAACGAGCGGTTCATCGCCTTGCACATGATGTAGGACAGGATGGCGCCCGAAGAACCGACCAGCGCACCGACCACGATGAGCAGGTCATTGCCCAGCGAGAAGCCGATCGCCGCCGCGGCCCAGCCCGAGTAGCTGTTGAGCATCGACACCACCACCGGCATGTCGGCGCCGCCGATGCCCATGATCAGGTGATAGCCGATGAATAGCGCGCAGAGCGTCATCAGGAACAGCGGGAAGAAGCCGCCGGTGCCCATGTACCAGAACAGGCAGAGCAGCGAGATCGCCGCCGCCGCCGCGTTCAGCAGGTGCCCGCCGGGCAGCTTCTTGGCCGCCGAGCTCACCTTGCCGGCGAGCTTGCCATAGGCGATGACCGAGCCGGTGAAGGTGATGGCGCCGATGAACACGCCAAGGAACAGCTCGACCGACAGGATGCTGAGCTCGACCGGCGCCTTGTGGGCCACCAGTTCCGCGAAGGCGCCATGCGCCTCGGCGGCATCCGGGCCGGTCACGGCCTTCATGGTGAAGTGCGCGTTGTAGCCCACGAACACCGCAGCCAGACCGACAAGGCTGTGCATCGCCGCGACAAGCTGCGGCATCTCGGTCATCTCGACCTTCTTGGCGACGTAGATGCCGATGATGCCACCCGCCGCGATCAGGATGATCGACAGCAGCCAGAGGCCCGAGCCGGGCCCGATCAGCGTCGCGAACACCGCCAGCGCCATGCCGACGATGCCGTACCAGACGGCGCGTTTCGCGCTCTCCTGCCCCGAAAGGCCGCCGAGCGAGAGGATGAAGAGGACAGCCGCGACCACATAGGCCGCCGTGGTGAATCCGAATTCCATGTCTTTGGCCTCCCCTTACGACTTCTGGAACATGGCGAGCATACGCCGTGTGACCATGAACCCGCCGAAGATGTTGATGCCGGCCATGAAGACCGAGACGGCGGCGAGGAGGATCACCAGCCACGAACCCGAGCCGATCTGCATCAGCGCGCCGAGGATGATGATCGAGGAGATGGCGTTGGTGACGGCCATCAGCGGGGTGTGCAGCGAGTGGCTGACGTTCCAGATGACCTGGAAGCCGACAAAGACCGACAGCACGAACACGATGAAGTGCTGCATGAAGCTCGCGGGCGCCACGAGGCCTACCGCCAGCAGCAGCACGCCGCCGATGCCCAGCAGGGTGACCTGCTGCTTGGTCTGCGCCTTAAACGCCGCGGTCTCTGCCGCGCGCTTCTCTTCCGGCGTCAGTTCCGGGGCCTTCTCCTTCGGCTTCTGCGCCGCGATTGCCTTGGTCTTCGGCGGCGGCGGCGGCCATGTCACGTCATGCTTGTGCGCGATGGTCGCGCCGCGGATGACGTCATCCTCCATGTTGTGATTGACCGTGCCGTCCTTCTCGGGCGTCAGGTCGGTCATCATGTGGCGGATGTTGGTGGCGTAGAGGCTCGAGGACTGCGTCGCCATCCGCGAGGGGAAGTCGGTGTAGCCGACGATGGTCACGCCGTTGTCGGTGACGATCTTCTCGTCCTTGACGGTGAGCTTGCAGTTGCCGCCCTTCTCCGCCGCGAGGTCGATGATCACCGAGCCGCGCTTCATCGCCGCAACCATGTCCGGCGTCCACAGCTCGGGCGCCTCGCGGTTGGGGATCAGCGCCGTGGTGATGACGATGTCCATCTCGGGCGCCAGCTCACGGAACTTGGCCAGCTGCGCTTCGCGGAATTCCGGCGAGGAGACAGAGGCATAGCCGCCCGAGCTCGAGCCGTCGGCCTGTTCTTCCTCGAAGTCGAGATAGACGAACTCGGCGCCCATGGACTCGACCTGTTCCGCCACTTCCGGACGCACGTCGAACGCATAGGTGATGGCGCCCAGCGAGGTGGCGGTGCCGATGGCGGCGAGACCGGCCACACCGGCACCGACGATCAGCACCTTGGCGGGCGGCACCTTGCCGGCGGCGGTCACCTGACCGGTGAAGAAGCGGCCGAAATTGTTGCCCGCTTCGATCACCGCGCGGTAGCCCGCGATGTTGGCCATCGAGCTCAGCGCGTCCATCTTCTGGGCGCGGCTGATGCGCGGCACCATGTCCATGGCGATGACGCTGGCGCCCTTGTCGGCCGCCTCTTTCATCAGCGTTTCGTTCTGGGCCGGCCAGAAGAACGAGATCAGGGTCTTGTCGGCGCTCAGGCGTCCGACTTCCTCATCGCTGGGCGGTTGCACCTTGGCAATGATGTCGGCCTGGGACCAGAGCGCGTCCGGGCCGTCGACGACGGCGACGCCGGCCTCTTCATAGGCCGCGTCGGCAAAGCCTGCCTTCACGCCGGCGCCCGTCTCGATGACGCAGTCATAGCCCAGCTTCTGAAGCTGCAGCGCCGAGTCCGGCGTCATGGCTACCCGGTTTTCTCCTGCCGCCAACTCCTTTGGCGTTCCGATCTTCACGTCTTGGATCCCCCTTGGTTCCTGAAGTCTTGTTTTACGTAGCGGCACATGCCGTATGCCCCGGGTCTATCGTGCAGACACGCGGCTCACAATGTCATCGCAATGGTTAATCACATTCAACCACGAAATTAAAGCCAGCGCCTCGTTTGTTGCGAATACTTTGCGTAACGCGCAAGAAACTTTCGCTGCAGTCGCGCCTCTTCTGTCTCGATGAAGCGCTTTTCCAGCACCCAGACGAAGATCGGAACCAGCACGAGCGACGGCACCGCGTCGAGATAGAGGATCGCCCCGAGCAGGATCATCGCATCGCCCAGATAGATCGGGTTGCGCGACAGCTTGAAGACACCGCCCGTGACCAGCTGTGCCGCCTCGTCATGCGGCAGGACACTGGTTCGGTTGCGGCGCAGCTCCGTTATCGCGAGCGCTGCAAGCAGCACCCCGCCGCCAACCAGCAGCCCTCCCAGCAGGTCCGCCCAGACCGAGCCGAAGCTCAGCCCCATCGGGTGCCAGCGCGCCTGCCAGACCGCGACGCACAGGAACCCCAGCAACCAGACCGGCGGCGTATCGATCCATTTCCGCATCACCCGAGCCTCCCGCTCTTCTCAGCATACCCGCCGCAAGCTGGCGGCAAGCGCCGCGCCGGGTCAATGGCTCCGTCGCCGCTGCGACGTTGTGCCTGCGCCCCCCTGACGCGGACCTTCGGGGCCTGTCGCACCTCATACGGGTGTCATTCCCGGTCCTCGGTACCGCGAACATCCGCCCGCCCAGCCAGACGGCCAAGCGAGCGAACGCCCCGACGCGCCCGGTTCGACTGCTCGACATAGACCGCAACGACCACAGCGCCACCCCGGCCCAGAGACGCGCGCCTCCGACCAAGCGGACGCTCCCACCAAGCCGCGACTTCAATGCCCCCGCAACAAGGTCCTCGCCGACCAGCGGCCCGTGATCGCGTCGCCCCCAACGGCACCGCACCGTCCACGCGCGCGATGCGACACCCCACGGAGGTACAGAAAAGGCCGATCTCACGCACCGGTGAGACAGCACACTCTCCGCCGATACCCCTGCCCACTGCGACCCACCAGCGTCGCGTCACCGCAGATGACGCAACGTCCCCACTCCCCGTACGCCCACCTGCCTCGCCCGCATTCAAAAGTCGCCCTGTTTCCACGCCCATAAATGCCCATCGCAACGTCAAGCCGCCCTCCGGCATCTTGCCTGCGACGCGAAACCGCGTCAGGGTCGCGCGACCAAATGCAACGGGGGCAGGATGCTGGAGGGACGACACGCGCTGGTGACCGGCGGCGGCACCGGTATCGGGCTGTCGATCGCGCGCGCCCTCGCCGAGGCCGGCGCCAGCGTCACCATCTGCGGACGCCGGGCCGAGGTGCTCGAGGCCGCCGGCGCACCGCTGCACCCGCAGGTGATGGATGTGACCGACGAGGCCTCGGTGCGCACCGGCATCGCCGCGGTGACCGCCGCCCGCGGCCCGGTGCAGATCCTGATCGCCAATGCCGGTCTCGCCCGGCCCGCCCAGTTCCCCGACATCTCGCTCGAGGACTGGCGCCAAAGCCTTGCCGCCAATCTCGACGGCGCCTTCCTGACCACCCGCGAGGTGCTGCCCGCGATGCTCGACGCCGGCTGGGGCCGGGTCATCGCGATCTCATCCATCGCCGGGGTCAAGGGGATGAAACGCGCAGCGCCCTACGTCGCCGCCAAGCACGGGCTTGTCGGGCTGATGCGCGCGCTCTCCGCCGATCACCTCGCCCAGCCCGTCACCTTCAACGCGCTTTGCCCGGCCTATGTCGACACCGACATCGTCGCGCAGAACGTCGCCCGCGTCATGCAGCGCGAGGGCCTCGACCGCGATGCGGCCACTGCCCTCGTGCATTCCGCCAACCCCCATGGCCGTCTGATCCCGCCAGAGGACATCGCCAGAGCCGCGCTCTGGCTCTGCGGTCCCGGCTCCGACAGCATCAACGGCCAGGCCATCCAGATTTCCGGAGGAGAGTTTTGACCGATTTCACCTGGACCCGCGAGCAGTTCCACATCCCGCTTCGGCTGATCTATCTCGACGGCAACTCGCTGGGCCCGCTGCCCAAAGCCACCCCCGCCCGGCTCGAGCGCATGCTCTCCGAGGAATGGGGCGAGCACCTGATCGGCGGCTGGAACGCCTGCGGCTGGATGGACATGCCGATGCGCCTCGGCGATCGTCTCGGCCGGCTGATCGGCGCCGCGCCGGGCCAGACCGTGGTTGGCGACACGCTCTCGATCAAGGTCTTCCAGGCCCTCGCCGCGGCGCTGCAATTGCGGCCCGAGCGCCGGGTGATCCTGTCCGATCGCGGCAACTTCCCCTCCGATCTCTACATGGCCGAAGGCCTCATCCGCCTGCTCGGCGACCGCCACGAGCTGCGCCTCGTCGCCCCGCACGAGCTCGGGGACGCGATCACCGACGAGGTCGCGGCGCTGCTGGTGACCGAGGTCGACTACCGCACCGGCCGCCGCCACGACGTGGCGGCGCTCACCGCCAAGGCGCACGAGATGGGTGCGCTGGCGATCTGGGATCTCGCGCATTCCGCCGGCGCTGTGCCGGTCGACGTGACCGCCGGCAAGGCGGATTTCGCCGTCGGCTGCACCTACAAGTACATCAATGCGGGCCCCGGGGCGCCGGCCTTCATCTACGTGGCGCCCGAGCACGCCGAGGCCGCCGATCCGGCGCTCGCCGGCTGGCTCGGCCACGCCTCGCCCTTCGCCTTCGAGCAGGGCTACCGCCCCGGCGAGGGTATCGAGCGGATGCGCGTGGGCACGCCGCCGGTGCTGCAGATGGCGGCGCTCGACGCGGCGCTCGACATCTGGGACGACGTCGACATGGCCAAGCTGCGCCGGCGCTCGCTCGATCTCACGGCGCTGATGATCGACGAGGTCGAGGCCCACTGCCCGGGCCTGCGCCTGGCCACCCCGCGCGACGGCGCCGCCCGCGGCAGCCAGGTCTCGTTCCGCTCCGAGCACGGCTACGCCATCATGCAGGCGCTGATCGACCTCGGCGTGGTTGGCGATTTCCGCGCCCCCGACATCCTGCGCTTCGGCATCACGCCGCTCTATATCGGCGAGGCCGAGATCCACGAGGCCGTCGAGGTGCTGGCCCGCATCCTGCGCGGCGCGCTCTGGGACCAGCCGAAATACCAGCAGCGCAAACGCGTCACCTGACCCCCGCCAAGGCGCGGGGCGGCTACCCCGCCCCGCCACCCGCGCGACTTTCCGATGCACGTCAGCAGCGCCGCGACAGGCCCCCCACGCGCCCACCGGCACCGCGCAGCCTCACCCGGTCTGCTCACGCCCACATCTTCTTCACGTCGACAAATACTCACGGCCGATCCCCGACCACAGGCACCGCGCCCAGGGCAAAGGCGTCACGCCCCCAAACACGCGGAGACGGCGGCCCGCAGGGCTGCAAGGCGACACGACCTGCGCGCCGCAGGCGCTCCACCAGCTTGCGGTCACAGCGACAGACGCCTCGGCGATGGACGCCACCGCACGATGTTCCTAAACGGAGGGCCAAGCCCGCGGCAGGAGGAGGCCGCGAGGCCGGCCACGCTCACCGTCGATGGCCTCCGGCACGCAAGGCAGAGAAGCGCCGGTCTATCCCAGATGCTGCGCACCCGGGGCGTGGATCAGGCCAGAATGCGCTGCGGTTCGCGCCGGCTGGCGGCAAAGTCGCGCACCGCGTCGCCGAAGGCCTCGAAGAGCGGCCGCGACACCGGGTCGTTGGCCGCATCCCATTCCGGGTGCCACTGCACCGACAGGGTGAAGCCCGCCGCACCCTTGACGTGGATCGCCTCGGGCGTGCCGTCGGGGGCGAAGCCCTCGATCTCGATGCGGCTGCCGGGACGCTTGATGCCCTGACCGTGCAGCGTGTTGGTCATCACCTCGGTGCTGCCGAAGAGCCTGTGAAACCGCCCGCCCTCGGCCAGCGTCACCTTATGGCGCAGCGCGAATTTCTCCTCGAGCGAGCCATCGGGCGGCATCCGGTGGTTCATGCGCCCCGGCAGGTCGCGGATCTCGGGATAGAGCGTGCCGCCCATCGCCACGTTGACCTCCTGGAAGCCCCGGCAGATGCCCAGAAACGGCAGCCCCCGCTCGACGCAGTTGCGCACCAGCGGCAGCACGATGGCATCGCGGGCGCGGTCGAACGCGCCATGCGCCTCGGTGGCTTCCTCGCCGTATTCCTCGGGATGCACGTTGGGCCGCCCGCCCGTGAGCAGGAAGCCGTCGCAGACCTGCATCAGCTCCTCGACCGAGACGAAGCGCGGGTCGGCAGCGATCAGCAGGGGCAGACAGCCCGAGACGCAGGCCACCGCTTCGGTGTTCATCTCCCCGCCCGCATGGGCCGGGTAGTGATCGTTCAGAAGGTGCTGGTTGCCGATGATGCCGACGACGGGGCGGGCCATGAAAACCTCTTTTGCGCTGCTGCTGCAGGGCAACATAGTGCAGCAGCAGTGGTTGCGAAAGGTGGCTCAGACCTCGGTAACCCGTCCGGCGGCCTCGACGCCCGCTTTCGCGGCAGTCGCATCGTTGTCCGAGCTGTCGCCGGTCACGCCCGGCGTGCCCAGCACCCGGCCCTTGATATCCTTGACCAGGACGCCGCCCGGCACCGGGATCATCTGTCCGCCCAACGCGCCATTGGCGGCGGCGACGAAACAGGTTTGTGCCTCAGCGCGCGCCATCTGTGCGCCGCCCGGCATCCCCGGCATCACAGCCCAAAGGCCTCGCCCTGCGCGATCTGGAACCGCCCCGGACTGGCCGGTCCTGACGTTCGAGGGCGTCCACATGCCCGCCCGCGTCCAAGCACCAAGGCAGACAGCGGGTTCAGCCCCATCTCCTTGCCGCCTCCAAGCTCTTGCGGATCATCACCCGCGCCCGGCGCAGTGAAATCGCCGCCCTCCCGCCCCCTCCTTGCGACCCCTACAGATCTTCTCTGGTTTCCAAATACCTCGGGGTGAATGCCGCGCGCCCCGCGCGGCAGAGGGGCAGCGCCCCTCCCCCCGGCCGTCGGCCCGACAGGCCGGCGGCTCTATTCCGAGTCCGCGTCGGTCCAACCGACCAGCGGCTGCCTTCCTAAGTCCCAGCCGGCCCGATGGGCTCGCGGCCTCATTCCGCCCCACCCGTCCGGCCAGCGGACCAGCGGCCCCCGCCACCCAACGAACGAGCGACGGTCTTCATACCTCCCCGCCGGCCCGCAGGGCCGGCGGCCGGGCGACGCGGGCGAAGCCCGCGGCGCAATCCCTCACAAGCCTCAGCCCGCGGCCTTCAGCTCGAGACGGCGGCGGTGCAGCACCGGCTCGGTATAGCCCGACGGCTGCTCCCGGCCCTCGAAGACCAGATCACAGGCGGCCTTGAATGCCGGCCCGTCATAGGCCGGCGCCATCGGCCGGTAGGCCGCGTCGCCGGCGTTCTGGCGGTCCACCACCTCGGCCATGCGCTTCATCACCGCCATGACCTCGTCTCGCGAGACCACGCCGTGATGCAGCCAGTTGGCCAGATGCTGCGACGAGATCCGGCAGGTCGCGCGATCCTCCATCAGCCCCACGTCGTGGATGTCCGGCACCTTCGAGCAGCCGACCCCCTGGTCGACCCAGCGCACCACGTAGCCGAGGATGCCCTGCGCGTTGTTCTCGATCTCCTCGCGGATCTCCGCGTCGGACCAGTTGGCGCCCTCGGCCACCGGGATCGTCAGCAGATCCTCGAGCGTGCCGCGCGGCCCGCCCGCGGCGATCTCCGCCTGCCGTGCCAGCACGTCGACCTCGTGGTAATGCAGCGCGTGCAGCGTGGCGGCGGTGGGCGACGGCACCCAGGCGCAGTTCGCCCCGGCCTTGGGATGACCGATCTTGGCCTTGAGCATATCCGCCATCAGGTCCGGCATGGCCCACATGCCCTTGCCGATCTGCGCCTTGCCCCGCAGCCCGCAGGCCAGCCCGATATCGACGTTGCGGTCCTCGTAGGAGGCGATCCACGCGGTGCTCTTCATGTCGCCCTTGCGGATCATCGGGCCGGCTTCCATCGAGCTGTGCATCTCGTCGCCGGTGCGGTCGAGGAAGCCGGTGTTGATGAAGGCGACCCTGTGCTTGGCGGCGCGGATGCACTCCTTGAGGTTGGCGCTGTTGCGACGCTCCTCGTCCATGATTCCGAGCTTCACGGTGTATTGCGGCAGCTCCAGCGCCGCTTCCACGAAGCTGAAGATCTCGTCGGCGAAGGCGACCTCCTCGGGGCCGTGCATCTTCGGCTTGACCACGTAGACCGAGCCCTTGACCGAGTTGCGCGGGCCGGAGGTCTTGTTCAGATCGTGCCTGGCGATCAGCGTGGTCACCATCGCATCCATCAGCCCCTCGAAGATCTCCGAGCCGTCCTCGAGCAGGATCGCCGGGTTGGTCATCAGGTGGCCGACATTGCGCACCAGCATCATCGAGCGCCCCTTGAGCACCAGCTCGGAGCCGTCCGGCGCAGTGTAGACCCGGTCGCCGTGCAGCGTGCGGGTGACCGGCTCGCCGCCCTTCTCGAAGGTGTCGGCAAGATCGCCCTTCATCAGGCCGAGCCAGTTGCCATAGGCCTGCGTCTTCTCCTCGGCATCGACGCAGGCGACCGAGTCCTCGCAATCCATGATGGCCGAGACCGCGGCCTCCATCAGCACGTCGGCGAGCCCCGCCGCATCGGTCTTGCCGATGAAATGATCGCGGTCGATGACCAGCTCGACATGCAGGCCGTTGTTGCGCAGCAGGATCGCCTCCGGCGCCTCGGGCGCGCCGCGGTAGCCCGCGAACTGCGCCGGGCTCAGCAGCGGCTTGCCCGAGACCCGCAGCGTGCCGCCCTCGACCGTGTAGGCATCGACGCCGGCGTGGCTGCCGCCATTGACCGGGAAGGTCGCGTCGAGAAAGGCCTTGGCGGCCTCGACCACCTTGCCGGCGCGGTCCATGTCGAACCCGCCCTTGCCGGGCCGCGAGCCCAGTGCGTCGGTGCCGTAATAGGCATCATAAAGCGAGCCCCAGCGCGCGTTCGCGGCGTTCAGCGCGTAGCGCGCGTTGGTGATCGGCACCACCAGCTGCGGCCCCGGCACCGAGGCGAACTCCGGGTCGGTGTTCTGCGTCTCGATCTCGAACTCCGGCCCCTCGGGCACGAGATAGCCGATCTCCTCGAGGAATTCGCGGTAGGCCCCGGCATCATGCGGCTGGCCCTTGCGCTCCAGATGCCACGCGTCGAGCTGCGCCTGCAGGCGCTCGCGGGTCTCGAGCAGCGCCGCGTTGCGCGGGCCGAACCTGTGCGCCAGTTCCGACAACTTCTCCCAGAAGGTCTCCGCCGCCACGCCGCTGCCCGGCAGCGCCTTCTCTTCGATGAAGTCGAACAGAACAGGGTCGATCTGAAGACCGTTGCGGGTGATGCGGTCGCTCATGGCAAGCCTCCTGGCAGAAGTCGGATGGTGTGCGAGTTTCCAGACCAGTAAGAGAGTTTCCGATCGGAAACAAGGGCGGTCACCTTACCTGACCAATTTTCGCCAGTGCGGCAGGAGCGCTGTCAAAAGCCCCGCCGCGATGGCGCCTCGGCCCGCCTCTCAGGCCGCGTCGCGATCCGCCTGCTGGCGCGCCCAGAGCTGCGCATAGCGCCCGCCGCGCGCGAGAAGCACCTCGTGGGTGCCCTCCTCGACCACCTCGCCCTTCTCCAGCACCACGATGCGGTCGCAATCGGCAATGGTCGAAAGCCGGTGGGCAATGGTGATGACCGTCCGGCCTTCTCCGGCGCGCTTCAGCGCGGTCTGGATCTCGGCCTCGGTCTCGGTGTCGAGCGCCGAGGTGGCCTCGTCGAGCAGCAGGATCGGCGGGTCCTTGAGCAGGGTGCGCGCGATGCCCACCCGCTGCTTCTCGCCGCCCGACAGCTTCAGCCCGCGCTCGCCGACCTGGGTGTCGTAGCCCTCGGGCAGGCTCTCGATGAAGCTGTGGATCTGCGCCGCCCGCGCCGCCGCGACGATCTCGTCCTCGGTTGCGCCGTCGCGGCCATAGGCGATGTTGTAGCGGATGGTGTCGTTGAACAGCACCGTGTCCTGCGGCACCACCCCGATGGCGGCGTGCAGGCTGTCCTGCGTGACGTCGCGCAGGTCCTGCCCGTCGATGCGGATCGCCCCGCTGCCCACGTCGTAGAAGCGAAACAGCAGCCGCCCGATGGTCGACTTGCCCGACCCCGAAGGCCCGACCAGCGCCACGTTCTGCCCGGCGCCGACCTCGAGCGACACGCCCTTGAGGATCGGCCGTTCCGCGTCGTAGCCGAAGCGCACGTCGTCGAAGGCCACCACGCCGCCCGCCACCGCAATGGCCGGCGCGCCGGGCTTGTCGGTGACGTCCCGCGGGCTGTCGAGCAGATCGAACATCTCGCCCATGTCGACGAGGCTCTGGCGGATCTCGCGATAGACCGTGCCGAGGAAGTTCAGCGGCATGGTGATCTGGATCATGTAGGCGTTGACCATGACGAAATCGCCCACCGTCAGGCTGCCATCCTGCACGCCCATCGCCGCCATCACCATGACGATGACCAGACCGGTGGTGATCAGCAGCGACTGGCCGAAGTTGAGCCACGCCAGCGAGGTCGCGGTCTTCACCGCCGCCTGCTCGTAGCCCTTCATCGCGGCGTCGTAGCGCGCCGCCTCGCGGGTCTCGGCGCCGAAATACTTCACCGTCTCGAAGTTCAGCAGGCTGTCGATGGCCTTCTGGTTGGCATCGGTGTCCTGCTTGTTCATCGTCCGGCGCAGGCGCACCCGCCACTCGGTGACCTTGAAGGTGAACCAGACATAGAGCGCGATGGTCACCACCACCACGGCGAGATACCAGACGTCGAACAGCACGAAGAGCACCGCCGCCACCAGCGCCAGCTCGATGACCAGCGGCCCGATGCTGAACAGCAGGAAGCGCAGCAGGAACTCGACGCCCTTGACGCCGCGCTCGATGATCCGCGACAGCCCGCCGGTCTTGCGGCTGATGTGATAGCGCAGCGAGAGGCGGTGGATATGGGTAAAGGTCTCGAGGGCGAGCTGGCGCAGTGCCCGCTGGCCCACCCGCGCGAAGACGCCGTCGCGGGCCTGCTGGAAGCCCACGCTCATCAGCCGCGCCATCCCGTAGGCGACGGTCAGCCCAACCGCGCCCAGCATCAGGTCCGGCACCTCGCCCGACAGGCTGTCGACCGCGCGCTTGTAGAGGATGGGCGTGCCCACGGCGATCAGCTTGGCGAGCAGCAGGAGCCCCAGCGCGAACACCACCCGGCGCTTTACCCAAGGCGCACCGTCGGGCCAGAGATAGGGCCAGACCCGGCGAATGGTGCGTAGCCCCGAGCGGCGCTCCTCGCGGGCGATATCGGCGGAGGTCTCGGGAGGCATGGCGGGTCCGTTCTGTCGCGTCTCTCCCCTGCCTTAACGCGATGCCCGGCGGGAAACCAGAGCCGGGCCCGTCCTGTCGCTGGGAGGGCTGACCCGGCAAGGGGGCGATGCCCCCCTGTCGCACCAGAGGCGCGCCTCTACTAAAAAGAAGGAGGGGGCGCTGCCGCCTGTCGCACCGAAGGTGCGCCTCTATCAAAAAGAAAGAGGGGACTCTGCCCCCTGTCGCACCGAAGGTGCGCCTCTATCAAAAAGAAAGAGGGGACTCTGCCCCCTGTCGCACCGAAGGTGCGCCTCTATCAAAAAGAAGGAGGGGGCTCTGCCCCCTCTTGGCGCTATGCGCCAATTCACCCCCGAGGTATTTTTGAACCAAAGAAGACATAAGCGCTGCGCCCCTGCTTCTCTTCGTCAAAAATACTCCCGCCGGAGGCGTCCGGATGTGCCGCTGGCGCGCGCCGGGCGCAAGGGCCGTCCGGTCTCAGTCTGGCAGGTCGAAGATCTGGCCGGGATAGATCAGGTCCGGGTTGCGGATCTGGTCGCGGTTGGCGTCGAACACCTTCACATAGGCCAGCCCCTCGCCGTAGCGGTCCCGCGCCAGCGCCCAGAGCGTGTGGCCGGGCTGCACCGTGACGGCGGTCAGCGCCGCCCGGCCCGCCTCCGCCTCGTCGGCCGCGGCGGTGAGCTTTGCCGGATCCTCGCGCAGGAACGGGCTTTCGGCACGCGCCGAGACCTCGCCGCTATCGCCAAGCTGGTCGACGCGCAGCGTGTAGGTGCCGCCCTCCACCCCCGGCAGATCGATGCGCCAGCGCCCGGTTTCGGGGACCGCGCCGGAGGCGACGGAGCGGTTGTCGAGATAGACTCGCAGCGTCGCATCGGCGCTGCCGCGTCCCGACAGGGTGACCCCGCCGAGGTCGTCATAGGTGATGGCATCGATCGCGACCTGCCCCTCGGGCAACGGCTCCGGCGCCTGCAACACCTCGACCCCGTCCTCGGTCGAGAGCAGAACGGCGGGCGTCGCCGGGGGCGCGGGCGGCGTCGCAGTTTCAGTGGCTTCGCCGGAGGCCAGCGCGACGGCCCCGTCGCGCGTCTCGCTCCCGGTCTCAGGCGCCTGCGCCACGTCGGCATCCGGGGCAGACGGCTCCGCAGGCAACCCGGCCACGGTGCCGATTTCGGCGGGCCTGTCCGCGCTCGGCGGTTCCGGCGCCTCGGAGGGCGACAGCGGCGCGAGGATGACCTCCTCGGTCGAGGCGACCTCCTGCTCTCCCACCGTCATGCTCAGCCGCAGCACGCGCGGGTCGGCAGAGGGCGGCAGATCGAGAAACAGCGCGAACCGCCCGGAGGCATCCGCCGAGGCCACCGGCTGCGCGGCGCCGTCGAGCAGCACCGAGACCTCGGCGCCGGGCGCGGCATGACCCGCCACCAGCGTCTGACCTCCGGGATCGGCGCGCACCAGATCGAAACGCGGCGGGGCGGGGGCGTCCGGGGCCTCGGTCGGGGTGTCGACTGCAACCGTATCGGGCGCGGCGCCCCCGCTCTCGCCCACTTGGGCGGCGGGCATCTCGTCGGGCGCCTCTGGCGTGACCGACACAACCGCGACATCGGCCCCGGAGGCGTCCCCGTCCGGCGCCGCGTCGCTCGCAGCGGTCTCGGACGACGAGGAGAGCAGGCTGATCGGTCCCGTGTCCGGCCCGATCAGACCGGCCAGATAAAGCAGCGCCGCCAGCGCCACCGCGCCCAGAATCCCCCAGCCAAGTGCCTTTGTCATCGTCGTGCTATCCAGTCCCCAAGTGGCGCTGCAGCGCAGCGCTGTTGAGATGGTATAACAATCCCGTTATCACGGGTCAAAACAGCAATTTAACGCCGAGTCCCAGCATGAACCCGAAATCCGTCTGCGTCTACTGCGGCTCGCGCCCTGGCCGTGCCGCTTCCTACACCGCTGCCGCCGAGGCGATGGGCCACGCGCTCGCCGCCGAGAAATGGCGCCTCGTCTACGGCGCGGGCGATGTCGGGCTGATGGGCGTGGTGGCCCGCGCCGCGCAGGCCAGCGGTGGCGACACCTTCGGCGTGATCCCCACCCACCTGCTGCAGCGCGAGGTCGGCAAGACCGACCTCACCCGCTTCGTCGTCACCGAGACCATGCACGAGCGCAAGAAGGTCATGGTCATGAACGCCGATGCCATCGTGATGATGCCGGGCGGCGCCGGCAGCCTCGACGAATTCTTCGAGGTGCTGACATGGCGCCAGCTCGGGCTGCACGACAAGCCGATCGTGCTGCTTGACAGCGAGGGGTTCTGGGGGCCGCTCAAGGCGCTTTTGCATCACGTGGTCGACGAGGACTTCGCCGACCACTCGTTGCTCGATTTCGTGCAGAGCGCCGAGACCGCCGATGGCGTCATGGAGATCCTGCGCCGCGCCCTGAGCTGAGCTAGCGCACGCGCCCTGCCCGGCCTCAGTCGATCCGGCGCAGGGTGCTGCCGGTCAGCTCTTGCGAGAACGGCACCGGCAGCGGATCGCGGCCCAGTCGGGCACGGTAGACCGGCAGGCTTTCCGAGACCCGCATGACGTAGTTGCGGGTCTCGTTGAACGGGATCATCTCGATCCAGTCGACCACGTCGATCTCGCCTTTCCGGGGATCGCCGAACAGGTCCATCCAGCGGATCGGGCGGCCCGGACCGGCGTTGTAGCCCGCCGCCATCATCACCACGTTGCCGTCGAAGCGCTCCGCCAACCGGGCCAAATAGGTCGAGCCGAGCCGCGCGTTGTAGGCCGGATCCTCGGTCAGCCCGTCATGGGAATAGGCGATGTCGAGCCAGCCCGAGACCTCCTGCGCGGTTCCGGGCATCAGCTGCATCAGGCCGCGCGCCCCGGCGTGGGAGACCACCGCCGGGTCGAACTCGGATTCGCGCCGCGCAATCGCCAGCACCATCTCCTTCGGGACCGGAAACTCGGAGGCCACCAGATCCGGGTGCAGCGCATAGTACGGCCCCGGCAGCTCGACGCCGTAGCGCGCGGCGCGCTTGCCGACCATTACCTGCACATGCGGGCGGCCCATCTCGGCGAGCATGTCGCCAAGCTGGCCGATCGCCTGCCGGTCGAGCCCTTCGGCGAGGTGGGTGAGGAAGCGCTCTCCCAGCGTGAGTTCGCCCGAGGCCAGCAGCAGGATCGCCGCCTTGTAGACGGTGCTCTCGGTGAAGGCGGCGCTGTTCCAGTCGGGGAAATCCTCGGTCCCGGCGAGGGCCGGGTTGGGGGCCACGCCGGCCTTCTCGGCGGCCAGCAGACCGTAGAACGAGGTCTGCCAGCGCGCGCCCTGCTCATAGGCGGTTTGCGCGGCCGCGGCATCGCCCAGCGCCTCATACGCGCGACCGGTCCAGTAGCCCGCCCGGCCCATCGAGATCGGCGTGTCGACGGCGCCGCCATGGCTCTGGAAATGCCGCAGCGCGCGCTGCGGGTTGTCGAGGAAACGCAGCGAGAGATAGCCCGACAGCCACTCCAGCGCGGCGAAGTCCGAGCCTTCGGACAGATGGTGGGTCGAGGCGACCTGGTAGGCGGTCTGGTATTCTCCGTCGAGCATCAGCGAATGCGCGATGTCGTCGCGACGCTCGGCCCAGGCCCAGGGCTCGCCCAGGGTCTCGGCGCTCTTGGACTGCGCCAGAAGCAGCGCCACCGCATCGGCGGTGCGGCCCTTGCGGACGCGCCAAAGGAACCGCTCGTAGGCCAGCCCGGGATCGTCGCGCAGCGCCGCGGGCACCTTCTCGATCAGTCCGTCGACGCCGGGGGCCATGTCGCGCAGGGCGATTCGCGCCTCGGCCAGCGCGCGCCAGTCGTCACCGACCAGCGGCAGGATGGCGCGGGCGTTCGTCTCCCACCCCTGCCACAGCGCCATGTCGAGCCGCGCCTCGTGATGGTCCTTCAGCAGCTCTCCCCATTGCGACAGGAAGCTCGAGCGTTCCTCCGAGGACAGCGCCAGCGTACGCCACGCCAGCACCACCTCGGCCTCGGCGGCACCGCGCTCCCCTTCGGCCATGTAGCTGCGCGCCAGCGCCAGGGCACCGGCCCCGGTCTGCGGACGGTAGCCGTCGAAGAAGGCGCGGATGATCGCCATGTCGCCGGATTCCGAGATCGCGATTTCGCTCTTCTCACGCAGGTAGGGCATCCCCGGCCAGTCCGGGTTGCGCTCGATGAAATCCATGATTTGCGAGGGCTCGCCCCGGCTCGAGCGCAGGTAGTGCCACAGGATCACGTCGAGCGCCGGCTGGCCGTCGCCGCGCGAATCGATCAGGGCCGCGGCCCAGTTGCCCTCACGCATGGCCTGCATGGCCTCGGCCAGCGGGCGCTGGGTCTGCGCGGCGGCGGGTGTGGCGGCCGGTACGGCCAGAGCGAGCGAGAGCAGGATGGCCCAGAGGCGCGACATGAGCTTGCAATTTCCGATCTGAAAAGGAATAGACGCGGACCAGAGGATATCGCGCGTCGTCAGGGCTGCAATTCACATTCCCTTCAGGGCGACCCGGACCCGCACGGATGACGGTAACACACAAAAGGAGCGTGTCATGTTGAAAGGTTCTATGCCTGCCCTGGTCACGCCGTTCAAGGACGGCGCAGTGGATTTCGACACGCTTAAACGCCTCGTGGAGTGGCACATCGAGCAAGGCAGCCACGGCCTCGTGCCCGTGGGCACCACCGGCGAGAGCCCGACCCTCACCCACAAGGAGCACGAGGCGGTGATCGAATGCGTCGTGACCGCGGTGGCGGGGCGCATTCCGGTGATCGCCGGGGCCGGCTCGAACAACACCGACGAGGCGATGCGCTTCGTGCAGTTCGCCGAGAAGATCGGTGCCGATGCGGCGCTGGTGGTCACGCCCTACTACAACAAGCCGACACAGGCCGGGCTGATCGCGCATTTCACCGCGCTGCACGACTGCGCCGACATTCCGCTCGTGATCTACAACATCCCCGGGCGGTCTGCGGTCGACATGACGCCGGCAACGATGGGCGAGCTGGCCAAGCTGCCGCGCATCATCGGCGTCAAGGATGCCACCGCCGATCTCGCGCGGGTCTGCGCCCAGCGTCTGACCTGCGGGCCGGACTTCCTGCAGATCTCGGGCGAGGACGCCACCGCGCATGGCTTCAACGCCCAGGGCGGCGTGGGCTGCATCTCGGTGACGGCGAACGCCGCGCCGGCGCTCTGCTCGCAGCTTCAGGAAGCCACGCTCGCGGGCGATTTCGGCAAGGCGCTCACCATCCAGGACCGGCTGATGCCGCTGCATCAGGCGATCTTTGCCGAGCCCGGGCTGTGCGGTGCGAAATACGCCATGTCGCGCCTTGGCCTCTGCGACGAAGAGATGCGCCTGCCGCTGCTGCCCGTGACCGAGCCGGTGCGCGTCCGGATCGACGATGCGCTGCGCCATGCCGGCCTGCTGAACTGAGCCGGCGACAGGCCGCCCACGCGGCACCGAATTGAGACAACGGCCGGGCACGTCCCGGCCGTTCGTCGTTTCAAGACCTTGCCATCCGATCGTTTCCTGCGCAGCGTCCTCCGGCATCATTCGGGAGAAGCGTTCATGCGGTTTCTGGCAGTCCTGTTTGCCTTCCTCTTCCCCGCCGCCACGGTCAGCGCCGGCGACGAGGAGGAGCGCACCCTGCGCGCGCTGCTGTCGCGCGGCGAACAGGAGGTCGCGATGGCCCCGGCGTTCTTCGACAGCGTGCCGCCGGAAACCCTGTCGCAGGTGCTCGACGGGCTGAGGGACGCCATCGGCCCGGTCGCCCGCGTCGACGGCAAGGGCCGCGACTACGTCATCCAGTCCGACACCCACCGGATGCCCGCCCGCATCGCCTTCGATGCCGAGGGCCGGGTCTCGACGCTGTGGTTCGGTGCGCCGGAGCCGCGTGTCACCGACCTCGCCAGCGCCGAGGCCGTCTTGCGCGAGCTTGGGCGGGACGTGGCCTGGCTCGCCACCCGCGACGGCGTGGTGATCTCGGAGCACCGCGCAAGCGAGCCGCTCGCCGTGGGCTCTGCCTTCAAGATCGGCGTTCTGGCGGCGCTCGTGGACGAGATCGAGGCCGGTCGCCGCGACTGGGCCGAGGTGGTGCGCCTTGAAGAGCGTCACCGCTCCCTGCCCTCGGGCCGGATGCAGGACTACCCCGAGGGCGCGCCGGTCACCCTGCACAGCGCCGGGCTGGCGATGATCGCCGAGAGCGACAACACCGCCACCGATCTGCTGATCGATCTGCTTGGGTCAGACACGGTGGCGCAAAAGCTCGGCCTTGCTGACGGGACCTTCCTCACCACCCGCCAGTTCTTTGCCCTGAAGGCAGACGCGGCGCGCCGGGCCGAGTGGTTCGATGCCGCCCCCGCCGACAAGCCCGCCATCGCCGCGCGCGCCGCCAAGACCCTGCCCGCGCTCGAGGAGGTCAACGACCCGCACGCGCAGGGTCTCGAGTGGTATCTGCCCCTCGACCGGCTCTGCGCCCTCGGTGCCCCTCTGGCCAGCCTGCCGCTGATGCAGGTCAACCCGGGCCCGGTCGCGGATCAGCCCGGCCGATGGCGGAACATCGCCTTCAAGGGCGGCTCCGAGACCGGCGTGCTCAACCTCACCACGTGGCTCACCGACGCCGAGGGCCGAAAGTACTGCGTCGCGCTGAGCGTCAACGATCCCGGCGCGATCCCCGACACCACGGCGGTCGGGGCCTTTGGCGCCTTCCTGCGCAGCCTGCACGGGCGGTCCTGAGCCTTGGCTTTCCATCCGCGCCTGCACAGGCTAGATCGGTCCGGACAGACAGGACCGGGGAAGACAGCATGAAGACAGTGGCCTGGGTGGCGGCGATCACCCTCGTTCTCGACCAGCTCAGCAAGTGGCTGGTGGTGCATGTGATGTCGCTCGACAGCCGGCTCGCCATCGACGTGCTGCCGCCGGTGCTGAATTTCCGCATGGCCTGGAACTACGGCATCAATTTCGGCCTGCTGAACGGCGGCACCGAGGCGACCAAGTGGATCCTGATCTCGGTCGCCCTCGGCATCGTGCTTTTCGTGCTGGTCTGGCTGCGCCGTGACCCGCCGGGCACGCTTGGGCTGATCGCCGGCGGGCTGCTGATCGGCGGCGCGCTCGGCAACGTGATCGACCGGCTGCTCTATGGCGCGGTGGCCGACTTTCTCAACATGTCCTGCTGCGGCCTGAACAACCCCTTTGCCTTCAACGTCGCCGATATCGCGATCTTCGCCGGCGCGCTCGGGCTGGTGTTCTTCCCCGGCAGCACGCGCAAGCGCGGGAAAAACGGCTCGTGACGCCGCCGGCCCGATACGTTAAAGCAGGCACAGGCAAGAACCGGAGAATGGCAATGAAGCTGTCGCAGGTCGTGATCGTGATGGGGCTGATTGGGCTCGCCGGCTGTTCGTCGGGCGCGCGGGACATGCGCCTGCACTACCTCAAGACCAACAGCGGCACGCCCGAGGAATTTGCCATCGTGCCCAACAAGCCGCTCGAGACACCGCCGGCGATGACAGCGCTCCCGGCGCCCACGCCCGGCAGCGCCAACCGCACCGACCAGACCCCCAAAGCCAGCGCCGTGGCGGCGCTCGGCGGGAATCCGGCGCGCGTGAGCGAGCGCGGCACGCCCTCCGGCAACGGGGCACTGCTGCAGCGCGCGGGTCGCTACGGCACCGATCCCAACATCCGCACCGACCTCGCCGCTGCCGATTTCGAGCACCGCAAGCGCGCCTCGCGCTTCAGCTACAAGATCGTGCCGCAGGACGAGTATTACGATGCCTACCGCGAGCAGTGGCTGAACAGCCACGACGCGCTCGACGCCTATCGCCGCGCCGGCATCAAGACCCCCTCGGCCCCGCCGGCAGGCTGGGACAACTGAGCCGCGGCTCCAACCGCTCCTAATCCTGCATCGACGGCTTGGCAGGCGCGCAGCCGTGAGTGACGGTTAGCCCCCGATAGGTCGGCAGGCCACATCCCGCTCCCCCTTCCCCAGCCGCATGGGCACGGATCCAGACATGGCCCGGGCGGTCCAAGACCTGCCCGGGCCCCGGGTCCTTTGCCTGTCGACGTCAGCCCCCGGAACCGACGCCGAAACGGCCACGCGCCGTCCCATGCCATCACGAAACCGCAAGGCGCGCTTGAATACCCCCCGACACCGCGTAGGTTCCTTTCACTTCGGGTACAGACAGGGATTTTGCCGATGAAGAGACTCGCCGCGGCCCTCACGATCGCCGCCGTCACGCTCTCCGCGCCGCCAGCGCTGGCCGAGGAGACCGCCACCCCGGTCACCGACTTCACCCTCGACAACGGCATGGAAGTCGTGGTCATCGAGGACCACCGCGCCCCGGTCGTGGTGCACATGGTCTGGTACCGCGCAGGCTCCGCCGACGAGACCGCCGGCACCTCGGGCATCGCCCACTTCCTCGAACACCTGCTCTTCAAGGGCACCGAAAAGATGGAAGCGGGCGAGTTCTCGCGCGTGGTGGCGCAGAACGGCGGCACCGACAACGCCTTCACCTCCTTCGACCAGACCGCCTATTTCCAGCGCGTCGCCGCCGACAGGCTGGGCCTGATGATGGAGATGGAGGCCGATCGCATGGTCAACCTCCAGCTCGACGAAGAGGACATCCTGACCGAGCGCGACGTGATCCTCGAAGAGCGCAACACCCGGGTCGAGAACGATCCCGCGGCGCTGATGCGCGAGCAGATGGGCGCAGCACTATACCAAAACCACCGCTACGGCGTGCCGATCATCGGCTGGCGCCACGAGATGGAAGCGCTCGACCTCGAGGCCGCCACCGGCTTCTATGAACGCCACTACGCCCCCAACAACGCCATCCTGATCGTCGCCGGCGACGTCACTCCCGACGAGGTTCGCACGCTCGCCGAAGAGCACTACGCCCCGATCCCCGCCAACCCCGAGGTCGGCGCCCCGCGCCTGCGCCCGCAGGAGCCGCCGCAACTGGCCGCGCGCCACTTGGTCTACCGCGACCCCCGCGTCGCCCAGCCTTACCTGATGCGCCAGTACCTCGCGCCCGAGCGTGATCCCGGCGACCAGCGCACCGCCGCAGCACTGACCCTGCTCGACGAGATCCTTGGCAGCGGCCAGACCTCGGTGCTGAACCGCGACCTGCAGTTCGATGCCAAGGTGGCCCTGCACACCGGCAGCTACTACGACGGCACCTCCTACGACGATTCGAGCTTCACGCTGATGGTGGTGCCCGCCGCCGATGTTAGCCTGGAAGACGCCGAGGCGGCGCTCGACTCGGCGCTTGCGACCTTCCTCGAGGAGGGCGTCGATGGCGACCAGCTCGAGCGCATCAAGTTCCAGCTCAATGCCGATCTGGTCTACCAGCAGGACAGCACCGAGTCGCTGGCGCGGCGCTACGGAAGCGCGCTGACCTCGGGGCTGACCATCGAGGACGTGCAGGCCTGGCCCGACCTGCTGCAGTCGATCACCGCCGAAGAGATCGTCGAGGCCGCCCGGCAGGTCTTCGACGCAAAGCAATCGGTCACCGGCTACCTGATGGCCGACGAGGCCGCCGCCGCCCCCCAGCAGGAGGTCCTGCAATGAAGCCGCTCTTCGCCGCTGTCTTCAGCCTGTTTCTCGCCACCCCCGCGCTCGCGGCCACCGACATCCAGACCGTCGAAACCCCGATGGGCTTCACCGCGTGGCTGGTCGAGGAGCCGTCGATCCCCTTCACCTCGCTCGAGATTCGCTTCCGCGGCGGCACCTCGCTCGACGCGCCCGGCAAGCGCGGCGCCACCAACCTGATGGTGGGCCTGCTCGAGGAGGGCGCAGGCGATCTCGACGCCCGGGGTTTCGCTGCCGAGCGCGACGCGCTGGCGGCCGGGTTCAGCTACGATTCCGGCCCCGATTCGATCTCGGTCTCGGCGCGCTTTCTCACCGAGAACCGCGACGAGGCCGTGGCGCTGCTGCGCCAGAGCCTGGTCGATCCGCGCTTCGACGAAGAAGCGCTCGAGCGGGTCCGCGCTCAGGTGCTTTCGGGGATCCGCAGCGATGCGCGCGATCCCGACGCCATCGCCAACGCGCGCTTCGACGAGATGGTGTTCGGCGATCATCCCTACGGCTCCCAGCCCTCGGGCACCGAGGAGAGCGTCACCGCCCTCACCCGCGACGACATCGTCGCCGCGCACGCGGCCAGCATGACCCGCGACCGGGTCTATATCGCCGCCGCCGGCGACATCTCGCCCGACGCGCTCGCCACGCTGATCGACGATCTGCTGGGCGATCTGCCCGCGACCGGCGCGCCGCTGCCCGCCGATATCGAGGCCGAGACCAGCGCCGGCGTCACCGTGGTGCCCTTCGACACGCCGCAATCGGTGGCCATGTTCGGCCATGCCGGCATCGCCCGGAACGATCCCGACTTCTTCGCGGCCTACGTTCTCAACCAGATCCTCGGCGGCGGCGGCTTCGAGGCGCGGCTGATGACCGAGGTGCGCGAGAAGCGCGGCCTGACATACGGGGTCTATTCCTACCTCGTGCCGATGGATCACGCGGCGCTCTATCTCGGCCGCGTCGCCTCCGCCAACGATCGCATCGGCGAGGCGATCTCGGTGATCCGCGACGAGTGGCGCAAGATGGCCGAAGACGGGGTAACCGAGGCCGAACTCGAACAGGCCAAGACCTACCTCACCGGTGCGTTCCCGCTGCGCTTCGACGGCAACGGCCCGATCGCGCGCATTCTCGTGGGGATGCAGATGGACGGGCTGTCGCCCGACTACGTCACCACCCGCAATGACGAGATCGAGGCGGTCACCCGCGACGACATCGCCCGCGTCGCCGCCCGGCTGCTGCAGCCCGACGCTCTGCGCTTCGTGGTGGTGGGCCGCCCCGAGGGCCTCGAAGACGAGACCTCCGGCCAATGACCCTGCCGCGCCGGGTGCCCACGCCACCGGCCCGCCGCAGCCCCCGTCTTCTCTTCGTCAAAATACTCCGGGGTGAATTGGCCGCAGGCCAAGAGGGGCAGCGCCCCTCCCCCCGCTCAACGCAAGTGGTGGTGGGCCGCCCCGAGGGCCTCGAAGACGAGACCTCCGGTCAATGACCCTGCCGGGCCGGGTGCCCACGCCCCCGGCCCGCTGCAGCCCCCGTCTTCTCTTCGTCAAAAATACTCCGGGGTGAATTGGCCGAAGGCCAAGAGGGGCAGCGCCCCTCCCACCCCCCTTGCCACGCAAAACGGCCGGCCCCATTCCGGGACCGGCCGTGTCGCATCTCGCAAGAGCCGCCCGCAGGCGCCCGCCTCAGTGGCGGAAGTGGCGCATCCCGGTGAACACCATCGCCAGCCCCGCCTCGTCGGCTGCCGCGATCACCTCGGCGTCGCGCATCGAGCCGCCCGGCTGGATCACCGTGGTGGCGCCCGCCGCCGCCGCCTCGAGCAGACCATCGGCAAACGGGAAGAACGCGTCCGAGGCCACTGCCGAGCCCTTGGTCAGCGCCTCGGGCAACTCCAGCGCCTCGGCCATGCGCTCGGACTTCTTCGCCGCGATCAGCGCCGAATCGAGCCGGCTCATCTGGCCCGCGCCAACGCCCACCGTGGCGCCGTCCTTGACGTAGACGATGGCGTTCGACTTCACGTGCTTGGCCACCTTCCAGGCGAAAAGCAGATCCTCAAGCTCGGCTTCGGAGGGCTGCCGCTTGGTCACCACCTTCAGATCCTCGAGCCCGATCCGGCCGACATCCTTGTCCTGCACCAGGAAGCCGCCCGCCACCTGCCGGTAGGTCAGGCCCGGCGTGCCGGGGTTGGCCACGCCGTCGGTGGTCAGCAGACGCAGGTTCTTCTTCTTCGCGAAGATCTCCTTGGCCGCGTCATCGGCGCCCGGCGCGATCACCACTTCGGTGAAGATCTCGGCGATCGCCTCGGCGGTTTCGGCATCGAGCTTCATGTTCAGCGCCACGATGCCGCCGAAGGCCGAGGTGCGGTCACAGTTGAAGGCCTTCTGGTAGGCCTCCTTGAGGGTTGCGCCCTTTGCCACGCCGCAGGGGTTGGCGTGCTTGATGATGGCGCAGGCCGGCCCGTCGCCGGGCAGGAACTCCGACACCAGCTCGAACGCGGCATCGGTATCGTTGATGTTGTTGTAGCTCAGTTCCTTGCCCTGGTGCTGCACCGCGTTGGCCACGCCCGGCCGGTCCGAGCCGTCACGGTAGAAGGCCGCGGACTGGTGCGGGTTCTCGCCGTAGCGCAGGGTCTGGGCCAGCTCGCCGGCAAAGGCGCGGCGGCGCGGCGCCGCCTCCTCGAGCGCGCCCGCCATCCAGCTCGAGACCGCGGCGTCATAGGCGCCGGTGCGGGCATAGGCGGTCAGCGCGAGCTTCTGGCGGAAGCCGTAGGAGGTGGCGCCGTCATTGGCGTCGAGCTCGGCCAGCAGCGGCTCGTAATCGGCGATGTCGGTGACCACGTTGACGAAGGCGTGGTTCTTGGCCGCGGCACGGATCATCGCCGGGCCGCCGATATCGATGTTCTCGATGCAGGTATCATAATCGGCGCCCTTCGCGACGGTCTCCTCGAACGGGTAGAGGTTGACCACCAGCAGGTCGATCTCGGGGATCGCGTGGCCCTGCATCGCCGCGACATGGGCCTCGTCGTCGCGCAGCGCCAGCAGGCCGCCATGGATGCGCGGGTGCAGGGTCTTGACCCGGCCGTCCATCATTTCGGGGAACTCGGTGACCTCGGCCACGTCCTTGACGGCGATGCCCTCGTCGCGCAGTGCCTTGGCGGAGCCGCCGGTGGAGAGGATCTCGATTCCGCGCTCGGAGAGGGCACGGCCAAGATCGATGAGGCCGGTCTTGTCGGAGACGGAAATCAGCGCGCGGGCGACTTTGTGCAGGTCAGGCATACGGATCGGGTTCCCAGATGGTTCAATGCGTCGGCTCCACCTCGTCCCGGGCCACGTCGCGCAGGGCGATCGCGGTGTCCTGCGTCTTGGCCAGAGACCAGCGGATGCGCGTCGCATACTCCATCGCGCGCCCGGATAAAACGACCTGTTTCGCCGCGCGGGGGCGCAGCCGGCCTTTTTCGAGGTAAACCGAGGGCTCCAGCGTCAGCCGCGGGCCGGCATCGTGGCGGAACACCCAGACCTCGCCCGAGCGCAGCGCCAGCGACACCGCGCTGCCGCCCATGTCGAGCGCGGCGTCGATCTCGGGGTGCAGGTGAAAGCGCAACTGCCAGGGCAGCCCGCTCAGGCGCGCCGCGTCGAGCCGCCGGTCGAAGAGCCGCTTGTCGGCATCGTCGAGCGTGATCAGCATGTCCTCGCCCGAGACCGCGCGCCCGTCGGCGCTCAGCTCGAGGATGCGGGCATGGGTCAGCCCGTGGGTCCGGCGGAAGCCGTCATGGCCGCCCTCGAAGCGCTGCCCGCCCTCCTCGATCTGGACAATCTCCGCAGGCACCTGTTTCGGTCCGTCTTCGAGCCATTCGAGGGCCGCGTCACCGCCCGGTCGTGGGCTCGCCAGCCGGGCGCTGGAATAGCCGTCGAGGCACAGCGTCGAATGCGAGGGCGTGGCGCGTCCGGCCCGCCGCCAGTCCGAGCCGAAGCCGGCCCCCGAGCCACAGCTCACCACAAGCGGGCGGCGTCCGGAGGTCAGCTCGAAGGCCAGCGTCGAGGCATGCGCATCGAGAGAGGCAGCCCCCGAAGGCGGCGGCGCGGCATCCACGATCAGGCTGCTGCGCCCGCCCGAAAGCCGCGCGTAGCCCATCGCCAGCCCCCCGCTCGGCGGGCGCCGCCGGACGCCAGACGCCGCCAGCGCCTCGTCGAGCCGGCCCTCGAGCCCGCGCCCGCCGCCCTGAAACCGCGCCAGCCCGCCATCGGCATGGCGCAGCGCGCGCAGGGTCGGCGCGATGCGCGCGATGGCCGCGACATGCGCCTCCTCTGGGGTCAGGTCCTCGTCCTCGAGCGCCGCGCGCGCCCAGCTCAGCAGGGTAAAGACCTCGAGCAGTTCCTCGGGATTGCGGGTCGGAATGCCGCCCTCGGCATCGATCCGCGCCGCGCATTCGGCGCCAAGCGCCTTGCGCGCCGTCTCCGCATGGGCGGCCATGCCCTCGAAGGACAGACCGGCATAGAGCAGCCCGGTCAGCGCCTCGAACCGCGCCAGTCCCGGCGGCGTGCTCTGCCAGCGCCGGGAGAGGAAGATCGTCTGCGCCGCCAGCGCCCGGTAGAACGCCGCCGCCTCGTCGGCGTTGGCGCCGCGCAGCAGGAACAGCGCATGATGGATCGCGCGGATCAGCCGCCGCCCGGCGGCCTCGGGGCGCCAGCCCTCGCCCCGGCCACTGCCGTAGCGGGCGATCCAGCCCCAGACCCATTTCCGCGCCAGCAGTCGCGCGCGCGCGTCGCCCACCGCTGCGAGATCGTCCAGCCAGCGAAAGCCGTGGATCTCGGCCTCCCACGCCGCATCCGGCGCGGCGATGTCCCAGATCATCGCGTCGGGGGCCTCGACGAGGTGGCCCGCGAACATCAGGTTGCCGGCGCAAAGCTGGCGGCCCCGCGCGACCCGGCCGGTGCTGCGCGGTTCGGGGTGCGACACGAGGGCAGAACCCGGACGGGCGCGCGCCGCCAGACGCGCGTGCAGTCGGTTCAGGAACCGCGTCACCGCGGCAGACCAGTTGCCCCTGTTCGACATGCCCTCTCGTGCCCCGTCCCGGCCTTGTCCGGCTCTTCGTTGCCAAGAGGTGTAGCGAAGGGGGGCGGTCAAGTCACCTCGGAATGAGCCGCTCAGGCCGGTTTGCGCAGGATCGCCATGTAGAACCCGTCCATGCCGCCACGCTCCGCCCAGAAATCGGGCCGCAGCCGCAGCCCGCCCTCTTCCGAGCGCCACCCGTCCTCGACGCCGGCGGCCTCCGGGCGCAGCACCTCGAGGCCGGGGTGGCGCGCCAGCGCCTCCTCGACCTGGCATTCGCCCTCGTCCGGGATCAGCGAGCAGGTGCAGAACACCAGCCGCCCGCCGGGGGCGAGCAGGCTCAGCGCGTGATCGATCATCGCCGCCTGCAGGCCGATCAGCTCGGAGATGCCCTCGCCCTGCTTGGCCTGAGGCAGGTCCGGGTGGCGGCGGATGGTGCCGGTGGCCGAGCACGGCGCGTCGAGCAGGATGGCGTCGTAGCTGCCGTCGTGCTCGAGCGCATCCCCGGTGACCGTCGCCACCTCGAGCCCGGTGCGGGCGAGGTTCTCGCGCACCCGGCCCATGCGGGCCTCGGACAGGTCGAGCGCGGTGACCTTGGCGCCCGCTGCCGCAAGCTGCATGGTCTTGCCGCCCGGCGCGGCGCACATGTCGAGGACGCTCAGCCCCGTGACGTCGCCCAGAAGCCGTGCGGGCAGCGCCGCGGCGGCGTCCTGCACCCACCACTCGCCGGTGTCGTAGCCCGGCAGCGCCGAGACCTGACCGGCACTGGCCAGCCGCACCGAGCCGGTGGGCAGCAGCGTGCCGCCGACCGCCGCCGCCAGCTCCGCCGCATCGCCTTTTGCGCTGAGATCGAGCGGCGCGCCCGCCAGGTGCGCCGCCTCCATCGCCGCGACCGCCTTGTTGCCCCAAGCGACACTCAGCGGCTCGCGCAGCCAGCGCGGCAGGCGCGGCACCCGAAGCGTCGGCCATTTCGCCGGTGCCTCCTCGGTGAGCTTGCGCAGCACCGCATTTACGAGCCCCTTCATCGAGTGGGTCTTGCGGTCGCCGGCGATGATCTGGACGCATTCGTTGACCACCCCGTGCGCCGCCCCGCCGGTGGCCAACTCCCACGCTCCGAGGCGCAGCACGTTGCGCACGAAGAGCGGCGGCGCCTTGCGCAGATGCGGCTTCAGCAGCCGGTCGCAGCGCTCGAGATTGCGCAGGACGTCCTGCGCCATGCGCTGCGCGGCGGCGCGGTCGGGGGCGGGCATCGCCTCCCATGCGGCGCCGGTCATGGCGTCGGAGAGCAGCCGGCCCTGCCCCAGGACCTGGCCGAGCAGCGCCACGCTCTGGGCGCGGGCGGTGGGAATGGGCGGCATGGAGGTCTCTCCCCGGGTTGTCTCGCTGGGCTGGCGGGCCCTATATCAGGGGGGACCAGACGAGGAAAGCGCCATGACCGACGAGACATCCGACCGCAAGGGCCTGCCCGCCGCCGCCCAACGCGCCCTGGCCGAGGCCGAGGCGCGCCGCGCCGCCGCCGAGGAGGAAGCCCGCAAGGCCCCCGCGCCGAAGGAATACGGCGGCCGCGACGGGCTCGACCCGGCGCGCTACGGCGACTGGGAGAAGAAGGGCCTCGCGATCGACTTCTGATCGCGCGGTGCGCATGAGGGGTTGCGCGGGCTGGGGCCCGCGCCGGGGTTCAGGGGCTCTGCCCCTCTTGGCCTGCGGCCAATTCACCCCGGGATATTTTTGGCCAGAAGAAAGCCGGGGTGGGGCGCGGGTGTGGAGAGCGGAGTGCCCCTGCCCTTTTTTTGGGGGGAGAGGGCCGCGCGCCTGCCCCTTGGGTTCAGTCGTTCAGGCCCAGCACGTCGAGCATGTCGTATTCGCCGGGGGCCTTGTCCTGCCCCCAGAGCGCGGCCTTCAGCGCGCCGCGGGCGAAGAGGGCGCGGTCCGAGGCGATGTGCTTGATCGTGATGCGCTCGCCGGCGGCGGCAAAGATCACCTCGTGCTCGCCCACCACGTCGCCGCCGCGAATGGCGTGGAAGCCGATGTCGCCGCGCTTGCGCTTGCCGGTGATGCCGTCGCGGCCCCGGTCGGAGACCGCATCGAGCGCCACGCCGCGGCCCTCGGCGGCGGCCTCGCCCAGCATCAGGGCGGTGCCGGAGGGCGCATCGACCTTCTGGTTGTGATGCGCCTCGACGATCTCGATGTCCCAGTCCTCGTCCAGCGCCGCGGCGACCTGCCGGGTCACCTTGGTGAGCAGGTTGACCCCGAGCGACATGTTGCCGGCGCGCACGATCACCGCGTGGCGGGCGGCGACGTGGATCTTCTTCAGGTCTTCGGCGTCGAGCCCGGTGGTGCCGATCACGTGCACCGCGCGGGCCTGCGCCGCGAGCTCGGCAAAGGCCACGGTGGCGGCGGGCGCGGTGAAATCGATCACCGCCTGCGCCTTTGTGAAGGCCTCGAGCGCGTCATCGGTCACCAGCACGCCAAGCTCGGTGCCGCCCATGCAGGTGCCGAGGTCGCGCCCGACCCAGTCGTGGCCCGTGCGCTCGACCGCGCCCACCAGCGCCAGCCGGTCGCTCTTTTGCAGTTCGCGCACCAGCATCTGGCCCATGCGGCCCGACACCCCCGTCACAACAACGCCCGGCATCTCGCTCATCGTCATCTCCAGTTCATCCTTTGCGCGCTTCCTTAGCCCGCAGCGTCCGGCTTGGCAAAGGGGCGGGCAAGGACTAAGTGGGGAGACATGGGCAAGAACAGATTCCAAGACGGTCCCGGACCGAGCCAGAGACAGCTTCGCGTCGGCGAACTCATTCGCCGGACGCTGTCCGAGGTGCTGACCCGCGGCGACATCCACGACCCCGAGCTCAACCGCCTCTCGATCACCGTGGGCGAGGTGACGGTGTCTCCCGATCTCAAGGTGGCGACCGCCTACGTGGTGCCCTTGGGCGGGGGCAAACCGGACGAGATGTTCGACCTGCTCAAGCGCAACAAGGCCGAGCTGCGCCGCGCCGTCTCCAAGGGGCTGACGCTGAAATTCGCGCCCGAGCTGCGCTTCAAGCTCGACGAGACCTTCGACCGTCTCGACGAGACCCGGCGGCTGTTCTCGCAAGATGCGGTGCGCCGCGACGTGGAGGAGTAGGCCGGTGCGCGGCGTTCTGGCCGCGGTCACCGCGCTGGTCCTCGCAGCGCTGCCGCTGTCCGCAAGGGCGGTGGAGTGCGAGCCTCTGGAACATGCCGGCAACCGCTACACCGTGTGCGAGGTGCGCCCCGCTCGCGAGGCGCTGCGCACCTTCCTCTACACCGAGGACGGCGCACCGTGGGGCCAGTTCACCGCCATCGACAACGCCCTGCGCCCGGAAGGCCGCCGCCTCGCCTTCGCGATGAATGCCGGCATGTATCACGAGGATCGTGCGCCCGTAGGCTATTACGTCGAGCGCGGCGAAGAGGCGATGCGGGTGATCTCGAGCGCCGGCCCGGGCAATTTCGGGCTGCTGCCGAACGGCATCCTGTGCATCCGCCGCAACCGGGCCGACGTGATCGAGACCCGCGCCTTCCTGCGCGAGCGGCCGAGCTGTCGCTACGCCACGCAGTCGGGCCCGATGCTGGTGATCGACGGGGCGTTGCACCCGCGCTTCCTGCCCGACAGCACGTCGCGCTACATCCGCAACGGCGTCGGCACCTCCGAGAACGGCAAGCGCGCGGTCTTCGTGATCTCGGAAACCGCCGTCACCTTCCACGAATTCGCCTCGCTGTTCCGCGACCGGCTGGGCCTGCCGCAGGCGCTGTTCCTCGATGGCAACGTGTCGCGGCTTTATGCCCCCGCGGCCGGGCGGCGCGACATCGGGCGCATGATGGGGCCGATCGTCGGCGTGGTGACGCGCGAGGAGTGAGGCGGCTGCCTTTCCCTTGCACCCGCCCCTCCCGCGGCCTACCTCGAGAGGGCAGCAACGCGGAGCCCCCATGAACCGACCCCTCGACAGCCTGACCCACGCCCTTCTGGATGCCGCCACCAAGGCCGGCGCCGATGCCGCCGACGCGATCGCCGTCGAGGGCAGCTCGACCGAGATCGACGTGCGCAACGGCACGCTCGAGCAGGCCGACCGCTCGGAGGGCACCGACATCGGGCTGAGGGTGTTCGTCGGTCGGCGCAGCGCGGTGGTGTCGTCCTCGGACACCAAGGACAGCACCCTCGCCACCATGGCCGACCGCGCCGTGGCCATGGCCCGCGAGGCGCCCGAGGACCCGTATGCCGGGCTTGCCGATCCCGGACAGCTCGCCCGGGACTGGGACATCGACGCACTCGAGATGTGTGATCCCACCGACGCCCCCTCCCCGGCCGAGCTGCAGGACGACGCCTGCGCGGCGGAAGCCGCGGCGCTGGCGGTGCCGGGCATCGGACAGGTGCAGTCGGCCTCGGCAGGCTATGGCCGCCGCCACGTGCATCTGGCCGCGAGCAACGGCTTCTCGGGGGGCTACGCGCGCAGCTCGCGCTCGCGCTCCTGCGTCGCCATCGCGGGCACCGGGCTTGCGATGGAGCGCGATTACGACGGCGACAGCCGCACCTTCCAGTCGGACCTGCGCGGCGCCGCCGAGATCGGCCGCCGCGCCGCCGAGCGCGCGCTCGAGCGGCAGAACCCCCGCCGCCCCAAGACCGGCGCCTACCCGGTGCTGTTCGACGAGCGCATCGCCGCCTCGCTGATAGGTCACCTGATCTCGGCGGCCAATGGCGCGTCGGTGGCGCGCGGCGCCTCGTGGCTGCGCGGGGCGCTCGGAGAGGACGTGCTCCCCAAGGGGCTGTCGCTGGTCGAGGACCCGCACCGTCCGCGCATTCCCGGCTCGCGCCCCTTCGATGCCGAGGGCCTGCCGACGCAACGCCGTGCGCTGGTCGAGGATGGCGTGCTGACCGGCTACTCGCTCGATCTGGCCACGGCCCGCAAGCTCGGCATGGACCCCACCGGCAACGCCGCGCGCGGCACCGGCGGCGGGCCGTCTCCGACCTCGTGGAACCTTGCGCTGACGCAGGGCGAACAGAGCCGCGAGGCACTGATCGCGCAGCTGGGCTCGGGGCTGGTGGTGACATCGATGATCGGTGCCACGATTAACCCCAACACCGGCGACTACTCGCGCGGGGCGGCGGGGTTCTGGGTCGAGAACGGCGAGATCGCCTACCCGGTCTCGGGTGTGACCATCGCCGGCAACCTCCGCGACATGCTGCGCCGGATCACCCCGGCCAACGACGCGCGCGGCTGGCTGTCGCGCGTGGTACCGTCGCTGCTGGTCGAGGGGCTCACCCTTGCCGGAGAGTGACCTCGCGCTTCTGACCCGCGCCGCGTGGAGCGCCGCCGAGACCGCCACCCGCTATATCGGCGGCGCCATGAACGTGCGCCAGAAGGCGGCTGACGGCAGCCCCGTCACCGATGCCGACATGGCGGTGAACGCGGTGCTCGAGGGGCTGCTGCGCAGCGCCCGACCCGACTATGGCTGGCTCAGCGAGGAAAGCGCCGACGATCCGGCGCGGCTCGGGGCGGAGCACGTGTTCATCGTCGACCCGATCGACGGCACCCGCAGCTTCATCGAAGGCTCGGACAGCTGGGCGCATTCGCTGGCCGTGGCCCGCGATGGCGAGATCACTGCCGCGGTGGTGTTCCTGCCGATGCGCGAGCGTTTCTACAGCGCGGCGCTTGGCGAGGGCACGCGGCTCAACGATGCGCCGGTGCGCGCCAGCGACGTGGCAACGCTCGAGACCGCGCAGGTGCTGGCCACCAAGCCCTCGATGCAGCCCGATCACTGGCGCAGCCCGGTGCCCGCGCTGCGGCGCAGCCACCGCCCGTCGATCGCCTACCGGCTGGGTCTGGTCGCCGAGGGCCGCTTCGACGCGATGCTGACGCTGCGCCCGTCCTGGGAATGGGACATCGCCGCGGGCGCCCTGCTGCTGTCCGAGGCCGGCGCGGTGCTCAGCGACCGCACCGGCGCGGCGATCCGCTTCAACGCCGCCCATCCCAAGCATGACGGCGTGGTCGCCGCCAACCCGGCGCTGCATGGCGAGATCCTTGGCAGGCTGCGACAGGCCCGCTGACCTGCCCGGCCTTGCGGCCCGGAGTCGTTCAAAGAAAATTGCACGCGTTTTCCGCCACGCCACCCCGCCCCTCGCACGGCTGGGCGCTTGACCTCGCTGGGCGAGACCGTAGGTTGCGCGCGTCTTCACCTGAAAGGTCAGAGCATGGTTCAACGACTCCACCTCGTGTTCGGCGGCGAACTCGTGACCCCGGAAAAGAACGTCTTCAAGAACGTTGACGACCTGCACATCGTCGGGATCTTCCCCGACTATGCCAGTGCCCACGACGCCTGGAAGGCCGAGGCGCAGCGCACCGTCGACAACGCCCACATGCGCTATTACATCGCCCATCTTCACCGTCTGCGCGACGAAGAGGCCGAGACCTCGACCACCGAGGAACTCGGCTGACGCCCTTGCCCCGCAAGCCCTTCGCGCTCTCGGCCTATCTCGCCTCGGCGCGCGGTCGCCCAACGGCCGCGCCCTCGGTGGTGCCGCGCCCGGACGGTCCGCTGCTGTGGATGCATGGCGCGCGGCTCGACAGCGTCCGCGCGCTGGCCGCGCTCGCGGCCCGCATCCGCGCCCAGCGGGACGAGATCTCGGTGCTGCTGACCTGGCATCCCAGCGTGCCCGCCCAGCCCTATCCGGGCTGTATCGGCGCGCCGCTGCCCGCCGACACCATCGCCGACGCACAGAGCTTCGCCGCCCACTGGCGCCCCGATATCGGTCTCTGGACCGGGCAGGCGCTGCAACCGGCGCTGCTGTCGCGGCTTTCGGATACCGGCACCAAGCTCGTGCATCTCGATGCCGGCAACGATCCGTGGCACGTGCCGGGGCCGATCTGGCTGCCCGATTGCACCACCGCGACGCTCGAGCTGTTCGACCGGATCTTCTCGATCGACGACATGGCACACCGGCGCCTGCGCCGCCTCGGCCTGCCCGACGAACGGCTGCGCCGCGCCGGCCCCCTGAGCGAGAGCGCGCCGCCGCTCGACTGTTCGCCGGATCTGCACGAGGAGATGGCACAGCTGCTCTCGGGCCGTCCGGCGTGGCTTGCCGCGCGGGTGCGCGCCGACGAGGCGGCCGAGATCCTGCAGGCGCATCGCCGCGCCATCCGCCTGGCGCACCGGCTGATCCTGTTCATGGTCCCCGCCAGCCGCGAGGATGGTGCCGAGATCTGCCGCATCGCCCGCGAGTCCGACCTGCGCAGCGTGGTCTGGGACGACGGCGAGATGCCCGACGAGAACACCCAGGTGCTGGTCACCGAGGACGATTCGGAGCTCGGGCTGTGGTACCGCCTCGCCCCCATCGCCTTCCTCGGTGGCTCGCTGCGCCCGGGCCATGGCGGAGAGGACCCGCTGGCCGCCGCCGCGCACGGCGCCGCGCTGCTCTATGGGCCGAATGTCGGACGCCACCTGTCCGCCTACACCCGTCTCGTCGACGCCGGCGCCGCCCGCATCGTGCGCGATTTCGACAGCCTCGCCTCGGCGGTCTCGCAGCTGGTGGCGCCGGATCGCGCCGCGGCGATGGCCCATGCCGGCTGGGACGTGGTCAGTCAGGGCGCAGCGCTCACCGACAAGGTGATCGCGCAGGTGTTCCGCTGGCTCGACGGCGAAGACGACCCGCGCGACAACAACGACACGCCCGGGGAGGCCGCCTGATGCGCCCGCCTGCCTTCTGGTACACGCCGCCCGAGCGCCCCGCCCTGCGCGCCCGCCTGTTGGCCCCGCTCGGCGCGCTGACCGCCCGCACCACCGCCCGCCGTGTCGCGGCCCCCGGCACCTCGGTGGGCGTGCCGGTGATCTGCGTCGGCAATCTCAACGCCGGCGGCACCGGCAAGACCCCGACCGTGATCGCCCTGATCGAGCGCCTGAGCGCCCGCGGCAAGGCGGTGCACGTGGTCTCGCGCGGCCATGGTGGACGGCTCGAGGGGCCGGTGCGGGTCGATCCACTTGGCCACGGCCCCGGCGATGTCGGCGACGAGCCGCTGCTGCTCGCCGCCTTCACGCCGGTCTGGGTGGCGCGCGACCGCGCTGCCGGGGCGCGCGCGGCGGCAGAGGCCGGGGCGCAGGTCATCGTGATGGATGACGGCTTCCAGAACCCGGCGCTGGCCAAGGATCTCTCGATCATCGTGGTGGATGCGGCCAAGGGCTTCGGCAACGGGCGCTGTATGCCCGCAGGCCCCCTGCGCGAGCCCGTAGAGGCCGGCCTTGCCCGCGCCGACCTCGTCCTCTCGATTGGACCCGATGCCGCCCAGAGGCGCTTCTCCGCCGCCTGGGGGCGCCATATCCCCCTGCCCCACCTGACGGGCCACCTCGCGCCCCTGCAGACCGGCATGAGCTGGGAGGGGCTGCCCGCCTTCGCCTTCGCCGGCATCGGCCACCCGGAGAAGTTCTTCGCCACGCTCAAGGGGCTCGGGGCAGAGCTGCGCGGCATCTCGGCGCTCGACGATCACCAGCCCTTCACGCCGCAATTGCTGACCCGGCTCGAGACCGACGCCGCGCGCCTCGGCGCGCAGCTCGTCACCACCGAGAAAGACGCGGTGCGCCTGCCGGCCGAGTTCCGCCCCAAGGTGCTGACCCTGCCGGTGCGGCTGCAGATCAAGGACGATACGGCACTGGCAGAGAGACTCGACACGCTGCTCGCCTGAAGCCCGCACCGTCAGAGCGGAGGCAGGGTCACTCCGCGGCCAGCGGCTTTCCCTGTTCACGATGCCCGATCGCGGCGATCTCGGCCACCACGCCGCGCAGCACGCGCCGGAAGGCGTGGAAATCGGCGTTCGGTCGGATCCGCGCCTCGTCCATGTAGACCGAGCGGTCGATCTCGATCTGGATGGCGTGTTGCTGGCGCGAGGGCCGGCCATAGGCCTGCGTCACATAGGCGCCGGCAAACGGCGCGTTGCGCACCACCGACAGCCCGGCCCGGGCGAACGCCGCCTCGACCCGCGACACGATCTCGGCCGAGGCCGAGGCGCCGAAGCGGTCGCCGATGACGATCTCGGGCCGCCGGGCGGAATTGCGCGCCACCCCGTCCACCGCCTCGTGCGGCATGGAGTGGCAATCGATCAGAACCGCCTCGCCGAAGCGGCGGTGCGCGCTCTCGACCAGCTCGCGCAGCTGCGCGTGGTAGGGATGCCAGTAGTGCGCGATGCGACGCTCCGCCTCGGACAAAGGCATCTTGCCGCGATAGATCGCCCGCCCGTTCGAGACCACCCGCGGCACCACGCCCAGACCGCTCGCGACACGCGGATTGTGTCCGCTGCGGCGCACCCCCTCGACCAGCGCCGGGTCAAGCTCGTCCGGAGCGCGGTTGAGGTCGAGAAAGGCGCGTGGCGCCCCGGCGCGCAGCAGCGGCGCGCCGAATTGCGGCGCGCAGTCGAACAGCCGGTCGACAAAGGCATCTTCGGACGAGCGGATGGCGTGCTCGTCGAGCACGGTGTTGCGCAGGAAGCTCCACGGGTAATCGCGCCCCGAATGCGGCGAGGCAAACACGGCGCAGGAGGTGGCCGCCTCCGGCAAATCGAGATGAAAGGCGACTTTGGGCATTCGTCCTCCTGAGGAGCATAGTTTAGCGCGAATTCCCCGAGGGCAAAAAGCCTGTTTTCCTCGCGGGATGGAAACCGGCATTCTTTGCCAGAAAAGCTCTTGCCACCATCTCCGACTCCACTTATAGAGCGCTCCACCGGCGCGGTTCTCCCGCGCCCCACTTACTTCTGGGGCACGGAGACACGGGCATCGCGCAGGCCATGAGAGGGCGGTTAGCTCAGCGGTAGAGCACTACGTTGACATCGTAGGGGCCACTGGTTCGATCCCAGTACCGCCCACCATGGTCCTAATTCACCACCTCCGCGGGGTCGCGCCCACGGTAGGTCCCGCAACGCAAGGCGCTCGCGCGCCGCGACAAGAGGAGAGACCACAATGAAGGTCGCAAACTCGCTCCGCTCGCTCAAAAAGCGCCATCGTGACTGCCGCGTTGTGCGCCGCAAGGGCCGCGTCTACGTGATCAACAAGACCCAGCGTCGTTTCAAAGCCCGCCAGGGCTGAGGCGATCCACGGATCACAAGACATGCGAAAGGGCCGCCCACTCGGGTGGCCTTTCTGCTGTTTGGGGTAAGGGTCTTTCGGCTGAGGGACCACGAACAGCTTTGCGCCGGCACGGTGCCTCCTCCCCTCTCCCAATCGTTAGACGCGCAGCGCCCCGATCGTTAGTTGCGCCGCCACGGACTGGCCTGTGCCCCCATTTTGGGTTGGCGCGCGGATCCGCGACACGGCTGCGGCGCCGCAGCGGCCCGTCTTCCGCATTCCCTATCGCACCCCCCCTGGCGCCGCCACGAACGCGTCCTGCGATCCGTCCTCGCAGGCGCGAGCGCAGAACCGCACCTCGTAGGCTTAAGCGGGGCACTGCGACGCGCCGCCCCCCGTGGCTCCGCGATCACCTTCCTTATCCGAGGAGACAAATGCCCTGCCGTGTGCGGGCGGATACTCACGTGCTCGGGAACGAGCGTAGCTCAGACACGCGGTACCGGGTCAGGGCTCTCCTGCGCTGCTCCAAGCGCAAGACAGGCCGCCGGCGGGCCGTAACACCCGCCTTCAGGTACAAAAGGCTCAAAGGCGCGGCACCGAGCCTGCCTCGGCCGCATCGCTGACCGCCTGCAGGAAGGCGCTGATGCGCGCGGCGTCCTTCGTGCCGGGGGCTGCTTCCACTCCGGAGGACACATCCACCTGCCGCGCCCCGGTCATCGCGATGGCCTGCCCGACATTGGCCGGGGTCAGACCGCCCGCCAGCATCCACGGACCGGGCCAGCGCCGCCCGGCGATCAGCCGCCAATCGAAGGCCAACCCGTTCCCGCCCGGCAGCGCCGCGCCCTTCGGCGCCTTGGCATCGACGAGGATCTGGTCGGCCACCTTGCCGTAGTCGAGCAGCGCCGGCAGATCCGCCTCGCTCGCGACGCCCACCGCCTTCATCACCGGAAGCCCGTAGCGGGCCCGGATCTCCGCGACCCGCTCGACGCTCTCACGGCCGTGCAGCTGCAACATGTCGAGCGGCACCTGCGCCATGATCTCATCGAGCAGCGCGTCCTCGGCGTTCACCACCAGCCCCACCTTGGCAAGCCCGACCGGGGCCGCCAGCGCCAGCTCACGCGCCTGAGGGACGCTCACGTGCCGCGGGCTCTTGGGAAAGAACACGAAGCCGGCATAGCTCGCACCGGCCTCAGCCGTGGCCACCACGTCCTCGGGCCGCGTGAGGCCGCAGATCTTGACGCGAATCTCACTCATCACACCCCGCCTCCGGACCGCGCGCGGCCCTGTCTTCTCTGGTTCAAAAATACCTCGAGGGAGTCGCAGCTTCGCTGCGACGGGGGCAGCGCCCCCTTCTTTCTCCTCCGGGCGATGCGGCCGCGCCTCGGCGCCTGCCGCAGCTCAGACCGCGCTCAGGCGCTCTGGTCGAGAATCGCCAGGACCTCGTCCTTGTCCTTGTCGCGCTCGGCCTGGGTCTTCCTGAGCTCGCGCTCGAGCTTGCGCACCTCTGCCTTGCGCTCGGTCGCGGCGGCGCGGTGCTTGTGCTCGCGCATCCACTCCCAGACGAAGCCGATCAACAGGCCGAACACGATGCCGCCGAAGAACACCAGGAACAGCGGCAGCGACAGGCTCTGCTGGAACTCCAGCAGGGTCGCGAGGTCCGGCGGCAGCAGCTTGAGCTCCACCATCGAGCGGTTGGCCATTGCGATGGCCACGAGGACGATCGCGAGGACGCCCAGAAAGGCATAGCGAATGTAACGCATGGTCTTGTCTTACTTTCCGTTCAGCCGGTCACGAAGCAGTTTGCCGGTCTTGAAGAATGGCACGTGCTTCTCCTCGACTTCAACCGCTTCTCCGGTGCGGGGGTTCCGCCCGAGCCGCGCATCGCGTTTCTTGACCGAGAAGGCACCGAAACCGCGCAGCTCGACCCGGTCGCCCCGCGCCATGGCATTGGTGATTTCCTCGAAGATCGTGTTCACGATCCGCTCCACGTCCCGTTGGTAGAGATGCGGGTTATCCTCCGCGATCTTCTGGATCAATTCAGACCTGATCATCGTCGCACATCCCTCGCTGCGTCTTTTCGCGCTGCTCGCAGTTCTACGACACTTCCCGCGCGCGCGCCAAATGGAAACCGGCGGATCACGCGGAAAAGCATTGGAAAGCAGCGCTTTGTCGGCCCTCACCGCAGAAAGAGGCCGGTCGCGGCCCTGCCAGCGCGATGCTGCAGCGCGGAAATATCTGCGGTTCGAAATGCGATTCGGCCCGGCGGGACGGGCCATGTTGCCCGACGCCCAGCCCGCAGAGCGTCGACAACGAGGTGCTTCGGAAGGCGACCGTGGCGCACGCTCCACGGCCTGTTCGCGTCTCGAGGCCGATCTCCCCGCGTCGACCGGGCGAAGCAGTTGGAGACCAACCCGGTACCACTCGCACCACCAACAGCGTCCGCCGCGCGGTCCCAGATCGCACGAAAAAGCCCCGCCGGATCGCTCCGGCGGGGCCAATCTTGTCAGCGCGTCAGCGCCTCAGGCTCAGTTGTCGCCCTTGAGCGCTGCGCCGAGGATGTCGCCGAGCGATGCGCCGGAGTCGGACGAACCGTACTGTTCCACGGCTTCCTTCTCTTCGGCGATCTCGCGGGCCTTGATCGACATGCCGAGACGACGGGTCTTGCTGTCGATGTTGGTGACGCGGACGTCGATCTTGTCGCCCACCGAGAAGCGCTCGGGGCGCTGCTCTGCGCGGTCGCGCGACAGGTCGGAGCGGCGGATGAAGGACTTCATGCCCTCGTATTCCACCTCGATGCCGCCATCTTCGATTGCGGTGACCTCGACGGTCACGATCGAGCCGCGCTTCACGCCGCCGACCGCGTCAGCGAACTTGTCGCCGCCGAGTGCCTTGATCGAGAGCGAGATACGCTCCTTGTCGGTGTCCACTTCGGTGACCACGGCCTGAACCACGTCACCCTTGCGGTACTCCTGGATGGCTTCCTCGCCGCGCTGATCCCAGCTGAGGTCGGAGAGGTGCACCATGCCGTCGATCTCGCCGTCGAGACCGATGAACAGGCCGAACTCGGTGATGTTCTTGACCTCGCCCTCGACCTGCGTGCCCTCGGGGTGGGTCTCGGAGAAGACTTCCCACGGGTTGCGCATGGTCTGCTTGAGGCCGAGCGACACGCGGCGCTTGGCCGGGTCGATCTCGAGCACCATGACGTCGACTTCCTGGCTGGTCGAGACGATCTTGCCGGGGTGCACGTTCTTCTTGGTCCAGGACATTTCGGACACGTGAACGAGGCCCTCGACACCCGGCTCCAGCTCCACGAATGCACCGTAATCGGTGATGTTCGTGACGCGGCCCTTGTGGACCGAGGCCAGCGGGTACTTGACCGCCACCAGATCCCACGGGTCTTCCTGCAGCTGCTTCATGCCGAGGGAGATACGGTGGGTTTCCTTGTTGATCTTGATGACCTGGACCTTCACGGTCTCGCCGATCGACAGGATCTCCGAGGGGTGGTTGACGCGGCGCCATGCCATGTCGGTGACGTGCAGCAGGCCGTCCACGCCGCCCAGGTCGACGAACGCACCGTATTCGGTGATGTTCTTGACCACGCCGTCGACCGTCTGGCCTTCGGTGAGGTTGGCGATGACTTCCGCACGCTGCTCGGCACGGCTCTCTTCGAGGATCGCACGACGCGAAACAACGATGTTGCCGCGGCGACGGTCCATCTTGAGGATCTGGAACGGCTGCTTGAGGCCCATGAGCGGGCCAGCGTCGCGCACCGGGCGCACGTCGACCTGCGAACCGGGCAGGAACGCAACCGCGCCGCCGAGGTCGACGGTGAAGCCACCCTTGACGCGGCCGAAGATCGCACCTTCGACGCGGGCGTCGTCGGCGTAGGCCTTCTCGAGACGGTCCCATGCCTCTTCGCGGCGGGCCATCTCACGGGAAATCACGGCTTCGCCGCGGGCGTTCTCGGCCGCGCGGAGGAAGACTTCCACTTCGTCACCGACGGTGATCTCGGGAGCTTCGCCGGGATTTGCGAATTCTTTCAGATCGACGCGGCCTTCCATCTTGTAGCCGACATCGATGATGGCCTGGCCCGCTTCGATCGCGATGACCTTGCCTTTGACAACCGAACCTTCGTCCGGGGTGTCCATTTCGAGGCTTTCATTAAGGAGGGCCTCGAATTCCTCCATGGTCGAATTAGCCATGTGGCGTTCTGTTCCTTTACAACGGTTTTCTGGCCGGGCGGTTGTCTCCGCCGGTCTTGGCTGTCCCCCGCTGAAAGCGGGCAACGTTGGTCGGTCCTGGCGCTACAAAACAAAGAGGGCCGGTGATATTCCGACCCTGCTCGCCTCCCTGTCCGCAGCTTTGCGCCTGTCTTGACGTCGCGCGATATACGCCGAAGCGCCCGCCGGATCAAGCCCCGAGCAGCCGCAAACCCCGCTTACGCAGGGTTTCGCGGCGTTTTCCGCCGCCGCAGGGCGGCTCCGAACCGCCCTTGAGGGGGCGTGCGGCGACTCAGCAGTAGTTCTCGGGCCCGATCCACTGCGCCCGCGAATAGCGGTCGCCATGGCACCAGCCCACCGGCAGCACCGCCTCGATCCGCGCCATATCCTCGGGCGTGAGGCTGGCCTCGGCCCCCTGCACCAGCTCGCGGAAATGGCCGACCGAGCGGGTGCCCGGAATCGGCAGCACGTGATCGCCCCGGTGCAGCGTCCAGGCGATGGCGAGCCCGGCGGCGCTCAGCCCCATCTCGGCGGCCAGCGCGCGGAAGCCCGCCACGATCTCGAGGTTGCGGCTCAGGTTCGGCTCCATCATCCGCGGATTGCTTGCAAGAAACGGGTTGCCGGCGATGCGGTCGCGGTCGATCGGATCGTCGGTGAGCAGCGAGCGCCCTACCGGCGAGAACGCCACGAGCGCGACGCCAAGCTCGGCGCAGGCCTGCACCATGCCCATCTCGGGCAGCCGGGTGGCAAGCGAGTATTCCGCCTGTACCGCCGCGACCGGGTGCTCGGCATGGGCCAGCCGCAGCGTCGAGGGCGCGATCTCGGAAAAGCCGATGCTGCGGCATTTTCCCTTGTCGACCAGCCGTCCCATGGTGCCGGCCACCTCTTCGACCGGGATCTCGGCCTGATAGCGGTGCACGTAGAACAGATCGACGCAGTCGGTGCCCAGCCGCTCGAGCGAGGCGTCGAGCTCGGCTTCCATATGCTCCAGGGAGTTGTCGAAGCGGCGATTGCCCTCGGCGTCCTGGGTGATGCCCGCCTTCGTGGCGATGTGCAGCCCCTCGCGCGCGCCGGGATTGGCGCGCAGCCATGCCCCGATGGCGCGCTCCGACCGGCCCATGCCGTAGACGTTCGAGGTGTCGATATGGCGCACGCCCAGCTCCTGCGCGAGGTCGAGGATCGCCTGCGAGTTCTCCTCGGTGGTGGCACCGTAGAAATCGGCAAACGACATCGCACCGATGCCGAGGCAGGAGGTCTCGAGCGCCCCGATCCGCCGCGTCTTCATGCCGTGTCTCCGTCCGGGCGTCGCGCCGCGACCGCGGCGATGGCCTGAGCCACCGCGGCGCCGATATCCAGCTCCGAGGTGTCGAGGACCACCGCGTCCTCTGCCGGGCGCAGCGGCGCGTCGGCGCGCGTGGCGTCGCGGTGGTCGCGCTCCTTGGTATCCGCCAGCACCGTCTCGTAATCGGTCTCTGCCCCGCCGGCGCGCAGCTCGTCATAGCGCCGCCGCGCGCGCACCTCGGCGCTGGCGGTGACGAACAGCTTGGCCTCGGCCTCGGGACAGATGACCGTGCCAATGTCGCGCCCGTCAAGCACCGCACCGCCGGCGCGGCGGGCATAAGCGCGCTGGAAGTCGACCAGCGCCGAGCGCACCTCCGGGATCGCCGCGACCTTGCTCGCCGCCTGCGCCACGTCTGCGGTGCGCAGCCCCTCGGCCTCCAGATCCTCGGCCACCAGCGCCAGCGCCGCGTCGATCGGCTCGACGCCGTCGAGCATGCGCTTGCCCACGGCGCGGTAGAGCAGCCCGGTGTCGAGATGCCCAACGCCGAAATGCGCCGCAACGGCCTTGCTGATGGTGCCCTTGCCGGCGGCGGCCGGCCCGTCGATGGCGATGGTGAAGCTCATGCTGCTGCCTCCTTGATGCGTCCCGCCGTTATGGCGAGCGCGGACGGCAGCTTCAACCCTGGCCCCGCTCCAACCGCCACGGTCGGGCCGCCGGGTCCACGGCGCCCGCAGCCGGCAAACCGGGATCAGCGGAACCGCACGCTCACGGCACAGCCCGTCCGCACGCGGCCCGTCAGAGCCGCTCGATCACCGCGCCGAGCCCGCTCATCAGCGGCTCGAAGATCGGGAAGGAGGTCGCGATGGGGCCACCGTCATCGACCCGCACAGGCTCGGTCGTGGCCAGCCCCATGACGAGGAACGACATGGCGATGCGGTGATCGAGGTGGCTCGCCGTCTCGGCCCCGCCCGGCACGTTGCCGTGGCCGCGACCATGCACCGTCCACCAGTCCTCGCCCTCGTCGACCGCGACACCGTTGGCGCGCAGCCCCTGGGCCATCGCATCGATCCGGTCGCTCTCCTTGACCCTCAGTTCCTTGACCCCAGGCATGTGGGTCTTGCCCTCGGCAAAGCTCGCCACGACAGACAGCACCGGGTACTCGTCTATCATGCTGGCGGCGCGCTCGGCAGGCACTTCGATCCCCTTGAGGTCCGGCGAGAACCGCGCCCGCAGATCCGCCACCGGCTCACCGCCCTCTTCGCGCGGGTTCTCGAAGGTGAGATCCGCGCCCATCTCCTGCAGGGTGAAGAACAGGCCCGCGCGGGTCGGGTTGAGGCCGATATTGGGCACCAGCACGTCCGAGCCTTCGGTGATCAGCGCGGCGCAGACCGGGAAGGCCGCCGAGCTCGGATCGCGCGGCACCACGATGACCTGCGGCCGCAGTTCCGGCTGGCCGGTGAGCGTGATCACCCGGCCCTCCGCGGTGTCCTCGGTGACGACCTTGGCGCCAAAGCCGGTCAGCATCCGCTCGGAATGGTCGCGCGTCGCCTCGCGCTCGATCACCACGGTCTCGCCCGGCGCGTTCAGCCCCGCCAGCAGCACCGCCGATTTGACCTGCGCCGAGGGCACCGGCGTGGCGTAGCGCACCGGCAGGGGATCGCGCGCGCCGACGATGGTCATCGGAAGCCGCCCCCCCTCGCGGCCCACCGCCTGCGCCCCGAAGAGCGCCAGCGGGTCGGTGACCCGCGCCATCGGGCGCTTGTTGAGGCTGGCGTCGCCGGTGAAGGTCGCGGTGATCGGCGTGGTCGCCATCGCCCCCATGATCAGCCGCACCCCGGTGCCCGAGTTGCCGCAATCGATGACCTGCTCCGGCTCGGCGAACCCGCCGACGCCAACGCCGTTCACGTGCCAGGTGTCGCCGCGCTTCTCGACCTCGGCCCCGAAGGCGCGCATCGCCTTGGCGGTGTCGAGCACGTCCTGCCCCTCGAGCAGCCCGGTCACCCGGGTCTCGCCCACCGCCATGGCGCCAAGAATCAGCGACCGGTGCGAGATCGACTTGTCTCCCGGCACATGCGCCTCGCCGCTCAGCCCGGTGGACCGGCGTGCAATCATCGGAATGGCTTCCCCGTGGCTCGACATCTCGCCCCCTCGCGTCCTGCTCTGTTATCGCTCACGGCGCTGATAGCAGCCGCCCGCGCCCCTGTCTTCTCTTCGTTCCCAAATACTCCGGGGTGAATTGGCGCAGCGCGCCAAGAGGGGCAGCGCCCCTCCCCCGCTCAGCGTTTGCGGAACGTCATGTAATGCGGCACCCGGCCTTCGCGCAGCGCCTTCTGCTCGTAGCGGGTCGAGATCCAGTCGCCCCACGGCTCGCGCCAGTCCGCCGGCCCCTCGGCCAGCCACTCGAAGCCGGCCTTGGGCACCTCGACCATGGTCTGGCGCACGTAGTCGGGAATGTCGGTGGCGACGCGGAACTCGGCCCCGGGCTTCAGCACGCGGGCCAGCGGCTCGAGATGCTCGGGCGTGACGAAGCGACGCCGGTGGTGGCGCGCCTTGGGCCACGGGTCGGGATAGAGCAGGAAGGCCTTGTCGATCGAGGCCTCGGGCAGCACGTCGAAGAGGTTGCGCACGTCGCCTGGGTAGACCTTGACGTTCTCGACCCCCGCCCGGCGGATCTTGCCCAGCAGCATCGCCACGCCGTTGATGAAGGGCTCACACCCGATCACGCCCACGTCTGGATAGGTCGCGGCCTGATGCACCATGTGCTCGCCGCCGCCGAAACCGACCTCGAGCCAGACCCGCTTGCCGCCGAACATCGCGCCCGTGTCGAGCGCTTTGCGCTCTGGGTTCTCGTCCCAGTCCACCGCGCCGGGCGAGAGCTTTGCGAGATCCTCGTCGAGATAGGCTTCCTGCGACGCCTTCAGCGTCTTGCCCTTCACGCGGCCATAGAAGTTGCGCCACGGGGCGCCGGGATGCTTGTTCGAACTGGTCATGGCCGGGGGCTTTAGCGTCAAGCCGCGCGCGGGGCAATCCCGCAACGCGCCCGCGGGTCGGGCGCACGCCATCCGCGTGCTCTGCGAAAGCCCGCCTCGTGCGCCACGTCCTTCGAGGGGCGCTCGCGTTGCACTGCCTTCGAGGCCCGCTCGCGCGGACCACCCTCGCGCGGCAGGGCCCTCCTGTGGCATTACCCTCCCGCGGCACCGCCCTCGCGCTTCACTGCCCTCGCACGGCACTGCAACCGTTCGGACCCGCCCTCACGCGAGCGGTGCCGCAGTGTCCCCGCGCTCCCCGCGCGTCTCCACATACGAAAAAGGCCACGCGCGGCATCGCTGCCGCGCGTGGCCCGTGTATCGCGAGGGGTCTCCCCCTACCCGGCTCAGACCTCGCGGCTGAGTGCGTCAGCGAGGTCGGTCTTTTCCCACGAGAAGCCGCCGTCGGCCTCCGCGGCGCGGCCGAAATGGCCATAGGCGGCGGTGCGCTCGTAGATCGGCTTGTTGAGGTCGAGATGGGTGCGGATGCCGCGCGGCGTCAGGTCCATGACCTTGGGGATCGCGCGCTCGATCGCCGCCGGGTCGACCTCGGCGGTGCCGAAGGTGTCGACGTAGATCGACAGCGGCTTAGCCACGCCGATGGCGTAGGACAGCTGCACCGTGGCGCGCTCGGCCATGCCGGCGGCGACGATGTTCTTGGCCAGGTAGCGCGCCGCGTAGGCCGCCGAGCGGTCGACCTTGGACGGGTCCTTGCCCGAGAACGCCCCGCCGCCATGCGGTGCCGCACCGCCATAGGTGTCGACGATGATCTTGCGGCCCGTCAGGCCCGCGTCACCATCCGGTCCGCCGATCACGAAGGTGCCCGTCGGGTTCACCCACCACTCGGTCTCGGCCGAGAGCCAGCCCTCGGGCAGCACCTCGCGGATATAAGGCTCGGCGATAGCGCGGATGTCGTCCGAGCTCAGCGACGGATCGAGGTGCTGGTGCGACAGCACCACCGAGCTCACGCCCACCGGCTTGCCGTTCTCGTAGCGCACCGAGAACTGCGACTTGGCGTCGGGGCCGAGCTGCGGTTCGGCACCGGACTTGCGCGCCTCGGCGAGGCGCTTGAGCACCGCGTGCGAGTAGAGGATCGGCGCCGGCATCATCTCGGGCGTCTCGTTGGTGGCGTAACCGAACATGATGCCCTGATCGCCCGCCCCCTCGTCGCCGCGCTCGCCGGTCACGCCCTGCGCGATATGGGCCGACTGCTCGTGCAACAGGTTGGTGATCTCGCAGGTTTCCCAGTGGAACTTGTCCTGCTCGTAGCCGATATCCTTGATACAGGCGCGGGCGATGTCGGGGATACGCTGCATGTAGTCATGCAGCTTGTCCTGATCGGTGAGGCCGATCTCGCCGCCGATCACCACGCGGTCGGTGGTGGCAAAGGTCTCGCAGGCGACTCGCGCCAGCGGGTCCTCGGCAAGGAGCGCGTCGAGCACGGCATCGGAAATCCGGTCGCAGACCTTATCCGGGTGGCCCTCGGACACGGATTCCGAAGTGAAAGTGTAATTCTGTCGGGACATATTTGCTCCATTGGGTACCAGCCGTCACGCCAGGAAGCCGTTGTGACGGGGATATGACGGTTATCGCTACGTCGTTGCGGACTCGGCGTCAACCGAAACCCGGCGTCGCGGCAAATAGAGCGTAAACGCCAGCAGCCCAAGCAGGATCGCCAGCGGCAGATCCCCGGTGCGGCTGTAGAGCGTGACGCGCAGCGGCGGCGGCAGGGGCGTGTCGAGATAACCGGCCTCGCCGAGCGGCAGGCTGTCGAGCACCCGCCCCGCCCCGTCGATCACCGCCGAGACGCCGGTATTGGCAGCACGCAGAAGCGGCAGCCCCTGCTCCACCGCCCGCATCCGGGCCTGCGAGAGGTGCTGGTACGGACCGGATACGGTGCCGAACCACGCGTCGTTGGTGATCTGCAGCAGCAGGTCCGGGCGCTGTGGCGAGCGCAGATCCTGGGGAAACACGGCCTCGTAGCAGATCAGCGGCAGCGCCCGGCCAAGCTCGGGGCCGAGATCGATGGTGCGCGGCCCCGGCCCTGCGCCGTAGCCGCCGGCGGCGCGCTGCGCCAGCCCGCCGACCTCGATCCGCGCGAAGAGCGGCGCGAAAGGCATGTACTCGCCAAAGGGCACGAGATGGTGCTTGTCATAGGTCGCCTCGACCGCGCCGGCGGGCCCGGTGAGCGCCAGCGAGTTGAACCAGGTCTCGCCCTCGACGCGCTGGATGCCGAGCGCCACCTTGGCGGGGCCGGCGGCGTCGGAGATGCGCGCGATCGCGTCGCCTGCATTGTTGAGCAGCATCGGAACCGCGGTCTCGGGCCAGACGGTGAGCGACGGACGATCGAGCCCTTCGCTCGCCGGGGCGGCGGTGAACTCGACCTGCCGCTCGAAGAAGATCGGCACGAAGGCCCGGTCCCATTTCTGGTGCTGCGGCGCGTTGGGCTGCACCAGCCGCACCACCGGGCGCCCGGCGAGATCCTGCAGAGGCGGGGTGAGCGCCGCCCCGCCCGCGACCAGCCCCACAAGACCGGCGAGACCTGCGGCCACGCGCGGCCAGCCGAGGCGGAGGTCGCGCAGGCCCGCGACGAGCAGCGCCGCGATGCCGAGGGTCAGGACGGTCAGCCCGTGCGTGCCGACGACGGCCGCCCATTGCAGCGCCGGGGTCGGCGCCCAGAGCGAGCCCAGCGTGGCCCAGGCGAACCCGGTGAACAGGTAGGCGCGGGCCAGCTCGACAGCCGACCAGATCACCACGAGGGCAAACAGCCTGCGACGCGGCGCCGCGCGCCCGCCCCCCCAGAAGGCCAGCGCCCAGAACAGCGCGAGCCCGGCGGCCAGCAGCGCCAGCGCAAAGGGTGCCATCCAGCCGGTAGTGGCGGCATCGACCTGGAACGGCTCGGTGACCCAGTTGAGCACGAGCGCGAAATAGCCCACGCCCGCGCCCCAGCCGCAGGCCAGAGCGGCGCGCGGGCCGCGGGTCTGCGAGAACAGGGCGACGATGGCAAGCAGGCCGGCAAAGCCCGCCCAGGTCAGGGCCCAGGGTGCCTGCCCCAGCCCCAGCGCCGCGCCCGCCGCCACGGCGAGCGCCAGCCGCGCCAAAGCGCCAAGACGGCTGTGCGCGCGCCGTTGGATGTCAGGCACTCTGCGCCTCGGCGGTGGCCTCGGTGCGGGTCTCGCTCGGCAGCGGCGCCACCGGCTCGGCCGCGCGCGTGGCGCCCGGACCGGCGCTCGCGGCCTGTTCGTGCGGGCGGATGCGCAGACGCTTGATCCGGCGCGGATCGGCGTCGACCACCTCGAGATCGAAGCCGCCCGGATGCGGCACCACCTCGCCCCGCGCCGGGACGTGGCCGGCGAGCATGAAGACCAGACCGCCAAGCGTGTCGATCTCTTCCTCGTCGATCTCCTTGTCGGCGGTGAGCGAAATGCCGGTCTGGGTCTGGAACTCTTCGAGCGGCGTGGTGGCCAGCGCCAGCCAGCTGCCGGATTTCTCGCGGAAGAAGTTGCGGCCCTCGTCGATATCGTGCTCGTCCTCGATCTCGCCGATGACCTGTTCGATCAGGTCCTCGATGGTCACCAGCCCGTCGACCCCGCCATATTCGTCGATCACCAGCGCCATGTGCCGCCGCTCGGTCTGCATTTTGGTGAGCAGCACGCCGATCGGCATCGAGGGCGGCACGAAGACCAGCGGGCGCAGGATCTTCTTGAGGTCGAAATCCTCGTCGCTGCCATTGAAGCCGTGACGAAGCGCGAAATCCTTCAAATGCGCCATGCCCACCGGGGTGTCGAGCGTGCCCGAAAACACCGGCAGACGGGTCATGCCGCTGTCGCGGAAGACCTGAACCAGCTCGGATTTGGTGACGGTGTCGGGCACCGCGACGATCTCGGCCTTGGGAATCGCCACGTCCTCGACGCGCATACGCCGCAGGTTCATCATGCCCGGACGTGGCATGGCGACCGTGACGGAGGTGCTGCCAGGCTCCTGGCCCTGCCCCTCCTCCGGTTTCAACGCTTTGATGAGGCGGCGGAAAAGTCCATCGCCCGCGGTTGCATCTGTCAGCTGCTGCGCGCTTTGCGCTGCCGTAGACGAGCCGTCGTTATCGCCCATTGTTCCTATCCAAAAACGGGGCCGCGGCCCCAAGCGTTACGAATATGGGTCCTCGATACCCATTTTGCCAAGTATTTCTGCCTCGAGAGTTTCCATCACCGTGGCTTCCGCGTCACTGATGTGATCGTAACCCAGCAGATGCAGCGTGGCGTGAACCATCAGGTGGGTGATGTGATCCTCGAGCCGCTTGTCCTGTTCCGCCGCCTCGCGGGCGCAGGTTTCCCAGGCGATGGCAATGTCGCCCAGCTCCTCGGGCATCCCGTCGGGTCCGCCCTCCGGCAGCACCTCGGGGTCGCGTTCCTCGGAGGGCCAGGACAGCACGTTGGTGGGGGTGGGCTTGGCGCGGAAATCGCCGTTCAGCTCGGCGATGCGGGCATCGTCACAGGCAAGAACGGCAATCTCGAAAGCGTCGGGGTCGAGGGCGAGATGCGACAGCGCGGCGCGGGCGGCGCGTTCGGCCAGAGCCTCGAGCCCGGCCGCCTCCCAGCGCGGATCTTCGAGGAGTGTGTCGGTCAGCATCAGGGCCTGGTCCTGCTTGTGTCTACGTCGCCGCCGGGGGCGCTGCCCCCGTCCCGGACCTGCGTCCGGGCCTCCCCCAAGGTATTTTGAACCAGAGAAGGACAAGGGGCGTATAGCGGCTGGCGTCGGGCGCGCAAGAGGCAGGCGCGCCACCGGATCTCAGCCGGCGACGTCCTGCTCGTAGGCCTCGATGATGGCAGCGACCAGCGGGTGGCGCACGACGTCCTTGGCGCTGAAATAGTTGAAGCCGATTTTGTCGATCGCGGAAAGAAGGCGCTCGGCGTCCTGCAGGCCCGAGGGCACGCCGCGCGGCAGGTCGACCTGGGTGCGGTCGCCGGTGATCACCATTCGCGAGCCCTCGCCGAGGCGGGTGAGGAACATCTTCATCTGCATGGTGGTGGCGTTTTGCGCCTCGTCTAGCACCACGAAGGCGTTCGACAGCGTGCGGCCGCGCATGAAGGCCAGCGGCGCGATCTCGACGGTCTTTTCCTCGCGCATCTTGGCGAGCTGCTTGCCGGGCAGGAAATCGTTCAGCGCGTCGTAGAGCGGCTGCATGTAGGGATCGACCTTCTCCTCCTGCGTGCCGGGGAGGAAACCGAGACGCTCGCCGGCCTCGACCGCCGGGCGGCAGAGGATGATCTTGTCGACCGCGCCGGTGATCAGCATGTTCACCCCCACCGCGACGGCGAGATAGGTCTTGCCGGTGCCGGCGGGGCCGATGCCGAAGCACATCTCGTGCTGGTAGAGCGAGCGCACATAGGCCTTCTGGGCGTCGGTGCGCGGCTCGATCAGCTTCTTGCGGGTCTTGATCTCGACCTTGCCGCCCTCGAACATCTCGAGCTGGCCGCCGCTGGCCTCTTCCTCGGGCTCGGGGGCGAGGCGGAACTCGCGATCGATATCGGCCCGGCCCACCGAGCGCCCCTGCTCGAGCCGCTGATACAGCGCGCCGAGCACCTCGCGGGCGGCGGCCTGCGCCTCCTCGGGGCCGTGGATCGCGAGCTGGTTGCCGCGGCGCAGGATCTGCACCCCGGTCCGGGTCTCGATATCGGTGAGGTTGCGGTCAAATTCGCCGCACAGATCGATCAGCAGCCGGTTGTCGGGGAATTCGAGGATGGCTTCTGTGAGAGTGCCTGTCGTCACGCATGTCTCCTGCGCCTAGAGTCGGTCCCATGGTGCCAAGCGGTCCCGGGAAGGGCAAGCCCCGCAATGGCCCCCCTGCCCCCGCAAGACGCAAAACGACCGCGCGATGGGCACCGCGCGGTCGTCTCTGTTCATCGGGCTCTGCACCGGGTCAGATCGGATCGCCGATCGACGAGGTTGCGCCCTGCTTGAATGCGCCGGTCGCCACCGTCGGCGGTGCCACGCCGGAGCAGATCGGTTTGCCGTAGCGGTCGTAGCGGCGGGCGAGATAGCCCTCGACGCCATCGTCGGCGATCCAGTTGTCGCAGCCATCGGGATCGACCCAGATGCCCCACTTGATCTGCGAAAGATCGTCGCGGTCGACGGTGTTGCGGTCCTGGCTCTTGTCGGGGCCGGCATCGCAGGCGGAGAGCGCCAGCGCGGCGCCGAGGACGAGGGCAATGCGTACAGTCTTCATGGTCGTCTCCTCAGCGCACACACAGGATTTCGACGCGGCGGTTCTTCGCCATGCCCTCGGCGGTGCGGTTGGTCGCCACCGGGTATTCCTCGCCGTAGCCGCGCACGTCGATGATGCGGGCGCCGGTGCCGCGCGCCACCGAGGCCACCGCGTTGGCGCGGTTGTAGCTCAGGCGGCGGTTGTACTCGAGGCTGGCGCGCGCATCGGTGTGACCGGCGATGATGAAGCCGAAGGCGGTGGCGCTGTTGAAAAACTCTTCCAGACGCGCCCGGCCCTTGGGCGAGATCGCGTACTTGTCGGTGGCGAAATACTGGTCGGAGTTCAGCGTGCCGCACACGTTGATGTCGCGGCAGACCGGACGCCCGTCCGGGGTCATGCGCGAGACTGCGTAGCCCTCGGCCCCGTCATCCATCACCCAGATCTCGCAGCCGTCGGGTGACAGAGAGATGCCGGGCACGTAGCGCTCGCCGCGGATGGTGCGGGTGTTCTGGGTCGAAATCACCGGAGTGTTCAGGCCCGCGGCGTCGCCTTCGGCGGTCACCGGACCCGCAACGCCTGCGGCGGTTGTGCAGGCCAGCGCGAGCGCGCCGATCCCCCGTCTCACGGCCTGGGAAATACGTTTTGCCACAGCCACTGTCCCTGTCCCCTTGTGCTTGATGCCCGCCAGGCCCGGAGGCGTACGCGGCGGGCAAACGCTGACATATTTATACTACGTCAAAACAGTAGCAGGTAATTCCGCGCTGTGAAGAAAAAACCACCACATATTGTGGTCTTACGCTGGACAAACCACTGCTCAACGCAGGATTGTCCAAAGTAAACGCGCAAAAACCGCGAGGCCTGCAGCCCCGCGGTGAAGCTCAACTCAGACGAGCACGCCTTTCAGGGAGTTGGGCCCGCTCTCGACGATCCTGACAGGGCGAAGATCGCCGGGCTGGAGCCCCTCCGCCGCCACGTGCACCGCGTGCAGGTAGTCCGACTTGCCGACCATCTGGCCCGGCAGGCGGCCGGTCTTCTCGAACAGCACGCCGACCTCGCGCCCGACCATGGCATCCTGCAGTGCGCGCTGCTGGCGCGTGAGCAGCGCCTGAAGCCGCTGCAGGCGGTCGTCCTTCTCGGCCTCCGGGACCTGCGGCCGCTCGGCGGCCGGGGTGCCGGGACGCTCGGAGTACTTGAATGAGAAGGCAGAGCCGTACTCCACCGCCTCGATCAGCGCCATGGTGTCGCGGAAATCGGCCTCGGTCTCCTCCGGGAAGCCGACGATGAAATCGCCCGACAGATGCAGGTCGGGGCGCGCGGCGCGCAGGCGCTCGATGAGCCGCAGATACTGCTCGGCGGTGTGCTGGCGGTTCATCCGCTTGAGGATCTTGTCCGAGCCCGCCTGCACCGGCAGGTGCAGGTAGGGCATCAGCTTGTCGCAATCGCCATGCGCAGCGATCAGGTCGTCATCCATGTCGTTGGGATGCGAGGTGGTGAAGCGGATGCGCGCGAGCCCGTCGATCTTGGCAAGCTCGCGGATCAGACCGGCGAGGCCGCGCTCGTGGCCGTGATAGGCGTTGACGTTCTGGCCCAGCAGGGTGAGCTCGCGCACGCCGCGCTCGACGAGGTCGCGGGCCTCGCTCAGCACCCGATCGGCCGGGCGCGAGACCTCGGCGCCGCGGGTATAGGGCACCACGCAGAAGGCGCAGAACTTGTCGCAGCCCTCCTGCACGGTGAGAAAGGCGGTGGGGCCGCGCTTGGCCTTGGGGCGCGATTTCAGCCGCTCGAACTTGTCCTCTTCGGGGAAATCGGTGTCGAGCGCCTTCTCGCCGCCGCGCGCCTTGGCCTCGAGCTCGGGGAGGCGGTGATAGCTCTGCGGGCCCACCACCAGATCGACCATCGGCTGGCGCCGCATGATCTCGGCGCCCTCGGCCTGTGCCACGCAGCCGGCCACGCCGATCCTGAGGTCCGGGCGTTCGGCCTTGAGCCCCTTGTAGCGACCGAGCTCGGAATAGATCTTCTCAGCCGCCTTCTCGCGGATGTGGCAGGTGTTGAGCAGGATCATGTCGGCGTCGTCGGGGCTGTCGGTCTGGACATAGCCCTGCCCGCCCATGGCCTCGGCCATGCGCTCGCTGTCATAGACGTTCATCTGGCAGCCATAGGTCTTGATGAAGAGCTTCTTGGGCTGGGTCATGAAGGGGACTCCCGGTCGCGCGGTTCAAGAGCGGGCGGATAGCGCAAAACCGCGCGCGTGAAAAGGGTCTCGCGCGGGGTGCGGGGGCCTGAGGCGGCGCGCCGGACCGGAAGGTGCGCCCGGCCGCAGGGGCCGGCCTGCCTCCGGCGGGGATATTTTTGGCCAGAAGAAGACAGGGGCGCGGCGCTTGACCTTCCAGCGGCGGGAGGTCCGGGTGATGTCTGGGATCTCTGCGGGGCCGGAGGGGCGCCGGGGGGCACCTCACCTCGGCTTGCAAAGCCCCGCAAATTCCCCAATCCTCGAAGGCGCAGACGAGAGAGACAGACGATGCATCACCAGAGCCTTTCAGATTTCCTCGGCCGGGCGAAGGCCGCGCTGGGGGCTGGACCTGTGGCGATGGTGTTCTGCGAGGACGAGGCCGAGATCGACACCACGCTGCGCCACGCCCTGCGGTCGGGCTTTCGCTGCGTGATCAGCTTCATGCCGCCGCAGTTCGAGATGGCGCGCGACCTGCGCGCGCGGGTGCACCGGATCGACTACGACCTGCGCGTCGAGCGGGCGGTGCCGCGCGCGGTCGACGCGGTGATCGAGGCGGGGCCGGGCCTGTGGATGTTCTACTGCTACAACGCCGAGTACCTGTTCTACCCCTATTGCGAGACCCGCACGATCAGCGAGATGCTGGCGTTCCACGCCGAAGAGCGGCGCAACGCGATGCTGGCCTATGTCATCGACCTCTATGCCGGCGATCTGCAGAGGTTTCCGGACGCGGTGTCGCTGGACGAAACCTATCTCGACCGCTCGGGCTACTATGCCCAGACGCGGCGTGATGCGGCCCGGCAGAACCACCCCAAGGAGCGGCAGCTCGATTTCTTCGGCGGGCTGCGCTGGCGCTTCGAGGAGCACGTGCCCGAAGATCGCCGCAAGATCGACCGCATCGCGCTGTTCCGGGCGAAACCGGGGCTGACGCTGCGAGAAGATCACACTTTCTCGGACGAGGAATACAACACCTATGCCTGCCCGTGGCACAACAACCTCACCGCGGCGCTGGTCTCGTTTCGCACCGCCAAGGCGCTGAAGCGCAACCCCGGCAGCAGCTTCGACATCGACGATTTCCGCTGGCGCAACTCGACGCGGTTCGCATGGCATTCGCGCCAGCTCCTCGATCTGGGGCTGATGGAGCCGGGGCAGTGGTTCTGAGACCAACCCGCGCGATGCGGTCGGGCCTGCGTCACGGCGTCGGCTCGGAGGGGTGCCCAAGACCGCAGGGCCGAACGCGGTGATCGGCCCCGGGAAGCCGGGACCGATACTTTTGCAGTTCCTCAAGCCGGGGCCTTGAGCCTCAGTCGAACTGTTCCATGACGATATCGTCCTCGGGCACGTCGATCGACTGGAGCGCCTCAGAGATATCATCGAGCATCGCGTCGGGGCCGCAGACGTAGCAGATATCCTTGCCCGGGGTGACGTGCTCCTTCAGCAGGGTGGCATCGATCTCTCTGCCGTGCAGCGGGCTGTCTTCCTCGTCGGTGACGATGAAACAGGTCTTCAGGCCCGGCATCTTCTCGAAGCTGTCGCGCAGGATGATGTCGCGCTCGGCCTTGTTGGAAAACACCAGCGTGTTGCCCTCGAGCGTGCCGTTGCGGGCGAGCTTGTCGCGCAGGATGGCGATGAACGGGGTCACCCCGGCGCCGCCTGCGATGAAGACGCCGTCGCCCTTATCCTTGATGTAGCCCCAGATATCCTCGACCAGAACCGTGTCGCCCGGCTGCAGGCGTCCGATGCGCGCGGTCACACCGCCATGATCCTCGTCGTCTTCGGGGTAGGACTTGATAACGAACTCGAGCTGATCCTCGCCCGGCAGCGAGGTCATGGTGAAGGAGCGGATCTCGTCGCGCCATCCCTCCTGATCGAGCGCCATGTGGGCGGCCTGCCCGGGGGTGTACTCGAGATCGTCGGGACGGTCGAAGGTCAGGCGGTTGGTGTCGTGGGTGACCGGGGTGATGCTGCGAAGGGTAAGGGTGCGGGTCATGCTGTGTCTCCTTTTGGAAGACCAACGACCGCTGCCCTTGGGGGGTTCCTGACCGCGCGAGCGGCGGACGAACCGCGGCACCCGGGCTGGAGGCGCGTCGCGAACTAAAGGTCGGTGCAGATATGCAGCGCGATCAGCCGCGCTTGCGCAGCCGGATCACCACGTCGACCGAGGCGATCTCGGCACCCTCGGGGGCATCGGGCAGACGCGCGATGACCATGTCCTCGGCGGGCGCATCGGTCAGGTGACCATCATCTTCCCAGTAGAAATGCGGGTGATCGTGGGTGTTGGTGTCAAAGTAGCTGCGGGTGCCGTCAACGGTGACTTCCTGCATCAACCCGGCATCGCAGAACGCGCGCAGCGTGTTGTAGACCGTGGCCAGCGACACGCTCTCGCCCTGTTCCTTGACGGCGGCGAAGAGGCTTTCGGCGGTGACGTGACGGTTCTTGCCGTCGCCAACCAGAAGCGCCGCCAGCGCCAAGCGCTGTCGGGTCGGGCGCAGCTCTGCCTGCGCCAGCCACTGCGTGCCTCTCTGAACGGCCTCTGCTGTCATTGCCTCATCCGATACGTTCATCCACCCCCATATATAAGGAGTGAGCCGGCGGGATTTCAAACGAAAAACTCCAGATACACAACGGCGATGCGGCACAGCGGCAGGCTTGCAAGCTGCACTTTCACGGTGATAGAGGGGGCGGAACCTGAAACCCAAGCACACGAAGGGTCAGTCATCGATGGCAGACTATCCCACCAGCTTCGGCAAGGAAGACCTGCTGAAATGTTCCCGCGGCGAGCTGTTCGGCGAGGGAAATGCGCAGCTTCCGGCCCCGCCCATGCTCATGATGGACCGCATCACCGATATCTCGGCAGATGGCGGCGCCCACGGCAAGGGCCACGTGCTGGCCGAGTTCGACATCACCCCCGACCTGTGGTTCTTCGACTGCCACTTCCCGGGCAATCCGATCATGCCCGGCTGCCTCGGGCTCGACGGGCTCTGGCAGCTGACCGGCTTCAACCTCGGCTGGCGCGGCTGGCAGGGGCGCGGCTATGCGCTTGGCGTCGGTGAGGTGAAGCTCACCGGCATGGTGCGCCCGGACCGCAAGATGCTGACCTACAAGATCGACTTCACCAAGGCCGTGCAGACCCGCCGCCTGACCATGGGCGTGGCCGACGGCATCGTCGAAGCCGATGGCGAGGTGATCTACCAAGTCAAGGACATGAAGGTCGCGCTCTCCGAGAGCTGACCCGTCCCCGGACGGCGCCGCGCGGCGCCGTTCCTCAATGCAGGCTGAGCAGAACCGCGATGTCGCGCGGGCTCAGCCTTGCCACCAGCGCGCGCTCCTCGGGATGCAGCGCCGCGCCGCTCGCGATGTGCTGTTTCAGCCTCTGGGCAATCTCGCTGGTCGACTGGTAGTACAGGTCCGGCTGGTCGCGCCCGATCTCCTGCAACAGCCGCTGGAGCAGCATCTTGCGCTTCTCCGCGTCCAGATCCTTTCGCTTGTCCTGCAGCATGGGCTGGTCCCTCGCTCGTTTGCTCCTAGCTTTCGAGGTAAGCGCCGGCGCGCGGTTGTCCAGCGCGGCCCGGTGCCGCGCCCGCGCGAGGACTACGGAGAGCCGCCATGTTTGCCGCGATCACCAAGCGCCTGCGCCGCCCCCGCTTCAGCGCCTTCGAGCCGCTCGACGCGCAGGGCCTCCAGCGCGCCGAGACGATGCGCGCGGCCCTCGACGGCCTCTCCGAAGATCCCTACCTAATGCTGGCCGACCCGGACTGGCGGCTGGTCTCGGTCTTCGACGACCTGCGCTATGATCGCGCCGACATGGACATGATGACCGGCCCAATGCGCGCCTACGCCACCCGACGGCTGCAACCGCTGGGCTTCCGGCAGGCGACCGGCTCCATCCTTGAGAACCCGGCGCTCGACGTCCGGATGCATATCCCGCGCTTCCGCGCGCTTGGCGCATCGCCCTTTGACGCGGTGCGCGACACGCCGCGGCGGGCGCAGGACTACTACCTCCTGACCCCTACCCAGACGGCGGCGCAGATGATCCTGCACTACCCGGTCGAGGCCGCCGTCGAGCGCATCAAGGTTCTGGTCGCGCGCCAGCCGGTGAACCTGCTGCGCCTGTCCGACTATCTCGAGCAGCGCCGCGACCATCAGGACGTCCTGCGCGCCATCGGTCACCTGAAATACGTGCAGCGCATGGCGGTGGAAAGCGCGCCGCTGCGCGGTCGCCGCGCCCTGCGCTGAGGCCCCCGCGCCGGTTCTGCAAAGGCAATCCGCGGCTTGCGTCCCCCCTGCCCCATGCCCTACATAGCCCCCAACAAACATATGGGAGGCACCATGCGTCGCGTCGTCGTCACCGGACTGGGCATCGTATCGTCCATTGGCACAAACGCCGAAGAAGTCCTTGCCTCGCTGAAGGCAGGCCGCTCCGGCATCACTGCCAACGAACAGATGAAGGAACACGGCTTCCGCAGCCAGATCGCCGGTGCCGTCGATATCGACGTCTCCGAGCACGTGGACAAGCGCACCCTGCGGTTCATGGGCCCCGGTGCCGCCTATGCGCACATCGCCATGCAGCAGGCGATCGCGGATTCCGGGCTCGAGGAGTCGGACGTGGTCAACCCGCGCACCGGCCTGATCGCCGGCTCCGGCGGGCCGTCGACCTCGGCGCTGCTGACCGCGCACCAGACCGTGCTCAAGAGCGGCGGCACCAAGCGCGTGGGCCCCTTCGCGGTGCCCAAGGCGATGTGCTCGACGGTCAGCGCGAACCTGTCGACCGCCTTCAAGATCAAGGGCATCAACTACTCGATCACCTCGGCCTGCTCGACCTCGCTGCACTGCATCGGCAACGCCGCCGAGCAAATCATGATGGGCAAGCAGGACGTGATGTTCGCCGGAGGCGGCGAAGAGCTCGACTGGACCCTGTCGTGCCTGTTCGACGCCATGGGCGCAATGAGTTCGAAGTACAATGACAGCCCCGAGAAGGCCTCGCGCGCCTTCGACGCGGGGCGCGACGGCTTCGTGATCTCCGGCGGCGGCGGCATCCTCGTGCTTGAGGATCTCGAGCACGCCAAGGCCCGCGGTGCCAAGATCTATGCCGAGGTCACCGGCTTCGCCGCGACCTCCGACGGCCACGACATGGTCGCGCCCTCCGGCGAGGGCGGCGAGCGCGCCATGCGGCTTGCGCTCTCGACCCTGCCCGAGGGCCGCAAGGTCGGCTACATCAACGCCCACGGCACCTCGACCCCGGTCGGCGATGTCGGCGAGATCGAGGCCGTGCGCCGGGTCTTCGGCGATGGCCAGACGCCGCCGGTGTCCTCGACCAAGTCGATGACCGGCCACAGCCAGGGCGCCACCGGCGCGCAGGAGGCGATCTACTGCCTGCTGGCACTGCAACACGACTTCATCATCCCCTCGATCAACGTGGACGAGCTCGACCCGGCGCTGAAGCCGGCCGAAATCGCCACCGCCCGCGTCGACGACGCCGGGCTCGATACGGTGATGACCAACTCCTTCGGTTTCGGCGGCACCAACGGCTCGATGCTTCTGAGCCGCTACCGTGACTGATTATTGATACCTAACAGCGGATTACAGAACATGTCGGAGCTTCTGAAGGGCAAGCGCGGACTGGTCATGGGGGTGGCGAATGACCGCTCCATCGCATGGGGCATCGCGCGCGCCCTGCACGAGGCCGGCGCCGAGCTTGCCTTCACCTATCAGGGCGAGGCCTTCGGCAAGCGCCTGCAGCCGCTGGCCGAGAGTGTCGGAAGCGACCTCATGGTCGATGTCGACGTCACCGATGACGCCTCGCTCGACGCGGGCTTCGAGGCGCTGGCAGCGCGCTGGCCGACGATCGATTTCGTGGTCCACGCCATCGCCTTCTCCGACAAGTCCGAGCTCACCGGGCGCATCCTCAACACCTCGCGCAGCAACTTCCGCAACTCGCTCGACATCTCCTGCTACAGCTTCATCGAGGTGGCGCGCCGCGTGCATCCGCTGATGGTCGAGAACGGCGGGACGATGCTGACGCTTACCTATGACGGCAGCCAGCGGGTGTTCCCGAACTACAACGTCATGGGCGTGGCCAAGGCGGCGCTGGAATCGACCACACGCTACCTCGCCAACGACCTCGGCCCCGAGGGCATCCGGGTGAACGCGATCTCGCCCGGCCCGATGAAGACGCTGGCCGGCGCGGCCATCGGCGGTGCGCGCAAGACCTACAAGTTCACCGAGCAGAACACCCCGCTGCGCTCCAACGCCACGCTCGAGGCGGTGGGCGGCACCGCGGTCTACCTGGTCTCGGACGCCGGCGCCTGCACCACCGGCGAGATCATCCGCGTCGATGGCGGCTACCACGTGCTGGGGATGCCGCAATACGACAACCTCTGAACCGGCCGCTGACCGGAAAGGACCGCACGAGATGCTGACGGCGATCATCGACTACGAGAGCGGCAACCTGCACTCGGCCGAGAAGGCGTTCCAGCGCATGGCCCGCGAGACCGGCGGCGGGGAGGTCGTGGTGACCACCGATCCCGAGACCGTGGCCACTGCCGACCGCATCGTGCTGCCCGGCGACGGGGCGTTTCCGGCCTGCGCCGCGGCGCTGCGCCGCTCGGGCTGCTTCGAGGCGATGGTCGAAGCGGTCGAGACCCGCGCCGTGCCGTTCCTCGGCATCTGCGTCGGGATGCAGCTGCTGGCGCGCAAGGGGCACGAGTACGAGGACACCGACGGGCTCGGCTGGATCGACGGCGAGGTCGAACGCATCACGCCGTCCGAGCCCTCCCTCAAGGTGCCGCATATGGGCTGGAACGATCTGGTGATCGACCACGCGCACCCGGTGCTCGAGGGCATTTCGACCGGGGATCATGCCTATTTCGTGCACTCCTACCAGATGCGCATGACCGATGCCGCGCAACGGGTGGCGCATGTGGAGTACGGCGGAGACGTCACCGCCATCGTCGCGCACGAGACGGTGGTCGGGCTGCAGTTCCACCCGGAGAAGAGTGCCGAGACCGGCCTGCGCATGATCGCCAACTTCCTCGCCTGGCGGCCCTGACGCCATCACGTTTGCCCGGCGGCAGTGCCCATGGCACGTCCGGACGCCTCCGGCGGGAGTATTTTTGACGAAGAGAAGCCAGGGGCGCGGCGCTCATGTCTTCTTTGGTTCAAAAATACCTCGGGGGTGAATTGGCGCAAAGCGCCAAGAGGGGGCAGAGCCCCCTCCCTTGTTTCCAAAAGCGCACTTCCGATCGGACCGGACAGGGCGCCCCCTGCCCTTGTGACGCCGTGGCGTTACTGCACCCTGCGCCAGGTCTGGCCCCGGCAAATGCCCAGCACGCAGCCCTCGACTTTCAGCCGGTCGCCCGAGAGGGCCATCTTCGAGTTGTAGGTCTTGTCGCGATCCGGCGCCCAGATCTTGCCACCGCCATAGGCACCGCCGCCCTTGGGCGACATGCCCCAGATCATCTGCCGCCCGATATTGGGCGAGGCGATCGGCTGGCCGGAGCTGTCATAGCCCTTCCCCAGCGTGCCGCAGATCTCGGCGCCGCAGGTCGTGATGGTGACCAGGGCGAAGTTTCCGTTGTCGTCCGGTTGCGTCTGCCAGACTCCCTCCACCGGATCTGCCAGCGCCGCGGTGGCAAGGCCGATCAGCCCCACCGCCAGTGCAAGTGCTTTCATGGCTCGTCTCCTCCCTCTGAGCAATGTATCGAGAGCGTGACGCAAGCACCCGATTCCGTTCAACGTTGACGCGGGGTCGGGTTTCATGAGACCTCGCGTCACGAGACCAGACAGAGACGGAGCCGAGCGAGCCATGATCCTTTACCCCGCGATCGACCTGAAGGACGGCAAGGCCGTGCGCCTGCTGCGTGGCGACATGGACAAGGCCACCGTGTTCAACGACGACCCCGCCGCGCAGGCGCTGGAATTCGTCGCCGCCGGCTGCGAGTGGCTGCATCTCGTCGACCTCAACGGCGCCTTCGCCGGCGAGCCGGTCAACGCCGCCGCGGTCGAGGCGATCCTCAGCCAGACCAAGACCCCGGCCCAGCTGGGCGGCGGCATCCGCGACATGGCCACCATCGAGCGCTGGCTCGACAAGGGGCTGGCCCGCGTCATCCTCGGCACCGTGGCGGTGGAGAACCCGGCGCTGGTGCGCGAGGCGGCGGCGGCGTTCCCCGGCAAGATCGCCGTCGGCATCGACGCCCGCGACGGCCGCGTCGCCACCAAGGGCTGGGCCGAGGTCACCGATGTGGACGCGGTCGATCTGGCCCGGAGCTACGAGGATGCCGGCGTCGCCGCGATCATCTACACCGACATCAACCGCGACGGCGCCATGCAGGGGCCGAATGTCGAGGCCACAGCCGCGCTGGCCCGCGCGGTGACGATCCCGGTGATCGCCTCGGGCGGCGTGTCGTCGCTCAAGGATCTCGAGGAGCTGCGCGATTGCGGCGCGCCGCTCAACGGCGCGATCTCGGGACGGGCTCTCTACGACGGCGCGCTCGACCTCAAGGCGGCGCTGAAGGCCCTCGCCGCCTGAGCCTCTCAGAGGGCGATATCAAGCGTGACCGGGAAGTGATCCGAGGCGTCGAGCAGCGCCTCGCGCAGCTCTGGCGTGCGCCAGCAGTGCGGATCGTCGAACGGGTGCCAGATGCGCCATGACGGGCGCCTCCGGGCAAGATCTTCGGACACCATGATGTAGTCGAGCAGCGCCTGCATGTAGCGCTCCTCGGGCTTGAGATAGAACCGCGCCGTGGTCGGCTGGGCGACGAATTTCGCTGCCAGCGCCTGCGCCGCGTGGGGATCGTAGAGCGGTGGACCGCCATCGCCCAGCACGATCTCGACCGAGCTACGCCCGAACAGGTGCTCGTACTCGTCAAGCCCGGGGCCGTCGTTGAGATCGCCCATGACCACGACACTCTCGCCCGCCGCGAGCAGCCCCTCGACCCGGCGGCGCAGCCAGATCGCCTGCGCCAGCTGCTTGCGGCGATTGGCGATCGACAGGCGCATGGCCTGATCGCGATTGCGCGCGCCGTGGGGGGCCTTTGACTTCAGATGCGCCCCGATCAGTCGCAGCACCGCGCCCGAGGCGGTCACCGCCTCGACCTCGAGCGGCGGCTTGGAGAAGCTGACATTGTCGCGGGTGGCATCGACGTCGAGGTCGATGTGAAAAACCCGGTCGAATCGCGGCGCCTCGGGGCTCTCTTCCGGGGCATGGCGCACCTTGAGCACCGCGGGGTCGTAGAGCAGCGCGATTTCCTGCTGCGTGTCGTTGACGAAGCCGGTCAGCACCGCGCGGGCGCGCAGGTCGAAGGCTTCGGCAAACTGCATCAGCGCGCGGCCGGTATCGCGGCGGGAATTGCTGTCGGGGGCCTCGATAATCATCACCGCATCGGCCTCCAGCGCGGTGAGGACGGTACCGAGGGCTTCGATCTGCCGCTCGCGGGTGATGCCGTGCCGGGCCGACCAGCCGCCATCCCTCACAAGTTGTCCGGCATCGTCGAACAGCGCGTCGAACCACTCGATGTTGTAGGTGGCGAGGCGCATCGGCCTCAAGCCGCGCGCTGCGCCGAGATCTCTTCCCAGGCGTGGTTGATGTCGATCAGGCGCTTCTCGGAGAGCTTGACCGCCTCGGGGGGCACGCCGCGCGCCTGCATCACGTCGGGGTGGCTGTCGCGCACCAGACGGCGCCATTGCTTGCGGATCTCGTCGAGCGGATCGTCGGGCGAGACGCCGAGCACGGCGTAGGGATCGGGCGGCGCGTCGGGCACGAAGCGGGCGCGGATGGAGCGGTAGTCGCCTGGCGCGACCTCGAAGATCTCGGCCACGCGGTCGAGGAATTCCTCTTCGGCGGGATGGTAATGGCCATCGGCCATGGCGATGTAGAACAGCCCCTCGAGCAGGTCGCAGATCGGCCCCGTGCTGTCTTCGAACATGCGCCGGATGCGGCGGGCGTATTCCTCGAACCCGGCCACGTCCTGCCGGGCGAGGTTGAAGACCCGCGCCGCCGCGGCCTCGTCCTCGGGGGCGACCTGGAAGACCTCGCGGAAGGCCAGCACCTCGTTGCGGGTCACCTGCCCGTCGGCCTTGGCCATCTTGGCCGAGAGCGCGATCACCGCGATGGTGAAGGCGACGCTGCGCTCGGGCGGCTGGCGCAGGCGGTCGAACACCGCGCCAAGGCCCTCGCCATTGGCGAGCGCAGACAGAGCCTCGGAGATGCGGGTCCAAATCGACATTCGGGGATTTTAGTGCGTTGGGCGGGTGAAGTCAGCGCGGTTCAGACAAATTTCTGCATCAGGACGAGGTCCATCCAGCGGCCGAACTTGTAGCCGACCTGCGGCAGGCGGGCGACCTCGGTGAAGCCGATGGCGGCGTGAAACACCACGCCTGCTGGGTTTTCCGCCGACACGCCGGCGAAAAGCGAATGCACGCGCTGGCCGCGGGCGACGTCTTCGAGGGCCATCATCAGCGCCCGGCCCACCCCGCGACCTCTTGCCTCAGGGGTGAGGATGACGGTGTGTTCCTTGGTGTGGGCGTATCCCGGACCGCTGCGGAACGGAAAGAAGGTGGCAAAGCCGAGCAGCGCACCCTCGGCCTCCGCAACGAGGAACGCGTCGCCGCGCGCGGCGATATCGCCGGCCAGCCCCTCCCGGGTCTTGAGCGCGGTCGTAAACGTGATGGCCGTGGTCTCGATCCACGGGTTCCACAGCGCCGCGAGCGCCGACGCGTCCCCTGCCCGCGCGGCGCGCAGGATCATTGCAGGATGCGGCGCTGGCCCTGAGGGGTGCGCAGCTCGGCGCGCAGGCCGGGCTTCGGGCCGGTGACGAAGGAGACCAGCGGCGCATCGAGGAACGGCGCCAACAGCGCCTCGAGCTTGTCGGCCTCGGGGTGGGTGACCTCGAGCGTCTCGAGCCATGTCCCGGAGGCCGAGAGCATGGCTCCGGCGCGCACAGGGCTTTTCCATTCAATCAGCGCCGGGAACATGCCGTCGAACGGCAAGCGCCCGTCCTCGGGCACCGACATCACCCATTGCAGCCGCCCGCGTTCGAGATCGACGGGCTTGCCGGCCATCGGCAGCGCCGCGAGCGCGGCGGACATGTCCGGCACCCTGCAGATCCACTTGTCGAGCCGAGCGGGGCCCGAGAAATCATCGAGCCCGAACCAGCGCGCGTCCTGTGGCGGAGGGGCCGCCGGGTCGATGGCGATGGCCTCGAGATAGAGCCCCTGGCCAAGGCCCAGGAGCTGGTTGTGGGTGCCGTAGCGCGGGTGCTCGCCGCCCGGCAGCAGCGGCATGCCGATCGCGGCCTCGGCGTGGGCGACCGCCTCCTCGAGGCTCTCGCCCGCCACCGCGATATGATCCAGTTCCAGCTTCATCCGTCGCTCAGGTTTGCTTCGTGCATCCGAGTTACGATAGGCCTGCGGCCCGGCTGTGCAACGGCTAAAATGCATCAGCGCCCGGGGTTTGCGCGCGACCACGTCCCTGTAGGTGGGCCTTGGCGAAGGCGCCGCGCGCTGATCTGCTCGGGGGAGCCTCGGAAGACGGGCGTGACACGCCGGCGGCAACGTGAAATTCGGCGGCGGAGAGAGGCCGGAAGCTCGCCGGGCACCGCAGGCATCGTCCTGCCGAGGCGCGCCTCCGACACGATCCCTCCCCAAGAAAGCAACGGGCCGGGGACGATCCCCGGCCCCTGCCCTGTCAGTCTCGCGCCTCGCGGATCAGCTTGAGGATGTCCTGCGCCGCGTCGGGGATGTTGGTTCCGGGGCCGAAGATCGCCTTCACACCCGCATCGTAGAGGAACTTGTAATCCTGATGCGGGATCACCCCGCCGCAGATCACGATGATGTCCCCGGCGCCCTGCGCCTTCAGCGCTTCGATGAGCTGCGGCGCCAGCGTCTTGTGGCCGGCGGCCTGGCTCGAGATGCCGATGATGTGCACATCGTTGTCGATGGCGTCCTGCGCCGCCTCGTCGGGCGTCTGGAACAGCGGGCCCACGTCGACGTCGAAACCGATATCGGCAAAGGCGGTGGCGATGACCTTGGCGCCGCGGTCATGGCCGTCCTGCCCCATCTTCACCACCAACATGCGGGGCCGGCGGCCCTCCTCCTCGGCGAACTCTTCGACCGATTTCTGGATCGCGGCAAAGCCCTCGTCGCCTTCGTAGGCGGCACCGTAGACGCCTGCCAGCGTCTTCACCTCGGCCCGGTGACGGCCGAACACTTTTTCCATCGCCATGCTGATCTCTCCGACAGAGGCCCGCGCGCGGGCTGCTTCGACGGCCGCCTCGAGCAGGTTGCCGCCCTCCTTGGCCCGACGCTCGAGCTCGCCCAGCGCCGCGTCGCAGGCGGCCTGATCGCGGCTGGCGCGGATGCGCTCGAGCGCCGCCACCTGCCCGTCGCGCACCTTGGCGTTGTCGATGTCGAGGATGTCGAGCTCGTCTTCCTTCTCGAGCCGGTACTTGTTCACGCCGACGATGACGTCGTCGCCGCGGTCGATATCGGCCTGACGCTTGGCGGCGGTCTCCTCGATGCGCAGCTTGGGCATCCCCGAGGCCACGGCCTTGGTCATGCCGCCCATCTCGTCGACCTCCTCGATCAGCGCCCAGGCCGCCTCGGCGAGATCGGCGGTCAGCTTCTCGACGTAATAGGAGCCGGCCATCGGATCGACGACCTTGGTCACGCCGGTCTCTTCCTGCAGTATGAGCTGGGTGTTGCGGGCAATGCGGGCCGAGAACTCGGTCGGCAGCGCGATGGCCTCGTCGAGCGCGTTGGTGTGCAGCGACTGGGTCCCGCCCAGCACCGCCGACATCGCTTCATAGGCGGTGCGGATGACGTTGTTGTAGGGGTCCTGCTCGGCAAGGCTCACCCCCGAGGTCTGGCAGTGGGTGCGCAGCATCTTGGAGCGCGCCGACTTGGCGCCAAGCTCGGTCATGATGCGCGCCCACAGCATCCGCGCGGCGCGCAGCTTGGCGATCTCCATGAAGAAGTTCTTGCCGATGGCAAAGAAGAACGACAACCGCCCGGCGAACTTGTCGATGTCCATGCCGGCATCCATCGCCGTCTTCACGTATTCCTTGCCGTCCGCCAGCGTGTAGGCCAGCTCCTGCACGAGGTTCGCGCCAGCCTCCTGCATGTGGTAGCCGGAAATCGAAATCGAGTTGAACTTGGGCATCTCGTTCGAGGTGTACTCGATGATGTCCGAGATGATCCGCATCGAGGGTTCCGGCGGATAGATATAGGTGTTCCGCACCATGAACTCTTTTAGGATGTCGTTCTGGATCGTGCCCGAGAGCAGCGACCGGTCGTGGCCCTGCTCCTCGCCGGTGACGATGAAGTTGGCGAGCACCGGGATCACCGCGCCGTTCATCGTCATCGAGACCGAGACCTTGTCGAGCGGGATACCGTTGAACAGCACCTTCATGTCCTCGACCGAGTCGATCGCCACGCCGGCCTTGCCGACATCGCCCACAACGCGCGGGTGGTCGCTGTCATAGCCGCGGTGGGTGGCAAGGTCGAAGGCCACCGACACCCCCTGTTGCCCGGCAGCCAGCGCCTTGCGGTAGAAGGCGTTGGATTCCTCCGCCGTGGAGAAACCGGCATATTGCCGGATCGTCCAGGGCCGGCCCGCATACATGGTCGCCTTCACGCCACGGGTGAACGGCTCGAAGCCCGGAAGCTCGCCGATCTGCGGCAGCCCCTCCACATCTTCGGCCGTGTAGATCGGCTTGACCTCAATGCCCTCCAGCGTCTTCCAGGTCAGATCCTCGAGCGGGCGGCCCCGCAGTTCCTTTTCAGCGAGTGCCCGCCAGTCATCCACCTTGGCTGTCATCGTCCTGTCCTCTCTTCTGTGAAGCCGGCGGCCAGTGCCTCCTGTCCCTGCCGGGCTTCAGGGTCTCTCTCAGTCCTGCCGTTCCATGCGCCCCGGCGCGGGGCCGGAACCGGTGGTCGGTGTGTCTCCGGCGCCAACGCGCCGCCGGGCCGTGGCGGAGCGGGCGACCGTGCCGTCCCCCCTCGTCGGCCCGCCATCGTCCGCGCCCCCTGCTCCGCGGGTCGTGCCGGCGCGGCGCGCGACGGTGTCTGGATCCCTCATGGAGGGCATCGCCCTGCACCTCGCAGGATCACCGGGTGCGCCGGCCAAGACAGCGGCAAATCGGGTAAATTCCTCGCGATCCCACGGCAAACGTTGTGAACCCGGGGGGCTCATGACTATATCTTGGCGCATGAACCGCCGCATGACCCTCGCATCGCTCGCCTTTTTCACCTTCGCCGCCAGCCTCGGCGCAGCGCAGGGGGCAGAGACACCCGAGACTCTCGACGAGACCATCCGCCCGGCGGGCGAGTCGACGCTCGACGAGTTTCTCTGGGTCAAACGGTCGCTGGTGGTGTTCGCCGACAATCCGGCAGATCCGCGATACGTGCAACAGATGCAGCTGATCGCCGAACGGCTCGATGCGCTCGCGGATCGCGACGTGGTGGTCATCACCGACACCGATCCGGCGGCGGACACGCCGATCCGCCACGCGTTGCGCGCCCGCGGCTTCATGTTCGTGCTGATCGCCAAGGACGGCACCATCCTGCTGCGCAAGCCCGCGCCTTGGGATGTACGCGAGATCTCGCGTTCGATCGACAAGCAGCCGTTGCGCAAACAGGAGGTCCGCGACCGCCGCGGCCTGCCTGACCGGTGAGCCGAACGGCGGTGAAGATTGAAATGCACGCCGCACCGCGCTATATTCAGGGCATGGAAAAGCTCATCACATATCTGCAGCGGATCTTCCTCAAGCCGCTCCCCGAGCCGGTCGAACGCTCGCCGTATCGGTCTGGCCCGAAGATCAGCTACTGAGTTCAAAGCCTTAATCATCTGAACGCTCCGCATCTCCGGCGCGTTCATCGTTGCGCGACTCGTCCGCGCCCTCCGGCACCAGCGCCTCGAAATTCGGGCGCGTGCGGCTGATATTTTCCTCTGCAAGCAGTGCAAAAACTTCCGGCTCGACCTTTTGCGGCCGCGTCCGCGCGTTGAGCGCCAGCCACGCCTGACAGCCCATCCGCACGGTCTGAAGCTGCACCTCTTCGAAATCGAAATAGATCGCCGCCCGCCGCGCCCGTCCGAGCCGCCGATAGGCGGCGCCGTTCAAGTCCTTCGCCAGCCGAAGCCCGTCGCCAAGCTGGGTGTAGAAGCCGATCACCGGCTGCATCACATCCTCGGGCAGAAGCTGGAGGTTCGGCGCGAGCGTGGTGAGCACCACCGGCTCTTTCCCGCTCGGGACGAAGGGCTCGTAGCCGTCCGCCGCGATGCGCTCGGCGACGCTGCGCCCCGCTTTGTCATGGCCCAGCATGGCGGCAGTCACCCCCTGCAGGCGCGCCTCTGGCGCGGCACCCGCAGGCCCCTCGCGCTCCCAGAGCGCGAGAATGTCCGAAAGGTAGTCGTAGACCTCGGAGCGCAGCGCCAGCAGCGTCTCGTTCAGCGCCTTGTCGCGGGCGCTTTCCTCGCGCCATGTCTGCACGAGGAAGGTGAAGACCCAGCCCGCGGCGACCACCCCGCCCGCCATGAGCCCCTGATACAGGTAGCGCGGGTTCTGTGCCCCCTCGGCCTGGATGCCGTCGATCACCGGCAGCAGCGCCAGCACCGAGGCCACGCCCAAAAGCGAGATCGGCGCCGCGACCAGCGCCGCCTTCCACAACACCCGCAGGACCTTGGCATCGAAGATGCAATAGGCAATGAGCAGCACGCCCGCGAAGATCACCAGCCGTTGCGGCAGGCTCTCGGGAAGCGCGGGCCGGACGAACAGAAGCCAGAAGGCAAACAGCACCAGCCCTGGCGCGGCGACGCGCTCCAGCCTGAGACCGCCATATGCCCGCTTCTGTCCGTCCATATCGGTGTTACTCGAACTCCATGATCACATCGTCGACCGCGAGGCTGTCGCCCGGACCGGCGTTGATCTTCTTCACGGCGCCGCTGCGCTCGGCGCGCAGGATGTTCTCCATCTTCATCGCCTCGACGGTGCAGAGCGCCTGCCCCTCCTGCACCTCTTCCCCCTCGGCGACGTTCATCGACACGATGAGACCCGGCATCGGGCAGAGCAGCATCTTGGAGGTGTCGGGCGGCTGCTTCTCCGGCATCTTGCGCGCAAGCTCGGCCTGGCGCGGCGTGCGCACGTGCACCTTGAGATCGGCCCCGCGCGAGCGGATGCGGAACCCGCCCGAGATCTTGCCGACCTTGAGCACCAGCGGATGGCCGTCGACGGTCATGTGGGCCAGCGCATGGCCCGGCGTCCAGTCGCCCTCGACCCGGATCACGGCGCCGTCGGCGAAGGTGACGCTCGAGCCGGTCTTGTCGGCGGCGATGGTGACGTCGAAGCTCTCGCCCTGCAGCGCGATGTTCCACGCGTCACCGACCTTGCGCTCGTGGTTGTCGAGGGTGCCCGAGATACGGGTGCGCCGGATCTCGGCCACCCTGTTCATCGCCGCCGTTGCCGCCGCCACCTCGCGCAGCGTCTGATCCGACAGCGTGACGCCCTTGAAGCCGTCGGGATACTCCTCGGCGATGAAGGCGGTGGTGATGTCGCCGGAGATGAAGCGCTCGTGGTCCATGACCGCGGCCACGAAGGGCAGGTTGTGCCCGATGCCCTCGACCTCGAAGCTGTCGAGCGCGTTGCGCATGGTCTCGATCGCGGCCTCTCGGGTCGGCGCCCAGGTGCAGAGCTTGGCGATCATCGGGTCGTAATACATCGAGATCTCGCCGCCCTCGTAAACGCCGGTGTCGTTACGCACGATGCCCTCGCCCAGTTCGCCCTCTGCCGGCGGACGGTAGCGCGTCAGGCGGCCGATGGAGGGCAGGAAGTTGCGGTAGGGATCCTCGGCATAAAGACGGTTCTCGATGGCCCAGCCGTCGATCTTCACGTCGTCCTGCGTGATCGAGAGCGGCTCGCCATCGGCGATGCGGATCATCTGCTCGACCAGATCGATGCCGGTGATCAGCTCGGTCACCGGGTGTTCCACCTGCAGGCGGGTGTTCATTTCGAGGAAATAGAAGTTCTTGTCGCCATCGACGATGAACTCCACCGTGCCAGCGGAGGTGTAGCCCACGGCCTTGGCCAGAGCCACGGCCTGCTCGCCCATCGCCTTGCGGGTCTCTGCATCGAGGAACGGGCTCGGCGCCTCTTCGACGACCTTCTGGTTGCGGCGCTGGATCGAGCATTCGCGCTCATTCAGCCAAAGGCCGTTGCCGTGGGCGTCGCACAGCACCTGGATCTCGATGTGGCGCGGCTGGGTGACGAATTTCTCGATGAAGATCCGGTCATCGCCGAAGCTGTTCGCAGCCTCGTTCTTGGACGACTGGAAGCCCTCGCGCGCCTCCTCGTCGTTCCATGCGATGCGCATCCCCTTGCCGCCGCCGCCGGCGGAGGCCTTGATCATCACCGGGTAGCCGATCTCGCCGGAGATCTTCACCGCCTCGTCGGCATCCTCGATCAGGCCCATGTAGCCGGGCACGGTGTTCACCCCGGCCTCCTTGGCGATTTTCTTGGAGGTGATCTTGTCGCCCATGTCCTCGATGGCGCGCTTCGGCGGCCCGATGAAGGCAACGCCCGCCGCGTCGAGCGCGTCGGCGAATTTGGGATTCTCGGAGAGGAAGCCGTAGCCCGGGTGCACCGCCTGCGCGCCGCTGTCCTTGACCGCCTGCATGATCTTGTCGATGACGATATAGGACTGGTTGGCCGCCGGCGGGCCGATATGCACCGCCTCGTCGGCCATCGCCACGTGCAGCGCGTGCTTGTCGGCGTCGGAATAGACCGCCACCGTCTTGATGCCCATCTTCTTTGCCGTCTTCATGACCCGGCAGGCGATCTCGCCCCGGTTCGCGATCAGGATCTTGTCGAACATCCTCGTCCCTTTCCTTCGTATCCCTCAGGCCGTGCCGCGTCCCCGGGCGCCGCCACGAAAAAAGCCACCGGAGCGTGCGGCTCCGATGGCTTCGATGTCTCTATGGTCGCCGCGCGAGACGCGGCGAAGATCAGGTGATCAGTTGCAGTACTGCGGGGTGACGTCGTCGCAGACGACGCCTGCGGTCGCGCCCACTGCTGCGCCGACCATGCCGTCGCCGCCCACGGCGCGGTCGATGAGATAGCCACTGCCGGCGCCGATGCCCGCGCGGCCGAGATCAGAGTTCTCACAGGCTGCGACGGTGAAAAGGCCAAGGATGGCGGCGATGCGAACGGCGTATTTAGCCATGAGTTCTGTTCCCTTTGGTCGTGTTGCGTTGTCGGGTGATAAACGCCACAGAACGCGACCGAGTTCCATAAGAAGTTCGCGCCCTCGACGGCACAGGCGCCGACCCGCCGAGCGGTGGCGAAATACCGCGACTGCCCGGCAGTGCGCCGGGAAAGAAATGCGGACGACGGACCAGGGGATGTGCCACGCCGCCCGCGAGTGGAAGGGTAACGGTATCTGCGCGGGCCCCTGCGGTGGCACCGGACAGCTCGCAACACCTGAAGACTGCCCGACTCCCCGGCACACGCATAGCGGTATCCGCCGATCGCTTGCGCGTCGGCATCGCTCCGCTCAGCGCGGGCCGGGACAGGCAGCATCACGCCCAATCTTCGTTTTCCTCGAAGGCGTCGGGAAAGGAGGCGCGGGCGGCCTGCTCGTCGATGACCAGCAACGCCTCGTAGCTCTCGGGATCGAACGGGTCGTCATAGGGCAGCACTTCGCGCCCGAAGAGCCAGCTGATCCGCCCGGCATCGAGATTGCCGCGCTCGAACGGCTCGGTTCCGAAATGCTTCCAGAGCGAGGCCATGAAGGCCAGATCGGCGCGCTTGTCGGCGGATTTGCGGTCGCGATAGCGTTCGCGTCGGATGATCGCGGTCACCCCGCGAGGGTTGGCGCGCCGGATGACGAACTGGTAGTCGGTACCGGGAAGACGGCCTGGAAAGCCGCGGTGTTTCAGCATGGTGTCCTCGTAAGACGGAGCCTGCGCGCAAGCGCCTGACCGACGATCCCGCCCTGCCCGCCGATCCGACAGGCGCCGAAAGGGCGCGTGCCGGGATCAGCCGGTGCGCGTGCGGGTCCGAAGGTCGCTCCGGTTCTGTTTCTGGTTATCGTTCTGGGTCCGGGGGCCGCTGTCGTCACTGGCGCTGCCAGTCGACGCGGGCTCGGGATCGCGCATATATCGCGGCAGGCGGCCAGCCACGCGGCGCTCACCGCCGGCTCCGAGCCGTATCGCGGGGCGGCGCGCAAGCACGTCCGCTCCCCCTGCGAAATCGCAGGTGTCAGCACGCGGCTGGCATGGCCCCGACGCGGGCTGCGCACAGCCTGCGGGGTCCGGCACCACTGCACCGACCGCAACGTCTCTGACATATGGTGATACTCTCGGCTTCCCGTTTGCGTCAGGGGCGCGGCGGATGCGGCGGCCCGAGGCTTAGAAGAGCGGCACTCCCGGGAAGACAGGCCAAGATCTCGGTCATCAGGACCGTGAGATCGCAGGGCCTGGGGATGGGCGGGCCGGGAGGCCCGCCCAACAGTCTTACTTGTACTTGCCGGTGTAGACGGGCTCGGTCGTGATCGGCTCCGGATCGACGACAACGAACTCTTCTTCCTGCTGGCCGCACGCGGCGAGACCAAACAGACCAAGCATTGCAAGCACTTTGATGCTCTTGGACATCTTATTCTCCTGTCACATTCTACGGAACCGACATGAGCCTTCGGCCCTGTCCGTCCTCGTTCCGAGGTTCCGATTGCTTGGGTGCAATCAACCCCCAACATAGCCCAAACTTTTGCGGGACAATATCGATCATGAGCGCATAGATCATTTTGTGGCTCGAAAGCCTCACAGTTGAGCGGGACCACGCTTCTCTCTGCAAGATATTGTGGGAGCATCAGAAAGCCTCCCAGATGCAGCGGTCCTCGCCGATGGAGTAAGCCTCGAAATATTGTGCGATTTCCGGGCTCGCCACGCCGAATTCGACGGGAACCTCCATCAGCGAGATCAACACGCGCGAGGGCGGCGGGCCAACCTCGGAGAGTCGCGGCAGCGCGTAGTCCTGACACAGCCGATCCATGTCCCCCGACACCTCGGAATGGGCGCGCGGCGAGTCACCGCCGATCTCGGGGGCGACGAAGCGGAACCGATAGATCGGCCCCGTGCCGACCGGCTCCTCCCGGACGACATCGTGAAACGTCACCTCCATGCCGGAGGGCACGGGGACAGGCTCCCCCATCGCCGGCAGCGACGCGGCAGAGAACAGTAGGACCGTGGCCCAGACGCTCATCGCGACCACCTCAGCCAGCGGCGGCGGTTGTCGTCGTCGTGCAGGACGGCGGCGAGCCGCGCCTCGGCAAGCGCGCGCGGGGCGGCGGCGTCGAGCTGCCCGCCGGCGCGCAGCACCGTCGCGCCGTCTACCTCGCGCACCGACACGCAGGGAGAGAAGCCGCGCAGGGAGCGCAGCGCCCGCCACAGATCCTGCCGCACCTGATGCGCCAGCCGGGCCTTGCGGCCCACCGGCGGCAGCCGCGTCTCGACGCTCAGGTCGAAGCGCGCCGGCAAGCGGCGTGCGAGGATCAGTGCGCCCTCGGATTCCTGCGTATGCCAGCCTTTGCGGGCCATGACGTCCCTCCCCAAGGCCGGCTTAGAGCGGGATATTGTTGTGTTTCTTCCACGGGTTGCTGAGCGTCTTGTTGCGCAGCATGGCGAAGGCGCGGCTGACCCGGCGACGGGTCGAGCGCGGCTGGATCACCTCGTCGATGAAGCCGCGCTCCGCCGCCACGAAGGGGTTGGCGAAGCGGTCCTCGTAATCCGCGGTGTGCTGGGCGATCTTCTCCGGGTCGCCAAGGTCGGCGCGGTGGATGATCTCGGTCGCCCCCTTGGCGCCCATCACCGCGATCTCGGCGGTGGGCCAGGCGTAGTTCACATCGCCGCGCAGGTGCTTGGAGCTCATCACGTCATAGGCGCCACCATAGGCCTTGCGGGTAATGACCGTCACCTTCGGCACCGTGGCCTCGCCATAGGCAAAGAGCAGCTTGGCGCCGTGCTTGATGACGCCCCCGTATTCCTGGCTGGTGCCCGGGAGGAAGCCCGGCACGTCGACGAAGGTCAGGATCGGGATCTCGAAGCAGTCGCAGAAGCGCACGAACCGCGCGGCCTTCTTCGAGCTGTCGATGTCGAGACAGCCCGCCAGCACCATCGGCTGGTTCGCCACCACGCCCACGGTCCGCCCCTCGAGACGGATGAAGCCGGTGATGATGTTCTTGGCGTGCTCTTCCTGGATCTCGTAGAAATCGCCCTCGTCCGCGACCTTCAGGATCAGCTCCTTCATGTCGTAGGGCTGGTTGGCGTTTTCCGGGATGATGGTGTCGAGCGAGTCCTCGACCCGCGCTACGTCATCGAAAAACGGCCGCACCGGCGGCTTCTCGCGGTTGTTGAGCGGCAGGAAGTCGACGAGGCGGCGCACCTCGGCGAGAGCCTCCACATCGTTCTCGAAGGCACCGTCGGCGACCGAGCTTTTCTTGGTGTGGGTCGAGGCGCCACCAAGCTCCTCGGCGGTCACCACCTCGTTGGTCACGGTCTTGACCACGTCGGGGCCGGTGACGAACATGTAAGACGTGTCCTTCACCATGAAGATGAAGTCGGTCATTGCGGGCGAGTAGACCGCGCCGCCGGCGCACGGCCCCATGATGACCGAGATCTGCGGGATCACGCCCGAGGCCTCGATGTTGCGCTGGAAGATCTCGGCATAGCCGGCAAGGCTGTCGACGCCTTCCTGAATCCGGGCCCCGCCCGAGTCGTTCAGGCCGATGACCGGGGCGCCGTTCTGCATCGCCATATCCATGATCTTGCAGATCTTCTGCGCGTGGGTGGCCGAGACGGAGCCGCCCAGAACGGTGAAGTCCTGACTGAAGACATAGACCATGCGGCCGTTGATCGTGCCCCAGCCGGTGATCACCCCGTCGCCGTAGGGGCGGTTCTTCTCCATGCCGAAATCGGTGCAGCGATGGGCAACGAACATGTCGTATTCTTCGAAGCTGCCCTCGTCGAGCAGCAGCTCGATGCGCTCGCGCGCGGTCAGCTTGCCCTTGGCGTGCTGGGCGTCGATGCGCTTCTGACCACCTCCGAGCCGGGCACCCGCCCGCCGCTCTTCGAGTTCTTGCAGAATGTCCTTCATGGCCGTCCCTTTCCTTTGCCGAGACCATACAGAGGCCCGATGTCCGCTCAAGTCAAATTCGGCAAATTTGCAAAATCTGGAAACCTCCTGTCCCGCTAATTGAATAACTGCAAAACATCCGCCCGGAAATCTTTACAGAATGGACAAGCCCCGATTTCAGCCCTACCCATCCGGGCATGGATAACGCGCCCAAGGTCCGCTTTCTGGACCGCACCACACCGCCTCACATCGTCACGCTCATCCTCCTCGCGGGCCTCTCGGCACTGGCGATGAACGTGTTCCTGCCGTCGCTGCCCAAGATGACCGAGCACTTCGAGACCAAGTACCGGGTCATGCAGCTCTCGGTGGCGATCTACCTCGCGGTCAACGCGGCGCTGCAGATCGTGATCGGTCCGATTTCGGACAAGTTCGGACGGCGCCCGGTGATCCTCTGGGGCGTCGGGCTGTTCCTGCTGGCAACGCTGGGCTGTATCTTCGCGCCCAACATCACCATCTTCCTCGCGTTCAGGATGTGTCAGGCGGTGGTGGTCACGGCGATGGTCCTGAGCCGCGCCGTGGTGCGTGACATGGTCCCGCAGGATCAGGCCGCCTCGATGATCGGCTACGTGACCATGGGCGTCGCGGTGGTGCCGATGATCGGACCGGTGATCGGCGGCGTGCTCGACGAGATCTTCGGCTGGCAGTCGACCTTCTGGATGCTGTTCCTGCTTGGCGCGGCCATCCTGTGGATGAGCTGGCGCGACCTTGGCGAGACCTCGGTCTCGCGCGGGCTGTCGCTGGGCCAGCAGTTCCGCGAGTATCCCGAGCTGTTCCAGAGCCCGCGCTTCTGGGGCTATGCGCTGACCTGCGCCTTCTCCTCGGGCGCCTTCTTCGCCTATCTCGGCGGCGCACCGTTCGTCGGCACCGAGGTGTTCAGCCTGTCGCCCGCCGCGCTCGGTTTCTTCTTCGGAGCACCGGCGGTAGGCTATTTCGCCGGCAACGGGCTGTCGGGCAAGCTCTCGGCGCGGGTCGGCATCAACAGGATGATCTTCTGGGGCTGCATCTTCAACACCGCCGGCCTCGGCACCGCGCTGCTGGTCTTCGCGGCGGGCTTCCAGTCCGAGTGGACCTTCTTCGGCTTCATGACCTTCGTGGGCCTCGGCAACGGCATGACCATCCCCAACGCCACCGCCGGCGCGCTGTCGGTGCGCCCGCACCTTGCGGGCACCGCCTCGGGCCTTTCGGGCGCGATCATGATCGGCGGCGGCGCGGCGCTCTCGGCGCTGGCCGGCGGACTGCTGCAACCGGGCACCGGGGCGTGGCCGCTGCTTTGGCTGATGTTCCTCACCGCGGTGGCCTCGATCATCTCGATCCTGCTGGTGCTGCATCGCGAAAGGCGCCTTGCGGGGCTCGGAACGCTCTGAGCGCCGCAGGGCGTCCTGCCCGAGATCCGCTCCCCCGGCACGCACGTCGCAAGGTCGGGAAATTGCGCCGAAAGCGCCACAATCTGAGCCAAGTGGCGCCCGAATGCCCCCCTATCCCCCTTGTCAGACCGCGACGCCCCCTGTGGCAGAAGCGCGGATTGTGTGGGTTAACGAGGATCGGGGCGGGACAGCCGGATGAGAGATTACGCAACACCGTATGATACGGACCTGATGGGCAGCGGCCTGTTGGGCGACGACCTGTTCGACCGTCCGGCCGGTGCGCGCGCCCCGGCGATGACCGAGCCCCGCGTGGCGGTGATCCTGCCCTGCTACAACGAGGCCGCGGCGATCGGACAGACCGTGCGCGCCTTCCGGGCCGCCCTGCCCCGCGCCGAGATCTACGTTTACGACAACAATTCCACCGACGACACCGCAGCACTCGCCCGCGCCGCCGGCGCCCTCGTCCGACACGAGCCCCGCAAGGGCAAGGGCAACGTCGTGCGCCGGATGTTCGCCGACGTCGACGCCGATGTCTACGTCATGGCCGATGGCGATGCGACCTACGACGCCCCGAGCGCGCCCGCGATGATCGCGCGGCTCCGCGAGGGCGGGCTCGACATGGTTAATGGCGCCCGGCGCAGCCGCGACGACGCCGCCTATCGCGCCGGCCACAGGTTCGGCAACCGCCTGCTGACCGGGCTGGTGCGACGCCTGTTCAGCCGCCAGTTCGACGACATGCTTTCGGGCTACCGCGTGTTCAGCCGCCGCTTCGTCAAGAGCTTCCCCGCCCTGTCGCAGGGCTTCGAGATCGAAACCGAGCTGACCGTGCACACGCTGCAACTGCGGATGCCCGCCGACGAGATCGAAACGCCCTACTATGCCCGCCCCGCGAACTCGACCTCCAAGCTCTCGACCTGGTCCGACGGCTTCCGCATCCTCAAGATGATCGGCCTTCTGGTGAAGGAAGAGAAGCCGATGCAGTTCTTCTCGGCCATCGCGGCGCTGCTCTTCCTGCCCTCGGCGACGGTGTTCCTGTCGGTCCTCGGCGACTTCCTCGAGACCGGACTGGTCGCACGCTTCCCCTCGCTCTTCGTGTCGCTCTCGGGCATCGGGCTGGCGGCGCTGTCGCTGGTCTGCGCGGTGATCCTCGAGACCGTGGCGCGTGGCCGCCGCGAGGCGCGCTACATGACCTATCTGCAGATCCCCGGCCCGCAGGGCTGAGGCCGGTCGCGAGGGATGCGCTCAGCGGTGCAGGATACGGCGCGAGCCGAGGAAGTTCACCCCCATCCCGGCGGCGGTCGCGGGCACCAGCGCCAGCACCGGCTGCGCGGCCGCGGTCTCGCTCAGGTGCAGCGCCAGCAGGAAGGTGGCGTAGTTGATCGCAAGGCCCAGCCCCATGGCGAGGACGTAGTGCAGGAACTCGGCCAATGTGGGCGCCGCCGAGGTGCGGAAGGTCAGGGTCCGGTTGATCGCCCAGGTCGTGAGCACCGCGGCGAGGAAAGACGGCACCCGCGCCAGCCCGGCGGGACACCCCAGCGCAAGCAGCGCCGAGAGCACGCCCGCATCGACGCAGAACCCGGCCAGCCCGGCCAGCGCGAAGCCGCCAAGATGGCGCCGCCGCGTGCCTGCGGCCGTCTGTCGGGAGCGCTCGGACACGGGCACCTCGCGGTTGCGGATGCCACGATATGCGCCGCAGCCCCCACGTCGGGCAAGGCCGACACGCCGCGCGCGCCGGGCGCTGTGGCGACCCAGCCACGCGCTTTGGCCACGCCGCCCCCGGCGCCGCGCGCCGTTAACGAGTTAGAATCGTCAGAGCCGTCAGAATGACCCAGCATCCCGCGCCACACAGCCCGCTCCTGCGATGGCTGCCCGCCATCGCCTTCGCCTATGTCGCGCTGATGATGCTGGCCCGCGCCCCTGCCGGGCCCGAGCTGCTTTTTGCGCTCGGCAACGACTCGGCGATGCGGCTGGTGAGCGTCCGCGATCTGCTCGCCGGTCAGGGCTGGTTCGACCTGACCCAGAGCCGGCTCGGCCTCGAAGGCGGGTTCGAGATGCACTGGTCGCGCCTGATCGACGCGCCGCTGGCGGGGCTGGTGCTGCTCTTCGACCTGTTCGCCGATCGCCTGCACGCCGAGGCGCGGGCGCTCACCGTCTGGCCTCTGCTGATGCTGGCCGCCGTCGTCGCGCTGGTGACACGGATCGGCACGGCGCTCGGCGGCGCCGCGGCGGGTCCGGTGTCCGGGGCGCTGGCGGCTGGCATGTTCTGGGGCGACGCCCGTTTCCTGCCCGGCGCCATCGACCACCACAACGCGCAGGTCGCGCTGCTTTTGCTGCTGCTCTGGGGCGTGATCGACCGCCGCGACCGCCGCGTGCTGCCGGTGGCGGCGGGTCTGGCGCTCGCCGCAAGCCTCGCCATCGGGGTCGAGACCCTGCCCCTACTGGCGCTCTGCACCTTCGGCATGGCGGGCTTCTGGCTGGCCCACGGCGCGGTCGAGCGCGGCCCGGTCCTGCGCTTCGCGCTCGGCGCGGTCGGCGGGCTGGCGCTGCTCTTTCCCGCGCTCGCCCCCGCCTCGGCCTATGCGGGCGGCTATTGCGATGCCTTTGCCATCGACCTCGCACTGCCGGTGGCGCTTGGCGTGGGCGCCATGGCGCTGGCCGCGGCAACCGTGTCGCACCGCCCGCTTAGGACCCGCGCGGGCGTGCTGCTCGGCCTGTTCGCCGGGGTCGGTGCCCTGACGCTGGCCGCCACGCCCGCCTGCCTCTCGGAGCCCTACGGCGCGCTCGATCCCTATCTCGACGCCCGCTGGATGGCGTTCGTGCGCGAAGCCCGCAGCCTCGCGGACCTGATCGCCACGGACGCCGAGCCGTTCCTCTTCGGCTACTACCTGCTGGGCCTCGCGACACTCGCGCTGGCGCTCTCTTACGCATGGCGCCGGCGCAGCGGCGCGTGGCTGCTGGTCGGGATCCTGATCGGCTGCGCCCTCGCCATCGGCAGCTACCAGCTGCGCGGCGTGTTCGCGCTCACCGCGCTCTCCGCCCCGGTGATGGGCGTCACGACCGCGGCCCTGCACCGCGGCTGGCGCGACGGGCGCGGCACCGGCTGGGGCCTCGCGGCACTGGCCTTCACCCTGCTCGCCCTTCCGATGAGCTGGGTGCAGCTTTCAAACGGCGCCGAGACTCTGACCCAGCATGTCGCCCGTTCCGGCAACGCCACCCCGGCCGCGCCAGACCGCGACACGCTGGCCTGCTTCACACCCGGCGCCATGGCCGCGCTCGCCGCGTTGCCCGAGGGCGTGGTTTCAGCGCCGTCGAATTTCGGCACCCGCGTGCTGCTGCACAGCGGACATCGCACGCTCTCGGCGCCCTATCACCGCAATCAAGATGGGATGCGCGCGCAGCTCGAGATCACGCTCGCCGCAACCCCCGAGGCCGCACGCGCCGCGCTCCAGAAATATGGTGTCGACTACATGCTGGTCTGCCTGAAAGACCCCGAGCTGAGCACCCTCGCCAGGGCGGGCTTCGACGGCTTTGGCTATGCTCTGGAGAGCGGCGCGGTGCCCGGCTTCCTGACCGAGATCCCGACCGATGCCCCCGAGAGCGCCCTGCGCATCTACCGGGTCAACTGAGGCGCCCGGTCCCAGCGCGCGGACGCGATGCCTCTGCCATTCGGTTCAGAATCGACGAACGGGACGGGGATGGACGGCCTGAGCAAGACTCACGCATCACCCCTGCCCTGCCGATTGCGATGAGGGCGCGGAGAGCCAGCCGGACCACGACCGTCGAATCGAGACGCTCGCAACGGCTTGAGTTGATTGAGAACTTGGAGACACCGGCTCGCCGCGGCATGTTTTCGCAGAGCGTTCGCGGCGCGGACGGTCCACACAGGCCGATGCCAATAAAGGCGACGCAAGAGCGAGACGCAGCGGATCGAAACAGGAGGAAAAATCCAGCAGTATAGACCCGGTCGACACCGGAGGTCCGGTTCGCCCGAAGGCTCGCTCACCGATGTTCGGAGAGAATGGTGCGGTCGAGAAGACTCGAACTTCCACGGGAGTTACCCCACAGCGACCTCAACGCTGCGCGTCTACCAATTCCGCCACGACCGCACTGTCCTGACTTGGTGAAGGGGTCTCTACAAAAGCCTGCGGGGGATGAAAAGAGGGAAATGCACCGACGCGAAGATTTTTTCATTTCCCCGCGAACAGCGGCATTCCGGCGCCCCGTCTCCCTCCAGGCGGGGCCATGTGCTCTTGACGCCCTGCCCGACTGGGCCTAGCCGATTTGCCATGACCGAGTGGATCACATCCGATGGCCTGACCGGCTATGAAGAGGCCGTGGCCTTCATGGAGGCGCGCGCCGCCGCCATCGCCGCGGGCGAGGCCGACGAGGCGATCTGGCTGCTCGAGCACCCGCCGCTCTACACCGCGGGCACCTCGGCCCGGGCGGAGGATCTGCGCGAGCCCGGCCGCTTCCCGGTCTATGACAGCAAGCGCGGCGGGCAGTACACCTATCACGGCCCCGGCCAGCGGGTGATCTACGTCATGCTCGACCTCAACCGGCGCGGGCGCGACATCCGCCGCTTCGTGCAGCAGCTCGAGGCCTGGGTGATCGCGGCGCTGGCCGAGTTCAATGTCACCGGCCACATCCGCGAGGGCCGGGTCGGCGTCTGGGTCGAGCGCCCCGACCGGCCACACCTGCCCGACGGCCGCATGACCGAGGACAAGATCGCCGCCATCGGCATCCGCCTGCGCAAATGGGTGAGCTTCCACGGCATCTCGATCAATGTCGAACCGGATCTGTCGCATTTCGAGGGCATCGTGCCCTGCGGCATCACCGAGTTCGGCGTCACCAGCCTTGTCGATCTCGGCCTGCCGGTCTGCATGGCCGACATCGACGTGGCACTGAAGCGCAGCTTCACAGAGGTCTTCGGCGACTGAGCCGCTCAGGGCAGCGGCTTTTCCATGTAGATGCGCCGCAGTCCGTTCTCCTCTGCACGGTGAGTCTCGGCATAGCCGCGCTTGGTGTAGATCGCGACGTTTTCGACCATGCTCACATGGGTGTAGAGGCGAATCGCGGCAAAGCCCTGCTGTCGCGCCTCGGCCTCGGCACAATCAAGCAGCAGGCGGCCATAGCCCCGGCCCTGCGCCCGCGGCGCGACGGCGACATTGTCGAGCAGCATGTGCGTGCCTTCGGGGATCAGGACCAGCAGCCCCGCCACCCCGTGCGCGTCGCGCAGGATGCGCAGCCGTCCGGCGGCCACATGGGCGGCGTAATCGTCACGCATCGGCCCGGGCGTCTGGCCCATCCGCGCCACGTAGGGCCGGTAGGCCGCGTCAACGACTGCCTCGATCTCCGCAAGCTCGGAGGCGACGGCAATCACGGGCGCGGGCGGCGAATCGTTCATCGAAGGGGGGCCTTCCGGGAATCGACCGGAGCGACGCTCAGGGGAGCGCGCCGCTCCGGTCAGGCGCGCTGTCCGGGTGGGGACGACACTGACAGGCGCGCAGATGCCCGACAGCGGTCGGACAAGGGGAGATTTTTTGGAGACGCCCGGTCAGGGCACGCGGAACATGTCGTCTCGAAGGTCGTCATGTGTCAGCCCATGCTCGTGGAGGTCGTCGTCTGACATCGATCGCAGCGTCGCGCGCTGGTCGAGGACCTCCTGTCTGCGGCTGCAGAACGGCGCCGAAATCCAGCGCGAAAATGTACGCCAAAATGAAACGAAAACCGAATGCTGGAAAGAAGCCATCGCGGGCGTCTCCACTCTTTAAAAAAGTCACTTGTTATTAATGTCTTCACCCTACCACCAAATCGAGATGCCTGCAGGTAGGGAAAACCTGACGCCTCCGGTCCCCTTCCGTCAAGTCGCGGATTGAGACAGCCGAGGGTTGAGCGCAGAAGCGCCGATCAGGTAAAGGCAGAGCTCGGGCATGCCCGCGCCGCCCCCATTGGGAGGGCGTAGCCCTCTCGCAAGGGAGGTGCGACAATAAAGTTTGATCCAGATCAAACCCCTATATTGCCGCATCCTTAGGGACATTCTAAAAGAGACACTTGAAAGAGAGGTGGGTTGTGGTTTTCGAGCAGCCGCCAGGGACGGACCAACAGGAGGCAGACAATGGCAGACGCCGCCATTCACGGCCACGAACATGAGGATAACCGGGGGTTCTTCACCCGCTGGTTCATGTCTACGAATCACAAGGATATCGGGATTCTGTACCTGATCACCTCGGCGATCGTGGGCCTCATTTCGGTGAGCTTCACCGTATACATGCGACTCGAGCTCATGGAGCCGGGCGTTCAATTCATGTGCATGGAAGGGGCGCGCCTGATTCCGACCGCGACCGAGAACTGCACACCCAACGGCCACCTCTGGAACGTGCTGATCACCGGACACGGCATCCTGATGATGTTCTTCGTGGTGATTCCGGCGCTCTTCGGCGGCTTCGGCAACTACTTCATGCCGCTGCAGATCGGCGCGCCGGACATGGCGTTCCCGCGGATGAACAACCTGTCGTTCTGGCTCTACGCCGCGGGCACCACGCTTGCGATCTGCTCGGTGTTCTCGCCCGGCGGCAACGGCCAGCTCGGCTCGGGCATCGGCTGGGTGCTGTACCCGCCGCTCTCGACCACCGAGGCAGGCATGTCGACCGACCTCGCGATCTTCGCGGTGCACGTCTCGGGCGCCTCGTCGATCCTCGGCGCGATCAACATCATCACCACCTTCCTGAACATGCGTGCCCCGGGCATGACGCTGTTCAAGGTGCCGCTCTTCGCGTGGTCGATCTTTGTCACCGCGTGGCTGATCCTGCTGGCCCTGCCGGTTCTGGCCGGCGCCATCACCATGCTGCTGACCGACCGCAACTTCGGCACCACCTTCTTCGATCCCGCAGGTGGCGGCGACCCGATCCTCTACCAGCACATCCTGTGGTTCTTCGGCCACCCGGAAGTGTACATCGTGATCCTGCCGGGCTTCGGCATCGCGTCGCACGTGATCGCCACCTTCTCGCGCAAGCCGGTCTTCGGCTACCTGCCGATGGTCTGGGCAATCATCGCGATCGGCGCGCTCGGCTTCGTCGTGTGGGCGCACCACATGTACACCGTCGGCATGTCGCTGCGTCAGCAGAGCTACTTCATGCTCGCCACCATGGTGATCGCGGTGCCCACCGGCGTTAAGATCTTCTCGTGGATCGCGACGATGTGGGGCGGCTCGATCGAGTTCAAGACGCCGATGCTCTTCGCCCTCGGCTTCCTGATCCTGTTCACCATCGGCGGCGTGACCGGCATCGTTCTGAGCCAGGCCGGCGTGGACCGCGCCTATCACGACACCTACTATGTCGTGGCGCACTTCCACTACACCATGTCGATGGGTGCGGCCTTCACCATCTTCGCGGGGGTCTATTTCTACCTGCCGAAGATGACCGGCAAGATGTACAACGAGACGCTGGGCAAGCTTCACTTCTGGATGTTCTTCATCGGCGTGAACCTGACCTTCTTCCCGCAGCACTTTCTGGGCCGCCAGGGGATGCCGCGCCGCTACATCGACTACCCGGAGGCCTTCGCCACCTGGAACTTCGTGTCGAGCTGGGGCGCGCTGCTCTCCTTCGCCTCGTTCCTGCTGTTCTTCGGCATCGTGATCTACACGATCCGCAAGGGCGCACCGGCGACCGAGCGCAACCCGTGGAACGAATACGCGGACACGCTCGAGTGGACCCTGCCCTCGCCGCCGCCGGAGCACACCTTCGAGCAGCTGCCGAAGCGCGAAGACTGGGACAAGCAGCACGCGCACTGAGCGCCACGCTGATCCCTTAGAGACCAAAGGCCCCGGAGCACGCTCCGGGGCCTTTTTCTTTCGCGCCTCCTGATCTGCCTCGCGCGACGTCCAGACGGCGCGCCCCTTACGCATCGGCAAGCTAGGCTTGGCCCTCACCGGCATCGGCAACGCCACCATAGCTGCCTCTCCGCGACATCTTTCTTGTCGACCGACCCGCCGGAGGTGTTAGATTTCGCCCGTCATGCCGTATCGCTGGGAACAGACCGAGACACCGACCGACCGGGCAGAGCTGCATCTCTGGCCGCACCAGTCGCTCTCGGCCGAGGGTTTCTCGATCTTCATCCTGAGCTTCTTCCTGCTGGCGCTGATCCCGTTCTTCGGCCTGATCGGCACGGTGCTGCTCTGGGGACTGCTGCCTTTCATGCTGGTCGTCGTGATCGGCATCTGGGTCGCGATCCGACGCAACAACCGCGACCGGCAGATCCTCGAAATCCTCACCATCGACCACGAGACCCTGCGCCTCGTGCGCCACAACCCGCGCGGGCCGGATCAGGACTGGGAGGGCAATCCCTACTGGGTCAAGGTCGCGATGCACGAGCGCGGTGGCCCGGTGCCCTATTACGTCACGCTGCAGGGCAGCGGGCGGGAGGTTGAGATCGGCGCGTTTCTGAGCGAAGACGAACGCAAGACCCTCTTCGCCGAACTGAGCGACCGGGTGCGCGTGCTCGCTCACCCCTGACGCCGCCCCGGTCCCTGCAAGGATTTCTCATGGCCCAGGCCCCCGCCACGCCCAAGCTGAAACGCGCAAGCCTGCGCCTCGCGGCCACCCTCGCCCCGTCGCTGGCCGCGCGGCTGTCGCCGGCGCCCTCGGAGCAGGCGGCGCTGGCGCTGAGGAGCGCGGCGCGCGGCACGCCCCGACCGAAAGCGGAGAAGGTGATCTTCCTCGTGCCGCTGGTCGGGCCGCATCACGTGGGCGACTGGCAGGCGGTGACCGAGCGGCTACAGCAGACCGTCGAGAGCTTTCGCCGGCAGAATGGCGCGTGGGAGGCGGTGATCTGCTGTCAGGAGCGCCCGCCCCTGCCCGACGATCCCCGGCTCAGCTGGCTGCCCTTTGACGATCCGACGCCGGGCAACGACAAGTGGCGCAAGCTGGCCGCGCTTTGCGACCACCTCGCCACGCGCGAGGGCGGCCCGGGCTATGTCATGAGCTTCGATGCCGACGACCTGCTGCGCGACGGCACGGTGTCCGAAATGCTTGAGCGGCAGGAGGCCGGCTACCTCGTCGAGACCGGCTATGTCATGGACCACGCCACCGGCGACGTCGCGCTGGCCGGTCCGCGCCGCCTGTCGATGCCCCTGCGCAAGCCGTTCTGGAAGCTCTGCGGCTCGTGCTCTGCGCTGCTGCACGACCCCAGGCTAACCGAGAGCGCGGCCTTCCTGAGAGAGATGACCGCGCACGAGCACCGCATGTTTCCGTATCTGGCGGCGCTGGCCGGGCGCGACCTGTCGGCGCTGCGCCGGCCCTCGGTGCTCTACGTTCTCAATCACGGTGAGAACTTCGGCGCGCGGCGCGGGCGGGTCGGGTTCAAGACCCGCTTCGTGCAGCGCTTCCGCGTCGCTCCACGGGACTGGGCGGCGGCCCGGAGGCAATTCCCCGAGCCCTGAGCAACAGTCCCGCCGCCAGCGCTCCTTTCGGAGAGGCCTTAGAAGATCAGCCCGCCGCGGCGAGCCGGTCCTTGACCATCGGGCCCACGGCGCCGAAGTCCATCCGACCCTGGTAGCGCCCCTTGAGCACCCCCATCACGCGACCCATGTCGCGGATCGAGCTGGCGCCGACCTCGGCCATGGCCTCGTCGATGGCCTGCGAGATTTCCTCGTCGCTCATCGGCTTGGGGAGGAATTCCTCGATCACCTCGACTTCGGCCAGTTCCTGCTCCGCGAGGTCAAGCCGTCCGCCCTCCTCGTAGGTCCGCGCGCTTTCCTTGCGCTGTTTGACCATCTTCACCAGCAGCGCCAGCAGTTCGGCCTCGTCGACCTTGGACTCGCCATCCGCGCTCCGAGCCGCGATGTCGCGATCCTTGAACGTGGCGTTGATAAGCCGCAGCGTCGACAGCCTGTCGCTCGCCCGGTCCTTCATCGCCTGCTTGGTCGCAGCCGAGATGCGTTCTCGCAATTGCATGGAAACGATTATCCCCGTTGACGTTTCAAGCGCCCAACCTACCGAAAGGCCCGGCGCAGCGCAACTCTGCGCGACCTACCGCCAAGCCATTGATTTACAACACATTCCGTTTTCAGGATAGCTCTTGACCCCAAGTCCCGCGCACCTTACCTAAGGCGCAATTTGCCGTCTGCCAGCTGCCAAGAGGAGTCGCGCCATGCCGCCGATCGCCAAACCTACCGCCTGCCTCGCCCTTGCCGATGGCACGCTGTTCTACGGGCAGGGGTTCGGTGCCACCGGCCAGACCGAGGCCGAGCTCTGCTTCAACACGGCCATGAGCGGCTATCAGGAGATCATGACCGATCCGTCCTACGCGGGCCAGATCGTCACCTTCACCTTCCCGCATATCGGCAATGTCGGCGTGAACCCCGAGGATGACGAGACGCAGGATCCGGTGGCCGCGGGCATGGTGGTCAAGTGGATGCCGACGCAGTCGTCGAACTGGCGCGCGGTGCAGGAGCTTTCCGAGTGGCTGGCGTCGCGCGGGCGCATCGCCATCGGCGGCGTCGACACGCGGCGGCTGACCCGCGCCATCCGGCAATCCGGCGCGCCGCACGTGGCGCTGGCGCATGACCCCGACGGCAACTTCGACGTCGAGGCGCTGGTCAAGGCCGCGCGCGCCTTCCCGGGCCTGACCGGCGTGGATCTGGCCAAGGGCGTGACCTGCGCCCAGAGCTACCGCTGGAACGAGATGCGGTGGGCCTGGCCCGAGGGCTACGCGCCGCAGACCGCGCCCAAGAAGAAGGTGGTCGCCATCGACTACGGCGCCAAGCGCAACATCCTGCGCTGCCTCGCCTCGGCCGGCTGCGACGTCACCGTGCTGCCTGCCAGCGCGACCAAGGACGAGGTGCTGGCGCACAATCCCGATGGCGTGTTCCTGTCGAACGGCCCCGGCGACCCCGCCGCGACCGGCGCTTATGCCGTGCCGATGATCAAGGGCATCCTCGACGATACCGACCTGCCGGTCTTCGGGATCTGCCTCGGCCACCAGATGCTGGCGCTGGCGCTTGGCGGCAAGACCGTCAAGATGAACCACGGCCACCACGGCGCCAACCACCCGGTCAAGGAACTGCAAACCGGCAAGGTCGAGATCACCTCGATGAACCACGGCTTCGCGGTCGACGGCCAGTCGCTGCCCGACGGTGTGGTCGAGACCCATGTCTCGCTTTTCGATGGCTCTAACTGCGGCATACGCATGAGCGATCGGCCGGTGTTCTCGGTCCAGCACCACCCCGAAGCCAGCCCCGGCCCGCAGGACAGCTTCTACCTGTTCGAGCGCTTCGTTCAGGCGATGTGATTGCGGCAAAATTTCGGCGCGCCGCGCCGGAATTAACCGACGCTTTACCATAAGTCTCCAGAACCCTTCCTGTTTCGGTACAGGAGGGGTTCATGCCAGAGAGCAGACCGGTCTTCCGCTCGACCCGCTTGCCACGCGGGGCCGACGCCGTGGCGCCCGCGGCTTCGACCGGCGCCGGGCCGAGGCCGTTCTCGGTCGCGCCAGAGCGCGGAACGCAGTTTTCGGAAGCCCCCGCCCCGGTTTGGCGCGGTGCCGTTCCGCAACTCTCGCGCGACCAACGCCCGCCCGATCCCGCCCTCGCCCCCCTGCTGCCGCCAGAGCTCTGCCTGCGCTACGCCGCCCTGCCGTGGAGGCGAGACGGCGACATCCTGTATCTCGCGACCGCACGACCCGAGCGTTTCGACGCGGCGCGCGCCGCCCTTCCCCCGGGGTGTGGCGAGGTGGCCATGGCCACCGCATCTCTCGCCGACATCCATGCCGAGATCGCCGCCCGCCATGGCCCCGCGCTGGCCCGCGACGCCGAAACCCGTCTGCCCCCGGAGCTGAGCTGTCGCGATCTGAACCGGCTCACACCGCGTCGGGCGCTTGTCGGTGGCGGCTTTGCGCTGACCGGGCTGACCACCCTCGCCCTCGCCCCCGCGGTCTTCTTCGTCGCTGCGGCCTCGCTTGCCATCGCGGTGCTGCTGCTGGCCCAGATCACCCGCCTTGCCGCGCTACTCGCCAGCCGCCACCCGGCGCCGGACGCAGCCCCGCGGGCCGCGCGTCTGCCGCGCATCTCGCTGCTGGTGCCGCTCTTTCGCGAGGAGCGCATCGCGGCGGCGCTGCTCGACAGGCTCTCAAGGCTCGACTATCCGCGCAACCGGCTCGAGGTGCTGCTGCTGCTCGAGGCCGGCGACGACACCACGCGGGCAGCGCTCTCGGCCATCCGACTGCCTCCCTGGATGCGGGTGATCGAGGTGCCGACCGGGCCGATCGCCACCAAGCCGAGGGCGCTGAACTACGGCCTGAGCTTCGCCCGGGGCGATATCGTGGGGATCTACGATGCCGAGGACTCGCCCGCCCCCGACCAGCTTCTCAGGGTGGCCGGACATTTCAGCCGCGCCCCGCCCGAGACCGCCTGCCTTCAGGGCATCCTCGATTTCTACAACCCCCACGCCAACTGGCTGTCCCGCTGCTTCACCATCGAATACGCCACGTGGTTCCGCCTCGTGCTTCCGGGGCTCGCCCGGCTCGGCTGCCCCATTCCGCTCGGCGGCACCACCGTGTTCTTCCGCCGCGGCGCGCTCGACCGGGTCGGCGGCTGGGACGCCCACAACGTCACCGAGGACGCCGACCTCGGCATTCGGCTCGCCCGCTTCGGCTATGTCACGGACCTCGTGCCGCTGGTCACCCGCGAGGAAGCCAACAACCGGGCATGGCCGTGGATCCGGCAGCGGTCGCGCTGGCTCAAAGGCTACATGATCACCTGGCTGGTGCACAGCCGGAGGCCGCTGGTGCTGCTGCGCAACCTCGGCGCGTGGCGGTTCCTCGCGATGCAGATCCTGTTCCTCACCACGATCCTGCAGTTCCTGCTCGCCCCCGCGCTCTGGAGCTTCTGGCTGCTGCTGCTCGGCTGGCAGCCCGCCGCGCTCGCCGGCCTCGATGGACCCCAGACGCAGACGCTGTTCGGAGGCTTCCTCGTCGCCGAGGCGATCTCGCTGACCGTCAGCGTCGCCGCGGTCGCACGCAGCCCCCACCGGGGCCTGCTGCCCTGGGTGCCGACGCTGTTTCTGTATTTCCCGCTGGCCACGGTGGCGATCTACAAGGCGCTGTTCGAGCTCGTCACCCGCCCGTTCTATTGGGACAAGACGATGCACGGCCACTCCGCCCCGGACCACGACGGCGCCGACCTGCCCGAGCGCACCCCGCGAGGAATGCCCTAGTCGATCTTGTGACTGTCGAGCTTGAGCCGCGTCACGAAGGCCACCGAGATGTGGTCGCGCAGCGCCTTGTAGGCGGCATCTTCATCACGCCGCGAGATCGCATCGACGATGGCCTTGTGCTCGGCCAGAGCGATCTCGCCCCGGCCCTGCGCCGCGAGCGAGGTGGTCGCCATCAGCGCCATGGAGCGGTGCACGAGATCAAGCTGCTGCACGAGAAAGCGGTTGTGCGACGCGAGATGGATCCGCTTGTGAAAGCGCCGGTTGGCCCGGGCCAGCACCGAGGGATCGTCGAGCAGCGCCCGGTCCTCGCTGACCATGTCGCGCATCACCTGGATTTCTTCCTCGGTGGCGTGGCGCGCGGCCAGCCGCGCCGCCAGCCCCTCGAGCTCGGTGCGCACCACGTAGAGCTCGGCCATCTGGTTGTGATCGAGCGAGGCAACGATCAGCGACCGCCCGTCGCGCGCCAGCAGAGACTGCGTCTCGAGCCGCTGCAGCGCCTCGCGGATCGGCGTACGAGACACCCCGAAACGCTCGGCCAGCTCGCTCTCGACGAGGCGGTCTCCGGGGCGGTAGACGCCGGAATCGATGGCCTCGAGGATCAGCGTGTAGGCGTCCTTGTTCGGGGTGCGGATCTGGGTCATGCAAGTCTCCTCGGGGGGTTGCGCGACGATAGCGCCATCAGGCCGCCGGGATCAATGCGCCCATTGCCGCGCTGCCGCGGCGGGATTAGGATCATGGCCATGGTGAAACAGCATTTTTCTCACGTGCGTCACTGGGTCTTCGACCTCGACAACACGCTCTACCCGCCCGCGGCCCGGCTCTTCGACCAGATCGAGCGCAAGATGACCGATTTCGTCATGCGCATCACCGGCGCCGATCACGGCGAGGCCGACACCCTGCGCAAGACCTACTGGCACCTGCACGGCACCACGCTGGCCGGGCTGATGGCCGAGCACAAGATCGATCCCGAGGCCTATCTCGAGGAGGTGCACGACATCACCTTCGATGCGCTCACCCCCGATCCGCATCTAGCCGAGCTGATCACCGCGCTGCCCGGTCGCAAGATCGTCTACACCAATGGCAGCGCCCCCTACGCGGCGCAGGTGCTGCGCGCGCGCGGGCTGGATGCGGCCTTCGACGCGATCTACGGGGTCGAGCACGCCGGCTACCGCCCCAAGCCGGAGGAAGGCGCCTTCCGCGCCGTCTTCGCGCTCGACGGCACCGATCCCACGCAGGCCGCGATGTTCGAGGATGACCCGCGCAACCTCGCCGCGCCGCACGCCATGGGGATGCGCACCGTGCACGTGGCCCCCGAGCGCGGCGTGGGCGATCACATCCAGCACCACACGGACGATCTCGGCAGCTTCCTGCGCGGCCTGCGCTGAGCTGTCGCGCATCTTGCCCGCTCGCCCGAGCGCGCAGGGTGCGACATTTCGTGCCTGCGGCAATTCTGCCAGATGCCCTGCGGCCTGAGGCCCCTTATCTCCCCTGCACACCCGCCGCCCCCGGGCGGTGCCGCGACACCCGCTAGGAGATCTCAGCATGACCATGGCCACCGCCGCCGACACCGCCCTCACCGCTTCCCAAACCCGCCGCGAGGGACCCAGCCTCGAGGCCAAGCTCTATGCCGGCATCGCCCTGTTCCTCGCGCTGGTGATCGCCGCGACCGTCACCTGGGGCGCCGTCGGTCTCGCCATGTCGGCGCTGGCCTGCGTGCCGGTCTGCTACGGCGCGATCCTGCTGATCACCATAGGCAAGTAAGGCACATGGCCTCCGGCGCCGGCCTGCCCTAGATAGAGAGGCAAAGGAGAGCGGCCATGGATTACGACATTCTCATCTCGGGCGGCGGCATCGCGGGTCTGACCGCGGCCGCCGCCTTCGGCTCCGCCGGGTTCTCGGTGCTGTGCGTCGACCCGGCCCCGCCGGTGACCGAGCGCGAGGCCGCGGGCGCCGACCTGCGCACCACCGCCTTCCTGCAGCCGGCACGGGATTTCCTCGACCAGTGCGGCCTCTGGGCCCGGCTCGAGAGCCACGCCATGCCGCTGCAGGTCATGCGCATCATCGATGCCGGCGGTGAGCGTCCCGAGCCGCGCGTCACCCGCGATTTCGACGCCGAGGACATCTCCGAGCGGCCGTTCGGGTGGAACCTGCCCAACTGGCTGCTGCGGCGCGAGATCTCGGCGCACCTGCACGAGATGCCAGGGGTGGACTTCCGCCCCGGCACCGGCACCACCACGCTCTTCACCCGCGAGGCCGGCGCCCGTGTCGGGCTCTCCGATGGCACCCACGCCAATGTGCGCCTGGTGATCGCCGCCGACGGGCGCAACTCGCCGATGCGCCGCGCCGCCGGGATCGGGGTCAGGACCACGCGGTTCGGCCAGAAGGCGCTTGCCTTCGCGGTGACCCACCCGATCCCGCATGGCAACGTCTCGACCGAGATTCACCGCACCGGCGGGCCGTTCACCCTCGTGCCGCTGCCAGACCTCGACGGCCAGCCCTCCTCGGCGGTGGTCTGGATGGAGGAAGGCCCGAAGGCAGAGGCGCTGTTCAAGCTCGACACGCCCGCGCTCGAGGCCGCGATGTCGGAACGCTCCTGCCACATTCTGGGGCCGCTGACGCTGGCCTCGCAGCGCACGCTCTGGCCGATCATCGCCCAGCACGCCGAGCGCCTCGCGGGGGAACGGCTGGCGTTGGTGGCCGAGGCCGCGCATGTGGTGCCGCCGATCGGCGCGCAGGGGCTCAACATGTCCCTCAACGACCTGCGCGCGCTGCACGCGCTCGCCCTCGAGGCGCCCGAGCGGCTTGGCGACCGGCAGATGCTCGAGCGCTACCACCGCCAGCGCATCCTCGACATCCGCGCCCGGGTGGCCGGCATCACGCTGCTCAACCGCACGTCGATGCTGTCGGCGCCGCCGCTGCGCGACGCCCGCGCCAAGGCGCTCGACGCCTTCTACGGCATCGCGCCGGTGCGCCGCACACTGATGCAGCTGGGGCTCGGCACCCGAACCTGAGCCGCGCCCCGGGCTCGTGTCCCCCGCCGTGCCCTTGCCAGAGATCCCGCCGACGGCACGGTCCGGCCTGCCTCCGGCGGGAGTATTTTCGACGAAGAGAAGCCAGGGGCGCGGCGCTCATGGCTTCTTTGGTTCGAAAATACCTCGGGGGTGAATTGGCGCGCAGCGCGAAGAGGGGGCAGCGCCCCCTCCTTTTTTTTCATAGAGGCGCACCTTCAATCCGACAGGCGACAGGCGACAGCCCCCCGTCCTGCGGAAGTGCCAGTCAGACGACCTCGTCGAGCACCGCCTCCAGCCGGGCCACGGTGCCGTCGACATCGGCCAACTTGTCGAGCCCGAAAAGCCCGAGGCGGAAGGTCGAGAACGTGGCAGGCTCGTCGCATTGCAGCGGAACGCCGGCGGCGATCTGGGCGCCTTTCTCGGCGAATGCCCGACCGGTCTTGATCTCCGGATCGGCGGTATAGCTCACCACCACGCCGGGCGCGGCGAAGCCCTCGGCGGCGACCGAGGCGATGCCACGCGCGGCCAGCGCCGCGCGCACCTTGTCGCCCAGCGCCCACTGCGCGGCCTTGGCGGCCTCGAAGCCCATTTCCCGGGTCTCGATCATCGCGTCGCGGAACATCTTCAGCCCATCGGTCGGAAGGGTGGCGTGATAGGCGTGGCCCCCGGCCTCGTAGGCGGCCATGATCTCGCGCCATTTCTTGAGGTCCATGGCGAAGGAATTCGCGGTGGTCTCCTCCATCCGCTCCAGCGCCCGCTGCGACAGCATGACAAGCCCGGCGCAGGGCGTGGCCGACCAGCCCTTCTGCGGCGCCGAGATCAGCACATCGACGCCGGTCTCGGCCATGTCGACCCAGACGCAGCCGGAGGCGATGCAGTCCAGCACCATCAGCGCGCCGACCTCGTGGGCGGCCTCGGCCATGGCGCGGATGTAATCGTCGGGCAGGATGATGCCGGCGCTGGTTTCCACGTGCGGCGCAAAAACGATCTGCGGCGCCTCGCGGCGGATCGCCTCGACCACCTCCTCGATCGGCGCGGGCGCGAACGGGGCCGTGGGCGCGTTGCCGGTCTGGCGCGCCTTCATCACCGTGACCTCGCCGCCGAAGCCGCCCGCGTCGAAGATCTGCGACCAGCGGAACGAGAACCACCCGTTGCGCACCACCAGCGCCTTGGCGCCCTGCCCGAACTGGCGCGCCACCGCTTCCATGCCGAAGGTGCCGCCGCCCGGCACCAGCGCCACGCCCTCGGCGCCGTAGACCTCGCGCAGCATCGACGAGATGTCGCGCATCACCTGCTGGAAGTCGGCGGACATGTGGTTGAGTGAGCGGTCGGTGAAGACGACCGAGAATTCCTCGAGCCCATTGGGATCGACATCATCGCGCAGCGGCATGGCAAGCTCCTGTCTGTTTGCCCCTCGATACCCCATCGCGCCGCAAACGCAACGCCTCCGAAGGGCGGCATGGCGGGACGGCGGGCGGGGCGATTGCCGCAGGCGAGCGCCGTCCCGCCTCCCGACGATCAGACCGGCCCGGGGCGGCGCTCCTCGCTCAGCATCACGTTGGCCTCGACATTGCCGACCCCCGGCAGGGTCATGATGCGCCGCCGCAGAACGCGCTCGAAATCCGGCAGGTCGCGCGCCACCACCCGCAGCCGGTAGTCGAAGGCGCCGAGCACGTGGTCGACCACCTGCACCTCCGGGATCGCCCGCACCGCGCGCTCGAAATCCTCGAGGCTGACCCGGCCCTTGGTCGCAAGCTTGATGCCGAGGAACACCGTCACCCCGAACCCCAGCCGCTCGAGATCGAGATCGAGCCGCGCGCCCCGGAACACGCCCGCCGCCCGCAACCGCTGGATGCGGCGCCAGCAGGCCGGTTGCGACAGGCCCAGCCGGCGCCCGAGCGCCCCGGCACTGGCATTGGCATCCTCGGCCAGCGCCCGGATCAGGGCGCGGTCGATCTCGTCGAGGTCTTCGAGCGCGCTCACAGCGGCACCGTTTCGTCGGATTTCACCAGCGACACATGCATCAGCGCCTCGATATCGGCGATATGCGGCAGGGTGAGCAGCTTCTCCCGGTAAAGCGCCTGGTAATGCGCGAGATCGCGGGCGATCACCGCAAGGCGGATGTCGACCGAGCCGAGGAAGGTCTGGATCTCGGTTACCTCCGGCACCCCGCGCGCGCCGGCGAGAAACTCGTCGAAGGCCCTCGGATCGGTCTTTTCCAGCGTCACCCGCAGCATCACCTCGATGTCGTAGCCGAGCGCCGGCCAGTGCACCACGCCGCGCACGCCGCGCAGCACGCCGCCCTCGCGCATCGCCGCCAGCCGCCGCGCCAGCGTCGAGGGCGTGACGCCCGCGCGCTCCGCCAGCTCGGTCGACGGCGTCTCCGGCGCGGCCTGATACTGGCGCAGGATGCGCCGGTCGGTATCGTTGAGCATGATTTCCCCGCAAATCCGCAAATAAGAGAATGATCTTTCGCCAATTTGCGGAATTCCCATGAACTACGCAAGCACCATCGCCACCCGCCAGCTAGATTGCCCGCCACAACGAGATCACCTAGGAAGGACGAGACCATGCGCGTTTATTACGACCGCGATTGCGACATCAACCTGATCAAGGACATGAAAGTGGCGATCCTCGGCTATGGCAGCCAGGGCCACGCGCACGCACTGAACCTGCGCGACAGCGGCGCCAAGAACGTCGTCGTCGCCCTGCGCGAAGGCTCCGCCTCGGCCAAGAAGGCCGAAGCCGAGGGCCTGCAGGTCATGGGCATCGCCGAAGCGGCGGCGTGGTGCGACCTGATCATGTTCACCATGCCCGACGAACTTCAGGCCGAGACCTACAGGAAATACGTCCACGACAACCTCAAGGACGGCGCGGCGATCGCCTTCGCCCACGGCCTGAACGTGCATTTCGGCCTGATCGAGCCGAAGCCCGGCGTCGACGTCATCATGATGGCGCCGAAGGGCCCCGGCCACACCGTGCGCGGCGAATACGTCAAGGGCGGCGGCGTGCCCTGCCTCGTGGCCGTCGATCAGGATGCCACCGGCAAGGCGCTGGAAATCGGCCTGTCCTACTGCTCGGCCATCGGCGGCGGCCGCTCGGGCATCATCGAGACCAACTTCCGCGAAGAGTGCGAAACCGACCTCTTCGGCGAGCAGGTCGTGCTCTGCGGCGGCCTCGTCGAGCTGATCCGCTGCGGCTTCGAGACGCTGGTGGAAGCCGGCTACGCCCCCGAGATGGCCTATTTCGAGTGCCTCCACGAGGTGAAGCTGATCGTCGACCTGATCTATGAAGGCGGCATCGCCACCATGGATTACTCGATCTCCAACACCGCCGAGTACGGCCAGTACGTCACCGGCCCGCGCATCCTCCCCTACGAGGAGACGAAGAAGCGCATGAAGGAGGTCCTCACCGACATCCAGAAGGGCAAGTTCGTGCGCGACTTCATGCTCGAGAACCAGGTCGGCCAGCCGACCCTCAAGGCCTCGCGCCGCGCCAATGACGAGCACCAGATCGAGCAGGTCGGTGAAAAGCTGCGCGACATGATGCCGTGGATCTCCGCCGGCAAGATGGTCGACAAGGCGAAGAACTGATCGCTCTGTGATCCATCCGGCCGCCCTGGCCGGATCAGGCCCGCGCCCTCACCGGCGCGGGCCTTTGCGTTGCGGCAGCGCTCAGAGCACCTCGCCGCGTCCGTGTCGGATCGCAGCGTCGATCTCTGGGGCGGAGGTGCACCACTCGTCGCCCTTGGCCAGCCAGACCGCGTCGCGGGTTTCGGCCGCGACGGTGATACGGGCCTCGGTGATTTTGACGATTTCCGGTGGCAGCACGGACAGGAAGAGGAAGAGCGCTTCGGCGGTCAGGCACATGAGGAGAGATCCTTCAGCATGAGTTGGTCCGGTCCTCCCTCCCTCACCCTAAGCAAAGATCGCGTGAATCAAGAGGGCCGATGCTGCGTTGCAGCACCGGCCCTCCGCGTTTCCGTCCTGATCTGAGCGCGCCGCCCAGAAAAGCGGCGGTTTCGGACCTCAGAGGCCCAGCGAGCCCAGCACGATCACCGCGATCGTCGCCAGCACAGGGATCGCCACCGCCACCACGAAGATGTCGCCGTAGCTCTTCTTGTGGGTCAGGCCCGTGATTGCCAGCAGCGTGATGACCGCGCCATTGTGCGGCAGCGCATCGAAGCCGCCCGAGCTCAGCGCCGTGACCCGGTGCATCAGCTCCATGCTCACGCCCTGCGCCTGCCCCATCTCGGCGAACTGCTCGCCGAGCGCGTTCAGCGCGATCGACATGCCGCCCGAGGCCGAGCCGGTGATCCCGGCCAGCACGTTCACCGCCACCGCGAGCGAGGCCACGGGGTTGTTCGGGAACAGCCCCAGCACCGCGTCGCGGATGATGCCGAAGGCCGGCAGCGAGGCGATCACCGCGCCGTAGCCGACCTCGGAGGCGGTGTTGAACACCGGCAGGAGCGAGCCCATCGTGCCGGTGTTGACCGTCTCCAGCACATCCTTGAAGCGGCGCCAGTTGAGCGCGATGGCCAGCAGGATCGACAGGGTCAGCGAGACGATGATGGCCCAGATCCCCGCGACCGAGCTCAGCGTGGTCTCGCCGTATTGCGGCTCGGCGAGGTAGTCGGCGGACATGGTCGGAATCACCACGTAGGTGAACAGCGCGTTGAGGCCGATCACCGCCACCACCGGCGCGATGGCCACGGCGAAATTCGGCAGCTTCACGTCCGAGGGCAGCGTGCTGTCGGCGCCGGTCGTGTCGTGCTCGCCATAGCCCTCGCCCCGTCCTTGCGCGCTGGCGCGGCGGCGGTTGAGCCACAGCGTGCCGCCGCCCAGCATGATCAGGCCGGCCAGCGTGCCGAACAGCGGCGCGGCGAATACGTTGGTGCCGAAGAACGGGATCGGGATGGCGTTCTGGATCGCCGGGGTGCCGGGAAACGCCGTCATGGTGAAGGTGAAGGAACCCAGCGCGATGGCCGCCGGCAGCAGCCGCTTGGGCACGTCGGCGCGGCGGAACAGTGCGTTGGCGATGGGATAGATCGCGAAGGCCACCACGAAAAGCGACACGCCGCCGTAGGTCAGCACGCCGCAGGCCAGCACCACGGCAAGGATCGCCTGCCCCGGCCCGACCCAGTCGACGATGCGCTCGGCGATGGTGCGCGCGGCGCCGCCATCGGCCATCACCTTGCCGAAGATCGCGCCCAGCAGGAAGAGCGGGAAATAGGTGATGACGTAGCCGCCGAGGCTTTCCATGAAGACCTGCGTGTAGGTCGCCAGCACCGGCAGACCGCCCGACATCAGCACCGCCAGCGCCGACAGCAGCGGCGCGAGGATCAGCACGTTGATCCCGCGATAGGCGAGATACATCAGCAGACCCAGCGACAGGACGATTCCGAAAAGACCCATCTGTGATTCCCCTCAAGTTGTATCGACACCCGAGGTAGCCCGCGAGATCGACGAGGGCCAGCACCGTCGCAGAAACTTCACCGCCATGATGTCGCATGGGAAAATCCGCCCACGGGATCGGCAGCAACGGCGCCTTGGCGTGATAGTTGAGCGTGATGGCCGGCCCTACAATGGCGCCCCCGGTCTCTTCAGGCGGCCCTGCACGGAGGGCCACCCTGACGGGCGGCAGCGGCACGGCGCGATGCAGCCGCCTGCCGCCGAATGCGCGGGGAGATAGAGAGGATCACCAGACCATGTCAGGCACGGCGCGGAGAGCCCCGACATACCGTCGGGATCGGCCGCAAGGATCGGCCCGAGAGAGCCATGCGTCGAACCTCCGGGGCTGAATTCCCCCGAAGGCGCCACCGCCCGAGGGCGGTGAAACCCGGGCGGTTAAGCGGACGCGGGCCGGGCCGGGTTCATTCCCAGCAGCTGACCTTCACGGTCATCGCGCCGGCGGCGGCGGTCAGGTCCTCGGGCGCCATGGCGGTCTCGCCCTGCGCCACCGAGCTGCGCAGCCCGGCGTCGTTGAGAAAGGCCTGCAGCGCAGAGGCATCGACGGCAAGGGCGACATCGTCGGGCAGCGCCCGGCCGTCCTGCGTCTTGGGCAGCAGCATCCCCAGCACGGCGCCGCCGGCATCCACCACCGGGCCGCCCGCATCGCCGGCCTGCGCCGCCAGTGCGAGTCTGTCGAACTGCTCTTCGCCGTGCAGACCGCGAATGTCCTCGAGGGCGCCGAAGGTCAGGGTGGGCGCGCTCAGCACGCCGCCGAACGGGTAGCCCGCCACGGCGACCTCGGAGGCGAGCTGCGGCCTGCCCTGCCGGAAGGAGGCCACAGCGCGCGGGGCGAGCGCGCTCTCGGGTCGCAGCAGGGCGGCGCCGAGCGCCGGATCGCGTGCCGCCACCGTCGCGTCGTAGACATCGTCGAGGGTGATGCGCCCGCAGGTGGCCACCGCGTCGGACGAGGTCACCACCGCGCCGCCGGCATCGACAAAGAAGCCCGAAACCGTGGCGATGGGCCTGCGGATCTCGAGGCCAGAGACAAGATCGACCGCCTGCCCCGCGTCGCTGACCCGGGCCGGGTCGAGCACCGCGTCGGAGGTGGCAAAGCTGGATTGCATCAGGCCAAGGACACGCGTGCGCCGCTCTTCGTCGCCGACGGGCCAGATCAGGGTGAAGCCCTTGATATGCCCGTCGCGCAGGCTGACCTCGGTGTGGCTGGTGATGCGGCTGTTGGTGCCGGTCAGGGTGAAGCCGCTGCCGGTGCGCTCACGCGGGCCTTCGAGCGGCACGATTTCGAGCGTCTGCATGATCTCGTAGAGACCGCCCATGCTCTGGCGGTCGCCGGGCTGGCTGATCAGCAGCACCCGCGCCTGCAGATCGCCGGTGGGCTCGTAGAGCGCGAAGGGGGCCTCGTAGCGGTCGAAGCCGACGACGGCGGTGGGCATCTCGATGCGGATGCCGGCGCGCTCGTCCTGCACCAGCCGCATGTCGAGCCCGTCGAGCACGGCATTGTACTGGCCCATAAGGGCGGCGCGCTGCGCGGTGGTCAGGATGCCGGTCGCGTCGAAGCCGTTCTGCGACTGCCACGCCGCCATGGCGTTGCGGGTGCCGGCTCCGAAGGCGCCGTCGATGCCGGCGTCGTAGACCCCGGCCCAGCGCAGGGCGATCTGCAGTTGTTCGCGCTGCGCCCGGTTGAGCTGCGCCTCGCTGGCGCGAGCCTCGCGCGGGGTCTCCTCGATCGCTGGCTGCGGCGCGGGCTCGCGCTCGGGCGCGGCCTCGACCACAGGTGTGTCGGACGGCGTTTCGGCGCGCGGCTCAGCGGGCTCGGGCTGCGGCGCCGTCTGCACCGGGGCGTCGGTGGCAAGCCCCGCCCCCACCGGCCAGAACTGGTCGCGGTATTCCGAGCTTGCGGCGAGATAGCTGTCGCGCGGGATCACCCCGTTGGCGCGGAGGTTGCGCAGCAGCTGCCCGGCATCGTCGGGGCTGTAGGGGCCCAGCGCAATGCCGTACCAGCCGCCGCCCAGCGAGAAGCCGTTGACGTTGTCGAGCCGGCTGGCATAGCCGCGCAGCGCCGCCTCGGCCTGCGTCAGGCTCGGCTGCGCCTCGATCTGGATGAACACCCGCTCCTGCGCGATGGCAGCCTGCGCGACCAGCACGGTCGTCGCGCCCGCCATCAGTATTGACCTCAACATCCCTGTATCTGTCCCTTGCGTCGGAAATCTTCTTTTGCTCTGGCGACGTGTTTAACAGAGCCGGTCGGGGCGTCACCTCAAAATATGGTCAGCCCCGCAATTGACCCTTGCGCCTGTGGCGCATAATCAGTCCGCAACTCTCAGACAGGGCCGATGCGATGACCGACACCAGCACCAAACCGCGGAGCTTCCAGGAGATCATCCTGCGACTGCAGACCTATTGGGCCGCCAAGGGCTGCGCCGTCCTGCAGCCCTACGACATGGAAGTCGGTGCCGGCACCTTCCACCCGGCCACCACGCTGCGCGCTCTCGGTTCCAGACCCTGGGCCGCCGCCTACGTGCAGCCCTCGCGCCGCCCGACCGACGGGCGCTACGGCGAGAACCCGAACCGGCTGCAGCACTACTACCAGTTCCAGGTGCTGATCAAACCGTCGCCGCCGGACCTGCAGGCGCTCTATCTCGGCTCGCTCGAGGCCATCGGCATCGACATGTCGATGCACGACGTGCGCTTCGTCGAGGACGACTGGGAAAGCCCGACGCTGGGCGCCTGGGGGCTTGGCTGGGAGGTCTGGTGCGACGGCATGGAAGTGTCGCAGTTCACCTATTTCCAGCAGGTCGGCGGGCATGACTGCACCCCGGTGTCGGGCGAGCTGACCTACGGGCTCGAGCGCCTTGCGATGTACGTGCTGGGCATCGATCACGTCATGGAAATGCCGTTCAACGATCCGCAATCACCGCAGCCGCTGCTCTATGGCGACGTGTTCCGCCAGACCGAGGAGGAATACTCGCGCTGGAACTTCGACGTGGCCGACACCGAGACCCTGCTCAAGCACTTCGAAGATGCCGAGGCCGAGTGCCAGCGCGCGCTCGACGCCGAGGCGGTCGATCCCAAGACCGGCAAGCGCATCATCATGGCCCACCCGGCCTATGACCAGTGCATCAAGGCCAGCCACCTCTTCAACCTGCTCGACGCGCGCGGCGTGATCTCGGTCACCGAGCGGCAGGCCTATATCGGCCGGGTGCGGGCGCTGGCGAAAGCCTGCGCCGACGCCTTCGTGATGACAGAGGCCGGCGGCCACGCGGCCTGAGCCGCGCGGCACGGCAACCAGAAACCGACCCGGACCGGAGCGCAGACATGAGCGGCAAGATCCTCGGCATCGCCATCATCGTGACCGCCCTGCTCTTCGGGGCCGGTGTCTACTACTTCCAGGTCTTCCATTACTACGAGCGCGTCGAGGACGATGCCGGTCAGGTCTTCCTGACCCCGCTCGGCGGCGGCACGCCAGAGCATATCGCCTATGGCGATTTCGAGGGCATCGACGCCATCAGCTCGCCGATCCGCTTCCGGGGCTGCTTTACCACGCCGGAGCGTCCGCAGGCGCTCGACGCGCGGTTCGAGCGCTACGACGGCGCCGAGCCGCGCAACGCGCCGTTCTGGTTCGGCTGCTTCGACGCCGAGGCCATCGGCGCGTTGGTCGAGACCGGCGAGGCGCATGTCTACACCGCGCAGCGCAACATCGAGTACGGCATCGACCGGGTGGTCGCGGTGACCGAGGACGGGCGCGGCTACATCTGGGAAGAGATCAACGATTGCGGCGACAAGTCCTATGACGGCACGCCGCTCGGCGAGGACTGCCCGCCGCGCGACTGACCGCAGCGGGACGGGGCGCGGCCTTCTTTCCTGCGGTTGCGCCGGGTCCGGGGCCGGCCGACATCCGGGGGCGCTGCCCCCATCGCAGCGGGGCTGCGATTCCCCCGAGGTATTTTCGAACCAGAGAAGACAGGGGGTTGCGCGCCCAAGGACAGATTGCGCGGAACCTTTTGCGGGGTCTGGGCGCTGTCTCCACAACCGAGGAGTACAGTGATGACAGACAAAGCCCCCGCGTGGGTCGTTCCCGTAATGCGCGCCGGTTATGCCGCGCGTGGTGCCGTTTATACCGTGGTCGGGGGGCTTGCCCTGCTGGCCGCCTTGAGAGGCGGACAAGCCGAGGGCACCACGGATGCGTTGGCCGATCTGCGCAGCGTGCCGTGGGGCGTGGCGCTACTCTGGGCGATCGCCATCGGCCTGATCGCCTACATGGTGTGGCGCCTCATCGATGCGTGGATGGATCTCGAGTGCCACGGCACCGACGGCAAGGGCATCATCGCCCGCGTCGGCCAGGCGGTGACCGGGGTGATCCACGGGGCCATCGGCGTCTCGGTGGCCTCCACCGCCATGGGCAGCGGCGGTAGCGGAGGTGACGGCGCACAGACCGCCACCCAGAAGCTGATGTCGATGCCGTGGGGTCCGTGGCTGGTGATGGCGGCCGGGCTCGTGACCATCGGCGCCGGCATCTACTATGCCCACAAGGGTCTGACCGAGAAATACAAGCGTGACATCCGCGTCACGCCGCTGGCGCGCAAGCTCGACCCGGTGATGAAATTCGGTCTGGTGGCCGAAGGCGTGGTCGTGGGCATCATCGGCGTGTCGATCTTCTATGCCGGCATGACCGTCGATCCCAGCGAAGCGGGCGGCGTGGGCACGGCCCTCGACCAGATCCGCTCGGCCGCCTTTGGCCGCATCCTTCTGGGCGTGGTCGCGGTTGGCCTGATCGGCTTTGCCGTCGAGAACTTTATCGAAGCCGCCTACCGCATCGTGCCGCGGCGCTCGGGCGACGACGTGATGACGCTGGCGCGCCGCGCCAAGCTCAAGGCCGAAGGCAAGCTGAACGAGGTTTCCAGCTGACGGCTAACCGCTGGACCTCTGCCCCTTGGGCCGTTATCCACCGAGACGAACAACAGCCCGTGCCGATCCCGGCGCGGGCGGATGCTTTGGTGAGACTATGCCCGACCTTCTGATCGAACTCTTTTCCGAGGAAATCCCCGCCCGTATGCAGACGCGCGCTGCGGAGGATCTGAAGAAACTCGTCACCGACGGTCTGGTCGAGAACGGTCTGACCTATGCCGGCGCCGCCGCCTTCTCGACACCGCGCCGTTTGACGCTGACCCTGAGCGGCCTGCTCGAGGCCTCCCCCGCCACCCGCGAAGAGCGCCGCGGCCCGAAGGTCGATGCGCCGGAGAAGGCCATCGAGGGCTTCCTGCGCGGCGCCGGGGTGAGCCGTGAGCAATGCGAAGCGCGCGAGGACAAGAAGGGCACCTTCCTTTACGCGGTGATCGAGAAGCCGGGCCGCCCGGCCTCCGAGATCGTGGCTGAGGTGCTCGAAGCGGCGATCCGCAACTTCCCCTGGCCCAAGTCGATGCGCTGGGGCGCAGGCACGCTGCGCTGGGTGCGCCCGCTGCACCGCATCCTCTGCGTGCTGAGTTCCGAGGCGGGCGACACGGTCGTGCCGCTGGAGATCGACGGCATCGCGGCGGGCCGGACCACCGAAGGCCATCGCTTCATGGGCGATGGCCCGTTCGAGGTGACGTCGTTTGCCGATTACGAGACCAAGCTGAAGCGCTCGAAGGTCGTCCTCTCGGCCGAGGAGCGCGCCGAGACCATCTGGCACGACGCCACCAACCGCGCCTTTGCTCAGGGGCTCGAGGTGGTCGAGGACCGCGGCCTGCTGGCCGAAGTGGCCGGTCTGGTCGAGTGGCCGGTGGTGCTGATGGGCAAGATCGACGAAGAGTTCCTCGAGCTGCCGCCGGAGGTGTTGCAGACCTCCATGAAGGAGCACCAGAAGTTCTTCTCGGTCCGGAATCCGTCTACCGGGCGCATCGAGGGGTTCGTCACGGTCGCCAACGTGGAAACCTCGGATGACGGCGCGACCATCCTCGCGGGAAACAACAAGGTGCTCTCGGCGCGCCTGTCGGACGCCAAGTTCTTCTGGGAGAACGACCTGCGCGTCGCGAAGAGCGCCGGGCTCGAGGCTTGGACCGAGCGGCTGGGCAACGTGACCTTCCACAACAAGCTCGGCTCGCAGCGCGACCGCATCGAGCGCATCGCGGCGCTGGCGCGCGAGCTCGCGCCGATGGTGGGCGCCGATGCGGCGCTCGCCGAACAGGCGGCGCGCGTGGCCAAGGCCGACCTCAGCTCGGAGATGGTCTACGAATTCCCCGAGCTTCAGGGGCTTATGGGCCGCTACTACGCCGAGGCCGCCGGCCTGCCGGCGGAGGTCGCCGCGGCCTGCGAAGAGCATTACTCGCCGCTTGGACCGTCGGACGAAGTGCCGACCGCACCGGTCTCGGTCACCGTGGCGCTGGCCGACAAGCTCGACACGCTGACCGGCTTCTGGGCCATCGACGAGAAGCCCACCGGCTCCAAGGACCCCTACGCGCTGCGCCGCGCTGCCCTTGGCGTGATCCGGCTGGTGCTGGTGAACGGGCTCAAGTTGCCGCTGCAAGCCCCGGGCGGTCCGCTCGAGGCGCCCTTCAGCATGTACGTCAAGTCGATGGACATGCAGGGGCTGGAAGAGAAAAGAGCCGACCTGCTCGCCTTCTTCCACGACCGCCTCAAGGTGTACCTCAAGGGCGAAGGCGTGCGGCACGACGTGATCGACGCGGTCTTGGCGATGCCGGGCAATGACGACCTCGCGCAGGTGGTGCGCCGCGCCACGGCGCTTGGCGAGGTGCTGGGCACCGAGGACGGCGCCAACCTCGTTCAGGGCTTCAAGCGCGCCAACAACATCCTCACCCAGGCCGAGGAGAAGGACGGGGTCGAGTACAGCTTCGGCGCCGATGCCAAGTTCGCCGAGGTCGACGAGGAAAAGGCGCTCTTCGCCGCGCTCGATGCCGCCGACGCGCGCATCAAACCCGCGCTCGCAAACGAGGATTTCGCCGAGGCGATGAGCGCCATGGCCGCCCTGCGGGCGCCTATCGACGCCTTCTTCGAGGCGGTGCAGGTCAATGCCGAGAGCCCGGTGGTGCGCCGCAACCGCCTCAACCTGCTCTCGCGCATCCGCATGAGCTGCCTTCAGGTGGCCGACCTCAACCGGCTCGAGGGCTGACCGGGCGTTGCCCGAAAGCCCTTACCCACCAAAGACTTGCGGTGCGCGTGCCAAGATTTCTTGCACGCGCCCGCCCCGCGGTGGCAGTCTTGCTGCAGCGCCTTTACCTTACGTACTCGTGAAAAGGTGATGGTGCGGTTGCCCTGATCCGGGGTATGCTGCACTGCGGAAAAACAGGATCTCCCGTGCCCGACACGCTGCGACAGGACCAGGACCCGCGGGTCACGCTCATCACCCCATCGGCGCCGATCTCGACGCCGAGCCACGGGGGGCGTGCCAAGTGCCTGCAGCGTCTGGTGCGGCTGGATCTGCCGGTGCCGCGCACCGTCGCGCTGAGCTTCGAGACCGTGCACCGCATCGCCGCGGGCGAAATGCCCGACGTGCTGGCCATCCTCCGCGAGTTCAATCCCGGCGCCCTGCTCTGCGTGCGCCCCTCCTCGGAGGACCCCGATTGGGGCGGGCCGGGCTCGGTGCTCAATATCGGCATGAACGACGCCGCTTTCGTCGAATACTCCGAGCGCATGGGCGCGGCGCTGGCCTCGGATCTCTACAAGCGCTTCGTCACCGCCTATGCGATCCACGTGGCGCGGCTCGATCCGGATGTCTTCGAAGAGATTGACAGCCCCGGTCAGGAAGGCCTGAGCGACGTGCTGCGCTGCTACGAGGAAGAGGCCGAAGAGCCCTTCCCGCAGGACCCCGCGGTGCAGCTCGCCGAGGTGCTGCGCTCGATGGCGCGGGCGTGGGAGGGCACCACCGCGCGGCTGCTGCGCCAGGCCAAGGGCGCGCCGGTCGATGCCGGGCTTGGGCTCATCGTGCAGGAGATGGCGCTGGGGCTCGGCGCAGGCGAGTGCGGCTCCGGCGTGCTGCAACTGGTCAATTCCGAGACCGGGCAGCCGCAGATCACCGGCCGCTACATGAGCCAGAGCCAGGGCCGCGAGGCGCTGCAATGCGAGCAAAGCTCTCTTTACCTCGAGCGTGACCCCCGCGGTCCCTCGCTCGAGGAGCAGGCGCCGGAGGCCTTCGAAACGCTGAAAGGCTATGCCGCGCTGGTGCGCCGCCGGCTGCGGGCCGAAATGCAGATCGAGTTCACGCTCGAGAACGGCGCCGTGCACATCCTCGACGGGATGCGGGTGAAGCGCAGCGCGCGCGCGGCGCTGCAGATCGCCGTGCGGCTGGCCAATGACGGCATCATCTCGCAGCAGGAAGCGCTGATGCGGGTCGAGCCGCGCGGCCTGTCCGAGCTGCTGCACCGCCAGATCGACCCCGAGGCCGAGCGCGATGCGATCGGGCGCGGCGTGGCGGCCTCTCCCGGCGCGGCGACGGGCCGAATCGTGTTCTCCTCGTCCGAAGCGCAGGCCAGTGCCGCGCGTGGCGAGCCCTGCGTCCTCGTCCGGCGCGAGACCTCGCCGGAGGACGTGCGCGGGATGCACGCCGCTGTGGCGGTGCTGACCGAGCGCGGCGGCGTGACCAGCCACGCGGCGGTGATCGGCCGCGGCCTTGGCCTGCCCTGCGTGGTGGGCGCGGCGCGCATGGGTTTCCGCCTCAACGACCGCTTGCTGCTGGCCGAGGATGGCCGCCGCTTCCGCGAGGGCGACACCATCACCGTCGATGGCACCTCCGGGCAGGTGCTGGCCGGAGCACCCAAGATGATCGAGGCGGCGCTGGACGAGACCTTCCACGTCTTCATGTCCTGGGCTGATGCCGAGCGCGACATCGGCATCCGCGCCAATGCCGACACCCCCGCCGACGCCACCACCGCGCGCAATTTCAAAGCGCAGGGCATCGGGCTTTGCCGCACCGAACACATGTTCTTCGAGGCCGAGCGCATCACCCCGATGCGCGAGATGATCTTCGCCGACAGCCCCGACGACCGGAAGACCGCCCTCGCCCGCCTTCTGCCGATGCAGCGCACCGATTTCATCGAGCTGTTCCGCATCATGGAGGGGATGCCGGTCTGCATCCGCCTGTTCGACCCGCCCCTGCACGAGTTCCTGCCGTCGGACCGCGCCGGCCTGCGCGATCTGGCCGAGGCGCTCGACCTGCCGGTCTCGGACGTGACCCGTCGGGTCGAGAGCATGGGCGAGTACAACCCGATGCTGGGGATGCGCGGCGTGCGGCTCGGCATCGCGGTGCCCGAGATCTACGACATGCAGGCCCGCGCCATCTTCGAGGCGACGCTCGAGGCCTCCAAGGAGGGCGCGCCGGTGGTGCCCGAGATCATGCTGCCGCTGGTCTCGGCCTGCCGCGAGGTCGAGCTGGTGCGCAACCGCATCGACGCGGTGGCGGCGGCGGTGCGCAACGAGCGTGGGCGCGATTTCGACTATTCGCTCGGCGTCATGGTCGAGACCCCGCGCGCCTGCCTGCGCGCGGACGAAATTGCGCAGCACGCGCATTTCCTCAGCTTCGGCACCAACGACCTGACCCAGATGACCTATGGCCTGTCGCGCGACGACGCCGGACGCTTCATGTCGCACTACGTGCATCAGGGCGTCTTCCCCGAGGACCCGTTCCATGTGCTCGACTCCGAGGGCGTGGGCGAGCTGATCCGGATGGGCGTTGAGCGCGGTCGCGAGGGCAATGGCGGTGTCATGCTGTCGGTCTGCGGCGAGCATGGCGGCAACCCCGAATCGATCGCCTTCTGCCGGAATGCCGGCATTGATTACGTGAGCTGTTCACCGTTTCGCGTGCCGGTTGCGCGCCTCGCTGCCGCGCAACTCGCGATAAGAGACAAGATCGGGTAGGCTCGCGCGCCTCGCACCACAACATCTATAATCTTAACAGGAAATTTGGGCCGGAATCCGCGCATCTCGGCCCCCTGCGCTGGACCGCTTGGAACAATTTTAATAGTCACGCCGCGATTTTTGGGGAAATCGCCGCCTGGGAAGTGACGTAAAGAGGGACAGATGATTAAGGCTATGTTTACCGCGCTGGCACTGCTGGCGACGGCCGCTCCGCTTGCTGCCGAAGTGAAGCAGGACAGTATCCGCAATCTGGTAAGGCTCGAACAACGCGGGCTGAGCACCGCGACCAAAGCACATCTCAACGCGCTCGTCTCGCCCAATACGCGGGCTGGCGGGTTTTCGTACGACCGGGCGTGGCTTGAGAGCCAGCCCAAGGCCAGCGGCGGTGCGCAGTGGGAGTGCCTTGCCGAGGCGCTCTACTTCGAAGCCCGCGGCGAGACCGTGAAAGGCCAGTTCGCCGTGGCCGAGGTCATTCTCAACCGCGTCGACAGCGCAAAGTTCCCGGATTCGGTCTGCAGCGTCATCCGTCAGGGCACGGGCCGCAAATACGCCTGCCAGTTCACCTATACCTGCGACGGCAGCCCCGAGCATATCGGCGAGCCCCGCGCCTGGGAGCGCGTCGGCAAGGTCGCCAAGATCATGCTGTCGGGCGCGCCGCGCGCGCTGACCGGCGGGGCCACCTACTATCACACCACCGCGGTGAACCCGTCGTGGTCGCGCAAGTTCAACCAGACGGCCGCGATCGGCGTGCACCAGTTCTATCGTCCGGACTACCGCATCAGCAGCAACTGACGCGGGCGCGGCGCAAAGCGCCGCTTTCCGGCCCTCGCGCCCGGCCAATCGCTGCGATAGGGTGTCGGGCAACCCGCCCGGCCCTCCCCTCTTCGGGAGAGGCGCGCGCCTGTCGTCAGCCTCTCGCAAGAGATCTGCCGCGGCGGCCCCCTGACGACCAGATGCGAGGGCCCCTCATGGCCGATGAAATCCGCCTTGCCTTTGCGCACCCCTCCGAGCGCGCCATTGCCACCGAGGGCGAGGCGCCGCGCGACCGCATTTCACTGCGCGAGCACGTGCGCGAGGTCGAGATCGGCGCCTTTCAGGCCGAGCGCGGCCACACCCAGCGCATCCGCTTCGACGTGGTGGTCGAGGTCACGCCCTCGGGCGGGCCGCTTGATGACGATGTCGACCGCATCCTGAGCTATGACCGGGTGACCGAGGCGATCAGCACCGAGCTCGAGGCCGAGCGCCTCAACCTGCTCGAAACGCTGGCCGAGCGCATCGCCGAACGCATCCTGCTCGAGCCTCGGGCGATGCGCACTTTCGTCCGCATCGAGAAGCTCGACCGCGGCCCCGGCGCGCTCGGGGTCGAGATCGTCCGCACGCGGCGCGATTTCGGCGCCCATCTCAACGAGGTGGCGCAGTCCCGGCCGCACCCGCGCATCGTCTACCTGTCGAACGCCGCCATCGCCTCGGACGCGCTCGCCGGCTGGATCGACGGCTTCGCCGCCGAGGCCACGCCGGTGATCCTCTGCGTCGGGCTGCCGGATCTGGAGCGACCGCAGGCGGGTCACCCGCTGGCGCAGCGCCGCGTCGACCTGCTGGCCATCGAGCAGAATGGCTGGGTGCTGGCGGCGCGCGATCCGCGCTGCAAGGTGGTCTCCACCCGCACCGAGCTCGACTGGGCGATGAAGAACGGCCAGATCTGCGTCTGGGCGCCCTCCAAGATCGTGCTCGACGCCACCCAGGGCCCGGCCTCGCAGCCGCGGGACTCGGTGGCGCTGGCAGGCTGGTTCGCCGAGCACATGGACGCCTCGGAGCTGGTGGTGATCGGCGAATCCCTGCCCGAGGATGTCACCGTGCCGGCGCGCGCTGTCACAGTCTGAAACAGGCGGCGACGGCGCTGCTTGCCAATTCCGGCGCGCGGCGTCACAACCCGGTCATGCGAGATTATTACCGCCCCCTCGTCCGCTCCGACGCCCCCCGCCCCGAGGATGCCCGGCCGCTGGCCGGTGGCCCGCGCTGGTTTTCCCACGCCGCCCGGCATCGCCGCGACGGCAGCGTCACGCGGGTCCCCGCCTCCGAGATCCCCGACGCCGTGCTCGACCGCCTGACCGCGCCGCGCGCGCCGCTGCTCGGGCTCGACATGGGCCAGCCGCAGATCATGGCGATCCTCAACTCCACCCCCGACAGCTTTTCCGATGGCGGGCTCGACGGTTCCAGCACCGAAGCCGCGCTGCGCGGCCGGCGGCTGATGACCGACGGTGCCGACCTCCTCGATATCGGGGGCGAGAGCACCCGCCCCGGCGCCGAGGAGGTGCCCGCGGGCGAAGAGATCTCGCGCACCGAGCCGGTGATCCGGGCGCTGGCCGGCGTGCCGATCTCGATCGACACCCGCAAGGCCGCGGTGGCGAAGGCGGCGATCCGCGCCGGCGCGGCGCTGGTCAACGATGTCTCGGGCCTCACCCACGATCCGGCGCTGGCGGAGTATTGCGTCGAGAACGCCCTGCCGGTCTGCATCATGCACAGCCAGGGCGATCCGCAGACCATGCAGGACGCGCCGCGCTACGACGACGTGCTGCTCGATGTCTACGATTTCCTCGAAACGCAGGTCGAGATGCTCGAGGCCAAGGGGCTGTCGCGCGACAAGATCGTGGTCGACCCGGGCATCGGCTTCGGCAAGACGCAGGCGCACAACCTCGCGCTTCTGAACGGGCTGGCGCTGTTTCACGGCCTTGGCTGCCCGATCCTTCTTGGCGCGTCGCGCAAGGGCTTTGTCGGCCGGATCGGCGCCGCGCCCGACCCTGCGAAACGCGCCCCCGGCTCGATTGCCGTGGCGCTCGCCGGGATTGCCCAGGGGGTGCAGATCCTCCGGGTCCACGATGTCGCACAAACCCGTCAGGCCATCGCGCTGTGGCTGGCGGTCGAACAGGGAACAGGAGCAGGCCATGACGCGTAAGCTTTTCGGAACCGACGGGGTGCGCGGCACCGCCAACAGCTTCCCGATGACCGCCGAGATGGCGCTGATGATCGGCGCCGCCGCCGGGCGCTACTTCCGCCGCGAACAGGGCGGCGTGCACCGGGTGGTGATCGGCAAGGACACGCGCCTGTCGGGCTACATGTTCGAGAACGCGCTGACCGCGGGCCTCACCTCGACCGGCATGAACGTGCTGCTTCTGGGCCCGGTGCCGACCCCGGCGGTGGGGCTGCTGACGCCGTCCATGCGCGCCGATCTCGGCATCATGATCTCGGCCAGCCACAACCCGGCGGATGACAACGGCATCAAGTTCTTCGGCCCCGACGGCTTCAAGCTGTCCGACGAGGCCGAGGCCGAGATCGAGGCGCTGGTCGAGGCCGGCGTGGCGCCGGCGCAGGCGGGCAATATCGGACGTGCGAAACGCATCGACGACGGCCGCTTCCGCTATCAGGAGCGGCTCAAGGGCACCCTGCCCCACGGCATGCGGCTCGACGGCATGAAGGTGGTGGTCGACTGCGCCAACGGCGCCGCCTACAAGACCGCGCCCGAGGTGCTCTGGGAGCTCGGCGCCGACGTGATCCCGCTCGGCACCTCTCCGAACGGGCTGAACATCAACGACAATTGCGGCTCGACCAAGCCGCAGGCCGCAGCCGAGGCGGTTGTGGCGCATGGCGCGGACGTGGGCATCTGCCTCGACGGCGATGCCGACCGCATCCTGCTGATCGACGAGACCGGCACCATCGCCGACGGCGACCAGATCATGGCGCTGATGGCCGCCCGCTGGGCCGAGGAAGACCGGCTCGTCGATGGCACGCTGGTCGCCACGGTGATGTCCAATCTCGGGCTCGAGCGCTTCCTCACCGGCCGCGGCCTGCGGCTCGAGCGCACCAAGGTGGGCGACCGCTACGTGGTCGAGGCGATGCGGGCCAAGGGCTGGAACCTCGGCGGCGAGCAATCCGGCCATATCGTGATGACCGATTACGCCACCACCGGCGACGGGCTGATGGCGGGGATGCAGTTCCTCGCCGAGATGGTGCGCACCGGCCAGCCCGCCTCGCGGCTGGCGCGCCGCTTCGAACCGGTGCCGCAACTGCTGCAGAACGTCCGCTTCGCCGCCGGCCAGACGCCGCTCGAGGCGGCCAGCGTGAAGGGCGCCATCGCCGAGGCCGAGGCGACGCTGTCGGGCAAGGGCCGCCTGCTGATCCGCAAGTCCGGCACCGAGCCGCTGATCCGGGTGATGGCGGAATGCGAGGACGAGGCGCTGCTGAGCCGGGTCGTCGAAGGCATCGTCGCCGAGGTCAAGGCCGCGGTCTGACCCGCGCCCCCTCTCATCAAGCGGCGTGCGCAAGCGCACACAGGTTTGTTGGTCGCGGCTCGCGCGTGACGCACTCCCCCTGCGAACCAAGAGCGGCGCCCGCCGGCCGCCTCCGGCGGGGATATTTCCGGCCGGAAGAAGCCGGGACGAGCGCCCCTGTCTTCTTCTGGCTCTAAATATCCCGGGGTAAGCGCGCCCTGGCGCGCGCAGGGGCAGCGCCCCTGACGGCACGAAGTTTGTGTCCGTGCGGCGCCTGTGTCGGGCGATGCAGCACCGGCTCGACCCGCCGCCCGCGGCGGCTGCGGCGCCCTCGGGCGCGGAACGGCAGGCGCAGCAACGACAGCAGGAACGTCGCGGCGAGCCAGCCGCTGACGAAGCCGCTGCCGGCGAAGATCGCCCCTTCCGCGGTCACCGGCACGCCGGGGCGATAGGCCTGCCAGGTGCGCCCGGCGATCTCGGGATCGGCGAAATGCGCCACCAACGGCACGCGCGACAGCGCCCCCTTGCCCTCGAGTGCTGCGAGATCCGCCGAAAGCCGCGCGTGGCGCGTCAGCGTCTCGCGCATGGTCTCGGCCCGCGCGGCGCCGAACACCCCGCCGGTGGCGAGCTGTGTGAGAGCCTCGTCCCGGTCGAGGCCGAGCGCTGCGGCATCGCGGTCGAAGGCCTGCACGCTGCGGGCAAGCTCGTCCACCGCCCCGCCGAGGCGCTGCACGTATTGCTGGGTGAATTCGGGGAACTGGGAGAACCCTGCCGCGCCGGCAAGCCCGGCGGCGAGGGCGAGTGCCCGTATGATCATGACTGCCTCCAACGGCCCTCTGCGGGGCCATTGGAGCAGGTTAGCGCGAATCCGCGGCGCTGTCAGGCCCGCCGAGCCTCAGGCGACGCCGTAGATCTCGGCGATCTTCGCCACCGCCGCCTCGGGGGGCAGCTCCTCGCTTTCGCCGGTGCGGCGCGAGGTCAGCTCGACCACGCCGTTCTTCAGGCCGCGCGGGCCGACGGTGATGCGCCACGGCAGGCCGATCAGGTCCATGGTCGCGAACTTGGCGCCGGCGCGCTCGTTGGTGTCGTCGTAGAGCGGGTCGAGCCCCAGCGCGATCAGCGCCGCGTGGATCTTGTCGCAGGCCGCCTCGGCCTCGGCGTCGCCGGTCTTGAGGTTGACGATGCCGCAGTGGAACGGCGTCACGCCCTCGGGCCAGATGATGCCACGGTCGTCGTGGCTGGCCTCGATGATGGCGCCCAGCAGGCGCGACACGCCGATCCCGTGCGAGCCCATGTGCACCGGCACCTGATTGCCGTCTTTGTCGGAGACCGTGGCGCCCATGGCCTCGGAGTACTTGGTGCCGAAGTAGAAGATCTGGCCGACCTCGATGCCGCGCGCGGTGCGGCGGCGCTCTTCGGGGACCTGGTCGAACAGCGCCTCGTCATGGGTCTCGTCGGTGCGGGCATAGCGCGAGGTGAACTCTTCGAGCACCGCCTGGCACTGCTCGACACTGTCGTAATCGATCTCGCGGTCGCCGAACTTCAGCTCGGTGATCTCGCTGTCGTAGAACACCTCCGACTCGCCGGTCTCGGCCAGCACGAGGAACTCGTGCGTGTCGTCGCCGCCGATCGGGCCGCTGTCGGCGCGCATCGGAATCGCCTGCAGGCCCATGCGCTCGTAGGTGCGCAGGTAGCTTACCAGGTGGCGGTTGTAGGCGTGCAGCGCGTCTTCCTTGGTGAGGTCGAAATTGTAGCCGTCCTTCATGTAGAACTCGCGGCCGCGCATCACGCCGAAGCGCGGGCGGATCTCGTCGCGGAACTTCCACTGGATCTGGTACATGGTCAGCGGCAGGTCGCGATAGGACGAGACGTTGGCGCGGAAGATGTCGGTGATCAGCTCTTCGGCGGTCGGTGTGAACAGCATGTCGCGATCATGGCGGTCGGTGATGCGCAGCATCTCGGCGCCGTAGGCGTCGTAGCGGCCCGACTCGCGCCAGAGATCGGCGGACTGGATCGTCGGCATCAGCATCGGGATGTGGCCGGCGCGGGCCTGTTCCTCGTGGATGATATTCTCGATCTTGCGCAGCACCTTGAAGCCCAGCGGCAGCCAGGAATAGATCCCGGCGCTGGCCTGCTTGATCATGCCGGCGCGCAGCATGTAGCGGTGGGAGACGATCTGCGCCTCGGAAGGCGTCTCCTTGAGAACGGGCAGGAAATAGCGGCTCAGACGCATGGGGCGGGGCTCCCGGGCTGGAAAACGGTCCGGGATGGCGTATGCGAAGGGCCGCGCAAGAGCAAGAGGCCGTGGGCGGGACCGGGCAGAGCAAGAGCGTGCATGCAGGCCGCCGGGCGCAGCCCAGTCTTGCAAGATCGCGCGCGAGACGCGATGTAGGGACACGTTTTTCGAAAAGGAATGGCCGATCATGGCGCTGCCGGTGCGGACACAGCTGAAATACTGGGGCATCGCGACAGCGATCCTCATCGTCCTGCTGTGGTTCCTCGGGGACGTGCTGCTGCCCTTCGTGCTGGGCGGCGCGGTGGCCTATTTCCTCGACCCCGTGGCCGACCGGCTCGAGCGGCTGGGCATGAGCCGCGCCATGGCCACCGGAACGATCACCGTGGCGATGATCCTGATCTTCGTCATCTTCGCGCTGGCGGTGGTGCCGGCGCTGGTGCGCCAGACCAGCCAGCTGATCGACACCGCGCCCGAGCTGTTCCGCCAGCTGCAGGCCTTCCTGACCACGCATTTCCCCTCGATCATGGTCGAGGGCAGCCCGGTGCGCGAGACGCTGGTCTCGATCGGCGAGACCATCCGCGAGCGCGGCGCGCAGCTCATCGACGCGGTTCTGACCTCGGCGATGTCGCTGCTCAACATCCTGCTGCTCTTCGTCATCGTGCCGGTGGTGGCGGTCTACATGTTGCTTGACTGGGACAACATGGTCGCCCGCGTCGACAGCCTGCTGCCGCGCGACCATGCGCCGGTGATCCGCCGGCTGGCCCGCGACATCGACAAGACGCTGGCGGGGTTCATCCGCGGCATGGGCTCGGTCTGCCTGATCCTCGGCATCTACTACGCGCTGGCGCTGTGGCTGGTGGGGCTGAACTTCGGCCTCGTGGTCGGGGTCGTGGCGGGGATGCTGACCTTCATCCCCTATGTCGGCGCCATCGTCGGCGGCGCGCTGGCGATCGGGCTGGCGCTGTTCCAGTTCTGGGGCGAGTGGGTCTGGATTGCCGCCGTCGCCGGGATCTTCTTCTTCGGCCAGTTCCTCGAGGGCAATTTCCTGACCCCCAAGATGGTTGGAGAATCGGTCGGGCTGCACCCCGTGTGGCTGATCCTCGCGCTGTCGGTCTTCGGCTCGATCTTCGGTTTCGTGGGCATGCTGGTCGCGGTGCCGCTGGCGGCGGCGCTTGGCCTGGTGGCGCGCTTCCTGGTCGATCAATACAAAGACAGCCGGCTTTATCTCGGCCTCGAGAGCGACGAGGACCAAGGATGATCACCCCCGACCAGCTTCCCCTGCCCCTGCCGGTCCGCGCCGCGCTGGGACGCGAGGACTATTTCGTCGGGCAGTCCAACGGGCTTGCGGTGGCGTTGCTCGACAACTGGCAGAACTGGCCGAACGGCAAGATGGTGCTGGTTGGGCCGTCGGGCGCCGGCAAGACCCATCTCGCGCATGTGTGGGCCGCCGAGACCGGCGCCGCCATCGTGCCCGCCGCCAGCCTGCCGGACGCCGATATCCCGATGCTCGCCACGGCGCCGATCTGTGTCGAGGATGGCGACCGCATCGCCGGGGATCGCCCGGCGGAGGAGGCGCTGTTTCACCTGCACAACCTCGCGCTGGCGCAGCGCCAGCCGCTGCTGGTCACCGCCCGCTCGGCGCCGCCGCTCTGGCCGCTGGTGATCGCCGACCTCAAGAGCCGCATGGAGGGCACCCAGACCGCCACCCTGCCCGACCCCGACGACACGCTGCTGGCCGCGGTGATCGCCAAGATGCTCGCCGACCGTCAATGCGTGCCCGCCGCCGATGTCATCCCCTATCTGGTGCGGCACATGCCGCGCAGCTTTGCCATGGCGCGGGCGCTGGTGACTGCGCTTGACGCTAACGCGATGGGGCGGCCCAAGGGCATCACCCGCAGCCTTGCGCGGGAGGTTCTGACGCGGCTTGATCCGGGTCAGCGCCCGGAGGCAGAATAATCTCTATGAGCGTCACGAACCTGTTTCAAATGAACCCGCATAAGCCCCACATGAGTATCGCAGATTTCCTCAAGGCCCCGTTGCCTGCCCCGACCGAAATGACCGAGCTCGATCTCGAGGGGCCCGGTCGCTTCTACAATCGCGAGCTGAGCTGGCTCGGCTTCAACTGGCGGGTTCTCGAAGAGGCCGAGAATCCGCGCGTGCCGTTGCTCGAGCGGCTGCGCTTCCTGTCGATCTCGGCGACCAACCTTGACGAGTTCTACACCGTGCGCGTCGCGGGTCTTCGCGAGTTGGCTCATGCCAACAACACCAACCCCGCCGCCGACGGCCTGACGCCGGCGCAGCAGTTGGTCGAGATCAACGAGGACGCCCGCAAGCTGATGGCTCATCAGCAGAAGGTGCTGCACGCGCTCGAGATCGAGCTGGCCGCCGAGGGCATCGACATCGTGCCCCGCGACGAGCTGTCCGAGGCGGACCGCGCCCATCTCGAGCAGGCCTTTCTGACGCAGGTCTTCCCGGTGCTGTCGCCGCTTGCCATCGACCCGGCGCACCCGTTCCCGTTCATCGCCAACATGGGCTACTGCCTCGCGATCTCGCTCGAGCGCAAGCGCGACCGGCGCACCCGCGACGCGCTGCTGCCGATTCCGCACCAGGTCGACCGCTTCATGGCGCTGCCCGCGCCAGACGGCCAGCACCGCTTCATCTTCCTCGAAGACGTGCTGCTACTGCACATCGAAAGCATGTTCCCGGGCTACCGGGTGAAGGATCATTTCGGCTTCCGCGTGCTGCGCGACAGCGATCTCGAGGTCGAGGAAGAAGCCGAGGATCTCGTGCGCGAGTTCGAGGTCGCGCTGAAGCGCCGGCGTCGGGGCGAGGTGGTGCGCCTGACGATGACCGCCGGCGCGCCCAAGGATCTTCGCCGCACCCTGCAGAACGAGCTGCACGTGGACGATGACGAGGTCATCGAGCTCGACGGCATGATCGGCATCGCCGACCTCAAGGAGCTGGTGCTGGGCAGCCGCCCCGACCTGCTCTGGCCCTCCTTCACGCCGCGCGTGCCGGAACGGGTGCAGGACCACGACGGCAACATGTTCTCGGCCATAGCCCAGAAGGACATGCTGCTGCACCACCCCTACGAGACCTTCGACATGGTGGTGCGCTTCCTCAAGCAGGCGGCGCTCGACCCGGACGTGGTGGCGATCAAGCAGACCCTCTACCGGACCTCGAAGGACTCGCCCATCGTCGAGGCGCTGTGCGAGGCCGCCGAGGAGGGCAAGTCGGTCACCGCGCTGGTCGAGCTCAAGGCGCGTTTCGACGAGGCCGCCAACATCCGCCAGTCGCGCCGGCTGGAACGCTCGGGCGCGCATGTGGTCTACGGCTTCCTCGAGTGGAAGACCCACGCCAAGATCAGCCAGGTGGTGCGCCGCGAGGGCGACAAGCTGGTGACCTACACGCACTGGGGGACGGGCAACTACCACCCGATCACCGCCAAGATCTACACCGACCTGTCGTTCTTCACCTGCGACGCGGCGCTGGGGCGCGACGCGGCGAAGATCTTCAACTATCTCAGCGGCTACGCCATGCCCGAGGGGATGGAGAACCTCGTGATCTCGCCGCACACGCTCAAGCCCAAGATGCTCGAGTTGATCGCCGCCGAGGCCGAGCACGCCCGCGCCGGGCGGCCGGCCAGGATCTGGCTCAAGATGAACTCGCTGATCGAGCCCGACATGATCGATGCGCTTTATGCGGCCAGCCAGGCCGGGGTCGAGATCGACTGCGTGATCCGCGGCATCTGCGGGCTGAAGCCCGGCATCGCGGGGCTGTCCGAGAACATTCGGGTGAAATCGATCATCGGGCGCTTCCTCGAGCATTCGCGCATCATCTGCTTCGGCAACGGCCACGGCCTGCCGCATGACAAGGCGCGGGTGTTCATGTCCTCGGCGGACTGGATGGGCCGCAACCTCAACCGCCGCATCGAGACCGGGGTGGAGATCCTGAACCAGACCGTGAAGGCGCAGATCGTCAGCCAGGTGATGGCGGCGAACCTCGCCGACACCGCGCAGAGCTGGGTGATGGAGCCCACCGGCAAGTTCAGCCGCCACCCGGTGAGCGACGGCGAGACTCCGTTCAACTGCCACCGCTTCTTCATGGAGAACCCCTCGCTCTCGGGCCGCGGCTCCGCCGGTGCCGCAGACGTGCCGAAGCTGACCCACGGCGACGGCTGAGACGGTCGGACGGGTTGTGTAAAACGCCGGGGCGGACGCCGCCCCGGCGCTTTTTCGTGCAAGGGGGCCCTGCTCGGTGCGGGCGGGCCTTTGTCTGAGCACGGCCCCCGCACCCCGTCGCTTTCTCGTTGAGGGAACGTGTGCCCGGTGCGGGTCTCTGTTTGACCTCGGCAGCCGCAGCCCATTTCCTCGCCCCGGCGCTTTCTCGTTCAGGGGGCCTCTACCAGGTCCTCGCGGACCTCTGTACCGCCCCGGCCCCCACAACCCACCGCCACGCCCCGGAACCGCCCCGAAATCACCACAGCCGCGCCGCATTGCCTTAGCGCAGGGTTAACCGGCGAGGCCCAGTCTGGGGCCTGCGTCATGGGGGCGGCGGCGCGGGCGTAGACTGTCTCGGCTTCCGGTCCGAGGAACGCACCGCTAGCGGCGAAAACGCTGCCTCGAATGCCCCGACCCGGGCCCGTCTCGCGCGAACTGCGCGCTTTCCCTGAACAGCCCCGTACAGGCTTCCCCGAGAACAGGCATCCCATGTCCAGCATTCTGACCAATGACAGTGCGTCCATCGCGCTGATGAACCTGCAAAGCATCAACACCAACATCGCCGACGTGCAGGCCGAGATCGCCACCGGCCGCCGCGTTGCAGGCGCCGAGGACAACGCCGCGGTCTGGGCCATCGCCAAGACCATGGAGGCCGACGTGCTGGGCTACCGCAAGGTGGCCGACAGCCTCGCGCTTGGCAGCGCCACCCTCGCGGTGGCGCGCAACGGCGCCGAGACGATCACCGAGCTGCTGACCGAGATCAAGGGACAGGTGGTCACCGCGCAGGAAGAGAATGTCGACCGCGCCAAGATCCAGAGCACCATCTCCTCCCTGCGCGACCAGATCGGCGCGGTGGTCGAGACCGCCCAGTTCAATGGCCTCAACCTGCTGAACAACCGCGACAGCACCGATGGCTCGGGCAGCGCGCAGGTTCTGGGCTTTCTGCAACGGGATTCCAGCGGCGTGCGCGGGGTCGACATCAGTATCGGCAAGCAGGACCTCTCGACCGCGAGCCGCGAAATCGCCGCCTCGGGCGGTACCTACAGCGGCTCCGCGGTCACGGCTACGCTGACCCTCACCCGCAGCGCCACGCTCGACGCCAGCGGCATCACTGTCACCACCGGCATGGCCTTCTCGCTGTCGCTCTACGGCACCGACGGCGACGGCTCGACCTTCGAGCAGACCGATCTGCGCACCACCTCCGGCGCCACGCAGTCCCGCGCCGAGATGGTCTCGGCGCCGATCTCCTACGTGGCCCGCGACGGCGACGGCATCGGCGACGTGCTCTCGCAACTGTCGCAGCGCTATGCCAGCTATGCCGCCCGCTCCGGCATCGACAGCTCCGTCCTGCAGGTGCAGGCCTCGGGCAGCGCGCTTGCCATCTCCTCCGAGGTCACCACCGCCAGCGACACCATCGCCGTGAAGATCGATACCCTGAGCGCGGATGCCGGCAGCACCATCGGCGGCGGGCTGGAACTGCTGGGCGAACTCGATGTCACCACCGCCGCCGGCGCCAATGACGCCCTTGCCACGATCGAGGGGCTGCTCGACATCTCGATCAACGCCGCCGCCGCCTTCGGCTCGGACCAGCGCCGGCTCGACACCCAGAGCAGCTTCAACGACAGCCTCACCGACGCCATGACGTCCGGGATCGGCACGCTCGTCGATGCGGACCTCGAGGAAAGCTCTGCCCGGCTGCAGGCGCTTCAGGTTCAGCAACAGCTCGCCATTCAGGCGTTGTCGATCGCCAACGGCGCTCCGGGCGTGCTGCTCTCGCTGTTCCGCTGACCCATCGCGGAACGGTCCGGGGACCGGCGACGTTGCTCCAACGAAGTGCTTTCGCCGCGCGCCCGAAGCGTGGTAGAGCGAACGCGGACCACAGCCGGGGATGCAGATGGACGGACAGAGCGACTCCGCCCAAGGCGACTGGGGGCCTTTCGGTCGCCCGCTTTTCGAGGACCCGCAGGCCCGCCGCCTGTCGCGCGTGGGTGTCGTCGACATCGGCTCGAACTCGGTGCGACTGGTGGTCTTCGACGGCGCGGCCCGCAGCCCGGCGTATTTCTACAACGAAAAGATCATGTGTGGCCTCGGCGCCGGGATGCCCGAGACCGGGCGGCTGAACCCCGAGGGCAAGGCGCGGGCGCTGTCGGCGCTGGCCCGGTTCCAGACGCTGGCGCGCGGCATGGACCTGCCGCCGCTCACCGCCGTCGCCACCGCCGCCATGCGCGAGGCCGAGGATGGCCCCGCCTTCCGCGCCGAGATCGAGAAACAGACCGGCCTCAAGATCTGGGTCATCGACGGCGAAGAGGAAGCCCGGCTGTCGGCGCAGGGTGTGCTCTTGGGCTGGCCCGGCGCCAACGGTCTGATCTGCGACATCGGCGGCTCGTCGATGGAACTGGCCGAGCTCTCCGACGGCCAGGTCGGCCGCCGCGTGACCTCTCCCCTTGGCCCGCTGCGGTTCAAGGATCTCGAGGGCGGCAAGAAAGCCCGCGAGAAACACATCGACAAGCATATCGACAAGCTCGCCGAGGTGATCGGGCGGCGCGACGCGCAGCTCTTCCTCGTCGGCGGCTCGTGGCGCGCCATCGCCCGCATCGACATGGAGCGCCGCGGCTACCCGCTGCACGTCCTGCACGAGTACCGCATGGACAAGGACGCCGTCGCGGATACGCTGAAATTCATCGAGAAATCCGACCTCGAGGCGCTGCGCGGCGCCTGCTCGATTTCCTCGGCGCGGATGAGCCTCGTGCCCTATGCCGGCGAGGTGCTGGGCCGGCTCGTCGAGACCTTCACGCCCGCCGGCATCGCGGTCTCGTCCTACGGCATCCGCGAGGGGCTGCTCTACGAGCAGATGCCGCAAAAGCTGCGCGACCGCGATCCTCTGATCGAGGCCTGCCGCTTCTCCGAGGCGAAGGACGCCCGCCTGCCCGGCTTCGGCAAGAAGCTCTTTCGTTTCGTGGAGCCGCTGTTCGCCGACGCAAGCCCCGAGCGAATGCGCATCGTCAAGGCCGCCTGCCTGCTGCACGACGTGAGCTGGCGCGCCCACCCCGATTACCGCGCGCAGACCTGTTTCGACAACGCCACGCGCGCCAATCTCGGCGGCCTGACTCACCCCGAACGGGTGTTTCTCGGTCTCGCCCTGCTGCACCGCTACAAGAACAAGCGCGAAGGCCTGTTCGAGGCCTATTATGCGCTGCTGAGCGACGAAGAGCTGCAGGAGGCCGAGGTGCTCGGCAAGGCGATGCGCTTCGGCTCGATGCTGTGGATGTCGGACGTGAGCAAGGAAGACGGCGCCTCGCTCGCATGGGATGCCACGACCGGGCGCCTGTCGCTGCGGATGGCCCCGGATGTGGCGCCGCTCTACGGCGAAGTCGCCGAATCGCGCTTCAAGTCGCTGGCCCGGGCGCTGAACGCAGAGGATACGCAGGTCGAGATCGACTGATCGGGCCGAGGCCGTCCGCCTGTGTGCGCTGCCTCTTGCAAGCGGCCCGCACAGGCTGCAGCGCTTGCCTCAAAGCTCGATTTCGCCGCCGCGATCCGGCGGCGTTCCGTCGAGCGGCGGCAGCGTGCGGTCGCGCTCCGGCCAGTCCCGGTCTCGCGGCGCGATGCCATCGTCGCTTTCCTCCAGCGGCTCGCGGCGGCGCAGGATGATGTCGCCGTTCTCGAGCATCTCCGGCGGATGGTAGACCGACCAGTCCTTCACCTTGCCCATCAGATCCTTCAGCGCCGGCCCCATCTCCTGCATGAAGCTGCGCAGCGCCGGTCCCGCATCGTCGGCAAGCTCCCCGAGCTCGCGCAGGGCGGGGTCGAGCTCGTCACGCAGCCCCTCGAAGAACATCTCGGCCCCGCGCTTCATCAGGCCGCCGCCCTCGCCGGGCGCCTCCTCAACGTTCTGTGCGGTGGCGGGCATGGCCAGCAGACTGGCCGAGAGGCAGAGGGCGGCAAACTGTTTCATGCCCCTCAATATAGGGCAAAGAGCCGATCTGAGAAGAGCCGGCCTCAGAGCGGATCGGTGCGGTAGAGCTTGATCTTCAGCGACCCATGCGCCACCGGCGGTCCCGGCGGCAGGAACGGCAGACCGGTCTCGCGCGCCAGCCCCGGCTCGGAGGTGACGATGCCCACGCGCCAGCCGCGGAAGCGCTGCATCAGCACCTCGCCAAGGCTGCGGTGCAGCGCGTGCAGCGGGCCCGGCTTGCCGATCCGCGCCCCGTACGGCGGGTTCACCATGACGAGCCCCAGCGGCCCCTTGGGCGGCTCAAGCGCGCTGACCGGCTGGCAGGTGAAGCTCGTCAGCTCCGAGACGCCGGCGCGCTCGGCATTGGCCGTGGCCGAGCGCACCGCACCGGCATCGCGGTCGAACCCGTGAAAGCGCAGGGCGGTCTCGCGCGGCGCCTGCGCCGCCTTGAGCGCGGCCCACTCCTCGGGATCGAAACTGGCCAGGCGCTCGAAATCGAACGCGCGGGTGCGGCCCGGGGCCAGCCCGGCGGCGATCTCGGCGGCTTCCAGAACGAAGGTGCCCGAGCCGCACATCGGGTCGAGCACCGGCTCCTCGCCGCGATAGCCGCAGTCGCGCAGGAACAGCGCCGCCAGCGTCTCGCGCATCGGCGCCTTGCCCACCGCCTCCTTGTGCCCGCGCCGATGCAGAGGCGCGCCGGAGGTGTCGACCGAGAAGGTCACGAGGTTGTCCTCGATGCGCACCAGAAGCCGCACGCCGTCATCGCCCAGCGGCGCGCCGAGGGTTTCGGTGATCGCGGTCTCGACCCGCTGCTTCGCCGCGCCCGCGTGGTAGATCTTGGACTTGCGGCTCACCGCCTCGACCTTGAACGGCTGATCGGCCCGCAGCACCGCGCCCCAGGGAAACTTCCGCGCCCGCTTGTCGAGCTGCGCCAGATGCACCGCGGGAAACCCGCCGATGCGGGCCAGAACCCGCGCCGCGCCCCGCAGGCAGAGGTTGGCGCGCCATACCTCGGGCCAGCCGCCATCGAAGGCCACGCCCCCCGCCGCCGGGCGCAACGGCCCGAACCCCGCCGCCTTGGCCTCTGCCGTCAGCGCCGTCTCCAGCCCCGGCGCGCAGGCCAGGAAGATTTCGAATGTCTCGTCCATGCCGCCCGCTTAGCGCCTTTTTGCGCCCGCGACGAGTCCGCGCGTGTTGGCGCCGCCCCCGACCTTCGACGGCAGCGCCTGTGTCGGCCCCGGACGCCTCCGGCGGGAGTATTTTTGACGAAGAGAAGCCAGGGGCGCTGCGCTCATGGTTTCTTCTGGCTGAAAACATCCCGGGGGTGAATTGGCGCAAAGCGCCAAGAGGGGGCAGAGCCCCCTTTCTCTTTCCTGGGGGAGCCCCTCTGATGCGATAGCGAATGCACGGCTCTCCCGCCGCCGGGATCGGACGCGCGGAGCCCCTGCCCTTTTCGCCATCGTAGCGCCGGGAACACAGACCAACACCGATCCGCCCCGCCGTGAGTGGGCGGCGTGCGGCGTCACGCTATCTGGACAGGCATGAAACAGATCCTTCTCTGCCTCGGACTCCTTCTCGCCCCGTGCCAGCTTCTCGGGCAGGAACTCGCGGCGGAGACCGAGGCCCCTCTCACGCTGGCGGTCGAGAACGTTCCCGACGACACGGCCATCGCGCAGCGCCTTCGGGCCATCCTTGGCGCGCTCGAGTTCGACGGGATCGCGGTGTCGGTCGACGCCGGGGTGGTCTCGCTCAGGGGCGATGTGGCAGATCCCGCCACCATCGCGAAGGTCGAGCGCATCGCCGAGCGCCTCGATGGCGTGGTCGCGGTGAACAACGCGCTCGCGGTCCCGGACGAGCTTGCGCAGCAGCTTCACCCGGCGGTGGAGCGGTTCCGCACGCGGATCGCGCAGCTGGTTTCGCGCCTGCCGCTGTTCCTCGTGGCGCTCGCCGCCTTCTCAGTGATCGTCACGGCGGGGTTCCTGCTGGCCCGGCTGCGCTTCTGGGACCGGATCTCGCCCAATGCGTTCATCGCGGCGATCTACCGGCAGGCCTTCCGCGTCGCCTGTGTCATCGCAGGCATCGTGATCGCGCTCGATTTTCTCGGGGCGGCGGCCTTGCTCGGGACCATCCTCGGCGCGGCGGGGATCATCGGCCTCGCCATCGGCTTCGCGGTGCGCGACACGGTCGAGAACTTCGTGGCCTCGATCATGCTCAGCCTGCGCCAGCCGTTCCGCCCGAACGACCTGGTGGAGATCGAGGGCGACGTTGGCCGCGTGATCCGCCTCACCTCCCGGGCGACGATCCTGCTCTCGCTCGACGGGAACCACGTGCGCATTCCCAACGCCACGGTCTTCAAGGGCAAGATCGTGAACTACACCCAGAACCCGGCGCGGCGGTTCATGTTCGACATCGGGATCGACCCCGACGCCGATCTAGAGGCGACGCGTGCCCTCGCGCAGGCGGCCCTGAAGGCACAACCTTTCGTGCTCGACGATCCGGAGGAACTGGTCTGGATCGAGAACATGACCGAGTCCGGGGCGATTCTGCGCGTGACAGGATGGATCGACCAGACCGCCACCGGCTTTGCCACCGCGCGCGGCGATGCCATCCGGCTGGTCAAGGCCGCCATCGAAGAGGCCGGCGTGGCGATCCCGGACACGACCTACCGGATCCGTCTCGAGGGCGCGGGACTGTCACAGCTCGGCTCCGACACGCCTGGCGCACCCTCCGCGCCGGCGCGGAGGGCGCCGGTCTCGCCGACGCCCGCCCCGACCGAGGAGAGCACGGTCCGCAAATCGGAAGAAGCGGCGCTCATTCCGCTGGTCGATGCCGAACGCAAAGGCAGTGACGACCTTCTCGAACGGGATGCACCGCGGGAATAGTCATACGCCTTTCTCTGTGCCGACATCCACCTCCGGCGCGACACAGGGTGCGACCGGCCCGAGGCAGCCTTTCGGCGGCACTTGCCCGATGCTTTGTCCTCTACGTCCGGCAAACCGAGACGCGGCCGCCCTCGCGCTTCGCTGCGACCACCGAACGCAGTTCAGAGCATGGCGGCAGGGCGGAGGCATCGCTTGAAACCGCTGCGAGGCCCGCCCCTGGCACGCGTTGACGACTCCATGGCGACGCGACTGCCGGTCCCGGAGCCCCGATGACGGGAATGGCGGTTCCGAGCCGCTCGAAATCTTCCGACCTGCAAAATATCGGGCCCGGTATTTTGGGAATATTTGGCATGAGCGGGCGATTCCCGGTCGCCTCAGCCGGGACCGCTTAAGCTTACGTAACCGTATCTGTTGACTTTCGCTCACCTGATTGGCTTATCTGCCGCATCAAATTCAACTGAGGTTTCAGCAAATGCCGCAGACATCCACGGCAAATATCTTGTCCATCCTCGAGACCGATTTTTCCTCCCTCATAGAGGATTGGCTTGGAACCCAGGTGAAAGAGGGCGTGAAGCGCTCCGATCTCTTTTCCGATTCCGAAAGCCGGGCACAGAACCGCGAACTGCTGAGAGCGTTCAGCAAGGGCGTTCGCGCCGGCGTGGTGAACGAGGAATTCAACCTCGACGATGACGCGTGGGAAGACCTGCGCGCGGTTCTGGTCGATGTCAGCAAGGAGCGCGTCGGTCGCGGCGTCACGCCCACCGAGATGGCGACCTTCGTTCTCGCCCTCAAGTCGACGCTGTTCAAGCGACTCGAGGCCATGCCCGATCTCGAGGGCCAGAGGCTCATCCGCGATGTGCTCATGGTGACCCGTCTGGTCGATGCCTTCGCGATCTACACCAACGAGATCTTCATCGGCGAGCGCGACCAGATCATCGAGCGGCAGCGGCAGGAAATGCTCGAACTGTCGACACCGGTGGTCGAGCTCTGGGACCGGGTTCTTACGCTGCCGCTGATCGGCACGCTGGATTCCGCCCGCGCACAGGAGGTCATGGAGAACCTGCTGCAGACCATCCTCGAGCGTCAGGCCGAGGTGGTGATCATGGACATCACCGGCGTCGGCACCGTGGACACGCAGGTGGCGCAGCACCTTCTGCGGGCCGCCGCCGCTGTGCGCCTGATGGGGGCTGAATGCATCATCAGCGGCATCAGCCCGATGATCGCGCAGACGATGGTCCAGCTTGGCATCGACGTCGGCACGGTTTCGACCCGCTCGAGCATCCGCACCGCGCTGTCCGATGCGCTGCAAAAGGTCGGCTACGTCATCAAGACCAGCGAGGTCTCCTGACATGTCGGGTGTGACGTCCATCAATCTGGTCGAGAACGCGCTTCTCGTCTCCATTCAGGACGACGTCACCGATACCGAGATCGTGGAATTGCAAGACACCCTCTCGAACCGGATCGCCAAGGAGAACGTCAAGGGCGTGATCCTCGACATCAGCTCGCTCGAGATCGTCGACACCTTCGTCGGGCGCGTGATCGCGCAGCTGGCCGGGATCTCGCGGCTCCTGGCGGCCGATACCTACGTTGTCGGGATGCGCCCGGCGGTCGCGGTGACGCTTGTTGAGCTGGGGATGTACCTGCCCGAGACCCGCACGGCGCTCAGCCTCACCCACGCGCTGTCCCAGTTGCGGCGTGGCTGACCGCTCCGGGACAAAGGGCACCGCGGTCGCGGAGATCACGCTTGCTGTCAGTCGCGATGTCGTCGCCGCGCGTCAGGCGGTGGCGCGGGTCCTGAAGGAGCGCGGGCTTTCCGCCATGCGCATCACCCGCTTCGCGACGGCGGTGAGCGAGATTGCCCGCAACGCGATCGTGCATGGCGGCGGCGGCCGGATTTCGATTTATCTCGACCCGGGCAAGGCGTATCTGCGGGTCGAGTGCCGGGACGATGGTCCGGGGATCGAGGATGTGACGCTGGCCATGACCGAGGGCTACACCACGGCAGGCGGGCTCGGCAGAGGGCTTGGCGGCGCCAAGCGGCTCTCGCACGACTTCGAGATCCGGTCCGCCCCCGGTGAAGGCACAACCGTTTCCATGAGCGTCAAGTTATGAACCAGTGGGTCGAGATTGATGATCGCAGCGCCGTCGCCGTGGTGCGGCGGCTGGCGCGGCGTCACGGCGCCGAGATCGGGCTGCCCGAAACGCGCCTCGAAGAGCTTGCCATCGTCGCGTCGGAGGCCGCCACCAACATCCTGCGCTACGCAACCCGTGGCCGGGCCCTGATCGAACCGATGCGCGGGCCGGATGCAGGCCGCATCGCGATGATCTTCACCGATCGGGGGCCGGGCATCCCGGATATCGACCGGATGTTCGAGGATGGCGAAAGCTCCACCGAGTCCGCCGGGCTCGGCCTCGGGGCCATCGTGCGGCTGTCCGACAGTTTCGATATCTTCAGCGCGCCCGAGCACGGCACCACGATCGTCTGCACCTTCGGCGGGGCCGAGGCGGGGCGGACGGGGGATGTCGAGGCGGTCGGGCTGCGCGTGTGCCATCCGCACGAGACCTCCTGTGGCGACGATTACCAGATCCGGCAGACGCCGCTGGCGACCGACGTGCTGCTCTGCGACGGTCTCGGCCATGGCCCCGCGGCGGCAGAGGCCGCCGCCGAGGTCACGGACGCCGCCGTCGCGGCGGGCGGCCTGTCCTCAGAGCCGGGCAAGCTCATGCGCCAGATCACCGAGTCGCTCGTCGGCAAGCGCGGCGCCGTCGCGGCGCTGGTGCATATCGCGCAGCCGCAGATGGAGCTGCGCTACGCCGGGCTGGGCAACATCTCGACGCTGGTGATCGGCGCCGGGGGCGTGCGCCGCATGGCGGTCCGGGATGGCCGCATCGGCGGCGCCGCGACGCGCGGCTACGAGGAAGCCACGCAGCTCGAGGCGGGCGACATGGTGATTATGCACAGCGACGGGCTCAAGACGCTTCGGGAGAACAACTTTCCGCAGGGCATCCTGCGAAAGAGCCCACTTCTGATCGCCGGCTTCTTCCTCGACCGCGCCTTTCGTGGACGGGACGACGCCAGCATCGTGGTGATGCGCATCAACCGGGAGCGCACGCAATGAAACCGGCCAAGCTGACCACCGTGACCCTCGAGCAGAGCGCCGACGTCGCCCGATTGCGCGATGTGGCGATGACGCTGACGACTGTCCTAAACTTCGGCGCCTTCGAGAGGACGCGGACCGTGACCGCCGTCGTCGAGCTCGGCCGGAACGCCATCGAGCATGGTCAGAAGGGCCGTGCGACCTTCTCGCTCACCGAGGTCAACGGCAAGTCGGCGCTCGGTCTTCTGGTGACCGATCAGGGGCGCGGCATCCCGGAAGAGAGCCTCGCCCCGGACGGCCCGCCCACCTCTTCCACGGGCATGGGGCTGGGGCTGCGCGGCGTTCAGAGGATCGCCACGCGCTTCGACGTCGACACCGGGCACGAGGGCACCCGGATCGACGCGACCTTCCTGCCCGCGGCGGGATTGCCCGCCAGCCCGCAGCTGGTGGATCAGGCCGAGGGGGCTCTGACCGAGCTGCGCGCGAAGGACCCTACCGCGGCGCTCAGCGAGAAGAACCGCGAGCTGACCGAGGGCATCGCCGACCGCGACCTGCTGATGCAGGAGCTGCATCACCGCACCGGCAACAATCTGGCGCTCATCGTCGCGCTGATCCGGATGAGCAAGTCGCAGGCCGAGCAGGACGAGACCCAGCAGGTTCTGACCGAGCTCGAGGTTCGGGTCGGCTCGCTGGCCAAGGCCCACGAATTGATGCAGCGCGGCACGGATGCGGGACAGGTCGATCTTGCAGAGATGCTCGACGAGGTTGCCAAGAACTCGGAGCGGGCCTTCAGCGGCGGCGCCCTCACCGCCAATATCGAGGTGTCCTGCGCCACGCTGCAGCTCGACAGCAAGTTTGCCATCGACATCGGGCTGATCATCGGCGAGCTCATCACCAACGCGTTCAAATATGCGTTCGTGGGCCGGGACCGGGGACTGATCCGCGTCGAGGTCACCGGCGACCCGACGCGGGGCATCGCGCTGCTCGTCTCGGACAACGGCGTCGGCCTGCCGCCGGATGCGGAGCGCCCCGAGCGGTCGAACTCGTTGGGCTGGCGGATGATCCGCACCCTGACCTTCCAGCACGACGCAAACCTGACCGTGGACGGCGCCGATGGCCTGCGCGTGCACATCAAGTTCCCGCCGCGCTCCTGACGGCTGAAGAAAGCAGGAGAGGCTGACCTTCGCTCCGGAGGTGCTCCGGCCCTGCGACATGGCATTGCAACGAGGCGCGGTGCACAGCCAAGCGGAGCCCTGCCCGCCCGGACCCGGCGAAGCCGGGACCGGGCAAAGCCTGCGCGCCCCGCGAGGGGCGCTCCGTCAGATCACTCCAGCGTCAGGATGGTCTGCCCGGTGGTGCGGCGCGCCTCCAGCACCCGGTGCGCCTCGGCCACATCCTCGAGCGGGAAGCGCTGATCGATGCGGATGCCGACCTCGCCCGACGCCACCTTGCCGAACAGCATCCCCGCCATCGACTGGCAGGTGGCGTGGTCGGAGATATGGGTGAACACCGTGGGCCGCGTCACCTTGAGCGACCCCTTCTGGGCCAGAAGGCCGAGATTGAACGCATCGACCGCGCCAGAGGCGTTGCCGAAGGAAATCATCATCCCCAGCGGCTTCAGGCAGTCGAGCGATCCCTCGAAGGTGGCCTTGCCGACCGAGTCCATCACCACGTCGACGCCCGCGTCATCGGTGAGCTCGCGCACCTTCGCCACCCAGTCCTCGGTGGCGTAGTTGATGCAGGCATCCGCCCCCTGCTCCACCGCCAGAGCGCATTTCTCATCCGACCCGGCGGTGCCGATCAGCCGGATGCCTTCGGACTTGGCCCACTGGCAGGCGATCAGCCCGACGCCCCCGGCGGCGGCGTGGAACAGCACCGTGTCCCCGGCCTGCAGCGGCGTCGTGCGATGGAAGAGGTACTGCACCGTCAACCCCTTCAGCATCATCGCCGCGCCCTCCTCGAAGGAGATCGCGTCGGGCAGACGGCAGACCTGCGCGGCGGGCATCACCCGCGCCTCGCAATAGGCCCCCGGAGGCGCCGAGGCATAGGCGGCCCGGTCGCCGACCTCGAGATGCGACACGCCCTCACCCACCGCTTCGATCACGCCCGAGGCTTCCATGCCGAGCGCGTGTGGCAGCGTCATCGGGTAAAGCCCCGAGCGCTGGTAGCAATCGATGAAGTTCAGCCCGCAGGCCTTGTGCCGGATGCGGATTTCTCCCGGCCCCGGCTCGCCCACCGGCCAGTCCGCCAGCTTCAGCGCCTCGGGGCCGCCGTGTTCCTCGATGATGACCGTACGTGCCGTGCCCGCCATGGGGATCCTCCTCTGTTCGCGCGTGGTTTGGAGCAGAGACTGCGTCGGCGCGGCTTCGGGTACAAGGCCCCAAAGCCGCGCCCCCGATCACCAGATGCGCGGGCGGTGCAGGCTACGACGCGACAGCGCCGCGACATGGTCCACCCGGCATCTCTCCCGCCGCGCTGCGATGCCCCCACACCAGGCGGGCACGCCCCGTTGGCGGGCCGGTCTCAGGCGACCTTCAGGACGATCTTGCCCACATGGGCCGAGCTTTCCATGCGGGCATGGGCCTCGGAGGCCGCCTCGAGCGGAAAATCGGAGTCCATCACCGGACCGACGCGTCCGGCGTCGAGAAGCGGCCAGACATGCTCGCGCAGGGACGCGGCGATGCGCGCCTTGGCCTCGACGCCCTGCGGCCGCAGGGTGGAGCCGGTGATGGTCAGCCGCCGCACCATAAGCTGCGCGAAATTCAGCTCGGTCTTCGGCGATTGCAGGAAGGCGATCTGCACCAGCCGGCCATCATCGGCGAGGGTCTTCAGATTGCGCGGGATGTAGTCGCCACCCACCATGTCGAGGATCAGGTCGGCCCCGCCCTCGGCGCGCAGCACCTCGACGAAGTCCTCCTCACGATAGTTGATCGCGCGCTCGGCGCCCAGCGAGACGCAGGCGGCGCATTTCTCCGCCGTGCCGGCGGTCGCGAAGACCCGCGCGCCCAGAACATGCGCCAGCTGGATCGCCGTCGTGCCGATGCCCGACGAGCCGCCATGCACCAAGAAGCGCTCGCCGGCCTTGAGCCCGCCGCGCTGGAACACGTTGGACCAGACGGTGAAGTAGGTTTCGGGCAGACAGGCGGCCTCGCGCAGCCCCATGCCCGCGGGCACCGGCAGGCAATGCGCCGCCGGCGTCGCGACGTATTCCGCGTAGCCGCCGCCCGGAAGCAGCGCGCAGACCTGATCGCCCACCGCGGGCCAGCTCACCCCCGGCCCCACCGCCGCGACGGTGCCCGACGCCTCGAGCCCCGGCAGGTCGCTGGCGCCGGCGGGCGGCGCGTAGCTGCCCGCCCGCTGCAGGGCATCGGGCCGGTTCACCCCGGTCCAGGCCACTTGAATCACCACCTCGCCATGTCCCGGTTGCGGCATGGGTCGGCTGGTCAGTCGCAGCACCTCCGGCCCGCCCGGCTCGGAGATCTCGACGGCGCGCATCGTGTCAGTCATAGGGTCTTTCCTGTCTTGTCAGCGTGGGGCGGTCCAACCGCCCGGCAGATCGTTGTCGCGCACCGAGCGCGGCGCCCGGATCGAGCCCAGAACCTTCTCGGGGCCGGCGAACACGCGCTTCAGCAACGGGTTGTCGCGCATCTTCGCCTTGGTCTTCTCGAATCGCATCACGTCCTCGATGCGGCGGTCGAGAAACGCCCAGGTCGCCTGAAAGTCGAGCGAATCGTCCCCCAGCCAGTAGAGCACGGTCGAGGAATACACGCCGCTCAGCGTCGCCCGCTTGCTGTACCAGTTGAAATCGCGCGCGGTGTCGCCCAGCACGGTCCAGATCCGGTCGGAGGTGCCCCAGATCAGCTTGGCCCCGTCCGGAGCATAGATCGGCAGGGCAAAGAGCGTGGTGCCGCGGCGCACGGCCTCGCGGTCCTTGACCACCTCGATCCGGGTCCGCACCGCGCGCGTCACCTTGTCCCGGTAGCGCAGCGGCGCGCCGTCCTGTGCACGGTCCTTCTCGGCCAGCGCTGCCACCATGGCGTCGTCGCCACGCTTGTGGAACGCCACCGCGAGATCGACTGCCCCGCGCGGGAACAGGCCGCGTGCCACCACGGGATCCACCCCCGCATCCGCCACCGCCGCACGGAAGGTCGTCTCGGACCAGCCATCGAAGGCAACATGGTTCAGCGCCGCATCCAGCAGGCGCTCGGCTGCATCGTCCGTCATGGGCCTCTCCTCGGTCTCATTTGAGTTTCTTGACCCTAGACAATTTAGCCCGGCCTTGCTATACGGCCAGTTCCTGCAATTCCTTGCAACTCAAACTTAGAAAGGTGGTGAAAACCACATGCAGGTTAGTGTTCGCGACAACAATGTCGATCAGGCGCTCCGTGCCCTGAAGAAGAAGCTGCAGCGCGAAGGCGTGTTCCGCGAAATGAAGCTCAAGCAACATTTCGAGAAGCCGTCCGAGAAGAAAGCGCGCGAGAAGGCCGAGGCCATCCGCCGTGCCCGCAAGCTGGCACGCAAGAAAGCCCAACGCGAAGGCCTCCTCTGAGCCCTCCGTCCCGGACTTTCCGGCTAAGGTCAGGCAGCTGACCTTCCAACACAAGAACTCGACGACCCCCGGGGCCCTGCCTTTCGGGGGTTTGTCTTTTTCCGGCCCCGCGTTGTCGCCAAGCGCTAGCCCTGCCCGCCGTCTTTGATGCCTGCGGCACGCCCCGCGCTCTCGCCCCCACGCCACTGTCGGCACCGCCCGGCCCGCCTCCGGCGGGAGTATTTTTGACGAAGAGAAGCCAGGGGCACTGCGCTCACGTCTTCTTCTGGCCGAAAATATCCCGGGGGTGAATTGGCGCGCAGCGCCAAGAGGGGGCAGAGCCCCCTTAGCTCCTTCCAAGGGCAACCCTCCGCCCGGACATCCAAGCCGCCGACACGAAAAACGGCGAGGGCCGTGGCCCCCGCCGCTGCGGTCGTTCCAAGCGATGCCCGCCCAATCAGCTCGCGGCGCGCGCGTCCGGCTTGAAGCTGATCCGGTCAGAGGCTGTGAAGCGGCCGCCGCTGGTCTTCTCGATCTTGCCCTCGCGCAGCAGCTGGCCGAAGCTGCGCAGCCGGTCTTCGCGGCTCGATTCCTCGGTCTCGACCTGCCGCACCTTGGTCATCAGTTGCGGGCGCGAGAACTGTTCGCGGTGCTCGACGAACGACATGTAGGCCGCCGCCGCCTCGAGCAGTTCCGGCAGGTCGCGGGCGCCGACGCTCTCAGCGTAGTCGACAAAGCCGTCATCCCCCTCACCCGCGCTGATCGCCACCGGCTCGTCGATATCGGCGAGACGCACGCGGCGGGGCCGCGGGGCCGGGGCCGGTGTCTCCGGGTCGACACGCTGTTCTGCCACCAGTTTGAGCGGCGCCGGGCGCGTCACCTCGACCGGGCGCTCGGTCTGGCCGGTAAGAACTTCCGGCCGGCGCGGTCGCACCACGTTGGCAAGATCCGCGCGGTACGGCTCGGCCTGCTCCAGCGCATCGCGCTTGCGGCCCAGAAGCTTGTCAGCGCGGGTCGCGGCCACGGCGGCGCGCAGGTGCGCGATGGCGCTGCGGCGGCGGTTGCCCTCCGGCTCCTGAAGCTGGGTGTTGGTCTCGTCGAGGATGCGCGAGGCGTCATTGTCCTCCACGCTCCGCTCGGTGAGCATGGCGCGCGCGGGGCTCGACATCTTCACCGCCTTTCGGACCTCCTGATGCGCCGTCCGAAGCTCGCTGTCCTCGCGCTGAGCTTCGGCGGCAAGGTTGGCGCCGTCCTCATCCTCTTCGAAGATCTCCGAAAACTCGAACTGCACCGTGCTGTCGCCGTTCTCGTCCCAGTCCTCCTGACGCGCGGCGTCCGAGGTCTGCAGGCGCAGCGGCGCGGTGGAATCGTCACCCCGATCCGGAGTGCCGTCTTCCTCGTCGTCCCATTCGTCGGCGTCGTCCCAGGCCTCGTCGCCATCCTGGCGGAACATGGCCGCGCCGACGGCAGCGGCAAGGCCCGCATCGGTGCCGAGTTCGGCCGCCAGATCCTCCGCCGCGGCGTCTTCGTCGCGGTCGCCATCGACGGTTTCGCGCGCGTCCTCGTCGTCCCAGTCGGCGTCGAAGTCCTCCTGAAGCTCGGCGCGGACAGCCGCAAGCTCGCGCGACAAATCATCCTCGTCTTCCGGGCTCAGGCTACTTGCCGCCGCGGCTGCGGCGAGACCCGCGCCCGGCGCGGTGTCGAACGCCGCCCGCTTGACCTTGATCACGCGGGCCCGCGGCTCCGTGGGCGCGCTCTGGGGCTCGGAAAGCGCTGCCTGCGCCTCGAGGACCGCGTCGTCGGACGCGCTGTCCTCCTCGACATCGTCCTCGAACACCTCATCGAAAGCAGCGGTGGCGTCTGTCTCGGTGAACAGGCTGTCGTGCAGGGACTGCGTCGCGCCATCGGTGTCGTCGCGTGCTGATTCTTCATCCGCAAGCAGCGCCGAGACCGAAGCATCGGTCTCATCGTCTTCCGGCTCCGCCTCGGCATCCGCAGGCGCGCCCTGCGCCACCACGGCGCGGATGCGGCGCAGTTTGGCTGCCACGCTGTCCGGATCGCTCAGCCCGACGCCGGGTTTCGGCGCGGCGGGAAGCTCGGCCTCGACCTCACCGAAAAGCGGCTCGTCCTCGAGGCTGTCCTCGAAGGCTTCATCGGCGAGAAGCGCTGCGATGGTATCCTCGGCCTTGCGGGCGGCATCGAGATCGTCCTCACTGCCGTCGCCCTGGTAGGAGACGGCCACCTTCGGCTCATCGCTCGCGCGTTCCGCTGCCATCTCGGCCACGGCCTTGGCCGCGGCGCTTGCTTGCGGGCCGCTTTCGCCCGCAGGCACCGCGGGCTGCATCCCCGCACGGCCGGTCGAGAACGCGGGTGCGGAGGCCGGGTCACCGAGGGTCAGCTTGCCCTGCCCCGCTTCTGCACTCATCTGGGACAGCAGCAACTCGGCCGCGAGTTCGGGGTCGAACTGCGGCGGCTCGGCGCCGAAGAAGCGGTCTTCCCGGACCACGCCGCGGAAGAAATGGGTGGCATCTTTCACCACCTCGAGCGGATCATCGAACCCCTCCGCAGTACAGGAGAAGGTGCCATAGGAGACTGTTAGAATTTTACTCGAACTAACCATGTTCTGTTCACTCTCAATCACTTTGCAACAAATTGTTTACCACGTCATACGAGACGAAAGCCGACCGAATCTTAGGTCTCTAGCGTATCATTTCGTGTCGCCATTGTGACCTAACTCACCGAAAGTCGTAAAGTTGCCATGAATGCCCCCCTTCTGACCTGCGCCGAGCCGATCCTTCTGGTGGGCGGCGGCGACAGCCCCGGGGCGCAGCTTGCCCCGCTTCTGGCGCGGTGCGGGACTCGCGTGGCGGCAGACGGAGGCGCGGAGACGTTGCTGCAGGCGGGCGCGGTGCCGGACGCGGTGATCGGCGACCTCGATTCCCTGTCCCAAAGCGCGCGGGCGCAGATCCCGGGCGAGCGGGTGCATCACATTGCCGAGCAGGACAGCACCGATTTCGACAAGTGCCTGCGCAACATCGCGGCTCCTCTGGTGTTCGGCACCGGGTTCCTGGGCCCGCGCGTCGACCACCAACTCGCGGCGCTGACGGTTCTGGCGCGGCGCGCGGATCGGCGCTGCATTCTCGTGGGCGAGGCGGACGCCATCGCGCTGGCTCCTCCGCAAATCACCCTGTCTCTGCCCGTGGGGCTGCGCTTTTCGCTCTATCCGATGGGGCTGGTGCGCGGCGAGAGCACCGGGCTGCGCTGGCCGCTGGGCGGGCTCGACTTCACCCCGGCAGAGCGCGCGGGCACCTCGAACGAGACCAGCGCAGAGACGGTCTCGTTGCGCGTGGACGCGCCGCTGATGCTGATCATTTTGCCGGTGCGGGAACTTCCGGAACTGGCGCGAGCCCTGCTTTCTGCGCCCGATGAATGGCCCGCTCGCGCGCGAGGATGAACAGCCCCGCGGACATGATGATGCAGATCCCCAGCGTCGCCATCGGATTCGGCAGCTCCTGAAAGATCAGGAAGCCGAACAGCGTGGCGAAGGGCATCTCGAGATACTGCATCGGGGCAAGCGTCGCCCCGGGCGCGTAGCGCAAGGACCATGTCATCAGCAGATGCGCCACGGTGCCGAGCAGACCGATCGACAGCAGCAGCGCCCAGCCTTCGGCCGGCAGAGCCGCCCACTGGATCTCGGGGATGCGCCCGGCCGGCAGAAACACCAGCATCGGCGCGATCACCACGATTGCCATCAGGCCGGAAATCGCCTGCAACGAAACCGCATCGATATCGCGCGAGATCTGGCGCGTGGTGATCATGAAGAGCGAGAAATTCAGCGCCACGCCCAGCGGCAGCAGCGCCGGCCAGCCGACATCGCGGAACGCGGGCTGAACCACGAGAAGCGTGCCGGCAAAGCCCACGGCACAGGCCACGAGCCGGCGCCAGCCGACCTCTTCGCCCATGAAATAATGCCCGAGGATCAGCAGCATGAAGGGCATGACGAAGGCGATGGCGATGGCGTCGGCCAGCGGCAGGTAGCGCAGCGCGGTGACCATCATGCCGATGCCAAGGATATGCATGAGCGTGCGCAGGAACACGATGCCCGCCACCCGCCTGCGCATTCGGAAGCTGCGCCCCGTCAGCAGCATCAGCGGCACCAGAAGCAGGGCCTGAACCGCGAAGCGGAAGAACACCAGCTCGGCCAGCGGGACCGAGTCGGCGATGAGCTTTGCAACCGCGTCGGCCAACGGCGCGATGATGCAGAAACCGAGCATCAGAACGATGCCGAGAAGGGGTTTATCCTGTGGCATGGCGGGACGGTAGCGAGCGACCGGCCTTCGGGCAATACACTACCTCAAATATTTCTCTGATGCGTTAACTCAATCAAAAAGAGTGCGCGCCCCGGTCTCGTTCCGCCCCGCCGGTGCGCGGTCCGCTGTCGGGGCCCGTGGCGTCACCCGCGCCGCGGCCCGGACAGCCCATCTCGCGGGTTGCGCCCATCTGCGGCTTCCCCTACATAGCGCGCCAAGACCGCAGGCTTCGGGACCTTCCATGCAGAACGTCATTCTCATCGTCCATCTTCTTCTCGCGCTGTCGCTGATTGGCGCGGTGCTGCTGCAGCGCTCCGAAGGGGGCGGGCTCGGCATGGGCGGAGGCGGTGGCGCCATGAGCCAGCGCGCGGCCGCGACCGCGCTCGGCAAGGTGACCTGGATCCTGGCGATCGGCTTCATCGTGACGTCGATCACGCTCACGATCCTCGCCGCACAGGATGCCTCGGGCGTCTCGGTCATGGACCGTCTGGGCGGCTCGGCACCGGCTGCAGAGCAGAGCGAACCGGGCGATCTCGACACCGACGCGCTGCTGCCGCCGCCGTCGGCCTCCGACAGCGACTCGGCGCCCGACGCGCCGATGGTTCCGCGCGCAGACTAAGGCCTTCCGGCCCAACCACCATAGATTGAGGGCTGCACCCTGAACCGCAACAGCATCTTGCGGTTCTCTGGACAGTGCAGCCCGAATCCTTTATATATGGACTCCCGTGATGCTGCGGTCCGAAAGGCCCGTGGGTGTCCACAATTCGAGGCAAATCACGGGGTCCTGCCACAATGGCACGTTACATCTTCATCACAGGCGGTGTCGTTTCTTCGCTGGGCAAGGGCCTTGCCAGTGCGGCGCTTGGTGCGCTGCTGCAGGCACGCGGCTTTTCGGTCCGGCTTCGCAAGCTCGACCCCTATCTCAACGTCGATCCGGGCACGATGTCGCCCTTCGAGCACGGCGAGGTCTTCGTCACCGATGACGGCGCCGAGACCGATCTCGACCTCGGCCATTACGAGCGCTTCACCGGTGTTCCGGCGCGCAAGACCGACTCGGTCTCGTCGGGGCGGATCTATACCAACGTGCTCGAGAAGGAGCGCCGCGGCGACTATCTCGGCAAAACCATCCAGGTGATTCCCCACGTCACCGACGAAATCAAGGACTGGCTCTCGATCGGCGAGGACGAGGTCGATTTCATGCTCTGCGAGATCGGCGGCACCGTCGGTGACATCGAGGGCCTGCCCTTCTTCGAAGCGATCCGCCAATACGCGCAGGACAAGCCGCGCGGCCAGTGCATCTTCATGCACCTCACCCTGCTGCCCTGGATCAAGGCCAGCGGCGAGCTGAAGACCAAGCCGACCCAGCACTCGGTGAAGGAGCTGCGCTCGATCGGCATCGCGCCCGATATCCTCGTCTGCCGGTCCGAGGGCCCGATCCCGCAGAAGGAGCGCGAAAAGCTGGCGCTGTTCTGCAACGTGCGCCCCGACAGCGTGATCGCCGCGCAGGACCTGTCCTCGATCTACGACGCCCCGCTCGCCTATCACCGCGAGGGGCTCGATCAGGCGGTTCTGGACGCGTTCCAGATCACCCCGGCGCCGCGCCCCAACCTCGAGAAGTGGGAAGACGTCAGCGAGCGCATCCACAACCCCGAGGGCGAGGTCAACGTGGCCATCGTCGGCAAGTACACCCAGCTCGAGGATGCCTACAAATCCATCGCCGAGGCGCTCACCCATGGCGGCATGGCGAACCGGGTGAAGGTCAAGATCAACTGGGTCGACGCCGAGCTCTTCGATCGCGAGGATGCCGCCCCCTATCTCGAGAGCTACGATGCCATCCTCGTGCCCGGCGGCTTCGGCGAACGCGGCACCGAGGGCAAGATCAAGGCGGCGCAGTTCGCGCGAGAGCACAACGTGCCCTATCTCGGCATCTGCCTCGGGATGCAGATGGCCGTGATCGAGGCGGCGCGCAACGTCGCGGGCGTGAGCAAGGCCGGGTCGGAAGAGTTCGACCACGAGGCCGGCGAGAAACGCTTCGAGCCGGTGGTGTATCACCTCAAGGAATGGGTGCAGGGCAACCAGCGGGTCAACCGCTCGGTGGCGGACGACAAGGGCGGCACCATGCGCCTCGGCGCCTATGACGCCGTGCTGTCCAAGGGCTCGAAGGTCGCCGAGGTCTACGGCACCACCACCATCGACGAGCGCCACCGCCACCGCTACGAGGTCGACATCAAGTACCGCAAGCCGCTCGAGGCCGCCGGGATCTGCTTCTCGGGCATGTCGCCCGACGGCCGCCTGCCGGAAATCGTCGAATGGCCGGATCACCCGTGGTTCATCGGCGTGCAGTTCCACCCCGAGCTGAAGTCGAAGCCCTTCGATCCGCATCCGCTGTTCAAGGATTTCGTGCGCGCGGCCAAAGAGGTCTCGCGGCTGGTCTGAGACCGCAGCGCAGCAATGACATGACAAAGGCGCCGGATCTTCCGGCGCCTTTCGCTTGAGGGGCTGTGGAGCGGGGTGCAGGTGGGCGCAGCTCTGTAGCGCGGCGGGTGCAGCTCTGTGGCGAAGCGCCTCCAACCCTGTAGGATGGCGCCTGCATCCCTTGGGGCGCAGGGAGCAACTCTCCTGCACGGTGCGTGTAGCAGCCCTGTAGCACGGTACTTGCAGCGTTATGGCCCCGCGCGTGCGGACTTGTAGCGCGGCGCGTGCGACAGGCCCAAGACATCGCGGTTGATCGGTATCAAGGACGACCTCCCGGCCCCCGGCCTACGCTCCGTGCCAGGTCCAATCGCTCTCGCATTCACGGAGACAGCGCCATGCTCAGACTTGCCGGGATCCTCTACGCCCTCATCGGCTCCACGCTGGCGGGCAGCGCCGTCGTCGCCGCGTTGGTGACCGGTCATGACACGCTGGTGCCAATCGTCGCCTGTGCCGCGGCAGGCGCCGTGCTCGGCGTCCCGGTGACCTGGCTGGTCGCCCGCAAGGTCTATTCCGAGAGCTGATCCAGAAGCCCGCGGGCGGCGATCTCGATCAGGTCGAGCGTGCCGTCGAAATCACGGGTGAAATACGGATCGGGCACCTCGCGCGCGCCGGTCGCGGCGGCGTAGTCGGTGAACAGACGCAGCTCCGCCCCACCCTCGCGCGGCCGCATCGCCTCGAGATTGGCGAAGTTGTCGTCATCCATGGCCACGATCAGGTCGAAGCGGTCGAAATCCGCCCGGGTCACCTGCCGGGCCCGCAGGCTTGACAGGTCATAGCCGCGCGCGCGGGCTGCGGCTTGCATCGCCGCATAGGGCGGCTCGCCCAGATGCCACGACCCGGTGCCGGCGCTGTCGAGCTCCAGCGACATCCCGCGCTCTGCCGCCATCCGTCGCACCACGCCCTCTGCCGAGGGCGAGCGACAGATATTGCCGAGACAGACGAAGAGGATACTCTGGGTCATGAGGCGCGCTCCTTTTGCGCCGAAGCCTACCGTGGCAGCGAGGAAGGGAAAAGCATGGCCGACAAGATCGTGATCCTCACCGGGGCCGGCATCTCGGCCGAAAGCGGCCTCGGCACCTTCCGCGACGAGGGCGGGCTCTGGGCGAAGCACCGCATCGAGGACGTGGCCACGCCAGAGGCCTTCGCCCGCGACCCCGCCCTAGTGCACGCGTTTTACAACGCTCGCCGCGTGCAGGCGGCGGCCGCGGTGCCGAACCCCGCCCACGAGGCTCTGGCCCGGTTGCAGCGCGACTGGCCCGGCGAGGTGGTGATCGTGACACAGAATGTCGACGGCCTGCACGAGAAGGCCGGGGCAAGCGCGCTCCACATGCACGGCGCGCTGTCAGGCGCGCTGTGCCACGCCTGCGGCCACCGCTGGACCGCCCCGCCAGAGATGTCGCCCGGTGAGCCCTGCCCGGCCTGCGCCGCCCCCACTGCCCGCCCCGACATCGTCTGGTTCGGCGAGATGCCCTACCATATGGACGAAATCGAGGATCACCTGCTGGGCTGCGACCTCTTCGCCGCGATCGGCACCTCGGGGCAGGTCTACCCGGCGGCGGGCTTCGTGCAGGGCGCGGCCTATGCCGGCGCCCGCACCGTTGAGCTGAACCTTGCCGAAAGCGAAATCTCACGGGCCTTCGACGACCACCGCATCGGCCCCGCCAGCGAGGTGGTCCCGGCCTGGGTCTCGGAGTTGCTCGACTGAGGCGCTGACACGCGAAAGCCGCGCCCGGGTCTGTCCCGGACGCGGCTCCATTCACCACCGAGGCTGCGCCCGGTCGCTTACTTGTTCATGTCGCCGTGGCCGGCGTGGCCCGAATGGTCGTCATGGCCGTCATGATCGCCATGCCCGTCGTGCTCGCCATGCTCGCCATGCCCGTCGTGCTCGCCATGATCGTCGCCATGGGTTGGCTGTCGCTCGAGATCCACCGGGATCTCGACCTCCATGTCGCCGGCTTTCTCGAAGGTCAGGGTGACAGTAACAGTGTCATCCTGCTCGAAGGGGCCGTTGAGCCCCATGAACATCACGTGGTCGCCGCCGCGCGCCAGAGCGTGCGCGCCGTTGGCGGGGATGACGAAGCCGTCCTCGACCTCCCGCATCTTCATCACGCCGTTTTCGCCGGCCTCGTGGGTGTGCAGCTCGACCTTCTGCGCCGCGTCCGAGGCCACCGAGACGAGGCGGTCGTCGCTGTCGCCGGTGTTCTCGATCACCATGAAGGCGGCGCCGGTCTTGGCGGCGGCCCCGGCGCTGCGGGCATAGGCGTCGTGCACGGCGATGTCGGCGAGGGCGGGCGTCGAAAGGGCCAGCGCAGCGGCGCCGGCGAGAATCAGGGATTTCATGATGTCTGTCCTGTGATCTGTGTGGGTCTGTCGGTCGGGTCCTGCGTCGTCAGACCGGCACCGGCGGCCCCCGCGCCTGCGCGCCGGGGACAGGACGCCCCTGCCCGCGCATCACCGCCACGCTCTGCGACAGCGGCACCCAGTTCAGCAAACGCGAAGGCGGCTCCCATGCGCCGCCGGCAGAGAGGAATAGCGTGAGAAGGCCGTCGGGGCAGACATGGCTCTGCGCCACCGGGGTGCCCTCAGAATCGACCATCACCGTGGTCAGGCCGAGCCCGGTACAGATCACCATCTGTCCGGCTGGCTGCGGCTGGCCGCGCGCATAGGCCATCTGCGCCCCGGTCAGCGCCACCGCCAGAGCCAGCAAAACCGCAATCAGTGGATATCTTTTCCGAACCATCGCCGAAGGTTTAGGCAACGCGGCACAAATTGTCATGTGACAAAAGGAAACAGCCCCGATGCAGCTTGCATCGGGGCTGTGGATGATTCTGTGGAATCAAATGGCTCAGGCCTGCGCTGCGCGGGCCTTTGCGATCTCTTTCTTCACCTTCAGCGCGGCTGCGCTGAGCTCGGCGTCCTTGGCCTTGTCCAGGAACTTGTCCAGGCCGCCGCGGTGGTCGACCGAGCGCAGGGCCGAAGCCGAGATGCGCAGCTTCACGCCGCGACCCAGGGTCTCGGACTGCAGCGTCACATCGTTCAGGTTCGGCAGGAAGCGCCGCTTGGTCTTGTTGTTGGCGTGGCTAACATTGTGACCCGTCATCGGGCCTTTGCCGGTCAGTTCGCATACGCGCGACATGGGTCCATCCTCATCGTCTCGGGGCTTCGGACCGGTGAGAGGCAGCGCCTGCCGATCGTTCGCCAATATGAAAGGGCGCCGCCAGGGGCGCCCGGAATCTGGTCGGGCTTCTCTAGCTCCAAGCCCCTCGCGCGTCAACCCCTTCCCCCGGGCTTTGCCGAAACCCGTGAAACCGCTTGTTTCACGCCGCTATGGCGCCGTTCGCCGAGCCCCCGGGCCCGGCGTTCGAGGCGACGGCGGCCCCCTGCCCGAATCCCCTCAGACCTGCGCCACCTCGCCGAGATAGGTCTCGAGCAGCTCCTCCGCCGCGGCGGCCGCGCTGATCTCGCCGGCTTCGACCTGATGCGCCAGGGCCGCCATCGCGCCTTTGACGGGCTCGCGCCGGAGCCGCGCCAGCAGGCCCTCGCGCACCTCCGCCTCGAACCAGTAGCGCGCCTGCCCCGCCCGGCGGGCCTCGAAATGCCCGACCTCGCGACGCCACCGGGTGAGCGTGGTCACCTCGTCCCACGCCCGGTCGAGCCCGTTCTCCTCCACCGCCGAGACCGTCAGCGCCTTGGGGAAGCCCTCAGGGTCCTGCACCCGCTTGCGCAGCAGCCGCAGCGCGCCCGCGTAGTCGGCGCAGGTCCGCGTCGCGGTGGCCTTGAGATCGCCGTCGGCTTTGTTGATCAGGATGATGTCGGCGGTCTCCATGATGCCGCGCTTCACCCCCTGCAGCTCGTCGCCGCCTGCGGGCGCCAGCAGCAGCAGGAACAGGTCCGACATCTCGGCCACGACGGTCTCCGACTGGCCCACCCCCACGGTCTCGATCAGGATCACGTCGAAGCCCGCCGCCTCGCAGAGATCGATCGCCTCGCGGGTGCGCCGCGCCACGCCGCCCAGATGCGATTGCGCCGGCGAAGGCCGGATGAAGGCGTTGGGATCGCGCGACAGCCGCTCCATCCGGGTCTTGTCGCCGAGGATCGAGCCGCCCGAGCGCGCCGAGGACGGGTCCACCGCCAGCACCGCCACTTTCAGCCCCTGCGCGGTGAGCATCCTGCCGAAGGCCTCGATGAAGGTCGACTTGCCGACACCGGGCGTGCCCGAAAGCCCGACCCGCAGCGCGACGTTGTCGTGGCCGTGCAGCCGCTCGATCAGCGCCCGCGCCGCGACGCGATGATCGGCCCGCCCGCTTTCCACGAGCGTGATCGCCCGGGCCAGCGCCCGGCGCTCGCCTTGCAGGATGCGCGCTGCCAGATCCTCGATATCCATGCCTCTGCCCTCTTCTCTGCCGCCTCCGACCTGACCCGCAAGCCGCGCCGATGTCCAGCCCCGGACCGCATCGCCACCGGGCACGAGCCCGCCTCTTCTCTGGTTTCCAAATACCTCGGGGGAGTCCGCGCCCCGCGCGGACGGGGGCAGCGCCCCCTCATCCCCCCGTCCCGCACGCGCGCCCCCTCGACGCCGCCCGCACACTCCCGCATAACCCCCTCCATGACCCGCCTGCCCATCGACGACGCCCTGCCCGAGCTTCTCACCGCCCTCCGTGCCGAGGGCCGCGCCGTGCTGCAGGCGCCGCCCGGCGCCGGCAAGACCACCCGCGTGCCGCTTGCCATGCTCGAGGCGGGGCTGACCGAACAGACGATCCTGATGCTCGAGCCGCGCCGGTTGGCCGCGCGCGCCAGCGCCGCGCGCATGGCCGACACGCTGAGCGAGGCGCCGGGCGAGACCGTGGGCTACCGCATCCGCGGCGAGGCCAAGGTCTCGAAGACCACCCGCATCGAAGTGGTGACCGAAGGCATCCTCACCCGGATGCTGCAATCCGACCCCGCGCTTTCGGGCATCGGCGCGGTGATCTTCGACGAATTCCACGAGCGCTCGCTCAACGCCGATCTCGGCCTCGCCCTCTGCCTCGAGGTGGCCGGCGCCCTGCGCGACGACCTGATCCTGCTCGCCATGTCCGCCACGCTCGACGCGGGCCCGGTGGCCGAACTCATGCAGGCCCCGGTCGTCACCTCCGAGGGCCGCGCCTTCCCGGTCGAGACCCGCTGGCTCGAGGCGCCCCTGCAAAAGCAGCGCCGCTTCGAGGAGAGCGTGGCCGACCTGATCGTGCAGGCCGCGCGCGAGACCGAAGGCGGCATCCTCGCCTTCCTCCCCGGCGAGGGCGAGATCCGCCGCACCGAGGCGAAGCTCAGGGGCCGCCTGCCCGGTGACGTGACGGTGCGCCCGCTCTTCGGCGCCATGGCCTTCGCCGACCAGCGCGCCGCCATCCGCCCCGAGACCAAGGGCCGCAAGCTGGTGCTCGCCACCGCGATCGCCGAGACCTCGCTGACCATCGAGGACATCCGCGTGGTGGTCGATGGCGGGCGCGCCCGGCGGGCCCGCTTCGATCCGGGCGCGGGCATGGCGCGGCTGGTGACCGAGCGCGTCACCCGCGCCGAGGCCACCCAGCGCGCCGGCCGCGCCGGCCGCGTGGCCGAGGGCGTGGCCTACCGTCTCTGGACGAAGGGCGAGGAAGGCGCGCTGCAGGCCTACCCGCCCGCGGAGATCGAGACCGCCGATCTGGCCGGGCTGGCGCTGGAGCTGGCGCTCTGGGGCGCCACGCCCGACGACCTGCCCTTCCTCAGCCCGCCCAATCCCGGGGCCTATGCCGAGGCGCAGGCGCTTTTGCAGATGCTGGGCGCGCTCGACGACCAGCGCCGCATCACCGAGCACGGCAAGGCGCTGGCCGCGGTGCCGCTGCATCCACGCCTTGGCCACATGCTGACGCTGGCCGGACCGGAGGCCGCCCCGCTCGCGGCGCTGCTGGCCGAGCGCGACCCGCTCACCGGCGCGCCCACCGATCTCATCCTGCGGCTCGAAGCGCTGCGCGATCCCAAACGCTTCGAGGCGAGCCGGCCTTACGGCCTCAACCGCGCCGCGCTCGAGCGCATCCGCGCCGATGCGAAACGGCTTCAGGCGCGCACGAAGGGCGCGCGGCAGGAGGCGATGAGCCCCGCCGCCATGGCCGCGCTGGCCTATCCCGACCGCATCGGCCTGCGCCGCAAGGGCGACGCGCCGCGCTTCCAGCTGTCGGGCGGCAAGGGCGCGGTGCTCGATCCCGCCGACCCGCTGGCCGCGGCCCGGCTCATCGTGGTCACCGACACCGACGGCAACCCGCGCGAGGCCCGCATCCGGCAGGCCACGCAGATCACCGAAAGCGAGCTCCACGCGCTGTTCCCGGACCAGATCCGCTGGCACGATCTGTGCGAGTGGTCGAAGCGCGAGCGCCGCGTTCTGACGCGCCAGCAGGAACGTCTCGGCGCCATCGCGCTCGACGACCGGCTCTGGAAAAACGCCCCGTCCGAGGCGGTGGCCCGCGCCATGCTCGAGGGGGTGCGCGAGCTGGGTCTGGCGCTCTCGGACGCGTCGCGCCGGTTCTGCGCCCGCGTGGCCATCGGGCGCGAGGGCGGGCTCGATCTGCCCGACATGTCGGAGCCCGCGCTGATGGAGACGCTGGAGGACTGGCTGCTGCCCTATCTCGCGGGCGTCAGGAGCGCCGAGGACTGGAAACGCTTCGACGCGCTGCCGGCGCTGCGCGCGCGGCTCGACTGGGGCCAGATGCAGGCGCTCGACGCGTCGGTGCCGGGCAAGTTCACCACGCCTCTGGGGCGCGAGATCCCCATCGACTATTCCGGCGATCACCCCGAGATCGCCCTGCGCCTGCAGGAGATGTTCGGCCAGCGCAGCCACCCCATTGTGGGCCGGCGTCCGCTGCGGGTCACGCTGCTCTCGCCCGCGCGCCGTCCGGTGCAGACCACCATGGACCTGCCCGGCTTCTGGGACGGCTCCTATGCGGATGTGCGCAAGGACATGAAGGCGCAGTATCCCAGGCACCCCTGGCCCGAAGACCCGCGCCAGGCCGACCCGACCCTGCGCGCCAAGCCGCGGGGGCAGTGAGGGGCGCTGCCCCTCTTGGCCCTGCGGGCCAATTCACCCCGAGGTATTTTTGAACCAAAGAAGACCCGGGCCCACCACGCGGCCGGCCCGGGTCTTCTCTACGTTCCAAATACGCATCAGCACTCCCGGCGCGCCGGGCGCGACGCTGGGTTGGCCGTGACCGGGTCTCAGCCCTCGACGCACCAGCGCATGATCGCCTTCTGGGCGTGCAGCCGGTTCTCGGCTTCGTCCCAGATCACCGATTGCGGCCCGTCCATGATCTCGGAGGTGACCTCTTCGCCGCGATGCGCCGGCAGGCAGTGCATGAAGAGCGCGTCCTTGCCGGCGGCCTCCATCAGCTTGTCGTTGACCTGGTAGGGGCGCAGCATGTTGTGGCGGCGTTCCTTGGCGGATTGCGCGTCGTGCATCGACACCCAGGTGTCCGCGACCACCAGATCGGCGCCCTCGACCGCCTTGAACGGATCGCGCTCGATGGTGATGGTGCTGCCCTGATTGCGGGCGAGGCCAACGAATTCCATCTCGGGATCGAGCTGCACCGGGCCGGTGAAGGTCAGGTCGAAGCCGAACTGGCCGGCGGCGTGCAGGAACGAAGCGCAGACATTGTTGCCGTCGCCGCACCACACCACCTTCTTGCCGGCGATCGGGCCGCGATGCTCCTCGAAGGTGAGGATGTCGGCCATGATCTGGCAGGGGTGGGTGCGGTCGGTGAGTCCGTTGATCACCGGCACGTCGGCATATTCGGCCATCTCGGTCAGCACGGCCTCGTCGAAGGTGCGGATCATGATCATGTCGACGAAGCGCGACAGCACGCGGGCGGTGTCGGCGATGGTCTCGCCGTGGCCGAGCTGCATGTCGGAGCCCGAGAGCACCATGGTCTGGCCGCCCATCTGGCGCACGCCCACGTCGAACGACACGCGGGTCCGGGTCGAGGGCTTCTCGAAGATCAGCGCGACCATGCGGTCCTTGAGCGGCAGATCGTCGTCGGGGGCGGCGCGCGGGCGACCGTTGCGCTTGTTCTTGATCGCCTTGGCGGCGTCGATGATCGACCGCAGGTCGTCCTTGCCGGTCTTGTGGATGTCGAGGAAGTGGTTCATGGCACTGTTCTTTTTTGTCTGGCGCAGTGGAGGGGCGCTGCCCTCCACTGCGCGGAATTCGTCAAACCGAAGACGCGGCTTGCGTCTCGAGGGAAGAGGCGGCGGTGTCGAGGCGCGCGATGGCCTCGCCGATCTCGTCCTCGGTGATGGTGAGCGGCGGCAGCAGGCGCACGACGTTGTCGGCGGCGGGAACCGTGATCACCAGCGCCTCGTAGCCGGCCTTGACCAGATCCGCCGGGGCGATCTTGCACTTGAGGCCGAGCATCAGACCCGTGCCGCGCACCGCCTCGAAGATCTCGGGATGGGCGGCGACGAGGCCCTCGAGCTTCTGGCGCAACAGGCCGGCCTTGCGGTTGACGCCGTCGAGGAAGGCCGGGTCGGTGACGTGATCCATCACCGCGCAGCCCACCGCGCAGCCCAGCGGGTTGCCGCCATAGGTCGAGCCATGGGTGCCGGCGGTCATGCCCGAGGCGGCCTCTTCGGTGGCCAGCACCGCGCCCAGCGGGAAGCCGCCGCCGATGCCCTTGGCGACCATAATGATATCGGGGGTGATGCCGGCCCATTCGTGCGCGAAGAGCCGACCCGTCCGACCGATGCCGCATTGCACCTCGTCGAGAATGAGCAGCACGCCTTTCTCGTCGCAGAGCTTGCGCAGCCCCTGCAGGCACTGGTCGGGCAGCGGACGAATGCCGCCCTCGCCCTGCACCGGCTCGATCAGGATGGCCGCGGTGGTGTCGTCGATAGCCGCCTCGAGCGCCTCGTGATCCCCCCAGGCGAGATGCTTGAAGCCCGGCAGCAGCGGGCCGAAGCCCTTGGTCATCTTCTCAGAGCCCGCCGCGGCGATTCCCGCCGAGGAACGACCGTGGAACGAGCCCGCGAAGGCGATGATGTCGGTCTTGTCGGGCTGGCCCTTGTCGTACCAGTACTTGCGCGCCATCTTCACCGCCAGCTCGCAGCTCTCGGTGCCGGAATTGGTGAAGAACACGGTGTCGGCGAAGCTCGCCTCGACCAGCTTGTCGGCCAGCGCCTGCTGCTGCGGGATCTCGTAGAGGTTCGAGACGTGCCACAGGTTCTGCGCCTGCGCGGTCAGCGCGGCCACGAGTGCGGGATGCGCGTGACCCAGCGCGTTCACCGCGATGCCGCTGCCGAGATCGAGAAATCGGCGGCCGTCCTCCTCAACCAGCCAGGTGCCTTCGCCCTTCACGAAGTGCAGGGGCGCGCGGGAATAGGTCGGCAGGACGGACGGGATCATCAGCATATCCTCGATGGATTGAGGCCCGATTGGTGCCAAGGGCACGGGGCCAAGTCAAGTTGCATGGGGGTCAGACGTGCGAAGCAGCAGCCTCCCCGAAGAGGAGGCACGACAGGGGAGCGGTCAGGCTCGTCGGATTCGGATCGCAAACGTCATGTCAGCGCTGATAGCGGGGTTTGCCCGCGGCGCAAAGCGGTTTCTTGACCAAAGGTCACGCGTGTCGCAGCTCCGCCTCAGGCGAACGGGTCGTCCGCGTAGCCCACCCCCATGAGGTAGAGCCCGTCCGGCGGGCACACCGGCCCGCAGGCGGCGCGATCACAGGTCTCGAGCGCCGCGCGAACGTCTTCGGGCGCCCAGGAACCAGCGCCGACGCGCTCGAGCGTGCCGACGATGGAGCGCACCTGGTTGTGCAGGAAGCTGCGGGCGCGCAGGTGAAAGCGGAATTCCGGGCCGGCCCCGGTATCGGTTTCCTCGATCCGGATCTCGTCCATGGTCTTCACCGGCGAGGCAGCTTGGCACATGGTCGAGCGGAAGGTGGTGAAATCGTGCTGCCCGATAAGATGCGCCGCGCCCGCGCGCATCGCCTCGAGCGACAGCGGATTCATCACCCGCCAGACCTGCCCGGCCTCGAGCGTGGCCGGGGCACGGCGCGCCAGCAGCCGGAAGAGGTAGCGCCGCTCATGCGCCGAGAAGCGGGCGTGCCAGTCGTCGCTCACCGCGGCGCAGGCGCGGATCGCCACCGGCGCGGGCTTGAGGTGGAAGTTCAGCGCCTCGGACAGGCGGAACGGGTCCCAGTGCTTCTCCATGTCGCAATGCGCCACCTGCCCGCGCGCATGAACGCCCGCGTCGGTGCGCCCGGCGGCGGCGATGGTGTGGTCGCGCTTCTCGAGCTTGGCCAGCGCCGCCTCGATCGCGCCCTGCACCGAGGGCTGATCGGCCTGACGCTGCCATCCGGCGAAGGGGCGGCCATCATATTCGACGAGAAGGGCGTATCTGGGCATGGCCGCTCCCTTACAAGCGCTGTCGCATCTCGGCAATGCCCCGCCCCGCTTGCGGGCTTGCCGGGTTGAGTTTTCACCACAGACTCTATAGGGCAGACCGACTCAACCTGCCCCGAACCCGGTGACCCGAATGCTTGCCCGCCTTTGGAAAAGCTATATTGCCCCGATGCTGCGCCGCCCTCCGCGGGTGCAGATCGCGGCGCTGTGCCATCGCACGGGCGAGGCCGGTCCCGAGGTTCTGATGATCACCTCGCGCGAAACCAAGCGCTGGATCATTCCCAAGGGCTGGCCGATGCACGGCACCGACGCCGCCGGCACCGCGCTTCAGGAGGCGTGGGAAGAGGCCGGAGTCAAGGCCGAGGCCCGACGGCCCGCCCGCATCGGGCGCTACCGCTATGACAAGGTGCTCGATGGTGGCCTGCCGGTCGCCACCGATGTCGACGTCTACGCCGTCGCGGTCGAGAAACTGCTCGACAGCTATCCCGAGATGGATGAGCGCGAACGCCACTGGATGACACCCGAGGAGGCCGCCGAGCGGGTCGACGAAGAGCAGCTCTCGGAGCTGCTGCGCGACCTGCCGTCCCTGCTCGCCGAGACGGCGCGACGCTGAGCTTCGCGCCGCACGCGCCGAACCGGTTGCCAGACCTACAGGACCTTCCGACATTGCCCCAGGACACGCCCCCGCATCAGTGGAAGACGCTCGATCAGGATCTCAACCGCCTGTCGCGCCTCGAGGCTGCCACCATGTACACCTCGCGCCCGCTGGTCGGGGTGGGTGTCAGCCTGGTCTTCGTCACGCTCGCGGCGGTGGCGGCGGCGATCTTTACCGGCGGTGAGCCGCAGGGGCTCGCGGTGGTCGTGGCGGCGGCGTTCGGCGCCTACATGGCGATCAACATCGGCGCCAACGACGTCGCCAACAACATGGGGCCGGCGGTCGGCGCCAAGGCGCTGTCGCTGCTCGGAGCCATCGCGATCGCCGCGGTCTTCGAGAGCGCGGGCGCGCTGCTCGCCGGCGGCGACGTGGTGTCGACGATCTCGAAGGGCATCATCGATCCGGCCAGCCTGTCCAACACCAAGGTCTTCGTGCGCGCCATGATGGCGGCGCTGCTGGCGGCCTCGATCTGGGTCAACATCGCCACATGGGTCGGTGCCCCGGTCTCGACCACCCATTCGGTGGTCGGCGGCGTGATGGGCGCGGGCATCGCCGCGGCGGGCCTTGCCACGGTGAGCTGGCCGACGATGGGCGCCATTGCCGCAAGCTGGGTGATCTCGCCGCTGCTCGGCGGCATCATCGCCGCCGCCATGCTCGCCTTCATCAAGTGGCGGGTAATCTATGTCGAGGACAAGATCGCCGCCGCGCGGGTCTGGGTCCCGGTCCTCATCGGCCTGATGAGCGCCGCCTTCGCCGCCTACCTGGCGCTGAAGGGGCTCAAGCACGTGATGGAGGTCGACCTGCAGACCGCGCTGCTGATCGGCGCGGCCGCCGGGGTGATCTTCTGGGGGCTCTCGGTGCCCTTCATCCGGCGCCAGTCCGAGGGGCTCGAGAACCGCAACCGCTCCCTCAAGACGCTGTTCCGGATGCCGCTCGTGGTCTCGGCGGCGCTGCTCTCCTTCGCCCACGGCGCCAATGACGTGGCCAATGCCGTGGGCCCGCTCGCGGCGGTGGCCTACGTTCAGCAATCCGCCGGGGTGGCCGACGAGGTGACCATCCCGCTTTGGGTCATGCTGATCGGCGCGCTCGGGATCTCTTTCGGCCTCGTGCTCTTCGGGCCGAAGCTGATCGGCATGGTCGGCAGCCAGATCACCAAGCTCAACCCGATGCGCGCCTATTGCGTGGCGCTCTCCGCGGCGGTCACCGTGATCGCGGCCTCGTGGCTCGGCCTGCCGGTGAGTTCGACCCATATCGCGGTCGGCGGGGTGTTCGGCGTCGGCTTCTTCCGCGAGTGGTACATGGAGCGCCGCGCCCGCAAGGCCACCGGCCGGGGCCGCAGCGACACCCGTCTCGCCCGGCAGGAACGCGCCCGCCGCAAGCTCGTGCGCCGGTCGCATTTCATGACCATCGTCGCGGCATGGGTGATCACCGTTCCCGCCGCCGCGCTGCTCTCGGCGGCGTGCTTCTGGCTGCTCTCGATCCTCGGTTTCTGATCCCTCCGACTGGCCACCGCGGGGTGCGGGGTCTATCTGTAGGGCGCAGCACAGCCAGAGCAGAACAGGCAGAGAGGCAGACCTTGGTCATCGGAACCATCGCCGACAGGCTGACCCGCGGGGTCGAGAACGTCACCGACACGCTGACCAGCCCGTTCACCGAGCCGGTGATCCGGCTCGGCGTCACCGGTCTGTCGCGCGCCGGCAAGACGGTGTTCATCACCTCCCTCGTCGCCAACCTGATGGATCGGGCGCGGATGCCGCAACTGCTGGCCGAGAGCGAGGGCCGCATCCTCGCCGCCTACCTGCAGCCGCAGCCCGACGACACGATGCCGCGCTTCGACTACGAGAGCCATCTCGGCGCGCTCACCTCTGCCACGCCGCACTGGCCGGAGAGCACGCGCGCAGTGTCGCAGCTGCGGCTGTCGCTGCGGCTGCGCCCGACCGGGCTTCTGGCGGGCGTGTCGGGGCCGCGCACCGTGCATCTCGACATCGTCGACTATCCCGGTGAATGGCTGCTCGACCTCGGCCTGATGGACAAGACCTATGCCGACTGGGCCGAGGAGAGCCTGTCGCGCCTCGCGCAGCGCCCCGGCGGCGCCGACTATCTCGCGATGGCCCGGGCGGAGGACAGCGCACGTACGCTCGATGAGGTCCGCGCCAAGGCGCTCGCCACCCGCTTCACCGAAGCCCTGCACGCTGCGCGCAACGCGGGCTTTTCGGACTGCACGCCGGGCCGGTTCCTGTTGCCCGGCGAGAAGGAGGGCAGCCCCGCGCTGACCTTCGCGCCGCTGCCCAAGCCCTCCGACCCGCCGCGCAAGTCGCTCTGGCGCGAGATGGAGCGCCGCTTCGAGGCCTACAAATCCCAGATCGTGAAGCCATTCTTCCGCGATCACTTCTCCCGCATCGACCGGCAGGTGGTACTGGTCGACGCGCTCGGCGCGATCCATGCCGGCCCCGCCGCGATGGAGGATCTGCGCCGCACGATGGCCGAGATCCTCACCGCCTTCCGCCCCGGCGCCAACGCCTTCCTCAAAAGCCTGCTGCTCGGCAAACGGGTCGAGAAGATCCTCTTCGCCGCCACCAAGGCCGACCACCTGCATCACACCCAGCACGGCCGGCTGACCGCCATCATGGAAGCGCTGACCCGCGACGCCCGCGACCGGGCGCGCTTTGCCGGGGCCGAGACCGGCGCCATGTCGATCGCCTCGCTGCGCGCCACCGTCGAACAGACCCTGCCGCGCAACGGCGACCACTTCGACTGCGTGCGCGGCACGCTGCTCCTCGAGGACGGCGGTCGCGGTCGCGAGGCGGCGTTCTACCCCGGCGAGCTGCCCGACGACCCGGCGCGCCTGCTCGGCCCGGCCCGCGAGGGCGCCGAGGGCTGGCTCGACGGCGACTATGCCATCATGCGCTTCGCCCCGTCGCGGCTCAGCCTCAGGCCCGGCGAGGGGCCGCCGCATATCCGCCTCGACCGCGCCGCGCAGTTCCTGTTCGGAGACCGGCTGTGAGCCGGCACGTTTCCTCTGCGCTGCGCCCGGCGCGCAGCCTCGACGCAGGTCCCCTGGGCGCGATGATCTCGGCGGCGGTGGCAGAGCGGGTCTGGAAGCCGCGCCTGCATTCCGCGGCAGAGGACATCGCCCATGCGGGAGCAATGATCTCACGCGGCTGGGTGACGGTGGCCGAGGCGCCTTCGGGCGGCACCGTGACGGGCTTTCTCGCGCGGGAGGGCGGCTACGTGCACGCGCTTTTCATCGCCCCCGAGTGGCAGCGCCGCGGCATCGGCCACGCGCTGGTGGCCCGCGCCAAGGCCGAAAGCACGGCGCTCGATCTCTGGACCTTCGCCGCCAACACCGCCGCGCGCCGCTTCTACGAGGGCGCGGGCTTTGCCGAGATCGAACGCGGCGACGGCTCTGACAACGACGAGGGCCTGCCCGACATCCATTTCCGCTGGACCGCCCCGGCCAGCGCCGCAGCCAAGGAGCCCGGAGCATGAGCAACAAGACCCCCTCCGGCGACAGACGCGGCCCGGTGCTGTTCGAGCTTGACGAGAGCGCCGCCCCAGCCACCCCCTCCGAGGCGCCCCCCGTGCCCGACCCCGAGACTGCCCCGACCCTGCACGAGGGCCGCGCGATGACCACCGCCGCGGTGCTCGCGGCCCGCCGGCCGTCGCGGCTGGCGCGCTGGTTCTGGGCCCTGCTCGGCACGCTGGTCTCGGCGCTGGTGTCGATCGCCGCGTGGCGCTTCGTCACCGATCTCATCGTCTCGGTGCCGATGCTGGGCTATGCCGTCACCGCGCTGATGGTGCTGTTCGTGCTGGTGGTGGCGCTGATCGTCATCAAGGAGCTGGCAGCGCTGTCGCGGCTCGCGCGCGTCGACGCGCTGCACCGCGCCTCGGCCCGGGCGCTGGCCGACGAGGACCTCAAGGCGGCGCGCGCCGTCACCGACAAGCTCACGACGCTCTATGCGGGGCGCGATGACACGCGCTGGGGCCGCGAGCGCCTGCGCGAGCGCGAGGCCGAGATCTTCGACGCCTCGGGGCTTCTGGGCCTTGCCGAGACCGAGCTGCTCTCGCCGCTCGACGCCGCCGCGCGGCGAGAGGTCGAGGCTTCGGCGCGGCAAGTCGCCACGGTCACCGCGCTGGTGCCGCTGGCGCTGGCCGACGTGGCCGCCGCGCTTGGTGCCAACATGCGGATGATCCGGCGCATCGCCGAGATCTACGGCGGTCGCTCGGGCACGCTGGGAAGCTGGCGCCTGACCAAGGCGGTGATGTCGCATCTGGTCGCCACCGGCGCGGTCGCAGTGGGCGACGACCTGCTCGAACCGATCCTCGGCGCCGGCCTACTGGCCAAGCTCTCGCGCCGCTTTGGCGAGGGGCTGGTCAACGGCGCCCTCACCGCGCGGGTCGGCGTGGCGGCCATCGAGGTCTGCCGCCCCCTGCCCTTTCAGGCGGTGAAGCGGCCCTCGGTGCGCTCGATCATCCGAAGCGCCCTGTCGGGGTTGGTGAAAAGCGCCGACAAGGCCTGAGCCTGAGCCTGAGCCGCGCCCCCAAGGTCGGGCGTTCGTCCGGTCAGTGCCGGAACGTCGACCGGATGCCCCTGCCCCGCAGGCAGGGCGGTGTCAGGGCAAGGCCGCTTGCACCTCGATCCTCGGTTCGCGCAGCGTATCGCGGGTGTTGGTGACGGCGTCATGGCCGACCAGCGTGCCCAGTGCCAAAAGAACGGCAAAGACAAGGCCAGCGGTCCAGTCCAGACCACGCAGATCGACGGGCAACAGCGGCTCGGGCCGCGCGGGCGGGGGGCAGTCGTCTCTCGACTGGGACATTGCATGATACTCGATTGGCAGAAAGAGCAGACGAGGCTCTCATGAGCCTCGGACGGGTGCTTGTCGCGTGATATTTCCGTCGGCGACAGTCATGCGCGGCGGATTGCGCAAAGGCGAGATCCCCTGCGCCACTTCCCGCCAATTGCGGCGAGATTGCCACATTCTGACGGGACGTCACATCCGGCCCGCTCAAACGGTACGCGGTTTCGACATGGCGACACATGTGCCGCTCCCGCCCCGGGGTCCGTGAGTGGTGGCCGGCTCCCGTCAGGGGGAAGGAGCCTCGATCCGGGGGCGGAAGCGGCGGACGCTGGCCTTTAGTCGGCCGGCGTCTCGGGCGCAACCGGTGCCGTATCGTCAGCCTCTCCGGTCGCGGGGGCCGCGGCGCCATCGCCCGGCACCGTGGTCTCGCTCTGGTCTGTGACCGCCGCCGGCGCGGTCTCGGTCTCGCCGCCGTCGAGGAACATGCTGGCCGCGAAGATCAGGCCGAGGACCAGGACCACGGCGACAAGGATCCCGGTCATCTTGCTGCCGCGTTTGGAGGCGGGGGCGACCCGCCTCGGATCGTCGTGGCGCGGCGGCGCGGTGGGGTCGGGTCGGTTCACTTGGTCGTCGGGGTAGGCCATGATGGCGCTCCTTCTAGGCGTGGGGGCGGATCCGGCGCGACGGTCTGCCGCGCGTCCTTGCCTTGAGTTGAGCACACCCGGCCGCCCCTGCAACGGCCCGAGGTCGGGGGGCGACAAATGCGGCGATGGACCGCCCGAAAAACAACCCAAGGTAGGCCGATCCCCGCCGCGCCGCGTCGCGGCATGGCCGGAACCGGCGGTCAGACGCCGGTCTCGGGGGCGGGTCGGGGGTTTCTCGCTCAGGCGTTGCGCCCGTCGCAGCCGCCGCAAGCTCTGGACCATCGCGAGTCGCAGGCCTATAAGGCCGCCCATGATGGGCCGTTTCGAGATCATCATTCGAATTACATGCCCGGCGCTCTGAGAGCAGAGTCGCCGGGACAAGGCGTATGGACCACCGCGCCGACCGACCATTCCCCAATTCACGATTCAAGAACCGGGACCACAGATCATGTGCGCCGAAACGCCTGACTACAAGGACACGCTGAACCTTCCCAAGACCGACTTCCCGATGCGCGCGGGCCTGCCCAAGCGCGAACCGGAGTGGCTGGAGCGCTGGGAAAACATCGGCATCTACGACCGCCTGCGCGAGAAAGGCGCCGAGCGCCCGCCGTTCACCCTGCATGACGGCCCGCCCTACGCCAACGGTCACCTGCATATCGGTCACGCGCTGAACAAGACGATCAAGGACATGATCGTGCGCAGCCACCAGATGATGGGCCACGAGGCGCGCTACGTGCCGGGCTGGGATTGTCACGGCCTGCCGATCGAGTGGAAGATCGAAGAGCAGTACCGCGCCAAGGGCAAGAACAAGGACGAGGTCCCGGTGATCGACTTCCGGCAGGAATGCCGCAAGTTCGCCGAAGGCTGGGTCGACATCCAGCGCGACGAGTTCAAGCGCCTCGGGATCACCGGCAACTGGGCCGATCCCTACCTGACGATGAACTACCACGCCGAGCGCGTCATCGCCGAGGAGTTCATGAAGTTCCTCACCACCGGCACGCTCTACCAGGGCTCCAAGCCGGTGATGTGGTCGCCGGTCGAGAAGACGGCGCTGGCCGAGGCCGAGGTCGAGTATCACGACAAGGAGAGCTTCACCATCTGGGTGAAGTTCAGGGTCAGCGCATACAACGCCCCCGAGGTCGACCGCGCCAGCGAGGAAGAGAGCGACGATGAGCGTCAGGCCGCGGTCAGCGCCGCGCAGGCGGCGCATGACAAGTTCCTCGGCGCCTACGTGGTGATCTGGACCACCACGCCCTGGACCATGCCCTCGAACAAGGCCGTCGTCTACGGCGAGGACTTCCAGTACGGGCTCTACGAGGTCACCGACACGCCCGAGGAATGCTGGGCCGCCAAGGGCGAGCGCTACATCCTCGCCGACAAGCTCGCGGCGCAGACCTTCGCCCGCGCCCGCCTTGACGAAAGCCAGTGGACGCGTGTCTCGGACGTGACCCCGCACCAGCTTGCCGCGATGACGCTGCAGCACCCGCTGGCCGGAGCCGAAGGCGGCGAAGGCGAGTGGGACGCGCCGCGCGACTTCCGCGCCGCGCCCTTCGTCACTGACGAGGAAGGCACCGGCTTCGTGCACTGCGCGCCGTCGCACGGCATGGAGGAGTTCGAGCTCTACCGCGATCTGGGGATGCTCAAGCAGGTCATCACCTACAACGTCATGGAAGACGGCTCCTTCCGCGAGGATCTGCCGTTCTTCGGCGGCAAGATGATCCTCAAGCCGAACGGCAAGGAAGGCGACGCCAACAAGGCCGTCATCGACAAGCTGACCGAGGTCGGCGGGCTGCTGGCCCGTGGCAAGATCAAGCACTCCTACCCGCACAGCTGGCGCTCCAAGGCGCCGGTGATCTTCCGCAACACGCCGCAATGGTTCGCTGCCATCGACCGCCCCGTGGGCGACGGTCAGGACGCGTACGGCACCTCGATCCGCGAGCGCTCGCTGCGCTCGATCGACGAGCTGGTGAAGTTCACCCCGCAATCGGGCCGCAACCGCCTCTATTCGATGATCGAGAGCCGTCCGGACTGGGTGCTGTCGCGCCAGCGCGCCTGGGGCGTGCCGCTGACCTGCTTCGTCAAGAAGGGCGCCCTGCCCACCGACGAGGACTTCCTGCTGCGCGATCCGGCGGTCAATGCCCGCATCTGCGAGGCCTTCGAGGCCGAGGGCGCGGATTGCTGGTATGCCGAGGGCGCCAAGGAGCGCTTCCTCGGATCCGACTACGCGGCGGACGAGTGGGAGCAGGTCTTCGACGTGCTCGACGTCTGGTTCGACAGCGGCTCGACCCACGCCTTCGTGCTGCGCGACCGCGAGGACGGCACCGCCGACGGCATCGCCGATGTCTACATGGAGGGCACCGACCAGCACCGCGGCTGGTTCCACTCCTCGATGCTGCAGGCCTGCGGCACCATCGGCCGCGCCCCCTATCGCAACGTGGTGACGCATGGCTTCACGCTGGACGAGAAGGGCAACAAGATGTCCAAGTCGCTCGGCAACACCATCGTCCCCGAAGAGGTGGTGAAGCAGTACGGCGCCGACATCCTGCGGCTCTGGGTGGCCCAGACCGACTACACCGCCGACCAGCGCATCGGGCCCGAGATCCTCAAGGGCGTGGCCGACAGCTACCGCCGCCTGCGCAACACCATGCGCTTCATGCTGGGCGCGCTTGGGCACTTCTCGGAAGATGACCGGGTCGCTCCCGAAGACATGCCCGAGCTCGAGCGCTGGGTGCTGCACCGTCTCGCCGAGCTCGACGTCAAGGTGCAGGAAGGCTACCGCAGCTACGACTTCCAGTCGGTGTTCCAGTCGGTCTTCACCTTCTGCACCGTGGACCTGTCGGCCTTCTACTTCGACATCCGCAAGGACGCGCTCTATTGCGACGGCGACACCGAGCGCCGCCGCGCCGCGCGCACGGTGATGGACCTCCTGTTCCACCGCCTGACCAGCTGGCTGGCGCCGATCCTCGTCTTCACCATGGAAGACGTCTGGCTCGACCGCTTCCCCGGCGAGCAGAGCTCGATCCACCTGCAGGACTTCCCCGAAACGCCGGCAAGCTGGCGCGACGAGGCGCTCGCCGACAAGTGGGCCAAGGTCCGCGCCGCCCGGCGTGCGGTGACCGCGGCGTTGGAAATCCAGCGCACCGACAAGGTGATCGGCGCCTCGCTCGAGGCGGCACCCATCGTGCACGTGGAAGATGCCGAGATGCTCGCGGCGCTCAAGACCGTGACCTTCGCGGATCTCTGCATCACGTCGGGCATCCGCCTGACCGCCGATCCCGCCCCGCAGGAGGCCTTCCGCATGGCCGAGGTGCCGGGCGTCGGCGTGGTGTTCGAGAAGGCCGATGGTGAGAAGTGCCAGCGCTGCTGGAAGATCCTCCCCGACGTGGGCACCCATGCCCACCCGGCGACCTGCGCGCGCTGCGACGCCGCGCTGGACTGAGGCGCAGGCCGCGTCTCATCGGGACGCCGCGGCACGCCTCACGAAACGCACCAAGCCCCCCGCAGGACGCTGCGGGGGTCTTTTCGTTTCCGCCTCTCCCCGAATGGCCGCAGCACGGTGCCAGACTGCCTGCGTTCTGTGCAGATCCGCCCCCGGCTGGCCCCAACGCGACGGGCCACGCCCCGTGGCGGCACAAAACCCTTGCCCGAATCCCGCCCCTGCCCGCATGGCTGAAGGGACGCGGCAACGGCGCCGCACCTGTCTCCCGAATGACCGGGATCGCTGAGCAAAGCTGCTCGATCCGTCGCTTCAGATGATGCGACGTGTCGGCGGCTTTTTTTTGTGTCTGCCCCCTGCGCATGGAGATCTTCCCGATGACGCACCCGAAGACCACAGGCCACATCGCCCTCGTCGGCGCCGGACCCGGCGCCCGCGACCTGCTTACCCTGCGCGCGCTCGAGCGCATCCGCGCCGCCGACGTGCTGCTCTATGACCGGCTGGTCGATCCCGCGATCATCGACCTCGCCCGCCACGGGGCCGAGCGCATCTATGTCGGCAAGGACGTGGGCGCGTGCAAATGGCCGCAGGGCCGCATCGACCGGCTGATCGTCGCTAGGGCGAAGCTCGGGCTGCGGGTGGTGCGGCTGAAATCCGGCGACCCGTCGATCTTCGGCCGCGCCTGCGAGGAGATCGCCGCCGCCCGCGCCGCCGGCATCCCGGTTGAGATCGTGCCCGGCATCACCGCCGCCTCGGCCGCCGCCGCCAGCATCGGCCGACCACTCACCGAGCGCGGCGAGACCGACACCTTCGTGATCACCACCGGCACCGTCAGGCCCGGCGACGCCGCCCCCGACCGCGCCCGCCTTGCCCATCCCGGCACCTCGATGGCGTTCTACATGGCGGTGGAGCGCGCGGCGCAGGTGCAGGCCGACCTGCTGGAGGGCGGCGCCCCCGCCGCCTGCCCGGTCGAGATCGTGACCCGCGCCAGCACCCCAGAGGAGCGCCACGTCGCGACCACGCTGGGTGCGCTCTCGGAGACCATCGCGTCGGAGGACATCGCCAACCCCGCGATCCTGTTCATCCGCTACCCGAAATCGCTCGCCCGCGCGCTGGCGGGCACGGGCGCGGTCATCGCGGCCTGAGCCTGTTCGGGGCTGCGCTCAGAGCGCGCCCTTGGTCGAGGGGATGGCATCGCCCTTGCGCGGATCGGGCTCAACCGCCTCGCGCAGCGCGCGGGCCACGGCCTTGAAGGCGGCCTCGGCGATGTGGTGCGAGTTGAACCCGTGTAGCTGATCGACGTGCAGCGTGATGCCGCCATGGGTCGCCAGCGCCTGAAAGAACTCGCGCACGAGTTCGCAGTCGAAGCTGCCGATCTTCTCGGTGGGGAAGGCGACGTTCCAGATCAGGAACGGCCGCGCCGAGAGATCCAGCGCGGCGCGCACCTGCGCATCGTCCATCGGCAGGTGGCAGGAGCCGTAGCGGCGGATTCCGCGCTTGTCGCCGAGCGCCTTGACCAGCGCCTGCCCGATGGCGATGCCGGTGTCCTCGACTGTGTGGTGATCGTCGATATGGTAGTCGCCCTCGGCGCGGATTGTCATGTCGATCAGCGAGTGCCGCGACAGCTGGTCCAGCATGTGATCGAAGAAGCCCACGCCGGTCTGGTTGTCGTAGAGGCCGCTGCCGTCGAGATCGATGCCGACCTCGATCGCGGTTTCGGCGGTCTTGCGGCTGATGCTGGCCTTGCGCATGGGCGTTCTCCTCGGCTGTCGGGGCGCTTATAGGCGCGGTCGCGGCGCGCGCCAAGCGGCGTGCCGGCGCATCTTGTGAAGGCGTGGCGTCTGTGCCAGCTTGCGCCCGAAGGAGACCCCCATGACCACCTGCGTTTTCGTCCAGATCCGCTGCACCCCCGGCACCACCTACAAGGTGGCGGAAGAGATCGCGCTGCGCGAGATCCACTCGGAGCTCTATTCGACCTCGGGCGAGTGGGATCTGCTGGTCAAGCTCTACATCCCCGAAGGCGCCGATGTGGGACACTACATCAACGAGCAGCTCGCCGATGTGCCGGGGATCGAGCGCACCCTCACCACGCTGACCTTCAAGGCGTTCTGAGCGCGTTTTCGGCGCGCCCTCCCCACATCTCAGACGCAGTGTGCCGCGAACTGCGGTGAACGCGGATCAGCCCGCCGCCACCGTCCCAGCGGTGTTGTCGAACAATTCCCTGCCCTGCGCTGCGAGGTTTTCGAGGCTGACGGGGCAGCCGTCGTCTTCGCCCCGGTTCGGATCGCTAAATCTCGCGCGCCGGACCGAACGCGCACGCTCTAAACCCTACAGGAGATGCTGGTGCGGGCGGCGGGACTCGAACCCGCACGGGCCAGGCCCTAGCGATTTTAAGTCGCTTGTGTCTACCATTCCACCACGCCCGCACGGCGTGCCCCGATGCCTCTACCGCCCGAGACCGGCGGTGACAACGCTCTTCCCGCGCAGGCGGGGCCAAAATGACCGCGCCGTGGCATTCCGGATCGAAGCCCCCAACGCGATCTGCCGCAGCGCCTCAGGCACTCGCCCCCGGCGGGCGCGCGAGACCGTCCTCCTTGACCGCCTGCATCGCCACGTAGGTCGAGGTGGTCGAGACATGCGGCAGGGTCGAGATCTTCTCGGCCAGCACCCGGCGATAGCTGCGCATGTCGGCGGTGCGCACCTTCAGCAGGTAGTCGAAATTCCCGGCGATCAGATGCACCTGCTCGATCTCGGGGATCGCCGCCACCGCCGCGTTGAACGCCTCGAGCGAGGCTTCGCGGGTGTCGAGCATCCGCACCTCGACAAAGGCCACGTGATCGAGCCGCAGCCGGATCGGATCGAGGATCGCGCGGTAACCGCGGATCACCCCCAGCTCTTCCAGCCGGCGCAGGCGGGCCTGCGTGGGGCTTTTCGACAGCCCGATGCGACGGGCGAGCTCGGTGATCGAGATTCGCCCCTCGGCTGCTAGGGTGGTCAGAATCGCGCGGTCGAACCGGTCGTACTCTTCGTAGTCATCTTGCATGGGTTTTCCCCGGATATTCGGTCGTTTTGATGCGCCTAAAGTTACTCTTAAGGCAAACAGCCTTCACGAACCACTCTATGTTGGCAAAAATCACCGGAGACGCCGAATGCCCAAGGACATTGCCCCCGATCTGCGCCATCTGATCGACCAGAACACCTATGCCGACGAGGCCGAGACCGTCGCCCGGCTGCGCGAACAGGCGGCGCTCTCGCCCGCCGAGCGCGCCGAGATCGGTGACCGCGCCGCCGGCCTCGTGACCCGCATCCGCAGCAGCACCAAGCCCGGCATGATGGAAGTGTTCCTCGCCGAGTACGGCCTCTCGACCGACGAGGGCATCGCGCTGATGTGCCTTGCCGAGGCGCTGCTGCGCGTGCCCGACGCTGAGACCATCGATGCGCTGATCGAAGACAAGATCGCGCCTTCGGACTGGGGCAAGCACATGGGGCGCTCGACCTCGCCGCTGGTCAATGCCTCGACCTGGGCGCTGATGCTCACCGGCAAGGTGCTCGACCCGCAAAAGCGTCCCGGTCCTGCAGGCCACCTGCGCAACGCCATGAAGCGCCTCGGAGAGCCGGTGATCCGCACCGCCGTGGGTCGCGCCATGAAGGAGATGGGCGCGCAGTTCGTCCTCGGCGAGACCATCGAGAAGGCGATGAAGCGCGGCAGCGCAATGGAGGCCAAGGGCTACACCTACAGCTACGACATGCTGGGCGAGGCCGCCCGCACCGAGCAGGACGCGCTGCGCTACCTCGATGCCTATTCGAAGGCGATCTCTGCCATCGCCAAAGCCGCAACGGCCAAGGACACCCGCGACAATCCCGGCATCTCGGTGAAGCTCTCGGCGCTTTATGCGCGCTACGAGGAGGGCCAGTCCGAGGCGGTGATGGAGGTGCTCGTGCCGCGCCTGCTGCGCCTGTGCCAAGAGGCCAAGACCGCCGGTATCGGGCTCAACATCGACGCCGAGGAGGCCGACCGCCTGTCGCTGTCGCTTGACGTGATCGGGCGCGCCTTCGCCTCGCCCACGCTGGCCGGCTGGCACGGCTTCGGCGTGGTGGTGCAGGCCTACGGGCTGCGCGCCGCCGAGACCATCGACTGGCTCTACGCGCTGGCCGAGGCGCATGACCGCCGCATCATGGTGCGGCTGGTGAAAGGCGCCTACTGGGACACGGAGATCAAGCGCGCGCAGGTCATGGGCCTTGCCGGGTTCCCGGTCTTCACCGCCAAGACCAACACCGACATTTCCTACATCGCCAATGCCCGCAAGCTGCTGGGCATGACCGACCGGATCTATCCGCAATTCGCCACCCACAACGCCCATACCGTCGCCGCCGTGCTGCACATGGCCGACGACACCGATGCGTTCGAGTTCCAGCGCCTGCACGGCATGGGCGAGACGCTGCACTCTCTGGTCAAGGCCGACGCCGGCACCCGCTGCCGGATCTACGCGCCCGTGGGCGCGCATCGCGACCTGCTGGCCTATCTCGTGCGGCGTCTGCTCGAGAACGGGGCGAACTCGTCCTTCGTGAACCAGATCGTCGACGAGGAGGTGCCACCCTCGGTGGTGGCCGCCGATCCGTTCGAGGCCGACGACCAGCGCCCCCTCGCCCGCGGCCCGGAGCTGTTCCACCCCGAGCGCGAGAACTCCAAGGGGTTCGACCTGACTCACCGCCCGACGCTGGCCGAGATCGACGCCGCCCGCGCGCCGTTCCGCACCGCGCCGTGGCAGGCCGGGCCGATCACCGCCGTCGACGCCCCACTCGGTGCGACCGAGACGGTGCCTAACCCGGCCGATCCGTCCGACGAGGTGGGCCAGATCACCTGGGCGAGCCCCGAGACCGTCGCCGCCGCTGCCGAGGCAGCGCAGCCGTGGCAGGCCAGCCCCTCGGACCGGGCCGCCGTGCTTCTCAGGGCCGCCAACCTCTACGAGGACCATTACGGCGAGATCTTCGCGCTGCTTCACCGCGAGGCCGGCAAGACCCAGCTCGACGCCGTGGCCGAGCTGCGCGAGGCGGTCGACTTCCTGCGCTACTACGCCGCGCGCTCCGACGGGGCGCCGCCGCGCGGGGTCTTCGCCTGCATCTCGCCGTGGAACTTCCCGCTGGCCATCTTCACCGGCCAGATCGCCGCGGCGCTGGCCACCGGCAACGCCGTGCTGGCCAAACCCGCCGAGCAGACCCCGCTGATCGCGTGGCGCGCGGTGCAGCTGCTGCACGAGGCCGGGGTGCCGCGCGCGGCGCTGCAACTGCTGCCGGGCGCCGGCGACGTGGGCGCGGCGCTGACCTCGAACCGCCGCGTCTCGGGCGTCGCCTTCACCGGCTCCACCGACACCGCGCAGATCATCCATCGCGCGATTGCCGAGCACCTCGACCCGGGCACGCCGCTGATTGCCGAGACAGGCGGGCTCAACGCGATGATCGTCGACAGCACCGCCCTGCCCGAGCAGGCGATCCGCGCCATCGTCGAGTCGGCCTTCCAGTCCGCCGGCCAGCGCTGCTCGGCCCTGCGCTGCCTCTACGTGCAGGAAGACATCGCCCCGCATTTCATCGAGATGCTGGAAGGCGCGATGGAGGCGCTGCATCCCGGCCAGCCATGGGATCTCTCGACAGATCTCGGACCGGTGATCGACGCCGAAGCGCATGACGGCATCCACGCCTATGTGGAGGCCGCCCGCGCCGAGGGCCGGCTGATAAAGCAGATCGACGTGCCGCGCTCGGGGCATTTCATCGGCCCGGCGCTGATCCGGGTCGGCGGCATCGGGGAGCTCGAACGCGAGATCTTCGGCCCGGTGCTGCATCTTGCCACCTTCAAGGCCGATGAGCTCGACAGCGTGATCGACGCCATCAATGCCACCGGCTACGGGCTGACCTTCGGGCTGCAGACCCGCATCGACGACCGGGTGCAGCACGTGACCGAGCGGGTCGAGGCCGGCAACCTCTACGTCAACCGCAACCAGATCGGTGCCATCGTCGGCAGCCAGCCCTTCGGCGGCGAAGGCCTCTCGGGCACTGGTCCCAAGGCCGGCGGGCCGCTCTATTGCGACCGCTTCCGCCGCCACGCCCCCGGCCACGCGCCGGGCAACTGGTCGACTGCGGAGCTGCCCGCGCGCCTTGCGGCGGCGATCGACGGCGCCGGACCCGGCGCGGCACCCAAGCTCACCGAGCTGCCCGGGCCGACCGGCGAGGCCAACCAGTACACCAGCTTCGCCCGGCCCCCGGTGCTCTGCCTCGGGCCGGGCTCGGACTGCGCCGCGGCGCAGGCCGAGGCGGTGCGCAAGCTGGGCGGTGTCGCGGTGACCACGCAGGGCAAGCTGGCCCCCGAGGCGCTGGCAACGCTCAAGGGCATCTCGGCGGCACTGTGGTGGGGCGACGAAGAAGAGGCGCGCGCCTACCGCGCCGCGCTTGCCGGACGCGATGGGCCGATCCTGAGCCTGATCACCGGCCTGCCCGACACCGGTCACGCCCGCGCCGAGCGCCATGTCTGCATCGACACCACCGCCTCGGGCGGCAACGCCGCGCTGCTTGGCGGCAACATGTGAGGCGCGGCGGGCGCGGCCCCCTGCCGCGCCCGCGACCGCGCCGCGCTCGCCGGGTGCGACGGGCCGATCCTGAGCCCGATCACCGGCCTGCCCGACACCGGCCATGCCCGCGCCGAGCGCCATGTCTGCATCGACGCCACCGCCTCGGGCGGAAACGCCGCGCTGCTTGGCGGCAACATGTGAGGCGTGGCGGGCGCGGGCCCCTGCCGCGCCCGCTTTCACGCGTAAGAGCTTGACGCCGCGCGGTTCCGCGCCAAGCTCCTCTCCATGTTTCCGATCCGCGATCACAACCCGTCGGGCCGCACGCCCTATGTCACCTACGGGCTGATCGTGGCCAATATCGTGATCTTCATCAGCTACTGGGGGCTGTTCCGAGACCCGCGCGCGCTCAACGCCTTCTTCATCGACTGGGCGCTGATCCCGGCGCTGGTCACCGAGGGATACGGCCTCAGTGGCCTGCTGACCTCGATGTTCCTGCATGGCGGGCTCACCCACCTTGCCGGCAACATGCTGTTCCTGTTCATCTTCGGCGACAATATCGAGGATGCGCTGGGGCATGTGAAATACTTGGGCTTCTACCTCGCCTCGGGGCTGATCGCGGCGCTGGTGCACTACCTCTCGGCACCGCTGTCGCCGGTGCCGACCGTCGGCGCCTCGGGCGCCATCGCCGGGGTCATGGGGGCCTATCTGCTGATGTTCCCAAGGGCCCGCGTCGATATCCTCGTGATCCTCATCGTAATCTTCAAGATCATCCCGGTGCCCGCCTGGATCATGCTGGCGGTGTGGTTCGCGCTGCAGCTCTTCGGTGGGTTCGGCCCGGCCGGAGACGGCTCTGGCGTCGCCTACTGGGCGCATCTCGGCGGCTTCGTGGCCGGGATGGCGCTGATCGCCCCCACATGGCTGCGCCGCGGCGGCCCGGCCTTCTGGAGCCGCACCCACGGCCACCCGCCGCACCCCGAGGGCCGCTACACCGACACCACCCGTATTCCCAGAATAGGACGCAGACGATGACCGAGGCATTTCGAGAGCCCGTGAAAGCCACCTGCCACTGCGGCGCCGTGGAGCTGCGCGTGACCCTGTCCGACGGGCTCAACACCGCTCGCCGCTGCGACTGCTCGTTCTGCCGCCGCCGCGGCGCCCCGGCGGTCTCGGCGCCGCTGGACGGGATCGAGGTGGTGAAAGGGGCCGACAAGCTGACGCTCTACCAGTTCGGCACCCAGACCGCGCAGCACCATTTCTGCTCGATCTGCGGCATCTACATGTACCACCGCCGACGCTCGAACCCCAACGAGTACGGGGTCAACATGGGCGCGATCGAGGGCGTGAACCCGGCGGAGCACGAGCCCATCGGCTGGGCGGACGGGGTCAACCATCCCTCCGACCGGTAGCGCCCGGCCGCGGGCTTGGGATGCCTCCGGCGGGAGTATTTGGGGACGTAGAGAAGAGGCGGGCGTGGTGCCCGGAGGCAGCGTGTCCGAGGGCATGACGCCACGGGGGAAACCCGGCCGCAGGCGGGGCCGGGCGTGCCTCTGGACGCTGAAGAGGACGGGGGCGCGGGAAACCGCCCCGGCGTCAGACCTCGCGGATGATCTTGGCGAAGCCGTCGAAGATGGCGTTGTTGGCGCAGAGCAGCGCGCCGCTCTCGAGCGGCTCCTGTCCGGCGCGCACGCCGTCGACGAGGGCACCGGCCTCGAGCGCGATGAGATAGCCCGCGGCGATGTCCCAGAGCTTCAGCTCGCGCTCCCAGTAGCCGTCAAAGCGGCCGGCGGCGACATAGGCGAGATCCAGCGAGGCGGCGCCCCAGCGGCGCACCCCGGCGCATTCCGGCATCAGCTTGGCGAGATCCTTCAGCGTTGCCGGCAGGGTGTTCTTGGCGGCGAAGGGGATGCCCGTCGCGAAGATCGCCTCGATCATCCGCGAGCGGCCCGAGACCCGCAGGCGGCGCGAGTCGTTGAGCCAGGCCCCGCTGCCCTTCTCGGCGTAGAACATCTCGTCCTTGGCGGGATCGTAGACCACGGCGGAGACGATCTGGCCCTTATGTTCGAGCGCGATCGACACGCCCCAGTGCGGCAGGCCGTGCAGGAAGTTGGTGGTGCCGTCCAGCGGATCGACGATCCAGCGCCGCGTCGGATCGGCGCCATCCTGAGAACCGCCCTCTTCGGCCAGCCAGCCATAGGTCGGCCGCGCGCCCAGAAGCTCTTCCTTGAGGATGGTCTCGGCGGCGATGTCCGCGCGGCTGACGAAGTCGCCTGCGCCCTTCATCGAGACCTGCAGGTTCTCGACCTCGCGGAAATCCTTGACCAGCGAACGACCCGCCTTGCGCGCCGCCTTGATCATGATGTTGAGATTTGCACTGCCCTGCATGGTCGGATTCCCGGAATTGGTTCAGGCCGCGCGTATACGCGGCCCTTGGGAATTTGCCAAGGGGGCCGCGCTCAGTTGGTCATCCTCGCTCGCTCGCCCTCAGTCGACGAACGCGTCGTGGTAGCCATCGGGGTTGTAGGCGCGCGGCAGGTAGCGGCTTTGCGTGGCCACGATCGTGCGCGGGGACGAGACCGGATCGTAGTAGGTGCCCGCCGTCGGCACGCCGCAGAAGATCACGCCGCCCACGATGACCGGCTGCTTGCCCGAAGGGCAGTAATTCGCCGCCGGGTAGGCCTGGATCAGCGGCTGGCGGCTGGCATCCGCCGTGGCATCGCCCTTGTAGGCATCGTCCCAGGCCAGCGCCTGCGATGCGGAGAGCGACAGCGCCGCGGCAGCAGCGAGAAAGGTGAAGGCGCGCATCTGATTCCCCGTACCCGGATTTGAGAATGTCTCAGTTCCGATCAGCGTATCAGCGTGCGGCAGCGTGTCAAACATCTTGACAAAAATAAGGCAGCCGCCCGTCGGTCCGGCCGCGATAGACCTCGTCGCCCCGAAGGCCTCACTTCTTGACCAGCCGCTCCGCCCGTTTGCGCACCAGAACGCTGCGCAGATCGTGCATCGCCAGCAGCAACGCATCGGTCACCTCGTCGAGCTGCGCGTCGCTGGCCCTGGACTGCGCCCAGTGCGTCGTCAGGTTGAGCCCGTCGATGGCGCGGTGGATATCGTCCATGTCGCGCCGCTCGAGCAGGGCCTGCCGGTCGGCCATCCAGCGCTGAATGGCGCTCAGGTCGGCCTCGCTGAGCACCCGGTCGCCATGCGGCTTGATCTCGCCGCGATTGACGTTGACCACGGCGATCTGGTCCATCTCGATGCGGCGCTGGCGGTTTTCGGCATCGACCCGGAACACCGCCGCGCCGTTCTCGCGGACGCGGAAATAGTAGTCGGGCAGATCGCTCATGCGCTGGCCCCCGTCATGTCCATCACCCGCCAGAGCGAGCCATCCTCATCCACCAGCGCGAACATGCACGGCGCGCCCTCCTGCTCGATGATCCCGGACAGGCGCGGCACCGAGGTCGCATCGACCGGCAGTCCGGCCTGCGAGAAGCGGGCGTGCAGCGCCTCGAGGTCGTCGCAGCGCAGGCAGGCCGAGAACCAGCTCTCGCGCGGGTCGAGCGCGGGATGCGGGAAGAACTCGACCTGCGTGTCACCGAAGCCGAGGATCATCCAGCCTGCGTTGCGGAACCGGGTGTCGAACCCCAGCCTTGCGTAGAACGCCTCGGTCGCGGCGAAGTCGCGCGAGGGCAGATTGGCCGTGATCCCTGCCCTCATGTGAGACCGGCACAGAACGCCGCGATGCGGTCGCAGGCCTTTTCGAGGTTCTCGTCCGAGGTGGCATAGGAGATGCGGAAATTCGGGCTGAGGCCGAAGGCCACGCCGAACACCACGGCGACGCCGTTCTCTTCCAGCAGCGCCTTGCTGAACGCCTCGTCGCTGTCGATCAGCGTGCCGCCCTTCGAGGTCTTGCCCAGCAGGCCCTCGATCGAGGGGTAGACGTAGAACGCGCCCTCGGGGACCGGGCAGGTGATGCCGTCGATCGCGTTGAGCCGCGAGACCACGAGGTCGCGGCGGCGTTTGAACGCCTCGGCGCGCGGCGCGAGGTAGTCCTGCGGGCCGTTGAGCGCCTCCACCGCCGCCCACTGGCTGATCGAGCAGGGGTTGGTGGTCGATTGCGACTGGACCTTGCGCATCGCGGCGATGAGCTCCACCGGGCCACCGGCATAGCCGATGCGCCAGCCGGTCATGGCATAGGCCTTGGAGACGCCGTTGCAGGTCAGGGTGCGTTCGTAGAGCCCCGGCTCGACCTCGGCGGGCGTGCAGAACTCGAACCCGTCATAGGCGAGGTGCTCGTACATGTCGTCGGTCATCACCCAGACATGGGGGTGACGCATCAGCACGTCGGTCAGGGCCTTCAGCTCGTCGCGCGAGTAGCCGGCGCCGGTCGGGTTGGAGGGCGAGTTGAACAGGAACCACTTGGTCTTGGGCGTGATTGCCGCCTCGAGCAGCTCGGGCGTGATCTTGTAACCAAGCTCGGGCTTGCCCTCGATGATCACCGGGGTCCCCTGCCCCAGAAGCACCATGTCGGGATAGCTCACCCAGTAGGGCGCCGGGATGATCACCTCGTCGCCGGGGTTCAGCGTCGCCATGAAGGCATTGTAGAGCACCTGCTTGCCGCCGGTGCTCACGCTGATCTGGGCGGGCGCGTAGTCCAGCCCGTTCTCGCGCTTGAACTTGGCGCAGATCGCCTGCTTCAGCTCGGCAATGCCGTCGGGCGCGGTGTATTTCGTCTTGCCCGCCTCGATCGCCGCGATCGCGGCCTGCTTGATGTTGTCGGGGGTGTCGAAATCGGGCTCTCCGGCACCGAGGCCGATCACGTCCTTGCCCTGCGCCTTGAGCTCGGCGGCAAGCTGGGTCACCGCCACGGTGGGCGAGGGTTTGACGCGGGCGAGGGTGTCGGAAAGAAAAGCCATGGGGCACCGTTTGTGTTGAGGTCGGGACTGTCTTAGGATGCCCCCAGCAACCGTTCAAGCGGCATCCGCCGCGAGGTCAGCGGCCCCGAGGGCCGGGAGGAACGCAGAATGATCGAGCCCAGCGACTGGTATGGCCCCGACGCCGCCACCTTCGGCGACCGCATCGCCGCCGCCCGCGAAGCCGCCGGCATGGGGCAGGAGAAGCTGGCGCGCCGCCTTGGCGTGAAGCTCAAGACCCTGCATGGCTGGGAGAACGACCTGTCCGAGCCGCGCGCCAACCGGCTGCAGATGCTGGCCGGGCTGCTCAACGTGTCGATCGTGTGGTTGCTCACCGGCGAAGGCGAGGGCATACCCGGTCCGGAAGAGACCGAGGCCGCCCTCCCCGCCGATGTGAACGACGCTCTGCTGGAAATCCGCGCCCTCAAGACCCAGATCCAGACCGCCGGCGACCGGCTCGGCCGGCTGGAGAAGACGCTGCGCCGGCTGCTTAAGGAGGACGCATGACCGAGACCCCGGAACACCGCCTGAAGAGGCTGACCATGCGGTCGATGCGCCGCGGCATCAAGGAGATGGACATCATCCTGATGCGCTACGCCGACGCAAGGCTCGCAGGGATGGACGCCGCCCAGCTCGACGCCTACGAGGCGTTGCTCGAGGAGAACGACCAGGATCTCTACCAGTGGGTCTCGGGTCAGCGCCCGGCCCCGGAGCCGCTGCAGCCGCTGATCACCGACATCTCGCAGGTCGCCTGCAATCGCTGAGCTCAAGACGGTTTTTCATGTCTTTGGCGTGATTTAACCGATTGTTGGTGTTTTTCGCCCAAACCTGCCTGTCACAAGGAACAGGCGGAGACGGTGATGAGCATTCATGCCTCCATGGGAAAGAAGCCGTTCAGCGGCTACATGACCGGCTATCTCGAGACGCTGTCGCTCGTGGAACGGCTTCACCGGCTGCTGCTGGACGTCATCAAGGACGAGTTCGAGCGCACGGGCCTGCTCGACATCAACGCGGTGCAGGCGCTGCTGCTCTACAACGTCGGCGACAACGAGGTGACGGCGGGCGAGCTGAAATCGCGCGGCTACTATCAGGGCAGCAACGTCAGCTACAATCTCAAGAAGCTGGTGGAAATGGGCTACATGCACCACCAACGCTGCGAGATCGACCGCCGCTCGGTGCGGGTGCGGCTGACCGCAAAGGGGCGCGATGTGCGCGATATGGTGCAAACCCTGTTCGAGCGGCATTCAGACGGGCTCGAGGGGCGCAACGTCATCGATCTCGACGGGCTCGACAAGATCAACACCTCCCTGCGTCGGCTCGAACGGTTCTGGACCGACCAGATCAGGTACATCTACTAGCGCCCGGCAACGCTCCTGCCCGCGGCAAGCCCCCTAGCGCAGCATTGCCCGGTCGCCGGTCTGCGCGTCGAAGCCACCGATGATCATGTCGTTGAGCTCGCGGAACAGCTTCAGCGTCATCGCCCGACGGAAATCGCTGTAGCCTTGCGCCACCTCGACAAACGCCCCCGGCCCATGCGCCACCTCGCTGCGGAAATACTCCACCACCCTCGGATCCGAGCCCAACACCGCCAGCCCGTTCACCGTGACATCTTCAAACGAAAAATGCAGGTAGGCCTGCTGCGGGCGGAAGCCATCGTTGGTGACGCCATCGCCCGACACGTCGATCACCCGCCGGGCGCAGACCGGCGCGCGGTCGAACATCGTCGAGCCGTACCCCAGAGCATAGCCCATCGCCGTGGGAAAGCGGTTGTGACTGCGCGGCGCGGCGAGGATTTGGCCGATCGCCTGATCGAGCGTCGGCCTGTCGCCAAGCACCGTCCAGTCGAGCACCACGGTCGACTGCCGCCGCCCGCTCCATTCGTAGACACCAAGCACCACGCGCCCTTCGCCCTCGAGGATGGAGCGCGCGATGTCGGGATCGGCCAGCGCCGCGGCCAACCCCTCCTTCTGCAGGCGGTACTCCTCTTCGTCCACCGAGGAGGACACATCGAGCGCCAGCAGAAGCGCAAGCCGACAGCCCTCCGCCGCGGCCGCGCCGGTCCAGAGCGTCAGCCCCAGAACCGCCGCGAGCGCGTGACGAAGGGCCGCCGCGCCTACCAATGCCCCGTATTTTCCATGCTGGCCCAGGGCTCCTGCGGCTCAAGCGCGTCGCCCTCCTGCAGCAGCTCGATCGAGATGTTGTCGGGCGAGCGCACGAAGGCCATGTGGCCGTCGCGCGGGGGTCGGTTGATGGTCACGCCGTTGTCCATCAGCGTCTGGCACATCTCGTAGATGTTCGGCACGGTATAGGCGAGATGGCCGAAATGGCGCGAATCCGACGGCAGACCGTCGTCGCCATCCCAGTTGTAGGTCAGCTCCACGTCGGCGGTGCCGTCCGCCTGATCCGGCGGGCAGAGGAAGACCAGCGTGAAGCGGCCCTGCTCGCTTTCGTTGCGGCGCCGCTCCACGAGCCCGAGAAGCTTGTAGAACGCGATCGACGCGTCGAGGTCCTTCACACGGACCATGGTGTGCAGATACTTGATGCCCATGGGGCACTCTCCTTGTTTCCGGTTCTTGCCAAGAGAGTAGACAGCGCAGCGCATATGTCGAGAGCAGAGGCCCCTGAACGCCTCCCGAAAGCCGCCAACCGCTCCGTCAGCCGGATCACGCCGGCGGGCAAAACTTGGCAGCGGACCACCTGATGTTGTTTTCATCGACCTGTGTTTCCGCCATATATGGGGCTTACCGACTCGCAGACCGAAGAAGGGATTCCCCATGCCGCTCAGCCCGGAACAGCAGGCCGAAATCGACGCGCAGCGCAGCGAGACGCAGCCCACCCTGCGCGCCGTCTCCGCCGGGATGGAGGCGCATCTCTACACCGCCAAGCCGGTGCTCGATCACGGCTTCGTCCGGGTCGTCGACTACATGGGCGACGACGCGGCGATCTGTCAGGCGGCGCGGGTCTCCTACGGACGCGGCACCAAATCGGTGAGCAACGACGAGGGGCTGATCCGCTACCTGATGCGGCACTGGCACTCAACCCCGTTCGAGATGTGCGAGATCAAGCTGCACGTGAAGCTGCCGATCTTCGTGGCGCGGCAGTGGATCCGCCACCGCACCGCCAACGTGAACGAATACTCCGCCCGCTATTCGATCCTCGACCGCGAGTTCTACATCCCCGCGCCCGAGCATCTGGCGGCGCAGTCGGTGACCAACAATCAGGGCCGCGGCGAAGCGCTCGAGGGGGCCGAGGCCGACCGCGTGCTGCGCTACCTGCGCGACGACGCGATGCGCGCCTTCGACCATTACGAAGAGATGATCTCGACCGAGGACCAGCAGGGCCTCGCGCGCGAGCTGGCGCGGATGAACCTGCCTGCCAACACCTACACCCAGTGGTACTGGAAGGTGGATCTGCACAATCTTCTGCATTTCCTGCGCCTGCGGGCCGACAGCCACGCGCAATACGAGATCCGCGTCTATGCCGACGCGATCTGCGAGATGGTCGCCGACTGGGTGCCCTTCGCCTACAAGGCCTTCGAGGATTACCGCATGGGCGGCGCGCAGCTGTCGTCCAAGGCGCTCGACTGCGTGCGCCGGATGCTGAAGGGCGAAGAAGTCTCGCAGGAGAGCTCGGGCATGTCCAAGGGCGAGTGGCGCGAGTTCAGGGCGGTGCTCGACGGGGAAGGCTGAGCGCCTTCCCTGCGGGGACCGGGCCGCCTCGCCAGTTCCCGAAACGATTGGAGTCGCCGCGCATCGCCGGACCGCGGCGCGGCGAAACCACTGCGGCCCCCCGCGATTTAGCCGGGCCAAGTCCGAAAGACCTCGAAGCTGAATGCCCGGCCCTTCCAGAGCGCCGGCCCGTCCGGGCGGGTCTTGCCGAAGGCACGCTTCCAGCATGACCGATGGCGCGCCTCTCGGCGTTTGCTTGCAAACGCCTGCCGGCAACACATCGCGAAGCGCGATGTGTGAGAGGCGGCCTGCGGCCTTGAGTCCGCGCAGGCCGCGTCCGACCGCCGATCGCCGCCTTACTCCGCCGCCTCGACCAGCGGCAGCCCCCCGATGCGCGCCAGCAGCGCGACGATCTCGTCCACGCCCTTGCCATGCCGCAGCGCCGCGAAGACGAAGGGCCGCCCGGCGCGCATCGTGGTGGCATCGCGCTCCATCACCTCGAGCGAGGCGCCGACGTAAGGCGCGAGGTCGGTCTTGTTGATCACGAGGATGTCCGACTTGGTGATCGCCGGTCCGCCCTTGCGCGGGATCTCCTCGCCGGCGGCGGTGTCGATCACGTAGATCGTCACGTCGGCCAGCTCGGGCGAGAAGGTCGCCGAGAGATTGTCGCCGCCGCTCTCGATCAGGATCAGGTCGAGATCCGGGTGCGCCTCGTTGAGCTCGGCAATGGCGGCGAGGTTGATCGAGGCATCCTCGCGGATCGCGGTGTGCGGACAGCCGCCGGTCTCGACCCCCTTGATGCGGTCGAGCGGCAGCACCTGCTGGCGCATCAGCTCTTCCGCATCTTCGCGGGTGTAGATGTCGTTGGTGACCACCGCCATCGACAGCCGGTCGCGCAGGGCGCGCGCCAGCGCCGCGGTCAACGTGGTCTTGCCGGCGCCAACCGGGCCACCGAGGCCGACGCGCAGGGGTCCGTTCGGGGATGCCATCATCTCTCTCCGTTGTGATCTGAGGTCAGGATCTGAATAGCCGGGAATACAGCATGTCATGGCGCTGGCTGGCGATGTCAATCAGCGGCGCGAAGCCGCCGAGATCGTCGAGCTCGGCGCCCAATGCCCGCTCTGCCAGCTCGGCGCAGAGCGGCGCCAGCGCCTGCACCACGCGCTGCCCGTCGGTCTGGCCCAGCGGGATCAGCCGCACGCCGGCGCCCGCGAGGTTCGCGGCAAAGGCCTGCAGGTAAAGCCGGAGCGCCTCGTCCAGGGGCAAGGCCAGCGCTTGCACTGCCAGCCCGACCGCCACCGGATAGGGCGAGGGCGGGATCTCGAGCTCCCAGACCGCCGAGACGGTGGCGGCAAAGGCCCGGCCCTGCTGCTCGGTCTCGAGCCGCCGCTCGGCCGAGGGCGAGAGCGCCAGCCCCAGCTCCGAGAGCATATCGGCGTCCGCGCCCTGCGCCGCCTGCGCCAGCAGCAACGCGTCCGACCAGCCCGCGCCGTGGCGCAGGGCTGCCTCGAGCCAGCCCTGCAACGCGGCGGCATCCGCCACCTGCCCCGCCTGCACCGCCGTCTCCAGCCCGTGCGAATAGGCGAACGCCCCCACCGGGAACGCCGGCGAGAACAGCTGGTGCAGGGTGAGTGCGGCGTCAGTGGTCATGGTCGTGGTGGGCGTGCCCGTGGTCATGCGCGTGAGAGTGGCCGTGGTCGTGCGAGGCGCCCTCCGGCCCGTGGCTGTGCGAGTGGTCGTGGCCGTGAGTCCGGCCGTGGCCATAGGCGCCGCCCTCGGGGGTGAAGGGCTCGTCGACCTCCGTGACCAAAGCGCCGATGCGCTGGAGCATGTCGCGGATCACGTGGTCGCGCTGTATCAGCAGCCGGTCGGGCTCGATCTGGCAGGGCGTGTGCCGGTTGCCGATATGCCACGCGATGCGCGGCAGGTCGTCTCCGCTCACCGCCAGCAGCGGCTCGGACGCGGCCACCACCTCGACCAGCTGCCCGTCGGTGAGCCGGAAGGCATCGCCGTGATCGAGGCTCTCTGTATGGGCCAGATCGACGAGGAAGCCCGCCCCCGAGCCCGCAGTCAGAACCTTGCGGCGCAGGAACCGGTCCTCGTAGGACAGGGTCACGGTGTCCGAGGCGGTGTCCCAGTGGCCCTTGCGGGCGATCTCGTGAGCGGTGCGCAACTGGGTCATGTCAGGTCCTTGGCTGGGGAAACGGCGCGGCGGCAGGGCCGCGAAACGAAGAAGGCCACGGCCCGGACGATCCCGGGCGCGTGGCCTTGATGCATGTCTCCGGCGCGCGCGTCAGGGCGCGCGGCGCGGGCAGAGATCAGAGGTAGTAGACGTCGTGGAAGACGTGGCGCACGATGTCCTCGCGGCGGATGCCACGCTCGGCCAGCTCGGCGTCGGACAGCTTCTGCAGCGCTTCGATGCGGCGCAGGCGCGGGTTCGCTTCGCCCATCGCGACGAGCAGGTTGCCGATCGAGGTCAGAAGACGGGTGAAGAACGGTGCGTCTGCGTGACGCTCGCTTGCGGTCATGAAAGCCATTTGTAGGAACCTTCCTATGTGTGTTCAGGTCCCCTCCCTTGCCAACAAGGTAAGCGATGCTGCCCGAAGCCGCAAATGCTGCATCTGCATTGTCGGCCTTCTGCAGATGCATAGGTCGAAAATGGTTCAATGTTAAACTTTCCACTTGTTTCCCACTCATCGCACCGCCTCGACACTGGTATATATGTACCGGTCTTCGCCATGCGCATGGCTGGATTGCACCAGGTAGGACACTCCAAGCGTCGGAAGCCAGTTTACAAGGTCCGTCACCTCGTAGGCATCCGGGCTGTAGGTCTGGGTGATCGGAATCATATCGAAGGTGCATTCGCCGAGCGTGACCTCGGTCACCGCTCCGAACGCATAGTTCTGGTGCTCGGGCTCGATGCGCCCGCCCTCCTCCACGGTAACATCGACCTCCCAGTCGCCGCCGGGCGTGGGGCGCGGCATCTCGGCGGCCGGCATCGGATAGGAAAACCGCACCTGCGTCTCGGGCAGCAGTTCGCCCTCGGCCAGCCCCACGTTGTCGAGCATGTAGAGCCCCTGCCCCAGCAGCACACGGCTTTGCGCATTGCCGCTGTCATAGACCGAGAGCACCACGTCCGCGCTGACCCGGCGGAACAGCTCGGTGTCACCAGCGCGGGTGCGGAACAGGATCCCGGTCTCGAGATCCCCGGCGGTCGGGCAAGCCGCCGACGCCGCTGTCGGCAGCATCAGCGCCAGCAGAGGCGCAACGAACTTCATCGGCCTGCCCTCTCGTTCTTTGCCTCAGTAGAGGAAATAACGCTGCGCCATCGGCAGCTCGGTGGCCGGCTCGCAGGTCAGCAACTCGCCGTTGGCGCGGACCTCGTAGGTCTCGGGATGGACCTCGATCTGCGGCGTCTCGGCGTTGTGGATCAGGTCCTTCTTGCCGATGCCGCGGGTGTTCTTCACCGCCACCGTCTGCTTGGCGAGACCGAGCGAGGCGCCGATGCCCTCGGCCTGCGCCGCCTCGGAGACGAAGATCACCGCCGAGTTCTCGACCGAGCGGCCATAGGCGCCCCACATGGGCCGCGAATAGACCGGCTGCGGCGTCGGGATCGAGGCGTTGGGATCGCCCATCTGGGCGCAGACGATGGTGCCGCCCATCAGCACCATCTCGGGCTTCACACCGAAGAAGGCCGGCGACCACAGCACCAGATCGGCGCGCTTGCCGACCTCGATCGAGCCGATCTCGCGCGAGATGCCATGCGCGATGGCGGGGTTGATGGTGTACTTGGCGATATAGCGGCGGACGCGGAAATTGTCGTTGCGGCCGGTCTCGTCCGAGAGCCGCCCGCGCTGTTTCTTCATCTTGTCCGCGGTCTGCCAGGTCCGGATGATCACCTCGCCGACGCGGCCCATGGCCTGGCTGTCCGAGGCGATGATCGAGAACGCCCCCATGTCATGCAGGATGTCCTCGGCTGCGATGGTCTCGCGGCGGATGCGGCTCTCGGCAAAGGCCACGTCCTCGGGGATCGACTTGTCGAGGTGGTGGCAGACCATGAGCATGTCGAGATGCTCTTCCAGCGTGTTGCCGGTATAGGGCCGCGTCGGGTTGGTCGAGCTTGGCAGCACGAACTCTTCGCCGCAGATCTTGATGATGTCCGGCGCATGGCCGCCACCCGCGCCCTCGGTATGGAAGGCGTGGATGGTGCGGCCCTTCATGGCGGCGACGGTGTTCTCGACGAAGCCGCTCTCGTTCAGGGTGTCGGTGTGGATCATCACCTGCACGTCCCAGGCATCGGCCACGCTCAGGCAGTTATCGATGGTGGCCGGGGTGGTGCCCCAGTCCTCGTGCAGCTTGAGGCAGCAGGCACCGGCCTTGATCTGCTCTTCCAGCGGCGCCGGCAGCGAGGCGTTGCCCTTGCCGGCGAAGGCGAGGTTCATGGGAAACGCGTCGGCGGCCTGCATCATGCGGCCAAGGTGCCACGGCCCCGGCGTGCAGGTGGTGGCCAGCGTGCCATGCGCCGGACCGGTGCCGCCGCCGAGCATGGTGGTCAGGCCCGAGTGCAGCGCGTCCTCGATCTGTTGCGGGCAGATGTAGTGGATGTGGCTGTCCATGCCGCCGGCGGTGAGAATGCGCCCCTCGCCGGCGATCACCTCGGTGCCGGGGCCGACGATGATGCTCACGCCGGGCTGGGTATCGGGGTTGCCGGCCTTCCCGATCGCGTGGATGCGCCCGTCCCTGAGACCGATATCGGCCTTGTAGATGCCGGTGTGGTCAACGATCAGCGCGTTGGTGATGACGGTGTCCACCGCCCCCTCGGCGCGGGTCGCCTGGCTTTGGCCCATGCCGTCGCGGATCACCTTGCCGCCGCCGAACTTGACCTCCTCGCCATAGACCGGGGCGTTGCCCCCCACCGCCTGCCCCACGGCTTCGGCGGTCAGGTCGCGCTCGACCTCGATGATCAGGTCGGTGTCGGCGAGGCGCAGCCTGTCGCCGGTGGTGGGGCCGAACATGGCGGCATAATCGGCGCGGGAGATGGTGGCTGGCATCGGTGATCCTTGCTCATCAGGTCGGCATCGGCGTCCGCGGCCTCCTGCCGCGCGCCGCTTGTAAGTCGGTCAGACGGGCGTCGCGTCGTCGTGGGCGGCAGGCGGCACCGGTGCGGCGTCGGGCGTCGGGTCTACCCGCGTCTCCGCCCGCTTGCGCCCGCTGCCGGCAAGCGCGACGGGTCCGCAGATCCCCATGCCCATCGCCACCGGCGACATCGGCATCGCCGGGCGAACGCTCCAGAGCGCTTTCTGCTGCACCAGACCGGCCTCGTAGACGGCCCGGGCCATGCGCATCTGGAAGCTCATCATCTCGACCCCCATCTGCATGGCGGCAAATCCCCAGTAAGTCGGCAACATCGTGATACCCTCCTCGATCGATGCGTCGTTCAGGACTTGAAACCTGTCTTCGGCCCGCGCTTGGCGAGCCGTTTGCGGTTCGACCGCGCCTTGCGCTCCAGCGGCCCGGCCCAGGCGAGGACGACCCGCTCGGGCGCGGCGCCGCCCATGACGGCGCGGCTGGCACTCCACCAGCTCTGCATCAGCGCGGGGCTCTTTTCCGCGACCATGCGCACGTTCTCGGACGGATCGACCGACCACAGCCCGGCCATGCCGAGCGTCCGGTACGCCATGACCTGCTGCGCTTCGGCGGCCAGGGAGGCGACCTTCAGGGCGCTGCGCTGCCACGCCAGCATCTGGGCGAACATCTCAGAGCGCTCCCATGATCTTCTGGTTGAAGCCATAGATCTTCCGCGCGCCCGAGATCGGGATCAGGTTGACCTCGCGACGCTGGCCCGGCTCGAAGCGGACGGCGGTGCCCGCCGCGATGTCGAGCCGGTGGCCGCGCGCGGCCTGCCGGTCGAAGTCGAGCGCCGGGTTGGTCTCGGCGAAATGGTAGTGCGAGCCCACCTGCACGGGGCGGTCGCCGGTATTGGCCACCATCAGCGTGATCGCCTCGCGATCCGCGTTGAGGGTCAGCTCCCCCTCGGCGGGGAACAGCTCGCCGGGGATCATTTGCGGCTCCGCAGGCGCGCCGGGGCCATCCGCGCGCCCATTGCCGCGACCCCGAGGAGCGCGAAGGCCAGAAGCCATGCCGCCCCGACATTTGGGGTGAACTGCAGCCCGTCACCGGCGTGCGCGAGGGCCGGGCTGGCGACGAGGACGAGGACGAGGGGAAGTGCGTATTTCATCGGCGTATCCTTCTGAGGGACGGTCAGCGGATCGGGTTGTGGACGGTGACCAGCTTGGTGCCGTCCGGAAAGGTGGCCTCGACCTGCACTTCGTGGATCATGTCGGGGATGCCATCCATGCACTGCTCTGCGGTGATGACCTTGGCGCCGGCCTCCATCATGTCGGCGACCGAGCGGCCATCGCGCGCGCCTTCGACCACGGCGTCGGTGATCAGCGCCACGGCTTCCGGGTAGTTCAGCTTCACACCGCGGGCGAGGCGTTTGCGCGCCACCTCGGCGGCCATTGCGACAAGCAGCTTGTCCTTTTCGCGGGGGGTCAATTGCATGGGTCAGATCATCCAGGGTCGTGGAAGTTCTGCGCCGCTCAGGCGGCGCAGGACGGGGGCAAGGTGGCCCCGCAATGTGTAGCCGTCAACGGAAACCACACGGAGGACCAGAAGTTCCGCCGACAGCGCCGAGAGCCCCGCCGTCTCCGGCAGCATCTCGCGCAGCGGATCGCGCAGCGTGGCCGCTCCGGGGGCGGCATGGATCACCGTCGCCACCGCCCCAGCCCCGTTCGCGATCGCCGGGTGCGCAAGCGTCCCGGCGGCGTCGTCTTGCAGGTGCAGCCGGTCGGCAAAGGCCAGCCGGCCGTCGATGCGCAGGTCGATGCGGTCGCGCAGGCGCAGGTCGTGCAGCACCTCGCCCATGGCGTGACGGCCGAACACCAGCGCCTCGCAGGCGGTCAGCCTCGCGTCACCGGCCATGTCGATGCTCAGCCGCCTGTCGAGCGCACCGCCTTCGAACAGGATGGTCTCCTGTGGCAGCCAGTCGAGCCGCGCCCCCGCCCCGAGCGTGAGCCGGGTCTCGACCCGGCCGGTCTCGGCGGGCAGCGCGCGGTAGACACGCTCGGCGGCCTGCGTGGTCATCACCAGATGCGCGCCCGGCTCGGCGTACGCCTCGACCTCGAAGGCATCGCCGCCGGTAACCCCGCCCGAGCTGTTGAGATACACCGCCTGCAGCGCATCCTTCGGGCGCGGAAACAGCAGCTTGGCGCTTCCCGACATGTGCAGGTCCGAGATCGCCGTGCGACCGTTGCGCAGGCGGGCGCCAAGGCGGGCCTTTCCCCTCGCGCGCTGCGCGGCACTGGCGGCCGGCGCGGTCATCTGCGGCTGATCATATGGGATGGTGCGGCCCTCCTGCGGCAGGCACCCTTGCCAGCCGATGAGGGAAGGACAAGCAGCCACGCCGCCCTGTGCCGCGGCCCGCCCTTCGCGGTGCATTGGAATGCGCACGGAGCAGGCGACATGGCGGGAAATGCCCGCAAACCGGGCAGAATGTAAATCACCAGCCCTGCGCGTCCTCGGCACGCTTCTGCCGCCCCTGATCGCAGCGCGCCGGCTTGAGGTCGAGCAGCGGCGTTCCATCGAGACAGTCGAGCCCGCGTACCACCAGCACCGGCCCGTCGCGGCGCACGAGCCGGACCATCGAGCTGCCGATCGGGTTGGGGCGCTGCGGCGAGCGCAGGCTGAAGGTGCCGCGCGGCCCGTCGCTGCCGCGCGGGCGCTGGGTGAGCAGGTCGCGACGCGAGCGGTCGAGCCAGTAAAGCAGCTCCAGCCAGTCCTTGCCGTCGATCCCCGCCAGCGCCGGCTCAAACCAAGGATCGAGCTCGACCCGGCACTCGGGCCCCTCCTCCGGATCGCGCTGCCGCGGACAGTCGGCGCGCGTCAGGAACGGTGTGCGGATGCGCCCGATGAAGCGCAACCGCGCGTCATCCGCGGGCGGCAGCTCGACGGTGGTTTCTCCGGGGCGGATCTCGGACTCTTGCGACATCGGCAGATCTCCTTGCTTTGGCAGCAGCCTAGCGCCTCGCACGCGGCGCCGCCACGGGATCACGCAGGGGTCAGCCCTTGCGCGCCGCCTTCAGCCCCTCGAGCGCCATGCGCGCACCGTCGGCCACGACCACCGGCACAGCCTGCGCCTCGAGCGCCAGGCGGTAGGGCTGGGCGGCATTGCCCTCGGCGACGATAGCGACGCTCTGGCCCAGCCAATAGGGCTTGGCCGCGGCCAGCTCCATGCCCACGAGAAGCCCCATGGCGCGCGAGGCGGCGAGGCTGTCGGAAAGACCGCTGAGCTGGCGCTCGGCGCGGATCACCGCAAGTTCGCCGGCGAAATTGGCCGGGCGGCCCATCGCCTGATCCGCCGCCTGCAGCAGCGCCTCCTCGTCGAAGGCGGCGGGCGCGTCGACACCAAGCGCCTCGGGCGCGCCCAGCAGGTCAAACAGCGTGCCGGTCAGAAAACTGCGAAAGCTGACGATCTCGCCCGCGCTCACATGCACCCAGCGGCTCTGCGCCCCGGGCAGGCAGATCACGCCGTCGAAGCGCGGATTGAGCGCGAGAAAGCCGGCCACGCGGGTCTCTTCGCCGTGCAGCACGTCGACCGGGCGCTCCTGTGCGATGCCGGGAAGGCGGTGCAGATCGCCGTCGCGCTGCGCCTGCGCCAGCGTTGGCGGGGCGCAGGGCACGGCGGCGAAGGGCAGCGTCGCCGCACCGCTGAGCACCGCCTGCGTGCCCGGCGCGAGGCCCGGCAGCGCGTGGCTCAGCGTGCGCGAGAGATCCTCGCCCGCGTCCGCAATGCACGCACTCTGCGCCAGAACGGTCCCATCCTCGGCCATCTGCCAGAGGCGCAGGCGGCCCTCGCGGTGTTCGGCGGCGATCCAGTCGGGTGATGTCATGGGCAGCGCTCCTTCTTGGGGCGACAGGTACGCGCCGCGCCGCCCCGGTTCAAGGCCGCCGGGCGGCGCGCCTCAGGGCCACCACGCCTGCCCGACCTCGGCCAGCAGCTTGAGGCAGAGCAGCCCCAGCGCCACGTTGACCAGCGCGAAGAAGGCGCGTTCCGGCAGCCAGCGGGTGACGCGATAGCCCGACCACGCGCCGATGAGCGCCAGCGGTGCAAGCACCGCGATCTGCCTGAGGCTCTCCCACGAGACCTGCCCGGCAAGGATGTAGGGCGGCAGCTTCATCCAGTTGATGCAGGCGAAGGTGATGGTGGCGGTGCCCGCGAAGGTCATCTTGGGCATCTTTTGCGGCAGGGTATAGGCCTGAAACGGCGGCCCGCCGGCATGGCTGATATAGCTGGTGAACCCCGCCAGCGCGCCCCAGAACAGCCCGCGCGGCACGTCCGCCGGGCGGGCGGCGACATCGCCCGCCAGCCGCTTGCGCAGCGCATCGGCAAGATAGCCGAGCCCGATCAGCGCCACCACGAGCTTGGTTGCCTCGACCGGCACACGCGAGACCAGCAGGAAGGCGACGAAGATGCCGATGGCGGCCGCCGGGATCAGGATCTTCAGGTTGCGCGCGGAATAGTGCCCGCGAAACAGCCAGACCGCGTAGACATCGGCGAGGATGTACATCGGCAGCAGCAGGCCCGCGGCTGCGGCGGGGGCGATGAAGATCGACAGGATCGGCACGCCCATCATCGCCATCATCGGCAAGCCGCCCTTCGACATGCCGACAAAGAACGTCGCCGCCCCGGCCGCGATCCAGAAAGCCAACGTCTGTTCCAATGCCCGCCCCTTGCTTGCCTCACCGACCCGCCCGTCATGCACCCAAGCCGCGGCGGCGAAAAGGCAAAAGCGGTCAGGCGGCTTCCTGGGAATGCGCCTTGAGCATCGGAGAGGTCAGCTCGACATCCTCCTGCAGCGGGCGGTTGGGCTGCAGCCCCGCCGCCTTGAGATCGTCGTGATAGGCGCGCACCGCCTCGCGCGAGGACATGCCGTCGCGGATCACCCGGCGCATCGCGACCAGCATCAGCACCGGATCCTCGCAACTGAAGCTCTCGCGGCTGAAGCTTGCCAGCCGGGCGCCGTGGCGCTCGGCCTGCGCCAGCCGCTCGAGGCAATCGCGGGTGGTGCCGTTCGGGCAGCCGGTGATGCCGATGACGATGCGCGAGGGATGCCAGCCGGCCAGCTCCTCGGTGGCGGCGGGGCCGTGGTAATCGACCTCGATGAAGATCGGCCGCTCGCGGCGGGCGACCCCGGCGAGGCTTCGGATCAGGATGTCATTGCGGAAGGCGGCATACTCGGCATCGCCGGTGTCGATCTTCATCTTCGGGTCCGAGACCTGCAGGAAATGCCGGATCGCGACCTTGCTGGCGATGTCGCGAAACTCGCAATAGGCGGTGAGCGTGGCATGATCGTGTTCGGGACTGTTGTAGAAGGTCATGCCGTAAAGCCCGAGATTGGCCACCGGCTTGACCGCGTCGAGCCGGGCGGAGCGGAACGGCAGCGCCGGATGGGCCGGGTAGGTGCCGCCGCGCACGCGCCACACGTCCGTCGGATCGTTGAGCCGCACCGCCGGCGTGGCGGTGGCGCGGGCATAGACGCCGGATTCCGCCAGCATCTCGGCAGTGGAGAGCGAGGTCAGCACGATATCGGCAAGGTCGCTTTCGATCACCCGTCGCACGTCGGCCCGGTAGGCGGCCAGCGGGCGCGGCCGCCCCAGCCCGTCGCGCCCGGTCGCCGAACAGCCGCGCAGCAGATCGGCATCCTTGGCGAAGGTGATGATGAAGTCCCCACTGCTATAATCCTCGGCCGTGATCTTGGCGAGTTTCTCGTCGATGCGTCTCATGTCTGCGGGTCCGCCATGCCATCTTGCCGTCTTGTTGTACTGCCGGCTTGCCATCTTGCCGTGTTGCGCCACGCCCGGCAGGGCCGGAGGCGCAACGATCGAAGCTTAGCCGCATATCGCTTACGCAATGGTAAACGCGCTCAGACCGGCACGACGTCGACGTGATGGGTCGTCCGGTGCGAGCCCGAGGAGCGCAGCGAGCCCTTGACCGGCGCCACGTCGGAATAGTCGCGACCGAAGGCCACGGCGACGTGATCACTGCCGGCGCGGATGGCGTTGGTGGGATCGAAGGCAACCCAGCCCGCCTCTGCGCCGCACCAGGCCCGCACCCAGGCGTGCATGGCGTCGGCCCCCTCGAGCCGCTTTTGTCCTTCCGGCGGGGTCGTGCGCAGAAAGCCCGAGACGTAGCCCGCGGGGATGCCCAGGGCGCGCAGCCCGGTGATCATCACGTGGCTGATATCCTGACAGACGCCGCGACGGGCGCGGAAGGCCTCGATCGGCGTGGTGGTGACCTCGGTGGCGCCGGGATCGAAGGCAAAGGCGTCGTGCAGCGCCGCGCTCACCGCGTCGACCGCCGCCAGCGCCGACAGCCCCGGCGCCACGCAGTCCCGCGCGAAGGCGGCGATCTCGGGCTCGGGGCGCAGCCGCGGCGAGGCGCCGACGAAGTGGTGCGGGCTTTCCGGCGCGATGCTGTGGATCTGCGCCACCTCGCGCGGCACGTCCTCGAGCGCGCAGGACAGATCCAGCCCGTGCGCCGGCTCGTAGCGCAGCACCCGCCCCTTGAACAGAAAGTCGATCTCCGACAGCCGGCGCCCATGCGCCAGCTCGGTGCAGGGGTTGCCGAAGAAATCGAGCTCGTCGATGCGATGATCCGGGGCCGGGTCGGTGGTCACCGTGCCGTAGAGTAGCTGCTGGTCCGGCAGGGTGCGGGGCAGCATCCGCAGCAGCGTGCGGCTGGCCGCCGCCGGGTTCTGGTAGCGGTAGGCGATGCGCAGGGTGATGTCGTATGTCTGGCTCATGGGCGTCAGCTCAGGTACTGCGCGGTGAGCGCTTCCGAGATTGCCGCAAGCTCGCGGCGGGTGCGCGACAGGCGCCGCGCGGTGATCTGTTCGGGCGTGGCCACCGCCAAGGCGGTCTGCAGCATCAGGATCTTGCGCCCGGCCTCGCCCACGCCCTGGGCCCCGGACAGTTCGGCCAGCTTGCTCTCGTCCTCGCGCACCCGGTCGATCTGGAACAGGATCGAGCGCGGGTTGTCGCGGTCGAGCGCCAGCATGTCGATCACCGTGTCGCGGGAGGTCTCGACCGAATAGCGGCGGCGGTGGGTCATCACGCTGTCGCCGATCTCGACCGTGGCATCGAGCCCGCCGTCAAGTCCCTCGGCCATGGCAAAGCTCGCCAAAACCGAGGCCATGTGGTCGGCCCGCTCGAGCGCCCGCCCGAGCGACAGGAAGCGCCAGCCGAGGAAGCGGAACATGTTCTCGTGCACGAGGCCCGAGAAGCCCGCGGTCTTGCGCAGCAGCACGCTCATGGCGCGGGCGGCATCGTCCCCCGGCGCGACGCGCTCCGACAGCTCGCGGGCGCTGTCGGCGAGATCGTTGAGGGCGGTCCAGCCGTCGGTGGAGAAGCGGTCGCGCACCTTGCTGGCGCAGGTCAACGCCGCGTCGAGATGGCTCAGCAGCGCCTCTGGCACCGGCTCGCGCGTGTCGACGCCGTAGCTTTCGAGGAACCGGCCAAGGCGGTCGACCAGCGGCACGGTGCGCCGGCCGTATTCCTCGAGCCGCAGATGGTAGGCGCGCAGCACCCGCACGCTGCCCTCCGCGCGCTCGACATAGCGCCCGAGCCAGTAGAGATTGTCTGCCGCCCGCGCCGGGAGAAGCCCCGGAAGACGACGCAGGAACGGACCGCTCTGCGCGCGGGCGAGCGTGTCCTGCACCACCGGCTGGTCGGCCATGATCCATACATCCGCCACCGAGCCGCCGGCCTGCATCCCGAGCGTCGTGGGATCGCCGCCGCGCCCGATCCGGGCGTAGCCGCCGGGCATCACCGCCCAGCCATTGGGGGTGCGCGCCGCGAACACACGCACCACCATGGGGCGCGGCACCAGCTTGCCGTCGATCATCGCGGGCGTGGTGGACAGCGTCACCGCCTCCTGCCCCACCAGCTGCGCGCCCTCGCGCTCGATCCAGTCCGACACCGACCCGTCGGCCCCGCAGGGAAACCTGCCGGCCACGGCGGTGTTCGCCTCGATGTCGAAGGGCAGCTTGGTCGATTGCGCCGAGCCGATCATCATGCGCTCGAGATTGGCCTTCACGTAGCTTTTCTCGGTCTCCTGACCGCACCACCACGTGGCGATGTTGGGCAGGCGCAGCGGCGCGCCGATCAGGTGGCGCGCGATGCGCGGCAAGAAGGCCATCAGCGCCCGGCTCTCGAGCACGCCCGAGCCGAGGCAGTTGACCATGTCCATCGCCCCCGCCCGCAGCGCCGCCACCATGCCGGGCGTGCCAAGCGCCGAGGTCTCGTCAAGCTCGAGCGGGTCGGCGAAGCGCGAGTCGAGGCGCCGCCAGAGCACGCCCACCGGCTCAGGGCCATTGATGGTGCGCACCGCGAGGCGTCCGTCTTGCACCGTGAGATCCTCGCATTCCAGCAGCGAAAAGCCGAGGTAGCGGGCGATATAGGCGTGTTCGTAATAGGTGTCGGTGTGCTGGCCGGGCGTCAGGATGCCGACCCGCCCCTCGCCGTCGCCGCGCAGCCCGTTCATCGCGTCGCGGAAGCTGCGGAAGAAGCCGGCGAGGCGCTCGATATTGGTGGTCTGGAACAGGTCGTGGAAGATCCGCGTCGAGGCCATCCGGTTTTCCAGCGCGAACCCCGCCCCCGAGGGCGCCTGAGTGCGGTCGCCGAGCACGAACCAGCTGCCGTCGGGCGAGCGGCCAAGCTCGAAGGCGAGGAAGTGCAGGTAGTGCCCCGAGCGCGGTTTCATCCCGACCACCGGGCGCAGCCATTCAGGATTCTGCGCCACCAGATCGGCGGGCAGGAAGCCGTCCCGCACGAGGTCGCCGGGCCCGTAGAGATCGGCCATCACCCGCTCGAGCAGCTCGGCGCGCTGCGCGATGCCGTCGGCGAGCGCCGCCCATTCGGCCTCGGCGATGACCACCGGCACGTGACTCAGCGGCCAGCCGCGCATCAACGAGCCGGTCTCCGCGTCCATGCCCGTGCCGCTGTGCTGGCGGAAATAGACGCCAGTGTCGTGCAGGTACTGATCGCCACGGGCGAAGGCGCGGGCCAGCGTCTCGGCGCTTTGCCCGGCGAGATGACGCATCAACGGATCCCACACCGGGCGCATCGAGCCGTCAGCGCGTTTCAGCTCGTCGGCCACGCCCTCGATCGGGGCGTAGCCGGAAAGGAAGCGCGTCATCTGCTCCGGCGTCATGGAGATCACCCCATCCTGCAAACTGCTCAGAGGCCGGGCATCCGGCGCAGATCGAGCGTCATCGGAAACTCCGGATGCGGATGCTCGGGTGCCGGCCAATAGGAGCCGGGGGTATGACCCATCTTCTCGAATCGCGCAAGGCGCCGCGCGTCGGCCTCGTTGGTGTTGACCGGGAAGGTGTCGTAGTTGCGCCCGCCCGGATGCGCCACGTGATAGGTGCAGCCGCCCAGCGCCCGGCCGGTCCAGGTGTCGAAGATGTCGAACACCAGAGGCGCGTTGACCGGCAACGTTGGGTGCAGCGCCTCGGCCGGCTGCCACGCCTTGAAGCGCACGCCGCCGACCTTCACGCCGCTGGCCTTGGTCCCTGCCAGCGGCACCGGCCGCTTGTTGCAGGTGACGATGTAGCGGTCCGGGTCCATCGCGGTGAGCTGCACCTGCATCCGCTCGACCGAGCTGTCGGTGTAGCGCACGGTGCCGCCGATGGCGCCGCGCTCGCCCAGCACGTGCCACGGCTCGAGCGCCTGATTGAGCTGCAGGTGCACGCCCTCGTACTCGACCTCGCCCGCGAAGGGGAAGCGGAACTCCTTCTGCGCCTCGTACCACTCCGAGCGGAACGCGAAGCCGTGGCCCTTGAGATCGCGCAGCACCTCGAGGAAATCCTCCCAGACGAAATAGGGCAGCATGAAGCGGTCATGCAGCGTGGTTCCCCAACGCACCGGACGGCCCTGCACCGGGGCCTTCCAGAACCGCGACAGCAAGGCGCGGATCAGCACCTGCTGAGCGAGGCTCATTCTGGCATCGGGCGGCATCTCGAAGCCGCGGAACTCGACGAGGCCAAGGCGACCCGTCGGCCCGTCGGGCGAGAACAGCTTGTCGATGCAGATCTCGGCGCGGTGGGTGTTGCCGGTCACGTCGATCAGCATGTTGCGCAGCAGCCGGTCGGTCAGCCATGGCTGCGGCGGCGCGCCCTCTTCCGGCCCGGGGAAATGCGACAGCGCGATCTCGAGCTCGTAGAGGCTGTCATGCCGGGCCTCGTCGATGCGCGGGGCCTGGCTGGTCGGGCCGATGAACAGCCCCGAGAACAGGTAGCTCAGCGATGGGTGCTGCAGCCAGTAGAGGATCAGCGAGCGCATCAGGTCGGGCCGGCGCAGGAACGGGCTGTCGAGCGTCGTTGCGCCGCCCACCACCACGTGGTTGCCGCCCCCCGTGCCGGTATGCTTGCCGTCGATCATGAACTTGTCGGCGCCAAGACGGCTCTGGCGGGCCTCCTCGTAGACCGCCTCGGTGATCTCCTTGCACTCCTCCCAGCTGTGGGCGGGATGGATGTTGACCTCGATCACCCCCGGATCGGGCGCCACGCGGATCACGTTCATGCGGCTGTCATGCGGCGGGGTGTAGCCCTCGATATGGATCGGCAGGCCAAGCTGCGCGGCGGTCTCCTCGGCGGTGGCGAGCAGTTCGAGGTAATCCTCCAGAGCCTCCACCGGTGGCATGAACAGGCACAGGCGCCCGTCGCGCGGCTCGATGGCGATGGCGGTGCGCACCTGCCCGCCCTCGGGATCGACGCCCTGCTCCATGACCCTCTGCCGCCGCCCGGCGGCGCGCGCCTCCGAGACCGGCTGTTCGTGGCCCGGCGTCACCTCCGGCAGGACCGCGGCCTCCTCCTCGGCCATCTTCGCCTCGTCCCGCGCGATGCGCTCGAGCTCGTCCATCAGGGCGCGGCGCTGTTCCTCGCGCTCGGCATGGACATCTGGCAGCGGCGTGACCGGCACCGAGGGATCGGTCGGATAGACATAGGGATAGGCCGACGGCGCGATATAGGGCAGCGCGCCCAGTGGCAGGCGGAAGCCCACCGGGCTGTCGCCGGGGATCAGGAACAGGTGCCCGCGCCGGGTCGTCCAATGCTCCGAGCGCCAGCGCGTCACGGGCTGCGCCTTCGACTGCCAGCGCTGGATCGGCAGCACGTAGCCCGCCGCCGTCTCGAGCCCGCGCGAGAACACCTTGGCGATGCGCGCCCGGGTTTCGGGGTCCTTGAGCTTGCTGTCCTCGGGGGTGACGTTGGCCGGCAGATCCGCCTCCCTGAGGATCCACTCGACCGGGTCCTCGTAGGTCGGACGCACATAGTCGGCCTCGAGCCCCAGGTTCTTCGCAAAGGCCGACATGAACCGGTCGGCCTGCGCCGCATCGGCGCCCGTCGCGGTCTCCTTCGCGACCAGATCGGGGTTCTTCCAGATCGGCAGCCCGTCGCGGCGCCAGTAGAGCGAGAAGGTCCAGCGTGGCAGCGTCTCTCCGGGATACCACTTGCCCTGCCCGTAATGCAGGAACCCGCCCGGCGCGAAGCGCTCGCGCAGGCGCCGGATCAGGGTGTCGGCGCGGTCGCGCTTGGTCGGACCCACGGCGGCGGTGTTCCACTCGGCGCTCTCGAAATCGTCGATGCTGACGAAGGTCGGCTCGCCGCCCATGGTCAGCCGCATGTCCTGTTCGGCGATTGCGGCATCGACCGTTTCGCCCAGCGCATCGAGCGCCTGCCATGCCTCGTCGGAGAACGGCTTGGTGATGCGCGGATGTTCGGCCACGCGGGTGACCTGCATGTCGAAATCGAAGTCCACATGCGGGTTGCCCACCGCCGAGAAGCCACCGGTGATCGGGGCGGCGTTGCGGTAATGCGGCGTCGCGGCCAGCGGTATGTGGCTTTCGCCGGTCAGAAGGCCCGAGGTCGGGTCGAGCCCGATCCAGCCGGCCCCGGGCAGGAACACCTCGCACCAGGCGTGCAGGTCGGTGAAATCGTGATCGGTGCCCGAGGGACCGTCGAGCGCCTGCAGGTCGGGCTTCAGCTGGATCAGGTAGCCCGAGCAGAACCGCGCCGCGAAGCCGAGATTGCGCAGGATCTGCACCAGCAGCCACGAGCTGTCCCGGCACGACCCGCGCTTGTGCTGCAGCGTCTCTTCCGGGGTCTGCACCCCGGGCTCCATGCGCACGATGTAATCGATATGCGTCTGCAGCCTGGCGTTGATGTCGACAAGGAAGTTGACCGTGTTGACCGGCTCGCGCGGGATGCTTTGCATGTAGGCGGCAAGATGCGGGCCAACCTCGTCGGGGCGGGCGTAGATGCGCAGGTCGTTGCGGAACTCGTCGGGGTATTCGAAGGGCCACGTCTGCGCCTCTTCATCGACGAAGAAGTCGAACGGGTTGTAGACCGTCATGTCGGCGACGAGATCGACCTCGATCCTGAACTCGGTCACAGGCTCGGGGAACACGTAGCGCGCCAGCCAGTTGCCGTAGGGATCCTGCTGGTGGTTCACGAAATGCCCCTCGGGCCCGACCTTGAGCGAATGCGAGATCACCCGCGTGCGCGAATGCGGCGCCGGCCGCAGCCGGATCAGTTGCGGGCCGAGCGTGACCGGACGGTCGTACTTGTAATGCGTCAGGTGGTGAATGCTTGCCGTGATGGCCATGGGAGCGGTCCGCCCGTGCTGCTGCCTCTGGGATCGGGGGCAGAAGAGCTTGGATACAGGCCCTTGTAAAGCGTGCCGCTTCCCCCGGCACGGCCCGGACCCGCCGCTGCACAGATCCCGTGCGCTGGTATTGGCTGAGGCGCCGGCGGCGCTGCCCACCATCGTGCCAAGGCGGACAAACCGGAGAGTGGGGGCGCTGCCCCCGTCGCAGCAAGCTGCGACTCCCCCGAGGTATTTTTGAACCAAAGAAGAGCGAGGCGTGGTGTGGGGTGATGAGGCGAAGCGTCTGACCGGGCGGTCGACGGCTACGGGGTGTTGGTCCGGGGCGCGCCGGGATGTGCCCTCCGGGATGGCCCTGTTGAGGTGGGCCGTGCGAGGTCTCAGAGGTGAGGCCTGCGCCCGACGCCTGTGCTGCCGCCTGCCCACCGCGCGCGATCGGCCGAATGCCCCCTGCCCTAGCCCCCGCGCGGCAGGGTGAAGAGAAGCGCCGCACCGCCAAGATCGGCATCCTCGACCCAGATGCGCCCGCCATGCTGCGACACGACCCGCTCGCAGAGCGTCAGGCCCAGCCCGCTGCCGGCGAGCGCGGTGTCCTCGCGCAACCGGTGGAACAGTTCGAACACCCGTTCGCGCTGCTCCGGCGGGATGCCGAGACCGTTGTCGCTGACCCGGATGCCGACCATGTCCGGCCCGGCGTCGAACGCATCGACGCGCACGATGGGCCGGCGCTCCGGGTGGCGATACTTCAGCGCATTGCTCAGCAGGTTCTGGGCCAGCTGACCGATCAGCACCGCCGCGCCGGACGCGCGCGGCAGTGGGTCGAGCCGGATCTCGCCATCGCAGCGCGCAACCTCGTCGCACAGCCAGACGCTGGCATCGCGAAAGCAGGTCTCGAGATCGACGGGCTCGAACGCCACCTCGGTGCTCTCGATGCGGAAAAGGTCGACCACGGCGCTGATCCGCGCGCGCAACTGGTCGACGGCGCGGCCGGCCATGCCGAAGATCTGCCGCGCCTCGTCGTCGATGGCCCCGCCAAGCGCGCTCTGCAGCATCGACAGCCCCCCGGCGATGGTGTTCGCCGGCGCCATCAGGTCATGCGCGGCCATCAGGGCGAGATCCCGGATCTCGTCCAGCGCGGCCTCGCGCCGGCGCAGCTCGGTGACATCGCTCAGGATGCCCATCATCCGCACCGGCGTGGCGCCGCGCCACGCGACCACCCGCCCGCGGCAATGGCCCCAGACCGTCGCGCCGTCCTTGCGCAGGTAGCGCAGCTCGAGGTCGAACGGCTTGGCGCCATGGCTCTCGACATGGGCGCGAAACGCCTGCTGCAGGCAGGGCAGGTCCTCGGGGTGCACCCTCTGGCGCCAGGTGGCGGGGCTGGTCCCGAGCTCGCCCGCCGCGAACCCGAGCATCTCCTCGAGGCGCGGGCTCATGAAGGCTGCATTGTCCTGCACATGCCAGTCCCAGATGCCCGCCAGCCCGGCTTCGATCATGCATTCGAAATGCGATAGCACATCGCGTGTCAGGTCGTCGCCCGCGCCCCCCGGCGGCACAGAGGCGCCACCGGGCCCGCCCGCGGCGGTCGCGAGCGGCATATCTCTAACCCCGTCCAAGTCCGACGCTCCGGCCGGGGGGAGGCCGTCGCGGAGCGGCGCCGATCGAGGCACTCGGTTCAGGACCGGGTTCTGTCCGGCAGGAGGGACGTGGCCCCGACCGGGCGCGGCCAGCGCTCCCTCGCAGAACTCGTGCCAGTTCAGCGGTGCGCCGGCGCGTTCGGCACGCCTCTCGCAGTCCTGACAGAACAGCGGCGCGCGCGGAACCAGGGGCCGACCCGGTTCAGCCGGTGACGCGGCCAGCGCCGTGATCCCTGAATGCACCCCGAAGGGGCCGTTCGCCGCGACCACGACGAGCGCACACTCCTGATGTTCGAAAGCTCCGATTGCCTCGATCGCTTCGACCGCCGCAATCGCACTTGCTGGCGCAGGAGTTTCGTCTCGACAAGATACAAATTTCACCATTACAGAAGCTCCCCAAACTTCGGACTGTGGACAGGAGGAACGCGCTTTTCAAGTGCCCTCTCATCCGACAATGCCGGAATCTTGGATAAAATCGATGAATTCTCGCCATATATCCAATACATGTATTGACGACCACCAAACACACTCAACAGGGAGTTGACTTATGCTCTCGCTTTCCAGAACATCCCACGGACGAAAAAATATACCAATCCGAAAAATTATGCAGATTTTATCAGCGGCTTTATCTGAATTCGTTAGCCCGAATTTTGGATGTCAACCTTAGCGCGAATGCTGCGCGATTAATAAACACGGGCGGCCGCGATCCGCAGGTCCGGCCGGTATCGGGGGCAAGACATGTTGACGACGAGACACCTATCCTCGAGCGATGCTAGCTCGTTGAGGAAGACCGTCCTGATCGTGGACGATGACGAATGGACGCGGTTTTCTGTTCAGAAACACCTGAAAGAAGAGGAATTCGATGCCCGCGCCGTGACCTTTCCAGAAGAGGGGCTGGCGCTTTGCGCGCGAAACCCGAGGGCGTTCGGATTGATCCTCCTCGACCTCCGGTTTCCGTATGGCGAATGTGGGCTCGATTACGCGCAGGATTTCAAGAAACTGACCCAATCCGTGTCCTGCGGGGTGGTGGGGATCACCTCGCATATGGCGTTTCTCGACAAAGGCGACTGGACGCGGTTCGGCATGGACGACCTGCTTCTGAAACCGCTGCACAAATGGCTTCTGGTCAGTTACGCGCGCCGCTATTGCTGAACCATTGCGCGTTCAGGCGATAAAGCGGAAACAGCGCGCCGCCGCTTCGACCGGGTCGATCACCGGACAGCCAAGCGCCGCGCGGGCGCGCCGCGTCAGGGCCGACATGCCAGCACAGCCGAGGATGACGCAATCGACCCCGTCCTCGGCCTCGGCGCGCTGCGCCTCCTCGACGATCCGGGTGAGCGCGGCGTCGGGGTCGCTCTCCAGCGCCAGCACCGGCACCCCCGAGGCGCGCACCTTCGCGCAGTGTTCGGCAAGCCCGTAGCGCGCGATATTGCCCTCGATCACCGGCAGCGAGACCGGCAGCGTGGTGACCACGCTGAAGCGCCAGCTGCGCAGGGCCGCAAGGTGAAACGCCGCCTGCCCGATCCCGATGACCGGACAGCGGGCCCGCCGCGCCGCCACGTCGAGGCCGGTGTCGTCGAAACAGCCGATCGCCACGCCGTCGGCGCCCTCGGCGCCCAGCGCGTCGACCACCGCAAGCAGCGGCGGGGTTGCCGCCTCGCCATCGGCGGCGCCCTGGATCGCAGGCGGGCCAGCGTACGAGGTGCGCCCGGTGATGTGCAGCCCAGGTGCCGCGGCACGGGCCGCCGCGACGATGGTCTTGGTCATCGCCTCGGTGCTGTTGGGATTGACGAAAACGAACGACATGCCCTCAGACCATGCCCTTGCCCGCGTCCGAGCCCTGCCGCGCACGGCGGCGGCCCATCAGCCAGACGGTGAGCAGGAAGGCCCCGATGACGACCAGCGAGAAAGCGGTGGTCAGCGTGCCCAGCGCGAAGATCACCGGCGTGGTGACGTTGGTGGTCATGCCGAAGATCTCGAGCGGCAGGGTGTTGTAGCTGCCGGCGGTCAGCAGCGTGCGGGCGAACTCGTCGTAGCTCAGCGTGAAGCCGAACAGCGCGACGCCGATCAACGAGGGCGCGATGATCGGCAGCACCACGTGACGGATGGTCTGCCAGGCGCTGGCGCCCTGATCGCGCGCCGCCTCCTCGAAGGATTTGTCGAAGCGGTTGAACACGGCGAACATGATCAGCAACCCGAAGGGCAGCGTCCAGGTGAGCTGCGCACCGAAGCCCGAGCTGGCCCAGTGCACCTTGAGGCCGGCCTGGCCGAAGATCAGCCCGACGCCGAGCGAGACCAGGATCGACGGGATCACCAGCGCCGTGATGATCAGGTAGAACAGCACCGCCGAGCCGGCAAAGCGCTTGCGGAAGGCGAGCCCGCCCATGACCGAGACCACCACCGTGGTCACCATGACCATCAGTCCAAGCACGAAGCTGCGCCGGAACGATCCCCAGATGTCGCCCACCGCCTGCTCCTGGAACAGGTCGCGGAACCAGTGCAGCGACGTGCCCTGCATCGGGAAGGTGAGGCCGCCCTGCGGGCCCTGAAAGCTCAGGATCGCGATGGTGATGGTGGGGCCGTAGAGGAACAGGATGAACAGCGCGAAGAACGCCGCGAGGATGTAGAAGGACCGGGGACGACGTTCCATCTCAGAGCTCCTTCCGGATATTGACGAAGCGCAGCAGGATGCCGATCACCAGCAGCACGGTGATCAGAAGCACCACCGCCGTGGCCGCCGCGGACGGGTATTGCAGCAGACCGATATCGTTGGAGATCAGCCGGCCCACGTTGGCCGATTGCGAGCCCGACATGAAGCGCACGGTGATGAAGTCGCCCATCACCAGCGTGATGACGAAGATCGTGCCGATCATGATGCCGGGCTTGGTCAGCGGCACGATGACATGCCAGAGCGTCTGCCAGCCGGTGGCACCGGCGTCATAGGAGGCCTCGATCAGCGAACGGTCGATGCGCATCATGGTGTTGAAGATCGGCACCACCATGAACAGCGTATAAAGATGCACGAAGGCGAGGATGACGCTGAAATCGCTGAACAGCAACCACTCGAGCGGCTCGTCGATCACCCCCCATGAGATCAGCGTCGAGTTGGCGATGCCGTTGCGCCCGAGGAACGGGATCCACGAGATCATGCGGATGATGTTCGAGGTCCAGAACGGGATCGTGCACAGCAGGAAGAGCGCGACCTGCCAGGTCAGACTGCGCACGTGGAAGGCCAGAAAATAGGCCACCGTGAAGCCGATCAGCAGCGTCGCCGCCCAGGTGATGAGCGCGTATTTGAAGGTGTTGAAGAACACCTTGTAGGTCACCGGCGAGCCGAAGAGGAACTGGTAGTTGTCGAACTGGAAGGCCGGGTAGATCGAGTACTCGGTCGCGCCCCAGAAGCTGACGATGACGATCATGATGATCGGCAGCACCAGGAAGGCGCCCAGCACCAGCGCCAGGGGCGCGGCCTGAAGCCACGCCACCATCGCGGCCGGGAGCCTGCGGCCGACGCGGGCGGCGGGGGCCGCGGAAGAAGCGGTGGGGGTGTCGGTCTCAGCCGTCATCACGCATGTCCGATGGGTCAAAGGGCCCCGTCCGGAAAGGGAAGACGGCCGGGGCAAGTCGTGGGTTTGGGATGGATCAGGAGGAGATGAACTCGTTCCACTTGCGAACCATGTACTGGTTCTCGTCCATCACGGCGTTCCAGCAGGCGACCGACCCCATGCGGTCGTAGAACGAGCCGCCGTCGCGGATCTCGCCGGCCTGCGCCAGCACGTCGCCGAAGGGCGAGGTGATCTCGCCGGTGGCTTCCTTGCCCTCGAACCAGTAGCCCCACTCGTTCTCGGACATGTGCTCCTTCGAGGTTTCCGGCACCGCCGAGTAGTAGCCCTGACGCATCAGGAAGCCGCCGACCCAGCCGGAAAGATACCAGTTGATGTATTCATAGGCCGCGTCGAGCTCCATGCCCGAGAGCGATTTCGACAGGCCGATGCCGCCGCCCCACGAGCGGTAGCCCTCTTCCAGCGGCTGGTAGACGCAGTCGATGCCGCGCGACTTGACCGCGGTGATCGCCGGCGACCACATGGACTGGATCACCACCTCGCCCGACGACATCAGGTTGACGCTCTCGTCGAAGGTCTTCCAGAAGGCGCGGAACTGCCCGTTCTGCTTGGCCTCGGTGAAGATCGCGAAGGTGGCGTCGATCTCTTCGCGGGTCATGTTACCCTTGTCGCCATACTGGATCTCGCCCATCGACTCGCAGACCATCGCCATGTCCATGATGCCGATGGAGGAGATGTCGAGGATCGAGGCCTTGCCCTTGAACTCGGGGTTCAGAAGCTCGGACCAGTTGTTGATCGGGCGGCCGATGAGGTCGGGCCGGATGCCCAGCGTGTCGGCGTTGTAGATCGTCGGGATCAGCGTCATCCACTGGGTCGGCTCGTCGGCGAAGGTTGTGGCGCCCTGCTCCGGCACGAAGCCCACGGTATGCGGCGCGGTGCCCTGCGCAATCTCGCTTTCCGGGGTCAGCTTGCCGTCTTTGAAGATGCCGACGATCTTGTCGTAGTTGGCGATCTTCGAGGTGTCCATCGCCTGCAGGTTGCCGGTCGGCCAGACCTTCTTGCAGATCCAGTACTCGATATCGGCGATGTCGAAGCTGTCGGGCTGGGTCGCGGCGCGCTGCGTCACGCTGTCGGAATCGAGCGCCGTCATCTCGAGCGTGAAGCCAAGCTCTTCCTTCACCTTCTGGCCGACCTCGTTGAGGTTCGACACGCCGGTGCCGAACTGGCGCAGGGTGATGTTCTTGGTCTCCTGCCCCCAGACCATCGGCGCCGGCAGCGCCGAGGCGGCGAGCGCGGCACCGCCGGTCTTGAGCAGCGAGCGTCGCGAGTAACGAACCTTGGAAATCGTGGTCATGTGTCAGTCTCCCTGTTTTATTATGATCTTGCCCTTCAGGCCGAAAGCGCATGCGCGGAGCGCGCATCCCACGCGAGACCGATGGCCTCGCCCGTCTCTCTCGGAGCGCCGAAGAATTCCTTGTCGGTGAGCAGCACGGTGACCTCCTGCTCGCCCGCGACCATCGCGGTCAGCGCCACATGCGTGCCCTGGTACTCGATGGCGGTGATCCGCCCCGAAAGCTGCGCCGCCTGCGCATCGGTGAGCTGGATCGCGTCCGAGCGCAGCGCCACCTTGCCCTCGGGCAGTGCGATGACGTTATGTGCGCCGATGAACCGCGCCACGAAGGCGGTGCGCGGCGCGTCGAAGATCTCGCGCGCGGGGCCGGCCTGTTCGATTACCGCGTTGTTCATCACCACGATCTCGTCGGCCAGTGCCAGCGCCTCGTCCTGCCCGTGGGTGACGTGGATGAAGGTGATGCCGGTCTCGCGCTGCAGCTTCTTCAGCTCGGCGCGCATCCGGATGCGCAGGAACGGGTCGAGTGCCGAGAGCGGCTCGTCGAGCAGTAGCACCTGCGGCTCGGTGATCAGGGCGCGGGCCAGCGCCACGCGCTGCTGCTGCCCGCCCGAAAGCTGCGCCGGAAGCCGGTCGCCGAGCTTGGCCATATCGACAAGCTCGAGCATCTCCATGGCGCGGGCGCGGCGCTTGGCGGCGTCGATGCCCTTCATCTTGAGACTGAACGACACGTTGTCGGCGACGCTGAGATGCGGAAACAGCGCGTAGCTCTGGAACATCATCGCGGTGCCGCGCTTGGCCGGCGGCAGGTGGGAGACATCGCGCCCGGCCAGCACGATGGAGCCGTCCGAAACGCTCTCGTGCCCGGCGATCATCCGCAGCGTCGTCGACTTGCCGCAGCCCGAGGGCCCCAGCAGGCAGGCATAGGAGCCGCTGCGGAAGTGGTGGTTGATGGACTTCACCGCGACGGTCTCGCCGTAGCGTTTGGTGACGTTGACGAGTTCCAGATCTGATTTCATGGTCGCTCCGCTGTTGCCCTGAGCCTGTGCCATTCCCCTGCCCCGCCCAAAGCGTCTTCGCCCCACCGGCGGGCGCGAAACCTCGAATGCCGCAATTCTCGACAAGGGAGCGCGGGCATTGTTTAAAATTCTGGCTGATTTCGTATACAATCTTGTTCTCAATCCTCACCCCTTGAAGTTCCCGGGTCTGCGGAGGACGATCCGGCGATCGGAGAACGAGTGTGACAAAGCAGACGAAAAGCGCGACAGGACGCAGCCGGGCCGAGGACATCGCCGACCGGCTCCGTGAGGCCATCCACGCCCACCGGCTGACGCCGGGCGCCAAGCTCAGCGAGGACGAGGTCGGCGGCATCTTCGAAGTCAGCCGCACCACGACGCGCGCGGCCCTGCAGATGCTGGCGCATGAGCAGCTCGTCACCATCGAGCCCAACCGCGGCGCCTTTGTCGCCAGCCCCAGCATTCGCGAGGCGCGCGAGGTGTTCGAGGCCCGCGCTCTGCTCGAGCCGCGCACCGCGCGCTCCGCCGCCGAGCGCGCCACGCCCGCCGACATTGCACGGCTGCGCGCGCATATCGACGCCGAGCACGCCGCCATGCGTTCGGGCGACAGCGGCCGCGCGCTGATGCTGTCGGGCGCGTTCCATATCCAGATCGCCGGCATCGCCGATCAGGACACGATCGAGGATTTCATCCGCCAGCTGATCTCGCGTTCGTCGCTGGTGATCGCGCTCTACTGGCGGCGGCAGACCGCGTTGTGCGAAAGCCACGCTCACGACGCGCTGATCGAGGCGCTGGCCCGCGGCGATGGCATTGCCGCCGAAGAACTGATGTCCAGTCATCTAGTCGACCTGCTGTCGCTGCTCGACCTGCGCCAGACGCCTCCGGGCTCACTCTCACTGAAGGATGCGCTTGCATGAGCGTCACGCACCGCCGCATGACACAGGCCGATCTCGGTCGCGTGCTCGACTGGGCCGCAGCCGAAGGCTGGAACCCCGGGCTCGACGATACCGCCCCGTTCCACGCCGCCGACCCGGACGGCTTCTTCGTCGCCGTCGAGGACGAGACCATCCTCGCGGCGATCTCGGTGGTCAACCACACCGACGACTTCGCCTTTCTCGGGCTCTATATCTGCGCCCCCGAGGCGCGGGGCCGCGGCATCGCCTACGACCTCTGGCAGACAGCGATGGCCCATGCCGGGGATCGCACCGTTGGCCTCGACGGGGTGCCCGAGCAGCAGGAGAACTATATCAAGAGCGGCTTCGAGCTTGTCGGCTCCACCGTGCGCCACACCGGCCCGCTGACCTCCGGCGCCGCGGCGGATACCCGCCCCGCCAATGCCGCCGATATCGGGCGCATGATCGAGCTCGAGGCGGTGGCCTCGGGCGTTGCCAAGCCGCGCTTCCTGACCCAGTGGTTCCGCCCCGCCCCGAGCCGGCAGGGCTTCATGACCGCCGATGGCACCGGCATGGTGGTGATCCGCAGGTGCCGCGATGGCTACAAGGTCGGTCCGCTGGTGGCGCGCTCGGACGTGCAGGCGCGCAACCTGCTGCAGGCCGCGGCCACGATCTCGGGCGAGGCCGATGTCTCGATCGACGTTCCCGCCTCGGACCGGACGCTGACCGGGATCTGCCGCGAGCTGGGCCTAGCCCCCGGGTTCGAGACCGCGCGCATGTATCGCGGCGCGCCGGTCTTCGGGGGCGATCTGCTCTATGCGGTGGCGACGCTCGAACTCGGTTGACACCGGGCCCGGCGGAACAGAGAAGGCACGACGCGACGCGATTTCCCTTGCCTCCACGGAACGCTGCGTCATCTACTTGCAGACCCGTCCCGTCGCCACCAACATACGGCCATGAACACACAGCTCGACCTACCCAAGGCGCTGCACGACTACATCAAGAAGTCGAACATCGCGCTCGCCCTGTCGGCCATCAAGGACGACGCGCCGCTTCTGGTGGTGAACAAATCGTTCTGCGAGATGACCGGCTATTCCGAGGACGAGGTGGTGGGCCATAACTGCCGCTTCCTGCAGGGGCCGGACACGACGGAGTCCGCCCGTCAGCCGTTGCATGATTTCGTGCATGGCGACGGCAAGGACAGCGGACGCTTCCCGATCCTGAACTATCGCAAGGACGGGACCGCCTTTCATAACTACGTGTTCATGTCGCGGTTGAAAGACACCGGGGGCCAGCCCCAGTTTATTCTTGCGTCGCAGTTCGACATGACCACCGCCCTCCAGCGCTCGAAGATCTCGCTCAATGACGAGAAGCTGCAGGATGCGCTTTCGGATGTCGATCAGATCGGACGCGAATTCGGTCTCGCCATGATGGGATCGGCAGGGCTTCTTGCCGATTCGATCGCCCTGATGGCAAAACTGACCTTCGAAGACAGCCAGCGCTAGGCTCCTTGATCAGGCGGACGATGAAAGACGACGAGACCACACAGTCCGAAGAGGACGACCAGGCCCGCGACAGCGAACGCCTCTGCATCATCGGCATCGGCGCTTCGGCGGGCGGTCTCGAAGCGATCCGCGAGATGCTGACCGAGGCCAAGCCGGACAACAACCTTGCCTACGTGGTGATCCAGCACCTCGACCCCAACCACGAAAGCCTGCTGGCCGAGCTTCTGGGCCGGCAGACCTCGCTGACCGTGACGCAGGCGTCGGGCGGCGAGAAGGTCGAGGCGGGCAATGTCTATATCATCCCGCCGGGCTTCGGCCTGTCGATCACCGCCGGCGTTCTGAACCTCACCCAGTTCGCGCAGCCGCGCGGCCTGCGCCGGCCAATCGACGATTTCTTCGAGAGCCTCGCGATCGATCAGGGCCGCTTCGGCGCCTGCGTGATCCTGTCTGGCACCGGCGCCGACGGCAGCGCCGGGTTGCGCGCCATCAAGGAGCATGGCGGGCTGTGCATCGTGCAGGACCCGCGCACCGCGCGCTATGACGGTATGCCGACCTCGGCGCAGGCGACTGGTCTGGTGGATTTCGTCCGCCGCCCCTCCGAGATCGTGAAGGCCGTCCGGCAGTTCTATGCCCACTCCCTGCGCGAAACCAAGAGCGAGAAGCTCGCGGTCACCGTGGAGGAGAATCTCGACGGGATCTGCACCGTGGTGCGCAATTTCGTCGGGCACGATTTCTCGGGCTACAAGAAATCCACCCTGATCCGCCGCGTACAGCGCCGCATCCAGGTGCTCGACCTGTCGGATGCGCACGCATACCTGCAGTACATCAAGGCGGAACCCAAGGAATGCGAGATCCTGTTCCGCGAGCTGCTGATCAACGTCACCCGGTTCTTCCGCGACTCCGAGCATTTCGACCTGCTGCGCGAGCTGGTGATCGGCCCGCTCGTCGCCAATGCGGGAAACGAGGATGAAATCCGCGTCTGGGTGCCCGGCTGCTCGAGCGGCGAGGAAGCCTATTCCATGGCGATGATGTTCGCCGAGGAAGCCCGCATCCGGAAACGCTCGGTCCACGTGCAGATCTTTGCCACCGACATCGACGAGCAAATGCTGCGCATCGCGCGCGACGCCTCGTATCCGCAGGCGGCGCTGGTCGACATCCCCGAGACGATGCGCGATCTCTACACGGTCGCGCGCGATGGCCGCTTCCGGATCTCGGCCAAGATCCGCGACATGATCCGCTTCTCGGTGCACAGCGTGGTGCGCGATCCGCCGTTCTCGAACATCGACCTGCTGTCCTGCCGCAACCTGCTGATCTATTTCGGTGACACGCTGCAGAACTCGGCCCTGCCGATCTTTCACTACGCCATCAAGCCGGGCGGCACGCTGTTCCTCGGCCCGTCCGAGACCGTGGGCCGACACGATCACGTCTTCCAGGCCATCGACCAGAGCGCGCGCATCTTCCAGCGCAACGACACGCGTCCGGAATACCCCCTGCACCTGCGTGGCAAGGACACCGCCAACACCGCCAGCCGCGATCACCGCGCGCGCCAGAACGACCCGTCGCCGCGCCGCGAATGGACCGATGGCGGCGCCACCGATCGCATCCTGTCGACCTATGCGCCCGCCACGCTGCGCGTGACCACGGCGGGTGAGATCCTGTCCTCGACCGGGCGGCTGGGCAAGTATCTCGACTTCGCCCCCGGCGAAGAGACCAACCGGTTCGCCCCGTCCGTCGCCCGCCCGGGTGCGCGGGAATCGCTCTCGGCAATCATCCGGCAGGTCGGCGAGAACAAGCGGCGCACGATTTCCCGCGATCTCACGGCGCGGTCGGAATTCGGCCGGCAGGCCTTTGACCTGATCGCCGAGCCGCTGAAGGACGGCACCATCCTCGTGGTGTTCCGGGAGCGCGAGAATTTCGAGCCGCTCGACGATGCCGATCTCGACGACATCGACAGCATCGACACCCACGTGCAGAGCCTCGAGGATGAGCTGCGCAGCACCCGCGTGCGGCTGCACACCACCGTCGAGGAGCTCGAAACCGCGAACGAGGAGCTGAAAAGCTCCAACGAAGAAATGATGTCGATGAACGAGGAGCTCCAGTCGACCAACGAGGAGCTCTCGACCGTCAACGACGAGCTCAAGGGCAAGGTCGACGAGCTTTCGGTCGCCAATGCCGATCTCAGCAACTTCTTCGCTTCCACCGCACTGCCGCTGGTGGTGGTCGACGCGTCTCTGACGATCCGCAACTTCACCGACGCGATCCAGGGCATCTACCCGTTCCGCACCACCGACCGCGGCCGCCCGCTGTCGGAGGTGACGAGCAAGCTGCGCCGCAACGACGACGTGCTCGACGCGATCTCGGAGACCGTGCGCGACGGCGAGATCCGCCACATGCGGGTGAGCGACCGCGAGGAGGAAGAGCGAACTTGGTCGCTGGTCATCACCCCCTACCGCACCCGCGACGGCGAGATCGATGGCGCCACGCTGGTGTTCACCGAACTGACCGACGCCATCCGCCTCGAGGAGGCGCTCAAGCACGAGGGCGAGCGGCTGCGGCTGGCGCTCGACGTGTCGTCCTTGGGCGTGTGGGAATACGACCCGATCCTGAGCAGTCTGCGGCTCGACGAGACCGGTTGCGGCGTGCTCGGTGTCGATGCCGATGCGCTGTCGCTCGAGACCCTTCTGGGCACCGTGCACCCCGACGATGCCGACGCCGTCAAGGCGGCGATGACCGGCCTGACCAGCGAAGGCGATGCCATCGACCTGACCTTCCGGCGCGCCGGCACGGGCCCGAAATTCCGCTCGGTGCGGGTGGTCGGGCGTCGCGTCCACAGCAACCGCACGGCCCGCGTTCTGGGCGTTCTGTTCGACATCACCGCAGAGCAGGAAGCCCGCGACATCCGCGAGATGATGCTGCGCGAGATGAACCACCGGGTGAAGAACATGTTCTCGATCATCTCGGGAATGGTGCGCATCGCCGGGCGCACCACCACCTCGGTCGAGGATCTCGTCGAGGGCATCCAGACCCGGGTGAACGCGCTGGCGCGCTCGCACGATCTCACGCAGCGTCGCCCGGGAAGCCGCTCGCTGACGCTCGAGGACACGGTGCGCGCCTCGCTCGAGCCCTATGCCGGGCAGGCCGGCTATCACGTTTCAGGGCCAACGGTCGAGGTCGAGGACCATGACCTCACCGCGCTGTCGCTGCTGCTGCACGAATGGGCCACCAACGCCGCCAAGTACGGCGTGCTCGGACCGGCGGACGGACGGCTCGAAGTGGTGTGGGAACGAAACCCGGAAAATGGCGTTACTTTGACGTGGAACGAATTCCACACTGCACGAGTTGAGCCGGACAGCGGTGCGTCCGGTTTTGGCTCGACGCTTGTGCAGCTCTCTGCCGTCCAGCTCAACGGGACAGTTTCGGTGGAGTTCGGTGAACACGAACGAAGGATGACCTTGACCTATGGGCCCCTACTGCGGAATGACTGATGGCGACGGCTCCAAACCTACCGTGCTGTTGTGCGAAGACGAGTATATCGTCGCCCTCGACCTGCAACTTCTGCTGGAGGAGTTCGGCTACGAGGTCATCGGTCCCTTCGACAGTTTCTCCAAAGGTCTGAGCGCTCTGGACGAGGTACGCCCCGACATGGCGGTGCTCGACGTGCGCCTGCGTGACGGCGAGGTGTTTCCTTTGGCAGACAAGCTCGACGAGATGGGCATTGGTCTCGTGTTCCACTCGGGCCACGTGCAGGACTCTGATATCGCGGCGAAATATCACAACGCGATGTGCTGCCACAAACCCATCGACACCAAGCGCCTTCGCTACGCCCTGCAAAAGGTCTGCTCAGCGAGCCCGGCGCACTAAAGCCGCCTTCTCCACAAGCCACCTGACACGACACGGCCCGCCGCGACCCTGCCCTCCGGCGGGATTTCTGCGGCGGTCGTCAAAAAACAGCAGCCGGAATCAAAGGGCGGCAGGCTTATGGCGGGACTAGCCTTTGCCACAATCCGACCTCCCCGCCGACTGCAGGTTTTCTCTGTATTTATCACTCAGCCCCGCGGCGGCTCTCCACGCTCAACCCAGCCTCCCGACCTAAGCGCAGGTGGCACTCCCGGACGCCTCCGGCGGGAGTATTTTTGACGAAGAGAAGGCAGGAGCGCTGCGCCCCTGTCTTCTTCTGGCCAAAAATATCCCGGGGGAGTCCGCGGCACGCGGACGGGGGCAGCGCCCCCTCACACGGCTGGGCTCAGCCCATGCGTTCGGAGGCGTATTCCCCGGGCGAGGCCGGGAACACCACGGTCTTGTCGCCATTGAGAAACACCCGGCGGTGCATGTGCGCGTGGATCGCGCGGGACAGCACCTGGCTTTCCACATCGCGCCCGAGCGAGACGTAGTCCGAGGGGCTCTGGGCATGGGTCACCCGCACCGTGTCCTGCTCGATGATCGGGCCTTCATCCAGATCTGCGGTCACGTAGTGCGAGGTCGCGCCGATCAGCTTCACGCCGCGCTCGAACGCCTGCTTGTAGGGGTTCGCGCCCTTGAAGGAGGGAAGGAACGAGTGGTGGATGTTGATGATCCGGCCCGACATTTCGGTGCACATCTCATCCGACAGGATCTGCATGTAGCGCGCCAGCACGATCAGCTCGGCGCCGGTCTCGCGCACGATGCGCATCTGCTCGGCCTCGGCCTCGGGCTTGTTGGCCTTTGTCACCTTGATGCAGTGGAACGGGATGTCGTGGTTCACCACGACCTTCTGGTAATCCATGTGGTTCGAGATCACCGCCACGATGTCGATCGGCAGCGCCCCGATGCGCCAGCGATACAGCAGGTCGTTCAGGCAGTGCCCGAAGCGCGAGACCATGATGATGACCTTCATCTTCTCGCTCGGGTCGTGGAAGGCGAACTCCATGCCGAAGCTCTGCGCAGTGGCCGCGAACCCTTCCGCCAGCGCCTCGCGGCTCTTGCCCTGCTCGCTCTCGAAGCTCAGCCGCATGAAGAAGCGGTCATTGCCGATATCCGAGAATTGCGAGCTGTCGTGGATGTTGCAGCCCTGCTCGGCGAGGAAGGTGGAGATCGCGGCGACGATGCCGGAGCGCACCGGGCAGGCGACGGTCAGGATAATCTGGGACATACCTGTTGGACCTTTCGTTGTCTCAGCATTCCGGCAGGTTGACTGCAATTCCGCCGGTGGAGGTTTCCTTGTACTTCTCATTCATGTCCTGCCCGGTCTGCAGCATCACGCGGATGCAGTTGTCGAGCGGCATGAAATGCTGACCGTCGCCGCGCAGGGCGAGGGAGGCGGCGGAGACCGCCTTGATGGCGCCGAGCGCGTTGCGCTCGATGCAGGGCACCTGCACCAGCCCGGCGGCGGGATCGCAGGTCATGCCCAGATGATGCTCGAGCGCGATCTCGGCGGCGTTCTCGACCTGCTCGTTGTTGCCGCCCAGTACCGCGCAGAGCCCGGCTGCGGCCATCGCCGCGGCGCTGCCGACCTCGGCCTGACAGCCGGCCTCGGCGCCCGAGATCGAGGCGTTGTGCTTGATAAGCCCGCCGATGGCCGCCGCCGTCAGCAGCAGGTCGCGGCAGCCGGTGCGGGTCGCGCCGACGCAATGATCGCGGTAGTAGCGCAGCACCGCCGGCACCACGCCCGCCGCCCCGTTGGTGGGCGAGGTCACCACCCGCCCGCCGGCGGCGTTCTCCTCGTTCACCGCCATGGCGTAGACGCTCATCCAGTCATTGGCCTGATGCGGCTGCGCGAGGTTCATGCCGCGCTCGGCCTGCAGCTGGTCATGGATCGCCTTGGCCCGGCGGCGGACCTTGAGACCGCCCGGCAGGATACCTTCCTGCGTCAGGCCGCGCGCCACGCACTCGTCCATGGTGTCCAGGATGCGGTCGATGCGGTCGTCGAGGGCCACGCCATGCAGCACCTGCTCGTTGGCGCGCTTCATCTGCGCGATGCTGAGGCCGGAGGCTTCGCCCATCTCGAGCATCTCCGCGGCGGTGCCGAAGGGATAGGGGAAGGCGTGCGAGACCTTCTCGTCGTGCAGCCCGTGCGCCCCCGCACGCTGCGCCTCGAGCTCGGCCGCGGTGAGCACGAAGCCGCCGCCCACCGAGTAATAGGTCTGCTGGTGATAGGTGTTGCCGGCGTCGTCATAGGCCTTGAGCACCATGCCGTTGGAATGGCCCGGAAGCGGCGGGCCGAAATCGAACACCAGATCGTTCTGGGTGTCGAATACCAGCGGCTCGAGCCCGTCGGGATGCACTTTGCCCTCGCGGCGCACGGTCTCTTCCAGTTCTTCGGCCTTGTCGGGGTCGAGGGTCTCGGGCGACAGGCCGCAGAACCCGAGGATCACCGCCCGGTCGGTGGCGTGGCCCTTGCCGGTCCAGGCCAGAGAGCCGTGCAGGCTCGCGCCCAGCCGGTGCACCCTGCCGGCGCCGGGGATCTTCTCGGCCCCGCCCCGCAGGTCCTCGAGAAAGCGCGCCGCGGCGACCATCGGGCCCATCGTGTGAGACGACGAGGGGCCAATCCCGATCTTGAAGACGTCGAAGACCGACAGGAACATCGCTGCTCTCCTTGCATGGCTTGCGCCGGCGGGAACGGAAAGGGGCCGAAGGCCGAGGGTGCCGGACGAGATGAAGTCTATCCCGTCCAGCCTGCGCGTCTACCGGATCAGTGGCGTTCCGCCGCCAGCTCGCGGCAGCCGATCGCCAGCAGCTCGTAGACGTGCGGCGCGAAGCTGTTCCACACATCCATGCGGAAGCTGCTCTCGCCATCGCGCCAGAGCACGACCGTCACACCGTCAAAGGCGGTGCGCCGACCCGCCCCGGGCTGGATCGTGTCTATGTTGCGCGGGCAGCCCAGCGTCAGCAGTTCCGCGGCGCGCGCGCCCTCGATCACGAGGGTGACTTCGCGGCCCGTCACGTCGACGAGGCTGTGCGGGTGGCTGTCGTAGAGCGCGGCCATCTCCGCGACCACCCCGGAGACATCGCCGTGGCGGCTGTGCAGGATCCATTCGTCCGGGCCGAGGCGCATCGCCTCGAGCGCGTCGGAGGACGACCGGCTGCCGATGTGACCGCCGAGCGACAGGCCGAGCGCCGCCTCGAAGGGCGCGAGATCGCCGCGGGCGCGCAGCGACAGGCGCGTGCAGGGCATCGCGGCCGAGACGCTGGCGGCCGAGGTCTCGACCAGCGTGCCGGGGGTGAAGGACGATACGGGTGCGTTCATGCTCTTCTCCTCAGATCTTCAGACGGGCGTTTTCGGGATCGACGAAGATCGTCGAGGTGATCTTGGCGGCGATGGTGCGGTCGGGCATCGGGATGTGGACGGTCTCGCCCACGCGGGACTGCCCGCCCTCGACCAGCGCCAGCGCGATGGGCCGGCCGGAGGTGCCCACGTCGTAGGACGAGGTCACGTGGCCGACCATCTTCATCGGCGTCGGCTGGTTCGGGTCGAAGACGATCTGCGCCCCTTCCTCGAGCTTCGAGTTGTCCTCGGTCAGCAGGCCCACGAGCTGCTTGCGGCCCTCCGCCACGAGGTCGGGACGGGCCAGACCGCGCTTGCCGACGAAGTCGGGCTTGTTCTTGCCCACGGCCCAGCCCATGCCCGCATCGTAGGGCGTGACGGTGCCGTCGGTGTCCTGACCGACGATGATGTAGCCCTTCTCAGCGCGCAGCACGTGCATGGTCTCGGTGCCGTAGGCGGTGATGCCGTATTGCTGGCCCGCCTCCCACAGCGCTTCCCAGAGCTTGCGGCCCATCGGCGCCGGCACGTTGACCTCGAAGCCGATCTCGCCGGTGAAGCTGACGCGGAACAGCCGTGCCGGCATCCCAGCGACGGTGCATTCCACGCAGGACATGTGCGGGAAGGCCTCGTCGGTCAGCTCGACGCCCTCGACCAGCGGCGCCAGCAGCTTGGCGGCGTTGGGGCCGTTGAGCGCCACGGTCGACCATTGCTCGGTGGTCGAGGTGAGCCAGACGTTGAGGTCGGGCCACTCGGTCTGGAGGTAGTCCTCCATCATGTTGAGCACCCGGGCCGCGCCGCCGGTGGTGGTGGTGACGTGGAACAGGTCCTGCCCGAGGCGCCCGATCACGCCGTCGTCCCGGATGAAGCCGTCATCGCCCAGCAGCAGGCCGTAGCGGCAGCGCCCCACACCGAGCTTGGTCCAGGGGTTGGTGTACATGCGGTTCATGAACTCCACCGCATCCGGCCCCACGACCTCGATCTTGCCCAGCGTCGAGGCGTCGAAGATGCCGACGCCCTCGCGGGTCGCGGCGCATTCGCGGCGCACCGCGTCGTCCATGCTCTCGCCGGCCTTGGGGAAGTACCACGCCCGGCGCCACTGGCCGACCGGCTCGAACACCGCGCCGTGCTCCTCGGCCCACGGGTCGATCTGGGTCTTGCGCGTGACCTCGAAATGCGCGCCGCGATGGTAGCCCGCGAAGGCGCCGAAGGAGGTCGGCGTGTAGGGCGGGCGGAAGGTCGTGAGACCGACCTGCGGCGGCGCCTTGCTGAGCGCGTCGGCGGCGATGTTCAGGCCGTTCATGTTCGACATCTTGCCCTGATCGGTCGCCATGCCGTTGGTGGTGTAGCGCTTGACGTGCTCGATCGAGCGCATCCCCTCGCGCACCGCGAGGCGCAGGTCCTTGGCGGTCACGTCGTTCTGATAGTCGACAAAGGCCTTTGCCTTGCCGGGGCTGCGGTCGGTCGGCAGCTCCTTGTGCGCCACGCCGGTCCCGGTGCGGTCCTTGGCCACCGAATAGGAGACCTCCGCGCCGGTCTTTCCCAGCGCCGCGACGATCTCGCGGCCCTTCTCGGCGCCGTCCCTGAGCGCGGCTTCGATGCCCCAGAGACCGCGGCTCGCGCCGGCGATGACGCAATCCTCGGGCGTCTTTTCGGGCAGGAAGGTGGTGCGGTCGTCGTCCCAGGCCAGCGAGCCCTTGGTGTGCGAGAAGAGGTGCAGCGAGGGCGTCCAGCCGCCCGACATCAGCACCGCGTCGCACTTGATCTCCTGCCCGGTGCCGACGGTACCGCCGGAAACCGGGTTCACCCGCAGCGAGGACACGCGCAGGCGCCCGCTGGTGGCGGTGGCCGTGTGCGAGAGCTTCACGGGGATGTTGCGCTTGCGCGCCTCGGTCTGAAGCTCCTCGCGGACGCCCTCGCGGGTGTCGACGATGGCCTGCACCTTGGCCCCGGCATCGGCGAGATCGAAGGCGGCGTACCACGCGCTGTCATGCGAGGTCAGCACCACCGGCGACTTGCCCACCAGCACGCCGTAGCGGTTTAGGAAGGTCTGCGCCGAGCCCGCCAGCATCACGCCGGGGCGGTCGTTGCCGTGGAACACCAGCGGCTTCTCGAGCGCGCCCTGCGCCAGCACGACCTGCTCGGCCCGCACCCGCCACATGCGCTCGCGCGGGGTATCGTCGGGCAGCTTCGGCAGGTGATCGGTGAGCTTCTGCACAAGGCCGATCATGTTCTGGTGGTAGTAGCCGATGGCGGTGGTGCGGGTCATGATCCGGACGCCGAGCGCCTCGAGTTCCTTGACCTCGGCGGCAAGCCAGTCCCACGCCGGCTGCCCCGAGATCTCGGCCTGCGGTTCCGACAGCAGCGTGCCGCCGGCTTCCGGGTTCTCGTCGACGAGCACGACCTTGAGCCCGTCGACCGCAGCGGCGCGCGCCGCGGCAAGGCCGGTCGGGCCTGCGCCGACGATCAGCACGTCGCAATGCAGGTAGCGCGAGGCGTAGTGGTCGGGATCTTCCTCGGTGGGCGACACGCCGAGACCGGCGGCAGCGCGGATGAACGGCTCGTAGACCTTGTCCCAGAAGCTCTTGGGCCACATGAAGGTCTTGTAGTAGAAGCCGGCCGAGAACAGCATGTAGGCGGCATCGTTCACCGCGCCCACGTCGAACTTGAGGCTCGGGTACTTGTTCTGCGAGCTGGTCTCGAGCCCTTCCCAGATCTCCTGCACCGTGGCGCGGGTGTTGGGCTCGAAGCGGCCGGGGCCGCGGCGGGTGCCGATCAGCGCGTTGGGCTCTTCGCTGCCCGCGGCCACGGCACCGCGCGGGCGGTGATACTTGAACGAGCGGCCCATGAGGTGCACGCCGTGCGCCAGCAGCGCCGAGGCGACGGTGTCGCCGCGCCCGCCGGTATAGCTCTTGCCGTCGAAGGTGAAGGTGACCGGGCGCGAGGTGTCGACGCGACCGCGGCCGGAAACGCGATACTGGCTCATTTCTGGCCCTCCGTCAGGCTGGCGAGATCGGGGCGCGGGGCGCCTGCCTCGTAGGTGGTGAGGAACTTGTCCGACACGGTGTCGCGCACCGCGTTGAAGTAGCGGCCACAGCCGTGGAAGTGCCGCCAGCGTTCGTAATGCGGGCCCTTCACGTTGGCGCGGATGAAGAGGAACTCCTCCCACTGGTCATCGCTCTGGCTGGACGGATCCTCGGCACGGACGATGTGGGCCTGACCGGCATAGGTGAACTCGGCCTCGGGAAGGGTCTCGTTGCAATAGGGGCAATGGATCAGAAGCATCGGATGAGACCTCGTTCTTAGTGGGCGACGGCCGCGGCGGCGGCCTCGTCGATCAGGCGGCCGGTGCGGAAGCGGTCGATGGTGAAGGGCGCGTTGATCGGGTGCGGCTCGTCCTTGGCGATGGTCCAGGCAAAGGTGTGCGCCGCCCCCGGTGTCGCCTTGAAGCCGCCGGTGCCCCAGCCGCAGTTGACGTAGAGCCCCGAGACGGGCGTCTTCGAGATGATCGCCGAGCGGTCCGGGGTCACGTCGACGATGCCGGCCCATTTGCGCAGCATCCTCATGCGGTTGAAGATCGGGAACACCTCGGTGATCGCGGCCACGGTGTGCTCGATCAGCGGCAGGCCGCCGCGCTGGCTGTAGGAGGTATACTGGTCGGTGCCCGAGCCGATCACCAGCTCGCCCTTGTCGGACTGGCTGATATAGGCGTGCACCGCGTTCGACATCACCACGCAGGGGAAGATCGGCTTGACCGGCTCCGAGACCAGCGCCTGCAGCGGGTAGCTCTCGAGCGGCAGGCGCACGCCGGCGGTTTCCATCACCACCGAGGTATGGCCGGCGGCGGACACCGCGACCTTCTTGGCCTTGATGAAACCCTTGCCGGTCTCGACCCCTGCCACCGAGCCGTCGGCGTTGCGGCGGATCGCGGTGACCGGGCAGTTCTGGATGATGTCGACGCCGCGCGCCGCCGCGCCGCGGGCATAGCCCCACGCGACCGCATCGTGGCGTGCGGTGCCGGCGCGCTGCTGCAGCGCCCCGCCCATCACCGGGTAGCGGGCGTTGGGCGAGATGTTGAGCGGCGGGCAGTATTCCTTGCACTCTTCGGTGGTCAGCCAGCGGTTGTCGACGCCGTTGAGCCGGTTCGAGTGGACGTGGCGCTTGAAGCTCTGCACGTCGTGCACGTTGTGCGCCAGCATCAGCACGCCGCGGTTGGAGTACATGACGTTGTAGTTGAGCTCCTGGCTCAGGTCCTGCCACAGGTCCACCGCGTGATCGAACAGCCGCGCGCTCTCGTCGTAGAGATAGTTCGAGCGGATGATCGTGGTGTTGCGGCCGGTGTTGCCGCCGCCGAGCCAGCCCTTGTCGATCACCGCGATGTTGGTGATGCCATGCTGGGTGGCAAGGTAGTAGGCCGCGCCGAGGCCGTGGCCGCCAGCGCCGACGATGATCACGTCATATTCGTCTTTCGGCTGGCTGTCCGGCCACTGCTCGGTCCAGTTCTTGTTGCCGCTCAGGGCGTTCTTGAGGAGGGAAAAGGCGTTGAAGCGCGTCATGAGTCGGCCCCCGGCTGCAGAGATGATCGCAGTGGGGTAGCCTGTGACGCCGCCTCAGGCGTGAACGTTTGCGACAGCCGGGATGGAGATCCGCGCCACGTGCAGGATCAATGCGTCACTCGGCCTGCGCATCGCGGCTCTGGCGCAGGGCCAGCGGCGTGCAGCCGAACTCGCGGCGGAACATGCGGCTGAGGTGCGAGCTGTCGCAGAAGCCGCAGTCGAGGGCGATCTGCGCCACCGATTTCTCGCTGGTCTCGATCAGGTGATGCGCCAGCGACAGCCGGATGCTCAGGAAGGCGGCCTGCGGCGAGGTATCGAGCGCGACGCGGAAATGCCGCTCGAGCTGACGCTTGCTGTGGCCGATGCGCTTGGCGACCTCGGCCACCGAGAGCGGCGTGTCGATGTTCTGCTGCATCAGCAGCAGCGCCCGCAGCACGATCGGATCGCGGGTCTTGAAATCGAGGCTGATGCCGGGCTGCGGCTTCTCGGCCTGCAACTGGTCGTCGATGATCATGATGTGCAGGCTCTTGCTGGCCTGCGCCTGACCGACATGCTTGTCGACCAGATGCGCGGCGAGATGCGCCGAGCTGGCGCCGCCCGAACAGGTGAGCCGGTCGCGGTCGACCACGAAGATCTGGTCCGAGACCGGGTTCAGCCCCTCGAACTGCGACAGGAATTCCGAGTGGTGGAACCAGCTCACGCAGCAGCGGTAGCCCTCCATCAGCCCCGCCTGATGCAGGAGAAATGCGCCGGAGCAGACCCCCACCAGCGGCACCCCCTGCCCCGCCGCTTCCTGCAGGAACCGGGTCTGCCCGTCGCTCAGGCTCGGCAGCTCGTCCATCAGTCCGCCGACCACGACGATGTAGTCGAAGCGCCCCGGATCGCCGAGACGCTCCTTGGGCTGCACCGTGATGCCGCTGCTCGACATCACCGCATCCATACTGTCCGACAGCACCGTCCAATTGCACAGGATCGGGCGCGAGCGGTCGCCCTCGTCCGCCGCCAGCCGCAGCACGTCGACGAAATTGGCAAAGGCGCAGAGCGTGAACCTGCGCGACAGGATGAAGCCCACCGACAGGCGGGCGCTGTCCTTGCGCGGCCTGAGCGCGCGCGCCGCGGCGTTCCGGGCGGGGACGGAGGGGGGGCGGGCGGCATGATCCATGGGCACAGTCCTGCGTCGCAGAGGATTCCTGACCCGGTGTCGTAGCGCTCATCCTGCTTTGACGCAATCATCCTGTTTTTCGCAAGCGCTTTGCTGCAAGTCTGCCCTCCATGTTTCGCGCCTGCCTTCCTGGGCGCAACCGCAGGGCAGACGCGGCGCTCCCCCCCTTGCTCCCCGTGCCGCGCCTGCCCTGCCCCCTGGCGGTCCGCCCCGCCCTTCGCCGATCCGGGCTGCGGGTCGTCGTTTTCGATCCGGCGAATGCCGGTCGAGCGCTAGCCACCGATGCCCGCGCATCGGACAGTTTCGACACCCCTCTAAAGACAAGTGGAACGCACCATGTCTTCGTTTCCTGAACGCGCAAACGTCGTTATCGTCGGCCTCGGAGGCATCGTTGGCGCGTCTGTCGCGCACCACCTGATCGAGCGCGGCTGGACCGATATCGTCGGCATCGACAAATCCGCCATCCCGACCGACATCGGCTCGACCGGCCACGCCTCGGATTTCTGCTACGTCACAAGCCACGACCTGCTGAGCACCTACACCTCGACCTACTCGGTCGATTTCTACGAAAAGCTCGGCCACTACTCTCGCATCGGCGGTCTCGAAGTCGCCCGCGTCGGCGATGACGCGCGGATGCAGGAGCTCAAGCGCCGCTGCGATTCGGGCCGCGCCTTCGGCACCCGCGTGAAGATGATCTCGGCCGCCGAGGCCAAGGAGAAGTTCCCGCTGCTCGAGGAAGACCAGATCCAGGGCGCCATGTGGGACCCGGATGCCGGCCTCGTGGTGCCGCGCTCGCAGACCGTGGCGGGCAAGCTGGTGGATGCCGGCGAGAAGGCCGGCAAGCTGCGCGCCTTCGCCAACACCCCGGCGCTCGAGCTGATCCAGGAGAACGGGCGCGTCGTCGGCGTGAAGACCCATCGCGGTACCATCATGTCCGATCACGTCGTGGTCTGCGCCGGCCTCTGGGGCCGCCTGATCGCCGACATGGTGGGCGAGGACCTGCCGGTGATGCCGGTCGACCACCCGCTGACCTTCTTCGGCCCCTATGACGAGTTCGCCGGCACCGGCCTCGAGATCGGCCGTCCGCTGCTGCGCGATCAGGGCAACTCGGCCTACCTGCGCGACACCGGTGATCCCAACACCACCGAAGGCGGCCAGATCGAGTGGGGCTACTACTACGAGAACGAGCCGCGCATGGTGCACCCGCGCGACATTCTCGAGAAACACGAGGCCCGGATGGGCCCGTCGATGCGCGACCTCGAGCTCGAGGACGTGATCGAGCCGCTCGAGCGCGCGATGGAGCTGACCCCGATCCTCGGCGAGCTGGGCTTCAACGAAAGCCACTCGTTCAACGGCCTGCTGCAGACCACCACCGATGGCGGTCCCTCGATGGGCGAGAGCCGCAAGGTGCGCGGCCTGTGGTACGCCGTGGCGATCTGGGTCAAGGACGCGCCCGGCATGGCCAAGCTCATCGTCGACTGGATGACCGACGGGCGCACGCATATCGATCACAACAGCATCGATTACGCGCGATTCCAGGACTACCAGCTCACCGAAGACTTCATCTGGGGCCGCTGCGAAGAGACCGCCAAGAAGATCTACAACCCGCCGGTCCACCCGCGCGAGCCCTTCGCCAACGCCCGCGGCATCCGCCGCTCGCCGTTTTATGAGCGCGAAGTCGCGCTTGGCGGCTACTTCATGGAGCTGGGCGGCTGGGAGCGGGCGCATGGCTACGCTGCCAACGAGCACCTGCTCGAGAAATACGCCGATCAGGTGCCGGTGCGCGAGAACGAGTGGGACAACCGCCACTTCTGGCGCGTGTCCAACGCCGAGCAGCTCGAGATGAGCGCCGATTGCGGCATCATCAACCTGTCGCACTTCCACATGACCGACATCTCCGGTCCGGATCACGTGGCGCTGATGGAGTATCTCTGCGCCGCCAAGATCGGCGGCGACAACATGGTCGGCAAGGGCATCTACACCCACATGCTCGACGACGAGGGCAACGTGCGCGCGGACTTCACCGTGTTCCGCATGGGCGACCGCTGCCGTCTGGTGAACGGTGCCGATGCCGGACCGCGCGACCTGATGTACATGAAGCGCATGGCGCAGGATCGCGGCCTCGACGTGACCATCGAGGACGTGACCGAGAAATACACCACCATCGGCATCTGGGGCCCGAACGCCCGCGAGAACCTCAAGAAGGTGGTCGCGGATCCGGAGGCCCTCGACATCGAGAACTTCCCCTTCGCGGCGATCAAGCCGATCGAGATCGCGGGCAAGACCGTGATGGCCTTCCGCATCTCCTATGTGGGTGAGCAGGGCTGGGAGCTTCACATGCCCTACGACGACGGCCTCGCCGTCTGGGATGCCCTGCGCGATGCCGGGGTGATGGCGGTGGGTGTCGAGACCTATGCCAACTCCCGCCGCCTCGAGAAGTCGCTGCGCCTGCAGAACGCCGACCTGCACACGCAGTACAACCTGTACGAGGCGGATCTCGCCCGTCCGAAGGTCAAGGAGGCCGACTTCCGCGGCAAGGACAAGCATCTCGAGTACCGCGCCCGCGACAAGCAGCCGGCGATGCTCTGCACGCTGGTCATGCATGACAATACCGACAGCCAGGGTGTGGCCCGCTACCCGGTGAACACCATGCCGGTGATGGACCCGGAGACCGGCGAGGTGCTGATCGACAGCCTTGGCCGCCGGTCCTACACCACCTCGCAGGCCTTTGGTCCGACCGTGGGCAAGAACATCATGCTGGCCTACCTGCCGCAGGAGTATTGCGAGGTCGGTCGCAAGCTGCAGGTGACCTACTTCGACGAGCCCTTCGAGGTCGAGGTGGCGGGCGTCGGCTACGCGCCGCTCTACGATCCCGAGAACCTCAAGCCGCGCAGCTGACGCGGTCCACGAGGACGACTGACCGGCGGGCCTTTGCCCGCCGGTTTTGTTTTGGGCCGGGGGCGCATGGGCGGCGCTTCGTGCGCCGGCTAGTTCATCGCCCGCCTCGACGGGCTGGCAATCGGGTGACGTCAGCGCGGCGTGTCACGATCCTTCGGACGCGGGACGGTTAGACCGAGAGATTCATAACGAGGCCTCGCCCCATCCCGGGCAGGCAATGTCGCGTCGATCGGATCGCCCGGGCCTCCGAGTGTCACGCCGGGGTCGTGCCCCCTGCCCGTCAGATCTCCGCCAGCCAGTCGGCGAAGAGCCGCGCGTTGGCCGAGGCGCGCCCGTGGATTCGCAGGTAGAACGGATATGGCGAGGGCATCTCGTCGGGCACCAGAGGCACCAGTCGACCGCTGTCGAGATGGCTTCCGAGCAACCCCTCCCAGCCCAGCACCGCTCCGACATGATCCTCGGCGGCCTGCAGCGAAATCAGGTAGTTGTTGAGGAAGAACCCCGGCCCCCGCGGCGCCGGCCGGTCGAGATAGGCGAACCATTCCGGCCACTCGGTATAGGGGTTCACCCCGGACTGGGTCTGGATCAGCGGCACGTCCGAGAGATCGGCGAGCCGGGCGATGCCATAGCTCTCGGCGAACTGCTCGGTGCCCAGGGCAAGGATGCGGTCGCGGAACAGCACCCGCGTCTCGTCATCCTCTGCGTCCGGGTCGCCATAATGGATCGAGAGGTCCACGCCCTGCGCCTTCTGATCGTCTTGGATGAGCTGGGATATTGCGACCCCCGGATGCGCCTTCCAGAAGGCGGCCAGCCGCGGGGTCAGCCAAAGCCCGCTCATCGCGGTGGTCGCCGCGATCGACACGCCGGTCCGGTCGTGGCGGCTTCTGATCCGGGTGACACTCTCCGAGATCGTTTCGAATCCCCTTTGCAACGACACGAAGAGCAGCGCGCCGGCCTCGGTCAGTTCGACACCGCGGTATTGCCGGGTGAAAAGCGCCTGCCCCAGTTCATGTTCCAGCGCCTTGATGCGGTGGCTGACAGCCGCCGGGGTGACGTTGAGTTCGGATGAGGCCAGTTTGAAGCTCAAATTCCGGGCAGCTGCTTCGAAACAGGCAAGGTCCCCGAGCGAGGGTAAATCATAAGGCTTGGACATAACTGCGTCGCTTTCGTACTTCGAATGTCGCAAACAAGCGAAAACCCATTATGGCATTACCTAGGCTAAACCTACATGAGGATTTTGCCAATTGCCAAATGCCGACCGGGATGGCTCTGTGCCCCGAATAGCCCTCCCGCGACAGGAGTTTCGCCATGGCCAGTCAGACCGCCCCGCTCTCCGAACTGCTCAGCCAGCACCGTCCCGGCTATGCGCTCGCGCAGCCGTTCTACACCTCGTCCGACATTTTCGAGGCGGATCTCGAGACGATCTGGTACCGCGAGTGGCTGTTCGCCTTCCCGGCCTGCATGCTCGACAAGACCGGCGCCTATCAGCGCCTGCGCATCGGCGCCTACGACGTCATCGTGATCCGGGACGGCAAGGGCGAGATCGTCGCCTTCCACAACTCCTGCCGCCACCGCGGCTCGGTGCTCTGCTCGGCCGCGCAGGGGCGCGTCGCCAAGCTCACCTGCCCCTACCACCAGTGGACCTACGACCTCGACGGCAAGCTGCTCTGGGCGCGCGACATGGGCCCGGACTTCGACCCGTCCCAGCACGGCCTGAAGCCGGTGCATTGCCGCGTCAATGCCGGCCTCGTCTACATCTGCCTCGCCGCCGATGCCCCCGATTTCGAGCCGTTCGCAGAGACCGTCAGCCCCTATCTCGGCGTGCATGACCTGTCGAACGCCAAGGTGGCGTTCCAGTCGACCATCATCGAGAAGGGCAACTGGAAGCTGGTCTGGGAAAACAACCGCGAGTGCTATCACTGCGCCGGCAACCACCCCGACCTGTGCCGCACCTATCCCGAAGACCCCAGCATCACCGGCGTCAGCCCCGACGGCACCTTCCCCGAGAAGGTCGAGAACCACTTCAACCGCCTCGAGTCCGCCGGCGCCCCGTCGCGCTTCAAGGTCGACGCGGATGGCCAGTTCCGTGTCGCGCGGATGCCGCTGCTCGACGGCGCCGAGAGCTACACCGTCTCGGGCAAGATCGCGGTGCAGAAGCGCCTCGGCACGGTGCCCTATCTCGACGCCGGCACGCTGCTGCTGTTCCATTACCCGACCACGTGGAACCACTTCCTGACCGATCACTCGATCACCTTCCGCGTCACCCCGATCGGGCCGCAGGAGACCGAGGTGCAAACCACCTGGCTGGTCAACAAGGACGCGGTCGAGGGCGTGGATTACGACCTCAAGAACCTCACCACGGTGTGGGAGCACACCAACGACGAGGACCGCCGCGTCGTCGAGGACAACCAGCAGGGCATCAACTCGCCCGCGTTCGAGCCCGGCCCATACTCGAAGATCCACGAAGACGGCGTGATCCAGTTCGTCGACTGGTACCTTGGCCGTATGCGCGCCGCGCACGCCCCCGCCACCCTTGCAGCGGAGTAACTGCCCATGACCACCTCCCTCGTCGCCGCATCGGGGCACTGGACCGACGACGAGGCGCTGGAATGCGTCTCCATCCTGCCAGAGACACCGAATGTCATCACTGTGTGCTTCCAGTCGCCCTCGGGCCGGCCGTTCGAGTTCAAGGCCGGCCAGTTCCTGACGCTGGAACTGCCGGTGCCGGGCGGGCCGCTCTACCGGACCTACACGATCTCGTCCTCGCCCTCGCGCCCGCTGTCGCTCACCCTGACGATGAAGGCGCAGGACGACAGCATCGGCACGCGCTGGATCATGGACAACCTCAAGCCCGGGATGACGCTGCGCGCGCTCGGGCCCGGTGGCCGGTTCACCGCGAGCGATCACCCCGGGGACAAGTACCTGTTCATCTCGGCAGGCTCCGGCATCACCCCGATGATGTCGATGGCGACCGATTTCTACGACCGCGGCCGCTCCTGCGACATCGTCTTCGTCAACTGCGCGCGCAAGCCGTCGGAGATCATCTTCCGCGAGCGGCTCGAGCACATGGCCTCGCGCACCGAGGGGCTCGACCTGCGCTGGGTGGTGGCCGAGCGCGACAAGTACAAGCCCTGGACCGGCTACCAGGGCCAGTTCAACCAGCTCATGCTTGGCCTGATGGCCCCCGACTACCTCGAGCGCGAGGTGTTCTGTTGCGGCCCCGAGGGTTTCATGACCGCCGTGCGCGAGGCGCTGGCGGGTCTTGGCTTCGATATGGAGCATTACCACCAGGAGAGCTTCCAGGCGCCCGGCACCCCCGGCCCCGAGCTGGTCGAAGCCCCCATGCCCGAGGACGACCTGCCGGAAGAGGACGTGGAAGCCGAAATCGTCTTCGACATCTCCGGCGTCAGTGCCTCCTGCCCCGAGACCGACACCGTGCTCTCTGCCGCGCGCAGCGCCGGCGTGGCGATTCCGTCGGGCTGCACCTTCGGGGTCTGCGGCACCTGCAAGGTCAAGAAGCTCGAGGGCGAGGTGCACATGGTGCACAACGGCGGCATCACCGAGGAGGAGATCGAGGAAGGCTACATTCTCGCCTGCTGCTCGAACCCGCGCGGCAAGGTCACCGTCGAGCTCTGATCCATCGTCCCCCAAGTCCCGCGTGGCGCGGTCACTCCGCGCCGCGCAGCAGCACGCCCACCGGCGGCTGATCCTCCGCCCGGCCCTGCCCGGCCTGCGCCTTGCGGTATTCCGCCGGGGTCACGCCACGCTCGGCCTTGAGGGTGCGCGACAGGTGCGGCCCGTCGCAGAAGCCGCAGGCCAGCGCCACCTCGGTGACCGAGGCTTCCGACCCGCGCAACCTCTGCAACGCCCGCTCCAGCCGCAGGTCGAGATAGACCTTGAGCGGCGTCTGCGCCAGATCCGCGAGAAAGCGTCGCTCGAGCGTGCGCCGCCCGACGCCAAGCTCCCGGGCCAGGTCCTCGACGGTCTTCGGGTGCTCGAGGTTCTGCTGCATCCGCAGAACCGCGCGCTTGACCAGCGCGTCCACGGCGCGGCGCGCGGTGGCTTGTCCGGGCTGCGGTCGCTCGCCGCTCATCGCCTCTTCGATCATCATGATGTTGAGGCTCTTGATCGCGGCGTTCTGCCCGACATGGCGCTGCACGAGGAAGGCCGCGAGATGCGCCGCGCCGTGCCCGCCGGAGCAGGTCAGCCGGTCACGGTCGACCACGAAGATCTGATCCGAGATCGGCGTCTCGGCCTCGAACTGGTCGAGGAAATCCTGATGGTGGAACCAGCTCACGCAGCAGCGGTAGCCCTTGAGCAGACCGAGCCGCTGCAGGATGAACACGCCCGTGCAGAGCCCGACCAGCGGCACCCCGGCTGCCGCCTGCCGCTGCAGGAAGGCCTGCGCTTCGGCGCCGAGCGCGGCGCTGTCGCCGATCAGACCGCCCACCACCACGACATAGTCGTAGCGCCCGGCATGGCGCAGTCGCGTTTCGGGCTGTACCCGCACACCGCAGGAGGAGCGTACCGCCTCGAGGCTCTCGGACAGCACCACCCAGTCGCACAGGATCGGGCGCGAGTGATCGGCCTCGTCGGCGGCAAGGCGCAGCACGTCGACAAAATTGGCAAAGGCCGAGAGGGTGAAGCGATCCGCCAACAGGAAGGCGACGCTCAGGCGTTTGGCAGGGGTCTTGGAGGGGCTGACCATGTCGACATCCTTCACACCGGGTGGCGCAAATCTACACGAAACGAGGTGTGCGGGCAATGTGGCCTTGGTCGCAGACCGAAGGGCGGAACGGCCCTCGCGCGGGACAAGGCGCTGCAAGCGCCGCCGCGCATCGCCGGGCCGCCCCCGGACCGGCGATTTGGTCGGGCTGGGCGCCGAGCTTCGAGATCTTTCGGATCTGGCCGGGATAAATCGAGGGATTCCACCCTTGGATCGCCGCCCCTTGGCCCGCCGCCGCGCGGCTCCCAAGGCCGAGACGGTGAAAGCGATGCGCAAGCAGAAGGACGACGCTCAGGCGCGTGGCAGGGTTTCCGGAGGGGCTGACCATGTCGGGTGACGCACAGCGACACAAAACCGAGCCCTAGGTAATGTGGCCTTGGTCACAACATTGGCCCGCCGCCGCGCCATCGCCTGCCCGCGGGGTGGCACTCTTCCCCGCGAGCCTCTCGATTTATCCCCGCCAAGTCCGAAAGACCTCGTTCCTGCAGACCGGGCCTCCCCAAATTGCCAGCCCGTCGGGGCGGGCAGGCGATGGCGCGGCGGGTTTCGGCCTTTGCTCCGCGCCGGAGCGGCGGGCAAACCAAGCGCATCGTCGGGCAGACAAGCCACGGCCCCCAGATGCGCCCATGAATCAGGCAACCGCCCCGCGCCGCCCGGGCGAAAAAAATCGCCCCGAAAATCACCCGAATCCCAAGCCTGCAAGGGCACACAAGCGCTTGTGGCCGAAACCGTTGCACAACTGCATATTGACGGGAAAACACCCCCATGATCTAGATATAGGTGCTTCGGGTGCCCGGCGGAATCATCCGCCGGCAAGAGGGAAGCCGGTGAAACGCCGGCGCTGCCCCCGCAACTGTAAGCGGCGCGCGAGACCGATCATGCCACTGGGGCTGCCACCCCGGGAAGGCCGGCCCCGCGGCACCCGCCGCGAGTCAGGAGACCTGCCGGAAGCGACAGGATTTGACCACGAACGGAGGGTTCGGGGCGTGTTACGGGATCGGAGCGGCGCAGGCCGACCCGTCCAAGTCGCGTCCCGGCCCGCCAGCCACAAAGAGGACGCCGCCCATGTCGATCATCGTGTATTCCAAGCCCGCCTGCGTGCAGTGCACCGCCACCACCCGCGCGCTCGACGCCCGCGGCCTGCCCTATGACGTGGTGGACCTCACCGAGGATGCCGAGGCGATGGCCCGCGTGACCGAGCTTGGCTACCGCCAGGCGCCCGTCGTGATCGCCGGCGAGGACCACTGGTCGGGCTTCCGCCCGGACATGATCGGTGCGCTCGCGTCCTGAGCCATGCCGGGGATCGTCTTCTTCTCCTCGGCCAGCGGCAACACCGCCCGCTTCGTCAACGCGCTCGGGATGATGGCCAGCCGCATCCCGGTCTCGCCGAAGGCGGTGCTGCCCGCCCTGCCCGACGAATACGTGCTGATCTGCCCGACCTATGCCGACGGTGAAGGCCGCGGCGCGGTACCCAAGCAGGTCATCCACTTCCTGAACGATCCCGACCACCGCCGCCGTCTGCGCGGCGTCATCGGCGGCGGCAACCGGAACTTCGGAACCACCTATGGCATCGCCGCCGATGTCATCGCCAAGAAATGCTCCGTGCCCCTGCTCTACAAGTTCGAGCTGGCCGGCACGCTCACCGACATTGCCCGCGTCAGAGACGGGCTGCACGCCTTCTGGGGGACCGAATGCTTGACCGCCTGAGCGAGACGCTCGATTACCACGCGCTGAACGCGATGCTGAACCTCTACGACGACGAGGGCCACATCCGTTTCGACGCCGACCGCATGGCCGCGCGGCAGTACTTCCTGCAGCACGTCAACCAGAACACGGTGTTCTTCCACTCGCTCGACGAGAAGCTCGATTACCTCGTCGAGGAGGGCTACTACGAGGCCGAGGTGCTCGAGGCCTATCCGCGTGCCTTCCTGCAGCAGATCTGGGACGCCGCCTTCAAGAAGAAGTTCCGCTTCCCGACCTTCCTCGGCGCGTTCAAGTACTACACCTCCTACACGCTCAAGACCCGCGACGGGAAACGCTTCCTCGAGCGCTACGAGGACCGCGTGGTGATGGTGGCGCTGGCGCTGGCGCGCGGCGATCAGGATCTTGCCATGTCGTTCATGGAAGAGATCCTCTCGGGCCGATTCCAGCCGGCCACGCCGACCTTCCTCAACGCCGGCAAGAAGAGCCGCGGTGAACTGATCTCGTGCTTCCTGCTGCGGCTCGAGGACAACATGGAGAGCATCGGCCGCGGCATCAACTCGGCGCTGCAACTGTCGAAGCGCGGCGGCGGCGTCGCCCTGATGCTGACCAACATCCGCGAGCACGGCGCGCCCATCAAGGGCATCGAGAACCAGTCCTCGGGGGTGATCCCGATCATGAAGCTGCTCGAAGACAGCTTCTCCTACGCCAACCAGCTCGGCGCCCGTCAGGGCGCGGGGGCGGTCTATCTCAACGCCCACCACCCCGACATCCTGCGCTTCCTCGACACCAAGCGCGAGAATGCCGACGAGAAGATCCGCATCAAGACGCTGTCGCTCGGCGTGGTGATCCCCGACGTGACCTTCGAGCTCGCCAAGCGCAACGAGCCGATGTACCTGTTCTCGCCGCATGACATGGAAAAGATCTACGGCGTGCCGTTCTCGGAAATCTCGGTCACCGAGAAATACGACGAGATGGTCGAGGACAAGCGCATCCGCAAGACCAAGATCAACGCCCGCTCGTTCTTCCAGACGCTGGCCGAGATCCAGTTCGAGAGCGGCTACCCCTACATCATGTTCGAGGACACGGTGAACCGGATGAACCCGATCGACGGGCGCATCACCATGTCGAACCTGTGCTCCGAGATCCTGCAGGTCAACGAGGCCTCGGTCTACAACGAGGACCTGAGCTATGCCCACATGGGCACCGACATCTCGTGCAACCTCGGCTCGCTCAACATCGCCAAGACCATGGATGGCCGCGATCTCGGCGCCACCGTCGAGGCGGCGATCCGCTCGCTGACCGCGGTGTCGGAAATGTCGGCCATCGACGCGGTACCCTCGATCCGCAAGGGCAATGACGAGAGCCACGCCATCGGCCTCGGCCAGATGAACCTGCACGGCTTCCTCGCCCGCGAGCGCATCCATTACGGCAGCCCCGAGGGGGTCGAGTTCACCTCGGTCTATTTCGCCACCGTGGCCTACCACGCCATCCGCGCCTCCTGCGCGCTGGCCAAGGAGCGCGGCGAGAGCTTCAAGGGCTTCGAGGCGTCGGACTATGCCTCGGGCGTGTTCTTCGACAAGTATACCGAGCGCGACTGGCTGCCCGAGAGCGAGCGCGTGACGCAGCTCTTCGACGGCATCACCCTGCCCACGCGCGCCGACTGGGCCGCGCTGAAGGCGGACGTGATGGAGCACGGTCTTTACAACCGCAACCTGCAGGCGGTGCCGCCCACCGGTTCGATCAGCTACATCAACAACTCGACCTCCTCGATCCACCCGATCGTGTCGAAGATCGAGATCCGCAAGGAAGGCAAGATCGGCCGCGTCTATTACCCGGCGGCCTACATGACCAACGACAATCTCGAGTATTACCGCGATGCCTACGAGATCGGCCCCGAGGCGCTGATCGAGACCTATGCCGCGGCCACCGAGCATGTCGACCAGGGGCTGTCGCTGACCCTGTTCTTCCCCGCCGAGGCCACCACGCGCGACATCAACCGCGCCCAGATCCTCGCCTGGAAGAAGGGCATCAAGACGATCTACTACGTGCGCCTGCGCCAGACCGCGCTGGAAGGCACCGAGGTCGAGGGCTGCGTGTCCTGCACGCTCTGAGCCCCTCCCGAAACGCTTAGGAAGAGATCCGCCATGAAGGACAATGTCTCCGCCCGCGCCGTGCCCCGCGCGATCAACTGGAACCGCCTGCAGGACGACAAGGACCTCGAGGTCTGGAACCGCCTGACGGTGAATTTCTGGCTGCCCGAGAAGGTGCCGCTGTCGAACGACGTGCAGAGCTGGGCCACGCTGACCGAGGAGGAGCGCACGCTCACCATCCGCGTGTTCACCGGCCTGACCCTGCTCGACACCATCCAGAACTCGGTGGGCGCGCCGGCGATGATGCCCGACTGCCTCACGCCGCACGAGGAATCGGTGCTGACCAACATCGCCTTCATGGAAGCGGTGCACGCGCGCAGCTACTCGTCGATCTTCTCGACACTGTGCTCGACCCGCGAGGTCGACGAGGCGTTCCGCTGGTCGGACGAGAACCCGCACCTGCAGGCCAAGGCCCGCGCCGTGCTCGAGACCTACGCCCCCGAGGCCGACCCGCTGAAGCGCAAGATCGCCAGCGTGTTCCTCGAGAGCTTCCTGTTCTACTCGGGCTTCTACCTGCCGATGTACTGGTCGAGCCGCGCCAAGCTGACCAACACCGCCGACCTGATCCGCCTGATCATCCGCGACGAGGCGGTGCATGGCTATTACATCGGCTACAAGTTCCAGCGCGGGATGGAGCTTGAAAGTCCCGAGCGCCGGCAGGAGCTGAAGGACTACGCTTTCGGCCTGCTCTTCGAGCTGTACGAGATCGAGTCGCGCTATACCGAAGAGCTCTACGACGGCATCGGGCTGACCGAGGAGGTCAAGGCCTTCCTGCATTACAACGCCAACAAGGCGCTGCAGAACCTCGGCTTCGAGGCGCTGTTCCCGCCGGAGGCGGCCGAGGTGAACCCGGCGATCCTCGCCGCGCTCAGCCCCGACAGCGAGAACCACGACTTCTTCTCCGGCTCCGGCTCGAGCTACGTCATCGGCCGCGCCGTGGCGACAGAGGACGACGACTGGGATTTCTGAGCCGGGGGCTTATGCGCCCGACGAAACAGACAAGGCCCGCGCCTCACGGCGTGGGCCTTTTGCGTGGGGCTGGCTTGGATGGCGGTGAAGGGGATCGGGAAGCTCTGCGCGCGATGTGGAAGAGACGGTCCTTGCGAAAGGTGCAGGCTTCGGATTGGCAATACACAATGCACCACGCCACGGCTTACCGTGGAGGAAAGCCGCTGCAAAACAATGCTCTGGGTGGATACTGGTGCCCCCACACGGACTCGAACCGCGGACCTACTGATTACAAATCAGTTGCTCTACCAGCTGAGCTATAGGGGCACCGTGGCGCAAGGGATATGCCAGCCGGCGGGGTGGGTGCAAGCGATATCTAGCGGTTGGCGCGGGCCAGAAGACCGACCGCCGCCAGCCCCACCGCGATCACCAGCATCGCCGCCGGCGCCGCGCCGCCGAGATTCTCGAGCGAGGCCTGCTCGTGCACCCGCGTGGCCAGCGTCTCGTAGTTGAACGGGCGCAGGAGCAGCGTCGCGGGAAGCTCCTTGACGCAGTCGACGAAGACCAGAAGCAGCGCCGAGGCCACCGAGGCGCGGATCAGCGGGTAGTAGACCTCGGCCAGTGTCTGGCCCTGGCTGCGCCCCAGCGAGCGCGCCGCCAGCGCGAGGTTGGGCGAAACCCGCCCCATCGCCGCATCCGCCGCGCCCTGCGCGATGGCGAAGAAGCGGACGAAATAGGCCAGCACCAGCGCGAAGGCCGAGCCGGTCAGCACGAGGCCGATATCGACGCCGGTCAGCGCCTCGACCCCGTCCGCCAGCGCGTGGTCGAACCCCGCGAGCGGGATCAAGATGCCGACGCCCAGCACCGCGCCGGGAGCGGCGTAGCCGATGGTGGTCACCGGCAGCAGCAGCCGTGGCAACGCGCGCCCCGAGAGACGCACGCCATAGACCAGAAACACGCCCCCAAGGACCGTCAGAACCGCTGCAAGGCCGCAGACGGTGAGCGTGTGCAGACCGGCCTGCCAGAGCCGCGGATCGGCCCAGTTCTCGGCGTGCCCGAGCGCGTGATGCAGGATCACCCCCGCGGGCAGCACGAAACCCATCGCGAAGGGAATGGCGCAGGCCAGCGTCGCCAGCCACGCGGTCCCGGCCGGCAGCGGCCTGCGCTCGACGGGGCGGTGGCGCGTGGAAAGGTTGAAGAAGCGCATCCGGCGGCGCGAGCTCTTCTCGAGCAGCACGAGGAGGATCACCAGCGCCAGTACGGTGGCCGCGATCTGGGCGGCCCCGCCGGCATTGTTGCTTTGCAGCCAGACCGAGAAGATGCCGGTGGTCAGGGTCTGCACCGCGAAATAGTCGACGGTGCCGAAATCATTGACCGATTCCATCATCACGATGGCCACGCCCGCGGCGATGGCGGGGCGCGCCAGCGGCAGGCCGACGCGCCAGAACCGCCCCACCACGCCGGCACCCAGCGACTGCGCCACCTCGTCCGAGGAGGCCGACTGCTCGCGGAAGGCATTGCGGGCCAGTAGGTAGACGTAAGGATAGAGCGCGGCGGCCAGCACCACGATGGCGGCGCCCATCGAGCGGATCTCGGGGAACCAGTAGTCGCGCGCGGTCTGCCAGCCGAAGAGCCCGCGCAGGAAGGTCTGCACCGGGCCGGCATATTCCAGCAGGTCGACCAGCGCATAGGCGCCGACATAGGCCGGGATCGCCAGCGGCAGCAGCAGCAGGTATTCCAGCCAGCGTCGACCGGGAAACTGGTACCGCGCGATCAGCCAGGCCGCGCCCGACCCCGCGCAGCCCGCCAGCACGCCCACGCCGAACATCAGCACGAGCGTGTTCGTCATGTAGCGCGGCAGCGTGGTCGAGACGAGATGCGGCCAGATGTTCTCGGCCGGGAAGGCGGCGATCCAGAGCACGGCGAGGATCGGCCCCAGCACCACCGCGGCGATCAGCGCCGCTCCCGTCGACCACGGGCTCGGCCAGCGCGGTCCGCGGGCGGTCTTTGCGGTGCTGCGATCGGCCAGGCTCATCTCGGTCTCCGGTAGGTGCGGCGCGGGGAATGCGGTTTTACTCGGCGCCAAAGCGCTTATAGTCCGGCCGTGCGCGTTTCAAAAGAGCAGGCCATGCAGATCAGTCTTCACATCGGCGTCCACGGTACGGATGACGACCGCCTGCTCAAGGGGCTGCTGCGCAACGCCGACGATTTCCGCAAGGAGGGCGTGGCGATCCCGGGCCCGTCGCGCTACCGCGCGCTGCTGTCGGACGCGCTCAACGGGCTGGGCGACGGCACGCCGACGCCGGAGGCGCGCGAGGTGCTGCTCGACACAATCCTGAGCGAGGACCCGGAGGGCGTCTCGCGGCTCTGCCTGAGCCACGAGAACCTGCTCTCGGTGCCCAAGCTCGCGCTGTCGGGCGGGCGGCTCTACCGCAAGACCGAACAACGCCTGCAGGGCATCCAGAAGCTGTTTCCCGGCGACCGCATCGGGGTGTTTCTCGGGCTGCGCGATTTCGCCACCTTCCTGCCGGCGGTCTACCGGGCGACGCCGCATGTCAGCTTCGACGAGTTCCTTTGCGGCGTCGACCCGATGCATCTGCGCTGGTCGGACCTGATCCGCCGCATCCGCGAGGCGGTGCCGGAGATGCCGGTCACGGTCTGGTGCAACGAGGACACGCCGCTGATCTGGGGCCAGATCCTGCGCGAGATGGCGGGCATTCCGCTCGAGCGCAAGATCATCGGCGCGTTCGACGTGTTCTCGGAGATCATCAGTCCCGAAGGCATGCAGCGTTTCCGCGCCTTCCTGAAAGAGAACCCTCGCATCAACGAGGCGCAGAAGCGCCGGGTGATGACGGCGTTCCTCGAGAAATACGCGCTCGACGAGGCGATCGAGGAAGAGCTCGACCTGCCGGGCTGGGACGCGGCCTATGTCGACATGCTGACCGAGCTCTACGACGAGGATGTCTGGCAGATCGGCGAGATGTCGGGGGTGCGGCTTCTCACGCCCTGAGGGCGTTGCAAAGCCGCCGGGGGTGGAGGGGCGCTGCCCCTCTTGGCGCGAGGCGCCAATTCACCCCGGGATATTTTCGGCCAGAAGAAGCTGGGGGTCGCGCGAGGGCTTGTGCGCTGGCGCTGGCTGGGCCCGGCGTACGCGGGCCGTGGGCGCAGGGGCGTTGGATCGCCCCCGCTGCTTTCAGGCCGGCGCCTCACTCCATGCCGAGCGCGGCCTTGTACATCTCGAGCACCGCCTCTTCCTCGGCGATGTCGTCCTTGTCGCGCTTGCGCAGCGCGATCACCTTGCGCAGCACCTTGACGTCGTAGCCGCGGCCCTTGGCCTCGGCCATGACCTCTTTCTGCTGGTCGGCGACTTCCTTCTTTTCCGCCTCGAGGCGCTCAATGCGCTCTATGAAGCTGCGCAGCTCGCCTGCCGCGATGCCGTAGCTGTTGCTCGAACCTTCGTCTTGCATCGGTTGTGTCTCCTGCCGGTATGGCGCCCTGACTACTCCAGCCCGCACGCGGCCATCAAGGGGTTGCGGCATCACCGGCGATGGATTACCGCAGGCCGGGTTTTCCGGGAGTGAAGGACGATCGCGATGGAATGGCTGATCTGGCTGGGTGCGCTGATCTCGGTGCTTGGGCTTCTGGGCCTGCTGTTCTGCATCGCGCGGGTCTGGGGCGCGCGCCGCAAGGGGCTCGACGACGAGGCGCTGCGCGCGGTGGTGCGCAAGGTCGTGCCGCTGAACATGGGCGCGCTGCTGTTTTCGGTGCTGGGGCTGATGATGGTCATCATGGGCATCTTCCTCGGCTAACCCCGCGCCCCGGCGCGGGCCGCGTCAGCGGTTCATCGCCTCGAAGCTGCGGCCGTTCTTGATCAGCGCGCCGAAGACCGGCTGCGGCGTCCAGAACGCCTTGTCGGGGTGGTCGAGCCCCTCCATCGCGCGACACACCGAGAGCAGTCCATAGACCCCCACCAGATGCATCGGACCGCCGCGCCAGCGCGGCAGCTCGAGCCCCAGCGTCGCCACCACGTCGATGTCGGAGGGCCGGAGCACCATGCCCGAGGCCAGCATCCGGGCGCCTTCGTTCGCCATGGCGCCAAAGACCAGCCGGCGGATCTGGTCAGGCGACAGCGGCCGCGCCGCGGGACGCTCGGCCTCGAGCAGCGCGGTCAGCCCCGGATCCTCGGAGGGCACCGGCGGCGTGCCTTCCCAGAGGTAGAAGCCAGCGCCACCGGCGCGGCCGCGGCGGTCGTGGCCGACCATCACGTCGCACCAGTTGCGGGCGCCCTCGGCGCGGGGGCGCGCGGCGAGATCCGGCAGACCGCGCCTGTCGGAGGCGAGGAACGGCGGGCGATGCCAGCCCCACTCGCGCAAGGCGCGGTCGATGTCGTAGGGGTGCTGGCCGAGATCGACGAGCGCGTCGGCTGCGCGCTGGCACGCCGCCATCAGCCGTCCGGCGACGGTCTCGCCCGGCGCGTGCACCCGCACCGGGATCTTGTCGAGCGCGCGGGCGAGCGCACGGGCCGCCACGATCTGCTCGGGGCTGGCGCTCGGTCCCACGATCACCTCGATCAGCCGCGCGGCGTGGATCGGCGGTGCAAAGCGCAGGCCGACCTGGCGCACCATGCCCGACACGGCGCTGAGCCGCGGAATGCCGTCGGGGGCCGGAACGTCCCCCTGCCCGCGCGCGGCGTGCACGATCACCTCGACGCCGCCGGTCATCGCCGCGCTGTCGCCGATGCGCAGGTCGGCCAGCCGGTCGAGCGCGTCATCCTCGGACATCGCGCCGCGCCGGACGAAGCCGTCGAACAGCCTGCGCAGGCGCGGCACGCCCTCGCGCAGGGCCGCGGGGTCGCGGGTGCCCCAGTTCACCGCGAGGCCGCACAAAAGCGCCGCGAACACCAGTTGCACCGCCAGCGGGCCGCCGCCCAGCACCGCGATGCGCGTGAGCTCCGGCAGCGGCGCGTCCGCGGGCAAGTCCAGCCGCCGGGCCCGGTGCTCGGCCACGAAGGCGGCGCGCAGGGCACGCGACTGCGCGGACACGCGGCAGGTCTGGGCCGCGTCGGCCTCGAAGGCGAGCCCGGCCTCGAAAGGCAGCAAATTGGCGGCCTCGACCGCCGCCACGATCTCGCGCGGGGCCAGCTCCGGCGCCTTGGCCAGCGCTTCGCGGCGCTGCGTCACCGCGTGGCCGTAGGCCTTGGGATCGGCAAAGCCGAGGCGGATCCCGGAGGTCGGACGCACCGCCCCTCCGTCCTCGAGCAGCGCCGCGACGAATTGCGCAGCGCCCGCGCGCGCATCCTCGGCGACCACCAGATCGGCCAGCGCCTCGGCCGGCGGGGCGTCCATGCTGAAGAGCCTGCCGCTGAGCATAAGATCGAGGGCCGCGCCTGCCCCCACAAGCCGCGGCAGGCGCTGGGTTGCGCCGGCAGAGGGCATCAGGCCCAGCCTGACTTCGGGAAAGCCGATGCGGGTGTCGGCATCGGCGACGCGGTAATGCGCCGCCAGAGCCAGCTCCACCCCCGCGCCGAGCACGGTGCCATGCAGCGCCGCCACCACCGGCAGCGGGCTGGCCTCGACCCGCGCGCAAAGCGCGGCCATGGTGGGGGCGTCGGCGCCCCCGTCCGACTCGGACAGATCGGCGCCGGTGGCAAAGCCCGGCCCCTCGCCAGAGAGAAGGATCGCGACGGCGCTCTCCTCGGAGCAGGCCCGGTCGAACGCCGCCAGAAGCGCTGCGCGGACATCGCGCACGAGCGCGTTGACCGGCGGGTTGCGGATGCCGATCCGAACGACTCCGTGGTCTACCGAATACCCGACCGTATCCCGCGCCTCTGACATCTGCCCGTCCTTGCCTGCCGGCCGGTTGGCCGGCGCCTGCACCTGCCGCGCTTATCTGCGCGATCGCGGTATATTAGACGGGAAACACCGGCGCGAGGCAAGGTTGGAAACCGGGGCGTTCAGATCGGCATGTTGTCGAACTGGTCCTCGACCTCGCCATCGCCATCGGGTCGGACCAGAGGCAACGCACAGTCCGGCACCTTGCCGCCGCGCGCCTCAAGCTCTTCGACGTGGCGCTCGAGATCCTCGAGCAGGTCCTGCTGCGCCGCGGCATCGGCAGAGGCCTCTGCCTCGCGGGTGGCGGCGGCAAGTTCGACAATCCGGTTCTTCAGCGCGTTGATCATGGTGTCTTTCCTCCTCACAGCGGCCGGGAGAGACCGGCCTGATGGCTCGCCCGACCCGCGCAGCCCGGAAAGAGCGCCGCGTCCGGAAGAAGATCGCACCGCCCTGGAGTGGACGGCTCACCTCAGTTCACACAACCCCGGCACTCGCCCTCTTCCACGTCCCGCAGCGTCATGCGCCTTCGCGGCCCCGGCCCATGCCTTGCGCCTCTCTTGCGGTCACGGCCGCCCGATCGCCTGCGCGTGGCAGTTTGAGAGCGATCCCTTCGTCCTCCAACCGCGCAAGGCGCTCTGCATGCCCCATGCATACCATGATTCTGCAGGTTTCGAGCGACCGGATAACGGTGGCGCGGGCCACGTCCGGATATCTTGATGAAACGATCTGCAGCGGCGCACCTTGATGCAGGTCAATCGCGAGAGAATCCTTGTAAACATATTCACTTTTATATATATGATCGATCAAACAGAGGAGCATCGCATGATCTCACCAGACGTCACCGCATTCTTCGATGAAGCCACCAACACGATTTCCTACGTCGTGCGCGATCCCTCCGGGTCGTCCTGCGCCGTGGTCGATTCCGTGCTCGATTTCGATTACCCCTCGGGCCGCACCGACACCCGCTCGGCGGATGCGATCATCGCCTTCGTCAAGGAGCACGCCCTCAAGGTCGAGTGGCTGCTCGAGAGCCACGTGCATGCCGACCACCTCTCGGCGGCGCCCTACATCCAGCAGGAACTGGGCGGCAAGATCGGCATCGGTGAGCGCATCACCGTGGTGCAGGACACCTTCGGCAAGGTGTTCAACGAGGGCACCGAGTTCCAGCGCGACGGCTCGCAGTTCGACCGCCTCTTCGAGGAGGGCGACAGCTTTTATATCGGCCAGCTGCGCGGCGACGTGCTGCACACGCCCGGCCATACGCCGGCCTGCCTGACCTACGTGATCGGCGATGTGGCCTTCGTCGGCGACACGCTGTTCATGCCCGATTTCGGCACGGCGCGCTGCGACTTCCCCGGCGGCTCGTCCGAGGTGCTCTACAGCTCGATCCAGAAGATCCTCGCCCTGCCCGACGACACCCGGATCTTCGTGGGCCACGACTACAAGGCGCCGGGCCGCGACGACTACGCGTGGGAGACCACCGTGGGCGAGCAGAAGGCGCTCAACATCCACGTGGGCGAAGGCAAGTCGGCCGAAGAGTTCGTCAAGATGCGCGACAGCCGCGATGCGACGCTGGCGATGCCCAAGCTCATCATCCCGTCGCTTCAGGTCAACATGCGCGGAGGCCAGATGCCGCCCGCCGACGAGAAGGGCGACATCTACCTGAAGGTCCCGATCAACAAGCTCTGATCCGCCCCGCGGATCACAGCCCCCCTCCTGCAAACCGGAGCGCTTGCGCTACCGGCCGCACTCTCAATGCGAGACGAAGGACATCCGCGACATGGAACAGGACTGGATACTCGGCCTGATCGGAGGCTTGCTGATCGGCTCCGGCGGGGCGGTTTATCTCCTCTTCAACGGGCGCATCATGGGCGCCTCGGGCATTGTCGGCTCGCTGGTCGACCGGACGGCCGGCAGCCTGACAGCCGAACGGCTGGTGTTCCTTGCCGGCGTGGTGCTGCTGCCGGTGCTGCTGATGCCGGCCTTCGGCCCCGTCGATACCCACATCACCGACAACACCGCGGTGCTGGTCGCCGCCGGCCTGCTGGTGGGGCTGGGCACCCGGCTCGCCAATGGCTGCACCTCGGGCCATGGCGTGTGCGGCATGTCACGCCTCTCGCTGCGCGGCATCGTGGCGACCGTCTGCTATATCCTTGCCGGCGGCGTCGGCGTTGTCCTGTTCCGTCATATCCTGGGTGTGATCTGAGATGATGCGACTTGTCTCCTCCTTCATCGCCGGCGGCCTGTTCGGCGCCGGCCTGTACCTCTCGGGCATGACCGACACCGCAAAGGTGCAGGGCTGGCTGGACGTGTTCGGGAACTGGGACCCGACGCTTGCCTTCGTGATGGGCGGCGCGATGATCCCCATGGCGATCGCGTGGCGGGTGGCGCGCGGGCGCAAGAGTTCGGTGCTGGGCGTGCCGCTGCCCCCGCCCCCCTCGCGGGAGATCGATCGCAAGCTGATCCTCGGATCTGGCCTGTTCGGCGTCGGCTGGGGTCTGGCCGGCCTGTGCCCGGGGCCTTCGATCGCCTCGCTGAGCTACGGCGGTCCCGAATTATATGTGTTCGTGGCCGCCATGCTCACCGGGATGGTTGTGGCGCCTTTCGTAAGATCACGTCTGGACAAAGCCGTTCCTGCCGAGTGATATCGCGACATGGCTATGATCGAACTCACCCCCGGCTACTCCGTCTCTCCGCAGATCGCGCTCGAGGACGTGCAGGCCGCCGCCGATGCGGGCATCACGCTCGTGATCTGCAACCGCCCCGACGCGGAGGTTCCCCCGGAGCTGTCGCACCGGGCCATGGAAGAGGCCGCACGCGCCGCCGGTGTGGCATTCGTCTATATCCCGGTCACCAACGAAAGCCTGACGCTCGAGCAGGTGACGCAGCAGGCCGACCTGCTGGCCAAGGCCGAGGGCCCGGTGCTGGCCTATTGCCGCTCGGGCACCCGCTGCTCGATCGTCTGGGCGATGGGCAAGGCCGGCGAGATGCCGGTGGACGAGATCCTCGCCACCACCGCCAAGGCCGGCTACCAGCTCGAGGGCATCCGCCCGACGCTCGAGTCGCTGGCGGCGCAGAAGGGCTGAGCCCCGGCTCAGTCTTCATCAAGCTCGAACGGAGCGGCGGCGAAGTCGAACGCCGCCCCCTCGTCCCCCTCCGCATCGTCGGTGGCAAACTCCCCGCTGAAATCCGTGCCGAAATCCCCACCGAACGCTTCGGTGTCGGTCTCGGTGTCGCCCGTGTCAAAGCTGCCTGCGTCGAACTCCATCGGCGGCAGCTCGGGCAGATCCTCGGCGAGGTCCGGCCCGCGCTCGGGCACCGGGGCCGCGGCCACCTCCATCGCAGCCGGTTGCGCCCCCTCCGAAAGCAACGATGCAGCCACCCCCTCGTCGTCTTGCGCGTGCCCCCCGCTGCCCTGTGGCCAGGCGAGTCGCACCGCCCGCATCCCGTTGATCTGACCGAGCCGCCCGCCCGCGACGCCCGAGCCGTCGCCGGCCAGAAGCTCGACCCCGTCGAGCGCCTCGGGCGGCAGCGGGATCAGATCGCCGGGCTGCAGTTTCTCGGCTACCGACAGCGGCAGGACCAGCCTGTGCAGCACCGCATCCATGTGCACCGGCAGCAGCTTCATCTTCTGCTCGTGCGGCCCTTCCTGCCCCGCAGCGCCCAACTCGTCCGCCGCCGTGGCCTCGGCCCGGTCTGGAAGGAACAGCGCCAGTTCCCCGGTGCGCCGGCCAAGCGCGAGATCGAGAGACACCCGGAACGCGCGATAGCCCGACGCGTCGAGCAGCAGCCCGGCGGTGCGCGAATCCTCCACCATGGCGCCGAAGCGGAAGCCGGAAATCTGCGGTTGCAAAGGATGCTCTTCGAGATACCGCTCGAACCGCTCGAGCGCATGATCGAGCAGCGGCGCCATCATCGCCGCGTCGGTCTGGGTCAGCGGGCGCTCCTCGACCGGCATCTGGGTGACCTGAAGGATGGTCTGCACCTCGATCAGCCCGGTCATCACCGAGCGATCGATCCGGGCCACGCCGGGCACGCCGTCTGGGCCATCGAGCAGGATAAGCAGCGCGTCGCCGCCAAGCGCGGCCACGACCCCGTCCTGATCGAGCTGCGCCTGTTCGACCCCGTGGGTCACCAGCGCCAGATCCCACAGCACATCGGCGGTGCGCGACAGCGCCCGGCGCAGTGCCTTGAACGGCGACATCGACCGCGCCTCGAGGGCGCGGCGGGCCGCGCTGGCCTTCTGGGCCAGAACTTCATCCTGTCTTGCGGGATCTCCCATCGTGCGGGCAGCCTGTTCTCGGGCGGACTCAGCGATGTGTATGGAGGTATTTGGTTACCAAGGGCTTTAAAGCACTGTGAAACCGGGTCCGCCGCTACTCTACGGCCAGCGCGATGTCCGCCGGCAGAGCCACCCGGAACGCCGCCCCGTCCTGGCCTTTCAGGTAGCGGATCTCGCCGCCCAGACGGGTGACGATCTGGCGGCAGATCGCCAGCCCGAGGCCCGCCCCGCCGGCCTTCTGATCGCTGACACGGCTGAACTTCTCGAAGATCACGTCCTGCGCCTCGGGCGAGATACCGGAACCGTTGTCGACGAAGTCGACCACCAGCCGATCGCCGCGATGGACCCGGATCTCGAGCGCCGGACGCGCGGCGTCGCAGTACTTCCGGGCGTTGGAGACGAGGTTGATGAACACCTGGCTGAGCCGGTCGAGATCGGTGTTGAGCCACACCCGCTCGGCGGCGGGATCGCGGATGATGCGCAGGGGCGCCGCGTGCTCATCCGCCGCCGCGGCGGCCACCGCCCGGTCGAGCACGTCCGAGAGCAGCCCCTCGCGCAGGTTCAGGCTGACCTGCCCGTTCTCCAGAACAGACAGGTCGAGCAGATCATCGAGCAGGCGCGTCAGCCGGATCGCCTCGTCATGGATGATCGAGGAATACTTGCGCTGCTCCTCGGGCGTCAGGCCGGTGGTGTCGCGCAGGATTTCGGAGAAGGCGCGGATCGAGGTCATCGGCGTGCGCAGCTCGTGGCTGATCTGGCTGAGGAAGGCGTCCTTCTGCACCGACAGCCGGGTCAGCTTGGCGTTGGCCTCGCGCAACTGGGCGGCGGTGCGCGCCAGCTCCTGCGACTGCGCCTCGAGACGGGCGGAGTATTCCATCAGCTGCGCGGTCTCGTCGGCCACCGCCATCAGGTCCTCGACCGAGACCGACATGCCGCCGACGATCTGGCCCACCATCGCGTGCGCCGTGGCCGCGCCCACCGAACCTGCAAGCTCGCGCTCGAGCGTTTCGAGAAAGCTGGGCGTGGGCGCCGGCAAGGTCTCGGCCATGCCCTGCCGCCGCGCCTCGCGTTCGAACAGCCGCTGCGCATCGCGCGCGCCAAGGATGCGCTGCGCCATGATCATCAGGTCCTCGGCCTGCGCGACCCGGCCGGTCCAGCTGCGCGGCGCGGCGGAATGCTCGAAGACGTTGACGAACTGCGCGCCCTGCAGGCGCTCGAGCGGGCCGGGAAAGCTTGCCAGCGAGGCCAGCACGAAGCCGCCGGTGTTCAGCGCCAGCGACCAGAACACCGCGTGCAGCAGCGGGTCGATGCCCTCGATCCCGAACAGCGCGTGCGGGCGCAGCCAGCCGATGCCGAACGGCCCCGCCGCTCCCCAGGCCTCGGGCAGGAAGACGCCTGCGCCGAAGCTCGGCAGGAACAGTGTGTAGCCCCAGCAGCCGAAGCCCAGCGTCAGCCCCACCAGCGCGCCCAGCCGGGAGGCGCCGCGCCAGAAGATGCCACCCAGCATCGCCGGCAGGATCTGCGCCAGCCCGGCAAAGCTCACCAGCCCGATCGAGGCCAGCGCCGCGCCGCCGCCGGACAGGCGGTAATAGAGGTAGCCCAGCATCACCACGCCGATGATCGACAACCGCCGCGCCAGCAGCACCACGCCCCGCACGTCGCCCGAGACCTTGGCACCGCCGCGGGCGTAGCGCAGCCACAGCGGCATCACCACGTGGTTCGACACCATGGTCGACAGTGCGATGGCGGCGACGATGACCATCGAGGTGGCCGAGCTGAACCCGCCAAGGAAGGACAGCACCGCCAGCCCGTCGCGGCCCTGGCTCAGCGGCACGGTGAGCACGAAGAGGTCGGGGTTGGAGCCCTCGGGCAGCATCTCGAGCCCGGTCACCGCGATTGGCACCACGAACAGGCTCATCAGCCCGAGATAGAGCGGGAAGGCCCAGCTTGCGGTGCGCAGGTGGGTCTCGTTCTCGTTCTCGACCACCAGCACCTGGAAAATCCGCGGCAGGCAGAGAAAGGCGGTCGCCGACAGCACCGTCAGGCCGACCCAGCGCCCGCCGTCCATCTGCCACTGTCCGAGGCTGGAGGCATCGATCTTGTCCAGAACGCCCGAGACGCCCCCAGAAAGCCCCCAGACCACGAACACCCCGACCGCCAGAAGGGCGGCAAGCTTGACCACCGCCTCGACGGCGATGGCCATGACCACGCCGTTGTGGCGCTCGTTGGCGTCGAGGTTGCGGGTGCCGAAGATCACCGTGAAGAGCGCGAGGCCGGCCGCGACCCAGAGCGCGGTGTGGCCCTTCTCCTCGCCGGTCGCGATGTCGCCCACGCCGAACACTTCGAAGCTGAGGGTCACCGATTGCAGCTGCAACGCGATGTAGGGGGTGGTGCCGACGACCGCGAGGATCGTCACCCCGACCGCCAGCAGGTTGGACTTCCCATAGCGCGACGAAATCAGGTCCGCCACCGAGGTGATGCGCTGAGAGCGCCCGATGCGCACCAGCTTGCGCAGGATCAGCCACCAACCGATCAGCACCAGCGATGGCCCGAGATAGATCGTCAGGTACTCGAAACCTGAACGCACCGCCGTGCCGACCGCGCCGTAGAAGGTCCAGGCGGTGCAGTAGATCGACAGCGACAGGGTATAGACGATGGGCGAGCGCAGCCAGCGCGCCTGCCCGCGCAGGGCCGCCCGCTCGGCGGCAAAGGCGATGGCGAAGAGGAACAGCGCGTAGGCGCTGCCGACGAAGACCAGCGTGTTCAGCATGGTCACGGCGCCTCCCCGCCCCGGCCCTCCGCCTCGGCGGTGCCGTCACAGGTCTGCGCGGCCAGCTTGGCCGAGAGCACGGCCGCGCCGGCCACAAGCAGGAACCAGACGCCGAACAGGTAGAGGATCGCGCTCGACGAGCGCACCGCCGCCTCACCCTCCTCGCGCCAGAGCAGCGGGATCAGCCAGAGCAGCAGGCCGATGAAGGGCAGGACCCGGGCCGCGTCGGTCACCCGGCGCCGGCGGTAGGACTGCCGTTCGAGAAACACCGGGGGCTTGCCCCGGCGCGGCGGTCCGGTCTCGGTCATGAGGTCTCGGCCATCAGGGTGCGGACCTGCTCGAGCATCTCGGCATTGGAGAACGGCTTGGTCATGAAGGCCGACACGCCGGCGCGCTCGGCCATCTCGCGGTCGCGGGTCTGGCCGCGGGCGGTCAGCATCAGAACCGGCAGGTCGACGGTCCCTGCCTCCTCGCGCAGTTCGCGCAGGATGTCATAGCCGCTCTTGCCGGGCAGCATCACGTCGAGGATCAGCAGATCCGGCGTGCTGGCGCGCAGCTTGTCATTGGCGGTGGTGCCGTCGGAATGGGTCTCGACCGAGAGCCCCTCGCGCGACAGGATAAAGCTGATCGCCTCAATGATATTGGGCTCATCCTCGATCAGCATCACTCGTTTCGCCATGACATCCCCTTCCCGTCACCGGGCAGCCCGACCATCCCCGAGCCGAAACCGTCCTCCCCCTGTCAAAAACTTATCGCGAATGTGGCGGCAGGTGTCAAAAGATCAAAAGCTCTGCGTCAGCCCGTCGCCCAGCAAGGACGGCTCACGCCGCGCCGGACAGGCTGCGCGCGGGCAGATGCGGCAGGTGATGCCCACGTCCTCGGGCGTCTCGGACGCGCGCGGACCGGCGGGCGCGATCATCATATGCGCCTCGAAGACCGGCTCGCGATTGATCTGCGGCGGGCCGGACGGCTGGGCAAAGGCCATGGCCGTGACCGGGCTGCTCTGGCGCCCGGCGGATTGCAGCACCCGGCTCAGCACCGACATCGGCCGGCTGAGCGCGGCAAAGAGCGGCCAGAGCGGGCAATCGGCGCCGAACCGCGGGATCGGGAAATCCGGCAGCGGCTTGCGGAAGGTGAAGACGCCCGAGGCATCGCAGATCGCCAGCCCGACGCTGCCGCAGGGCGCATCCGCCGGCAGGGTGGCGAGCCGGCGCATGGCGCGCGCCGGATCGGTCCCGAAGCGCCGCGCCAGCGCCAGCGGGTCGGTGCCCGTCACCACCACCGCCTCGAGCACCTTGTCGAGCGGCATCAGCGCGGCGTCCTCGGCATAGCGCCGGAAGGCGCGGCGCAGCAACGCCCGGGCGATCGGCGAGAGCGCGCGCCCCAGCTCCTCGGCTACCGCGTCGGCCGCCCCGCCCGCATCGAGCGGCGCGATGTGGTGCTGCGCCGCCTCGAACAGCGCATCGACCTCTTCCTGCGGGGTACCGCTTTCGGCCGCGGCCTTGCCCTCGGCCTCGAGATAGGAGGCGAGACTGCGGCTGCTCTCGGCCAGCCGGGCGCTGTCTTCATAGATATTGCGGTGGAAGCGGCGCTGCCAGTCGGGGTCGATCTCGCCCGGCTCGGCGAGGATCGAGGCGGTGGAGCGGATCGACGTCACCGTCGAAAGCATCTCGTGCAGCGCGTCGGCGAGATGCGGGTCATGCGCCAGCCGGTCGGTGAGCGCCTCGACGCTGCGCTCCAGCGTGTCGATGCGCGCCCGGCTTTCGGCGAGCAGCCGCGCCCAGCCCGGGAAGCGGCCGGCAAACTCGTCGAGCCGGTCGATCTCGGGACCGGCCTCGGGCGCACGCACCGCCGCTTCGCGCAGCGCCCCGATCAAGGCGGCCTCGGCGCCTTCGGTCAGGACCGAGGGCTCCACCCCCAAAATCTCAGCCAGATCGAGCAGCAATTTTCCGCCGATTCTGCGCCTGTTGTGTTCGATCAGATTGAGATAGGAGGCCGAAATATCGGCACGCCTCGCCAACTCGGCCTGTTTCATTCCGAGAATAATTCGCCTTTCGCGAATTCTGGAGCCTGTCAGCGTATCGCGCGCCATTGGGGCTTTTCCTGTCCTTTCAACGCGTTTCTGCGCCGCAATATAAACTGATTTACAGGTATTCTTAACATATTGTTGAATCGTTGACAAAAAAATCCGTCTCACCGAGGCAGTTATTGATCGGTTTACCCAAACCGCGAAATACTGAATTTGCACTCAGGGGTGCACGCGCCGAAGGGAAGAGGAGCCCGTCTGCGCACTTTTAAAAATTGGGAGGATTTCATGTCCAAGACGACTCTGACTCGCCGCGGCGTGCTGAGAACGGGTGCCGTGGCCGGCGCCGGTGTCGCGCTGCCGACGATCTTTACCGCCTCGTCGGCCCGCGCCTTCACCAACGAGCCCACCGGCGGCTCGGTGACGCTGGGCTTCAACGTGCCGCAGACCGGCCCCTATGCCGACGAGGGCGCCGACGAGCTGCGCGCCTACGAGCTCGCGGTCGAGCATCTCAATGGCGGCGGCGACGGCGGCATGATGCAGACCTTTTCGTCCAAATCGCTCGAGGGGACGGGGATCCTCGGCAAGAAGGTCGAATACGTCACCGGCGACACCCAGACCAAATCGGATGCGGCGCGCGCCTCGGCAAAGTCGATGATCGAGAAGGACGGCGCCATCATGATCACCGGCGGCTCGTCCTCCGGTGTGGCGGTGGCCGTGCAGGGTCTCTGCCAGGAGGCCGGCGTGATCTTCATGGCCGGCCTCACCCACTCCAACGACACCACCGGCAAGGACAAGAAGGCCAACGGCTTCCGCCACTTCTTCAACGCCTACATGTCGGGCGCGGCGCTCGCGCCGGTGCTCGCCAAGGCCTATGGCGAGGATCGCAAGGCCTATCACCTCACCGCCGACTATACCTGGGGCTGGACCCAGGAGGAATCGATCAAGGCCGCCACCGAGGCGCTTGGCTGGGAGACCGTCGAGGCGGTGAAGACCCCGCTCGCGCAGACCGACTTCTCGTCCTATATTGCGCCGGTCCTGAACTCGGGCGCCGACGTTCTGGTGCTCAACCACTACGGCGGCAACATGGTGAACTCGCTCACCAACGCGGTGCAGTTCGGGCTGCGCGAGAAGCAGGCCAACGGCAAGAACTTCGAGATCGTCGTACCGCTGTTCTCGCGCCTGATGGCGCGCGGTGCCGGCGAGAACATCAAGGGCATTCTCGGCTCGACCAACTGGCACTGGTCGCTGCAGGACGAGGGCAGCCAGGCCTTCGTGAAGTCCTTCGGCACCAAGTACGGCTTCCCGCCCTCGCAGGCGGCGCATACCTGCTACGTGCAGACCCTGCTTTATGCGGATGCCGTACAGCGCGCGGGCTCGTTCGATCCCTGCGCCGTGGCCGAGGCTCTCGAGGGCTACGAGTTCGACGGCCTGGGCAACGGGCCGACCCTCTACCGCGCCGAGGACCACCAGTGCTTCAAGGACGTGCTCGTGGTGCGCGGCAAGGAGAACCCGACATCCGAGTTCGACCTGCTCGAGGTGGTCGAGGTCACCCCGCGCGGTCAGGTGGAGTATGCGCCCGATCACCCGATGTTCGCGGGTGGCGCGCTCGGCTCCTGCAACCCGGGCGCCTGATCCGAACCCCAGAATACGTCGGCTGATCGCGTTGTCAGCGGCGTATCCCCAGCGTTCCCGGCATTGCGCCGGGAGCGCACACCCATTCTTTGACCTCGAAGGCCACGGATCATGGACGCAATCATCCTTCAAATTCTGAACGGGCTCGACAAGGGATCGGCCTATGCGCTGATCGCCCTTGGTCTGACGCTCATCTTCGGCACGCTCGGGGTGGTGAACTTCGCCCACGGCGCGCTGTTCATGATCGGCGCCTTCTGCGCCGTCACCCTCAACCGGCTGCTCACCCTGTCGCACCAGGTCGTCGACGAGACCCGCACCGACTTTCTCGGCAACCCGCTCAAGGTCGACGTGCCCTACATGCAGGACATCTTCGGCGAGGCCACGGGAGCCGCGATCATCGACTGGTCGGTGCCACTGGCGATCCTGTTCTCGATCCCGATCATGATCGGCTTCGGCGTGCTGATGGAGCGCGGCCTGATCAAGCATTTCTACAAGCGCCCCCATGCCGACCAGATCCTCGTGACCTTCGGCCTGGCCATCGTGCTGCAGGAGATCATCAAGCAGATCTTCGGCGCCAACCCGATCCCGACGCCGGCGCCCGACGCGTTCCGCGGCTCGTTCGATTTCGGCACCATGCTGGGCTTCGATCCCAACGTGATCATCTACCCCTACTGGCGCCTCGTCTATTTCGGCTTCGCCGCGATCATCATCGGTGCGGTCTTCGCCTTCCTGCAGTTCACCACCTTCGGCATGGTGGTGCGCGCCGGCATGGCGGACCGCGAGACCGTGGGCCTGCTGGGCATCAACATCGACCGCCGCTTCACCATCATGTTCGGACTCGCCGCCGCCGTCGCGGGGCTGGCCGGGGTGATGTACGCGCCGATCAACTCGCCCAACTATCATATGGGCATGGATTTTTTGGTACTGAGTTTCGTGGTTGTGGTTGTCGGCGGCATGGGCTCCCTTCCGGGCGCCGTGCTCGCCGGCTTCCTTCTCGGCATTCTCGAGAGCTTCGCCTCGATGAACGAGATCAAGTCCATCCTTCCCGGCATCGACCAGATCATCATCTATCTCGTCGCCATCATCATTCTGCTGACCCGTCCGAGGGGCCTGATGGGCCGCAAGGGCGTGATGGAGGACTGACCCATGTTCGGACTCGGCAAAAGAGACCTCACCCTGTTTTTCATCGTTGCGGCGATGGCGCTGTTCGCGCCCTTCATCCTCAACCCCTTCCCCACCGACAGCGGCATGGCGCAGTTCAACGCGGGCTATCCCGACCTGATGCAGCGCTTCGTGATCTTCGGCATCCTCGCCATCGGCTTCAACATCCTGTTCGGCTTGACCGGCTATCTCAGCTTCGGGCACGCCGCCTTTCTCGGCGTGGGCTCCTACGCCGCGGTGTGGATGTTCAAGCTGCTGAGCATGAACGTCATCCCGGCGATCCTGTTGTCGATGATCGTCTCGGGCCTGTTCGCGGTGGTGATCGGCTATGTCAGCCTGCGCCGCTCGGGGATCTACTTCTCGATCCTGACACTGGCCTTCGCGCAGATGAGCTACAACCTCGCCTACTCGGTGCTTACCCCGATCACCAACGGCGAGACCGGCCTGCAGATCACCCTCGACGACCCGCGCATCCTCGGCGTCTCGGCCACCGCCGATGGCGGCATTCCGGTGACCAACCTCTTCGGGCTCGAGATGCGCGCCTACGAGACCCTCAACATCGGGCCTTGGGCGTTCCAGTTCTCGGTGGGCTATTATGTTGCCGCGGTGATCATGCTGATCTCGTTCTACGTCGCGATCCGCATCTTCCGCTCGCCCTTCGGCATGATGCTGCGCGCCATCAAGTCGAACCAGAACCGGCTGTACTACACCGGCCTCAACGCGCGGCCCTACACGCTGGCGGCCTTCGTGATCTCGGGCATGTATGCCGGGCTCGCCGGTGGCCTGCTCGCCTGCATGGACCCGCTCGCCGGCGCCGAGCGGATGCAGTGGACCGCCTCAGGCGAGGTCGTGCTGATGACCATCCTCGGCGGGGCCGGCACGCTGATCGGGCCGGTGCTGGGCGCGGGCTTCATCAAGTATTTCGAGAACATCTTCTCGAAGATCAACGACCAGGTCGTGCATGGCTGGGTCTCGTTCCTGCCCGACGGTCTCGAGGATCTCGTGGTCGCCCTCATCCACCCCTTCGTGGGCAAGGGCTGGCACCTGACGCTGGGCCTGATGTTCATGCTGATCGTGATCTTCCTGCCCGGTGGCCTCGTCGAAGGCGGCCAGCGCATCGCCCGCCGCCTGCGCCGCAAACCCAGCCCGGACGACGCCAAGTCGGCCAGCACCGAACCCGCTGAATAAGGAGAGCGAGAATGGGCATTCTCGAAGTCAAGGACGTCAACAAGCGCTTCGGCGGGCTGAAGGCGCTGTCCGAGGTCAACCTCTCGGTGGTCGAGAACACCGTGCACGCCATCATCGGGCCGAACGGGGCCGGCAAGTCGACGCTGCTCAACTGCCTTGTCGGCAAGCTGATCCCCGACACCGGTTCGGTGATGTTCGACGGCCAGTCGGTGCTCGGGCGCAAGCCCTACGAGATCAACCAGATGGGCATCAGCCGGGTGTTCCAGACGCCCGAGATCTTCGGCGACCTGACGGTGATGGAAAACATGATGATCCCGCTCTTCGCCAAGCGCGACGGGGTCTTCCGGCTGCACGCCATCACCTCGGTCGAGAGCGAGCGCGCGTTGCGCGAGCGCGCCGAGCAGATGCTCGACGACGTCAACATGCTCGACAAGCGGCACATGCACTCGGCCTCGATGTCGCGCGGCGACAAGCGGCGGCTCGAGATGGCCATGTGCCTCGTGCAGGAACCGCGGCTCCTGCTGCTCGACGAGCCGACGGCGGGCATGGCGCGGGCCGACACCAACAACACCATCGACCTGCTCAAGCAGATCAAGGCGAGCCGCGACATCACCATGTGCATCATCGAGCACGACATGCACGTGGTCTTCAGCCTTGCCGACCGGATCACCGTGCTGGCGCAGGGCACGCCCCTCGTCGAGGACGTGCCGGAGAGGATCAAGGGCCACCCCAAGGTGCAGGAAGCCTATCTGGGCGAACACGCGTAAGGAGAGCAGGACATGAACGTCAGACCGGATTTTTCCAAGCACGGCAACAAGGCGGAAACCGCGCCGGCCTTCCTGTCGGTATGGGACATGCACGCCTATTACGGCGAGAGCTACATCGTGCAGGGCATCAATTTCAACGTCCACGAGGGCGAGATCCTTGCCCTTCTGGGCCGCAACGGCGCCGGCAAGACCACGACACTGCGCGCCATCGCACGGATGGACAGCCCGCAGGTGAACCACGGCGAGATCTGGCTCGATCACCAGCCGCTGCACAAGATGGCCTCCTACGAGGCGGCCGGGGCGGGGCTGGGTCTGGTGCCCGAGGACCGCTGCGTGATCCCCGGCCTCACCGTCGAGGAGAACCTGCAACTGGCGCAGATCGCGCCGCCCATCGGCTGGTCGCTCGACCGTCTTTACGATCTGTTCCCCCGCCTCGGCGAGCGCCGCAAGCAGGAAGGCGTGACGCTGTCGGGTGGCGAGCAGCAGATGCTGTCGATCGCGCGGGCGCTGGCGCGCGACATCAAGGTGCTGCTGCTCGACGAGCCCTACGAAGGCCTGGCCCCGGTGATCGTCGACGAGATCGAGAAGACCCTGCGCCACGTGAAGGAGCAGGGCATGACGACGATCCTGGTGGAACAGAACGCGGTGCGCGCCCTGCAGCTCGCCGACCGGGCGATCATCCTCGACACCGGATCGATCGCCTTCGACGGCACCGCGGCGGAGGTGCTCGAGAACGAGAGCCTGCGCGCCGAGTACCTCGCCATCTGAGGCGCGTTTTCAAAGATTTGCGCGCGGCGACCCGGGGGCGCCGCGCCGCGTGCGACCTGCGGGCAGGGTAACAAGTGCAACATTTCGGCGCATGTTGCCGAAACATTCCACCGAATGGCCCTTGCCATCCCTCCCGTGGCGCGGTTCCCTTGCGCATCGCATTCCCAGGAGGAGGAGACCCGAGATGTCCGAGACCTACCCGCCGTCATCCGACTTCGTCAGCAAGGCGCATGTGGACGCTGCCAAGTATGACGAGATGTATGCCCGCTCGATCAGCGATCCGGAGGGGTTCTGGGCCGACGAGGCGCAGCGGCTCGACTGGATGGCCCGCCCGACCAAGATCAAGAACACCAACTTCGAGTTCGGCAAGGTCGATATCAAGTGGTTCGAGGATGGCGTGCTCAACGTCGCCTATAACTGCGTCGACCGCCACCTGAAGACCCGCGCCAACCAGACCGCGATCATCTTCGAACCCGACAACCCCGACGATCCCGCCCGGCACATCACCTATGCCGAGCTCTACGACAAGGTGAACCGCATGGCCAACGTCCTGCTCAGCCAGGGCGTGATGCGCGGCGACCGCGTGGTGATCTACCTGCCGATGATCCCCGAGGCCGCCTACGCCATGCTGGCCTGCGCCCGCATCGGCGCCATTCATTCCATCGTCTTCGCCGGCTTCTCGCCCGACGCGCTGGCCAACCGCATCAACGACTGCGGCGCCAAGATCGTCATCACCGCCGACACCGCGCCCCGAGGCGGCCGCAAGACCGCGCTCAAGTCCAACACCGACGCCGCCCTGCTGCACTGCTCGGACAAGGTCCGCTGCCTCGTGGTCAAGCATACCGGCGACCAGACCACCTGGATCCAGGGCCGCGATGTCGACCTCAACTACCTCATGGAGCACGCGGCCCCCGACTGCCCGCCGCGCCCGATGAACGCCGAAGACCCGCTCTTCATCCTCTACACCTCGGGCTCCACCGGCAAGCCCAAGGGAGTTGTGCACGCAAGTGGTGGATATCTGGTTTACGCCGCCCTGACCCACGAGGTCGTGTTCGATTATCACGACGGCGACGTCTACTGGTGCACCGCGGATGTGGGCTGGGTCACCGGCCACAGCTACATTGTCTACGGGCCCCTCGCCAACGGCGCCACCACGCTGATGTTCGAGGGCGTGCCGACCTGGCCCGACGCCAGCCGCTTCTGGGAGGTTTGCGACAAGCACAAGGTCAACCAGTTCTACACCGCGCCGACCGCGCTCAGGGCGCTGATGGGCCAGGGCGACAGCTTCGTCGAGAAGTGCGATCTCAGCTCTCTCAAGCTGCTCGGCACCGTCGGCGAGCCCATCAACCCCGAGGCCTGGAACTGGTACAACGACAAGATCGGCAAGGGAAACTGCCCGATCGTCGACACCTGGTGGCAGACCGAGACCGGCGGCCACCTGATGACCCCCCTGCCCGGCGCCCACGCGCTCAAGCCCGGCTCGGCGATGAAGCCGTTCTTCGGCATCAAGCCGGTGGTGCTCGAGCCCAGCTCCGGAGAGGAGATCTACGACGTCCCGACCGAGGGCGTTCTGGCGATCGCCGACAGCTGGCCGGGGCAGATGCGCACCGTCTGGGGCGATCACGAGCGCTTCGAGCAGACCTATTTCCAGCAGTACAAGGGCTACTATTTCTCGGGCGACGGCTGCCGCGTCGACGCCGATGGCGATTACTGGATCACCGGCCGGGTCGATGACGTGATCAACGTCTCGGGCCACCGCATGGGCACGGCCGAGGTCGAATCGGCGCTGGTGGCGCATGCCAAGGTCGCCGAGGCGGCGGTGGTGGGCTACCCGCACCCGGTGAAGGGCCAGGGCATCTACTGCTACGTGACGCTGATGAACGGGATCGAGCCCTCCGAGGAACTCAAGAAGGAGCTGCGCGGCTGGGTCCGCACCGAGATCGGCCCGATCGCCTCGCCGGACCTGATCCAGTGGGCCCCGGGCCTGCCGAAGACGCGCTCGGGCAAGATCATGCGCCGCATCCTGCGCAAGATCGCCGAGAACGACTACGGCGCCCTCGGCGACACCTCGACCCTCGCCGACCCGTCGGTGGTCGACGACCTCATCGAAAACCGCGCGAACAAGTGATCGGTGGGCGCTGAATCGCAACAAGGGGGCGGGCGCCGGCGCCTGCCCTTCTTTGTCGCCCTGCCGGTGGCAAGGGAGCATTAACCAAAGCAGCAGAAAATAGGGAGAAGTGTAGAAGACCCCCTTCGAGACCACCGCGACTGTGCTATCTTTGATCGGTGGGGGCGTTTAGCCTGATGGAGACGATCCATGCAGATGACAGGTGTTTCCTCTGCGGTGGCACCTCTGGCCACCGGTCATCCTCTCGGACTTCCTGCCTCGCCCGCCGGCCCCGCCGTCGAGACGAAGGTGCAACCGATCGCACAACAAGCGCGCACCGGCACCGATCCTGATCCCGGCGGCGAACCACCGAGCAATTTCTGGCGCGGCCTCACCGGGCTGCCCGACCCGTCGAAGCACGTGGCGCCGCCCTCGATCATGCAGATCAGGATCGCCGCCCTGCTTCAGGAGCAGGCCGAGCAGCTGGTCGGCCCCGGTCCGGACGCGCCGGCCCCCGGCACCGCACCCGCCCCGGAGGAGGGCGCGGCGCCCGCCTATACCGGACCGGGCACCCCCCGGCAGGAGCCCGTGTTCCCGTCCGCCGCCTGAGACGGATCGCGGTGAGTCGGCCCTCGCGGCGAACGGGCGCCCGCGGCCGCCACCGCCACGGACGCTGCCACGCTCCAAGACGACGAGGCGTGCGCGCAAGCGCCGTCCACAGGTCTTCAAAATACGCAAGCCCGCGGTTTTTCCCCGACGGGGTCGCTTTTCATGGCCAGAAGCTTGGCCTATAAGCGCGGGATCAAGGGGCCATGACGCAGAACAGGCCCGCGACATCACCGGCGAGGATTGCATGAGCAAAGACAACCACGAAGCCGACGTGGCCTTCATCAAGGCTTTGGCGGAACTGCTCCGCGAGAACGATCTGACCGAGCTTCAGGTCAAGCGCGAATATGGCGACGACGACAGCCTGAACGTCCGCGTGAGCCGCGCCCAGCCGCAGGCCGCACCGATCGCTGTCAGCGCCCCCGCAGCCGCCCCGGCCCCGGCCGCAGCCCCCGCGGCCCCCGCCGCCGAGACCGCCCCGGAAGATCCGGCCGCGCATCCCGGTGCCGTGGCGTCGCCGATGGTTGGCACCGTCTACATGCAGCCCGAGCCGGGCGCGCCGTCCTTCATCTCGGTCGGCCAGCAGGTCAGCGAAGGCGACACGCTCGTCATCGTCGAGGCGATGAAGACCATGAACCACATCCCGGCCCCGCGTGCGGGCACCGTCAAGCGCATCCTTGTCGAGGATGGCGCCCCCGTGGAATTCGGCGCTCCTCTGGTCATCCTCGAGTAAGGAGGCCCCATGTTCGACAAGATCCTGATCGCCAACCGTGGCGAAATCGCGCTGCGCGTCATCCGCGCCTGCCGCGAGATGGGCATCGCCAGCGTCGCCGTGCACTCCACCGCCGACGCCGACGCGATGCATGTGCGCATGGCCGACGAGAGCATCTGCATCGGCCCTGCCTCCTCGACCGACAGCTATCTCAACCCGGCCGCGATCATCTCGGCCTGCGAGATCACCGGCGCCCAGGCCATCCACCCGGGCTACGGCTTCATGTCCGAGAACGCCCGCTTCGTGCAGATGGTCGAGGATCACGGCCTGACCTTCATCGGCCCCTCGGCGCAGCACATCCGCGTGATGGGCGACAAGATCACCGCCAAGGACACCATGAAGGCGCTTGGCGTGCCCTGCGTTCCCGGCTCTGAGGGCGGTGTGCCCGATGTCGAGGCGGCCAAGCAGATCGGTCGCGATTTCGGCTACCCGGTGATCATCAAGGCCACCGCCGGCGGCGGCGGGCGCGGCATGAAGGTCGCCAATTCCGAGGCCGAGATGGAGCGCGCCTTCCAGACCGCGCGCGCCGAGGGCAAGGCCGCCTTCGGCAATGACGAGGTCTATATCGAGAAGTACCTGCAGCGCCCGCGCCACATCGAGATCCAGGTCTTCGGCGACGGCAAGGGCAACGCGGTGCATCTGGGCGAGCGCGACTGCTCGCTGCAGCGCCGTCACCAGAAGGTCTTCGAAGAGGCCCCCGGCCCCTGCATCACCGAGGAAGAGCGCGCCCGCATCGGGGCGGTCTGTGCCAAGGCGGTGGGCGATCTGAAATACTCGGGCGCCGGCACCATCGAGTTCCTCTACGAGGATGGCGAGTTCTACTTCATCGAGATGAACACCCGCCTGCAGGTGGAGCATCCTGTGACCGAAGCGATCTTCGGCGTCGACCTCGTGCGCGAGCAGATCCGCGTGGCTGAGGGATACACGCTGTCCTTCGGGCAGGACGATCTGGTCATCAACGGCCACGCCATCGAGGTGCGGATCAACGCCGAGAAGGTGCCGAACTTCTCGCCCTGCCCCGGCAAAATCACCCAGTACCATGCCCCGGGCGGCCTTGGCGTGCGGATGGATTCCGCGCTGTATCAGGGCTATTCGATCCCGCCCTATTACGACAGCCTGATCGGCAAGCTGATCGTGCACGGCCGCGACCGCAACGAGGCGCTGTCGCGGCTCAACCGGGCGCTTGGCGAGCTGATCGTCGACGGGGTCGACACCACCGTCCCGCTCTTCCACGCGCTGCTGCAGGAAGAGGACGTGCTGAAAGGCGACTACAACATCCACTGGCTGGAGAAGTGGCTCGCCAAGGATCCGTTCAAGGCGGCATGACCATGGCGCGCGGCGGATACCACCCGCTGCGTGCGTCGGGGCCCCGGGGATGACGGAAATCACCCCGGAGCTTCTGGTTCAGGCCTATCGCTCGGGCATCTTTCCGATGGCCGAGCACCGCGACGACCCCGAGCTGTTCTGGGTCGATCCGCGCCGGCGGGGCATCCTGCCGATGGACGGGCTGCGGATCTCGCGCAGCCTCGCCCGGCGCCTCAGGCGCGATGACTACACCGTCACTCTGGATGCGGATTTCGAAGGCGTCATCGACGCCTGCGCCGACCGCTCGGAGACCTGGATCAACCACGAAATCCGCGCCCTCTTCGTCACGCTGCACCAGCGCGGGCTGGCGCATTCGCTCGAGGTCTGGATCGACGGCGCGCTGGCCGGCGGGGTCTACGGGCTCGAGATCGGGGGGGTGTTCTGCGGCGAGTCGATGTTCTCGCGCCGCCGCGACGGCTCGAAGATCGCGCTGTGCTGGCTGATCGACCTGCTGCGGCGGGCGGGTTTCACGCTGTTCGACACCCAGTTCCTCACCGAGCATCTCGCCACGCTCGGAGGGCTTGAGATCACACGTGGGGATTATCGTGCCCGGCTGCGCGAGGCGCTGCCGGTGACGCCGGACCTAACCGGCACGCCGCTCGCTGCCAGCGGTCAGGACGTGGTGCAGCGCAACACCCAGACGTCGTAACGCTGGTGATCCATCGCGTTGAGCGCCGGTGACGAGGCAATCATCCAGCCGCGGAACACCGGATCGGAATTGCCGGCCTCGCGCACGGTGAGAAAGGCAAAGGCATCGCCCGCCGGGTCGCCCTCGGGATAGCGGCACTCCTGCAACGAGATCTCGGTGCGGGCGAATTGCGCGGTGTCTCCCGCGCGCATCTCGATATCGTAGGCCCGGCCGGTCAGCTTGTCCAAGCCACGCAGCACCGCGCCGGTGCCGGTATTGGTGGCCTCCTGCGCCTGCACAGGGGCGGCAAGCAGAGCGAGACCAAGACACAGTTTGCGGATCATTCCTCGCCTCCCCCGGCGACATATTTGAGCAGGAGCGAGATCAGGCTGACCGAGCCCTGCGTGTCGAGGATCTCGTCCCCGTCTTCGTAATAAAACGGCGAGCCGCCCGGGCTGATCTCGACGAAATTGCCGCCCAGCAGCCCCTCGGACGAGATCAGGATCGCGCTGTCGTCGGGGATCAGGATGTCGTCCTGAAGGGTCATCCCCATATCGGCGCGGAAGGTCTCGGGGTTGAGCGAGATCCCGGTGACCGTGCCCACCTTGACGCCCGCGAGGCGCACGTCGCTGCCAACGCTCACGCCCTCAAGGGAGCGGAAGCTGGCGCTCAGCGGATAGCCCGTGCCGCGCAGCTCGAAGCCGGTGCTGTTGACGGCGTAGGCGCCAAAGGCGATCGCGGCGGCGAGGACAGCCCCGCCGACCAGCACCTCTGTGGTGGAGGTGGTCATCGGCTTATTCCGGGCTCCACGCCTCGTAATCGCGGCGGTCAGCCGGCGCGGGCTGGCGGATCGAGCCTTGCGGCGCATAGGCCAGCGCGGTGCCGGTCAGGTTCTCGATATGCGGCTTTTCCCAGCTCTTGCGGGTCAGCGGCCGTTCGGTCGGCGGCTCGGCGAAGGTGTGGTGCAGCCAGCCGTGCCAGTCGGGGCTCACCCGGCTGGCCTCGGCCTCGCCGTTGTAGATCACCCAGCGGCGCTTGCCATCCTTGGTCTGGTAGAAGGTGTTGCCCTGTTCATCCTCGCCGACGCGGGTGCCGTGGCGCTTGCTCCAGAGAAGGGTATTCAGCGTGGCACCGTTCCACCATGTCACCAGCTTCAAAAGCTTGTTCAGAATGCCCATGGACGACTCCTCGGTATCTACCTGTTCCGTATATGCGATCCTTGGGGGCGAGGTCCAGCGCACAGGCGCAGGACCCCGCCCGCCGGATCAGGGCGCGAGCGTGGTGAGCTCGATCTCGATGCGGTATTTCGGATCGATCAGGTTGCATTCGACCATGGTGGCCGCCGGCGGATTGTCTCCGAAGGTCTCGGACAGGATCGGCCAGCAGGCCTCGAACTCGGCCGCGTCGGGGAGGTAGTAGGTCACCCGGACAGCGTCGGCAAAGCTCGACCCGGCCTCGGCCAGCGCCTTGCCGATCACCTCGAGCGCCGAGCGGCACTGTTCGGTCACCGTGTCGCCCTGCCCCACCGTGCCTGCGACATGCACGAAGCCGCCCGCCACCACGGCGCGGCAATAGCCGATCTTTTCCTCGAACGGGCTGCCCGTATGGATCCGCTTGATCGTCATCTTTCACTCCAAAGAAAAGGGCGGGGAAAAACCCCGCCCAGACGTGCCTAACGTTATCGACCTCAGCTCGCCGAGGTGCCTTCTTTTTTCTGGTCCGCGTAGATCATCAGCGGCTTGGCGTCGGAATTGACCGCCTCGTCGTTGACCACCACCTCGGTGACGTCGTCCATGCCCGGAAGCTCGAACATGGTGTCGAGCAGGATGCCCTCGAGGATCGAGCGCAGACCCCGCGCGCCAGTCTTGCGTTCGATCGCCTTCTTGGCGATCGCCGAGAGCGCGTCGTCGGTGAAGGAAAGCTGGGTGTCCTCCATCTCGAACAGGCGCTGGTACTGCTTGACCAAGGCGTTCTTCGGCGCGGTCAGGATGGTGATCAGAGCGTCCTCGTCGAGATCCTCGAGCGTTGCGATCACCGGCAGACGGCCGACGAATTCCGGGATCAGGCCGAATTTCAGCAGATCCTCGGGCTCGAGATCCTTGAACACCTCGCCGGTGCCGCGCTCTTCCGGGTCGCGCACATCGGCGCCGAAGCCCATGGCCGAGCCCTTGCCGCGCTGCGCGATGATCCGGTCGAGACCGGCAAAGGCGCCACCGCAGATGAACAGGATGTTGGTGGTGTCCACCTGCAGGAATTCCTGCTGCGGATGTTTGCGGCCACCCTGCGGCGGAACGGAGGCCACCGTGCCTTCCATCAGCTTGAGCAGCGCCTGCTGCACGCCTTCGCCCGACACGTCGCGGGTGATCGACGGGTTCTCGGACTTGCGGGTGATCTTGTCGACCTCGTCGATATAGACGATGCCGCGCTGTGCGCGCTCGACATTGTACTCGCTCGCCTGCAGCAGCTTGAGGATGATGTTCTCGACATCCTCACCCACGTAACCGGCTTCGGTCAGCGTGGTGGCATCGGCCATGGTGAACGGCACATCAAGGATGCGCGCCAGCGTCTGCGCCAGCAGCGTCTTGCCGCAGCCGGTCGGACCGATCAGCAGGATGTTCGATTTCGCCAGCTCGATGTCCGAGCTTTTCTGGCTGTGGTTCAGGCGCTTGTAGTGGTTGTGCACCGCGACCGAGAGCACACGCTTGGCAATCGCCTGCCCGATCACGTAATCATCCAGAACGTCGCAGATCTCGCGCGGGGACGGCACCCCCTCGGAGGACTTCAGGCCGGCGCCCTTGGTCTCTTCGCGGATGATGTCCATGCAGAGTTCGACGCACTCGTCGCAGATGAAGACGGTCGGACCCGCGATCAGCTTGCGCACTTCGTGCTGACTCTTACCGCAGAAACTGCAGTAGAGGGTGTTCTTGCTGTCGCCGCCGGAATTCGTCGCCATATCGCACCTTTCAGGGCCATTTCATCGTTTCGGCTGCGCCATCTTGCCAGCCGAAGGCCCATCTTTTTCGCCAATTCTGCAAAGTCTAGGGCAGTGCCCAGCGCTCTACAATCTGAAAAATGCCCCGCCGCGCCGTGGCGGCGGGGCACGCGATTAGGATTTGGCCTCTTCCGCCGCGCTGCGGCTTTCGACGATCTCGTCGATGAGGCCCCATTCCTTGGCATCCTCGGGCGCCATGAAGTTGTCGCGCTCGAGCGCGGCTTCGATCTTCTCCAGCGTCTGGCCGGTATGCTTCACGTAGATTTCATTGAGGCGGCGCTTCAGCTTCAGCGTCTCCTCGGCGTGAATCATGATGTCGGTGGCCTGGCCCTGGTAGCCGCCGGAGGGCTGGTGGACCATGATCCGGCTGTTGGGCAGCGAGAAGCGCATCCCCGGCGCGCCCGCGGTCAGCAGCAGCGAGCCCATCGACGCGGCCTGCCCGATCACCAGGGTCGAGACCTTCGGCTTGATGTACTGCATGGTGTCGTAGATCGACAGACCCGAGGTCACCACGCCGCCGGGGCTGTTGATGTACATCGAGATCTCTTTCGACGGGTTCTCGGCCTCGAGGTGGAGAAGCTGCGCGACGATCAGGCTCGACATGCCGTCATGCACCGGGCCGGACACGAAGATGATCCGCTCCTTCAGCAGGCGCGAGAAGATGTCGTAGGCCCGTTCGCCGCGGCTCGTCTGCTCGACCACCATCGGGACGAGCGTGTTCATGTATGTCTCAAAAGGGTCTTTCATATCCGCCTGCCTGCTTTCTTCCGTGTGCCTATCTCGTGCGTCTTACCAGATTCTTAGTATCGGCCATGGGGGGCCGCAAGGGCCTGCGGTTCAATTGGCGCTCAGGTCGTCGCGACAGCGGTCATGCTCCGCCCCATTCCTGCGGCGTGGTGCAGGCGTGGCGGGCGCATTCCATTTCGAGCACCACGTGGGTGATGCCGAAGCGGTCCTTCATGCGCCGCTTGACCGAGGCCTTGATGGTGTCGGCCTGCCCCCACGCGCCCTCGCGCACCACCAGATGCGCCTGCAGCGCGGCGCGATGCTCGTCGATCTGCCACAGGTGCGCCTTGTGCATCCCGTCCACCCCCTCGACCCGGAGCGCCTCGTCGAGCACCTCGCCGGGGGCGAGCTCGGGCGGGCTGCCGAGCATCAGGATGCGGATCACGCCGCCGATCTCGGCAAACGCCATCCACAGGATGTAGCCGGCGATCAGCAGCGTCACCGCCGGGTCGATCCAGGTCCAGCCGAAGAGGATGATCAGCGTGCCCGCAAAGATCACCGCGAGCGAGCCCAGCGCATCGGCCACGTTGTGCAGGAACGCGGCGCGGATGTTCACGCTGTCCTTCGACATGGTGTAGGTCAGCAGCGCGGTTACCAGATCGACCACCAGCGCCACGCCGGCGATGATCACCACCAGCCAACCCTGCACCGGCTCGGGCGACAGGAAGCGCAGCACCGCCTCCATCACGAGGTAGAGCCCGATGATGATCAGGCTGGTGTAATTGACCAGCGCCGCCACGACCTCGGCCCGGGCGAAGCCGAAGGGCATCTGATCGGTGGCGGGGCGACGGGCGATGCGGCGGGCCACGGCGGCGATGACCAGAGAGATCGCGTCGGAGAAATTGTGCAGCGCGTCGGCGATCATCGCGAGGCTGCCCGAGAACACGCCGCCCAGCACCTGCGCCACGGTGAGCGCCATGTTGACCGCGATGGCCCCGATCAGCCGCCCGTCCCCCGCGTTCGGGTCGATATGATGGTGGTGGTGATGGTGATCGTGAGGCATGGGCTCGCCCTGACTGTGCTGCGGAAGCCCGGCACCAAGGCGCCGGACGGTCAGTGCCACAACGCGCAGCTGTGACCGCAATGGTCAAGCGATCGGCCATCATGATCTCTTGATCACGGCGGCCGCGCCGTCTGGATCAGCGCATTGAGGGGATCGCGGGCATACCACGGCCGCCGGCCGAAGCGCATCTCCCACAGCACCGCGTCGCGCGGCTGCCAGTCGAAGGCGCGGTCCTCCGCGGCCTGCCGCCAGTGCAGCCGACCTTCGTAGCGACACGGATCGAGCAGGACGCCGCCGGCGAGCGGCTGCGCCCGGGCCGTGACGATCACCGCCGAATGCTGGATCGGGTGCAGCACGCGGGTCGGCGACATCACGGGGTGCAGATCGAGGCTCTCGAAGGGTTTGGCGCGCAGGGCGCGGTAGAACCGGTCGGCCCAGGCAAAGCAGAAGCTGCTGGTCTTGACCCCGAGATGCAGGTCGCGGGAGAGCTTCACCGGTGGATCGATCCCCTCGACCTCGCGCGCGGTGCGGGCCGAGAGGCGGAATGCCAGATCCGACAGGCGCTGCGCCTCGGCGGTCTCGACCGAGGGCGACAGCGCCATGAGGGAGAGCGCCAGCGCGGTGCGCTCGGAGGTCTCGGCGATGGGAAGCCGATGCGGCGGCGTGGCGCAGCCCTGAAGCAGCAGGAGCACAAGGGAGAAAAACGCCGCGAAGCCGAAGCCGTCGGACTGCCGTCTATGAGGGTCGTATTTTGCTGCGTTCCCGGCCATGGCTCCGCCGATAGCACGGCTGGAGCAAAGGCCCGGTTAACGACCGCGCGGCGCGCCTCTCAGAGCCGGAGGGCGACCGCGCGCGGCAGGGGCTCTGGCGCGGAGGCCGATTTGCGGAGCGGAACAAAGGCCGCCGCGAGGGCGATCAGCCCGGCGAGCAACAGGATGCTGAAACGAAAGCTCACGATCGAATGCTCCGATAGGCCGCGCCGGCGGGCGCGGATCCAATGACGGTCGGATCCGACCCATAAAACCGGCCGGACCGGGGCCATGCGCCCCGACACATCGTGATCCAATGCCGCGGGAGGGCCAACGGCGGAATACCGGACCTTTTCCGGCGCCGTGCGGCCACCGGTCCAGTGCCACCGGGCTCGGACCGGGCCACCACTCCCCGCCTCGCCGTGCCCGCTGAGAGCCCGGGACGCCCCCGGTGCGAGGCCACCACGCCGGACCTGAGCGCGCGGCCCCTGCCCTGACCGACGGTCTCGCCGCGTCACGCCCGCCGTCGCGCAGAGACGCAGCGGGGTTAGAGGGGGGATGATGGGGATGTCAGGGGCCGTTCCCGAGCCTTCGCCGATGAGCAAAGGCCCTTGGAACGGTCGCGCCGGATCGGCGCGGAGCGCGTGGTGAGGGGGGATTTTGGGGGCGCTGCCCCCGTCCGCGCGAGGCGCGGACTCCCCCGAGGTATTTTCGAACCAGAGAAGACAGGGGCGCGCGGCCTAGGTGGCACGCCGGAGTTCGGCGCGCCGGGCGTGGTCAGCTCATCTCGGCGAGGCGGGCGACGTAGCGGGCCAGGGTGTCGATCTCGAGATTGATCCGGTCGCCGACCTCGACCCTCCCCCAGGTGGTGACCTGCTTGGTGTGGGGGATGAAGTTGATGCCGAACGCGCAGCCATCGACCTCGTTCACGGTCAGCGAGGTGCCGTTGAGGGCCACCGAGCCCTTCGGTGCGATAAATTTCGCAAGGGCCTCGGGGGCGCGCAGGGTGACGCGGGTGCTGTCGCCCTCGTCGCGCATCGCGACGACCTCGGCCAGCCCGTCCACGTGGCCCGAGACGATGTGGCCACCAAGCTCGTCGCCGACCTTGAGGGCGCGCTCGAGATTGATGCGGCGGCCCTTGGCCCAAGCGTCGAGATTGGTCTTCGACACGGTCTCGGCACTGATCTGCACGTCGAACCAGTCGGGTCCGAGATCGATCACCGTCAGGCAGACCCCGTCGCAGGCGATCGAGGCGCCGATCTCGATGCCCGAGGTGTCGTAGCCGGTGCCGATCCGCGCCGTCAGGTCGCCCGCCTGCTCGAGGCGGCGCACCTCGCCCATATCCGTCACGATGCCGGTGAACATCCGCTCTCTCCCGGCCCGCCCAACGCGGGCCTTATTTTCGCCGGGAAACCCCGGTATGGTTTGCGTATCAGGCAAACCATTAGCGGGGCGACATGAGCAAGGCAACCGTTCCCGGCCGGGTGTTCCTCTTCCTGCAGGGGCCGCATGGCCCCTTCTTCCACCGGCTCGGCACCATGCTGCGCGGCGCCGGGGCCGAGGTCTGGCGGGTGGGGTTCAATGCCGGCGACCGCGCCTTCTGGTTTCACCCGCAAAGCTACCTTCCCTTCGATGGCCGCCCCGAGGACTGGCCGGCCCGGCTCGAGGCGCTGCTCGACGAGAAGCGCGTCACCGACCTCGTGCTCTACGGCGACACGCGCCGCATCCACGCCGAGGCGATCGCAAGCGCCCGCGCCCGCGGCCTCGCGGTGCACGTGTTCGAGGAAGGCTACATGCGCCCCTACTGGGTGAGCTACGAGCGCGGCGGCGCCAACGGCCATTCGCGCCTGATGGGCATGGACATCGAGGAGATGCGCGCAGCCCTTGCGCAATCGGACATGGAAGCGCCGCTGCCGCCGGGCCACTGGGGCGACATGCGCCAGCACATCTTCTACGGCGCGCTCTACCACTGGTTCGTGATGTTCCGGAACCGCGCCTACCACAACTTCCGCCCGCATCGCGACCTCAACGTCGCGCAGGAGTTCCGGCTCTACCTCAAAAGGCTGCTGCTGATGCCGCTGCACCGCGCCGAGCGCCTGCTCGAGACGCTGCGCATCCGCCGGGGCGGCTTTCCCTATCATCTGGTGCTGATGCAGCTCGAGCATGACGCAAGCTTCCGTCAGCACTCGCCCTTCACCTCGATGACCGAGTTCGTCGAACTTGTGCTCGAAGGCTTCGCGGAGGGCGCGCCGGGGCACCATCACCTCGTGTTCAAGGCGCATCCGCTCGAGGACGGGCGCGCGCCGGTGCGGCACACCATCCGGGCCGCCGCAAAGCGCCTCGGCATCGCGGAGCGGGTGCATTTCGTGCGCGGCGGCAAGCTTGCGCAGGTGCTCAACGACGCGCGCACCGCCGTCACGGTGAACTCCACCGCCGGTCAGCAGGTGCTCTGGCGCGGCATCCCGCTCAGGGTGTTCGGCGCGGCGGTCTATGCCAAGCCCGAGTTCGTCTCGGACCAGACGCTTGCGGAGTTCTTCGCCCAGCCCAGCCGCCCGGACAGCCGCGCCTACCGCGACTACCGACGCTATCTGCTTGAAACCAGCCAGGTTCCCGGCGGCTTCTACTCGGCCCGCGGGCGCCGCCAGCTGCTGCGGCTGGTGGTGGACATGATGCTCTCGCCCGACGATCCCTACGATGCCCTGCGCCACGGCACCGCGGCCCCTCGGCAACAGTTGCGCGTGGTGCGCTGACCCTAGGTCGGCGTCAGACTGGCTTTTGAGGCCGGATTTCGATAGCTTAGCGAAAAAGCCCGAGGCAGATAAGAACAGGTCGAGGAGACCGAGCAGTGACTTTAACCACCACACGATGGGTGAAGACCGTCGCGGTGTTCGCCGCGATGTCCATCCTAGCCTCCTGCACGTTGCCGCGGTCCGGCCCCACCAAGAGCGAAATCTACTCCGGGTCCGTGATGCGCGAGGGCGATGCCTTCATCGTCACCGTGAACGACCGCGTGAGCCGCGCCACCGCCGTGGTGCCCGCGCTGGGGTTCAGCGAGGGCTTCCAGAACGCCTCGGTGGTCGGCTCCGACACCATCCAGCCCGGCGACACGCTGGGGCTGACGATCTGGGAAAACGTCGATGACGGGCTGCTCGTCGCCGAAACCGCCAACGCCACCACGCTGGAAGAGGTGCAGGTCGACGGCTCGGGCTTTGTCTTCGTGCCCTATGCCGGCCGCATCCGCGCCGCTGGCAACTCGCCCGAGGCCGTACGCCGGATCATCACCGACCGCCTCGCCGAGCAGACCCCGGACCCGCAGGTCGAGGTCCGCCGCCTTGCCGGAGACGGCTCCACCGTCAGCCTCGTGGGCGCTGTCGGCGGTCAGGGCGTCTATGCCATCGAGCGCCCGACCCGCACGCTCTCGGCCATGCTCGCCCGCGCCGGCGGCATCACGCTCGAGCCCGAGATCACCCAGATCTCGGTGATCCGCGGCCAGCAGACCGAGCGCATCTGGTTCCAGGATCTCTACAAGAACCCGCGCTACGACATCGCGCTGCGCGGTGGCGACAAAATCCTCGTCGAGGCCGACACCCGCTCCTTTACCGCGCTTGGCGCCACCGGCACCCAGGCCCGCGTACCGTTCGAGAGCCAGACGCTTTCGGCGCTTGAGGCCATCGCGCAGGTCGGCGGGCTGCTGTCGACCACCGCCGACCCCACTGGCGTGTTCGTGCTGCGCAACGAGCCGGCCGCGGTCGCCAACCAGGTGCTGGGCCGCTCCGACCTGATCGGCGCGCAGCGCATGGTCTACGTGCTCGACCTGACGAAGCCCAACGGCATGTTCATGGCGCGCGACTTCGTGGTCCGCGACGAGGACACGCTCTACGTCACCGAGGCACCCTTCGCCCAGTGGAGCAAGACGATCTCGTCGCTGCTCGGCTCGTTCGGCGCGGTCAACACGCTCGCGACCACCGCCACGCTGGTGCAAAGTTCCGGGGGCGGCTCCTGAGCCAGTCCCACGAGGATCGAGACGGCGCCGGGGATGCAGATCCCCGGCGTCTTTTTGTCTACAACGCCGGTTTCCTGCGCCAGCCCCGGCTGCGCCGCATCCTCTCGCTTGCCGGATACCGGGTCTCGCTGGGCCGCCCCGGCGAGACCGACATGGTCGGCGTCTGGGGCCAGTCGCCCTATGCCCATCGCGGCGAGAGGATGGCGGCGAAACATGGCACGCCGCTGCTGCGCATCGAGGACGCCTTCCTGCGCTCGCTGCACCCCGGCCGCAGCGGCGAGCCGCCGCTGGGTCTGCTGCTCGACCGCTCGGGGGTGCATTTCGACGCCTCGACCGTGTCGAACCTCGAGACGCTGCTGGCCACCCATCCGCTCGACGACCATGTCCTGCTGGAGCGCGCACGCGGCGCCATGGCCCGGATGCAGGCGGCGCATCTCAGCAAGTACAGCGCCGTCGATCCCGCCGACCCAGTGCCCGAACCGTGCTACGTGCTGGTCATCGACCAGACCGAGGGCGACGCCTCGGTGCGTGCCTCGGGTACCGACCGCAACCGCTTTCTCGAAATGCTCTACTGGGCGCAGGAGGAGCACCCGGGCCAGCGCATCGTCATCCGCACCCACCCCGAGACGCGCGCGGGCTATCGCGCCGGGCACTACCGCGCGGGCGATGCCACGGGCCGCGTGACGCTCTTCACCGAGCCGGCCTCGCCGCAGGCCCTGCTGGAAGGCGCCATCGCGGTCTATACCGTGTCCTCGCAGATGGGGTTCGAGGCGATCCTTGCCGGCCATCGGCCGCGGGTGTTCGGGCAGCCCTTCTACGCCGGCTGGGGCCTGACGGAGGAGGAAACACCACTGCCCCGGCGCCAGCGCCGCCTGACCCGCGCGCAGCTCTTCGCGGCGGCGATGATCCTCTACCCCACTTGGTACGATCCCTACCGCGACCGGCTCTGCGAGCTCGAAGACGTGCTCGCCATGCTCGAGGCCCGCACGCGGGCCTGGCGCGAGGATCGTCGCGGTTGGGTCGCCGAAGGCATCCGGCTGTGGAAACGCAAACCGCTGCAGGGATTCTTCGGCGCGACACGCCCGGTGGTCTTCGCCCGCTCCCCCGAGGAGGCGCGGCGCCGAGCCACCGAGGGCCGCGCCCGGATGATCTGGGGCGCCGCCGAGGCCGATCCGGGCATCGTGCGGGTCGAGGACGGCTTCCTGCGTTCGCGCGGGCTCGGGGCCGAGCTGGTGCCGCCGCTGTCGCTGGTGGCCGACGACCTCGGCCTCTACTACGACCCCTCGCGCCCCTCCCGGCTCGAACGCCTCATCGCCGAGACCGCCCGCCCCCGCCCCGACCAGACCGAACGCGCCCGCTGCCTGATCGCCCGCATCACTGCCGGGGGCCTCACCAAGTACAATCTCGCAGGCGCGCTGCCGCCGCTGCCCCAGGGCCATCGCATCCTCGTTCCCGGACAGGTCGAGGACGATGCCTCGATCCGCCTCGGCAGCCCCGGGATGCAGCGCAACGCCGATCTGCTCGCCCGCACCCGCGCCGAGAACCCCGACGCGGTGATCCTGTGGAAACCGCATCCCGATGTCGAAGCGGGCCTGCGCCCCGGCCATGTCGAGGCGCCAGAGCGGTGGGCCGACCTGACACTCGGCAATACCGACATGGGCGCGCTGCTGCCGCAGGTTCACGAGGTCTGGACGCTGACCTCGCTCACCGGCTTCGAGGCGCTGCTGCGCGGCCTGCCCGTCACCACGCTTGGCGTGCCGTTCTATGCCGGCTGGGGCCTGACCCGTGATCTCGGTCCGGTGCCGGAGCGCCGCCTCGCTGGCCCGCGCCCGACGCTCGAGGCGCTGGTCCATGCCACGCTCATCGCCTATCCGCGCTACCGCGATCCGGTGACCGGACAGCCCTGCCCGGTCGAGGTGGTGGCGCTTCGGCTCGAGAGCGGCGCCCTGCCGCGCCCCGGCCCGGCCAACCGGGTTCTGTCGAAGCTGCAGGGCCTGCTCGCCAGCCGCGCCCATCTCTGGCGCCGCTAGCGCGCACCTCTCTGGCCTGCCCCACTTGTCGAGCGGGGTTGCGACTGCGATATACTGGAACAAATGCAAGGGCCGCGATCCCCGCGCCCGCGACGCAGGAGAGACACGATGCTGAAAGGTTTGGGCGGACTTGGCGACATGGCCAAGATGATGAAGACCGCGCAGGACATGCAGGGCAAGATGGCCCAGCTTCAGGAAGATCTGAAGGCGATGGAAGTCACCGGCGAGTCCGGCGCAGGGCTGGTCAAGGCCACCGCCTCCGCCAAGGGCGAGTTGCGCGGGCTCGACATCGATCCGTCGATCTTCAACTCCGACGACAAGGAAGTCGTCGAGGACCTGATCCTCGCCGCCATCAAGGAAGCCCAGACCAAGGCGCAGGAAAAGGCGCAGGAGGAGATGCAGAAGCTGACCTCCGAGATGGGCCTGCCGGCGGACATGAAGCTGCCGTTCTGACGCGACGCATGCGCATCCCGAGATGATCCGAGCGGCGCCCCGACGGGCGCCGCGCCGTCCTGCCTTCCGGAGGCTTCCGCTTGACCGACCGCACCGAAATTGACGCGCTGATCGACCAGATGGCGAAGCTGCCCGGCCTCGGCCCGCGCTCGGCCCGGCGGGCGGTGCTGCACCTGATCCGCAAGCGCGCACTGCTGCTGCAGCCACTGGCCGACGCGATGCAACAGGTGGCGCGCTCGGCGCGGGAGTGCCTCAACTGCGGCAATGTCGGCACTGCCGAGATCTGCCCGATCTGCGCCGACGCGCGCCGCGCCAACGGCCAGATCTGCGTGGTCGAGGACGTGGCCGATCTCTGGGCGATGGAGCGCTCGGGCGTGTTCAAGGGCCGCTACCACGTGCTTGGCGGCACGCTCTCGGCGCTCGACAATGTCGGCCCCGAAGAGCTGCGCATACCGCAACTTGTCTCGCGCATCGACGGCGAGACGATCAGCGAGGTGATCCTCGCGCTCAACGCCACCGTCGACGGCCAGACCACGGCGCATTACATCGCCGACCAGCTCGAGACCCGGGTGGAGCTGACCTCGCTGGCGCAGGGCGTGCCGATCGGTGGCGAGCTCGACTATCTCGACGACGGCACCATCACCGCGGCCCTCAACGCCCGCAAGCGGGTCTGAGGCCCGCCCCTACGGCAAACCGCCCCACGCCCCCCCCCCCCCGCAAAAGAAAAAACGCGCCGCTCTCGCGACGCGTTTTCTGTCTGGCAGTTCGAGGACCGATCAGCCGCGCGGATCGTCGCTGTCGTCCTCGTCGTCGTCATCGCCACCCGAGGGCAGGTTGAAGAAGCTGTCCGCATCCGAGAAATCGCTCGGACCGCGGGTGTCCTCTTCCTCGTCATCCTCGCCGCGCGGATCCGACAGCGAGAAGGTCTCGAGGCCTTCGATGGCCGAGGGCAGGCGCGGCTCGGGCTCCATGCCGAGGCTCTGCTCGGTCGAGACCAGCTTGCGGCGCTCGTCGTCGGTCATCACCTCGTCGAGCTTCTTGGCGGCCTTCGCCACCGCGGCGTCAAGCTCTGACTGGCGGCACAGCCCCAGCGCCACCGGGTCGATCGGCTGCATGTTCTGGATGTTCCAGTGGGTGCGCTCGCGGATCGACTGGATCGTCGGCTTGGTGGTGCCCACCAGCTTCGAGATCTGGCCGTCGGACAGCTCGGGGTGGAACTTCACCAGCCACAGGATCGAGTTCGGCCGGTCCTGACGCTTCGACAGCGGCGTGTAGCGCGGACCGCGACGCTTGTCCTCGTCGACGGCGGCGGCGTTGTACTTGAGCTTGAGCTTGTGCAGCGGGTTCTTCTCGGCCTTGTCGATCTCCGACTGCTCGAGCTGGTTGTTGGCGACCGGGTCGAAGCCCTTCACGCCGGCGGCGACATCGCCATCCGCGATCCCCTGCACCTCAAGCTCGTGATAGCCGGTGAAATCGGCAATCTGCTTGAAGCTCAGCGTGGTGTTGTCGACCAGCCAGACGGCGGTCGCCTTGGGATGCAGCAGTTTGGCCATGTCTCGTCTCCTTGCAAGTCTCCGTCCCCTCCCCCGGGCCCTCTTCGGGCCGGGAGGTCCCGAATCTGAACTCGGGACAGGTTACCGTTGTCGGGGAACTTGCGCGCTATATAGTGATCCGGACGCCAAGAGGGAAGAGAAAATGCGCTGGCTGGTTGTGTTGCTGCTGTCGGCCGGTCTGGCCCGCGCCGAAGGCGAGCCTGCCGGCGCCTTCGATTACTACGTGCTGTCGCTGAGCTGGTCGCCCACCTGGTGCGCGCTCGAGGGCGATGCGCGCGGCTCGGAACAATGCGAGACGGACCACGGCTGGATCCTGCACGGGCTCTGGCCGCAATACCATCGCGGCTATCCCTCCTACTGTCCCACATCGCGGCGCGCGCCGAGCCGCGCCGACACCGCCGCCATGTCCGACATCATGGGCGCGGCCGGGCTGGCGTGGCACCAGTGGAAGAAGCACGGCAGCTGCAGCGGGCTCTCGCCTGATGATTATTTCGCCCTATCGCGCGAGGCTTACGGGCGGATCACCCGCCCCGGCCTCCTGCGACGGCTGAAAGAGCCCGTCACCCTGCCTGCCACGCTGATCGAGGACGCTTTCCTCGAGGCCAATCCCGGGCTCGAGCCGGACATGATCACCATCACCTGCCGCGACGGCCGCATCCAGGAAGCCCGGCTCTGCCTGTCCACGACGCTCGAGCCCGTGCCCTGCGGCCGTGACGTGGTGCGCGACTGCTCGCTCGGCGATGCGCTGCTCGATCCGGTGCGCTGACCGCCATGTCCGGCCACGAGGGGCGCTGCCCCTCGCGCTCCCCGGGATATTTCCCGCCAGAAGAAACACATTATTAAGGTTAATGGGTGATGCTGGTCCCACGGTACAGGCGGGGACGCCGATGACCGTGCCAGGAGAAGCCCCGGCTTCCCGCCCGTCCCTTCGGGGGCGGGTTTCCTTTTGGGCTCGGGCCTTGAAGCGCCCCGGTCTTCTTCTGGCCAAAAATATCCCCGCCGGAGGCTGCCTGCCCGTCTCACCGGTCCGGCGCCGGGCCTTTGCTTGCGACATCGTCAAACCGGTAGCCGAAGCGCGCGATGTCCTCGGCGCAAAGGGCGGCCACCAACTCTGCCGTCGTGTCGTCATAATATCCCCGGTGGTCGCGCGCCCGCTCGGAGGCATTGAGCCGCCCGATCTCGGGGCGGAAGCCCAGATGCGCCACGAAGGGCGCCATGTCCTGCTCGAGATGCTCGAGCCGGATGAAGAGCGAGGCGCGCTCCTGTCCCGTGACGTCCTGCATGTAGCGTCCGTAGGGCGCGGCGCGCAGGCTGGCGCTGGTCTGCGGATGTGCCACGAAGGCCGCGAAGGGCAGCGTCGCGGCCAGCGCCACCGCTGGGTGGTCGAAGCGCTGCGTGCGCAGCCAGTGATAGTAGCTCACCATGCGGTCCCACGGGTTGCGCACCAGCGTGACCGTGAACATCGCCGCGATCTCCTCGGGGCTCAGGACCCCGTCGATGTCGCTCAGCATCGCGTGCTTCCAGAGCCGTCCCCGCGCCGAGAGCTTCACCACGCGTCCGCGGCGCTTCTGCGCCTTCGGCGTGTCGCCGATCAGGATGTCATCGCGGTGCGCCCGCGCCTCGAGCGCCGCGGCCATCGCGGTGCCGCCGGTCTTGGGAATGTGCACGAAGATGTAGCCGCGGCCGGGGGAGATGATCATGCCCGTCATCGTAACCGCGCGCAATCGCATCGGGAATCCCCATTCAGGTCTTTCCGGACGCGCCGCGACTGCGCATAGTCGGGCGCAGCAGAGATCAGGGAGGACCCGCCATGGGCTGGCTTGCAGACGAAACCGGATTAGGCAAATGCGCCGCGAACCATGTGCCGCTGACGCCGCTGTCGTTTCTCAAGCGGGCGCGGCAGATCTATCCCGACCACCCGGCGGTGATCTACGGCCCGCATCGCAAGACCTATGCCGAGTATCACGACCGGGTCAGCCAGCTTGCCTCGGCGCTCACCAAGGTCGGCATCAAACCCGGTGACGTGGTGGCCACCATCCTGCCCAACATCCCCGCCCAAGCCGAGGCGCATTTCGGCGTGCCGGCCTGCGGCGCCGTGCTCAACACCATCAACACGCGGCTCGATGTCGACACCATCGCCTATATCCTCGATCACGGCGAGGCCAAGCTGGTGCTCTGCGATCCGCAGTTCATCCCGCATCTCGCCGAGGCGATCGAGTTGATGGAGCAGGCCCCGCCCACGGTGATCGAGGTGGCCGACCCGCATGGCGGTGCCAAGGCCTTCGGAGACTATCTCGAATACGAGGATTTCCTCGCCACGGGCGATCCCGCCTTCGACTGGATCATGCCCGAGGACGAGTGGGAGAGCCTCGCGCTCAACTACACCTCCGGCACCACCGGACGGCCCAAGGGCGTGGTCTATCACCATCGCGGCGCCTACCTGAACGCCATGGGACAGGTGCTGAGCTGGCGCATGGTGCTGCACCCGGTCTATCTCACGATCGTGCCGCTGTTCCACTGCAACGGCTGGTGCCACACCTGGATGATGCCGGCGGTGGGCGGGACCGTGGTCTGCTGCCGCGACATCACCGCGCACAACATCTATGACGCCATCGCCAACGAGGGCGTGACCCATTTCGGCGGGGCGCCCATCGTGCTCAACATGCTGGTCAACGCCCCCGAGGCCGAGAAACGCGCCTTCGACCACGTGGTCGAGGTGTTCACCGCCGGCGCGCCGCCAGCCCCCGCCACGCTTGCCAAGATCGAGACCATGGGCTTCCACGTCACCCAGGTCTACGGCCTGACCGAAACCTATGGCCCCGACGTGGAATGCGCCTGGCAGGCCACGTGGGAGCCGCTGCAGGGCGCTGAACGCGCCGCGATCAAGGCGCGTCAGGGCGTCGCCATGCCGTTCATGGAGCACATCACGGTGATGGACGAGCAGATGAAGATCATCCCCGCCGACGGCGAGACCAAGGGCGAGATCATGCATCGCGGCAACGGCGTGATGAAGGGCTATCTCAAGGCCCCCAAAGCCACCCGCGAGGCCTTTGAAGGGGGCTACTTCCACTCCGGCGACATCGCCGTGCTGCACCCCGACAGCTACATGCAGATTGCCGACCGCGCCAAGGACATCATCATCTCGGGCGGCGAGAACATCTCCTCGGTCGAGGTCGAGAACACGCTGATGGGGCACGAGGCGGTGCTGCTCTGCGCCGTGGTCGCCAAGCCCGACGAACGGTGGGGCGAGGTGCCCTGCGCCTTCTTGGAGCTGAAGCCCGGCCACGAGGCCAGCGAGGCCGAGCTCATCGCGTTCGCCCGCGAGCGACTGGCCGGGTTCAAGACCCCGAAAAAGGTCGTGTTCGAGGAGTTGCCCAAGACCTCGACCGGCAAGATCCAGAAGTTCCAGCTTCGCGCCCGCGCCAAGGAGGTCTGAGGCCCCCCGGAGCCGCGCCCGACCCGCCAGGCGCCTTGCGACCGTCAAAGCCGCAAGGCGCAGGGGTGGCCGGGCGCGGCAGAAGGATCAGTGCGCCATCATCTCGTGCGCGATCTCGTTTCCGGTCAGGTCGGCGGGATAGTAGGTCGGCCAGTTGGTGAGCTCTTCGAGAAGCGCCGCACGATCGTCGCCCCAGTAGAGGTGATAGTGGCCGGCGGGCTCCGGCGCGATCTTGTGGTCGCTGAATTGGATGAACGCCGGCGCCTCGGCGTCTCCGTCCTGCTTCTCGAATATGAAGCGCACGCCGCGATTGCCCGCGTCGTAGGTCAGAACCTCATAGCCATCGCTGGCATAGGTGCCGCTCACGGCGCCGTCGGTGCGGTGGAACGTCACCTCCTCGCCCTCGATCTCGATCCGGTCGACATCGGTCTTGTAGCCGATCTCGTATTTGGCGCGGTACTCTTCGGCGGTCTGGTCGCCGTTTTCGGCCTTGTGCGCCATGACCGCATCGAGCGTGCCGTCCTGCAGATAGGGATAGACCGACTGCCAGTCTCCCTGCCAGTCCGACAGCGGACGGGCCGCGATCGCGCTGTCCTCGAAATACCCGCGGCTGACATCGTCATGGGCGTGATCGTGGCCCTGCGCGTGCTCATGCCCGTGATCGTGGTCATGATCGTGGTCGTGGCTGTCCGCCGACTGGGCGAAGGCGGCGAACGGCGACGCGACCAGCAGTGCGAGAACCGGCAGGCTGAGACGTGTGGAGGTGATGGACGGCATGAGGACCTCTCGTAGTTCTGATTCTGTTACGTTATCATATAACACCTCCGCACTACCGGCGTGGACGTCATTCCGCAATACCGATTGTCGCGCGCGACGGGCGGCGCGACCGTCGGAGCGAACCAACCCGACCGGAACGCGTTGCCCCTGTCTCGCGGCCCATGCTACGGTGCCGCGAAACGAGGCAGAGCAGCCCTGAATGACGGCACTCAAAGAGTATCAACGACTGGAAGCATCGGGCCTCTGGCGACCCGAGCCCGACGCGCAGCGTCGTGACGTCGTCGTGTCGCTGGGCGATGCCTCGCTGACCATGTCCGAGTTCTCCGGGCGCCCGCTGGCGCACTGGTCGCTGGCCGCCGTGCGCCGTGCCAACAAGGGGCAGACCCCCGCCATCTACCACCCCGACGGCGATCCCGGCGAGACGCTGGAACTGCCCGAAGACGAGACCACGATGATCGAGGCGATCGAGCGCCTGCTGCGGGGCATCGACCGGCGCCGCCCGCGCCCGGGCAAGCTGCGCGTGGTGCTGCTGAGCGCGATGGCGGCCACGGTGTTCGCCGGGGCGGTCTTCTGGCTGCCGGGCGCCCTGCTCGAGCACACGCAGCGCGTGGTGCCCGCGGTCAAGCGCGACGAGATCGGCGAGGCGCTTCTGGCCCGCATCACCCGAATCTCGGGACAGCCCTGCATGACCGAAGAGGCACGCCTGCCGCTGCGCCATCTCGCCCAGCGTGTGCTGGGAGATGCCCGGCGCAACGATCTCGTGGTGCTGCCGGACGGGGTGCGCGACACCGCGCACCTGCCGGGCGGGCTGATCCTGATGAACCGCGCGCTGATCGAGGAGTACGACGATCCCGACGCCGCTGCCGGCTACCTGGTGGCCGAGGCCCTGCGCGCCCGCTCCCATGACCCGCTGGGCGAGCTTCTGTCCCATAGCGGGCTGTGGGCGACACTGAAGCTGCTCACCACCGGGGCGCTGCCCGACGCCACGCTCGACACCTATGCCGAGAGCCTGCTCACCGAGACCCGTGAGCCGGTCCCGACCGACAAGCTGCTTGACGCCTTCGCCGCCGCCGAGCTGCGCAGCACGCCCTATGCGTATGCCCGCGACGTCACCGGCGAAAGCACGTCTGCCCTGATCGAGGGCGACCCCCGCGCCGCCGAGGGCAGCCGGCCGGTGCTGTCCGACCCCGATTGGCTCAGGCTTCAGGCGATCTGCGGCGGCTGACGCGCGCAGCGCACGGTCTGAGGCTTGGCGCTGCGATCATGCGGGCTCGGACGGCGCAGGCCACGCCCCCTCTCTGTCGCGCCCCCTGACCGCGAGCCCCAACAGAAAAAAGCCCCGCCGCATCCGGCAGGGCCTGTTCGTCCGTCACTCGGAGCTTTGCCTCAGCGCAGGTAGGCCTGAACGTAGCCAGTCCCCCGCACCCGGCGCAGCGCCGATTGTAGCGCGCCGGTGTCGCGGTAGGGGCCGACCACGACGCGCCGGGTGTCGCCGCTGCGCAGGTAGCGCACCGGCAGTCCGGCGCCCCGCAGCCTTGCCGCGGCGGCATCGGCCTTGTCCTTGGTGGTGAAGACACCGACCTCGACATAACGCGCGGTCGCTGCCGCCGTCGGGGCCTTGGCCTCCGCCGCCGGGGTCGAGCGAGACGAGATCATCCCGGCCCGCGGCGCCTGCGCCACGGGGCGGCCGTTGCTGACGACGATCTGCGCTGGCAGCGGCGCCGGCTCGCGGTCGCGATAGACGAGCTGCGGGTCGCGCGCCGGGATCCGTCGCAGCGTCGGGTCGTTGACCCGCGGCACGGTGTTGGTCCAGCGCCGCTGCGTGGCGTAGTAGCCATCCACGGTCTGCCACGCGCGATACCGGTTGAGCCGGTCGTCCTCCCAGGCCGGGCGATAGCCCTGCGGCACCACCGGCGGCACCTCGGAGCGCGCCTCCCAGACATGCTTGGGCACGATCCGGCTCTGCGGCTGTGCGGCGAGCTGGGCCAGCGCCACCGGGTCGTCCGCCATCGGCGTGGCGCGGCTGTCGCTCCAGCTGCCCTGCCCGTTGCCGTAGTTGTAATAGACGTTCTTGCCGGCAGTCGGAGCCTCGCCCCGGCGCACTTCGGTGACGAACGGGCTCGACTGCACGCCGCAGCGCACGGTGCGGCCGTGGCTGCGGATGGTGCCGGTGGCGCCCGGCGGGCAAAGCTGCGACGGCGTCGCCACGCGCGGCGCGGTCGCGGCGGTCGCGACCGGGGCGGGCATGGTCTTCACCACGGTTCTCGGCGGCGGCGCCGAGGGCGGCTTCGAGGCCGGCGCCTTCACCACGCGCTGCGGCGCGGGCGCGGCGGGCCGCGACGCCGCGATGGCGACCGGCTGCCGGGCGCTCGTGGTGCGTGTGGGGGTGGGCGCGGGTCTCGCAGTGCGCGTGGGCGCCGGAGCAGCCGCCACGGCAGCGGGTTTCGGCGCGGGCGCCGCGGTCGGAGCCGGAGCCGGAGCCGGTGTAGGCGCGGGCGCGGGCGCCGGGGCGGCGGCGGTTTCCGTCTTTGAGGACCCTGAGAAAGTCGGCGGGTAGCCACAGACCTGATCGCGGTCGCGGGTCACGCGCGGCACCCAGACCACCGCTCCGTCGTAGCCCGCGCGCACGAAGACGCAGCCCTCGCTGTCGGCATACTGGGTGCCGGTGAAGCTGGCCGGAGGCAGCTCGGACGGCGTGTCGATGGTGGTGACCCCCTGGGCCAGCGCGGGCGTCAGCCCGGCGCCTGCCGCTGCGGTGGTGATGGCGAGGAACGCCAGAGTTTTCAATCGCATGTCAGCCCCCACAGGATTGGCAGAATCATGCCTGATCCATATAGCCCTGTAAAGCGGACTGACCGCTTATTTTGTGCCGAACATACGGTCGCCCGCATCCCCTAGTCCCGGAACGATATAGCCTTTTTCGTTCAGCCGCTCGTCGAGCGAGGCGGTGATGACCGGCACGTCCGGATGCGCCTGCTTCATCTTCTCGACCCCTTCGGGCGCCGCCAGCAGGCACAGGAACCGGATGTCCTTGGCGCCGGCTTCCTTCATCAGGTCGACCGCGGCAACCGAGGAGTTGCCCGTCGCCAGCATCGGATCGACGAGGATCACGCAGCGGTCCTCGAGGTTCTTGGGCACCTTGAAATAGTACTGCACCGGCTTGAGCGTTTCCTCGTCGCGGTAGAGGCCGACAAAGCCCACCCGCGCCGCCGGCACCAGCTCGAGGATGCCGTCGAGCAGGCCGTTGCCGGCGCGCAGGATCGACACCAGCACCAGCTTCTTGCCCTCGATCACCGGCGCATCCATCTCGCACATCGGGGTCTCGATGCGCTTGGTGGTCACCGGCAGCTGGTGGGTGATCTCGTAAGCCAGCAGCAGGCTGATCTCGCGCAGGAGCTGGCGGAAGGAGGCGGTCGAGGTGTCCTTCTCGCGCATCAGGGTCAGCTTGTGCTGGACCAGCGGGTGATCGACGACGGTAAGATGCTGTTTCATGGCCCCGGGACTCCTTGCGCTTTGATCGGCTTCCTCCTTAGCCCTCACGCCAGCGCGCCGCAACGCCCGGAACCCGACAGCCGCAAGGTTCCGGCGCGTCCGCCGCCAGCAGTCCCGTCAGAGCCCGCGAAAGCGGCGTCAGAGGTCGAGCCGCTTCAGCACTGTCTTGCGGGTCTCCTCGTCGCAGAACGCCGCCTCGGCGGAGGTCCGGGCGATCCCTGCGAACACCTCCTCGTCCCAGCCGAAGGTCCGGTGCAGCGCCTCGTACTCGTCGGCCATCGTGGTGTGGAAGAAGGGCGGGTCGTCGGTGCTGACCGTCACTTTCACGCCGCGCTCGCGCAGCTTGTCGATCGGGTGCTTGGACAGCGACGGGTAGACCCCGAGATTGACGTTGGACCCCGGACAGACCTCGAGCACGATGCCGTTCTCTACAAGTTTATCCACAAGCGCCAGATCCTCCCAGACCCGCACCCCGTGGCCGATGCGTTCGACCTGCAGGTCGGTGATCGCATCCTCGACCTCGCGCGGGCCGCGCCATTCGCCGGCATGCGTCGTCAGCCGCAGCCCGGCCTCGCGCGCCATGTCGAAGGCGTAGGCAAAGTCCCTCTGCCGGCCCTGGTTCTCGTCGCCGCCCATGCCGAAGCCCACGATCCAGTCGCCCGCGGTTTCGGCGCCGCAGCGCGCCGCGCGCTTGGCGGCCTCGGGGCCGAAATGGCGCACGCAGGTGACAATTCCCCTCAGAGTTATCCCCAGGCTTGTCTCCGCCCGGTCAGAGGCCTCGCGGATGGCATGGAGGTACTCGCGCCACGCCCCCACATCGCCGCCGCCGCAGAAGTCGGGCGAGATGAAGGTCTCGGCGTAAACCACGCCGTTCTGGGCACATTCCTCGAGCACTGCGGTGGTCAGCCGGGCGTAATCCTCGGGGCTTTTCAGCACCGAGGTGGCGGCCTCGTAGACCGACAGGAAATGCACGAAATCGGTAAAGGCGTAGTTGCCCCGCGCGTCGAATACGCCATCGAGCCTGACGTTCTTTTCCTGCGCCAGACCGCGGATAAAGGCGGGCGGCGCGGCCCCCTCGATATGCAGGTGCAGCTCGACCTTGGGCAGGCCACGTATGGCTGCGATGCGCTCTTCGTCCATGCCGGACTCCTTCACAGAAATGATTTCCCCGGCCCGCGGGCGGGCACGTCGAGATGTTTGGCAACGCTCGCCGCGACGTCGGCGAACGCCACCTGCCCGAGCGCCCCCGCCCCGGCCCCGGCAATCAGAACCGGCACCCGCTCGCGGGTGTGATCGGTGCCGACCCAGGTCGGATCGTTGCCGTGATCGGCGGTGACCACGAGAATGTCGCCCTCGCGCAGGCGCGGCAGCAGGCGGCCCAGCTCGGCGTCGAACCACTCGAGCGCGCGGGCATAGCCCGAGACATCGCGGCGATGGCCGTAAAGGCTGTCGAACTCGACGAAATTCGCGAAGGTCAGGGAACCATCCCCGGAGTTATCCACAAGGTCAAACAAGTGCCGCATCAGCGCCGCGTCATCGCCCTTGTGCAGGTGATCGATGCCTTCCATCGAGAAGATATCGCCGATCTTGCCCACCGCGTGCACCGTCCGACCGGCCTCCTGCGCCCAGTTGGTCAGAACGGGCTCCGGCGGGCGGATAGCGTAGTCGTGCCGGTTGGAGGTGCGGCGGAACGCCCCCTCCTCGCCAACGAAGGGCCGCGCGATGACCCGGCCGACCTTTCTCTCGTGCAGCATCGGCGCCATGCGCTCGCACAGTTCGAGCAGCCGCTCGAGGCCGAAATGCTCTTCATGCGCGGCGATCTGGAACACGCTGTCGGCAGAGGTGTAGCAGATCGGCCAGCCGCTGCGGATGTGCTCTGCCCCGAAACGGTCGAGCATCACCGTGCCCGAGCCGTGGCAATTGGCCAGCGTGCCGTCGGTGCCGGCGATCTCGCAGACCGCATCGATGAGGTCCTGCGGGAAGGCGGGCTGTTCGTCGGGGAAATAATGCCAGTCCCACGGCACCGGCAGCCCGGCCAGCTCCCAGTGGCCCGAGGGCGTGTCCTTGCCCTTCGAGCTTTCGGTCGCGGCGCCCCAGCGCCCCTGCGGCGCGGCCCCGAGGCCCGGCGGCAGGGTGCCGCTGGCCAGTTCCACCGCCCGGCCCAGCCCGAGCCCGTCGAGCACCGGCAGCGCCAGCGGCCCGCTGCGCCCGTCCTCGGCCTCGCCGCGCGCGCAGGCCTCGGCGATGTCCAGCAGCGTGTTGGCGCCGGTATCGGGCACGCCGTCGTTGAAATAGCTGTCCGCGTCCGGCGCGCCGCCGATGCCGACGCTGTCAATGACCACCAGAAATGCCCTCATCCGACACGCTCCCGCACCAGGGGGCCGGGCCGTGCGGCGTCGCCCAGCCTGATCGCCGCCTGCACCACCCGCGCCGCCGCGTCGGCCTGATCCTCGCGCGCCGCGTGGACCCGCGCCAGCGGCGTGCCCCGCTCGACCCGTTCGCCAAGGCGCACCACGTCCGACAGGCCCACCGCCGGGTCGATCATGTCGGTCTCCACCGTACGCCCGCCGCCGAGCCGGACCACGGCCAGCCCCAGCGCCTCGCCGTCGATCTGCGCCACGTGGCCGGCCTCCGGCGCCGGCACTTCGCGGATCACCGTGGCCTCGGGCAGGAAGCGGCCCCAGGTCTCGACGAACTCCACCGGCCCGCCAAGGCCGTGGACCATCCGCCCCATGCGCTCCGCCGCGGCGCCGCTCTCCAGCGCCTCGCGCAGCCGCGTCTCGGGGGCGTCGATCCCGGCGCGCTCCAGCAGCGCGGCCCCCAGCGCCAGCGTCAGCTCGTAGAGCGGACCCTTGTCGCGACCGGTCAGCACGCCCATCGCCGCGTCGACCTCGAGCGCGTTGCCCAGCGCCGGCGCGATCGGCTGGTTCATGTCGGTGACGAGGGCGGTGGTCGGGCAGCCCGCCGCGTTGGCGGTCGAGACCAGCGCCTCCGCGAGCCGGCGCGCCTCGGCGTCGGTCTTCATGAAGGCGCCCGAGCCCACCTTGACGTCGAGCACCAGCCCCTCGAGCCCTGCCGCAAGCTTCTTGGAAAGGATCGACGAGGTGATCAGGTCGAGGCTCTCGACCGTGGCGGTGACGTCGCGCACCGCGTAGAGGCGGCGGTCCGCCGGCGCGATCTCGGCGCTGGCCGAGACGATGGCGCAGCCGGCCTCGCGCACCACCCGGTCGAAGCGCGCCTCGTCGGGGGCCACGACATAGCCGGGAATGGCGTCGAGCTTGTCGAGCGTGCCGCCGGTATGGCCCAGCCCGCGCCCAGAGATCATGGGCACGTAGCAGCCGCAGGCGGCGAGCGCCGGGGCGAGGACCAGCGACACGCAATCGCCGATGCCGCCGGTGGAGTGCTTGTCGAGCACCGGCCCGTCGAGATCCCAGCGCATAACGTGGCCCGAGTCGCGCATCGCCAGCGTCAGGGCGACCCGGTTCTCCTCGCTCAGCCCGCCGAGGCAGACGCCCATGGCGAAGGCGCCGGCCTGCGCGTCGCTGACGCGGCCATCGGCGAGGCCGCGGGCAAACCAGCGCAGCCCGTCGATGTCGGGCTGTTCGCCCCGCCTCAGGGCGGCAATCACCGTGCGCGCGTCCATCAGGTGCGGTCCATGTGGCCCGCTCCGAAGGCGCCGGGAAGCAGCTCCGCCACGGTGGTCTCGAGCGTGTGGCCGTCGACCGTGGCCAGCGTCACCCGCGTGTCGCCCTTCGCGAACTCGGCCAGCTTCTGCCGGCAGCCGCCGCAGGGCGGCACCGGGTGGGCGCTGTCGGCGATGACATAGGCCTCGACGATCTCGGTCTCCCCCGCGGCGACCATGGCGGCGATGGCGCCCGCCTCGGCGCAGGTGCCCTCGGGATAGGCCACGTTCTCGACGTTGCAGCCGGCATAGATCCGGCCCGAGGGCGCACGCAGCGCTGCGCCCACCTTGAAGCGCGAATAGGGCACGTAGGCGTTTTCGCGCACGTCACGCGCGACTTTCTCGAGATCCACGTCCGAGACTCCTTCCAGCAGTTCTGAGCCTCATGTTTGCGAGCCGCCCTGCGCGATTGCAACCCTGCTCTGCCCTCCCTGACGCGACGCCCGGCCGCAATCCCCGGCCTGCCTCCGGCGGGAGTATTTTTGACGAAGAGAAGCCAGGGGCGCCGCGCTCATGGCTTCTTTGGTTCAAAAATACCTCGGGGGTGAATTGGCCGCAGGCCAAGAGGGGGCAGAGCCCCCTCTCTCCCTTCTAAGGGCGCACCTCCGGTGCGACAGGGGGCAGCGCCCCCCTCATTGTACTTTGAAGGTACACCACCGGATCGACAGGAGGCACCGCCCTTGCCCTGTCACTGAGAGAGCACCGCCCCACGAGGGAGAGACAGGATCAGCCGCGCGCGCCTTTCGGCATCGGGGTGGTGCCGCGGTTGTAGGGCGTCCAGTCCTCGACATCGGGATACCACGCGCGCCGCCAGGCCCGCACCCTGGGGTTCATGATGCGACGCCAGAGCGGCGGCACCATCGCCGCCATGGTCATGATCGGATAGCCATAGGGCAGCTGCGGCGCCTCGTCCTCCCGGTATGTCTGCAGCAGGGGGAAGCGGCGGTCGGGCTTGTAATGGTGGTCCGAATGGCGCTGCAGGTTGATCAGCAGCCAGTTGGTCGCGGTATGGGACGCGTTCCACGAATGGTGCGGGCGCACATGCTCGTAGCGTCCTTCGCCGAGGTGCCGCCGCGTCAGGGCGTAATGCTCGACATAGTTCGTCAGCTCGAGCTGCCAGATCGCCACGCCCGCCTGCACCACGAAGAACAACAGCCCCGCCCAGCCGCCCACCAGCAGCGCCAGCGCCAGCATCGCGCCCTGCAGGGCGGCGTATTTCCAGAACGGGTTGCGGCGGTGCCACCACGGCAGCCCCCGCCGCGCCAGCAGCGCCGCCTCGGCGCGGAAGGCCGAGGCCGGGCTCTCGCGCAGCACCCGCGGGTAGAAGCGGTGAAAGCCCTCGTTGTAGCGCGCCGTCACCGTGTCGCGCGGCGTGCCGACCCAGAGGTGATGCACCAGCAGGTGCTCGGAGCGGAAATGCGAATAGAGCACCATCGCCAGAAGCCCGTCGCCGAGATGACGCTCGAGGCGGTTGCGCTGGTGCAGAAGCTCATGGGCGTAGACGATGCCCACCGAGCCGGTCATCACCCCGGTGCCGAACATCACGCCGAAGCGCTCCCAGCCGTTCAGATGCGCGGCATTAGGCACGTACCAGATCAGCGAGAGCAGCGTCACGAACTGCACCGGCGCCCAGAGCATCACCCCGGCGCGGTACCAGAACAGATGGCGCTCCTCGGTCTGCGGATCGGCATTCTCGGTGTTCAGCCCGAGCGCCGCGTCGAGCGCCGAGAACAGGTACCACGTCGCCAGCGGCGGCAGCAGCACCCAGAGCCCGCCCGTCAGCGCGCCGAGCCAGACCAGCGGCGGCAGGATGTAGGTGAGCCAGAACGGCGCCGCGGCCCCGATGCGGGCGATTTTCTCCGACGAGATCATGTTGGGTCCCTTCCGCACGAACCTCTGCGCGCCTGTCCCCAGATTATCCCGGAAGCCCCGCAAGGTCACGGGGGAAGCGCGGCGCCTTCCGACAAATCCCGAAGGTCGCGCGGTTTTGCCTCAGCCGCCCCGGGCGAGATCGAAGGCCTTGCGCATCACCGTGGGCAGGGCCTTGGGGTCGAACTCCTCCGCCGCGACGAACTCGCCGCGCTCGGGCGGACGGTCCATCGGCACCAGCGCGGTCTTGACCGTCAGGCGCAGATGGAAATGGGTGAAGGTGTGGCGCGCCTCGGCATTCAGCGCCTTCCACTCGGCGGCGATCGGCGGCGCCTCTTCCGGCGCCTCGCCCCACTCGCTGCCGGGCCAGCCGAGCATTCCGCCCAGCAGCCCGCTGTCGGGCCGGCGCTCGAGCAGCCAGGCGCCATCCACGCGCCGCACCAGATAGGCAATGCCGAGCCGGGTCGGCTTGCGTTTCTTCGGCGCCTTCTTGGGCAACTCGGCCATGGTGCCCGCCTCCCACGCCGCGCAGGCGCTGCGCCACGGGCACAGGCCGCAGGCCGGGTTGCGCGGGCTGCAGATCGTGGCGCCGAGGTCCATCACCGCCTGCGCGTAGCAGCCTGGGCGCTCTTTGGGCGTCAGGGCTGCGGCCATCTCGGTGAGGATCGGCTTGGCCTGCGGCAGCGGCGTGTGCTCGTCATGCAGCCGCGCCATCACCCGCTCGACATTGCCGTCGACCACGGTGGCCGGGATGTCGAAGGCAATCGCCGCCACGGCACCTGCGGTATAGGGGCCGATGCCGGGCAGGCCCAGCAGCCCCTCGAGGCTCTGCGGGAACACGCCGCCATGCTCGGTGGCGACCACACGGGCGCATTTCAGCAGGTTGCGGGCGCGGGCGTAGTAGCCCAGCCCCGCCCAGGCGGCCATGACGTCGGCATCCTCGGCCGCCGCGAGGTCGGAGACCGTCGGCCAGCGCGCGGTGAAGGCCTCGAAATAGGGCTTCACCGCCGGCACCGTGGTCTGTTGCAGCATGATCTCCGAGAGCCAGACCCGGTAGGGATCGGGGCGAATGCCGTTGGCGCGGGCGCGCGGGCCGACGCGCCACGGCAGGTCGCGGGCGTGGCGGTCGTACCAGACGAGAAGATCCGCGGCGCGGGCGGGGTCACGCAAAACTGACATTCCCTTGATTGGATGATTCCGGGCTGGCGCCCGGTGGCGCGGTCACTAGAATAGTGCCGCAGAGAGGGATTCAAGATGCAACGGCGCAAGAACACCACCAAGGGCTTCGCCCTGACCGCGGGCCTGCTGAAGCAGAACATCCGCAAGGCCAGCGAAAGCCGCGGCTTCGCGCAATCCCGTGTTCTCACCCATTGGGAAGAGATCGCCGGCGCCGACATGGCCGCGATCTCGCGCCCGGTCGAGATCGGCTATGGCCGTGGCGGCCTCGGCGCAACGCTCACCCTGCTGACCACCGGCGCCAACGCGCCGCTGCTGGAGATGCGCAAGGAAGAGCTGCGCGAGCGGGTCAACGCGATCTACGGCTACAACGCCATCGCCCGCATCCGCGTCACCCAGACCGCCGCCACCGGCTTTTCCGACGGCCGCGTCGCCTTCGAGCACCGCGCCAAGGAACAGGCCCGGCCCGAGCCCTCGCCCGAGACCCGCGCCGAGGTGCAGCGCGCCACGCAGGGCGTCGGAGACGAAGGCCTGCGCGCCGCCCTTGATCGGTTGGGGGCAAACGTCATAACCAAGTCACACCGCTGAGGCCCGCAGAGGGCTGTCGCAGAAAGAAGGAAGACCCATGAAGCGTATCCTGTCCACCGTCGCGCTGGCCGCAACCATCGCCGCAGGCGGCAGCTGGGTTCTGAACCCCACCGCCCAGCCCCCTCTCGGCGCCGCAGGCGCGCAGGAGGCCACGGTGACCGACATGACCCTCGGCGAAGCGGACGCACCGGTCGAGATCATCGAGTATGGCTCCTTTACCTGCCCGCACTGCGCCACCTTCGAGCAGGAAGTGTTTCCGCAGATCAAGGAAAACTACATCGATACCGGCAAGGTGAAGTTCACCTTCCGTGAAGCCTATTTCAACAAGTACGACATGTGGGCCTCGCTGATGGCGCGTTGCGGCGGCGAGATGAAATACTTCGGCATCGTCGACATGATCTACGAGACCCAGAACGAATGGGCGCGCCAGAGCACCGAAGCCGGCGTCGCCGACGCGATCCGCAAGATGGGCCTGCAGGCCGGCATCGGCAAGGAGCAGCTCGACGCCTGCATGCAGGACGGCGAACAGCTCAAGGCGCTGGTCGATTGGTATCAGCAGAACGTCGAGGCGGACGGCTTCAACTCGACCCCGTCCTTCATGATCGACGGCGAGCTGCACACCAACATGCCCTACGACGAATTCGCTGAGATCCTCGACGAGCGCATCGAAGCGGCACAATGACCTCGGCACCGCGCGGCCCCCTCGAGGGGGTGAAGGTCATCGAACTGGCCCGAATTCTGGCCGGCCCCTGGGCCGGTCAGATTCTGAGCGACCTCGGCGCCGAGGTCATCAAGATCGAAGCGTCGCGCGGCGACGACACCCGCAAGTGGGGTCCGCCGTTCATCGACCGCGAGGACGAGCGCTCGGCGGCCTATTTCCACTGCTGCAACCGGGGCAAGCACTCGGTGGTGGTGGATATCTCGACGCCCGAGGGCCAGGCCGAGGTGCGGGATATGGTGGCCGATGCCGACATTCTCATAGAGAATTTCAAGGTCGGCGGACTGGCCAAGTACGGCCTCGACTTCGCCTCCCTGGCGCAGGTGAATCCCGGGCTGATCTACTGCTCGATCACCGGATTCGGGCAGGATGGCCCCTACGCGCACCGCGCGGGCTATGACTACATCATCCAGGGCATGTCGGGGTTCATGTCGATCACCGGCACGCCGGACGGCCAGCCGCAGCGCGCGGGCGTGGCGATCACCGACCTGTTCACCGGGCTCTACTCGGTCTCGGGCATCCTTGCGGCGCTGCATCAGAAGCAGCGCACCGGCAAGGGCCAGCATATCGACATGGCGCTGCTCGACTGTGCCGTGGCGGCGACCGCGAACCAGGCGATGAACTACCTTGCGACCGGCGAGGCGCCGGGGCGGACGGGGAACTATCACCCCAACCTCACGCCCTATCAGGTGTTCGACTGTTCCGACGGCTACATCATCATCGCCACCGGCAACGACCCGCAATACCAGCGGCTGTGCCGCCTGCTCGGGCTCGACGATCTGGCCGAGCATCCCGACTACCTGACCAATGCCGATCGCATCGCCAAGCGTGCCTCGCTCGAGGCGCATCTGATGGCCGAGACCGGCAAGTGGACCAAGGCCGATCTGCTCGCGGGCTGCGAGCGCGAGGGCATTCCGGCAGGGCCGATCAACGATCTCTCGGAGGTCATGGCCGATCCGCAGGTGCAGGCCCGCGGCATGACGATCTCGCCCGAGGGCGTGCCCGGCGTGCGCTCGCCGTTCAAATTCTCGGACGCGGAGCTTTGCCTCGACAAGGCCTCGCCGAAGCTCGGCGAGGGATGACTCCGCCACGCCGGCCGCGCCTCGGCGTGGCCGGTGGATGACGCCTGGCGCGACGCCCGATCGCGCCGCTCTGCCTCACGTGCAACACCGAACGCCCGCCTGCCCCGCAGTGACGGGTTTCGCGGCGGCCCGGTCCCGGACGCGGAGGGGATATTCAACCTCGACACCTGTCCGGCTCGCGCGCTGAACCGGTCATTGCGCTCGAGGCGCATCGCCTCGGTCGCCTCGGTCTCGGCAAATCTTTCCGCCCGTGCCCCTTCCGCCGGCACAACCTTCGGGCGCTCGCAACACCACTGCAGAGGCGGCGCGCGTTTCGCGTTATCCGGAGACCCCGCTGTGTCCGGAAGACAAATCAGCTCTGAGCGTCGGGCCCTGCCGGCGCGACCCGGCGCTTGAGCATCGCCTCGCGCCATGTGATGAAGAGCACCGCGCCCATGATCACCACGCCGCCCAGCACCACCCACGGATCGACCGGCTCGGCGAAGAAGGCCGCCCCCACGATCACGGACCAGACGAGCTGCAGGAACGTGACCGGCTGCGTCACGGTCACCGGCGCCGCCGCGAAGGCCAGCGTCATGGCGTAGTGCCCGCCGGTGGCGAAGCAAGCGACAAGGAACAGGATGCCCAGATCGCCCAAGGTCGGGGTCACCCAGACGGCCAGCGCGAACGGGAACAACCCGATGGTGACGGTGATCGACAGCAGCGTCACCACCGCCACGGCGCTCATCTCACCCGAGATAATCTTGGCGATCAGGTAGGACCCCGAGAACAGCAGCGCCGTGCCCAGCATGGCGAAATGGCCGGGGTCGAGCTCGCGGAAGCCCGGCCGCAGGATCAGCAGCGCGCCCCCAAGCGCCACCACGATCGCCATGATGCGCCGCATCGCCAGCCGCTCCCCCAGCACGAAGACCGCGAGGATGGTGACGTAGATCGGGGTGAGATAGTTCATCGCCGTGACCTCGGCAAGCGGGATGCGGGTCATGGCGAAGAACCAGAAGATCACGCCCACGGTATGCGCGGTCCCGCGCAGGCTCACCAGTCCGATCTGGCGTCTTGTCAGGCGCAGCGCCGACAGGCCGCGCCAGGCGGGCAGCAGGAACAGGAGGCCGAAGACATAGCGCAGAAAGGCCGACTCTGCCGCCGGCACGCGCCCGGCGAGCAGTTTCACCAGCGCGGTCACCCCGACGAAGCAAAGTCCCGAGACGACCATCCAGAGAATGCCACGGACCGGTGCGGAAACTGGGTTCATGCGATGGTGTTAGACCACGAACAATCTCTCTGAAAGCGGAAAGCTCGCGATGAGGGTGTCGAGGCCGCCAAGGATCAACTTTGCGGCAAGCGTCCACATCACCACCGCCATGCCGAGATCGAGCAACTGCCACGCCCGCGGGCGGGCAAAGACCGGGGCCAGCGCCCGCGCCCCGTAGCCGAGCATGAAGAAGAACACGAACGACGAGGTCACCGCCCCCAGCCCGAACAGCGCCGGCTGCGCGTATTGCGACGAGATCGCCCCGAGCAGCATCACCGTATCGAGGTAGACATGCGGGTTGAGCCAGGTGAAGGCGAGGCAGGTGAGCACCGCCCCGCGCAGGCTCAGCGCCGCTTTGCCCACTCCCATCGCGGCCCCGCCGTGCCAAGCCGAGCGCAGACTGCGGGCCCCGTACCACAGCAGGAAGGCGGCGCCGAAGAGCCGCATGGCCGGCTCCAGTCCGGGCACCGCCTCGGTCAGCACGCCGAAGCCGGCAACCCCGGCGGCGATCAGCACCGCGTCGGAGAGCGCGCAGATCAGGCACACCGGCAGCACATGCGCCCGCATCAACCCCTGCCGCAGGACGAAGGCATTCTGCGCCCCGATGGCGAGGATCATCGAAAACCCGAGCGCGAAGCCCGCCAGTGCCACCTGCATGTCTTTGTCTCCTGTCCGAGCCGTCCCGGCCTGCTAGCACGGACGACGCGCAACAGCCTAGTTAAAGAAAATTACTTCTAATAAGTTTTACTAATGTCGTTCGATCCTTCGCAATTGGCCGCGCTCGACGCGGTGCTGCGGCTCGGCAGCTTCGACGCCGCCGCCGCCGAGCTGCGCGTCACGCCCTCGGCGATCTCGCAGCGCATAAAAGCGCTCGAGGATCGGGTGGGCGGTGCACTGGTGGTGCGCGCCGCGCCCTGCACCGCCACGCCCGCCGGGGCGCGGCTGGCCCGTCACGCTGGCGAGGTGCGGCTGCTCGAGGCAGCGCTGGCCCGCGATCTCAAGCTGCCCGGCGCCCCCGCGCGGCTGCGCATCGCGATCAACGCCGACAGCCTCTCGACATGGTTCCTGCCGGCGCTCGTCGCGCACGATCTGCTCTTCGACATCGTGGTCGACGATGAATCCCACTCGGCGGACTGGCTGCGCCGCGGCGAGGTCTCGGCGGCGATCACCGCCCATGCCCGCCCGGTGCAGGGCTGCGACGCCTTCGCCCTCGGCGAGATGCGCTACCTCGCGACCTGTGCGCCCGGCTTCCACGAACGGTTCTTCGCAGAGGGCGCCACCCCCGAGGCCTTCGCCCGCGCGCCGATGCTTCAGTTCAATGCCAAGGACGGGTTGCAGCACGACTGGCTGCGCCGGATCACCGGGCAGGCCCTGAGCCCGCCGCTACACCGGTTGCCCTCGTCGCAGGGCTTTGTCGAGGCCGCTCGGCTGGGACTGGGCTGGGGGCTCAACCCCGAGCCCTTGGTGCGCGAGGATCTGGCGCAGGGGCGACTGGTGCTGTTGCGACCGGATCAGCCGCAGCACGTGGCGCTGCACTGGCAGGTCAACCGGCTGGTTGCGGGCGCGGTCACCGGGCTCACCGCCGCCGTGCGCCGCGCCGCCAGCGTCGCGCTGGTCAAAAGCTAGTCGGCGGGTTCTTCGACCTCATCGAGGCCCAACGCGATGATCCCGCCAAGCGCGCTCAGCACCGCAAAGCCCGCCAGCGCCGCGACCGGTCCGATCCATGCCAGCGCCCCGCCGAAGGCCCCGGAGACCAGCAGCAGCCCGCCGATCATCGTATTGGCCAGCGCCGCATAGCGCGACCGGGCATCCTCGGGAGCCATGTCGACAAGGTAGGTCGAGCGCCCCTGCCGCACGCCGTGATAGGCGATCATCAGTGCGAAGAGCAACAGCGGCGTCACCCAGATCGCCGAACCCGCCACGCCGGTCAGGCCCGCAAGAGCCGCCAGCGCCATCGCCGCCGCGCCGGAGAAGCCTGAATACATCAGCACCTGCCGCGAGGAGCGGTCAGAGAGGCGCCCCCAAACATAGGAGCTGGCGAAGGAGGCCGCCGCCGAGGCCAGCACCAGCGCGCCGAGCTTCTGCAGCGCGCCCTCGCCGGTGTCGAGCAGCACGATATAGGGCGGTGCCAGTGCCGTCGCGGTCAGCGCCCCGCGGGCATAGACGAAGCGGCGGAACTGGCCATCCTCGCGGAACGGCGAGAGGTCGACCGCCGGGGCGTCGCCCTCCGCCTCCGAAGGCGCTTCCTCGAGCGTCGAGAACAGCGCCGCCGCGCCGAACCAGAGCAGCGCCGCAAGTCCGACTGCCAGCGCAAGCGGCGTCACGTCCTGCAGCAGCCCGGTCATCAGGAGCAGCGCGAACAGGATCACCCCCGCCGACGCGACCGAGGCGGCGGTGCCGGTCACGGCGCCGCGGCGGGTCTTCTCGATGGTCTTTCCGAGGATGTCCTTGAAACTCACCGAGCAGGCCGCGCGTGCGAGCGCGAGGCACGCCAGAAGACCGCAAAGTGCCAGACCTGCGGCCCAGCCCTGAAGCGTGAAAGCCACCGCGACCATGCCAGCGGCGGCGATCCCCTGCCCCAGCGACCCGACCACCCACGCCCATTTCCGGTGTCGCAGCGCCTCGACCCGGCGCGCGAGCAGCATTTGTGGCAAGAGCGCCCCGGCCTCGCGGATCGGCACGAGAAGGCCCACGAGGACCGCCGGCGCTCCGAGCGCCTGCGCCAGCCATGTCAAGACGAGTTTGGGGTTGATCAGGCCGTCGGCCAGCTTCGTCATGGAGAGGGATACGACGTGGCGCAGACCGTTGCGCGCCTCGTCCGCGGGCACTTCGCCATCGGCCTCGCTCAGCGCGGCGAAGGCGCGGCCCGTCAGTTTTCCGTCCATGCGTCCCTCACCTTGCATCCCGCTAAGTCGCGAGACAACGCGAGAGACCCCGGCTCGGTTCCGAGCCAGGGTCGTCTTTCGGGCGCTTCAACTATCAGGCGAGACGCCCCTTTGAGCGGCGAGGAGGTCAGTCGTTGACGGCGGGGGCGGTTTCGTCCTCGGTCGCGCCGGGTTCGGCCTCCATCGGCGCGGCCTCGTTGCCGGTCTCGGTCTCCATGGGCGCCGCTTCGGTACCGGCCTCGGTCTCGGTCTGCACGGGCGCCGCGTCGGTGCCGGCGTCGGTCTCGGTCACGGCTGCGGGCTCTGTCGTTGCCGCTGCGGGCTCGTCTTCGTCCGCCGACATGAAGACATATCCCAGCCAGACAACCAGAAGCACGGCCACGAACGCGAGTCCGAACCAGATGCCGCCGAGCGGGCCCTTGTGTCGCTTCTTCTGCTTCTCGATGTTGGTGTTGGGTGCCGACATGACAGCGCTCCTCCGTTGCGAAATTTCGTGCCACATGGTTGTGGCGCCAGCCTTGCACACCTAACACTCAAGCATCGGGCGCAGTTCCTGCGCCGCCCCTGCCCACAGGATGAGACCGCATGAAAGACGCAAGCCCGCAAACCATTTACCTCAGCGATTACAAGCCCTTCGGCTGGCAGGTTGCGGATGTTCACCTGACCGTGAAGCTCGCTCCGAACGCCACCCGCGTGATAACGCGCATCCACTTCGTGCCCAACCCGAACGCCCCCGCGCAGGATTTCTTCCTGCATGGCGAAGAGCTCAAGCTGATCCGCGCCGCCATCGACGGCACCGAGGTCACTCCCGAGCTGACAGCTCAGGGCCTGCGCTGCGACGTGCCCGACGGCACCTTCCTGTGGGAGACCGAGGTCGAGATCGCGCCTGCCGAGAACACCGCGCTCGAGGGGCTCTACATGTCGAACGGCATGTACTGCACCCAGTGCGAGGCAGAGGGCTTCCGCAAGATCACCTATTACCCCGACCGCCCCGACGTGATGGCGACCTTCACCGTCCGCATCGAGGGCGACGCGCCGGTCAAGCTGTCGAACGGCAACCCCACCGACAGCGGCGAGGGCTGGGCCGAATGGCATGACCCGTGGCCCAAGCCCGCGTACCTTTTCGCGCTGGTGGCCGGCGATCTGGTCAACCACCCCGGCTGCTTCACCACCGCCTCCGGCAAGGACGTGGAGCTCAACATCTGGGTGCGCCCCGGTGACGAGGGCAAATGCGCCTGGGGGATGGAGAGCCTCATCGCTTCGATGAAGTGGGACGAAGAGGTCTACGGGCGCGAATACGACCTCGACATCTTCAACATCGTCGCGGTCGACGATTTCAACATGGGCGCCATGGAGAATAAGGGGCTAAACATCTTCAACTCCTCCTGCGTGCTGGCGTCGCCCGAAACCTCGACCGACGCCAATTTCGAGCGCATCGAGGCGATCATCGCGCATGAGTACTTCCACAACTGGACCGGCAACCGCATCACCTGCCGCGACTGGTTCCAGCTTTGCCTGAAGGAGGGTCTGACGGTCTATCGCGACAGCCAGTTCACCTCCGACATGCGCTCCGCCGAGGTCAAGCGGATCTCCGACGTGATCGATCTGCGGGCCCGCCAGTTCCCCGAGGACCAGGGCCCTCTGTCGCACCCGGTGCGTCCGGAGAGCTTTCAGGAGATCAACAACTTCTACACCGCCACCGTCTACGAGAAGGGCGCCGAGGTGATCGGGATGCTCAAGCGGCTGGTCGGCGACGACGCCTACGGCAAGGCGCTGGACCTGTATTTCGAGCGTCACGACGGCGATGCCGCCACCATCGAGGACTGGCTCAAGGTGTTCGAGGATGCCACCGGCCGCGACCTGACGCAGTTCAAGCGCTGGTATTCGCAGTCGGGCACCCCGCACCTGAAGGTCTCCGAGAGCTATTCCGACGGCACCTACACCCTGACCTTCAAGCAGGAGACGCCGCCGACCCCGGGCCAGCCCGACAAGGCGCCGCAGGTGCTGCCCATCGCCGTGGGGCTGCTCAACCCCAATGGCGACGAGGTGGTGCCGACCACCGTGCTCGAGATGACGGAAGGCGAGCAGAGCTTCAGCTTCGACGGCCTGAGCGCACGGCCCGTAGCCTCGATCCTGCGCGGCTTTTCGGCGCCGGTGGTGCTCGACCGCGAGACCTCGCCCGAGGAACAGCGCTTCCTGCTGGCGCATGACACCGACGCGTTCAACCGCTGGGAGGCCAGCCGCGACCTCGCCCGCGCCTGCCTTTTCGCCATGGTGACCGAAGGGGCCGGCCCCGACATGGCGTGGATCGATGCGCTCGAGCAGGTGATCCGCGATAGCGATCTCGACCCGGCCTTCCGCGCGCTCATGCTGACGCTGCCGACACAGTCGGAGCTCGCGCAGATGCTGCACGCCAAGGGTGTCACCCCCGATCCCGACGCGATCCACGCCGCCGCCGAGACCCTGCGCGATGCCATGGCCGAGCGCTGGTCGTCGCTGCTGCCCGAGCTGATGGACGCCACCCGCGTGACGGAAGCTTACAGCCCCGACGCCACGCAATCCGGCAAGCGGGCGCTCGGCAACGCGGTGCTGTCGCTGCAGACCCGTCTCGATGGCGGCAAGGCGGCACAGGCGCAGTTCGACGCCGCCGACAACATGACCATGCAGCTGAGCGCGCTGTCCTGCCTGATCTCCGCCGGCGCAGAGGGTGCGGCTCTCGCGGCCTTCGAGCAGCAGTGGATGGACGACCGGCTGGTGATGGACAAGTGGTTCGCGCTGCAGGTCGCCGCGACGAAGCCCGAGAGTGCCGCCCCCCGTGCCGAGGCCCTGACCAAGCGGCCCGATTTCGACTGGAAGAACCCCAACCGCTTCCGCGCGGTGATGGGCTCTCTGGCGATGAACCATGCCGGGTTCCACGCGAAGGACGGCAGTGGTTACCGGCTGCTGGCCGAGTGGCTGATCAAGCTCGACGGCAAGAACCCGCAGACCGCGGCGCGCATGTGCTCGGTGTTCCAGACGTGGAAACGCTACGATGCCGAGCGGCAGGCGCTGATGAAGGCGGAGCTCGAGCGCATCGCCGCCAAGCCCGACCTGTCGCGCGACGTGTCGGAGATGGTGGGCCGCCTGCTCTCCTGATCCGGCACCGGAGACGAGACCAAAAAAGGGGGCCGCAAGGCCCCCTTTTTCTGCGCATCTCTGCGCGCTCGACAGGTACGCGCCGCAGCGCTTGTTGTCTTGATTATTGCAATGCGGCTTCCTGCTGCGGGGTCATCCCCGAGGTCGCGATGATCGGATCCCGCGTCGGGCGCAGGATTACGCCGTCGGCGCTCAGCGTGACCACGCCGTCATGCGCGGGCAGGCTCGCCATGATCGCATCGTCTCCCCAGCTGTCCGGGCGCGCCACGGGCTTGAGCGAGCGCGGCAGGCCGGCGCAGTAGGGCTGCGCGCGGGTCCATGCCATCATGTCCTCACGCTTCTGGCGCGAATGGAACGGACCCCAGTCTGCCGCGACGCCGCGCATGTTCTGGCTGACCACGCCGTCGCGCTTCACCGTCTTCGCCATGATCCGCAGGCCGCAGGCGAGGTTGAGACGCGGGTCCTTGAGCTCGGCGGCGCTTCCGGCCTGGCAATTGTAGTGCCGTGCGGTCGAGGGCAGGATCTGCAGCAGACCGTACCACAGCCCGCCACCGCCGACGGCGGTCGGGCGATAGGTGCTCTCGTGCTTGGCCAGCGCCGAGACCAGGCCGACCCAGAACGCTTCGCGGTCCTCGCGGCCGGCGCTTTCATAGGCCGGGCACCAGGTCGCGATGTCCTCGGGGACGATCGCGGGCAGGTTGCGTGCCGGGCCGCGCAGCGCCGACAGCGCCGCCAGAGACCAGGTCCCCCGCTCGCCGGAGGTGCCCCAGCGCGCTTCGGGGATCGTCATGGTCCGCTCTTGCGGACGGACCGATTGAACGACGGCCTGGAGAGAGTATCCGGGCGGCATCGGGGCGGGTTCTGACCAGACGGCGCTTGCGAAGAACAGGGCCGACAGAACTGTGAAAAGACGTGGCAGCATGGCTGGAGAAGTGCCACAGGGTGTGGGATCGGTAAAGCCGGGCACTCCGCGCCCCGGGGGCGGTGTCGGAACCAAACCGCCGAAGGCCACGTTAAGCCCTTGGGACTCATGGCGATCGCAGTCGGAAAACTGTCGGCGGAATGCCGCCGCCAGAACCCGCTCCTGCCCACAATGTGCCTGATTCTCCCGACACGGTGCGGCCATGTCCGACCTCGTCCGCCCCGCCTCGTTCCTCCGGTTTGCCCTCGACCTGCTGTCGCGGAAACGGCACCGAGAGCGGGCTTTCGGCGCCACGGTGGTGGCACCGGAAAGGACCGCGCCCGCCGCCCTCGGCCCCGCCCCGATCGAGCCGGCGAAAATCCACATCCCCGTGCGCGACACCTCGCCCGAAGCCTTGGCGCGCCAGACCCGGCGCCTTGCCGGGCGCGCGCTCGCCCGGCAGGAGAACTGGGAGACGCTGGCCGCACAGCTGCGCGAGGCCGACACCGCCCGCGCAACAACCTGTGGCGACATGCCGGTCGCCCGCCTGCTTGCCGAGGGCGCCTGCTCTGACGTGGTCGAGACCGCGCTCAGCGCCGTGGCCGCCGGCGACGCCACGACGGCGCGGCGGACGCTCTATTGCCTGCACGACGCCATCGAGGGCGTGGCCGGGTCCGCGTGGCTCTCCTGCGCCCTCGCGCAGGCCCATGTGACCGTGGCCGAGGCCTGGGCGGCCGCACCGACGACCGGCGACGCCGCGATCCTGCGGCGCGATGCGCGGTCGCAGCATCTCGAGACCGCGGCGCGGCTGATCGCGCCGTTCCATCCGCTGGAGGTCGATTCGCCCGCCCTCGCCGCGCTGCGCTGCGCGCTGCTCGAGCTCGATCCGCGCCCGGGCCGCCGGGTGATCGAGGACTACGAGGACCTGATCGACCTAGACCCCTCCTGTTCCGCGCATATGCGGGCGCTCGGCCGGGACCTGATGCCGACCCGGTTCGGCAACTGGGACCGGCTCGAACGCGAGGCCCGCCGCACCGCGGGGCGCACCGCCGATGTCTGGGGCGCGGGCGGCTATGTCTGGGTCTGGCTCGATGCGCTGGCAAGCGGCCAGCTGCGCGGTTTTGCCCATGTCGATGCGGAACTGTTCACCGAAGGGCTGCACGACATCCTCACCCGCCGCCCCGACCAGCACACCGCCAATCGCCTCGCGGCGTTCTGCGGCATGACCCTGTCGGGTGCGTCCGAGCCCAGCAGCGCCCGCGCCCGGATCAGCGGCTGTTTCGGCTGGATCGCCGAGGACCACCTGCGCGAGACCCATCCAGCGCTTTGGGCCAGCGCGCGCCCCTTCGCCGGCCAGACCGGGGCAGGCGACCGGCTGCGCCTCGGCGAGAGCCGCGCGCTCTCGGCGCTGGCCGAGCATTTCGCCCATCAATTGCGCCTCGGGCGCAAGGTGCGCTTCACCGGGACCGGTGTCGTGCTGTCTCCGTCGCCCTGCGCTGCCAGCGCTCTTGCTCCCTCTGCCGCTCTGGCGTATCCCCATCGCGAATTGCGAGACGAGGATACGCCATGCTTGACCTGAGCTTCGAGCCCCCCAAACCCAAGGTCATTGCCGGGGCGAAATACGACTGGGAACTGGTGATCGGCATGGAGGTCCATGCGCAGGTGGCTTCCGAGGCCAAGCTGTTCTCGGGCGCCTCCACCAAGTTCGGCGCCGAGCCGAACTCGAACGTGGCCTTCGTGGACGCGGCGATGCCCGGAATGCTGCCGGTGATCAACGAGTATTGCGTCGAGCAGGCGGTGCGCACCGGGCTCGGCCTGAAGGCCGAGATCAACCTGAAATCCGCCTTCGACCGCAAGAACTATTTCTATCCCGACCTGCCGCAGGGCTACCAGATCAGCCAGCTCTACCACCCGATCGTGGGCGAGGGCGAGGTGATCGTCGACATGGAGCCGGGCATCGCCCGTCTCGTGCGCATCGAGCGCATCCACATCGAACAGGATGCCGGCAAGTCGATCCACGACATGGACCCCAACATGTCCTTCGTCGACCTCAACCGCACCGGCGTGGCGCTGATGGAGATCGTCAGCCGCCCCGACATCCGCGGCCCCGAGGAAGCGGCGGCCTACGTGTCGAAGCTGCGCCAGATCCTGCGCTATCTCGGCACCTGCGACGGCAACATGCAGAACGGCAACCTGCGCGCCGACGTGAACGTGTCGGTCTGCCGCCCGGGCCAGTACGAGAAATACCAGGAGACGCAGGATTTCTCGCATCTCGGCACCCGCTGTGAGATCAAGAACATGAACTCCATGCGCTTCATCCAGCAGGCCATCGACTACGAGGCGAAGCGCCAGATCGCCATCCTCGAGGCCGGCGGCTCGATCGACCAGGAGACCCGTCTCTACGATCCGGACAAGGGCGAGACGCGCTCGATGCGCTCCAAGGAAGAGGCGCACGATTACCGCTACTTCCCCGACCCTGACCTGCTGCCGCTCGAGATCGAACAGGCCTGGGTCGACGACATCGCCGCCTCCCTGCCCGAGCTGCCCGACGAGAAGAAGGCGCGCTTCGTCAAGGATTTCGGCCTGTCCGAGTATGACGCCAGCGTGCTGACCGCCGAGGTCGCCAACGCCGCCTTCTTCGAGAAGGTCGCAGCCGAGGCCGGCGACGGCAAGCTCGCCGCCAACTGGGTGATCAACGAGCTGTTCGGTCGCCTCAAGAAGGAAGGCCATGACATCACCGAAAGCCCGGTCTCTCCGGCGCAGCTCGCGGGCATCGTGCGGCTGATCAAGTCGGATGCGATTTCGGGCAAGATCGCCAAGGACCTGTTCGAGATCGTCTACACCGAAGGCGGCGATCCGGAGCAGATCGTCGACGAGCGCGGCATGAAGCAGGTGACCGACACCGGCGCCATCGAGACCGCGGTGGACGAGATCATCGCCGCCAACCCGGCGCAGGTCGAGAAGGCCAAGCAGAACCCCAAGCTTGCGGGCTGGTTCGTGGGCCAGGTGATGAAGGCCACCGGCGGCAAGGCCAACCCCAAGGCGGTGAACGAGATCGTCGCGAAGAAGCTGGCGGAGTAAGCCGCTTTCTTCCGATCGGAACGGAAAACGCCCGGACGAGATCCTCGTCCGGGCGTTTTTTTGTCAGGCACCAAGATTTTTAGCTAAAAATCTTGGCCCGTCCCAGTCCTTGGCGCTCAGGCCGCGCGGCGGCGCGGACGACGACGCTTGGCCTGCCCCTGGCCACCGCCGGGCTTGCCGGCGCCCTGCGGCTTGCCGCCGCCAAAGCCACCACGGCCCCGGCCGCCGCCGCCGTTACCACCGCCACCACCGCGACGACGGCGCGGGCCGCCCTCGGTGAGCTCGGTCGGTGCCTCGCCGGAGGCCACGGGGATGTCGATCTTCATCAGCTTCTGGATCTGACGCAGCAGGTCCGCCTCATCCGGTGCGCAGAAGGCGATGGCCTCGCCCTCGCGGCCCGCCCGCGCGGTCCGGCCGATGCGGTGCACGTAGTTGTCGGGCACCTCGGGCAGATCGTAGTTGACCACATAGGCGACACCCGGGATGTCGATGCCGCGGGCCGCCACGTCGGTGGCGACGAGCACGTTGATGTCGCCGTCACGGAACGCCTTGATGGCGCGGTCGCGCTGGCCCTGGCTCTTGTTGCCGTGGATCGAGGCGGCGTTGTAGCCATCGGCCACAAGCCCCTTCATCAGCCGCTCGGCGCCGTGCTTGGTGCGGGCGAAGACCAGCGTCAGCGACTCGTCATCGCGCCCCAGCACCTCGCGCAGCTTGGACGGCTTGCCGGCCTTGTCGACGAAATGCACCGACTGGGTGATCTTGTCGGCGGCCTTGCCCGGGGGCGAGACCTGCACCCGGCGCGGGTTGGTCAGGTAGGCCGAGGAGAGCTCCTCCATCTGCTTCGGCATGGTGGCCGAGAACAGCATGGTCTGGCGCGGCGTGCCGAGCTGCGGCGCGATGCGGCGCAGGGCGTGGATGAAGCCCATGTCGAGCATCTGGTCGGCCTCGTCGAGCACCAGCTGGCGCACGGTCGACAGGTCCACCGCCTTGCGGTCCATCAGGTCGATGAGACGGCCCGGCGTGGCGACGAGAATGTCGGTGCCGCGGCTGAGGAAGTTGATCTGGCGGTTGATCGACTGGCCGCCGACCACGGTGCCGACGCGCAGCTTGGTGCCGTCGGTGAGCTGACGCAGGCTGTCGGCGATCTGGTTGACCAGCTCGCGGGTCGGCGCCAGCACCAGCGCCTTGACGGTCTTGGGCGCCGGCTTGGCGGGCTGCGCCAGCAGGCCGTCAATCAGCGGCAGGCCGAAGGCCAGCGTCTTGCCGGTGCCGGTCTGGGCGAGGCCGAGCACGTCGTGCCCCTCGAGCGCCAGCGGGATGGCCTGATTCTGGATCGGGGTCGGCTCGGAAAAGCCGTTGCGCTTCAGGGCTTCGGAAAGGGTCGGCGCAAGGCCGAGCATGTCGAAATCGAACAAGAGATATCCTTTGTCGGGCCGCGCCGCCCATCCTCGGGCGCTACGCGGCGTACGAACCTGCCGCCCGGAGGGGCGACACGGTCAGGGTGCGGCGCGGCCTCGGGACAGACGGGCGTATCCCGTGCCATCCGGCCGTCGCATCGAGAACCCTGCGTGATGGGGAAATCGGTATTGGCAACGCTGATGCGCCCGACAGGGAGGGATCCTCCCGCCCAATGGCGCGGCTAGCTCACGCGGCAGCGCAGCGTTACCGTCCCAAATGGGGCTTTGCGCCCCATCTGTCAAGCTCTGTCCGGATCTGTCAGGACACGAGGCCGGGAAAGCCGAACCCGCGTTCGAGCACTTCGCCCGCGTCGCAGAGCACGTCCTCGCGCCACGGCGCGCCGATCAGCTGCACGCCCGAGGGCACGGCATCGACCACGCCCGAGGCCACCGCGATGCCCGGCAGACCCAGCGCCGGGAAGGCGATCTGGGGCAGCTGCGCCTCCCAGAGCCGCGCCACCGCGTCCCCGCCCTCGAGGTCGGCATCCTGCTTGAACGGCAGGTCCGCCGAGACCGGCATCAGCACCGCCGGGTAATCCTGCAGGAAGGCGCGCCACTGGCGGGTCAGCGCGGCGCGGCGCTGGAACACCTCGCCGAAGCGCTTGGCGTCGATGGCCTCGGCGCGGTCGGCGTAGTGTTCAAGCAGCGCGATGGCACCGGGATCGCCCTCCTCATGCGCCATGCGCAGTTTGGTGGCATGGTCGTCCGAGAGCCACAGGTCGATCTGCAGCTCCACCGCCTCGCGGATCTCGGGCACCTCGCCGGGCTCTTCGACCTGCCAGCCAGCGGCGCGGAAGATCGCCGCGGCGCGGTCGAGGTCCTCGAGGATGCGCGGGTCGGTGTCGATGCCGCCCGGGCGCTTCACCAGCGCCACGCGGCGACGATAGGCCGGGCCATGCAGCGGCACCGGCGCGCTCCAAATGTCCTCGGGGGCGTAGCCCGCCATGCCCTCGAGCCCCAGCCGCAGGTCATCGACCCGGCGCGCCAGCGGACCCGAGACCGCCATCAGCTGCGGCCCAATGCCCCGATCGCCGGAGGAGGGGTTGAACATCGGCACCCGGCCCAGCGACGGGCGCAGCCCCTGCACGCCGCAGGCATAGGCCGGGTAGCGGATCGAGCCCGCGATGTCGGTGCCGTGGCCGATATGGCCCATGCCGGTCGCCACCGCCGCCCCTGCCCCGCCGGACGAGCCGCCGGCGGTCAGCGTGTCATTGTGCGGGTTCCGGGTGTCGCCGTAGAAACCGTTCGTGGTGAACCAGCGATAGGAGAATGCCGGCGTGTTGGTCCGCCCGATCACGATGGCCCCCCGCTCGCGCAGGTGGCGCAGGAATGGGGCGTCCTCGGTCGCCATCACGTCCTTGAAGATGCGGCAGCTGTTGGTCGAGGCATAGCCCGCCTGATCCGCCAGCACCTTGATGGTCACCGGTACGCCCGCCAGCGGCCCCACCGTCTCGCCCCTGGCGATGCGTGCATCCAGCGCCTCGGCCTCGGCCATGGCGTCGGCGCCGCAGTCCTGGATGATCGCGTTCACCCGGTTGTTCACCTTGGCCACGCGGTCGAGCGTGTCGCGGATCACGGAACTGGCAGAGAGCGCGCCGGAGCGGACGCGGGCCGCGAGTTCGCGGGCGGAGAGGTCATTGGGATCGGTGGTCATGGCGTCCTGCGGCAGAAAAGGAGAGGATCAGGCGGGAACGAGCGCGCGCAACCGGTCGCGGATGCCGCGCACGAGGAGGGTGGCCTCGGGGATCGAGGCCACATGCGGGGTGACAAGCACCTTGGGATGGGCCCAGAGCGGGCTCTCGGCGGGCAGCGGCTCGGTGTCGAACACATCCATCGACGCCCCGCAGAGATGGCCCGCATCGAGCACCTCGAGCAGCTGCGCCTCGTCGACCTGCCCGCCGCGCCCCATGTGGATCAGCGCCGCGCCCTCGGGCAGCTTGCGCAGGAAGGCGGCGTCGATCAGGCCCTTGGTCTGCTCGGTCAGCGGCAGCACGTTCACCAGCATGTCGGTCTCGGCGAGGAAGGCGTCGAGCTGCCCGTCGGTGAAATGGCGCACCCCCGGCTCGGGCGGCTTGGGCTGCGAGCGCGAATAGCCCGACACCGGATAGCCGAGCGCCATGAGCCCGCGGGCAATCGCCCGGCCCATGTGGCCGAAGCCCAGCACGCCCACCCGCTTGTGGCTCGGCGACAGGCCGGTGAGCACGCGCTCCCACACGGCGGCGCGCTGCTGGGCGACGTATTGCGCCATGTGGCGGTGATGCCAGTGCACGTGAAAGGCGGCGAACCCCGCCATCTGCAACGCCTGATCGGCATCCTCGACCCGGTAGACCGGCACGCCCTCGGGCAGCGACGGACAGGCGTCGATGGCGTCTGTCCCGGCGCCTGCGGAGAACACCGCGCGCAGGTTGGGATAGGGCGCGAAGGCATCGTCGGCGGGGCGGAAGGTAAAGACGAAACTCACCTCCTCGGGCCGGGTCACGTCCTCCGGGCGCAGGACGGTGAGCTCCGGCGCCTCGGCGGCGAAATACGGGCTGAAGCGGTCGAACATCTCGAACGCGGTATTGGTGATGACACCGATCATGCTCAGGCGGCTCCCTGCTGATCCCAGTCGGCGCCGGGCACGGCGGCGAGCAGCTTGCGGGTGTAGTCCTGCTGCGGGTTCAGGAAGATGTCGTGCACCGTGCCGATCTCGACCAGCTTGCCCTTCTGCATCACCGCGATGCGGTCGCAGAGCTGCGCGGCGACCCGCAGGTCGTGGGTGATGAACAGGATCGACAGCTCGAGCTTCTCGCGCAGCTCGCGCAGCAGGTCGAGCACCTGCGCCTGGATCGACACGTCAAGCGCCGAGACCGCCTCGTCGGCGATGATCAGCTCCGGGTCCATGGCGAGCGCGCGGGCGATGCCGATGCGCTGGCGCTGGCCGCCGGAGAACTCGTGCGGGAAGCGGCTGGCGGCATCCGCCCCCAGCCCCACGATCTCGAGCAGCTCGCGGGCGCGGGCCTCGGCCTCCTTCCGGGGAATGCCGCGGGTGATCGGGCCGTCGGTGATCGCCCCCATGATGCGCTGGCGCGGATTGAGCGAGGCATAGGGATCCTGAAACACCATCTGCACCTTGTGGCGCTGCTTGCGCAGCTCCTCGTCGGACAGGGCTGCAAGATCGGTGCCGCCGACCATCACCTGCCCGCCATCGGGGGTGACGAGCCGCACCGCGGTGCGCCCGAGCGTCGACTTTCCCGAGCCGCTTTCGCCCACGAGCCCGAGCACCTCGCCGCGCGCCACGGTGAGCGAGACGTTGTCGACCGCGCGCACCTCGCGGACCGGTTTGAACAGGCCGCCACCGGTGCGGTAGATCTTGCGCAGCCCCTTGATCTCGAGCGCCGGCGTCTCCGAAAGCTGCCGTGCCGCCGGCAGCTTGCCGGTCGGGATCGCCTCGAGCAGGCGCTTGGTATAGTCGTGCTGGGGGTTCTCCAGCACCTCTGCGGCCGAGCCGCGCTCGACCACCTTGCCCATGCGCATGACGATCACCTGATCGGCGATCTCGGCCACCACGCCGAAATCGTGGGTGATGAACATCACCGCCATGCCGCGCTTTTCGCGCAGATCGAGGATCAGCTTGAGGATCTGCGCCTGCGTCGTCACGTCGAGCGCAGTTGTCGGCTCGTCGGCGACCAGCAGCTTCGGCTCGAGCGCCAGCGCCATCGCGATCATCGCCCGCTGCCGCTGCCCGCCCGAGAGCTGGAACGGATAGGCGCGGATGATCTTCTCGGGATCGGGAAGCTGCACCTCGCGGATCAGCGCCAGCGCCTTCTCGCGGCGCTCGGACTGGGTGTAGCGGTCATGTGCGGCAAACACCTCGACGATCTGGTCACCGATGCGCATCAGCGGGTTCAGCGCCGTCATCGGTTCCTGGAAGATCATCGCGATGCTGGCGCCGCGCAGCGCCTGCTTCTCGCTCTCGGGCAGGCGCAGCACGTCGCGCGCCTCGAACATGGCGCGGCCCGCCTTCACGGTCACGCCCGGCGGCAGCAGCCCCATCAGCGCGTTGGCGGTCATCGACTTGCCGGAGCCGGATTCCCCGACCACGCAGAGGATCTCGCCCTTCTCGATGGCCATGCTCACATCCTCGACCGCGAAGGGGCGGTCGGCGCCCTCCGGCAGGCCGATGGTGAGGTGTTCGATGGACAGTGTGTTGCTCATGCCTTGCCCTTCCGGGAGAGGTGCGGGTTCAGCGCGTCGTTGAGACCTTCGCCGATGAGGTTCAGCGCCAGCACCGTGATGACGATGGCGATGCCGGGGAAGAAGCTCAGCCACCAGGCCGAGCGGATCACCGTGCGCGCGGCGCCGATCATGTAGCCCCAGCTCATGGCGTTGGGATCGCCGAGACCGAGAAAGGAGAGCGAGCTCTCCAGCAGGATCGCGGTGGCGACCATCAGCGAGGCCATGACGATGATCGGCGAGACCGTGTTGGGCAGCACCTGCCGCACGAGGATGCGTGGCTTCGACAGGCCCGCCAGCGTCGCGGCATCGACGAACTCGCGCTTGCGCACCGACATCACCTCGGCCCGCACGAGGCGCGCCACCGGCGGCCACGAGACGATGGCGATGGCCAGCGTGATCGAGGCCAGCGTCGGCTCGAAGATCGCCACCAGCACGATGGCCAGCGCGAAGTTGGGGATGGTCTGGAAGAACTCGGTGAAGCGCATGGCGCCTTCATCGACATACCCGCCATAGAACCCCGCGAGCGCGCCCAGAGGTACCCCGATGAGCAGCGCCACCAGCGTCGAGACCAGCCCGACCAGCAGCGAAACCCGCGCGCCGTAAGCCAGCTGCGCGGCCACGTCGCGGCCCAGCGTGTCGGTGCCGAGCGGCAGGCTCTCCATGGCAAAGGGCGCAAGGAATGGGCGCTGTACCATCTGCCAGGGCGTGTTGGCAAAGATCAGCGGCGCGAAGATGGCGATGAGGATGACGGCGATCAGCAGGACGACCCCGACCATGGCACCGATATTGGTTCTGAAACGTTTCCACATGGCTCAGGCCCTCGCTCCGATCCGGGGATCGACGATCCGGTAGACGATGTCGGTCACGATGTTGAACAGGATGACCATGGCGGCGGACACGAGGAACACGCCGAGGATGGTGTTGTAGTCGCGCGCGGCGAGGCTCTCGAACATCAGCCGACCGATGCCGGGCCATGCGAAGACGGTCTCGGTCAGCACCGCGCCCCCGACGAGCTGCCCCGCCTGCAGGCCGGCCAGCGTGACCACCGGCAGGATCGCGTTGCGCAGGATGTGGCGGCGGCGGATCACCGGGCCCGACAGGCCCTTGGCCTTGGCGGTCTTGACGAAATCCGCGGTCGAGACCTCGAGCATCGAGGCCCGCGTCATGCGCATGTAGACCGCCATGAAGAACAGCCCCAGCGTCAGCGCCGGCAGGATCAGGTGCTTGAGGATGTCGAGCGCGCGGGCAAGGCCCGAGAAGTCGGAGCCCACGGTCTCGTAGCCGAAGCCGGGCAGCCAGCCGAGCCAGACCGAGAACACCAGCACCGCCATCAGCGCCAGCCAGTAGAGCGGGGTGGCGTAGAACAGCAGCGCCAGCGTGGTCAGGAGCGAATCCGACACCTTGCCGACGCGGGCGGCGGCGGCGACGCCCAGAGCGATGCCGCAGGTCAGCGAGATCACGAAGGCGGTCAGGGTCAGCAACAGCGTCGCCGGCAGCCGCTCGGCGATCAGGTCGATCACCGGGGCGCTCTGGCGGAAGGAATAGCCAAGATCCAGCTGCACGATGCCGGCGATGTACTTGCCGAGCTGCACGTAGAGCGGCTGGTCAAGGCCGAAGCGTTCGCGCAGCTGCGCGATCATCTGCTCGTCGGCCGCGCCCGCCTCGCCTGCCAGCACCACCGCCGGGTCACCCGGCGCCGCGTGCAGCAGACAGAAGTTCAGGACAGCGATGGCGAGCAGGGTCAGTGCCGCCTTCGCGAGCCGCGAGAGGATTGCGATGAGAATGGTCATGCGTCCTCGGAGGGGAATCTGTTTCCCGAGGCGCCGCCCACGGGGAGCGGCAGCGCCTCGGGGTCAGGCCGGACAAGGGACAGTCCGGCCCGAACCGGTTGGGTTACTGCTCGATCCAGGCGTTGCGCGGACCATCGTTGACACCGATGCCGGTGGTCACGAGGTCCTTGATGTCGCAACGGTAGATGGTCGGGAACTCGAGCTCGAGAAGCCATGCCACGGGCACGTCGTCGACGATCTCCTTCTGGATCTCGTCATAGGCGGCCTGACGTTCCTCCGGCGAGATCATGGTCGCGGCGTCGAACCACTTCTCGTCCAGCTCGGGGTTGTCGTAGCCCTCGACGTTGTTCCACGGGCTGCCCTTCTGGATGCGGTCGGCGGTGTAGTTGCGCGACACGCCCAGCGCCGGGTCGCCGTACTGGTAGAGATAGGTGAAGGCCATGTCATAGTCCCACTGGGACGTCTTCTCGTTCCAGCCCGCGACGTCGGTGCTGTCGATCGACACGTTGATGCCCACCTCGCTCAGGTTCTGGCGGATGGCTTCGGCCCAGCGCTGCCAGGTCTCGCCATAGGGCAACGGCAGCAGGCGGATCTCTTCGCCGTCATAGCCCATCTCGGCCAGCAGCTCCTCGGCCTTTTCGGGGTTGTGATCGTAGATGGTCACGTCGTCCGAATAGAAGTTGGTCTTCGAAGAGACCGGGCCGGTGGCGACGTTGCCGAAGCCGTTCCACACCACGTCGCGCTGGAACTCACGGTCCATCGCATACATCACCGCCTGACGGAAGCGCACGTCGCTGGTCGGACCTTCGCGGTTGTTGAGCCACATCCACGCGTGCGGCGCGAAGAATTCCCAGCCCGAGCCGGTGGAGCAGACATTGTCCATCTCGGTCAGGCGCGGCACGTCCCAGTTCTCGACCGAGCCACCCGGCAGAACGTCCACTTCGCCGGTCTCGAAGGCCACGGCGCGGGCGGCGGCATCCGGGATCACGCGGTAATAGACCTCGTCGAGATAGGGCAGACCGTCGACATAGTAGTCCTCGTTCTTCACGAGGTGGATGTAGCTGCCCTTCTCCCACGCCTCGAACTTGAACGGGCCGGTGCCGATCGGCGTGGCGTTCATCTCGTTGTTGGCGAAATCGGTGCCTTCATAGATGTGCTTTGGCACGATCGGCATCGTGCCGGTCTCGAAGACGCTGATGAACGGGCCGAAGGGCTCCTTCAGCTGGAACACCACGGTGGTGTCGTCCGGCGCGGTGATGCTCTCCACGTATTCCAGCGAGGCGCGCAGACGGGCATGGGTCTCGCGCAGGAAGACATCGGCAGAGAACACCACGTCCTCGGCGGTGAAATCCTCGCCGTCGTGCCACTTCACACCTTCGTTGAGCTTGAAGGTGTAGGTCAGGCCGTCCTCCGAGATCTCCCAGCTTTTCGCCAGAAGCGGCTGCGGCTTCAGGTCGGTGCCGTAGCGCAGTAGGCCCTCGTAGATGTCGCCCGCGACAAGCTGCGTCGGGCCGTTCTGCACAAGGCCCAGCATCAGCGAGGGCGGTTCGGGCTGCACCACGATGTCGAGCCGGCCACCGGCCTCCTGCGCGGCGAGCGGCGCCGCGAGCGCGGCGGCGATCAGGAAGGTCGTCGCTTTGAGATGTTTCATGTTTTCCCTGTCAGGTTCTGGTTTCGGGGGTGGGCCCGGTTCTGTGCCGGGCCGCCTTGGTTATCTCTCGGGCCGCCGCTCAGCCCTTGTAGCCGGGAGCGGCGGTTTCCAGCATCCGCAGGAAGGCCTCCCATTCGGGATCCCTGCCACCGGCGCCTTCCATCTTGTCATACATTTTCTGGTATTGGCTCGCCGTGTGCTCGGCGACATCGTCGGGCAGCACGATCGGCGTCAGGCCCATGCCCAGAGCCGCGATCTGCGCCTTGCACGACCGCTCGAGGTTCAGCGCCAGCTTGACCGCCTCGGCGACCGAGCGGCCCAGCAGCAGCGTGCCGTGATTGCGCAGCAGCATGACCTGCTTCTCGCCAAGATCGGCCACGATGCGCTCGCGCTCCTCGAGGTTCAGCGCGATGCCCTCGTAATCGTGGAAGGCGATGCGGTTGAAGAACTGCGCCGACCACTGGTTCAGCGGCAGCACCCCCTCCTTGATCGACGAAACCGCCACACCGGCGACGGTGTGGGTGTGCAGCACGCACACGGCGTCGTGCCGCGCCATGTGCACGGCGGAGTGGATGGTGAAGCCCGCCGCGTTGACCCCCGCGCCGTAGGGATCGTCGATCACGGCCCCCGTCTCGTCCACGGTGACGAGATTGGCCGCCGTCACCTCGTCGAAGCGCAGGCCAAAGGGGTTCAGCAGAAAGCGCTTATCGCCGCCCGGCCCGTCCGGCAGGCGCGCGGAGATGTGGGTGTAGATGCCGTCATCCATGCCGAAATGCGCAATCAGCCGGTAGGCGGCAGCCAGATCGCGGCGCAGCTGGGTGACGGGGTCGGCGGTAGCTCCATCGGGCATCAAAGTCGTCCTTTTCATCGCTTATCGTAAACAGACGCCGAGAAAGCATGTTTGGTCAAGGAAATTGTCGACAATCGCCAAACCTACAATTAGCGTGATCGCAACTTGTGCATTCCGGTGTCGACTTCATGGACCCAAAACAGGACAGTGACGGCTTTCAGCCCCTCGACCGCGAGGGGCTCGTCCAGCGTGTCGCGCGCCTGCTCAGCAAGGCGATCGTGACGGGCCAGCTCTCGCAGGGCGAACGACTCTCCGAATCGGTGGTGGCCCGCCAGCTCGGCGTGAGCCGCGCCCCCGTGCGCGAGGCGGCGCGCCTGCTCGAGAACTCGGGGCTGGTGACCTACCTGCCCAATCGCGGCTTCTTCGTTCGCTCGATCAGCTCCCGCGAACTGGCCGATCTCTACGAGTTCCGGCTAGTGATCGAGACCGCGGCGGTGCGCCGCCTGATCCGCGACGGGCTGGGGGAGAGCGAGACCCGCCTCGTTCAGCAGATCGAAGAGATGCGCCGCGTCGCCGGCCCCGGCTTCGACATGCTGACACAGGTCGAGGCCGACATGGAGTTCCACCGGCTGATCTGCGCCGGCTCGGGCAATCCGAAATACCTCGCCACCTTCGACCAGATCGCGATGGCGTCGGAGCTGACGATCATGATGATCGGCCGGCTCTACGACGACGCACAGAGGCTGGCCGAGACCCACCAACCCATCCTCGACGCGCTGCTGCGCCACGATGAGCCAGAGGCCGTCGAAGCCCTGCGCTATCATATCGAGGTCGCCCGCGACCTCGTGGTCGAGCAGTTCCGCAACATGGAAGAGAAGCCAGACTGATGAAGTGTTTCTATGCCCCCGAGACCGACCTCCACGATCCGGTGTTTCGCCTGACGCATGGCAAGATCCTGCGCAACGCCGAGCAGGCCGAGCGCGCCAAGCTGCTGAAAGCGGGGCTCGATCAGCTTGGCCTCGACACCATCGAACCGGCACAGGCCTCGCGCGATGCGCTCGCGGCGGTGCACACGGAGGATTTCCTCACCTTCCTCGAGACCGCATGGCAGGAGTGGCAGGCGCTGCCCAACGCCGGCCCCGAGGTGGTGCCGAATGTATTTCCGCAGCGCAGCTTCGCCACCTATCCCGCCAGCATCGTCGGCCGCGCCGGCTGGCACATGGGCGACACCTCGGCGCCGATCGGTGAGCACACCTGGACCGCCTCGCGCCGCGCCGCCGACTGCGCCGTGGCCGCCGCCGACGCGGTGCTTGCTGGAGATCGCGCCGCCTATGCGCTGTGCCGTCCCGCCGGGCACCACAGCTCGGCCGACATGGCCGCCGGGCATTGCATGATGAACAACTCCGCCGTCGCTGCCGCGCGGCTTCGCAGTAAATACGACAAGGTCGCGACGCTGGATATCGACGTGCATCACGGCAACGGCACGCAGGCGATCTTCTACGAGCGCGACGACGTGATGACGATCTCGATCCACGCCGACCCCGAGACCTACTACCCGTTCTTCGTCGGCTATGCCCACGAGACCGGCACCGGCGCGGGCGAAGGCTTCAACACCAATTACCCCCTGCCCCGCAGCACCACCAACGAGGTCTGGCTCAAGACCATCGCCGAGGCACTGGAGAGGATCGCCGCCTACCAGCCGGGCGCCCTGATGCTGAGCCTCGGGCTCGACGCGCACGAGAATGACCCGCTGCTCGGCATGCAGATCAGCTGGGACGGCTTCCGCCGCGCCGGCGAGATGATCGCCGCCGCCGGCTATCCCACGGTGATCGTGCAGGAAGGCGGCTACCTCTCCGACGACCTCACCACCTCGCTGGTGTCGTTCATGCAAGGCTTCACAGGAGACGCCAAATGACCCTCTCTGCCGAACTGACCGAACAGATCCTCGCCGCCGTCGAAGAGGGGTTCGAGGACCAGATCGCCTTCACCGAAGCGCTTGGCCGGTTCCCGTCCCTGCGGGGACAGGAGGCGACCGCGCAGGATTTCCTGCATGACGCGCTGAAGGAGCGCGGCTACGCGATGGACCGCTGGACCATCGAAGTTGACGACATCAAGCACCACCCCGGTTTCTCACCGGTCGAGGTCGATTATTCCAACGCCATCAACGTGGTGGGCACGCTGCGCCCGCGCGAGGAGACCGGGAAGTCGCTGGTCCTGAACGGCCATGTCGACGTTGTCCCCGCGGGGCCGCTCGACATGTGGAGCCACCCGCCCTTCGAGCCGAAGCGCGACGGCGACTGGCTCTATGGCCGCGGCATCGCCGACATGAAGGCCGGGATCGCCGCCAACATCTTTGCCGTCGACGCGCTCAAGCGGCTGGGCTACCGCCCCGCCGCCACGCTCTACCAGCAATCGGTGGTCGAGGAGGAATGCACCGGCAACGGCGCGCTCGCGGCGCTGCTGCGCGGCTACAACGCCGATGCCGCGATCATTCCCGAACCCGAGGACGACATGCTGGTGCGGGCCAATGTCGGCGTGCTGTGGTTCCGCGTCCGGGTGCAGGGCGCCCCGGTGCATGTACGCGAGGCCGGCTCGGGCGCCAACGCCATCGAAGCGGCCTACGACCTGATCAAGGGTCTGCGCGAACTGGAAGAGGCATGGAACGCCCGGAAGGGCGAGCATCGCTATTTCGAGGAGCTCGAGCACCCGATCAACTTCAACGTCGGCAAGATCTCCGGCGGCGACTGGGCGTCGACCGTGGCGGCCTGGTGCGAGTTCGACTGCCGCATCGCGCTCTACCCCGGCATCAAGGCCGCAGACGCCGCGCGCGAGATCGAGGACCACCTGCGCCGGGTCTCCGAGGGCATCCCGTTCCTCGCCAACAACCCGCCCGAGGTGATCTTCAACGGCTTCTTCGCGGAGGGCTACGTGCTCGAGGAAGGCACAGAGGCCGAGGACACGCTCGCCCGCGCCCACATGTCGAGCTACACCAAGCCGCTCGAGAGCTTCGTGACGCCGGGCTACCTTGATGGGCGGGTCTTCGTGATCTACGGCGAGACCCCCTGCCTCGTCTACGGCCCCTATTCCGAAGCCATTCACGGCTTTGACGAGCGGGTCAAACTGTCTTCGGTAAAGCGCGTGACCGGCACGATCGCGCTGTTCATCGCGGACTGGTGCGGGCTGGAAAAGATTTGATCAAATTCTCCCCGTGACCTTTGACCCAAAGTCATCTTAACTGAGCGCCGACGGGGACCTGAGTCTCCCGCGGCCTTCTCCCCCAACCGAACCCTCAGGCCCCGCGGGGGCCACTGCCAACACGGAGATCGACATGAACCAGCGCCCGAACTCGCTTCACGCCGCCGACATCGCTTACACGATGCACCCCTACACCAACATGCGCCTGCACGAGGAAAAGGGACCGATGATCATGAGCCATGGCGACGGCGCCAAGGTCTATGACACCGAGGGCAAGGAATATTACGAGGCGCTGGCGGGCCTCTGGTCGGTCGCCGTGGGCTTCTCCGAGACCCGCCTGGCCGACGTGGCCTACGAGCAGCTCAAGAAGCTGCCCTACTACCACACCTTCGCGCACAAGTCGCACGAGCCGTCGATCCGCCTCGCCGAGAAGCTCGTCGAGATGACCCCGGAAGGGCTCAACAAGGTGTTCTTCACCAACTCCGGCTCGGAAGCCAACGACACCGTCGTCAAGATGGTCTGGTTCCTCAACAACGGCCTCGGGCGCCCGGAGAAGAAGAAGTTCCTGTCGCGCAACAAGGCCTATCACGGCATCACCATCGCGTCGGGCTCGCTCACCGGGCTGCCGGCGAACCAGAAGGATTTCGACCTTCCGGCGATCCCGGTCACCCACCTGACCACGCCGCATTACTGGAAATTCGCCGAAGAGGGCGAAACCGAAGAGCAGTTCACCGCCCGCCTGCTGAAAGAGCTCGAGGACACGATCATTGCCGAGGGCCCCGAGACCATCGGCGCCTTCATCGGCGAGCCGGTGATGGGCGCCGGCGGCGTCATGGTGCCGCCCGAGGGCTACTGGCCGGGCGTTGCCGAGATCTGCGCCAAGTACGACATCCTGCTGGTGGCCGACGAGGTCATCAACGGCTTCGGCCGCACCGGCAAGCCCTTCGGCTGCGAGCGCTTCGGCTTCACCCCCGATATCCTCGTGACCTCGAAGCAGCTGACCTCGTCCTATATGCCGCTCGCCGCCATCGTGGTGAACGACAAGGTCTATGACGCCATCGCCGACAACACCGCGAAGCTCGGCACGTTCGGCCACGGCTTCACCGGCTCTGGCCACCCGGTCGCCTGCGCGGTGGGCCTCGAGAACCTGAAGATCATCGAAGAGAAGGATCTGATGGGCAATGCCGAGCGCCTCGAGCCGATGTTCCAAGAGGGTCTGCGCAAGTTCGCCGATCACCCGCTGGTCGGCGAAGTGCGCGGCGTGGGCCTGATCGCGGGCGTCGAGCTGGCCAAGAACCGCGACACCCGCGAGGCCTTCGAACCTGCGGGCTCGATGGCGGCCAAGGTCGTGGCGCTCTGCGCCGAGGAAGGCCTGATCGTGCGCAATGTCTATGAGACCGTGGCGTTCTGCCCGCCGCTGATCGTCACCGAGGCCGACCTGACCGAGATCCTCGCCCGCTTCGGCCGGGCGCTCGACCGGGCGCTCGAGTGGGCGAAATCCGAAGGGATGGTCTGAGCCCCCGGGCGCGGCTCGGGCTTGAGAGCGCAGGACCGGGGGCGCTGCCCCCGGACCCCCGGGATATTTCCGGCCAGAAGAAGACAGGGGCGTTGAGCGCACGGGGCGCTCGGCGCCCTTGTTGCATGGGGCGGTGTCGTCAGAGGGTGGCGATGAGGGCGAGGCCCCCGTCGCCTTGGCGGAAGCGGATGGCGTGGGCCGGGGCGCCGGTGGCGAGGCTGCCCACGCCCTGCCCCAGTTTCGCGAGGCGCGCCGGGATCGACGTCGCCATGGCGAGGGCGCGCTCGAGCGGCAGGCCAAGCTCTGAGACCAGCAGGTTGATGGCGCGGGTGAGGTCGAGATCGGCCCCGGCCAGCGTGCCGTCCGGCAGCACCAACCGCCCCTCCGCGCGGGTGATCTCGCGCCCGTTGAGGCGGAAGCTGCGGGCCTCGGTCCCGGCCACGGCCATCGCATCGGTGACGAGGAAGAGCCCCTCCGGTCTGGCCGCGAGGGCGATGCGCATGGCGGCCGGGTGCACGTGCACGCCATCGGCGATCAGCCCGGCGGACAGCCCCTCGCAGGCCAGCGCCGCGCCCACCACGCCCGGTTCGCGCTTGTCGAGACCGCGCATGGCGTTGAACAGATGGGTGACGCAGCGGGCCCCGGCGCGGGCATAGGCAAGGCAGGTGTCGTAATCCGCATCGGTATGGCCGAGGGAGACCAGCGCGCCGGCGCCGGCCAGTGTCGCTACCTGCTCGGGTGTGGTGTTTTCCGGCGCGATGGTGACCTTGAGCACCGGCAGGCGGCGCGCCGCGTCGCAAAGCATCGTCAGGTCGGCGTCGCTCATCGGGCGGATCAGCGCGCCGTCATGGGCGCCCTTGCGGGAGAGCGCCAGATGCGGCCCCTCGAGATGCAGCCCGCCAATGCCCGCCACGCCTTCGGCGATGGCCTGCGTCACTGCCTCGATGGCCGCGCGGCTGCGCGCGGGCGTGTCGGTGATCAGGGTGGGCAGGATCGTGGTGCTGCCGAGCCGGCGGTGCGCCTGCGCCACGGTCGCCAGATCCGCCGGCGTGGGGCCGTCATTGACCATCACCCCGCCACCGCCGTTGACCTGCAGATCGACATAGCCCGGCGCGAGCAGATCGCCGTCGAGATCGATGACCTCGCCTGATGCGGCAACCGCCGCCTCGGGGGCGAGCACGGTCACGCGACCGGCTTTGATGCAAAGCGCGTGGCCGTGCAGCAGGCGCTGCCCGTCGAAGATCGGGCCGCCGCGATAGGTGGTCTCTGTCATGCGCATCCGCCTTGGCACAGGGTTGGCGCGACCCTAGGAAACCCGCGCGGCGGCTGCAATGGGGCAAGGACAGGCACCAGGCCCGGCGGTGGGCGCAGGCTGGGCGATCTGCCGCGCGATGTGTGCCCGGGCGTTGGCAGCGCGTCCTGACCCGCTCCGGCAGGCCCGTCCGGGGTGGGGCCGATTTCGGGGCCCAATGGTGGGCCTCTTCGCCGCGTCATTCGCGCTTCTGGGCGAGACGGAGGGGTCCTCGCGGGCGGCGCGCCTGCCAGTCGCATCCGCCCGCCGAGGACAGCCTCGGATCGGGCCTGCCCGCCCTACCGGGTCGGCGGCGCGGGTTCGGGATCACGCCCCACCGCGTCGAGCAGGGTCGCCGCGAACGTGGTGCCGAATGTGCCGAAGGCGGTGCCCGCCGCCTGCTCGATGGCCGGATAGAGTTCGCCCTCGAAGCCCTGCAGCGTTTCGGTCAGCTCGGCAACCCGGGCCTCGGCGCGGGCCAGCTGCGCCTCAAGCGCCGAGCAGACCTGCAGGTCCGCACCGCCAGCGCGCAGGGCCGCGAGGGTGCTGCGGGTCTCGCCGATCTGGCCGGTCAGATCGCGGATCTCGGTACTCAGAGGGCGGACAGAGCCGGTGATCTCGGCCACGTCCCCGGTGACCTGCGCAACGCTGGAGAACAGGGCCCAGCCCAGCCACAGGCACAGCGCCAGCAGGATCAGTGTGGCGTTCAGAAGCGCGAGCGCAAGGGTCCAGAGGGTCCGCCCGAGACTGCGCTCCGCCAAGGCTCTCGCTCCCGTGCCAGACCTTGTCTCAGGCGGTCTTCTTGCGGTTGGAGTCGTCGGCCAGCTGCTTGAACACGTAAACCGGGATCAGCAGGGTAGCGATCAGACTGCCGAGCCAGACCAGCAGCGTCGCCGCCAGCCAGTTCGCCACGCCACCGATCGACATGCCGGCCAGCAGCAGGTCGGTGATCAGCAGCCCGATGGAGACCGTCACGAGCGCCACGCCCCCCATCAGCTGCGGCAGCCGCTTGAGCGAGATCTTGGTGATCATCGGCCCGAGCACCGCCTGAATGACCGAGAAGGCCACCACGACGATGATGAACGAAAGCGGATCGATCTGAAACCCGGCGAGCAGTGCGGCGGCGAGCAGCAGCCCGACGGCATTGGCGATCAGATAGGCGGCGGCGGATAGGGCGAGTTTGACCAAGACGAAAATCTCCCGATGCGACCGGTGCCGAGGTCGGATGCGCCATTTGGCCTACCGGACTGAAACAATTTCAGGTTGATCATTCCGCCGCGACATAGCTTTCGTCAAGAGTTATCCGGCCTCTCCACCCGGATCTTCGACCCCACAGGCTTTCTGGTCTGCAGGAGGGCGTGACCGAGCAGCGCTGCCCCCGGGCGCCCCGGCTCTGCCGCCCCTGTTGCCGGCTGGCCGGGACCGGGCCGCGCCGAAACGGATGTCGCTGTCAGCGGGCTATTCCTCGCTCGCAGGAGCCGGCCAGAAGGTCCGCCGCCGGGCAGCGCAGGTCGCAGGTGGCAAGTTTTGGACCAGCAATAAGCGCAGGCGCTGGTAGATGATGGATCCTTCGTATTGCCAGTCTCCGCCGGACCTGGTGGCGGCGCGGCGAACCTCCGGCAGCGCCTGTTGCCTTTAGCCCAATTTCATGGCCGCGAGGGAGCCGCTACACTCGTACGTGCGCGGGTCGGGCTCACGGTGGCTGATAGCGCCCCGAGAACTCAGTGGACAGGTGCACGGTCCGAGGATACCGTTTTACGGGAGCGTGACGCCATAGACTCACCCTAGATGTCAAAGTCTCGCGACCGGAAGGTCGCGCCGAAAGACGACCGCATCACGCAAGGTCATGGGTCTGCGCCCGGCGACACCGGAAACGCGCATCCCCATCTCGACACTGTCCGGAAGAGAGGGAGACTGAAGATGCCACCAATCCAGACCCTGCGCCGCGCCCTTGCGGCCACCGTCCTCGCAGCCTGCGCCGCCGCGCCGGCCCTTGCCGAGCCGGCCGAGCTCGGCGTCGTGGTAAGGCTCGCCGACGATGCGCGCCTGCCGCCTGCCGCGATGATGCAGGTCGAGCTGCTCGACGTCTCGCGCGCCGATGCCGCGGCGACCACGCTGTCTGCGCGCAGCTACCGGATCGACAGTCTGCCGGTCGAGATCCGCCTGCCCTACGACACCGACGATGTGGACGCGCGCATGAGCTACGCGGTCGCGGCCAGCGTCGCGATGGACGGCAAGACGGTGCTGCGCACCACCACCGCCTTCCCGGCGCTGACCCGCAACGCGCCCGAGCGCCCCGAGATCGTTCTGGAGCAGATCGCACCCGTCGCGATGGAGGGGGACATGCCAAGCATCGCAGGCATCCCGTGGCAGGTCTCCGAGATCGGTGGCCGGCTTCTCGTGGTCGAGGACGCGCCGACGCTTGCCTTCGACGCGGACGGCAGCTTTGCCATGTACGGCGGCTGCAATCGCTTCACCGGCTCCGCCGAGATCGGCGCCGGCACGATCTCCTTCCCGGAGGCGTTCGCCGGCACCCGCATGATGTGCCCCGAGCCGCGCATGGCGCTTGAGCAGTCGATGATCGACGCGGTGGGGGCCGCCACGGGCTACGTGCGCAACGGCAGCCTGCTGAGCCTGACCAACGCGGCCGGTGTGACGGTGCTGCGGCTGAACGAACGGCCCGAGTGATCGCCCCCGGCGCGGCGGGCGAGCGTGCCCGCCGCGCCGCGCCCTAGCGCTCGGTGAGCCAGAAGCTGTCGGGGTTGGCCTGACAGAAGGCGCCGAACTCCGCGAGCACCGTGCCGTAGCTCATGCCCTTGGCCGCCGCATAGCCGTGCAGGTAAACGAAGATGAACTGCATCGCGATGACGTCATCTTCCGGCATGTCGGCGGCCTCGACCGGATCGACCGTAAACAGCCCACGCGCCTCGGCGCAGGTCGCCTTCGTCAAAACCCAGTCTTCGGCCCGATTGACCGCCTGCAGGGTTTCGCCCCCCGCACTGGCAAGGGTGGGTCCTGCCAGCAGCACGGCTAGCAACATTCTCTTCACTGGCTCCGCCCTCCTCTTGAGCCTATCGGGACGCCCTGCCCGAGCGTATGCGGGAAGCCGCCCGCCCGGAAAGCGCGAAGGCGCGCCGCAGCCTATGCGGAGCGCCCGCTGGCCGGGTCAGGCCAACTCGGCCTCGGGGTGTTTGCGGATGTAGAACCCGTAGGACAGCATGGTCATGCCGCTCGAGATCAGTTCGACGGCCAGCAGGATGCCCAGAAGCGAGACCGAGGCGGCGAGGAAGTTGCCGAACACCATCACCGCCAGCACCACCGAGATCACGCCCGACAGCAGCGACAGCCAGAAAAAGCCCGAGCCGCGCAGGCTGAAGGCGAAGACAATCTTCAGCACGCCGTTCACGAGGAACATGATCGCCGCCATCACGGTCAGCGTGACGATGCCCGCGAGCGGGTGGAACAGCAGGCCGAGGCCCAGCACGATATAGGCGACCCCAAGCAACAGCCCGAAGAGGCGCGCGCCCCAGCCGCCGGACCTGATCGCGGCAAAGACCTGCAAAACCCCGGCAATGAGGAAGATCCAGGCCGCCATCTGCTCGGCGGCGACGGTGGCCACGAACGGGTTCATAAGCGCGAGAAAGCCGCCGATGATAAGCAATACGCCAAAGATGATCCAAAGAACCGAATTCTTCATCTGAGTTCCTCCTGAATGGGGCGCGGTTCAGTCTTCAATGCCCTGAGTGTTGAATGAAAGGCGTTCGGTTCCTATCGAAATTTCACCCTTCGGTTGAATAGTTCCCGCGTGGCGCACCAACGTCACAGTGCCCGTCCGCGCGCATCCACGCTCTTTCTCGCGGGTGATTACGACGCGCGGCACGACGAGCCCACCGCAACCGGGCGAATGCGGCAGCCCAATGCGATAGGCCCGCACCGCGAATTGCGCCCTGAAAGACAGGATCGCCGGAACGCAGCGGCGGCAGCGCGCAGTTTCAACGAGATACGCAGCCGAGCCGACAAACGCGAAAGCGTTGACCGCCTGCTGCCCCGGTTCTAGCGTCTCGGGAAAAGCTCAATTGCCGGGGTGCATCATGCGTTTCCTGAGGTTCCTTCTTGCCCTCGTGATCCTCCTCGCGATCGCGATCGGCGTGCTTCGACTGCTCAACCCGTTGCCGGATCTCGAAGGCCGCAGCAACAGCACCCATCTGCCCGCCTCCGCGCAGACCGCGCTTGGCAGCGCGCTGCTGACCGCCACCGACGCGCATCCCGGCAAAAGCGGCATCTGGCCGCTGGCGGACGGGCGCGAGGCCTATGCCGCGCGCATCCTGCTGGCCCGCAACGCTGAGCAGAGCATCGATATGCAGTATTACATCTGGCAGACCGACACGACGGGATGGATCCTGCTCGACGAGATGCGCAAGGCGGCGGAGCGCGGCGTCCGGGTGCGGCTGCTGCTCGACGACAACGGGATCCCGGGACTCGATGCCGAACTCGCCGCGCTCAACGCGATGCCGAATGTCGAGGTGCGTCTGTTCAACCCGTTCACCCTGCGCGACCCGAAACTGCTGTCCTACTTGTTCGACTTCCCGCGCCTGAACCGGCGGATGCACAACAAGGCGATGATCGTCGACGGCGCCGCCACGGTGCTCGGGGGCCGCAATATCGGCGACATCTATTTCGACTACGGCACCGGCGTGCACTACTTCGACGCCGACGTGCTGGCGGCCGGGCCGGTGGTCGGCGAGGTTTCGGAGAATTTCGATGCCTACTGGGCCAGCCGGTCGGCCTACCCTGCCGAGCTGATCCTGCCCGAGGCGCCCGCGGGGCTCGACAGCCTGATGGCCCATGCCGAAACCGCCAGAACCAGCGCCGAGGCCGCGCAATACGACAGCGCCATCGCCGCCACGCCGCTGGTGCAGAAGGTCAAGGACGGCACGCTCGAACTGCACTGGGGCGAGGTCGACTTCTTCAGCGACGACCCGGCAAAGGGTCTGGGCGAGGCAAGCGAGGACCAGCTTCTGCTGACGCGCATCCTCGAGATCGCCGACCCGCAACGCGCGTTCGATCTCGTCTCGGCCTATTTCATCCCCGGCGATACCGGCACCGAGCTGCTCACCGGCTTTGCCGAGGCCGGGGTCGAAACCCGGGTGCTGACCAATGCGCTGGCCGCCACCGACGTGGCCCCTGTGCACAGCGCCTACATGACCTATCGCGAGGCGCTGATCGATGGCGGCGTCACGATGCTCGAACTGCGCCCCTCGGCCGAGCGTCCGAAAGAGACTCCGCTGTCGGAGATGATCGTCGGATCGGCCTCGAGCCTGCACGCGAAAACCTTCACCGTCGACGGCGAGCGGATCTTCGTGGGCTCGTTCAACTTCGATCCGCGCTCGGCCCGGCTCAACACCGAGATGGGCCTGCTCATCCCGAGCCCCGAGATGGCCGCTGGTCTGGCCGCGACCCTCGACGACCCGGCACGGTATTATCAGGTGGAGCGCGATGAGAGCGGCGATCTGGTCTGGATCGAGACCGCCGAGGATGGGGACCGCAGGGTGCTGACCGAGGAGCCGGAAACCGGGTGGGTCAAAATGATGCTCGTGCGGGTCATCAGCTGGCTGCCGGTGGAGTGGATGCTCTGAGCGGAACAATCGCGGCAAGCGGCGCGGCTGCTGGGACGCAGCGCGCCGCCGCCCCTCGCCGCACCTGCGTGCCCGAGATCGGTGACCCTCTCTTACCGCCCTTTTCACGCCCCCGGCCTGTCCCTTCAACGAAGCTCTCGCGCCCCGGCGCCCGGCATGGCCCGATGGCGAAAAGCCCCGGCGCATACGCTTTGCACCCGACACGCCGGCGCGCTCGCGCGGAGAGTGCGGCTGCGACCGAATAATCGCCTCGATGTCGCAAAGCTTGTGGCCTTACGGGAGGTTCGGTGTAGCATCGGCCTCCGGAATGTCTTCATCAGCCGGATGCAACCATGGACGCCACCACCGCCGCGTCGCTCTATACGCAGTTGGAATTGCCCGCGCTGTCGCTCACCGCGATCGCCCTCATCCTGCTGATCTGTCTGCCCGCGATGGCCGTGCTCGGCTACTGGGGCGGGCGGACGCGCCGCAGGATGTTACTTCGCGCCGGGGAGGAGATCGACCACGTGGTCGGCGAGACGACCCTTGCCGCCATCCTCGCCCTGCTCGGCCTGCTGCTGGCGTTCAGCTTTGGCGATGCCCTGAGCCTCGCGCAGGCGCGCAAGGCGGCCACGGTGAAGGAGGCGGCAGCGCTCGGCACCGCTTTCCTGCGCGCCGACTACCTGCCCGAGGCCGGACGCCTGCCGCTGCAACAGGCCCTGCTCGACTATACCGAGACCCGGCTTCTGCCCGGCAACGGCGCGCTGGACTCGCAGGAGGCGGCGCAGGCCTTCCTCGAACGCTCGCTCGCCGCGCAGGCCCGGCTCTGGCCGCTGACCCTCGAGGCGACCACAGACCCGGAGGTGGCGCCCCCGATACAGGCCTTCGTCGCCGGTGCCGTGAACGAGGCCATCGACGCGCATCTCTTCCGGCTACAGATGGCCACCAGCCCGATGTCCGAGGTCACTCACATCGTTCTGCTGGCCTCGGGGATGATGGGGCTGTTCCTGCTTGGCAACCGCGCCGGCTTGCTGGGACGCCGGCTGACATGGCGGATCTTCGTGTTCTCGGGCTTCCTGTTCGTCGTGATGTTCACCATCGTCGACACGCAACGTGCGAAGGAGGGGCTGGTGCGCGCCGATGAGATGCCGCTGCGTGCCACCCTCTTCGACATGCGCGCGGCGCTCGCGGCGGGAGGCTAGCCGCCGCTGTCGGATCGGCCGCCGCCGCTGGCACAAGGCCGGGTAGGCCCCGGTCGCGTCAGGCTCGCCGGCGCGATTGGCGAGGGCGCGTGAGTGACCGCCGCCCGACCGCCTCACGCCTCTGCCTGCCTCCGGGGGGCATGACCGCTTCGCGCGACAGCTCCCTCGCCCACCACGCCCCCTGCGCTCACTCCAGCGCGGAGGCCCAGCGCGCGATGGCAGCGGCGGTGCTGGAGAGGTGATCGTCGAGCGTCAGCCCGGTCTGGCGCTTGCGCGGCTTGAGGTCGTGATCGCCGTCGTCCAGCCAGTGCAGGGCGATGGCCTGCGACAGCGCGTAGCCAACCACCTCGCCCCGCGTTCCGAACGGGTCGCGCATGCCCTGAAAGATCAGGGTCGGCGTGCGCAGCGTGGCAAGATGCTCGGTCCGCAGCGTCTCGGGCTTGCCGGTCGGATGAAACGGGTAGCCAAGGCAGAGCAGCCCCGCGAGGCGCTGCTGCGCGTGCAGGTCGTCGGCAATCAGGCTGGCGACCCGTCCACCCATGCTCTTGCCGCCGATGATCAGCCGGCCATTGACAGGCAACGCCGCAATCGCCGCGCGGTACTCCTCGGCCAGCAGCGCCACCTTGGGCGGCGGGCGCTTCGCCCCGCCACTGCGGCGCCCGGCCATGTAGGCGAACTCGAACCTTGCCACCCGAAGACCCCGCGCGGCGAGCTTGTCCGCCACGGTGGACATCCACGGCGTGTCCATCGCCGCCCCGGCGCCATGCGCCAGAAGCAGCGTCGTCGGCGCGGCCGGATCGCCGTCGAAAAGAAATTCCATGCCCCCTCCAGGTGATGAAAGCGACGCCCGATGGCGAGCCAGTGTGTGCCGGGGCAATGCCCTGACCGGGGGTGCCCCACCCCCTCTAGATCCGGACAAGGTCCGGGCCAAGTCGGAGGATTTCGATGCCGTGCCAGACTCCTGAACCTGACAGCCAGAAGGTCAAGGGCGCAAGATGCGACCGGATCGACCGCAAGACCCGAGGACTCCCTAAGCGGGCTGTCTCCCTCGGTGCGAAGGGTTGTTCGATACGTGTGAGCTCGTCTCGCGGCGTCGTATCGGTGAACACGACGGGTGGCACCCTCTCGCTGCCGCATCGCCCGAGGCGCCCGCAGCCCCCCAAGACCCGCGCCTCGGGATGCGCCACCGGAGGGGCGCTGCGTACGGCGTGGCCTGTAACATGATGGATATGAAGACAAACCCTGGCAAATTTTTTAGGCGAAACGCTGCTTGGAGGGCAAAACACGGGTGGCCGCTCTGGCTGTTCTGCGCTAGGCGGCGCGGGATAGAATAGGAGATTGCGATGATGTCTTTGCGCCCGATGACCCGCTGGTCGATCAAGGCCGGTGCTGCCCTTGCCGTGGTGGCGACCTGTGCCTTTGCGGCCCCCTCTTCCGCGGCGACGCTGAACGCGTCGGACCCGGAAAGCATCGCAGAGCGTATGCGCGAGCTGGGCTATCGGGCGGAATTGACCACCGACAGCTATGGCGATCCGATGATCAAGTCGGGCGCGGCGGGCGTCAGCTTCTCGATCAATTTCTACGGCTGCCGCGACAATACCAACTGTCAGGATCTGCAGTTCAGCGCAGGATTCAATACCCCGGAGTTCGTTACCCCGGCCGAGATGAACAGCTGGAACCACGACAGGGTGATCGGCAAGGCCCACATGGACAGCGAAGGCGACCCGTTCCTCGAACACCCCGTGCTGGGCGTGATCGACATGGGCGAGCCGGCATTCGACCGTACGGTGGAACGCTGGGTGTCGAACCTGCAGGACTTCCTCGATTATATCGACTGGTAAGGTCCGGCGCGGTCCGGGGGTGTCCGATCGGTGATCCGAGAGACACCCCTGATCAAAAGCCCCGGCCCTGTCTTCGTCAGGCGATATTCCAGAAGCGCGCCATCCGATCCGACAGGATCGTAAGCGCGTCTTGATTCAACCCATCCCCAAGGCGCGGCATCTTCCGGTGCCGCGCCTTTCTCATTCCCGAGCCGCCGACGCGACCGGGATAGCCTCAGTGCGTCCAGGCGCCCCGGCGATCGACTGCGAAGTTCTCGGCATAGCCACGGGCGCGCACGTTGGGCTTGCGCTTGTTCGGCTCCACGACGGTGGCCTCGATGCCGTGTTCCTTGGCATAGTCGAGCGCAGCCTCTTTGCTGTCGAAGCGCAGCCGCACCTGGCTTTGGGTGTCGGAGGACGAGGTCCAGCCCATCAGCGGATCGACCTCGCGCGGCGCGCTGGCGGCGAATTCGAGCACCCAGTGTTTCGTCTTGCCCTGCCCCGACGACATCGCGGTCCGGGACGGCTGGTAGATCCGTGCACGCATGGAATCCCTCCTGAAGATCTCCCGCGTTATCCGGAATTTGGCCGCTCAGAGCAAGGGATCAGCGCGCCTTGTCCTCAAATCATCGGCAGACGCAACGTCTCCGGCGCAAACAGGAGCGCGCTGCGACCACGGAAGGTCCGTAGTGGGACCTTCGGGCGCGACGGCCCAGCTACACACTCGACAGGCAGGATAAGAAACGCGGGGCTCTTCGAGAAGAACAAGCCTCGCAACGAGCGCAAGCCCGCGCCGAGTCCGCGCCGCCCGCACCCAGCCTCTCGATCCATCGCCCAGCTTTCACACCAGTCATTCGCCCCCAACGCACCGTCCGTTTTGGCGACACGGCCCCCTGCCCCCTTGAATCTCTGCCCCGCGGCATCAATTCTCTTCTCCGTCCGCCCGAGGAGCCGTGCCCGATGCCCTATGCCCATTCCGACAAGTCCCAGCCGATGCTGCACGCCCCTGCCCCGGACGTGCGCCAGCGCGAGAAGCTCGAAGGCGGCAAGCGTTTTGTCATGCAGACGGAGTTCAACGCCGCCGGCGACCAGCCGACGGCCATCGTCGAGCTGTCCACGGGGATCAACGAGGGCGAGCGCAACCAGGTGCTGCTCGGGGCCACCGGCACCGGCAAGACCTTCACCATGGCCAAGGTGATCGAGGAGACCCAGCGCCCGGCAATCATCCTCGCCCCCAACAAGACGCTGGCGGCGCAGCTCTATGGCGAGTTCAAGGGGTTCTTCCCGGACAACTCTGTCGAGTATTTCGTATCGTTCTACGACTACTACCAGCCCGAGGCCTACGTGCCGCGCTCGGACACGTATATCGAGAAGGAAAGCCAGATCAACGAGCAGATCGACCGGATGCGCCACTCGGCCACCCGCGCCCTGCTCGAGCGGGACGACGTGATCATCGTGGCCTCGGTGTCGTGCATCTACGGCATCGGTTCGGTCGAGACCTACGGCGCCATGACGCAGGATCTGCACGCAGGCTCCGAATACGAGATGCGCAAGGTGATGGCCGATCTGGTGGCGCAGCAGTACCGCCGCAACGATCAGGCCTTCCAGCGCGGCTCGTTCCGGGTGCGCGGCGACAGTCTCGAGCTCTGGCCCGCCCACCTCGAGGACCGGGCCTGGCGGCTGTCGTTTTTCGGCGAGGAGCTTGAGGCGATCACCGAGTTCGACCCGCTCACCGGGCAGAAGACCGGCAGCTTCGATCGCATTCGCGTCTACGCCAACTCGCACTACGTGACGCCGAAGCCCACGATGAATCAGGCGATCATCCAGATCAAGAAGGAGCTGCGCCAGCGGCTCGACCAGCTGGTGGGCGAGGGCAAGCTGCTCGAGGCCCAGCGCCTTGAGCAGCGAACCAATTTCGATATCGAGATGCTCGAGGCCACCGGCGTGTGCAACGGCATCGAGAACTACTCGCGCTACCTCACCGGCCGCGCGCCGGGCGAGCCGCCCCCCACGCTGTTCGAATTCATCCCCGACAACGCCATCGTCTTCGCCGACGAGAGCCACGTGTCGGTGCCGCAGATCGGCGGCATGTATCGCGGCGACTACCGGCGCAAGTTCACCCTCGCCGAGCACGGTTTCCGGCTGCCGTCGTGCATGGACAACCGCCCGCTCAAGTTCGAGGAATGGGACGCCATGCGCCCGCAGTCGATCTTTGTCTCGGCGACGCCCTCGGCGTGGGAGCTCGAGGAATCCGGCGGTGTCTTCACCGAGCAGGTGATCCGCCCCACCGGCCTGCTCGACCCGCAGGTCGAGATCCGCCCGGTGGAGATGCAGGTCGACGATCTGCTCGACGAGATCCGCAAGGTGACGCAGGACGGCTACCGGACGCTGTGCACCGTGCTGACCAAGCGCATGGCCGAGGACCTGACCGAGTACCTGCACGAGCAGGGCATCAAGGTGCGCTACATGCACTCGGACATCGACACGATCGAACGCATCGAGATCCTGCGCGACCTGCGGCTCGGGGCGTTCGACGTGCTGATCGGCATCAACCTGCTGCGCGAGGGGCTCGACATCCCGGAATGCGGGCTGGTTGCGATCCTCGACGCCGACAAGGAGGGCTTCCTGCGCTCCGAGACCTCGCTGATCCAGACCATCGGCCGCGCGGCGCGGAACGCCGATGGCCGGGTCATCATGTATGCCGACCGCATCACCGGCTCGATGGAGCGCGCGCTGGCCGAGACCGACCGCCGCCGTCAGAAGCAGATCGCCTATAACGAGGAGCACGGCATCACGCCCGAGACGGTGAAGAAGAATGTCGACGACATTCTCGCCGGCCTCTACCAGGGCGATGTCGACATGAACCGCGTCACCGCGACCGTGGACCCCAAGCGTCAGGGCGCCAATCTCGAGACCGTGCTCAACGGGCTGCGGGCCGACATGCGTAAGGCAGCCGAGAACCTCGAGTTCGAGGAGGCCGCACGGCTGCGCGACGAGGTCAAGCGGCTAGAGGCGGTCGATCTCGCGGTGGCCGACGATCCGCTGGCACGTCAGCAGGCAGTCGACCGCGCATCGGAGGAGGCCACCAAGGCGGCGGGTCGCTCGACTGCGGGCCGCCCAGGCCAGCGCGGCGGCAACGTGAAGCGGAAGAAGCGCTAGGACGCGCCCCACCTCTCGATGACGTCGAAGTCATCCGCAGCGCTGTCGTCGGTGCCGCGGTCGCCCGCAAGGGCGACCACCCGCAGTGCTTGCGACGTGCTCACGGACCAGAAGCGCGCATCTTCAAGGATCTCGGGCGGCAGTCTTTCCATCTGAAACGTCCGACGCCGCTTGGCTGTGACCTTCGCCTCCTAGGCGTTGCTGCGCCGCGGTGCGCCGCGTTCAAGTAGCTGATGGCGCAACGCGCCGGCCCGCGATGCCCTCTTCGATATGTCGGGGCGCAGGTGGTGTCGCTCGTCAACCGGGCGCATCGTTTTGGCCTCCTGTCCGCAGGATCGCTCAGGACTGGTAAACGGACCTTTAGGCCAAGTTCCACGCCTAGGGCAGCGTCCACGCCGCGCCGGACAGCAAAAGGCCCCCTGCGCCGGTGGGCGAAGGGGGCCTCGGTGTGCCTTACATCCGTGGGATGCGGGATCAGTCGTTGTCCGACGGCGGGTTCACTTCAACAGTCGGCAACTCGATCTGCTTTTCCTCGGTGTCGACATCAACGTCCACATCCGGGACTTCCACGGTCTCGGTGGTGGTGCCGGTCTCGATCGTGCCGACCTCGGCATCAACCTCGGGCAGCTCGCCGCCCTCGACCGACACTTCCGGCATCGAGCCCTCGTCGGTGACGTCGAAATCGATCATGTATGCGCCGATTGCGATAACGGCGACGGCAACGGCGGCAATGGCGATAACGGGTCCGGTCTTCATCTCGGATATCCTTCACTTTGGTCTTTGGTTCCGCGGGGCGCTCACGGCCCCGTTATTGACCAGACAACCCTCCATGACAGCGTTTGGTTCCGCCGCCCCTAGCCGGAATCGAGCGAATTTTCATCCGCCCCAATCCACCGCCTAAGAGGCCGCTCAGCCGCAGTAAAGCCGCAGGATGATGCCGTCCTCGTCGGTCTCGATGTTGAGGCGTTGCTCGAGATAATCCATCGTCGCGGGCTGGCCTTCCTCGAGCACCCGGATCGTCTTGTCCGCGGGCAGGCTCACGGCGGCGATGTTGCTGCCGACGAGGCTGCTGTAGCCCGTCCTGCCGCATGTGTCCGTGGGATCGGCTGCACCCGGCGTTTCGTCTGCGATGCAGGCCGAAAGCGGCAGCGCGGCAAGCGCCATGAGGGCGAAGTACTTCATCGTCTTTCTCCTTGTGCGAGGGGCCTGCCCTCGGTGACACGCGCGGCGTGGCCGGGCCGCAGGGACCGCCGCCCGGCGCGGCGGTTCTTGGGTGATCGGGGGCCGGCCTGAGTGCTCCGGCAGAGGATCGGTCCGGCCCTCGTCTCATTGCTATCCCGCCGCGCCCGGTTCCGTCGAGGATGAAACGCAGGCAGCCGGCGCCTCCGTCGCGGTGCCGCCGACTTGCGCGCAACTTCGCCGACCGCGGGGGCTGCGGACGGCTTCGGATACCCGCTGTCCCGGTCGGGTGCGCGGATCAAAATCGCCGCCTTGTGTTCTTTGACAATCGACGCCCTCGCCTTCCGGTATATGGTGACGGCATGAGACTCACTTCCCCCATCCGCTTGATCGGACCCTTGATCGGGCTGCTTGCCCTCTCCGCCTGCGCCACCCCGCGCGAGGCCTGCATTCGCGATGCCGCCGGGCCGTGGCGCTCTGCCGTGGCCGAGCGCAAGAGGATCGCCCAGGACCTTGCCCGGGGCTACACCTTCAAGACCGAGTTCCGGCGGTTCGAGCGTCAGCGCTGGTGCCGCAGCGGCAACGGGATCTACCCCTGCTGGACCACCGACACCCAGCCGGTGACCCGGCGCATTCCGGTCAACGCGGAGGCGCTGCAGACGCGCGAGGCCCAGCTGGCCCGGGCCATACCCTCGCTGCGCAAATCCGCCGAAGCGGATGTGGCGCAATGCCAGGCCACCTATCCCGAAGAGGCCGCCCTGCCGGGCTGAGGCCGCGGCCACAGCCCGTCGCGCCGCGAAAAGCGCGTGGCCTAGCACTGATCCGGCGCCAATGCGCGTTTGCACGTCCGGCAGGGTCGGCGGACGAGACGCCCCGATGGCCCCGCCCTTCCAAGCCGCTGCGTTGGCGCAACGGAGGTCCGGCACAGCGGCCGCCTGCGGGGCCGTCGCGCGCGCTTCTTCAAGGGGGACGAACGCCGGACTTGGCGGGCGGCGTTCCATGCACTATCGGTTGTGCCAAGACAACTTATGCGGCAACGCGCCGGAGCCCGAGCATGACTTCACTGACAAGATTGGCTGCCTGCGCCGCGATGGTTTTCATCGCGTCAAAAGGCCAGATCCACGCGGCCAGCGACGTCTCCGGCGTCGAACGTCTTACGGCCCGGTCGGAGGAACGCGAGGCCGCTCTGGATCTGGCGGTCTGGTATCCTGCCACGACCGGCGGCGAGTCCGTATCCCTCGGCCAAAACATTTTCTTCGAAGGCAGCCCTGCGCAACAAGGCGCACCGATCCGTGACGGCACATTCCCCGTCGTCCTGCTGTCCCATGGCGCAGGCTTGGCGGGACGGGCCGAGGCGATGAGCTGGATCGCGGCACCGCTGGCACAGGACGGCTTCATCGTCGTCGCCCCGACGCATCCCGGCAACACCGGCCCGGATCGCTCGGCGGAGCAGACCATGAAGCTCTGGCTGCGGCCCTCGGACCTGTCAGCGGCGCTCGACGCGATCGAGGCCGATCCGACCTTCCAGCCGCATATCGCGCAGGATCGGGTCGGCGTTCTGGGGCTGTCGATGGGCGGCAACAGCGCGCTCTCCTTGATCGGAGCGCGGCTCGATCCAGAGCTGTTTGCCAGCTACTGCGACACCGGCGCGCGCAATGTCTCGCTTTGCAGCTGGGTCAGCCAGAGCGGGGTCGATCTTCACGCGATGGACAAAACGCTCGCCGGGCGTGACAACCGCGATCCGCGGGTGACGTTCGCCATGGCCATCGATCCGGCCCCGGCCGATATCTTCGACATGGCGTCGCTGGCCGAGATCACCGTACCGGTGTCGATCGTGAATCTCGGCGCCCCCTCCGAAATCCCCGAGACCGTCCGCGCCTCAGGGATCGCTCGGGCGATGCCTCGGGCGGAGTACGATGTCATCGAAGCGGCCAGCCACGCCTCGATGTTCCCCGAGTGCAAACCGAACGCCGCCGAGATTGCGCTTGAGGAGGGCATCGAGGATCCGATCTGCACGGATGGCAAGGGCGGCTCCCGGGCGGCGATCCACAAACAGCTGATCGAGATGACCATTGCGGCGTTCCGCAAGGCATTGCGCGGCGAGGGCTGAGCTGCGCCGAAGCGTGGGCCGACCGGTCCGCACCACGCCGGTGCACCGGGTCGCCCGGCGAGCCGGGTCTCTCCAACAGGGCCACAAGCGTCACAGGGGCGCGGTTCGCCGCGACCCGCCCTGCTTCTCGCACGCTAGGCGGCACGGGTCCTGACTGGCGAGGCCCGAGCGCCTCGCCCAAGCGCACACCTCACCTTAAATCGCAGGCGACCTCTGCTGCGCCCCCACCACCACCGGCATCTGCCTGTCATATGAGCTTTACGTAAACAGGGTAGCCAAGAGCCCGACACTGCATATTGCGAGGCTTGCCAGTGGCCGAACGCGAGATATAGTGGTTTAAGACTGGGGCGGGCTGTCCCGCTCTGGTGCTTCGAACGGGCAGTCAGGGCAGGGAATGAGTCACTCCATGGACGGCAACTTCAGAACGCACTTCGTCAGGGAACCATCGGCGCTGAAACAGCATCCGGCGCTGGTGCTCAACGCGGATTACAGGCCCCTCTCCTATTATCCGTTATCGCTCTGGCCGTGGCAGGAAGCGGTCAAGGCGGCCTTCCTCGACAGGGTGGACATCATCGCCGAGTACGACGAGGAGGTCCGAAGCCCCTCGATGACGCTCAGGATCCCGAGCGTCGTGGTGCTGAAAGATTACGTAAAACCCAGAAAGCGCGTGGCCTTCACGCGCTTTAATCTTTTTCTGAGGGACGAATTCTGCTGCCAATATTGCGGCTCGAAGGGCGAGTTGACCTTCGACCACGTGGTGCCGCGCGCCGCCGGCGGCGTCACCAGCTGGGAGAACGTCGTCGCTGCCTGCGCGCCCTGCAACCTCCGCAAAGGCTCGAAATCGCTGCGCAAGGCGAACATGTCGCTGCGCAAGATCCCGCGCCAGCCCGGTGCCTCAGAGCTGATGAATGTCGGGCGTAAGTTCCCGCCCAACCACCTGCATGACAGCTGGATCGACTTTCTCTACTGGGACGCCGAGCTCGAGGCCTGAGCGCCGGCGAACGCCTCAGCCGCTTGCCTCGCGGCGCCGCCCGTCCTAAGCCCCGCGCGGGCGTCGCCGGGCGCCGGAAAGGGGTGCCATGCTGCTCTATCGCCTGATCGTCTCGATCTTTGCCACGCTCGTGCTGGCGCGCCTCGCGCTGCGGCGCAACTGGCCTGCGCTGCGCCAGCGGCTTGCGCGCAGCCCCGCCCGGCCCGGACCGCATCTCTGGCTGCACGCCGCCTCGAATGGCGAGCTGGCCTCTGCCAAGCCGCTGATCGTCGCGCTTGAAGCGGCCCGGCCCGACCTGCCGCTGCTGGTGACCTGCAACTCCGAGGGCGGCGTGGCGCTGGCCGAAAGCTGGGGCCTGCCCGCGCGGCTGGCGCCGCTCGATCTCGCGCCGGTGGCCCGCTGGATGCACCGCGACTGGGACGTGCGCGCGCATGTCACGCTGGAATCCGAGCTCTGGCCCAACCGCGTCCGGACCTGCCCCGGCCCGGTCTTCGTGATCGGCGGGCGGCTGAGCGAGGGAACCGCGAAGGGCTGGCGCCTGTTCGGCGGGCTGCTGCCGGGCGTGCTGCGCCGGCTGAGCTATGTCTCGGCGCAGGATGCCGGCTCGCTCGAGCGCTACCTCGCCGCCGGGCTGCCGCGCGCCGCCGCCGGGCCGGTGCTGAACCTCAAGGAGTTCTACGCCCCCGATCCGCGCCGCGACGCCACGCTGAGCGCCGGGTTCGACCGGGCACACACTTGGCTCGCCGCCTCGACCCACGAGGGCGAGGAAGAGATCGTGCTGGCGGCGCATGGACTGGCGCGCGAGCGTGAGCCCGCGCTGCGGCTGATCCTCGCGCCGCGCCACCCGCGGCGTGGCGATGCGGTCGAGCGGCTGGTTCTCGAGGCCGGGCTGAGCTGCGCGCGCCGCAGCAGGGGCGAGGCGCCCGAGGCGGCGGAGGTCTACCTTGCCGACACGCTGGGAGAGATGGGGCTGCTTTACCCGCTGGCGGGGCGGTTGTTCATCGGGGGCACGCTGACCGATCGCGGCGGCCACACGCCCTTCGAGCCCGCCGCCTATGCCGCGGCCCTGCTGCACGGGCCCGACGTGGCCAACCACGCAGCCCCCTTCGCCCGGCTCGAAGCCGCCGGCGCCGCAGTCGAGGTGCGCGACGCGGCAACGCTGGCCGACGCGCTGACCCGGCTCGCCGCCCGCGAGCAGCACGAGGCGTTCGGGCGGGCTGCACAGGAAACGCTCCGCCCCGAAACCGACATGGCCCAACTGGTCGCGGCGATCACGCAACGGCTGGACCCGCCCGAGTAGCGGATGCATGGTCGCTTTGACTCGAGAAAAGCGACACCATGCCCAACGCCTCCGTCCGCAAGGTCCTGAAGACCCCCCGCATCAAGAAGATCCGCCGCCTGCAATACGCGGCCCTGTGCTACCGGCTCAACGGCGGCAAGGTCGAGATCCTGATGATCACCAGCCATAGCGGGCACCGCTGGACGATCCCCAAGGGTTGGCCGATGAGCGGGCGCAAGCCGGAAGAGACCGCCGCCCGCGAGGCGTGGGAAGAGGCCGGCGTGAAGGGCAAGGCCACCGACAATTGCATCGGCGGCTTCGCCTATCGCAAGCGCGCCAACCCGCAGCCGCATTTCGCGCTGGTCTTTCCGGTGAAGGTGCGCAAGCTCGAGAAGCGCTTTCCCGAGCGCGGGGAGCGCAAGCGGCGCTGGGTGAGCCGGAGCAAAGCCGCCTCGATGGTCAAGGAAAAGGAGCTCGCAAAGCTTCTGGAGCGCTTCGACCCCGCCGCGCTCGGCCGTTAGTGCGGCTTGATTTTCCAGCCCGAACGACTAGGTATTTCACGGTAATCCCGGAATAATCGAATGATCCAGTACTCCCTCAGATGCGCGCAGGACCATCGCTTCGACAGCTGGTTCCAGTCCGCGAGCGCCTTCGACAAGTTGCACGCCGCCAATATGGTGACCTGTGCCGTCTGCGGCTCGACCGAGGTCGAGAAGGAGCTCATGGCGCCGCGCGTCAATAGCGGCGGCGAGAAGCCCAAGGCCGCGCCCGACACGCCGCTCTCGGCCCCGGCCAGCCCGGCCGAGCAGGCTCTGAAAGAGCTTCGCAAGAAGATCGAGGCAACCTCGGATTACGTCGGTCGCGATTTCGCCCGCGAGGCCCGCGCCATGCATTCCGGCGAGGCCCCGGCGCGCTCTATCTGGGGCGAGACCCGCGGCGACGAGGCGAAGAAGCTGATCGAAGAGGGCGTCCCCGTCGCCCCCCTGCCCTTCCTGCCGACACGGAAATCGAACTGATGCGCACCCTGATCACCGGCGCCAACCGCGGCATCGGCGCGGCGCTCGCCTCCGAACTCACCGCGCGCGGGGGCGAGGTCATCGGCACCGCCCGCAACAGCGAGGGGTTCGAGCGCCTCGACGTGACCGATCCGGCCTCGGTCGACGCGCTGGCGAGACGTCTCGACGAGACCGCGCTCGGCGCGCTGGTCTGCAATGCGGGGGTCTATCTCGACAAGGGCCAGCCGCTCGAGGGCGGCTATCCCGCCGCGATGTGGGCCGAGAGTTTCGCCGCCAACGTCACCGGCGTGTTCCTGACCGTGCAGGCGCTGCTGCCGCATCTGCGCCGGAGCGCCACGCCGCGCATCATGATCATCTCGTCGCAGATGGCTTCGCACACCCGTGCGCCGGGCGGCAGCTACATCTACCGCGCCTCGAAGGCCGCGGCGCTGAACCTCGGGCGCAACCTTGCCGCCGACCTAAAGCCCGAAGGCATCGCCGTCGGCATTTACCATCCGGGCTGGGTGCAGATCGACATGGGCGGCACCACGGCCGATCTCACTCCCGGGGACGCGGCCAGCGGCCTGGCCGACCGCCTCGAGGCGCTGAGCCTCTACACCACCGGCTGCTTCGAGACCTGGGATGGCCGCGCCCATCCCTACTGAGCCGGAGGGCTTTCCCGCCGCCTTCGCCCGCGCCTGGGCCAGTCGCGAAGGCGCGCAGATTGCGGCGCTGTTCACCGAGGATGCCGATTTCGTCAACGTCACCGGCCTGTGGTGGACTGGGCGCGACGCCATCGCCAAGCCCCACGACTACGCGCTCAAGAGCTTCTTCGCCGACACCGAGCTGCGCCCCGGTCGCACCGAGACGCGTCTGCTCGGCCCCGACCACGCGGTGGTGCGCTGTCGCTTCACCCTGAGCGGGCAACGCAAGCCGGATGGCGGCACCGCCGGAGCGCGCCAGACCATCCTCGTCTTCGTGCTGCAACGCGGGCCCGAGGGCTGGCGCGCGGTGACGGCGCAGAACACCGACGTGGTGCCGGGCAAGGAAACCCACGTCAACGACGGCGGGCTGCGCGCGGTGGACTATCGCGCGCCATGAGCGACGGGCGCGGTGCCCGGGCACCCCAACGCCAAGCGCTTGAGCCTCTTGCGCGACACGCTGCTCCCGCGTAAACCGCGCCTGATTCAAGGCCATCCGGGGAAACTCCCATGCCCGTTCTCGTGATGAAATTCGGCGGCACGTCCGTGGCAACGCTCGATCGGATCCGGCGCGCTGCCAAACGCGTCGGCGTCGAGGTGGCCAAGGGATACGACGTGATCGTGATCGTCTCGGCCATGTCCGGCGAGACCAACAAGCTCGTGGGCTATGTCGAGGAAACCTCGCCGCTGTTCGACGCGCGCGAATACGACGCCGTGGTCAGCTCCGGCGAGAACGTCACCGCCGGCCTGATGGCCCTGACCCTGCAGGAGATGGACGTGCCGGCGCGCAGCTGGCAGGGCTGGCAGGTGCCGCTGATGACGACCAGCGCCCACAGCGCCGCGCGCATCGTCGACATCCCCACCGACAACATCACCCGCAAGTTCGGCGAGGGCATGAGGGTGGCCGTCGTGGCGGGCTTCCAGGGCATCTCGCCCGAGGGCCGCATCACCACGCTAGGACGCGGCGGCTCGGACACCACCGCCGTTGCCTTTGCCGCCGCCTTCGAGGCCGAGCGCTGCGACATCTACACCGATGTCGACGGGGTCTACACCACCGACCCGCGGATCTGCGACAAGGCCCGCAAGCTCGACCGCATCGCCTTCGAGGAGATGCTCGAACTGGCCTCGCTCGGCGCCAAGGTCCTGCAGACCCGCTCGGTCGAGCTGGCGATGCGCTACAAAGTGAAGCTGCGGGTGCTCTCGAGCTTCGAGGAACAATCGGACGAGGCCGGCACGCTGGTCTGCGACGAGGAGGAAATCATGGAACTGAACGTTGTCTCCGGGGTCGCCCATTCCCGCGACGAAGCCAAGATGACCCTGATCTCGGTCGCCGACCGTCCGGGCATCGCCGCCGCAATCTTCACCCCGCTCTCCGAGGCGGGCGTGAACGTCGACATGATCGTGCAGAACATCTCGGAAGATGGCCGCACCGACATGACCTTCTCCTGCCCCACCAACCAGGTGGCGCGCGCGGAAGAGGCGCTGAAGAAGTCGCAGGAGGCCGGCGACATCAATTTCCACCACCTCGTGGCCGATACCGACGTCTGCAAGATCTCGGTCGTGGGCATCGGAATGCGCTCGCACACCGGCGTGGCGGCGAAGATGTTCAAGGTGCTCTCTGATGAGGGCATCAACATTCGCGTCATTACAACTTCCGAGATCAAGATTTCTGTCCTAATCGACCGGAAATACATGGAACTCGCGGTTCAGGCACTGCATGATGCCTTCGAACTCGAGAAGGCGGCCTGAGGATATCCCGGGTCGCCCTGGAATTGCGACGGGGACAGGTCTGATCACCATGCCGGATGGCACGGAAAGCGAAAGCCGCAAGCTGCTTGGCCGGCTCCGCGACACCATGGCCGAAGAAGCGGCCGGGCAGGAGCGGCTGGACAAGATCACGCATCTGACGGCGGATTCGATGGGCACCGAAGTGTGCTCCATCTACCTGTTCCGTGATGAGCAGACGCTCGAGCTTTGTGCCACCGAGGGCCTGAAGCAGGAAGCGGTGCACCACACCCGGATGAAGCTGGGCGAGGGCCTTGTCGGCCGCGTCGCGCGCACTGGTCAGATGGTCAACACCGCCGACGCCCCCTCCGAGCGCGGCTTCCGCTACATGCCCGAGACCGGCGAAGAGATCTATTCGAGCTTCCTCGGCCTGCCGATCCAGCGCCTCGGGGAAAAGCTCGGCGTGCTGGTGGTGCAGACCAAGGACAAGCGCGAGTTCACCTCGGACGAGATCTACGCGCTGGAAGTGGTGGCGATGGTGCTGGCCGAGATGGCCGAGCTTGGCGCCTTCATCGGCGAGGGCGCGGCGCTCAAGGCGCGCCATACCCAGCCGGCGATGATCCGCGGCGTCACCGGGCAGGAAGGCACAGCCGAGGGCCATGTCTGGCTGCACGAACCGCGCGTCGTGGTGACCAACCTCGTCACCGACGATCCCCAGCGCGAGCGCGACCGGCTGGAGGTGGCGATCGAGGAGCTGCGCGTCAGCGTCGACGAGATGCTCGAGGGCGCCAGCGGCGAGCAGCTCGAGGTTCTCGAGGCCTACCGCATGTTCGCCAACTCCAAGGGCTGGCGCACCCGCATGGCCGAGGACATCGACCGCGGCCTCTCTGCCGAGGCGGCGGTCGAGAAAGAGCAATCGGTTGCCCGCGCCCGCATGAGCCAGGTCGCCGATCCTTACCTGCGCGAGCGGCTGCACGATCTCGACGACCTGTCGAACCGGCTGCTGCGCATCCTCACCGGTCAGGGCCGCGAGACCGGCGCCGAGATGCCCGCCGATCCGATTCTCGTGGCGCGCAACATCGGCCCCGGCGAGCTGCTGGATTACGGACGCCGCCTGAAGGGCCTCGTGCTCGAGGAGGGCTCGGTCGGCAGCCACGCGGCGATCGTCGCGCGGGCGCTGGCGATCCCGCTGGTCATCCATGCCAGCCGTGTCACCAACGAGGCGCTGAACGGCGATCACATCATGGTCGATGGCGATCAGGGGCTGGTGCACCTGCGTCCCGACGACAGCATCGTCACCGCGTTCCGCGACAAGATCGCCATGCAGGCGCAGGCGCAGGAACGCTACGCCTCGATCCGCCAGAAGCCCGCGACCTCGCTCTGCGGCAGGCGCGTGCACCTGCTGATGAATGCCGGCCTGCTGGCCGACCTGCCCTCGCTGCCATCCTCTGGCGCCGAAGGCGTGGGGCTGTTCCGCACCGAGCTGCAATTCCTGATCCGCAACAAGATGCCGCGCCGCACCGAGCTGGTCGAGGTCTACAAGAGGGTGATGGACTCCGCCGGTGACAAGCCGGTGGTGTTCCGCACGCTCGACATCGGTTCGGACAAGGTGCTGCCCTACATGAAGCCCACCGACGAGCCCAACCCGGCGCTTGGCTGGCGGGCGATCCGCGTCGGCCTCGACAAGCCGGGCGTGATGCGGATGCAGATCCAGGCCCTGCTGCGCGCCTCCGGGGGGCGGCCGCTGTCGGTGATGTTCCCCTTCGTCGCGCAATACGAGGAGTTCCGCGCCGCGCGCGCCGAGGTCAATAAGGCTCTCGGCATCGAGCGCAAGCTCGGCCACGCGGTGCCCGAGAAGATCACCATCGGCACCATGCTCGAGACCCCGAGCCTCGCCTACGCATCGAAGAAGTTCTTCGAGGATGTCGAGTTCATCTCAATCGGCGGCAACGATCTGAAGCAGTTCTTCTTCGCCGCCGACCGCGAGAACGAGCGGGTCCGGCGGCGCTATGACACGCTCAACGTCAGCTTCCTGACCTTCCTCGAGCAGATCGTTCAGCGCTGCTCCGAGACCGGCACGCCGCTGAGCTTCTGCGGCGAGGATGCGGGACGGCCGATCGAGGCGGTCTGCCTCGCCGCCATCGGACTGCACCGCCTGTCGATGCGCCCGGCCTCCATCGGGCCGGTGAAGAGCCTGATCATGCGCACCGATCTCGACGCGCTCTACGATGTGATCTGCGATGCCCGCGACCGCGGCGAGCAGTCGGTGCGCGACTCAGTGCTCGAGTACCTGCGCTGGAACGGCTGAGCCGGACGATCACTGCCGGCTGGCCCATCGGCGCGCCCGTTCGAACCAGCCGCGCCTGAAGCGGCCCGCCCGCGTCGTCCGCACCGCAAGTGAGCTTTGAAAAGCGCCCAACCAGATGATCGCTCTGGTCGGACGCCCCCTCGATCATGCACGCGTCGTGCGCCGTTCTGGCCACGGACACTCCCGCGCCTTTCGCGCGGGAGCGGCTTTGAAGCGAACAGGGTCGACAAGACCGCCGGCGCCGGCTGAACATCCCGCAGCCCGCACCTTCGCCCAGGCACCGCACGGGCCGGCTTTGCCGCCCCGCAGGTCCTGACTAGCGCCGAAACCCGAAAAAGTGGTTAACCCCGGATCATCTCGGCGCGCAGCGCCTCGACCAGAGCAGTACGCTCCTGCCCGCTGTCGCGCGCCAGCCTGAGCAGCCCGAAATGCACGAACGCCATCTGCTGGTAATAGCTGGTGTAGGCGTAATTCGTCGCCGCCCCCGCCGCCGCGCCAAGCACGGGAACGGTCTGCGCCGCGAGCTTCTGCCCCATCACCGTCGCCAGCTTCGGCGAGATGCTGCGGATCAGCCCGTGCACGGTGGTGCCGGTCAGCGTGACCCGGGCCGACAGGAACCCCATATCGGCGCCGTCGTCGTGCTCGAGCGGCCCCGCCGCGCCGAACACCGCAAGGCACTCGCGCCGGATCTCGGGGTCGTTCGGATCGAAGCCGTGCTCGGCGGCGATGCCCTGAATGGCGCGCAGCAGCACCGTCGTGGTCACCGGCAGCTCGGCCAGCGCCGTCGGCAGCCCCCCGGCCCCGCCGGCGGCCCCCATGGCGGTGGTCAGCGCGGTGTTGAGCCAGCTTTTCTGGTCCGGCACCACCCCGCGCGAGCCGGCGGCGGCGCGCATCGCGGTCTCCAGCGCCCGTTCGGTGGCACTCTCGAGCCGGTCCTTGACCTTGTCCGGCAACCGCTCGAGCAGGTTTTCGGCCTGCCCTCCGATGATGTTGAGGACCTGCAGCCCCACGCCCCCCGCCGAGCGGTAGCGGCGCGCGAGCGCGGCGATCTCCTTGCTGGTGTCCACGGCGACAAGCTCCGTTCCGGTCATGGCGGCCTTCCTTCTTCTCAATAAGAAGATCGGTCCCCGTCGCCGGAATTCAAGCGTAGCGTGTGACCTCGCCGGCCACGCCCTGCCACGCGCCGGGCACCAGCTCGAGCCCGAGGATGCGCTCGGGATTGGTCGGGGGCGGCATCTCGACGCCCGAAAGGTGCCGGAAGCCGAAGCGCTTGTAGTAGGGCTCGTCGCCCACCAGCAGCACCCGCGACCATTCCAGCGCACGGGCGCGTTCGACGGTGTCGCGGATCAGCGCCGCGCCCAGGCCCTCGCCCTGCGCCGTGGGATGCACCGCCACCGGCCCCAGGAGCAGCGCGTGCCACGGCCCGATGCGCACCGGCCAGTAGCGGATGGCGCCGCCGAGGATGCCGCTTTCGTCGCGGGCCACCCGGCACAGCTCGGCCACCGGCGGCACCTCGCCGCGCAGGCGATAGGACGAAAGCAGCGTCCGCCCGGGGGCAAAACTCAGGTCGTAGAGCGCTTCGACCTCCCACCAGTCGGCCGGCTTTTCCTGTGACAGCGTGAACAGCGCCGCTTCTCCCGTGCATTCATCCGTCATTCGGCCTATCTGTTTCGGCACAAAGCTGCAAACAGTTGAGAGGACAGCAATGTTCTACCGTCCCGAGGATGGCCACGGCCTGCCCCACAACCCGTTCAACGCCATCGTCAGCCCGCGCCCGATCGGCTGGATTTCGACCCGCGGCGCCATGGGCGACAATCTGGCGCCCTACAGCTTCTTCAATGCCGTGGCCTACGTGCCGCCGCAGGTGATGTTCTCGTCGACCTCCCAGAAGGACGACCGCGGCGACACCAAGGACAGCGTCGCCCAGCTGCGCGAGACCGGCATGTTCTGCGTCAACATCGTCGAGTTCGCCATGCGCGACGCGATGAACCTGACCTCCGGCCCATGGGAGGCCGGCAAGGACGAGTTCGCGCTGGCCGGGCTCGAGAAGGCCGAGTGCGAGACCATCGACTGCCCGCGCGTAGCCGCGGCGCCGGCGGCGCTGGAATGCCGGGTGGTGGAGATCGTCAAGCTGCCGGGCGCGGCCAATTTCGCCACCTTCGGCGAGGTCACCGGCGTGCATATCCGCGATGATTGCCTCGTCGACGGACGCTTCGACATCACCACCTTCCAGCCCCTGACGCGCCTCGGCTACCGCGACTACTCGGTGATCCGCGACGTCTTCGAACTCAAGCGCCCCGGCGAATGACCCCCTCCGCCTGAGGGCGCCCGCGCCCACCACAGGCCAGCCCCCCTTCTCTACGCCGGCAAATACTCCGGGGGAGTCCGCGCGCCTCGCGCGGACGGGGGCAGCGCCCCCGAAACGGACCCTGCCACAAGCCCCAACCGTCGGCAGACCGGAATACCCAACCAAACGGGGCGCGCACCGCAAGGTGCGCGCCCCCTGGCGACGCGGGCGAAGCCCGCGGCGCAATCCCTCCTGACACATCCGGCGATCAGTGCCCGCCGAGGATCCCCGTGCGCACGTGGTAATCCACCGCCAGCGCGTAATCGGGGTCGTCGTCGCTGTCGACCATCAGGTGCCCGGCCTTGCTCAGCAGCCGGTGACAGTCCCGCGACAGGTGGCGCAGCTGCAGCCGCTTGCCGGCGGCCTCGTATTTCGCCGCCATCGCCTCGATCGCCTGCAGCGCCGACTGGTCGACCACCCGGCTGTCGGCGAAGTCGACGATCACCGTCTGCGGGTCCTCGGCCACGTTGAAGATCTCGGCAAAGCCCTCGGCCGATCCGAAGAACAGCGGCCCCTGCACCTGGTAGACCTTGGCGCCCTCGGGCGTGGTGTAGCTGCGCGCGTGGATGCGGCGGGCATTGTTCCAGGCGTAGGCCAGCGCCGAGACGATCACCCCCACGACCACCGCGACAGCGAGGTCTTCGTAGACCGTCACCACGGTCACCAGCACGATGACGAAGGCGTCCGTGAGCGGCACGCGGAACAGGATCCGCAGCGAGTTCCACGCGAAGGTGCCGATCACCACCATGAACATCACGCCCACCAGCGCCGCCAGCGGGATCAGCTCGATCAGCGGCGAAGCGAAGAGGATGAAGCTCAGCAGGAACAGCGCCGCCGCGATGCCGGCGATGCGGGTGCGGCCGCCGGAATTCACGTTGATCATCGACTGGCCGATCATCGCGCAACCGCCCATGCCGCCGAAGAAGCCAGTGACGGTGTTGGCCGCCCCCTGCGCGATGCACTCCTGGCTGGCGCCGCCGCGCTGGCCGGTCATCTCGCCCACGAGGTTGAGCGTCAGCAGGCTTTCGATCAGGCCGATCGCGGCGAGGATCACAGCGTAGGGCAGGATGATCTCCAGCGTCTCCCAGTTCAGCGGCACCGCCGGGATGTGGAAGGCCGGCAGACCGCCTTGGATCGAGGCCAGATCGCCGACCCGCGGCGTGTCGAGCCCGAGCGCGATCACCAGAACGGCTGTGACGGCGATGCCCGCGAGCGGGGCGGGGATGATCTTGGTCAGCTTCGGCAGCAGCCAGATCACCGCCATGGTCAGCGCCACCAGCCCCAGCATCAGGTAAAGCGGCATCCCGCTGAGCCATTCGCCGCCCGACGTGCCATGCCCCGAGACCTCGGCGCTGCCCGGCACCTTGAACTGGGTGAGCTGCGCCATGAAGATCACGATGGCAAGCCCGTTGACGAAGCCCAGCATCACCGGGTGCGGCACCAGCCGAATGAACTTGCCCCAGTGCATGACCCCGGCAAAGATCTGCAGGATGCCCATCAGCACGACGGTGGCGAAGAGGTATTCCACCCCGTGATCGGCCACCAGCGCCACCATGACCACCGCCAGCGCGCCCGTGGCGCCCGAGATCATCCCCGGCCGGCCGCCGATCACTGCGGTGATCAACCCGACCATGAAGGCGGCGTAGAGCCCCACCAGCGGGTGCACGCCGGCGACGAAGGCGAAGGCCACCGCCTCGGGCACGAGAGCGAGAGCCACGGTCAGGCCCGACAGCAGGTCGGTCTTGATCTGGCCCGGCGTCAGCCGGGTGGTGGGCGCGATGCTGAGATCGGGCATCGAAATGCGTCTGGCGTATCGTGCCAGGAGGGCCTTTGCCATGAGTCTGTCCTGTTGCTTTGCTGCTGCGCGCCTGCGCGGATACTGCAGCGCGGCAAAAATTGCCAGCGTTTCGACCCGCGACGCCGCGCCTGCAACGGTCCAAGGCCGTTTCTAAAGCCGCCCAACCGATCGCGCGGGCGCCCGGGGGCTGTCCGCGAGCCTCCAGCCCTGTTTCTCGGCCTTTTCATCCGCGCCCGCCGCGGGCACTCTGGCCCCCGAGACACGGCAGCGGCACGGAGGCCCCATGAGCACCACCATGATCGGCGTGATCGGAGGATCCGGGGTCTACGATCTCGACACGCTCGAGGACAAGCGCTGGAGGGCGGTCGAGACACCCTGGGGCGCCGCCTCGGACGAGATCCTCACCGGCACGCTCGACCGCGTGCCCATGGCCTTCCTGCCGCGCCATGGCCGCGGCCACGTGCACAGCCCCTCCTCGGTGCCCTACCGCGCCAATATCGATGCCCTGAAGCGTCTGGGCGTCACCGACGTGATCTCGGTCTCGGCCTGCGGCTCGTTTCGCGAGGAGTTGGCGCCCGGTGATTTCGTCATCGTCGACCAGTTCATCGACCGCACCTTCGCGCGCGAGAAGAGCTTCTTCGGACAGGGCTGCGTGGCGCATGTCTCGCTCGCCCATCCGACCTGCCCGCGGCTTGGCCAGGCCTGCCTGAGCGCCGCGCGCGAGGCCGGCATCACCGTGCATGACGGCGGCACCTACCTCGCCATGGAGGGACCGCAGTTCTCCACCCTGGCGGAGTCGCGCATGTATCGCGACGGCTGGGGCGCCGACGTGATTGGCATGACCAACATGCCCGAGGCCAAGCTCGCCCGCGAGGCCGAGCTCTGCTACGCCTCGGTCGCCATGGTCACCGATTACGACTGCTGGCACCCCGAGCACGGCGCCGTCGAGGTCTCGGACATCGTGCGTGTCCTCACCGGCAATGCCGAAAAGGCCCGCCGCCTCGTCGCGCATCTGCCGGGCCTGCTCGGCCCCTCCCGCGCGCCCTGCCCGCATGGCTGCGACCGGGCGCTCGAGCACGCGCTGCTCACCGCCCCCGGACACAGGGACCCTGCTCTCCTGCAGCGGCTCGACGCGGTGGCCGGGCGGGTGCTGGGCTGAGCGGCCCGTTCCATCTCAGCGCAGTGCGATCGCGCATGACAGATCCCGGCCCGCAGTGAGGCCTCCGCGGGACAGTCTCCGACGACATCCCGCAACCCTGTTGCCAGTCAACGCGCAAAGCGACACTCTGCGCGCAAACAAGGAGTTGTGATGCCCCTCGACCTCTGGCTTACCTTCGTCGCCGCCTCGACCGCGCTGTTGCTGATCCCCGGACCGACGGTCCTGCTGGTGCTGTCCTACGCGCTGTCCAAGGGCCGCTCGGTCGCCGTGGCCTCCGCCGCGGGCGTGGCGCTCGGCGACCTCACCGCCATGACGCTGTCGCTCGCCGGGCTCGGCACGCTGGTGATGGCCTCCGCGACGCTGTTCACCGCGCTGAAATGGGCCGGCGCCGTCTATCTCGTCTGGCTCGGCGTCAAGCTGCTGCGCTCCGCCCCGACGAGCGGCCTTGCCCTGCCCGCCACCGAGGTCACCGCGACGGGCGTCTTCGTCCATGCCGCCGCGGTCACCGCGCTCAACCCCAAGAGCATCGCCTTCTTCATCGCCTTCGTGCCGCAGTTCCTGACGCCCTCCGCGCCGCTGCTGCCGCAATTCGCGATCCTCGTGACCACCTTCGTCACCCTCGCCGTGCTCAACGCGCTGGCCTACGCGCTTGCCGCCGACCGGCTGCGCAGCGCCATCGCCCGCCCCTCCGTCATCGCCTGGCTGACCCGCGCCGGCGGCGCCGCGCTGATCGGCATGGGGCTTCTGACCGCCACCCTTCGCCGCAGCGCCTGAGAGAGACATGATCCAGCAAAAACAGGTCCAAGACTACATCCGCTCCATCGTCGACTTCCCGCATGAGGGCATCATCTTCCGGGACGTGACCACGCTCTTCGCCGACCCGCGCGGCTTTCGCATCGCGGTCGACCAGCTGCTGCACCCCTATGCCGGCCTGCGATTCGACAAGGTGGTCGGGCTCGAGGCCCGCGGCTTCATCCTCGGCGGCGCGGTGGCGCACCAGCTCTCCGCCGGCTTCGTGCCGATCCGCAAGAAGGGCAAGCTGCCCGGCGCGGTGATCTCCGAAAGCTACACGCTGGAATACGGCGAGGCGGTGGTGGAGATCCACGACGACGCCATCCGCCCCGGCGAACGCATCCTGCTTGTCGACGACCTGCTCGCCACCGGCGGCACCGCCGAGGCGGGCATCAAGCTGGTCGAGCGGCTGGGCGGCGAGATCATCGGCTGCGCCTTCATCATCGACCTGCCCGATCTCGGCGGCCGTACCCGGCTCGAGGCCATGGGCATGGACGTGCACGCGCTCTGTGCCTTCGAGGGGCACTGACCCCGCCGCGCCCGGGGCCTTGGCCAAGGCCGCACCATTTTGAGTATTTGGAACGTGAAGAAGATTAGGCGCGGCGCCCTGCCCTTCTCTTCGTCGAAAATACTCCGGGGAGCGTGAGGGGCTGGCCCCTCACCGGCCTGCCCTCTCCACAAGCCACGACCAGCGGCAAGCGCGTCACGCCGCCAGAGACGCCGAGGCCCCCGCCGGGGCGGGGGCCGAGACAGACTGTGCGCCGCAGGCGCGCCGTCAGGTCAGGCCGCGTTGGCGGCGCTGCGAGGTTTGCCGGCGTTGGCGTCGATGAACTCGAGCACCAGCGGACGGATGTTGTTGCGCCAGCTCTTGCCGGCGAAGATGCCGTAATGGCCGGCGCCCGGCTCCAGGTGCGACGCCTTCTTCGCATCCGAGAGCCCGGTGCAGAGATCCAGCGCCGCGACGCATTGGCCGGGGGCCGAGATGTCGTCGTTGGCGCCCTCGACGGTCTTTACCGCCACGTCGGTGATCTTGCCGATATCGACCTGCTTGCCGTCAACCATGAAGCGGTTCTCGGCGATCTCGCCGTTCTTGAAGATCCGCTCCACCGTCGAGAGATAGAATTCCGCCGGCATGTCCATCACCGCGAGATACTCGTCGTAGAAGCGGTTGTGGGCATCGTGATCCGAGGCCTCGCCGCGGGTCACCCGCAGGATCTGGTCGTTGAACGCCTTGGCGTGCCGCTCGGCGTTCATCGCGATGAACGAGGTCAGCTGCAGCAGGCCGGGATAGACCAGACGGCCCACGCCCTTGTACTTGAAGCCCACGCGCTGGATCATCGATTCCTCGAGCTGGCCCATGGTCACGCGGTGGCCGAAATCGGTTACCTCGGTGGGCGTCGCGTTGGGATCGATCGGGCCGCCGATCAGGGTCAGCGTGCGGGGCTGCGCCTTGGGGTCGAGCTCGGCCAGGTAGGCGGTCGCCGCCAGCGTCAGCGGCGCCGGCTGGCACACCGCGATGACGTTGGTCTCGGGGCCCATGTGGCGCATGAACTCCATCAGGTAGAGCGTGTAATCCTCGATATCGAACTTGCCGCAGCTCACCGGGATGTCGCGGGCGTTCTTCCAGTCGGTGACGTAGACCTCGGCATCGGGGATCAGCGAGATTACCGTGGAGCGCAGCAGCGTCGCGTAGTGGCCCGACATCGGGGCGACCAGCAAGATCTTGCGTGCCTTCTCCTCGCGGCCCGTCACGTTGAAGTGGATGAGGTTGCCGAAGGGTTTCTCGAGCACCGTCTCCTTCTGCACGAGGTGGTCCTTGCCGTCGTTGCAGGTGATGGTGCGGATGCCCCAGCTCGGCTTGACCACCATGCGCTCGTAGCTGCGCTCGGCCACCTCGCCCCAAGCCGCCATCCAGGTCAGCGCCGGGTTCGGCATCGCCGCGAAGGCCGGGTAGGAGGCCATCGCCTTGGCGGTGGCGCCGAGCCATTGATTGGTGTTGCGAAGGGATTCCATCAGGTCGTAGGTCGCCATGAATCGCATGAGCGAAGTCTCCTGTCTCGTGACACGCCCAAGCGTTCAGAGCCCTGGCCGCCCCCTCCTTTGCAGCCCGGACCGCTTCGACGTCAAATGGATTCGCCGCTTTGCCATCGGCTGCAGCGCCGTTATCGTTCTTGATAAGGAAGATAGGGGGGATTCGAGCGCATGACAACAAAAGCCACCGCGATCGGCCCTGAACGCGAGAAACTCGACGCCAATCTCGCGAAGATCGAGGAATTGTCGCAGCGTTTGATCGAAGCGCTGGCCCATCGCAAGCCGATCAACGCGGCCCTGAACGGCCCCGAGCCGCTGCTCTACGCGCAGGCGATGCAGGCCTACTGGCAGGAGTCGATCACCAACCCCGCCAAGGTCTTCGAACAGCAGGTCGGCTACTGGGGCAAATCGCTGAGCCACTTCCTCGAGGCCCAGAAGGCGCTGAGCGAGGGCCGCCTCGCCCCGCCCGACGACCCCGGCCCCACCGACAAGCGCTTCAAGAACCCGCTCTGGGACAGCCACCCCTATTTCAACTTCATCAAGCAGCAGTACCTGATCAACGCCGAGGCGATCCGCAACGCGGTCGACGAGATCGAGGAGATGGATCCGCAGGAGAAGCGCCGCCTGCGCTACTTCGCCCGGCAGATCACCGACATGATGGCGCCCACGAACTTCTTCGCCACCAACCCCGACGCGCTGCAAAGGGCGGTGGAGACCGAGGGCGACAGCCTCGTGAAGGGGCTCGAGAACCTCGTCGCGGATCTCGAGGCCAATAACGGCGAACTGGTGGTGCGGCTGGTCGACGAGGAGGCCTTCGAGGTCGGCGGAAACATCGCCACCGCCGAGGGCAAGGTGGTCTGGCGCAACCGGATGATGGAGCTGATCCAGTATTCGCCCACCACCGATCAGGTGCGCGAGACGCCGCTGGTGATCTTCCCGCCCTGGATCAACAAGTTCTACATTCTCGACCTCAAGCCGCAGAACAGCCTGATCCGCTACATCGTCGATCAGGGCTACACGCTGTTCGTGGTGAGCTGGGTCAATGCCGACGAAAGCTACCGCGATGTCGGGCTCGAGGATTACATCGAGGACGGCTACCTCACCGCGATGCGGGTGGTGCGCGAGATCTGCGGCGTCGACCGGCTCAACGTGGTGGGCTACTGCATCGCCGGCACCACGCTGGCGCTCACGCTGTCGCTGCTGAAAAAGCGCGGCGACAAGCAGATCAAGTCTGCCACCTTCTTCACCGCCCTCACCGATTTCAGCGATCAGGGCGAGTTCGTGCCGTTCCTGCAGAACGATTTCGTCGATGGCATCGAGAAGGAGATCGAGGCCAGCGGCATCCTCAAGAGCTTCATCATGTCGCGCACCTTCTCGTTCCTGCGCTCGACCGACCTGATCTACACCCCCGCGATCCGCTCCTACATGATGGGCGAGACGCCGCCGGCCTTCGACCTGCTGTACTGGAACGGCGACGGCGCGAACCTTCCGGGGCGGATGACGATGCAGTACCTGCGCGGCCTGTGCCAGCGCAACGAGTTCGCCGAGGGCCGGTTCGAGCTCATGGGAGAGACCCTCGACGTGCGCGATGTCGACGTGCCGCTGATGTCGGTCACCGCCGAGACCGACCATATCGCCGCGTGGAAGGACTGCTATCGGGGCGTGCAGAAGATGGGCTCGCGCTCGAAGACCTTCGTGCTGTCGGAGTCGGGACATATCGCCGGAATCGTGAACCCGCCCAGCAAGAAGAAATACGGCCACTACCTGAACCCCGACCTGAGCCTCCCGGCCCCCGAATGGCAGCAGAGCGCGGAGTATCACGCGGGAAGCTGGTGGCCGGTCTGGGAGGCGTGGCTGCGCAAGCGCTCGGGCAAGATGGTCACGGCGCGCGAGGCCGGCGATTCGGAGCATCCGCCGCTCTGCGACGCGCCCGGGACGTATGTGCGGGTCAAAGCCAACCAGTAAGTGTGCTCAACTACTGGTTTATGCCGCGATGCAGAAATTCCCCTTGAAATGCTGCACTGCAGCATTCATATTGTTGTCAGCCGACGAATACGGGGGGTGGGCCCCCGAGGCAGACAGACAGGAATTTTTGAAATGGCCGCCAAGACGCAAGACTACACCGCCATGATGAAAGACATGATGGGCGCCTTCCCCGTGGACACCAAAGCCATGGACGAAGCGTTCAAGACCACCGCAACGCTGAACGAAAAGCTCTCGGCCGTGGCTCTGGAAGCCGCCGAGAAGTCGACCGAGATCTCCGCCAAGTGGACCAAGGACACGCTGACCAAGCTGGCCGACATGTCCAAGGTGAAGCAAGAGCCGGCCGACTACGCCAAGGCAATGACCGATTTCGCCTCCGCTCAGGCCGAGGTTGCCGCCGAGAACATGGCCGCCTACGCCGAGATCGCGAAGAAGGTCCAGATGGACACCGTGGAGCTGATGATGGCCGCTGGCAAGGACTTCTCCGAAGACGCCACCGCCGCCATGAAGAAGGCCACCGACGAGATGACCACCGCGGCCAAGAAAGCCAGCGTGAAGTGATCGATCTTCCGGCCCCCGCGGGGGCCGGACCGGAATTGCGCCCCTCTCCTCCCAAACCGGCGCAATGACGTGGGGCGGGTTCCTTCCGGAACCCGCCCTTTTTATCTCGTTTCTTCAAGAAATTGGCCGAACTCACCTTGGCAACAACGCGCGCATGGCGTGTATTTTTCCCTCTAAAACGCGTCAGAACCCTTGCAATGCTGCAGCGCAGCAACGATGTTGTCTAAGCGTAAGCCAAGGCGGATTCTCCGCCAGATCACCCTGCCAAGGAGGAGAGACACGATGGCCTCGACGCAAGATTTCACCGCCGCGATGAAAGACATGATGGGCGCTTTCCCGATGGATATGTCCGCCTTCGAAGACGCTTGGAAGACCTCTGCCGGCATCCGCGAGAAGGCTTCGGCGATCGCGCTCGACGCCGCCGGCAAGACCACCGACATCTCCGTCGGCTGGACGATGGAGACCCTCACCCGCATGGTCGATCTCGCCAAGGCGCGGCCGGCTCCGTCGGACTACGCCCAGGCGATGTCCGATTTCGCGTCGGCCCAGATGCAGAGCCTCAACGCGCACATGACCGCCTATGGCGATGTCGCCAAGTCGGCTCAGAGCGACGCGCTGGCGCTGATGATGTCGGTGGGCAAGGACGCGGCAAACGACGCGACCGCCACCGCGGCAACCACCGCCAAGGCAACCGAGAAGGCCGCGACGCAGACCGCGTCCGCCGCCACGGCCACCGCGAAGCGCAGCACCAGTGCCGCCAAGCGCGCCACGACGGCAGCCAAGAAGACGGCCACCACCGCCGCGAAAGCCGCGCCCAAGGCCGCCGCCCCGGCGCCAGCGCCGGTGAAGAAGGCCGCCGAGGAGAGCCCGGCCGCCGCACCCGCCGCCGCCTCCGGGGCGCCCAAGGCGTCCTCCGAGGCTCCCAAGGCGTCGCCGAGCAAGGACCAGACCAAGAGCTGATCCGGCCTCACGGTACCGACACGGAAAACGCGACCCTCGGGTCGCGTTTTTTTTGCCCTGCCCTACCACACCCGCCAAACGAAAAGCGCGGCCCCGAGGGGCCGCGCCGATCTGCTCAAACGTGAAGAGGCGCTCAGTTGACGATGGTCGCCTCGGTGGCGGCGCGCAGCTCGTCCTCGGTCACGCCATCGGCCAGTTCGACGATCTTGAGACCGCCCTCGACCACGTCGAGCACGCCGAAATTGGTGATGATGCGGTCGACCACGCCGGTGCCGGTCAGCGGCAGGGTGCATTCCTTCAGCACCTTGCTGTCGCCGTGCTTGTTGGTGTGGTCCATCACCACGATGACCCGGCCGACACCGGCCACGAGGTCCATCGCGCCGCCCATGCCCTTGACCAGCTTGCCCGGGATCATCCAGTTCGCCAGATCGCCGTTCTCGGCCACTTCCATGGCGCCGAGGATCGCCGCGGCGATCTTGCCGCCGCGGATCATGCCAAAGCTCATGGCGCTGTCGAAATAGGCGGTCTTGGGCAGCTCGGTGATGGTCTGCTTGCCGGCATTGATCAGGTCGGGGTCTTCCTCGCCCTCATAGGGGAAGGGCCCCATGCCCAGCATACCGTTCTCGGACTGCAGGGTGATGTCCTTGTCGCCCACGTAGTTCGCCACGAGCGTCGGGATCCCGATGCCGAGGTTTACATACATGCCGTCTTCGAGTTCCTCTGCCGCGCGTGCGGCCATCTGATTACGATCCCAGGGCATTATGCGTCCTCCCGGCTGCGCGTGGTGACTTTCTCGATGCGCTTCTCGTGCTCGCCCTTGACGATGCGGTGCACGAAGATGCCCGGAAGGTGGATGTGATCCGGGTCGAGCTCGCCCGGCTCGACGATCTCCTCGACTTCCATCACGCAGACCTTGCCGCACATCGCCGCCGGCGGGTTGAAGTTGCGCGCCGTCTTGCGGAACACGCAGTTGCCGGTGGTGTCGGCCTTCCACGCCTTGACGATCGAGACGTCGGCAAAGATGCCTTCCTCGAGGATGTAATCCTCGCCGCCGAACTGTTTCACTTCCTTGCCCTCGGCGATCTGGGTGCCGACGCCGGTTTTGGTGTAGAAGCCCGGGATGCCGCAGCCGCCGGCGCGCATACGCTCGGCAAGAGTGCCCTGAGGATTGAATTCAAGCTCGAGCTCACCGGACAGGTACTGGCGCATGAACTCGGCGTTCTCGCCCACGTAGGACGACATCATCTTCTTGATTTGCTTGGTATCGAGCAGTTTGCCGAGGCCGAACCCGTCAACGCCGCAGTTGTTCGAGGCGATGGTCAGATCCTTGACGCCGCTCTCGACGATGGCGTCGATCAGAAGCTCGGGAATACCGCAGAGACCGAAGCCCCCGGCCGCGATCAGCATGTCGTCTCGCAGCAGGCCGTCGAGGGCCTCCGCTGCGGAGCCATAGACTTTGTTCATGGATTTCTCCCCTCCTGAAGCTGGTCGCACCGGTTTTGCCGCGCTGCAGAGGAAGTGTCAACGAAGGCAGCCCCGGCCGGTGCCGCCTTCAGCGCTAACACCGGAAAAGCCCGGTTCAGATCACCCGCACCTGGGTTCCGATCGGACAAAGCTCGAACAGCTCGGCGATCTTTTCGTTGTAAAGCCCGATGCAGCCATCCGAGGAGCGCCGGCCGATCTTGCGGGTATCGTGGGTGCCGTGGATGATATAGGCCGGCCAGCCCAGGTACATCGCGTGCGTTCCAAGGGGGTTGTCCGGCCCCGGCGGGATCGGCTCCCAATCGGGGTAGCGCTCGAGCTGCGAGGCGGTCGGGGTCCAGCTCGGCCCCACCTTCTTGCGCACGATCTCGGTATAGCCGCGCTTGGTCAGCTCGTCGGTCTTGGGCACCGAGGTCGGATAGACGCGATAATCGCTGCCGTCCGAGTTCCAGAAGTGCAGCGCGCGCGACGACGTGTCGGCCACGATGCTCGCGAGGCCCAGCGTCTCGAAATGATCACGCCAGTCCTGCATGACGAAGCTGGAAATGTTGTTGCGCAGGATCCCCTGCGCGCGGGCCTGCGCCGGCACCAGCGGCAGCACCACTGCCGCACCGGCGGCGCCGAGCAGCGCACGGCGGGTGAGGGTCGTATCGGTCATGAGATGGCTTTCGCTAAATGCGTCGGAACGGCCCAGACTCTGGATCAGGGGCCGGGACATTTCCAATCACATATACTTGCAGACCCGGCATGGAACCGGCCTGCGGCGCAGGACAGGCTGCTTTCCGCCCATCCTGCGCCTAGTCTTGACGATCAGTCCTCGGCCTTTTTGGCCGCGGGCTTCTTCGCAGGGGTCTTCTTGGCCGCCGGTTTCTTCGCGGGCGCCTTTTTGGCGGTAGTCTTCTTCGCCGCGGCCTTCTTCGGCGCCGCCTTCTTCTTGCCGCCCTTCTTGGCCGCCTTCTCGGCGATCAGCTCGAGCGCCTGCTCGAGTGTCGCATCGCCCGGCTCGGTCTCTTTCGGCAGGGTGGCGTTGATCTTTTCCCATTTCACGTAGGGGCCATACCGCCCCTCGTAGACCGCGATCTTGCCCCCGTCGGGATGCTCGCCCAGCTCCTTGAGGACCTTGGCAGCGCCGCCCCGGCCACGGCCCGGATTGGCCCGTTTCTCGGCCAGAAGCTCCACCGCGTGGTTCATGCCGATCTCGAAAACCTCCTGGAATTCCTTGAGGTTGACATAGACCGGCTTCTCCTCGTCGGGGGCCTGGTGCATGATGTAGGGGCCAAAGCGCCCGAGGTTCGACTTGATCACCCCGCCATCGGGATGCATCCCGATCTCGCGCGGCAGCGTGAGCAGCGTCAGCGCCTTTTCGAGCGTCATGTCATCGGGCGCCCAGCCGGGCAGGAAATTGCCGCGCGCCTTGGGCAGCGAGGCCCGCGGCGGCTTCTTGTTCTCCGGCGTCGGTTCTCCGCGCTGAACATAGGGCCCGAAGCGGCCGGCCTTGAGCCAGATCTCGTCCTCGCCGTCGAGGCCCAGCATCTTCTCCTCGCCCTCGGCCCCCTCGCCCGCGATCGGGCGGGTGTAGGTGCATTCGGGGTAATTGCCGCAGCCGACGAAGCCGCCGGTGCGCGAGGTCTTGAGATGCAGCCGCCCCTGCCCGCATTTCGGGCAGATGCGCGGGTCGGTGCCGTCCTCGCGCGGGGGATAGAGCTGCGGTGCCAGCGCCTCGTCGAGCACGTCGAGCACCTCGGAGATGCGCAGCTCGGAGGTTTCCGAGATCGCGGCCGAAAAATCGCGCCAGAACTTGCCCAGCAGCGCCTTGTAATCCATCTCGCCCGCCGAGACCTCGTCGAGCTCGTTCTCGAGCTCGGCGGTGAACTCGTAGCCGACATAGGTGCGGAAGAAGTTCAGCAGGAAGATGGTGACGATGCGGCCCTTGTCCTCGGGGATCAGGCGGTTCTGCTCCTTGCGGACATACTCGCGGTCCTGGATCGTGCCGATGACGCTGGCATAGGTCGAGGGCCGGCCGATGCCGAGCTCTTCCATCTTCTTGACCAGCGTCGCCTCGGTGTAGCGCGGCGGCGGCTGGGTGAAGCTCTGGGTGCCGAGCACCGCCTCGTTGCCCGAGATCATCGCGGCGGGGCCGGTGGCGCCATCGGCCTTCTCGGAGGCTTTGGCGAACTGGTCGCGCAGGCCAGCCTTGGCAAAGTTCGCGGCTTCGCCCTGCATGATCTGCGGCAGGCGCTTGTCGTCATCGTCGGCGACGTCGTCGCGGCCCTCTTCGTAGACACGCAGGAAGCCGTCGAACAGCACCACCTGCCCGGTGGCGCGCAGGCCGATCTGCCCGTCGGGGCTGGCGATCTCGACGGTGGTGCGCTCGAGCCGGGCGGCCTCCATCTGGCAGGCCAGCGTGCGCTTCCAGATCAGGTCGTAGAGCTTGCGCTGGTCGTCTTCGCGCAACTTCAGGCTGGCGGCATCCTTGGTCATGTCGGTGGGGCGGATGCACTCGTGCGCTTCCTGCGCGTTCTTCGCCTTGTTCTTGTAGATCCGCGGGCTCGCGGGCACGTAATCCTTGCCGAAGCGGTCGGCGATGGCATCACGGCAGGCCGCCGTCGCCTCGGGCGCCATGTCGATGCCGTCGGTCCGCATATAGGTGATGTGGCCGGCCTCGTAGAGGCGCTGCGCCGCGCTCATACAGGCCCGCGCGCCCATGCCGAACTTGCGGCTGGCTTCCTGCTGCAGCGTCGAGGTCATGAAAGGCGCCGAGGGGTTGCGCGAGCTGGGCTTGGCCTCGACGCTGGCGATCTCGAGCTTGCGCGCGGCCACCGCCCCCACCGCCATCTCGGCCTGGGTGGCATTCTCGATGTCGAACCGGTCGAGCTTCTTGCCCGCCAGCATGGTCAGGCGCGCCTCGTAGTCCTGGCCGCGCGGGGTGCTGAGCAGCGCCTTGACCTGCCAGTATTCGCGCGGCTTGAACGCCTCGATCTCCATCTCGCGCTCGACGATGAGGCGCAGGCAGACAGATTGCACCCGGCCCGCCGAGCGCGCGCCGGGCAGCTTGCGCCAGAGCACCGGCGAGAGGTTGAAGCCGACGAGGTAGTCGAGCGCGCGGCGGGCGAGGTAGGCCTCGACCAGCGGCGCGTCGATCTCGCGCGGATTCTTCATCGCCTCGGTAACGGCGGCCTTGGTGATGGCGTTGAAGGTCACCCGGCTGACATCGGTGTCCTTCTTGATCGAGCGACGCTTGGTCAGCGCCTCCTTCAGGTGCCAAGAGATCGCCTCGCCCTCGCGATCGGGGTCAGTTGCGAGGATCAGGGCGTTGTCGGATTTCAACGCCTCGGCGATGGCGGCGACATGTTTGCGGGAGTCGTTTCCGATCTCCCACGTCATCGAGAAGTCTTCCTCGGGGTCGACCGATCCGTCCTTCGCAGGCAGGTCGCGCACGTGGCCATAGGAGGCGAGAACGGTGTAGTCGGACCCCAGATACTTGTTGATTGTCTTGGCCTTGGCCGGGGATTCTACGACGACAACGGGCATGAAATGACCACCTTTCCTGGAAATACGTCCACAGGCTGAGCGCGGAGGGCGTATGGCGGCGGAAGATGTGGGGTGCAAGGGGGAAATGTCAATGCGGCGCCCGAGGCGGCGAGGCGACGCCGCTCGCCCGGCCACCCCGTGTGCCTCTCAAGAGAGCGAGAGCAACCCGCCCGGCTGTCGCCGGATTCGGCCGTCGATCTCGAGATCGGTGAGCGCCGGTGCGACCGCATCGGACGGCGCGGCCAGATCGCGGATCAGCTGATCCTCGGCCAGCGGCGCCGGGCCCAGCCGGTCGAGGATCAGTCGGTGAAGCTGCGCGGTCTCCTGAAGGGTGCGGGTCTCGGGCGGGGGCGCGGGGATCGTGGGCGCATGATCAGCCCCGGGCTGCGCGTCTTGGGCAACCGGCGGCTCGAGCGGCAGGCTCTGCTGGCGCGTCTCGGGCTGGGGTAGCGGCCCGAGAACCTCGGCCACATCCTCGGCATTGCGGATCAGCCGCGCGCCGTCGCGGATCAGCATGTTGCAGCCGGCGGCGCGCGCGTCGAGCGGATGGCCGGGCACCGCCAGCACCTCGCGCCCCTGATCGAGGGCGCAACGCGCGGTGATCAGCGAGCCGGACTTGGCCGCCGCCTCGACCACGACGATGGCCGCCGAGATGCCCGAGACGATGCGGTTGCGGGCCGGGAAGTGCCGCGCCTGCGGCTGAAGGCCCATCGCATGTTCAGAGACCAGCGCCCCGCCGCGGGCGCGGATCTCTTCGCCGAGGCGGGTGTTTTCCGACGGGTAGAGGATATCGACCCCGCCCGCCATCACCGCCACGGTGCCGGTGTCGAGGGCGGCCTGATGCGCGGCGGCATCGACGCCGCGGGCCAGCCCCGAGACCACGACACGCCCCTCGGCCCCCAGCCCCTGCGCCAGGGCCCGGGCCATGCGGGTGCCCAGAGATGAGGCGTTGCGCGCGCCCACCAGCGCCACCGCCGGGCGCATCAGCGGCGCCGTATCGCCAGCAACCCAGAGAAACGGCGGCGGATCATCGATCTCTGCAAGGAGCGGCGGGTAGCCCGCCTCGCCCAGACAGACGAGCCGCGCGCCATGCCGGCGCGCCGCCGCGATCTCGGCCTGCACCACGCCCTCGGGGCAGATGCTGTAATTTTCCACCCCCGCGGCGGCCGCGACCCCGGGCAGAGCCTCGAGCGCCGCAGAGGCCGAGCCGTGTTCCGCCAGAAGGCGCCAGTAGGTCGCGACGCCGACGCGGCGGGAACGCAAGAGACGGAGCCGGTCGAACCGATCCTCTTCCGTGGTGGGTGGGAGTGGGGGGTGAGTGGAAGATGAGCTTTTGCTGTTCTCGGTCATCCCGTGCCCCGTCTGCTTGCTGAAGACGGGTGTAGCGCACTCATCCTTAATCACCGGTAAACCGAAAACCGATTTTCCCCTCTCGCGGGTGGGGGCGCTCCGCTCAGTTGCCCGAGCCGCCCACGGTAAGCCCGCCAATCATCACCGTGGGCTGACCCACCCCGACCGGCACCCACTGGCCCTGCTTGCCGCAATTGCCCATGCCGGGATCGAGCGCCATGTCGTTGCCGAGCGCCCGGATCTGCTGCAGCGCGGTGGCGCCATCGCCGATCAGCGTGGCGCCTTTCACCGGCGCGCCAACCTTGCCGTTCTTCACGCGGTAGGCCTCGGTGCAGGAGAACACGAACTTGCCGTTGGTGATGTCGACCTGGCCACCGCCGAAGCCCACTGCCCAGATGCCGTCCTTCAGATCGCCGACGATATCGGCCGGATCGGTCTCTCCGCCCAGCATGTAGGTGTTGGTCATGCGCGGCATCGGCGCGTGGGCATAGCTCTCGCGGCGGCCGTTGCCGGTGGGCGCCACGCCCATGAGGCGCGCGTTCTGCCGGTCCTGCATGTAGCCCACCAGCACGCCGTCCTCGATCAGCACGTTCTTCGCGCCCGGCGTGCCCTCGTCATCCACGGTGATCGAGCCGCGCCGGTCGGGAATGGTGCCATCATCCAGCACCGTGACGCCGGGCGCCGCGACGCGCTGGCCCATCAGCCCCGCGAAGGCTGACGATCCCTTGCGGTTGAAATCGCCCTCGAGCCCGTGGCCCACCGCCTCGTGCAGCAGGATGCCCGGCCAGCCCGGCCCGAGCACGATGTCCATGACGCCGGCGGGCGCCGCCTCGGCCTCGAGATTGACCAGGGCGATGCGCAGCGCCTCGCGCGCCTTGCCCTGCCACGAGTCCGGCGTCATCAGCCCGTCGAGCAGGAAGCGGCCGCCGCCCGAGGCGCTGCCCTGCTCGCGTCGGCCATTCTCCTCGACGATGACACTGACGGTGACGCGGGTCATCGGGCGGGTGTCGGTCACGAGGCTCCCGTCGGGGCGCAGGATCGCGACCTCCTGACAGCTTGCGGCGATGGTGGCGGTGACCTGCACCACGCGGGCATCGAGGCCGCGGGCATAGGCGTCGATCTCGCGCAGCGTGTCGACCTTGACCGGGAAGGACTGGCCGGCGATCGGATCGGCATCGGTATAGAGCGTGCGGTTGGTGCCCTGGGGCGCCGGGGCGAGAACCCCGCCGCCATCGCCCACCGCCAGCCGGGCGGTCTCGGCGGCGCGCTTTATCGCCGCTTCGGACAGCTCGGTGGAATGGGCGTATCCGGTGACCTCGCCGTTCACGGCACGCAGGCCGAATCCTTCCGATGCATCGTAGCTCGCGGTCTTGATTCGTCCGTCATCCAGCACCAGCGCCTCGGCGCGGCGACGCTCGAGAAACAGCTCTCCGTCCTCGGCCCCCTCCAGCGCGGCGCGCAGTTGCACCAGGGACCGATCGAGGTCAAGCGCTGTTTCAAAGGGGCGGAAGGGCAGTTCGGTCATGTTTTCCTCGTATTATTTGATCCAGATCAAAAAAGCGCCTTTTTGCCGCAAGCGACCTGGTTTATTTGATGCACGATCTGTGCTTTTTAAAGAGCGGAACAAGAGGGAGGAGGACTGTTCCAGGGCGCGACGCCCGGATTGCATCCTCCTGCGAACGAACAAGAACGACAACCGGATCAGGTGACACATGCGTAAGATTTCGATGCTGACGGGACTCACGTCCAGCCTTCTGGCCGCGCCCGCCATCGCCCAGGACCTGGAAGTGGTCGGCCGTCCCCAGCAGGGGGGGATCGGCTTTCAGCCGGCCGCCACCGAGCTGGCGCGCGATCTGCATTGGCTCGACGGGATGCTTCTCGTCATCATCACGGCGATCTGTCTTTTCGTCGTGGGCCTTCTGATCTTTGCCTTCATCCGCTTCAACCGCCGTGCCAACCCGACCCCGGCAAGCTTCACCCACCACACCCCGATCGAGGTGGCGTGGACGATCGGCCCGATCCTGATCCTCGTGGTCATCGGTGCGTTCTCGCTGCCGGTACTGTTCAAGCAGCAGGAGATCCCCGAGGGCGACGTGGTCATCAAGGTGACCGGCTACCAGTGGTACTGGGGCTATGAATATGTCGGCACCGATCTGGCCTATGACGGCTACCTGATCGGCTCGCCCGCCACCGGCGGCGACAACCGCCTGACCGACGAGGTCGAGGCGCAGCTGGTCGAGGCCGGCTACAGCCGCGAGGACTGGCTGCTGGCCACCGACACCTCAGTGGTCGTGCCCGTGGGCGCCACCGTGGTGATGCAGGTGACCGGCGCCGACGTGATCCACTCCTGGACCATTCCCGCCTTCGGCGTGAAGCAGGACGCCGTGCCGGGCCGCATCGCCGAGCTGTGGTTCAACGCCGAGCGCGAAGGCGTGTATTTCGGTCAGTGCTCCGAGCTCTGCGGCATCAGCCACGCCTACATGCCGATCACCGTGAAGGTGGTCAGCCAGGAAGCCTATGACGCCTGGCTCGCGGCGTCGCAGGAAGACGGCGGCTATGTCGACGTGCGCCAGTTCCTGGCCAACTCCTGATCCCATTGACCGGCGCCCCGGAGGCGGGGCGCCGGTATTCTGACTGTCTGACCCAGCAAAGACCCCGATGACCGATCTCAGCACCAACAGCACCCTCGAGACCACGCAGCCCGGCGAGGCGCAGTTCGGCGATTATTTCGCCCTGCTGAAGCCCCGGGTGATGACGCTTGTCGTCTTTACCGCGCTGGTCGGTCTGCTGGCAGCGCCGGTGCCGGTGCATCCGTTCATCGGCTTCTGCGCCGTTCTGTTCATCGCCGTGGGCGGCGGTGCCTCGGGCGCGCTGAACATGTGGTGGGACGCCGATATCGATCAGGTCATGAAGCGCACCGCCAAGCGTCCGATCCCCGCCGGTCGCGTCGAGCCGGGCGAGGCGCTGGGTCTGGGCCTCGCGCTGTCGGCGTTTTCCTGCGTCTTCCTCGGGCTTGCGACCAACTGGCTCGCCGGTGCCCTGCTGGCCTTCACGATCTTCTTCTACGCGGTGGTCTACACCATGTGGCTGAAGCGCTCGACGCCGCAGAACATCGTGATCGGTGGCGCCGCCGGGGCCTTCCCCCCGATGATCGGCTGGGCCGCCGCGACCGGATCGGTCGGCATCGAGGCGGTGCTGATGTTCTGCCTGACCTTCATGTGGACCCCGCCGCACTTCTGGGCGCTGGCACTGTTCATGCGCTCGGATTACGACGATGCCGGTGTGCCGATGCTGACCGTGACCCACGGTCGCCGCGCCACCCGCGTGCACATCCTCGTCTATACCGTGCTGCTCGCCGCGCTGGCCATCGGCACCGGCTTCACCTCGATCGGCGGGCCGGTCTACCTCGCCGTGGCGGTGGTGCTGAACGGGCTGTTCCTCAAGGGCGCGTGGGACATCTTCCGCCGCGACGAGGACGCCTCCGAGGCGGACAACTTCAAGACCGAGAAAGCCTTCTTCAAGCTTTCCCTGCTCTATCTCTTCGCACATTTCGGTGCCATCCTGCTCGAGGCCGGCCTTGCGCGGTTCGGCCTGGGAGGTTGGGCATGAGCATTTCCAAGCAACACGACCTGCACAAGCGCCGCTTTGGCCGCAATGTCGGCGTCGGCCTGCTGCTGGTGGCGTTCATCGTGATCGTCTTCGGCATGACCATGGTCAAGGTCACGGGCGGCGACATCTCCGGCGCGCTACACGGCGACAGGGAGGTGCAGGATGGCGGCTGACAACAGGAACAAGACCCTGCTGCAGCTCGTCGGCGTGGTCGTCTTCATGGGCGCCATGGCCTGGGCCGCGGTGCCGTTCTACAACTGGTTCTGCCGGGTCACCGGCTTTGGCGGCACGACCAACGTGGCCTCGGCCACGACCGGCACCGTGCTCGACCGCGAGATCAAGATCCGCTTCGACGGCTCCAAGGCGCGTGACTTCCCTTGGGAATTCAAGCCGTCGCAAACCGAGATGACGATGAAGATCGGTGAGGACGGGCTGGCCTTCTACGAGGCCTACAATCCCACCGACAGGCCGATCGCCGGTCAGGCGAGCTACAACGTCTACCCCTACGAAGCGGGCGGATATTTCAACAAGATCGAGTGCTTCTGCTTCACCGAGCAGGTGCTGATGCCCGGCGAGCGGGTGCAGATGCCGGTGAACTTCTTCGTCGACCCCGAGATCGTCGACGACCCGGACGCGAAGCACATCAATCACATCACGCTCAGCTACACTTTCTACGAGATCGACCTGCCCGAAGGCGTGCAGGCCGCGCTTGATACCAACAACGCGGACGAAAAGTCCGTGAACTGAACGCCGATCCAACGAGGGAAACGAGATGGCGCACGCTAAGAACCACGACTACCACATTCTGAACCCCTCCGTCTGGCCCTTCGTGGCCTCCGTGGCGGCCTTCGTCATGCTGTTCGGAGCGGTGCTCTGGATGCACGGCAGCGGCCCCTGGATCTTCCTCGCAGGCTTTGTCGGTGTGCTCTACGTCATGTTCGGCTGGTGGTCCGACGTGATCGCGGAAAGCCGCGTGGGCGACCACACGCCGGTGGTGCAGATCGGCCTGAAATACGGCTTCATCCTGTTCATCATGTCCGAGGTGATGTTCTTCTTCGCCTGGTTCTGGTCGTTCTTCAAACACGCCATGTACCCGATGGGCCCCGACTCGCCCGCGGTCGACGGCGTCTGGCCGCCGGCCGGGATCGAGACCTTCGACCCGTGGCACCTGCCCCTGATCAACACCATGATCCTGCTCTGCTCGGGCTGCGCCGCGACCTGGGCGCACCACGCCCTCGTGCACGAGAACAACCGCCAGGACATGAAGTGGGGCCTGATCATCGCCATCGTTCTCGGCGTGGTCTTCTCGGTCTTCCAGGCCTACGAATACAGCCACGCCGCCTTCGGCTTCTCGGGCAACATCTACGGCGCCAACTTCTTCATGGCGACCGGCTTCCACGGCGCGCACGTGATCATCGGCACGATCTTCCTGTTCGTTTGCCTGCTGCGCCTGATGAAGGGCGATTTCACCCCGACCAAGCACATCGGCTTCGAGGCCGCTGCCTGGTACTGGCACTTCGTCGACGTGGTCTGGCTGTTCCTCTTCGCCGCCATCTATGTCTGGGGCGGCTGAGCCTCGGCTCACCAGCGACACGCTTTCACAAAGCGGGCCTTCGGGCCCGCTTTTCTTTTGCGCCGCCGGCACCGCCCTGCCCCCGGGACACGAAAAAGGCCGGAGCGCCTTTCAGCGCCCCGGCCCCTGTCGCCTCACATGTCAGCCGATCAGACCAGATCGACCCGCATCAGCCGCTGCGCCAGCCCCTGCACCTCGTCCAGCCAGCGACCCACCAGCTTGGGGTCGGACGGCGCCGCCGAAACACCCGGCGCGATCTCGCGGTTCAGCACCGCCTCGATGGCCAGCGACACCGGCACCGAGACCAGACGGCCCATGGCCAGCCCGCGCTCGTCGCCCCAGGCGTCCATCACCCACGTCTTGTGCCAGACCGCCTCGCCATCCTTCTCGGCCTTCAGCGAGACGCAAAGCACCACCCGGTCGGGCTCGCCTTCGTCATAGGCATTCTCGGCCAGCAGCTCGTCGGCCAGCTTCGACAGCGCCGCATCGTCCGCTGTCTCGACCGTGGCGAAGATCTCCTTCCACGCCTCGGCCCAGCCCTCCAGACGCAGCGTGCCGCGCACGAAGTCCTTCACCTGCCAGCCGTCCTCGAAGCCGTACTCCTGCATGAAGGGCAGCGAGTCGCGATTGGGATAGACCTCGAAGGTCTCGGGCGGATCGAGCGGCGCATCGTAGCGTCCGAGCGCATCCCACGGGCGCGACACGTTCAGCTCCGAGAAGTCCCGGATCGAACGCGACGGCGAGCGCAGCGCCTTCAGCACCCCCACCGGCGCCCAGGAGAACTTGTAGCGGAAATCGTTGGCCTGTTTCGGCACGCCGCCGCAATAGCTCAGGAAGCTCAGCGCGTTCTCGGGATCGAAGGCATCGGACTCGCGATAGGCGCGCACGAGGTCATGCGCCATCAGGTGGTCGATCCCCGGATCGAGCCCGACCTCGTTGACCAGCGCCACCCCGGCGGCCTTGGCCTCGTCCTCGAGCGCTCGCATCTCGGGCGAGATATAGCTCGACGAGACGAAATGCGCACCCTTGGCGATGGCGATCCTGGCCAGCGGCACGTGCCAGTCCGCGGGCAGCATGGAGACCACCACGTCGCCCGGCTGCACCGCCGATTCCACCGCCTCGGGGGCGAAGGCGAGGATGCGGTTGGTCAGGTCGCCCACCGCCTCGCGCGCCTTGGTCTCGGTGCGGTTCCACACCATGACATCGTGGCCGTTCTCGATCAGGCGCCGTAGCCCAGGCACCGCCGAGAGCCCCGTTCCACACCAGTGAATCATGCTCATGCCTCCGGTTTGTAAGTGTTGAAAGAGTCTCCCGCACGGCCCCAGACGCCCGCGTCGAGGGCATCGAGCTGCTTCAGCCAGGGCAGGAGTTGCCCGGCGAAGTCGTGGCTGCTTTCGAGCGGCAGCAGCGAGGGAAGGTTGTCGATCGCCATGACGTCGAGCACCGGCGTGTCGTGCACGCGCAGCACCGGCGCCTCCCAGCTCGTCGCCCGGTCATAGACCTTCACGGGCGAGAAGTCGCTGTCGGGATCGCAGGCGATGTCCCCGATCACCGCGAGGGTGCGGGGATCGGTGGGCGCCGAGGCCGGCACGAAGACCGGCGTCCCCGGACGCGCAAGGATGCAGTTGAGGAACAGCCCGTGGTCGAGCACCTCCGGGAACGGCCCGCCGCTGGCGGTCTCGGCCATGTCCCAGCGGGTGACGGCGACGCCCATCTTTTCGCACAGATCGCTCGCCCCGGTGCCGACCCGCCCCAGGGCGCCGATGACAATGGCGCGTGGCAGTTCAGCCCCCGTCGCGGCGAGGGCCGCGGCAAGCTCGGCCTCCATCGCCGCGGCGTCGCCCCAGGTCGAGACCGGGGCACAGACCTCCCCGTTCTGCTGCGCCGTCCACGCAAAGAGCGAGACTGCGGCACCGGCATAGCCGGCCCAGTAGCCGAAGGCCGCCACGCGGCGCCCCTCGGAATCGACCAGGTATTCGAGATCGTAGAGCGTGCCGCCGCCCGCCGCGAAGCGCTGCAGCAGCACCTGCCCCGCCGGCTGGCCTTTGTAGGCATGGCCGAACATGATGTGGCGGTGCCTGAGCGGCGTGCTGTCCTCGGGCAGCTCCTTGAGGCCGAAGATCAGGGCGTCGTCGGGCGCCTCCGGCCAGCTGCCCTCCGGGGCGATCTCGGCCCCGGCCTCGCGATAGGCCTGCGTGAGGATGATGCGCGTGGCACTGTCCTCGACGGTCACGCGCAGACCTTGTGCGATCAGCGCGGCCACGCCGTCGGGGGTGATCCCCACGCGTTCCTCGTTCGGGCGCTGTTCCGCGCGCACCCAGAGATGTGTCATGTGTCAGCTCCGTCCGTTTGCGGGCAAACTATCCCAGCCGGCCCCCGAGCGAAAGCCGGGGCTCAGAGATGGGTCCGCGCGTAGGCCCGGCCCGGCGCCTCGAGATGCGGCACGGCATTGAACTGGGTCAGCGCCAGCCCGGTGGCCAGCGGCTGGAAGCGGTGCACCGAGCTGTTCTCGACGGCGAGGCAGGCATGGGCCAGCGCGCCCATGCCGAGCCCCATGGTCACCCGCATCGCCATGCCTATGAGCCCGCCGGAGGTCACGACGACCGCGCGGCCCTCGCCGTCGGCGATCTCGCGCAGCGCCTCCCCGACCCGGCTCTCGAAGCTCTCGAAGCTCTCCGGCGCGCCCTCGAGCCCGCCTTCGCGCCAGATCGTGAAGAGCCGCGGCAGGTGCAGGACGAAGGCCTCCCGGTTCTCCGGCACCGCCACACCGTGCTGCTCGGCGCAGAGCTGCGCCAGGGTGAAATACTCCAGCTCGTTGAGCCGGGCATCGGCCACGACCTCGAGCCCGAGCGCCATCTCCTCGGCGGTTTCGCGATGCCGGGTCAGCGTTCCGCGATAGGCGCGGGCGAAGCGCTCGCCGGTGCCCCGCATATGCTCACCAAGCCAGCGCGCCTGCTGCCGTCCAAGATCGCTGAGCCGGTCATAAGAGCGCTCGTCGCGCGCCGCGGTGTTGGCCTGGCCGTGGCGCACAAGCGTGACATGGGACATCGGTCACCTTCCTTTCGCCCACCTCTTACGAGGCCGCTCCCGGAATGGAAACCCGCACGCCCATGCACGGCGCGCCCACAAGGGCCCCGAGCCCCTGCTTCTCTACGTCCCAAATACTCAAGAAAACCCGACAGCCACGCGCAAGACGCCACGGCAGGCAGACAACCCGTGCCACAATCGCCCGCCGCCACGTCCTGCCGCAGGCGGGGCGTGGCTCATAGAGTGCCGCGAAAGCGGCGCATTCAGCGACCGGCACGTGACGCGCGCTCAGGCGGCGCCGCCCTTGTTGCGATCGATCCAGCCGCGCATTTCCTCGGCCTCGTGGCGCGCCTCGCGCAGGCCTTCCATGGCCGCCGAGAGCTCTGCCTCGGTCTGCGCCAGCTGGTTGGTCAGCTCCGCTTCGCGCTGCTGCAGATAGGTGATGGCCTGGTCGCGCGTCTCCTCGGCCTCGTGCAGCTCCTGGCTCATCCGTTCGAGCTGGTCGACATCCGACTGGCTGACCCGCTTGAACCGGTGCACGAGCCAGTTGGCGAACCAGCCCATGCAGAAGGCCACGAAGAGAATGATCGCCGTGGCGATCACGAATTCGGCCCTGTTCATTCACCCGTCCCTTGTTCCGCCTCTGGGACTTCCGTATCGCCTTCTGCGCCCGCTTCTTCAAGCTCTTCCAGCGCGGTCTTTTCTTCTTCCACCGCCTCCGGGCGGATCAGGTGGAAGGCGATCCGGCGGTTGGCCTCGCGGCCTTCCTCGGTGCCATTGTCGGCAATGGGCTGGGTCTCGCCATAGCCCTTGACCCGGTAGGAGGCGGTCAGCACCCGCCGGTTGCGCAGCGCATCGAGCACCGCCTGCGCGCGGTCCTGGCTGAGCTGCTCGTTCATCGATTCGCGGCCCTGGCTGTCGGTGTGGCCCTGGATCTCGAGGGGGATGTCGCCACACAGCTTCAGCAGTTCGGCGATATCGTCCATCACGTCCTTGGCGGAGGCGTCGAGATTGGCCGAGCCGGGTTCGAAATTGATCTTCCGGTCGCCGATGATCTCGACGATCTGCGCCTCGCATTCCTCCGGGGTCGGGATGCCGAGCGTCGGGTCGAGCTTCTCCTGGTAGGTGACGCTGATCTCGAAGCCGCCGGCCTCACCCAGCTTGTCCGCCAGCAGGCCCGAGATCTCGTCCTCGGCATCGGGGTTGCCGGTGTTGCCCGACAGGCTGACCAGATCCGGCGTCACCCGCACCACGCCGTTCGACAGCGCCCCAAGCGCCTCGAGCCCGGCCAGCACCCGCGGGGACCAGCTTGCCGGCAGGGTCTCGTCGACGCGCGCGGCGGTATAGACCGAGGCCGAGGTAAACAGCGCGCGCGCAAGGCTGTCGGCGGTCTGGCGAGCGATCTCCGAGCGCACCCGGCCGCGCAGCTGGACAGAGCCCTCGGGGCTCAGCGTCGCGGTGAACTCGCGCGGCCCCTCGTCCTTGGCGTCCGGCGTCTCGGGTAGAACGGCCTTCAGCGCGAAGACCTCCGGCAGGCCGGACTCGAGCTCGCCCACGACGCGGTCGAAGAGGCCCTGATCGGTGCCTTCGAGCGCCAGCAGCGCGACATCGGCATTGGAGAAGGTCACCGACCCGCCGCCCAGTTCCTTCACCGCCGAGATCGCCTGCACGGCGGCATCGGCCCAACGCCGGCTCGGCACGCCAAGGCCAAGCCGGCAGGTTTCGTCCTCGCTCACGCCGGCGCTTCGCGCGGCGGCCAGGATGGCATCGCGGCTTTGCTCGGTATCGGCGGAGCAGGCATCGAATTGCGCCTGTCCGCTCTCGTCGATCACGAAGCGCAGGGTGAAGGGGGTGATCACCGGACGGGGCGCCGACAGATCCAGTGTCAGCTCGAGCCCCTCCGGCGCCCGGCGCTCGAGGTTGGAGAGCAGCTTGCGGCGCTCGGATTCGCTCTCGGTCATCGCCTTGATCGCGACTTCCTCGCCCGAGACCGAGAGCTTGGAGCGCGGCAGGTCCGACAGCGAGCGCAGCGCGAAGCTCAGCGCCCGTTCCCAGCCCTCCGGGGCGGGGAAGTCGGCCACCTCGAGCAGGTCCGCCACCTCGCCGTCACGGCCGGCGATGTCCTCGAAGCGCGACAGCATGTCCTCGCGGTCGGTGCTGGCCGGGATCAGGCCGATCACCGAGATGCCGTCATCGTTTCGCAGGATCTCGACCGAGAAGTCCGGCGGGCGGATATCGGCGGCCTCGGCCACCAGCATCTGGTCGATGACCCGGGCCGAATCCACCACCGTTCCGGCCACCGTCACCGCCTGAAAGCGCGCCGCCTCGTCCGGGGCCTCGCCGATCAGGAAGACCTGCAGCCCGTTCACGTCGACATCCGCCCAGTCGAGTTCGGCTATGTCGAGCGCCTCCTCGACACCGGAGATCGAGCTGTCCTCGACCAGCCTGACGGAGAAGAACGCCGTGATGACGCAGAGCACGGCAGCGATCAGCAGCGCGGCGGCGGGAATGGCGATTCTGGAGAGGCGCATCGGCCTTCCTTCCTTTTTTATTGGTCTTCTTGTCGGTCTGGCGGAGGTGATACGCCCCGCCCCCCGGTCACGCAATCAAGCCAGAAGGGCTACGGCGAAAAACAGCACAGGCAGAAGGCCCGCATCGCGGTTCGAGCGGAACAGCATCAGGAGCCGGTCGTGATCGTTCACCTCGAGCCGGCGCATCTGCCAGAGCATGTGCCAGCCCATCGCCCACGGTCCGCCGATCAGGATCACCAGCTGCAGGATCTCGCCGCGCGGCACCGCCGCGACGATGGCCAGCCCCATCAGCGAGATGCAGATCACCAGAAAGCCCGCCAGCCATCTCGGCGTGGCGGCGTCGCCGAACAGGCGGGCGGTGGATTTCACCCCGATCAGCGCGTCGTCCTCCTTGTCCTGATGGGCGTAGATGGTGTCGTAGAACAGCGTCCAGGCCATGCCGGCAAAGTAGAGCAGCACCGCCGGCCAGCCAAGGCTCCCCGAATGCGCCGTCCAGGCCAGCAGCGCCCCCCAGTTGAAGGCGATGCCGAGGAAGATCTGCGGCCACCACGTGAAGCGCTTGGCGAAGGGGTAGATCGCCACCGGCGCCAGCGCCAGCACGCCAAGCGCGATGGCCATGGGCGGGAAGGTTACAAGGATGCCGAAGGCAACGAGCGACTGCAGCACCGCCCAGCCAAGCGCCTGCTTGGTGCTGACCTGCCCGGAGGGAATCGGTCGCGAGGCCGTGCGCGCCACCGAGCCGTCGATCTTGCGGTCGGTGATGTCGTTCCAGGTGCAACCGGCACCGCGCATGAGGAAGGCGCCGATGCCGCAGCCGGCAAAGATCCAGAGATCAAAGAGCGAGGCCCGCCCGTCATGCACCATCGACAGCAAAAGCCCCCACCAGCAGGGCAGCAGCAGCAGCCATGTGCCGATGGGGCGGTCGGCGCGCGACAGGCGCAGGTAGGGCCGGCTCCAGCCCGGGGCGTAGTGATCCACCCAGTTGCCGCGCACGGCGTCGGAGACCTGTCCGTCTGCCTCTGGCGTTGGTTCCGGTTGGCTCATATGGTGCGCCTCATGACTGCGAAGGTTCGCCTGTTTGTAGAGCACCCGCTGGGCGCGGGACAACCTGTCCCGCTGACACGGGAGCAGGCTCACTATCTTTTTTCCGTGATGCGCATGGCCACGGGCGGAGAGATTCTTCTGTTTAACGGCCGCGATGGCGAATGGCGGGCCGAAATCACCGAGGCCGGCAAGAAGGCCGGCACCGCGGTCTGCGACACGCAGACGCGGCCTCAGACGATGCCGCCCGATCTCTGGCTGCTCTTCGCCCCGATCAAGAAGGCCCGCACCGATTTCATCGTCGAGAAGGCGGTCGAGCTGGGGGTGCGGCGCATCCTCCCGGTGCAGACCCAGTTCACCAATTCCGAGCGCATCCGGCAGGACCGGCTGCAGGCGCACGCGCTCGAGGCGGCAGAACAATGCGGCGCACTGTTCGTGCCCGAGGTGGCCGAGCTGGTGCGGCTCGACCGGCTGCTGGCGGACTGGCCCGAGGCGCGCGGGTTGCTGTTCTGCGACGAAGCGGAGGCGGGCAGCCGCGCCGCGGCCCTTGCGGGCGCCCCGGCCCCCGCCGCCGTGCTGATCGGCCCCGAGGGCGGGTTCTCGGATGCCGAGCGCAAACGCCTTGGTGGCATGGAGCAGACCCGCGTCATCGCCCTTGGTCCGCGCATCCTGCGCGCCGACACGGCAGCGGTGGCGGCGTTGACGCTGTGGCAGGCGCAGAGCGGAGACTGGGCATGATCCGGCCCGGGGCGAAGGCGGCGCTGTCACGATGGCGCGAGGCGCTTGTCGGGCTGGGCGTGCTGGCGCTGGGGCTGTACTGGGGCTTCTTCACCGGTGGCGGGCTGCTGCACTGGATCGGCTACGCGGTGGCGCTGGCCGGGGTGCTGCTGATCGTCGCGGGCATCCAGCGTGGCCGCTTCCGCATCGGCAGCGGCGGGCCCGGCATCGTTCAGGTGCTCGAGGGGCGCATCACCTATTTCGGCCCCTTGACGGGCGGTGTGGCCGATCTCGATGCGCTGAGCGCGCTGAGCCTCGACCCGACCGGCAAGCCGCCGCACTGGATGCTGCACCAGCCCGGACAGGAGCCGCTTGCCATCCCGCTCAACGCCGAAGGCGCCGACGCGCTGTTCGACGCCTTCGCCACCCTGCCCGGCCTGCAGACCGAGCGGATGCTGGCCGAGATGCGCCGCGACGGCACCCGCCCGGTGGAGATCTGGCGCAAGGCTTCGTGCAAATCCACACACCTCCGTCTGCATTGACAAGCCAGGGCGCAGCGCCCATGCCTGACCTTCAAAGCGATACGGCCAGACAATTCGGAGCGCCCTCATGTCCATTCCCCAAACCGGCGGCGGCCCGATCGAGAGCCACACACAGCTCGCGGAATACCTCGAGGCCGGCTGCAAGCCGGTCGAAGACTGGCGTATCGGCACCGAGCACGAGAAATTCGGCTACCTCACCGACACCCACGCGCCCCTGCCCTACGAGGGCAAACGCTCGATCCGCGCGGTTCTGGAAGGCCTGCGCGACCGCTACGGCTGGGCGCCGGTCGAAGAGGGCGGCAAGCTCATCGGCCTGACCAAGGACGGCGCCAATGTCTCGCTCGAGCCGGGCGGCGCGCTGGAGCTCTCGGGCGCTCCGCTCGAGACCATCCACCAGACCTGCGACGAGGTGAACGAACACCTGCGCGAAGTCAAAAGCATCGCCGACGCGATCGGCGTGGGCTTCATCGGCCTCGGGGCCGCGCCGGAATGGATGCATGACGAGACGCCGCTCATGCCCAAGGGGCGCTACAAGCTGATGGATGCCTACATGGACCGGGTCGGCACCAGCGGCACCACCATGATGCGACGCACCTGCACGGTGCAGGTGAACCTCGATTTCGGCTCCGAGGCCGACATGGTCAAGAAGATGCGCGTGGCGCTGGCGCTGCAGCCGGTCGCCACCGCGCTGTTCGCCAATTCGCCGTTCTTCGAGGGCAAGCCCAACGGCATGAAGAGCTACCGCTCCTGGGTCTGGCGCCATCTCGATGAGGACCGCACGGGGATGCTACCCTTCGTCTTCGAGGACGGGTTCGGCTTCGAGCGTTACGTCGATTACGCGCTCGATGTGCCGATGTATTTCGTCTACCGCGACGGCAAGTATATCGACGCGCTCGGCATGTCGTTCCGCGACTTCATGAAGGGTCAGCTTCCGGCCCTGCCCGGCGAGGTGCCGACCCTGTCGGACTGGGCCGATCACCTGACCACCATCTTCCCCGAAGCGCGACTGAAGAAATTCATCGAGATGCGCGGCGCCGATGGCGGCCCGTGGCGCAGGCTCTGCGCGCTGCCGGCCTTCTGGGTCGGGCTGACCTACGATTCCGGCGCGCTCGACGCCGCCTGGGATCTGGTAAAGGGCTGGGACGCCCCGACCCGGCAGGCCCTGCGCGTCGCCGCCGCCGACGACGCGCTTGCAGCGGACGTCGAGGGCATCCGGATGCACGACCTCGCGGCGCGCACGCTCGAGATCGCAGAGGCCGGTCTCAAGGCACGCGCCTGCACCGGCGCCGGCGGGATGCTGCCCGACGAGACCCATTTCCTGAATGCGCTGAAGGAGAGCGTCGAGACCGGCAAGGTGCCGGCGGACGAGCTTCTCGAGCATTACCACGGCGACTGGAACGGCGATCTGAGCCCGATCTACGCGCAGTACAGCTACTGACCCATCCGATCCCGGACCTGCAAAGGGCGGCCTTGGGCCGCCCTTTTTGCTGTGCTCTCGGTTTCGGGATGACCGCCGCATGGGCCCCTGCAGGGCGCCATCCCGTCCTGCCCGCGCGCAGCAGGCGCGGCTGGTCTGGGAGGATCGCGTTTGGGGGAAGTTCCTCGGCGCCACGCACTGGGTGGGGGCTGAAACGACGTGACGCCGAGGGAAGCCTTTAGCAGCTACCCTGTCTGTATCGCCGGTCATTCGGGCGGAAATATGATCGCTTGAAGGAATTGAGATGTCGGATCCAGGGCCGCCTTTCCCGAGCCCGACACCGCGGCGCCACGGCCAAAGGCCTGCGCGGGCGTGAGGCCCGGCAGCGCGATCGGTCAGTCTGTGGGGGACGTTTCCAGTGCTGCAAAGTCCTCGGCGCCACGCACTGGGTGGGGGCTGAAACGGCGCCGCGCCGAGGGAAGCCTTTTGCAGCTACCCTCTCTGTATCGCCGGCATTTCGGGCGCCAATGAGATCGGATCTGGGCGCTTTCATGAACAGCCCCGCGGATTTGTCCCGCCTCGCCCCACCCGGCCTGCAAGACGCAGTTCGAGCCTGTTCCTGCCGCCCCTGCGATCGTAGCGGACCGTATCGGCCAGCCGGTGGATCAGGTGCCAGCCATACCCGCCCTCGGGCAGGTCGCCCGGATCTGCGCTTGCGGGGATCCGCCCGTCCGGCGGCACACCGCAGGGCATCCCCGCGCCGGTATCGCACAGGCGCAGCAACGCGGTTCCACCGTCGGCCAGGATCTGCAGGTGAATGCGCCCGCTTGTGTGATCCGCATAGGCGTGCTCGACCACGTTGTTCAGCGCCTCCGCGAGCAGGAGTTCCGCCTCGTCGGCGCGGCGAGGGTCGAATCCGACCGCGCAGAGCGCCCGCCTTGCATGGCCCACGGCCCGGCGCACCTCGGCCGGGTGCGCGCCGATCCAGAGATCGAGGATCAGTGGCAGGTCGGGGTTATGCGCCTCCAACATGAACCCTCGCTCCCGCCGGCCAGGTCAGGCCGGCCCGGATTCGCCAAGCGGCGGAACCACGTCGTGAATGGTAAAGACGGTGTCCATCCGGGTCAGCCTGAACACCTTGTCGACCACCGGGCTGAGCGCCGCGAGTTCCAGCCTCTGCCCCGCGCCCAGCCCCTTCATGGCGGCGATCACCGCCCCGAGCCCGCTGGAATCGATGAAGGTGACCGGCCCGAGATCGAGCACCACCCGGCTTGCCGCGGGATCGACCATGGCGCGCACCGCGTCCTTGAACTGGATCGCCACCAGCGAATCGATGCGCTCTTCCTCGACGCGGATCACCTGCACCCGGTCCGGCGCGGTGGCGGATGGCTCGGCTCCATCCCCATGCCCATTCCCCGCCGCGTCGCAGCCGGGCGCGGCCTCTGGCCCTGCGCCGCCTGTCGCTGCGGCGCGGTTCTGCGCTGCCACCGCGTTGTGAACAACGGTCAGTTGCATCTCGACCCCTTGCAACGGTTTCTGCCACCATGGCTAGACGGCAATCCTTAGCATTCGGTAAGGATGTGCAGGAGAGAGGGAGGACGACATATGACTGACGTGGTGATCACCGGCGCGGCACGCAGCGCGATGGGGAGCTTTCAGGGCGTGTTCTCGGATCTGGCCGCAGCCGATCTCGGCGGCGCGGCGATCCGCGCGGCGCGCGCCGAAGCCGGCAGCCCCTCCATCGACGAGCTCCTGATGGGCTGCGTGCTGCCCGCCGGACAGGGCCAGGCGCCGGCGCGCCAGGCCGGCTTCCGCGCCGGGCTCGACGAGGGCGTGCCCGCCACCACGCTCAACAAGATGTGCGGCTCAGGCATGAAAGCGGCGATGATGGCCTTCGACCAGATCGTCCTCGGCCACGCGACGACGATGATCGCCGGCGGCATGGAGAGCATGACCAACGCGCCTTACCTGCTGCCGAACATGCGCGGCGGCGCCCGCATCGGCCATGGCGAGGTGATCGACCACATGTTCCTCGATGGGCTCGAGGATGCCTATGACAAAGGCCGCCTGATGGGCACCTTCGCCGAGGACTGCGCCGAGGCCTTCCAGTTCACCCGCGAGGCCCAGGACCAGTACGCCATCGCCTCGCTCGACAATGCGCTCGACGCGGAACGCTCCGGCGCCTTCGAGTCCGAGATCGCCCCGGTCAGCGTGCACGCCCGCACCGGCGAAGAGATCATCACCCGCGACGAGCAGCCCGGTCGCGCCCGACCCGAGAAGATCCCGCACCTGAAACCGGCCTTCCGCAAGGACGGCACGGTCACGGCGGCCAATTCCTCGTCGATCTCCGACGGCGCGGCGGCGCTGGTCCTGACAACCTCCGCCGGCGCCGAGGCCGCCGGGGCGACGCCCCGCGCCCGCATCCTCGGCCACGCCAGCCACGCGCAGGCCCCGAACCTCTTCCCCACCGCGCCGATCCCGGCCGCGCGGGCGCTCCTCGAGCGCCTCGGCTGGCGCAAGTCCGATGTCGATCTGTGGGAGGTCAACGAGGCCTTCGCGGTGGTGCCGATGGCCTTCATGAAGGAGATGGGCCTGCCGCGCGATATCGTGAACGTGCATGGCGGCGCCTGCGCACTGGGCCACCCGATCGGCGCCAGCGGCGCGCGCATCATCGTCACGCTGCTCAACGCGCTAGAACGGCGCGGCCTCAAGCGCGGCATCGCCGCGATCTGCATCGGCGGCGGCGAAGGCACCGCCATCGCCATCGAGCGCCCCTGACCCCGAAAGCGCCCGCCCCATCCTCGCAGGCGCCCGCCCCTTCTCTGGTTCGAAAATACCTCAGGGGTGAATTGGCCCAACGGGCCAAGAGGGGGCAGCGCCCCCTCTCCTTCCTAACGCGCACCTCCGGCGCGACAGGGGACAGCGCCGCCTCATTCTCTTCCTAACACGCACCTCCAGTGCGACAGGGGGCAGCGCCCCCTGCCCGCCTCGGCCCGCCACGGCGGGGCGAGGGAAAACCTGCGCGCCCCGTCAGGGGCGCACCGCCAGATCGGCCTCAGACCTGCTCGATGCGCAGCGCGACCGGATCGCCCTGCACCACGCCGGTGGCCGGGATCGCGTCGAGCGCCGCATCCAGCGCCGCGCGGGTGGTCTTGTGGGTCACGATCAGCACCGGCGCGGCGTTGTCGACATGGTCGTACTGACGCATCCGGTGGATCGACACCCCGGCCTCGCCCAGGGCCGAGGCCACCTTGGCCAGCGCTCCCGGCTTGTCCGCCAAGCTCATGCGCAGGTAATAGGGCGCCGGCGTCGCGGCCTTGGCCGGCGTCGCCTGCACCAGCCGGCTGGCCGGCGCACCGAAGGTGGTCACCCGGGTGCCGCGCGCGATGTCGACCACGTCGCCCATCACCGCGCTCGCCGTCGGGCCCTCGCCCGCACCGGCGCCGCGCATCACGATCTGGCCGACCTGATCGCCCTCGATCACCACCATGTTGGTGCCGCCCTCGAGCTGCCCCAGCGGCGACGAGGCGGGCACGAGGCAGGGCGACATCGACTGCTCGAGCCCGCGCCCGGTCATCCGGCACACGCCCAGAAGCTTGATCTTGTAGCCCATGTCCGAGGCCTGCCGGATGTCGTCGATGCTGACCCGGCCGATGCCCTCGAGCTCGACCGCGTCGAACGCGACCTGCGTGCCATAGGCGATGGCCGAGAGCAGCGACAGCTTGTGCGCGGCATCGATCCCGCCCACGTCGAGCTCGGGATCGGCCTCGAGGAAGCCCAGCCCGTCCGCCTCGGCAAAGGCCTCGGCATAGCTCAGACCGCCGCTTTCCATCCGCGTGAGGATATAGTTGCAGGTGCCGTTCATCACGCCCATGACCCGGGTGATGTCATTGGCGGCAAGCCCTTCGGTCAGCGCCTTGATCACCGGGATGCCGCCCGCGACCGCCGCTTCGAAGCGCAGCACGCAGCCATTGTCCTCGGCCAGCTGCGCCAGCGCCTGACCGTGATGGGCCAGAAGCGCCTTGTTGGCGGTGACCACGTCCTTCCCCGCCTTCAGCGCCGCCTCGACCGCCGCCTTGGCCGGCCCGTCCGAGCCGCCGACCAGCTCGACGAAGACATCGACATCGTCGCGCGTGGCGAGCGTCACCGGATCGTCTTCCCAGCCGTAATCGGTCAGCGGCACGCCGCGATCCTTCTCGCGGTTGCGGGCCGAGACCGCCGAGATCGCGATGCCGCGCCCGGTGCGCGCCTCCAGCAGGACGGATTTCTGGCGGACGATCTTGACGACGCCGGCACCCACGGTGCCCAGGCCCGCGATTCCGAGACGGAGGGGGTCAGACATGGGAGTGCTCCTTCTAGCTGTGCGCGCTTTTGGCAGGTGTTCGGCCCGCATTATCCCCAAGGCCGCGCCGGTGCAACGGCGCGCTGGCGGGATTCGGTCCTGCTGCGGCGAAACCGCTGCGCCGCCGGGCGAGCATTGCTCAGCCCGCGAGCGCCAGCCGCACCGCCGCGTGCTCGGCCACGCCTTCGTCACCTCCGTCGGTGAAGCAGGCCACCGTCACCGGGCGGGGCAGGTCGGAGAAGTGATAGACGGCGTTGACGCTGAACGGCCCCGCGCCGGAATGCCCGATGGCGCGCCCCGCCGCACCGGCCCTGCCACTCATCAGCCCCGTCGCGTAGCCGTGCTCGGTCCACGGACGCCCCGGCAGGGCGCCGCCCAGAGGGTGCGTCTTGCGCATTCGCGACAGGCTCTCGGTCCGCAGCAGCCGCCCCGCAAACAGCGCCTGCATCATCCGCGCCGCGTCGGGCGCAGTGCCGATCAGGCAGCCGTGATAGACCCAGCCCGGATGATAGCGCCGCGCGCCGGGCCACGGGGTCTGTGCGAACTGCGCCCGCGTCTGCGCAAGCCCCACGCTGTCGAGCCCGAGCGGTGCCGCGATCAGCGCCGCCACCAGCTCCCCGAGTCCCCGCCCGGTCACCGCCTCGATCCGTTCCCGTGCCAGCAGGTAGCCGAGATTGGAGTAGCGCCAGCCCTGCCCCGGCGCGAAGAGCTGCCCCTGCGCCAGGACCGCCTCGACAAGCACGTCGCGCGGCCAGGGCGCCTCATCCGCGCGCACTGCCGCGTGATAGCTCGGCAGACTGCCGTAATCCGGCAGCCCGGCGCGGTGGGTGAGGAGTTGGTGCAAGGTGAATGGCTGGTCCGGCAGCGGCGCGTCGAGATCCAGCCGCCCCTGCTCTGCCAACCGGAGCGCACAGATCGCGATGGCCGTCTTGGTGACGCTCCACCACGGAAACAGCAGGCCGGGCGCACCGAAGGTCTCACGGTCGCCGTCATCGTAGAGCCGGCAGGCGTGAAGGGGCGGCTGGGGCGTCACGCGCGCCGCCTATTCCGACGTATCGACGCCATCATCCATCCGCTGCCTGTCCCTGTCCGAGACCACCTCGCCCTGAAGCCGCGAGGCGCGCGAGCGCAGTCCCGCGACCCGGTCCTCGATGCCCGCGCGCAGCTCCGGCGTGGCGCGCGGCGGCGGCGCGGAGATCAGATCGTCGATCGGCAACAGGGCGGGAAACGGCTGCGACGCCACGCCCGGGGTGCGGGCGGCATCGAGCTCGGGAAAGGTGGCGCAGCCCAGCAGGGCGACGGGCAGCAGCAGAAGAGGCGAGAGGCGCATGGGCGGATCCGTCTGGTCTGTCACCCTCTTGCCGCACAAGCGCGGGCGGGGCAAGCACCAGACCTTGTTCTGAACGCTCGTTCAGTTAATCTGGACGCCATGGCACGTACCCAAGGCTCCCATTCCGACATCACCGGACCCAAAGTCCGCGAGACCGCGCTGCGGCTGTTCGCCCAGCACGGCTATGCCGCCGTGTCGATGCGCCAGATCGCCCGCGAGGTCGGCGTGCAGGTGGGCGCGCTCTACAACTACACCCCCGACAAGCAGGCGCTGCTGTTCTCGCTGCTCAAGGGCCACATGGACGAGCTTCTCGCGACTTGGGAGGCCGAGCCGCGCCCGGAGGGGCCGCGCGAGCGGCTCGAGGCCTTCGTGCGTTTCCACATCCGCTTCAACCTCGACCGGCCGCAGGCGATCTTCATCTCCTACATGGAGCTGCGAAATCTCGCGCCCGAGAACTTCGCGGTGATCGAAGCGCAGCGAAAGCTCTACGAGGGCGCGCTCGAGGCGATCCTGCGCGACGGGCAGGCCGAGGGCGCCTTTTCGGTGCCCGACACGCGGCTCGCCTCCTACGCGCTCATCGCCATGCTGACCGGGGTGAACACGTGGTACCGCGCCGGCGGGCGGCTCTCGATCGACGAGGTCGCCGACATCTACTGGGACATGGTACGCAAGTCGGTCTCCGCGGGCTGAGGCCGGGCGGCCCCGGCCCCTCCCCCGCGCAGGATCAGCGCGTGGCCTGGATCGATTCGAGGTATTCCAGCAGCGCCACCATCTTGCGCGGTGTGGGCGTGAGCACCCCGTCGCCGGTGTCGAGCGGCACGAGATCGCCCTTCAGCAGCTCGCCGAACTCGGGCATCGACGGCCCGTCGAGATCCGAGCGGGCGTAGCCGTCGATCATCGACAGCACCTCGGCGCGGGGGAATGCGTCTCCGTGGCGCACGGTGATGAGCGTCAGGTCCTTCGGCGCCACGGACATGCTGCGCGCCAGTTCGCCATCGCCCTTGCCCTCAGAGCCGTGACAGACCGAGCAGTACTCCATGTAGAGCCCGCGCCCGTCCGCCGCCTCCGGCATCTCGTCGGTGGTGCAGGCGGCGATGGCCAGCCCCGCTGTCAGCCATGTTCCGATCAGTACGCGTTTCATGCCCGATGCGCTCCCCTCGTCGTGTTGCCTCATGTCTCGCCTGTCAGGCTTTGCGGTGCAAGTCAAAGTCTCAGACCTTTTCCGGGTGACAGCCCCGCCCCGCCGCCGCATGGTGCCGCAAGACCGCTGTCCGCCCGAAGGAGACCCCATGCCCATCCACGCGCTCACCATGCTTGCCGCCGGCATCGGCATCCCCGTTCTCGCGGCGCTGAACGCGCGGCTGGGCGGATATATCGGCTCGCCTGCGGCGGCGGCGTTCATCCTGTTCATCGTGGCGCTGTCGGCGGCGACGGTGGTGATGTTCGTCACCGATCCGCGGCCGGTTGCGCGCGCGGTGGACGCCCCGAAATACCTCTTCCTCGCGGGTCTCTTCGTCGCCTTCTACGTGCTGAGCATCACCTATGTCGCGCCGCAGTTCGGCGTCGGGCGGGCGATCTTCTTCGTCCTCGTCGGCCAGCTCATCAGCGCCGCGATCATCGATCATTTCGGCCTGTTCGGCGCGCGGCAGATGCCGCTCTCGGCATCGCGTGTGGGCGGACTTGCGATGATGGCGATCGGGGTCTGGCTGGCCCAGCGCGGCTGAGGCGCAACCAGCCTCAGCCTTCGACGAGACGTCCCTCCTCGAGGCGCACCCGACGGTCCATGCGCGCCGCAAGCTCGAGGTTGTGGGTCGCGATCAGCGCCGAAAGCCCCGTTTCGCGCACCAGCCGCACCAGCGCCCCGAACACCGTGTCAGAGGTGGTGGGGTCGAGGTTGCCGGTCGGCTCATCCGCCAGAAGCAGCTTCGGCCCGTTAGCCATCGCCCGGCAGAACGCCACGCGCTGCTGCTCGCCGCCCGACATGGCAGCAGGGCGATGCCCGGCGCGCGCGCCGATGCCGACGCTTTCCAGAAGCTCCTGCGCCCGCGCCTCGGCCTCGGCCTTGGCCACGCCATTGGCGAGCTGAGGCAGCACGATGTTCTCGCGGGCGGTGAACTCGGGCAGCAGGTGGTGGAACTGGTAGACAAAGCCCACCTCCTGCCGCCGCAGGATGGTGCGCCGCCGGTCCGAGGCGTCGGTCACGGTCTCGCCGGCGATGGCCACCTGACCCTGATCGGCGGTGTCGAGCAGGCCCGCGATGTGCAGCAGCGTCGACTTGCCGGCGCCCGAGGGGGCGACCAGCGCCACGACCTCGCCGCGAGCGACCGACAGGTCGGCGCCGCGCAGCACCGCGATCTCGTTCGGCTGGCCGGGGTTGTAAACTTTCTCGATGCCCTGAAGGCACAGCACGGGATCACTCATAGCGCAGCGCCTCCACCGGGTTCATGCGAGCCGCCCGGCGGGCGGGAAAGATCGTGACGATGAAGGACAGGCCGAGCGACAACGCCATGGCGCTGAGCACGTCGCCCACCTGCAGCTTGGCGGGCAGCGCGTAGATGCCGCGCACCGCAGGGTCCCAGACTCCGCCGCCTGCCACGTAGTTCACGAAGGAAAAGATCGGGTCGATATAAATCGCGAAGAGGCAACCCAGAACCACCCCCATCAGCGTGCCGATGACGCCGGTGAAGGCGCCGCAGATGAAGAACACCCGCAGCACCGCGCCCTCGGTCAGCCCCATCGTGCGCAGGATGCCGATGTCGCGGCCCTTGTTCTTGACCAACATGATCAGCCCCGAGACGATGTTCATGGTGGCGATCAGCACCAGCACCGAGAGGATCACGAACATCACGTTGTCCTCGACCTCGAGCGCGCGGAGGAAGGCCCCCGACGCGTCCTGCCAGGTCCAGATCAGCGCGCCCTCGCCCGCCGCCTGCAGAACCGGCAGCGCCAGCCGCTCGACCCGCTCGGGGTCGTCGATCATCACCTCGAGCTCGTCGGCCACGCCCTCGCGGTTGAAATAGAGCTGCGCCTCCTCGAATGGCATGTAGACCCGCGTGCGGTCGATGTCGTAGCGCCCGGCGGTGAAGATGTAGACCACGTCGTATGCCTTGACCCTCGGGCTGACGCCGAAGGCCGTCCGCACGCCGTCCGGCGAGATCAGCTTGAGCTGGTCGCCGACTTCGATGCCCAGCTCGCGCGCCACGCCGGAGCCGATGGCGATGCCCTGCTCGAAACTGTCGATGTCGCCCTCGCCGGTCTCGGGGTCGGCGACGCGCGGGATGCCCTTGAGGTCGTCCTTGGCGATGCCGAACACCTCGACGCCCGCGTTGCGGCCATCGGCGGTGCCCATCACCTGCCCCTTCACCAGCGGCGCCACGCGGATCACGCCCGGCACCTCGGCCACGCGTGCGGCGCGCTCGGCATAGTCGTCGAAGGTGCGCACCGGGCGGTCGTTCTCGTCGAACTGCTGGCTGGAATAGACCGTGACATGCGCGTTGGCACCGAGGATCGTGTCGACGAACTCGGCCCGGAAGCCAGAGCGCACCGCCAGCGTGGCGATCAGCGCGAACACCGCGAGCGTGATGCCGACGAGGCTGATCCAGGTCATCACGCTGACCCCGCCTTCGGCGCGGCGCGCGCGCAGGTAGCGCCACGCGATCATCCATTCGAACGGGGCGAAGGGGGCTGGTGTATTTGCCATAATCTCTTTCTGTGCCGAAGGGCCTGATGCACGCAGGTCTGCTCGGCGCGGAAAGTGGCCTTTTGGCGGAACGGGGTCAAGCACACCCGCGTTGGCCTCGAAATAGGAGGGAGCACGGCGCATGAAACTTCTCGTGATCGGAGCCAGCCGCGGCATCGGTGCGGTGACGGTGGAAACCGCGCTCGCGCAGGGCCATACGGTCCGCGCACTTGCCCGCAGCGCCGGTGAGATGGCGTTGCAGCCCGGCCTAGAGCCGGTCCCCGGAGACGCCACCGACCCGACCTGTGTTGCCGAGGCGGTCGCCGGTGTCGATGCGGTCGCCATGACTCTGGGCCTGCCGCGCAACGGCTCGGTCGTCTGGACCCGGACCAAGCTGTTCTCGGAGGCCACCGCGGCGCTGCTCCCGGCAATGCAGAAGGCTGGCGTACGCCGCCTGATCGCCGTGACCGGCATCGGCACCGGGGATTCGCGCTCGGCGCTGTCGTGGACCGAGCGGATGACGCATCAGGCGCTGCTGGGCCGCGCCTATGCCGACAAGGACATTCAGGAAGAGATGATCCGCAGCTCCGATCTCGACTGGACGCTGGTGCGCCCAACCATTCTCACCAATGGCGGCGTCGGGCATTACAAGGTGCTGGTCGAGCCCGAGACCTGGCGCATGGGGCTGGTCAGCCGCCGCGCCGTGGCAGATTTCGTGGTCCGCGCCGCGGGCGCCGACGAGATGATCGGCAAGGCGCCGGTGCTGGTGCGATAACGCTGGCACCGCATTCGTTCCGGGCGCAAACTGGCGGCATGACTGGCTGGCAGCGACTCACCGAAGCGCAGATCCGCAAGGCGGAGGCCGAGGGCAAGCTCTCCGGCCTCGCTGGCGAGGGTGAACCTCTTCCCCACCGTCCGGGCGATGCGCTGATCGATGCCGGGGACGCGGCGGGCTATCGCATCATGGCCGAGGCCGGTGCCCTGCCCGAGGAAATCCGCCTCAAGGCCCGGCTCGACGCCGCCCGCGCCGACTGGCAGGCGGCCACCACCGAGCCAGAGAAGCGGCGGCACATGGGCCGCTTCGCCGATCTGCAGATGCGCTACGAGATCGCCCGCGACGCACGGCGCAAGTTCCTGCGCTAGGACGCATCCGCTTGACCGCGAAGCACGGCAGGCCGTAAATCCCCGCCATGACCCACGGACCCAGATTTCCCGACCTCATCGCCCGCCTTCCCGCCACCGTGCCCTTCGTCGGACCGGAAGAGCACGAGCGCGCCAGCGGCCACGTCTTCCGCGCCCGCCTCGGCGCCAACGAGAGCGTCTTCGGCCCCTCGCCCAAGGCCATCGCCGCGCTGCAGGCCGCTGATCGGGAGATCTGGAAATACGCCGACCCCAGCCATTTCGAGCTGAAGACGGAGCTGTCGAAGCGGCTTGGCTGCGGGCACGGGAACATCGTCTTCGGCGAGGGCATCGACGGCTGCCTCGGCTACCTCGTGCGCCTGCTGGTCGAGCCGGGCGATGCGGTGGTCACCTCGGAGGGCGCCTACCCGACCTTCAACTACCACGTGAACGCCTATGGCGGCGTGTTGCACAAGGTGCCCTATCGCGACGACGCCGAGGATATCTCGGCGCTTTTCGCCAAGGCGGCCGAGGTCGATGCCAAGATCGTCTACCTCGCCAATCCCGACAACCCGATGGGCAGCTGGATCGACGGGGCCACCATCGAGGCGGCGCTCGACGACCTTCCCAAGGGCACGGTCCTGGCGCTCGACGAGGCCTATATCGAGTTCGCCCCCGAGGGCACCGCGCCGAAGATCGACCCGGAGGACCCCCGCGTCATCCGTTTCCGCACCTTCTCCAAGGCCTATGGCATGGCGGGCGCGCGGGTGGGCTATGCCTTCGGCGCCGAGCCGCTGATCAAGGCCTTCGACAAGATCCGCAACCACTTCTCGATGAACCGCTCGGCGCAGCAGGGCGCACTGGCCGCGCTGCTCGATGATGCGTGGCTCGCCGAGGTGCGGTCGCGCGTGGTCGCGGCCCGCGAGCGCATCGCCGCGATTGCCGACGCCAACGGACTCAGCGCCCTGCCCTCGGCCACCAACTTCGTGGCGGTCGATTGCGGCCGCGACGGCGACCACGCGCGGGCGGTTCTCGAGGCGCTGGCGCGGCATGGGGTGTTCGTGCGGATGCCCTTCGTGGCGCCGCAGAATCGCTGCATCCGGATCAGCGCCGGCACCGAGGCCGATCTCGACATTCTGGCCGAGGCCCTGCCCAAGGCGCTGGCAGAGACACGCCAGGCAAAGGGCTGACGCCCCTCGCGGCAGGAAGTTCGCGGAACCATTACCTTGCGTAAAGGGTTCGATCCCAAAGTTGCGGCGTCACCCGTGTCAGGCGGGTGACCCGCGACGATTTCTGAGGATCAGCCCCATGGATAACCGCACGCGCCAGTCAGCCCCGGACTACACCTCGCCCGCGCTGCTCTTTTTGTTCATCAACATGCTGTGGATCTTCGGCGTGATCTGGGTGAACTGGGGTCTCGGCGTGGTGGCGCTGGCGGGGGTGGCGGTGAACCACCTCATCACCCTGCTCGACCGACGGATGAACGGCGCGGCCTGAGCCGCGCCTCCTTGCCTGCGATCGACGTGATCAGACGGCGGAGCCGATGACCTCGGCCGCCGCCGCGACGCCGCCGCGACCGTGCGGAATGCCGACCGCGTGCAGACCCGCCTCGATCACCCCGAGCGCGCCCAGCACCATATGCGCGTTCACGTGCCCCATGTGACCGATGCGGAAAAAGCCGGTACCCATCGGGTCGTCCGGCTCGGACATGCCCAGCCCGATCCCGAGCGTCAGCCCCGCCGTCGTGTCGGTCCACTTGCGCAGCTCGGCGCCGTAGGGCGCGCCCACGCGCAGCGCGGTGACCGCGTGGCTGCGCACCGACGGGTCCTCCACGTTCATCGACAGCGGCCCGTCCGAGCCCCAGACATCCGCCGCCGCCCAGATCGCGCGGGCGAGCGTGGCATGGCGCTTCCAGATCGCCTCGATGCCCTCGGCGCGAATGATGTCGAGCGCGGCGCGCAGACCGTAGAGGTGATGCGCGGGCGCCGTGCCTCCGAAATACTGGTAGAACATCTCGGGGTTGGCGCGTGGCGTCCAGTCCCAGTAGCGGCTCACCCGGGTCATCGCGGCGCGGCGCTCGGCGGCGCGGTCGTTGAAGAACACGAAGCTCAGCCCCGGGGGCACCATCAGCCCCTTCTGCGAACCCGCCACCATCACGTCGGCGCCCCAGGCGTCCATGCGGAATTCATCGCAGGCCAGAGAGGCGATGCAATCGACCATCAACAGCGCCGGGTGGCCGAGATCGTCAAGAACGCGGCGCACCGCCGCCACATCGTTGCGCACCGCGCTCGCGGTATCGACATGGGTGACCAGCACCGCCTTCAGCGCGTGCCCGGTGTCGGCCTCGAGCGCCTCGGCCACGCGCGCCGGGTCGAGCGGCGTCTTGCGGCCGAAATCGATGATCTGCGGCTCGACCCCCAGCCCCTGCGCCATGTCGGCCCAGCCATGGCCGAAGCGCCCGGTGGCGGGCACCAGCACCTTGTCGCCCTCGGCCAGCACGTTCGACAGCGCGGCCTCCCAAGCGCCGTGGCCGTTGGAGATATAGATCGCCACATGGCCCTCGGTCTGCGCCACGTAGCGCAGGTCGGGGATCATCCCCGCCACCATGTCGACAAGCTCGCCCTCGTAGATGTTGGGCGAGGCGCGGTGCATCGCCCGCAGCACGGCATCGGGCATGACCGACGGCCCGGGAATGGCCAGATACGGGCGACCGTGGGCAAGTGACATGGGTTTTCTCCGTGAAAGTCCCCCTTGAAATTCCGGGGTCTGCGCCAACCTAAGCATGGGCGCGGCGGCGTCAATCCGCCCCGCCGCTTGCCACGCGCGCCCAAGGCCACTAAACCGCCGAAAGGCCATCGGGACGTCATTCATGCTCTCAAAGCTCTGGGGAAAGATCGAACACCGCGAGCGGCGCATACGCCGGTCGTTCGGCAAGGATATCTCGACCCCGGCGGCACGGGCCTTGTCGCAGTTCCATTACAACCTCTTCGATCACGCCTGGCTGCGCACGGTCTGGACCAATTTCTGGCAGATCGCGCCCGGCGTCTGGCGCTCGAACCACCCGACCCACCGGCGCTTCGAGAAATACGCCAGAATGGGCATCAAGACGGTGATCACGCTGCGCGGCGAAGAGAAGTTCTCTCACTACCTCTTTGAAAAGGAGAGCTGCGCGAAGCTCGGGCTCACCCTGGAGCACGCCAAGCTCTGGGCCCGCTCCGCGCCCAAGCGCGAGCGCATCCTCACCCTGATCGACACCCTGCGCGATGCCGAACGCCCGATGATGTTCCACTGCAAGTCGGGCGCCGACCGCGCGGGCTTCGCCTCGGCGGTGTACCTGATGGTGTTCGAGGGCGTCCCGGTCGAGGTCGCCCGCAAGCAGCTCGGGCTGAAATACATCCATCTCGAGTTCACCCGCACCGGGGTTCAGGGCTACATTCTCGATGTCTATGCCGCGCGCAATCGCCGTGCGCCGATCCCGTTCGAGGACTGGGTCCGGACCGAATACGACGGCAAGGCCGTTCAGGCCGGGTTCGACGCCAAGCGGCCGCCGGAAGAGCTGGCGTGAGCGGGCCGAACCACAATTCGCGCTACCTGTTCATCTGGCTGTGGCGCAACTACCTCTGGCAGCACCGCTGGCTGCTGATGGTCGCGCTTGCCTTCATGAGCGTCGAAGGCGCCATGTTCGGCGTGCTCAGCTACATGATGAAGCCGATGTTCGACACTGTCTTCGTCGGGGGCAACGGGGACGCGATCTGGTGGGTCGGGCTGGTGATCTTCGGCAGCTTCCTCGTGCGTGCGGTGGCGAGCGTGGTCCAGAAGGTGCTGATGTCGCAGATCTCGCAGGTCACCGTGGGCGATATCCGCAACGACCTTGTCGGCCATCTGATGACCCTCGACGGCGCCTTCCACCAGTCCTACGGGCCGGGCTACCTGATGCAGCGCATCGAAGGCGATGTCGGCAGCATTGCCAAGGTCTGGAAGATCATCATCTCCGGCGCCGGGCGCGATGTGATCTCGCTGTTCTCGCTCTTCGGCGTGGCGCTTGCGATCGACTGGCGCTGGACTCTCGTCGCACTGGTGGGCGCGCCGCTGATGGTGCTGCCCTCGACCTTCGCGCAACGCTACGTGCGCAAGAACGCCCGCAAGGCGCGCGACATCTCGGCCGGCCTGTCGACCCGCCTGAACGAGATTTTCCACGGCATCGTGCCGGTCAAGCTCAACCGGCTCGAAGACTATCAGGCCGGGCGCTACGCAAATCTCACCAAGAAGCGCATCCGCACCGAGGTCAGATCCTCGTTCGGCGGCGCCGCGATTCCGGCGCTGATCGACATCATGGCCGGCATCGGCTTCATCGGCGTGCTGTTCTACGGCGGCCGCGAGATCATCGCGGGCGAAAAGACCGTCGGCGATTTCATGGCGTTCTTCACCGCCATCGCGCTGGCCTTCGAGCCGCTGCGCCGGCTGGGCGCGGTGAGCGGCACCTGGCAGATCGCCGCCGCCTCGATCGAGCGCCTGAAGGAGCTGATGGAAATGGTGCCCGCGCTGCGCGACCCCGCCGCGCCGAAAGCCGCACCGGAGGGCGTGCCGGGCATCGTGCTCGAGGACGTGCACCTCTCCTACGGCGACGCGCCCGTGCTGCGTGGCACGAGCTTTACCGCCGAGGCCGGCAAGACCACCGCGCTGGTGGGCGCGTCGGGCGCCGGCAAATCGACGATCTTCAACGTGCTGACCCGGCTGGTCGATCCGGCCAGCGGGCGGGTCGAGATCGGCGGCACCCAGGTCTCGGACATGAAGCTTGCCGAGCTGCGCAGCCTGTTCTCGGTGGTCAGCCAGGAAGCCCTGCTGTTCGACGAGTCGCTGCGCGAGAACATCCTGCTCGGCCGCGGCGACATCTCGGACGCGCGCCTGCAGGAGGTGCTCGAGGCCGCGCACGTGGCCGATTTCCTGCCCCGCCTCGAGGGCGGGCTCAACGCACAGGTCGGGCCGCGCGGATCGTCGCTCTCGGGTGGCCAGCGCCAGCGCGTGGCCATCGCCCGCGCGATCCTGCGCGACACGCCCATCCTGCTGCTCGACGAGGCCACGTCGGCCCTCGACGTGCAGTCCGAAGCGGTCGTTCAGAAGGCGCTCGATGCGCTTGCGAAGGGCCGCACCACGCTGGTCATCGCGCACCGGCTTTCGACCGTGCGCCATGCCGACAAGATCGTCGTCATGGATCAGGGCCGGGTGGTCGAGCAAGGCACCCATGACGAGCTGCTGGCGCGCGGCGGCACCTTCGCACGGCTGCACGCGCTGCAGTTTTCCGAAACCTGAGCCCTCTCCCCCTCGCACCCGCCGCCCAGGCATCCTAGATTGCGTCCAGACGACACGACGGACCGATCGGGAGAGTACGATGACGAGCGAACGCAAGGTGCTGCGGGTGAGCGGCCCAGAGGCGGAGCAATTCCTGCAGGGGCTGGTGACCAATGACGTGGCCCGCCTGAAGGACGGGCTGGTCTACGCCGCCATGCTGACCCCGCAGGGCAAATACCGCGCCGATTTCTTCCTCGTGCCCAAGGGCGAGGACATCCTGATCGATGTGGATGCGGCGCTGGCGCCGGACCTCCAGAAAATGCTGACCATGTACAAGCTGCGCTCCAAGGTCGAGGTCTCCGAAACCGACATCACCGTGACCCGCGGCACCGGCCCCGAGCCGGAGGGCGCCTTCGTCGATCCGCGCGACCCGCGCATGGGCTGGCGCGGTTATGACGGCCAGACCGGGGAAGACGCCGACTGGGATGCGCTGCGCGTCGCCGCCTGCGTGCCCGAGAGCGGTATCGAGCTGACGCCCGACACCTTCATCCTCGAAGCGGGGTTCGAGCGCCTGAACGGCGTGGATTTCCGCAAGGGCTGCTATGTCGGGCAGGAAGTCACCGCGCGGATGAAGCACAAGACCGAGCTGCGCAAGGGGCTCGCGCAGGTCGAGGTGTCCGGCAGCGCGCCAGTCGGTAGCGACATCCTCGCCGGCGAGAAGGCCGCGGGCACGCTCTACACCCAGGCAGAGGGCCACGGCATCGCCTACCTGCGCTTCGACCGAGCTAAGGGCGAGATGACGGCCGAGGGCGCAACGGTGCGCTACACGCCGTGACGCTCGCGGCGCTCGAGCCGGTCTTCGGGGCCGAGGTCACGTCGGCGCAGCCCCTGCATGGCGGCGACCTTTCGGAGGTGCTGAAGGTCACGCTGAGCGACGGTCGGGTGATGGCGGTCAAGCGCGGCGTGCGGGTCGATACCGAGGCCCGGATGCTTGCCGCCATGGCCACTGCCGGCGCCCCGGTGCCCGGGGTGCTGCATCAGGCCGGAGACCTGCTCTGCCTCGAATGGCTCGAGGAGTCGCAGGCCTCTGCGCGCGGCTGGGAGGCGCTCGGCGCCGGGCTGGTGGCACTGCACGAACATTGCGGCACCGGCTATGGCTGGCCCGAGCCCTACGCCTTCGGGCCGCTCCCGATCGAAAACGGCGCGGCGCAGAGCTGGCCTGGCTTCTGGGCCGAGCATCGCCTGCTGCCGTTCCTGCCGCACCTTCCCGCTGATCTGGCCCACAGGGTCGAAGCGCTCGCCGCAGCGCTGCCCGAGCGTCTGCCCGCATCCCCGCCCCCTGCCCTGCTGCATGGCGACCTCTGGACCGGCAACGCGCTCTTCGGGCGCGACACCGCGTGGATGATCGATCCCGCCTGCTATCACGGTGACGGCGAGGTCGACCTCGCCATGCTGGAACTGTTCGGCACCCCGCCAGACGCCTTCTGGGCGGGCTACGGCGGCACCGAGCCGGGCCGGGCCGAGCGCCGCCCCATCTACCAGCTTTTTCCAGCGCTCGTGCATCTGCGGCTCTTCGGGGCGAATTACCGCGGCATGGTCAGCGGCCTGCTCGACGCCTCCGGGGTCTGAGCCCGCCGCCTCGCTCAGAACAGGCGCTTTTCATAGACCTCCACCGCCCGCGCCGCACCGGCGCGCTGCATGAGCCCGCGTGACGCCCCGTTGAAGCTGTGAACATGGGCCACCCAGCTCTCGCAGCCGCGCGCGGTGATCTCGGCCTCGAAGCCCGCCACCAAGCGACGCGCGATGCCCCGCCGCCGCCAGGACGGCGCCACCGCGATGTGATCGAGCACCGCGAGGCAGCGCGGGCGCTCCACCGCACTCTCGGGGACCTCGCGCAGCCGCCAGAGCAGGTAGCCGCGCACCACGCCCTCGGCCCGGTAGACCAACGCCTCTGCGCCGGCCTCGAGGTCCTGCGCCAGCATCCCGGCCAGCGTGGCATCGTCCGCCTCGGCGTGGAACCGGTGCGGCACCCGCTGCACATGCAGGGCGTTCAGCCCGCGCAGCAGGCTGGCCACCTGTGGCAGATCCGATTGGAGAAAGTGATCGATCATGAAAAAGGCCTCCTGGGCTTTGCGCCGGAGGCCTTTGGTCATCTCGTCATGTCTGCCCCCGGATCGCACGGGGACAAGAGTGGTCGGCGCGCGGGTTATGCGCGTTCCGAATACTCCATGGTTTCGGTGTTCACGACGATGTCCTCGTCCTGCCCCACGAAGGGCGGAACCGAGATGCGCACGCCGTTGTCGAGCACCGCGGGCTTGAAGCTGTTGGCGGCCGTCTGGCCCTTCACCACCGGCTCGGTCTCGGCGATCTTGCAGATCACCTTCTGCGGCAGGGTCGCGTTGAGCGCCTCGGCATCGTAGAATTCGACCACGATGGTCATGCCGTCCTGCAGGAACGGGCGCCGGTCGCCGAGGATGTCGGCGGGAAGCTGGACCTGGTCGTAGCTTTCGGTGTCCATGAAGATCAACATGCCGTCATCCTCGTAGAGGAACTGCATGTCGCGCTGCTCGAGGCGCACGCGCTCGACCTTGTCGGCGGAGCGGAAGCGCTCGTTCAGCTTGGAGCCGTTGCGCAGGTTCTTCATCTCAACCTGTGCAAAGGCACCGCCCTTGCCGGGCTTCACGTGGTCGACCTTCACCGCGGCCCACAGGCCGTCATTGTGCTCGAGCACGTTGCCGGGGCGGATTTCGTTACCGTTGATCTTGGGCATAAGGAGCGAAACCTCGCCAAAAGGTTGATGATTGTCTGGCCGGTCCTATATCTGGCCAGTCCTGCCCATGCAAGACAGCGAATATCGTGTGCGTAAGAATTGAGCAATGTTGTGAGCGCATGTCAGCCATGCGTATGTGGTGTATCCGAATCGAACGGAATGGTCCATAACGCCACACACGCCGGAAAAGACAAGAGCAATAATCAAAGGTCGAAATATGAAAGATTTCGTGGATAGCACAGCCTTCAACGCCGAACAGGGCAACCGGGCACGCAAGCTCTTTGCTGCCGTGGTTCTGGCTGCGCTCGACGACGCGATCGCCGACGACAAGAAATACGGCAATGGCCCCGAGCAGATCGCCCGCTGGGCGCGGTCGCGCGACGGCCGTGAAGTTCTGAGCTGTGCCGGCATCGATCCGAACGAACGTGTCGTTCAGGGCCTGATGGAATTTGTCGGCAAGGGAATCCGTACCTCTGTCGCGCTGTCGCGCGAAGAGAGCGAACGCCGCAACGCCGCAGCCGCGGCGGATCGCGCCGAGGCCGCCTGATACTACCCAGACGATCGGCACGTTGAACGAAAGGCGCTCCCTGCAAGGGGAGCGCCTTTCGGTTTTACAGCCATGTTTTCGTGGCAGTCAGCCCGCCGCGCAGAGCATTCTCAGTCGAAATACTCGCTGGTCACCATGCGATGGATCTCGCGACGCACCATCTTGCGGACGTTGCGGGTGATGCGCTCACCGAGCGCGCCCTGTAGCTCCTGACGGATGGTCTCGGTCACCAGATCACGCAGCATCTCTTCATCGAACAGATCCACCGGCGCGGGCAGCGCATCGCCATGCTCGGGCACCGCCAGATCGGGAAGATGCCGGGAGGCCGCCGGCACGTCATGCCGGTCCGCACCTCTCCAGATCGGCCCCTCGAGCACCAGCGCATCCGAGCACGCAGCGGACGCGGCGCCGACCTCGTTCGGCGTATGGTCCTGCCATTCCAGAGGCTTCTGCGGGCGGTGGACAAAGGCCGCGCGGACGGTGTCGACGCTGTGCGCCGCATCGTCGGACATCTGCCCGACCGTCGCGGTGGACGCATCCTCCTGCGCCTCCGCCTCCTCGGCCTTGTGACGCGCGATCATGGCCTCGAGCGCTGCGATCTTCTGCGCGAGACTGGCCTCCCCGTCGCGCGCGTTCTCGCCGACCGTGTCATGCAGGTGCGCAGACATCTCGGGCAGTTCGGGCTCCGGCAGCGGCGCCTCGGCAGTGGGAATGCCGTCATCGGCGGCGCCGCGACCCTCGTCATCGGCACCCCGGCCTTGCGGCCCGGTCGCAGCCTCTTGCGTCCGCGCGGGTCTGGAGCGTGCGAATTTGGGGCGCGCCTCGGTCTCGGAGGCCAGCGCCCGTGCCAGCTCTTCCTCGACCAGCTTGCCGAGCAGGGTGGAGGTATCGAAGGACGGCTCATCGCCGCCGTCGTCGTAGATCTCTTCGAACTCCTCGTCCGAGGCGGGCAGCCCAAGCGTCAGGCGGCGCGCAGACGCGGCGGGGGCCAGCGGTTCAGCGTCAGCACGGGGCGCGCCAGGCTGCTTCTCGGGCGACGACTCGTCTGTCGGCGCGCGATGCAGGCGGAAGGGCACCGCCGCGGTCTCGCGCGCATCAGCGGCGGGGGAGGATGCGGGGCCTCGCTCGGCCAGCGCGAGGTCTTCGGAGGCATGACGCACTGTCGAGGGTTTGTCCGCCGCCGGAGACGGCGCGGTACGATCCTCGGGCACGCGCAGCGCCGGGGTCAGGACCAGCCGGTCAAGCTTCCCCTGCCCGCTCTGCGGGGCGGATTTCTCACGTGCATCATCGGCGACGAGTCGCCTGATGGAGGACAGCACGTCCTCGATTTCCACATTCGTCACGGGATCGGACATTCATCTTCCACTCTTGCCTCACGGAAACTCTACCGCGACGGACGATTCCAGACAACAGATGCAAAATGCCTAGTTTTTTCCGAGGGCACGAAGGACACGGTCGAGGTCCTCGCCCTGCCGGGACGTGACGGGGGCGGTTTTCACGAGGTCGAAATAGACGGACGGATCGTAGCGCGGCACGTCGAGCCCGAGCCGATCAACCGTGAGCTGGCCGATCGAGGCGAGCACCGCATAGGCCGCGATCGTCTCATCGACCTCGGCCGAAATCTGCGCCGCCCGCGCGTCGAGAAGCTCCTGCTCGGCATCGAGCACGTCGAGCGTGGTCCGCGCGCCAAGCGCGGCCTCCTCGCGGATGCCCTCGAATGCGACGCTTGCGGCGCGCACCTGTTCGCGCGTGGAGACGATGGACGCCTGCGCGATGCGCAGCCGGGCGTAGGCGCTGCCGACCGATTGCTCGATCTGCTGGCCGGCGGTGTAGAGCTGCGCGCGCGAGGCATCGCGGTTCGCCATCGCCTGACGCACGCCCGACGACAGCCCCCCGCCCTGATAGATCGGACCGCTCAGGCCGAGCGTCACGGAGCCGCCCTCGCTGGCATAGGGCGAATCGAAGGTGCCGCTCATGCCCCAGCGCCCCTCGAGATTGACCGTCGGCTTCATCTGCGCCTTGGCGATGGCGATGGCGATGTCGCTGCCCGCGACGACGTGGCGAAGCTGCACGATGTCGGGGTGCTCGCGCAGCGCCTGCGCCTTGGCTGTCGCGGGATCGGCCGGCAGGCGCGGCAGGCCGCCGGGGGGCTGCGGGTTGTCGGGATAGCGCCCGACCACCGCGTTGTAGACCTCGCGATTGACCGCGAGCGTGCCCTCGGCAGCGGCCAGCAGGCTGCGGGCGGCAGCCAGCCGTGCCTCGGCGGCGGCCACGTCGGTGCGGGTGACCTCTCCGACCTCGAAGCGGTCCCGCGCGGCCTGCAGCTCTTCGCCGATCACCCGCACGTTGTTGCGGCGCAACTGCACCGTCTCGAGGGCGCGGCGGACCTCCATGAAGGCGGAAACACCGTCGTAGAGCACCTGTTGCTCAACCCCGACCAGCCCGGCCCTCGCGGCCAGCACCGCCTCGCGGGTGGCATCGAGGTTCAGCACCCGCGCGCCGCCGGCATAAAGCACGAGCGTGGCCACGAGGTTGGCGCTGGCGGTGTTGGTGGCGTAGTCGACCCAGATCCCGCCGGTCGACGCCGCGTTCTGGGCGCCGTAGTTGCGGGTGACGCTGCCGGTCCAGCTGATGACGGGACGCAGCGCGGCCACGGCCTGTGCGACGTCTTCGTCTGCTGCGCGCAGCACGGCGCGGTTCTGGTCGAGAAGGCCACTGGTGGTGTAGGCGCCCGAGAGCGCACTGGCGAGCGTCTCGGCCGCGACCGGTGCCGACATCGCTGCCGCGAGGCAGACGCCGGCTAGCATCCCAAGAACGGACTTGCGCGCCATCTGCCCCCTTCCAGACCTACATACCGCGGGCGCTTCAGAGAACGAAGGCGTCCCGTTTTTCAAAACCGGGCAAGACCGGCGCACTTGCGTTGAAAGCGAAGCGCCAGGTGATTGCACCGTCGATCTTCCATCCGACCCGGACCGTTCCGAGCGCGCCGTCCATGAACAGGCACACGATGCGTCCGCCATCCTTGAGTTGATCCGTGATCGCCTCGGGAAGCTGCGCCACCCCGCCCTCGATCACGATGGCATCGTAAGGGCCATGCTCGGCGGCACCCTCGGCGAGCGCGCCTTCGTGGAACACCACGTTGTCGCCATGCTCGACAAGCAGGCTCTGCGCCTCGGCGGTGAAGGTCTCGTCATCCTCGACCGCGACGACCGCCTCCGCGATGCGGGCGATCACCGCCGAGGAGTAGCCGAAGCCGGCGCCGATATCGAGCACGAGGTCGTCGTTGTCGATGTTCACGGCGTCGAGCATCTTGGCCAGCGTCCGCGGCTCGAGCACCACCCGGTCCTTGGCCAGACGCACGTTGCGACCGGCATAGGCGGCTTCCTTCTCGGACGCGGGCACGAAGGCCTCGCGCGGGATGCGGAGCATGGCGTCGATGATCGGGAACTTGGTGACGTCCGAGGGCCGGACCTGCGTATCCACCATCATGCGGCGGCGCGTGGCGAAATCGGTCATCCGCGAAACTCTTCCGTTCAGTATGGTCAAGGACGGTTCTGCCACACTTGCTTCGGTGCCGCAATGTCGGAAGAGGTCGCATTTGCAGCAACGAAAAAGGGCGCCCGCAGCGGGGCGCCCCTTCATTCGTCGGACGTCATGTCCTGTCAGTCGTCGTCTTCATCGCTACGCCGGCCACCTGCGGCGGAGCCTGCCGCGCGTCCGGCGAGGAAGGCTTCGAGCAGGCTGGCGAGGCTCGCGGCCGGCGTCACCGGGGGCGGAGGCGCGGCCACCCGCGGGCGGTTCCCCATCAAGAACAGGATCAGCGCAATCGCGAGATAGATCCCACCCACGATCAGCAGTGCGGTCTGCGGATCGTAGGTTTCTGCCAATGCAACAAGCCCGGCACGGGTAAAGTAGACCGCCGACACGATCACCGCGATCAGCGCGAGCGCGCCAAAGACGATGCGGCGGATGGCGAGACGCAGCCGAAGCTCGAGCGCGTAGAACATAAGCGGATCTTACCTCCGCGAGTTCAGGTAGCCCATCAGGAAGCCGGCGGCAGCCGCGATGCCCACCGCCTGCAGCGGCGTCGCACGGATCTGGCCAATGGCCTGATCTTCGAAATCCGCCACGCGGCGGCCGGCCTCATGCAGCATCTCTTCGCCCTGCCCGCGCAGGTCGTCCGCCTTGGCTTTGGCCTTGGCCTTGGCTTCACGGCCGCGACGGCTGCCGATGTCGCCGACCATCTCGGTCAGGGCCGACAGGTCATTGCGGAGGGTTGCGATCTGATCGCTCAGCGCGTCGAGATCGCGCTCTTTGCTGCTGGTGCCGGTCGAAGCGGTGGCGCCGGTCGGGGTTTGTGCGGTGGAGTTCGCCATTGTCCTGAATCCCTTAATCAGTATGTCCTTTGACAAGTCAACGAGCGACTTCGACAAAGGTTCCGACACATCGCGAGGATTTGAGCGGCACATCCTACGTCATGGAAACCGGGCTCAGAATTCGCTCCAGAGCCCGATTTTCAGAGAGGCTGCCTCGTTGGTGAACTTGTAGGCGCCGCCGAGCTCGAGAAAGAGCCCGCGGTTGAGGTCGATCACATGCGACGGCGCGATCGAGAGGCTGTCGTCGCCGCCGGTGGGCGCGGCATACTGCAGCTGCACGAGCGACAACGATCCGGACGCGTGGTTGAGCCCGACCGTGGCGTCGATCTTGCCCTCCTCGGAGCCATCGCCCCGGAACGCATACGTGCTTTCGACCCCGGCCCAGGCACTTCCGAGCCCGGTTTCGAACCCGCGTCCCCAGGACAGGCCGGGGCGCAGCACGCCATAGATCTCGTCCTCGATCTCGATGGCACCGACCGCCAGTTCCGCCGAGATCCACGTCCCGGCATCGGTCGAGAGCAGCGGGTTGCGCAGGAAGAGGAGCCCCGTGAGGTCTCCCGAGCCGTCGCTCCGTCCGGCGTCGATGCCGAAGGTCAGCCGTTCGGTCACGCCATGTTCGTAATACAGCGACGAATAGTTGCGATCCGTCGTCTCGTTGATCTGGAACTGGTAGGAATAGGACAGGAAGGATTGCCCTTCGGCCCGCGGCCAAGCAGCGGCCCCGGCCTGCATTGCCGACATCACCAGCAAACCCAGTGCGCCCGGCAATACGCCCCGCCGAACCTCAGCCATTGGCGTGAACCCCGCGCAGCACCTCGGCCAGCGACAGCGGATCGAACGGCTTGGACAGGACCTCGGTGGCACCGGCCTCGCGCAGGTCTTCGTTGGCGACCGCATCGGACTTGGCGGTGCACATCAGCACCGGCTTGTCCGCGTTGGCCGGATCGCTGCGCACCGCCCGCAAGAGCTGGCGACCGTCGGGCGGCGGCATCATCAGGTCGAAAACGAACATGTCGTAGCGGCCGCTGGCAATCTCGCCCATGGCGGCCTCGCCGGACGTCACCGCCGTCAGCTCGATGTCATCCTCGCCGTCGAGCGCGAGCTCGACCAGCGTGACGATGTCGGTTTCGTTGTCGACGAATAGAACTTTCACTCCGCGGCACTCCGTTGCTCGATCTGCGCCAGCGGCAGACGCACGATGAAGGTGGACCCATGAGGCTGATCGCCAAGGGCTTCATCCCGATGTACGCTCTCCAGCGACAAAGTCCCACCCATGCGCTCGACAAGTTCGCGGGAAATCGCCAAACCGAGCCCGGTTCCGCTGGCCTGCGTGTCCGGGCCATGGGCGGGCTTGGCGAAGCGCTCGAAGATCGCGTCCTGAGCGGCGGCGAGAATGCCGACCCCGTGGTCGCGCACCTTGATCATAACCTCGCCATCGGCCACCGCGCTCGAGACCTCGACGCTGTCCCCTTTCGGCGAGTATTTCACCGCGTTGGAGATCAGGTTGTCCATCACCTGCTGCATCCGTTGCGGATCGACATGCACGTGGGCGGAGGTGTCCGGCAGCTCGAGCAACAGCCCGACGCCGAACCCGTCGGCATAGCCCTGCATGTTGGTCACTGCCTCGCGCGGGATGTCGTTGGCGCGCACCGTCTCGAGGGTCACGTCGAGCCGGCCCTGGTCCATCGCCTGAAGCGTCAGGATATCATTGACCAGCATCATCAGCCGGTTGGCGTTGCGCTCTGCCAGATCGAGCAGCTGACGCGCCTTCGGCGGCAGCTCATTGCTGAAGCGCGCACTAAGCAGCCGCATGGCGCCGTTGAGCGAGGTCAGGGGCGTGCGCAGCTCGTGGTTCACCGTCTCGACAAAGACCGTGCGCGCCCGGATCAGCCGCTCTTCGGCCGACACGTCGGTCAGCACGCAGTAAAGCGTGTGTCCCTCGACGGCCTCCACCCGGCTCACCTTGCAGCGGATCTCACGACCGATGACCCCGTCCTTGCTGCCGGCATCGGGGACGAAGATAAACGAGGTGCTGTCGGCCAGATGCTCGAAATCGACCGGCGCGCTGGCCCGGAACCGCTCGACCGCGTCTTCGGCATTGTCGACGCCGAACAGTTCCTGCGCGCGCAGGTTCGAGGTCCTGAATTCTCCCAGCGCATCGAAGACGATGATACCGTCCTCCACGTTCTGGAAGATCGCCTGAAACTGCTTCGCCGCCTGCTTCGCATTCCAGGCCTCGTGCTCGGTCTGCGCGAGGCTCACGCGCAGTGCCAGCATCCGGCGATGTGCCAGGATCGCGGCGTAGAGCGCCAGCGCCGAGAGCAGTGCGTAGACCGCGGTAAAGGCCACCGCCCGCAGCAGGAAGCTGCGGATCACCACCGAGCGCGGCAGCGCCATCACGGTCTCCAGCCCGGTGCCCTCGATGGGCGAGGACACGGAGACGAGCCGGGTCTCGGCGAGTTCATCGAACCCTTCGGAACTGAAGGCGGCGGTGCCATCGATCGCGCGGATATCGACCAGCATCTCTGGGTCGAAGCGCGTCTCTTCCAGCAATCGGCGGAAGTAGCCGGACTCGAGCGAAGACGCCATCACGCCGGCAATCTCCCCGGTCTCGGAAATGATCGGCCAGGCGATCGGGGTCACGCGCCGTCCGCTGACCGCCGAATTCAACGGCGCGCCGATCACGTAGCCGTTGCCGCCCCCGTCGAGCGTGCCCTGAAAATAGTCCCGATTATCGAGGTACAGGCCGAGAAAGCCCTCGATCGAGGCCCAGCGCACCGCCCCGTCATGGTCCAAGACCAACATCGCCGAGATCTGGTCGACATCCTCGACGAACTGCCGCAGCTCGTCACCGAACTCGGCTTCAAGCGCTGGGACCTGGTAGAGGTTGAAGTCGCCCAGCCGGACGGTCATCGCCTCCGCGCGAACGGTGGCGAGCTCGAGCGCGCCGAGGAAATGCTGATTGAAGAGGTCGGCGACATGGCTCAGGCGGACCTCGCCCTCGCGCAAGGTGCGTTCGTAATCGTAATGCAGGAAGAACAGCAGCGTGGCTCCGCTTGTCAGGACAAGCGCAGAAAAGCTGCTTCGGAAGCCGCGGGCGAGTCGGTTGGGCATGACCTGTCGCTCCCTACTGGTTCCGCCGGCCGGCACCCGCGACCTTGATGCCATTGCCGCCCTTCTGGCCCTGCTCCTCGAGCGCGCCGAACGCCTTGCCAAGCGCCTCGGACACGGTTCCGGCAGAGCCCGGCAGCGCGACCCCGACACTCACGCCCGGCACCGCGCCCTTGAGCTTGCCCGGCATCGTTTCCAGCGCCCGCTTCACCGACATCGCGAGGTCGCGCACATCCGCGAGCAGCGCATCGTCGTCGTGCACGAGGGATGCGCCGCAGAAGGTATCGCCTTCCCAATGCGCCAGCATGTTGCCCGCCGGCATCCGCACCTGCGCCAGCACCTCGGCCACCGCGGCAAGGATCTCCTGCCGCTCGCGGGAGCTGAAATCGACGGTGTTGCGCGCCGTGGCGTCGACAGACAGCGCGAAGACACCAAGCGAGTCGAGCCGGTCGTCGCCCAGCTGGGCAAGCGCGTCCTGCAGCGCGTCGCGATCGGACAGCAGACCCGGCAGCGAGAACTGAGAGCTCGTCCGGCGCGACGCGCGCGTGCTGCGCGGACCAGACTTGCGCCGGTCGAGCTCGGCCTTGAGGCGCAGCTGCGCCCGTAGGCGGGCTTGGAACTCGATGCGGTCGAACGGCTTGGTCAGGTAATCGTTGGCCCCCGCCATGAAGGCCCGCGACAGCGTGCCCTTGTCCTCGCGGCTGGTGAGCATAACGATCGGCACATCGCGCCACTTGTCGAGCGCCCGGATCCGCGCACAAAGCTCGACCCCGTCCATTTCCGGCATCATCACGTCGAGCAGCACCAGATCGGCGGCGACCTCGTCGGCCGTCATGCTTTCGAGCGCCTCTTTCGGGTTCCCGAAGAAAGAGACGTCATGATAGCCGAAATCAGCCAGCGTCGCCTTGATCAGCTCTCGCGCGATCTCGGAGTCGTCGACCGCGATAAACTTGCGCACTTAGGTGTCTCCTGCTCTGTTCACACGGTAAACCATCCAGTTCTCCGAGTTATATACGAGATCGAATCTCGAATCCTTGTTATTCTTCAGTCTTGGTAGCGCTCGCAACAGCCGGTCGCGGACAACCGGTGCGTTTTCGTCCACGCCGACGACCACGAACTCCCCGGCCGGGCGGCCTCCGAACAGCACCCGATCGTACGCCGGATCGCCCGCCGCGATGAAGTTGCGCGCATGTCCAAGCGCCGCGACGAGATCCGGATGGCGCTCGACATCCGCGAACACCTGCTCCCGGTCGCGCAGGAAGGCGGCAACGGGGGCAGCCTCTTGCACGGGGTTCGTCACCGTCCCACCGCGCGCGGCCTGCAGCCAGGCCCGGCTTTCGGGCCCGCCGAGCGCGCCCATCGCCCAGCCACCCAGCGCCGCCGAGACCAGCAGCAGCGCGGTCAGAGGCAGCGCGCGCAGCGCCGAGCGCGGCCACCAGCGCGCCGCCACTGGGATCGCGCCGAGCGCAGGCGCGGCCACCAGCACCGGGTCGGGCTGCACCGGGTAGACGCGGTTCAGCAGCGCCATGCCCGCCAGCGTCAGCACGATGCCGGCCAGCGGCATCGAGAAGCGCGCCTGCGGCAACAGCCGCAGGATCACCATCAGCGGCACCGGCAGGAGGCAGAGGATCGCGACGAAGGTGGCGTCGGCCCATGCGATGTCGGGCGACAGCATCTGCACCGCGAAGAAATCGGTCTTCAGAACCGCGCTGATGAAGAACAGCGACAGCACCGCGGCGACCACCGGAAAGAACATTGACACCAGATAGCCCCAGGGCGAGACCATCATCAGGCTCGGACGCGCTGCCAGCACCAGCGCCGGCAGCGTCGCCAGCGCGAAGAGCACGCCCAGTTCGTGCGACATGGTCGCGATCAGGAGCGCCAGTCCCACCTTCATCATGTCCGGCGCGGTGCCGAACAGGCGGATGTTCACAAGCCCCCTGAAGAAGAGCCACGCGCCAAGGATGAGGAACATCATGCTCGGCCCGTCGCTCAGGGCGCGCAGGAAGATCGGGTTCAGCAACAGCAGCAGCACCACGAGCGCCGCCGAGACACGGTCATAGGCCGCCCGGTTGAGAAGGTTGTGGTACCACGCCACCGCCAGCAGCCCTCCGACCGCCGCGCTCAGCACATGCGGCAGCGGGATGCCCGTGCCACCGCTCAGCCACTGCATCACCAGCACGATGGCGAAGGGCAGCGGGGGGAAGAAGGCGTCGGTGGCCCGAAACACCGCCGGCCCGTCGGTGAGGACGATGGCCTTGGCCCACATCTGGATGGTGGCGGAGGAGAGGAAGCCATGCCCCTCGACCCAGGCGATGGGCAGCAGCATCGCCGCGCTGACCAGCAGCCAAAGGGCGATTTTCCAGACCAGTTCCCTCACGTCGCGGCCTCGCCCTCGTCGCCCGCCGCCTTCAGTTCGGCGGCGGTGTGCTTGGACAGGCCGTGCTGGGTCTTCTCCCAGTAGAACGGGTTCGACACCAGCTGTTTCAGAGCCTTGTAGGAGGCGATGGTCATCAGCACCCAGTAGCCCACCACCGTCACGCCCCAGGGCGCGAGATAGGTCCAGCGCCTGCGGAACGGGGCCACCATGGTCAGGTAGATCAGCAGTGCGTTGCCCGCGAGCAGGTTGATCAACGACATGTAGAGGATGGCAGGCGGGAAATACGGCTCGATCACCTGCGCTCCGAAGATCATCCACAGCACGAAGATGCCCCAGAAGATCGGGTTCAGTAGCCCCGACAGGAAGGTGCCGCCGATGAAAAACACGAAGCCGATCACCCCTGACAGCCCCACCGTGCGCGCCAGATGCACGGGGCGGCGGGTGTGCACGAGGAAGGTCTGCATGTAGCCCTTGATCCAGCGCGAGCGCTGGCGGATCCAGTTCGGGATCGAGACGTTGGCCTCCTCGAAGGTGGTCGAGTCGATCACCCCCACCCGGTAGCCCTTCTGGGTGAGCCGGATGCCGAGATCGGCATCCTCGGTCACGTTATGCGGGTCCCACGCCTTGAGCTGGCGCAGCACGTCCATGCGGAAATGGTTCGAGGTGCCGCCCAGCGGGATCGGCACGCCGAGGCGCTGCAGGCCGGGCAGCATCAGGTCGAACCACAGCGAGTAGTCGAGCGTGAACATCCGCGTCAGCCAGTTTTCCTGCGCGTTGTAGTAGTTCAGGCGGCACTGCACGCAGGCGGTGTTGGGAGCCGATTGCCGGAAGGTGGCGATCACCTTCTTGAGCTGGTCGGGCTCGGGCTTGTCCTCGGCGTCGAAGATCACGAGAAATTCGCCGCGCGCGTATTGCAGCGCGTAGTTGCAGGCCTTGGGCTTGGTCTGAGGGTGCGAGGCCGGCACCAGCACGATCTCGAACACCCCCTCGAGGTCGAGCGAGCGCGCCGCCTCGATGGTGTCGTGGTCGCTCTCCTCCAGCACGATCTTGATGTCGAGCTTGGCCAGCGGGTAGTCGAGGTTGCGCAGCGCGTTGGTGAGGATCGGCAGCACCTCGGGCTCGCGGAACATCGGCACGAGCACGGTGTAGACCGGCAACTCGTCGTCATGCAGAAGGGCCGCCTCGGCGGCGATGGACTGCGACATGCGCTCCTGCGCCTCGCTCCCGACCCAGACCAGCGTTGCCTTGAACAGGAAGTTGCCGAGGTAGAACACCGTCATCACGACGTTGAGCGCGATCAGCGTCGCCACCGGCGCGAGCGCCAGCCCCAACAGGAACAGGCTGATGCAGGCGTAAAGCACCACCACCTGCGCCGGCAGAATCACGTTCGACGCCGACATCACCGGATCGGTCTCGGCCAGCCCGTAGACCGCCTCGTGCGACTGCTCCTCGCGGAACGCGGCCTGCAGCGCCAGCGAGATGTCGAGCCGCGTGGCCACGGCGATGTCGACCTCGTTGCCGAAGATCTCGATGATCCTGACCAGCGTGACAGGCCCGGGCCGCGCGGTCGCGACGGTCAGACGACCGTTCCCCTCGCGGATCGGAATCACCTGCGCCTCGGTCATCGCTGTGACGTCGTAGCGGCGCAGCAGCGCGGTGTCGGCCGGCGTCTCGGACAGGTCGAGCAGCGGCACGTCATAGTAATAGGCAAGCTCGCGATAGATCGTGGCGGCCTTCAGCCAGCGCTTGCCCAGCAGAACCTCGACGAGGCCCAGATTCCAGGCCTCGGCAAGGTCCTCGGCCTCGTCAAGCTGCGCGTCGGTCAGGACACCCCGATCGTAGAGCAGGTTGCCGATGGCCTCGCTTTCCGCGTCGAGCGCCACCGATCAGCCCTCGGAGCCGTCCCGGCGCTTCCGGTAGACGCCTTGAAGGAAGCGGATCAGCAGAAGTGTCAGCGCCAGCCACGCCGCGCCGACGATCCACGGGCGGTACTTCGCGAGAAGCTGCATCACATCGAGCTGGTCGGGATAGCGCACCTGCAGCAGGTCGCTGCGGCTGCGTGCCACCGACAGGACCAGCCCGTCCCGGTCGAGGATCGCCAGTTGCCCGCGATCGAGCTGCAGCGGGTTGGCGCGGGTCGGCTCCGGCGCGGGGCCATCACCCGGGCGGATCCAGATGCCGGCGCCCTGCGCGGTCTCGACGACCTGCACGAAGCTCAGCGTCTCGAGCCCGGCCCCCGCGAACATCACGCCGCCGTCGCCATCGAGGATCTCGACCGCGCCCTGATCGAAGAGCAGCGCCGGATCGCTGCCGGCAGGCGGATTGGCCCCGACATAGATGAACGGCCCTTCGGCCTGCGACAGCTGTGCCGCGCCGGTGACGGTCGCGTCATCCGGGATCAGCGCGCCCGCAAGCGGCAGCAGCAGCGGCCATGCGGCCTCGGCCACGCCCGGCTCCGCCACCACGGTGACGCCATCGCGGAAGGCCTGCCGCATCAGGAAGAAGTCGTCGCCCGCGGCAGGGGCGTCGCCCAGCACGAAACGGCTTTGCGGCAGGATCTCGGTCGGGAAGCCCTGCGGCGCGTAGCGACAGCCGCCGCCCTCGACCTGTCTCTGCACGAGGATGTCGACCTGATTGTCGCGCCCGACGAGCCCTTCAGGCACGGCAAAATCCAGCCACTCCGGCTCGGCACTGTCGAGCGGTCGCGACCCGATCATCGCGTCATTGACGAAGACGCTGACCGCGACGCCCTGCCCGGAGGCGGAGTTGGCCGCCGCGACCAGCAGCTCAAGCCGCGTGGGCAGCGTGCCGGAGGGCAGCGCATCGGCGGCGAAGTTCATGCTGAAGGTCGAACTGCCGACCACGTTCTGCCGCAGCCTGGGCGCGCCGAGTTCGGCGAAGGTGATCTGCGAGTCAGCATCGTCTGCGCCCCCGAGCGCGACCGGCGCGATGCCGTCGACCGCCGCCAGGGACTGCCACTCGCTTTCCAGCAGCGACAGGCCGAGCGCCGGATCGCTGCCGCCGAACGCGAGCGCCGGGCGCCCGTCCACCGCCGTGACCTCGACGCGGCCGCCACGGGTGCCGTCGCGCCCCGCGACCAGGGCACCGCTGGCCCATTCCCGCCCGCCGGCGTCGCTGCCGCCGACCCGCACCGCGCCGAACTCGGCGTCATAGGCCGCACCGGCCATCATCGCGAAGGGCAGCATCTCCGCCCCCTCCCCGTCCAGCACCAGCCGCTTGTTGCGCGGCATCAGCCGCGCCACGTCGAGCGGGCTGTCGAGCGCGCCGCCACGCACATAGAGCTCCAGCGCCGAGCTGGGACGGATGTAGACGAAATCGCCCGAGGCCCGCTCGTCGATGCAGAGCTGCTCGGAATGCGCGCCGGAATAGCTGAGCGTGACCTTGAGAAACCCGCCCGTGATCGCGCCCTCGGGCACCGGCACCTCGACGGTCATGCGACCGGAGCTGCCCTCGAGCGACGCCACCTTCACCACGCGATCGGCCAGCGAGACCGACAGGAAGCGCTCGGTCTCCAGGCTCTCGCCATGCTCGAGCTCGATGCGCAGCATCGCGCCCTCGATGGCCTCGGCACGCGCCGCCGGCAGAAAGAACGTGGCGTCGCCGGACAGCTGGCGGAATTCGATGCCGGCATTGAAGCCGATCTCGTCGAAGCGCACCGTGCGGCGCAGCGTCTCGGTGGCACGGCCCTGCGCGGCGGGCGCCTCTCCGGCGCCTTGCGCGAGCGCAGGCAGGGCGCAGCCGATCTGTGCGGCGAGCAGCGCCGATAGCAGGCAGTAAGAGCGCTTCAAAGCGCGGCCTCCCGCGCCCGCATGATGCCCGCGAGCGCCACGATCAGGGCATTGCGCTCGGGCTCCGTGAGGGTGCGGTTCTCGGCCTCGGCGGTCTCGATCATCCTGAGCGCCTCCTTGAGGAGGCCGTGCAGCTCGGTAAACCCAAGCATTCCTGCGTTGCCAGCAGCCTCGTGCAGGATGCGGTGGAGATCGTGGATCTCGGCGAGATCGACCGTCTCGCGCCCGAGCGTTTCCTTGACCGGGCGCAGCATCTCGGGGAGCCCATCGATGAACCTGCCCTGCAGCAGCTTCAACGTTGCCGAATATGCATCACTCACGTTTGATCACTCCTCAACACGGGCAAAAAACCTTTTCGATCAAGGGTTAGACCACCCCTGCGGCGGTTTCCACAATCTTATTTCCGCCACAATCGCGGCTGACCTGTCGGTATGCCGGGCGCGACAGGCGGGGTGTCGGAAACGGGCACCGGGTACGCAACACAGCACGGAATCCTAACCGCAGAGCCCGCGACTGGTGAAGAGACAATCCACGCCCGAGGAATCTTCCGCATGCGGCCATAACCGCTTGACGCCCCCGCTGCGGGGTCCTAGAGAGTGCATCACTCTGGCGAGTTGGCGGAGTGGTGACGCAGCGGATTGCAAATCCGTGTACACCGGTTCGATTCCGGTACTCGCCTCCATTTAACTTCAAGCACTTAACACCTTCCAAGTTCTGCCCGTCATTGGGCGTTTACAATAGCGTTTACAGTTTTGCTCTCGCGACGCCGCTTTTCTCGCCCAAGAAGCTCCAAAACCTCGGCGCTTTCTGAGGGTGAAACAGCGGCATAGTGTTCGATTACCGATGCCGCGTAGCGCAGTGACCACCCCATATGGTTGGCAATCTGATTGAGCGCCAAACCTGCGCGGAGTAGCCGTGTGGCGGCAGTCCCACGTGTGTCTTGCAAGCGAAGCGATGGATCGCTCAGTTTGTCCTTGATGCGCTCACGATATCGAGCAATCGCGCGGCTGGCTGACACAGCATTCAAAGGGCTGCCGCGGTCGTTCACGAGTAGTATGGACTGGTCAGAAGGCGTCGCGTCAATCAGCGTGCGTAGCTCCGGCGTCACCGGGATGTGCGCGATTCGGCCACGTTTTTGGGTCCGCACCCTGAAGCGTTCCATGCCATCGAACTTCTCCAGATTGTCACGCGTGAGTCGCACCAAGTCAGATGGTCGCAGGCCGGTTTCGCAAGCCAGCGTCAAGACGCGTCCAGCCCAATCGGGAGCAACCTCCAAGAAGTTATGGCGATCAGCATCGGTCCAAACAATTTCGGACCGATCGACGCTGTAGATACGGTGCAGTCGGTCACAGTAGTGAGCTGAGATTTTGCCTTCATTCCGCGCCCAGTTCAATATTCTCACGGCGACAGTGCCCGCGTAATCATGCTGCTTCGGGGAATCTTTCCATTTCGCACGCCATTCGTTCAGCTCTCCCCGCGATCTTGGATTTTCCCACAGTTTGGCGGGGTCTTCTTCGAACTCATCGGCGAAACGCAAGGCCCACTTTCGATAGTCTTGTCTCGTGCGCACCCCTTTGGGCATGGCAGTGCTATCCAAGAAGTCATCAACCATGTGAGACGTCATGTATTCGGAAGGCTGGTGCTTATTCATCACCTCGGCATAGGCCAGCGAGAAGCCTGGATCGCGTGGCTCGCGTTCTCTTGACGCCCAGAATTTAGGGCCGCCCCGCCAGGCATAGAAGTGGTGCAAGACGCCTTCCTTCGTGCCCCGGCGCACGCGGTGGACACCTTTAGGAAGATTACTCCGAGGCACGGCGCGCTCTCCTTCTTGCTACAAGGTCATGTTCCTGACTGATGCTGCTTGTGACGGATGTTAGCCCCTGCGCCGCATCAAGCTTGAACCGAACAAGCTTGGCGTCGAAGTAGTTGGGATTTCGACGGATTGGCCGGACATCCAGACGACGGCAGAATGTGCGAAAAGCGTCATTTGGAGAAGAAAAGCCAAACATCTGCGCCAACTCGCTGGCGCTGACTAAGGCTATTTCTGCTGCAATCGCCTCCTTACTCATGTCCTTGCTCCTCACAGCGATCATCTGGCGTTACCATGTTCCGTTCGATGAACTCGGTGATTGCATCATCCGGCAGATAGAACGCCCCACCGATTTTGATGTGCTTCAGTTGGCGTGCGGCCATCAGATTTCTGATCCGACGTTCCGGCCACCCGCTCTTTTCTGCGAGTTCGCGCGGTGAAAGTAATGAGCAACTCGACACAGCTCTTCCCTCTCGTGCAAAATTTCGCGATGCTAGGCTAAGAGCAACGCAACGGTGTAACTTTTTACACGATAGGGAAAAATGAAGCATACGTCAACGGGACTGGAGTTCATTGGCGCACGAATGCGCTCAGCGAGAGAAGCTTCCGGCTACTCCCAAGTGAAGTGCGCCGCGCTCCTCGATGTGTCGGAGCGGTCTTACAAAAGCTATGAGCTAGGCAAACGTGAACCGTCACTGAGGACAGCCGTTGACTTTTCTGAGCGCCTGCAGGTTGATTTGAGCTGGCTAATTCTTGGCGAGGAAACGGTTCCGACAAACAACCTTATCGACCTGTCGGAAGAAATAGCCGCAGCGCTTTTTGAGCAAGTTTCGGCGGGAGCCTTTACGCCAAAAAAGTTTGGCCGCATTGCTCGTTATGTGCTCGAGCAGACCATTGCAAAGGGAACAGACCCGCAAACGGAAGTGAAGGAAGTGCTCTCAATCTTTCAAGATGAGGCGGAGGAATAACGAACTTGGAATACGCACAGCAGGTAAATCGATTGGCGGGCCGTCTTCGCATCATGGGGATCGGGTTCGGATCTTTAGGCGCGATTATTGCCATCTTGAGTTCTAGTATTACTCCACCCTTTGGGCTGGTGCTATCGGCGGCGCTACTTGCCTCGGGCGTCACGGCAGCCTTTGTCGGAGATTATCTGCTCCGGTTAACCCGCAAGAATACAGATATCGACCAGCAGACATTCTAATAGCCAGATGCCCCCTTCGGGCGCGCACATACCTTTTCATATCTAGTGAGACCGCCTCTATGTCCGACACGCTCCGCAGCCTTATTCTCTCTCTTTTGCCCGAAGACGGCTCATCCATCGGAAATGGAGCCATGATGGCTCGGTTGCGCGACCATATCCCGACCCTTTCCGATGAGAGTTATACCGAAACACGGGACGCGCTGATTGATGAAGGCATCCTTGGTCGGGGCAAGGGGCGTGGCGGTTCTGTCTATCGGGCGGATGTGGCTGATCTGGAGTTGACCGCGCCCGTGGCGAAGGAACCTAAAGCCACCAGCACCAGCACCAGCAGCACTCGCAAGAAGGCCAGCCGCAAATCGGATGAGCCGACCGAGGTGCTTTCGTACCGCCATGGCGAGACGCGGGTGAACAACCCCGAGGTGGGGATGGTGCACGCCGACACCGACCCGGATGGGGTGAGATCGACCTGGGCCCATGACCCGCACTTGGACCCGGTGCTGAACTTTGACAGCGCGCGGGGGGCGATTGAAACGCTGATTGACGACGCACTGGCCAGTGACGATCCGGAGCGGATGAAGGACGCGCTTCAAGAACTCAAACGCTTGCAGGCCCCTTACCTGAACTGGACGGGCAAGGCGGAGAAGACGAGCTTTGAGGTCGATACCGTCTCGCTCCACGTCCATGAACGGGTGGACCCGGCGACGATCCTCGCCAATGCGGCCAAGCGGCTGAAGGGCAAAGACGCAAGCGCGCAATGGCGGCAGGCGGACCTGTTCGCGGCCCCGTTCGAGAACCTGCCGCTGCGCCAGGCGCTGGATTTCTACCACCACGAAAAGGGTTGGTCGAACCGGCTGGTGGCGGGAGACAGCCTGCTGGTGATGAACTCGCTGCTGACCAAGGAGAGCATGGGCGGCAAGGTGCAGATGGTCTATATTGACCCGCCCTATGGCATCAAATACGGGTCGAATTTTCAGCCATTTACCAACAAGCGAGATGTGAAGGACCGGTCAGACGCCGATCTGACGCAAGAGCCCGAGATGATTAAGGCGTTCCGGGACACCTGGGAGTTGGGCATCCATTCCTACCTCACCTATCTGCGCGACCGGCTGATGCTGGCGCGGGAACTGCTGACCGAGAGCGGGTCAGTGTTCGTGCAGATTTCGGATGACAATGTGCATCACGTTCGTGAAATGCTGGACGAAATCTTTGGCTCTGAGAATTTCTGCTCGGAGATCATAGCCCAAAAGACAACGGGCGCGGGAAGCCCTGCGATCGGAACGAAGGTCCTTGCAACTGTTTCTGACTACGTTCTCTGGTTCGCCAAAGACCGCGAAAAGCTGAAGTATCGTCAACTCTATTCATTCAAAACTCTCGGCTCGGAGGGAACCACGCAATACAAATTTGCTCGAAAGGGCCCGTCTGGCCCGGAAGAACGCATGGCGAAGGATATTGAGTACTCCGAGGCCGAAGACTGGAGGGTGTTTGCTCCGGACAATCTGACGAGCCAATCAGCGGGCGAAACAACTCTCTTCGAATTCGACGCTTTCGGGAAAACCTTCAAGCCCGGCAAAGGCGGCTGGAAATCCAACACCACTGGCATCTGCCGCGTTAAGAAGGCGGATCGAATTATCCCGATTGGCAATACGCCAATGTATCGTCGGTATTTGGAGGATTTCCCCGTTAGTCCGGTTAACACTCTTTGGCGTGATGTTCTGATAACTGGCTTTGCTGAGCCAAAAACATACGTTGTACAGACCTCCCAGCGGATCATCGAACGCTGCCTCCTGATGACCACCGATCCCGGCGATCTGGTGCTCGACCCCACCTGCGGCTCCGGCACCACTGCCTTTGTCGCCGAGAAATGGGGGCGGCGATGGATCACCTGCGACACCTCCCGCGTGGCGATCACACTGGCCAAGCAGCGGCTGATGACGGCCAGTTTCGACTATTACGCCCTGCGCTATCCCCATGAAGGGCTGAAGGGCGGGTTCGATTATGAAACCGTGCCGCATATCACGCTGAAGAGCATCGCCAACAACCCCGACATCGACACGATCTATGACGAGGATCACCCAAAGATCGCGGCGGCGCTGGCCGATCTGAACGCCGCGCTCACATCCGCGCCCCCGCTGCCGGTCAAGCCCAGCCAAGGTTATCGCAAGGGCAAACAGGTCTCCTTCCGCGATGGCGACGTGCTGGAGGAATGGGAGGTGCCATTTGACTGGCCCCTCGACAAAGATCGCAAGCCGCTCTGGCCCGCAGCGGCGAAGTCTCCGTTTGAAGACTTCCACAAGGCCCGTCAGGCCATGCAGCGCCGTATGGATCAGTCCATCTCCGATCACGCCGAACAAGAAACGCTCTACGACAAGCCCGGTATCGACAAGAATAAGCTGCGTATCACCGGCCCCTTCAGTGTCGAGGCAGTGCCTGCCCCCACTGTGCTCTCCCTCGATGAAAGTCTGCCAGCGGAAGAGGCTGATAGCACCGTCGCCCGCTCTGGCGAAACTTCGCGACAATCGCTCTGGCGCGATGAGCTGCTGAAAACCGGCGTGCGCGGTAAGGGCGGCAACATGATGCGCTTTGCGGAGTTCGAGGTGATCCCGGGCACGAAGTTCCTGCATGCCAGCGGATCAGTCGCTGATACGGGCGAACGGGTCGTGGTCAGTTTCGGCCCCGAACACGCAGCCCTTGAGCAGCGCCAAGTCGAAGAAGCGATGAACGAAGCCTACACGCTGATGCCCAAGCCCAAGTTCCTGCTGTTCTGCGCCTTCACCTTTGATCCGGAGGCGGCGAAGGATGTCGACGAGATGAACGTGCCCGGCATGACTTTCCTCAAGGTGCAAATGAACACCGACCTTCTTACCGAAGATCTTAAAAAGAAGCGTGCCAGCAATGAAAGTTTCTGGCTTATGGGTCAGCCCGAGGTTGAGGTACGCAAGCGCGATGATGGGCTGTGGCAGGTCGAGGTGCATGGTTTCGATTACTTCAACCCCAAGACCGGCGAGATCGAAGGTGGCGGTACCAAACAGATTGCCATGTGGTCACTGGACACGGATTATGACCAACGCTCGCTGATGCCGCATCAGGTATTTTTCCCTATGGCTGATGCCAAGGGTGGCTGGAACCGGCTGAAAAAGACAATTCGGGCCGAATTGGACGAGGACCTGCTAGAGCAGTTTCACGGCACGGTGTCACTGCCGTTTGAGGCCGGTGACAACAAGCGAATTGCGGTGAAGATCGTAGATGACCGGGGGATTGAATCCCTCAAGATCATCGCGCTGGAGGGATAAGCCATGTCCCTGATTATCAACCGCCCGTGGGAGCGGCCAGAGCAGCATTGGGTCGAAGGAAAAGGCGGCAAGCTAGAAATCAAGCCGGAGCGTCGGCCTGCCAGCTACGAAGTCTTCGATGCTCGCAACAACACTAAGCGCACTGAAGAGCTGGCCATGGTAAATACGATCCGCGATCGCGTGGATCAGTGGCGCAATGATGGCTATCTAGGCGTAACCATCGTTACGCGCAAACTGCTGGAACATTGGCATGACGAGACCGCGCGCCAACACCCGTTCTATTTCTGCCAATTGGAGGCGATCGAGACGCTGATCTGGTGGGTCGAAGGGGCAGAGGCTTACAAACAGGGCATCCACGTGCCGGGCGATGGTGGAGCCTGGGAGCGGCTCTGCAACAAGATGGCCACAGGCGCGGGCAAGACCACCGTGATGGCGATGATCATCACCTGGCAGGTGCTGAACGCGTTGACCTATCCGAAGCGGAACAAGGATTTCAGCCGCGCGGTTTTCATTGTGGCCCCTGGTCTGACGGTGAAGGGCCGGTTGCAGGTGCTGATGCCGTCTGAGGGCAGCTACTACGACGAGTTCAATTTGTGCCCATCAGAGTCGATGCGCCAGAAGCTGAACCAAGCCGAGGTGTTGATAGAGAACTGGCACACTCTGATGCCGCTGAAGGAACAGGATCGGTCCGTCGTCAAGAAGGGCAAGGAATCCGACGAAGCCTTCACCCGCCGTGTCCTCGGTAAATTGGCAGCACACAAAGACATCATCGTCATCAACGACGAGGCGCATCACGCCTATCGCAAACCACCCGAAGTCAAGATTTCGAAAAAGCAGGCCGAGGAACAGGGTATCGACCTCGACGAGGCCACACGCTGGATCGAAGGTCTGGACCGTATCCACAAGACCCGCCGCATTCAGCGTTGTTTCGACCTCTCCGCCACGCCCTTCGCTCCCACCGGCAAAGCCAGCACCGACACGGCGCTGTTCGATTGGATCCTCTCGGATTTCGGTCTGAACGACGCCATTGAGGCCGGGCTGGTGAAGACGCCGCGGGTGGTGGTGCGGGACGATGCGTTGCCGGATTCAAAGACCCTGCAATCAAAGCTCTACCACATTTATCGGGACAAATCGGTGTCCGAGGATCTGAACCGCGCCAAGGCGGAGGCTCATGAGGCGCTACCAAAGCTTGTGCAGGACGCCTACACCCTTCTAGGGGCAGATTGGCGTGAAACAGCAAGAGATTGGGCCGAAGCCGGGCATCATTCTCCGCCGGTCATGCTGACGGTTTGCAACCGGACAGAAACCGCCGCCCGGATCGAGCACTACTTCAACCAGGGCGATGCGCATTGGCCTGAATTACAGGCTCCGAACAAAACCTTGCGCGTGGACTCGAAGGTTCTGGACAAGGCTGAAATCGGTGAATCGGCGACGTCCGACAAAGCCTACGACCAGCGGCTTCAGGATATAGTGGAAGCATCTGATATACCGGAAACCCGCAAGCGGCAGTTGGTCAGCCTTAAGAAGGAAGAGCTGCTTCGCGAAATCATCGACAATGTCGGCAAACGCGGTCAGGCCGGTCAAAACCTACAGAACGTAATTTCCGTGGCGATGTTATCTGAAGGATGGGACGCGAAGAACGTCACCCATATCATGGGCTTGCGCGCATTCACGTCGCAGTTGCTGTGCGAACAGGTTGTCGGCCGGGGGCTTCGCCGCGTTTCCTACGACACTGACGAAAATGGTCTGTTTTTGCCGGAATACGTGAATGTCTTTGGTGTTCCCCTGTCAATCTCAGAAGCCGGGGACCCCGGTGAAGCCCCACCCCCGCCCAAGCCGACGACGCAGATCGAAGTTATACCCGAACGCGCCAACCTTGAGATCAAATGGCCGAACGTGGTTCGTGTGGAGTCCGTCGTGCGACGCGAACTGTCCGTAAACTGGTCGAGTGTTGGAACGCTAAATCTTGATCCCGCCTCCACGCCTATCAGCGCGGACTTAGCCCCTGCTTTAGGCGGAGCAACGGACTTAGGCAAAGTCTCCTCGATTGACTTGGAAAAGCTCCCAGACGGCTTCAGGCTTCAACGCCTCGTGTTTCAAGCGGCCCGAAAAGGGTTCGCTGGCTTGCATCATAGCTTTAAAGGGTCAGAAGATCTGCTTGCCGCGCAGCTCGTCCGGATTGTCGAGGAATTCATCGAGTCCGGAGCGCTGCAAATTCCGTCGCTCTTTCACTCCGATCCTCTACGGCGCCGCATTCTGATCGCTCTCAACATAGATCTGGTTGTTCAGCACCTTATGCAAAGTGTGTTTGAGCAGAACAGAACCAAGTTGACGCCGATATTCGACGAAGAAAACCCAATCGGGTCTACGGGACAGATGCGCACTTGGTACACTACCAAGCCCAATTTTCCTGCTATTAAGTCACATATCAGCCATCTAGTTGGGGACTCTTCTTGGGAAGGGCATGCCGCCAATCTGTTCGAACAATCGAGTGAAGTTCTTTCCTATGCAAAGAATGACCATCTTGGTTTTCAAGTTCAGTATCTGTGGTCCGGCTCCCGCAGGCGCTATGTGCCAGATTTTCTCGTAAGATACTCCAATGGGAAAATCTTGGCCCTTGAGATCAAGGGGAAGGATAGCCCTCAAAACAAAGCTAAACGGTCCGCGTTGGCTGAATGGGTCAAAGCTGTAAATGAAACTGGTGGCTTTGGCACTTGGTGTTGGGATGTAGCTTTCGCACCATCTGACATTGAGGATATAATAGCTCGTCACGTTGGGTGACGGGGTGGCGAAGGTCAGCGGTGAAAAGCTAGGCTTGCTAAATTCGACCCCAAAAAATCAAAAACGCGCAACGAGATGAGATATGCCGCTCAAGAATATTAATATATACTGCGACGAGAGTTGCCACCTTGAAAATGACAGGGAGGCGGTAATGGTACTTGGGGGGATTTATTGCGACGAATCTGACGTAAGGAGAGTTTCTGGCGCTATAAGAGGCATAAAGGATCGCCATGGAGTTTCTCCTGAGTTTGAAATAAAATGGACGAAAGTATCTCCTGGCGCTCTGTCTTTCTATAGAGAAATTGTCGCATTCTTCCTGAATGACCCATCTGTGAGATTTCGCGGCGTACTCATTCCAGATAAATCCATCCTCGACCACAAAGCGTATGAGCAGACGCACGATGATTGGTACTATAAAATGTACTATTATATGTTGCGCTACGTTTTCTCTGCACCTCACGCGTACTCTGTTTACATCGACATTAAGGATACTCAAGGGGCGCAAAAAACGCGAAACCTGCACGATGTCCTTTGCAACAGCATTCACGACTTCGACCATCAAACGATCAGGAAAGTACAGCAAATTCGCTCGCACGAGAGCTCTCTCCTTCAGCTTGCGGACTTGCTAATTGGAGCCATTGCATATGAAAATCGGGAAATGGTTGGCAGCCCGGCTAAACTGCAATTAATCGACGATCTAAAATCTGGCTTGGGGGACAAAATTCTAACAAGAACGTCCTCTTTTGGAGCGACGAAGTTCAACCTGTTGCGTTGGCAGCCAAATGGTGACGCGGCATGAGTGCACCAGACCTACTACATTTCGAAGATCTTGACGGTGACTGGGATCGCTACGAAGCGGCCCTCTACCAAGTGTTTGAGCAAGATATCATTGAATTTGACTTGAGTTTCCGCGGCCATCCAGTCAACGCGAGGCGGGCACCAGAACATGAGCGTAAATGGGCCTGCTTTTGGCACCTGATATCCGAAGGTCGTGTCGAGGACGACCGACTTCCCGATTTACGCAGATGCGAGCGCATCCGCTGGGTCAGATGGGTGATCGAAAACGCTGACGTCTGCGGGGATATCGATGTCTGGCAGAACCGCCGCAATGGAGAAACGAACTGGTTACTTTGGTATCGTGAAGAGTACTTGGTTATCCTAGCCGCTCGGACGGGATACTTTTTGTTGAGAACGGCCTTCTGCACCGATCGTGAGCACCGTCGCGAAAAACTGAGGAGAGAGCGCGATACGTAAATCTGTGCAAATTCTACGACTGAGGCCGCGCCGGTTTCCCGGAGCGGCCTCGAATACTCCTTCTACACATGGCAGATGAGCTGTCCGAGATATGTACCTTGGAACCATGAATGTCAAGTGAACAGGGAGAGCACCGACTGTGGCTCGTAGGACTTTGGAAGGCTAGCCGTCATCCGAGTAGTCTGCCGAGAGCTGCTCAAGCGTGGCGACGATGAAGTCTTCAATATCGGCCACCCGCAGGCCATGGTCCAGCGCCAAGCGGCGCACCAGTCGTTCGATCCGTGCGTCTTTGGGTCCATAAAGGACCCAGTCATCCAGGAGGTGACTGTCTGGATGCGCTCTGGCAGGTAGCTCGTCTACGGCTTGGGACTGAACAAATGCACGCAAACGCTGGCGCCGCTTAGCATCGTCACGCATTCTCAACCAAATCGTTCCTTGCATCCATGGTGTCGCCGATCGTCTGTGCCACATTTTGGTTGAGTAAGAGGTGGGGCTGTCTGCCCACCGCGCCCGACGGCGCTCCCCCGAGGATATTTAAGGGAAGATGAAAACGAGCAAAGGCAAAGTACTGCATCCTTTGACGCAGCGCAGTTGCCAGTCGTCGAACCATCACCGTTTCTTCTTCTCATCCGCACTGAGGCGCTCCGCGCGGTCCATCATGCGTTGCATCTTGGCCCCTGTACCGGTTGAGGGGCGGGGATCTGTTGCGGCGGCTGAGGAACGGGTCGCGTCCGCTCCTGGGTTCATCCTCCGGCTTGCATCGCTCTTTGCGTTTGAGGACATTCGGTTCGGCTGCATCGGGCGGGATTGCGGCATCATTCGCCGGACACTGCCTCCAACGGTTGCGGCTGCCCAGCCTGCCTGCAAGTTGCCCGATATCATCGGCACGATGAACGGGATCGCCACGACCATCACAAGCGAAAGTATGACTACAGCCAGAAAGGGGAGCGTCGCTCCAACCTGCTTGACAGAATCCGGCGATCCGATCTGGCCGACCAGCTGGCTCACCAGGCCGAAGACCATCGAGAAGACGCCAGCCATCACGACCGGGTAAAGGGCAAAACTCGCCAGCGAAGACACCCATCGGTGGAAATAGTCCTTCGTCACCGGGAACATCGAGCAGAGGATCATGATGGGCGCGATGCCTATCAGGAATGTCATCATCATTTTTGCCAGGACGAGAACAGCGCCCGCCGCGCCGCCGATTACTGCCAGAAGAGCCATGAAGAAGACTCCCATCACAGCCTTGCTGACCGCCCCCATATGCGATGTGGCCGAGTTGCCGTATTCGGCCAGCCTGTCGAGCTGAAGGTCAAAACGAAGAGCAAAATATCTGGGTCCCGCGAGGTCTACCCCGATTGCCGAGCCGACCAAGCGCCCAGCCAGTTCGTCGAGGCCGTCGATGATATGACCGCTGACGAAGTTAAAATTTGCCCAATTGAACGCGAATGTGTTGATCAAAGCGATCTTGAATGACAAGACCAGCAGCTCTTTCCCGTCCATGGGGCGGATTTGCCATGCCATGTTGATAAACAAAACGATCATCGCGAGGGTCGCGGCCCCGACAACTATCGTGCCGGAGACCTCCGCGACCGCCGCGAACTGCGAGGTAGCCACTTTCTCGAGACCCTCGTCTGCGGCTGATACGATAAAGTTAACGATACCCATCACTCAGGCTCCTGGCACTGAGTACGTAACCGATCCCGAAGATCGGAAATGACAGGGAAATACTCTTCCGCCGACCATGCGATGTGCAGGCTGTCGGTGGCGGTCGGGGCGGCAAAACCCAGCTCCGCGTACTCGTCCTCGATGATCGCCCAGTCGGGCCATAGAGCCTCGCAATCGCAAGAACCGGCCTCCAGCGCCATCTGATGCCGCTTCAAGCTATAGAGGTCGTCCGCTGCCACTGAGCGCCATGAATCTCGAAATGACCGGAAAGTCAGATGTTCCGGTCGCGGGCGGATCGCGCAACCGTAGCGGTCGGTCTCTGCGGATTGGATGGAATTTCTCAACTCGATCTGGTCCGCCATCACCGGATCAGTAGTCAAAGCCAGAAATAAGATAGCTCGATAAATCATACGGTTACTCCCGTCGTTTGTTCGGTGTCGCCTGTCGCTTGTCCGGTGTCGTCTGTTGCGTGTTGACTGTCCGGTATTGAGTGGCCACGGTCGCGTGTCGCGTGTCGCGTGTCGCGTGTCGCGTGTCGCGTGTCCGGTGCTACCTGTCCCCTGTTCAGTGTTACGTGTTGCTTGTGCAGTGTTGCGTGTCCGGGGGGAGAGCTGGATTTGCCCCTCAATGGCGAAGGCCATGCACGTCCTCCTCGATCTCGTCTGTCACCGCGTCCAGAGGCGCTTCTGCGCCTCCAGGGCGAGCGACAGGCTGTCTTTCAGCTTCGACGGTGCCTGCGCGGTGTCGGGGCCATCCTGCATCCAGCCGTTCAAGGCTTCGACCAATGAGAGCTGCGACCTGAGTAAAGCGATCATGGAGCCGCGTAACCCATCCAGCTCCGTCCGCCTGTCCTGCCCAGAGGTGGTCAATTCCTGCGCGGATGCCTTCGAGGCTTCCGTCAACTGCTCGACGTAGCCCAACAATTCGCGTTCGAGTGGCGTCAGACCATCCATCACTCACTCCTCCGGGATCGTCAGACAGTCCACGGGTTCCCCTGCCAGCGAACAGCGTGTCAGCGCCGCGCGACCGCTGCGCGGGATCAGATAGACCGCCTCCGGCCGCTCGATCACCCTGAGCCCCATCGTGTTCAAGTTCGGCGTCAGCCATGTCATGACTGACCAGGTCGAAATCCCGGTGCAGATCATCAGGCAGCAGGCCACCAGCATCGGCCACATCAGAGCCTTCCATTCCGGTCGAGCTGCGTTCGCGCTCTGCCGTAAGAGGTGCTTCCTCACGCGCAGCAGGTAGCCTTCCGTATCGGTCTTGATTGTAGCCAGCGCGTTTTCGGCAATGACCGTCAAATCGGTCCTGAAGTTCTGCAACTGTGTGTCGATCGAGGCGGCGTTCTCTGCCCTGATCCGCTCCATGTCCGCGTTCAGCTTCTCGCTCAGCCGTTGCTTCGGCTCTCCAGTCTTCATGGAAAATCTCTCCTCTCAGGCGAAATCGTTCTTCGGTCTCGGGGTCTTTGACTGTCAGGTAATTCGTGCCCGCGCGGGGCACCTCGAAGCCTGCATCGGTCAGGGCGGCGACCATTCCCGCCCGATCCTCGATCAGCCCCATGGAAATTTGGTCGGCGATCCAGGCATGGAGCCCGTCGCGCCCGGCGGCGCGGTCCGGGGCTTCTGAGACCGGCTTGACCTCGGCCACACGCTCCACGTCCATGGGGTCGGCCCAGCCGTGGGTCTTGTTCATCAGGTCGCGCAGGCTGTCGAAGGCGCGCTCATAGCCGGGCGGGGCGATGTTGAGGCTGCGTCCGCTGTGGAGCTCCATGCGTGGCGTGCAGAAATGCAGCTCGACGCGATCCTCATGGATGTGGCGCACCCAAAGGCAGGCGTAGCGGTCGGCATCGAGCCTGGCGAAGGCGATCTCCTCGAAACGGTCGATCACCTCCTGCTGCTGGTCCTCGGTGGGGGCGTCCTCGCGGGCGAAGCTGACAACGCCGGCGCGATAGGTCCATTTGTGCGGGCAGGCGTCGATCAGGTCGATCATGCCCTGGGGATCGCCGCGCACGACCTCCGGCAGCGGTTCGCGCGTCACGGTCATGGGCTGACCGGACGCATCGCGGATCAGGTCTCGGTTGTCGTCATAGGCGAGCACGGTGCGGGCGGTCAGGTATTCGACCGGCCCCGCGCCGCCGCCTTTGCCGTTGGGGAAGAACTTGATCAGCATCCGGGCGGCCTACGGTGCTGGGCGATGATTTCCGCCAACCGCCGCTCGATACCGACCAGCGCCGCCGCAACTCGCAAGGCCTCGACCTCGCTGGCCCGGCCCGTGCGGGCCGCCGTGTTGAGCCACCGCGCGATCTGGTTGAGGTTGCCGCCATAGCGGGACACAGCCAGAACGAGCGCGGGATCAACACGGGGCGCAGGCTTGCGCCGCCGAGACTGCGTGGCCCACAGGGCCTCCCGCAGAAGCTCGGCGGCTGGCAGACCCGCCGCTTCGGCTTTAGCCCGAAGCGCGGCCTTCTCTTGCGTCGAGCATCGGAAAACGAAGGTTTCCGTGCGCGGCTCTTTTGCGCGGCCTTGGGCCGCGCCGGTGGGGTTCGAAGGGGAGGCTTGCCACCCCTCGCAAGGCCCCGTGTCAGAAGCGTCAGCGTATGACATGGGTCGCCTTGCTCTTTGCCTACCGGTCATGACTGGGCACTCCGCCTGTGAAGTTTCTAAGTTCGGCGATCAGCGCAGTAATCACTGCGTCTCCACGAGTGGTCTTCCGCGCTAGGCCGATGAAAGCCGCAGCTGGATTGCGCACGGCGAAACGCCCCACGCGAACGGAGTTTCGATCTGCGATTAGCAGGCAGAGAACGGCCCTTAGCTCGCCAAGTTGGTCGCGCACCACATCCCACTCCATGCAGGATATGCCGAGCATCTGCGCTCGCTCTCGCGCCGCCAGAAAGATCGTTGGCAAGCTCGGTAGGTAGGTCTCTCCAGCCGCTTCAGCGTAGATTGCGATGACTTCCCGCAAGTCGTCGCCAGCCAACGTGAGAACTTGCGCAGGTGTGATCGTCACGCTGGCTTGCGTTCTACAGATTTCGATCTTCTTTTTCGGATCAGTATCAGGTCGGACCGAACTGTCCGACCGCGCGGTCTCAACTGTCTGACCGGATGCTGGCGAAAACTCGGCAAGAATGACCTGCAGCGCGTCGATGAGCGCATTCATCCGGCCCGCGTCCCTGACCTCAGATGGGCGTAGGCGTGGGAAGGCTTCACGGGCGGCGTTGAGCGCTTCCGGTGCATCCAGGCTCCGGATCTGCCGGATCAGGTCGTTCAACTGGTTCCGATGCTCTTTCAGTCCCTGCGCTGCAACGGATGTCTGCCGGATGCGCGCCAGAAGCTCCGGGGCGCGGTCAATGAGCGGCGCGAAGTTTATCCCGCCCGCCGAGACAATGCGGCCGTCGTCATCGCGTCGTCCGAAGCGCCGGCCATTCGCCGCGCCGGTCCTCAAAACAAGACCGCGCTCTTCGAGCCGGGTCTCAATCCGTGTGATCCTGCGGATGTGGAAGTTCATGCGATCGGCCAAGCCCGCCACGCGTTCCCAAACGGCACAGATGCGACCGGGAAGGAAGTCCTCTGCGCGGACGAGCCTGAACAGGCTGCGCATATAGGCCAGATCCTCGTCGCGCAGGCCCAGCTCCGTACGCAGCTTGGCGAGCATGTCGAGCAGCTCAAACGGCTTAACGCCTGCGGGCAGGCCGGAATGGGTCAGCGTGGTGCTCATGCCGCCCTCCCGATGCTTGCGAGAGGGGACAAGACGCGGTACGCTGTGGGTAGACCTACTTTTGAATTGCCGTCGGTGGAAGTTGCAGCTTCCCCGGCGGTTTTTCTTCGCCAGCAGAACGGTGGAAATAGGTTTACATCTGACCGGTAAGTCCCTGATCTTTCACCGTGAACAAACAGCGCGCGTTTACAGAAAAAACCAGTAAATTCAATACATCCAGACGGATTGCAAATCCGTGTACACCGGTTCGATTCCGGTACTCGCCTCCATTTATTTCCAAGCACTTGCGTCACCCTGCTTGGTCTCTTCCCTGAAATCTGAAAATCCGTTGGAGTTTTCCCGCTCCGGGCGTGCTCCGGTCCAGTCTGTTTTCGGTGCTTTGTGCCCGCGTCACCAACTCACGTTGACGCACACTCCCACCGTATGTCCTGAATTTCTCGGCATCAGAATGACCGGTGGCAGCGTCCAGCATATCCCGGTCGCAGCCAGCACGATAAAGCGCGATTTTTGCGTCCTTGCTCAGGCCAGAAGTCGCATGATTTGACGTCGCGAGATGCCGGTTCGCGACCGGCGGACGGCCCTGACCACCCTCGGCGCCCCCCCACCGGCCAGCCTGACCGGCGGGGAGGTGTGTCTGCCGATCAATCAGTCCAGTGAATTCAGCACGTCGCGCAGGGTGTCGACCAGCTGCGCGATCTGATCGCGGGAGATGATGAGCGGGGGCGACATGGCGATGATGTCACCCGTCGTGCGGATCAGGATGCCCTTGTCGTAGGCCTTGAGAAACGCATCGAACGCGCGCTTCGTCGGGTGCCCGGCAATCGGCTCCAACTCGACCGCGCCGATCAGCCCCTCGTTGCGGATGTCGATGACGTGACGCGCGTCTGACAGGCTGTGCAGGGCCTCTTCCCAATAGGGCGCCAGCTCGGCGCAACGCTCGAAGAGGCCTTCGTCGCGGTAGGTGTCGAGCGTGGCAATGCCGGCCGCCGCGGCGATCGGGTTGCCGGAGTAGGTGTAGCCATGGAACAGCTCGATCAGATGCTCGGGCCCTTGCATGAAGGCATCGTGGATCGCGCCGGAGGCAAACACGGCGCCCATCGGGATCACGCCATTGGTCAGCCCCTTGGCCGTGGTCATCATATCGGGCGTCACGCCGTAGTGCTGGGCGGCAAAGGCGCTGCCGAGACGGCCGAAGCCGGTGATGACCTCGTCGAAGATCAGCAGGATGCCGTGCTTCGCGGTGATCTCGCGCAGGCGCTGCAGATAGCCCTTGGGCGGCAGCAGCACGCCCGTCGAACCGGCCATGGGCTCGACGATCACTGCGGCGATCGTCTCGGCCCCGTGCAGCGCGATGATGCGCTCCAGCTCGTCCGCCAGATGGGCGCCATGCTCCGGCTGGCCCCGGGTCATGCGGTTTTCCTGGATATGCGTGTGCGGCAGATGATCGACGCCGGTCAGGAGCGACCCGAAGACCTTGCGGTTGTTGACGATCCCGCCGACCGAGATGCCGCCGAAATTGACCCCGTGGTATCCGCGCTCCCGCCCGATCAGGCGGGTGCGCTGCCCCTCGCCGCGCGCCCGGTGATAGGCCAGCGCGATCTTCAGCGCCGTCTCGACGGACTCGGAGCCGGAGTTGGTGTAGAACACGTGGTCGATGCCGTCCGGCGCAAGGTCGACCAGCCGGTTTGCCAACTCGAAGGCCAGCGGGTGGCACATCTGGAAGGCCGGCGCATAGTCAAGTTCGGCGACCTGCCGCTGCACCGCCTCGGTGATCTTCGGGCGGCAATGGCCGGCGTTGCAGCACCACAGGCCAGCGGTGCCATCCAGCACCTGGCGGCCATCGGAGGTGGTGTAATGCATGTCCTTGGCGGCGGTGAACATGCGCGGATTGGCCTTGAACTGGCGGTTTGCCGTGAACGGCATCCAGAAGGCGTTCAGATCGTTTGGTTTTGCGTCGAGCATCTTGGTCTCCTGAAGAACGGGCGTCAGCCGCCCCATGTGTCCGAAAGCGTGAACCCCTGCGGAAACGGGTCGGAGGGGTCGAGCCCGATCTGCGTCATGCCGTAGATCCAGCACTGGCCGGAGATCCGGTTGCGGGTGGCGGCATAGGGGCCGACCTCGGTGGCCCCGAGGAACTCGGTCCGGAATTCGCCGCCGATGATCGACCGCGACACGATCACGTCGCCCGGGCTGACGCGGCCATGGGCGCTCTGCACGGCCATGTTGGCGTTCGAGCCGGTGCCGCAGGGCGAGCGGTCGGCGCGGCCCGGGCGGAGCGTCGTGCAGGTGCGCAGCGCTCCGTCGGGGTCGGTGTCGCGGAACATGACATAGGCCAGCCCGCTCAGCGCCGGGATCGTCGGATGCGGGGCGGGTTCCTGTTCGGCGATGCGGTTGCGCAGCGCCACGCCGACGGTTGCCAAGGCGCGGGCGTTTTCCGGGGCGATGGTCAAGCCGACCTGCGTCACGTTCACGAGCGCATAGAAGACCCCGCCGAAACAGAGGTCGTAGCCGACGGTGCCATGCTCGGGCGTGTCGATCCGTCCGGTTTTGGCCAGAAACGACGCGGGCATGTCCAACGCCACCTGCGTGACCTTGCCGGCCTCGCAGCGGGCCACCGCACGCACCAGCCCTGCGGCGGTGTCGAAGGTGACGACGGTCTCCGGCTCAACCATCGGAATCATGCCGGTTTCCAGCAGGGCGGTCGTGGCGCACATGGCGTTCGAGCCGGACATGGCATGGGCCTGATCCGGCTGAAGAATGATCAGCCCCACATCCGCCGCCGGATCGCAGGCCGGCGTCAGCAGGCAGAACGACCCGGCCGGGCCGGAGCGCGGCTCCGAGCACAGGAAGCGCCGCAGGCTGTCGTCCACCGTGTTCAGATGCAGCAGCTTCTCGGCCATGGTGGCACCGGGCACGTTCAGCACGCCCCCGGTGATCACGCGGCCAATCTCGCCCGCGCAGTGCACGTCCACGGTTTGCAGGGTTCGGGTCCAACGCATGTCGCTCTCCTATGCCACGGCCTGGGCGCCGGTGATCTCGACCACCGAGCCGCACAGATAGCCTGCCTCGTCGCTGGCCAGAAAGGCCACCAGCGCGGCGATTTCGTCGGGCTCGCCGATCCGGCCATAGGGCACCAGACGATTGAGATCGTCGAGGCTGCGACCCGACCGCGCGAGGTTGCTCTCGAGCATGGGCGTGCGGACTTCACCGGGGGCAACCGCATTGACCCGGATCCTGTCGGGCGCGTAATCGCGCGCGAGATTCTGGGTGAAGGCCACGACCGCCGCCTTGGTGGTGTTGTAGGCGATATGGCCCGGCGCCGGGTGCAGGCCCCACTGGCTGGCGGTGTTGACGATGGCCCCACCACCCTGTGCCTGCATCTGCGGAATGACGGCCTGGCACATGTGAAACAGCGCGTCGACATTGACCGCGAACGAGGCCTGCCAGTCGTCGTCTGTCAGCTCCATCAGCGCGCCGCGCCGCATCAGGCCGGCATTGTTGCACAGCACGTGGATGCCGCCCGCCGCGATGCCGTCGACGAAGTCGCGAATGGCGGAGGGGTCCGTCAGATCGACGTCATGCGCCGTGCCGCCGATCTCATGCGCGAGGCCTTCCGCCGCGTCGCCGTTCATGTCCACGACGCGCACCAGCGCGCCCTCCGCGGCCAGCCGCCGGCAGATCGCAGAGCCAATGCCCCCGGCTCCGCCGGTCACGATGGCCACCTTGTCCTTGAAACGCATCATCGCCTCACCTCATCTGGCTCGCGCCGTTCACGTCCAGCACCGCCGCCGAGAGCGACACCTGCGAAGGCCTCAGGACGAACCCGACAAGCTCCGCGATCTCGTCGGCCTCCGCCATGCGGCCGACCGGAATGCCCGCCAGCGCCGCGGCGGCCCCGTGCTGTGCCACATAGGCGTCGGACATCGCGGTCCTGACCCAGCCCGGCGCGATGGCGACGGCCTGGATGTTGTCCGGACCGAAGCCGCGCGCAATGCTCTGCGTCAGGTTGATGAGCGCCGCCTTGGTCGCACCGTAGGACATCGCCTCGGCCCGGTAGCCCCCCTGCCCTGCGCGCGAGGCGATATTGACGATCCGGCCTCCGCCATGGCTGCGGAAATGGCCGATGGCCGCGCGGCACAGGTCCGCCGCCGCAATCAGGTTGAGCTGAATGTCGGAGGCCCAGACCCTGTGCCAGTCGTTCAGCGCATCTTCGACGGAAGAGGCCGTCAACTGCCCCGCATTGTTCACCAGCGCGTCGAGGCGGCCCATCTTTGCCTCGGCCTCCTGCCACAGGGCCGTCGGCCCATCGGGCGTCGACAGATCGGCCTGAATGGCAATGGCCTCGCCCAGTTCGGAGGCCAGCGTCCGCGCGGCATCGCCGCTGCGCGCATAGTGCAGCACCACGCGCGCCCCATCCTGCGAAAGCTGACGGGCGATGGCGCGACCGATGGAGCCGGTCGCGCCTGTCACCAGCACGCATCTGCCCGACAGCGGCTTCGTCATTCCTTGATGTACCAGCCCCAGGGGCGATGCGCGTCCCAGGTCGTGATCTGCTTGGTCTCGAGGTAGTTGTTCAGACCCCATTCCCCCAGTTCACGGCCGAAACCCGACTGCTTGTAGCCGCCCCAGGGCGCCTCGGTGAAGGTCGGCTGCGAGCAGTTGATCCAGACGATCCCGGCGCGGAAGGCACGCGCGACACGCTCGGCCCGCTCAAGATCCTTGGACATGACCGCAGCGCCGAGGCCGAAGCGGGTGTCATTGGCGAGGCGGATGGCCTCGTCCTCGCTCTTGAAGGGTTTCACGCAGACCACCGGGCCAAAGATCTCCTCGGTCCAGATCGTGGCATCCTCCGGCACGTCGGCGAAGATCGTCGGCTCGACATAGCAGCCGTCTTCGAGACCTGCGGGAATGCCGCCACCGGACACGAGACGCGCCTCGCGCTTGCCGGTTTCGATCCAGTCCAGCACCTTTTCCTGCTGGGACTTGCTGACCAGCGGCCCAAGCAGGACGCCCTCGTCAAGCCCGTGCCCGATCTTGATCTTGCGAGCCTCTGCCACCAGCCGCTCCATCACCGCCTCATAAGCGCTGTCCTCGATCAGCACGCGGGATGTGGCGGAACAGACCTCGCCCTGGTTCCAGAAGATGCCGAAGAGGATCCACTCCACCGCTTCCTCGACCGGGGTATCGGCGAAGACGACCAGCGGGGACTTTCCGCCCAGCTCCAGCGACACCGCCTTGATGTCGCGGGCGGCGGTGGCCATGATCCGCGATCCGGTCGGCACAGAGCCGGTAAACGCCAGCTTGTCCACGAGCGGATGCTCGGTCAGCGGCTGCCCGGCTTCGGGGCCAAAGCCCGTGACGATGTTCAGCACGCCCGCCGGCAGGCCGGCCTCATTGGCGATCTCGCCCAGTTCCAGCGCCGTGACCGAGGTCAGCTCCGACGGCTTCAGGACCATGCAGCAGCCCGCCGCCAGCGCCGGGGCCACCTTCCACGAGGCCATCAGCAGCGGAAAGTTCCACGGGATGATCGCCCCGGCCACGCCGATGGGTTCCTTCACCGCCTTGGAGGTGAAGCCCTCCATGCCCAGCGGCACGTTCTGCTCGTGACCGTCGAGCCCCTCGGCCAGGTCGGCGTAGAAGTGGAACACCCCGGCGGTGTCCTCGATGTCCCAGACCGCTTCGGGCAGCGGCTTGCCGTTGTCCTGCACCTCGATCCGGGCCAGCGCATCGGTGCGTGCGGCGATCAGGTCGCCCATCCTGCGCAGGCAGGCGGCGCGCTCGGCGCCGCTCATGCGCGTCCACGGCCCTTCGTCAAAGGCGCGGCGGGCGGCCTTGACCGCCTTGTCGATATCCTCTGCACCGCCGCGCGGCACCTGGTGGAACACCGAATTGTTCGACGGATCGACCGCATCGAAGGTCTTGCCGCCGGTCGGCGCGACATAGGCGCCGTCGATGAAAATCTGGGTCTTCATGGGAAACCTCACATGTGCCGGGTCACGCCGCCATCGACGCGCAGGGATTGGCCGGTGATGTAGCTGCTGTCATCGGTGAGCAGGAAGGCCGCGACCTTGCCCTGCTCCTCGGCCCGGGCAAGGCGGCCCAGGGCCGACATGTCGGCGTATTTCTGCGGCAGGTCGAGACTGTCGGTAAAGCCGGGCAGCAGGCAGTTCATGCGGATGTTGGCCGGGCCGTAGCGATCGGAATAGAGCTTGGTGAAGGACGACACACCGGCGCGGTAGACCGAGGAGGTCGGAAAGATCAGCGACGGCTCGAACGCGGAGAAGGTGGTGATGTTCACGATCGACCCGCCGCCCTGCGCCTCCATCACCGGCGTCAGCAGCTTGGCCATGCGCAGGACCGGCTTGATCACCATCTCGTTGGCGCGGTCCCAATCCTCTTCGGCGATGTCGAGCAGGTCGCCCTTGGGCGGGCCGCCCACGTGGATCAGGCAGGCATCGATGCGGCCATAGGTGGACATCGCCAGATCGAACACCGCCTGCGTATCCGCCGCCGTCTCGGCGCGACCACGGTGGGCGACAGCGCCCAGTTCGGCGGCCAGGGTCTCGCAGCTCTCCGACGGCGACATCAGCGTCAGCTTGTAGCCGCGCGCGTGCATTTCACGGGCTGTCGCGGCGCCCATGCCGCTGCCGCCGCCGATGATGAGGCATGTTTTCTCGGTCATAGCGCTCTCCTTAGAAACGATTGATACGATAGGGATGCAGATCGAGCTCGGGCCGGTCGCCCGCGATCAGCTGCCCCATGAGTTTTGCCGTCGTCGCGGCATAGGTCAGACCCAGATGGCCGTGCCCCGTGGCGTAGAAGACGCCCGGCGTTTTGGCGCTGGCGGACATCACGGGAACGGTGTCGGCCATGGCCGGGCGGTGCCCCATCCACTCGGTGCTGTTCTTGACCCGCAGTCCGGGCAGCGCCTCTTTCGCGCGGCGCACGGTGATCTTCGAGCGCCGCCAGTCGGGCGGCGTGTCGAGGCCCGCCATCTCCACGGTGCCGCCGATGCGCAGGCCGCCCGCCGTCGGTGAGACCATGAACGCCTTGGCAGGCCAGATGATCGAATGATTCAGGCTGACGCCCGGGTCCATGATCTGCGTGTGGTAGCCGCGCTCGGTTTCCAGCGGGATCGGCTCTCCCAGCTGCTTCGCCATGCGCGCGGTAAACGCCCCCGCGGCCAGCACGGCCTCCTGACACTCGAGCCGCCGACCATCCGCCAGCCGCACGGCCTCAATCCGATCGGAGCGGTCAAAGCCCACGACCGCGGCGCGCTCGACTTTGCCGCCCGCCGCCTCGAACCTCGCGACCAGTTCGGTCACGATGCGGAACGGATCGCGCACGGTGCGGTTGTCGGGCAGCAGCAGCGCCTTGGTGATCCGCCCGTCGATCTCGGGTTCCAGATCGTGCAACTGGTTGTGCCCGAGCACCTCGTAGTCAAAGCCGAACCGGTCGAGCATCTCGATCCGCTCGCGATCCGCCGCGAACTCGGTCTCGTCGGCATAAAGCGAGAGGCAGCCGGTGTCGGACAGGTGATCCGACAGGCCCAGGTCGCGCAGCATCTCCTGCGTGTCCGCCAGGGCCCGCGAACACAGCGCCGCGCCCTGCGCTTCCAGCTCGCGCAACTTCGACGGGCGCGAGGCCAGAAGGAAGCGCCAGAACCACGGGATCAGGCGCGGCATATGCGCCGGGCGCACGCAGATCGGCCCTTCGGGATCCAGCAGCCAGCCGGGGATCTGCCGCCAGACGGAAGGGCGCGAGGCCGGCATGAACTCGGTCACGGCGATCGACGCCATGTTGCCATAGCTGGCGCCGCGCCCCGGCGCCTCCCGGTCGATCAGGATCACGCGGCGTCCGCGCCGCTGAAGCTCCAAAGCTATGGCCGCGCCGATGACGCCGGCGCCGATCACGAGTGTGGGTTTGGTCATGGTCGACCCCTTGAGGACTGTGGGGCGCGAAACGCCGCGCCCCCCGAAGGTGCTCACATGGCGAGGATGGGCGCCATCGCCTCCTTGAACTCGGCCTTCTCGGCCTCGGTCAGCGGGCCGAGCGGCGCGCGGCATTCGCCCACGGGCATGCCCTGAAGCTCGGCGCCGTACTTGATCTTTTGCACGAATTTGCCGGATTCGAGGATGTTCATGGCGCGGTAGAGCTTCGTCATCAGCGCCTTCGCGGCCACCAGATCACCGGCCTTGTAGAGGCGATCCAGCTCGCAGCAGGCCTTGGCCATGCAGTTGGACGGACCGCAGATCCAGGATTCCGCGCCCCAGAACATGAAGTCCAGCGCGATGTCATCCGAGCCTGAGATCAGCTGAATCTTGCCCTCGTAGCGCGACATGATGTCGATGGCGCGTTGCAGAACGCCGGAGGATTCCTTGATCCCGATGACACGCGGGTTGTCGGCGAAGTGATCCATCAGCTCGAACGAGATGTCGTCGCCGTCCTTCGCCGGGTAGCTGTAGAGCACGAGGTTCACGTCGACCTCGGCCAGCACCGTCTCGTAGTGCTTGATCAGCTCGTCCTGCGTCGGGCGGGTGTAGAAGGGCGGCGCGAGCAGCACGTTGTCATAGCCGATCTCCTTGGCCATCGCGGTCTGCTCGATCACCTCGCGCGTGGCGGGCGCGTTGGTGCCCGCGATCAGGATCTCGTCGTCATTGGCGAAGTCCTTGACGAATTGCAGAACCGCGCGGCGCTCTTCGGTGGTCTGGCTGAAATATTCCCCGGTGGAGCCGTTGGGCACCCAGCCGGTAACGCCGCTGTCGCGGAAATGGGTCAGCAGCTTGCCGAACGCGTCGAAGTCGATCTTGTTGTCAGCATCGAAGGGCGTGACCAGTGCAGGCATGACGCCCGAGAGTTTGACGTTGTAGCTCATGGAGTTGTCCTTTTCTTGGCAGGAAGGTCGCCGCGCCGTTCGACAGTCCGGAAGGCGTTGCCCGGGCGCAGGTGGTTGGTGTTCCGGGTCAGTGACCGACGATCTGGCTCAGGAAGGCCTTGGTGCGGTCGTTCTGCGGGTTGTCGAAGAACTGGTCGGGCGGGCCCTGCTCGATGATCCGCCCCTCGGCCATGAAGATCACCCGGTCCGCGACCCGCCGCGCAAAGCCCATCTCGTGGGTCACGCAGACCATCGTCATGCCTTCCTCGGCGAGGCCCACCATCACGTCGAGCACCTCGGAGATCATCTCGGGATCCAGCGCCGAGGTCGGCTCGTCGAACAACATGATCTGCGGCGACATGCACAGCGCCCGGGCAATCGCCACGCGCTGCTGCTGGCCGCCCGACAATTCGCCGGGGTACTTGTGCGCCTGCTCGGGGATCTTCACCCGCTCGAGCAGGCGCATGGCGGTCTTTTCCGCCTCGGCCCGGTTCAGGCGACCGGACAGAACGGGCGCCAGCGTGCAGTTTTCCAGCACCGTCATGTGGGGGAACAGGTTGAAGTTCTGGAACACCATGCCCGCATCGCGGCGGATTTCGTCGATATGATCGAGATTGTCGTCCAGCGGCGTGCCGTTGACCTCGATCTCCCCGGCCTGATGCTCCTCCAGCCGGTTGATGCAGCGGATCAGCGTCGACTTGCCAGAGCCCGAGGGGCCGCAGATCACCACCTTTTCGCCGCGGGCGATTTCGAGATCCACGTCGTGCAGCGCGTGGAAGGTGCCATAGAACTTGTTCATGGCAGAGATACGGATGGCGGGTTCGCTCATTTCAGGGCTCCTCAGCGGGTCCCGACGCGCAGGCGGCGCTCGAGATAGGCGCCGTAGCGCGACAGGGAAAAGACGAAGACGAAGAAGATCAGCCCGACGAAGACGTACATCTCGATGGTGGCGAAGTTCCACTCGGCGGTGCCGGAGGCCGCCCGGCCCGACGCCATCACATCGAAGAAGCCGATGATCGTGACCAGCGAGGTTTCCTTGAAGGTGATGACGATCTGATTGATCGTCGGAGGCAGGGCGTTGCGGAAAGCCTGCGGCAGGATGATGTAGCCGATGCGCTGCCAGTAGGTCATGCCGAGCGCCTTGGCGGCCTCTTCCTGCCCGTTGGGCAGGGCCTGCATCCCGCCCCGGATGATCTCGGCCTGGTAGCAGGCAAAAAACAGCGCGTAGCCTGCGATGACCCGGTAGAGCTTGTCCCCGATGGCCCAGCCCGGCAGCACGAAGGGCAGGACGATGGCAAAGGTGAACATGATCGACAGCAGCGGCAGCGAGCGGATCGTGTCGATCACCAGCGCCATGGTGTTCGCGATCCACGGCAGCTCGGACCGGCGCAGCAGGGCGAAGACGATCGCCAGCGGCATCCCCAGCAGGACCACGGCGGCAAAGATGAACACCGTGAGCGCAAGACCGCCCCAGTTCTGCTCGGTCACCTCGGGCAGGCCGAACAGGCCGCCGCGCATCAGGATATAGAAGGCGGCGAAGCCTGCGACCCACAGCACCGGCAGCCGGCGCGGCGACCAGAACCACGGCACGCAGGACAGGATCGCCACGATCACCATGATCGCGCAGGCCAGCCCCGAGCGCCATTGCTCCTCGAACGGATAGAGACCGAACAGCACGATGCGCCAGCGGGCCGACACGACGGACCAGCAGGCCCCGCCATGCATGTTCTCGCGGCAGACATCGCCCTGCCCTGCGCCGAAGGTCGCGTTGACCAGCGCCCAGTTGACCAGGGACCACCCCAGCCAGATCGCAATCGCTGCGAAGACGAGGCTGACGATGGTATCGCGCCGGGTGGAGAAGTACCGGCCCTTGATGGCCTCCGCAAACGACGGCTGCGGGACGGAGGCGGGGATCACGTGGGTCATGCGCTCAGATCCTCAGCTGGGTGCCCTTGAGCTTGATCGCGTCGTTCACGCGATTGAGCACAAAGGAAATCGTGTAGTTGATGGCCAAAAACCCACCCATCAGGATCGCGATCAGCTCAAGGGTCTGGCCGCTCTGGTTGATGGCGGTGGAGATCACCATGAAGAAATCGGTGAAGCTGATGGCGATGCCGATCGTGGTCGCTTTGAACAGCCAGACGTACTGGTTGATCAGCGTCGGCATGACGATCCGAAGGGCCAGCGGCATGCGGATGCGGCTGAAGATCTGCCAAGACGTCAGGCCCAGTGCGTGCCCGGCCTCGGTCTGGCCGCGCGGCACGGCGTTGAAGCCAGCGCGCACGATCTCGGCGATATAGGCGGCCCCGTAGATGGCGATGGCAATCACGCAGGCCATGAGTTCCGGTGAGACGCGGATGCCTTCCTTGTAGTTCAGGCCTCTTTGCTCCGGGATGTTGGCCAGCGGCGTGTCGGGGATGCGGCCAAGCCACAGGCACAGCACGGCGGCGACCCCGGCGACGGCCCACAGCAGCAGGCGCTCCTTGCGCGCCTGCGCCGCCGGGACCCTGGACCAGCGTCCGTTGCGCAGCCAGAGGAGCGCGGCCAAGGCCGCCGCAAGACCGCAGACCGCGAGGACCACGGACCCGCCGGTCACGTTCAGACCCGGCAGGTAGATGCCGCGCCCGGTAAAGGCGAAGACCCCCAGAACGGGTGCGGTATCGCGCGGGGCGGGCAAGCCCAGCAGCACCGTGTACCAGAAGAGTAGTTGCAGGATCAGCGGCACGTTCCGGAACACCTCGACGAAGCAGGTGCCCATCAGCTCGGCCATGCCGTTGCCGGATGTCCGCATCACGCCGACGGCGATCCCCACCACGGTGGCGACCGGCAGGGCCAGCGCGCCGAGGAAGAGCGAGTTGAGGATGCCGACGAGGATGGCCTTCCAGTAGGGTGACGAGGTCGAATACTCGATCAGCGAAAAGCTGATGCGCCAGCCTGTCGAGCGCTCCAGAAAACCGAAGCCGGACGTCATGCCCTGCGCGTCGAGGTTCGCCTTGCCGACCACGACGAAGGCGATCACTACCGCGACGATCGCTCCCACGAAAGCCACCTGATAGCCTGTATCGCGGACACGCTTGTCCTTCAGGAAAGACGCCATTGTGCTTTTCCTCGACTGGTTTCGCATGGGAAGGGGTCAATGTGTCGTCCCGGCCGGGACGGGGTGCGGCCGGGACGCGGGGCGTGTTCAGTCCACGATGAAGGGGTAGAAGACGCCGCCGTCGTTATAGAGCGCGTTGATGCCGCGCGGCAGGTCGTAGGGCGAGCCGGAGCCGATGTTGCGATCGTAGATTTCGGCCATGTTGCCGACCTCCTTTATCATGTTGTAGGCCCACTCGTTGTCCAGCCCGAGGCGATCGCCGTAACCCGGCGTGTTGCCGAGGAACTTGGCGATGGTCTCAGACGGCGGGTTTTCCTTGAACTCGTCGATGTTCTCCGAGGTGATGCCTTCCATCTCGGCGAACCACAGCGAGGACAGCATCCAGTTCTGCACGTCGAGCCAGTCCGCGTCGCCCTCGGGCACGATGATGCCCTCGGCTTCGAGCGCGATGACGTCGGGCAGGATCACGTGGTTGTCGGCGCCGTCCGGCGCATCGACCCGGCCCGCGGCAAGGCTCGGCGCCCATTCTACCAGCGCGTCGCAGCGGCCTTCGTAATAGGCGTTCCGCAGTTCGTCGCCGTTCTCGAAGGTCAGCAGTTCGGCTTCGATGTCCTTGGTTTCGAGGTAGGTGGCGGTGGCGCGCTCGGTGGAGGTCCCGGCGCCGACGCAGAGCGTGCCGCCATCGAGGTCGGCGACGCTCTCCGCGCCCAGATCCGCCTTCGACATCGCCTGGAAGGCGCCGATGAAATACGGGGTCGAGTAGGCGAGGTTGAGCTCGGTATCGCGGCTTTGCGTCCAGCCCGACACCTTGATGACGACGTCGATATCGCCCGATTGCAGGGCCGGCCAGCGCTGCGCCCAGCTGATCGGAACGATTTCGAGGTGGCCGTCGGACTGACCGAACAGACCTGCGCTCAGGGCGCGGCAGAGATCGATGTCGACGCCCTTCCAGGTCCCCTGGTCGTCCACTTCGGCAAAGCCGAGGAAAGAGCCGTTGTGACCCGAACACAAGAGAGAACCGCGTTCCAGAACCGTGTTCAGACGGCTGCCTTCCGCGACCTGAGCATGAGCAGAAACGCCGGTCAGCATGGTCGTGGCCATCAGGCCCAGTGCAAATTTTCTCATATTGTTTTCCCTGTTGTCGACATAATGTCTGCACGGAAGCTTGTCGCCACGCTGTCGACATGTCAATACTTTTGAACTGGGATCAGCGCAGCGCTACAGCGATGCTGAAAATCGAGCTAAGGACCGGGATTCATGTCGAAGGTGGAAGTGAATACGCAGAAGCAGGCCAAGGGCCTCGGCGCGCGTCACGTCTATGAGACGCTCAAGAAAGAGATCCTCACACTTGCTCTGGAGCCGGGCTCGCCTCTGGACGAAACCAGCATCAGCCAGCGATTCGCCATGTCGCGTTCGCCGGTGCGCGAGGCGCTCGTCCGGCTCTCGGCCGACGGGCTGGTTGAGATGCTGTCGAACCGCTCGACGCTGGTGGCCCCGATCAACCTGGCCGAGTTTCCACGCTACGTCGAAGCGCTCGACTTCCTGCAACGGATCAACACGCGGCTGGCGGCACGCTATGCCACCGCGACCGACATCAAGAAAATGCGCGCCCTGGCGAAGGCGTTCGACGATGCCTGCCGCGCCAACGACTACCTCGCGATGTCGGCCACCAATCGCGACTTCCACATGTCCATCGCGAATGCGGGCCGCAATCTTTATCTGGCGCGAAGCTACGGGCAGCTTCTCGATGAAGGGCGCCGGATTCTGCACATGCATTTCGACTATATCCGACGCTCGGACACCGATGCGCTCCTGAACCCGGAACACTACGAAATGGTCGGTGCGATCGAAAAACGAGACATCGCCTTGGCGGACCGTCTGGCGCACGAGCACACCCGCCAGTTTCACAACAGGTTCATGGAATTCCTGCGCGCCCGCTACGACGACGACTTCGAGTTCGAGCTTGATACGCCGATCTCGGTCCCTGAAGAGTAGAAGAGGCCTCGCCGAGCGGATGTTGACAGCTCTGCGCGCCTTTCGGCCATCGTCGGAGCGCGTGAACGCAGGGCAGCGGCGATTCACCCCTGCCGCCCGTCTGGAACCAGTGCGGCCACCTCCGGCCCACTGACCGCGCAAGCGGACGACCGGGCGCCCCCTTCGCCGGAAAGACCTATCTCACGCTCTCTCACGGGCCACGCCGGGCGCGGGCCTGCGCCGGGGGCCTGATCGGCATGGATCCGCCGCCCCCTCTGTTCTCCGCTGCCGAACCGGTCTAACCAAATCGGGACAGGTGTTCAGACTGAGCAAAAAGCGGAGATGTTTCCATGACATACAGGACCTACTGCGGCACCGTGAGCCTCGCCCTCGGCCTCGTCGGAGCAAGCGTGGCACAGGCCGATGTCACGGCCGAGAATGTCTGGGAGAGCTGGCAGGAGGTGCTGGAGAGATCTGCCGGCTCCAGCAGCAACGTGACCTTCGAGTCCGAGGAAGAGACCGAGGACGGCCTCAAGGTGAGCGGCCTGCGGCTGGTGGCCTCCGACGGCGACATGGAGGTCACGAGCGAGATCGGCGATGTCTCCTTCGTGGAGACCGGCGACGGCCGCGTACGGATCGAGAGCGCAGACGCCTTCGCGATCGCCCTCCAGCCGACCGAGTCCGAGGACGAGGACGCAGAGGTCTCGCCCCTGACCATGACATTGCGCCAGCAGGATGCGACCACCATCGTGAGCGGCACGCCCGAGGCGATGACCTACGACTATTCCGCCGGGCGCCTGTCGCTCGAGGTCGACCCGGCCGAGGATTTCGACGGTGCGGAGATATCGGAGGCCGGGTTCACGCTGTCCAATCCCGAGGGCTCGTTCTCGACCGCCGAGGGAGATCCGAGGCGGTTCTCCTCGTCGCTGCGCGCCGAGGGTGCGGACTTCGCCCTCAGCGCGCGGGACATCGACCTCGACGAGACGGTCTCGGCGAAGGCCTCGCTCGACGCGTTCTCGACGGAAGGTCATCTGGAACTGCCAGCGGACATGGAAAAGCTCGAGGGCAGCGACCCGTTCACGAACGCCTTCGGCTTTGCCATGGAATACAACTTCGGGCCATCGGAGTACGACTTCGCCTTCACCGAGGCCGAGCATCATGTCACGGCCTCGGGGCAGCTCGCGTCGAGCCAGTTCATGTCGCACGTGGAAGACGGCCGGATGCTCTATTCCGGCGAGGCGCGGGATATCACCGTCTCCGCAGAAGCCGATCGGCTTCCGGCGCCGATCGATGCGACCCTCGGCACCTATCGCTACGAGTGGGACATCCCGCTCGCGCCTTCGGAAGACCCCGAACCCTTCAAGGTCGGTCTCGGGCTGGTGGATCTCAAGGTGAACGATGAGGTCTGGAACATCGTCGATCCGCAAGGGCGCCTCGCCCGCGATCCGGCGACGGTCGAGCTTGGTGTGAGCGGCGCGATGCGCCTGATGAGCAACGTCATGGACCCCGACAGCCCGCCGCGCCCGGCCACGTCGCCGCTTCCCTTCGAGCCGGACAGCGTGTCGCTCGACCTTCTCAACGTCGATGTCGCCGGTGCCCGCCTGACCGGCGAAGGGGCGTTCGAGTTCGACGCCGAGGACACCGAGAGCTTCGGCGGAATGCCCGCTCCGGAAGGCGCGGCCACGTTCCGGGCCGAAGGCGTGCACGAGCTGCTCGATGCGCTGGTCGAGCTGGGTCTCCTGACCGAGGACCAGGTCATGGGGCCGCGAATGATGCTGGGCATGTTCGCCCGCCCGACCGAGGACGGCGGCCTGACCTCGAAGATCGAGGTCGACGATCAGGGACACATCCTCGCGAACGGTCAGCGCATCCGCTGACGCATTACGGGACCGCCTACGAGACAAGGCACCGCAGTCCGGTCCGGCATCGGACTGCGGTCCGAGGCAAAATCGGGCGCTGGAAGGCGATCGGGGGCTTCTATAGGCGCGGCGCCCAGCCTCGGCCCGCGCCACGGAGCTCGGCGCCTTCGACCGGCGCCGGCCCGGTGCCAAAGAACAAGAACGGGACATATCCATGACATTGCGATCTACCTTGCGGCTTCTCTGTCTCGCAGGTGTGGCGACATGCCTCGGCGCAGGTCACGCCGCCGCCGAGACCCTCGCCTTCTCCCCCGCTCCCGAGGAGGAGCGCACCTACCACACCGAGATTTCCGTGCGCTCGGGGGAGGGAGAGGAGAGCTTTTCCGACACCACCTATATCTCGGCGCTGACGCGGTTCCGTGTGACGGATCTCGGCTCGGACGAGATCTCGCTGCGGATCTTCCCGGACTGGTTCGCGGTGCAGAGCGCCGGCGCGGTCTACAACTCCGCCCTCGGCGACGCGTGGGGAGAGGTGGCGCCCCTCATGCAAAACGGCCTCGATGCGACGGTGGAGCGTGACACAGGCCGCCTCGGGGAGGTGCAGGCCCACGGCGACACCGATCTGCCGCAGGACGTCGTGCAGCAGATGCAGAGCCACCTGCGTCACCCGGGCGCCCCGACCGCCATCGCGGTGGAGGAAGGCTGGGAGACGGTCACCGACCTCGAAGGCATCCCGGACATCACGCTGACGGTGACGGAGGTGAGCGACGCCTCGGTGCATGTGAGCTATCTCGCCGACCACGAGGGGCTGAAGCTCTCCGGGCTCGCGGTCATTGAGCGCGACACCGGCTGGGTGGAGCGGCAGGTCATGACCATCGCCCGCCGGTTCGAGATGAGCGACGGCGAGTTTGCCAGCTCGCGCCAGACCATCGCCATCGCCCCCCTTGGCTCTGACCGCCCCGTCCATGCCGACTGGGCCCGCGAGCCCGAGCGCTGGAACGAGATGCGCACGTCCGATCCGGCGCCGCTCGAGCCGCGCCCGGACGAGGCAGAGATCTTCGCCGACGCCAAAGGCACCGCGGAGGCCTTCGATCGCGGTCTCGGGCTGGCGCTGCCGCTCGACATCGAGGTCGGCGAAAACGCCGGCCGGTTCGAGCTGGGACCGCTCCGGGCCTTCGAGGGCGAGCGCGACCTCGGCATCGACTTCATCGCCGACGCACCCCTGGTGATACCGGCCTTCGAGGGGGACGCGGCCTTTCGCGCGACGACGCTCGCCCGGCTGACCGGCCTCGGTGACGCGCAGACTGCGCTCGACGCCGCGACCGCGCTGCGCGGCGAGATGCGTTGGTTCCCGACGGAGCCGTTCGTGCTCACGCTGCGTCCCGACGCCGACGGTCGCGCGGAGGTCTCCCAAGACGGCGTGACGGCCACCCTCGCCCCGTCGGAGGACGGCTACAGCCTCGAGATATCCGGACGCCCCCACGACCGCTTTGCCCTGTCCTTTCCGGGCGGCTCCGGCGTGCAGGGCAAGATCTATGCGGGCGACCGGGGGCCGGACTGGCTGAGCCCCAGCGAAAGCCAGGCGCGCCTTCTGGCCGCTTCGGATCCCGCCGCACTGCACATTGCGCTGCGGGCCGACGAGGTCCCGCAAACCATCGCCCTGCGGGTCGACCGCTTCTCGCAGGACCCCGCGGCGGTCCGGCAGGTCGTGTTCCAGACCGAGCGCGGCGCGCGGCTCGACCCCGACCGCGAACCCACGCCCCTGCCGCTGTTCCGCGACGGGCCGCCACCGACCTTCGACACGACGGCGCCCGACGGCCTCGAGCGCGCCGCGCTTCGCTTCCGCCTCTCGGCTCTGCAGGCCCCCTATTGCGACATGACGCTCGAGGACGCCGAACCGCTGGCCGGGCACGAGCTGGCCTTCGTGGTGAGACCGCACGACAGTCTGGACGGCTCGCAGATCTTCGAGCTGAGGACCGACGACAGGCGGCGGGGGCACTTCTATGGCCAAGGCGACGAAACCGCCGTGCTCGCGTGTTCGGCGCGTGTGACGTGGCAGCCGGCGGAGATCGCGCTCGATGCCGAGCGGCCCTGGCTGATCGATCGCGATGCGCTTGGCCTGGAGGGCACGGCCACGGTGGCCGATCTGACCGACCGCTGGCGCTTCGTCGATTCCGAAGGGACCCCGCTGACGCTGGTGGCGCCCGAGGGCGGGGCCGCATCGCGCGACGCGACGCTGGCCGAGACGACGTTTGACGACGGGACCTTGCGGGTGACAGGCCGGCCCGTACGCATCGAGCGGGCGACGCTGACGGAGGAGGATGTCACGCGCCGCTTCGACGTGACTTTCCCGGATCTGCCCGCGCCCTATACCGGCCCGTCCGACAGTGACAGTGACAGTGACAGTGACCGGACCGACGACACCGAGGAGGATGCGCAATGATCCGCAGAACCGCGACAGCCCTGATCCTCTGCCTCGGCCTTCCCGCGATGGCATCGGCCGAGCGCGTCGGCGCGGACTTCGCCCCCGACCCGAAGGGCGACTACACCTACGAGCCGCCCGAGGTGACTGAGGTGGCCGAGGACGGCGTCTACCACATCGAGATCCGCGACCTCGACGGCGTCCTTCATGCGCGGGTCCGCAACACCGAGCCGGAGCTTGGCGAGGGCCACCTCACCCACCATTACGATCTCTTCCACCTCTCGGGCGAGCTCAAGCAGCGCGTGCCGGTCAACGAGAACGGCGATCCGCACGGCGAGGCGCTGACATGGGACACCGAGGGGCGTCGGGCCGCGGTCACGCCCTATCGCCATGGCCACCGGCACGGGACGGAAGTCTGGTACTGGGACACCGGAGACGTCCGCCTGCGCAAGGGCTGGAAGGAGGGCACGCTGCATGGCCCGTGGCAGGAGTTCTACCGCAACGGCCAGATCGAGCTCGAGGAGACCTACGTGGACGGCCGGCTCGAGGGCGTGCAACGGAAGTTCCACGAGGACGGCCAGCTCGCCTCCGTCTCCCACTGGAGCGCGGGGGAGCGCGACGGCATCTACCGCAACTTCGATACCGAGGGGCGTGTCCTTCAGGAAGGCCGGTACCTCGCCGGCAATCTCGACGGGACGGTGCGGGAGTACTGGCCGTCAGGCGAGCTCCGCAAGGAGCGGACCCTCGAGCGCGGAACGCCCGTCAGCCCCGAAAAGCAGTGGTCGGAGGAGGGTGAGCTCGTCCGGCAGGTCGATTTCACCGACGACGGCGCTTTCCGGCGCGAACGCCGTTGGCGCGACGACGAGCTGATCTGGCTTCGGGAGGCGGTGACGGTCGAAGGTCAGGAACCCGGCTTCAAGACCGTCGAGATCGCCGGGGACACCGTCGAGACCGAGATCAAGGCCGGCGCCTACTACCTCTTCACCCGAGAACAGGGCGACACCCTGACCGACCGGACCGAGATGATCGACGGAGACTATACAGGCCTTTACGTGGCGACCGGCTCGATCGACGGCGAGGTGACGCGCGTGACGTTCGTCGACGGCAAGGAACACGGCCTGTTCACCAAGGTCTGGCAGGGCGAAACCCTCGACAAGGGCCGCTATGAACACGGGCACCGCGTCGGCGACTGGATCCGCACCGAAAGCTACGGTCGCGTCATCCACGAAAGCTACGACACGGATGGCGAGCTGCACGGGGAACGTCGCCACATGACACGCTGCTGCGATGAACTCCTCCTCCTCGAGACCTACGATCACGGCACGCTCGACGGCCCGTACAAGGAGATGAAGGAGGGCGAACTGGTCACGGGCGGGACTTATGTCGATGGGCAGAAGTCCGGACATTGGCAGGAGACCGTGAACTACGGTTCGGAAGTCTGGCGAGGCACCTACGAGGCGGATCGGCGCACCGGAACCTGGACACGTGTCGACAGCGACGGCTACCGCCTCGAGGTGGCCGATTTCGCCGCCGGGGAGCGCGACGGGCCCACCTATCTCTTCGCCGAGGATGGCGCCGTGAGGACTGTCCAGATGTGGCGTCACGGGCAGCGCCACGGCTACAGCAGCTTCTACGGCGACGACGGCGCGGTGCAGCACGATCTCTGGCGCGACGGGCAGCCGGTCGCGCCGGAGGCGCCGTCCGGCGAAGGGGCCGTCTCGCCATGAGCGGGACGCGGCGGGTGCTGCGGCCCGGTCGCCTCGTGCGCTTCGACGGGCGGGCGCGGCGGGCAGAGTACTGGGGGATCGTCCTTGCGCTCGCCGTGGCCCTCGGCCTCGCGGTCCTGCTCGACGTGAGGAGCTCCGAAGGGGGCTACTCGGCCACGACCTTCGTCACGGTGCTCGGCGTGGTCATCGGACCTGCGGCGACGTCGCGCCGCCTGCACGACCGCGGGCGGCGCGGGTGGTGGATGCTGGTGGCAGGGGCCGGGCCCGCAGCGCTGGCCGCGCTGTCCCTGCCGATCGCGATGGGCGAGGCGACAGCCGAGGACCTCATCGGTCCGGGCCTTTCGATCGCCCTGACCCTTGTGCTTCTCGTCAGCGGGGCGGCGCTTTTGTGGCTGCTGGTCGAGCTGGCCCGCCCCGGCACGGCGGGGGCGAACCGCTTCGGCCCGCCACCTGGCCCTGAGTGGGTCGAGGAACCGCCGGCACCGTGAGGGCGCGGGCCGCGCCGTCGCGTGGCCTGTCGAGTTCGGGGATGGCGGGGCGCAGGCCTCGCCACCCTTGAGCGCAGAGCTTTCGTCTGGCCGGTCGCGTGGCGCGTTTGGCCCGGGGATCTCGGAGCGCCGACCACGCCGTGCCCGAGGCAGACTTGTCGTCGGGCCAGTCGCCTGAGCGCTAAGCCTGCCGGGAATGTCCATCTGGACCCACGGTCTTAACGTCGGCGGCGCACATCCCATTGGCGACCGCATCTGAGCGGGTCAACGCCGCTCTCTCCCCACATCTCGGCCACTTGTGACGACGCTCACGCAGCGGCCCGCCCTAAGCCGGACCGTCAGGCGGCGCGCGGCCCTACCAGCCGCCCCCGCCGCCGCCACCTCCGCCGCCGCCGGAATAGCTGCCGCCCCCGGAGCTGCCGCCCGAAGTCGACACGCTCGTGCAGGAGGTCAGCCCGGAATTCATCGCGTTGCAGGCGGAGGCCAGCCCGTGGCTTCCGTAGGAGGGGCTGTGCAGGGTCCACCACGGGAACCACCGCAGGTTGCCCAGCGGCTCACTCGTCGCATCCCCGAACGCTTGGGCGAAGGCCCGCGACCACTGCGTCTCGAGGCCGAGGGCCACGGCGTAGGGAAGCAGCGCCTCGAAGTCCTCGCGCTCGAGGGGGCGGTCTTCACCGGCAAACTCCGCATCGGGCGCGGTGAGGAACGCTTTCAGCCCCGCGATCTCCGCCTTGCGAACCTGTCCGAGCTCGGTCGGCCGCCCGATCCGGCTCGCGAAGATCCAGTACGAGACCGGCAGCGCGATCAGGGCGAGGGTCGGCAGGATCCCGGTGATGCCCGACAGCACCCCGAACACCACCCACACGAAGCACGACAGCGATAGCCCCAGCGCGAGGACGGAGGCCGCCTCGCGCGCGCGGCTCTGACCGGCACGGGCGAGCGCGGGGATGAGACAGATCCCCGTGAGAAGGAGCGGCACGAGGCCGACGACGATGAGGACCGGCTCGCGCGGAATGAAGCACAGGTAGGCCACGAGGCCGGCGGTGGCATAGCAGGCCATCGCCATCGCCAGCATCCAGCCGCCGTTCCAGCGATAGAAGCTCTCGCCATGCTCCCCCTCGACGGCCCTCCGGAACGCGGACAGCAGGGTTTCGACCGCCCCGCGGTTCGCGGGCGTCACCTCCACACCGCCGCCAGCGGCCTCGAGCGCCTCGAGAAGCGCCGCCTCTCCCGCAGGCAGAGGCCCCGGCGCCTTGGCGGTGCGCGCGAGGGACCAGTGCTTGCCGTCCTGATCGATCGTGACCAGCCCCTTGCGGCCAAGGTTCATGGCTGCGGCGATCATGGTCTGGTCGCCGAGGTGGCCGTTATACGCGACATAGGCCGCAAGCGCCGGCGAGACGTCTTCGGGCGGGGCGCGGCGCTCGCGGACCGGATGCGGCGCCGGCGCGCCGCCCACGAGGCTCTGCACGAGCCGCTGGCCGAGCAGCAGCAGCACGGTCCCGAGCAATGCCACCCAGTCGGCGGCCCGATCCCGGACGCTCCAGATCAAGCGGTCGAGCAGGGTCGGCTGCGCCACGATGCCCTGCGGGAAGGACACGTCGAAGGTCAGCCCCTCCTGCCGGTCCAGCGGCGCCGTGGTCTCGATCCGGACCGTTCTGCCGTCCGCGGACGCGTCCCACCGGGCCGGGCCGCCCTCGGCGCCGTAAGGGCCGGCATGGGCCACAATCTCCGTCGCCCCCGCGCCGTCTGGCAGATGCAGGGTCGCCTGCGCGCGGCCGATGGGAAAGCTCCAGCGGGTGCCGGTGACGTTCCAGATCAACGCGTCGCGGTCCTCTCCGAACTGCACCTGTCGGTCGGTGCGGTAGCGGATCTCGACCACGTGTCGCCCCCTGCGCAGAATGGTGTCTTCGTCGCCGACATAGACCCGGACAAAGTCCCTCTCCTTCACCACGCGCGTTTCGGCGGGCGCACCGTCGATCGAGGCCGACAGCAGTGAGAAGCTGCTGCGATCGAGCCCGCCTTGCTCGGCGCGCACGGTCGGGAAGTCGCGGAAGATGCCGTGGCGGATCTCGAAGCCTTGGCTTGCGACCTCGAGGCGCTCGGTCACAGTCAGCTCGCCGGATGTCGCGAGCGTGATGTCGCTGTCGAAGCTGACGATCCGCTCAGCGGCCGAACTCGGCTGGCCGAAGAGCAGAAGACCGGCGAGGAGCAGAAGCGGCGTGAGCAGGGATCGTAGTTTCGAGTGGCGGTCGTAAGGCATGTTCGTCCAGTGGTACTTGGTGGTGAGGGTCGCGCTTTTGCAAAGCCGGCAGGGTTCGCGCTGGCCCCGGGCTTAACGGCAGGGCGATCTCGCCTCGGGGGCCGGAGGTCTCCACGGCAATGGGGCGGTGCGGGGCTGCGGTATGGGATGCCGGTCATCTGACTGGCCACCACCGGTCGCACGGCGCCTGTAACGGGGGGCCATTGCCCGGCGCATTGGCTGATCTGATGACGTCGCGGATTGGGTCGAGGGTCTGCTCCGGCGCTGGTCCACAGATGAGGTGTCGGGGAAGGATAACCCATTCACCGCACAGACTTATAGCAAGATTTCCGTGATCGAAGTGCCGGGTCCGGCATCGGGGACTGCTGCGCAACACACAGGACGTCCGGAGGCCGCCTTTGCCAGACGCAGCTATCCCACGAACTCTGCGAAATGCGTACCCGAGCGGTGCATCGTCCTAGGACGGCGGCCCATATACGGAACTCCGCATCCCCGCGATCAGACTCCCCTGCCCCGCCCGGTCAGCTCAAGAGAAAAGGCCCCGCCTGTCGACGGGGCCTCCGCAGGATCAGACCACAGCGCGGCCCAGCAGCCGTTCGAGCGGGTCGTGCTCGGCCACCAGATGGCCACCGCCCACGTCGTGGAGCCGTGGCACGTAGACCGCCTCTTCGCCATCCTTCAGCTTCGAGGGCAGGAAGCGCAGCGACGCGCGCGGGTCGAGCGGCGAGGGCAGCTCGCCGGGGATGCGGATCCGCGCCCGCGCCCGCTCGGCCTCGGGGTCGGGGATCGGCACCGCCGAGATCAGCGCCTGCGTGTAGGGGTGGCGCGGCGCGTCACAGACCGCGCCGGCATCGCCCAGCTCGACGATGCGGCCCAGATACAGCACCATGATGCGGTTCGAGATCGCCCGCACGACCGACAGGTCGTGGCTGATGAACAGCATCGACATGCCGAACTCGGCCTGCAGCTCCTTCAGCAGCGCCACGATCTGCGCCTGGATCGACACGTCGAGCGCGCTCACCGCCTCGTCGCAGATGATCAGCCGCGGCTTGGTGATCATCGCGCGCGCGATGCCCACCCGCTGGTTCTGCCCGCCCGAGAGCTCGTGCGGATAGCGGTTGTACATGATCGGATCGAGCCCGACCCGCTGCATCATCGCGACAACCGTCTCGCGGCGCTCGCGCCCGGTCATCTCGGGGCGGTGGGTCTTCAGCGGCTCGGCGATGGAGTCCGAGATCGTCAGCCGCGGGTCGAGGCTGGCCAGCGGGTCCTGGAAGACGATCTGCAGATCCTTGCGCTCGCGGGTGAGCGCCTTGCGGTCCATCTCGTTCAACGGCTTGCCCAGCCACGACACCGCGCCCGCCGAGGGCTCGATCAGCTGCAGCACGGCGCGGGCCAGCGTGGACTTGCCACAGCCCGACTCGCCCACGATGCCCAGCGTCTCGCCTTCGCGCAGCGAGAAGCTCACGCCGTTCACCGCTTTCAGCGGCACCTTGTGACCGAACAGACCGCCCTTCTGGTGAATGTCGAAATGGACCTTGAGGTCGTCGACATCGAGGATCGTCTTGCCGCTCACCTGCCCCGGCGCGTCGCCGGTGTCGATGCGCGGCATCGCCTCGAGCAGCTTGCGGGTGTACTCGTGCTCGGGCGCGGCAAAGATGCGCTCCACCGGCCCCTCCTCGACGAAGGCGCCCTTGCGCATCACCTTCACACGGTCGCACATCCGCGCCACCACGCCCATGTCGTGCGTGATCAGCGCGATCGCCGTGCCCAGCTCGGTCTGCAGCCGCGCCATCAGGTCGAGCACCTCGGCCTGCACCGTCACGTCGAGCGCCGTGGTCGGCTCGTCGGCGATCAGCAGCTTGGGTTCGCAGAGCATCGCCTGCGCGATCATAACGCGCTGGCGCATCCCGCCCGAAAGCTCGTGCGGATACTGGTCGAGCCGGCGCTCGGCCTCGGGGATCTGCACGCGGTTGAGCCAGTCGAGACAATGCTTGCGCGCCGCCGCGCCGCGCAGGCCCTTGTGGACCCGCAGCACCTCGGCCATCTGCACGCCGATCTTGAGATGCGGCGTCAGCGCGGTCAGCGGGTCCTGGAAGATCATCCCCACATCGGCGCCGCGGATCTTGTTGAGCTTGCCGATCGGCAGGTTGAGGATCTCGTTCCCCGACAGCGTCACCGAGCCGGTGGCGCGCCCGTTGGGGGGCATCAGCCCCATCGCGGCCATGAAGCTCTGACTCTTGCCCGAGCCGCTCTCGCCCACGATGCCGAGGCATTCGCCCGGCGCGATGTCGAAGGAGACGCCCTTGACCGCCTCGACGGTGCCGTCGGGCGTGTCGAAGGACACTTTCAGATCGGATACGGAAAGTACGGTCATGTCAGCGATCCTTCGGGTCGAGCGCGTCGCGCAGGCCGTCGCCCACGAAGAACATCGCAATGATCAGCGCGACGTAGAAGAAGAGCGGGAAGAGCAGCTGCCAGAGCGTGCCGTAGGCCATCGTCCCTGCCCCTTCGGCGATCAGCCGCCCGAGCGAGGTGTTGGGCTCGGAGATGCCGAGGCCGAGGAACGAGATGAACGATTCCGCAAGGATCATCTCGGGCACCAGCAGCGAGGCGTAGACGATCACCACGCCGGCGAGGTTGGGCAGGATGTGGCGCCAGATGATGGTGCCTTCCGACACGCCGGTGGCGCGCGCCGCCTCGATGAACTCGCGGCTCTTGAGCGCCAGCGTCTGGCCGCGCACGATGCGGCTCATGGTGAGCCACGACACCGCGCCGAGCCCGAGGAACAGTGCCGTGAAGCTGCGCCCGGCCACCACGAGGATCAGGATCAGCACCAGCGTCAGCGGGATCGCCAGCAGGATGTCGACGAAGCGCATCATGATGCTGTCGAGCCTGCCGCCGTAATAGCCCGCCACGACACCCCAGAAGGTGCCGACGAGCAGCGCCATGGCGGCGCCGATCAGGCCCACCAGCAGCGAGGTCTGGGTCGCCTGGATGGTGCGGGCGAAGAGGTCACGGCCAAGGTCGTCGACGCCGAAATAGTGCCCGGTCTCGAGCGACGGGCCGCCCATGCCCTTCACGTCGCCCATCACGACCCAGTCGATCTCTTCGTTCGACCATTGCGAGAAGAACGGACCGAAGATCACGAAGCCCACGATCAGCACGAGGATGAAGAGGCTCGCCATGGCGGCCTTGTTGCGCAGGAAGCGGTTGAGCGCGTCGCGAAACAGCGACCGGCCCCGCACGGCGGTGAAATCGGTGATGTCGTCCGCCAGCTCCGCGGCTTTGGGGGAAGTGCCGAAGATTGCCATGTCAGTACCGGATCTTGGGATCGAACCACGCATAGGCGAGGTCGGTCAGAAGGTTCACGATGACGGTCAGGGCGCCGTAGAGGATCGTCACGCCCAGCAGCACCGCGTAATCGCGGGTCAGGGCGGAGTTCACATAGGCCTGCCCGAGGCCGCCGGTGGAGAAATACAGGTCGACGAAGACCGAGCCGGTCAGCACGTAGACGAAGACCGGGCCAAGATAGGAGACCACCGGCAGCAGCGTCGGCTTCATCGCGTGGCGCCAGATGATCGAGCGCTGCGGCAGGCCCTTGGCCCGCGCGGTGCGGATGAAGTTGGCGTTCATCACCTCGAGCATCGAGGAGCGCGTGATGCGTGCGATCGAGCCCATGTAGGAGGTCGAGAGCGCGATCACCGGCATGATGAGATACTCCCACTGGCCGCCGTTCCAGCCACCGCCCGGCAGCCAGCCGAGCCAGAGCGTGAAGGTCAGGATCAGGATCGGGCCCATGATGAAGTTGGGCAGCGCCTGCGCCGCGATGCCGAGGCTGACGGCGAAATAGTCGATCCAGGTGTTGTGGCGGATCGCGGCGGCGATGCCCAGCGCGACACCCACCAGCGTGGCGGCGAGGAAGGCCAGCGAGCCGTAGGTCAGCGAGATCGGGAAGCCGGTCGCGATGATGTCGTTCACGTCGCGGTCCTTGTAGACGAAGGACGGGCCGAAATCGAAATGCAGCACGATGTTGACGAAATAGTCCCAGAGCTGCTTCCACAGCGGCTGGTCGAGCCCGTAGCGGGCCTCGATATTGGCCAGAACGTCGGGCGGCAGCGGGCGCTCGGAGGTGAACGGCCCGCCCGGCGCGAGGTGCATCATGCAAAAGGCGGCGATCACCAGCAGCGCAATGGTCGGAATGGCGACCAGAAGCCGCCGGATGATATAGATCAGCATGTCAGGGGTCCCCGTGGGCGAGCGCCCCTGCCGGATGGCGGGGCGCTCGGGTCGGTTTACTCGGCGGCCTTGTAGAGGTCCTTGGAGTACCAGTTGAACTGGATGTTGTTCACCGGGAAGTTCTTCAGAGACTCATCGATCATGTAGACGCCCGCATAGTGGTAGAGCGGGATCACCGGCATGTCCTCGGCAAGGATCTCTTCCGCCCGGGTGTAGAGCGGCGTGGTGTCGTCGGCGGTCAGCGCGTCCTCGAGCAGCTGGTCGTACTCGGGGTTCGAATACTTGCCGTCGTTGTAGCCCGAGTCGGACTGCAGCAGGTCAAGGAAGGACGACGCCTCGTTGTAGTCGCCGCACCATGCGCCGCGGGCCATCTCGAAGTTCTGGTTGCCGCGCTCCTCGAGGAACACCTTCCACTCCATGTTGGAGAGCTGTGCCTGCACGCCGAGCTTCTGCTTCCACATCTGCGACAGCACCACGGCCACCTTCTGGTGCGCCTCGGAGGTGTTGTAGACCATGTCGAAGGTCAGCGGGTTGTCCTCGCCGTAGCCGGCCTCGGCCAGCAGTTCGCGGGCGCGCTCGTCACGCTCGGACTGGGTCATGCTCGCCAGCTCGGTCTCGGGCGCCTCGAAGCCCGCGGTGGCCTCGGGGGTGAAGACGTAGGCGGGGGGCTGACCACCGGCCATGACGTTGTTGACGATGATGTCACGGTCCACCGCCAGCGCCAGCGCCCTGCGGACCTTGGGGTCCTTGAAGGCCTCGGGGCCGCTGTCGGAGAGGTTGAAGGTGTAGTAGTAGTTGCAGAGCTTCGGGAAGCTGTGCGCCTCCTCGCCGTACTCGTCGCGCAGGCGCGGGAACTGGCCGGCGGGGATGTCGGTCATGTCGAGCTCGCCGGCGCGGTAGCGGGTCAGGGCCACGTTCTCGTCGTTGATGATCAGCGCCACCGACTTGTCGAGGATGACGTTCTCGGCATCCCAGTACTGGTCGTTCTTCTCGCGCACGATGGACTCACCGGGGTTCATCTCGGTCAGCACGAAGGCACCGTTGCCGACGAAGTTCGCGGGGTTGGTCCAGGCCGAGCCATGCTCTTCGATGACGCTCTGCGGCGACGGGAAGGTGGTCGAGTGCACCACCATCTGCGGGAAATAGGGCAGCGGCGAGGTCAGGCGCACCTCGAGCGTGGTGTCGTCGATGGCCTCGACGCCAAGCTCCTCGGGGGCCATGTCACCGGCGACGACGGCATCGCCGTTCTCGAGCGACATCAGCGAGATGAACCACTGGTAGGGCGAGGCGGTGGCGGGATCCGCGGCGCGGCGCCAGGCGTAGACGAAATCGCCGGCGGTGACCGGATCGCCGTTCGACCACTTGGCATCGTCGCGCAGGTGGAAGGTGTAGGTCATCTTGTCGTCCGAGACCTCCCAGTCGGTGGCCACGCCGGGCACCAGTTCGCCGTTCTCGTCCTGGTTCAGCAGGCCCTCGAAGAGGTCGCGCACGACGTCGGAGCCGTCGGTGTCCTCGACGATCTGCGGGTCGATCGAGGAGATGTTGTCGAGGATTCGGTAGGTGAAGGTCTGATCCGCCGCCAGCGTGTCGCCGGTCTCGGGATGGGTCTCCTGCGCCACGGCGCCTGCGGCAAGGCCGGCGCTGAGGAACGTGGTCAGGGTCAATCGGGTCAATCGCGTCATGGCATGTGCCTCCCTGTCTTGGGGTCGAGAGCAGTCCGCTCCCTTCTCGCCAAGGTAAAGTGAATTCGAGCCGCAGCAATCTTTACGTGAATAACGCAGCTGCGCGTTGCAAAACCACGAGGTCTGCGGGCTCGATGACATGAGGCGGACCAACATCCGATTTCGCGCCCGCAGACAAGGGGCAAAACGCCACGTCATTGTGCGTTTATCAAGATGTAGCGGTGCTTTGAGGGGGGCCGGCTGCCGTGCCCGATGTCGAATCTCGAATCTGGCAATGCCCCCGGAACGCCGCGCGCGCACGCTATACACGCATTTTTCGCTGCCCCTCGCCCGCAGTTTCTCGCGTCACGCTGCGGGATCAGCCGACACGCGCCCGGCGGCTACACAATTTCGGCATGAAAAACGATCGTGGCGTCTAAAGGTCTATCTGTCGCCCAACTTTCTCCACGCTTCGCGCTCAGGCAGATCGCCATAGCGACCAGAAAGGTGAATAGAATGCTAGGTATGATAACGAGTGCCACGGCGGGGCTCTTCTCCCCCTCCGCGGCGCAGCCTGTGACCAAGCCGGCAGCCGCCGGAAAACCCGGGCCCGAGGCGCTGCCCGTGACTGAAACCGGCGCCGCGCAGAAGACCTCCAACGCCGGCACCGAGAACGGCACCGCCAGCTCCTACCGCGCGGCGAAAGCCGACGACCTCGCCCGGTCCGACCGCTCCGCCGCGGTCCGCGCCGAGACCGCCTCCCCCGCATCGGGCGCAGCATCCAACACTGCCAGCAAGGCACCCGCAGCCGAAACCGCTCCGGAAGAGGACATCGCCGCGGCCCGCGCCGAGGCCATCGCCGCGCAGGAGAGCTTCAAGAAAAGCCTCTTGGTGGCGAGCATGAGCGCCGGAACCGGCGAGACCGCCGCCGCGCTCTCCACCCCGCCGAGACAGGGCGCTGCGAGCTATGCCGCCGCCCGAAGCCCGGCCCCGGACGCCGCGGGCAGCCGCAGCATCGCCGCCTGAGGGCTGGTAAAGCGATGTCGTGGCGCGGCGAGATCGCGCCACGATCGGTCCGTGCGGGCGGTTTGCGCGGGCGGATCAAGGGGGCGCTGCCCCCTCTTGGCGCAAGCGCCAATTCACCCCCGAGGTATTTTCGAACCAGAGAAGACAGGGGCGTGGCCCTGTCGGCCCGGTCAACTCGCGCGTGCCGGGCCTTCGGGACGGCGGGCCGCGCGACATGCGCACCGGTTGCGGCCGCCCCGCCACCGCTGCGGGGCGTGTGATGCAAAGGCGTCCGGCGGTTACGCGCGCGGGCCGATGGTGGTGGTGATCTCGCCGATCCCTTCGATGGCGACGACGCATGTGTCGCCGGGCACAAGGGCCCCGACCCCGGCCGGCGTGCCCGTCATGATGAGATCGCCCGGCGCCAGCTCGACGCTTTCCGACAGGAAGGCCACCACGTCCGCGACCGGCCAGATCATCTCGCCGAGATCGCCGTCCTGTTTCAGCGCGCCGTTGACCGACAGGCTGATGCGCCCCCCGGAGGGGTGGCCGATCGCGCCGGCCGGAACCAGCGCCCCGATCACCGCCGAGCGGTCGAACCCTTTCGACAGGTCCCACGGGCGGCGCAGTTCCTTGGCGTCGTTCTGCATGTCGCGCCGGGTGAGGTCGTTGCCCACCGCGTAGCCCCAGACATGCTCGAGCGCCCGGTCCGCCGGGATGTCGCGCCCGCCGGCGCCGATGGCCACCACCAGCTCGGCCTCGTAATGCAGGTTCTCGGTCTGCGGCGGATAGGGAATGGTCGCCCCGTCCGCCACCACCGCATCGGCGGGCTTGGTGAAGAAGAACGGCGGCTCGCGGTCCGGGTCGCGCCCCATCTCGCGGGCATGGGCGGCGTAGTTGCGCCCGACGCAGAAGATGCGGCGCACCGGGAAGCGGTCGTCGCGGCCGGCGATGGCGATGGAGGGCGTCTCCATCGGGGGGATGACAAGGCTCATGCGAACTCCCGTGTCTCGTGCTGTCTTCCGAGGCTTACGCCCGGAGCCGCCCCCGAGACCAGCCCCTTTCCCCGCCTCGCCTGATTGACAGGCACGGCGAAGCTGCGCTTGATCCCGGCAGCAGGAACGGGCGGCGGCGCGGGAGCCGCCGTGGAAAGGGGCAAGATGAAGAAGACAGTGGCAGTGATCGGCGCCGGCATCGTGGGCGTCTCGACCGCGATCTGGCTGCAGCGCGACGGGCACGAGGTGATCCTGATCGACAAGGCCGGCCCCGGAGAGGGCACCAGCCACGGCAATGGCGGCGTGCTGGCCTCCTGCTCGGTGATGCCGGTGCCGGGGCCGGGCCTGTGGGCCAAGGCCCCGAAGATGCTGCTCGATCCCGACCAGCCGCTGTTCCTCAAGTGGTCCTACCTGCCCAAACTCGCGCCGTGGCTGATGAAATACATGCGCCATGCCAATGCCGACAGCGCCCGCAGGCGGGCCGCGGCGGCGACCCCGATCATCGGCGACAGCCTGTCGGACCACCTTGCCCTCGCCACCGGGACCGGGGCTGAATCATGGATCGTGCCAAGCGACTACGTGTTCATCTACAACACCCGCGCCGATTACGAGGCCGACGCCTTCGGCTTCTCGGTGCGCAGGGAGAACGGGTTCGCGTGGGAGCTGCTCGAGGATCAGGCGTTCCGCGACTACGACCCGATCTGGAGCCCGCAGATGACCTGTGCCGCCCGCTTTCCCGATCACGGCCGCATCAGCGATCCCGGCCGATACGTGAAGGATCTCGCCGCGCATGTGCAGGCGCAGGGCGGCCGGCTGATCATCGGCGAGGTCAGCGACATCGCGCGCGACAAGGGCAAGGTCAGCGGCGTACGGATCGGCGGCGAGACCATCGCCTGCGACGCCGCGGTGCTGACCGCCGGGGTCTGGTCCGGCCCGCTCGCCGCCAAGCTCGGCGTCAAGCCACCGCTCGAATCCGAGCGTGGCTACCATCTTGAGCTCTACGAGCCCTCGGTGATGCCCCGCTCGCCGGTGATGATCGCCTCGGGCAAGTTCGTGGCCACCCCGATGGACGGCCGGCTGCGGCTCGCGGGCATCGTCGAGCTCGGCGGGCTCGACCTGCCGCCGTCGCGTGCGCCCTTCGCGCTCCTTGAGAAGCAGATCCGCGCCGCCATCCCCGGACTGACCTGGAAGAAGACCGTGGAGTGGATGGGGCACCGCCCCTCGATGTCCGATTCCCTGCCGGTGATCGGCGAATCCCCCGTCGTGAGCGGCGCCTACATGGGGTTCGGCCACGATCATGTCGGTTTGACAGGCGGCCCCAAGACCGGGCGGCTGCTGTCGCAGCTGATCTCGGGCCAGACCCCGAACATCAACCTTGCGCCCTACGCCCCGGATCGGTTTCACTGAACTCGCACAATAACGTTAGAACACGAACAACAGGGACTTTCAGCATGAAGACCATCAACACACTGCTCGCCGCCACCGCGCTGGCCGGGATCGGCGCCACGGCGCAGGCCGAGAAGTGGGACATGCCGATGGCCTACGCGGCCACCAACTTCCACTCCGAGATCGGCGCCGCCTTCGCCGCCTGCGTCACCGAGGGGACCGGCGGCGATCTCGAGATCGTCACCCACCCGTCGGGCTCGCTGTTCGGCGGTGCCGAGATCAAGCGCGCGGTGATGACCGGGCAGGCCAATATCGGCGAGCGTCTGCTTTCGGCGCACCAGAACGAGAACCCGCTCTACGGCGTCGACTCGATCCCGTTCCTCGTGTCCTCCTTCGACGAGCACGAAAAGCTCTGGGAGATCGCATCGCCCTATGTCGCCGCGGCGCTGGAAGAAGACAACCTGCATTACCTCTACTCCCTGCCGTGGCCGCCGCAGGGCCTCTACACCGACATGGCGATCGAGGACATCGAGGACCTCCGGGGCGTGAAGTTCCGCTCCTACTCCACCGCGACCGCGCGCATGGCCGAGCTGACCGGCATGTTGCCGGTGCAGGTCGAGGCCGCGGAACTGAGCCAGGCGCTGGCCACCGGCGTGGCCGAGAGCTTCATCTCCTCGGGCGCCACCGGCTATGACCGCGGCGTCTGGGAGCACCTGTCGCATTTCTACGAGGTCGACGCATGGCTGCCGCGCAACGCGGTCTTCGTGAACCTCGACGCGTGGAACGACCTGCCCGACGAGACCAAGGCCGTGATGGAGGACTGCGCCGCGACCGCCGCCGCCGACGGCCTCGCCAAGTCGAAGGAGTACACCGCCTTCACGCTGGAGGAGCTGAAGAAGAACGGCATGACCGTCGGGCGCGCCTCGGATCACGTGATGGGCCAGCTGCAGGACCTCGGCGCCACCATGACCGACGACTGGCTCGAGGCGGCCGGAGAAGACGGCAAGGCGATCATCGACGCCTACAAGGGCGAATAAGCGCCCACCGCGCGAGAGCGAAACACGGATCACGGGCCTGCCACGGCGCGGGCCCGTATTTGCCTGCCCCTGTTTCGGGGCCATCCACACAAGACAAGGCGCCTCCCCGCCCTGGCGGGACAAAAGCGCCAGAACCGACAGCGAGGGACAGGACATGGCGGCCGCGAAGGCGCTCAGGCGCATACTCGACACGCTCTACTTCATCGGGGGCGTGATCGCCTCGCTTTTCCTGATCGCGATCCTGTCGATCATCGTGCTGCAGATGCTGGCGCGCTGGACCGGGCAGGTGTTTCCCGGCGCCACCTCCTATGCCGGCTACTGCATGGCGGCGGCATCGTTCTTTGCCTTCGCCTATGCGCTGAACCACGGCGCCCATATCCGGGTGTCGCTGTTTCTCACCGCGCTCGGGCGCTTGCGCTGGTGGGGCGAGCTCTGGTGCTTCGGCCTCGGCGCCGCGATCTCGACCTGGTTCGCGTGGTACGCCATCCGGGGCAACCAGATCTCGCACCGCTGGAACGAGCTCAGTCAGGGGCTCGACGCGACGCCGATCTGGATCCCGCAATTGTCCATGTCGATCGGCACCGTGTTGCTGGCCATCGCCTTCTGGGATCACCTCGTGCGCCTGATCGTCACCGGCTCGCACGGCATCTCCACCGATCTCGTCGATCAGAGCCAGGGAGAGTGACATGGAACAGATGATCCCGATCGCGATCTTCCTTTTCGTGCTGTTCCTGCTGCTGGGCTCCGGCGTGTGGGTGGGCCTCGCACTCATGGGCGTGGCCTATGTCGGCATGGAACTCTTCACCTCGCGCCCCGCGGGCGACGCCATGATCACCAAGGTCTGGGCCTCGTCCTCGAGCTGGACCCTGACCGCCCTGCCGCTGTTCATCTGGATGGGCGAGATCCTGTATAGGACGCGATTGTCCGAGGACATGTTCCGCGGTCTCAGCCCGTGGATGGCGCGCCTGCCCGGCGGGCTGGTGCATACCAACATCGTCGGCTGCACGGTGTTTGCCGCGGTCTCGGGCTCGTCGGCGGCCACACTGACCACGGTGGGCAAGATGTCGATCCCCGAGCTGCGCAAGCGCAACTACCCCGAGACCATGGTGATCGGCACGCTGGCTGGTGCGGCCACGCTGGGGCTGATGATCCCTCCCTCGCTGACGCTCATCGTCTACGGCGTCACGATCAACGAAAGCGTCACCAAGCTGTTCATGGCCGGCGTCCTGCCCGGGCTCGTCCTGGCGCTGATGTTCATGGGCTACGTGGCGGTGATGTCCTTCGCCTCGAAGGGCTTCAACCCCGATCCCGAGCCGAGGATGAGCCTTCTCGAGAAGCTCAAGAACTCGCGCTTCCTGATCCCGGTGATCTGCCTGATCCTGGTGGTGATCGGCTCCATGTACATGGGCATCGCCACCGCCACCGAGGCCGCTGCCTTCGGCGTGATCGGTTCGCTGATCCTTGCCGCGACGCAAGGGTCGCTGACCTGGTCGAGCTTCAGCGAGAGCCTGATGGGTGCCGTGCGCACCTCGGCGATGATCGCGCTCATTCTCGCCGGGGCCTCGTTCCTGTCGCTGTCGATGGGCTTCACCGGCATCCCGCGCGGCCTTGCCGACCTGATTGCAAGCTGGGAGCTGACACGCTTCGAGCTGCTGATGGCGCTTCTGGTGTTCTACATCATCCTCGGCATGTTCCTCGACGGGATCTCGTCGGTGGTGCTGACCATGGCCGTGGTCGAGCCGATGATCCGGGCGCAGGGCATCGACATCATCTGGTTCGGCATCTTCATCGTGGTGGTGGTCGAAATGGCGCAGATCACGCCGCCGATCGGCTTCAACCTTTTCGTGCTGCAGGGCATGACCGGGCACGAGATGACCTTCATCGCGAAGGCGGCGATCCCGATGTTCCTGATCATGGTGGTGATGGTCTTCGTGCTGATCGCCTTCCCGGAACTCGCCACCTGGCTGCCCGACAACATCCGCAAGGGCCCCGGCGGCTGAACGGCGCGCCCAAGAATTTTAGCTAAAATTCTTGGCCTCAAGATTTTTCGTACGAAAAATCTTGAGGCGCCCGCACCCCAGCTTTCGAAGCAGAACGACGGACAGCCGGCGATCGAGATCCTCATGCGGATGAGGCGGGCCAGCCACAACGATCGCGCAATCGCTCCGTCAACATGTGCCGACGGACAGACCGGCGCGCCAAGACCGTCCCGACCTCCTCTCCCGCAGCGAGTGTCCCACGGTGACAGGCCCGACAGCCTGTCGGTGGAGCCGAATTACGTCTTTGCCGAGGGTGGCAAGCGTGCGAAGGATGCGTATATCGGGCCGCGAGCGCGCCGCCGCACCTTGAAGGCGCACTCACTGCGCCCGACCGGGCGCTGCTGCGGCAGGCCAAACCGGCTGCTCGACGCGCTGGCGCCGGGCACCATCACGAAGGCGGACCTTCGCGCCAGCCGCGTCTTCCGGGGCGGGCGCGACGCGGACCGCGCGCAAAGGGAGACATGCGCATGAGCTTCGACCGTTCGATCAAGATCGCTCCGTCGATCCTGTCGGCAGATTTCGCCAATTTCGGCGCCGAGATCCGCGCCATCGAGGCGCAGGGCGCCGACTGGGTCCATGTCGACGTGATGGACGGGCATTTCGTGCCCAACCTGACCTTCGGCCCGCCGGCGGTGAAGGCGTTCCGCCCGCATGTGAAGACCTTCATGGACGTGCACCTCATGATCGCCCCGGTCGACCCCTATATCGAGGCCTATGCCGAGGCGGGCGCCGACATGATCACCGCCCATGTCGAGGCAGGACCGCACATTCACCGCACCCTTCAGGCGATCCGCGCGCAGGGCGTGAAGGCCGGTGTGGTGCTCAACCCCGGCACCCCGGCCGAGGCCGTGGCCGATGTGCTCGACCTCTGCGACATGGTGCTGATCATGACCGTGAACCCCGGCTTCGGCGGTCAGAAGTTCATCCATTCCGGCGTCGAGAAGACCCGCAAGGTGCGCCAGATGATCGGCGATCGCCCGATCCACATCCAGATCGACGGCGGCATCACGCCCGAGACCGCGCCGCTGGTGGTCGAGGCCGGGGCCGATGTTCTGGTCGCGGGTTCCGCCGTGTTCAAGGGCGGCTCGGTCGACACGCCCGAGGTCTACGGCGAGAACATGCGCGCCATCCGCGAGGCCGCCGAAGGCGCCCGCGTGAAGGCGGCCTGAGCCATGCCGGTCGTCCCGCCCCTCTGCGATTTCGGACGGCCCGCGCCCGGCTTCTCGCTGCCGGACACGGACGGCCGGACCCATACGTTGCGCGACATCGCAGGGCCAAAGGGCACGCTGGTGATGCTCATCTGCAACCATTGCCCCTACGTGCTCGCGGTGCTCGACCGGATCATCCGCGATGCCCGTGACCTGCAGGCCCTCGGCATCGGCGTCGTGGCGATCAGCGCCAACGATGCCGAGGCCTACCCGCAGGACAGCTTCGAGAACATGCGGGCGATGGCGGCGAAGAAGGGCTTTCCCTTCCCCTATCTCTACGACGAAGAACAGGGCGTGGCCCGCGCCTATGGTGCGGCCTGCACGCCGGATTTCTTCGGCTACGACGCCGCCGGCGGGCTGCAGTATCGCGGCCGGCTCGACGCCTCGCGCCGGGAGGCCGGCCCGGCCGATCTGCGCCGCGACCTCTTTGAGGCGATGAAACAGGTCGCCGAGACCGGGCACGGACCGGCGGAGCAGATCCCCTCCATGGGCTGCTCGATCAAGTGGAAGCCCAACTGACCGACGCGCCCGCCCTGCGCCAAGCCAAGGAAGGACAGCCCATGACCGCGTCCCGCACCGCCCTGATCTTCGACCTCGACGGCACGCTGATCGACAGCGCCCCCGACCTGCACATCGCGACCAACCTCGTGCTGTGCGACGAGGGCCTGCCCGAGATCACCTTCGAGCAGACGCGCAGCTTCATCGGCAAGGGGGCGGCCAACCTGATCAGCCGCGTCATGGCGGCGGTCGGACTGGGCGAGAACCCTGACGACCATGCCCGCCTGCTTGCCAAGTTCATGGCCCATTACGAGGGCGAACCCGCCAACACCGTGCTCTATCCCGGCGTGGTCGACGCGCTGGCACGGCTCGAGGCGGCGGGGCATCCGATGGGGCTTTGTACCAACAAGCCCGACGCGCCCACGCGCATCGCGCTGCGCCATTTCGGCCTCGACCGGTTCATACAGGCCGTCGCAAGCGGCGACACCCTGCCTCAGCGCAAGCCCGATCCGGCGCCCCTGCAGCACGTGGCCCGCGCCCTCGGCGCCAGCCGGGCGCTCTATATCGGCGACAGCGAGGTCGATGCCGAGACCGCCCGGCGCGCCGGGCTGCCCTTCGCGCTCTATACCGAGGGCTACCGCAAGACACCGGTCTCGGAACTCTACCACACCTATGTCTTCGACCATTTCGACCAGCTGCCGGACATCGTGGCGCGCCACGGCCCCTCCGTCGAGGCGTGAGCGCGCCGCTCCCGTCGGTCATCTGCCATATTCCCGGCGCGCGCTGGACGGGACGGCCGTGGCACGGCGTGCACCGTTAGAACCCCTCAGTGAGCGTTGGTGAGGCCGTCACCAGCGCTCGCGGGCTCGCGTCCGAGCGTATGCGCGGCAGAGGGCGCGGACCTCGCTCTGCCGGTTAGGCTTTCGCCCTCGTCCGGGAACAAGCGCGCCGCTGACCATCGTGCCGAGCACGCGCCCCCGGCCAGAAATGTTGCCCGCCCCGCCCCACCTGCTTTGCCGGTAGGAGACCCGGCGACCGCGCCCTCGGGTCGCTGTAACCTTCCCCACCGGAAAGTCATTTGACGCCGGCCATAAGCCGTTGCCATAAGCTTTGGAAAACTTGGCAAAACACCGCAGTGACCCCGGAGGATCCCAGATGAAACCCATGCTTGCCGCCGCAGCCCTCGCGGCCGCGCTCGCCATGCCGGCCCTGGCCGATCCCGATCCCACCGACTGGGACGCGGTGACCGCCGAGGCGCAGGGCCAGACCGTGTACTGGAACGCCTGGGGCGGCTCCGACACCACCAACGACTTCATCGCCTGGATCGGCGAGCAGGCCGCCGAACAGGGCGTGACGGTCGAACACGTGAAGCTCTCCGACACCGCAGAGGCGGTGAGCCGGGTGCTGGCCGAGAAGACCGCCGGCAAGGACGAGGGCGGTGCGATCGACCTCATCTGGATCAACGGCGAGAACTTCGCCTCGATGAAGGAGCAGGACCTGCTGTTCGGGCCGTGGGCCGAGGCGCTGCCCAACCGCGCCCTGACCGATCCCGAGAACACCGCCCTCACCGCGGATTTCACCGTTCCGACCGAGGGCATGGAAAGCCCGTGGGGCATGGCGCAGCTGGTGTTCTACCACGACAGCGCCCGCCTCGCCGAGCCGCCGCGCACCATGCCCACGCTGCTGGCGTGGACGCAGGCCAATCCCGGCCGTTTCACCTTTCCGCAGCCGCCCGATTTCCTTGGCGCGACCTTCCTGAAACAGGCGCTGATCGCGTTCTCGCCCGACATGATGGCCCTCGAGGGGCCGGTCGAGGACGCCGATTACGAGGCCACCACCGCGCCGCTCTGGGCCTTCATGGACGAGCTGACGCCGAACCTCTGGCGGCAGGGCCGGGCCTACCCGCAGAACGGCGCGCGGATGCTGCAGCTGATGGCCGACAACGAGATCGATATCGGCTTCGACTTCAACCCCAACGCCGCCTCCAACGCCATCGCCAAGGGCCAGCTGCCCGACACCGTGCGTAGCCATGTGCTCGACGGCGGCACGCTGGGCAATGCGAGCTTCGTCGCCATCCCCTACAACGCCAACGCCAAGGCCGGCGCCATGGTGGTGGCCAACATCCTGCTCTCGCCCGAGGCGCAGGCCCGCATGGCCGACCCGGAGGTCTGGGGCCTCGGCACCGTGCTCGACGTGACCTCGCTCGAGCCGGAGCAGCTGCTGCTCTTCGACCGCATCGAGTTCGGCCCGGCGACGCTGTCGCCCGAGGAACTGGGCGAGATCCTGCCCGAGCCGCACCCGTCGTGGATGGTCAAGCTCGAGGAGGACTGGACCGCGCGCTACGGCGTCGCGCAATAATTCATGTCGCTGCTACGGCGCGCCCCGGCCCTGACGCTGCTGGTCATGCTTGGGCCGGTCTGTGCCGGGCTGGCGGGCACGGTGCTGCCCGCCTTCGGCATCATGCCGGCGCTGGGAGGTATCGAGCCGGGGCTGACGCCGGTTTCCGAGCTCGCCGCTTGGCCGGGCCTGCCACGCGCCGTGGCACTGAGCGTGGGCACCGGACTTGGCGCCACGCTGCTGGCGCTGGCCCTCACCACGCTGATCTGCGCCGGCTGGCAGGGCACCCGGGCGTTTCGCTGGCTCGAACGGGTGCTGTCCCCGCTTCTGTCGGTGCCGCACGCCGCCGCGGCCTTCGGACTCGCCTTCCTGATCGCCCCCTCGGGTTGGATCGCCCGCGCGCTGGCGCAGCTTCTGGGATGGGAGCGTCCGCCCGATCTGCTGATCCTGCAGGACCCGTGGGGGCTGTCGCTGATCGCCGGGCTGCTGGTGAAGGAGCTGCCTTTCCTGCTGCTGATGACGCTGGCCGCCCTGCCGGCGCTGCGGCCGGGCCAGAGCCTCGCCACCGCGCGCAGCCTGGGCTACGGGCGCAGCGCCGGCTGGCTCAAGACGGTGTTTCCCCGGCTCTACCCGCAGATCCGCCTGCCGGTCTACGCGGTGCTGGCCTTCTCGATGAGCGTGGTCGACGTGGCGCTGATCCTCGGACCGAACACGCCGCCGACGCTGGCGGTGCAGGTGCTGCGCTGGATGAACGACCCCGACCTCGCGCTGCGTATGCGCGGCGCGGCAGGCGCGATACTGCAACTGCTGCTGACGCTGGGCGCGCTGGGTCTCTGGCGTCTGGGCGAGGCTGTCGTGGCGCGGCTCGGGCGGGCCTGGATCGAGGCCGGAGGCCGCGCCCAGCGCGACGCACCACTGCGCGCGCTCTCCTTCGGGGCGGGCGCACTGTCGGCGCTGGCGATCATCCTTGGCCTCGCGGCACTCGGCGCGTGGTCGGTGGCGGGGTTCTGGGGCTTTCCCGCGATGCTGCCCGACGCCATCACCGCCACAAGCTGGATGAAGCAGGGGCCGCAGTTGCTCTCCCCCGCGGGAGACACCGCGCTGATCGCGCTGGTCGCGACCGGCGTGGCGCTGGCACTGGTGCTGGCCTGCCTCGAGGCGGAGCACCGCTTCGGGCTGCGGCCCTCGGCGCGGGCGCTCTGGCTGCTCTACCTGCCGCTCATCGTGCCGCAGATCGCCTTCCTGCCGGGGCTGCAGATCCTCGCGCTGGTGGCCGGGGTCGACGGCACCATCACCGCCGTGATCGCCGCGCACGTGATCTTCGTGCTGCCTTACGTGTTCCTGTCGCTGGCCGACCCCTATCGCGGCTGGGACGTTCGCCACGCCACCGTGGGCCACGCGCTGGGGGCCGGCCCGGCGCGGGTGTTCTGGCGGCTGCGCCTGCCGATGCTGCTGCGCCCGGTGCTGACCGCCGTGGCGGTGGGCTGCGCGGTTTCGGTCGGGCAGTTCCTGCCGACGCTGCTGCTTGGCGGCGGTCGGGTGCAGACGCTGACCACCGAGGCGGTGGCGCTGGCCTCCGGCGGGGCGCGGCGGGTGATCGGCGTTACCGCGCTGGCCCAGACCGCGAGCGCCTTCCTGCCCTTCGCGCTGGCGCTGCTGATCCCGGCTCTGGTCTGGCGCAACCGGAAAGGACTGAGACATGGCTGACGGGCTGAGGCTCGACACGCTCGAGATCCGCCTTGGCGGGCGCGTGATGGTGGCGCTCGACGCGCATGTGGCGCCGGGCGAGGTGCTCACCGTGATGGGGCCCTCCGGCTCGGGCAAGTCGACGCTGCTGGCGGCGATCACCGGCGCGCTCGATCCGGCCTTCGCGCTGTCGGGCCGTATCCTGCTCGATGGCGAGGACGTCACCGCCCTGCCGACCGAACGGCGGCGCATCGGCATCCTGTTTCAGGACGAGTTGCTGTTCCCGCATCTCTCGGTGGGCGGCAACCTCGCCTTCGGCCTGCCGCCTTCGCTGCGTGGCCGGGCAGCCCGGCGCGCGCGCATCGAACGTGCCTTGCAGGAGATCGGCCTCGAAGGCTTTGCGCGCCGCGATCCGGCGACACTGTCGGGCGGGCAGAAGGCGAGGGTGGCGCTGATGCGCACGCTTCTGGCCGAGCCCCGCGCGCTGCTGCTCGACGAGCCTTTCTCACGCCTCGATGCGGCGCGGCGCGGCCAGGTCCGCGAGCTGGTCTTCGCCCGCGCCAAGGCCCAGCGCCTGCCGGTGCTTCTGGTGACCCACGACCGCGAGGATGCCGCTGCCTCGGGCGGCGCGGTGATCGAGCTGGACGCCTGAACGCGCCCTCAGGAGGCGCGCTTGAGACGGTCCTCGAGCGCCTTGGCGTACTCGGCCATCTTCACCCGGAAGCGCTTTTCGATGCCCGACTTGCCGAGCTTCATCGACTGCACCATCAGCCGCGCCGAGAGCGTCTTGGGCAGCAGTTCGATCTTCATCCCGACGCGCGTGCGGCTGCGCGACAAGGCCACGAAGTCGATCTGCGTCACGACCTCGAGCCCGCCGGACACCGCGCGATAGCTGAGCGCGTTAGGCGGATCGTACTCCGTCAGCGTGACATCGGCGGTGCGGGTCTTGCCGCGGAAGCCGAAGGTCGCCTGCCAGCTCATGCCCCGGGCCGTGCCGGCCCCGCCCTCGGAGGTGCGGCGGGCGTCGATGCCGCGGCGCATGACCTGACGCTCGATCTGATCGAAGTCGGTGGCCTGTGCAAAGACCTGCTCGAGCGGCGCCTCGATGTCCTCGCGGGTGGTGAATTCCATCTGCTCTCTGCCCCGTTCTGCCCGTGGGTGTGTTGGCGGTCAGTCTTGCCTCAATCCAGCCGGTCCGCAAGCCAGTTGCGCAGCAGGAAATTCGCGATAGAGCCGCGCCTTGCCGGCTGCAGGGCGGGGTTCGAGCCGTCGAAGGCGGCGGCCAGCTCCTCGCGGCTGACCCAGGCCGCGGTCTCGATCTCGCTGGGATCGATCTCGATCTCCTCGCTCTCGGCCTCGCCATGGCAGCCGATCATCAGCGAGGCCGGGAACGGCCAGGGCTGGCTGGCGAGGTAGCGCACCGCGCCCACCTTGATGCCGGCCTCCTCGACCACCTCGCGGCGCACCGCCGCCTCCAGCGTCTCTCCCGGCTCCACGAAGCCCGCGAGGCAGGAGAACATACCCTCCGGCCACCCCGGCGAGCGGCCCAGCAGGCAGGCATTGCCGCGGGTGATCAGCATGATCACCACCGGGTCGGTGCGCGGGAAATGGTGGGCGCCGCAGGACGGGCAGATGCGCTGCCAGCCGGCCATGAACACCTCGCTCGGCGTGCCGCAGCGGGCACAGAAGCCGTGGCTCTGGTGCCAGCCGAAGAGCGCGCGGGCGGTGGCGCCAAGCTCGGCGTCGCGCGGGGTGAGCTGGGTCAGCAGCGCCCGCAGCTCGACGAACTGCGCCCCCGGACAGGCCGGATGGGTCTGCTCGGTGCTGTCGAGGAAACCGCCCTCGCCGGGCGCCGCGCCCTCCGGCTCCCAGCCCGAGATGTCATGCGAGAAGATCGCGCCCTCCTCGTCCCGGCCAAGGAACAGCGGCTCCCCACGCGCCTCTGCCAGCACCGGGTGATCCAGCGGCAGGCGGCAAAGGCCGGCGCCGTCCTGACGCATCAGCACCTTGCCCCGCCAGATCAGGATCGTGCGCGCCCCGGGGGCCTGCATCAGCGCCGCCAGTGCCGGGATGTCGCCGCGCAGCTCCGCCGCCCGGTCGAGCCCGGATCCGCCGAATGTCACCTCTTCCGCATGTCTCATGGTCGCCCTGCCCCTGTCTTGCATCGCACCTGGCCCAGCCGGCCCATGGCGGGCCTGCCCGATCGGCCCCGGCCCTGACGGCCCGATGGCCCGCCCGTGGCACATCCGCGGCAACCGCCAGTCGGTGCACGGAATTCCATGACATGCCCGCCGCGACGTGGCAAACCTGTTTCCCGGGAGCGCTTCCCCAACGGAAGCCTCTTCCGAAGGTTGAGTCCGGGCGTTTTGTCTTCTCGTGTGATCTTGCTGTTGGAAAACTGGACTAAGAGCGAATCATCTATAAGCAGGAGAGCCCCAATGGCCCGTTTCCAACCTTCCGAACTCACCCGCCGTTCGTTCCTGGCGGGCACAGCCGCGGGCTCCGCCTTGATCGCACTGCACCCATATTCCGCCCGAGCCGCTGCCAATCAGGCGCATCTGCGGATCATGGAAACCACCGATCTGCACGTGCACGTGATGCCGTATGACTATTATTCCGACAAGCCGGTCGACACGGTCGGCCTGTCGCGCACCGCGACGCTGATCAACGGGGTGCGCGCCGAGGCGACCAACTCCATGCTGCTCGACAATGGCGACTTCCTGCAGGGCAACCCGATGGGCGATTACGTCGCCTACGAGCGCGGCATGAAGGAAGGCGACACCCACCCGGTGATCGACGCGATGAACGCCGTCGGCTTCGATGCCGCCACCATCGGCAATCACGAGTTCAACTACGGGCTCGACTTCCTGATGAAATCCACCGCCGGGGCGCAGTTCCCCGTGGTGCTGGCCAACGTCTCCAAGAGCCTCGGCGCCAACCCGCGCGAGGACGAGACGCTCTACAAGCCCTACGTCATCCTCGAGCGTCAGCTCACCGACGGGGCCGGCAACAGCCACCCGATCAGGGTCGGCGTGATCGGCTTCACCCCGCCGCAGGTGATGAACTGGGACCGCAAGCATCTCGAGGGCAACGTTCAGGCCCGCGACATCGTCGAGACCGCCCGCGCCTGGGTGCCGCAGATCGTCGAGGAAGGCGCCGATATCGTCATCGCGCTGAGCCATTCCGGTATCGGCTCGGCCAATCACGAGGACGGCATGGAGAACGCCTCGGTGCCGCTCGCGGGCGTGGACGGCATCGACGCGGTGATGACCGGGCACAGCCACCTCGTCTTCCCCTCGCCGACCTATGCCGATTTCGACGCCGTCGACGCCGCGGCCGGCACGATCCACGGCAAGCCCGCGGTGATGGGCGGGTTCTGGGGCTCGCATATGGGTCTCATCGACCTGCTGCTCGAGCGCGACGGCGCGGGCTGGCGCGTGGTCTCGGCGACCACCGAGGCGCGGCCCATCGCCGAACGCAACGAGGACCGCTCGGTCACCGCGCTGGTCGAGGATGCGCCCGAGGTCGTGGCCTCGGTCGAACAGGCGCATGACGAGACGCTGGCCTATGTGCGCCGCGCCGTCGGCAAGACCTCGGCGCCGCTCTACAGCTATTTCGCGCTGGTGGCGGACGACCCGTCCGTACAGATCGTGTCGAACGCACAGACCTGGTATATCGAGCAGATGCTCAAGGGGACCGAGCACGAGGGGCTGCCGATCCTCTCGGCGGCAGCGCCGTTCAAGGCCGGCGGCCGCGGCGGGCCGGAGTATTACACCGACGTGCCCGCGGGCGACATCGCGATCAAGAACGTCGCCGACCTCTACCTCTACCCCAACACCGTGCGCGCGGTGAAGGTGACCGGCGCCCAGCTCAAGGACTGGCTCGAGCGCTCGGCGGGGATGTTCAACCGGATCGAGCCCGGCGCGCAGGACGCGCCCCTGCTGAACCCCGATTTCCCGAGCTACAATTTCGACGTGATCGACGGGGTGAGCTACCGGATCGACCTGTCGCAGCCCTCGAAATTCGATTCTGATGGCGCGGTCGTGGCCCCCGAGGCCAACCGCATCACCGACCTGACCTCCGACGGCGCGCCGGTGACCGAGGACATGGAGTTCGTCATCGCCACCAACAACTACCGCGCCTCCGGCGGCGGCAGCTTCCCCGGCACCGGCGACACCATCATCTTCGAGGGCCCCGACACCAACCGCGACGTCATCGTGCGCTACATCGTCGAGCAGGGCACCATCAACCCGAACGCCGACGGCAACTGGTCCTTCGCCCCCCTGCCCGACACCACCGTGCTGTTCGAGACCGGCCCCGCCGCGCGCGGCTATGTCGACAGCGTGCCGGGGCTGAGCCTCGAGGATGCCGGCGACACCGAGGCGGGCTTCGCGCGGTTCCGCATCACGCTGTGAGCACCGCCCCGGCTCGTCTTTGCGGGCCGGGGTTGCGAATCCGTCGCGAACCCCCTAGATGACCCCTTGAGAGGTTGGCGCGGGCAGGCGCCTCGCCAACCCGGTCAGGTCCGGAAGGAAGCAGCCGTAACGAGCCCCGCTTGGGTCGTTGTCCAGCCTCTCACTTCAGCTCCCTCGGCAGAATTATGTCGCGTGTCCGGATGGGGCACGTCGCCCTTGCGTGCGGTGCAGCCGATTGCTTCAGACAGAGACGATAGCATCGTGCGGCGTGGACCGCTCTCGAGGCGCATGACTTGCGCCCACCGGTGCCGCCAGGTGCAAGAAAATTCGCCGAATTTTCTTGGCCCAGCTCAGTCGCCATGCCTGTGGAACACCGCCGCGTCCCGCTCGGCGGCCATCGCCCAGCGCATCTGCGCCTTGGTCTCGATCGCGCAGGGCCGAACGTGCCGCAGCCGCGACAGCGCCTCGTCCGGGGCCTCGCCCGCCTCGATCATCAGCCGCAAGGCCACCATGCCCGAGCGCCCGCAGCCGCCACGGCAGTGCACCAGAACCCGACCGCCGCCGCGCAGCGCGTGTCGCGCCGCGACACTGACCTCGGGCCAGCGCTTTTCGAAAGCCGCGCAGGGCACACCGAAATCCACGATCGGCAGATGCTCCCAGCGCGCCCCGTGATCGGCGATGAAACGGCCGACGGAGCCCGCGCCCACGGCCTCGAACTCGGCGCTGCTGACCAGCGACAGGACCAGAGAGGGCCGCCAGTCGGCCACGTGCTGCAGGTCCCCGACGAGATCTCCCTCAGCCCCGGGCAGGGGCGAGATTGCGAGAATTCCGTCCAGAACCCGAAGCGCGTGCAGCATGGTCAGAGGCTCGATGCGTTGAACGTGTCACATGCTCCGATGCTGCCCGATTCGTAGCCGCTTGCGAACCAGCTTTCGCGCTGTTCGGACGTGCCATGCGTGAAGGTATGCGGCTGCGGCACCCGGCCGGCGCTGCGTTGCAAATGGTCGTCGCCGATCATCCGCGCCGCGTTCAGCGCCTCGGCGACGTCGCCCGGCTCGAGCAGGCCGTCGACATGGCGGGCCCAGACCCCGGCCAGGCAATCGGCCTGCAGCTCGAGACGGACGGTGAGCGCATTGGCCTGCGTCTCGCTCGCCCGCTGGCGCGCCGCGTTGACCTGATCGAGGATGCCGAGCTCGTTCTGCACGTGGTGCGCCACTTCGTGGGCGATCACGTAGGCGGCGGCGAAATCGCCCTTCGCGCCCAGCCGCTGCGCCAGCGTGGCGAAGAAGGCGGTGTCGAGATAGGCCTTCTCGTCGAGCGGGCAGTAGAACGGCCCCGTCGCGCCGCTGGCGCCCCCGCAGGGCGACGAGGTCGTGCCCGAGAACAGCACCAGCACCGGCGGTTCGTAGGCGGTGCCGACCTCGCGCGGGAAGATCTCGCCCCAGACCTCTTCGGTGGTGGCCAGCACCTGCGAGGAAAACTCTGCCGCCGCCTCTTCCTGCGGAGAGATCTCGCGCTGGGTGCTGCTCTGCGTGCTGCCCTCGAGGAACGGGGTCACGTCGATCCCGGTGAAATAGCCGATCGCCAGCACCAGCAGCAGGCCCGCGCCGCCGAGACCGCCGACCGCGATGCCGCCGCCCCTGCCCCGCCGATCCTCGATATTGCTGCTGCGTCTGATACCTCTGAGCCGCATGGGCAGATCCTCCGAGTGGCGCGGCGCGACCATCACGCCATCGTGAGCCAACATCGCCTAACGCCGTGAGCGGTGGTTTGGTTCAGCCCGCTTTTCCGCGCCGGGGCAGGTTTACCTTGGAAGGCCGCGCGCGTACCTTGAGCGCGTCCCGTCACCCGGAAGGCCCCCGATGTCCGAGCACTCGCCCAAGTACCAGGTTCTCGCCCGCAAGTACCGCCCCGAGACCTTTGCCGATCTCGTCGGTCAGGACGCGATGGTGCGCACGCTCAAGAACGCCTTCAAGGCCGGTCGCATCGCGCAGGCCTTCATCATGACCGGCATCCGCGGCACCGGTAAGACCACCACCGCCCGGATCATCGCCAAGGGCATGAACTGCATCGGCCCCGATGGCGAGGGCGGCCCCACCACCGAGCCCTGTGGCGAATGCGAGCACTGCCGCGCGATCATGGAAGGCCGCCATGTCGACGTGATCGAGATGGACGCCGCCTCGAACACCGGCGTCGGCGACATCCGCGAGATCATCGACAGCGTGCATTACCGGGCGGCCTCGGCGCGCTACAAGATCTACATCATCGACGAGGTGCACATGCTCTCGAACAGCGCGTTCAACGCGCTGCTCAAGACGCTGGAAGAGCCGCCGGAGCATGTGAAGTTCATCTTCGCCACGACCGAGATCCGCAAGGTTCCGGTGACGGTGCTGTCGCGCTGCCAGCGCTTCGATTTGCGCCGCATCGAGCCCGAGGTGATGATTTCGCTGCTGCGCAGGATCGCCACCGCCGAACAGGCCGAGATCACCGACGACGCGCTGGCGCTGGTGACCCGCGCCGCCGAGGGCTCGGCGCGCGATGCCACCTCGCTGCTCGATCAGGCGATCAGTCACGGCGCCGGCGAGACCACCGCCGAGCAGGTCCGCGCCATGCTGGGCCTTGCCGACCGTGGCCGGGTGATGGATCTGTTCGAAAAGATCATGTACGGCGATGCGCCCGGCGCGCTGACCGAGCTGTCGCAGCAATATGCCGACGGCGCCGATCCGCTGGCGGTGCTGCGCGACCTGGCCGAGATCACCCACTGGACGTCGGTGGTGAAGATCACCCCGGAGGCCGCCGAGGACCCGACGATCTCGCCCGACGAGCGCGCCCGCGGCGAGACCATGGCCGCCAATCTCGGGATGCGGGCGCTGACCCGCATGTGGCAGATGCTGCTCAAGGCGCTCGACGAGGTGGCACAGGCCCCCAACGCGATGATGGCCGCCGAGATGGCGGTGATCCGGCTGACCCACGTGGCCGAGCTGCCCTCGCCCGAAGAGCTGCTCCGCAAGCTGCAGGACACGCCCCCGCCGCCCGCACCGGGCCCCGGGGGTGGTGGCGGTGGCTATGCCCATGCCCCGGCCGGCGGCGGCGCACAGGCGCAGACCGGCGGCCACGTGCAGCCGACCCACCCCGCCCCCTCAGGGCCGGTCGCCACGCAGGGCAACGCCGTGCTGGCGGTGGCCGCCGATCACGCGCTGGCCCGCTTTCCGACTTTCGAGCACGTGGTCGAGCTGATCCGCGCCAATCGCGACATGACGCTCTTGATGGAGGTCGAGCGCTGCGTGCGCCTTGCCGCCTACCAGCCCGGCCGGATCGAGTTCACCCCGACCGACAAGGCCCGCGGCGATCTCGCCCAGCGCCTCGGCAGCGCGCTGCAACGCTGGACCGGCAACCGCTGGGGCGTGTCTCTGGTCAATGGCTGCGACAGCGCGACGATCTGGGAGCAGACCCACGCCGCCGAGCTGGCGATGAAGGCCGAGGCAGCGGAGCACCCGCTGATCCAGGCCGCGCTCGCGATCTTCCCCAAGGCCGAGATCGTCGAGATCCGTACCCCGGAGGAGGCCGCGATGGAGGCCACTGCCGAGGCGCTGCCCGAGGTCGAGGACGAGTGGGATCCGTTCGAGGAGGAATGACCCGCCGGGGCAAATCCGCCCGTCATAGGGCCCGGCTGCGTCGCTGCGCCATCACCTGCCCGCGGGATGGTGAACCGAGCAGTGAGCCTCTCGTTTTATCGCGGTCACGTCCGAAAGATCTCGACACAGCGCGCTTGCGTCACCAAATCACCAGCCCGTCGGGGCGGGCAGGTGATGGCGCGGCGGCGCGTGCCGCGCCTTAATTCCGCGCTGTTAGCCTCTATCCGAGGAAGATGGACTTGCGGAGGCCAATCCGATCGCCGCGGCCGCGCGGGCCGCGCCTTGGTTCCGCGCGAGGCGGGGCTCAGCCGCCCATCACCTCGACCGTGCGGCGCAACCCCTCCTCGATCCCGAGCGCGGGCGTCCAGCCCAGCAGCCGCTCTGCGCGTGAGATATCGAGCACGCTCGATTTCAGCTCGCTCTCCAGCGGCGCGCGCTCGAGCGTCAGCGGCCGTCCGGTGACCTGCTGCACCAGCGCCACCAGATCCGCCAGCGAGGTGCCCTGCCCGGTGCCGATGTTCAGTGTCGTCACCCGCTCGGGCAGGTCCGCCGCGCAGGTCCGCGCCACGGCGGCGCAGAAATCCGACACATGGATGTAGTCGCGCAGGCTCTGCCCCGTGCCGAAGACCTTGAACGGCCGGCCCGTCGCCAGCGCATCGAGCAGGATCGTCACCACGCCATAGCTCGGCCCCGCCAGCGGCGAGCCATAGGCATTGGCCAGCCGCAGGATGGTGAGCCGGAACCCGGACCGGTTGGCAAGCATGACCAGCGCTTGCTCCACCGCCATCTTCTGCAACGCGTAGAAGGACTTGGGGTTGAGCGGCGCGTCTTCCGGGATCGGCAGCGCATCGGTGTCGCCATAGACCCCGGCGGAGGAGACATAGACCATGTGCCCGCGCCAGCCGCGCGCCAGCAAGGCCTCGACGAAGCGGGCCTGCGGCTCGATCTCGCGGCGGCTGAGCTCGGCGTAGCTGTCGAACGGCACCCGCGGGCTGGCGAGCCCGGCGCAGTGCACGATGGTCGCCTCGGTGTCGCGCTCCGGCAGCCAGCCGGGCGAGAGCACGTCGGCGGTCGAGATCTGCGGCAGGCCCGTCGCCTGCCGCGGCAGGGCGCGCCGGGCGACCCCGGTCGCATCATGGCCCGAGGCCCGCAGGTGGTAGAGGATCTCGCAGCCCAAAACGCCGGAACTGCCGGTGACGTAAATGCGCATCCCCGCCCCCTCAGTCAAACCGCGCCGGCGACAGCGCGCCGAGGCTTGCATCGTCGATCGGGGCCGCGCGCCCGGCGATGAGCGCCGCCGTCACCCCGGCCAAAGCGGGGGCGGTCTGGATGCCGTGCCCACCCTGCCCGGCGAGCCAGAAGAACCCCTCTGCCGCGCCATCGAAGCCGCAGACCGGGGTCTTGTCCGGCGCGAAGCTGCGCAGCCCGGCCCAGCTCGAGACCATGCGCGTCACCGGCACCGTCACCGCGCGCTCGTAGCGGTCCAGTCCCTCGGCCAGCACCATGTCGTCGGGCCAGGCGTCCTGCGGCGGAACGGGGTCGGCATCGGCGGGGCTCACCATGAGCTGCCCGCCCATCGGCTTGGCGTACCAGGTCTCGGCGATCGAGCCGAAAAGCGGCCAGTCGCCGACCTCGTGGCCCTCGGGCGCCGGCAGGACCGCCGCCGAGCGCCGGCACGGCTGGATCGGGATCGGCTGGGCGCCAGCCATGCGGGCGATCTCGCCCGCCCAGGCACCGGCGGCGTTGACCACCACCGGCGCGGCGTGGGTCTCGCCCCCCGCCACGATCTGCCAAAGCCCCGCCTCGCGGCTCAGCGCCGAGACCGGCGCATCGCAACGCAGCTGGCCGCCCCGCGCCCGGAACTGGCGCAGGTAGCCTTGCAGCATCGCGTCGACATCGATGTCGCGGGCCTCGGGCTCGAGAACCGCGGCGGCGAAATGGCCGGGTCTGAGGATCGGCACGAGGCGCTCGGCCTCGGCGGCGCTCAACCGGTCGAGCCCGGCGCTGCCGGCGGCATAGTCCTCGAGCAGGTCGAGCTCTTCGCCGGTTGCGAGCAGCAGTTCGCCGCGCGGCGTCAGCAGCGGCGCCTCGACATCGATGTCGGGGGCCTCGAAGAAACCCGCGGCACGGTCGTTCAGCGCCCTGAGCGCGGCGTTGCCGTAGTTGCGGATGTAGATCGCCGCGGAACGCGCGGTGGAATGCCGCCCCGTCCCCGGCTCGGCCTCGAGCAGCAGCACCTCGGCGTCCGCAGCAAGCGCCGCCGCGGCGCTCACCCCGGCCATTCCGCCGCCGATCACGATGATGTCGGGCATGTCGTCTCCTTCACGTTCCGCCGCGCCGCGCTAGATGGCGCCAAACCGGGATAGACAGCCCAAGGGGACGGGGCAAGCGATGCAGACGAGACACAACAGCCCGACGATTCAACGGGTGGCTGAAACGTGAACCGCGGGACGAGGGCCGCGATGATATTGCCTTCCCTAGCGTCCACGATTGCACTGGGTTACGGTGGGCTGATCTCGCCCACAGGGCGACCTGCCCCGTGGCCCGAGAAAGGAATGTTTCAGTGACCATCCGGCGTCTTGCTGCCGCCTCCGGCACCGCCCTCTGCCTCGCCTCCGGCCCCGTCGCGGCGCTCGATGACGTTCGTTTCACGAGCCCGGCCATGTCCGACGACCTGGGCGCGCAAATTCGCAACAACTCTGCGCTGGCCGCCGCCGAGGCCGAGTCCGAAGACGGCCGGATCTCGGGACAGGACGTGCTCGCCGCGGCGCTTTCGGATTACGGCATCCTGCTCGAGACGCTCTATGCCAATGGCTACTACGGCGGCGTGATCAGCATCCTGATCGACGGTCGCGAGGCGTCGGAAATCCCGCTTCTCAGCACACCCGAAAACGTCGGCACGGTCACAGTTCGGATCGACACCGGCCCCTCCTTCAAGTTTGGCCGGACCGAGCTGACCCCGCTGGCGCCCGAAACCGTGCTGCCAGAGGGCTTCGCACGTGGCAAGACCGCTCGCGCCTCGGTGGTGGGCGATGCCGCTGACGCCGGCGTCGACGGCTGGCGCGATATTGGCCACGCCAAGGCCGAGATCACCGGCCAGCAGGTCACCGCCGATCACCGCAGCAACGAGCTCGACGTGGCGATGCGCATCACGCCCGGCCCGCAGCTGCGCTTCGGCAAGCTCGATACCGACGGCTCGAGCGCCGTGCGCAGCGCGGCGCAGCGCCGCATCGCCGGCCTGCCCACCGGAGAGAGGTTCGACCCGGACGAGGTTCAGGAGGTCACCAACCGTCTCACCCGCACCGGCACCTTTTCCAGCGTCACCGTGCGCGAGGCGGAGCAGCCGAACGCGGACGGCACGCTCGACATCATCGTCGACCTGGTCGACAACAAACCCCGCCGCTTCGGCTTCGGCGCCGAGGTCTCGTCGCTCGAGGGGCTGAGCCTCACCGCCTTCTGGCTGCATCGCAACCTCTGGGGCGGCGCCGAGCGGCTGCGCATCGACGCAGAGGTCAGCGATATCGGCGCCTCCGGCAGCGACGCGCTCGATGCCAGCCTGACCGCGCGGCTCGAAGTTCCGGCCGCCATCGCCGAGCTCGGCCCCAAGACCGATGCGTTCTTCGAGGCATCGATCGGGGCGCTGAACGAGCCGACCTACTCGGCCGATACCGCCCAGCTGACCGCCGGTCTCACCCGCCGCTTCAACGACGATCTGAGCGGCGAGATCGGTGTCGGGCTGCTCTATTCCCAGACCGAAGACGATCTTGGCGAGCGCGAGTTCCTGCTGTTCACGTTGCCGCTCTCGCTGACATGGGACAAGCGCGACGTTGACCTTGACCCGACCTCGGGCTGGTATCTCGATACCGAGCTGACACCGTTCTTCGATCTCGACGGCGACGGCCACGGTGCGCGGCTCTACTCCGACCTGCGCGGCTATTACGGTTTCGGCGAAAGCAAGAGCACCGTGCTCGCCGGCAGGCTTCAGCTCGGCTCGGTGGTTGGCTCCGAGCTTGAGGACACGCAGCCCGAGTTCCTGTTCTATTCCGGCGGCGCCGGCACCGTGCGCGGCCAGCCCTACCAGTCGCTCAACGTCGAATTCGACGGCAACGAGATCGGCGGCCGCAGCTTCCTCGGCCTGTCCACCGAACTGCGGCAGGACATCAACGAGACGTGGGGCGTGGTCGCCTTCGCAGACGCGGGCTACATCAGCGAAGCCAGCACCCCCGGCACCGAGGGCGACTGGCACGCGGGCGCCGGCCTCGGCGTGCGCTACTCAACCCCGATCGGTCCGCTCAGGTTCGACGTCGCCGGCCCGGTCTCGGGCGACACAAGCGAAGGGGTACAGGTTTACATTGGCATAGGTCAGGCATTTTGAAACGGTTTCTCCTCCTCCTCTCCCTGCTTCTCGGACTGTCCCTGCCCGCGATGGCGCAGGAGGAAGACGAGGGCACCCGGCTTGAACGCCTGATCGAGAACGCGCTCTCGGGCGAAGGGATGGACGTGACGGTGCGCGGCTTACGCGGCGCGCTGAGCTCGGAGGCCACCATGGAGCGCCTCACCATTGCCGACGAACAGGGCATCTGGCTGACGCTGGAGAATGCCACGCTTGACTGGAGCCGCCTTGCGCTGCTTCGCGGAAGGCTTCAGGTCGACGAGTTGAGCGCCGAGCGGCTGGAACTGGCCCGCCTGCCCGCCTCCGGCTCGTCCGCGCCCGCCCCCGAGGCCAGCGGTGGTAGCTTTGCGCTGCCTGACCTGCCGGTCTCGGTGAACGTGGGCCGCTTCGCCATCGACACGGTCGAGCTTGGCGCGCCGGTGATCGGCGAGGATGTCACGCTCAATATCGAGGGCACCGCCCAGCTCGCCGATGGCGAGGGCAATGTCGAGCTTGCCGTGGTGCGTGCGAACGGCCCCACCGACGCGCTGACCTTCACCGGCAGCTACGCCAACGACACCCGGGAACTGCTGGTCGATCTCGTGCTCGAGGAAGGCTCCGGCGGCCTGCTGACCACCCGGATGGGCCTGCCCGGCGCGCCGCCGATCCGCCTTGCGGTGCAGGGCGAAGGCGTGGTCGACGATTTCACCGCCGATCTCACGCTCGCCACCGATGGCGAGGACCGCTTCGCCGGTCAGATCACGCTGGAGGGCATCGAGGATCAGGGCCATCGCTTCGCGGCCGATCTCGAGGGTGACCTGCGGCCGCTGCTGCCGCAGGAGCAGCGCGCCTTCCTCGGGGACAACCAGCTTCTGCGCACCCGCGGCATCCTCGAGACCGGCGGCGCGCTCGAGCTCGAGGAGCTGACGCTCGAGACCGCCGCGATGTCGCTCGCCGGCGAGGCCCGCATCGGTGCCGAAGGCTGGCCTGAGCGGCTGCGCCTGTCGGGGCGCATCGCCTCCGAGGATGGCAGCCCGGTGCAACTCGCCTTCGCGCAGGACGGAACGCTTGTCGAGCAGGCGACTCTGTCGCTGTTCTTCGACGCCTCACAAGGCGACGAGTTCAGCCTCGAACTGGCACTGCAGGGGCTCGACCGCCCCGAGATGTCGCTGCAGAGCGCCCAGCTTACCGGCACCGGCATCATCGCCAAGAACGACACCAGCAGCCTGCCCGGCGCGGTGCGCGGACAGCTCGACCTCGATGTGGCGGGGCTGGCCTTCTCGGATGCCTCGCTGGCCGAGGCCACCGGTGACGCGATGACCGGCGCGCTGCAGTTCGACTGGCAGCAGGGCTCGCCCTTCGAGATCACCGGCATCGACCTGAACGGCGCCGGCATCGACGTGCAGGGCGAGATGCTGTTCTCGGGCCTGACCGAGGGCGCCGACCCCACCATCGAGCCCGACCTGCAGATCCGCGCCGAGGACCTTGCCCGGTTCTCGGGTCTTGCCGGGCGCGAGCTCGGCGGCGATGCCGATGTGCGTGTCTCCGGCCGGGCCGAGCCGATCTCGGGCCGCTTCGACATCACCGTGGCGGGCAACGCCACCGATCTCGCCGCCGGTATTCCGCAGCTCGACAGCCTTCTGGCCGGCGACCTGACGCTCGATGCAACCGCGGCACGGACCGAGCTGGGCACGTTCCTGCGCAACCTCGATCTCGACGGGCCGGGCATCGTCGTCACCGCCGATGCGCAGCTCCAGACCGGCGCCAGCAGTGGCAAGTTCGACCTGACCCTGCCCGACCTGTCACTGGTCGATCCCGCGATGAGCGGCGAGGCCACGCTGACCGGCACCCTCGACGAGGGCGAAAACGCCTACGCGCTCGACCTCGTCGCCTCCGGCCCCGGCAACACCCAGTTCGACGGCGTCGTCACCGCCGGCAAGGGCGAAGACGGCGGCATCGTGTCGGTGGGCTTCACCGGCGATGCCTCGGCCGCCGATCTCGCGGCCTTCGCCGCCATCGCAGGCCGCCCGCTTGCCGGCGCCGCGAGCTTTCAGGGCACCGGCAGCTACATCCTCGAGACCGGGTATTTCGACGCCGACGGCACGCTGCAGACCCGCGAAGTCGAGATCGGAATCGACGCGGTCGACGGCCTGCTCGAAGGCACCACCGACGCCGAGGTCAACGTGACCCGCGATGCGGATGGCATCACCATCCGCCGCGCCGAAGTCGACGGGCCGGGCATCGAGATGACCGCCAGCGGCACGCTGCTCGAGGCCGGCAGTTCGGCGAGCTTCGACATCACCCTGCCCGATCTGACCCGGCTGCGCGCCGAGGGGCTCTCGGGTCGCGCCATCCTGCGCGGCACGCTCGAGGAAAGCGCCGAGGCCTATCTTCTGAACCTCGCCGCCACCGGCCCCGCACAGACCAGCATCGACGGCGAGGTGACCGCAACCAAGGCCGAAGATGGCGGCATCGCGACGGTCGGCTTCGACGGCACGGCGGCGGGCGGCGATCTCTCGGCCTTTGCCGATCTCGCGGGCCGCGAACTCGACGGCGCCTTCAGCTTCGACGGCGAAGGCGCCTATGCGCTCGAGACCGGCTATTTCGACGCCGACGGCACGCTCGAGACCACCAATCTGGCGATCGGCATCCAGCAGGTCGACGGCCTTCTGCGCGGCACCACCCGCACCGAGATCGACGTGTCGCGCGATGCCGAGGGCATCACCATCCGGCGCGCCGATGTCGACGGCCCCGGCATCCAGCTCACCGCCGATGGCCGACTCGTGGGGGACGGCAGCACCGCCACCTTCAACCTCACCCTGCCCGACCTGAGCCCCGTCGCGCCCGGCATGTCCGGCAGCGTCTCGGTCTCGGGCGAGCTGCAGGAAAGCGCCGAGGCCTATACGCTCGACTTCACCGCCAGCGGCCCCGGGCAGACGCAGGCCGGCGGCATCGTCACCGCGCGCAAGACCGACGAGGGCCAGATCGGCACCGTGGGCTTCGACGGCACCGCCTCGGTGGGGTCGCTGGCCGCCTATGCGCCGCTGACTGGCCAGAACCTGCGCGGCGGGGTGAGCTTCGACGGCGAAGGCAGCTACACGCTGACCACCGGCGCCTTCAGCGCCGACGGCACGCTCAACACCCGCAACCTCGCCACGGGCATCGAGATCGTCGACAAGCTTGCCGGCGGCAGCGGCAGCGCCGTGGTCTCTGCCCGGCGCGACGACGCGGGCAACATCACGGTCGAAGAGCTCGATGTGACCACCTCGCAGATCACCGCCACGATGAACGGCACGCTGAGCCAGTCCGGCGCCAGCGCGCTGCGCTTCGACGTGGCGCTCAACAATCTGGGCGTGATCGTGCCGCAGCTTCCGGGTCGCGCCACCGCGACCGGGACCATCGGCGGCAATGGCAACGGGCCATGGCAGGTCGACACCCGGATCAACGCCCCGGGCGGCACACAGGCGACGGTCTCGGGCACGCTGGCGCAGAGCTTCGACAGCGCCAACCTGTCCATCGACGGCAACGCGCCGCTGGCGCTGGTGAACCAGATCGCCGAGCCCAACCTGCTCTCGGGCATGGCGCGGCTGAACCTGCGCCTGAACGGACCCCTCGCGCCGGCCTCGCTGTCGGGTACGGTGACGGTCAACGGTGCCGAGGTGGTGCTGCCGGGGCCGGGGATTTCGATCAACGGCATCAATCTCACCGCCAATCTCGGCGGCGGGCAGGCCCGGCTCGACGTCAACGGCCAGCTCTCGACCGGCGGGCGTCTCGAGACCACCGGCACCATCGGGCTCAATACGCCCTACACCGCCGATCTGGTGGTCAGGATGCGCGACCTGCTGCTCGAGGATCGCCGTCTCTATCAGGCGACCACCAGCGGGCGTGTCACCGTTCAGGGCCCCCTGCTCACCGGGCCGACCATCGCGGGCCGGATCGACATCGAAAAGGCCGAGCTGCGCATCCCCGAGACCGGCCTCGGGCCGGGCAGCCGCAGCTTCACCCTGACCCATCTGGCCGAGCCGCCCGCGGTGCGCGCGACCCGCGCCCGCGCCGGACTGATCGAGACCCCGAGCGCCAGAAGCGGCCCGGCCTACACCCTGCCGCTCGATCTCGACATCCGCGCGCCCTCGCGCATCTTCGTGCGCGGCCGCGGCCTTGATGCCGAGCTTGGCGGCCGGGTGCGGATCACCGGCACCTCGCAGGACATCGTGCCGGTGGGCCGCTTCGACCTGATCCGGGGCCGGCTCGACATCCTCGGCCAGCGCCTGACGCTCGACACCGCGATCCTGCGCCTGACCGGCGACTTCGTCCCGACCATCGAGGTCGAGGCGACCGCCGAACGTGACGGCACCGTGGTCACCGTGACGATCGAGGGCGAGGCGACGGAGCCCGAGGTGACCTTCAGCTCGACCCCCTCGCGGCCCGAGGAAGAGGTGCTCGCGCTGCTGCTCTTCGGGCGCGACGTGACCGAGCTTTCCGCGCTGCAGGCGCTGCGCATCGCCGCGGCGGTGAACACGCTTGCCGGCAAGGGCGGCGAAGGCATCGTCGGCAATCTGCGCCGGGGCTTCGGGCTGGATGATTTCGACGTCACCACGGACGCCGAGGGCAATGCCGGGCTGCGCTTTGGCAAGTACCTCAGCGAAGAGCTCTACACCGACGTGGAGGTCGATTCAGGTGGCGAGACGGCGATCAACCTGAACTACCAGATCAATCGCAACGTCAAGGCCCGCGCCAGGGCCGATACGGGCGGCGACAGCGGTATCGGGATCTATTTCGAAAAAGACTACTGACCTTTCGGAGCGGGCCTTCGGGCCCGCTCTGGTGCAAGGGCCGGATGTGCCAAGCGGAGCGACTGGAGCGCGCTGTGCAGCGCTGTGCAGCGCCATGCCCCTTGCTCGCCCGTGCGGCCTGATCGCCACCGTCGCGTCGAAGAACGCGTGTGGGGAGCCTGACTCCCATATGGTGAGGCTGTTCGCCCGAGCACGACTCCACATTGCCCAGCGGCGCCAGCCCTTCAGCGCATATAATGTGCGGCGCACCGGATTTCGGTTTGGAAAATGAGAAAGCCCGCTGCGCAATGCAGCGGGCTTTTCCGGTGTCGCTTGCCACAGACGCGATCCGCAGCAAGCGATGATGTGCGAAGGCCGCGGCCTTCCCTCGGGCGCCTGCCCGTCAGAGCGGGATTTCGCTCCGGTTGCCTTCGAGGGTCCAGGTCATCGGGTCGAGCGTCCGGCCCTCGGCGATCACCTTGCCATCGCGACGGAACTGCACCGTGCCATAGGTCGCATCCTCGACCACCAGGCTGCCGTCCGTAGTTTCGGCCACCTCGAGACGATGCTGCGCAGAGAACCCGGCCAGGTCGTCGGTCTTGCCCAGCCGGACGATCCAGATGCCCTGGCGCCCCGCCAGACGCAGCTCGTGGCCCGCAGACCCGCCTTCGGACATGAGCTGCAACGGACCGGATGCCTGGATAAGCATCGCGCCCCGCCCGCTTCTGGCCGAGGCCCGGTTCCCGTCGACGCTCCAGTCATCGAAGACAGGCGTCGGGAACCACGCGTGCGTGAAGTTCGGCTGCGGCGCTACGCCATCGAAGCGCACGACGGCCAGATCCCGATACTGCTGCACCCGCGGCACGCTCGCCGAGCCGCCCCAGAACGACGGTCGTCCGAAGCCGGACTGAACGATCTCGCCCGGATGGTTGATGAACAGGCTGGCCGACGCTTCCCGCCCGATCCGCGCCTGGATCAGGGTTTCCTGATAGCCCCAATCCTGCCAGCGGTAGAGCGCGGCGCTCCCCAACGCGGTTTCCGAGGTCTTGTAGTGGTAGAGCTTGCAGAAGGCGTTTTCGCCCTGCCAGAACGTCCACTCCTGCGCCGTGTCCTCGCGCTCCCAGTTGGCGATCTCGGCGAGGTCGGGCATCTCGAGCCCGTGATCCCGCAGCGCGAGCGCCAGCTGCGCAAGGCAGTTCACGTGCGCGCCGTACTGCCCCTGCCCCCAGAGAAGCCGTGCCAGCCCCGTCAGCTCGAGCGTGTCGGCGACGCAGAGCGAATGCTCGTAGCTGCGCCCCTGCGCCCCGGTGATCACGCCGTGATGCGCGGAATGCGCCACCATGGTGATCAGCCGGACGATCGCGGCACCCGCGCGCTGGCGGATCTCCGCATCCGGAGCCAGCGCGAACAGCGCCGTCATGCCCTTGAGGTCGATCGGGAAGTAGGTCGCCGAATTGAACTCGGCCATCTCGGCCTTTTCGAAGTGATCGAACCACTCCGTCAGCCGCTCAAAGCCGACACGGCTCTGCTCACGTCCTGAGCGGCCCGACCGGCGGAACTGCGCGTCGGGCAGGAGGTTGCCGGCCAGATAGGCCGAGGTGTGGAACAGAAGCGCGTGGTTTTCGGAGAAATACCACTGAACGTCGTTTCCGGGCTCGTCCATCCAGAAGCGGAAGTCGAGGGTCGCGGCGTCGATCCGCTCCACCAGCGCGGCGGGCAGCCGGTCGGCGTAGACGATCCGCGTCCAGAGCAGCGGCACGAGCGCGAAGTCGGCACAGTCGAAGCAGCGCTCGATGCCGGGCAGATTGGTCGTAATGATCTGCTCCGCGCGGGTCAGCGCCTCGGCGTCGCCCACCGCAGCACAGGCCAGCGCCGTCTCGGTGTCGGTCTCGCCATGGCGCGCGATCCAGTTCAGCGCCTCGGCGATGCGGTCCTGCGCGCCTGCGGGTGCGGCCCCGGTCTCGCTGCGCCAGGTGACCTCGGCGCCGAGACGCGCCTGCGCCGTGAAGCTGCCACAGGACAGCGCGAAGTCGAAATACCGGTAGTCTGCCGGGAAGTCCGAGGACGACGCGATCCGGACTTGCGTTGCTCCTTCCGGGATCTCGACATCGACGTCATGGTGGTCATGCGACATGAAGTGCCCCGCGACCCGGACGCGACCCCGAACCCCTTCGGGGAACGGCACCGGCAGTTGCAGGTGGATGTCCTGCCCGTCGTAGAGTTTCCTGTCGAGATGCATGGCCTCGAGCGCCGCCTCGACGCCGGCCACCAGATCATCCGAGGCCGGGAAGGTGTGACTGGCTTGCGCCGCCGGACCGTCCAGCCACGTGAGGGCGATCCGGATGACCGCATCGCGCTCCGCGAGGTCTTCGAACTGCACCGCGATCTCGTTGTGGCCTTCGGTCAGTTCGGCGTCGAACTCGACCTCGTCCATGGCGTTGCGGGTGGCCGGCGAGATCCACGCCACGGCCCGTCCGTTGACGAAGGCGCGTGCGGCACCACAAATGCCGAGGCGAAGACGGGCAAAGCCGCCTTGCTCTGCCTTGACGGCTGTCCGCGCCCAGCCCCGGACCTTGGTGGCCCGGAACCAGAAGCCCGAGAGATCGACGAAGGGCGAGCCGAAGGGCAGCACGTTGCGCGCCTCTGCCCAGTCGGGAAGATCCTCCGCCGCCAGCTCCTTGCCGCGGCGCTCTTCGATATAGGCGGTGCGGCAGGGATAGGTGTGCGGGATGAAGTTCTTGTCCTTGGTCAGGAAGAAGGTGGAATCCATCTCCCCTTCCATGGGCGTGTCCGCGACGTTGTATTCGGCTTCATCAAGCCGGGTCACCTGCCAGTAGGGGATCGGGGCTCCGGTGGTCAGCATGGCTCAGCGCAGCTCCGAGATCTGGACCGGGTCGACGTCGGTATAGGCCTGGTTCTCGCCCGTCATGCCCCAGACGAAGCCGTAGGGTCCGGTGCCGGCGCCCATGTGGATGGACCATGCCGGCGACAGCACGATGTCGCCGTCGCCCACCACCAGATGGCGGGTGTTGTCCGGACGGCCCATGAAGTGCATGACCCGATCCTCGGACGACATGTCGAAGTAGCAATAGGCTTCCATGCGACGCTCGTGCAGGTGCGGCGGCATGGTGTTCCAGAGCGAGCCCTTGGCCGGGTCGGTGATGCCCATCAGCAGCAGGCAGGACGGCGACACCTCGGGGTGGATGTACATCGCCAGCGAGCGGACGTTGCCCTTCTCGGCCTCGCCCAGGTTCAGCACCTTGGCCTCGGACCGGGTGATCAGGCGGGTCGGAATGTCGGCCCCTGCCGGCACCGAGTTCATGTAGAACCAGGGCGGGGTCTGGGCGTCGTCGCTGCCCATGGTCACGGTCTTGGTGCCGCGCCCGATATAGAGCACATCGCGGTTGGCGAGCGCATAGCGGGTGCCGTCGACCTCGATCCAGCCGGCCCCACCGAGGTTGGCGACGCCCATCTCGCGGGCCTCGAAGAACGTCTCGGTTCCGACGTCCTCACCGCCGCCGAACGACAGCGGAGCGTCCGTGGGCACGGCGCCGCCGACGATCATGCGGTCGAAATGGGTGTAGGCGAACCCGATCTTGCCGGGGGCGAACATCCCTTCGACCATGAAGTTGTCGCGCAGGCGATCGGTGTTCATCGCGTCGATCTGATCCGGGCCAGCCCCGTATTTTTGCAGCATTCCCATGGAAAGACTCCTTCCGACGTTCAGGCGCGCGGGCACCGGCCCGCGACGTTGCGTTCGAGGAGGGACAGCGACAGGTCGGCCAATGCCGGACGCGACGCGTCATCCTCCCGTAAGCGCGTCCTCCCGCGCTTTCAGTCCCGAGCCTTCCCACTAGGAAAACGTTTGTGCAATATGTAAATCTATTGCACAGTGGATCGCACATTCAGCATGTTTCCAACAGCGAGGCGCCCCTCATGGCAGGCCCCAGCCGCCCCCGGATCAGCGATATTGCACGCAAGCTCGGGGTCTCCACAGCGACCGTCTCACGCGCCCTGAGCGGCAATGGCTACGTGCGGGAAGCCCTCGCGGCAAAGATCCGCTCGACGGCGATCGAGATGAACTATGCGCTGCCCGGCATGGCGCCGGGTAAGAAGGCGCTGCTGGTCTCGTCGCAAGAGGCGATGATCGATTTCAAGCGCAGCCAATTCACCATGTACGTGCTGGAAGGCCTGCAGGAGCGCGCCGACGCGCAGGACATCGTCCTCGAGACCCACATCTACCAGGGCGACAGGGCGATGGAGCAGTTGCGCGTCGCCGCCGCGTCCGACGAGGTCATCGGACTCTTGCTGGTGTCGGTGGACGATGCCGTGCTCGACTTCGTGCGCGGCCTCAACATTCCCGCGGTTCTGGTCAACGGCGACGATCCGGAAATGTGCCTGAGCTCCGTGACGCCCTGCAACCGCTCGGCCGCGACGCTGGCGACCCGCCATCTGGTGCGGCTCGGGCACGCGCGCATCGCCTTTCTCAGCCGACCGGGGCGGCGCACCATCACGCGGCGTCTCGAAGGCTGGCGCGATGCGCTCGGCGCGCGGGCGGAGCGGGCTCTGGAGCTGGACGTGGAAGACTGGACCGCCGAAGCCGCGGCGGCCCGGATCGATCAGGCTTTCCGCGCGGGTCAGGAGTTCACGGCGATCGTCGCGGCGGCGGATATCCTCGCCGCGGGGGCCATTCAGGCGCTGCAGACCCGCGGACTGAGGGTTCCCGACGATATCTCCGTGGTTGGCATCGATGGTCTGCCGCAGGGGCAGTACATGTCGCCCGCCCTGACATCGGTGCGCATCCCGATGCAGGCCGTGGGCAGCCTGTCGCTCGATCTTCTGGTGGAAACGGTGAAGCTGCGCGCGGCGGGCGTTCCCATGCCGTCCCGGAGAATCGAGCTGGCCTGCGAACTGCTCCACCGCGCGAGCGCCGGGCCCGCTGCCGAGCGCTGAGACCTCAGCGCGCCAGCCAGCCCCCGTCGACGTTCAGCACCGCGCCCGAGACGTAATCGCTTGCCGGTGCGGCAAGGAACACGGCGGTCTCGCCGATGTCTTCCGGACGGCCCCAGCGTCCCGCCGGAATACGCCCCAGAATCTCCTTGGAGCGCTCGGGATCCTCGCGCAGCGCCTCGGTGTTGTTGGTCGCGATGTAACCGGGGGCAATGGCGTTCACGTTGATGCCGCTCTTGGTCCATTCGTTCGCCAGCAGCTTGGTCATCCCGGCGACCCCGTGCTTGGAGGTCGTATAGGACGGCACGCGGATGCCGCCCTGAAACGACAGGAGCGAGGCGATGTTCACGATCTTGCCGGTGCCACCGCGGGCAAAGACCTCGCGGGCGAACGCTTGCGAGGTGAAGAAGACCGCCTTGGCGTTGACGTCCATGACATCGTCCCAATCGGCCTCGGTGAAATCGACCGCATCGGCCCGCCGGATGATCCCGGCGTTGTTGACGAGGATGTCGATCCCGGCCCCCTCGAAGAGGCCCACGCCCGCCATCGGATCGCTGAAGTCGACGAGCGTTTCCGTGGCCTGCCCTCCGGCGGTAGTGATCCTGTCGACGGTTTCGGCACAGCTGCGGCGGCCGACGCAGGTCACCGCAGCGCCCGCACGGGCAAGGGCGACGGCGATCGCCTGACCGATGCCGGTGTTGGCACCGGTGACCAGGGCGTGACGGTTATCGAGAGAAAAAGCAGACATCAGACGTCTCCCATCATGGTTACATGAGGCCGAGGAAGCGCGGGAGCGCCAGGGTGAACCACGGCACGTAGGTCACCAGCGCCAGCGCAAGGCTCGTGGCGAAGAAGAAGGGCAGGATCGGGCGGATCACCTGATCGATGCGGAGACCGGCCACGGCGCAGCCGACGAACAGCACGCTCCCGACCGGAGGCGTCATCGATCCCACCCCGAGGTTGAAGATCATCATGATCCCGAGATGGACGGGATGAATTCCGATTTCCTGAGCGATCGGCAGGAAGATCGGCGTGAAGATCAGGACGGCGGGCGTCAGGTCCATGAAGAACCCGATGATGAGCAGGCTGATGTTCATCACCAGCAGGATGACGATCGGGTTGTCGAACGACAGGATGCCCTCTGCGATGATGTCCGGGATGCCCGCGATCGTCATGACGTAGGACATGATGCCGGACGCCGCGATCAGGAACAGGATCGAGCAGCTCGTCACGGCGGACGAGACCAGGGCCTCGACATACTCGCGCCAGCTGGCCATCCGGTAGAGCAGCGACAGCAGGAACGAATAGAGCACCGCAACCGCCGCGCCTTCGGTCGCGGTAAAGGCGCCGATGGCGATGCCGCCGATGACCACGACCACCATCAGCAGCGACGGCAGAGCCGCCCAGAAGGTGCGCAGCGCTTCACCGAAGCTCGTGCTGGCCTCGCTGCGGTAGCCGCGGCGCCACGCGATGACGGTGATGACACTCATCACCGACAGACCCATCAGCAGGCCGGGCCCGTAGCCCCCGATGAACAGCGCCGAGATCGACGTGCCACCGGACACCAGCGAGAACAGGATCAGCGGCCCCGAGGGCGGGATCAGGATGCCGGTGGGGGCCGAGGCAATGTTGACCGCGGCGGAGAACCGGCGATCATAGCCCTCCTTGGCCTGCAGCGGACCCATCACGCCGCCAACCGCCGCAGCCGCGGCGATGGACGAGCCCGAGATCGACCCGAACAGCATGTTGGCGATGACATTGGTGTGCGCGAGCGCCCCCGGCATACGCCCCCCCACCAGCTTGGCGAGGTTGATGAGGCGAATGGCGATGCCGCCCTTGTTCATGATGTTGCCGGCCAGAACGAAGAACGGGATGGCCAGCAGCGTGAAGCTGTCGATCCCGGAGAACATCTTCTGCGCCCCGACGAAGAAGATCACGTCGGTCGGCAGGTAGACCATGCCGACCAGCAGGGACGAGACCCCGATCGCGATCGAGATCGGGGTGCCAAGCGCCAGAAGCCCGAAGAACAGCGCGAAGAGCGAGACCGCCGCCCCGGCAGGGTCGAGCATGTAGTCGATCAGGAAATCCATGTCAGACGGCCTCCTCGGGCAGCTCGACCGGGCTTATGCGGCCGGTCGCGATCAGGATCGTATTGATCGCCTGCAGTGCAATGATCAGCCCAGCGGAGACCGGAACTGCGAGATAGATCAGGCCCATCGAGAGCTGCATGATCGGAGAGAGCTGGGACATCGCCGACTGGCTGGCGTGCCAGCCCCCCATCAGCATGACGAACCCGGCAAATGCGATCGTCACCAGCCCGTTGAACACGCCGAGCGTCTTCTGCGCCCAGGGCGGGCTGATATGGACCAGAAGCTCGAGAGACAGGTGCTTGCGGGTCCCGAAGCAGTAGGCCGTACCGAGCAGCGCCATCCAGATCATCGAGAACCGCAGGGTTTCTTCGGTGAACAGGGCCGGTGTCGCCAGCACGTAGCGCGTGAACACCTGCCACAGCATCAGGCAGACCATGATGACCAGCAGGGCGCAGATCAGGACCAGAAGCGCGCGCTCCAGTCCCTTTTTGAATAAAAGCATGTGTTTGGCTCCTCTCCGGCGGGCCTTGGGGCACAGGTCTCCTCCCGCACCCTCCCGCGGTGCGGCCCCGGCGCGACCTTGGGATGTGAAAACCGTGCGTGCAACATGAAAAATTATTCCATACTGGTGGTGGTTTTGGCATTTTTTAGCGAGCGGGAGACCAAAAGCCCAAGCACTGTTCGCTTCACCCCCGCGCCATGACTGAAAAGTACGAACCATAATAGCGGCTTAAGGCCGCACTTCCCAAGCGCGAGCAGCAAAACGCGAGCATGCAAAATAATTACATATAGCAATTTGTTTTCATGATCCTCATGTTTCCGGCGTCTTCGGCATCACGCCGGACGATGACCCGGCGCCATCCGCTGGAGGGGGGGCGCTTTTCCAAGGGAGGACGACATGACATTCAAGACACTTGCCCTTTCCGCGACCGCAGCGCTGGCCCTGTTTGCCGGAAGCGCGGATGCGAAAACTCGCCTGCGCCTCGCGAACTCGCTTTCCGAGGACCACCCCACGAGCACCGCATTGCAACAGTTCGCAGATGAGGTGGAAGAGAGAACCGACGGTGAAGTCACCATCCGCGTTTTCCTCAACGGCGTTCTCGGCTCCGAGCGCGAGGTGCTCGAGCAGCTGCAGAACGGCGCCGTCGACATGACCCGCGTGAGTGCCGGCAACCTCGAGAACTTCGATCCGGTCTTCAAGGCTTTCACCCTGCCCTACATCTTCACCAGCGAAGACCAGTTCTATCGCGTGATGACGGGACCGGTGGCCGATGAGGTCTACGCCGCGACCGAAGGCAGCGGCTTCACCGGCCTGACCTTCTTCGACAGCGGCGCGCGCTCGTTCTACACCAGCGACAAGCCGATCGAGACTCCCGCCGACCTCGAAGGCGAGAAGATCCGGGTGATGAACTCCAACAGCTCGATCCGCATGGTCGAGATGATGGGCGGCACCCCGACCCCGATGCCCTACGCTGAAATCTACACGTCCCTTCAGCAGGGGGTCATCGACGGCGCCGAGAACAACGTCACTGCGCTGACCATCGGCCGTCACGGCGAGGTCGCCAAGTACTACAGCCAGGACGAGCACCTGCGGGTTCCCGACTTCCTCGTGATCTCGAACGCGGCGATGGACAAGCTGACCGAAGAGCAGCAGGCCATCATCAAGGAAGCTGCGGTGAACGCCACCGAAGCGTTCCGCGGCATCTGGGCCGAGGCGATCTCTGACGCCCGCGCCGAAGCCGAAGAAATGGGCGTGACCTTCGTCGAGCCCGACCAAGCGCCGTTCCGCGAGAAAGTCATGCCACTGCTCGATGAGTATCGCGACGATCCCGATTTCGGCGACGTGCTCACCCAGATCCTCGAAACCGAGTAAGCCGCACGCCCGACTGGGCCGCCCCCGGAAGAATAGAATAGCGACATGATGACCGAGACTGTGAACCTGCAAGACGACATTCGAGAGAAGATCGCCCTGATCGTCTCCGGGCTGCGCAACCTTCGAGACGAGGGGCGTTTCGACGAACCCAACCTCGATGGCACAGCGGGGGACTACGTCAGCTTCGACAGTTGGGAGTGGCCGCAGGGGGTTGGCCTCTATGGCATCGCGCAGCTCTGGAAACAGACCGGGGATGCCGATGCGCGGGCGCTGCTGGAAGACTGGTACGACACCCAGTTTTCCCGCGGCCTGCCCAAAATGAACGTGAACACGACAGCGCCGATGCTGGCGCTGTCGATCCTCTGGTCGGAAACCCGCGACCCCAAATGGGAGCCGGCAATGCGCGACTGGGCGCAGAAGCTGCTCACCGAGGCCCCGCGCACCGCGGGCGGTGGTTTCCAGCACGATGTGTCGGACAAGATCAACGAAGGCGAGCTCTGGGACGACACGCTCTTCATGCTGGCGCTGTTCCTTGCCAGCTACGGTCAGGCGAGCGGCCAAAGCGAGCTCGTCGACGAGGCGGCCTACCAGTTCCTCGTGCACACCCATTACCTCGCCGAGCGCGAGACCGGGCTCTGGTTCCACGGCTGGACCTTCGACGGCAACCACAACTTCGCCCGCGCCCGCTGGGCCCGCGGCAACAGCTGGATTTCCGCCGGCGTGCTCGACCTCTTCGATCTGGCAGAGCTCGACCCGGCCACCAAGCGCTTCCTGTCGTGGATCGTGACGTCGCAGCTCGAAACCCTGCTGAGCTATCAGTGCGAAAGCGGTGCCTGGCGTACGCTTGTCGACGATGAAACCTCCTATGAAGAGATCTCCGCGACGGCCGCGATCGGCTACGCGCTGCTCAAGGCGCACCGCCTTGGCCTCGGAGACGCGCGCTGGCGCGACGGCGGGATCAAGGCCCTCAAGGCCGTCCTCGCCAACATCGACAAGGACGGGGTCGTGCAACAGGTGTCCTATGGCACGCGCATGGGCCACGATCTGCAGTTCTATCGCGACATCCCGATCCAGCCGACGGGCTACGGCCAGTCGATGGCCCTGCTGTGCCTGGTCGAGGCCCTCAATCACGAGGCGGTGTAAGACCGCCCCTCCCCTCGGAAGCGTCAGGTTCGCCGACGCTTCCGATCTCCTGCGAAAGGCCGGGCCGTCGGTGACCTGCCACGGCCCCTTCCCCTCCACGCCCGCGACCTGCCCCCGATTGGCCTTTGCGCCGGTCCGTGAGTTTGGGCGAACGCCCGACGCGCGCCGTGCTCATCTCTCGGGCGATTTCGGTGGAGAGCAGCAAAGCGTCGTCAGCCGGGGCCGGTGATCGAAGGCCCAAAGCGACCGACTCCGTCTCTCAATTGACAAGCCTTCCTTCCGGTCTCTCCGGTTGAGCGTCTCCCGGTTCCGTGCCCAGCGCGTCCCCTCAGAGCATGGCTTGAAGCGCCCGCTTTCTTGACAGAGCTCCGCAATGCACGGCCGGAAAGCGAATGATCCGCTCTTCGCTCACCCGGCTTTTCGGCTTTATCAGCCCCCCCTTTCAGACAGCAGGCGGCGCGCAAGACAAAAGGTCTCGCGGGCGTCTCACGGCACTGAAACCCGTATAGCGCGAAAAACGCAGGAGAAATTCTGCCGCGCCAAAAGCGGTGCGCGCGAAGCCGCGCAAGGTAACAAATGTTGCCGGAACCTTGGATCGAAGCCGCAGTTTTCCTTGCAGCGCTGCCTCCCACCGAACGGTGGCGCGCTTCACAAGGAACCACACCATGTCACCACCCGACGGGCGATGCGCCTTTTTGGGACTGATGGCGCTTGCCATGCTGTTGCCGACACTGGCTCTTCCGGTGGTCGCGATGGCCATTCTTTTGCAGGCCATGCTCGGGGCGCTGAACCTCCATGCCGGGTTTGGCCTGAAGCGCCGTGCGCCCGAAGCGGCACCCCGGCCGGCCGCGTCACAGCGGCTGCATTTCTCCGTGCATCTGGCGACCCATAGCGAACCCTCCGCCGTGGTCGCGCGCACCCTGCATGCCTTCGCGCGGCAGGATGATTGCCCGGAGTTCGAGGTCATCGTGCTCGACAACAACACCGCCGATCCGGCACTCTGGCGCCCGGTCGAGACGCTGTGCCACGCCCTCGGCCCCGCGTTCCGCTTCTACCACGAAGAGGGCGTCACCGGGGCCAAGGCGGGCGCGCTCAATATCGCGCTTGCACGGACAAGCCCCGCCGCCACCCACGTCGTCGTCGTCGATGCCGACTATGAGGTCACGCCGGATTTCCTAGCCATCGCGGCCCAGGAGCTGCAGCGCGGCGGCGACGCCTTCGTCCAGTTCCCGCAGGCCTACCATGGCGACGCGGGCCCCGCTCAGGGCCTGTCACTTGAGCTGGCGGACTATTTCCTGCGCCACGCACGGCAGGCGAACCTCGCAGGGGCGATGTTGCTGACCGGAACCCTCAGCGTCATCAGTCGGCCCGCGCTCGAGACTGTCGGCGGATGGAGCGCGCGGAGCCTCACCGAGGATGCCGAGCTTGGCCTGCGCCTCCACCGCATGGGGTATCGCGGGCGGTTCGTGGACCGGATCGTCGGACGCGGTTTGCTGCCCCTCGATCTTGGCGGCCTGAGCCTGCAACGGTATCGCTGGGCGGCTGGCAACATCGACACGGCCCGTGGCGTCTTCGGCGGGCTTCCGGGGCGCACGACGCTTCAGCTCTTCGCCCAGCTCACCGCCTGGACGAACCTCGCGCTGCCCTGCACCGCCACGCTGATCGGCGGCGGCGCGGCGTTGGCGCTGGGGCACCACGTCGAGGCAAGCCGCCTGCTGGTCACGCTGTCGGGGATCGGCCTCGTGCTGGTGTACCTCTCGGCGTGCCTGCCCATGGTCCTCGGCATGGTCGCCCGCGGCCGCCCGTCGGTGAGGGCTTTCGGGGTGGCATTGACGGCGCGGGCCGCAATGATCCTGCCATCGGCGCTAGGGACCGTGGACGCCCTGATGGGCCGGCCCGGCAGTTTCCAGCGGACCGCGAAGGACGTCAGTCAGGCTTCCGATGCCGTCGGGCCGATGCTGCCTGCGCTGGCGCTCTGCGGAGGCGTCCTGCTGGCCATCCCGCACCTGCCTGCCGCCGCCGCACTTGGCGCGGTCCTCGTGGCGCTGCCCTATCCGCTGTCCCTCGCCACGCGCCGCCGACTGGTCGCCTACCGCTCCGCCCTTCCCGCCACCGCCTGAGGACCATCTTATGACACCGAGCGTCACGATCGTCATTCCGACCTACAATCGCGCCCTCACGCTTCCGCAGGCCATCGAGGCGGCACTGGGGCAGTCGCACCCCCAGACCACGGTGATGGTGGTCGATGACGGATCCCGCGACGAGACAGGCGCCGTCCTCGCGCGATACGCCGATCATCCCCGGTTCGTCGGCGTCAGCCTTGTCGGAAACGTCGGCACCGCGCAGGCAAAGAACGTGGGCATCGCCCTCAGCACGACCGACGCCATCACCTTCCACGATTCCGATGACCTGCCCCACCGCGACAAGGTCATGCGGCAGGCGCGCGTTCTTGGGAACGAGACCATCGGCGCGCATCCCTGCCTCAACTGGCGCCTGTCGGGCCGGGAGCCTGAAACACGCATCCAAGTGGGCGGTGTGCTGTCCCACCATGAGCTCATCCTGCCCGATGGCGAGCGCGTCGAGATCCGCCGCACCCTCAGCCTCGTCGACGACTTCTTCCCGAATCTGCAGATGGCCGCCGGCGTGCCGGGAGACTGGACGCATGTGAACTCCGGCCTGTTTCACCGGTCGGTCTTTGACCGGCTCGGCGGATTCTCGGACTGCATCGAAGAGGACCGGGAGTTCCGCAACCGGCTGATCATGGCGGGCGAGGTGCTCTGGGTCATTCCCGAGATCCTGCTGACCAAGATCGAGACCCCCGACAGCCTGACCCAGGCGGGCGCGACGGATTACGACAGCCCGCAGCGCATTGCCGATCGCAAGCGGGTCTGGGACGCGGTGGCCCGCTGGTTCGCCACCCGCGAGGTCGATCCGGTGCCGATCGACCTTTCCGGCATCAGCATCCGGTCCTGCACCAACCCGGCCCTGTGTGACCGCGGCGCGCTGGCCCGGTTGACCGCGCCTCGGGACCGTGTGGCATGAGCGGCGGGATCACCTTCGTCGATGTGCTCGCGCCCCGCCCCTATAGCGGGGCGCCGGGCGCGCTGAGCGGGCTTGGCGGGACCGAGGCGACCTTGGTGCGCATCGCCGAGCGCCTGGCCCCGGCCCGTCGTGTCACCGTGCGCCAATCCGCGAGGCTGTGGCACGATGCGCTGACCGGCGGCGTCAGGTACGGCGGGCTCGACCTCAGCCATCCCCTGCCCGAGGCGCCGGGAACCATCGTCGTGATCAATTCCTGGAAGGTGGCGCCCAGACTGGCGCGCCTGCATCCCGGGGCGCGGGTCATCGTCTGGCAGCACGTCTTTCCCGGTCGCCACAACCGGGCGCTGGCCCCTGCCCTGCGCGCCGCCGGGGTGGAGCTCGTTTGCGTGTCTGCCACCCATGCCAACTGGCTGCGCGGGTTCCTCGGGCCCGATGCGCCCGCCATCGGTCATATCCACAACCCCATCGCCGACGATCTTCACCCCGACGACACGCCGCGCGATCGCGACCTGCTGCTGTTCGCCTCCTCGCCCCACAAGGGGCTTGGGCAGGTCTTTCGCAGGTTCGAGGCGCTGAAGCGCCAACTGCCCGCGCTGCGGCTCGCCGTGGCCGACCCCGGTTACCTCGCATGGTCGACCGGGCCCGTGCCGGACGGGGTCATCCCGCTCGGGCGGCTCGAGCCGTCCAGCCTGATCGGCTGGATGCGCCGCGCGCTCTGCCTGTTCTACCCGCAGGACCAGTTCGCCGAGACCTTCGGCCTGGTGATCGCCGAGGCCAATGCCGTCGGCTGTCCGGCGCTGCTTCACCGGGGCCTCGGCGCGAATGACGAGGTCGCCTCGGATCAGAGCCAATGCATCGACACCGCCGACGGCACCGCCGTCGCCGCGCAGATCCTGCAGTGGCGCGAGGCCACCGGCCTGCGCCCCCTCGCCGCGGCGCGGCCGGAATTCCGGTTGAGCCCGGTCGCGGATCAATGGGCGGACCTGCTTCGTCCCGCCGCGGCCGATCACCCCCGACTCCACGCCATCACAGACTGAAAAGGGAAAGTTCTTACCATGAAAGACGACACCACCCCCCGCAAGGGCACCGGCGGCGAAACCCATCAGGTCGCAGACGACAATCATGAGACCATGACGACGCAGGTCGGCATGCCGATCTCGGACGACCAGAACACGCTGAAGGTCGGGCAGCGCGGACCGCACCTGATCGAAGACCAGGTGTTCCGCGAGAAGATCTTTCACTTCGACCACGAGCGCATTCCCGAGCGCGTCGTGCACGCCCGCGGCTATGGCGCCCACGGCACCTTCGAGCTGACCGAGGACCTCTCGGACATCACCCGCGCGAAGGTGCTGACCGAGGTGGGCGAGAAGACGGAGGTCTTCGTGCGCTTCTCCACCGTCGCCGGCAACAAGGGCTCCGCCGACCTGGCCCGTGACGTGCGCGGCTTCGCGGTGAAGTTCTACACCAAGGAAGGCAACTGGGACCTCGTCGGCAACAACATCCCCGTGTTCTTCATTCAGGACGCGATGAAGTTCCCGGACCTGATCCACGCCGCCAAGCAGGAGCCCGACCGCGGATTTCCGCAGGCGCAGACGGCGCATGACAACTTCTGGGATTTCATCTCGCTGATGCCGGAAGCCATGCACATGGCGCTCTGGATCATGTCGGACCGGACCATCCCGCGCTCCTTCCGCTTCATGGAGGGCTTCGGTGTGCACACCTTCCGGCTGGTCAACGCCGAGGGCAAGTCGAGCTTCGTCAAGTTCCACTGGAAGCCCCGGCTGGGGATGCAATCCGTTCTCTGGGACGAGGCGGTCAAGATCAACGGCGCGGACCCCGACTTCCACCGCCGCGACCTTTGGGACGCAATCCAGAAGGGCGACTACCCGCAGTGGGATCTTGGCCTGCAGGTCTTTGACGAGGCGTTCGCCGAGAGCTTCGATTTCGACGTGCTGGACGCCACCAAGCTGATCCCCGAGGAGCTCGTCCCGGTGCGCCGCGTCGGCACGCTGACGCTGAACCGCATGGTCGACAACTTCTTTGCCGAGACCGAACAGGTCGCGTTCCAGACCGGCAACATCGTTCCCGGCATCGACCATTCCAACGACCCGCTGCTGCAGGGCCGGAACTTCTCCTACCTCGACACGCAGCTCAAGCGGCTTGGCGGGCCGAACTTCAACCACATTCCGATCAACGCGCCGAAATGCCCGTTTGCCCACCTGCAACAGGATGGTCACATGGCGATGCACAATCCCAAGGGCCGGGCGAACTACGAGCCGAACAGCTTCGGCGAGGGCCCGCGCGAGGACCCCGAGCGCGGGTTCACCTCCTACCCGGCCGAGGAGGCGGGGGCGAAGCAGCGCGTCCGGTCCGAGACCTTTGCCGACCACTACAGTCAGGCCCGCCAGTTCTACCTCAGCCAGACCGATGTCGAGAAAGGGCATATCGCCGACGCCTTCGTCTTCGAGCTCTCGAAGGTTGAGCACCTGTCGATCCGGCAGCGCATGGTCAGCCACCTGATGGTCGTCGACGGCGATCTTGCGAAAACCGTCGCCGACGGTCTGGGGATGGCAGACCTGCCGAACCCCGCCAAGCCCGCGCGTGACGTGGTCGAGACCAAGGCGTCGCCCGCGCTCAGCATCCTCGCCAACGCGCCCGACAGCTTTGCCGGCCGCAAGCTTGGTGTCCTGGTGACCGACGGGATCGACGGCGGCGTGTTCGAGGCGCTCAAATCGGCAGCCAAGAGCGCCGGAGCGCAGGTCACGGTGATCGCCGAGAAGGTCGGCGGCGTGACCACCGCGCGCGGCAAGACGATCGCCGCAGACGAAAAGCTCGACGGTGCGCCGTCGGTCCTGTTCGACGCGGTGGCGGTCCTCGCCTCCGAGGATGGCGCGGCCCGGCTTGCGGGGATGCACGGTGCCCGGAACTTCCTGGGCGACGCGTTTGCGCACATGAAGTTCATCGCGCTGACGGCAGAGGCCAAATCAGGCTTCTGGTCTGCCGCCATCCCGGACGAGACCGACAAAGGCGTCTTCGTCCTCGAGGGCGAGCCGGACGACTTCATCGCCGCATGCAAAGCCCTGCGCTTCTGGGAACGGGCGGAGTGAACCGCCGCCCCTGCCCTGCGCGCAGCCTTGCGTTCGGACCGGAGGCGCCGTGGTCGGCGGCGATCACGGTGCCGGCGCGAAACGAGGCAGAGCGCATCGTGCCCTGCCTCGAGGCGGCGCGCAGGGCGTTGCAGGGTCGCGGTGGCCTCGTGCTGGTGGTCAACGGCTCGGACGACGCGACCTTTCCGCGTGCCCGGGACTGGTTCGCGGCCACCGGCACGGCAGGGCTGCTGTTCGATCTGGCCGACACCCCGGAGGGGGGTGTCGGCGCGGTGCGCAGGCAGGCGGTCGCTGCCGCTGCTCCCCGACTTACTGACGACGGCGTGGTGCTCACCACCGATGCCGACAGCCGGGTGTTTCCGGACTGGCTGGATGCCAACCTCTCCGGGCTGACTCAAGCCGACCTAATCTGCGGCTCCGTTGTCCCGGACCCAGAGGAATTCGCGCAATTGCCCCTGATCATCTCGCAGCGCGGCGCAGCCGAGGGCGAATACGTCGCGCTGACCCTTGCGCTCCGCCAGTTGATCGATCCGCTGGCGCACGACCCCGACCCCGGTGGGATCGGGGCGGCGGGCGCCAGCCTCGCGTTCCGGATGCCGCTCTATAGCGATACCGGCGGCATTCCGGCGCTGCCCGGCAACGAGGACCGCGCCTTTGCCGCCCTCGCGGAGGATCGTGGCTGGCGCGTCCGCTATAGTCATAAGGTGCGCGTCTCGACCTCCTGCCGGCTGGACGGGCGGGCGCCGGGCGGGATGGCCGACGCGCTGGCGCAGCGCATCTCCGACCCCGATCCCATGGTGGACAGCGCGCTCGAACCCGCCGACCAGACGGTGCAGCGCTTGCGCCTGCGGCGTGCGCGGCGGGAGGGCGTGGTGCAGTTCGGCCCGGACTCGCTGCAGGTGGCGCGGATCGCGAAGCAACTGGCCGAACTGGAACACCGCCGAATGCGGCTGTCGGACGTGGAGCGCGAATTGCCCCGTCTCGCCGCGGCGGTCCGCGCCGCGCAAGCCGACATGGAAAGGCTGACCGCATGAGACAAGGCCCCGCGACAGCGACAGAAACACCGACCGAAGCCGACGCCCTCAAGGCCGTCGCGGAGGGGGCGCTGGACGCCGATGCAGGCGCCCGCGACCTCTCGGAAGACATGCGCCGGCTTGCCGACTCCGGCATCCTCGCACGGCTCTGCACCTTCGAGGGAGGTCCAGAGCAGATACGGGCGCAGGCCACCCTGCTGCGCCGCATCGGGCGCGCGAGCCTGTCGGTCGGACGTCTGGCCGAGGGGCACATGAACGCCCTCAAACTCGTCACCCTCTACGGCACCCCCGAACAGGTGCAGCGCCACATCAGCAATGCACGGAATGGGGCGATCTACGGCGTCTGGGGCGCCGATGCCGCGCCGCCGGTCACCGTCTCGGCGGAACTCGACGGACGGCTCCGCCTTGCCGGGGGCAAGCGCTTTGCCTCGGGCCTTGGAACAGTCAGCCATGCGGTGGTGACGGCGCAGTATGTCGATGGCCTGCGCCTTGCCCTCGCGGAGGTGACGCACCCAGAGCGCGCGGATGCGAGCGCGTGGGACACCTCGGGAATGCGGGCGACGGCCTCGGGCAGCTACGATTTCAACGGCCTCACGGCAGAAGCTCTCGGCGCGGCGGATGCGTACCTGCGCGAGCCGCATTTTCAGGGTGGCGTCTGGCGCTATGCCGCGGTTCAGACCGGTGGGCTAGAAGCGCTGGCCGAGGAGGTGCGTCGCGCCGTCAGCGCCACGGCTTCTCCGGGTGAGGCGCAACTGCACCGTCTGGCCCGGATCGCCGGGCTGGCCCATCGCGCCCGGCTGATGGTCGAGGACGCCGCACTTCGGGTCGAGACACCCGGCGCGGGGCCGGAGGCCGTCGCGCTCAGCCTCGCCGCGCGGGAGGAGGTCGAGCAGGCCTGCCTCGACGGAATCGCGCTGGCCGACCGTGCGCTTGGCACCCGGTCCTTCGCCAAGGGGCAGCGGGCCGAACTGGTCCGCCGCGACCTCGGGTTCTTCCTGCGGCAGGCGGATCTCGACGGCAAGCTGCGGCAGGTCGGCGCGGCGCTTTGCGCGGCCAAGGCCCCCATCGGCGAGGTCTGGGCAGAATGATGACCTTCACCGAGATTGTCGCGCAGGCCGAAGGCGCGCCTTATGCCCAGCTCGCAGAGCTGACCGGCCCCGGGGACGTGCTGGTCTTGGCGCCCCACCCCGATGATGAATCGCTGGCGATGGGCGGCGCCATCGCGGCGGCCTCCGCCGCCGGCCACCGCCTGCACATCGCGGTCGTGACCGATGGTGCGATGTCGCACCCCAATTCCAAGGCCTATCCCGCCGCGGCCCTCTCGGCGTTGCGCAAGGCGGAGGTCGAGACGGCGGTTCAAATCCTCACCGACGGGCGCGAGAGCCCCATCTGGCTGGGCTATCCCGATCAGGGGGCGCCGGACCATCCCGACGGGTTTTGCGATGTCGAGGCCCGGCTGGGTCAACATCTCGGGGGCGTCACGGCGATCTGGACCACCTGGAACGGCGATCCGCACAGTGACCACCAGCGTGTCTGGCGACTGGCGGCTTGGATGGCGGAGCGGCTGGGCTGTGCGATGTTCGCCTGTCCGGTCTGGGGACAGGTGCAACCGCCCGTGGCAGGCGCTTCGAGTGTCGGTCTCAGGCGCTTCGAGACGACAGCGTTCCGCGACCTCAAGGCGCGCGCCGTTGCCGCCCACGTCTCGCAGATGACCGGGCTGATCGACGACGACCCGTCGGGCTTCCGGATGCCACGGGACCTCGCCGCGCATTTCGTCGCGACCGATGAGATCTTCATACCCGCATGACCCGCGACGCCGCCTCCTTCGACCGCCTCTACCGCGAGAGCGCGGACCCGTGGGACTATGAGACGAGCGCCTACGAGGCCGAGAAATACGCCCGTTGCCTCGCCCTGCTGCCCTCCCGCCGCTTCGCCCGCGCGCTGGAGGTCGGATGTTCGATCGGGGTGATGAGCGAGAGCATCGCGCGCCGCTGCGACAGCCTTCTCGGGCTTGATTTCGCCCCCACCGCTGTCGAAAGGGCGCGCGCCAGGCGTATCCCGGGCGCCCGGTTCAAGGTTGCCGCGGTTCCAGACGCGTGGCCCGAGGGTCAATGGGACCTGATCGTGCTGTCGGAAGTGCTCTACTACCTCTCCCCCGACACGCTCGACGTGGTCATCCGTCAGGTCGTCGACAGCCTCGCGCCCGACGGTGCGTGCCTCATCGCGGGCTACCTCGGCCCAGCCGAGACGACGCTAAGCGCGCCCGAGGTCGAAAGCCGGTTGCTGGCCGCGCTCTCAGCCGCCCGCCCGGAACACGACATTCGCCGCGATGCGGACACCACCTGGATCGCGGCGGTCTTCGCCTGCCACGGCCCTCAGTCTTCGGGGGCGTAGAGGTAGGACGGATCGAAATGCGCCAGTCGATGCAACAGCGCCCTGTCGTGTATCTCGGCATAGCCGTCCCGGATCGTGCAGGCGCCGCTCTCGCGCAGCTCGCGGCAAACGCGACTGACATGCACCGGAGAGATCCCTGCAATCTCGGCCAAATCGGACCTCAGAAGAGGCAAGGGGAAGCGGTCGACCTTGGTCTCTCGGGCGTCCTGCAGCCGCAGGTCCATCTCGCTCACGAAATCGGCCACCGAGGCCAACGCGCGCAAGCGGCTGGAGCGGAAAATCCAGTGCCGATGGATCGAGGCGTCGATCATGGTCAGACCCCAGAACTGCCGCGCATGATCCGCGGATCGTTCGATGATCCGGTCCAACGCGGCGTGTGGGAAGATCGCGATCCGCGCCGGCGTCAAGGCGCCGATATCGTGGTCCAGACGTTTCAGCGGCAGGGCGTGCAGGTCGACGAAATCCCCCGGCACGGACAGGGCAACGATGGCGCTTTGCGGCTCGTTCCGGTTCGAGCCGCGGACGTACCGCGCCATCAACCCGTCCAGCAACAGCGCGCTAACATCGAGCTTCTCCCCGGCCCGCGAGAGCATCTCGCGCGCGTCGAGCAGTCGTATCTCGGAACAGGCGGCACGTAACAGCTCCCATGAGTCCGGCTCCAGCCGCCGCACGACGCCGCGCCGGTCCTGTTCCGTCAAATCGCTTCCAACGGCCTTCGGGACCGTCGTTACAGTCGCGCGTTCCGGCCTGCCAGACCATTCGCCTTTCATCCATCGCCTCCTTTGCGGCAGTCGACCTGTTCAGCACTCAGCGTTCAAGAATGTCCCCTGCCGGGCCTCGCTGACGCGCTACAAGTCGAACGCCCATACCGAAACACCGTTCCCTTTCCGGCCGGAGGCCCTCGGGACCCGGGGCCTTACCTTGCGCGGAAGGAGGCAAGTCCCCCCGAACTGGCCATGCGGACGGGCAGTCGATCATCGCGCCCCAGTCTGCGCCCGGCCAAGCGGCCAGAAACCACCGGGCAACGGAGGACTTTGCGACGGCGACCTCTCAGGCAGCGAAGCGGGCACGCGTCTGCCCCAGCAAACAGGCTCAGGCCCGTGCTCGAGACAACTGTTCAGCAGATGGTACCGCGAAAAGATGTGCCGTGCCTCTTGCGGTTCAGGAAAGAACATCCATTTACCATCCATGCAGATGGAGAACGGATGATGGCCGAGATCAGACAGCTCAGGGGCAAGCAGCCCGACAACGAGAAAATCACCATCAATCTCGGATTTGTCGATCTGGGTCGCATCGATCTGCTCGTGCAGGAAGGGTTCTACTCGAACCGGAGCGACTTCATCCGCACGGCCATCCGCAAGCAATTGGATACCCATGGAGAGGCCGTCGACCGCTCCATCGAGCGCCACACCATGGAGCTTGGCCTTCGGGACTTCGACCGGGCGGAGCTTGAGCAGCTGCGCGCGGCCGGCGAGGTCCTGCATATCAAGGTGGTGGGCCTTGCCCGCATCGGCTCAGACGTCACGCCCGACCTCGCCCGGGCGACCATCGGCTCGATCACCGTCCTCGGCAGCCTCCAAGCCTCCGCGGACATCAAGAAGGCCCTCGCCGACCGCATCCTGTAACGTCGGCTCTCACAAGGACGGACCAGATGATCAATTTCAACGTCGGCGCATGGCGCCCGGCGACCGGACAGGCGCGCGCGGCGCGACTTGCCTCGGCCAACGACCTCGTGACCCGAACCCTCGCCCAGCACGGCCTGACGAGCGGATCGGGGACCGCGTCCTCCCACGGGGATGGCAGTGAGACGATGCGCTCGGCCCTTTCGGGGCTGATGGCGCGCCTGCAGCCCGATGGAGGGCCCGCGACGCCGCCCGCCGACATTCCGAACGGCGCCGCCTTTGCCGAAGACGCGTTCACCTGCGCCGCCGGAACGCGCCGCTACCGCACCTATTTGCCCGCCTCCGCGCGGGAAGGGATCACCGGGCTCGTGGTGATGCTTCATGGCTGCACCCAGACCCCCGAGGATTTTGCCGCCGGCACCGGCATGAATGCCCTGGCCGAGCAGCACCGGTTCGTCGTCGTCTATCCGCAGCAATCGCGCGGCGACAACGCACAGTCCTGCTGGAACTGGTTCAGCCGCGGCGACCAGATGCGCGACAGGGGCGAGCCTGCCATCCTCGCCGGCCTGACGCGCGAGGTCATCGCCCGCCATGCCATTCCCGCGGACAAGGTCTTCGTGGCGGGCCTGTCGGCGGGGGCCGCCATGGCGGTCATCCTCGGCGGCGCCTACCCGGATCTCTTCCACGCGGTGGGCGCGCATTCGGGTCTGCCCGCGGGGGCTGCAAAAGATGTCACCTCAGCGTTCTCGGCGATGGCCGGACGCGAGGCGGGCAGCGCACCACGTGACACGCCCACCCGGACGATCGTCTTCCATGGTGACGCCGACGCCACCGTTCACCCGTCCAACGGCGCAGCGATCGTCCGGCAGGCGCTCGAGGGCGGCCCGGCGCAGAGCCTTCAGACCGACGCCGAGCGCGCTGCGGGAGGGCGGAGCTATCGGCTCAGCACGACCTACGACGCCGACGGGGCGGAAGCAGTCGAGCATTGGGTGATCGAGGGCCTGGGACATGCGTGGTCCGGGGGGCAGGCCGGAGGCAGCTACACCGATCCGAAAGGTCCGGATGCGAGCGCCGAGATGGTGCGCTTCTTCTTCAGCCCATCCAGCTGACCGCGCCGCCGGAGCACTAGGCCCGAGCCGATATCGCGCGCAGCAGTTGCCCCTCACGTGCAATTGCTGCCGCCCTGCTCCGGCCGCGAAACCTGCGGCCGCGAATGGCGGCGATCAGAGCAAGTCGATCAGAAGTGAACCAATGGGCCGCAGGACTGTTGGTCCTTCAGTCACGAGGAGGTCTAATGCGCCCGACCGAAGAGACCGCTCGCCAGATGTCCGCCGAAGCCGCCGAGCAGCCGCTTCTGCTCTATGCGCTCTCTGTGTTCGCCATGTTCGGCTGCCTGGCGCTTGCAGCGTCCATCCTGATCGCGGACATCGTCGTTCCCCACCATGACTGGATCGCCGACACGATCAGCGATCTCGGCGCAGGGCGCTACGAACTCATCGTCGACACCGGGCTTTACGCCTTTTCAGCCGCATTGATCGGCCTCGCCGTCCTGGCCGCCCATGTCCACCTCGGCGCATGGGACTGGAGCATCGGGATCATCTCGGTCGTTGTCTTTGGCCTGCTGGTCTTCCTGATCGGGGGCCGCAACGAGTACGGCGACAATGACAACGATGGCTGGGTGATCCAAACCTATCTCGTGTACGCGCTGGGCGCGGCGATGGCCGTCGCCTGCTTTTCGATGGCACGCGGCGCCGCACGCGCCAGCCCCCGGTACCGCACGATCCTGAGCTGCCCCCATCGGGTGGTCCAGGTTAAATGCTAATGCATGGTCGGCCTTCGATCTATAGGGATGAAGGCCTCTGGCGCCGGCGCCCGATATCCGAAAACGCTATGCGGCCGGTCCCTGTTGTAGTGTTTTCGCCATCTTTCGATGGGGATTTGCGCCTCCTTTAACGAGTAGAAGACCTCGCCATTTAGCAGCTCATCCCGGAAGCGCGCATTGAAGCTCTCGCAATAGCCGTTCTCCCAAGGTGACCCCGGCTCGATGTCGGCGGTCTTTGACCCCACCAGCTCGATCCAGTCGCGGACCTTCTGCGCTATGAACTCGGGACCATTGTCAGACCTTATGAACCGCGGCGGACCGCGCTGGATGAACAGATCGGTCAGGGCGTCAATGACATCGGTGGAGTTCAGTCGCCTGTCGACACGGATCATTAACGTCTCCCGCGTATATTCATCGAGGATGTTGAGCGTCCGGTAGGCCCGGCCATCACTGGTCCGGTCCTGCACGAAGTCGTAGGACCAGACGTGGTTGGGATGTTCAGGCTTCAGCCGCACGCAGGAGCCGTCCACTGCCCGGCAGTGCATCACGAAGTGATGTCACGAGAGGGTTCAGCCAGAGGCGGCCGCGTTTCTTCTGCTTGTGCGGGACCCTGAGCCCTTCGCGCCGCCAAATGCGCGCCACCCGCTTGTGGTTCACCTGCCAGCCCGCTCGGCGCAGCAGCACGGCGACCCGGCGGTAGCCGTAGCGGCCATACTCCCGGGCCAGCTCGATGACGTCGGCGGTCAGCCGCGCCTCGTCTTCCCGGCCCTGTGGTGGCTTGCGTTGCGTGGAGCGGTGCTGGCCAAGCACCCGGCAGGCCCGGCGTTCGGATATGCCGAGTGTGTAGCACACATGCTCCACGCACTCGCGGCGGCGCGAAGGGCTTAGAAGTTTCCCTGAAAAGCCTCGGTCAAGATCAGCTTCTCAAGCGTCAGGTCAGATACCGCCCGCCGCAGCCACAGGTTCTCCTTCTCGAGCTCCTTCAGCCGCGACAACCGAGCCCGGTCCATCCCGCCATACTGCTTCCGCCAGCGGTAGAACGTGTGCTGCGATATCCCGATCTGGCGCACCGCATCGGCCATCGACAGGCCTTGGCCGTGCAACACCTCGACCTGACGCAACTTGGGGACAATGTCTTCCGGCTTCTCTCGCTTTCCAACCATTCCGTAGTCCTCCTGTTCGCCGAAATCCTATCGAATTTCAGGCTTCGTGGGTGGAACACTTCAAAGGGGCTGGCTCATACTCTTCGCTTCTATCCTCTGATGTGGAGCAAAGGAATTCAAAGCAGGAACCGCTGAGCTGACGTTAGAAAGTGTGCGCCGCAGGTCGGCAAAGGGCCGGGATCGACGGCACACCTGGGGCACGTGTCTGCGCCCCGCCGCACAGCTTGCAGCCCTAACTCGCCATAAGTCTCGAGTTGCGCAGGCCGGCGAAGCGGGCCCTCCCCCCTCGAATCGAAAATCTCCCGGCCCGTTGGGGCCGAGAGACACAGCATCAGTGGCAGCCGAAGGCTTGAGACTGCCGGTTATTGCGGCGGCGGCGCAGCTTCCATGATCTGTTGCGACATGTCCTCAACCGAGGTCGAGAAGCTGGCGATGCGCGGCGGGAACTCTTCGAAGGACTCCACGAAATTGTTCACGAGCCCCAGCGCCGGGCCGATTGCCCACGAATGGTTCTCCTGCCACTCGTCGAACCCCCGGGCGTCGTGAAAACGCTCGAACGGGTCAAGGTCGAGCCGGGTGATCAGCGGCGAGGTCATCTCGTATTGATGGCCATTGAACCAGCGATCCTGACTGGTGAAGAGGAATTTCCACTCGCCATAGCGCAGACCGTGGAAGGTCGTCTCGGTGAAGAAGAAGAACTCCTGCCGGTTGGATGGGCCCGACTGGGTCAGGATCGGGGTCTGGTCGTAGCCGTCGAGATGAACCTTGAAGGTCTTGTCTCCGATCTCGGCGCCTTCGAGCAGTTGCTCCTTGATGTCCGGCTTGCCGAGCTGAGACATGATGGTGGGGATCCAGTCCTCCATGCTCATCAACTCGCCTGTCGTGCTGCCTTCGGGAACGAGCCCCGGCCACTTGACCATCATCGGGACCTTGAAGCCGCCCTCGTAGCCACCCACGCCCTTTTCGCCACGGAACGGCTGATTGCCGCCGTCCGGCCAGGAATTCGATGCCGCGCCGTTGTCGGTCGAGAACATCACCATCGTGTTGTCGGCGATGCCGAGCTCGTCGAGCAGATCCAGCAGCTCGCCCACGTCGTCGTCGAGCTCGACCATGCCGTCGGCGTAGACGTTTCCAAGGCCGGTGATGCCGTCGTAGTGCTCATTGAGGTTGGTGCGATAGTGCATCCGGGTGGTGTTGTGCCAGACGAAGAACGGCTCATCGGCCTCGGCGGCCTCGGTGATGAACCGCTTGCTCTCTTCCAGCACGTCCTGATCGAGATTGCGCTGCACGTCCTGGCCGAAGTCGCCCAGATCCTCGATCTCCTGCCCGCCGTCTTCGGTGGCAAAGCTGTGGATGATGCCGCGTTGCGCCAGTCCCGCCTCCTCGAAAGCCTGCGCGGGATAGTCATCCTGTTCGACATACTCGCCGGCGTTGAGGTGATAGAGGATGCCGAAGAACTCGTCGAAGCCATGGTTCGTCGGCAAATGCGTGTCCTGGTCGCCAAGATGGTTCTTGCCGAACTGGCCGGTGCGATAGCCTTCGGCCTTGAGCATTTCCGCCAGGGTGGGGTCTTCTTCCGAAAGCCCTTGCGGAGCGCCCGGAAGACCGACGGTCGAAAGGCCCACGCGCAGTGGATACTGGCCGGTGATAAAGGCTGCGCGACCTGCGGTGCAGGACGCCTGCGCGTAGTGATCCATGAACAGCATGCCGTCCTCGGCGATGCGGTCGATGTTGGGGGTTTCGCCGGCCATCATGCCCCGGTGATAGGCAGAGATGTTCCACATGCCGACATCGTCGCCCCAAATCACGAGGATGTTCGGGGGATTTGTGTCATCCTGTGCGCTGACGGCGCCGCCGATGCATGTCGTGAGCGCTGCAATGGCGATCAAACCGAAGGGGTTTCTTCCAAAAAATCTCATGGTCGCCTCCACCTCTCCTCACCAGACGTTCAGCCATTCAATGGTCGATGACGGGACCTGAGCTGCCGAGGAAGGTTATGTGTCTCAGTACGTTATACTCATAGTTGTTAAGCTTGGACCTGAGCTCACCTTTGAGTCAAGTGAACATTCTATGTCGGCGAACGACATGAACCCGTATCGGAAGATGCTTGGGTTCTCGAGCTCGGCGCCATCCTCGCTCGGCAGGCCCGAAGAAGAAGAGTTGGCCAGTAAAGTCATGGTAATCTGTTTCAACAGCTTGAGGAATTCAGCGAGGCCTATCGCTGTGCCCCGCCCCGCCCTGCCGGCAGCTAAAGGATCATGATCTCAGAGGAGCCACGTCCGCTTTCATGCACATCGCTGCCATTCGTCCAGGACGCAGCGAAGGTCGGTTGTCCGCCCGCCTCTTTCGCAACTTCGCGGGCGCAGCGCGAGTCGAGCACATGCGCCGAACGGCGGGAAGGTCCGCACTGCCGACCTTGGATCGCTGGGAATGCTGCGGCGAGGCCCTATTGGCCGCTTTGGTGGAACCGCGCCGCGGCGCCCACCAGGACAGCGAAGGTCCGCTCTGGGCCGAATACTACTGCTCGGTCGCCATGTAGGCGCACACACCGCCACGTCAGAAAAGTCTGCTCAACTCGTGCGGCATCGCCAAGAGGGCCACGCCTGCATCTCTAAGTCTCATAGACAAAGCGCCCTGTGGCCGCCGCGGTCGCCGCTGCCGTCGACAAGAGCCGGCAGGACCTGACGAACACGGTGATCAATGCGGGTGTGAGCGCGGGCGTGGCGCTGTCTGGGCCAATCGCGTTTGGCCTCGCGGGACAATGGAGATTGGCCTTCGGGGCTTTCGCCGCCGTCGCGCTGGCGCTGGCCGTCGCGTCCGCCAACTCTCTTCCTGCCGCCTCGGGCGGCGGTCGCGCAGGTGGCCTTCCCCCGATGACGGGACCGGTCCTGCGGCTGATCTCCGCCTCCTTCCTGATGGGGCGGCGAGCACCGCGCTATGGTCCTTCGGGGGCCAACTCGTCGCGGAGCAGATGGGCTGGGGGGCGACCGGAACCGGCCTTCTCTGGACCTGCATCGGCATCGGGGGGCTGGCCGGAGCCGGGGCCGGCACGCTCCTTGGCTCACTCGGTCTCGACCGCGTCCACTGGGCCTTCCTCAGCCTGATGGCAGCCAGCATCCTGTCGGTCGGCTTCGGCCTCGGCCCGATCCCTACGCTCGTCGGAGGAGCCGTTTTCGGCGCGGCCTACGTGATGCTCACGGGGGTCTACCTCATCTGGGGCACTCACGCCCTACCGGACCGGCCTGCAACCGGCCTCATGGTCGGCTTCCTGACCATCGCCGTGGGCCAGACCGTCGGCGCTCCTCTCTTCGGACGTCTCTTGGCGGGGCCGGGCCTCGCCTCCGCCGTCATAGGTTTCACCGCCGTCGCACTGATCGCCGGGGCCTTCCGGTCAGGGTCGATGGTCGATGGCGCAACTGCGTAGCCCGGGCGCGACCGGCACTTTCGCGAAACGTCGTGGAAGGGCTCGCTCCCGACCTTCGCTGCATGGGCCATAAACGTGAGCCCACCCCGGAGCGGCAACTCCTTTCACTGCCGCTGATGGACGGCAGACCCAAATCGCCGTCGTGCTGCTATCGCATTGGACATCAGCCGACCACTAAGATGACCAATTTGCGGGTGCTGACCACGGCCTGACCGTGGGTCCGGCGGCACGGGGGAGGTCCCCGCACCGCTCACTTCCGCGGCCGTCGAGGGGGCCCTTTAGGCCACCTCGATCCAGTTCGTCATCCCCGAGCCCGCATGGCCGAGCATGTGGCAATGCAGCAGCCATTTACCGGGGTTGTCGGCGACAAAGGCGATCTCCGCGCTTTCCTGCGGCATAACCAGCACCGTGTCGCGCATCGGGCCCAGAGACCCATCCGCCGCGACCGTGCGAAAATGCATGCCATGCAGATGCATCGCATGCGGGAACACGGTGTCGTTGACCAGCCGGATGCGGGCGGTCTCTCCCCGCGCGTAGCGGGCAAAAGGCGCATCTCCAAGTCCCACCTGGCCGGCCAGCGCCCAGAACTGCCCGCGCTGCACCAGCTGCTGGAAACCCATGTCTTGACCCTCGAAGCGGGCGGAGGCCATGCCGCGCATAGCGCCACCCTCCATCCGCATCTGGCGGATTTCCGCATCGGCGAGCCCAGTCACCTCCATACGCGGGTTCGGCGGTAGAGGGGCGGGTGCCCCGCGCGTGGCGCGGCTCTTGCGGCCGGTCACGGACACCTCGGCCAGCGCCTGCCAGCTGTCATCGTCGGCGTAGCTGAGCAGCGCGGCGGGCGTGCCCTCGTCGGCGGTGACATCAACAATCAGATCGACGCGCTGCGCCGGAGCGAGGATGATCTCGGCGCTCACTTGCTCGGGCTGCGCAAGCGGCATGCCATCAAGCGCCACGGTCCAGCCCCTCATCCCCTCGAGCCGCAACACGAAGATCCGGGCATTGGCGGCGTTGATCAGCCGAAGGCGCAGGCGCTCGTTGCGTTGCGCCTCGAGCGAGAAGTCGTACCGGCCGTTGATCCCCACAAGATTGCCCATGCGCCCAGCGTGGCTGCGCATCATCGGGTTTCCGAAGTTCCCGGCGAAGCTGCCGGTCTCCGGGTCGAGCAGCCAATCGTCGAGCATCAGCACCTCGTCCCGATCAACGTCGGGCGGCGCACTTTCCTCGACGATCAGTGCGCCGGAGAGGCCGCGCGCGACCTGCTCCATGGAGTTGGTATGCGCGTGGTACCAGTAGGTCCCAGCATCCGGCAGCTCGAACGCATAGTCGAAGGTGCCGCCCGGCGGCACGGCGTCCTGCGTCAGCCCCGCAACGCCGTCCATCGCGTTATCGATGCGGATGCCGTGCCAATGCACAGAGGTCGGCACCTCCAGATCGTTGACCAAGCGCCGCGAAAGGCGGCTTCCCTGTTGCAAGCGGATTTGCGGTCCCGGAAGCAAGCCGTCATAGCTCCAGACCTCGGTCGCCGGATAACCCTCGGGCGCAAGCTGGACGGTGGCCGCGCGCGCCGTCAGGCGGGACGACTCCGCCTGTGCCCATGCGGGCCGTGTCAGCGGCGCCGCGGCAAGTCCGGCGCAGAAGGCGCGTCGTGTGAAGCTCATCTCAGTTGATCCCGTTTGCGCGCTGCAGCTCTCGGACATAGGCGATGATCGTCTTCACCTCGGCCTGGGTCAGCTGGGGCTGCGGCGGCATGTTCCCGAATTCCCAGTGGTGTGCCCTGACACCTTGCTGCGCCGCGACAAGAAAAGCCATGTCGCCATGATGCGATGGCTCGTAAATCTTGTGAACCAGCGGCGGACCGAAGCCCATCTTGCCGGCGGCGTTCTCACCGTGGCAGGCGGCGCAGACAGCATCAAAGGCGCGTTTGCCGAGCTCGGCCTGTGGTGTAAGGGCGCTTGGTCGCGTAACCGTCACCACGGCGGCGCCCTCCTGCGACGTGGCGGTTTCGGGCGTGGCGGGCCAGAAGGCGTAGCCGATGGCCCCGATGCAGGCGGCACCGAGGGCGGGAAAGGCGTATTTTTTCATGACTTGTCCTGATCGCGGCCAGTTTGACTGACCTGGATTGCTGGGATGACCGGACGAAATCCGGCAACTGCAACCGCGTCAGGCGCGCGGGGGTGGTGGCTCTGCGCAGGAGCTGATCGAATTGCCGAAGATTGCCTCTGGAAGGGAGGTGGAAAGCGCTCCGACTCCGGGAAGGTCAATGTCGTGCAGCGGCGATGCTTCGGTCGCGGCGCAACAGGCGGTGTGGTGCGCACACACGCCATCCGAATGCAGGGCGTCTCCCTCTTCCGTCAGGCAGCACGTGCCGTCATGCATCGACGCCGACGCAGCTGAAACCCGAGCGGTCAACGGCCCGATCGAAAAAGCCGCAAGCAGAATGATGAGCCAAACGAGACGCAAGGGACCTCCTCCGATGCGGTCATATCGCAGGGGCGCGCCTCGACAGTCAAGGCCGCGCCAATATGTGCCTCCGGAAGTCCGTAGCACTCGAGGGACCACAAGATGCCCTGGATGACGCGCATATTTCCTGAGGTTCCTCTGATGCTGTGATGGCTCGACACAGTGCGGCGAGAGGCTCCCAATCCTGTCATGCCGCCGCGGTCATTCACCGCTCTGAGCGATATTCGGCGCCCGACTTGCCGGTCGCTCTGGTTGCCCGCCGGACGCCATGCCGCTCGGCCAAAGGGTCCCGAAGATGTCACTCCATGGCGGGTTTGCTCCCATGCCTCTCCCACTGGCAAACTCTTCTGCACTTCCCGTCAACGAGGCACGTCCTCGGGCTCCAACCAGTTCAAACGGGTGTTCTCATGATCGTCGATGCGGAATGCATCTGGGCGTCGTGACCTTCCAGTGGGCAAAGGTCGCATTTTTATCTGGTCACAACCGGAGAAGCTTCGGATGAGCACCTGCAAGGTGGAAGACACGAGCTTCGGGCATTGCGTTTCCACCATTGAGACAGTGCTCGCCATTGCGGAATCCTGAGCCACTCCCCGTCTCTTGGACAGTTTCCGGGAACCCTCCAGCGCTGGAAGGCCGTTGAGCCAAAAAGCGACAGGCCTGGAGGTGCCGATGACCTACTCCCGTTTCGCCCTCATGATCCTCGCCTCGACGGTGATTATGTTCGGGCTGATGTATCTCAACACCTACGCTTTCGAGCATGTCTTCTTCAGCGAGACCCGCGTTTACATGGCGATCGTCATGGGGGCGACCATGGCGTTCGTGATGCTTGCCTTCATGGCAGCGATGTATCCCAGTCGGGCCGTCAATATCGCCATCTTCGCGGGCAGCATCGTCGTCTTCGCCGGCACGCTCTGGCTGGTGCGCAGCCAGGTGACCGTGAATGGCGCAAGCTACATGCGGGCGATGATCCCCCACCATTCGATCGCCATCATGACCTCCGAGCGGGCCGGCATCGAGGACGCAAGGGTGCGCAAGCTCGCCGACGGCATCGCCACGGCCCAGAAGAAGGAGATTGCCGAGATGCGCGCGCTGATCGCCGATGTCGCCGCGGGCAACGTGGTGCGCGAGATCTACGAGGATCCGCCTGCGCAGCAGGGCAGCCTGCAGGACGCTCTCAGCAACACGCTCCTGTCGACGCTCGATCCGGCGCCGCTGAGTCCCGAAGAGGCCGGTGAGGCGATGCCCGAGGGAGAGACCTGCGCCTTCCGCCGTACCCGCACCGAGAACCCGGTACTGATTGCCGCCGCCGATGGCAGCGCAGCCGTCACCAAGCTCAACGGCGTCGTCCTTTCGTTGAATGCAGGCGATGCCGAGCTGTCCTACAGCACCGAGGGGCTGGAGATGGCCGTCGAGCCGGTGGACGCAATGCGTTCGGATAGCCAGCTGACTTTCAGGCTCGATCCCGGCCCCGAGGCGACCTACCGCGGTTTCTGGTCCTGCAGCGGGTAAGCGTTTCTGGACGCAGTTTTTGTCGCGGTTCCCTTATCTGGCGGAAATGCTTGGCACGCCCGCGACACGAGGAGCATATCTTCTCTTACGCAGGGGCTGCCGAAAACTTCGGCTCGTCCGCAATGAAAGACGGCCCGATCCGCCATCCGGGCGGCAGATACTTGGCTGACAGGAAGGTGTGTCATCCTGAATAGCCCCGTGTAACGTGGACGCCTTCTTTGCTAATTTTGAGGCGAGGAGGCCATGATGAGCAGCACCAAGTTCAGCGACGATTTCAAGAGAGACGCCGTCGCGCAGATCACCGAGCGGGGCTATCCGGTCAGGGAAGTGTCGGAGCGTCTCGGGGTCAGCGCGTATTCGCTCTACGCCTGGAAGAAGAAGTTCGCGAAGGCGTCATCCGGTGACGCTGAGAAAGAGGCGGAGATCCGTCGGCTCAAGCGTGAGCTTCTGAGAGTGACGGAGGAGCGGGATATCCTAAAAAAGGCGACCGCGTATTTCGCCAGGGATGCAAAGTGAGATACGCGTTCGTGGCCGAGCATCGCGGACAGTTCTCTGTCAGGGCCATGTGCCGCTGTCTGCGCATACAGCCGAGCGGGTTCTATGCCTGGCTGAAGGCACCGCTGAGTAAGCGAGCTCAAGAAGACAAGCGGCAGACCGAGATGCTGAAGGAGGCGTGGGTGGACAGCGGCAAGGTCTACGGCCATCGCAAGCTGCATGATGACCTTCTCGAGCAGGGCGAAAGCATCTGCCTGAACCGGGTCGCCCGCCTGACCAGCTTGGCCGGCATCAAGGCGCAGATCGGCTACAAGCGCCGACCGGGGAAGTATGGCGGCAAACCCTCGATGGTCGTCGACAACACACTGGACCGGCAGTTTGAAGTGGCGACACCAGACAGCGTTTGGGTGACCGACATCACCTACATCCGCACGCAGGAAGGCTTTGCCTATCTCGCCGTGGTCATCGATCTGTTCTCGCGTCGTGTCGTCGGCTGGTCGATGCAGAGCCGACA
>NZ_JAIUZY010000004.1 GCF_020171625.1 Salipiger bermudensis
GGGTGGGCGGGCGGGAGCGCCGCCACCGGGGCGGCCCGACGCCGGCACCGGCTCACATCCGGAACACGCCAAAGCGGGTCTCCTCGATCGGCGCGTTGAGGCTGGCCGAGAGCGACAGCGCCAGCACCTCGCGCGACTTGCGCGGATCGACGATCCCGTCATCCCAGAGCCGGGCCGAGGCGTAGAGCGGATGCGACTGGCGCTCGAACATCTCGATGGTCGGGCGCTTGAACGCCGCTTCGTCCTCGGCGGACCAGTCGCCGCCGCTGCGCTCGATGGCGTCGCGCTTGACCGTGGCCAGCACGCCCGCGGCCTGCTCGCCGCCCATCACCGAGATCCGGCTGTTGGGCCAGCTCCACAGGAAGCGCGGCTGATAGGCCCGCCCCGCCATGCCGTAGTTTCCCGCCCCGAAGGAGCCGCCCACCAGCATGGTGATCTTCGGCACGCTGGTCGTCGCCACCGCGGTCACCATCTTGGCGCCGTGCCGCGCGATGCCCTCGTTCTCGTATTTCCGCCCCACCATGAAGCCGGTGATGTTCTGCAGGAAGACCAGCGGGATGCGGCGCTGCGAGCAGAGCTCGACGAAATGCGCGCCCTTCTGCGCCGCCTCCGAGAACAGAACGCCGTTGTTGGCGATGATCCCCACCGGCCAGCCGTCCACATGGGCAAAGCCCGTCACCAGTGTCTCGCCGTAGCGCGGCTTGAACTCGTCGAAGCGCGAGCCGTCCACCAGCCGCGCGATGACCTCGCGGATGTCATAGGGGGTACGCAGATCGCCCGGGACCACCCCGAGGATCTCTTCGGGATCGTAGGCCGGCGCCTCCGGCGTCTCTCGCAGCACCTCCGCGCCGGCGCTGCCGCCCAGCGACCCCACCGCCCGGCGCGCCAGCGCCAGCGCGTGGGCGTCGTCCTCGGCGAGGTAATCGGCCACGCCCGAAAGCCGCGTGTGCACGTCACCGCCGCCGAGATCCTCGGCGCTCACCACCTCGCCCGTCGCCGCCTTCACCAGCGGCGGCCCGGCAAGGAAGATCGTGCCCTGCTCCTTCACGATGATGGTCACGTCCGACATCGCCGGCACGTAGGCGCCCCCCGCGGTGCACGAGCCCATCACCACGGCGATCTGCGGAATGTTCTTCGCGCTCATCCGCGCCTGGTTGTAGAAGATCCGGCCGAAATGGTCGCGGTCCGGGAAGACCTCGTCCTGGTTCGGCAGGTTGGCGCCGCCGCTGTCCACGAGGTAGACGCAGGGCAGCCGGTTCTCCTCGGCGATCTCCTGTGCGCGCAGGTGCTTCTTGACGCTCATCGGGTAGTAGGTGCCGCCCTTCACCGTCGCGTCGTTGCACACCACCATGACCTCGCGGCCCTTCACCCGCCCGATGCCGGCGATCACCCCGGCCGCCGGCGCCGCGCCGTCATACATGTCGTGCGCCGCCGTCGCCCCGATCTCGAGGAAAGGCGAGCCCGGATCAAGCAGGTTGGATACCCGCTCCCGCGGCAGCATCTTGCCGCGCGAGAGGTGCCGCTCGCGCGCCCGCTCCCCGCCGCCGGCCGCTGCCAGCTCCGCCGCCGCGCGCACCGTCTCGAGCGCCTCGAGATGGGCGGCCCGGTTGGCGGTGAAACCCTCCGACGAGGGGATTGCCGTTGACGCCAGTTTCATGAAACCTCCCCGGCCGCTTCGGCCTCGCTTTCGGCGGCCGCGCGGGCCTTGAGTTGCTTGCGGATCACCTTGCCCGTCACCGTCATCGGCAGCGCATCTAGGAACCCGATTTCCCTTGGATAGGAATAGCTTGCGAGCCTGTCCTTGACCCATGCCTGAAGCTCTTCGGCGCTCGGATCGTGGCCCGGCTTGCGCACGACATACGCCTTGACCAGCTCGGTGCGCAGGGCGCAGGGCTTGCCCACCACCCCGACCGTCGCGACGCCGGGATGAGTCAGCAGGCAATCCTCGATCTCCGCCGGGCCGATGCGGTAGCCGGCCGAGGTGATGACATCGTCCTCGCGCCCGACAAAGCGCAGATAGCCGTCCTCCCAGACGCCCCGGTCCCCCGTCACCAACCAGTCGCCGCGAAACTTTTTCGCGGTTTCCTCGGGCGCGTTCCAGTAGCCCAGCATCATCGAGCCCGCGCCCCGCGCGATGGCCACGTCGCCCTCGCCCGTCACCTCGTTGCCGTCCTCGTCGACGATGCCGATGCGGAACCCCGGCACCGGCTTGCCGATGCAGCCGGGGCGCGCCGGGAACAGCGCCGCGCAGGAACTGGCGACCATGTTGCACTCGGTCTGGCCGTAGAACTCGTTGATCTCGCGACCGAAGGCCTCGCGCCCCCAGGCCAGCATCTCGGCGCCGAGCGGCTCTCCGCCGCTGGCCACCGAGCGCAGACCGGTGATCCGGGCCCCCGCGGCCTTCAGCATCCTCAGCGCGGTCGGTGGAAAGAACACGTTGCGCACGGCGCCCTCGCGGCAGATGCGCAGGCACGCGTCGACGTCGAAGCGCGCCATCCGCGCCGCGACCACCGGCACCCCGAGATAGAGCCCCGGCATCAGCACGTCGAACAGCCCGCCGATCCAGGCCCAGTCCGCCGGGGTCCAGAGCACATCACCCTCCTGCCCCAGCAGATCGTGGCTCATTTCGACGCCCGGCATGTGACCGGCCAGCACGCCGTGTCCGTGGAGTGCGCCCTTGGGCCGCCCCGTGGTGCCGGATGTATAGATCAGCACCGCCGGATCGCGCGGCCCGGTGGCCTCGGCAGGCCGGGCAACCGGCTCGGGCAGCGCCTCCTCGGTGAGCACAGCCACGTCGAAGGCGCGGAGCATGGCCGCCCCTTCGTCATCGCTCACCACCGCCCGCGCGCCGCTGTCCGCGAGGCGCGAGGCCAGCGCATCGTGCCGGAAGAGCTTGAACAGCGGCACCGAGATCGCCCCCATCCGCCAGACCGCCACATGCGCCGCCGCGCAGAGCGGCCCCTGCGAGAGCAGCACCCCGACCCGGTCGCCGCGCGCAATGCCCTGCGCCCTCAGCCAGGCTTCGACCTGCTGCGACAGGCGCTGCAGCGCCGCGTAGCTGACGGACACAGGCGTTTCGCCGCGCAGATCGACGATCGCAGTCCGCGCGGGAAAGGCCGCCGCCCAGCTGTCGCAGACCTCGGTGGCAAGGTTGACCTGCGCCTCTGCGGGCCAGCGAAACGCGGCCCTCAGGCCGTCATATCCGACCCCGCGCGCGAGCACTGCGCGCGCCAGTATGTCCCGCGTGGCCCCCGTCATGACGGCGCTCCGAGTTGCGGGGAAACGTACATTCCACAATCAGGATATGACCCTTTTGCAACAGCCGCGTGGTGCCCCCTATCCACTTGATGCAGATCAACCTTTTCCGACCCCGACTCGGTGCAAGACGACGGGGAAACGAACCAATGGGCACTGATATGAAAAAGACGCTCCTCCTCACCGCCGCCATGCTTGCGATGACCTCCACCGCGGCGCTTGCGCAATCCAAGGGCGACATGACGCTCGGCTTCGGCCTCGCATGGGTCAACCCCGCCGACGACAACGGCAGCCTGCTCGACGGCGCGCTCGACACCGAAGTTCTGGGCGACACCCAGCTGTCGCTGACCTTCGAATACTTCATCATGGACAACCTCGGCATCGAGGTTCTGGCCGCCACGCCCTTCACCCAGAAGGTCGAGGTGAACGGAGAGCAGGCCGTCGACGTCAAGCACCTGCCGCCCACCGTGTCGATGAACTACCACTTCCAGACCGGAACCGGCTTCACCCCCTTCGTCGGCCTCGGTGTGAACTACACCACCGTTCTGTCGCTCGATGACCAGCAGATCTCCGGCCTCGATGTCGAGGACAGCTGGGGCTGGGCCGGCCATATCGGCTTCGACTACGCCCTGACCGAGACCAGCGCGATCCGTCTCGACGCGCGCTACATCGACATCGATCTCGATGTCGATCTGGACGGCACCGACATCGGCACCGTCGAGGTCGACCCGTGGGTCATCGGCGCGAGCTACATCGTGCGCTTCTGAGCGCACCATCCTTTTCGACCGACTTCGGAGCCCCCATGCGGGGCTCCTTTTTTGTGCGCGGACCATGGCTCAGCCCATCGCCGCCATGAGTTCGCGTCCAACCAGCATCCGGCGGATCTCGGATGTGCCGGCGCCGATCTCCATCAGCTTGGCGTCGCGGAACAGTCGCGCCACCGGTGCGTCGGACAGGAAGCCCGCGCCGCCCATCGCCTGCACCGCCTGATGTGCCTGAACCATCGCCTGCTCGGAGGCATACAGGCAGCAGGCCGCCGCGTCCTGCCGGGTCACGTCGCCCCGGTCACAGGCCTTGGCGACTTCGTAAACATAGGCCCGGGCCGAGTTCATCGCCGTATACATGTCGGCGATCTTGCCCTGCATGAGCTGAAAGCTTCCGATCGGCTGGCCGAACTGCTTGCGCTCGGCCATGTAAGGCATGATCTCGTCGAGACAGGCCGCCATGATCCCGGTGCCGATGCCCGCGAGCACCACGCGCTCGTAATCGAGCCCCGACATCAGCACCCGCACGCCCTTGCCCTCCTCGCCGAGAACGTTGTCGAACGGCACCTCGACATCGTCGAAGATCAGCTCGGCGGTGTTCGAGCCGCGCATCCCGAGCTTGTCGAAATGCGGGCTGGTGGAAAAGCCGGTCATGCTCTTCTCGATCAGGAAGGCGGTGATGCCCTTCGAACCCGCGTCGGGGTCGGTCTTGGCATAGACCACCAGCGTGTCGGCATCGGGGCCGTTGGTGATCCAGTACTTGTTGCCGTTCAGCACGAAGCGGTCGTTCTTCTTTTCTGCGCGCAGCTTCATGCTGACCACGTCCGAGCCCGCCCCGGCCTCCGACATCGCCAGTGCGCCGACGTGCTCCCCCGAGACCAGCCCGGGCAGGTATTTCGCTTTTTGCTCCTCCGAGCCGTTCAGCTTGATCTGGTTGACGCAGAGATTGGAATGGGCGCCGTAGGACAGCGACACCGAGGCCGAGGCGCGGGCGATCTCCTCGACCGCAATGACGTGGGCGAGATAGCCCATGCCGGCGCCGCCGAACTCTTCCGGCACGGTGATTCCGAGCAGGCCCAGCTCGCCCATCTCGGCCCACAGCTCGTTGGGAAAGGCGTTCGAGGCATCGACCTCGGCTGCCATCGGCTTCACCCGATCCTGGGCCCAGCGATGCACCATCTCGCGCAGCGCATTCACATCCTCGCCCAGATCAAAGCTCATGACCGCGTTGAACATTCCAGCCCTCCTCCCGGCGGTTATTGAACGCTTGTTCAAATCTATGCCCGCCTGCCCGCAGCCGTCAAGCCCCGTCCTTGTCGCGCCGACGCGACGACACGGAACGCGCCCGGCCCGGCCCGCGTTGGGGCGGTGAACAAAGACTTAGGAGGGCATCATGTCCAAGGATCTCAAAGCCGAATTCTGGAGCCAACTGAAAGACGTGCGGGCCGGCCTGCTGGCCGCCGACGGCGAGCGCCCGGTGCCGATGTCGCCGCAGGGCGACCCCGAGGAGAAGGCGATCTGGTTCATCACCGCCAAGGGCAGCGCCGCCGACCGTGCCGCCAAGAGCGGCGGCGAGGCGTCGTTCCACGTCGCCGATTCGAAGGCGCATCTTTATGCCAACGTGTTCGGCAAGCTGGCCGTGGTGAATGACAGCGACAAGCTCGACGAGCTGTGGAACGCCTTCGCCGCCGCCTGGTTCGAGGATGGCCGCGACGACGAGGCCGTACAGCTGGTGAAGTTCACCCCGCACGAGGCCGAGGTCTGGGCCGGTGATGGTGGCGCGAGCTTCCTCTACGAGATTGCCAAGGCCAACATCACCGGTGACAAACCGGATGCCGGCGACCATGGTTGCGTGGTCTTTTGATCGCGCACCGGAATAAGCCAATGACATCGCTCCGCCTCGCCGCCCTGCTCTGCCTTTCCCCCTTGATGGCCCAGGCCGAACAGGTTGGCGAGGTCGGGGTCGACTGGACCGGCAATGACGTCCTGATCGAGGCGGTCGCGGACCCCAAGGTCGAGGGTGTGACCTGCCACGTCGCCTACTTCGACCGGGGTCTGTTCGACCGTCTGTCCAAAGGGAACTGGTTCGAGGACCCCTCGAACGCCTCGATCTCATGCCGGCAGACCGGACCGATCACCGTGGGTGACATCGACCGTGATGAGGATGGCGAGGACGTGTTCAGCGCGTCGCGTTCGATCATCTTCAAGAGCCTCCGGGTGAAGCGGATCTTCGACGAGGACAACCAGACGCTGATTTACCTCGTCCATGCCAACGAGCTTGTGGACGGATCGGCCAAGCTCGCGATCTCGACCGTGCCGCTTTACGGCTCGGGCAGCGACTGAGGGGCGCTGCCCCCTGTCGCACCGTAGGTGCGCTTTTTTAGGGGAGGACGCTGTCCCCTGTCGCACCGTGGGTGCGCTTCTATTTGGAAGAAGAGAGGGGGCTCTGCCCCCTCTTGGCCTTCGGCCAATTCACCCCCGAGGTATTTGAAAACCAACGAAGCCAGGAGCGCTGCGCCCCTGGCTTCTCTTCGTCAAAAATACTCCCGCCGGAGGCAGGCCGGCCATTGCGACCGGGCGCCGCGCCTGAGGTGAGCGAGAGGTCAGCCGTCCCGCGCGGTCACGTCGTACCCGTAGATCCAGTCGAACTGCTGCATCAGGCGCTCCGGCGCAAGGCGACCGGCAAGCCCGAGGCCGAAATGCGCAACGCCGCGGATCAGGGGATTGCGCAGGTGATACTTCCACGCATTGCCATTGGCGGCGGCGACAATGCGTTCGCAGCGCGGGCGCCGGCGCTCCTGATACGAGGCGAGCGCCGCGCCCATCTCCGGTTCGTTGTCGAGCGCTGCCGCGAGGCTCCATGCGTCCTCAAGCGCCATGTTCGCCCCCTGCGCCATGAACGGCAAGGTCGGATGCACCGCGTCACCGAGCAGCGCCAGCCCTTCGTCATACCAGTGGCAGGCCACCGGGTGGCGGAACAGGCCCCAGAGCCCGACCCGGTCGACCGCGTTCAGCATTACCGGAACATCTCCGCCGAAGCCCGCGAAAGCGGCGCGCAGGTTGGCGGGGGCATCTTCGTGCGACCAGCCCTCCTCGGCCCAGCTGTCGCGCTCCTGTGCGGCCACGATATTGACGCTCAGACCGTCGCGCAGCGGGTAGCTCACCAGGTGCCGGCCCGGCCCCATATGCACCTGCGCCTCGGGCGGGTGGCCGGTCAGGTTCGGGATCACCGCGCGCCACGCCACCTGACGGGTGAAGGTGGGGGACGCAGTGCCATTCAAAGCGCCGCGGATCACCGAGTGCAGCCCATCGGCGCCGATGACGAGATCGGCGCAAACCCTGTCGCCATTGGCCAGCGACAGCTCCGGTCGCGGCCCCGGCCTGACACTGGTGACCTTCTGCAACAGCCGGATGGTCACGCCGGCCTCGCGCGCCGCGTCGGCGAGAAGCTCGATCAGATCGGCGCGATGGACGAAGTAGTAGCCCTGCGCGGGCGGCAGTCGGTCGAGATCGAGCCGCGTCACCTCGGCGCCGTCGCGGTAGTCGCGCAGCCGCACCGCCCGACCGCGGCAGGAGCGCGCGCGCAGCGCTTCCCCCAGGCCCAGCGCCTCGATCACCCGCAGGCCGTTCGGGCTCACTTGGATGCCGGCGCCAACCTCGGTGATGGCACCGGCCTGTTCCAGCACCCGCACCTCGGCGCCGCGCTGGCGCAGCGCGAGGGCCGCTGCCAGCCCGCCGATGCCGCCGCCCGCGACGATGATCTCAAGGCCCTTCAGCCCCATGCCGTCTCTCCTTCAGCGCCGCCGGCCCTCTGCAGGCCGGGGCGAAGACGCAAAACGCCGAGGCGTGGCCCCGGCGCTCTGCGTATCGTGTCCTTCGCCGGGCCGGCCCGAAATTGGCCGCCCGCCGGGGTCAGTCGTCGCGATGCACTTTCTCGCGGCGCTCGTGACGCTCCTGGGCCTCTAGGCTCATGGTCGCGATCGGGCGGGCGTCGAGGCGTTTGAGCGAGATCGGCTCGCCGGTGACCTCGCAATAGCCGTATTCCCCCTCGTCGATGCGGCGCAGGGCCGAGTCGATCTTGGACACCAGCTTGCGCTGGCGGTCCCGCGTGCGCAGTTCGAGCGCACGGTCGGTTTCTTCGCTGGCGCGGTCGGTGACGTCGGGGATGTTGCGGGTGGCTTCCTGCAGGGCCTCGATGGTGTCGCGGCTTTCGGCAAGAATGTCGTTCTTCCAGGCAATCAACTTGCGGCGGAAATATTCGAGCTGACGGTCGTTCATGAACGGCTCGTCCTCGGCGGGACGATAGTCGTCCGGTAGAAAGGTTTCGGGCTTCATTTCTGCTCCCTCTGAAAAGCCGATCCACCGTTTCGGTTGACCCTGAACAGCGCCGGCACCCCTTGCGAGGCTGGAAGTATCCCAAGGCCGGCAGGTTGTCACTACACAATCACACGGCGCGGGGTTGAATCGCGCCATTCGCACACCAAGTGATCGCCGCCCCTCATCGGGCGGTTTGACAATGCCGCGGCAACCCGGAGATTGTCCTGTTTTTGCTCGAAAAACCGACATCCGCGAGGCATGTTTGCGGGCGTGCTCCCCGCGACGCGCGCAGCACCTTGTCCATCCGGCCCGACGATCGGTGCGGCCAGAGCAGCGCCGCGGCGAGCGCGTCAGGCCAGCGCCCGCGCAAGCAGTGGGTGCATCGGCAGCGAGCCCCCTGCTGCACGCTTGCATGGCTGCAGTCCGGTCTTTATCCCCTATCGGGAAACCACTCCGGAGACCACGATGCGCTTTGACGGCACCGACGATTACGTCTCGACCGACGATCTGACCATGGCGGTGAACGCCGCGATCACGCTGGAGCGGCCGCTTCTGGTCAAGGGCGAACCCGGCACCGGCAAGACCGAGCTGGCGCGGCAGGTGGCGCGGTCGCTGGGGCTGCCGATGATCGAGTGGAACGTCAAATCGACCACCAAGGCGCAGCAGGGGCTTTACGAGTACGACGCGGTCAGCCGGCTGCGGGACAGCCAGCTCGGCGACGAAAAGGTCAATGACGTCGCCAACTACATCCGCAAGGGCAAGCTCTGGCAGGCCTTCGAGGCCGAGGGGAAGCTGGTGCTGCTGATCGACGAGGTCGACAAGGCGGATATCGAATTCCCCAACGATCTGCTGCAGGAACTCGACAAGATGGAGTTCCATGTCTACGAAACCGGCGAGACCGTGAAGGCCCGCCAGCGGCCCATCGTGATCATCACCTCGAACAACGAGAAAGAGCTGCCCGACGCCTTCTTGCGGCGCTGCTTCTTCCACTACATCAAGTTCCCCGACCAGGACACGCTGCGCAAGATCGTCGAGGTCCACCACCCCGACATCAAGCCCACCCTTCTCACCTCGGCCCTGACCCAGTTCTACGAACTGCGCGAGCAGCCGGGTCTGAAGAAGAAACCCTCGACCTCGGAGGTGCTCGACTGGCTGAAGCTGCTGCTGGCCGAGGATCTTGACGCCGAGGATCTCAAGCGCGACGGCGCCAGTGCCCTGCCGAAGCTGCACGGCGCGCTTCTGAAGAACGAGCAGGACGTGCATCTCTTCGAGCGGCTGGCCTTCATGGCGCGCCGGCAGGGTCGCTGAGGCGGCTTAGGCGGTGATCATGTCGCGCAGCGCGTGGCGCTGGCGGCGGCCGTGGATCTGCCGGGTGAGCACGTCCTCGGAGCGGAAGCACATTTCCCCGTCGTCGCCGCTTTCGATCTCGTAGCGCTTGTAGCCGCCCGACATCTGGTGCGCCTGCTGGGCGGCAACCATCACCGTAAGCGTCACGGCGCGGCACTCCTTGAGCGACAGCTCCTCTCCGGTGCGGTGCGCGGCGCGCTTCACGATGCGGCCAAGCGAGCCGATATCGAGCACCTCGCCCCCGCCCAACGGCCCCTGGTTGGTCTTCTCGCGGAAATCACCGCCCAGAGGGTCGTCGTCCTCGATCCGGTCGGTGACCAGCGCCGAGCGTGTCTCCTCGCCGAAGTCGAGGTCGATCTTGACCGCCAGCACATAGGCGGTGTCCGAGCCCATGTTGGTCACCAGACAGCGCGCGTCACCGTTCCGTTCCCCGGCCATGCCGATATGGATCACGGTGCGGTTCGAGCGGCGGAAGCTGACGAAGAACAGTTGCAGGTAGGCGATCCAGACCGCCAGCATCGCCGCGTTCAGGATGGCGCTGAGCCCGCCCGAGTTTTGTGTGATCCAGTCCCACATAAGGGCACCTCCATCTGCTATACCATCGATGCAGCGCCCAACGTGCCCCCAGCGCCCGCGTTCCTGACAGGTAACAAATGTTAACACGCAACGGCGATTTCGGCCAAAGGCGGGCGCGGTCGCCTCGACCGCCCGCCTCCCGCGCGATGGCGGACAGGTCTCAGTCGAGATCGCGGCGCATGGTCGCCATGCCGTTCTTCTCGCTCAGAACCTCGTAGCCCGCGGCCTCGTAGATGCGCATGGCGGGGACGTTGTCGGTCTCGCATTTCAGCGTGATGGTGAGCGCGCCCAGATCACGCGCCGCCTGCTCGATCCAGCTGGCCAGCAGGTGGCCGGTGCCGCCGCGCATCTCTTCGGCGACGAAGACATAGGTCAGGTGGCGCACCTCGGGGCCGATGCCCACGCGAAGGGCGAAAAAGCCCACTTCGGTGCCATCGGCATCGACGAGGTAGAAATCCTCGTCGTGCATCTCGCCCAGCCATTTCTCCTGCCATTCGACCGGGTCGAAGGGCTGCTTGGCATTGGGGTTCACCAGCGTCATCGCGTCGGGATCGGCGAGCAGCCGGGCCAGCGGGGCGAGGTCGTTCTCGACATTGCGTCGGATCGTCAGGTCGGTCATCGGAGTCCTCTCGGGCGGTCTCTCGGTCATGACCCGCGGTGACAACATACCCGCTGGGGGCGTTTCAACCCCGTCGCCCCCGGTTTTTCGCCTGCGACCTGCCCTTACTGCCGCTCAAGGGCTGGTCCGACGGGTCCGATGGTCGATTTCGGGCATGCCGAGCATTAGCCCCTGCGCTGAGCGATTGCGCGGGGTCAGGTGCTTTCCGCGCGGCGGCGGCCTGCCTGCGAGAGATAAGGTCCGGCGCCGTCGCGTCTGGCATCAACGCCGCCCCGGTGCGGTCGCGGCGCGCGAGGATCTGGCGCGCCAGACCTGCCGCCCCCCGCGTCAGCCCTTCACCGGGAAGACGAAGCAGCGGTTGCGCCGCACGGTGAGCCACATCGGCGTGCCGGGCTTCGGAATGAACACGTTGGGCACCGTGACTTTCAGCACCTCGTCGTTGAAATCCATGCGGAACTCGACAAGGCTCTCCGACCCCATGAAGCGGGCCCGCTCGACCACGCCGCGCGCCGGCGTACCGGCAAGCTCGGTCGGATTCGGGCCGCGGCCATTGCGGTCGAAGTCGATGCTGACATGCTGGGGCCGGAACACGATATCGACCTGCCCGCCATCGGGCACACCGGGCGCGAGGAACGCGCCGAACGGCGTCTGCGTGAGCGCCCCACGGACCTCGCCGCGCAGCACGTTGATATCGCTGAAGAACGCCACCGCGGCCTTGTCGGCGGGGTTGTTGTAGATGTTGTAGGGTGCGCCGCGCTGCACGATGCGCCCGTCGCGCATCAGGGCGATCTCGTCGGCCATGCGCATCGCCTCTTCCGGCTCGTGCGTGACCAGCAGGACTGAGGCGCCCTCTTCCTTCAGCAGCGCCAACGTCTCGTCGCGAATGCCGTCGCGCAGGCGGTTGTCGAGCCCCGAGAACGGCTCGTCCATCAGCATGATCTTGGGCCGCGGCGCCAGTGCGCGGGCCAGCGCCACGCGCTGCTGCTCGCCGCCGGAAAGCTGGTGCGGAAACTCGTCGATATAGTGCGACAGCCCCACCCGCTCGAGCAGTTCCCCGGCGCGGCGGCGCTTCTCGGCCTTGCTGCCCTTCAGCCCGAAGGCCACGTTGTCGCCCACCGCGAGATGCGGGAACAGCGCGAAGTCCTGAAACATCAGCCCGATCTGGCGCCGCTCCGGCGGAATGCGGAAGACGGTGTCGCAGATCAGAGTGCCGTCGACATGGATCTCGCCTTCGTCCTGCATGTCGACGCCCGCGATCATCCGCAGCGTCGTCGACTTGCCGCAGCCCGACGGCCCCAGCAGGCAGGTGACATGACCGGGCTGGATTGTCAGGGACACGTCGTCCACGACCCGGCGCCCCTCGAAGCGACGCACGAGATTTCGGATTTCCAGCCGGGGTGTCTGCACGTGCCTGCCTTCCGTCTTTTCCGAGCAAAGATATCGGAATTTCGGGAGCGATTACCAGCGCCATCGGGTCGCGGCAAGCGCAGGGACGATGTCAGCCGGCCTCGGCCGCCTTTTCCATCGCCTTGGCAAGGCGCGGCAGCCGCGCTTTCTTGAGCAGGGACCGCATCGTCCAGTCCTCACCCGAAAGCCGGCGCGCCTCGGAGAGCACGCTGTCGCAGGCCTCACGCACCAGCCCCGGCTGCGCCTCGAAAAGGCCGCGCAGGAAGCCATCGGCATCAACGCGAGACACGCCCTCCTCGGCCAGCACGCCGCGCGGAAAATCCTTGGCGTTCTCGGTCACGATGACATCGGCGCTGCCCGCCACGGCGGCGGCGAGCACGTGGATGTCGTTGTCATCGGGCAGCCACAGCCGCTGCTCGAGCGACGGCTTCCAGCGCACTTCGGCCTTCGGCCAGGCAGCCCGCACCTGCGCGATCTCGCCGCGCGCCTGCACCTCGCCCATCGGGCCGAGCTTGCGCGAGGCCAGGGCCCATTCCTCGAGGATGCGCGCCGACCAGAGCGGCTCGAACACGCCCTGCGCGGCGACGCCCAGAAGCACCTCGCGCATCACCGTGGGGTAGATCACGCAGGTGTCGAGCAGCACTTTCACAGGCGGAAGACCAGCGCCTTGAGATAGCCGCTCTCGGCCAGTTGCGGCATCAGGGGGTGGTCCGGCCCGGCAAAGCCGGTGTGGATCAGCTGCGCGCGCCGCCCGGCCCGGCCGATGCCGCGCAGGCAGGCGCCGGTGAAGCTCGACAGGTCCGCCGCGTGCGAGCAGGAGCACAGCACGAGATAGCCGCCCTCCTCGACCAGCGGCGCCGAGAACCGCGCAACCTTCTCGTAGGCGCGCAGGCCCGCCTCGAGCGCCGGCTTGGCGGGCGCAAAGGCGGGCGGATCGCAGATCACGAGGCCGAAGCGTTCGCCCTCCTCGCCAAGCGCGGTGAGGGTGCTGAAGGCATCGCCCTGACGGGTGGCAAAGCGCTCGGCGGCGCCCATGCGGCGCGCGCCCTCCTCGGCCAGCGCCAGCGCCGGCGCCGAGCCGTCGACCGACAGCGCCTCGCTCGCGCCGCCTGCAAGTGCCGCCAGCGCGAAGCCGCCCACGTGGCTGAAGATGTCGAGCACGCGCTGCCCCTGCGCCAGCCGCGCCGCGAAGGCATGGTTGGGACGCTGGTCGTAGAACAGGCCGGTCTTCTGCCCACCGGTGAGGTCGGCCATGTAGGTGGCGCCGTTCATCTCGACCGGCAGCGGCGCCTCGGGAGCGGCGCCCAGCAGCACCGCGTCGGCATCGTCGAGCCCCTCGAGCTGGCGCCCGCGCGAGCCGGCGTTCTTGAGGATGTTGACCACCCCGGTGACCTCGGCCAGCGCCTCGGTCAGCTCGGGCAGCAGCGCCTCGGCCCAGGCGGCGTTGGGCTGCACCACGCAGGTGTCGCCGAAGCGGTCGATGATGACGCCGGGCAGACCGTCGGCCTCGGCATGGACCAGCCGGTAGAACGGCGTGGAGAACAGCCGCTCGCGCAGCTCGAGCGCGCGGGTCAGCTTTGCCATCAGCCAGTCGCGCCCGATTTCGACATCGGTGTCGCGCTCGAGCATCCGCCCGGCGATCTTGGAGGCGGGCGTGACGCCCACCAGCCCCACCGGCTTGCGCTCGCCATCCTCGAGCACCGCGATGGTGCCGGGCGCGAGCCCCTTGGTGCGCCGGTCGAGCACCAGCTCGTTGGCATAGATCCACGGAAAGCCCCGGCGGATGGCTCGGGCATTGGCTTTGGGCGTCAGGCGGACGACTGGAAGGGTATCAGAGCTCATGCCGCCCCTATAGCGCGCGTGACCCGGCAAGGGGAAGCGGGGAAATCGAGGCCGCCCCGCGCATCGCTGCGCAACCGCGCGGCACCTCCGGACGTTTTGCCAACGCGCCTGCCCCGACTGCCGCGCCACCGTTCGAGCACGCTTTACTGATAGCGCTAACCGGGTTACATGCTGGGCGCAGCGATGTCTCGCCATCCGGGCGGGACGGCCAGTCAAAGGGAGAGCTTTCATGCCGCTCGACGCCACGATCGCGAAGGTTACCGAGGCCATCGAGGCCCGGTCCGAGACCCGCCGCGCCACCTATCTCGACCGGATGCGCCGCGCCGCCGACGAAGGCCCGCGCCGTGCGCATCTGACCTGCGGCAACCAGGCCCATGCCTATGCCGCCATGGGGCAGGATCAGGGCGCGCTGGCCGAAGGCCGCGCCCCCAATATCGGCATCGTGACCTCCTACAACGACATGCTCTCGGCGCATCAGCCCTTCGAGCGCTTCCCCCAGATCATCCGCGACGCGGCCCGCGCCGGCGGCGGCACCGCGCAAGTGGCGGGTGGCGTGCCGGCAATGTGCGACGGGGTCACGCAGGGCCAGGTCGGCATGGAGCTATCGCTGTTCTCGCGCGACGTGATCGCGCTGGCGACCGGCGTCTCGCTGTCGCACAACACCTACGACGCGGCGCTTTACCTCGGCGTCTGCGACAAGATCGTACCGGGGCTGGTGATCGGCGCCGCCACCTTCGGCTACATCCCCGGCATCTTCCTGCCCGCCGGCCCGATGACATCGGGCCTGCCGAACGACGAGAAATCCCGCGTGCGCCAGCAATACGCCACCGGCGAGGTCGGCCGCGACGCGCTGATGAAGGCCGAGATGGCCTCCTATCACGGGCCGGGCACCTGCACCTTCTACGGCACCGCCAACTCGAACCAGATGCTGATGGAGTTCATGGGGCTGCACCTTCCGGGCGCCTCCTTCATCAACCCCAACACGCCGCTGCGCGACGCGCTGACCGTGGCCGGCGCCACCCGCGCGCTGGAGATCACCAAGCTCGGCAACGAGTACCGCCCGGTCTGCGACATCCTCGACGCCAAGGCCTTCGTCAACGGCATCGTGGGCCTGATGGCCACCGGCGGCTCGACCAACCTCGTGCTGCACCTGCCGGCGATGGCGCGCGCGGCGGGGATCGAGCTCGAGCTCGAGGATTTCGAGGCGATCTCCTCGGTTACGCCGTTGATGGCGAAGGTCTATCCCAACGGGCTGGCCGACGTGAACCACTTCCACGCCGCCGGCGGTCTGCAATACCTGATCGGCGAGTTGCTCGATGCGGGGCTGCTGCACGAGGATGTCAGCACCGTCGCCGGCGACGGGCTGTCGCGCTACACGCAGGAGCCCAAGCTCAAGGACGGCAGCGTGGTCTACGAGGATGCCCCCCGCGAGACCCAGAACGACAAGATCCTGCGCCCGGCCTCGAATGCGTTCCAGAAGACCGGCGGGCTCAAGCAGCTTGCCGGCAATCTCGGCCACGGCATGATGAAGACCTCTGCCGTCGACCCCTCGCGCCACGTGATCGAGGCCAAGGCCCGGATCTTCCACGATCAGGAGGCGGTGAAGACGGCGTTCAAGGCCGGAGAATTCACCGAGGACACCATCGTGGTGGTGCGCTTCCAGGGCCCCTCGGCCAACGGCATGCCCGAACTGCACGGGCTCACGCCGACGCTGGCGGTGCTGCAGGATCGCGGTCTGAAGGTGGCGCTGGTGACCGACGGCCGCATGTCCGGCGCGTCGGGCAAAGTGCCCTCCGCGATCCACATCTCGCCCGAGGCGGCCAAGGGCGGCCCGCTGGCCCGTCTGCGGGACGGCGACCTGGTGCGCGTCGACGCGGTGGCGGGCGAGATCACCTGCCTGGCGGAGGATTTCGAGACCCGCGAGCCGGTGACGGCGGATCTCGAGGGCAACGGCCACGGCGTCGGGCGCGAGCTTTTCGAGGCCTTCCGCCAGAATGTCGGCCTCGCCTCGAACGGCGCCGCCGTGGTGGTCTGAGCCGGCCCTCCCTGCCCCGGAGGCACGCTCGGCCCCGCGGTCCGGCCTGCCTCCGGCGGGGATATTTGTGGCCAGAAGAAGACCTGCCGGCGCTTGATCGCGCCCGTGTTTCTTCTGGCCGAAAATATCCCGGGGGGGAGGCGCGGCACGCGACGGGGGGGCAGCGCCCCCCTGCCCGCACAAGACACCTGTGATCCAAACGAGAAGAGCGGACCCGAGGGCCCGCTCTTTTTCTTTCGCCGGAGGATCTTCCATCAGTTCGGGATCAGGTCCGGAACGATCGTCACGATGCCCGGCAGGAACCACAGCAGCGCCAGACCCGCCACCTGGATGGCCACGAAGGGCAGCACGCCGCGGTAGATATGGCCCGTGGTGACGCTCGCCGGGGCCACGCCGCGCAGATAGAACAGCGCGAAGCCGAAGGGCGGCGTGAGGAACGAGGTCTGCAGGTTCACCGCGATCATGATGGTCACCCATTTGGGATCGAAGGAGCCGCCATAGATCACCGGGCCGACGATGGGCACCACGATGTAGATGATCTCGAGGAAGTCCAGCACGAAGCCCAGGATGAACAGCACCAGCATCACCACGAGGAACACCTTGTGCTCGTTGTCGAAGCTCTGCAGGAACTGCTGGATGTAGTGCTCGCCGCCGAAGGCGATCACCACGAGGTTCAGCAGCTGCGAGGCCACGAGGATGGTGAACACCATCGAGGTGACCTTCGCCGTCTCGCGCACCGCCGGTCCGAGCACGCCGGCCTTGAACAGCACCCAGCAGGCGAAGAACAGGCCGAACAGCGCGTAAAGATAGGCCGCCTGCGCCACGATGAAGGCGATCCAGCTTTCGGCGCTGACCTCCTCGGCATTGACCCGCAGGTCAAAGTTGCTGCCGACGAGGATCATGATGATCACCGCGAAGGTCGACCACAGGATGATCTTTGGCGAGCGGTCCTCCTCGCGCAGTTTGCGGTAGGCCGCGAGCATGATGGCACCGGCCGCCCCGAGCGCCGCCGCGGGCGTCGGGTTGGTGATGCCGCCGAGGATCGACCCCAGCACCGCCACGATCAGGACCAGCGGCGGGAAGACCACGCGGATCAGCTCGTTGTGCGACAGGCGCTGCGCCGCGTGCTTGCAGCCGTAAAGCGCCAGCAGCCACGGCACCGCCATCAGCAGAACCGTCACCCCCGAAGAGGTGGTGGGCCCGATGAACAGCGCATCGACCACCAGCCCCAGCGCCAGACCGGCGGCGCCGATCTGAAGCGGCAGTGGCTCGGAGCTGGGCGACACCGCCCGGCCCCAGGCCAGCACGATGCCGAGCAACACCGTCAGGATCGCGATGCCGGTGCCGATGGGCGCGGCGCCCGCGATCTTGGCGGCGGTGGCGGCGACGCGCTCCTCGTCCGAGAGCCGGTGGCCGGTGTCGACACCGCCCGCGGCATCGATCTCGGCCTGCTGGGCGACGGCGTCGTCCCAGGCGCTCTGACCGTGCAGCTCGATCATCGCCGCCTGGCACTGCTCGCCCACGTTGGTGCGCAGGCTGGCGGACTGGCCGGCCTCGGAGAAGCTCGAGATCACGGTCGACTGGCTGCCCACCACGTTGATCTGGCTGAAGCCGATGGTCGCCACGATGAGCAGCAGCGGCACGCCGAGATACCAGGTGAAGGCCTCGCCGCGGGTCACCGGCTCGCCCATGCTGCCCGAGCCACGCACCGGCGGTGCCTTGGACGGGTTCAGCATCGCGAAGCCGAAGGCGTAGAGCGCGTAGAGCACGGCCAGCAGGATGCCGGGCAGCAGCGCCGCCTGGAACAGCGTGCCCACCGAGACCACCGCCGGCTCGCCGAGATAGGTCAGCGCGTCGGTGCAGCCCATGGACTGCGCCCGGGCTTCCTGCGCGGTCGAGTAGAGATCGCCCGCCAGCGTGCCCAGAAGCACGATCACGATGGAGGGCGGAATGATCTGCCCCAGCGTGCCGGAGGCGGCGATGACGCCGGTGGCCAGCTCGGGCGAGTAGTTGTTGCGCAGCATGGTTGGCAGGGCCAGCAGGCCCATGGTGACCACGGTGGCGCCGACGATGCCGGTGGAGGCGGCGAGGAAGGCGCCCACCACGACGATCGAGACCGCAAGACCGCCGGGCAGCGGGCCGAACACCCGCGCCATGGTCTTGAGCAGGTCGTCGGCGATCTTGGACCGCTCGAGCACGATGCCCATCATCACGAACATCAGCACCGCGAGCAGTGTCTCGATGCTGGCGCCCGCGATGACGCGTTCGTTCACGCGGTTGACGATGAACGACACGTTGCGGTCGAGCGCGACCTCCCAGCCCTGCGCAAAGACCGGCATGTCATAGCGCGGCAGGTCCGGGTAGCGGAAGATCGAGATCGAGTCCTCGCGCACACCGGACGCGACCAGGCTGCGATAGGCCTCCGAGCCGCTGTCGATCGCCTGGTGAATGAGCAGGCCGGCACTGTCGAGCGCGGCGATGATGAAGAACGAGATCACCCCGGCGCCGCCGATGGCAAAGGCCACCGGGAAGCCCGAGAGGATCGCGGAGAAGAGCGTGAGAAAGACGATGATCAGGCCGATCTCGACGCCATCGAGTCCGAATAGCATTTACTGTGTCCCTCTCAGAATTCGGCGTGGTCGTAGGCTTCTTCGCCTGGCTCGACCCAATCGTGATCGTGGTATTTTCCCTCGCTCTCCGGGCCTTCCTTCCACTCGAGGTAGGACCGCCAGAAGAAGGTCGCGGCCTGCAGGAAGATGAAGGCGCACATCGCGACGATGAGGATCTTGAAGAGGAAGTAGGCCGAGAAGCCGTTGGGGCTGAACGCGATGGTTTCGACGTTCCAGCGCAGCGCGCGGGCCTTCATCACCAGACGTTCGAGGGTCTCGGAGGCCGAGGGGTTCGGCACGATCAGGTGGCGCCACAGGAAGAACCACGAGTAGAGCCACATCAGCGTCGCCATCGGCATCATGAAGAACAGGCTGCCGAACATGTCGATGATCTTCTTGGTGCGGTATTTCACCGGCGCGTAGATCAGGTCGACGCGCACGTGCCCGCCCTGGATGAAGGTGTAGGCCAGGCACAGCGTCACCACGATGGCGTTGTAGAGCTTGAGCTCTTCCGACCACCAGCTGACATCGAAGGTCACCGGCAGGCCGAAGCCGAACGAGATGTCGGGCCGGGCGAAGATGCGCTGCACGAAGATGATCACCACCTGCTGCAGCACCATGATGAGGCCGGCCCACGCGGCGATGCGGCCCACGGTGTTGCCGAAGGCCTCGCAGCCGCGCACCAGCGCCCACATGAAGCCGTTGCGCCACATGCCGATGCCGGTGAGCACCAGGAAGGTGGTGAAAACGATGAAGAAGAACTCGACCGATGCGCCGTAATACACGAACCGCATGATCGCTTCCTTGTCCGACCAGTCCAGCCAGCTCGACGGATGCGTCAGTGCGTAGCCAAGATTGTAGAAGGACATGGCTATATTGCCGAAAAACCAGCCCAAGCCGCCCAGAATTGCACTGAACGCTCCGCCGGTGGCCGCCTCTTCCATGACCTGTGCCCCTGTCTCTTGCGGTGTATTGCGTCCTGCCGGCCGCGCTCCGTCCCGGGGAGCGCCGCGGCGCAGGTGTCTTGTCGAAAAGCGATGACGCCCCCGCCCGAGGCGGGAGCGCCGATCTTGCCTCAGCGGAGTCTCAGAGACCCATGACGCGGTTACGCTGGGCCGAGAACGCGCCTTCCGAGCGGCTGCCCCAATTGGCCGAGCTTTCCAGCGACGCCATGTAGCTGTCGTAGGCCTTCTTATAGAGTTCGTCGCCCATCGGCTCTTCCATGACTTCCTTGGCGGCGGCGCCGAAGGCATCCCAGACGCTGTCAGGGAATTCCATCAGGGTCACGCCACCGGACTGCAGGCGCTGAAGCGCGGCCGAGTTGTTGGCCATGAACAGCGACATGGTCCAGATGTTGGACGCGCGCGAGACCTGCTCGACGATGGTCTGCTGCGCCGGGGTCAGGCTCTCGTAGACCTCGAGGTTCATCGTCAGGTTAAGGTTCGGGCCCGGCTCGTGGAAGCCTGCGGTGTAGTAGATCTTGGTGATCTCCTGGAAGCCGGCCTTCTCGTCGGCCCACGGACCGATCCACTCGGTGCCGTCGATCGCGCCCGAGGACAGCGCCTGGTACACTTCCGCGCCCGGCAGGTTCTGCACCGAGGCGCCGAGCTTGCCCAGCACCTGGCCACCCTGCCCCGGCATCCGGAACTTGAGGCCCTGGAAGTCTTCCGGCGAGTTGATCTCCTTGGCGAACCAGCCGCCCGACTGCGGGCCGGTGTTGCCGGCGGGGAACGCCTTGAGCCCGAAGATCGAGTACAGCTCGTCGCAGAGCTCGCGGCCGCCATCATGGTAGAACCAGTTGGCGTATTCCATGAAGTTCATGCCGAACGGCACCTGGCTGAACAGGCTCAGAGCCGGGTGCTGGCCAAGGAAGTAGTAGTCCACGCCGTGATACATGTCGGCCTGGCCGGCAGAAACCGCGTCGAACACCTCGAAGGCGCCGACAAGCTCACCGGCGGCCTTCACATCGACGGTCAGGGCGCCATCGGTGGCGGCGGTGATCTGGTCGGCACAGTACTGTGCGCTGTCGTGAACGCCGGCGAGGCCACGGCCCCAGGTGGTCACGAGGGTCAGGGTCCGCTTGCCCTGCGCATAGGCCGGGGCGGCCAGCGAGGTCGCGGCAGCGGCAGCGCCGCCTGCAGTGGTGGCCCTCAGAAAGGAACGACGATCCATGAATATCCTCCCATGGTATTTGTTGCGCGCGCCGCTCCTCCGACCCGCGCGGATCGTTAAGTCCGGCCACACTAGTTCGTGAAGTCCCCCGCGCAAATACCCATTGCTACGGATACCGGTAGCAATCTTGCGCCAAAGACCCGCAAACCGGGCATTTGATACCCGCGCCAGTGGGTCAGCCTTCGGTTTCGTGGTTTGATCGGACCCGAATCACCGTTTATCGAAAGCCATGCCCGCGATTCCCGACCGCCTGCGCCCAAGCTACGGACAGATCCTGTTCCTGCTCGCCTCCGTGCCGCTGATCCTCGCTGCGGCGGCGATCGCGGCGGTGGTGGCGTGGCAGTCGCGCGCCGTGGCCGAGCGCGAGATCCGGGCGCTCGAGACCACCCTCATCGAGACCAAGAAGCAGGAGCTGCGCAACTACGTCACGCAGGCGCGCAACGGCTTCTATTTCATCTACGGCAACGCCGCCCCGGATGACGCGCAGGCCAAGACCCGCGTGGCGCAGATCCTCGCGGCGATGATCTATGGCGAGGACGGCTCGTTCTTCGTCTACGATTACGACGGCACCAACCTCGTGTCGCCGCGCCGCACCTCGATGATCGGCAAGGACTGGTCTGGCCTCACCGACAGCGAGGGCACGCCGATCACCGACCGGCTGATCGAGATCGCGCGGGAGGGGTCGGGCTATCACACCTATCTCTGGCCCAAGCCCTCGACCGGCGAGGACGCGCGGATGATCACCTTCGTTCTGGGCTTTCAGGACTGGCAATGGGCCGTTGGCACCGGCGTCTGGATCGACGACATCGTCGAGGAGGTGGCGCTGGCGCGCGCCGGGGTCGAGGCGCGGGTCCGGCGGACCTTCCTTTATATCGGGGGCATCACGCTGATCGCCCTCCTCACCGTGTTCCTCTCGGGCCTGATGATGAACCTGCGCGAGCGGCGGCTGGCGGATGCCAAGCTGAAGGAACTGACCCAGCGCGTGTTCGACGCGCAGGAGGAAGAGCGCGGCCGGGTCGCGCGCGAGCTGCATGACGGCATCAGCCAGATCCTCGTGGGGGTGAAATACGCCCTCGACATCGCGCGGCGCCGGCTCGCCACCGGGGACGCCCGCGCCGAGCAGGCGCTGGAGCGCGGGCAGGAAAACCTCTCCGGCGCCATTCAGGAGGTGCGCCGGATCAGCCGCGACCTGAGGCCCGGAACCCTCGACGATCTCGGGCTCGGCCCGGCGCTGAAGACCCTGACCGAGGATTTCCACACCCGCACCGGCATCGAGACGCGGTTCGAGACCGTGGTGTTCCGCAACCGCATCGATCAGGAGGGCCGCATCGCGCTCTACCGCATCGCGCAGGAGGCCCTGACCAATATCGAGCGCCATTCCGGCGCCAGCCAGGTCGAGATGGACCTGCGCGGCCATCGCCGCGGCGCCACGCTGCGGGTCTCGGACAACGGCTGCGGCATAGCCCCCGAGGAAAGCCACAGACGCGCGGGGATCGGGCTGCGCAACATGCAGGAGCGGATGGATCAGCTCGGCGGCACCCTGCGCGTCTTGTCCTCGCGCTCGGGCACGGTTATCGAAGCCCAGATCCCCCTGTCCCACCTGCTGCCCCCCGAAGACGGGGCGGCCAACCCGCCGAGGGCACGCGCATGACCCGTCCCACCCGAGTTGTCATCGTCGACGATCACCCGCTCGTGGCCGAAGGCATCGAGGCCATCCTCGAAAGCTATGACGACATCGAAGTCGCGGCCACGCTGTCGGGCGGACAGGAAGTGATCGACCGGCTCGAGGCGCTGGCGCCGGACGTGATCCTGATGGACCTCAACATGCCGGGGCTGAACGGGCTGTCGGCGACCGAGATGATCCTCGAGCAACGGCCCGAGACCCGTATCCTCGTGCTGTCGATGCACGACACGCCGGAATACATCTCGAACGCGCTCGGCCACGGGGCGATGGGCTACGTGCTCAAGGACGTGCCCACCGACGAGATCAAGCGCGCCATCGACGCGGTGATGTCCGGCGAGCGCTATCTCTGCACCGGTGCCGAGGGCGCGCTGCGCCCGGTGATGTCGGGTGGGCGCGAACAGCTGACCAACCGCGAGCAGACGGTGCTGCTGCAGCTGGCGCAGGGCAGGTCGAACAAGGAAGTGGCACAGGTGCTGGATATCTCGGTGCGCACCGTCGAGACGCACCGCAAGAACATCAAGCGCAAGCTCGGGATCAGCTCAACCGCCGGCCTCACGCGTTACGCGCTCGAGCACGGTATGCTGCAAGGCACCGGGGTGAATGTCTGAAAGACGTTGATCGGCCCCGACCGCTGCGGGCGCGGGCGCGATCCGGTGTCAGATGAGCGGGCCGACCTGCGGGTGGGATGCGTCCGAGGTCGCAATGGCGGGGATCACCTGCGGCTGAACCTGCACGTCGCGCGCAATGTCGCCCTCGTCGACCTGCAGGCTGCCCATGAGGTGCACGACCGCGAGCAGCGCCATCAGGATGCCGGCCCGTACCATGGTGAAATCACGGCCCGATTTCAGGCGGTTGGCACAGTAGAACCCCATGTCACTCTCCCTTCGGTGTTATTGACCTGTTTTGTTCGTTGTGCCGGGAGAACGTGTTTCACGCAACTCACGAAGCCGCGCGGAGGCGTGACCGCGACGCCGCGTCGCGCGTGCGGCTCAGCCTTTGGTCGGCGCTGCGACGGATGGGCTCGAGCGGCAGGGAGCACTTACCTCGCCAAGGCGGTCAGGGTTCCAAGCACGGAGAGCCAGCGCTAGAGCCTGTGGACATTGACCACGAGCAAAGGACCGGAAAGCCCGGCTCTGGCGTCATCAGGTCACCGCCCCGAGGGCAGTTCCTGCGCCCCCCTTCCCGCCGCCCTGCCCTGCGCGGGTCCGACGCCGCGCGCCGATCAGGCCGAACCATGCCGGATACACTGCTCAACCGAGGTCCGCGCCCCCCAAAAAGGGTTAACGATGCTGTCCCATTTCGCGAAACGGCAGTTTTCTTTACCGAAATGTCCCAAAAGCCGATCCAAAAGCAACTTATGGAAAAACAAACTCACCCGCTCACGTGTTTTTGCCGGTTTGCGAGGTTGACGCCCCTGTCCCATCCTCCTAAGGTCCGGCGGCGCAATGAAGGAGTCCACACCGTGGATCGTCTAGTAGTAATCATTGGAAAATGGCGCATGGGCCGGTAACTCGGAACCATATTGGTCCCCCATGCGCCCCCGAAATCCTCGGGGGCTTTTTTGTGCGCAAGACAATGAATGACGTCGTAAACGGAGACACGCGATGACACGTCAGATGACCGGAGCGAAAATGGTGGTTCAGGCCCTCAAGGATCAGGGTGTGGACACGGTATTCGGCTATCCCGGCGGCGCCGTTCTACCGATTTATGACGAGATCTTTCAGCAGAACGACATCCAGCACATCCTCGTCCGTCACGAACAGGCCGCGGTGCACGCTGCCGAAGGCTATGCCCGCTCGACCGGCAAGGTCGGTGTTGCGCTCGTCACCTCGGGCCCCGGTGCGACCAACGCGGTCACCGGCCTCACCGATGCGCTGATGGACTCGATCCCGATCGTCGTGCTTTCGGGCCAGGTGCCCACCTTCATGATCGGCTCGGACGCCTTTCAGGAGGCCGACACCGTCGGCATCACCCGACCCTGCACCAAGCACAACTGGCTGGTGAAGGACACCGCGGACCTGTCCTCGGTGCTCCATCAGGCATTCCACGTCTCGGCCTCGGGCCGCCCCGGCCCGGTGCTGGTCGACATCCCCAAGGACGTGCAGTTCGCCAGCAGCAGCTATACGCCCAAGCCCAAGGCGCCGGTCGGCCACTACCAGCCGCAGGTCAAGGGCGACATGGAGACCATCACCGCGCTGGTCGAGGCGATCGAGACCGCCGAGCGCCCGGTGTTCTACACCGGCGGCGGCGTGATCAATTCCGGCCCGGCGGCGAGCCAGCTCCTGCGCGAGCTGGTCGAGGCCACCGGCATTCCGATCACCTCGACCCTGATGGGCCTCGGGTCCTACCCCGCGTCCGGCAAGAACTGGCTCGGGATGCTGGGGATGCACGGTCTCTACGAGGCCAACCTCGCAATGCATGGCTGCGACCTGATGATCAACATCGGCGCCCGCTTCGACGACCGCATCACCGGCCGGCTCGACGCGTTCTCGCCGAAGTCGAAGAAGGCGCATATCGACATCGACCCGTCCTCGATCAACAAGGTCATCAAGACCGACCTGCCGATCGTCGGCGACGTGGGTCACGTGCTCGAGGACATGCTCAAGGTGTGGAAGGCGCGCGGTCGCAAGGTCAACCGCGAGGCGCTGGCCAAGTGGTGGCGCCAGATCGAGGAGTGGAAGCAGGTCAAGTGCCTGTCCTACAAGGGCTCCGAGACCACGATCAAACCGCAATACGCGCTCGAGCGGCTCGAGGCGCTGACCAAGGGGCGTGATCGCTACATCACCACCGAGGTCGGGCAGCACCAGATGTGGGCGGCGCAGTATCTCGGCTTCGAGGATCCCAACCGCTGGATGACCTCCGGCGGCCTCGGCACCATGGGCTACGGCTTCCCCGCTTCCGTCGGCGTGCAGGTCGCGCACCCGGAGGCGCTGGTGATCAACGTCGCGGGCGAGGCCTCGTGGCTGATGAACATGCAGGAGATGGGCACCGCGGTGCAGTATCGCCTGCCGGTCAAGCAGTTCATCCTCAACAACGAGCGGCTGGGAATGGTGCGCCAGTGGCAGCAGCTGCTGCATGGCGAGCGCTATTCCTCGAGCTGGTCCGAGGCGCTGCCCGATTTCGTCAAGCTCGCCGAGGCGTTCGGCGCCAAGGGCATCATCTGCAAGGATCCCGCCGATCTCGACGACGCGATCATGGAGATGCTGAACCACGACGGCCCGGTGATCTTCGACTGCCTCGTCGAGAAGCACGAGAACTGCTTCCCGATGATCCCGTCGGGTGAGCCGCACAACAAGATGCTGCTCGGCGATGCTCAGGCCACCAACGCCATCGCCGGCAAGGGCGCCGTGCTGGTCTGAGGACCGCACGGCCGGAGGGAGGCCAAGGTGAGCCCGGTCGCGACCGCCACGCGCGTTGATGCGCCCATCACCCCCGCCGCAGGGCGGGTGGCCTGGCTCGACCAGGCCAAGGGCGTGGGCATCGTGCTCGTGGTGGTTGGCCATTGCTGGCTGGGGCTGGCGGGATCGGGCATTCTGACCGATCCCGCCACCGTCGCGACCGTCGAGCAGCTGATCTACAGCTTCCACATGCCGCTGTTCTTCCTGCTCTCGGGCTACACGTTCGAGGGCTGGGCGCGGCGGCGGAAGATCGGAGAGGCGCTCTGGAGCCGGGTGCTGCGACTGCTCTGGCCGCTGGTGCTGTGGACCTACGTGTTTGCCGCCTTCAAGATCGCGGCAGGCGCCGCCGCCAATTCGCCGGTCGGCCTCGACGCGCTGCTGGTGCTGCCGCTGCCACCGCAGAACCACCTGTGGTTCCTCTGGGCGCTGTTCCTCCTGCACGCGCTCGCGCTGCCGCTCTGCGCCCTGCCCCGGAGGCCGCTGCCCACCGTCGCGTGGGGCGGGCTGTTTCTCGCGGTGCTGGCGGTGGTGCTGTTCTCGGGCATCGATTTCGGCGTGCTGTTCAGCCCGGCCGCGATCCACGCCGCGGTCTTCGTCCTGGGCATCTGGCTGGCGCGCCTGTCGCTGCCGCGGTTCGGGTTTGCCGCAGGGTGTCTCGCGCTCGCGCTCTTTGCCGGGATCGACGCCGCGGGGCTGACGGTGCCGCACCTGCCCGACCGTCTCGGCCCCTATCTGCCGGTCTCCATCGCTCTGAGCCTGTGCCTGTGCGCGGCGCTGGCGGGGCTGGTGCCAGCCCGCAGCGCGCCGGGGCGCCTGCTCGCGTGGCTCGGCATCCTTTCGATGCCGATCTTCCTCGCGCACACGATCTTCTCTGCCGCCACGAGGGTGGCGCTGCAGCGCGTCAGCGATGACGCCACGCTGCACTTTGTCTCCGGCACCGCCATCGGCTTGGCGGGACCGATCCTATTGAACGCGCTGCTGCGCAAATTCGCCGACCCGCGCCTTGCCGGGTTCTGACCAGAAAGGAACGACCATGTCCGCGCTACAGATCAAGAAGGGCTCGTCCAAGCATTCGGCCTACAACCTGCGCCCGACCTTCTCGGATGTGCAGGAGGCGCACACCATCACCGTGCTGGTCGAGAACGAGCCGGGCGTGCTGGCCCGCGTCATCGGCCTGTTCTCGGGCCGCGGCTACAACATCGACAGCCTGACCGTGGCCGAGGTCGACCACGAAGGCCACCTGTCGCGCATCACCATCGTCACCACCGGCACGCCGCAGGTGATCGAGCAGATCAAGGCGCAGCTCGGACGCATCGTCTCGGTGCGCGATGTGCACGACCTGACCGCCGAAGGCAGCTCGGTCGAGCGCGAGCTGGCGCTGATGAAGGTCTCCGGCAGTGGCGACAAGCGCGTCGAGGCGCTGCGGCTGGCCGATATCTTCCGCGCGCAGGTCGTCGACTCGACGCTGGAAAGCTTCATCTTCCAGCTCACCGGCGCCCCGGACAAGATCGACGCCTTCGCCGACCTGATGCGCCCTCTGGGCCTCGTGCAGGTCGCGCGCACCGGCGTCGCGGCCCTCTCGCGCGGCACCGCCTGAGCCCCTCGCCGCGCACGAATGACGGCCCGGACCGCTCAGAGAGCGCGCCCGGGCCGTATCTTCAGGGTCATGCCGAAGAGACAGACACAAAAACGCCCGGCCTTTTCGGAGGCCGGGCGTTTCTGCGTGAGTGGCGTGTGAGTGGTTGCCGCGAAATCAGCTTACGTGAACCGCGCGGAGCGGTCCGGTCGTATAGGCGGGAATGCGACCCCGGAAAGGGATCACGTTCCCGGTCTCTTCTGGCACCGTCGGGCCGGTGTTTCGGGATGCATCAGCGTGTCGCAGCGCCTGAGCGAGACCGGGATAATGATTCTGCGCCAGCCGTCGGGGATTATGAGCGAGGCGCAGGTTCTCTTCCTGCTTGAGATCGAATTCGATGAGATCGCCTTCGTCGAGCGAAACGCCGTCATGCACGTTCGACTCGGCGTCGTGATACAGCGCAAGGTCTCCGTGATCCTCGCACCAAATGACAGCTTTCTGATCTTTGCGGTCGGCCCAAAGCACGACCCCGTACATCGTCTGCGACATTTTCACGTTCCCAACAATTCGATGAGAACCAAGGTGGATCATTTTCGGGACACATCACACTCCGCTAAACGTGTCTCTGGGTTGCAATTTGTGACAATTTCTATATTTCTTGATGCCAAGGCGCGTCAATTCTGACGCGACTTGGCGTCAGACGGGAATTTTGTGTGTGTTTTCCCTGATTTGACGACAAGGTTTCGCCACAATTTTTCGGCCCTTGGCGGCTGTCCGGATACAAGTCGTGACAAACAGACCCATGAAACACCGGAGTCCGGCCGAATTGAGAGGCGTCTTTGGCGCGAATCTGCGTCAGCTCGGACAAAGTTCGGCATCTGTTTCGCAACTTTGCCGCGACTTGGGTATCAACCGTACTCAATTTAACCGGTACCTTGCCGGAGAGAGCTTCCCGCGTCCAGACGTTCTTCACCGGATCTGCAATTTCTTCGGTGTTGATGCGCGCATTCTGCTCGAACCGGTCGATGAGATCGGCGGAGACCCGAAAGGGCTGCTGCATCACCCCTATATCGCGGATTTCGTCGGCGGCGGTCTCGTCGTTCCAATCGCCGAGGACGAGTTTCCATCGGGCTTTTACCGGTTTTCCCGTGCCTCTTTCACCGATCCGGACAGCTTCATCGTCGGGCTGGTGCAAATTTCACGGCGCGACAATTTTGCCTTCCTGCGTGGCTTCGAGCCGAAAGCCGCGATGGAAATGCACGGCATGTCGACCGATGCGCCGACACGGGAGTTTCGCGGGTTGGTGATGCCGCAGGCGGAGGGGCTGGCAATTCTCGTGAGCCGGCGGGACTCGGTCACCAGTTCGTTCAACTACCTCGCGCGGATTCCGGCGCTCGCCAAGATCTACTGGGTCGGCTACACGCTGCGCACCATGCCCGAGAGCCCGACCACACGGCGTGCCGCGCGGCTGGTCTATGAGTATCTCGGCCACGACATGCACCAGGTGCTCGCGACGGCCCGCAACGCGGGCTACGTCACCGAGGACAAGCTTCCAACGTTCCACCGCAAGCAGCTGCGGATCGGCGAGCCCTTCGTCTGAGATCAGCGCCGCGTGGCGTCAGGCGGCGACAGGGTCGCCCGCCCCCTCGGGGGCCGCGCCAGACCTGATGAGGTCGTAGAGGTGCCATGTCGCATGACCGAGCAGCGGCAGCACGACAAAGAGACCCAGGAAGGCCGGCAGCATCGCCAGGAAGGTCGCCACGGCAATGAACGCGGCCCAGGCGAACATCACCACGGGGTGCGCCTGCACGTACTGGAACGAGGTGATCATCGCGGTGACGAAATCCACTTCACGATCGAGCAGCAAGGGCAGCGCCAGCACCGTGATCATGTAGAGCAGCGCTGCAAAGCCCGCCCCCACCACCGAGCCCACGCCCAGCATCGTCAGCCCCTCCGCGCTGAGATAGACATCGAAGCTCGTGGAGACGTTGGTCATCACCGACAGCCCCAGGAACAGCGCAAAGATCATGTGCGCGAGGAAGAACCAGAACAGAAAGACGATCACGATCACCGCGCAGATCGAGGGCAGCTGACGCTTGGACTGGCGCAGCACGACCCCGAAGATCTGCGCCCAGTCCAAGGGCAGACCGTGCTCGAGCCTGCGGCTCACGTCGTAGAACCCGACCGCCGCGAACGGCCCCAGCAGCGGGAAGCCAATCGCCGCCAGCACCAGCCAGTAGCTTTGCCCTGTGGCCCAGGTGATCCAGCTCATGATCAGGCCGGCCAGCACGTAGAAGCCCGCGAAGACCAGCGCAAAGCCCGGTGCGCGCCGCATGTCGCGACCACCGCGGCGCAGCGCCTCCTTCAGCGTGGAAAAGCTGACCTCTCCGAGCGGCGGCACGCCGTGCTGCGGCAGCTCTTGCATCGCGCCCCTCCCTGTCTCTGGCATCCCGAACCTCCCTCTCGCACGTCCTCGCCTCCGGGTCAGAGTGTAACCCGGACCCCGTGGCCCCGCGCAAGATCTCCGCGCGCGGAAATGTTCCCAAGCGGCGCGAGGACAGGCCAGCGGTCTCGGCTGCCAGACGCGGTCAGAGCTGCCCGCCGATCGGCAAGAGCCCGTACAGCCGGCTGGTGAATGCCCGCCAGTGCGACATGATGGGCTCACCGCGGTGAAGCACCAGCGTCCGGGCATCGCGCCGTTCCTGCCAGAGCAGGTCGCCGTCGTCGTCCAGCGTGACCCGATAGGCGTTCTCGACGAGGGCCTTTCGGAACAGATCCGTCGCTTCGGTTGCCAAGGCGGGACTGTCGATCAGAATGCCCATCTCGGTGTTGATGCGGACCGAGCGCGGATCCCAGTTGAACGAGCCCACGAAAAGATGGCGCCGGTCGATGGCGAAGGCCTTGGTGTGTAGCGAGGACTGGGACGCGTCCAGTCCCAGCCGGACCCGGTCGGGCCGTGCGCTGTCGGCGCGCAGCTCCCAGAGCGCCACGTTCCGGCGGAGCAAAGCGCTGCGCCACAGCGCATAGTGTCCATAGACCGAGAGCACGTCGGTCGAGTCCATCGAGTTGGTCAGCACCGTCACCTCGACCCCGCGATCCGCAAGACCGCCAAGCAGGTCCACCCCCTTCCGCCGCGGCACGAAATAGGCCGAGGACACGAAGAGTTCCTCCTGCGCGCCGGTGATGTAAGGCAGGATCTGGCCGGTGACCGTTTCACTACTGCGCGCCCGTCGGCTCGACTTCTCCACCGGATCGGCAATCACCCGCGCCGGAACCCAGTTCAGCCGGGTCTTCGCCCCGGGGAGGAACGAGTCCCGCCCCGCCGCCAGCGCCTCACCGTAGGGCGTGCGCAGCGCTGCCTGCACGCGGCGCCCGAGCCGCTCGCGTGCCACGGCGAGCGACAGCCCGTCGCCCGCAACTGCCGCCACCGGCACGGCCTTCTCGCTATTCCAGTAGTCGTCGAAATGCCGGGAAACCTCGGCGGCCACCGGCCCTGCCGCCAGCAGGTCGAGATCGTTGTAGTTGCTCTCATCCTTGGCGGCGAAGTACTCGTCCCCGATATTGCGCCCGCCGACCAGCGTGACGACATTGTCGAAGGTCATCGACTTGTTGTGCATACGCCGGTTCACGCGCAGGAACTCGAGCGCGGCCACCACCGGCCGCGCGAGGCCGCGCGGGAACGGGTTGAACAGGCGGATCTGCACGTTGGGATGCCGGGCCAGCGCGGACAGGATGTCGTCATAGGCCGCCGCATCCATGTCATCGAGCAGCAACCGCACGCGCACGCCGCGATCCGCCGCGCGCATCAGCTGGCCGACGAAGAGATGACCGGAGGGATCGTCATGCAGAAGGTAATACTGCGCGTCGATGCTGCGCTCGGCGCGCTCTGTCAGTCCCAGCCGCAACGCCAGCGCGGTGGGACCGTCGCTCACCAGCGCCACGCCGGAGCGCCCATCGCCCGGATCGCCAAGCGCCCTCACCTGCCGCCCAAGCCGGGTGCCCTCGCTCTGTGTGAACGCGACGCTTTGCTGCCTGGGATAGTCCGCGCGCCATGCCGCGGCGCAGCCGGAAAGCAACGACAGGGCCAGAAGGCCTGCCATCAGCCACAGGCCGCGGCGCCCTTTCCCGGCCGCTGTCATGATCGTGTCGCTCATCGCCCTGCCCCGGCAATTATGCCAGCAAGACTAGCGGGCGCTCAAAGACCCGGCAAGCACCCCGTCGGGGCGCGGTCCGATCTCAGTCCGCCTGAGCGTCGGCGCGGCTCTTGCCGGCCGCCTTCTGCGCCAGCGTGGCCCCCATGAACGGATCGAGATCGCCGTCCAGCACGCCTTGCGTGTCCGAGGTCTCGTGGCTGGTGCGCAGGTCCTTCACCATCTGGTAGGGCTGCAGCACGTAGGAGCGGATCTGGTTGCCCCAGCCGGCATCGCCCTTGGCTTCGTGCTGGGCGTTGATCTCGGCGTTCCGACGGTCGAGCTCCATCTGGTAGAGACGCGATTTCAGCGCTTTCATGGCGATGTCGCGGTTCTGGTGCTGCGATTTCTCGGAGCTGGTCACCACGATGCCGGTGGGGATGTGGGTGATCCGCACTGCCGAGTCGGTGGTGTTGACGTGCTGGCCGCCGGCGCCGGACGAACGGTAGGTGTCGACCCGGATATCCGACGGGTTCACGTCGATCTCGATGTTGTCGTCGACCACCGGGTAGACCCACACTGAGGCAAACGACGTTTCGCGCGTGCCCTTTCCGAAGGGCGAAATCCGCACCAGCCGGTGCACGCCGCTCTCGGATTTCAGCCAGCCATAGGCGTTGGTGCCGGAGATCTTGTAGGCCACCGACTTGGTGCCCGCCTCGGCGCCCGCTTCCTCCGATTGCAGCTCGACCTCGTAGCCACGCTTCTCGGCCCAGCGGACATACATCCGCTGCAGCATCGCGGCCCAGTCGCAGGCCTCGGTGCCACCGGCGCCGGCGTTGATCTCGAGGAAGGTGTCGTTGCCGTCGGCCTCGCCGTCGAGCAGCGCCTCGAGCTCCTTCTGACCGGCCTTCTCGGCCAGCGCCCTGAGCGCGGTCTCGGCCTCGGAGACGACTTCGTCATCCTCTTCCATCTCGCCCAGCTCGATCAGCTCGACATTGTCCGACAGCTCCTGCTTGATCGAGCTATAGGTCTCCATCGCATCGACGAGGAACTGGCGGTCGCGCATCAGCTTCTGGGCCGCCTGCGGATCGTCCCAGAGATTGGGATCCTCGACGCGGGCATTGAACTCCTCGAGCCGGTGCGGCGCGGTCTCCCAGTCGAGCCGCTGGCCAAGCAGGTCGAGCGATTTCTCGATCTTTTCGACATTCTTCTGGGTCTCGGCACGCATGGCGGTCTCTTTTCGGGAAAACTGTGGTCAGGGGGACATAAACCAGCGCCGCCTCCCCTTCAAGCGCCCGCCGTCCGTTGTGTGCGGGCAAGGCCGGTCGCGGCCTCCCGCATGGCCCCGCCACGAGGCTCTGTCCCTCATATGCGACCCGCCCAGGAAGACCAACCGCCCCCGCGCAATGTCCCCCAACCTGCGCCAGCGCCCGCTCTTCTCTGGTTCAAAAATACCTCGGGGGGAACGCGCGCCCCGCGCGCGTGGGGGGCAGCGCCCCCCCAACCGGTCCGTTCGCGAAGGCGAACGGACATCCAGCCCCCCAACGCAGCGAAAACGGCGCGCTGGAAGCTCAGTACAGGCCGCCCGAGGACAGCGTGCCGAAGCTCGCCTTCGGCCCGACGGTCGCCTTGCGCCCGGTCGAGGTGGTGACCTCGCGCGCCCGAGTGGTGCCGTCGGGCTGGATCAGGTCGAAATTGCCCGACATGGCCCAGCCACCGTCAAGCTGCACCCCGAAGAGCGGCTCCTGGCCCCGGCGGAAACATTCGGCCACCACGTTCGGGCCCGACGCGTTCGGCCCGAGACGGGCACCGGTGAACCGGTCGATATTGATGAACTCGCAGGCCTCGGGCACATCGAAGGCGCCGCCACCGTATTTCTGCACCGCCTCGGTCATGAAGCGCTGGAACACCGGCCCGCACATCGAGGCCCCGTAGGCGCCGCGACCAAGCGGGCTCGGGTTGTCGTAGCCGATGTAGCAGCCGGCGACGATGTTCGAGGTGAAGCCGATGAACCACACGTCCTTGGCGTCGTTGGTGGTCCCGGTCTTGCCCGCGGTGGGCACGCCCAGATCGACCACCCGCGCGGCAGTGCCGCGCTCGACCACGCCTTGCATCATCGAGGTCAGCTGGTAGGCGGTGACCGCGTCCATGACGCGCTCGCGGTTGTTGCGGATCGTCGGCCCGACACCCGGCGGCAGGCTGCCTTCGGCGCAATCGACGCAGACCCGTTCGTTGCCCTTGGCGCTTTCGTGGTTGTAGATCGTGCGGCCGTAGCGGTCCTGCACCCGGTCGACCAGCGTCGGCTCGACGCGTTCGCCGCCGTTGGCGAACATCGCGTAGGCCGAGATCATCTTGTAGAGCGTGGTCTCGTCCGCCCCCAGCGCGTTCGACAGGAAGCGGCCCATGTGGTCGTAGACGCCGAACTTCTCGGCGTAGCGGCCCACCGTGTCCATGCCGACCTCCTGCGCCAGACGGATGGTCATCAGGTTCCGCGACTGCTCGATCCCGGTGCGCAGCGGCGTCGGGCCGTAATAGGTGTTGGACGAGTTCTTCGGCCGCCACACGCCCTGCGGCGTGTCGATCTCGATCGGCGCGTCGATCACGATGGTCGAGGGCGCATACCCTGAGTCGAGCGCCGAGGCGTAGACGAAGGGCTTGAAGGACGAGCCCGGCTGGCGCTGCGCCTGGGTGGCCCGGTTGAACACCGAGGCCTGGTAGGAGAAGCCGCCCTGCATGGCGATCACGCGCCCGGTGTGCACGTCCATCGCCATGAACGCGCCCTGCACCCGCGGCACCTGCCGCAGGCTCCAGCGGATGAAGCTGCCGTCGTGGTCAGCAGTCATCTCGCGCACATGCACCACGTCGCCGCGCTCGAAATTGTCGCGGAAGCTGCCGCGCAGCCACGAGATGTCGTCGCGCGGCACGGAATTGCCACGGGCGTCATCGGTGGGAACGCCCTCGATGCCGAGCTGCATGGCGCTGTCACCGACCTCAAGCACCACCGCAGGCAGCCACTCGTTCTCGAGCGTGATGTCGCGCGCCACCGACGTGTTGGCGAGCGCCTCGCGCCAGGCCTCTTCGGAGCCCAGCTGTTCTTCTGCGATGGTCTTGCCGGTGCCGCGCCAGCGGCCGAGGCTGCGGTCGTAGTTCTCGAGCGAGATGCGCAGCGATTCCGCCGCCTTGGTCTGCATCTCGGGATCGAGCGTGGCCCGCACGCTGAAGCCGCCTGAAAAGAACTCGCCCTCGCCGAAATCGCGGGTCAGCTGGCGGCGGATCTCGTCGGTGAAATAGTCGCGCGGCGGCAGCGAGCGCTGGTAGGGCTCGAAATCGCCGTTCTGGACCGAGCGCAGCGGCTGGGCGCGCTCCTGCTCGTAGACCTCGTCCGAGAGATAGCCGTTGTCGTGCATCTCGCGGAGCACGTAGTCGCGGCGCTGCAGAAGACGCTCCTTGTTGCGCACCGGGTGATAGTCCGACGGCGCCTTCGGCATCGAGGCGAGAAACGCCGCTTCGTGCGGCGCAAGCTCCGACAGGGTCTTGTTGAAATAGGTCTGGGCGGCGGCGGTCACCCCGTAGGAGTTCTGACCGAGAAAGATCTCGTTGAGATAGAGCTCGAGGATCTTCTCCTTGCTCAGCGCCTGCTCGACGCGGGTGGCGAGGATGATCTCCTTGATCTTGCGCTCGGCGCGACGGTCGCCATCGAGGAGGAAGTTCTTCATCACCTGCTGGGTGATCGTCGAGGCGCCGCGCACGTCGCGGCCGCGGGATTTGACCGCGTCGATCACCGCCGCGGCGATGCCGCGCGGGTCATAGCCCTGGTGGGTGTAGAAGTTCTTGTCCTCGGCCGAGATGAACGCCTCTTTCACCAGGTCGGGGATCTGGTCCGCCGGGGTGAACAGGCGCCGCTCCTGCGCGAACTCGTCGATGATCCGACCTTCTTGGCTGTAGATCCGGCTGATCGTGGGCGGGGTGTATTGCGCCAGACTCTCGTGGCTGGGCAGGTCCTGGCCATAGATCCAGATCACCGCGCCCACGGTGAGCGCGAACATCATGATCCCCAGCGTGATGATGCTGAAGATTCCGCCGAAGAAGGAAAGAATGAACCGAGTCACTAAGGGCCGCCTCTGAAGATTGCCGTGTCCTTATACCCTGCACGGGCCGCGGTCAAAACACACGCGGGTGTTCCGGCAGGGCCCTGCCGGGAGCGCCGGCGCTATTGCCGGCGCAGCCGGGCCAGCGCCGCGTCCTCGAGCGCCCAGGCCGCGATGCCGTCCCGGATCCCTGCCGCCATGCCGGCGCGCCAGAATTCGTCCTGCAGGTTGTCGAGATCGCGTGCGGTCGACAGGAATCCGACTTCGATCAGCACCGAGGGAATGTCGGCGGCCTTGAGCACCGAGAAGCCCGCACGGCGCAGCGGCCGCTTGTGTACCGTGCCCACCGCGTTGCGGATGCGATCGACGAGGTGCGTCGCCAGCGCCGTGCTGCGCGGGGCATTGTCGAGCCGGGCGAGATCGAGCAGCACGTCGGCGACGCGGTCATCGGCGCCAGAGAGGTCGAGCCCCGCGAGGATGTCGTCGCGGTCATGGCGCTCGGCCAGCGCCGCAGAGGCGGCGTCCGAGGCATCGTCCGACAGGGTGTAGACGGTGGCGCCATGGGCGATGCCCTCCTCGATGGCGTCCGCGTGCAGAGATATGAATAGGTCGGCCCCCGCCTGATGCGCCAGCGCCACCCGCGCCTCGAGAGAGACGAAGACATCATCCTCGCGGGTCATCTCGACGGCATACCCGTCGCGCCGCAGCACATCACGCAATTCGCGCGCGAAGGTGAGCATCAGGTCGGCTTCGTTGTATCCGTCGCGCTGTGCGCCCGGATCGATGCCGCCATGCCCGGGATCGAGCATGATGCGCAGCGGCGATGAAGGATCGCGCGGCGGCGCCGCGGTGGCGCGCGGCTCCGGCAGATCCCAGCGCCGATCGCGCGGTTCGCCCGACGCGGATTCCATGGCCTCGGCGGTGGCCGGCTCGAGCCGCAGCGCCAGCCGGGCCTCCCCGGTGCTTTCGGTGACGTGCATCCCCGCCCGCTCGATCACCATCGGCTCGGACAGCTCGGCCACCAGACGCGACCAGCCCGAGCGGATGCGCCCGACGCGCAGCGTCGCGATGCTGTCGGACCGGCCGATGTCCTCGGGGTTCGCACCCTGCCAGTCAACCTCGCGGAAATCCACCACCAGCCGGGGCGGCTCGGTGAGTGTGAAGGCGCGCCAGGGCACGCCCTGGCTCAGGTCGAGCCTGAGCTCGGTGCCGCCACGTCGGTCCTCGAGCGTGCCACGCTCAAACAGCGCGCGCCCGCCAAGCTCCTGCGCGACTGCCGCGGAGCCCAGACAGAGCGCCGCCAGTAAAAGGAAGATCCTGCTCATCCGCCATCGATCATGTTGTTTTGCGCCACGCTAACACGCCCGCGCCGGATTCGCAGCCCGCGCGAGAGCCAAGAATTTTCGTCCGAAAATTCTTACCGCCCAAGATTTCTAGGTCGAAAAATCTTGGGCTTACCCACGGTTCTTCATAAACGCCTGAAGCCGCGACAGGCCCTCTTCGATATCCGCCGTGCTGCGCGCATAGGAAAACCGCAGCGTGGCGTGACCGCGCACGGGGTCGAAATCCAGCCCCGGCGTCACCGCCACCCCCGCCGTCTCGAGGATCTCGGCCGCGAAGGCGCGGCTGTCCTCGGTCAGATGGCTGACATCGGCATAGACATAGAACGCCCCATCCGGCGGCGCGATGCGGTCGAAGCCCGCCTTGGGAAGGCCCTCGAGCATCAGGTCCCGGTTCCGGGCGTAGACCGCGAGGTTCTCCTGCAGCTCGTCGCCGCACTCCATCGCCGCCAGCGCCGCCACCTGCGCCGCGTGCGAGGGGCAGATGAACAGGTTCTGCGCCAGCCGCTCGACCTGCCGCACCATGCGCTCGGGCAGAACCAGCCAGCCGACACGCCAGCCGGTCATCGAGAAGTACTTCGAGAACGAGTTGATCACGCAGACATCGTCCGACAGCTCGAGCGCGGTGACCGCGCGCTTGTCGTACTCGATGCCGTGATAGATCTCGTCCGACAGAAACGCCGCGCCCTGAGCGTGGCAGGTCTCGATCATCGCGCCGAGTTCGGCGCGATCGAGCATCGTTCCGGTGGGGTTCGCAGGCGAGGCCATCATCAGGCCCTGATAGTCGACGCCCTTCAGATCCCCGGGCACGAGCTGGTAGCCGTTCGCAGGGCTGGCGGGCACCTCCACCGGCACCAGGTCGAGCGCCTTGAGGATCTGCCGGTAGGACGGGTAGCCCGGCATCCCGAGCGCCACCCGGTCGCCGGCGTCGAACATCGCGGTGAAGGCAAGGATGAAGCCCCCCGACGAGCCGGGCGTGACGACCACGCGGGCCGGATCGAGATCGACGCCGTACCACTCGCCGTAGAGCCGCGCGATGCGCCGGCGCAGCGCCGGCAGACCGAGCGCCACGGTATAGCCCAGCGGATCGGAGGTCATGGTCTCGGCCAGCGTCGCGCGGGCCCGGGCGGGCGCCGGAGACGAAGGCTGGCCCACCTCCATGTGAATGATGTGGCGCCCCGAATCCTCGGCGGCGCGCGCCGCTTCCATGACATCCATCACGATGAAGGGATCGACCGCGCCGCGGCTTGAGTTTCGCATCCTGCTCTCCCATGGTGGCTCGGGATCGGGAGTATTGAGGTTACCGGGGAGGGTCAATGTCCGCCGCCGTTGCACGTCCGTTTGCCGCGCTGCTGCTGGTGGCCACCCTGCTCGTGGCCGCCCTGCCCGCGCGCGCCGTAACCCTGCTGCGCGACGCCGATATCGAGCACGCGCTGGCGATGGTCGCAGCCCCGGTGCTGCGCGGCGCCGGGCTCAGCCCCTCTCAGGTCGAGGTGGTGCTGGTCAAGGATGACAGCCTCAACGCCTTCATCGTCGATCCCGGCACCATCTACATCCATTCCGGACTGGTTATGAAGCTCGAGACCTCCTCGCAGCTGCAGGCGGTGATCGCGCACGAGGCGGCGCATATCACCAACGGCCACATCGTCCGCCGCCTTGGCAACATGCGCAACGCGCGTACCGCCACGGCGCTCGGCATGGCACTGGCGGCCGCCGCCGGGGCCAGCACCGGCAGCGGCGATGCCGCCGCCGCGATCCTGCTGGGCTCGCAGGCCTCGGCGATGAACAATTTCATGTCCCACACCCGCGCCGAAGAAAGCGCCGCCGACATCAGCTCGATCCGCACCATGGTGAATGCCGGGCTCGACCCGCGCGGCGCCGTCGAGGTGCAGGAGCTGTTTCGCGGACAGGAGCTGCTCTCGGCCCCGCGACAGGATCCCTATGTCCGCACCCACCCGCTGACCCGTGACAGGCTGCGGGCGCTGCAGGGGCTGGTCGCCGCCGCCGGCGCGCGCGCCGTGCCCGACCCCGAGACCGAGTACTGGTTCGCCCGCGCCCGGGCCAAGCTCGCCGCCTTCCTGCGCGCACCGAACTGGACGCTGCGCCGGCTCGAGCGGATGCCGAGCAAGGACATCGCGCTGATGGCCGAGGCGGTGGCCCAGCACCGGCAATCCGATCTGAAACGCGCGCTGCGCGCCATCGACGGCGCCATCGCGCTGCGCCCCAGCGATCCGTTCCTGCGCGATCTCAAGGGCCAGATCCTGCTCGAGAGCCGGCAGGCCGGACCGGCGGTGCAGGTCTATGCTCAGGCCCGCCAGCTCGCCCCGCGCAACGCCCAGATCCTCGGCGGTCTCGGACGGGCACAGCTCGCCGCCGGGCAGTACGGCGCCGCGCTCGGCACGCTGGAAGAGGCCCGCGACCGCGACTGGCGCGATGGCCGGGTGCTGCGCGATCTCGCGGTGGCCTATGCCAAGACCGGCAACACCGGGATGGCCTCGGAGGTCACCGCGCAGCGCTACGCGCTTCAGGGCCGCCTGCACGATGCCGGCATCCACGCCAACCGCGCGCTGGGGCTTCTGCCGCGCGGCTCCGCACCCTACCGCCGGGCGCAGGACATCGCCGACGCCGCCGCCCGGGCCGAAAAGAAACGCTGACACCGGGCGAGGCGATCGATAGAGGTCCCTCGACGCACAAAAAGACAGGACTTGCCATGCTGACCCGACTGACCCGCCCCGCCGCCGCGCTGACCCTCGCCGCCGGTCTCGCCGCCGCGCTGCCGGCGACGGCGCAGGATTTCGACATCTCCGACATGACCCCCGAGCAGCGCGAGGCCTTCGGCACACAGGTGCGCGACTACCTGCTCGAGAACCCGCAGGTGATCATGGAGGCGGTCAACGCGCTTGAGAACCGCCAGGCCGAGCAGCAGGCGGTGGCCGACCAGCAGATCGTGGCCGACAATGCCGACGCGCTGTTCCGCGACGGCTTTTCCTATGTCGGCGGCAATCCCGACGGTGACATCACCATCGTCGAGTTCTCGGACTATCGCTGCGGCTATTGCCGCCGCGCCTTCCCCGAGGTCGAGGAGCTGATCGAAAGCGACGGCAACATCCGCTTCATCATGAAGGAGTTCCCGATCCTCGGCGAGGATTCCGTCACCTCCTCGCGCTTCGCCATCGCCACGCTGATGGAAGAGGGCGACGAGGCCTACAAGGCGGTGCATGACGCGCTGATCACCCTCGAGGGCGAGCCCTCCGAGCAGGTGCTGCGCCGCCTCGCCGACACGCTGGGCCTCGATGCCGAGGCGATCATCGCGCGGATGTCCGACGAGGAAGTGACCCGCCGCATCCAGGAGACCCGCGAGCTGGCGACCAGGCTGCAGATCAACGGCACGCCGAGCTTCGTCTTCGGCGACCAGATGCTGCGCGGCTACGTCCCGCTCGACGGGATGCGTCAACTGGTCGAGCAGATCCGCTCCGAGGGCTAAGCCCCACCGCGCCGCCCGCGCTTCCATGCCGGGCGGCGCCCCCACGGCCCGCGAGGCGCCTGCGCTCGCCGTTATGAGCGGAGGGATTGCCGTCTAACGTGATGAAGTTAAATGAATCTGATTTCGTTTCGCTCATGTAAATATGCAGTTCGCGTGCCTTGGCTCATCTGATTAGGTTCACTGAACCTCAAGCACCCCGTTCTGGCGCGGTGATTGCCCTCTCTGAGAGGACCGCGCCGCCCCCTCTCGAACCGCCCATCCGTCAGCCCCCGGCGACTCGCCCGAGCCCCTCATCGGCGAGATCGCCGACGGTCTCTATGTGTGTTCGCGGAGGGCACTCGCCGGCGGGGCTGGTGCAGATCATCGAACGCACCCCGATGGCCCCGCGCGCTGAGACAGCGGCAGCGGCGACGCGCGAGACCACCGACGCGGTCAGCGCGGTGGCCAAACACTCTCTTGAGACCAACCGCCGTATCCCAGGCGCGCTTTCCCGTATCCTGAATCGTGGTGACCGCACCCAAAGGCTGTGCGGTGCGGGGGATTTGGGCTCGAAGCCACCGCCCCTGCGCAGATCGATAGGCTGGAGGCGCTTGGCCTCACGCTCCACGATTCGGGCGGCGGGACTGGTTCTCGCTGGGGGAAAATCCCTTGCTTCGAGCCAACCGATGTGACGACACGCGCCTTTCAGAAAGGCCGCGATCCAGATGGCACGCCCATGCAAGGACCGCCGTTGCAGGCCTTGAGCAAAGGCACGTATCGGTTGGACCTGGTGGGATCCGATCACCGATAAACGTCAATTTTCGAGAGACTTGGCTGGGGTGGTAGGATTCGAACCTACGGTACACTGTACCAAAAACAGCTGCCTTACCACTTGGCTACACCCCAACCGTGGCGGCGGTATTACTGTAGGTGTTCGGGGGACGCAAGACCTCCGAATGCAAAAAGTTCATCTCTTTTCGACTTACGTGAAGACAACCTTCCAGAGCTCGCGGTTCACGCAAACGCATGGCGGCTGCGGCCCTCGCGTTTGGCGGCGTAGAGCGCCGCGTCCGCCTGCGCCAGAAGCCCCGCGACACCGTCAGGCGATGGGCAGTCGGGATCGTGCAGGGAGATTCCGATGCTTGCCGAGACTTGGCAGGTGCCGCTCTCGATCGGAACCGGCACCTCGATTCGTGCGATCAGCTGGCGCGCCAGATCCGACAACCGGTCGCGGTCGGTCAGACCCAGCGGCAGGATGACGAACTCGTCCCCGCCGATCCGCGCCACGAGATCGTTCTTGCGCGTCAGGTCCAGCATCGTCCGCGCCACCACCTGCAGAACCCGGTCGCCGGCGGCATGGCCGCGGCTGTCGTTGACCTGCTTGAAATGATCGAGATCGAGATGCAGCACGGCGAACCGCTCGCCGCCGCGGATCAGCCGCTGCAGCAGGTGATCCAGAGCCCTGCGATTGCCCAGACCGGTCAGGGGATCGGTGAAGGCGCGCTGCTCGGCGGCCTGCATCGCGCCCTGCAGGCGACGGTTGAGGGTGCGCGACGATTCCATCGCGGCGCTCTTGGCCTCGACCAGATAGAGCATGTCGATCGCAAGATCGGTGGCCGCGAAATCGCTGCTCGTGAGTGCATGGCGGCGCACCGCCTCGACCACGCCGATGCCGAAGGAGAGGTTGAGCACCGCCCCCCCGTGACCGTCGGGCATCGCCAGCCCCTTTAGGGCCAGCCCGGCACGACCGCGAAGGCGCAGCTGCAGCTTGCGCCCCGCGAGCGACAAAAGCTCCGGCACCGTGGAGACGGCGCGCGGGCGGTAGATCTCGACCAGCTGGGCAAAGGACGCGCCCTCCCCCTCTCCGGGGTCGAGAACCTTGGCCAGCGTCGGACCAAGCGACACGACCTGCCCGTCCGGGCCGATTGCCATGTGCAGCGGCATCAGGGCCGCCATCGTCTCGGGCGGCAGGCTCACCCTCCTTTCACCTGGCGCGGCGGCGCGCCGCCCAGCTCGAAGCTGCGACCGGCCGCGAAATCCGTCTGCACCACGGTGATCTCGATCCGCTCGTGAGCCGCGCTTTCGCCGGCATGACCAAGCATGACCAGCGCGCCATAATCATCGGCCATCGCGCGCAGCACGCCGACCAGCACGTGCCCGAGGCCACGCGGATGGCTGCGGCGTGGCCTGCAGATCAGCTCGAACGCCCCGCCGTCCCGATCGCAGAGTTCAAGCTCGGGCAGATCGAGATCCGCCACCGCGAGCCGCGCCCTGCCCGGCAGATCCTCGAGCGAATGCAGGAAATCGATGAAGTCGATCCCGCCATAGCGCATCAGCCTGCGCAATCCCTCGTTGTTGGGATGGGTGATGAGGTAGGTGCCGATATCCTCGAGGATCGCATCGCCGGCTTTGTCAAGGCGCAGCACCGCAGCCTCCAGCACCCGCGCGACCGTTGCGGGCTCGTAATTGAGCATCGCCTCGAAGTCGGGGCTGTCGAGATCGGCGCGACGGGCAATCTCGGCCCAGGTGCCCGCCCCGTAGGTATCCTGCAGGAAACACTGAAGTGTCCGCGCCAGAAGCCCGTGCATCCGTTCTATCCGCTCGCTTCGCTTGGCTGTGGTTTCGCTTGGCCGTCGTTGCGGGCAGTGTCGGAGACGGAGGTTAACGCCGGCACAACAATCACAATTTGCCCGAAATTTCCGGCAAAGCGCTGGCACGGGTCACGGGGGCCGGCGCGCCTTAGCCTGCCATCAACCAGCCCGGCAAATGGCCGACATCCGGCAACACGACATCGGCAAGCGGCGCAAGCTGCTCGGCGCCGATCGGACCGGTCAGCACCGCCACGGTCTGCATCCCCGCGGCCCGCCCGGCGTTCAGATCGTGCGGGCTGTCGCCGACCATGACCACCCGGTCCGGCGCAAGCCCCAGCCGGTCCGAGAACGCCAGCAGCGGCGCGGGATCGGGCTTGGCCCCGAAGCCGCTGTCGAACCCGGCGATGAAGTCGAACACGCCGCGAATCCCGACATGGTCGAGATGCGCATATGCGACGCTCTCGGCGTCGTTGGTCATCACGCCGAGCGCCAGCCCGAGCGCTTCGAGCTGCGCCATCAGCGGCACCAGAGGCGCGGCCTCCACCAGCGGCGCCTGGGCTCCGCTGCGCTCGAGATAGGCCTCGACCTCGGCGACGCTGCGTTCGGGCAGCACCGAGGCGAGACAGGCTGCAGCCTCGCGGTTGGTGCCGGCCACCACCGGGCTGTCCGCCCGGAAAGCCTGGCGTTCCAGATCGAACCGCGCGGCCTCTGCAAGCGCGTGGAGTGTCGCCTCGCTGCCCCCGGAGAGGTGTTGCAGCGCGGCCCACCCCCAGGCGTTCCATGTGGCTCCGAACTCGAACAGCGTGCCGTCCTTGTCGAACAGCACGGCATCGGCGCGCAGCTTCATGTCCAGTTCACCTCGCCACCGCCCGGCAGCATGGCGCGCGCCATGCGCGGGGTCTCGTAGGACAACGACTGCGCGTCGCAGAAGCCGGAGATCCAGGCGTCGTCCATGAGGATGAAATCGAGCACCGCGCCCTGAAACACCGGGTCCTCGAGCGCCGCGCGGAAATCCTCCTGCGAGGCGCCGGTGGCGCCAAGAAACACCGGCAGAAGCTCGTCATTGGTGGCCAGCCAGGCCACCGCCTGAAGTCCGATCAGTTCAGCGCTGTCGCGGGAAAGTGCCATGGGACGCCTACAATCCGAAAGAGATTATTAACCATTCTGCGGGAAGACTTCCCACATCAGGACGCTGGCGCCCCGGTTGCTTGCGTAGCGCATGGTGGAAAAGGCTGCAATGACGGCAAAGGTGCTTATCGCCGATGGTTTCGCGACCCACCGCATCTCGCTGGCAGCGATGCTGGACCGGGCGTTCTATGATGTCATCGTCACCGAAAACGGCGCCGATGCGTTGCGCAGGATACGCGCGGAGCAGCCAGACCTCGTCATCGCGTCGACGGCCCTGCCCGACATCGATCCGGCGCGGTTCTGCGAAAAGGCCCGGGCGTTCAAGGCCAGCGCGGAGATGCCCGTCATCCTGCTCGGCGGCGCGCCCTCGAGCGCCGAGCGCCTTGCCCTGCTCGCGGCGGGCGCCGACGATGTGCTGCCCGCCCCGGTCGACCGGCGCCTGCTTCTGGCGGGTCTGCGCAACCGGCTGCGCGCGCGCGCGGCCGACGCCGACCTGTCGCTGCGCGACGACACCGGACTGACGCTCGGGCTGGCCGAGGCGGCCGGCGCCGCGATCCAGCCGCCGGCGCGCGTGGCGCTGATCGAGATGTCGGCGGAGGGCGATATCTCCGTGGCGCTCGACAAGCTTCAAGCTCTCGTTCCGGACCGGGTCGAGTTGTTGACCGCCTCCGAGGCGCTGCGCGCCAGCGCCACCCCGCCCGAGGCCTTCATCATCGTCGAGAGCGGCCCGCAGCCGCGCGGCGGGCTCACGCTGCTGACGCAGCTGCGCGCCAGCCCGAGCGTGCACAAGGCCGCTCTGCTCTATGTCGGAAGCGCAGCGCGGCTGAAACAGGCGGCGGCGGCGCTCGATCTTGGCGCCGACGACGTGCTCGTGGGGGCGCTCGATCCCGAGGAGCTGGCTCTACGCCTGCCGCGTCAGATCACGCGCAAACGCAACCACGACCGGCAAAGGGCCGACCTGCGGAACGGGGCCAAAGCGGCCCTGATCGACCCGCTGACCGGGCTTCTCAACCGCCGCTACGCGCTGCCTCACGTCGCGCGCCTGCTCGAGCGAGCCAAGGACCGACACCGCGGCTTTGCCGTGCTGCTGGCCGATCTCGACCGTTTCAAGGAGGTGAACGACCGCTTCGGCCACGCGGCCGGCGACGTGGTCCTGCGCGATGTCGCACGCCGCATGGGCAGCGTGCTGCGGCCGGGTGACCTGCTCGCGCGGATCGGCGGGGAGGAGTTCCTCGTCACCCTGCCCGACACAAGCGCCGGCGCTGCTCACGCCATCGGGCAACGGCTGCGCGCCTCGGTGGCGTCAGGCGGAGTCTGCGTGCCCGGAACCCGTGAGCATCCGCAGGTCACGCTGAGCATCGGGGTCGCGCTGTCGGGAATCGGCGCGGCGATGGGGGTCGACGCGCTGCTCGACCGGGCAGACCGGGCGCTCTATGCCGCCAAGGATGCGGGGCGCGACAGGGTCATGGCGTGGCACGACCCGCAGGAGGCGCCATGCCGCGCCGTCGGGGCCGGAAGATGAGGCCGGCCCGGCCCTAGCGCTTGTGCTTGCGGATCCACGCGCCGATCTCGTCGATCTTGACTTCGAGCCGCCGGGCATAGGCCTCGCGCTCTTCGGGCGAAAGCCTCGCGACATACTCGACCAGCATCTCCTGCCCTTCTTTCTGCCGGCGCTCGGCACGGGCGCCCTGCCGGTTCAGCGTGGCGGCAAAGGCGTCCTGATCGAAGGGCTCGGTCCGCAAGGTCTCGATCGCGGATCGGTACCCGGCGAGGAAATCGCCCGGTGCGCCGCGCTGCCCCTCGATCCGGTGGCGCAGCGCGCGGCCGAGGTCGCGGCGCTGATCCTCGTCGAGGGCGTGGGTGTAGGGGAAGACGAAATCGCGCCCGCGCGGCGGCCCGCCCCGCTCCATGTCGGGTCGGTTGAGATACAGCCCCGCCACCACGCCTGCGACCGCCAGGTTGGTGGCCAGAGAAGCAAACAGCACGATGCGCATCCCGAGGGTCATTTTCGGCTTTTTGGCGTCTTCGGTCATGGCTCAGTATCCCAGCATCGCGACATCGAACCCGCTGGCAGGCTCGAAGGTGGTGTAACTGTCAGAGGCCGTGAGGCTCGTGGTCCCGCTGGTCCAGCCGGACAGCCCCGCCGGCGTGACCGCTCCGAGCCAGACCCCTGCGGCGCAGGCCGCCGCGAGCCCGGCCACCGCGGGCCATCCGCCAAGCGCCGGGATCAGATCGTGCAGCCGCGGCCCGCGGCGCGGGCGCGCGGCGAGGTCCGCGACCTCGGGCATCGGCGCTGCCGGCTGTTCCTCCAGCGCCATCGCCTCCATGCGCGCCAGCCAGTCGCCCGAAGGCGCAGGCGCCTCGGCGCGGCCCGCCTCGAACCACGGGCCCAGCCCCGCCTCTTCTGCCCTGCGCTTCTCACTCATCGTCATATCCCAGCTCTGCGCGGCGGGCCCCGAGCAGGCCCTCCAGCGCCTTGCGGCCCCGCGCAGTCAGACTTTCGACCGCACGCACGCCTATGTCCATGATCTCGGCGATCTCGGGGTTCGCCAGCCCCTCGAGATGACGCAGGATCACCGCCTGTTTCTGTCGTTCGGGCAGCCTGTCGAGCGCCGCCTGCAAGGCCGCGCCGCGCGCCGTCTCCTGCAGTTCCTGCTCGACCGACCTCGCCGGATCGGGCGGCTCTGCCACCGCATCGAGATCGACATGCCCGCCCCGCGCCTTGCGAATCCGGTCGATGCAGAGGTTCGACACCACCCGGTAGAGCCAGGTCGAGACCTTGGCCTCACCCGTGCGCCAGCCCGGTGCCGCGCGCCACAGCCGCAGCAGGGCCTCCTGCGCGACGTCTTCGGCCTCGGCGCGGTCCTTCAGCATCCGCATCGCCACGCCAAAGGCCTTGGGACCCAGACGCAGGGTGAGCGCCCGCGCCGCGGCGGGCTCTCCGGCCGCATAGGCCGCGAGCAGATCCTCGTCACTGCTGTCGCTCATCGCGTCATATGGCATCCGGTCCATCCAACTGCGCTAGCCCGGGCCGGGCCGCAACGCAACGGCGCGTGGCGGCGGCACGGGGCCGCCGCCCGCAGCGTCAGTCCTGCGCCTCGGGCGCCGCTTCGGGCGACGGTGCGGGGTCTGCCGGGGCTTGTGCCCCCGGACCCGTGCGGTCCGCGCCGTGATGCATCTGGTGCCAGTGCTTGCCACCAGGGCCACCATGACCCCCGGCGCGCATCTGGTGGTGGCCGTCACGCCCACCGCGCTCGCGCATCTCGGCGCGGCCCGCGTGCATCTTCTGCAGCATCCTCTGCTGTGCCTCGGCCAGTTCTTCGAGACTCACCTCGCCATTGTCGTCCGTGTCGAGGCGGTCGAAGACCTGCTGCGGTCCGCGCCGGCTGCCCGCCTCGATTTCCTCGAGGCTCAGCTTCCCGTCGCCATCGGTGTCGAGCCGCGCGACCATGCGCTGCTGACGGCGCTCTTCGCGGGCGCGCTCCTGCGCCGCGCGGAAGGCGGTCAGCTCATCGCCCTCAAGCGCGCCGTCGCCATTGGCATCGGCCTCCGCGAAGGCGGCGGCCGGGCCGGCCGCGGACAGCTCCTCCGCGGTCACCACCCCGTCGCCATCGGCGTCCAGGCTGCGGAACATCTCGAGCATCATCGGCGCCCGTCCCTCGTGCCCCCGTCCCTCGTGCGACTGTCCCTGCGCCAGCGCAAGGCTTGCCGATCCCATCACGGCAAGGGCGGCCCCGGTCAGACATTTGCTCATGCGTGTCATCTGCTGCGATCTCCTGTTTCTCGCGGGTCACCGGCGCGCCCTCGGCCGCCGATCTGTCCCTTTCACGCACGGGTGGAGACATCCCGTCGCAGATTTTTCGACCACCCCGTCCACACCCGGCAGCCCCGCCACGTCACGGCACGGGTTGCAGCCGAAAGATGCAGGCTCCACATTGCTTTGCGACATGGCGCCGCAAGGACAGCGTGCGTATTTCTGTTAGCGTATAGCTTTCGTCACGCTTCGAGGAGGAGCGAGGAAGATCATGCACGACACCACCAAGACCCACGAGGACAGCGCAGAGGCGCCCTCGGAGATCGCGATCACCGACCCGGCCGCCGCGCCGCTGGACGCCGCTCCCGCAACCAGCACCGCGACCGGCGACGAAGAGCGCGAGACCTGGCCCGCGATCCTGCGCGGCTTCCGCGGCCGCTGCCCGAATTGCGGCTCAGGCCCGATCCTGCGCAGCTATCTCAAGGTGCGCGATCATTGCCCCTCGTGCCGTCAGGAGCTGCACCACAACCGCGCCGACGATGGCCCGGCCTATCTCACGATCCTGATCGTCGGACACATCATGGCGCCGGCGCTGCACATCACCTTCGTGGCCTGGCGCCCCGATCCGCTGATCCTTGTGACCATATTCTCCATTGGCTGCATCGGCTTGTCCCTCTATCTTCTGCCGAGACTGAAAGGCGCGATCGTGGGCTACCAATGGGCCCGCCGGATGTACGGGTTCTAGCGCCCGGACAAGCCCCGCCCCATCGGCAGGAGAGCAGATGACCCAGGACAAGACAGCGATCCGCGACGCGGCCACGGTGATCGTGATGCGCGACCGGGCCACCGCGCCGCGCATCCTCATGGGTCAGCGCGGCGCCAAGGCCGCCTTCATGCCGAACAAGTTCGTCTTCCCCGGCGGGGCCGTGGACCCCGAGGATGCGCAGGTGCCGCTAAGCCGCCCCCTGCCCGCACTCTGCGAGACCCGGCTTGGCGACGACAGCCCCGAGGGCCTCGCCCATCCGCTGGCCGTCGCGGCGATTCGCGAGCTCTGGGAAGAGACCGGGCTGATTCTCGGCACGCCCGGAGACTGGGCCGAGCCGCCCGCGGACTGGCGCGGCTTTGCCGCAACCGGCCACCTGCCCGACGCCTCGGGCCTGCAGTTCGTGTTCCGCGCCATCACGCCGCCGGGCCGCCCCCGACGCTTCGACGCGCGGTTCTTCCTCGTCGACGCCGAGGCGCTCGCCACCGATGCCGAAGATTTCTCCGCCGCCTCGGACGAGCTCAGCCACCTGCAATGGATCGCGCTCGACGCGCTGCGCGATTTCGACATGCCCTTCATCACCGAGGTGGTGCTGGCCGAGGTCGCCGCCCGCGCCCATGATGCCGCCCCGCCGGTCTCGGTGCCGTTCTTTCGCAACGATGACGAGGAAAGCCTGTTCCTGCGGCTCAACGGAACCGCGCTGCCCGACTGACCGGCGCGCGCAGGCTCAGACGAAGCCGCGCCAGCGCAGCACGATCACCGTCAGCGCGACCACGACGATGATCCCGGCCATGATGCTGGCGAGGATGCCCAGAAGCCGCCCCTTGCGCTGATCGGCGAGGTCGACCGCCTTGAGGTGCCGCTCGAGCCGCCCCGCCGCGGCGCGGATCGTCGGCGCATCGATCGTCCGCGCGAGCTTGGGGTGGTCGGCAAAGCGACGCGCCTCGAGAATCCGCTTCAGATCCTTGCGCAGCTTGTGCGGCAGACGGCGCTGCGCCTTGGCGGCACGGGCGTCGAAATCGCCGCGCGTGAGCTTGAGACGGCTCTCGAAGAGCCGGTCGAGCCGCACGACCGCGGCCTTGGTTTCCTGTGCGCCATCCATCGACATGGACCACAGATCTCCCGATTTGGCCGGGCGGCGCAAGGGGGCGCGGCCACAGCGCCTGCCAAACCGCGCGGATCGGCAACAGGGGCATTCCCTTTGCCGCGCCCCTCTCCTAGAAACGGGCCATGCTGAACACGATCCTGCACGGCACCCAAGGTGCGACACCACCGCTTCTCATCGTTCACGGGCTCTACGGCTCGGGGCGCAACTGGGGCGTCATCGCCAAGCGGCTCTCTGACGAGCGGCAGGTGATCGCGGTGGACCAGCGCAACCACGGCGACTCGCCCTGGACCGACAGCCACAGCTACGAGGACATGGCCGGCGATCTGGCCGAGGTGATCGAGGCGCATGGCGGCAAGGCCGACGTGCTTGGCCACTCGATGGGCGGCAAGGCGGCGATGGTGCTGGCGCTGACCCGGCCCGAGCGGGTCAACCGCCTGATCCTCTCCGATATCGCGCCGGTGGCCTACGACCACAGCCAGATCCAGTACATCGAGGCGATGCGCGCCGTCGATCTCGACGCGATCGAGAAGCGCTCGGACGCCAACGACCAGCTCGCCCGCCACGTGCCGGAACCGACGCTGCGCTCGTTCTTCACCCAGTCGCTCGACGTCAAGGAGAAGCGCTGGAAGCTGAACCTCGACCGGCTGGCCGAGGAGATGCCGAAGATCATCGGCTTCCCCGAGATCGAGGGCCGCTTCGACGGCCCCACCCTGTTCCTCTCCGGCGGCGAGAGCGACTACGTGACCCGCGAACACCGCGACCGCATCAAGGCGCTGTTCCCCGAGGCGCGCTTTGCCAAGATCCCTGGCGCCGGCCATTGGCTGCACGCCGAGAAACCGCGCGAGTTCGAAGCAGCGGTGCGCGCCTATCTGGCCGCCACGGACTGACGGATTCGAAAATACCGAATCTAATCGCCGCGCTTAGTGGAGGTGAACGCGCCGGGAGTGAACCGCCGCGCCAAGGCGCCCCTTCCCGCGAGAGAAAGGCGCCGCGACGCCGCCCGCCCTACTCTCCGACCAGAACGCGCAGATCGCCCTCGAGCCACGGCAACTGGCGCAAGGCCGGCGCAATCACCAGCTCGGAAACCAGCTTGCGCATGGTGCGCGCCACGTCGCGCGGCACCCGGTCGCTCCAGTCGGCATCGGCAAACAGCGAGATGGTGCGCGCGAACGGGCTGAAGGGCAGCGGGTGCGCCTCCATCTGTTCGTGGAAGCGCCCGGCCCGCATGTAGCCCAGCGGCGTGGTGATGCCCCAGCCGACACCGCGCGCTACCAGCGTCATCAGCGACAGGTGCGCGCCGATCTCGAAGCGCTCGGGGAAATCGAGCTTCTGACGCTTCAGATGCGCCTCGATCTGCCGCCCGATGAGTTGGTCGCGATCATAGCGCAGCATGGGCAGGCCGTTCATCAGGGCCTCTGCCCCGCCGGCCTCGGCCAGAGCGCCGCGCGCGCAGACCAGCATGAACGGATCGCGCACCAGCGGATACTCGACCACACCCTCCGTCACCGCACCGGCGCTGGCCGCGATGGCAATGTGCAGCTTGCGCGCGCCCATCGCCTCGGCGATCTCGTGGCTCGGGGCGGTGGTCAGCTTGAAACGGCAGCGCGTCATGCTTTCGGCAAGCAGGGTGACAAGCTTCGGCGTCAGGTCGTTGTCGAAATCGTCGATCACACCGAGGTTCAGCGTGCTGAGATGGGTCAGGTCCATCACCGTCAGCTCGTTCTGCGCCAGCCGCAACTGGCTCAGCACCGACTGGGTGCGCAGCAGGAACGAGCGCCCGGCCTGCGTCAGCCGCATCGGGCGGCGGCCGTGATCGACCAGATCGGCGCCGAGCGCGGTTTCGAGATTGCGCATCTGCTGGCTCACCGCGGGCTGGCTCAGCCCGGTCATCTCGGCCGCCTGCGCCACCGAGCCGGTGGCCGCCAGCGCCTCGAACACCTCGAGGCCGCGCAGCGTGACGCCCTTCATGACCATCGGTTCTCTCCCGCTCGGGCGCGGACAGGCCGCACCCCCGAATATTCACCTTTTGTGAAACTCCGCCCCTCAAAGGTCAACCGTCGCCGTCCTGCCCCGAGCCTGCTGGCTCCGACAACGGTCCCCGCGCCCGACCTCCTGCCTGAGTGCGTGGCCGACATGTCCAGCGTCGCGATACTTGTGATGGCGGGGTTGCGAGGATGCCGGGCGAGACGAGGCCTTGTGGCGTAACCCGTGTTATGGATCGTCCGCGCTGCCGACGCGCGGGCTAAGGCTCGCCCATGCGCCGGGCGCGCGGGCCGCAACGGCAGCGGAGGCGCGGCCCGTCCGGCGAGGAACAGGCAGCGACTGCCTCGGGCCCTGTTCTTCGGATACGCACGGCTCAGCCCAAGGCGCAATTGGAGGGCACGCAGCGTAAGAGCCGCGCGCCCATCGCACCCGGCTCGCAAAGACGCACCTACATTCGACCTTCAGCCTCTGGCATTAAAGCCCGCGGCTCAGAGCCCCGTACACATGCTTTCGGCGCGGTTCACGAAGGCGCTATAGCGCTTCCAGAACTCCTTGTCGCGGTTGCGGTCCGACTGGCGGACCTCCTGCGCCTCGTGCGGATCGTCATAGAAGCGCACCATCCGGCGCTGGTCGCCGCCGCTCAGCTCGACATCCGCCGCCGCCTGAATGCAGCCGCAGAGCTGCGGGTTGCGGGCACTGCGCTGCGAGTTGTTGCACGCCTTGCTCACCGGCCCGCTGGCCATCCGCACCACGCGATAATCGTCGGAGGAGCCTCCGCCGCCGCCGCACCCGGCCACAAGGACCAACGCCAATACGCAGGAAATCGCTCTCATTCGCCTGTCACCTTTTCCGCTCGGCGCTCCCATGGGCTTATCGCCCTGCTGTTTCGGGAGCTTTTGCGACAAGATGCATGAAACCGCGGGCGGTTTCAATTCACCAGCCCGTCAGAAACGCCGCTGCGCCGAGGCGCGCGGGCCCGCCCCGCGCGCGGCTGCGGCGCGGCACTGCCAAAAGACCCGCCCGAGACCCACAACTCACCTTGACCGGCCAGCGAAACACCCGCATATCCAGCAAATCATGACCGATCTCGCGCATATCCGTAACTTCTCCATCGTTGCCCATATCGACCACGGGAAATCCACCCTGGCCGACCGGCTGATCCAGCTCACCGGCACCGTCGCGGAACGCGACATGCAGGAGCAGCTTCTCGACTCGATGGATATCGAGCGGGAACGCGGCATCACCATCAAGGCCAACACCGTCCGCATCGAATACCCGGCGCAGGACGGGCAGACCTACGTGCTGAACCTGATCGACACGCCCGGCCACGTCGACTTCGCCTACGAAGTCGCGCGCTCGATGCACGCGGTCGAGGGCTCGCTGCTGGTGGTCGACGCGACGCAGGGCGTCGAGGCCCAGACGCTGGCCAACGTCTACACCGCCATCGATGCCGATCACGAGATCGTGCCGGTGCTCAACAAGGTCGACCTGCCGGCGGCCGAGCCCGACCGCGTCAAGGAACAGATCGAGGACGTCATCGGCATCGACAGCCAGGACGCCTGCCTGATCTCGGCCAAGACCGGGGTCGGCATCCCCGACGTGCTCGAGGCCATCGTAAAGCGCCTGCCCGCCCCGTCCGAGGGCGATCGCAACAAGCCGCTCAAGGCGATGCTGGTGGATTCGAAATACGACCAGTATCTCGGCGTGATCTGTATCGTTCGCATCATCGACGGCGTCCTGAAAAAGGGCGACCGCATCCGCATGATGAAGACCGGCGGCACCTACGATGTCGACGATGTCGGCGTCTACCGCCCGGCAATGACCAACGTGAAAGAGCTCGGGCCGGGCGAGATCGGCTATCTCAACGCCTCGATCAAACAGGTCCGCGACACCCGCGTTGGCGACACCATCACGCACGAGAAGAAGCAGTGCGAAACACCCCTGCCCGGCTTCAAGCCGTCGGTGCCGGTGGTGTTCTGCGGCCTGTTCCCGGTCGATGCCAACGATTTCGAGGACATGCGCGACGCCATCGAGAAGCTGGCGCTCAACGACGCCTCCTTCACCTTCGAGATGGAGACCTCGGCGGCGCTCGGCTTCGGCTTTCGCTGCGGCTTCCTTGGCCTCTTGCACCTCGAGGTGATCCGCGACCGGCTCGAGCGCGAATACGGCATCGAGCTGATCACCACCGCGCCGTCGGTGATCTATCACCTCTATACCAAGGACGGCGAGCGTCGCGACCTGCACAACCCCGCCGACATGCCCGACATGTCGACCGTGGACCATATCGAGGAACCGCGCATCAAGGCCACCATCATGGTGCCCGACGAGTATCTCGGCGACGTGCTCAAGCTCTGCCAAGAGCGTCGGGGCCTGCAGCTCGACCTGACCTATGTCGGCGGTCGCGCGATGACGGTTTACGACCTGCCGCTGAACGAGGTGGTGTTCGACTTCTACGACCGCCTGAAATCAGTCACCAAGGGCTATGCGTCCTTCGATTACGAGATGATCGGCTATCGCGAGGACAACCTCGTGAAGATGTCGATCCTCGTGAACGACGAGCCCGTCGACGCGCTGGCGATGATGGTGCACCGCGAGCGCGCCGAGATGCGCGGCCGGGCGATGTGCGAGAAGCTCAAGGAGCTGATCCCGCGCCACATGTTCAAGATCCCGATCCAGGCGGCCATCGGCGGCAAGGTGATCGCGCGCGAGACGCTCTCGGCGATGCGCAAGGACGTGACCGCCAAGTGCTACGGCGGCGACGCCAGCCGGAAGAAGAAGCTGCTCGAGAAGCAGAAGGCCGGCAAGAAGAAGATGCGCCAGTTCGGCAAGGTCGAGATCCCGCAGGAAGCGTTCATCTCGGCGCTGAAGATGGACAGCTGAGGTCTTCGGGCCCGGTTGGATTTGCGAAAGGGCGCCCGGCGGGCGCCCTTTCCTTTTGAGGGCCCGCAATCGGCCCTTATTGGGCTTCGCCTTGCGCGCCCGTCCGAGCAGTGTCGGCGTGGTCTCAAGGCCGGAGGCCGGCGCGCCGCCCGGACGGCTGGCGATCTGGTGAACGCATCGCTGTGCTACGAGATCTTTCGGGCGTGGCCACGTCAAAGCGAAAGGCTCGAAAGTGAGATCGCCACCCCGCAGGCCGGCAATGGCGCGGCTTCAAAATCCCAGAGCGTAGCGACAAAGAAAAAGCCGCCCGGAAGGGCGGCTTTCCCGAAAATTCAGAGCTTACGCCCGCATCATTCCGTCATGGTCTCGGCGCCGCCCTGCTGGCGGGTCTCAAGCATCGCGAGGATGCGCTCGTTGAGCTCGGGGTTGGTCTGGGCGGCCTGACCGATCTCGTTATAGGTCTGCACGTCCATGCCGTCGGTCTCCTCAACCGCGGTGGCCATCTCTTCCTGGGCCTCCTGCACCAGCGCCTGACGCTCGGAATCTTCCGGCGCGGCCTCGATCTTGGCCATGTAGTCTTCCTGCACCGCCTGCACTTCCATCGCGGCGTTGACGAAGGAGCTCAGCTCATCCTCGCTGAAGCCGGCGGACGGGGTCTCGGGCATGGTTTCCGGGGCCGCCTGCGCGGGCGCCTCGGTTGCGGCAGGTTCGTCCATGGTCTGGGCCATGACCGGTGCGACGGGCGCGGCCACGAGAGCTGCGATGACGGTGGACTTGAGAAGCATACCATTGAGTTTCATGACGTCTCCTTCCGGGATCTCCGGTTGTCAGTATCGTCGGGCACAGGGGCATCCTGCGCCGTCCCGACAGAGTTAGGCAGTGTTTCCCGCCGGATCAAAGGGGCGACGCGCTCGCCCGACCCCGGACAGCGAGGACTTGCCAGAACGGCCCAAACGCGCTGGCGGCGCGCCGCGCACGCAACTTGACGTTTCACCATCCGCCCCCACGCGCGAACCCCGGCCAAAAACCTCGCCGCGGAAGCGCGCCTTAGAAAAGGTTCCAATGACGTGGCGTGAGCCGAGCCAAACCCTGCCGAAGGCCGATCACGCGCCGGCACATTCCTGCAAATGGGGCCGAAAACCCGCAAATTCGTCGCGGTTCCGCAACAGCAAGATCATGTGATCGGTCCGTGTGGAGCGGAACGGCGGGGTGGTGGTTATCTCCCCAGTCGCCGCACCGGACCTTCCCCCGGCTCGGCGCGAGACACAAAAGCAATGGAGCAGAAGACATGACCTTCAAACCGCTCATCCTCGTCCCTTTCCTCGCCACCCCGGCCTTCGCGGGTTCTCTTGATCAGACCCCGATCGAGCCCGCACCGGTGGCGCCCGTCGCCCCCGTCGCATCGCCGGTGACCGGCGACTGGACCGGTCCCTCGGTCGGTGTGCAGCTGGGTTACGGCTATGCCGATCCCGACGGTCCGGAAGACGAGACCTCGGACGGCGGCGTCTACGGCCTGAACGCCTATTACGACCACGATTTCGGCAACTGGGTTGCCGGTGCCGGCGTGGAGTATGAGGGCACCAACATCGACCTCGGCGAGGCCGGCGATCTCGAGAGCATGGCCCGCGTCGGCGGCCGTCTCGGCTACGACCTGGGCAAGACCATGGTCTACGGCCAGGGTGGTTATGCCCGCGCCATGACCGACGGCGGCAGCCTCGATGCCGGCGATTCCAACGGCTACTACGTGGGCGTCGGCGCCGAGACCTACGTGGCCGACAACGTCACCCTCAGCGGCGACGTGAAGTACAACGAGTTCAGCGATTTCGACAACGACGATCTCGAAGTCGGCGCGACCACCGCGACCGTCGGCCTGAACTACCGTTTCTAAGCGCACGCCACGTGCACAAAGAAAGGGCCGCGTCCGGGATACCCGGGCGCGGCTCATTCATGTTCGGCCTGCTTCGCCCGGCTTATGATGGGCGAAGCGATGCGGCTCAGCTGTCGCGGGCGACGGTCCGCGTGGCGGTGGGAAACGCCCAGCCCTTGCCCGCGGCGACCTGCAGCGATGCCCAGCTGGTGGCGAGATCGCGCACGCTCGAGGCCAGCGTCAGGCGCGCGCTCGAGAGCGAGCGCTGCACGGTCAGCAGGTCGAGCAGGGTCGTGGTGCCGCCGCGATAGGTCTCGCGCGACAGCTCGACCACGCGCTCGTTCGACACGACGCTGCGCTGGTAGGCCGCGACCGCGCGGCGGTTGCGCAGATAGCTCGACTGGGCGCTCTGCACCTCTTCGACGGCGTCAAGCACCGAGGAGCGCCATTGCAGCTCGGCCTGCTCGGCCTGTGCGATCTGCTGGTCCCGCGACGCCCGCAGCGCCGGCTGGTTCAGCACCGGCACAAGCACCGACGGGCCGTAGGTCCAGGAGTCGAAGCCTTCGGTGCGGGTGATCGTGCCGCCCAGCGTCAGCGAGGGGTAAAGCGCCGCCTCGGCGATGCCGATCTCGGCGGTGGCGGCTGCGAGTTTGCGCTCGGCGGCGCGCACGTCGGGGCGGTTGCGCACCAGATCCGCGGGCACGCCGACATCGGCGCCCGAGGCCGGGCGCGGCTGGGCCGCTCCACGCTCGAGACGGTCCTCGATGGTCTGAACCGGCTGTGCCAGAAGCGTCGCGATGGCGTAGGTCGCGGCATAGAAGCCGGCCTCCAGCGTCGGCAGTGCCGCGAGATCGGCGTCGAGGCTGGCCTGCGCCTGTGCCTCGTCAAGCGCGGTGGCGGCGCCGGCCTCGCGCTGGCTCTGCACCAGCGAAAGCGTGTCGCGCCGGGTCTCGATGGTCTGACGGTTGATCGCGAGCGCGTTCTGGAAGTAGCGCATGTCGATGTAGTTGGTCACCAGCGACGACAGGTAGGCCAGACGCGCCGAGCCCACGCTCAGCTCGGCCGATTGCAGCGAGGCAAGTGCTGCCTCGCGCGAGCGCCGCTCGCCGCCGAACAGGTCGAGCACGATCGCCGGATTGAAGGAGCCGGAGTTGGCCGCGCTGTTGTCGACCATGTCGCTGCCCGACACGGTGCGCTGCGCCGAGAGGTTGCCGCTCACAAGGCTGGGAAGGCCGGTGGTCCGGGCCACCGCCTGCGCCTCTGCCACCCGCGCGATCGCGGTCTGGATGTCGAGGTTCTGGTTCAGACCGGTCTGCACCAGATCGTTGAGCGTCGCGTCGTTGAAGGCGCGCCACCAGTACTGCTGGGTCGCCTGCCCGATCGGTTGGGCGTTGCCTTCGGCGAACGACACGGCGAGCGTCTGTTTCGGAGCCTGATAGTCGGGCCCGACGGTGCAGGCCGCGAGTCCCAGTGCGAGGGAAAGTAGGGCTGTTTTTTTCGGGGTCATCTGCTCGATACTCTGGAAGGCTTTCCGGACAGTAATTGCATGATTAAAGCATAAAAGGCAGGGACCAAGAAAATCCCGACAAAAGTTGAGGCAATCATGCCACCAATCACCCCGATGCCGATGGCATTCTGGGCCGCGGCCCCTGCCCCGCTGGCCGTGGCAAGCGGGACCACCCCGAGGATGAAGGTCAGCGCGGTCATCAGGATCGGCCTGAGCCGCAGGCGCGCCGCTTCAACCGCCGCCTCCACGATGGAGCGCCCGCCCCGGCGCAGTTCCTCGGCAAACTCGACGATTAGGATGGCGTTTCGCGCCGCAAGCCCGATGGTCGTCAACATGCCCACCTTGAAGTAGACGTCGTTGGACTGGCCAAAGGCCCAGGCCGCCAGCAACGCCCCGAGAACCCCGACCGGCACCCCGAGCATGACCGAGAACGGGATCGACCAGCTCTCGTAAAGCGCTGCGAGGGCGAGGAAAATCACCAGCGCCGAGATTGCGTAGAGATACGGCGCCTGATCGCCGGACTGCCGCTCCTGGTAACTGATCCCGGTCCAGGCGCTGCCATAGCCGCCATCGAGGCTTGCCACCATCTCCTCCATCGCGTCCATCGCCGCGCCGGAGCTGACGCCGTTGGCCGCCGAGCCGGAAACCTCCAGCGCCGCGGTGCCTCCGTAGCGTTGCAGCGACGGCGCGACGGGCTCCCAGTCGGTGGTCATGAAGGCCGAGAACGGCACCATCTCGCCGCTGTCGTTGATCGCGTACCACTTCATGATGTCCTCGGGCTGCATCCGGTGCTCCGGCGCGGCCTGCACGATCACCGGGCGCAGCGAGGCGCCGAGCACGAAGTCGTTGACCTCGGAGCCGGCAAAGATCACCGACAGCATGCTGTTCACCGCCGACAGCGAGACGCCGAAGCTCTCGGCCTTTTCCTGATCGATGTCGATGCGCAGGGCGCTGTCATCCTCGGTGCCTCGGGCATCGACATTGGTGACCCGCGCATTCTCGGCGCCGAGCGCCACAAGCTGTTCGGCCGCCGCCTTGAGCGCCTCGGGGCCGTTGCCGGCCTGGTCGATGAGGTACATCGAGAAGCCGCCGGTGTTGCCGAGGCCGGGAATGGCGGGGGGCTGCATGATCATCACCCGTCCCGCCCGGTGCCCGGCAAAGCGCGCATTGGCGCGGGCCGAGACATTGGCCGCCGAGAGCGCGGGATCGTTCTGCCGCGCCTCGAAGTCGCGCAGCTTCACGAAGACCATCGCGCTGTTCTGCCCGCTGCCGCCGAAGCCGAAGCCGAGCGCCGCGAAGGTCGCCTCGACTGCGTCGCCCTCCTCCTCGAGCAGATAGGCCTCGACCTCCTTGACGGTCTCGAGCGTCTGCTGAGAGGTCGCGCCTTCCGACAACGACACCATGGTGATCAGAACACCCTGATCCTCGGTGGGGATGAACGAGCTTTCGAGCCGGTCGTTGAGCCACCACGCCCCGCCCAGCACCAGCGCCAGAGCGCCCAGCATCAGAACCCGCGCGCGCAGGCTCTGCTTGACGCCCCGCCCATACACATCTGTGACCCGGTCGAGACTGCGGTTGAACCATCGCGCCGGTGCGAAGCGGATCATCTCGTCGCGCGGGCGCAGCAGCTTGGCCGACATCGGCGGCGACAGGATGATCGCCACCAGAAGCGACAGGGTCATCGCCGTGACCATGGTGATCGAGAACTGACGGTAGATGACGCCGGTGGAGCCGCCGAAGAAGGCCATCGGCAGGAACACCGCCGCCAGCACCACGTTGATGCCCAGCAGCGCCGAGGTGATCTGCCCCATGCTCTTCCTGGTGGCCTCGCGCGCCGGGAGCCCCTCTTCGTCCATGATGCGTTCGACGTTCTCGACCACGACGATGGCATCGTCGACCAGCAGGCCGATGGCCAGCACCATGGCGAACATGGTCAGCGTGTTGATGGTGAACCCGGTCGCGTAAAGCACCGCGAAAGTGCCCGCGAGCACCACCGGCACCGCGATCAACGGGATCAGCGTGGCGCGCCAGCTTTGCAGGAAGACGATCAGCACGAGGAAGACCAGCACCACCGCCTCGATCAGCGTGTGATAGACCTGCTCGATCGACAGCTCAACGAAGGGCGAGGTGTCATAGGCGATGCGGAACGCGACGCCCTCGGGCAGCGTGTTCTCGAGCCGCGCCATCGTCGCCTTGACCGCGCGTGCGGTGTCGACGGCATTAGCGCCGGTCTCGAGGTTCACCCCGAAGCCCGCGGCGTTGAGCCCGTTGAAGCGCGAGCCGCCGCCATAGCTCGCCTGACCGATCTCGACATCGGCCACGTCGGCCAGCCGCACGGCGCCGCCATCCTCCTCGGTCTTGAGCAGGATGCGCTCGAACTGCTCCACGCCGGTGAGCTGGCTCTGCGCGGTGACGGTGGCGGTGAACTGCTGTCCCCTTACCGTGGGCTGCTCTCCCAGCGAGCCCACAGACACGGTGGTGTTCTGGTTCTGCACCGCCGCGACCACGTCCGACGGCGTGAGCTGGTAGCGCGCCAGCGCCAGCGGCTTCAGCCAGATCCGCATGGCATAGCCCGAGCCGAAGATGCTGACACCGCCCACGCCGCTGGTGCGCTGGATCGGGCCTTCGACGGTCTCGGTCAGGATGTCGCCGAGCTCCAGCGTCGATTGCGCGCCATCGGTCGACACGAGCGCGCCCACCAGCAGGATTGACGAGGTCGAGCGGCGGATGCTGACGCCCTGGCTCTGCACCGCCGAGGGCAGCTGGCGCTCGACCTGGCTGACCTTGGTCTGCACCTCGTTCTGCGCATCGATCGGATCGACGCTGTCATCGAAGGTCAGCGCCAGCGAGGCCGACCCCTGCGAGGATTGCGCGGTCATGTAGATCATGCCCTCGAGCCCGGTCATCGAGTCCTCGATCACCCGGGTGACCGAGTTCTCGACCGCCTCGGCGGTGGCGCCGGGATAGCTGGCCGAGATGCGCACCGTGGTCGGGGCGATGTCGGGATATTGCGACACCGGCAGGGAGAGGAAGGACCACGCCCCGGCAAGCATGGTCATCAGTGCCAGCACCCAGGCAAAGACCGGACGGCGGATGAAGAAAAGTCCCACTGTGTCAGTCCCCGTCCGTGCTGCCCTGAATCTCGGTGACGACCCCATCCTCCGAGATCGTGACTGGGACCGTGCGCACCGCCGCGCCGTCCTGCAGACTGCTGAGGCCGTCGACGATCAGGCTCTCGCCCGTCTCGACCCCGTCGGTCACCACCCAGGCATTGCGGTGGCTGCCCTGCTCCTCGAGCACGCGCCTCTGGGCGATGCCATCCACCGCGACGAAGGCGGTCAGTTCGCCGTTCGACGCGCGCGAGGTGGCGCCCTGCGGCACCAGAATCGCCTGCATCGTGCCAAGCGTGATGTCGACCCGCAGATATTGGCCCGGCAGGATGCGGCGCTCGGGATTGTCGAAGCGCAGCCGCATCGCGGTGGTGCCGGTGGTGGTCGAGACGGTGGTGCCGGGCGAGACGAGCTCGCCCTCGCTGGCATAGGTGTCGCCGGTCTCGAGCTGAAGATTGATCTCCAACCGGTCGCCGCGCTGCAACGAGCCGCTGTCGAAGCGGTTGCGGATCTCGCCGACGCGGCGGCTCGATTCGGCCACGTCGATATAGATCGGATCGAGCCGGGTGACGGTCGTGAGCGCATCGGTCTGGTTCTCGGTCACCAGCGATCCGACCGACACGGTGGGCACCTTGGGAAATCCCGAGATCGGCGAGGTGATCTCGGTGCGCTCGAGATCGAGACGCGCCACTTCCAATGCCGCTTCCGCCGAGCTGCGGTCGGCCTCGGCCTGCTTCAGGGAGACGCGCGCGGTGGCCATGTTCTCGGCGGTGATGCCTGTGCCGAGCAGGTTCTCGTAGCGGGTGACCGTTTCCTGTGCCGCATCGACCGAGGCCTGCGCCAGATCGACCGCGGCCTGCGCGGAGGCGACATCGGCGCGGTAGGTGTCGTCCTCGATGCGGAAGAGCACATCGCCAGCCGCGACCGGGCGGCCCGCTTCATAGATGATCTCCGATATCATCCCGCCCACGCGCGGGCGGATGTCCACCTCCTGATAGGCGGTGGCCCGGCCCGGCACCGTGGTGGTGAAGGGCACCGCCTCGCGCTCCAGCGTGATGACCCCGACCTCGGTTTCGCGCCCACCCGGGGCGCCTCCGGCCTGTTGTGCGCTGCTGTCTCCTCCCCAGGACGACAGGATGACGGTCGCCATGGCAAACCCTGCAAGCCATGACGGGCGATAGGCGCAACCTCGGTGCATGAAACCTCTCGTTCGATTGTCTCGAATTCTGCTCAACTGGTCTAACACGATGCAAAGGCCAGTTCCCGTCGGATGTTTCGACGAAAATCGTGCCCCGACGCACGCGGCCCACCTGCGACAGCGCGCCGCTTGCAAATCTGACGCGCGCGTCCCAACTTCCTTATGTCACGGTTTCGAGAGCCGCTTTGCGCTTGCCATCGGTCTTATGTGCGATACCTTGCATTGAGAGGAAGGAGACTTCGAAATGCCCCGATTGATCCGTCTGTACATCCAGCAGGTCCTTGCCGGCTTCGGCCTGGCAACCGTGTTCGTCGGCATCCTGCTCTGGCAGAACGTCGCAAATCTCTACCATCTCGTCACCCATACCGAGGCCGGCCTGCTGGCGGTATTCCTGCTGTGGCTGTTCAACGGTCTGGTCTTCGCCAGCGTGCAGTTCGCCATCTCGGTGATGCGGATGCAGGACAACGGCACGCCCCCCTCGGGCGGGAAGCGCGACATGGTGCTCGACTATCAGCCGGTGCGCGTGCCGGTGGATCAGGCGCCCCGCAGCCGGTTGTCGCCCCGCCGGCCCTGAGCCTGCGCCGACAGCCTTCCCGGATCGCAAGACGGAAAAAGCGCCCCAAGGGGCGCTTTTGTCTGTTCTGGCCCTGCGTTATTGGCCTTACACAGGAACCATGACAGTTTGGTAACGTTGTTTTGTCCTACGGTGCCGGTGCGCGCGTCTTATGATCCCGCCGGCCGCGGCGCGCAGTGCGCGACATCCGCAGCCGTCCATCGCCAATCGTTCGATCACAACGAAGAGGACTTCCTTCTTGCAAGCTCAGACGATCGCCTTCCTGATCATCGTGCCATTCGCACTGGCCTTTCTCTACGCCTGCATCCACGAATACCTCCGATACCGCACCGAAGGTCGCGCCAGCTACGGGCTGGTCTACAACGAAGAAACCGGGACGACGCATGTCACCGGGATCCCCGAGCACGAAGAAGCCTACGATCCCGTGGATTACGATCCCAACGACTACAACGACCCCGAGATCAACCGCTCGTCGGACGACGAAAAAAGCTGATTGCCCGGCTTGTCCCCCGTGCGCCGTTCGCGCCGCACTGCCCTGGGGGGCCAGAGGCGTGCCGCAAGGCCAAGGCCACCGTTTCATCGCTGCACACGGCCCCCTCATGGCGCAACGCGACAGCGGCGTCGGAGACCATCGCGTCAGACGCGCGAACCGAATGTGGGGGAAAGCGGCGGGAACCACGCCAACCGTGGGGTTATCTCATTCCCGAGGACCTGTATATACAGGTGGGCGTCAGGTAACCGGACCAGGGCCCGGACAGAGCCAACTCCCTCGGAATTGCTTAAGGCCACCGGAATGCAACCATGCACGAGAAGGGCAGAACCCGCCTGACCGCGAGATAGTCGCGCCCGGCCCGTTCGGCAAGGGCCAGCCACAAAATCATGCGTCGGCGTTTGTCACGAAATTGTAACGTTCCAGCTCTTCCGGCAGCAGCAGGTAGATCTCGTCCGATGGCGTGGTCAGCGCGTGGCTCATCACAAGGGGATCGATGCCCATTTCCTCGAGATAGATCATCACTTCGCCCTGCCCGCGCTGGATGTCCTCGACCGCCACGAAGGCCGGCAGGATAATACTCTTGCCGAAGTAATGCTGGTGCACGCCGACCGAGGCGCCCTCTTCGATCTCGCGGGCCGCGCCGCCCGCAAGCAGGTAGGGACAGGCCGAGTAGCAGATCTCGCCGCGCAGCATCCGTGTGTTGATCCCCGCCTCGCGCAGGTGGCGGCCAAGCTCGAGCGCATCGCCCACCGAGCCGCCGGGGCTTTGCAGAACCAGCGTATCGACCGCCGGGTCGGCCTCGTCGATCAGCCCGATCAGCCGCGCGCCGTCGCCCGGAGCGATGGTCCCCTCGAGCCGCCATTCACCAGCGCTGCCGGTCTCGGTCAGGGTGAGCCGCGACGGCAGGTCGCCCGCGTCGCGCGCCGGGTTCAGCGGCGGGCGCTGGCGCGACGGCTCGAACACCCGGCGCTGATCGCCCGGGCGCACCGGCTCGGACAGGCGCGGCGCGGAAGGGGTCATACCGGGCAGCCGAAAGCCGTTGGCCCGCATGTCGCCCAGCACGAGAAAAGCCCCGATGATGATCTGGAAGGCAAGGATGCCGGTCAGCACCCGCCCGACCGTCAGCCCGCGCATCAGTTGCCCGCGCCCTTGAGCCGCGCGACCTCCGTTTCGGGCCGGGGTGTCGCGGGCTCGGGCGTCTCGGCCTGTGCAGCCTCGGACGAGACCGGCCGCGCCGTCCTCTCGGGGAAATCATCGGTCGCGTCCCCTGCCCGGTCGCGCACCTCCGGCATTCGCGACATGTCGGTTTCCACGTCGCGCAGCGCCGCGAGTGCCGAGCGCAGTTCGCTCAGCGTCATGGTGTCCTCAATGGCGGCATCCTCGCGGTTCTCGCGGATCGCCGCCTGCGTCACGGCAAGGATCAGCACCAGCACCGCCGGCAGCAGGTCGATGGCGATGGCCCCGGCCCAGGACGGCACGAAGTTGCGGGCGTAGAGGATCACCGCATCCGCCGCCGAAACCGGCGTGTAGGTCACCTCGGCCGCCGGCGTCATCGCCATGACCTCGCGCGCCGCCTGCTCGAGCGTCGCCGCCCGGCTGGCGAGCGCCTCGAGCACCGAGTCGATCGTGGCCGTCTGGTTGCCACGGATCTCCTCGGTGCTGCCGTCGAGTTCGGGCAAGACCACCGAGGCCGAGAGATCCTGCGCCGCGCGCTCCACCAGAGGCGCCACCGAAAGCTGCCGCAGCTGCGCAATGAGGCCCTGCAACTGCACCGCCGCCTCGGAGAATTCGACCGAGCGCGCCTCGACAGGGCCCGGCTCCACCGTCAGCGCCCGCATCTGAGACAGGATGGTGTTGCCTTCGGTGAAGGCCGATTGCACCAGCGGCGTCTGGCCCGCAATCTGGGTTTCGAGCGCCGACAGCTCCGCCGCCTTCTGCCGCAGCACCCGGAACACCGCACCGCGCCCGGCCAGCCCCGACAGCGTGCCCTGCGCCTCCTGCTCGGAGAGATCCTCGAAGCTCTGGCGCACCCGCGCCACGTCGCGCTCCAGCGCCTGTGCCGACAGCGCGATCTCGTGCGTGCGCTCGAGCGAGGACTGGTAGTCCTGAACGGTCTTGGCAAGGTGCTGCTCGATCGCCGCCGAGCCCGCCAGCGCGGCGGCGTTCAGCCACGACGACATCGCCACGATGGCGAGGCTGCCCAGCCCCATCGCCCCCAGCAGGCCGATCCGCGCCCGCGCCGTGCGCACCGCAGGAAACAGCCGCATGAGGTAGGACCAGAACACGAAGATCCCCACCGAGACGGCGATGCTATAGGCGATGGCGGCAAACACCGTCATCGCGCCGTTGTCGTCGAGCAGCGAGGACACGCCGAGATAGGTGTAAATCCCCGACGCCACCGCCAGCACGCCAAGCGCGGTGCCGGAGAATGTGTCGAGCCAGTTCAGGTGGTCCTGCAGTTCACGCGCATGGCGCACGCGCCGCGCCTGATGCCGGGGCAGCCCCGTCTCGTCGCCCGTCCTGTCGTCACTCATACGCCCGTCTCCCGTAAGCCCATTTGTTTCAAGTTAGGAGCTTCCGGCGCTCAAGGAAGAGTGAGCGGGCAAGTGCTTGCCTTTGTTCACGCATTGTTCATACTTGCGCCATGACCATCCATACCGATCCCGCCCTGATGCCCGGCCAGCTTCTGGCGCGCGGCGTGTGCCGTCACCTCTCTGGCGCGCACGGCTTCGCCGTCGTCGAAGAGTTCGTCCCCGAGCGCGGCAGGCGCGTCGACGTGATGGCGCTGGGGCCGAAGGGCGAAATCTGGGTGATCGAGTGCAAGAGCAGCCGCGCCGATTTCATGTCGGACGGCAAGTGGCAGGGCTATCTCGACTGGTGCGACCGCTATTTCTGGGCGGTGGACGAGGCGTTCCCGACCGACCTTCTGCCCGAGGGCACCGGTCTGATCATCGCCGATGCCTACGATGCGGAGATTCTGCGCATGGGCCCCGAGAGCAAGCTCGCAGGCGCCCGGCGCAACGCGCTGATCCGGCGCTTTGCGCTGCACGCCGCCAAGCGGCTGCAGGCGCTGCGCGATCCCGGCGCGATGCTGGATGGCCGGATCGGCTAGACCGGCCTCGTTTCAGGGCCTTAGCGGCGGCCCTTCATCTTGCGCGCGGCCGCGGCGGCGGCGCGGATCTCTTCTGCGATCTCCTCGGCCTCCTCGGGTTCGAAATCCATCGGGATCTCGGAGTCTCCCGCGGCCACGAAGATCCGCACCATGGCTTGATCCGTCGGACCGATCTGCAGGTTGGCTTCGATGTCGCGTTCGGTATTGATACTCATGGCCTCGTCCTCGTCTGGCCGCGCAAGCCCGCGCGGCATCCCAGCGAGGTAGCCCCGGCGGGCTTGATTTGCAAGCCAAGCGGTGGAACCGTGCTGCCATGACCACCGCGCCCCTGCCCGAGATCACCGTCTACACAGCCGCCGATCACGACTGGCTGGTCGAAGCGCATGGCCGGCTCTACGCCGCCGAAAACGGCTTCGATGCCAGTTTCCCGATCGTGGTCGATGCTGCCCTCCAGAATTTCGAAACGTCGCACGACCCCTCCTGCGAGCGGGGCTGGGTCCTGCGCGACGGAGCGCGGCGGCTCGGCAGCATCTTCTGCGTCCGCGAAGAAACCAGCACCGCGCGTCTGCGCCTGTTCCTGCTCGAACCCGAGATGCGCGGCCGCGGTCAGGGCCGCCGCTTGCTCGAGACCTGCATGGGCTTCGCCCGGGGGCACGGCTACCGCCGCACGGTGCTTGCCACGCATGAGAGCCACCGCGCGGCTTGTGCGCTCTACGCCCGGACCGGCTTTGCCTGCACCCGGTCGACACCGGTCCGCAGCTACGGTCAAGACTTGGTCGAGCAGGTCTGGGAGCGCCCGCTCTGATCACCTAAACAAGCTCGGGATTTTGACTTGCAATCCTCCGGAGCCGACGGTATTTCCCCCCAACGTGCCGCCTTAGCTCAGTAGGTTAGAGCGCTTGATTGTGGATCAAGAGGTCTCCCGTTCGAACCGGGAAGGCGGTACCACCCTCCCCCTCGCAGATTACGGCGCCTGAACGCAGGGTTTCCCTGCCTCATGAGCGGTCGTCATCCCCCGTCGCGGGGCCGCGAATCGCCGCGCCCCGCCAAGGGCGCCGCGCTCATTTCTTCAGGAAACGCCCCGCGCTGGTGACGGCAAACAGCAGGGCCGCGGCGCTGATCATCGACGGGCCCGCCGGCGTGTCGAGCACGAACGCGCCCCAGAGGCCGGACAGCGCCGCCGTCGCGCCGATGCCGGCGGCGATCAGCACCATGCCCTCGGGGCTGCGGGCGAGAGGCCGGGCGGCGGCGGCGGGAATCAGCAGCATGGCGCTGACCAGCAGCGCCCCCACCACCTTGATCGCGACCGCCACGGTCAGCGCCAGCGCCAGCGTCAGGATGCGCTGCTCGCGGCGCGGGTCGAGCCCGCTGGCATAAGCCAGATCCGGCGAGACCGTGGCCGTCAGCAGCGCCTGCCAGCGCCATGCAATCAGCGCGATCACCGCGCCCGCCCCGGCCCAGATCACCGCGAGGTCGGTCTTGGTTACCGCGAGGATGTCGCCGAACAGGTAGGCCGAGAGGTCCAGCCGCACGCCGGGAACGAAGGTCACCGCCACGAGGCCCAGGGCCAGCGCGCTGTGCGCCAGCACGCCCAGCACCGTGTCCATCGCCAGCCCGCGGTCGGTGAGCGCGCCCACCAGCAGCGCCATCAGCAGCGCCACGACCATCGTGCCCATGACCACCGGCAGCGCCAGCGCCAGCGAGAGCGCCACGCCGAGGATGGCCGCGTGCGCCGTCGCATCGCCGAAATAGGCCATGCGCCGCCACGCCACGAAACAGCCGAGCGGCGCCGCGGCTAGCGCAAGGCCCAGCCCCGCCAGCGCGGCACGTACGAGGAAATCGTCGAGCATTCAGTGGGCCTCCGACCGGGGATGCGCGTGCGTGTGGTCACGGGTGTGATCGTGATCGTGATCGCAGCCCGCATCGTGGCGGTGGCTGTGCTCGTGCCGGTACAGCGCCAGCGCGCCGGCGGTGCCGGTGCCGAACAGCGCACGGTACTCCGCCGCCTGCGCCACCACCTCGGGGTGGCCCTGGCAGCAGACATGGCCGTTCAGGCACACCACCCGGTCCGAGGCGCTCATCACCACGTGCAGCTCGTGGCTGACCATCACCACGGCGCAGCCCAGTTGCTCGCGGATCTGCTCAACCTGCCGGTAGAACGCCGCCGAGCCCGGCTGGTCGAGCCCCTGCGTCGGCTCGTCGAGCAGCAGCAGGTCGGGCTTTTCGAGCAGCGCGCGCGCCAGCAGGACGCGCTGGAACTGCCCGCCCGAGAGCGCCGCCATCGGCCGGTCTCCGAGCGCCCCCGCCCCGGCCTCGTCCAGCGCCGCCTGCCGCTCGGACGCGGGCACGCGTTTCGGCAGGGACAGGAACCGCATCACGTCCATCGGAAGGGTCGGATCCATCATCAGCTTCTGCGGCACATAGCCCAGCCGCAGACCCGGCTTGCGGATCACCTTGCCGGCATCGGGGCGCAGGGCGCCCACCAGCAGACGCAGCAGCGTCGACTTGCCCGAGCCGTTCGGCCCCACGATGGTGACGATCTCGCCGGGGTCGACGTGGAAGTCCACGTTGCTCAGCACCTTGTGGCTGCCGAGCGTCACCTCGAGACGCTGCGCCTCGATCAGGGTCATGCCGCGGCGGTCCGGCAGTCCGGGCAGCGCCCCTCGGCCTCGATCACCATGCGCGCCACCTCGAAATCGAGCGTGCCGGCGGCCTTGCGCACCGCCTGCGCGATCTCGCGCGAGGGCATCTCGGCCACCGCCTTGCAGTCCGAGCAGATCAGGAAGGCGGGCGCGTGACGCTCGCCCGGATGGGCACAGGCGACAAACGCGTTCAGCCGCTCGATCTTGTGCGCAAAGCCGTTGCTCACGAGGAAATCCAGCGCCCGGTAGACGGTGGGCGGCTGCGCCCCGATCCCCTCGGCGCGCAGCACGTCGAGAAGCTCGTAGGCGCCCATCGCCCGGTGCTCCTCGAGCAGGATCTCGAGCACCCGGCGGCGCTGCGGGGTGAGCTGGAGCCCCTGCTCGGCGCAGGCCTCCTCGGCAGCGCCAATGGCGTGCGAGATGCAATGCTGGTGATCGTGGTGGGTAAACCCGAGCGCGTCCATGGCGGCCTCCATCAATTACCTGCTTGATATGTTATAGCGTGGCCGGTATCAAGCCCATGATGTTATACTGTAACAAGGCAAAGACGATGCTGAAACCGTTCCTCCCCGCGCTGTTCCTCGCCAGCCCTCTCTGCGCCGAGGTGCCCAACGTGGTCACCGATATCGCACCCGTGCAGGGGCTGGCCGCCTCGGTCATGGGCGATCTCGGGGCGCCCGGGCTTCTGGTGCCGCAGGGCGCCTCGCCGCACGACCACGCGCTGACCCCGTCGGAGGCACGCAGCCTGCAGGATGCGGATCTGGTGATCTGGATCGGCTCCGAACTGACACCGGGCATCGGCCGCAAGATCGAGGCCATTGCCGGCAGCGCGACCTCGCTGGCGCTGTTCGACGCCGGGGTCACCGCGCATCTCGCCACGCGCGACAGCGCGCTGTTCCAGCACGATCACGATCACGCGGGGCACGACGAGCACGGGCACGACCATGACGAGCACGCGCACGACGAGCACGATCATGATGACCATGACCATGCGGACCATGACCACGAAGAGCACGGTCATGACCATAACCATGACCATGCCGAACACGAGCACGATCACGAAGGCCATGACGAGGCCCATCACGACGCAGAGGGCCACGACGCCGAGGCCCACGGGCACGATCACGGGCACCACCACGGCCCCGAAGACCCGCATGTCTGGCTGTCGCCCGCCAATGCCCGCGCCTGGCTCGGCGTGATCGCCGAGGCGCTGGCCGAGGCCGATCCCGAGAATGCCGAGACCTACCGCGCCAATGCCGAGGCGGCACAGTCGGAGATCGACACCGCCGTCGCCACCGCGCGCGAGCGGCTGGACGGCACGCAGGACGACCGCTTCGTGGTTTTCCACGACGCCTACCAGTATTTCGAGGAGGAGTTCGGCCTCAACGTGCTCGGCGCCATCCAGCTTTCGGACGCCACCGCGCCGAGCCCCGCGCGGCTCGACGAACTGCGCAACGAAATCTCCGAGACCGGCGCCACCTGCGTCTTTGCGGAACCGCAGTTCGATCCCCGGCTGATCGAGGCAGTCACCGAAGGCAGCGACGTGAAGGTGGCCGAACTTGATCCGCTCGGCATGGCGCTGGAGCCCGGTGCGGGATTCTACCCGGCGCTGATCGAGGACCTCGCAAGCCGCGTTTCCGACTGCTCCGCCGACTGAGCCGCGCGCGCAGACGACAGGTAAAGCAAAGGGGGCCGATGGCCCCCTTTGTCATTGCGCAGCAATGAACAAGATTTTTCGTGCGAAAAATCTTCGCCCGGCTCAGCCCTCGCCGCGAAGTCGATCCGGCAGGTTGTTGGCCCAGGTCGAAATCGTGCCGGCCCCGAGGCAGACCACCATGTCGCCCGGACGCGCCTGCTCGCGCACCAGCCGCTCGAGATCGTCCTCGTCGTGGATCGCGCGGGCGTGGCGATGGCCGTGGCGGATCAGTCCGGCGACCAGATCGTCGCGGCTCGCGCCTTCGATCGGGTCCTCGCCGGCGCCGTAGACATCGCCGATGGCGACCACGTCGGCCTCGTTGAAGCAGGCGCAGAAATCATCGAAGAGCGTGTGCAGGCGCGAGTAGCGGTGCGGCTGGTGCACCGCGATGACCCGGCCCTCGCTGGCCTGACGCGCCGCCTTGAGCACCGCCGCGATCTCGACCGGGTGGTGGCCGTAATCGTCGATCACCGTCACGCCGTTGACTTCGCCGACGCGGGTGAAGCGCCGGTTGACGCCCCCGAATCCAGCGAGCGCAGCGCGGATCTCGTCACGGCTCATGCCGAGATGACGCGCCACCGCCACGGCGGCGAGCGCGTTCGAGACGTTGTGATCGCCCGGCATCGGCAGCGTGCATCCCTCGATCTTGCTGTCTTCGGCCTGCAGCAGGATGTCGAAATGCGCGATACCCTTCTCGTAGCGGAGGTTGACCGCGCGCACGTCGGCCTGGGCGTTGAAGCCATAGGTCGTCACCCGGCGGTCGCTGACCCGACCCACGAGGGCCTGCACCTCGGCATGGTCGGTGCAGCACACCGCGAGACCGTAGAACGGGATGTTGGAGACGAACTGGTAGAAGCCGTCGCGCAGGTTCTCGATCGAGCCCCAGTGCTCCATGTGCTCGGGGTCGATATTGGTCACGATGGCGATGGTCGCAGGCAGGCGGTTGAAGGTGCCGTCGCTCTCGTCGGCCTCGACCACCATCCACTCGCCAAGCCCGACGCGGGCGTTGGAGCCGTAGGCGTGGATGATGCCGCCATTGATCACCGTCGGATCGAGCTGGCCCGCATCGAGCAGCGTCGCGACCATCGTCGTGGTCGTGGTCTTGCCATGCGTGCCGGCCACCGCGACGTTCGACTTCAGGCGCATCAGCTCGGCCAGCATCTCGGCCCGGCGCACCACCGGCAGACCGCGGCGCCGCGCCTCGTCGAGCTCGGGATTGCCCGGCTTGATCGCCGACGAGATCACCACCACCTCGGCGGCCTCGAGATTGTCGGCCCGCTGGCCCTCGAACACATGCGCGCCGAGGCTCTCGAGCCGTTCGGTGATCTTCGAGGCCTTCAGGTCCGAGCCCTGCACGGTGTAGCCGTGGTTAAGCAACACCTCCGCGATGCCCGACATGCCGATACCGCCGATGCCGACGAAATGGATCGCCCCGACATCGCCGGGAAGTTTGGTTGCGGCGTTCATCATGCCCCCTGCGTCTGCGCGTTCGTGTTTCATGCCTGCCCCTCCTCTGCTGCCTGTTCCTCTCCGAACCCGGCGAGATGTTCGACCAGGGCCGCGAGATGTTCCGCCGCCCTCGGTTTCGCCACCGACAGGGCGGCGCGTGACATCTGCAGCGCGCCCTCCGGGTTGCCCATCACCGCGGTGATGGCCTCGGCCATGCTGTCGACGCTGAGCTTGCTCTCGGGCATCCGGATCGCGGCGCCCGCGTCCACGAGCCCCTGCGCGTTCACTGTCTGGTGGTCGCCCGCCGCCACCGCGTAGGGCACGAGGATCGACGGGCGCCCGATCACCGAGATATCCGCCACCGACGACGCGCCCGAGCGCGAGATCACCAGTTGCGCCTCGGACATGCGGGCGGGAATGTCGGTGAAGAAGGGCTGCACGTCGGCGTCGATGCCGTGCTGGTGGTAGAACTCGGCCACGCGCGCGCCATCCTCGTCGCGGGCCTGATGGCTGACGCGAAGGTGGCGCAGGATCTCCATCGGCAGACGCTCGATGGCGGGCGGCACGATGTCCGACAGGATGCGCGCGCCCTGGCTGCCGCCGATCACCAGCAGCGACATCGGATAGTCGCCCGGCACGATGTAGCCCGCCCCGGCGCGCTCCTTGACCGCCATGCGCACCGGGTTCCCGGTGTGCACGCCCTCGATGCCCTCGGGCAGCTCGGTGGGCCAGGTGCCGCAGCAGACGCAGTCGACCTTCTTGGCGAAGATCTCGTTGACGCGGCCCAGCACGCCGTTCTGCTCGTGGATCATCCGCGGCAGCTTCATCAAGTGCGCCGCGCCGAGTGCCGGGATCGAGGGGTAACCGCCGAAGCCCACCACCACGTCGGGCCGGTCGCGCCGGAAGCGCCGCATCATCGCCAGAACGCCGCCGGCGATGCGGAACGGCACGCCGAGCTTCGACAGCGCCCCGCCGCGGGCAAAGGTGGCCGAGCTGACCTGCTCGATCTCGGTCGAATGGGGGAAGCCGCCGGTGTAGCGCGCCCCGCGCGCATCGGTCGAGAGCTTCACCCGCCAGCCGCGCCGCAGCATGATCTCCGCCAACGCCTGCGCCGGGAACATGTGCCCGCCGGTGCCGCCCGCCGCGATGACCAGTAGAGGGCGCCGGTACTGCTCTGCCATGAACCCGTGATCTCCCGTTCTTGTCTGCCGGGACGCCGCTTCGCGCCGCGCCGGCTGTTGACTGTTGCCTCACGGGCCGCTCACGCGGCCCGACGCCGCCTCAGAGCACAGGCGGCAGGGAAAACCCAGCCTAGCGGGCGCGCCCGCGCAGGATTTCGCCGATCTCGCCCTGCGGGCGGGTGCGGGTGAAGGCCAGCAGCATCCCCAGCGCGATGCCCCCGGCGATCAGGGACGAGCCGCCATAGCTCACGAAGGGCAGCGTCATGCCCTTGGCGGGCAGCAGCCGGACCGCAACGCCCATGTTGATCATCGCCTGCACGCCGAACATCGCCGCAAGGCCGGTGCCGGCAAGGCGGATGAAAGGGTCGCGCTCCCGGATCAGCCGCATCATCGAGCGCACCACCACGGTGGTGTAGAGCGCGATGATGACCAGCACGAGGATCAAGCCGTATTCCTCGGCCGCCACGGCGATGATGAAATCGGTATGGGCATCGGGCAGCGACCACTTCACCGTGCCCTCGCCGACGCCGACGCCGAAGAAGCCGCCTTCCTGAATGGCGTTGGTGGCATAGCCCAGCTGGGTGGTGGGATCGACCTCGGGGTTGAGGAAGCCATCGATGCGGCGGGCGAAGTGCTCGGAATTGCTGTAGGCGAGCATTCCGCCCAAGCCCACGAGGCCGGCCAGCCCCACCAGCAGCACCATCGGCGCGCCGGCCACGAACCACATCACGCCCCAGCCGAAAAGCACGAGGCAGGCCTGGCCGAAATCCGGCTGCAGCGCCAGCGTCAGCACGATGGTCACCGTCAGCCCGAAGGACCAGAGCTTGCCCGGCGGGCCGCCGATCTCCTGGCTGGCGGCCATCAGCCAGGCCACCACGATCACGAAGAGCGGCTTGAGGAACTCCGACGGCTGCACGCTGGCAAAGCCAAGCGAGTACCAGCGCACCGCACCCTTGCCGAAGTCGGTGCCGAGGAACGGCAGTCCCAGAAGCGCGATGAAGGCGCCGAGGAAGCCGATCACCGCCACGCGGCGCACCTGCACCGGCGACATCATCGAGGTGAGAAGCATCGCGGTCAGCGCCAGCCCGCCGAAGAAGGCCTGCCGCTGCACGTAATGAAAATGGCCGAAGCCGTTGCGCTCGGCCAGCGGCGGCGAGGCGGCGAGCCCCAGCAGGATCCCGACGCCGAACAGCATGAGGATGCACGACAACGCCCAGCGATCGACCGTCCGCCACCATTTGGGCAGAACGGGTTCGCCCTCGCGCACGGAAGAGACCGTGCCGTAAACCATTTCCGTCATGGGATCACCGCTCGAGATGGCCGGCGCGCGGCCGGCGAATTGCCTGTATCGTCCGGGTGGTCCCGGATCTTGTGGAAAAAAGCTTAGCAAAGCCGGGCACGGTTGGGAAGCGCTGGTTGCGCCGCGCGTCCCGAACCACCGATGCGCCCTTGAGGCGCCTCCGGCCCTTGCGCGGCGCGTCGATCCGTGGTCCTGAGCGGCCATGCAGATCGACACGCTCATACTCGGGGCCGGCGCCGCCGGCATGATGTGCGCGGCCCATGCCGGGCCCGGCACGCTGGTCATCGACCACGCCCGCGCCCCGGGCGAGAAGATCCGCATTTCCGGCGGCGGACGCTGCAACTTCACCAATCTCGAGGTCGAGCCTTCGCGCTTCCTCTCCGAGAACCCGCATTTCTGCAAATCCGCTCTGGCGCGCTACACGCAGTGGGATTTCATCGAGCTGGTCAGCCGCCACGGCATCGCCTGGCACGAAAAGACCCTTGGTCAGCTCTTCTGCGACGACAAGGCGACGCAGATCGTCGCCATGCTGCGCGCCGAGATGGAGGCCGCGGGCGCCGAGCTCTGGCTCTCCACCGAACTGGCCGGTCTTGGCCGCGATGGCAGCCACTTCACAGCGCGGCTGACCCGCGAGGGACGCACGCACACCGTCAAGGCGCGCAATCTCGTGCTCGCCACCGGCGGCAAGTCGATCCCCAAGATGGGCGCCACCGGTCTGGCCTACGACATCGCTGCGCAGTTCGAGCTGCCGCTGGTGCCGACCCGCGCCGGGCTGGTGCCCTTCACCTTCCCAGACGGGCGCTTCTCGGCGCTCTCGGGCCTGTCGCTCCCGGTCCGGGCGCGCGCCGGTCAGGCGGCGTTCGACGAGGCGATGCTGTTCACCCATCGCGGGCTCTCCGGACCGGCAATGCTGCAGGTGTCGAGCTACTGGCACGAGGGCGAGGACATCGCCGTCGACCTGCTGCCGGGGCAGGATCTGGCGGCGGCTCTGAAGGCCGCCCGCAGCGAGAACGGGCGCCGCGCCGTCACCACCGCGCTCGGGCATCTGCTGCCGCCCAAGCTGGTGGCGTATCTCTCCGAAAGCCTGCCGCTTGCGGGCAACCTCGCCGATCTGTCGGACCGGCGCATCGCCGAGCTGGCCGAGGCGCTGCAGGCCTGGCAGTTGCGCCCGCAGGGCACCGAGGGCTGGCGCACCGCCGAGGTCACGCTGGGCGGCATCTCGACCGAGGCGCTCTCGTCCAAGACCATGGAGGCGAAGTCGGTTCCCGGTCTCTTCGCCATCGGCGAGGCGGTCGACGTGACCGGCTGGCTGGGCGGCTACAACTTCCAGTGGGCGTGGTCTTCCGGCACCGTCTGCGGACGCGAGATCGCCTCCCGCCGCGGCGCGACTTGAAATAGAAATCAAAACGTCACATTTTCATCGTCTGTCTGTTACGGAGACGAGCCGATGGCGTTCGCCGATCATCCCACGCTGCACCCGGCGAACTGGATTCGCGACCTCAAGGCACAGGTGCCGCGCAAGCTGGTGCGCGACGCGTGGAACCGGGCGCTCTACGGGGCCGATGCGCCGCTGTCGGACGAGGCAATCTATATCGACCCGCTTGCGGTGAAGGAAACCTGCCGGACCATGCCCGGCGGCCCCCGCCTGCGCCGACGCCAAAGCGGCATGGTCGTCGCCGGCGATTGGGACCTGTCGCGCACGACCTTCGGTGGCAACGTCAAGGTGGTGAGCTGCCGGATGCGCTATCTCGAGGGCGTCGACTGGGAGCAGACCCCGCTCTTCGACAGCCTGATGGGCAAGATCGCCGCCGGCGAGCGCCCCGACGAATGCGCCAGCCGCGAAGACATTCTCAATCGCTACGAGTCGCTCGACCGGGTCTTCGAAGAGACCCGCCGCCGCGGGCGCCTGCTGAGCAAGGCGGAACTTCCCGATTTCTTCCGCCGCGAGCATGGCGGCATCCTGATCCATATCGACCGCAACGGCGCTCCGCTGCGCGCAGCCAGCGGTGGCATCCACCGCCTCGCGATCGCACAGATCCTCGAGCTTCCCGAGATCCCGGTGCAGATCGGCGCGGTGCACCGGGAGGCCGTCAAGAAGGGGCTCTACGCACCGCTGCGCCGCTCCCGGATCGGGACCGGCACCTGAGCCTCAGCCCGCCAGCCGTGCCTTGACGCGGGCGGCGAAGTCGTCGCCGCGCTGCTCGAAATTGTCGTACTGGTCGAAGCTCGCCGCCGCGGGCGCCAGAAGCACCGTCTCGCCGGGCTCTGCATCGGCCATGGTGCGCGCCACGGCGGTGTCCATGTCACCGCAGACCTCGGCCTCGACCCCCGACAGCGCCAGCGCAAAGCCCGCCGCCTCACGCCCGATGACATAGGCCTTGGAGACGTTGGCAAAGCCCGGCGCCAGCGCGTCCAGCCCGCCCTCCTTCATCAGACCGCCACAGATCCAGCGGATCCGCGGGAAGGCCTGCAGCGCCTTCAGTGCCGCGTCCACGTTGGTCGCCTTGCTGTCGTTGACATAGGCCACGCCGCCCGCCTCGGCGACGATCTGCGAGCGGTGCGGAAGCCCCTCGAAGGAGTGGAACGCCGCCTCGATCGCCCGCGGCGCCAGCCCCAGCGCCCGCGTCGCCGCGTAGGCCGCGCAGGCATTCTGATGGTTGTGCGCGCCGGGTAGCCCGCGCACCTTCCGCAGGTCGATCGAGGCCACCTGCCGCCCCTTGCGCCACTCGGTCAGGAAGCCCTTGCGCGCGAAGATATCCCAGCCGGGCCCGCTCAGCTTGCGCCCCGCCGAGACACGCAGAAGCCGGTCGTCCACCGCGCCTTCGGCAAGCTGGTTGGCCAGATACCGTCCCTCGGGCTCGTCGACACCGATGACGCAGCGGTCCGGCCCGCCCTCGGCAAACAGCCGGCGCTTGGCGGCGAAGTATCCGCCAAGGCCGCCATGCCGGTCGAGGTGATCCGGCGAGAGATTGGTGAACACCGCCACGTCGGGGGTCAGCGCACGCGCCAGTTCGGTCTGGTAGCTCGACAGCTCGAGCACCACCACGCCGCCCTCCTCGGGCGGCTCGATATCCAGCACGCCACGGCCGATATTGCCGGCAAGCTGGCTGGCCCGCCCGGCGCTGAGCAGGATGTGATGGATCAGCGCCGAGGTGGTCGATTTGCCGTTCGAGCCGGTCACCGCCACCACCTTGGGGGGCTGGTCGAACATCGCCCAGTCGCCGCTGCCGAAGGAGCGGAAGAACAGCCCGATGTCGTTGTCGACCGGCACACCCGCCTCCCACGCCGCGGCGATGACCGGGTTCGGCGCGGGATAGAGATGCGGGATACCGGGAGAGACCACCAGCCAGGCGACTCCATCGAAGCCGTCGGGCCCGGCAAGTTCGCGGGTCTCGAAGCCCTCGGCCTCCGCCGTGGCCCGTGCCGATGGGTTGTCATCCCAGCACAACGCCCGCGCCCCGCCCGCGCGCAACGCCCGCGCCGCAGACAGCCCGGAGCGCCCCAGCCCCAGAACCCCCACCGTCTGACATTCGAACCCGGTTACCGGAATCATCCGCCCTGCCCTCGCCTGCTTGCATTCGCCCCAGCGCTACCGCAAGCGCCGCGCCATGACCAGAGCGCCAAGCGGCGGGAACGGGCACCAGCGCCTGTCGCACCGGAGGTGCGCCGTCAAAAAAAGCCGGAGGTGCGCCTTCGAGAAAACCGGAGGCACGCCTTCAACAGAAGAGAGGGGGCTCTGCCCCCTCTTGGCGCTTTGCGCCAATTCACCCCCGAGGTATTTTTGAACCAAAGAAGCCATGAGCGCTGCGCCCCTGGCTTCTCTTCGTCAAAAATACTCCCGCCGGAGGCAGGCCGTCCGGCCCAATCGGCGCGGGCCCCGGGCAATGGCGTCACGCCCGCCACGGCCGTGGAGACCGGGGCCGCGGCCCCGGGCGACGTGACCTGTGCGCGGCCCCCGGCCGCGCGCCGCCAGATCAGCGCAGCTTGAGGGTCGCGAGGCCGATCAGGGCGAGGATCAGCGAGATGATCCAGAACCGGATCACGATCTGCGGCTCGGCCCAGCCCTTCTTCTCGTAGTGATGGTGGATCGGCGCCATCAGGAAGACCCGCTTGCCGGTGCGTTTGAAGTAGAACACCTGGATGATCACCGACAGCGCCTCGACCACGAAGAGGCCGCCGACGATGGCCAGCACGATCTCGTGCTTGGTGGCCACGGCAATCGCCCCCAGCGCGCCGCCGAGCGCCAGCGAGCCGGTATCGCCCATGAACACCGCCGCGGGCGGCGCGTTGTACCACAGGAAGCCAAGACCACCGCCGATCAGGCCGGCGCAGAAGATCAGGATTTCGCCGGTGCCGGGCACGTAATGCACGTCGAGATACTCGGTAAAGTCGGTGCGGCCCACCGCGTAGGCGATGATGCCGAGCGTGCCACCGGCGATCATCACCGGCATGATGGCGAGCCCGTCAAGCCCGTCGGTCAGGTTCACCGCGTTGGCCGCGCCCACGATGACGATCATCGAGAACGGCACGAAGAAGATCCCCAGATCCAGCAGCGCGTTCTTGAACACCGGGAAGGCGAGCTGACCGGTCAGCTCGGCCGGGTGGTGCCACGCGGCCCATGCGGCCGCCAGCCCGGCGATCAGGAAGCCCAGCAGGAGCCGCACCCGGCCCGAGACGCCCGCGGTGTTCTGCTTGGCGACCTTGGCGTAATCGTCGGCAAAGCCGATGGCGGCGTAGCCCATGGTGACGAAGAGCACCATCCACACGAAGGGATTGTCCAGCCGCGCCCAGAGCAGCGTCGAGGTCAGCAGCGCGCCCACGATCAGCAGCCCGCCCATGGTGGGGGTGCCGGCCTTGACGAAATGTCCCTCCGGGCCGTCGTTGCGGATCGGCTGGCCCTTGCCCTGCCGCTTGCGCAGCACGTCGATCAGCGGCCGCCCGAAGATGAAGCCGAAGATCAGCGCCGTCAGGAAGGCGCCGCCGGCGCGGAAGGTGATGTAGCGAAACAGGTTGAACAGGTCGCCGCCGTCGCTCAGTTCGGTGAGCCAGTAAAGCATGCTGTGGTCCTTGTTACCCGTTGCCGCCTGCGGGGGATACGCCCATGCGCCGGATGGCGTCAACCACGCGCCCGAGCCCGGTGGAGAGCGAGCCCTTCACCAGCACGACATCGCCCGAATCCATATCGTGCCGCACCCGGGCCGCCATGCCGTCGGCGGTTTCGGTCCAGTGCCCGCGCTTGTGCTCCGGCAGCGCCTTCCAGAGGTGACGCATCAGCGGCCCGACGCAGTGCACCAGATCGATCTTCTCCATCGCCGGCAGCTCCGCCACCGCGCGGTGCAGCGCCGCCTCGGTGGCGCCAAGCTCCTTCATGTCGCCGAGATAGGCGATGCGGCGCCCATGCGACACCCGCCCCACTCCGTCGCGGGTCCGCGCGCCGGCCAGCACCTCGAGCGCGGCGGCGAGCGAGGCGGGGTTGGCGTTATAGGCGTCGTCGATCAGCTCGAGCGAGAGATGCGTCTCCACCGGGTCGAGCAGAATGGTCTCCCGCAGGCCGCGCCCGGCGCCCGGGGACCACTGCCCCAGCGCGGTCACCGCCAGCGCCCGGTCGAGCCCGAGCGCGTGCGCCACCGCCAGCACGCCCATGCCGTTGACCGCGAAATGCCGCCCCGGAACCGCCACCTTGAATAGCACCGGCGAGCGCCACGCCCGGCCCTGCACCACGGTGGTGCTGTCGCAGATGTCGACATGCGTGACCCGGTGATGGTTGCCCTCGGCCTGGCCGAAGGTGAGCACATGCGCGGCGCTGGCCTCGCCGGCGGCCATCAGCAACGGCGAAACCGGAAGATCGCCGTTGACCACCGCGGTGCCGCCGGGCGCCAGCCCCTCGAAGATCGCCGCCTTCTCGCGCGCGATGCCCTCGAGGCTCTCGAAGGCGGCAAGATGCGCCGGCGCCACGATGGTGATCATCGCAACGTCGGGCCGCGCCATGCGCGACAGCGGGGCGATCTCGCCGGGGTGGTTCATGCCGATCTCGATGACGGCGAAATCCACGTCCATCGGCATCCGCGCCAGCGTCAGCGGCACGCCCCAGTGGTTGTTGTAGCTCTTCTCGGCGGCGTGGACACGGCCCTGCGCGCCCAGCACCACGCGCAGCATCTCCTTGGTCGAGGTCTTGCCGACCGAGCCGGTGACCGCCACGACCTTGGCCCGCGTGCGCGCCCGCGCGGCGAGGCCAAGCGCCTCGAGCCCGGCCTGCACGTCGTCGACGATCAGCAGCTTCGCCGGGTCCACGCCCTCGGGGATGCGGCTGACCAGCGCGGCACTGGCGCCGTTCTCGAGGGCCTGCGCCACGAAATCATGCCCGTCCCGCGCCGCCTTGAGCGCCACGAAGAGATCGCCCTTGGCGATCGTGCGGGTGTCGATGGAGACGCCATCGGCCTCCCAGTCGCCCGCGACCTGTCCGCCGGTGGCGGCAGCCGCGTCCTGAGCCGTCCAGAGTGTCACATGCCCCTCCCGTCCAGCGCCGCCACGGCCACGCTGGCCTGCTCGACATCGTCGAAGGGATAGACCGTGTCGCCGACGATCTGCCCGGTCTCGTGGCCCTTGCCGCAGACCAAAAGCGCGTCGCCCGGCTGCAGCAGATCGACGCCGCGCAGGATCGCCTCGGCGCGGTCGCCCACCTCGGTGGCCTCGGGCGCCCCCTCGAGCACCTGCGCCCGGATCGCGCCGGGCTCCTCCGAGCGTGGGTTGTCGTCGGTGACGATCACGAGATCGGCGTTCTCGGCGGCGGCGCGGCCCATCGGCGGACGCTTGCCCGCATCGCGGTCACCGCCGGCGCCGACGATGGCGATCAGCCGCCCCATGACATGTGGGCGCAGCGCCTTGATGGCAGTGGCCACCGCGTCGGGCGTGTGGGCGTAATCGACATAGACCGCCGCACCGCTGTCGCGGGTCGCGGCAAGCTGCATCCGGCCATGCACGGTCTCGAGCCGGGGCAGCGCGCGGAACACGTCTTCGGCCTCGGCGCCGCAGGCGATCACGAGGCCCGCCGCGACCAGCGCGTTCTGGCCCTGAAAACCGCCGATCAGGTTGAGGCGGAGCTGCTCGACCACGCCGTGCCAGCTCAGCCGCAGCTCCTGCCCGGTGGCGTCGAAGCGCTGGCCGAGCAGGCGCAGGTCGGCGCCCTCGCTTTCGCCCACCGTGAGCACGTCCTGCCCGCGGGCGCGGGCGATGGCGAGCATGTCGATGCCGCGGGCGTCGTCGATATTGATCACCGCGACGCCCTCCTCGGGCAGCACGCGGGCGAAGAGACCGGCCTTGGCGGCGAAGTACTCTTCGAAATCGGCGTGATAATCGAGGTGATCCTGGCTGAAATTGGTGAACCCGGCGGCCAACAGCTGCACGCCGTCGAGCCGGCGCTGGTCGAGCCCGTGCGACGACGCCTCCATCGCGGCGTGCTCCACGCCGGCGGCGGCCGCTTCGGCCAGCGCCTTGTGCAGGGTGATCGGGTCGGGCGTGGTGTGGCGCAGCGGCGCCTGCCAGTCGCCCTCGACCCCGGTGGTGCCGAGATTGACGGCGCGGTAGCCCAGCTCCTGCCAGAGCCGGCGCACGAAGCTCGCGACGCTGGTCTTGCCGTTGGTGCCGGTGACCGCCACCATCGTCGCGGGCTGCGCCCCGAAGAACAGCGCGCAGGCATAGGCCAGCGCGGCGCGCGGCTCGGCGGCGATCACCAGCGCCACGTCGCTCTCGGCCAGCGCCGCCTCGGCGAGGCGGGCGCCCTCGGCATCGGTCAGCACCGCGACGGCGCCCTGCGCCAGAGCGGTGTCGATGAAGGTCGCGCCGTGCACCTTGGTGCCCGGCATCGCCGCAAAAAGATGGCCGGGCATCACCGCGCGGCTGTCGACCGAGATGCCCGAGACCCGGGCCTCGCGGCCCCCGCGGGCCGTCAAGCCGAGATCCGACAGGCTCTTTTCCTCACCGCTCATATCTGCCCCCGAAGCGTTTGGTGGTTGAGAGAGGTCCGGATCCGGCGGGAGCCTGCGGCGGCATCACTGCCGGACCAGCGTGACCTCCGCCACTTCTCCCATATCGTATTCCGGACGCAAGCCCAGAAGCGGCGCGATCCTGCCGATCATCTCGGCAGCCACCGGAACAGCGGTCCAGCCGGCGGTACGGCGCGGCTTCGAGCCCGAGGTCTCGACCGGCTCGTCGAGCGTCACGATGAGCACGTATTTCGGATCATGCGCCGGGAACATCGCGGCGAAGGTGGCGATGACCTTGTCCTTGTAATAGCCGCCGCCATGCTCGCGCGGCTTGTCCGCGGTGCCGGTCTTGCCGCCGACGTGATAGCCGGGCACCTCGCCGAAGCTCGCGGTGCCGCTGCTGACCACCTTGCGCAGCATGTCGCGCGAGTCCGCGGCCACCTGCGGCGACATCACTCGCTCGCCGAACTGCGCGCCCTGCTGCTTGAGCAGCGTGGGTCTCACCAGCGTGCCGCCATTGGCGATGGCCGAGTAGGCCGCCGCGAGGTGCAGCGGCGAGGACGACAGGCCGTGGCCGTAGGAGATCGTCACCGAGGAGAGGTCGGTCCAGCGCGACGGAAGCAGAGGCTTGCCGCCCGCCGCCTCGACGATCTCGAGCGGGGTCGGTTCGAAGAAGCCGAGCTTCCTGAGGAAATCCTGCTGGCGGTCGATGCCGATGGCCAGCGCCATCTTGCCGGTGCCGCGGTTCGAGGACTTGATGATGATCTCCTCGACCGGGATCTCGCCGTAGTTGTGGCCCTCGAACTCGCCGATGCGGTGACCGCCGACCTTGAAGGGCGGGCGGGTGTCGATGATCGTGTCGGGCCGCACAAGGCCCAGCTCCATCGCCTGCGCGGCGGCGAAGATCTTGAAGGTCGAGCCGAGCTCGTAGACCCCCTGCACCGCACGGTTGAACAGCGGGCTGTCCGACGGGCTGCCCTTGGTGGGCGGATTCGGCCGGTCGTTGGGGTCGAAATCGGGCAGCGAAGCAAGTGCTATGACCTCGCCGGTGTGCACATCCATGAGCACCGAGGCCGCGCCCTTGGCGTTGAGCAGCCGCATCCCGGAATCGAGCACCCGCTCGGTCGCCGCCTGCACGGAAAGGTCGATGGACAATTCCAGCGGGGCGCCGCCGCGGGCCGGGTCGCGCAGCTCTTCGTCGAAGAACTTCTCGATGCCGGCGGTCCCGATCACCTCGGCCGAGGCCACGCCCTCGCGGCCGAAGCTGGCGCCGCCCATGATGTGCGAGGCCAGCGCGCCGTTGGGATAGAGGCGCATCTCGCGCGGACCGAACAGAAGGCCCGGCTCGCCGATATCATGCACGGCCTGCATCTGCTCGGGGCTGATTTTCTTCTTCACCCACAGGAACTTGCGCTTGGGATCGGTGAAATCCTTCACCATGCGCTCTTCGTCGAGATCCGGGAAGATCGCCTTCAGCTCGCGCGCGGCGCGCAGCGGTTCGATCATCTGCTGCGGGTGGGCGTAAAGCGAGTGGGTCTCCATGTTGGTCGCAAGGATGCGGCCATGGCGGTCGGTGATATCGGCGCGGCTGGCGATGATCGAGGCACCGCTGGCATGGGCGCGCGGCTCTGCCGGCTCGGAGGCGGCGAGCATGCCCATGCGGGCACCGACCACGGCGAAGGCCACGAGGAACATCACGCTCATCACCAGCAGACGCCCCTCGGCGCGGACCCGCGCCTTGTCGCGCATCTGCTCGTGGCGGATGCGCAGGTTCTCGCGTTCGATGGCGTCGGGGTTCTCGCCCTTCTGGCGGGCCTGGAGAATGCGGGCGAGCGGACGCAGCGGCGTGCGGGTCATTGCGTGGCCCCCGCGCTCGAGACGTCGATCGGGTCCATCACCACCAGAGGCTGAATCACCGGGTAGGCGACCTGATCGACGCGGCCGAACTGGTCCGGCCGCATCGGAAGCAACTCAAGCCGGGGGAAGTTGATCTCGGCCAGATCCCGCAGCCGGTCGGGGCGGTTGAGATAGGCCCACTCCGCCTTGAGGATCGCGAGCCGGGCGCGCGCATCTGCGATGTTGCGATGCAGGCGGTCGACATTGTCGAGCGCCGCCTTGGTCTCGTAATTCTCGCGATAGGCCCAGAAGGCGAGGCCGATCAGGCCGAGGAACGTGGTCACGTAGAGCAGCGTCCGCATCAGCGTTTCCCCTTGAGCTGAGGCATGTTGAGTTTGTCCGCGCCAACCTCTCCGGGCGCGGCGTCGGTGCGCTTGCCGATGCGCAGCCGGGCCGAACGGGCGCGCGGATTGGCGGCAAGCTCCTCGTCATCCGGGCCCACGGCCTTGCGGGTGAGAAGCTCGAAGCGCGGCGCCTCGGTCTCGGTGACCGGGGCGTGACGGCTGACCGTGTCCAGGCGCCCGGTGCGCGCCTGAAAGAAGCGCTTCACCATGCGGTCCTCGACGGAATGGAAGGTGACGACACAGAGCCAGCCGCCGGGCTTCAGCGCCCGCTCGGCGGCCATCAGCCCACGCCAGAGCGCGCCGTATTCGTCGTTCACCGCGATGCGCAGCGCCTGGAAGCTGCGGGTTGCGGGGTGCGACTGGCCGGGCTTGGGCCGCGGCAGGCAAGCCTCGACGATCGACGAGAGCCGCGCGGTCGTCTCGATCGGCGCCTCGTCGCGCGCCTTGACGATGGCCCGGGCGATGCGGCGCGAGGCACGCTCTTCGCCATAGGTATAGAGCACGTCGGCCAACGCCGTCTCGTCGAGCCGCTTGACCAGGTCGGCGGCGCTCTCGCCCGACTGCTCCATGCGCATGTCGAGCGGGCCGTCTTTCATGAACGAGAAGCCGCGCTCGGCGATATCAAGCTGCATCGACGACACGCCAAGGTCGAGCACCACGCCATCGGCGTCGCTGACCGTCTTGTCCATGTCGGCGAAATTGCCTTCGACCAGCTCGAGCCGGTCGCCATAGGAGCCGATCCAGCCCTGCGCCATCTGATGCGCCAGCGGATCGCGGTCGATGCCGATCACCTTGTCGGCCCCGGCCTCGAGCAGGCCGCGGGCATAGCCCCCTGCCCCGAAGGTGCCATCGACCCAGGTGCCGGCGACCGGCGCCACGGCCGCGAGAAGGGGCCGCAGGAGAACCGGAACATGCGGCGCGCTGTTGGTCTGATCCGCCGCAGGTGCCATTCAGATCTCCTCGTCCTCGTCGTCTTCATCGAGCAATTCCAGCGGGTCGCCATCGAAATCGGCCAGCTCGTCCTCGGTCGCCTCGAGATCGGCCTCGTATGCCCCGGGCTCCCAGATCTGGAAGGTGTCGACGGTGCCGATGAACTGCGCTTCGTTGTCGAGCGCGATCTTGTCGCGCAGCTTGACAGGAATCACGATCCGCCCGGTGTCGTCAACGCTCGACGTGACCGACTGGGCCGAGATCAGCCGCTCGAGCAGGCGCCGCTTGCGCGAGCCACGCTTCATGCCGCTGATGCGGTCCTCGATGGCCTCGATTTCCTGGATGGTGAAGCATTCGAGATACTTGCGGCGCTGGTCGCCGTAGACGATCACGAAGTTGGGGCTCAGACCTTCGGTCCAGTCGGGATCACCGGCTTCGAGCACACGGCGAAAAGAGGCCGGGATGGACACCCTGCCCTTACTGTCGACCTTGTGCCGACTTTCGCCTCTGAACCTCAGCCTGCGGCTCACTGTCCCTACCCAAGCCCCCTTTAAACGAAATACGGCGGGTTGATCTGCTGCCACCGATCAACCCGCCGCCTTGACCCGCTTTGCGGGCTTGTCCAGCTGCGCGCGCCACCTGGGGGGATGTCTGCTCGCTCGCGCGCCGGATCTCTGTGTTTCGATGAGGGCGGGTGCCTGTATGAACCTGCTCTTTTATTATTGTGGGTGTTTGCCGGGGCTTTGTTTTTTGCCCTCTGTCCCGTCCCTCATCGTGGTTAAAGGTATGTCATGGGAATTCATGGGAGGCAACGGGGAATTTCGACACGAGGCACAACTTCTTGTCCACAGCCCCTGTGGAAAACAATATCTAGGGGGCACCTTACGGAAATATCACGAAGATGTGGTAAGCGGGAACCCGCATGTCACTAGATGTAGTCACGCTGTCGTGAAGATGTCACGGGCCACAAAATCCCAGAAATGTTTTGTTGCGAAGTGCGCTGAATTCGGCATTCCACAGATCAGATGGATTCGGAGGCAGGAAAGCCGGTGAATCACCCCCGAATCCCACGCCGTTCGGGTCTCGATCCCAAACCGGGCCAGCATTTCCCAAATCCGTGCCATGCAATCCCATGTCCGGTGCCATCCATTCCCATGCGGCCCGGAATCCACGCCCCTCGCCCCTGACACGACCGAGTCTCTTGTGCGGTGGGACGCCCGGCATTAAGCGAAGCAGGCCTCGGTTCCGGCCCCGTCCGGAGAATAGGGAACGCGGTGCAAACCCGCGACTGCCCCCGCAACTGTGAGCGGCGAGTGCGACCGGCATATGCCACTGGGCGAGCCGCCCGGGAAGGCCCGCGTCGCGCGACGACCCGCAAGTCAGGAGACCTGCCAAGGTGATCACCCTCCTCATGCGCGGGGTTGCGCTTCGGGGGACGGTCCGTCCGTTCGTGGTGATATCCGCAGAGTTCACCGGAGCCGGGGCGCCCCCGCCTTTCCCGGGAACACCACGACAGCCGCCCCTCTGCCGGAGGGGCCGACATGGAAAGGATGGACAGGGATGAAGCATGTCCTCACCACCGCCTCGGTTCTCGCACTGAGCACCACCCCCCTGCTCGCGCAGGATGACGGCTATTATCAACTGCCGACGCTGACACTTTATGCCAACAGCACGCCGTTCGAGCTTGGCCGCACCGGCACCTCGGTCTCGGTCCTCACCGAGCGCGATCTCGACGACAGCCCCGAGACGACGCTGGCCGATACGCTCGACACGCTGCCCGGCGTCAACGCCGTCAGCAATGGCGGGCCCGGCACCAACAGCGCTGTCAGCATCCGCGGATTGCCCGCCTATTACGCGCCGGTCTACATCAATGGCATCGAGGCGACCGACAGTTCGTCGACGCAAACCAGCTTCAACTTCGGCCACATCCTCGCCGGCGGCGTGAGCCGCGTCGAGGTCCTGAAGGGGGCGCAGTCGGCGCTCTACGGCGCCGATGCGGTTGCCGGGATCGTCGCGATCGACCTCGCCCGCGCCCCGGAAGAGCCGGGCCAGACCACGAAGGTGAGCGCGGAGGCCGGCAGCTACAACACCAAGAGCTCGGCCCTGAGCTATGGTGCCGCGACCGACCGCGCCGGTGTCGCGGTCAGCGCCACGCGTTTCGTGACCGACGGGTTCTCGGCGGTCGAGGCTGACGGCTACGACGAAGACGATGGTTTCGCTGCGACCCAGCTGGCCTTCGACAGCTATTTCCAGGCGACCCCAGACCTGCGCGTCGGCCTTTCTGGCTTCCGCTTCGACGGCGAGGGCGACTACGACTCCAACAGCTTCACCGCGCCCGAGAGCGGCACGAACGACATCGAGAGCTATGGTCTGCGCGCCTATGCCGAGCTGCAGACCGGCGCCGTCGCGCATGAGCTGGCCTATTCGCGCTACCAGATCGAACGCGACACCGATGCCGCCGGCTGGAACGACAGCTTCGGCTCGACCCGCGACAAGTGGACCTATAGCGGCACGTGGGAATTCGCCGCCGGCCGCAGCCTGAGCTTCGGTGCCGATCACAGCCTCGAAGAAGCCGACTTCAGCGCTCCGGTCTTTGATGCCTTCTACTCGCGCGTCGGCACCGCCGAAAACAGCGAGTCGGTCGACAACACCGGCGCCTATGCCGAGCTTGCCTGGGCCTTCACGCCGGATGTCGATGCCGTGGTCACCGTGCGCCATGACGATCACTCGGAGTTCGGCGGCGAGTGGAGCGGTCGCGCGACCATGTCCTGGCGCGCCACCGAGGCGCTCACCCTGCGCGGCGCGCTGGCCAAAGGCTATCGCGCCCCGTCGCTCTACGAGCTCTACAGCCCGTCCTACGGCAATGACGGCCTCGAGCCGGAAACCAGCCGGGGTGGCGAGATCGGGGCGGACTATGCCTTTGCCGGTGGTGCGACGCTGGGCGCGACATGGTTCTACACCGAGATCGACGACCTGATCCAATATGAGGGCAGCGGATACGCCCAGGTCTCCGGCACCTCCGTATCGAAGGGCCTCGAGCTTGCCGGGAGCGTGCTGCTCGGCGACCGCTTCACGCTCTCGGGCAGCTACACCTACACCGATGCGCGCGACAAAAACGACGATCCGCTGGCGCGGGTGCCGCGCTACGATCTTGCCATGCGCCTTGATGCCGACATCACCGACGAGCTGCGCGCCGGTCTCAGCGTTGTGCACAAGGCCGACTATGCCGAGACCTATGGCGCAACGGTTCAGGACGAAAGCGACGATCACACCGTGGTCAATGCGCAGGCGAGCTATGAGTTCGGCAACGGCCTCGAGGGCTACGTCCGCATCGAGAACCTCTTCGACGAGGAGTACCAGGTCGTGCCCGGCTACCAGACCACGGACCGCGCCTACTACGCGGGGATCCGTGCGCGCTTCTAAGCACGCCAGAATCGCCGCCGCCCTGCTCCTCATGGCAGGCGCGGCGGCGGCCGACGGCGCGGGCCCGGCCCGCGTCGTCTCACTCAACGTCTGTACCGACCAGCTTGCGCTGCTGCTGGCCGCGCCCGGACAGCTGGTCTCGGTCTCGCCGCTTGCGCACGACCCGCGCAGCTCGGCGATGGCGCACGAAGCCGCGCCCTTTCCCGCCAATCACGCCCATGCCGAGGAGATCGCCCTGCTCGAGCCGGATCTCGTGCTTGCCGGCAACTTCACCGCCCGCGCCGCCACCGACATGCTCGACCAGCTGGGCTACCGCGTCGAACGCTTCAACCCGGCCAACTCTCTCGCGGATGTGCGCGACAACATCGCGCGCATGGGCACCCTGCTCGGGCGCGAGGCCGAGGCAGACACCCTGCTCGCGCGCTTCGACGCCCGCCTCGCCGCGCTGAGCGATGCCCCCGAGACGCGCCCGGTCGTGGCCTACTATCTCCCCTTCAACGAAACCGCCGGGGTCCAGTCCCTGACCGGCGAGATCCTCGCTGCCGCCGGGATGGCGAACATCTCGGAGGCGCGCGGCCTGCCCTATGGCGGCCGCCTGCCGCTCGAGGAGCTGGTGCTGGCGCAGCCCGATATGATCCTCGTGGGTCAGCCCTATGACAGCCCGGCGCAGGCCACGGCGCTGCTGCAGCACCCGGTGCTGCGCGCCACCGGCACCCTGCACGAGATCCCCGACGGCCAGAACTGGATCTGCGGCACGCCCTTCGTGCTCGACGCGGTCGAGGCGATGCGCGACCTGCGCCGCGACTGGGAGGCCACGCAATGAGGCTGGCGCTGTCCCTCTCCGCCCTCGTGTTTGCGCTGCTGCTCGCCTCGCTGTCGCTGGGCTATGCCCCGTTGCCGCCCTCCACCGTGCTGCGCGGCGTGGTTGGCGCGGGGGATCCGCTGCATGTCATGGTGATGCAGCAGATCCGCCTGCCGCGCACCGCGCTCGCAGCACTGGTGGGCGCAGCGCTCGGACTTTCTGGCGCGGCGATGCAGGGCTACCTGCGCAACCCGCTGGCCGAGCCGGGGCTGATCGGTGTCTCGGGCTCCGCAGCGCTTGGCGCGGTGATCGCGCTGCAGACCGGCCTCGCGGCTGCGTTCGCGCTCGCCCTGCCGCTGATGGCGCTGCTCTTCGCGCTTGGCGCGGTGGCGCTGATCCTGCTGCTCGCCGGCCCGCGCGGCGGATCGCTGACGCTGATCCTCGCGGGCATCGCGGTCTCGGCGCTCGCCGGCGCGCTGACCTCGCTGGCGCTGAACCTGTCCTCGAACCCCTATGCCACCTTCGAGATCGTGTTCTGGATGATGGGCTCGGTCGCCGACCGCTCGCTCAGCCATCTCGCGCTCGCCGCCCCTCTCGTGGCGCTCGGGGGCGCGGTGCTGCTGACGCTGGGCCGTGGGCTCGACGCGCTGACACTGGGCGAGGATGGGGCGCAGGCGCTTGGCGTGTCGATGACGGCGCTGCGCCTGAAGCTGCTGTTCGGCACCGCCGCCGCCGTCGGCGCGGCCACCGCGGTGGCCGGCGCGGTGGGCTTCGTCGGGCTGGTGGTGCCGCACCTGCTGCGTCCGCTCTGCGGCGCACGGCCCTCGCGGCTGCTCTGGGCCTCGGCGCTCGGCGGCGCGGCAATGCTGCTTGCCGCCGACATCGCGGTGCGGCTGGTGCTGCCCGAGCGCGACCTCAAGCTCGGCGTGGTGATGGCGCTGATCGGCGCGCCACTGTTCCTGCACCTGATCTACAAGACACGGAGGGGCGGATGAGCCTGCTGTCGCTCGAGACGCTCACCGTCAGGCGCGGCCCCTGCCCGGTGGTCGATGGTGTCAGCCTGAAGATCGCCCCCGGCGAATGCGTCGGGCTGATCGGCCCGAACGGGGCCGGAAAGACCACGCTGATGCGCGCCGCCCTCGGCCTGATGAAACACGAGGGCCGCTCCTCGCTGACCGACCTGCCCGCCCGCGAGCGCGCCCGCGCCGCCGCCTGGCTGCCGCAGTCGCGCGAGATCGCCTGGCCGGTGACCGTCGAGACGCTGGTGGCGCTTGGCCGCCTGCCGCATGACAGCCGCGCCGGAGACCTGCGCGCTGAAGCCGTCCTGCGCGCGCTTGATCGCATGGGCCTGACCGCCTTCGCGCAACGCCGCGCCACTGAGCTCTCGGGCGGCGAGCAGGCCCGCGTGCTGATCGCCCGCGCGCTGGCGCAGGAGGCGCCGCTGCTGATGGCCGACGAGCCCATCGCCGGGCTCGACCCGGCGGCGCAGATCGCCACGCTCCGGGTGTTCCAGTCGCTCGCGCAAGAGGGTCACGCGGTGCTGGTCTCGCTGCACGACCTGACGCTGGCGGCGCGCCATTGCACGCGGCTGATCCTGCTTGATCGCGGTCGCGTCGCCGCCGACGGCCCGCCGCTCACGGTGCTGAGCGAGGCCCGGCTCGCCGAGGTCTTCCACCTGCGCGGCCACATGCTCGAAACCGGGGACGGCCCGCTGCTGCAGGCGATCGACGTGCTGGGCTGAGGCGTCCGCGCGCCACGCCCGCATCCGCTTGACCCTGCCGACGCCATCCCCCACAACCGGCGCAAAGGACATGACCATGACCACTCCCCTAATCACCGACAGCCACTGTCACCTCGATTTCCCGGATTTCGACGCCGAGCGCCCGGACGTTATCGCCCGCGCCATCGACGCCGGCGTGCACCGCATGGTGACGATCTGCACCCGCCTGCGCCTCGAGCCGCAGGTCCGCGCCATCGCCGAGGCCAACGACCCGGTGTTCTACGCCGCCGGCACCCACCCGATGAGCGCCGCCGAGGAGCCGCTCACCTCCGTGGACGAGCTGGTCTCGCTGTCGCAGCACCCGAAATTCGTCGGCATCGGCGAGACCGGGCTCGACTATCACTACACCGCCGAGAGCGCCGAGGTTCAGAAGACCTCGCTGCGCATCCATATCGAGGCGGCGCAGGAAACCGGCCTGCCGCTGATCATCCACGCCCGCGCCGCCGACGACGACATGGCGCAGATCCTCTCCGAGGCCCACCGCGCCAAGCCCTATGCCTGCGTGATGCACTGCTTCTCCTCCTCGGCGGAACTGGCGAGGGCGGCGCTCGACTGCGGCTTCTACCTGTCGATGTCGGGCATCGCGGCGTTTCCGAAGTCGAAGGAGCTGCGCGACATCTTCGCCAGCGCCCCGCTCGAACGCATCCTCGTGGAAACCGACAGCCCCTATCTCGCGCCGCCGCCCTATCGCGGCAAGCGCAACGAGCCGGGCTACAGCGTGCACACCGCCAAGGTCGGCGCCGAGACGTTCGGCCTGTCCTACGAGGACTTCGCCCGCGCCACCGAGGCCAATTTCGAGCGCCTCTTCGCCAAGGCCGCCGACTGGACCCCGGAGACCGCATGACCGAGCTGCGTTTCACCATCCTCGGCTGCGGCTCCTCGGGCGGCGTGCCGCGGCTTGGCGGGCACTGGGGCGACTGCGACCCGGCCAACCCGCGCAACACGCGGCGGCGCTGCTCGATGCTGGTCGAGCGCGAGGGCGACCACGGCACCACGCGGGTGCTGATCGACACCACGCCGGACATGCGCCAGCAATTGCTCGACGTGGGCGTCGGCCATCTCGACGCGGTGGCCTGGACGCACAGCCACGCCGATCACACGCATGGGCTCGACGACCTGCGCCAGATCGTCTTCAACCGGCGCGACCGGCTGCCGGTCTGGGCCGATGACGCGACGCAGGCCGCGCTCTTCGCGCGGTTCGACTACGCCTTCGTGCAACCCGAGGGCAGCCCCTACCCGCCGATCCTCGAGATGAACACGATCGGCGCGGCGCCCTTCACCATCGACGGCGCCGGCGGCCCGATCACGCTGACCCCGTTCGAGGTCGACCACGGCAGCATGGACGCGCTTGGATTCCGCATCGGCAAGGTGGCCTACCTGCCCGACGTGATCCGGATCCCCGAGGCCAGCTGGACGCATCTTCAGGGGCTCGACTGCTGGATCCTCGACGCGCTGCGCCGCGCGCCGCACCCGACCCATGCCCATCTCGATCTGGCACTGGAGTGGATTGCCATGGCGCAACCGAAAGAGGCGGTGCTGACCAACATGCATATCGATCTCGACCATGACGTCGTCGCCGCCGAGACCCCGGATCACATCCGCCCGGCCTATGACGGCATGGTCCTGCGCTATGCACTCTGAGCCGGCGCGGCCGACACAGCCCGCCCGGCCCCACACACGCCGCCCCATAAGCGCAGCGCCCAGCCGCCCCGCGCCGCGTCCAACTCTTCTCTACGTCCCAAATACTCACCGCGACGCCCACCGCTCCTCCCGCCGCCGGGACACCGCCGCCCACCACCAACCACACCACCTTCGCCGCCCCGCGCCACGCCCTGCTCTTCTCTACGTCCCAAATACTCACCGCCCCCCCAACCGGCCCTCCCGCCGCCGGGCCCCCGGCGCCGCGACAAACCGGCGCGCCCCCGGCGACGCGCGCAGCGCGGCGCAACACCTCGCCCCAAGAGACTGACATGCAAGCCCTCTTCGACATCATCCTGCCGGTCTTCCTGGTCATCGGCGTCGGATATCTCGCCAGCTGGCGCGGCCTTCTGACCGATAGCGCGGTCGACGGGCTGATGGGCTTCACCCAGACCATCGCCATTCCCTGCCTGCTGTTCACCGCGATCTGGCAGCTCGATCTGGGCACGAACTTCTCGCCGCCGATCCTGATCTCGTTCTATCTCGGCGCCACGAGCGGTTTCGTCGCGGGCCTTTTGGGCACGCGCTACATCTTCGGGCGCGACTGGGAAGATTCCGTCGCCATCGGCTTCGCCTGCCTGTTCTCCAACTCGCTGCTGCTGGGCCTGCCGATCACCGAGCGCGCTTACGGGCCGGATTCGCTGTCGGGCAATTACGCCATCATCGCGATGCACTCGCCGTTCTGCTACGCGCTCGGCATCACCGCGATGGAGATCGCCCGGGCCCGCGGCACCGCGCTGCGCCGGCTGCCGCTGACCGTGGGGCGCGCGATGTTCCGCAACGGTCTGGTGATCGGCATTGCGATCGGCGTCGCCTTCAACTTGGGCAATGTCAGCCTCCCCGCGCCGGTGATGCAGGCGCTCGACATGATCACCCGCACGGCGCTTCCGGCGGCGCTTTTCGCTCTGGGGGGCGTGCTGTTCCGCTATCGCCCCGAGGGCGACCTGCGCACCATCTTCTACGTCTGTGCAATCTCGCTCGGGCTGCACCCGGCGATCACCTTCGCGCTCGGCCAGAGCCTCGATCTGTCGACGGATGCGCTGCGCTCGGCGGTGATGACCGGCGCGATGGCGCCGGGGGTCAACGCCTATGTCTTCGCCAACATGTATGGCCGGGCCAAGCGGGTGGCCGCCTCCTCGGTGCTTCTGGCCACCGGGCTGTGCCTGTTCACCAGCTGGGTCTGGCTGCACGTCCTGCCCTGAGACGCCCCTTCAGCCTGAACGGAAAAGGGCCCCGTCCAGCCGGACGGGGCCCTTTCTATTTGCATCGTAGCGCCGGACTGGCGTCAGGACTTGCCGCGCTTCGGCGGCTGCATCCCGCCCTGGCGGGGCTTGCCGGGGCGCGCGCCCTTGGAGGCGCGGCCGGTCGGATCGAAGCGCTGCGAGGTGTCGGAGGCGTTGGCAGGGCGCCGGGGCTTGTCACCCTGCGGTGCCGGACGCCCGCCGGGCTTGCCGCCGAAGCCCTTGGACGGACCGTCGCGGCCCTCGCCGGGGCGCTTGGGCTTGAAGGGCTTGCCACCGGGCTTGCCGTCGCCATCCCTGTCGCGCTTCGGTTTCCAGTCCTTGCCGCCCTCGCCGCGGGGCTTGTCACCCCAGGGCTTGTCACTCTTCGGACGGTCACCGCGGGGTTTGTCCCCCCAGGGTTTGTCGCTCTTCGGACGGTCACCGCGGGGCTTGTCGCCCCAGGGCTTGTCGCTCTTCGGGCGGTCGCCGCGGGGTTTGTCGCCCCAGGGCTTGTCGCCGCGCGGTTTGTCGAACTTGGGCTTGTCGCCCTGCGGACGATCGTCGCGCTTGAAGCTGCCCTTCGGCTTGTCGCCGCGGGCGGAGCCGCCCTTGGCGCCCCATGCCTCGCCATCGGGACGCTTGCGCGCCGGCGCATCGCCCTCGGGGCGCGGCTTGCGCGGGCCATCCGAGCGCGGACGGTCGTTGCGCGGCCCGTCCGAGCGCGGCCCGTCGCGGCGCGGCGGGCGGCTGGCGAATTCCGGCGTGCCCTCGACGGCGCGGACGGTCACACCGTCCTCAAGCATGGCGCCCTCTCCGAGACCGCCGAGGAAGCCCTCGACCACCGGCTCGGACAGCTCGACGAAGGTCTCGTTATCCTGCACCCGGATCGCGCCGATGGCGTCCTTGTCGAGCCCACCGCCGCGGCACAGCAGAGGCAGCAGCCAGCGCGCCTCGGCACGGTCGTCGCGGCCGACCGACAGCGCGACCCAGCGGCTCGGGCCGAACGCCGCGCGCTCCTTGCGCTCGGGACGCTCGGGGCGCGCATCCGGTGCCGAAAGCTCCTCGGGCGCCGAGTGGCGGTCGCGGTAAAGGCGCAGATAGGCGGCGGCCACGGTCTCGGGCGACTGCTCGACCAGCAGGCGCGCGGCGAACGCGGCCTCGTCCTCGGTGATCTCCTCGGACCAGGTGGGATCGGCCAGCAGGCGCTCCTCGTCGCGGCGCAGGATCTCCTCGGCGCTCGGTGCCTCGATCCACTCAGCGGTGACCTTGGCCCATTTCAGCAGGCGCTCGGCCTTCTTGGTGAGCTTCGGCGGCACCACGAGGGCCGAGATGCCCTTACGCCCGGCGCGGCCGGTGCGGCCCGAGCGGTGCAGAAGGCCCTCGGTGTTCGAGGGCAGCTCGGCATGGATCACCAGCTCGAGGTTGGGAAGGTCGATGCCGCGCGCGGCCACGTCGGTGGCAACGCAGACCTTGGCACGGCCGTCGCGCATCGCCTGCAGCGCGTGGCTGCGCTCTGACTGGCTGAGCTCGCCCGACAGGCAGACCACCGCGAAGCCGCGGTTGCTGAAGCGCGCGGTCAGGCGGTTCACCGTGGCACGGGTGTTGGCGAAGACGATGGCGTTCTGCGCGTCGTGGTAGCGCAGCATGTTGATGATGGCGTTCTCGGCGTCGTGCTGGGCCACGCGCAGCGCCTGATAGGTGATGTCAGCGTGCTGGCTGCGCTCGGAGATCGTGGTCACGCGCACGGCGTCGCGCTGGTAGTGCTGCGCCAGCGTGGCGATCATCGGCGGCACGGTGGCCGAGAACAGCAGCGTACGACGGTCTTCCGGCGCCTCGCCGAGCATGAACTCGAGGTCTTCGCGGAACCCGAGGTCGAGCATCTCGTCGGCCTCGTCGAGCACGATCGCGCGCAGCGCGCTCATGTCGAACGAGCCGCGCTGGATGTGGTCGCGCAGGCGGCCGGGGGTGCCGACGACGATATGCGCGCCGCGCTCGAGCGTCCGGCGCTCGTCACGCATGTCCATCCCGCCGACGCAGGAGACGACGCGGGCGCCGGCCTTGGCATAGAGCCACTCGAGCTCGCGCTTGACCTGGAAGGCCAGCTCGCGCGTGGGGGCCACGATCAGCGCCAGCGGCAGGCTCGCCTCGCCCATCATCCCTGCCTCGTCGAGCAGGGTCGGCGCGATGGCGAGACCGAAGCCCACCGTCTTGCCGGAGCCGGTCTGGGCCGAGACCAGAAGGTCGGAGCCCTCGAGGTCGGGATTGGTGACCGCCTCCTGAACGGGGGTCAACGTGTCATAGCCACGCTCTGCGAGCGCATCGGAAAGGGTCTGAATCATGGGGGGCCGATCTGCGAGGAAATGGGACGCGGAACAAGCCGACTCATGAAGGGCGCATCGCGTCAGGAAGGCGCCCTCCTAGCGCGGTTGCGGGCGTTTGTACACGGGTTTCTTTGTGTCGCGCGGCCTTTCGCAATGCGGCAGACACATAGCGGCCCTGCAAAATCAACAACGGAGGTGGCGTTAACACTTGGCGGTGTTCGCGTTAACGGAACATGCACAAGAGAAATATGTCCCGAACGCGAACGGATAAGAAAGAAAATGACTGACAGCACCGCCGAAATTGAAACGGAGGCCCGGACAGGGCAGCCGGCACTCAACTCCCCCGCGAAGGTCCTGCTCGCGAGCCTTGTGGGGACCACCATCGAGTTCTTCGACTTCTATGTATATGCCACGGCGGCGGTTCTGGTGTTTCCGGCGCTGTTCTTTTCCAACAGCGACCCGATGACCGCGCTGCTGGCCTCGTTCGCGACCTTCTCGATCGCGTTCTTCGCCCGCCCGCTGGGGGCCATCGTGTTCGGCCATTTCGGCGACCGCATCGGCCGCAAGGCCACGCTGGTGGCCGCGCTGCTGACCATGGGCATCTCGACCGTGGTGATCGGCCTTCTGCCGACCTACGCCCAGATCGGCGTTGCAGCCCCGGCGCTGCTGGCGCTCTGCCGCTTCGGTCAGGGCTTCGGCCTTGGCGGCGAATGGGGCGGCGCGGTGCTGATGGCGACCGAGAACGCGCCCGAGGGCAAGAAGAACTGGTACGGCATGTTCCCGCAGCTGGGCGCGCCGGTGGGCCTGTTCCTGTCGTCGGGGATGTTCTGGCTGCTGCTGCAGTTCATGCCGGAGGAAACCCTGCTGAGCTGGGGCTGGCGGATCCCGTTCCTTGCCTCGATCGTGCTGATCGTCGTGGGGCTCTGGGTGAGGCTCTCGATCACCGAGACGCCGGACTTCCAGAAGGCCATCGACAACGAGGAGCGCGTGGCGGTCCCGGTGCTCGAGCTGTTTTCCAACCACAAGATCTCCATCGTGCTCGGCACCTTCGTGGCGCTGGCGACCTTCGTGCTGTTCTATCTCAGCACCGCCTACCTGCTGAGCTACAACGTCAAGGTCGTGCAGATCCCGTTCACCGATGCACTGGCGATCCAGATCTGGGGCGCGGTGATCTTCGGCTTGTTCATCCCGGTCGCCGGCCTCACCGCCGAGCGTCTGGGCCGCCGACAGGTTCTGATCGGAACCACGCTGGCCATCGCCGCATTCTCGTTCCTCGTGCCGGTGCTGATGGTCGAGAACGAGGCCCGCATCCTCGGCTTCGTGACGCTGGCGATGGCGCTGATGGGGATGACCTACGGCCTGATCGGCACCGCGCTGGCGGCGCCCTTCCCGACCCGGGTGCGCTATACCGGCTCGTCGATCACCTTCAACTTCGCGGGCATCGTGGGCGCCTCGCTCGCCCCCTATATCGCGACCTGGCTGCAGAGCACCTACGGCCTCGCCTATGTCGGCTACTACCTGCTGGCAGCCGCACTGGTGACGCTGGTCTGCATCATGGCCAGCGCCCGCGGCAAGGTCTGAGGCGACACGCAACTCGCGGCCAAGCCCGCATCGAAATGAAACGGGGCCGGCGATTGCCGGCCCCGTTTGCGTTTGTGGCGATGTGAATGGACCCACGCGCTGGCGCCGGGAGGCAGGTTACTTGCTCTCCTGCTCCAGCGCATAGCGCTTGAACAGCCCGTTCTGCGTCATGAAGAAGAGGAACACCGCTGCCGTGAGGCCGAAGGTCTTGAAGTAAACCCAAGTCTCGGTGCTCATGGTGCGCCAGATCACCTCGTTGAGCAGTGCCAGCGCGAAGAACAGCGCCGTGACGCGCTTGGCCAGGATCATCCAGCCCTCGTCGCGCAGCGGCATCAGGCCCTCCATCACCTTGCGCAGGTAGCTCTCGCCGCGCAGCAGGCCGACGCCGAGGGCCACGCCGAACAGCAGGTAGATCAGCGTGGGCTTCATCTTGAAGAAGCGCTCGTCGTTGAGCCAGACCGACAGCCCGCCGAAGACCACGATCAGCACCGCGGTGACGATCTGCATCGGGCTGAGGTGGCCGGTGAGCTTCCACAGCGCCGCGGTGCAGACCAGCATCAGCGGGATGAAGCCCGCGGTGACGAGGATGAAGCCCTGATATTCGGTGCCGCCGATGGTGAAGACCTGGTCCTTCAGCAGCAGGTAGGCGGCGAAGAAGACGATGATCGGGCCGATCTCGAGCGCCGATTTCAGGAAGGGATTGATCTGTTTCGCGCTCATGCGGCCTCCGGTTCTGTCGCCGCAGAGATAGACCTTGCCCGCCCCCTTCACAATGGCAACCGGGGGGGGAACCGGGGGCAAGGCCGCGGGTTGTGCCACTACCACAAAAAACACGTCAAAAAACGGAGGGGACATGTTCGAGAAGATCATAGACGAATTGACAGGCACCTTTTCGGCGGTTCCACCTTCGGTCGCTTTCGCGCGCCTGCTGGCCGCCATCGTTCTTGCAGCCTGCATCGGCTTCGAACGCGAGCGGCGCGGCAAACCTGCGGGGCTGCGCACCCACATCCTCGTGTCGGTCGCCGCCTGCCTTTTCGTGATCCTCGGACTTGAACTCGCCTCGATGGAGTTCGGCGGCAGCGAGCAGCGCAACGATCCGTTGCGGATGATCGAGGCCGTCACCGCGGGCGTCGCCTTCCTCGCCGCCGGCATCATCTTCACCAGCGGCGGCAAGGTGCGCAACACCACCACCGGCGCGTCGCTCTGGCTGGCCGGCGCGGTGGGGCTGGGCTGCGGCGCCGGGCAGATGCCGCTCGCGGCGATGACAACGCTGATCGTGGTCGTGGTGCTGACCATCGTGCGTGCCTTCGAGCACTGGTTCTGGCCCGATCAGCAGCGCGACGAGTAAGGGCCTGCCGGGCCGCTCAGTCAGCCCGCAAGACGGTTTTCTCGCAGGCCTCGCCCGCATAGGTCAGCGCTGTCGGGCGCGGTCAGACGTGTTCAGGCGCGGTCGACCCGCTTAGGTCGGGTCAGTCGCCCCGCTCCAGCCCGGTTGGCTTTGCGCCAGCCTGCTCTGCCCTACTGTGAGAGGGGCAGCCGCCCTCAGGCCGGCTCAACCCTACTCCATCCTGGTCAGGCCTGCTCCAGCCCGGTCAGCGCGGCGGCGAATTCCTCGGGATCGAAGGGCGCGAGGTCGTCGATCTGCTCGCCCACGCCGATGGCGTGGATTGGCAGGCCGAACTTGTCCGCCAGAGCCACCAGCACACCGCCCTTCGCGGTGCCGTCGAGCTTGGTCATCACCAGACCGGAGACGTCCGCCACCTGGCGGAAGATCTCGACCTGCATCAGCGCATTCTGGCCGGTCGTCGCATCGAGCACCAGCAGCGTGTTGTGCGGTGCATCGGGGTCCTTCTTGCGGATCACCCGCACGATCTTGGCGAGTTCCTCCATAAGGTCCTGACGGTTCTGCAGCCGGCCCGCGGTGTCGATCATCAGCAGATCAGCGCCCTCGGCCTGCGCCTTGGTCATCGCATCGAATGCAAGGCTGGCCGGGTCAGAGCCCTCCGGCGCGGTCAGCACCGGCACGCCAGCTCGCTCGCCCCAGACCTGCAGCTGCTCGACCGCGGCGGCGCGGAAGGTATCGCCCGCGGCGATGACCACCGATTTGCCGGCGGCGCGGAACTGCGAGGCAAGCTTGCCGATGGTGGTGGTCTTGCCCGAGCCGTTCACCCCGACCACCAGAACCACCTGCGGCTTCTTGGGATAGAGCGGCAGCGGCTTGGCCACCGGGTCCATCACCCGCGCGACCTCGGCGGCGAGGGCCGTCTTGATCTCCTGCGTGGAGACGCGCTTGCCGTAGCGCCCCTCGGCGATGTTGGCCGACACACGCAGCGCGGTGTCGACGCCCATGTCCGAGGCGATCAGCAGCTCCTCGAGGCTTTCGAGCATGTCGTCGTCGAGCACCCGGCGCACCACCGGCGCGCTCGGCGTCTCGCGTCCGAAGAGCCGCCCCAGCAGGCCGGGCTTTGCACCGGAGGGCGTCTGGGTCGGGGTTTCCTGCGGCGGCGTCACCGGCGTCGGGTCGAGCGGTGCCGGCATCTCGAGCGGCGGCGCCTGAGGCGTTTCCGAGGGCCGCGACGGGATCGGATCGGCCGGCGGCGTGGCGTCCGGGCCCGGATCGGGCGCCTGAGACGGCGCGGGCCGCGGGCTCGGCGCGGGATCGACCGGCGCCGGGGCCTCCTCGGGCGTCTCGGACGGCGCTTCGACGGGCGCGGAGGGGGGCGTCTCCGTCGGGCGCTCGGGGGTCTCGGAGGGCGGCGGCGGCACATCCGTCGGAGCCGGCTTTTCGGACGGTGTCGGCGCCGGGGTCGGCGGCACATCTGCGGGAGCCGGCGTCTCGGAGGGTGTCGGCGGCGTTGGCGAGGGCGGCGCGGCCGGCTCGGGTGCGCTCGGTTCGGGCGCGTCTTCCGACCCGCCCTCCTGCACTATGGCGTCGAGCCCTTCCTCGAGCTTCGAGGACGACTTGAACAGCTTGCTCTTGAGCTTGCCGAAGAAGGACATGTGGCGGACCCCTTTTGTACCTGTTCCCCAAGTAATACGCCCGGGCGTCAGTGAAAAGTGCCAGTTGACCTGCGCAGGCCCGCGAGGCCAAGTGAACCGCATGTGGCGCCTCGCGATCCTGATCCTCCTGCTCTTCCCGACCGGCGCGCTCGCGGCGGGCCGCACGCCGACGCAGGACGAGCCGGGCACGCTCTGCTCGCCCGGTGCCTTCGGGCCGGTGCAGTGCATACGACCCAGCCACGCGATGTACGACACCTGCCAGGCGATCGGGCATTTCGCGGGACGCCACGGGCTCGACCCGGATTTCTTCGCCCGACTTTTGTGGCAGGAAAGCCGCTTCGATCCCAATGCGCTGAGCCACGCCAACGCGCAGGGGATCGCGCAGTTCATCCCCTCCACCGCTAAGCTGCGGGGGCTGGGCGATCCCTACAACCCCGCCGAGGCGATGGAGTATTCCGCCGAGTATCTCGGCGAGCTGACCCGCCGCTTCGGCAGTCCCGGCCTCGCGGCGGTGGCCTATAACGGCGGCGAGCGCCGCGCCGAGGCGCTGGTCGCCGACAGCGGCGCCGCCCTGCCCCGCGAGACGGTGGACTACGTGCGCATCATCACCGGTGTCGCGGTGGAGGACTGGGCCAAGGATCCGCCCGAGACTCACGATTACAGCCTGCAGCCCGGCAAGCCCTTCGCCGAGGCCTGCCTCGAGCTGGCGCGGGACCGCCGCCTCACCGCCTATCCCGAGCCGGAACCGCGCCTCGCGCCGTGGGGCGTTCAACTCGCCTATGGCACCACGAAGTCCCGCGCGCTGTCGCAATACCGCGACCGCACCCGGATCTGCCCGGCACTGGTTCGGGGCGAGGAGCCGGACCTCGTCTGGCAGAAGAGCCGCGCCAGCCCCAAGGGCGGCTACTGGATGGCGCGGATCGGGCGTCGCGACCGCGGCGCGGCCTTCCGACTTTGCGCGCAGCTCAAGAAAAGCGGCTGCATCTGTGCGGTGTTCAGCAATTCCTGAGGCGGGGGTGTCAGAGCGTACCAGACAGGGCGCTTCGCGCTTGCGGGAGTGTGGGGCGTCGCTGGTCGGCTCTGCGCTGCAGGGGCGTAGAGCGTCATCAGCGGGCGCAGGCGCGATGTCAGGGCGCTTCCGGGCCGCTTGTTTACCGAATGACGCCAGCGCGTGTGATGTGTCGAAAGCCCCGAGGCTTTCCGGGGGCACCAAGGGTCCCGCCGGGATCAGCCTCGCTGCCGGACCGGCTGCCCTGTCGACGCCTCCCCGAGGGAAGAGGGGACAAACGCAACGGGGCGGGCCGTGATGGCCCGCCCCGTGCGATGCGTCAGCAAAGACGCGGCTGTCTCACTCGGCTGCGAAGCCGGTGGCGAACTTGCCGCACCAGTCGTTGGACTTGACCACCGGCCAGAGGCCGCGGCTGTCGGGCTGGGTCTGGCTGACCGGCGGGTTGGCGCGGCACAGGCCCGCATCGTCGAGCGTGTGGGCATCATTGGCGACGTGATCTTCGTAGAATGCACAGGTCTTGCAGGCTGCAGTGGCCATGGCTGGACTCCTTTCGGGTCGAATTCAAAACAATTGCTGGCGAGCTGCGGACCGGGCATTTCGCTGGGTACGTGGCTGGCTGGCGTTGAGGAACAGATAGGCGCGCCCGCCCCGTCCGTCAAGATTTTTATTCAATAAAATCATATACTTGATAGATTTACTCGACCTCTAGATCCCGACTCTTTCGCTTGGGCCGCACAGGGCGAAACCCGATATTTTTGCTCGGACAGGCCCGGGGGCGACCCAGAGCCCTTCCCCGGACGGGCAAGCTCTGGCAGGGTTGAGACCATGCGCCAGATCCTTCTCCTCCTGCTCACCTGCCTGCCCCTGCCCGCGCTCGCCGCTGACCCGATGAGCGGCGCCGAGTTCGAGCGCTACACCGCTGGCAAGACGTTGTACTTCGGCCTTTCGGGCAGCGCCTACGGGGTCGAGGAATACCTGCCCGACCGCCGCGTGCGCTGGTCCTTCCTCGACGGCGCGTGCAAGGAGGGCGAGTGGTACGAGGAGGCGGGGCAGATCTGCTTCGTCTACGAGGATCAGCCGGTGCCGCAATGCTGGAGCTTCTTCCGGGAGGGCTCGGGGCTCCGGGCGGTGTTCGAGAACGACCCCGAAAGCACGGTGCTCTACGAGGCGCGGCAGGACGACGCGCCGATGCTGTGCCTCGGACCCGAGATCGGCGTCTGAGGGGGCGCTGCCCCCGTCCGCGCAAGCGCGGCCTCCCCCGAGATATTTTTAAACCAGAGAAGACCTGTGCCTGGTGAGCTCGGCCCGAAGGTTTCGCCGCGCCCCCCTGTTGGCAGCCTCAGAACAGGCTGCCCTGTTCCGGCTTGTCGGCGGCGGGCTTGCGCTTCGAACGCGGCGCCGCGGGCTTGGGTTTATTCTCGCTGGCCGGGACGGTGGCGGGTGCGTCGGCGGCGCCCGGGGTGCCGAGCGACAGGCGGCCATCGGCGAACTCGATGTCGAGCGCGCCGGCTTTCTCGGCCGCGGCCTTGCGGGTGAGGATATCGCCCTCTCCGCTGCGCACCACCGCGTAGCCGCGCGACAGCGTGCCCTTGTAGCTCAAAGTCTCGAGCAGGCGGGTGAGCCCGTCGAGGCTGCTGCGCGGCGTCTCGAGCCGGCGCGTGCCGGCCTCGTCGAGGCGACGGGTCAGCGTGGCGAGGCGTTCCCGACCCTGCCGCATCTCGCGCTCGATGGGGCGCAGCGACAGGCGGTCGGTGCGGCGCCCGAGGGATTCGCGCCCGTGGGCAATGACGCGCGAGAGAAGCGAGGGACGCAGGGCGCCCGCCGCGTCTGACAGGGCGACGCGGCGCTGCTCGGTGCCGCGGATCAGCCCGCGCGGCAGGCGGTCTCCCAGCAGGTCGAGGCGCTGGCGCGGCTGGTCGAGCAGGGTCTCGGCCCGCGGCAGCGCGCGGGACAGATCGCGCAGGCGCTGGCCGCGCAGCTCGATCCGCTGACCCATGGCGCGGGTCATGCGGGCGCCGGCCTCGCCGGTCCAGCCCAGCAGCTCCATGCGCACCGGCACGGCGATCTCGGCGGCGGCGGTGGGGGTCGGGGCGCGGCGGTCGGAGACGTAGTCGATCAGCGTGGTGTCGGTCTCGTGCCCGACGGCGGAGATCAGCGGGATGTCGGAGGCGGCGGCGGCGCGGGCCACGATCTCTTCGTTGAAACCCCAGAGATCCTCGACCGAGCCGCCACCGCGGGCGACGATCAGCAGGTCGGGCCGCGGCATCGCACCGCCCGGGCTGAGCGCGTTGAAGCCTTCGATCGCGCGGGCGACCTCGGGGGCGCAGGACTTGCCCTGCACCGCCACCGGCCAAATCAGCACCTTGCGCGGAAACCGGTCGCGCAGTCGGTGCAGGATGTCGCGGATCACCGCGCCCGAGGGCGAGGTCACCACCCCGATGATCTCGGGCAGGTAGGGCAAGGGCTGCTTGCGCGACGCATCGAACAGGCCCTCGGCGGCAAGCTGCGCCTTGCGCTTCTCGAGCATCGCCATCAGCGCGCCAAGCCCGGCGGGGCGGATGTCCTCGATGACGATCTGGTACTTGGACTGGCCCGGGAAGGTGGTAAGGCGCCCGGTCGCGACCACCTCCATGCCCTCCTCGGGCTGGGTCTCGAGCCGCGCCGACACGCCCTTCCAGACCACGCCCGAGATCACCGAGCGATCATCCTTGAGGTCGAGATAGATATGGCCGGAGCGCGGCCGCGACACGCGCCCGACCTCGCCCTTGACGCGGACGAATCCGAATTCGCCCTCGATCACGCGTTTGACCGCCCCCGAAAGCTCGGAGACGGAGAATTCGGGCGTATTGCCGGTGTCGGTGTCGTCGTCGAGAAGATCCATGCGGTGCAGATTAGCGGCGCGGAACGGGGAAGAAAATGCCCAAGCGTCGCTCAGGCCGCCGCACGCTCACGCGGCCCCGAGCGCGTCGCCCCTGATGTAGCATGACGGGCAGCAGAGCGCGCAGGCGTTGAGCCGGTCATAGCGCTTGCTGGCCTCGGCAAAGGCATCGTCGCAGCCGTCGAAGGCGCCGAGCGGCTCGACCGCCTGCTTCGGAAACACCTGGCAGGCGTCGGAATGAAGGACATGCACGCCCTCGCTTTCGGGCGCGCAGGTGACGTAATAGGTTTGCTCGGGCATTGTCCGTCCATGACGTGGCATCGCTCTCGGGCGTGAAACCGCCGGCACGTGGTTTCGTTCCGTGTCTTGCACGCTTGCGGAGCCGCGGCTAGGACGGCGCCAGAACCAAGCGGCCAGAACCAAGCGGAAGGGGTTTCGGACATGAACATTCTCATTCTCGGCGGCGGCGGACGCGAGCACGCGCTGGCCTGGGCGGTGATGCAGAACCCCAAATGCGACAAGCTGATCGTGGCGCCGGGCAATGCCGGCATCGCGCAGATCGCCGAATGCGCCTCGCTCGACATCGAGGATGGCGGCGCCGTGGTCGAGTTCTCGGGCGAGCATGCCATCGACCTCGTCATCATCGGCCCCGAGGCGCCGCTGGCTGCGGGCGTGGCCGACGCGCTGCGCGACGCGGGCTTCCCGGTTTTCGGCCCGTCGAAGGCGGCGGCCCGGCTCGAGGCCTCGAAGAGCTTCACCAAGGAGATCTGCGACGCCGCCAAGGCGCCCACCGCGGGCTACGGGCACTTCACCGACGCCGAGGCGGCCAAGGCCTATGTGCGCGAGCAAGGCGCGCCGATCGTGGTCAAGGCCGACGGTCTGGCCGCCGGCAAGGGCGTGATCATCGCCGAGACCGTGGAAGCGGCCGAGGCCGCCATCGACGACATGTTCGGCGGCGCCTTCGGCGGTGCCGGGGCCGAGGTGGTGATCGAGGAGTTCATGACCGGCGAGGAGGCCAGCTTCTTCCTGCTGGTCGATGGCGAGGACGTGCTGCCGATCGGCACTGCGCAGGACCACAAGCGCGTCGGCGAAGGCGATACCGGCCCGAACACCGGCGGCATGGGCGCCTACTCGCCCGCCCCGGTGCTGTCGGATGCGGTGGCCGAGAAGGCGCTCGCAGAGATCGTGGTGCCCACCATGCGCGAGATGGCCCGGCGCGGCACGCCCTATTCCGGCGTGCTCTATGCCGGGCTGATGATCGAGGATGGCCAGCCGCGGCTGGTCGAGTACAACGTGCGCTTCGGCGACCCCGAATGCCAGGTCCTGATGATGCGGCTGGGCGCGCAGGCGCTCGACCTGATCCACGCCTGCGCCGAGGGGCGGCTGGCGGAGGCGCAGGTCAACTGGGCCGACGATCACGCGATGACCGTGGTGCTGGCCGCCGAGGGCTACCCGGGATCGTACCGGAAGGGCACGGCAATCGGCGGGCTCGACGGTCTGACCGAGGACAGCTTCCACCAGATGTTCCACGCCGGGACCGCCGAGGCGGACGGCAAGGTGGTGGCGAGCGGCGGCCGGGTGCTCAACGCCACCGCGCGCGGCGCGACGCTGGCCGAGGCCGCAGAGCGCGCCTATGCCCTCGTCGACGGGGTGGACTGGCCGGACGGTTTCTGCCGGCGCGACATCGGCTGGCGGGCGCTCTGAGGCGTTCCGCCTCGGGGGAGCCTATCCGGGGGGATGCGTTCTTGGTGCGGTGGTGGCCCCCGTCACGCAAAGCGTGACAACCATTTGGTTAGGGGGCGCTGTCCCCGTCACGCAAAGCGTGACAATCATTCGGGAAAGGGCGCGCTGCCCCCAGCCGCGCAAGGCTTGATGGCCGAAGGCCGTGGGGGCGCTGCCCCCGTCGCAGCAGAGCTGCGCCTCCCCCGAGGTATTTTTGAACCAAAGAAGATGGGGGCGTGTTGGAGTGGGCCGCCTCCTTGGCGGCGCGGTCGCGTGCGGCTGACACGAAACGATTCAGACCGCGCAAAGCAAAGGGCGCCCCGTGGCGGGAGCGCCCTCTTCTCGAAGTCTGTCGCCTGGAGCTTGTAAATCAGGCCGCCTTGGCGCTGTTCGAGCCAATGAACCAGGCGTCCTTCTCGGCGGTGCGGCTGACTTCGGTGAGAAGATCGGCGGTATCTTCGTCGCCGGCCTCGTCGGCGGCTTCCATCGCCTGACGCAGTTTCACCGTGTAGTCGTTGAAGCGGCTCACGAGGGCCTGAACGTGATCCTCGACCGAGACGATTTCGGTGGGATAGGGCTCGAGCGAGCTTTTCTCGGCCACGGTCTTGGAGGTGCCTTGCGCCAGACCGCCCATCATCGCCACGCGCTCGGCCATCATGTCGGAGCCATCGCGCAGGTGGGCGGTCACGTCGTCGAGCAGCTCGTGCACGCCAATGAAGCCGGTGCCCTTGAGGTTCCAGTGGGCCTGCTTGACCGCGTGGGCCAGATCGAGGGTGTCGGCAAGACGATCGTTGAGCACGCCGATCATCTCGGTACGGGCGTTCTCACTCAGGAAGGGAACAAAATTCTGCGGCATATCTCTCACTCCTAGTCGTCAACAGGGGATGGCGCCCGGGTCATGGGGAAGGCGCCCCCGGGCGGACCCGGGCTTCGGTCTGACAACGTCGCGAGCGCCGCGCGGGTTCCGTCAGCCCGGAGAGATCACCTCGGTTTCGGTGACGATCAGGTCGAGCGGCTGATCGAAGGGATCGAGCGGCAGCGCCTCGGCCTCCTGCGCGGCGTAGGCGAAGCCGATGGCCAGCGCCGCCCCCTGCCCGCGCAGCCCCGCCAGCGTGCGGTCGTAGAAGCCGCCGCCATAGCCCAGACGGGCGCCGGCGCGGGTGAAGGCGACCAGCGGCACGATCAGGATCTCGGGGGTGATAAACGCGGGCGCCTCGGGGACCATGGCACCGAAGGGGCCCGGCACCAGCGCCATCTCGGGCTCCCAGAGCGCGAAGCGCAGCGGCTGGCCCGCGGCCTCGATCACCGGCACCGCGACCGGCCCGTAGGCCGCGGCCTCGGCCATCGCCGGGCGCGGGTCGATCTCGCTGCGGATCGGCAGGTAGCCCGCCAGCGGCACGCCCCGATGCCCCGCCAGAAGCTCCGAGAGCCGCCCGGCCCCGGCGCCGCGATCGGCCTCATGCGCCGCCTTGCGCCGCGCGAAGGCGGCCACGCGCGCCGCCGCCTTCGCCTCGGCCAGAGCCGCCTCGCTCACAGCAGCACCGCGGAGGCGAGGCCGAGGAAGGCGAAGAAGCCCACCACGTCGGTCACCGTGGTCACGAAGGTGCCCGAGGCGAGCGCCGGGTCGACGCCGAAGCGTTCGAGCACCACCGGCACGCCGATCCCGGCCAGCCCGGCGATGACCAGATTGATGATCATCGCCACTGCGATCACCCCTCCCAGCACCGGCGAGCCGAACCACAGCAGGGCCAGCGCCCCCATGACCACCGCGAAGCAGACCCCGTTGATCAGCCCCACCGACAGCTCGCGCAGGATGATGCGCCAGACGTTGCTCGAGGTCAGGTCCTTGGTGGCCAGAGAGCGCACCGCCACGGTCAGCGCCTGCGTGCCCGCGTTGCCCCCCATCGAGGCCACGATCGGCATCAGCACCGCCAGCGCCACCACCGTCGCCAGCACGTCCTCGAACTGCGCGATGACCAGCGAGGCCAGCACCGCCGTCGCGAGGTTGACCGCGAGCCACGGCAGGCGCTGGCGCACCGTCTCGACCGTGCCGTCCGAGAGCCGGCTCTCCTCGCCGACGCCGGCGAGGCGCAGGATGTCCTCCTCGTGCTCTTCATCGAGCACCGACATGGCGTCGTCGATGGTGATCACGCCGACCAGCCGTTCGCTCTCGTCGACCACCGGGGCCGAGATCAGATGGTACTGGTTGAAGGCGTAGGCGACCTCGCCCTCGGGGCGGGTCACCGGGAAGACGTGGAACGTCTCGGAGATCAGCGAGCGCAGCAGCACCTCGCGGCGCGAGGCCATCAGCCGCCCCAGCCCGACATTGCCGATCGGGCGCAGCTTGGGGTCGACCAGCACGACGTGATAAAACTGCTCGGGCAGATCGTCGGTCGAGCGCAGGTAGTCGATCGCCTCGCCGACGTTCCAGTGCTCGGGGGCCATCACCACCTCGCGCTGCATCAGGCGGCCGGCGGAGTATTCCGGATAGGTCAGCGACTGCTCGACGGCGACCCGGTCGCTGTCCTCGAGCACCTCGAGGATCGCCTCCTGCTGGGCCTCGTCGAGATCCTCGAGCAGGTCGACCACGTCATCGGATTCGAGTTCGCGCACCGCGTCGGCCAGCACCTCGGGGTGCAGGGTGCGGATCACCTCCTCGCGGATCGACTCGTCGAGCTCGGAGAGGATGTCGCCGTCGAATTCCTTGCCGTAGAGCTTGATCAGCCGCATCCGGTCGAAGGCGTTGATCTGCTCGAGAAGGTCGGCGATGTCGGCCGGGTGCAGCGGCTCCATCAGCTCGATGAGCTTCTCCCGCTCGCCGGTATCGACGGCAAAGAGGATCGCTGCAACGTTCCTCGGTTGCAGCGCGTAGGCGTCCTGCTCGCGTGCGTCGGCGTCTTCGACGGCCTGTTCCGGTTCCTGGGTCATCGCTGCTCCGCTGCCTGCCGTTTGTCCGCAATTTAGGGGATCGCGACGGCAAGCAACAGGGCACATTGCGCTTCGGTGCCGGTGCCGTCATGTTGCGGCGGGTTTGCATCGGAGACACCATGGCGACGCTACATCTTGGACAGGTCCTGAGCTTCGACGACTCGCCTTTCGACGAGGGCCACGAGGTCGTCCGGCACGAGCGCCGCGGCGCGCTGGTGGTCGAGGGCGACCGGATCCTCGCGGTGGGTCCCGCCGACGCGATGCGCGCGGCGCATCCCGGGGCCGAGATCGTCGATCACGGCGACGGGCTGATCGTGCCGGGCTTTGTCGATGCCCACGCGCATTACCCGCAGACCGGCATGATCGCGAGCTGGGGCAAGCGGCTGATCGACTGGCTCAACCACTACACCTTCCCCGAGGAAGCGCGCTTTGCCGATCCCGCCCATGCCCGCACGGTGGCAGAGCGCTATCTCGACCTGCTGCTTGATCACGGCACCACCTCGGTCTGCACCTACTGCACCATCCACCCCGCCTCGGTGGACGCGATCTTCGAGGCGGCCGAGGCGCGCGGGATGCGGGTCTTCGCCGGCAAGACCTGCATGGACCGCGACACCGCCCCCGCGTTCCTGCGCGACACCGCGCAATCGGCCTATGACGACAGCAAGGCCCTGCTCGCACGCTGGCACGGCGCGGGCCGCGCCTCCTACGTGATCACGCCGCGCTTCTCGCCCACCTCGACGGTGGCGCAGCTCGAGGCGCTGGGGGCGCTCTGGAGCGAACACCCGGACTGCCTGATGCAGACCCACCTGAGCGAGCAGGTCGACGAGATCGAGTGGGTGAAATCGCTCTACCCGTCGGCGCGCGATTATCTCGACACCTACGAGGCCCACGGCCTGCTGGGGGCGGGTGGCCTCTATGGCCACGCGATCCATCTCGAACCGCGCGAGCGTGACCGGCTGCGCGAGGTCGGCGCGTCGCTGATCCACTGCCCGACCTCGAACACCTTCATCGGGTCGGGCCTGTTCGACATGGACGGGCTGACCGGGGAAGGTCATGCCGTCGGTCTCGCCACCGATACCGGCGGCGGCTCGTCGTTCTCAATGCTGCGCACCATGGCCGCGGCCTACGAGATCGGCCAGCTCAGGCACCGCCCTCTGCACGCCTCGGAGCTGTTGTGGCTGGCGACGCAAGGGTCCGCGCGGGCGCTGCATGTGGACGACCGCATCGGCAACCTCGCCGCCGGCATGGAGGCGGACTTCATCGTGCTCGACCTCGCCTCGACGCCGGCCATCGTACAGCGCGTGGCGCAGGCCGGCGACATCTGGGAGGCGCTGTTCCCGACGATCATGATGGGCGACGACCGGGCCGTCTCCTCGACATGGGTGGCCGGCCAGAAACGCTGAGGGCCGAGCGCCGGATCAGCCCTGCTGGCCGGTGATCAGCACCCAGTACTCGCCCGAGCGTCCGATGCCGTAATCGCTGACATCGGTGCGGACCATCGTTTCGAGATGCGAGGGCGAGCCGGTCCAGCTCTGGAGCACGAAGGCGAAGCCGCACGGCGTCCAGCCGACATTCTCGTGCACGTGACGCATCCGGTAGCCGGCCTCGCGGGCACGCTGGCCCACCTTGCTGCCGTCCGAGCCGACATGCGTCACGGTCTGCAAACGTGCCACGTCGCGCGCATGGGCCTGCGCTGCCGCTTCCAGCGCAGGCGAGCGCTTCAGCGCCGGCAGTCCCTTTGCGGCGCGGTAGGATGCAAAGGCGCGATCCGCGCTCTGGCCACTGGCCGCCGGGCAGCCGCCATTGCTCACGATCGACTGGGTCGGTGCGTTCTCCCCGGCGCGGAGGCCCGGCGTAGCGCCGGTGCGGACCGTCGCCGCCGCCGGGGCAGCCGTCGCCGCCGGGGCGGGATCGCGGACATCGACTTCGACACAGGCGGCGAGCGGGGCGAGCAGCAGGAGGGGCGCAAGGAGCTTCATCGGGTTACCTTTGAGCGGGGTGTGGCACATCGACCCGAGATAGCGTCCCGCCCGACCGACGGCCACACCCTTGCGCCGCCGGTCGCGAAATCACGCCGCTTAGCGCGGTGCTGCCAGAACCATGGTGTAGAAATCGCCCGCGCGACCGACACCGTATTCCGTTACATTGGTCTTGAGCATATTGCTGCGGTGGCCCGGAGAGTTGATCCAGAGCTCCATGACCCTGTCCATGCCCTGCCCCGTCTGCGCCACGTTCTCGGCGGCGGTGCGATAGCGATACCCGCCGTTCTGGAGCCGGTCGGTCATCTGGCTGCCGTTCGAGCCGGTGTGGGTCATCCGGTTCATCGACTGCATGTCGCGCGCGTGGGCCTGCGCCACCGCATCCAGCTTGGCGGACCGGCTGAGCGGCCGCAGGCCCCGCGACGACCGGAACGCGTTGAGCGACGGCGCCGAAGCGGCCGCTGCGACCTGTGCAGACGCCGCGGCGGCGGGCGCCGACGGGGCGCTGCGGCTGGCAACATTGGGCGATTGCACGGTGCATCCCGCCGCGAGCAGCAGCGCAGCTGCGGTGATCATCTTCTTCATCCGGTTTTTCCTCTATCCGTTGTCCGACCCTTGCCAGACTATTCTTAAGGTTTTGTTCACGTAGGGCCGGCCAACCGCTGGGCAAGCATGTTCTGGTGCGCCAGCGTCGCCGCGAGATCGATCGTCGTGAGCAGCCCGTCGCGCACCACCTGCCGGCCTTCGACGAACAGGTGCCGCACCCGTTGCGGTCCGGCCAGCAGCAGCGCCGCCTTATCCCAGCTGCCGGCGCTGTCGATGCCGCTCACATCCCAGAGCGCGAGATCGGCGCGCTTGCCCGCTGCGATCTGGCCGCAATCGTGACGCCCCAGCACCTCGGCCCCGCCCCGGGTGGCGAGCCGCAGCGCCTCGCGGGCGCTCATCGCGTCGGCCCCGCGCGAGACCCGCTGAAGGAGCATCGCCTGCCGCGCCTCGGCCACGAGGTTCGAGCTGTCGTTGCTGGCCGAGCCGTCGACTGCGAGCCCCACCGGCACGCCCGCATCGACCATGTCGCGGATCGGCGCGATGCCCGATCCGAGCCGGCAGTTCGAGCACGGGCAATGCGCCACTCCGGTTCTGGATTGTGCAAAGAGATCAATCTCCTGCCCGTCGAGCTTCACGCAATGCGCGTGCCAGACATCGGGGCCGGTCCAGCCCAGTTCCTCGGCATATTGGCCGGGCCGGCAGCCGAATTTCGCCTCGGAATAGGCGATGTCCTCCTCGTTCTCGGCAAGGTGGGTGTGCATCATCACGCCTTTGTCCCGCGCCAGCAGCGCGGCGTCGCGCATCAGCTCGCGGCTCACCGAGAATGGCGAGCACGGCGCCACGCCGACGCGCACCATCGCGCCCTCGCTGGGATCATGGAAGGCGTCGATCACGCGGATACAATCCTCGAGAATGGCGTCCTCGCGCTCGACCAGCGCGTCGGGCGGCAGGCCGCCGTCACTCTCGCCGATGCTCATGGCGCCGCGCGTGGCGTGGAAGCGCAGGCCGATCTCGGTCGCGGCGTCGACGGTGTCATCAAGCCGCGCGCCGTTGGGATAGAGATACAGGTGGTCCGAGGTCAGGGTGCAGCCGGAAAGCGCCAGTTCGGCCAGCCCTGCCAGAGCCGAGATGCGCATTTCCTCGGGACCGAAGCGCGCCCAGATCGGGTAGAGCGTTTGGAGCCAGCCGAAGAGCAGCGCATCCTGCCCGCCGGGCACCGCGCGGGTCAGGGTCTGGTAGAGATGGTGATGGGTGTTCACCAGACCGGGCGTCACCACGCAGTTCGACGCCTCGACCACCTCGCCGGAGGTCGTCAGCCCCTCCCCGATCTGGACGATCACGCCGTCGCGGATCAGCACGTCGGCACCGGCGAACTCGCTGCCGGCGTCATCCATGGTCAGCACGCCGTGGGCATTTCGGATCAGGGTCTCGGACATCGGGCAGCACTCCTTGGGGTTTGCCCGGAGAGTGGCCCGGTCGGCACCGGAATGGAAGGTGGACCTCGCCTGCCGCCTGCTTTCGCCCCTGTCGGCGTCCGCGACCGCCTCCATCTACCCCCTGAGCAGCGCCAGCGCCTCGGCGTGCAGTTCCGCGTTGGCGGCGGCAAGAACGCGCCCGCCCTCGTGGGCCGGGCCGCCCTCCCAGTCGGTGACGATGCCGCCCGCCGCCTCGATCACCGCGATCGGCGCCTGAATGTCGTAAGGGTAGAGCCCGGCCTCGACCACAAGGTCGATCTGTCCGGCGGCCAGCAGCGCGTAGGCGTAGCAATCCATGCCATAGCGCGTCAGCCGAGCGCGGCCCTTCACACGGTCAAAGGCCGCGCGGTCCACATCACTGCCGATCTCGGGGAAGGTGGTGAAGAGGATTGCCTCGTCAAGCCCGCGCGGGCGGCGGGTCGAGAGCGCGAACTCGCCCAGCGGGCCGCTCCAGTCGGCGCGGCCAAGCCCACCGCAGAACCGCTCGCCGGTATAGGGCTGGTCGATGATGCCGAGCCGCGGCCCGGTCTCGTCGGAGAGCGCAATCAGCACGCCCCAGGTGGGCGTGCCGCTCAGGAACCCACGGGTGCCATCGATGGGATCGAGCACCCAGGTCAGACCGCTGCTGCCGGTGGTGGTGCCGAACTCTTCGCCGAGGATGCCGTCCTCGGGGCGACGCGCCGCGAGCAGACCGCGCATCGCCTCTTCGGCAGCGCGGTCGGCGACGGTCACCGGGTCGAACCCCTCGGCCTGCTTGTTCTCGGCATCGAGACCGTGGGCCCGGAAATGCGGCAGGATCGCCGCGCGCGCAGCATCAGCCAGCGCGTGCGCCGTATCCCAAAGGTCATTGGCCAGATTTTCGGATATATCGGCCATCGCCGCCACCTCGCTGATTTTCATGAAAATCAGCTAGCGCAGCGGCGAAGGAGGCTCAAGCCACGTCGGACAGGACGCGGGCCAGTTCGAACAAGCGGCGGCGCTGGTTCTCGGGGATCGCGTAGTAGGAGCGCACGAGATCCAGCGCTTCCTTGTCGCCGAGAATGTCGGCGGGCATCGCAGCTGCAGCAGTCGCCGGCTCTTCCGCCGCTTCCTGCTCGGCATCGATGCCTTCGAAGAAGAAACTCACCGGCACGTCGAGTGCATCGGCGATATCCCAGAGACGCGAGGCGCTGACGCGGTTGGCGCCGGTCTCGTATTTCTGGATCTGCTGGAACTTGATCCCGACCTGCTCGGCAAGTTGCTGTTGCGTCATCCCCACCAGCCAGCGGCGGTGACGGATACGTTTGCCCACATGGACGTCGACGGGATGCGTCATTGGCATTTCCTTCTACCACACCCCGTACCAGGGGCGACTAATTCTTACTGCGCCACCGGCGCAACCTCGTCCGGGGACACACACACGCCCCCAGCAATCTTGTCACAAGCCCGCGGACAGTACATCCTTACAGGCGATTTGATCAAGCGCGACGCGCCTGAAACGGTAAAGACACTCAACAATTCGCACCCGCAGGTTGCAGGAGCGCGTACCACTTAAGCGCATATGGGGGTGGATCGAGATTTGACAATTCAACAAGAGTACCATCACATTCACGATCACGATCCACGAGGCCCGTATGAAGTGTTTTCTTCTCAGCACGCATGAAAAGCAACCTACCCTAACGGATATAGACATTCCTGAATGCGCGTCAGGGCAGATCAGACTGCGAATTGGAGCCTGCGGACTCAACTTTGCGGATCTCCTGATGATTGAAGGCAAGTATCAGGATACCCCACAGCTTCCCTTCACGCTTGGCATGGAAGTGGCCGGCACGATCGACGCCGTCGGCCCCGGCGTGACCGGGTTTGCCCGCGGCGACCGGGTGGCGGTTTTCGGCGGTCAGGGCGGTCTGGCGGAGTATGGCGTGTTCGATGCCGAACGCGCCGTGAAGATCCCCGACAGCATGAGCTTCGAAGACGCCGCCGCGCTGCAGATTGCCTATGGAACCAGCCACTTGGCTCTCGATCACCGCGCCCGCCTGCAGCCCGGAGAGACCCTCCTCGTGCTCGGCGCGGCGGGTGGCGTGGGGCTCACGGCCGTCGAGATCGGCAAGCTCATGGGGGCCACCGTGATCGCCTGTGCGCGCGGTCCGGAGAAGCTTGAGGTGGCCCGTCAGGCGGGCGCCGATCACCTCATCGACGCCCGCACCGAGGACATCCGCGAGGCGGTGCTCGCGCTCGGCGGGTCGGACGTGGTTTATGACGCGGTTGGCGGGGATCAGTTCACCGCGGCGTTCCGCTCCTGCAAGCCGGAGGCCCGAATTCTGAGCATCGGATTTGCAAGCGGAGAGGTCCCGCAGATCAAGGCGAACCACCTATTGGTGAAGAATCTCACCGTCATGGGCCTTTACTGGGGCGGCTACCTGACCTTCCGGCCGGAGATTCTCACCGGATCTCTGGCGACGCTCTTGGGATGGTACGACCAGAAGAAGATCCGCCCGCATGTGAGTCACGTCCTTCCGCTGGAGAAGGTGGCCGACGGCCTCGCCCTGCTGCGCGATCGCAAGTCGACCGGCAAGGTTGTGATCCGTATCAACGGCTAGCGCCGCGCAGATTTCGATTTTCCGAAACTGAGACGGCGCGCCGGATCGCGGCGAAGGACAAATCGTCGCGACGCGGCCCCGCAAGACACGCGTGTGCGCGAACCCCTCAGGCGGCGGCGATGTCGCGCCGACCGCGCAGCACGCCGAACTCGGCCCGCAACGCTTCGAGCAATGGCTCGATCAGGTGCGGGCGCGCGCTCGACGCGTAGAGGCAGATCGCTTGCGTGCCGAGGTCCGGCAAGTCGTCCAGCGGGATCATCTCCAGATGCGCCGGGGCGTGACCCTCAAGCACCGGCGTCACCGCGAGATCGGCGGCGACCGAGACCTCAATGGTGCGGTCGCTCTCGCTGTCCACCGCCAGTTCCCAGTCGAACCCCTCGCGCTCCATCAGCGCGGACACCACCGGACGGAAGCCGCAATGCCGCGTCAGGGCAACACGCAGGGGCCGCACCTTCCAGGCGGTGCCGTTCGGCGCCCCGTACCAGCGCAGCGGCAGCTCGAGCACCGGCTCGCCGCCCTCTCCGGGTTCGGCCTCGGTGGTCAGGATCACGTCGACCTCGCCGCGGGCGAACTGCTCTTTCAGCACGGCGGTGTAGGCGCTGATCAGCTGAAGCCGCACGCGCGGGAAATCGCGCTGCATTTTCTTCATCACGCGCGGGATCACCGGGTAGACCACGTCATGCGGCACGCCGAGCACCAGCTCGCCCTTCCAGTCGGTCGCCGTCAGCCTCGCGTAGATCTCGTCGTTCAGCTCGACCATGCGGCGGGCGTATGTGAGCAGCTGCTCACCGGCGGGCGTCAGGGCGACCCCCCGCCCCGAGCGGTCGAGCAGCGCCAGACCAAGGGACTCCTCCAACCGCTTGAGCTGCATCGACACCGCCGATTGCGTGAGGTTGAGGAACCCGGCGGCGCGGGTCACCCCGCCGGCCTCTGCGACGGTGAGAAAGGAGCGGAGCGTGGTGATGTCGAGATTGCGCATGAATCGGATTTCGTGATGCCAGGGATCAGGGATATTCGTTTTACAGATGGGTCAGCCGGCAGCATACCGATCACAGGAAGACATGGATACATAATTTCGCATCACTTTTCGTGAAGGAGACCATCATGCCTCGTGACACCGCCCTGCGCCGCGCCGCCTGCCCGCCTTCCGGGCGCCGCCGTTCTCTGCTGCACCGCCTTCTCGACCTGCAGGCCCTGTGGCGCCAGCGCCGGCGCCTGGCCACGCTCGATGATGCCGCGCTGCGCGATATGGGCATCAGCCGGGCGGATGCCCTGCACGAGGCCAGTCGCAAGCCGTGGGACGCCCCGGCCCACTGGCGCGGCTGAGCCGGGACGGGACCGCGAAGAACGTATCGAAAGCATCCGTTTTCAGGCGCCTTCCATCTTGAAATACCACCCCGCTCTGCCAATATCAGGGGCAATAGTTCCATCTCTATTCCTGAGATACAGCTTGGAGGCATGAATGGCTGAATACAGAACAATCCGGACCGCTACCGGAAGCGCGAGCGCGGCCCAGATTGACGAGGGTCTGCGCGCCCACATGAACAAGGTCTACGGGACCATGTCCATCGGGATGCTGCTCACCTTCGCAGTCGCCTGGGCGGTGGGCACCAGCCCCGAACTTCTGGCCGTGTTCCGAGACCCCGCCACGCTGCAGCCGAACATCCTCGGCTGGATCGTGATGTTTGCCCCCCTGATCATGGCATTTGCCTTCGGCGCGATCCTCAACCGCATCTCCGCCGCCGGCGCGCAGCTGTTCTTCTTCGGCTTCGCCGCCGTGATGGGCCTGTCGCTGAGCTGGATCTTCGTGGCCTTCACCGGCTTCTCGATCGCGCAGGTGTTCCTCGTGACCTCGATCGCCTTCGCGGGCCTGTCGCTCTGGGGCTACACCACCAAGAAGGACATCTCCGGCTGGGGGTCGTTCCTGATCATGGGCGTGATCGGCATCCTCGTGGCCTCGATCATCAACATCTTCCTGGCATCGCCCGCGATCTACTTCGCGATCTCGATCCTCGGTGTGCTGATCTTCGCAGGCCTGACCGCCTACGACACGCAGAACATCAAGAACACCTACCTGCAGCACGCGGCACATGCCGACAGCGAGTGGCTCGGCAAGGCCGCCATCATGGGCGCCCTGCAGCTCTACCTCGACTTCATCAACATGTTCATGTTCCTGCTGCAACTGCTTGGCAACCGCGAGTAATTTCGCAGCCGACAGCACCAGACAGAGAGGCCCCGGGCAATCGCACGGGGCCTTTTTTCATGGCAACGCCTCGCGCGCGGGCGCCGGTCAGCCCAACCCAGAGTCTAAGCGCACCGGGATCAGCCCGCGCAGCGAATTGCCGATCCAGATCGTCTCGGCCCGCTCCAGATCCTCCATCCCCAGCACCGCCTCCTGCGCCTCCCCGCCCATGAGCAGGCTCTCGCGCAGCACGCCGGGCAGCAGCCCGCAATCCGCGTGCGGCGTCAGGATGCGCCCGCCCCGGCTCAGGAACACGTTGGTATAGGCGCCCTCGCAAAGCTCGTCATGCTGATTGAAGAACAGCACCTCGGTGACCGCGCGCGGCTTCTGGCGCAGCGTGTCGTCATAGAGGCGCCGTCGGGTGGTCTTGTGCCTCAGGAACGGATCGGAGGCGTCGAGCCGGTGCGGCGAGATCGTCACCCGGCCATCTTCCGGCGACGAGGCGAGGTCGAAGGGCTGCTGTTCCATCTCGATATCGCCGTCCCGCCCGACGGTCATCCGCAGCCGCAGCGGAGCGTCGCCGGAGAGGCTGTCGATGTGCTGCCATGCCGCCGCGGGATCGAAGGCGAAGCCGAGCGCCTCGCAGGTGCGTTCGGCGCGCGCCATGTGCATTCCACCCCGGGTCACACCGGAGCCGGGAAGCCACAGCATGGTCTCGATCACTCTCAATTTGGGATCAGACCGGTCACGAAGCGGGATTTCCAAAGCGCTTCCTCATACTCGTCATCGCACACACTGTCATGGACGATACCACCTCCGACGCCCATTTGCGCGCATCCTTTTGCGGCGACCGTCAGGCTGCGGATCGCGACGTTGAAATCGGCGTCACCGTCCGGGCCGGCCCAGCCGATCGCGCCGCAATAGGCGCCCCTCTGCCAGCCTTCGAGCCGGTGGATCGCCTGCATCGCGGCAATCTTGGGCGCGCCGGTGATCGAGCCACAGGGGAACAGCGCCCGCATCAGATCGGGCAGCGACGGCGCGCCGTCGAGCTGCGCCTCCACCCGGCTCACCATCTGGTGCACCGTCGCGTAGGTCTCGACCTCGAGCAGCGCCGGCACGGTCACAGAGCCCACGCGCGAGATGCGCGACAGGTCGTTGCGCATCAAATCGACGATCATGATGTTCTCGGCGCGGTTCTTTACGTCCTGTGCCAAACCATCGCGCAGGGCGGCGTCCTGCGCGGGATCGGCGGCGCGCGGGGCGGTGCCCTTCATCGGGGCTACCGTGATCCGCCCGCCCGCCTCGAGCCGGAAGAATCGCTCGGGCGAGCGCGACAGGATCTGCGCGTCGCCCAGCGAGACATAGGCCCCGTGCCCCACCGGCTGGAAGCGCCGCATCGCGCCCCAAAGCCCGAGCGGCGCGCCGTCGAAATGCACCGCCATCGGCATGGTGAGATTGACCTGATAAAGATCGCCGCGCGCGATCATCGCCTTGATCTCGTGGAAGCGCTCGGCATAGGCGGCGCGACCCCAGAGCGGCGTGACCTCCGACACCGTCACACCAGCGCTCTCTGCCTCGGCGCGGGCCAGCAGCGGCGCGGCGTCGGACGGGGCCTCGAAGATCCCGAAGGTCAGGAGCGGGCTGTCGCCCTGCCCCGCAAGCGGCGCAAGCTTCGGCTCGAGCGCATAGCCAAGCTCATACGAGGCCACGCCCGCGATCCAGAAGCCCGCGCGCCGCGCCTCTTCGAGCCGGTCGAGCGCTGCGGCTGCGTCATCGCCCGGCCCGCAGGTGACGATCTCGAGGGGGTTGGAAAACAGAGCCGGCCCGCCGCCGGGCCCGGCCTCGACCAGAACGCCGCTGAACGCCTCTGTGCGCATCAAAGCCCCCGCGCCTGCCCTGCCCCGGATAGAGAAAGACCGCGCGGGTTTTATCCCGCGCGGCCCGGATCACTATCCCTTACGAGGTAAGGCTTATTTGATCTTGCCTTCTTTGTACTCGACATGCTTGCGCACGACCGGATCGTACTTACGCACGGTCATCTTCTCGGTCATGGTGCGGGCGTTTTTCTTGGTCACGTAGAAGTGGCCGGTGCCCGCGGTCGAGTTCAGGCGGATCTTGATGGTGGTCGGCTTCGCCATGGTTCTTCTCCTGCGACGGGCAAGCGCGCACCTTGGCCCGCGCCCCGTAGAAATCCTTGAAGCCCGCCTTTTACCCAAGCGGGCGTCCGAGTCAACCGGGAATGACCCGGAAAATTCTGCGTGGAGGGCCTGTAAGCCGGATTCTGTTCAGAGCGGGTCTCCCCGCCCCTCGGCGACCATTCCTCTAGGCCCGCGGTTGCCCGCGCGCTCCAGCTGCCAACCCGGACCTCTCGGGCCGAAGCAGCCCTGCGGTGATATCCCGAAGGATCATGCCCGCGCGAGGTCCCTATTTGGCATTGCTCCCGGTGGGGCTTGCCATGCGGGTCCGGTTGCCCGTCCCCCGGTGGTCTCTTACTCCACCGTTTCACCCTTACCGTTCCGAAGAACGGCGGTCTGTTCTCTGTGGCGCTGTCCATCAGGTTGCCCTGCCCGGGCGTTACCCGGCACCGGCGCTTCGGTGAGTCCGGACTTTCCTCCCCCGACGGGGTTCCCCGCCGGCGGCGGCCGCCCGGCCCTCCACGCCGGCCCGACATAGGCGCGGGGGCACGGCGCGTCAATCGCCGATCGCGCGCTCAGCGCGGTGGCATCGGTTCTCGCATCCAGGCGCGGATCAGGTCGCTGAGCCGGTCGGGCGCCTCGAGCGGCAACAGGTGCCCGGCCTCTTCGACCACCTCGAGCTTTGCACCGGGAATCAGCTCGGCGAGGAAGCTCTGGCGTTTTTCCGGGTGCAGCGTGTCATGGGCGCCGCAGACCACCGTCACCGGCACCCGCAGCTTGCGCAGCGTGCCCTGCTGGTCGCGCCGTCGCTGCAGCACCCTGACCTGCCGCTTGAAGGTCTCGGCGCCGAGGGTCTGCGCCATGTCCATCAGCATGGCCTGGATCTCGAGCTTGTAAGGCCCCGGCGCATAGCACTCGGACGGGATCAGGGCCTGCACCGCCTGATCGAGCCGGCCGGCGCGGGCCTTGATGATCAGGGCGTCGCGTTCCGCCGCCTGCTGCGGGGTGTCGGCCAGCGGCGTGGTGTTGATCAGCATGAGCCGCGCCACCCGGTCCGGCGCCCGGCGCTGCAGTTCCATCGAGATGACGCCGCCAAGCCCCAGCCCGGCCAGCGCGAAGCGACGCGGCAGCACGTCGAGCAGACCCGAGGCCACCTCCTCGACGCGCTCACCGGTGTTGATCGGTGCCACCATGACGGCCATGTCGCGGGAGAGATCGGCGATCTGCGGCCCGAAGAGCCGCGCGTCGCACATCAGGTCGGGCAGCAGGACGAGGGGCTCAGCCATTCTGCCCCCCGTGAATCCGGATCCGTCCCGCGCCGGAGACCAACATACCCTGCCCCTTGGTGTCTTGTATTGTTGTCGGAAACCCTAGCACGTGGGCGAGCGAGGAAAAGCGGGAAACCGCTGAGCGGGCGGAGCGCCGCGCATGGTGGGCCGACACGACCGCTAGGAGAGCGCTGCGTCTGCCTTCGGAGGTATGGCCGCGGCGCGTTGTCAGAAGAACGGCGCGTCGCGCGTCATCACAGCCCCGCGGGGGGTGATCTGCCTAACGCGCCACGTGTCTCAGCCGCGCCAGGTCCTCGACATGTCGAACCGCAGCTCCTGCCCCGTCCAAGTCACAATGCCCCAGCCGGCCGGCCGACGGCAAAACCCGCCGGCCTTTGCGCCGTGCTCAGGCAACACCCGACCGACAGAGAAGAACCCAACGGCAAGGCACGGACCTCACCCCTCGCCATACCCCTCCCAGCGAAACGCCCGGTCCTCCGCGCGCAGCGGCGAGAACGGGTTGTGCGCGATCTCCCAGATATGGCCCTCGGGGTCGGCGAAATAGCCGTGATAGCCGCCCCAGAACACCTTCTGCGCGGACTTCAGGATCTTTGCCCCCGCCGCCTCGGCCCGGGCCAGAACCGCGTCGACCTCCTCGCGGCTGCCGAGGTTGTGCGCCAGCGTCAGCGCTCCACGACCGAGTGTCTCGACCGGCACGCCGATGTCGTTGGCCAGATCCTCGAGCTCGAACAGGCCCAGCGTCTGCCCCAGCAGGTCATAGGCGATGACGCCTTCCGGCCCGCTGGCGCGCTGCCATCCGAGCGCGTCGTAGAATGCCGCCTCGCGCGCCATGTCGCGCGCGCCCAGCGTGATGAGACTGATCCGTGGCTCCATGCGCCCTACCCCCCGAGATCCCGGTCGTGGCTGAACCGCTCCATCGGCACCCACCCCTCGAGCAGGCGCCAGTCCGGCAGCGCCACCCGCAGGACATTGCCGCCGCCCGCAGGCTGGTCGTGGCTGCGGGCGATGGGCTGCTTCAGCAGATGCGCCCGCAGCAGGGCCCCGACGCCGCCATGACCGATCACCGCGATGTTGCCGGGCCGGTCGTCCCGCGCCACCACCCGCCGCAGCGCCGTCAGCACCCGCGCCTGCGCATCCACCGCGCGCTCCCAGCCCTCGACACTCTCCTCGGGGCGAGCAAAGAACGCATCCGCCATGCGCTCGAACGCCTCCGGCGGCAGGTAGCCGGTGGCCGAGCGGTCGTTCTCGTGCAGGGCGTCGATCACCTGCACGTCGAGCTCGAGCAGCCCCGCCATCAGCTCGGCCCCCTCGCGTGCCTTGCGCTCGTTGCTGCAATAGATCGAGGTCACCCCGGCGCAGCGCTCGGCGAAAGTCGCGTGCCGTGCCCGCCCCTTGCGCGTCAGATGCCAGTCCGGCACCGGCACCTTCGGGTCGATCTCGACCTCCGCATGCGAGACGTAGAACAGCTGCCTCATCCGCCGACTTCCTCGATCGCCGCCTCGATCATCGCGAGGTTCGCCGGCTCCGAGAACCGGTGGTCGGCGCCCTTGACGAAGCACAGTTGCACATCGGCGCCGTCGATGTGGTCGAGCAGCCGCAGCGCGGTCTCGCGCGTGACCGCCTCGTCCTCGGTCCCCTGCATCAGCCGCACCGGCACCGAGATCGGCAGCGGCGCGCGCAGCACCAGGTTGTCGCGCCCGTCCTCGATCAGCCGCTTGGTGACGGCATAAGGGTCGCCATAGGCCGAGGGCAGATAGGTCACGCCCTCGGTCATCACCTTGTCCCGCTCTTCGTCGGAGAACCCGGCCCAGAAGCCGTCCTCGGTGAAGTCCGGCGCCGCGGCGATGCCGACGAAACCCGCGAGCCGTGCCGAGAGCCGCTTGGCGAGCAGGCAGGCGATCCAGCCGCCCATCGACGAGCCCACCAGCACCAGCGGGCCCTCGCTCACCGCCTCGATCACCGCCTGCGCATCCTGCGCCCAGTCGCCGATGCAGCCCTCCTCGAAGACGCCGCCCGACTGGCCATGGCCGGAATAGTCGAGCCGCAGGAAGGCGCGGCCGCGCGCCGCGGCCCAGGCCTCGAGATGCACCGCCTTGGTGCCTTCCATGTCCGACTTGTAGCCCGACAGGAAGACCACGGTCGGCCCCTCTCCGGGCGTGTGGGCATAGGCCAGCCGGGCGTTCGGCCCGTCGAGATAGGCGGTCTCAGCCATGTTCGTCACCTCCATGCGTGATTGCCGCGACTGTGACCCCGCCAAGTGGCGCGATGCAACAGGGTTTCGCGTGGCGAGCGCCTCGATGCGCGCCGTCTCACCGATGTCGTCTCAGCGGGATATATTTTCCCTTTTGACGCCAACCCCTTGCCGGCCGCAGCGACCAACAGTGCACGGCGGCATACCGCAAGGAGTTGATTTCACTGCATATCGGTCATTCCACATCGAGCATTTCGCCCATCGGGCAGCCATGAAATGCTGCAACGCAGAAATTCTGCGCCGCGTCTCCGCCGGCGCCCATCTTAACCGATATCCGAAGGATCGCTCATGAAAGCCCTCACCCTCGCGGCGCTGATCGCCGCCGCCCCCGTCGCCAGCCTCGCCGACAGCCTCACCCTTGCCACCCCGCTCTCGGGCGGCACCGTGCACGCCGCCGGCACCGACCTCTCGGCCTACTGGGTCGAGGATGGCGACGCCGCCGAGCTCGTGGCCTACTACAGCACCGGCAGCGGGGCGGCGCCGCAGCCGCTCCGTATGCGCCTGACCGAGGGCGATCGCGTGGTGTTTGGCATGCCCGGCCAGAGCGGCGCGACTTGGAGCTTCGCGCGCGAGGCCGGCGCCGTCACCATCACCGGGGAAGCCCTGCACAGCCAGCTCGCGATGAACTGAGCCGGCAGAGCCGACGAAAACGTGAAGGCCCGGGAGGCGGTACCTCCCGGGCCTTTCTCGTGTCGTTCAGCCGGCGCGGCTCAGAGCTGCGCCATGACCTCGTCGGAGGCTTCGAAATTGGTGGTGACGCGCTGCACGTCGTCATCATCCTCGAGCGCATCGACCAGCTTCATCAGCGACTGCATCGAGTCGAGATCGAGCTCGGTGGTGGTCGTCGGCTTCCAGATCAGCTTGGTGCTTTCCGACTCGCCCAGCTCGGCCTCGAGCCCGGTCGCCACCTCGTTGAGATCGCTGTCGGCGCAGTAGATCACGTGGCCGTCTTCCGAGCTCTCCACGTCCTCGGCCCCGGCCTCGATCGCGGCCATCATTACCGTGTCGGCATCGCCGGCATCGAGGGGGTAGACGATCTCGCCCTTGCGCTCGAACATGAACGCCACCGAGCCGGTCTCACCGAGGTTGCCGCCGTTCTTGGTGAAGGTCGAGCGCACGTTCGAGGCGGTGCGGTTGCGGTTGTCGGTCATCGCCTCGACGATCACAGCCACGCCGTTCGGGCCGTAGCCCTCGTAGCGGATTTCCTCGTAATCGTCGCCCTCGCCGCCGGACGCCTTCTTGATGGCGCGCTCGATGTTGTCCTTGGGCATGGACTGCGACTTGGCTTCCTTGATCGCGAGGCGCAGGCGCGGGTTCTTGTCGGGATCGGGGTCGCCCATCTTGGCGGCGACGGTGATCTCCTTGGAGAATTTCGAGAACAGCTTCGCGCGCACCGCGTCCTGGCGGCCCTTGCGGTGCTGGATGTTTGCCCATTTGGAATGGCCGGCCATGGATGCCCCTTGCCTTTGAAACGTGGTGTTGAAACTTCGCTCAGCGCTATAGCCCAGCACCCCCCGCCCCCGCAAGCCCGGCCACGGCGCCCGCGGCACGCGCCGACGCCTCCGGCGGGAGTATTTTTGACGAAGAGAAGCCAGGGACGCGGCGCTCATGGCTTCTTTGGTTCAGAAATACCTCGGGGGTGAATTGGCGCGTCGCGCCAAGAGGGGGCAGAGCCCCCTCTCTTCTCCTAGGAGCGCACCCCCGGAGGGACAGACGGCAGCACCCCCATGCCTGCGACGGCCCTGCCCGCTCCGGCAAAGCTCGAGCGGCGCCCCGCCTCAGACCGCGCCCCACCGCCCCTGGAACACCTCGAGCGTCACGCCCGCCGCCTCCAACGCGCGACGTACGTGGCGCGCGATGTCCAGCGCGGTCTTGCCGTCGCCATGCAGGCAGATCGTGTCCACCGCCGCCGGAATCTTCTTGCCGCTTTCGGTGATGATCGCGCCGGCCTGCACCATTGCCACCATCCGCCGCGCCGCCAGCTCGGCGTCGTGGATCACCGCGCCCTCCAGCGACCGGTCGACCAGCGTGGCGTCGTCGTTATAGGCGCGGTCAGCAAAGATCTCGCCCGCCCAGCGGCAGCCCAGTGCCTCGACCGCGCGCTGCTGCGCGGTGGCCGCCAGCACCATCACGATGATCTCGGGATCGACCGAGAGCGCCCCCTCGTAAGCCGCCCGCGCCATGCCCTCGTCCGCCGCGCACATGTTGGCCAGCGCGCCATGCAGCTTGAGGTGCCGCACCGCGCCGCCCGCCGCATGGGCCATCGCCCGGGCCGCGCCGAACTGGTAGGCGACGAGGTTGCGCAGGCTGTCGTGCGACAGCTGCATCTTGCGCCGTCCAAAGCCCTGCAGGTCGGGAAACCCCGGATGCGCGCCGATGCCAGTGCCACGCGCCACCGCGGTCGCCATGGTCTGGGCCATCACGTCCGGGTCCCCGGCATGGAAGCCGCAGGCGATGTTGGCCGAGGTGATGACCTCGAGCAGCGCCGCGTCCTGCCCCATCACCCACGGGCCGAAGCTCTCGCCCATATCCGCGTTCAGATCCACCGATGTCATGTGAAAGCCTTTCTCAATGGTCGTGATAATCGCCGCTGGAGAACCCGCTCACCAGCTTGTGCGAGAGAAGATCGGGCACGTCGCCCGGGTGCCGCACCACCGGCGCCACCTTTCGGTGCAGCTCGGCCATGTGGCGGCGATAGCCCGCCTCGACGCCCAGCGCCTCGTCCAGCGTGATCCAGCGAAACGCCAGCCGCGCGCCGGCCGGCGCCTGCGCCACGCGCGGCAGGTCGGCGGGAATCACCGTGGCGAGCCGTGGATAGCCGCCGGTGGTCTGGCTCTCGGCCATCAGCACGAAGGGCGCGCCGTCGCCGGTCATCTGGATGTCGCCGGGCGAGATCACCTCCGAGACCACCGACAGGCCGCCCTCGACCCCGTAGCCCTCGCCGTCGGGGTTGACCTTCACCCCCATGCGGTTGGCGCGGTTGTCGCGGGTGAAGCCCTCTTCGCCGAAGCGCGCCCGCTGCGCCTCCGAGAACATCGCGGTCTGCAGGCTCTCGACAACCCGCAACGTGCCGCCACAGAAGCGCTCATCGACCGCGAGCTTGCACCCGGTCTCGCCGCCCCCGTCGGGGCCCACCGCCAGCCGCGCGCCGTCGCCGACCGGCGCGCCGAGCCCGGCGGTCAGATGCGCCGATTGCGCGCCGAGGATTTCCGGCTCGGCAAAGCCGCCGCCCACGCTGAGATAACCATAGGCGCCGCTGGTCACCGGCCCGATCTCCAGCACCGCGCCCTTGGGAAGCAGATGCGCCGCGTGCCAGAGCAGCGGGGCGCCGTCGAGCGTGGCGCGCATCGGCGCTCCGGTCAGCGCGATGCGTATGTCCTCGCCCGCCTCGAAGCGCCCGCCCATGCCGCCCATCTCCAGCGCCGCGCCCTGCGGCTGGCCCAGCAGCGCCGCGCCCTCGGCCAGCGCCAGCCGGTCCATGGCGCCGCCGCGCGACAGGCCATAGGTGATCCAGCCCGGGCGCCCGTGATCCTGCAGGCTGAGCGCCGGCCCGGCGCGGTGCACGATCAGCTCGCGGCTCATTCCAGCGCCTCCCAGCTTGCGCCACCGCCCGGCGCGCCGCGCAGCGTCTCGAACTCCGCCTCGCTCACCGCCGGGAAGATCACCTCGTCCCCGGGCGCCAGCAGGAACGGCCGTTCCTCGCCCAGCCGGAACAGCTCGACCGCGGTCTGGCCGACATGGCGCCAGCCCGTGGGCGCGGTCACGCCGAACAGCACCAGCTGCCGGATCGCCAGCACCAGAGCCCCTTTCGGCACCTGCGGGGTGAGCGCCGACTGGCGCGGGATGTCCCAGACCTCGGGCAGCAGCCCGAGATAGGGCTGCCCCGGCGCGAACCCCAGCGCCGTGACCCGCACCCGCGCCTGCGAGAGCATCTCAACCGCCTGAAGCTCCGAAAGCCCCGCCTCCGAGGCCGCCTCGCCCAGCTGCGGCGCCAGAGCCCCGCCATAGACCGTGGGGATCCGGTGCAGGCGCCGCCCCGCGGGCAGATCCGCCTGCAACCAGTCGCGCGATGCCATCAGCGCGCGCAACCGCGCCTCGAGATCGTGATGCGACAGCGCCAGAGGATCGAACCGCAGATAGCACGACACTAGCGAGGACGAGCTTTCCTGCACCCCCTCCCAAGCGGCCCGCGCGACCTCGGCGCGAAAGGCGATTGCGGCCCGGTTCGCCGCCTCGTCCAGCCGATCGCCGAAGCTCACCAGCATCCCGTCGATGCCGGCAGTGCGAATGATCGGAAAGCCGGTCTGATCCAGCGCCATGACGGTCTGTCCTCCACGGGGAAACCCGTTCGAGTGTTAACAAACCCCGCGCCCGCCGCAAGCCACGCGCGCCCCTGTCTTCTTCTGGCCAGAAATATCCCGGGGTGAATGCCGCCCCCGGCGGCAGAGGGGCAGCGCCCCTCCCCACCCCGCCACCCAGCGCGACAAGGCGCATGGGCGCCGCGCCCGCCACATGCTACATGCCTCCCGATCCAGTCCGGAGTGCGCCCGATGAAGACCCCAGCCCTGCCCCTCACCCGCGACCTCGTGCTGATCGGCGGCGGGCACAGCCACGCGCTGGTGCTGCGCATGTGGGGCATGACCCCGCTGCCCGGCGCCCGGCTGACGGTGATCAACCCCGGCCCCACCGCGCCTTATTCCGGGATGCTCCCGGGCTTCGTCGCCGGGCATTACCAGCGTGACGCGCTCGATATCGACCTCGTGCAACTCGCCCGCTTCGCCGGCGCCCGGGTGATCCTCGGCGCGGCCTCCGGCATCGACCGCAGCACCCGCCAGATCCACGTGCCGGGCCGTCCGCCGGTGGGCTATGACGTGGCCTCGATCGACATCGGCATCACCTCTGCCATGCCCGACCTGCCGGGCTTTGCCGAGCACGCCGTGCCGGCCAAGCCCCTCGGCCCCTTTGCCGCGGCCTGGGACACCTACCGCGACGGCTCCGGCCCTGCCTCGGTGGCGGTGATCGGCGGCGGCGTCGCCGGTGCAGAGCTGGCCGCGGCGATGGCCTTCGCCCTGCGCACACGCGGCCGCGCCGCCAAGGTACACCTCGTCGACAACGGCGCCGCCCTCTCGGCGTTGCGCCCGCAAGCCGCGTCCAAGCTGCGCGCCGCGCTGACGGCCCAAGGCGTCACCCTGCACGAGCAGGCAAGGATCACCGAGGTCACCGCGGAGGGCCTGCGCCTCGCCGATGGCGGCGAGATCAAGGCGCAGTTCATCACCGGCGCCGCCAGCGCCCGCCCGCATGGCTGGCTCGAGGCGACCGGCCTCGCGCTCACCGACGGCTTCGTCGACGTCTCGCCCACGTTGCAAAGCTCGGACCCCGACATCTTCGCCGCCGGCGATTGCGCCCACATGATGAAGACGCCGCGCCCCAAGGCCGGGGTGTTCGCCGTGCGTCAGACGCCCGTCCTCTTCGACAACCTGCGCAAACGCCTCGCGGGCGAGGGCACGCCGCGCCCGTATCGCCCGCAGCGGGACTACCTCAAACTGATCTCGCTGGGCGAGAAATCCGCCCTTGCCGACCGTTTCGGCCTTGCCCTCTCCGGGCCCGCCCTGTGGCGCTGGAAGGATCACATCGACCAGAGCTTCATGCGCAAGTTCCGCGACCTGCCGCAGATGGCCCTGCCGCCGCTGCCCAGCCCCCGCGCCGCCGGCAGCCGCGAGGCGCTCGGGGACAAGCCGATGTGCGGCGGCTGCGGCGCCAAGGTCGGGCGCGATGCGCTCTCCGCCGCGCTCGCCCACCTGCCCGCGCCCGCCCGCGCCGACGTGACCGCGCTGCCCGGCGACGACGCGGCGCTGCTGCTGACCGGCGGCACCCGGCAAGTGATGACCACCGATCACCTGCGCGCCTTCGTGGAGGACCCGGTGGTGATGGCCCGCATCGCCACCGTGCACGCCCTTGGCGACATCTGGGCCATGGGCGCGGCGCCTCAGGCCGCGACTGCCAGCCTCACCCTGCCCCGCATGTCCGAAGCGCTGGCGCAGCGCACCCTCACCGAGATCCTCACTGCCGCGTCGGAGATCCTGCGCGACAGCGGCGCCGAGATCGTCGGCGGGCATTCCTCGATGGGCGACGAGATGACCATCGGCCTCACGCTCACCGGCCTTTGCGAGCGCCCGGCCATCACCCTCGGAGGCGCGCGGATCGGCGACGATCTGGTGCTGACCAAACCGCTGGGCTCAGGGGTTCTTATGGCCGCCGAGATGCAGGGCGCGGCGCGGGGCGCGTGGGTGGCCGCGGCGCTGGCCAGCATGACCCGCCCGCAGGGCGACGCGGCAGCGATCCTGCAGGAGGCGCACGCCATGACCGATGTCACCGGCTTCGGGCTTGCCGGTCATCTGCACGGGATCTGCATGGCCTCGGGCGTCAGTGCCACGCTCACGCTCGACGCCATCCCGCTGCTGCCCGGGGCGCTGGCGCTTTCGACGCAAGGCATCCGCTCGACGCTCTACCCCAAGAACCGCGAGGCCGTGCCCGGCGTGACACAGGAGTCCCCCCTCGCCGACCTCCTCTTCGACCCGCAGACCGCAGGCGGCCTGCTCGCGGCGATCCCCGAGGGCGCGGCCCGCGTCGCCGAGCTGCGCGCGGCGGGCTTCGAGGCGGCGGTGATTGGGTGCATCGACGGCGACTGGCCCGGTCAGATCTCCATCGCGTGAAACGCCTCGGCGATGCGGTCCGCCAGCGCATCGAGACCGGCCGCGTCCAGCGTCGGCGTCTCGAAGCGCCGAAGCACCTCCGGCGTCATCGCCGACATGGATTTCTCGTAGGCCGGATCGTAGTGGTCGGCGGCCAGAGACCGGCAGAGCGCCAGCCGCTCACCGGCATCAATCAGCGCTTCCCACCGGTCGACCAGCGCGTGGCCGCGGTGGAAGCGCAGCGGCGCCAGCTGCTCCTTGAGCCGCGCCCCGTGCGACAGGATGTCGTCATAGGCCGCGTCGAGATAGGCCGCCCGCGCGTCGAGCGGCGCGGCCACCTCGATCCACGGCGCCTGCTTCATGCCATCCCAGAGCGATGGCGGCAGCAGGATCTTCCCGATCTTGCTGCTCTCGGCCTCGACCAGCACCGGGCGCTCCGGGTCGAGGCGCGACAGGTCCTGCGCGAGGCAGGTCTCGAACCATTTCTGGCTCGGCTGGCCTCCGGGCATCTCTCCCAGCAGCGAGCCGCGGTGCCGGGCGAGGCCTTCGAGGTCGATCACCTGTACCCCGCGCGCCGCCAGCCGCGGCAGAAGCGCCGTCTTCGCGGTGCCGGTATAGCCGCCGAGCTGCACGAAGCGGTGCGGCAGAGGATCCTGGTAGAGCGCCTTGGTGACGAGGCGCCGGTAGGTCTTGTAGCCCCCCTGCACCACCTCGGCGCGCCAACCGATCTGCTGCAGCATCCAGCCGAACGAGCCAGAACGCTGCCCGCCCCGCCAGCAATAGACCAGCGGCCGCCAGCCGCCCTCGTGATGCGCCAACGGCCCCTCGATATGGGCGGCGGCATTGCGGAACACCAGCGCCGCACCGAGCTTGCGGGCGAGGAACGGGCTTTCCTGCTTGTAGATCGTGCCCACCCGGGCGCGTTCCTCGTTGTCGAGCACCGGCAGGCTGATGGCGCCGGGCACGTGGTCCTCGGCGAATTCCGCCGGGCTGCGCACGTCGATGACGGTGTCAAAGCCGTGGTGGAGCATATCGGATAGGGATGTGAAGGCGCGCGTCATGGCGCAGATGTAGCGCGCTCTTCCGGCGGAGAGAAGCTGCTTGCGGATTTCTGCACGGCGAGGTGATTTTTTCGCCTTTGGCCTCTGGACACCACCATCCGCCTCGGCTATCTCGCCTCCACCCGAGGGGCAGCGCCCTTCACCCAGTGCCCGGGTAGCTCAGGGGTAGAGCAGTGGATTGAAAATCCTCGTGTCGGTGGTTCGATTCCGCCCCCGGGCACCATTTTTCAGTAGCAGACCTTCTCTGATGGCCAATAAACTAAGGGAATAAGGGGTTTCCGGAGCAGCGACACCTCGAAGTTGCTACAGTTTTTGCTACAGGAAATGCTACGGCGTGCGCTGATCAGAAGTCTCGCACCCTTCCCCGCGGATCACCAATCTCGAACTCTTCCTGCTCGAGATCCGCATCGAGCAGCTGGACCAGCGTCCAGACCCCGGCGCCGTCGTTGCGCCACATCCACTCGATTCCGTCGAGGTCGAATGCTGGCCAGTAGCTGCCCGGGTTGTGCACATGATGCCAGTTCGTCGCGATCGGGATATAACCCCAGGCCCAGCACTCTATGACGCGGATCACCCAAGGCGGTCTCCGGGGGCCGTCAAGGTATGGGTCGTAGGTCGGGAGCTGCGTGTAGTCTGCATCGACGATTTGCAGCGGCGGGTTTGGCCAGTCGTATGGATCGATCATGAAGGCTATCTTGGCTAAAAACAGGAAGAGCGAAATGAAAACCCCCGGCGCGTTGGCCGGGGGTCTGGTCAAGTTCGGAGTCGGTTGGGGTCAGCAGCGTGAGAGGGCGGCGGCGACGGCGTTGCTCGCCTTGGCGAGGTAGTCTGCGACGCTGTCGACGCGGTGTCGGTCATAGTAGTCGACGCCGAGGTAGTATGCTTCGGACCGGCAAGCGAAGTAGGCCCGGCGCGGATCGTCAGCGTCGTAGTCCTGAGCCCGGGACATCTCGAGATCGTAGCTATCGCGGTAGAGCCCGGACCATGCGCCAAGGATACCTGCGGTCTGGCAGTCGACCCAGCCGAGATACCACTTGCTGTGTGAGAGTGCGGAACGCTGCCCGGGGTCTTTGCACGCCTTTTCCGTATAGCGCGCTGCATACTGTGCGACGGTCGCGAATGCCGGCGCGGCGGTGACAGCAAGTCGTATGCGTTCAGTTGATCGGTCTTGCCGACCATGGTTTTGGTGATGTCGATTTTCGCCATTCTTCTTCTCCTTCTCAGGCTTCTTCGAGTTCGTATTCTTCGCGACGGAGGCGCCACTCAGTTAGGCTGATCGCCTCAATCTTGTCGCTGTAGGCTGGCCACTTTCCGGTGCTCATGGACTGGGCGTAGCGCGCGAGATCCAGGCGGTATTCGCGGCAACCGATCGCGACATCCTCGGGGCCGAGGACATAGACCCCAACCGCGTAGGGGGCGGTCTTCTCGACGGCGATGAAGACGAAATGCGTCGGCGTTTCGCGGTCGCTTCCGGACTGCTCGATCGCTTGGGCAACGCCGTCCATGTAGTAGGCGTGCTGGACGTGATAGCGCCACTTCTCGATCGACTTCTGGAAGCCTTCCGGCGACGCGTCGAGGCAGGTCTTGAGGTCGACGATCACGCCATCCGCGCGAAAGAACTCCGGCCGACACCGGCACAGAACGCCCGTCCCAGGGTCGGTCCAGTAGCACGAAAGCTCAGCCACTCCGGAACCTGCCGCGAGAAGACCGGCGGCCTTCGGATGCGCCATGACTGCATCGCGCATCCCCTCGGCCTGGGCGAGTTCGTCGGCGGTGATAATCTCCTTGTCGCCGACGTCGACTGCGTGCTTGGCGCGCTCGATCTCGAGAATGACGGCGCCCGGGTCGGCCGGGAGGAGCTGCTCGATGAGGTCCGACTTCTTCGCCGACGACGCGACCTTCTCGCCGAGTTCTTTGAGCCGCGCCTTCAGTTCCGGCACCGTATCGAGCGCGCCCTCAGGAGCCTCGAAGGGCGCCGCGTAGAGGTGCCAGAAGGTCTCCGGCTCAAGGATCAGGGCGTGAGCAATCGTGCCGATACGCTGAGCCGCAGTCGGTGCTTTCCGTTCCACCGTCCGGCTATGAAGGTAGTGCGCCGGGCTCTTGGAGATGACGTCCAGCCCGCTCTTCGAACCGCGCCCTGCGAGAGGGCGACGACGTGGCCGAAAGGTTCGCACGAGGTGAGTTGCGCGCTGCGGGGGTGCGGTCGTGAGCAAGGTCAACCCCGAGAGCAAAATCGTCGCTGACATGCGCAAGGCAGTTTCCCGGCGGTGGTGTGGTGTCGCTGCTCTCTATCGGAGCCAGGCCGGATCAGGCTTTCCCGTGCAGTTTTCGGGAGGTCGGGCGTCACACAAGAGGCTGTGCGGCGTCGGAGGAGGTATTCGGCCTCGCCCCTTTTCAGGTCGTGCTCGTCGAAGCGACTGGTCCGGCTTTTCATCATGTCGATCTTGCTCTCGCAAACCTCCGCTGTGATCTCGACGTTGACCATCCTGTGGGGATCGTTGCCACCGATGATGTTGATTTCGCTCTCCGGAACGACGCACCCAGCCTTCGGCTCGATCAGCTCGAGTCCCTCGGTGCTGATGTCGAACTTGATCGGCTTTCGGATGATCACATCCTCGGCCTTTTCCTCAGCCTCCTCGAAGACCGCCTTCACCAAGCGATCCTGTTTCGCACCGAGGTTCATCGACCCCATTTTGACTGCCATCCGGATAATCTCCTTCAGGCTCGTATCTGTCAGTGTAATCGTCTTGCTCATTCCTGCCTCCATTCGTTGAGCTGGACAGGAATTAGGCCCGGCGGCGTCCGTTCAGAAATCCGGACTCACAGCAAATCCTCCAACTCCAAACCGCGCCGCTCGAGTTCGAGCCGCACATGCCGCATGCCTTCCCGCTGGACATGCCCGATCCGCTCCCGAGTCATGCCGTATTCGGCGGCGAGGGTCTCGAGAGACACCGGCCGACGCGGGACCAGGCGCCGCGTCAGGATATCCCGTTCAAGGTCACCGAGGCCGGCGAAGATTTCAGTCAGGATGCGCCGGGTTCGGCCCTGGTCCTGATCGATCGCATCTTCCGACGGGCGATCCGCGGCGGCGATCTGCAAACCCCGCTCCTCATCATCGCCGGATGGCGGCACCGACAAGCTCACGGGCGAACGCGCCGCCAGATGTGCAGCTGCCGCCTCGAGCGGCACGCCCAAGTCCTCCGCCGCAGCCTCCAAAGCCTGCCCCGGAGACATTCCGGCATCCTCGTGCACGGCCATCTTTTTCCGGAGATGATACCGCAGCTTCCGCTCAACCCGGCTCCTTGGCGATGTCACCGCCGAGCCGGACGACAGCGCAAGCTCGAACATGCGCCGCCTGATCGTGATAAACGCACATGCCGAGAATTCGCCGCTCTCCGGCCGATAGATGGCCGTCGCCTCGTAAAGAGCCGCGACCCCCTCCGCTTCGAGGTCGTCCCAGTCCAGATCGGTCCAGAGCAGCGCCATGGCCGCCTTGCGCACGAGACCCATGCAGCTTTCGACCAGAAGCATGCGCGCGTTCTCGTCGCCCTCCTCGAGCCACGCCTTCGCCCATGCTGCCTGGAACTGTTTCTGATCGGTTTTCGCCACTGCCCGGCCTCCTTTTCAAGGAGGTAGGCCCCGGCGGATCTCGACGGAAATGTCAGGCGGGGCGCGAACCCTCGAGTTCGGCGAACCCATCGCCGCCGCGAACCCAGTCGGCGACGCGTTCGAGGAGCTCTTCACGGTCCCATCGACCGGTGCCGACCAGGCAGCACTCCCAGACGATCAGAAGCCGCCATCCAGCGTCGCGCAAGGCAGCCTCATTCCGGGCATCCCGCTTTCGGTTACCGGCGATCTTCGGGCCCCAGAATTCTTGCCGGGTCTTCGGCATGCGGCCGCAGCCCTCGTGTCCGTGCCAGTAGCAGCCTCGAACCTCCACCGCAGCGCGCCAACGCGGCAGCACGATGTCAGGCCGGCCGGGCAGCTTCTTGTCGTGCAGACGATACCGGAAACCGCGCGCGTGCAGGCCGCGCCGGATGACCATCTCGGGCTTGGTGTCCTTGTGGCGCACCCGGGACATGACCTCCGAGCGAGTCATTGGCGGGCGGGTCAAGTTCGGGCGATCTCGTGTCCGTGGTCGTAGACGTTGCGGTCGCCTTTGTAGGAGATGATGTGACTTGGAAGGGCGGTTATATGCCACCCAGCTGGGAGATTCCTGCCACAGAGGGCGAGCACTTCCCGTGCCGTCATTCCAGGCTGAGCGATCGTTACGACCGTATTGGTGAAGTCGGCGTGGTAGGACTTCCGCCCAGGACGCTGGAACCGAAGAGTGTAGGGAAGACCATCCTTCAGCCTCTGCATGATCTCAGCCACTGGATAATCGCCGGGTTCAAACGCCACGAACTCTTCGTCCAGTTCAATGGGATACTGGGCGTCGAAATGATCGGCCTTATAGTCGGACGTGTCCCGTTTTCGCCCTGGGTCATTCGAGCCGAACCCCGAGTTATTCCACGCGACTGCGCCAACGCCACCGAAATGTTGGATAAGCGCGGCTTCTAAGTCCATGGCGGTAAACACGAACAGCCGGATAGCTTTGAAGGCCACGTCGTTCGGGTCAATGTTGCGACGTCCCACAATCTTTCGGGCATGTCGTGTTAATCTATGTCGAAGGCCAGCATCGCTGTCTGTCTTTCCGATATAGACGAGGCGGTTATCCGCTTTGAGGTAGAGCGCGTATACCCCTTGTTCCTCAGGAATCGTCAGAGCATTTGCTGTGGTCAAATCAGCTGCGTCCATCCCTTCAAGACGCTCCAAGATGGCCGTCAGAAGCGCACCCGGGAGGTCGAACTCGAGCTCCGCGAAGCCCGGCATTACGCCGCCTCGTCGAGCTGCTTCGCAACGCTCTCGCCGACCACTCTCGCCAGCTCAACCGGAACCGCGTTACCGATCTGGCGCATGCACTCCGTCCAGGCGCCATGCAGTCGATAATGATCCGGAAACGTCTGAAGGCGCGCGGCCTCCCTGGTCGAGAAGTAGCGCACCGATCCGTCGGCGCGGCGCAGCATGTTCTCGCCGCCAGGCACGCCATGGACGCCCGCCTTCAGTGTCTTGCTGGGCTCGTCGAGGTAGCTGCCGGTGTGGCCCGGGTAGATCTTTGCCCCGGGTTGGTAGCGGTGATTGTGGATCTTCGCAGCCTGATGAGGCACCTTCTCCGGATCGGGGAGATCCGCGATCGCGTCACGAGTGGTGCGCCAAGGCAGCGTGTCCGGCTTCTCGTCCCTAGAGAGGCGCTTCGACATCTGCGACGCCCGCCCTTCGAGCACACGATCCTTCTTCGCGACCTTGTGCCGGTCCCAGTAGTCGCCGAACAGCTGGTCCCAAACCAGCGCCTCCTGGGAATGTTTTCCGTCGCTCAACGTCCAACGCGCATTGAAGTCATCCCGGAAGCCTACGAACACAACACGTTCGCGGCGCTGGGGCACACCGTATTCGGCCGCGTTCAAAAGCCGCGGCAGGACCCGGTAGTTCAGCCCGGTTCGGATGTTCGATGTGTGATGCTGCTCAAGGCGGGCTCGGTGCTGCGTCCATGTTTCGCCATCCCCAGAAGTGATCTCGGGGTGTTCGAGCTGGAGCTGGATGTAGGTATAGTAGTCGTGGAAGGACGCTCGGGTGAGGCCTTTGACGTTCTCGAAAATGAAGGCCCTGGGGCGAGCCTCACGCACAGCCCGCACAGCCTGCGGGAACATGTCCCTCGCATCGTCATAGGCGCGATGCCGGCCGCCCAGGGAGAAAGGCTGGCACGGGGGGCCGCCCGAGATGATTTCGAGCTTCCCTTCGAATGGCTTGAAGTCGACCTTGCGAATGTCGCCCTCGACCACGCGCCAGGTCTCTGGCTCCACATGAGGTTCCGCCTCGGGCTCAGCGAGGACGTTGCGGTTCTCACGCAGGGTCTCGCAGCACCACTTGTTGAACTCGACCACCATACTGGGCTCGAACCCGGCCTGAGCCAGGCCGATACCAAGGCCTCCCGCGCCCGCGAAGAGCTCGACTGATGGTCGGATTCTTGGTGCTTGTTGCTCGCCTGACATGCCTCTCCCCGGATTCTTTTCTTGACCGGGATAAAGCCAGAGATCGAGTCTGGTTACAAGAACATATTGACAACATCCTGAGGAAAGCGTAGGGGCCGCACCCTACCTGTGGTGTAGCTACACCAAGCTGCGCACAGCATCTTCTACGTCTCGGCGACTCCAACACCCGAAAGTTGCGAACTGCCCGATCTCACCGCTGTCAAGCAGTATCACCGCGAGCTCGTCTCCCCACCGATAGACCCGTTCGCCGGGACGGGTGGTCTCCTTGAGGGGGAGAGTGCGAAGGAGTTCGATGAGCTGCATGGAAGCAACCTTGCCATCGAATGGTTGAGCACCGGTTAAGCTGGCCACATGGCCTCGGTCGCCAGAAATTCCCAAATCACCGCGCGAACGATCAGAATCGGCTCAGTGATCACCACGTATCGGTAGAGGTCCGGTTCAACCACGCGCCATGACGGACCCTTGTGGAACAGCTCACGGCCAGCCGGCGGCAAGCTTTGAAGAGACGCAAAGGAGATCTTTGGATCAGATCGCGCGGTCAGCCCCGCCTCGATCGCGATGTGCCCTCTCGCGTTCTTCTCAATCACCCGATTGATGATCCCCGCATCTGGCTCGACGGCAACGCGTTGACCTCCGTCTCGCTGGTTCACAACCGACAACCTTGCGTCAAGATCGTCCTGAAGGCGGAAATCGGAGTCGAGCACCTTGCTCGCATGGCCCCACGCCTTCTTGTTCACTCGAGCACTACCCTCCGCGATCAGGCCGAGAAATGAGACCAGGTAGGGTTCATCGCTCGAGAATGACGAGTTGCAGGCCTCGCAGATGCGAATGACTGGGAGATCGGGGGGCGGCGATCCAGAAAGAAGCGACCGAGAAGGCACATGGTCCTTGTTCGATTTTACCGTCTCGAGGTCGACGCCGCAGTGAATGCAAACCGTTTTAGGGACGTGCGTAAGCAAGGGTCTATCTCGGCCTTTCCCGCCGCGCCTTGATCTCCTGCTCAAGCCGAAGAATCTGGATCTCCTTTATTTCGAAAGGGAGCCAGAGCGACACGAGGAAGGCAGCTGTCGCGAGATACGCGAACACATCATGGACGATATACCAGGATTCCAGCTTCGCGTGCTCGATGATCTCACTTGCGACGAGCAATGCGAGAACGATGAGGTAGAGAACGAACAGGTAGGTGAGGCGCATCAAGCGTAGCTGAACGTCCTTCGCATCCTGCCAAGCCTGACGCCAATTACCCGGCATAAGCATGCTCGGATCGCCAACGATCGAGACCACTGCGAACAGGGATGCAGCCAGGATGGAGTAGATTACGCCGATGTATTCAGCAGGCTTCTCGGAGGCCCGCAAGGCGTCCCCCATGCCAAAATAGACGCCGATACCGGGCACGATCAGGACGATGGCCAGCAGGACGATCTTGCCAGGCGCCAGGCGTCTCATCAGCGCTCGAGGACACCCATACGCCGGAATTCGGCGTATGCAGCGTCAAGGCCAGTTCTAACTTGGACGACATCTACGACGCGGCGGTTCCCGTCGACGTTGAAGTCATCTTTCACCCGGACGGTGTCGCGTGTGATCCGTAGCCCGCTCTTGGTGACAATCGCGAAACCATCGTCGAGATCCTCGTCGAGGACGTCCGTCGCCATGTCCGAAAGCAGTTCTTTGACGTGGAGGTTGTCCCAGTCCCGTCCGGGCCTGAGCGTCAGCCGCGCGTTGATCTTCTCCGCCGCCTCGCGCTCCTCCTGGGAAACGTCGTTTGTGCCCAAGGATTTCAGCACAGAGAAGATACCCGCTCGCTCGATCTGCCCGTTGTTGATCAGATACTCCAAGGTCTCACGATACCCGCCGACGTTTAGGTCGATCTCCTCTATTCCTTCCCGCATGAGGGCCCGGAACCGGTTTTCATCCAAGGTCGCGAGGAGCATGTAGTTCGGCGCCTGATTGAAGCCGCCGAAGGTTTCGATCAGCTGATTGATCAGGACGCTGATCGCGCTGTCGCGGAGCGGCTGGTTGTGCGAGGTCCAGATGATGTCGTCGTTCGAGCACAGCATGAAGACCTGAGACTGGATGAACTGTTTCGCCTGAGGTGCCGGCTCTTCGTTCACGCCAGCGCGCTGGAGCGTCTCGATCACGGCAGCACCAGCACCCCGCTCGAAGGTCACCAGATGAATGAATTCCCGCCCGTCCATCTGGGAATGGCGAGCTATGTAGCAATCTACGCCGTTCTTGAACTCGAACACCGGGAATTCGTCTGAATCATCAGGATATTGGTCTTGGCAGTGGCCGAGAGCCTGCTGAAGGGTAAGCTCTTCACCCAAGACGTGATCGGCGCGCCGGTAGTGTGCAGTTTTCCTCAAATCACTTCCCCAGAATCGTTTAGAATTCAGACACCGGTAACATGAGGAACAGCCCTCCGTGGAGAAAAAAGCCCCCGCCGAAGCGGGGGCAGTTCAGGTAGATCCCGGTTTGCCCGCTGGGCCGGGAACTCTCACTCAAGACGTTCAAATGTGCCGACGCGCGTCGCGATCTTCCGGCCGACCGGAGGGATCATGCCATGGCAGTCCTTGTCGACAGCCTCGCGGATTTCATATGTCAGTTCCGAAACGGACTTTGCGCGGTTGGTCTTGGTGTCGATCCGGTAGACGAAGCCGCCCTCGATCACGCCGTCGATCGGGGTCGGGAAGTTGCCCGAAAGGTATGCCTCACCCGCTGGGGTCAGGCGGACGCCGGCCTTCATGGTCTTGCGGAAGCGCTTCGAGGCGTCCTCGTCGTTCACGATGCCACGGTCCTTCAGCTTGAGACCGAACGCCGTCTTGGTCAGCTCGGGAAGCGAGTTCAGGTCGGCGAACTTCGTGAAGGCGCGATACAGCGTGCCGGCCGGGCAGACGGCGTCCGCATCACGCTCGATGCAGATGTTCAGGAATTCGTGCAGCTGGTCCGTCTCAGTGCGACGCTTCGCCACCCGCGGCACGCCACCCAAGTGTGCCAATGAAGGACATCTCCAATAGAAACGAGGCTTCGCTTGAAGACTTCTGAATTCTTCGCCCTTGAGGGTGAACACCAAATATCTGCTGACGATGCTCAGAAGTTTAATGAAAGCCTCGCGGCATCGTCCGCGAGCGACATTCCTGAGGAGAAGAGAGAACAAGTTCTTGATTACTTGATCGTGGCACTGAGCACGGACTCGGTTGAGAGAAAGCATCGCGACAGACTGGATGAACTCGTTTCGAAACTTCAAAAAATGGGCTAAGCGCGGCAGGGCGCAGTCCCATTCTGACAAGGGCGACCCTTCGGGGCCGCCCTCGGAGTTTCCACCGTGGAAATCTTCTGCACGTCGGCTCTACGGCTCGCAGACTTCGGCCGAACTCCAAGTCGCCTCGATTTCGACGATTCCAAATGCTGATGCCTGAGCGCGGATCGTGTTCGGCCTGGCCTGCATCTCGCAGAGAGCCGCAATGGCTGCTTCCATGCCATTTACGATTTCCTGCCGGATTTCCTCTTGAGAAGGACCACCGATCCAACTTCCCGGCCAACCCACTTGACGGATGCTGCCCGCTGCGAGCGAAGGCGCGAACTCGATTGGCTGTCCTCCATCTGCGTTCGGTATCGCGAGGTATGAAGTAGTGCCAGGAGCCAACGGGCGAGCATAGAACTCGTAGCTCTCGACGTTCGGAAGCTGCATCTCAATGTCGCCGGACTGCCAGCCCGCAGAGCCGAGTGCCTCGATGACGTCTTCGCGGGTCGTCGTGTCTTTGACCGGCTGCCACTCTTGGATCGATGGCACGGCAGTCATGTCGATATTGCTCATGTCGGTGCGGGTCATGGAGTCTTGCGCGAATGCCGGCGCGCAGGCAGTGGCGACGCAAGCCACTTGAATGAAGAACTTCATAGCAAATCCCCTGTGTCTCAGAGCTTCAATGCCCCGATGATACCCGGTTGTTATGACCAGCCTAACATTTTCTGCGCTTCCTTTTTTATGCGCCTCTCCGTTGCCTATGTCCCTCGAAAGACAGACAGGGAGACAGTAATGACACCGGTTCTCAAGACAGCGATTGATCGCGCAATTGCGCAGACCCCGATGGCCACGTGGCCGAAGTTCATGGCGGATCAGATCCCTGAAATGGTCGGGCATGTCTTGGCCGCTGAAGAGATGGCCAAGGACGGTTGGCTCTATGTCGAGAGCCCCTCGTCGAGCCGCTTTCCCCTGAAAGGGCGTGACGACTGGATGGGCAGCTGCTCTGCACACTCCGTTCTTCGTCTCACCGGAGCCATCGAAGAGGTCGTATCCGAGCTTTGCACCAGGATCGCAGCTGCGGACGAGTATGATTGGGATGAGCAAGCCTGGTCGATGATCCATGAGCGACTGGGAAGGATGATCGAGAACGGGGAGCTTCCTGAGATGCGTCGCGAGGTGGTTGAAGAGGTCGAGCGCGAGCACCGTGAGCGCCGTCAGCGTGACTATGAACTGCGCGATATCCGGAGGATGCGCCAGCACACCGGCCGCGTCATGCTCGGCGGAGGCGAAGGCGGGGATGAACCACCCCGGGTTTGCCGGAGGCTCCAACTCTTGAGTAGGATGGAGCATCATGAGCAAGACAACGAACAAGTTTTCCCCTGAAGTGCGCGAGCGTGCGGTGCGGATGGTCCTTAATCACGAGGGCCAGCATGGCTCTCGCTGGCAGGCGATCACTTCGATTTCTGCTAAGATCGGATGTTCGGCGAATACGCTGAACGCCTGGGTCAAGAAGGCCGAGGTGGACAGCGGGGATCGCGCCGGTATTCCGAGTGACATGGCTGACAAGATGAAGGCCCTTGAACGCGAGAACCGAGAGCTGCGCCAAGCCAACGAGATCTTGCGCAAGGCGTCGGCTTATTTTGCGATGGCGGAGCTCGACCGCCGGTCGAAGTAATGGTGGATTTCGTTGAAGCGCACAGGGATGCGCACGGGGTCGAGCCGATCTGCACGGTGCTGCCGATTGCCCCCTCCACCTACTATTCTCACTTGGCGAAGCGGGCTGACCCGACACGGTTGTCGGATCGCGCCCGCCGTGATGCTGCACTGCGCCCCGAGATCCGCCGTGTATTTGAGGAGAACTGGCGGGTCTACGGCGTCCGCAAGGTCTGGCGACAGCTCGTCCGGGAAGGCTTCGATGTGGCGCGTTGCACGGTGGCAAGGCTCATGAAAGACATGGGCATTCAAGGCATCATCCGCGGCAAGCCGCACAGGACCACGATCTCCGACAAGAAAGCGCTGTGCCCCCTGGACAAGGTGAACCGCGAGTTCCGGGTTCCGGCGCCCAACATGCTGTGGGTCAGCGATTTCAACTACGTCACCACCTGGAAGGGCTTCGTGTATGTCGCCTTCGTCATCGACGCTTACGCACGCAAGATCGTCGGCTGGCGCGCCAGCACCTCGGCGCAGACCGGGTTCGTCTTGGATGCACTGGAGCAGGCGGTCCATGACCGGCGGCCGACGAAGGCCATGGGTCTGATCCATCATAGCGATAGAGGGTCGCAATATTTGTCCATTCGCTACACTGAGAGGCTGGGCGAAGCTGGCATCGAGCCCTCTGTCGGCAGCGTCGGTGATAGCTACGACAATGCCTTGGCCGAGACCATAAACGGCCTCTACAAGGCTGAAGTCATCCATCGCCGTGGCCCTTGGCGCAGCTTCGAAGCCGTTGAATACGCCACGCTGGAATGGGTCGACTGGTTCAACAACCGCCGCCTTTTCGAGCCTATCGGGAATATCCCGCCAGCCGAGGCAGAAGCCAACTTCTACGCAGCTCTGGAAACCGAAGACATGGCCGCGTAACTAACGAAAATCAGCCTCCGGCAAACCCGGGGCGGTTCAGTCCCGACGGCACGCGCGGATCGGCGTGCAGATACCCTGTCGCCGCTCGGGCAAGCCCCTGAACCTGCTTACCAACAGCAGCGGCATCAAGTTTTGTGGCGATGGCGAATGGCTGGCCTGGAGGCATGGCTCCTCCCACCGGAGGCAATGGCGCAAGGTTCATATGCTGTGGACACGGAGACCGGGGACATACGCGCAGTCGAGTTCACCTCAAGCCACCAGGGCGACAGCCCCCTGCTGCCAGACCTGCTGTCGCAAATTCCTGAGGACGAAGAGATCGCCACGGTCACGGCGGACGGCGTATACGACACACGCCGATTCCAAACCGCCATCGTCGAGCACGGCGCCGACGCCGTCATACCGATCCGCCGGAACCGACGCGCCTGGAAAGAAGACTGCCCCGCACATTGGCGCGAAACGAGATCCTGCGCGCAACTCGGCACCTCGGCAGGGCACTCTGGAAGAAGTGGACCGGCTCCGATGTTTGAAGTCGGGTCAAGGCGCAGGTGAATCGCCTGAAGCTCCTCGGTGAGTGGGTCATGCCCCTTGACCCCGACCGCCAAACCGCCGAGATTCAGACCCGCACCGCCTTCATGAACCGCGCCTCGTCCCTCGGCAGAGCCAGGACCGAGGCTGTCGCCCGAAGGGCCAAGGGAAAGGGGACCCTCAGACCCAACGTTGATTTGCGCAACACTTCCCTCCAAGATGCGCTCCTCGCGCACTCTTGTTGGAGATTCGCTGCGATCGATACGCGTCAGCCTCCTGCGTTCCTCGACGCCATCCGAAATTTGCGACCCCGGCCTATCCAAGCAGCAGAAAGCGCCCGGCAAGCCTCTGATCCGGCTGAGCGCCGCGCATGTGCCAGCAGAGGCCGGCCGACCTCGGATCCGAGCAACGAAGCCAGGCTCAAGGCAGGTTTTCGCTGAAATAGATATCGAGCTTCAGAGGCCGGGCGGTGGCGGTCGATTCATTCAGGCACGCCACCGCCCGTTCGAGCAACGTATCCGGATCCTGATCGAAGATCGCATCCATCATGCCCTCGAGCACCGCCCTCCTCGTGTCTTGCGTCAGCCCATGGCCGATGAAAATCACGTCCTGCCGACCCTGTTCGCGCAAAGCGCGAGTGATGCCGCCGGATGAGCCTCCCACATTGTAGATCCCGACAAGATCGGGCACTTGCTCGAGCAGGGCGAGCGTGTGCCGGTAGTTTTCGGCAGCATCGTCATGCCCCTCGCGCATGCCGTGGACGCGCAGCTGCGGAAACAGCTCTTCCTGGATGCTGAGGAAGCCCGCCTCGCGCTCGGAATGGGCGCGGTAGTGCCGCGAGCCGGCCACCAAAGCCACAGCCCCTGCTCTGCCGCCCGAAAGTCGGCCGATCAGCAGGCCAGCCGTGCGCCCCACGGCACGATTGTCGAGCCCGACGTGCGGAATCCCCGGGACCGAGCCGAGATCCGAGACGATCGAGACGAGCCGCGTGCCCGTCGCGGCCACTTCTGCCGCGGCCTCGCGCACCACCGGGTGCTCGATGGCGAAGAAGGCGATGCCGTCGGCCCAACCGGCGTTGCGGCGCAGCGCCTCGGCCAACGCCTGTGCGCTGAAACTCTCGATGAAGAAACAGCGTAACACCGGCCCTTCCGCGCCGGTGTCCTCGAGCCGCGCGCGCAGACGCTCGCCCAGGAGCCGAAGATAAGGATTCGAACCGGCCGGTAGCAACACGACTATGTTGAGCGGGCGCGCGTTGCCGAGCCGCGCTTCCTCGGTCTCGCTGAGGAAGCCCAGCTCGCGCGCAGCTTCGAGCACCCTCTGCCGGGTGCGCTCCTTCACACCCTTACGGCGGTTCAGCACCCGGTCGACGGTGGCCAAGGACACGCCGGCCCGGGCCGCCACGTCGGCCTGCTGCGGCCGCTCGCGGGTAGGATGTTGGTCGGCTGAGACCATCAATAAACCTCAAAAAACATCATCTTATTTGCTTTGACTGATGCTGGTGCAAACCGCTAGCCTTCGTCAACATTTATTCGCACAGCGTGAGTTTTGCGGATATTTCGCGGACGACACGTCAAAACGCATCAAACCTTCAGGGAGGAGATCAGATGCAGACCACCAAGGGATTGTCCCGTCGCAGCCTGCTGCTCACCGGCGCCGGAACGCTCGCGACACCGTTCATCGCGCGCCCGGCCCTTGCCGGCAGGAGCCTGCGCTACGGCCACAACAACGAGGTTGCCTCGGTCGCCGGTGCACAGGCCGACTGGTTCGCAGAGGCGCTCGGCGAAAGCTCGGGCGGCGACATCACGGTGCAGGTCTTCCCCAACAGCCAACTCGGCAAATTGCAGGAGCTGGCCGAGGCGGTGTCGCTCGGCACCATCGCATTCTCACACAACACGGCCGGAGCGCTCGGCTCGCTCTATCAGCCGTTCGCTGCGCTCGACACGCCGTATCTCTACCGCGACGTGGATCACCTGATGCAGGTGACCGACGTGGACAGCCCGGTGATGCAGGAGCTGAACGAGGGGCTGATCGCCGCGGCCAACGTGCGCGTTATCTACGCGCATTACTTCGGGCGTCGGAACCTGACCTGCAACAAGGCGGTGATGTCGCCCGAGGACCTTGCGGGCACCAAGATCCGCGCCGTGCCGTTCCCGATCTACACCACCGCTGTCGAGGGCATGGGCGCCGTCGCCGTGCCGGTCGACTGGTCCGAGGTGCCGACCGCGCTTGCCACTGGCGTCGTGCAGGGACAGGAGAACCCAGTCAACGTGGTGCTCAACGTCAAGCTCTACGAGGTGCAGTCGCATCTCATGCTTACCGGCCACATGTCGAACGCCGAGGTCGTGGTGATGAACGAGGACACCTGGCAGGGCATGTCCGGCGTCGAGCAGGACGCGGTGCGCGAAGCCGCGCAGCAGACCCGCGAGAAGGCCACCGCGGCAATCCTCGACAACGAGGAGACCGAGACCCAGCAGCTGCGCGATCTCGGCATGACCGTGATCGGTGCCGAGGACGGTCTCGATCTCGAGGCCTTCCGCGCCTCGGTCGGCGCGCTTGTGGACGAGCGTTTCGGCGGCGAATACGGCGACCTCTACGCCAAGATCGCGGCGGTCGGCTGATGCCGGGCACGCCCCCGACCAAAGCCACAGGCCGCGCGTTTCTCGCGCGGCTCACCAACGCGGGCATCTGGCTCGGCATGGCGCTGCTTGCGCTGATGGCCACGCTCGTCGTGCTGCAGGTGGCGGCGCGCAACTTCCTCGACTTGGGCCTGCCCTGGGCGGACGAGCTTGCGCGCTTCGCCTGCATCGGCCTGGTGTTCGTCTCGGTTCCCGCGCTTGCCGGCCGGCAGGTCATGGTCGCGGTGACCATGCTGCCGGACATGTCGAAACCCGGTCCGCGCCGCGCCATGGTGCTGGTGGCCGACCTCGCCACGCTTGCCTTCGCCAGCCTGATGCTCTGGAGCTTTGCCGAGTTCCTGCCGCGCGCAGGCAAGTTCCTGACCCCGGCGTTGCGGGTGCCGAACTGGGCCTATTACAGCCTCGCGCTGACCGGCAGCCTCCTGCTCTTTGCCGTGGCCTATCACCGGGTGCTCGACGCCCTGCGCCGCCGCGACCCGAGCGCCGACTATTACGATCCCCGCGACGAGACCGGACAACCCACATGAGCCTAATCCTTCTGAGCATTTTCGCTGTGTTGCTCGCACTCGGCGCGCCGATCGCCGTGTGCCTCGGCCTTTCGGCCGCCGTGGTCGTCGTCACTGAAGGCCTGCCGGTCTCGGTTCTGGCCCAGCGCAGCCTCAACGCGCTCGACAGCTCGCCACTGCTTGCGGTGCCGCTGTTCATCTTCGCCGCGGCGCTGCTCAACGCCACCGGCGTCACCACTCATCTCTTCGATCTCGTGCGGATGCTCTTCGGCCGCATCCGGGGCGCCGTGGCGCAGGTTAGCGTCTTCGTCTCTCTGATCTTCTCGGGCGTTTCAGGCGCGGCCCTGGCCGATATCGGCGCACTCGGCGCGATTCAAATCAACCAGATGACCGCGCAGGGTTACCGCAAGGAGTTTGCTGCCGGCCTGACCGTCGCCGCCGCCACCATCGGGCCGATCTTCCCGCCCTCAATCCCGATCATCATCTACGCCTCGGTCGCCAATGTCTCTGCGGTGAAGCTGCTGCTGGCCGGCATTGTCCCTGCTCTGCTGCTGACCGCACTGCTGATGGTGCAGGTAGCGATCATCGCCCGGGTGAAGGGCCTGCCGCGCGACGAGGTCAGCGCCAAACCGCGCGAGATCGCAAAGAAGGCGTTCATCTCGTTCCCCGCACTGTTGGCGCCCGTGCTGCTCATCGGCGGTCTGATAAGCGGCTATTTCGGCCCCACCGAGGTCGCTGGAGTCACGGTGGCCTACGCACTTTTCATCGGTTTCACGATCTATCGCAGCCTGAGCGGCCGCGCCGTGATCGGCGCCCTGCGCGAAACCGTCGAGGCCAGCGCCAACATCCTCTTCGTCGTTGCCACGGCCGCGCTCTTTGCTTGGGTCCTGACCCTTGACCAGGTGCCGATGAAGGTCTCGGCGCTGCTGCTCGGCGTCTCTGAGAACCCGGTCGTTCTGCTCCTGCTGGTCAACATCCTGCTGCTGGTTGCCGGCATGGCGCTGGAGAGCATCGCGGCGATCCTGATCATCGCGCCGATCGTGGCGCCGGCGCTGACCGCTGCGGGGGTTGATCCGCTGCAGCTGGGCATCGTCTTCGTGCTGAACCTGATGATCGGCCTGCTTACCCCGCCCGTTGGCATGAGCCTCTACATGATCTCGATCATCTCACGCATGCCGATCACCCAGGTGATCGCCGGAGTGATGCCGTTCTTCATCCCCCTGCTGCTGTCCTTGCTCGTGGTCTCCGCCGTCCCGGCGCTGTCCACCTGGCTTCCCGAAACCCTGATGAACTGAGGTTCCCAATGAGCACCCTTCTTGGCCCCATCCGCCAGCTCGGCTACGTCGTCGACGATATCGAGGCGGGCATGAAATACTGGTCCGAGACCATGGGCGTCGGCCCGTGGTTCTACAACCCGCAGGTTCCGATCGAGGACTACCTCTATGACGGCCAGAGCTACCAGCCGCACAACTCGGTCGCTCTGGCCAATTCCGGCGCCATGCAGGTCGAGCTAATCCAGACCCGCAACGATGTTCCCTCGATGTATCGAGACTACATGCAGAAGGGCCTGCGCGGGCTGCAGCACGTGGCGTTCTGGACCACGGAATACGAGACCGACCTGCAACGAATGCTGGACCGTGGCTTCACAGTTAAGATGTCTGGCTGCGTTGGCCAGAACGGGCGTTTCGCCTATTTCGCCGAGGAGCATCACCCCGGCACCTGCATCGAGCTTTCCGAGGTGCTGGGCCCCAAGGGCACCATGTTCGACATGATCCGCACCGCTTCCGAGGGCTGGGACGGCTCGGACCCGGTGCGGCCTTTCCCCGACCTGAGCAAGCTCTGAGGCCGGCATGGAACGGATTATCGCCGAATACCTCCTCGAGACCCCCTACCCGCTCGCCGACGTGGCTGCGATGATGGCGGGCGAGCAAAGCTCGGGCACCTTCGTGCGCGTCGCCGGAGAAACCGACGAGCTGCGCGCCCGCGCCGCCGCCGAGGTGCTCTCGATCGAAGAGCTGGACAGCGTGGATGCCGCGACGCTGCACTCGGCCTACATCGCCCGGAAGCAGCCCGCCGGACCGTTCCGCCGCGCCCGCATCCGCATCGCCTTTCCGACCAGCAATATCGGGCGAAACCTGCCGACGCTGGCGGCGACGGTGTCGGGCAACCTCTTCGATATCGGTGAGATCACCGGGCTGAAGCTGCTCTCGCTCGAGATCCCGGCAGCCTACCGCGCGCGCTTTGAACTCCCGGCGCAGGGCATCGCCGGCACGCGCGAAAGCATCGGCGTAACAGACACCCCAATCTTCGGGACGATCATCAAGCCCAATGTCGGGATGCGACCGGACGAGATTGCCTCACTGGTCGATCAGCTTTGCGCTGCGGGGGTCGACTTCATCAAGGATGACGAGGTTTGCGCCAACCCCGACATTGCGCCGCTGGCGGAGCGGGTGCCAGCCGTGATGGCGGTGATCCGCAAGTGGCAGGAACGCACCGGGCGCAAGGTGATGATGGCGTTCAACATCACCGACGAGACCGACGCCATGCGCCGTCACGCCGATCTGGTGGCGCGCGAGGGTGGCTCCAGCGTCATGGCGAGTCTCAACTGGTGCGGCCTGTCGGGCATGGAAAGCCTGCGCACCCACACCCCGCTTGCCATCCACGCTCATCGAAACGGCTTTGGCGCCATGAGCCGCCATCCGCTGCTTGGAATGGGGTTCCAAGCCTACCACGCGCTCTTTCGTCTGTCGGGCATCGACCACATGCACGTGCACGGCATCGGCGGCAAGTTCGTCGACACCGCTGAGGAAGTCACCGGCGCCGCCCGCGCCTGCCTCGCGCCGCTCAGCAATGACGGCCCCGATGACCGGGTCATGCCCGCCTTTTCGTCCGGCCAGTGGGCCGGCACCCTGCCGCAGACGCTGGAGGCGGCACAGTCCTCCGACCTGATGTTCATGTGTGGTGGCGGCATCCTCGCCCACCCGCAGGGGCCGGAAGCGGGCATCGCCTCGCTCCGCGAAGCGTATGACGTGCTCCGCTCGGGGGGATCGCTGGCCGAGGACGAGGCCGACCGCCCGGCGCTGGCCGCGGCGCTCAACTTCTTCGGATCAAGCTGAGATGGGCGCACGGATCGTCTTCATCGGCGACGACTTCACCGGCGCGTCGGACAGCCTCGCGACCTATGAACGGGCCGGCATGTCCACCCGGATGGTGCTGGGCGACGCGGGCAACGACGGGCTGGAGGCGCTCGGCCTGCCCACGGATCTGCGCTCACTGGCGCCCGAACGCGCGCGAGACGAAATCGCCAGCCTCTGGCCACGCGTCGCGGCAGAAGCGCCGGAGGTGATCCACTTCAAGGTCTGCTCGACCTTCGACTCCGCGCCCGAGGTGGGGTCGATCGGCGCCGTGACGCAAGAGCTGATCGACCGCTTCTCGCCGGACGTGGTGGCAGTGATCGGCGGCCAGCCCAGCCTTGGACGCCATTGCGCCTTCGGCACGCTCTTTGCCCGCGGACCCGACGGCGAGACGCACCGCATCGACCGCCATCCGATCATGAGCCGGCACCCGGTGACCCCGATGCGGGAGGCCGATCTGCGCCGCCACCTCGCCGCGCAGGGCCTCACCGGACTCGATCTGATCTCGATCTCGGATCTTCGCGACCCGGCAAGCGCGGCCAGGACTCTTCGCACCCGTCCGGCGCTGATCGACGCCACCCACCCAGACGACCTTACGAGGATCACCGAGGTCCTGCGCCTCGCCGGAGGGCGACAGCTTCTTGTGGGCGCAAGTTCGGTCGCCGAGATCCTCGGCGCTGGCACGGATCGCGCTGCCTCCGCCCACCTGCCACTACCAGCCTCGAACAACCTTCTGCTCTTCGCCGGCAGCCGCTCGCAGACCACGTCGGCGCAGGTCGCTGAAGCCAAGAGTTACACAAGACTGCCCCTCACGCCCGAGGCACTGCGGTCTGGGGCCTTGATCGCGCAGGCACAGCGTCTCCTGAGCACCGGCACTCCGACGCTCGTTCATCTCTTGCCGGATGCCGATTACGGGCTGTCGCCCGATGGGCTGGCCGACCGCTGCGCCGCCTTCGTGGCAACCCTGCTGGAGGGCACCGAGATCGGCTATCTAGGCCTCGCGGGCGGCGACACCTCAAGCCGCATTTGCGCGCAGCTGGGGTTCGAAGCGCTCGCCTTCGAACACGGGCTTGCCCCGGGCGTCTGTATCTGCCTCGCCAGTCACCCGTCACCGCGAAGAGACCACATGCGCATCATGCTGAAAGGCGGGCAAATGGGTGAGCGCGATCTCTTCGACCGGTTCGCCGCGACGCGTCGCGACAACGGCCCAGTCCACGGTCGGACGTAGGCGAGAAGTTCTGTTTAGGGAAATCCGTCCTCTGTGTCGCGATGCTCGCTCGGTGCCCTTGACGACCAGCGGCAGCGACCCGACCTTCGAAAACGGGACGCCATCCGAGGCTCCGCCCGCCTCTTCATCGTCCCGCTATGAAGATCAATCTGTCTCACGCCTGGCCAACCAGACGCCGCGGCAAGCGCGCCGGACGGCCAAGCCGAATACCCAAACCCAATATGCAGACTCTCGTGATGAATGAGGGCCCGGCAGGGGGCAGGTCAAGTTTCATAGGCTGGCTCGCCCGAAGCTGTCGGCGGAACTGAGGAGGGGCAACTGAGACCGAAAGTCCAAGGAACCGACTAGGTAGCACGCCCCAGACCAAGCATGGCCCTCAAGGCCACCCCCACCTCGCCTAGGACATCCTTCAGCCACGCTGCGACAAGGACGCACGCAGCGCCTTCTATCATCGCGTCAAACGCAACGAGATGAAGAGGTTCGACATGACCACCAGCCCCACCGCCCGCATGATCACCGACGCCGCCGAGGCAAGCGGGAAGACGCTGCGGGAGATCGCCACCGACATGGGTCTCGAGCGCGGCAACGTGATCTCCATGCTGAAATCCGGCGAGATGCGCATGCCGATCGAGCGGATCCCGGCCTTCGCCGCCGCCACCGGCATCGACCCGCTGGCGCTGACCCGTGTCGCAATGTCCGAGTATATGCCAGAGACATGGGCCGTGCTCGCAGCATCCGCCTCGCCGGTGCAGGAGATCCAAGTCAACATCCGCGCGCCCGGCGCGGTCGTGGAGCGCTTCAAGGCGATCTGCCAGACAGAGCGCCGCAACTACGGCGACATGCTCGGGCTCTTGCTCGACGTCTGGGAGGGCGACGTCGAAAAGATGGTCTGACATCGCGGGAATCGAGCGCGTCGGCTCAGTGCTGGCGCGCTTCGGCACTCAAAATGCCCTGACAGCCCTCAGATTCGCCGCCAAGTGGGCACCTCACCCCGGAAGCTACCCTAAGCGCCCTCTGGGTCAGACGCGCTTCAGCGGCCGATTTGAGGATCGCACCAAATAAGCTGATTTTGTCGTGTTTCTGCATACTTGTGCGGACCGAGATCGGATCATAGATGACCGGCTCCACAACGCACTGGACGCCATGCCGCACAGCTTCAAGATCCCGATCGAACTCACGCAAGAGCGCGACGCTGGTGCAGTGCCCTCCGATCAGCGCACGCTGCGATACGAGCTTCAAGCGCACGTGAGCGATCAGCCCGTCACGAACGGCAGGATCCGGGCCACGCCGCTCATTGACCTGACGAACTACAGGTTCAGCGCGGTGCTCGACTGGATCGCGATCGCCGTCACGCTGCCCAAGAGACAGGCCACGGTGAACGTCGGCAAGTCGATCAAGAAACGCCTCAACCAGCCAGAGCTCGGCGGCGTGTCAGTCAACCCGCTCAAGAAAGGCGGAGATCGCTACACCCGCGAGATGAAGCTCACAATACAGGATCCGACGCTCCAAAGGCTATCGAAGGTGCTCGACGAACTCGCCCGACGCTATGACGTGCCGGTCGAGGACGGTCGAGCCGAGCACCGGGTAATGGGCTTCGAGCTTGCCATCGACATCTATCCGCGTCCGAGCAAGGTGAAAGATAATCTGGAGTTCGCCCTGCGCCGGGTGCAGATGTCGGAGTTGCTGCGCAAGCACTTCGCACCGGAGCAGATCTTCGAGACGGGTGATTTTACCGAGAAGCGCGACTCGCTTCGCTTTAATGACGGTGAAGGACAACACCAGATCGAACGACCGAAGGGACAGCGAGGTCCGAGGAACCTCAAGGACGTGCCGCGGTTGCTTCTCGCCGCGACAGACCCAGCCAATCACCTCGCCGCGCCTGTGAACGCGACGGTCTATCTCGGCAAACGAAGCCGCCCGATGAGCTACAGGCTGCAGGACAAAGTCGCGGACCAGAGGGACAAGGACGGGGAGCCCCGGGTGAAACTGTCGCCGAAGGACCGACGATCCCGGATCGAGGTCACGCTCGAGAGCACGACGCTTGAGGGTGATACAATCCCGGAGCAGCTCGACCTGTTTACAGTGGACGATTTCAGCCGACGCTACTGGAAAGGCCTCCGCGCTGTCTTCTTCGATTTTGAATGCCCGACCTTCAAAGCCGCTCCGAGCGGAGAGCCAGAACCGGAGCTGGTCGAGGTGTTCAAGAAGACCGGCGTCATCGGCGTGAAGCTCTGCGACTTGGGAAACAACGCGATCGACCGAGCGACGGGAAAGCGGCACGGAGACGGAAGACTCGTGCGGCAGCTCGGCCCCCGTGGCCACTGCGTCGCATACAGTGAGCTCAACGATCGCATCGGCCGCGCGCTTAAGCAGATGATGAAGCAGTTTGAAGATGGGTGAAGACGCTGCCCTCTACTGGCCTCGAGCGCCGCGTTCTATGCGAGGGCTGATGCTCATGGAAAGGCGAAGAGAGAGAAGCGGGTGTGACGGTCCTCTCGGGAGACCAGGGACCGAAGGATGCGCGCAGGAACGGGGACAGAGACCTGAGGCACAGATGCGAGATCCGAGATGCTTACCTTAAACAGTCAGCAGTGACTGACGTGGAGCGCTCAGCTTTGCGAACAGCCCCGTGACCACAAGGACCAAGCCAGGTTGGCGGGAGATGCGCGCGCCCCGCGCGATGAGCCGCACCGCCTATGGCTGCAAAAATGTCAGGAAAAGAGGCCGAGTTGCGCCCCGCCGATGCCCGTCGTCACCCTGCGACGGGATACAAGGCTTCGCTTCGGCCGTGGCGCAAGCAATGTGTCGGCCGCCGCCCAACGTCCCAATCCTTGTATCTCGAGCAACCGCCCCCAAACCTGCGCGCCCTGCCCCGATCAGTCCTGCGGGAATTGAATGACATTGCTGCCGCGCATGAACGCGATCGGACCTTCGCTCCGAATGGCCTCGAGCGCTGCGGTGCGTGCGTCCTTGTCGGAGCGGAACTGGTCGTCCCAGACGTGGCTTGTCCCGTCGCAGTCGACGACCTCGAGCGTCCACAAGCTCTCCGTCTCCAGGCGGTAGATCTCGACGGAGAAGGGGTAACCGCTCAATGTGACGGTCTGGCACTTTCCCGACATCACGACATTCGGCTCGTCTTCTTTCATCTGCGCTCGCCCCTCTCGCTCTTAGACCATCTTGCTCGCATGCTTCAGGCGACGCGTCTAGGCTGAGAGGCGGGCAAGGCATGTTACCTCGATCCACGAGAGCCAATGCTCCCGCGTTTTCGATGCCGGGCGCTGTAACTCGCAGAACCGCGCGTAGGTGTGCGTCCCGTCTCGTCTGCCCCCTTTGCTCAAGATAGTCGCGCGGCACGCACCTGGCGCGCTTATGATGGCCCTAGCGCTGCTCCTCGACCCCGTCGTATCTTTTCAGTGCGCGAGACACGCTATCAGTTCGCCATAGCGTCCCGCGTGAGGTCCGTAGGCCCTCATCGTTTGCACGCGCCGCGATTTTCGTGAGCGTCGCGGTCTCGCCACCGCTTTCAATCGATGCCTTCACGCGCGACAATTGCTCGCCGGCCTCGCGCGAAGCTCGCCGCCTAGCTTTCGATGACGCTGTGGTCGCCAAAGCCGTTTGGTCGCGACGGTCTTCAAGTTTAAGCTGTGACCGCCGCCGCGGAGCGAGAAAGTAATCTGCTCTTAGCGCTCCACGCACCAAGAGTTCCCTTTTCGTGCCCGTGATTTCTGACAAGGGCTTCATGAAGCGCAGGTGGAAGATCGCGGAGTGATATGGGGTCAACTCCTCCCATAGTGCGCGCTGAGTGGCGGCATCAGGACAAGCCCGGAATAGCCGGCTGGCATCGTCGATGAAGATCGGTCCGCCTTGTTGGAGATAGTCACGAAGCCGCGGCAACGAATTCAGCCCACGCACCGATCGCGCGTAGTCGGCGATAAAGACCCTTCTTTGGGTCTCGAGCTCTGAATGGTGGCTCCGTTGCTTGGCAAATGCCTCCAAGTTGGCGATCTGTTGGCGAACGGCTGGATGGTCGCGGTGCAGGCGACGCCGTCCGTGTGTTGCTAGCAGGTATCCGGTGAAAGTTCTTTGCATTTGCGTTGCGACTACGTTGATGCGAAAGCGCCAACCCTGCCCCCGTATAAGATTAAGAATGGCAAAATCCTGTATAAGTTACGTTCAACAACTGTTCTAGATCGCATGCTCTCAGTCGCGCCGAGAGCGGCGAGACAAGAGCGCCAACACCCTAACAAATATGGAAAAAATTGAGGTTTCGGCGTTTCCACCCGACGGACGCGCCCACGCAGAGTATAATGTAGTCATCAGCAACGAAGAAGAGGCCAAGATGCCCCAGACGATGACGAAAACCGTGACCGACGCCTGCGAGAGCTGGCTCAAGACCTGCGAACGCAATCAGCTCGAGCGATCAACCCTGAAGGCCTACCGCAGCCACGCGCGCGTTCACATCGAACCGAAGATAGGTGATCTTCTGCTCGGCGACCTTTCCCGGGGTCAGGTGCGGGATTTCATGCACGAGCTGCTTGATGACGGCATCTCGCAAGCACTCGTGCGCAAGGTCATGGTCAGCCTGCGCGCCGTGCTGTCCGAAGCCGTTGAGCGGGAGTGGATCGAGCACAACGTCGCCACCGATGTGAAAATGCGCCGCCGGCGCCGCACCGAAAGCGACGAGCGCGTCATCCCGACGAAAGAGGAGATCAGGGTGATTGTCGGGAACGCGCCCGCTTCGCACCGCGCCATGTTCGTCACCGCGATCTTCACCGGGATGCGGATCTCGGAGTTGCGCGGACTGACCTGGGACAATGTCGATCTCGACCGCGGCCTTGTGCATGTTCGCCAGCGCGCCGACGAGCACTGCGTCCTCGGCAAGCCCAAGAGCCGGGCCGGCCACCGTGACATCCCGATGGCACCGCTCGTGCGCGACACACTCGCGCAATGGCAAGAAACGGTGCCCGTGACAGAGCAGAACCTTGTATTCCCGAACGGCGCGGGCAAGATCCAGAATTACTCGAACATTTACAATCGCGTATTCAAGCCCATGCTCGTCGCGAACGGCATCGTCGACGCAGCCGGTGAGCCGAAGTTTGGTCTGCATGCGCTGCGACACGCCGCTGCGTCGCTCTTCATCGAGCAGGGTTGGAACCCGAAGAAGATCCAGACGCTACTTGGTCACGCGTCGATCACCATGACGATGGACGTCTACGGGCATCTCTTCGAGAACGCTGAGGAGGATGTCTCGATGTTCGCGAAGCTCGAGAGTGATCTTCTCGCCGCATGATCCCAAGATCGCCAAGTCCAGACCGCACCAGAAGCTCGTTCGAGGTCAGGTTCAAGCCGGCGCGGCGCAAGAACCGCGCCGCGCTCACCCAGAGACGAGGCTCGCATGAGCATCGACGTCCGCTGCGGTCGGCATGCTTTCCTGGCTTCCTTTGCGGGCGCAGGTGAGGGACGCAGCCACCGCTGCGCGATGCATGGCATCCGCGAGAGGCAGGCCGCGGTCGAGAGCGGCCGCGAAGGTGCCGACGAAGCAATCTCCGGCAGCCGTGGTATCCTGCACCTTGCAGGGGACTGCGGGAACCGAGACATGCTCGCCGCGCCAGGCCAGCTCTGCCCCATCGCCCCCGAGCGTGCGCAAAACGCCGGTTCCGGTGGCCTCCGCGAGGGCCGCGGCAGTCTTGCCGCAGCCAAGCCAGCCGGCCATCGCCTCTGCCTCATCCTCATTGACGACCACAAGTCCGCAAAGCGAGAGCACTTCGGCATCGAGTCGGTAGGCAGGCGCAAGGTTCAAAATGCTGAGGGTCCGTCTTTCATGGCATCGACGGATCAGCCGCGCGGTCTCTCGCGGGTCATTCTCCATCTGCAACAGGACAACGCTCGCCCGATCAAGCGGCGCGTCGTCCACGAGGTCCGACGAAACGGCGAGGTTCGCTCCGCCCGCCACGACGATCTCGTTCCGCCCGTCCTGGTCACGATGGATGGAGGCACAGCCCGTCGGTGCCTCAAGACGCGCCACGAGGCTGACATCCACCGCCCGCCGCAGTCCTTGCAGGGCGATGTCGGCGAGGCCATCCTTGCCGACGGCACCCACCATGTGGACTTCCGCGCCACCCAGTGCTGCGGCAAGCGCCTGATTGGCCCCCTTCCCACCTGGCTCGGTGTGGAGGCTCTTTGCCATCAAGGTCTGCCCTGCGGTCGGCAGGGTCTCGACATCGAAGATCAGGTCGGCGTTGATCGAGCCGAAGGTGACAATCATGCAGCCACCTCGCTAGCATCAACCATCACGAAATGGCCATCGCCCACCTCGCGGTAATGGCGTTTCGGTGGCACGAAATCGGCCGATCGATAGGGGCTTCCAATTTCGTCAGCAGTCGCCAGACGCCGCTGACGGCGGGATGGATCGGCAATGGGCACCGCCGCGATGAGCTTGCGCGTGTAGGGGTGCTGAGGATTCTCGAAAACCGACGCACGCGGACCGATCTCGACGATCTCTCCAAGATACATCACCGCGACACGGTGGCTAATGCGCTCAACGACCGCCATGTCGTGACTGATGAAGAGATACCCCAGGCCATATTGCTCCTGAAGGTCCAGCATGAGGTTGATCACCTGCGCCTTCACAGAGACATCCAGAGCCGACACGGATTCATCGGCGATGATCAGCTTCGGCTCCAGGGACAGAGCGCGCGCGATACAGATCCTCTGACGTTGACCGCCCGAGAACTCGTGCGGAAAACGCGAGATCATGTCGCCCGACAACCCGACACGCTCGAGCAGATCGGTGACCTTGGCCTCGGCATTGCGGCGGGTGGCCAGTCCGTGAGTGATCATCGGCTCGGCGATCGCGTCGCCGATGCGAATCCGCAGATTGAGGCTTTCGAACGGATCCTGGAAGATCATCTGCACATCCCGCCGGATTTTCGTGAGATCCGAATGACCAGCGCCACGCACATCCTGACCGGCGACCGAAATCGCGCCGCCCGCAGGTTCCTCGAGCCGGATGAGAGAGCGCCCCGTGGTCGACTTGCCGCAGCCGGACTCGCCGACGAGCGACAAGGTCTCGCCTTGCCGCAATTCGAATGACAGGTCCTCCACCGCATGGATGCGACCAACGACCCTGCGCAGGATCCCCTTGCGAACGGGAAACCGCGTCACGAGGTTGTCGACCTTGAGCACAGGCGGCGCGTCGGCGCGCACGGTGTCCGCCGTTGCAGGCGGCGACTGGATCTCTCCGGAAGACATGTCGACCCGTGGGAACCGCAGCGGCCTGTCGGTTCCAGTCATCGCGCCGAGTTGCGGAACCGCAGAGAGCAGAGCGCGCGAATAGGGATGACGCGCCTCGCGGAATATCTCGGCGGTGGACGCAGTCTCGACCACGTCGCCGCGGAACATCACCACGGTGCGGTCCGAGATCTCGGCAACGACCCCCATGTCGTGCGTGATGAAGAGCACTGACATGCCCTCCTCTTCCTGCAGCGTCTTGATCAATTCGAGGATCTGGGCCTGGATTGTCACGTCGAGCGCGGTCGTCGGCTCGTCGGCGATCAGCAGCTTCGGCGAGCAAGCCAGCGCGATCGCAATCACGACCCGCTGCCTCATGCCGCCCGAGAAGTTCATCGGGTATTCGTTCAGACGCTGTTTCGCGGACGGTATCCGAACCCTGTCGAGCAAGCGCACCGCCTCGGCCTCTGCCTGCGCGCCGTCCATGCCGCGGTGCTGACGCAGCACTTCGGTGATCTGCTCGCCAATCTTGAGCACCGGATTAAGCGATGTCATCGGCTCCTGAAAGATCATGCCAATGCGGTTGCCGCGGATCGACTGCATCGCATCGAGCGGCATGTCGAGAAGGTTCTTCCCCTCGAACTCGATACGTCCGGCACTGCGGGAATTTCCCGGCGAGAGCAGTCGCATGATCGACATGGCGGTGACGCTCTTGCCGGAGCCGGATTCACCCACGACGGCCACCGTCTCGCGCTCACCGATGTCGAAGTTCACGCCCCGCACCACGTCCCGCCATTGGCCGTCCACACGGAACGAGGTGGTAAGGTCCTGAACCGAAAGAATGGGGTTATTCATGATCAGCCCTCCCGGCGCGGATTGAGAATGTCGCGCAGCGAGTCACCGATGAGGTTGATCGCCACAATGAGGATCAGCAGCGCCACACCCGGGAAGAAGCTGATCCAGTAGTCGCCCGAGAGCATGTATTCGAACCCGTTCGACACAAGAAGTCCGAGCGACGGCTCAGTGACCGGCAAGCCGATGCCGAGAAAGCTCAGGGTCGCCTCGAGCATGATCGCGTAGGCCACGCGCATGGTTGCCACGACGATCAACGGTGCGAGGCAATTCGGCAGGATGTGCCGGAACAGGATCCTGCGATCGGGCAGCGCCATCGAACGTGCCGCATCGACGTAGGCGCGCTTGCGCTCGACCAGGGCAGAGCCCCGAATGGTGCGGGCATAGTATGCCCATTGCGTCACCACCAGCGCGAGAATGATCTTGTCGACCCCCTGCCCCAGCACCGCAAGCAGGATCAGCGCCACAAGGATCGCCGGAAAGCTAAGCTGGATGTCCACCACGCGCATCAGGAAGGCGTCGGTCCGCCCTCCGGCGTAGGCGCTCAGCAGGCCCACGGCGGCGCCGATCAGGAGAGCGATGGCCGCACTCGCGACACCGACGAGGATGCTCGTGCGCAACCCGTAAAGGATGGCACTGAAGAGGTCCCGGCCCTGATCATCGGTGCCGAGCAGGTAGGTCATGCCGGTGAAGCTCTCAGCGCCGGGCGCCAGCCGGCCGTCCATGATGTCGAGCTGCGCGAGATCATACGGATCTTGCGGCGCTATGACCGAAGCGAAGACCGCGGCGAGGACGAGGATCGAGACGATGACGAGCCCCGTGAGCGCGAGCGGATCGCGGACCAGTTTGCCCATGATGATACGGAAAGGCGAAACCGAGTGGCTTCTGCTCTTGTCGGTCTTGCCGCCGGTGTGAACCGAAGCGGTCTTGGAGACGTCGGTCATATCAGTTGCCCTCCAGTCGGACGCGCGGGTCGACCACCGAGTAGAGGATGTCGACGGCGAGGTTGATTAGGCTGAACATCACGACGGTGATCATCAGGTAAGCGAGGATGACGGGCCGATCGAGCACCGCGATGGCGTCGATGATCAGCTTGCCCATTCCGGGCCAGGCGAAGATCGTCTCGGTCACGACCGCGAAGGCGATAAGCGAACCGAGTTCGAGACCGATGACGGTAATGAGCGGGATCAGAGTATTCTTGAGCACATGCACCGTGACGATGCGCTTTTCGGGCAGCCCCTTGGCCCGGGCAAAGCGGACGAAATCAAGCTGCATGGTCTCGAGCACACCTGCACGGGTAATCCGGATCACCAAGGAGATCTTGAAGAGCGCCAGGTTGAAGGCGGGCAGCGCAAGGTGGGCGAGCCCATCCATTGTAAAGATGCTGACGGGCACTCCCAGCACATCCACCGTGTCCCCGCGTCCGGATGATGGCAGCCATCCGAGCTGCACGGCGAAGACCATGATCATCACCAGACCGATCCAGAAGGTCGGAAGTGAGAAGCCGAGGATCGAGAACGTCATGATCGACTTGGCGAACCAACCGTTGGGTTTGAGCCCGGCGTAAATGCCCAGCGGGATGCCCAGCACCAGCGCCATGAGCAAGGCAGCAGCAGCCAGCTCCAGAGTTGCCGGCATCCGCTGCAGGATCAGGTCCAGCGCAGGCTGGTTGAACACGAAGGAATTGCCGAGGTTTCCGGTGAGCGCGTTCTTGAGGAAGATCCAGTATTGCTCCCACACGGGCCGGTCGAGGCCGAAGGACTTGATCACTTCCAGACGTTCCGCAGGTGTTGCGGTGGGGCTCAACAGCACGTCCACTGGGTTGCCCACCATGTGCAGGCCGCCGAAGACCAGCACCGACATGACGAACAGCGTCACGGCGGTCTGAAGTAGTCGGCTGAACAGGTATCCGCTCATTGTCTAGTCTCCTCCTGCGCGGTTCTCTCCGACGCGGCGCCCAACGCCGCGATCCGGTCGACAACCAGCGCGATATAGCCCGGCTCGTTCACATCCGTCATGACGGTGGTTCGTGCCTGACTGTCATTGAAATCTGCGTAGGTGTGGCCGCTCGTGCTCCCGCCCACCTGGACCCCCACGGCGGCACGCCGCCCCGAGAAAAGCTCGGGCGCGACGAGCCAGGCAATTGTCATGGGATCGTGAAGCGGTCCTCCAGGGCGACCGTATTTTTCGGGATCGCTGCGGTCAAATTCGGTCACCAGGCGGGCCAGAGCGCATCCGGGCGCACCTCCCTGCTCCCGAAGCTTTTCGACATGCGTCGCCGTGAACAATGCCTGAAGAGTCACGTCGAGCGGGCACATCGTTATGGGAACGCCGGAACCCAAGACGATCTGCGCCGCGTGCGGATCCGCGTAGACGTTGAACTCGGCCCACGGCGTGCGGTGACCGAGCGCACGAAATGCACCGCCCATGACGACGATCCGCTCGATGCCCTGCGCCACCTCGGGGTGCAGCCGCAAGGCCATGGCAACATTGGTCAAAGGCCCTATGGCACAGATCGTGACGGGACGACCCTCTCGGGCGGCACCGCGTGCGGTTCGGGCGATAAAGGCCACGGCGTTCTCATCCGAAGATATCATGCCGCTGTCGGGCACCAACGCTTCCGGAAAGGCGCCAATGGCGGCGTATTTCCCGAAGACCTGGTCACGCAGCAGCGGACCCCGTGCACCGGCCATGACCGGCACATCAGCACGTCCGGAGAGACCCACGATGCGGCAGGCGTTGGCATATGTCGCCTCGAGCGGCACGTTCCCGGCCACAGCGGTGACGCCCAGAAGCTCGATCTCGGGCGAGGCCAGTGCCAGCCAGATGGCCGCCGCATCGTCCACGCCGGGATCGGTGTCTATGATGATCCGCGTGACGGTCATGCAGCGCCGCGCTCCTCGTAGCGGGACATCAGGTCAAGGTAGAGGTCGATGACCCCCTGCGCATCCACCTTCGTCACGACATCGACATTCGCGGGCTCGCCCGATTTCCCATACCAGTCCGCCACGGTCTGTCCGAGGCAGAGAGGGCTTTCGGTTTCGACGAACACGCGGGCGGGCGCACTCTCGAAAAAGTTCGGGCTCAGCATCCAGGCCGTCACGAGCGGATCATGTAGCGGCCCCCCGCGGGACCCGTAACGGCGGACATCGTTGCGGTCCCAGAATGCCATGAGTTCCGCCACGGTCTGCGAGATCCGGCCGCTCTTCTGCGCGAACATCGCGACATGGTCCGGCAGCAGCATGACCTGATGGGTCGCGTCGAGTCCGAGTGTCGTCATCGGAACTCCTGCCGCGAACACGATCTGCGCGGCATGCGGATCGGCAAGCATGTTGAACTCCGAGGTGAGGGTCCGGTTGCCCGGCTCGCGAAAGGCCCCCCCCATCATCACGATCCGCTCGATGCCGCCGGCGATCTCGGGACAGATCCGCAACGCCAGCGCCAGATTGGTCAACGGACCAAGGCAGCACATCGTGATCTTGCTCCGCTCTCCGCGTGCTGCACGACCGAGATGCGTAATCAGCGCCTCAACCGCCGTGGTCGCCTCGACCGTCTTGCGCGGATCGGGCAGCACGGTGCTCCCCAGACCAGTGGTGCCGTGGAACTGCCCATGGATCGGCTCGCGGCACAAAGGACGATGGCAGCCAGCATGAACCGGGATGTCGGCACGACCGCCCAGCTCGCAGATCTGCAGCGCGTTGCGCACGGTCCGATCAAGCGGCTGATTGCCGCAAACCGGCGTGATCGCGAGAATGTCGAGTTCGGGAGCGACGAATGCACCGAGCAAGGCGATGCTGTCGTCAATCCCCGGGTCGCAATCGAAGATGACGGGAGTAGGAGTTATCATACTGGTTCCTTGGGAATCTCGCTGTCCGAGCCTGTGGGTCTACAGCGCCCCTAAGTCGCGCAACGCCGAAGCCACTTCATCGCGCGCGGCAGCGCCAAGCGGCTTCTGCGGGGCAACCGGATCACCGACCTCGAAGCCCTGCAGCTCCAGCGCGGCCTTGATGCATGCAGCCAGAGAATGGCGGGCGAAGAGTTCGTTGATCCGCCAGAGCGGTCGCTGCAACTCCATCGCGCGGCCCCAGTCGCCAGCTTTCGCGGCTTCGTAGAGCGCGATGCTCTGCTCCGGCACGATGCACGCCGGTCCCGCCATCCAGCCCTTGCCGCCGATCATCATGACACAAGTCGGAATATGGGCGGAGGCCGCGAAGACCTCGAGCCGACCTTTGGTCCGTTCCATGATCGACAGGAGACGACCTGTATTCGACGAGGCGTCCTTGATGTAGCGGATGTTCTCGACATGGCTCAGTCGCTCGATCACAGGCAATGTCAAATCGGAGCGCTGAAAGTTCGGGTTGGTATAGAGCACGACCGGCAGACCCTCGGCCGCCTCGGCAATCGCGGTGAAATACGCCTCGACGCCATCCTCCTCGATGGGGAAGTAAGCCTCGAGAATGGCAAGAATACCGTCCGCCCCGGCCTCCACCATTGCACGGGTCTGCGAAACCGCGTCGGCGGTTGAGGTCGAAGCCACGCCGGGAATGACCGGGACGCGTCCTCTCGAGGCCTTGATAACAGATTTCGCCACAGCCAACCGCTGGCGTCCATCGAGATAGGCGAACTCGCCGGTGCTGCCGAGCGGCGCCAGACCGTGGACGCCGGCCGTGATCAGGCGTTCGACCAGAGCTTCGATCACATCGCCCCGCACCTCGCCGCTCTGATTGAGCGGCGAGACCAGGTAAGGAAATACTCCTTCAAAGGACATCCGAACGGCTCCAGATCACTCGGGCCGCACGTCGTAGGCCAACGTGTAGCCATCCGAGCGTCCGGGGTAGTCGATACCGTCTTCAAGTGCCCAGGTGTTTGCGAGGTAGAAGACCGGGATCACACCAAGGTCGGTCATGGCGATCTCGGTCGCTTTCTCGAGAAGCTCGCGGCGCTTTTCTTCGTCAAGCGTCTGGCGCGCTTCCGAGAGCGCGCTGTCGAACTCGGGGTTGGAGTAGCGTCCGCGGTTGCCACGACCGGCGCTCTCGCCATAGGTCTCGAGCAACGGCCCGAGAACGCCCGACGCCTCACCTGTCTCGACCGCGGCACCGCCCATGATGAAGCTGAACTCGAGGTTCGACGCCCGCGAAAAGTAGACGCTCGCTGGCAGTGTCTCGACCGAGGTATCGATGCCGATCCGGCTGAAGAACTGCCCGATGGCCTGTGCAACTCGGCTGTCATTGGGATAGCGGTCATTCGAGGCGTGGAAGGTCAGCTCGAAACCGTCGGGATAGCCCGCTTCGGTCAGCAGTTCCTTCGCCGCTTCGGGATCATACGGGTCCGCCGATATCTCGCTGTCATAGCCGAAGTAGCCTTCAGGGACGAGCTGACCCGCGGGGACCCCTTGCCCATCCATGATGCGATCGACGATCGCCTCGCGGTTCAGCGACAGCGACAGGGCGCGGCGCACGCGCGGATCGCGCAGTGGGTTCTTGCCCTCGGCGTCGGTGGCAAAGGGAGATTCCTCACGCCCTTGGTCCATATGCAGATACATGACCCGGTTGCCCGCAACCGAGACGACTTCGACATCTTCAGCGTCCACAAGCCGACGCGTGTCGGCGGTGGGAATGCTCTCGATCATATCAACGTCGCCCGAGAGCATCGCAGCAACGCGGGCGCTGTTGTTCTTGAAGACCTTGAAAGTCACGTCTTCCCAAGCTGCGGGCTCGGCCCAGTAGGCATCGTTGCGTTCGACCACGACTTCGCTGTCGGGCACCCAGGAGACGAACTGGAACGGCCCGGTGCCGATCACGCCCTCGCCCGAGTTCATCTGCTCGGTGGTAGTCTCGGCGGCCTCGGCCGGCAGGATTGCGATCCGGCTGAGGTTGTTCAGCAGGAGGGGCGTTGGCTCGTCGGTGGTGATGCGAACCGTCGACGGATCGACGGCTTGCACATCCTTGATCGCCTTGACGTAGGGCATAAAGGAGCTGGGGCTGTTGTTCGACGCCTTGGGCACGCGGTTGATACTCGCCACCACATCCTCGGCGGTGAAGTCGCTCCCGTCGTGGAACGTGACGCCTTCGCGCAAGGTGAATTCCCATGTGGTGTCATCAACGATCTTCCAGGACGTCGCGAGAGCGGGCACGATCTGCTGGTTCTCGTCCTGGTTCACAAGCCCGTCAAAGATGTTCCGAGCCATGGCGCTGTTCGGACCAACGACGTAGAACTGCGGGTCCATCGACGTGGTCGATGCGGCAAGACCGATCGTCAGCTCCTGGGCTGACAGGGCGGCAGGCGCGAGCGCGGTGCTGGCCGCGAGCAGCGCGGCCAAGGCAACAGGTTTCATCAGGGAACTCCTCCGTTCGGTTTTGTGCCCGCTTTCTCCCATCGGGCAAAACGCAAGCTAGCGGCCTTCACAGCTGCGATAAAATTGTATCTGATACTTACATCATGACCAAATGTTATACTGGAGCGCGAAGATGCATTTGAAGCACCGACAGGTTGAGGCGTTTCGCTGCGTTATGATGAGTGGAGGGATCACTGCTGCGGCAGACCTGATGCATGTGACACAACCGGCTGTGAGTCGCCTGATCCGGGATCTGGAAGAGTCCCTTGCCCTGCAACTCTTCAGTCGGCGTGGGGCCCGGTTGGATCCGACTGCCGAGGCCCTCATGCTCTATCGCGAGGTCGAGAGACTGTATCTCGGCCTCGACCAGATCGCACAGGCGGCGGAAGACATTCGCGCGCACAAGAATATTGTCATCCGCATCGGCACGGTGACGTCGCTGGTGCGCCCCTATCTGCAGACCGCGATCCGAGAGGTCATCGGGGACCGCAAGGATGTCCCTCTAATCGTCGACGTCGAAAACAGCCGACACATCTGGGAGATGGTCGAGAAGGCACAGTATGACATCGGCTTCGTCTATCGGCGTCAGCGCATGAGTGATCGGGCCCTGAAGTTGCGACAGATGCCTGCTGTCGTCGCGGTGCCGCCGTCACATCCAATCGCAACCAAGGATGTCTGCACCCCCGATGACCTGATCGACGAACGGATCCTGATCCCCGGCCGCAATTCTCCGGTGCGCATCGCCTTCGACAGCGCGCTTTCGACAGCGAAGAGTGCTCCCGCGAGCGTAATCGAAACATCGATGCTGAACTGTTGCCACTTTGCCGCGGAAGGCATGGGTGTCGCCATCGTGGACGAAATATCTACGCGTGCGGCGAATGCCGGGCTGGTGACGATCCCCTTCTCGGCGAACATACCGGTCTCCTACTACGCAATCCGCCCGAGCGGCGCGCATCGCATTGCAATAATCGATGAGCTTGTGGATCGGGTGATGTTTCATCTGAATTCGGATGTTCTCGCCTGACGGTCGTTCGAAGCACATCCGGAACGCCGTGACGCTTTGGAGGGAGCAACAGATTCATAGCAACAGGTCGGCCGCGAGACAGATCGAGGCACCTGCGGAGCCCTTTCGCGAAGCAGGTAACGCGTCTGCGCTTCAATTCCGGACATGCCCGACAGTGGCAAAGCCGACGCTGACTTCGGGCAATAGCTGGCACGCTACCGGCAGTCAAAGTGCCCGACAGGTCCCCCAGCTCCGTCCGGAAGCCAACTTGCATTTACGTAGCTATAACGTTGACGCAAAGAACTAGATCAGACTTCAGCATGGATTGAAAATCCTCGTGTCGGTGGTTCGATTCCGCCCCCGGGCACCATTCAAAGCAAAGCGATCGCTTGCTTGAGCAGCATCCTCGAAACGCAATATTGTCTGCTCCTCTCAGAGACCGCCCAAGCGTGAACCGTTCCCGATTTTTTGGACAGAGTTTGGCGTGTTCCAAGCTGCTCGCTGCTCTTGCTCGCCGTGTGTTTCGGCATCCTTTGTCCGCCAACAGATCAGCGCCGGAAGCGCCCTGCCAAGGGGTTGAGGGCGCGCGATGATGGTCGCTGGAGGTAATAAAGGTCCGGATGGCGAGCTTTGCCGCCAAACCGCCCCACCCCACGCAGGGAGGGGCACGCACGCGTATTCTGGTGAGTGTCACGGCGTCGCGATGAAGGGGCTGCCGAAGCTCCGGCCATCGACATCTGACCGATCCGCGCAGCGCCGCTGCGTAGCATCGACGTGGGTGCCATTGGCAGTGGTGAACGCCTTCGCCAGCCGGGAGCCAAGAGCCGGGCGATATACCCGACCTCATGAGCGAACTGGAGCGCCGAAGGGCGGCGCGCGTCCTAGCAGCACAGCAACACTGAACGGATGCGTTTCAGGGGGAACGGGCTCGAACGGACCTTTTCTGACGGCCACTTCACAGAACTGTTTACAAAACTAATAAAATAATACTTAATCAGCTCCATGGAGCAAGGAGAGGCTCCGAATGGGAGGAAATCATGAAACTGAAGACAACGCTTCTGGCGTCTGTGATTGCGCTTGCCCCGATGGCCGCCATGGCGGCAGACCTGACCATCGGCTTTAGCCAGATCGGGTCGGAATCCGGCTGGCGCGCGGCGGAAACCACCGTCACCAAGCAAGAGGCCGAAAAGCGCGGCATCGACCTGAAATTCGCCGATGCCCAGCAAAAGCAGGAAAACCAGATCAAGGCGATCCGCAGCTTCATCGCGCAGGGCGTCGATGCCATCCTGATCGCGCCCGTCGTGGCCACCGGCTGGGATGAGGTGCTTGAAGAGGCCAAGGACGCCGAGATTCCCGTGGTCCTGCTGGATCGCACCGTCGATGCGGACGAGTCGCTCTACCTGACCGCCGTGACCTCGGACCTCGTGCACGAAGGCGAGGTTGCCGGCCAGTGGCTGGTCGACGAGATGAACGGCGAAGACTGCCGCATCGTCGAGCTTCAGGGCACCACGGGCTCCTCCCCTGCCATCGACCGCAAGACCGGGTTCGAGCAGGGTATCGAGGGCCATGACAACCTCGAGATCGTCCGCAGCCAGACCGGCGACTTCACCCGTGCCCAGGGCAAGGTGGTGATGGAAAGCTTCCTCAAGGCCGAGGGCGGCGAGAACATCTGCGCGCTCTATGCGCATAACGACGACATGGCCGTCGGCGCCATCCAGGCGATCAAGGAAGCCGGGCTCAAGCCGGGCGAAGACATCAGGATCGTCGCCATCGACGCTGTGCCGGACGCGCACAAGGCCATCGCCGACGGCGAGATGAACGCCACGATCGAACTGACGCCGAACATGGCCGGGCCCGCGCTCGACGCGCTCGAGGCCTATCTTGCCGACGGAACCGAGCCCGAGAAGTGGATCCAGACCGAATCCCGGCTGTTCACCGCCGACGATGACAACATGGCAATCTTCAACGAGAAGAAGGATCTTGGCTACTGAGCCTTGATCCCCAGGGCCGGGCGGTGCTGTCCGCCTGGCCCGTTGCGACGCTTGCACGCGGCACGGCCCCCGGCGGATAAGGTCCCCGAATGACAGACACCCTCACACCCGACGCGCCGGTGCTGCACGCACGCGGTATCTCGAAGTTCTTTCCCGGCACCATCGCGCTGGACGACGTGGAACTGCGCCTCATGCCCGGCGAGGTCCATGCGCTTCTGGGCGAGAACGGCGCTGGCAAGTCCACCCTGATCAAATGCCTGACGGGCGCCTATCGCCGCGACGCGGGCACGATGCTGATGGACGGGCAGGAGATCCACCCGGTCTCGACCGCCGACAGCCAGCGCCTCGGCATCGGCACCGTGTATCAGGAGGTCAATCTCCTGCCCAACCTGACCGTGGCCGAGAACCTGTTCCTCGGGCGACAGCCGATGCGCGGCGGCTTCATCGCGCGGCGGCGGATGAACGAAGAGGCCCGCGCCGTGCTGGCGGGCTACGGGCTGCGCATCGACCCGGCCGAGCCGCTCACCGCCTATTCGGTCGCGATCCAGCAGGTCATCGCCATCGCCCGCGCCGTCGAGATGTCGGGCAAGGTGCTGATCCTCGACGAACCGACAGCCAGCCTCGATCACGACGAGGTCCAGCTGCTGTTCGATGTGATCCGGCAGGTCAAGGCGCGTGGTCTTGCGGTGGTGTTCATCACCCATTTCCTCGATCAGGTCTTCGCGATCTCCGACCGCGCCACCGTTCTGCGCAACGGCCGCGTGGTGGGCGAATGCCTGCTGGCCGAGATGACCCAGCGCGACGTCGTCACGATGATGCTGGGCCGCCAGCTCGAGGCACGAACCAAGGCGCGCGATGTCGGCCCGGCGGGTAAGACGCTGGTCGAGATCGACGATCTCGGCAAACGCGGCATGATGGCGCCGTTTTCCCTCAATATTCGCGAAGGCGAAGTCGTGGGCCTTGCCGGTCTGCTCGGCTCCGGCCGAACAGAGACCGCCAACCTGATCTTCGGCGTGGAGCCGGCCGATCAGGGTCGCATCGCGCTGCGCGGGCAGGACATCTCCATCAAGAACCCGCGCGACGCAGTGGCCCACCGGTTCGCGCTCTGCCCCGAGGATCGCAAGATCGACGGCATCGTGGGCGACCTCTCGGTGCGTGACAACATCATTCTGGCGCTGCAGGCCCGGCAGGGCTGGATGCGCCCGATCCCCCGCGCCAAGGTGGAAGAGATCGCGCAAAGCTATGTGCGTGCGCTGGACATCCGCCTGGCATCGCTCGACATGCCGATCCGGCTTCTGTCCGGAGGCAATCAGCAAAAGGCGCTGCTGGCACGCTGGCTGGCGACCAATCCGGCCTTCCTGATCCTTGACGAGCCGACGCGCGGCATCGATGTCGGCGCGCACGCGGAAATCATCGCCCTGATCGAACAGCTGCGCGCCGATGGCATGGCGCTGCTGGTGGCCTCCTCCGAGCTCGAGGAGCTGGTGGCCTATTCCACCCGCGTCGTGGTGCTGCGCGACCGGCAACAGGTGCGCGAGCTGACCGGCGATCAGATCACCCCCGACAATATCATCAACGCCATCGCAACCGAGGAGGTCGCATGACGTCCCAGACCATTGGCCCCCGCCCGTCCGTCCTGAGGCGCATCCTGCCGCAGCTGGTGATCCTGGCCGTGGCGCTGGCGCTGAACGTCGCGGTGTTTCCGGAGTTCTTTCAGATCGACTTCCGCAACGGGCGGCTGTTCGGCAACCTGATCGACGTTCTGAACCGCGGCGCACCGGTGGCGCTGCTGTGCATCGGCATGACGCTGGTGATCGCAACCAAAGGCATCGATCTGTCGGTCGGCGCCGTCATGGCCATCGCGGGCGCCGTTGCGGCCTCGGTGGTGGTGGACGGCCACGGCTGGGGCACCGCCCTGCTCGCCGCGCTTGCCGCGGGCGGGCTCTGCGGGTTGTGGAACGGGCTTCTCGTGGCCGTGCTGCGCATCCAGCCGATCGTCGCCACGCTGGTGCTGATGGTGGCCGGGCGCGGCATCGCGCAGCTGGTGACCGAGGGCAAGATCCTGACCTTCGACAATCCCGGGCTGATCCATCTGGGCGCGGGCACCGTGGCCGGGGTTCCGACGCCGATCCTGATCTGGCTGGCCCTGGGCGCGCTTGTCACCTTCGTGGTACGCAAGACGGCGCTGGGGATGCTGATCGAGGCCATCGGCATCAATGAGCGCTCCTCGCGGCTGGCCGGGATCAACAGCCGCGTACTGCTGGTCTGCGTCTATCTCGTGTCCGGCCTCTGCGCCGCGCTGGCGGGTGTCATCGTCGCCGCGGACATCAAGGGGGCCGACGCCAACAACGCCGGGCTCTGGCTCGAGCTCGACGCGATCCTCGCGGTGGTGATCGGCGGCAATTCCCTGCTTGGCGGGCGGTTTTCCATCATCGCCTCGCTGATCGGCGCGCTGATCATCCAGTCCGTCAACTCGGTGATCCTGCTGTCGGGCCTGCCGCCCGAGTTCAACCTCGTCATCAAGGCGCTGCTGATCCTCGGCATCCTCGTGATCCAGTCGCCCCGCATCGGCAATTACATCTACCTGCTGAAAGCCTCCGGCCCGCAACCCGAGCCCGATGCCCCCGCCTCCAGCCCCACGAAAGAGGAGACCGCGCGATGATCCGGTCCACGCATCTGCCCCTCCTGATCACGCTGGCGACCTTCGTGCTGGCCTATGCGCTCTGCGCCTCGGCCTACCCGGCGATGCTGTCGCTGCGGGTGGTTGCGAACCTGCTGACCGACAATGCCTTCCTCGGGATCGCCGCGGTGGGGATGACCTTCGTCATCCTCTCCGGCGGCATCGATCTGTCGATCGGCTCGGTGATCGCCTTCACCGGAGTGTTCCTCGCGGTGATCCTGCGCGAGACCTCGATCCACCCGCTGGCGGCCTTCGCGCTCGTGCTGCTGCTGACCACTGCGTTCGGCACCGCGATGGGAGCGACGATCCATTATCTGGAGATGCCGCCCTTCATCGTGACGCTGGCGGGGATGTTTCTGGCCCGCGGCGCGGCCTATGTGCTCTCGACCGAAAGCGTGCCCATCACGCACGAGTTCTACGACACGCTGCAGGGCCTCTACTGGAAGATCGACGGCGCGCGCTTTCGCCTGATTGGAGGCCTGATGGTGCTAACCTTCATCGTCGGCGCCCTCGTTGCGCATCGCACGCGCTTTGGACAGAATGTCTATGCCCTTGGCGGCGGGGAGCAGGCGGCCAAACTGATGGGCGTGCCGGTGGCCCGCACCACCATCGGCATCTACGCCGTGTCCGGCGGGCTGGCGGGGCTGTCGGGCATCGTGTTCTCGCTCTATACCTCGGCCGGCTATTCGCTGGCGACGGTGGGGGTGGAGCTCGACGCGATCGCTGCGGTGGTCATCGGGGGGACGCTTCTGACCGGCGGATACGGCTTTGTCGCCGGGACGTTCTTCGGCATTCTCATCATGGGGCTGATACAGACCTATATTGTCTTCGACGGCACCCTCTCGAGCTGGTGGACCAAGATCGTGATCGGTAGCCTGCTCTTCGCATTCATCCTCCTTCAGAAAGGGCTGACGTGGGCGGCAAAGAAAAGGGCAGCGCAGGCAAGGATGCGCACAGCGACTGGTTCCGCCGCTCTCTCATGACCCTGGTCACAGCGGGCGGCGCAGGGGCGGAACGCGCGTCCAATCACACGGCCTTCGTGGTGGACCAGCTCGGCCGCGCCATCGTCGCAGGCGAATACCCTGCCGAGACGATGATCCCGCTTGACCCCGACCTGTGCGAGATGTTCGGCGTCTCGCGCACCGTCGTCCGCGAGGCGAAAAAGACCCTGATCGCCAAGGGGATGATCCAGTCCAAGGCCAAGGTCGGCACGCATGTCCGCGCCGCCGACGGCTGGAACATGTTCGACGAGGACGTGCTGCGCTGGCACGCGACCGCGCGCAACCCGACACGGTTCTTCGAAGAGCTCTACGAGATCCGGATGATCTTCGAGCCAGCCGCCGCCGCGCAGGCGGCGGGGCGCGTCAATCAGGTGGATCTGGACGCGCTGCACGCGATCTGCGACCGGCTCGCCGCCGCCGACACGCCGACCGAGTTCGCCCTTGCGGACTATGCGTTTCACAAGCAGGTGCTGCGCCTGTCCGGCAACCGGTTCCTGCAATCCCTTGGCGATCTGGTGCAGACGGCGCTCTATTCGCTGTTCATGGCAGAGCATATCGGCGATTTCGCGGACCGCCGTGAAACCGTGGCCCAGCGCCACCGCGCCATCGTGTCGGCCATCGCCTCCGGCGCCCAGACGGACGCCCGCGACGCCATGAGCCGGGTGATTCACGACGGCTATACCAACGTCATCCTGCGCGCGCCCATCCCGGGTTAGGGCGCCGGGTGAGGTGGGCGTCCGCCTGACCGCATCGAGCCTTACCGTCTGACGAAGGCCTTACGCGCTGCCCCGGCCACAAGCCTGCGCCGCAGGTATCACCGGCGCACCCCTCACGTCCCGCAACATTCTCAACCTGCCTTCGTGTCGCCCCAAGCCCCGCCCCTTTGCGCTTGCGACCGCGTGAGACCTGCGCCGCATCAACCCCCTGCCCGACCTGCGCGCATTTCGGGCAGGCCTCTCGCAAGCATGGGAGCGGTGTGACGTTGCCGGGCGAGTCCCCTCCCCAAAGCCCCCGCAAAGACAGCGCACGGGCCCCCGCAACCGGACTCGGATGCGCCTCGTCGCCCCCTGCCGGGCACCCGCGCGGTGCGTCATCAAGGGCCTGACGCATAAATTTCACAATTCTTATGCCTGTCCGTTACAGATCACCCCTAGCCGTCGCGCAACGAACAAACTCCCGAAGAAGGACCTGGGACATGATCAAGACGGCATCCACCGCCATCGCTCTGGCACTGACCGCCTCCACCGCCTCCGCCGCGACCGACATCAGCTGGTGGCACGGCATGGGTGGCCGCAACGGCGAAGTGATCAACGAGATCGCGCAGCAGTTCAACGAGGCACAGGACCAGTGCAACCTGACGCCGGTCTCGCGCGGCACCTACGAAGAGGCGCTGTCCTCGGGCATCGCGGCCTTCCGCTCGGGCGAGCAGCCCAACATCCTGCAGGTGTTCGACGCTGGCGCCGCCACCATCATCGCCGCCGGTGGCGCGACCGTCCCCGCCGAGGACCTGATCACCGGCGCCGGTGAAGAGTTCGACCGCGATGCCTTCATCGCCGGCGTGCGCAACTTCTACGCCGATGCCGACGGCAAGTTCATCGGGATGCCGTTCAACTCGTCGGCGCCGATCCTGTACTACAACACCGAGGCCTTCGAGGCCGCCGGTGTCGAGCCGCCGAAGACCTGGGAAGAGTTCGAAGAGATCGCGCCCAAGCTGAAAGAGGCCGGCTATATCCCGATGACCGCCTCGCAGCTCACCTGGATGATGGTCGAGAACTTCAAGTCGCGGAACAACCAGCAGTTCGCCACCAACAACAACGGTTACGACGGCTTCGAGGGCACCGAGATCCTCGTCAACGACGACAACCAGAAAATGATGTTCGAGAAGCTCAAGGCCTGGGCCGACGAAGATCTCTACGGCTTCTACGGGGCCGGCTGGGCCGACAACCTCAAGCCCTTCGAAGAGGGTGAAGCCGCCATGTGGATCGGCTCCTCGGGCTCCTTCGGCGGCCTGCAGCAGTCGGCCGATTTCGAGTTCGACGCCGTCTACATGCCCTACTGGGACAGCATCGAAGGCGCCGGCACCCAGAGCTTCATCGGCGGCGCGGCGCTGTTCGCCATGGCCGGCAAGCCCGACGAAGAGAACGCCTGCACGGCGCAGTTCTTCACCTTCCTGACCTCGCCCGAGACCCAGTTCTTCTACCACCGCAGCACCGGCTACGTGCCGATCACCGAAGCGGCCTACGAACTGGCCAAGTCGGAAGGCTACTACGACGAGCAGCCGGTGGCCGAGGTCGGCATCCAGCAGCTGATGCTCGAGGGCGGCGAGTGGTCCAAGGGCTACCGCATGGGCTTCTACCCGCAGATCCGCTCGGTGATGGAGCGCGAGTTCAACCGCATCTTCTCGGACGAAGTGTCGGTGGATGAGGCGTTCTCGATCATCGAGGAAGAGGGCAACGCCCTGCTCGCACGCTTCGCCAAGACTGCGAAGTAAGCCAGCATCGACCGCATCTGGGGGTCGGGCCAAGCGCCCGGCCCCCGTTTCCGTTGCCGCTCTTGGGGCCGCGCCCGGCCCGAACCGGGACGACCCGCCCCCGATCAGGACACGCCCGTGACCGATACCCCCCTTTCCCTCGCCGAGGCCGACAGCACGCTGTTCGCCCGGCTCCGCCGCTGGTGGTCCGGTGAGACCGCCACCCCCGTCAAGCGCGTCCAGTTCGACCGCCCGCTGACGCCGTGGATGTTCCTGCTGCCGCAGCTCGCGGTGGTTGCGATCTTCTTCTACTGGCCGTCCGTGCAGGCGGTGACCTCGTCCTTCTACCTCGAGGATCCGTTCGGCTTCGGCGCCACCTTCGTGGGCCTCGACAACTACACCGAGGCGCTGACCAGCCGCGGCTACATGTCGACCGCCGCCTTCACCGCCTTCTTCTGCGTCGTGGTCACCGCGCTGTCGCTCGGGCTAGGGCTGCTGCTCGCGGTCAAGGCCGACAAGGTGATCCGCGGCGCCGAGACCTACAAGACGCTGCTGATCTCGGTCTATGCCATCGCACCGCCGGTGGCGGGCCTCATCGGCATGATGTTCTTCGACATGCACATGGGCCCCTTCACCCAGATCGCCGCGTGGTTCGGCCACGACCTGCGGGTCGGCATCGACTACTGGGACACCGCCACCGCCCTGATCGTGATCTCGGTGTGGAAGCAGATCCCCTACAACTTCATCTTCTTCCTGTCGGGGCTGCAGTCGGTGCCGGTCTCGGTGCGCGAGGCGGCGCTGATCGACGCGAAATCCGGCTGGCGCCGGTTCTGCGACATCACCCTGCCGCTGCTCGCACCGACCGCCTTCTTCCTGCTGGTCATCAACATCACCTACACGATGTTCGACACCTTTCCGATCATCGACGTGATCGTGAAGGATAAGCCCGCCAACAACCCGATGACGCTGGTCTACAAGGTCTATCTCGACGGGTTCAAAGGCAACGACATCGGCGGCTCCTCGGCGCAGTCGGTGATCCTCATGGTGGTGGTGGCGCTGCTCACGGTGCTGCAGTTCCGCTTCCTCGAACGCCGCGTGCATTACGGGTAAGAAGATGCAGAAGATCAAACCCCTCGACCACCTCATCCTGATCCTCGGCGCGCTGTTTCTCTGCGTGCCCGTGGTGATGGCGCTGATGTCCTCGACCCATGCCGCGATCGACATCCACTCGAACGGCCTCTACATCACCCCCGGCAGCCACGGCGCCGAGACATACACCAAGGTGCTCACCAGCCGCGGCGGGTTTACCGGCGACGTGACCGGGCTCTTGATGCTCACCAACTCGATGATCATGGGGCTGGGCTTCGCGGTCGGAAAGATCGTGCTGTCGATGATGGCCGCCTATGCGCTGGTCTATTTCCGCTTCCGCTTCGCCACGCTCATCTTCTGGGCCATCTTCGCGACGCTGCTGCTGCCGCTCGAGGTACGCATCATGCCGTCCTATCAGGTGATGTCCGAGCTGCACCTGCTCAACACCTATACCGGCCTGATCGTGCCGCTGCTGGCCTCGGCCACCGGCACCTTCTTCTTCCGGCAGTTCTTCCGCTCGGTGCCCGACGAGCTGCTCGAGGCGGCGCGCATCGACGGCGCCGGACCGGTGAAGTTCTTCATCGACGTGCTGGTGCCGCTGTCGCGGACGATGATGTCGGCGATCTTCATCATCATGTTCATCTACGGCTGGAACCAGTATCTCTGGCCGCTGCTGATGACCACGGACGAGAGCTTCTTCACGCTCATGCGGGGCATCAAGTCGATCCTGCAGGTCTGGGTCGGCAGCCAGATCCCCGATTACAACGAAGCCTTTGCCCTTGCGGTGCTGGCGATGGTCCCCCCGGTTGCGGTGGTGGTGATCTTCCAGCGCATGTTCATCAAGGGCCTGACGGAAAGCGACAAGTAATGGCACATCTTTCTCTCACCAATGTCGGCAAGACCTATGGCGGCAGTGCCCAGCCGGCGGTGGCGGACGTCAATATCGAGATCCGCGACGGCGAGTTCATCGTGCTGGTCGGCCCCTCGGGCTGCGGCAAGTCCACCCTCCTGCGCATGGTGGCCGGGCTCGAGACCATCACCGAGGGCGAGATCCGCATCGGCGAACGGCTGGTCAACAAGCTCGATCCGGCCGAGCGCGACATCGCCATGGTGTTCCAGAACTACGCGCTCTACCCCCACATGAGCGTGCGCGACAACATGGCCTACGGCCTGAAGAACCGCGGAGAGAGAAAGGCGGTGATCGAGGAGCGTGTGGCCGAGGCGGCGCGGATGCTCGAGCTGCGCCCCTATCTCGACCGCAAGCCGCGCGCCCTGTCGGGCGGCCAGCGCCAGCGCGTCGCCATGGGCCGCGCCATCGTGCGCCAGCCCTCGGCCTTCCTGTTCGACGAGCCGCTGTCGAACCTCGACGCCAAGCTGCGCGTGTCGATGCGGATGGAGATCCGCAAGCTGCAGAAACGGCTCGGCACCACCTCGCTCTATGTCACCCACGACCAGCTCGAGGCGATGACGCTGGCCGACCGGCTGGTGGTGCTGAACGGCGGACGGGTGGAGCAGATCGGCGCGCCGCTCGAGGTCTACCGCGCCCCGGCCTCGACCTTCGTGGCCTCCTTCATCGGTGCCCCGGCGATGAGCCTGCTCGACGCACATGTCGAGAACGGCCAGGTCATGCTTGAGGGCCACGCGCTGGCGCCGGTGGCGCACGCGGCCGGGCCGGTCACGCTTGGGCTGCGAGCCGAGGATCTGCGCCTCACGTCCGGCGGCGTGCCGATGCGGGTCGACCATGTCGAGGAGCTGGGGGCCCAGCGCATCGTGCATGGCACCGTGGGCGACCAGGCGCTGGCGATCATCGACACCAGCGAAGCCCTGCTGCCCGAGACCGTGCATCTGGGCGTCGCCCCCTCGCGCGTGCATCTCTTCGACGCCCGCACCGGGCGCCGCATCGAGACCGCGACGCAGCCTGTCGCAGTGCCTGCCGAATGATCCGCGACACGGTATCCGACCTGCCGGTTCCGACCGAGGCCGACCTCGCGCTGCGCACCCTGCCGCGCAGCGTCAGCGCTCATGACACCCACATGGCGCAGGTCCCGGGCATGAACCTTATCGAGACCGGTGGCACGGCGCCCGCGGTGCCGCTCGCCCTGCCCCTGACCGTTGGGGCGTGGAACCTCGAGCGCTGCCTGTTTCCCGAGGCGGCGGCGCAGAAGATGGCCGATTGCGACGTTCTTCTGCTGTCGGAGATGGATCACGGCATGGCCCGCACCGGCCAGCGCAACACCACGCGCGACGTGGCCTTCGGGCTCGGGATGGCCTATGCCTACGCGGTCGAGTTCCTCGAGCTGGGGCTCGGCTCGCCCATCGAGCACGAATTCTGCGAGGACGATCACAACGCGCGCGGCTACCACGGCAACGGGCTGATGGCGAAGACCGCGCTGCGCGATCCCTTCGCGCTGCGGCTCTGGGGCGAGCGGCAGTGGTTCTCGGACGACGAGCAGCCGCGCCTTGGCGAGCGCATCGCGGTGGGCGCCACGGTGGAGACCGATGAAGGCCCGCTGCTGGCGGTCTCCACCCACCTCGAGAGCGCCTGCGGCCCGGAGCATCGCGAGAGGCAGGTGCGCGGCCTGATCGCGGCGCTGGACGCGGCTTTCCCCCGCCTGCCGGTGCTGATCGGCGGCGATCTCAACACCGGCAACCACAACGAAGGCGACTGGCGCGCCGAGGGGCTGTTCGACGCCGCCCGCGAGGCCGGTTTCACCGTGCATGGCGGCCCCGAGGATCAGCCCACCACGCGCCCGAGCCTGATCACCCGCTGGCCGGAACGGCAGATGAAGCTTGACTGGTTCCTCGCCCGGGATATGGACCTCGACCAGACCGAGATCCGGTCATCGCTCGATGCCACCGGCCGACCGCTCTCGGATCATGACGCCATCGTCACGCGCATCACCGGCCTGACAGCGCCGCGCGGCTCGGGGGCCTGACGCCTCCGGCCCGCCGCCGGGCCGGTGCCCCCGCCGCGCGCGTGATCGGCATCGTCCTGAAGGCCGACGCGCACCGGCCGCGCAAAGGCGCGGACCGGCTCTGGGTGCGGAGCGTTGGGAAATCCCAACGCGTCGCCGAGGCGCTGACGGGACCGAGCGCGTTCGCCCACCGGCGCAGCGCAGGGCCGGCACGGCACTGCGCAGCCCCCAGCCTCACCGATAGCGCTTCTGCGACATGTCGAAGGCACCCAACTTAAGGTCGCGCTTGTAGGAGCGGTGATCGGACTTGATCCGCTTCACCGCCGCCCGCGCGAAACACAGGATGTCGTCGATGAACAGCTCATCGGGCTCCATCGCCTCGAGGATGCGCGGTTCGATGCGATAGTCGAGCTCTCCGGCATCGTCCGAGCGCGCGTGAGCCTGCGCCAGCGCCAGCCCGCAGGCATGGGCATAGTGCTTCCAGCTCTTCTTGGACAGCTCATCGAGATCGATGTCGTCGCGGAACGGGGCGCGCTCGCGCGACATGAAGCTCATGCCGTCGATCTCGACATTGCCGTAGAACACGTCGCCATTGGACAGGTGCACCGACTGGCCGTGCGCAATGCGGTCCCCCTCGCCGCCCGCGAAAAAGTCGTTCTCGGGCACAAGCCCCTCGAGCGCCGAGCGGCGGGCGCGCTTGAACTCGACGATCAGATCGTCGGTGGCATCCTTGCTTGGCCCCTCGATCAGGCAGTAGTAGCGCGCCAGCCCGAGCGAGGCGGTGCCCTGCCCGTGCCGGAGACACACGTCCTTCACCCGAAGCTCACCGGCGCGACCTTCCGGCGAAATGCCGTTCTGCTTGGCGACCTCGTTTACGTAGCCCTGAAACTCCTTGATCCGCGAAGAGATCGGCGTCAGCTCCTCGTTGGCGGGAAAGCCGCGGCCGGTCTCGTTCAGATAGCGGCCCCACAGCCACGCCTTGCGGCTCTTGGCGGCTTTCTTGAACATCCGCCTGACCACCTTGGGGCTGTTGTCGGCGCGCATCTGCTGGCTCGCCTCCTTGTCGTGGCGGGCGTAGAAGCCGATGCCCTCGCGGTAGCCTTCAAGGAACTTGCGGGTGATCTTCTTGCGCAGCTTTTTCCCGTGGCCCCCAATCTCTTCCGAGGCGATGAGAAACCCCGTGGCGCCGCGTTTTAGATCCCACGTGAAGGGGGCGTAGAGGACATCGTCGAAATCGTTCACCCCGAAGATCGGCACGTTGTCGGCGTTGGGCATGATGCCGAAATTCTCCGGGTGCACGTCGCCCAGAGCCAGCACCGTCGGCATCCGCTCGTCCTCGCCCAGCATGTCGCGGTGAAAGAGCAGCGAGGTGCCCCGGAAGAAGGAATAAAGCGATGCGGCGAGCGCCTCGAATTTCTCCTTCGCGCCCTCGGCCTTTTCGTCGATGCGCACCGCGTGGTCCTCGACGATGGTGTCGCGCACGTGCAGCCTGCGCTCGAAGCCGGTCAGCGCCGAGGGGCGCATCACGCAGGGATACTTGAGATAGGCGCGGCACAGCTCGCGATAGGCCTCGACCCGGCTTTCCAGATCCCGCACCGGCGCGATGGCTTGCTTTGCCTCGGCCGAGGCCGCCGCGCGCTTGCCGGAGTTGCGCTTGCTATTCGGCTTGGAGGTTTTGCTCGTCTTGCTCATGCTCAGCTTCCCGTGGCTATGCGGATCAACGGCAATCCGCGCCCGAGGTTCCCGTCCGGGCGGCTGTGCACTGCAGCGAAACCGGAGCGGCAGGCAGAGCGCCGATCGTCCGGCGCGCCTCTGTTTCGCGCCCCGACCGGTGCTGACGCTTTCGTCATCCTCGGGGCGACAATCCGTGGCTACACTCAGGCAGGGACCGGGAAATCGATCCATTATTGCCTTGGATATCACGTTGACCTAGGCAAGGTCGCGGTTGACCGCCAAGGTCGCCGACGGGACACAATAAGATCGAAGACCCTTCGCCCGACCCGGGCGAAGCCCATCCAGATGGAGGAATGGATGACCAAATTCTCGAAACTCGTCAGCGCAGCCGCGCTTGCCGCCGCCATGGGCACCGCCGCCAGCGCGCAGGAGGTGACGCTGATCATGCATCACTTCCTGCCGCCGGTCTCTGCCGCCCACAAGGACATGCTCGCGCCGTGGGCCGAGAAGATCGAGACCGAGAGCGAGGGCCGCATCGCGATCGAGATTGCCCCGTCTATGGCGATGGGCGGCAAGCCCAACGAGCTTTACGGTCAGGTCCGCGACGGCGCCGCCGACATCGTCTGGACGCTGCTGGGCTACACCCCGGGCGTGTTCCCGCGCAGCGAGGTGTTCGAGCTACCGCTGGTTCATGCCGGCTCGGCGACCGACACCACGGTGGCGCTGAACGCCTCGATGGACATGCTCGCCGAGGATTTCAGCGACGTGAAGGTGCTGTTCCTGCACAGCCATGACGGCAACCTGATCCACTCCGCCGGCGAGCCGATCCGCAGCTTCGAGGACGCCGCGGGCCTCAAGCTGCGCACCCCCAGCCGCACCGGGGCCTGGGTGATCAGCGCCATGGGCGCAGAGCCGGTGGGGATGCCGGTCCCGACCCTGCCCGAGGCGATGGCAAAGGGCGTCGTCGACGGCGCGCTGGTGCCGTTCGAGATCGTGCCGGCGCTGAGCCTGCAGGAGCTCGAGAAGGCCACCACCGAGCTGCCCGACGGCGACCGCTTCGGCACGTCGGTGTTCATGCTCGCGATGAACCAGGACATCTACGATGACCTGCCCGAAGATCTGCGCGCCATCATCGACGCCAATTCCGGCATGAACGTCGCCGCCGAGATCGGCGCGCTCTGGGAGGGCTTCGAAGAGCCGGGCGTCGCCGCGCTCGAAGCGTCCGGGGTCGAGCGCATCGTGCTCTCCGAAGAAGAAGGCGCCAAGTTCGACGCCGCCAGCGAAAAGGTCGTCCAGCAATGGATCGACGAGGTGACCGCGAAGGGCATCGACGGGGCGGCCCTCGTCGAAGGCGCCCGCGCCGCCGTGTCCGAGGCTGCCGCCTCGCGCTGAGCTGCAGCGCCGACCGACACATCGCGGGAGGGGCTGCCTGCCCCTCCCGCCCACCGTGATTTCCGAGGGAGGCCCTCATGAACGCCGTTCTCTGGCGTGCAGCCGACATCTTCGCGCTGCTCGGAGGTTTCATCCTCCTGCTCATCGTCCTTGTGACCACCACCAACACGGCCGCCTTCATCCTCGACCGCATCGCGCGGTTGACGGGATCGGGCGTCTCGGGCCTGCCCGGCTACGAGGATTTCGTGCAGCTTGCGATCAGCGGCGTGGCGCTGATGTTCTTCCCGTTCTGCCAGGCCAATCGCGGCCATGTCTCGGTCGAGCTGTTCATGGAGCGGCTGCCCGCCAAGGTGCAGCGGTTCGCCGACCGGAGCTGGCTGTTGCTGACCGCCGCCATCGCGGCGTTCCTCGCCTACTGGATGGTGTTCGGACTGCTCGAGGCGCGCGACGACAGCGCCGTGACCTCGGTGCTCAACTGGCCGGTCTGGCCGTTCTACATTCCCGGCATCGCGTCGATGGTGCTGTGGGCGCTCATCGCCCTCGCGCAGATCCGCGGCGAGGTGGCACATGCTTGATCCCATCACGGTCGGCGTGCTCGGCCTCGCGGTCCTGTTCCTGCTGCTGATCCTGCGGATGCCCGTCGGCATCGCGATGATCGTGGTGGGCATCGGCGGCACCTGGGTGCTGAGCCTGTTTGTCCCGTTCGTGCGCTTCGTGCCCTATATCCGGCAGTTCAAGTCGCTGCTGTGGGAGAACGTCGCTAATTACGACCTCTCGGTGGTGCCGCTCTTCGTGCTGATGGGCTACATCGCCGCCGAGGCGCGGCTGTCCTCGGACCTGTTCAAGGGGCTCGAGGCGCTGCTGTCGCGGCTGCGCGGCGGCGTCGCCATGGCCGCGGTCGCCGCCTGCGGCGGCTTCGGCGCGGTCTGCGGATCGTCGCTGGCCACCGCCGCCACCATGGGCAAGGTCGCCCTGCCCGAGCTGCGCAAGCTCGGCTACGATCCGAGGCTCGCCTCAGGCGCGCTGGCGGCGGGCGGCACGCTGGGCATCCTGATCCCGCCCTCGGTGGCGCTGGTGATCTATGCCATCATCGTCGAGGGCTCGATCCTCAAGATGTTCCAGGCCGCGGTGATCCCCGGCATGATGGCGGTGCTGGGCTTCATCCTCGTGATCGCGGTTTCGGTGAAGCTGAACCCCGCGCTCGCCCCCGAGCCAAAGCCCATGGAACGCGCCGAGCGCCGCGTCGCGCTGCGACGGCTGATCCCGGTGCTGACGATCTTCGGCGCGATCATCCTCGGCCTCGGCTTTGGCCTGTTCACCCCCACCCCCGCCGCCTCGATCGGGGTCTTCGCGATCACCGTCTACGGCTTCGTCCTGCGCTGGGTCACCGGCGAGGGGCTGGGGCTTGCCGGGCTGGTGCGCGCGGTGCGATCGACCGCGATCACCGCCGGCATGATCTACCTGATCCTGTTCGGCGCCGAGGTTCTGAAGGGCTTCTTTACCCGCACCGGCCTGCCGCAGGCGCTCAGCGACTGGGCCGCCACCAGCGGGCTCGACCCGATGCTGATCCTCGTCATCATGCTGGTGATCTTCGTGGTGCTGGGCTGCTTCATGGAGAGCCTCGCGATGATCCTCGTGGTGGTGCCGTTCTTCTGGCCGACGCTCATCGCGATCAACGGCGGCGATTTCGCCACCGCCGACACCGCCGCCTTCGGCATGGACACCGACAGCCTGAAGATCTGGTTCGGGATATTGGCGCTGATCGTGGTTGAGCTGGGGCTGATCACCCCGCCGGTGGGTCTCAACGTCTTCATCATCGCCTCGCTGGCGCAGAACACCAGAATGGCCACCGTGTTCCGCGGCGTGATGCCGTTCCTCGGCGCCGAGGTGATCCGGGTTGCGATCCTGCTGATGATCCCGGCACTGACGCTCGTGGTGCCGCGCTGGCTCGGCGGCTGAGCGCAGGACTGCCCTGCAAACGAGAAAGGGGCGCCCCGGTGGCGCCCCTTGTCTGTTTCAGCTTTGTCTGTTTCAGCGTGGCCGGCCCTCAGATCTCGCGCAGGTAGGCCCAGGAGGCAAAGCCGCGCAGGCCGCGCGCCTTGTCGAGCGAGATCTCGCACCAGCGGGTGCTGCCGGTCTGGGTGCAGTCGTGGACCCGCACCACGGTGCCGTTCGGCAGGCCGAGGATCACGTCGAAGCCGGTGCCCGGCCCGCCCCGGAGCTTCAGCATATCGCCCTCGGGCACGCCGAAGACCTCGAAGCGGTCGCGCAGGCCCGCGCCCGCCGGTTGGGTGATGAGAAGGGCCGCCGTCACGCCTGCCGCAAGCGCCCTGAACCATGATCCGCGCATGGCTATCTCCTGTCTGTCTGCTCGTGTTATCTTTCGCGACAGTCTAGCCTGTCCGGGACGAAAACGGAACGGATGGATGACACGATCCGCGTCCGGAGCGGAACGCGTGACCTCACCCCCACCGTTTCAGAGGCGCGCCGCGCGCAGGCACGCCCTCGTGGGCGACGGTCACGCGCCCCCACTGGTCCCGCCCCGCCGGCTGCTGTAGAGCCGGAAGGCGACACCTCTCAACCTGCACGGGACCACCGCCTTGCTGCTCCTGACCATCTGGCCGCTCTTTGCCCTGATCTGTCTCGGATATGTTCTGGCGCGGACCGGATTTCCGAGCGCCGCGTTCTGGCCCGCCGCCGAGCGGATGAACTATTTCGTGCTGTTCCCTGCGCTGCTGGTGGCCAACCTCGTCGATGCGCCGGTGCGCGACCCGGCGATCCTGCGGCTGGGCGGCGCTATGGTGGTGACCACCTGCCTCGCGGCGCTGGCGATGACCCTCGTTCGCAACACGGTCCTCAAGGCGCCCGCGGCGCGCTTCGGCCCGGCGCTGCAGGGCGTGGTGCGCTTCAACACCTATCTCGGCCTCGCCATCACCGCGAGCCTTGTGGGCACAGAGGGGCTCGAGCGCGCGGCAGTGCTGCTCGCCGTGGGGGTGCCGCTGGTCAACGTGCTGTCGATCATCGCGCTCTCCGAGGCCAGCGTGCTGCGCCATCCGCTGCCGCTCCTGAAGACCATGGCGCGCAACCCGCTCATTCTGGGCTGCGTCGTGGGCATCGCGCTGGCGCTGTTGGGCACCGGGCTGCCCTTCGGCTCGAAGCGCGTGCTTGAGTTTCTCGCGCAGGCCAGCCTGCCGCTGGGCCTGCTCTGCGTCGGCGCGGCGCTGCAGCCCAAGGCGATCCGACAGGACGTGGTGGCGCTGGCCGGCCCCTCGGCGCTGCGGCTTCTGGCGATGCCGGCGCTTGGCGCGGGAGTGGCGGCGGTCTTCGGGCTGGACGGGGTCGAGGCGCTGGTGCTGGTGGTGTTCATGGCGATCCCCACCGCCCCCACCGCCTATGTGCTGACCCGGCAGCTTGGCGGCGACGGCACGCTGATGGCGGGCCTCGTGACGCTGCAAACGCTGGCGGCCGTGCTGACCATCCCGCTGATGCTCTGGCTGCTCGGCATTGCCTGAGACTAAGTACAGGCTTGCGCGTAGACCACACGCCCCGCGACCATAGCTTTGCGCCGCGCACCGCCGCAGCCCCCCTTACGCCCCCTCCGAAATGAAACGGCCCCGGGGCTTTCGCGCACCGGGGCCGTTTTTCATAAACTCGGACGGTGGGGTCAGGCCCACTCGCCGCCGCGGAACACCGGGACGCGGGTGCCGTCGGGCTTGATGCCGTCGATATCGGTGTCGGCGCCGCCGATCATCCAGTCGACATGGATCAGGCTGGCATTGCCGCCCTTCTCGGCCACCTCTTCCGCCGACAGGCTGGCGCCGTCGAGGAAGCACTTGGAGTAGCACTGACCCAGCGCGATGTGGCAGGCGGCGTTCTCGTCGAAGAGCGTGTTGTAGAACAACAGCCCAGATTGCGAAATCGGCGAGCTGTGCGGCACCAGTGCCACCTCGCCCAGCCGTGCCGCGCCCTCGTCCGTCGCGATCAGCTCGCGCAGGATGTCGCCGCCGACATCCGCCTTGGCCTCGATGATGCGGCCGTCCTTGAAGGTGACCTCGATGCCGTCGATCAGGCTGCCCTGATGCGACAGCGGCTTGGTCGAGCGCACCGTGCCGTCGACCCGGTGGGCGTGCGGCGTCGTGAACACCTCCTCGGTGGGGATGTTCGGATTGCAGACAACGCCGTTTTGCGCCTCGGATGCGCCGCCGTGCCACTCGTGATCATCGGCGAGGCCAACCGTCAGGTCGGTGCCCGGGCTCTTGAAGTGCAGCGCCGAGAAGCGCTGTTCGTTGAGCCACTCGGTGCGGCTGCGCAGCGTGGCGTTGTGCTCGGCCCAGGCCGCGACCGGGTCGTCGCGGTCGACGCGCGAGGCGGCGAAGATCGCGTCGGCCAGCTTGGCCTGCGCCTCGGACGGGTCAAGCTCGGGGAACATTCGCTCGGCCCAGGCCTTCCCGGGCCAGGCGCAGATCGACCAGTTGATCTCGAAATTGGCGATCTTCTCGAGGGCGGGCTTGTAGGCGGCGGAGTTCGCCTTCCCGGCGCGCGAGACCTTGGCGGCGTCCTGCTCGGCCAGCAGCATCGGGTCTTCGCCAACGATGGCCATGCGCGCGGCGCCGCGCTCGAAGGCCTTGGCCATGCCCTCGTAGAGCCAGCCTGCGGCGGTGTCGAAGCTCTCGTCATCGGCCTTGCCGTAGCGCGCCAGCGACACGCCGGGATCGGAGAAGATCGGCGTCACGAGGCTGGCGCCGGCCTCGTAGGCGGCGGCGGCCACGGCGCGCACAAGCGGCGCCGCGTCGATCGGCGCGGTCAGGACAAGCTCCTGCCCCGGCTGAAGGTTGAGGCCGGTGCGCACCGCCACATCCGCAAGACGCTGCACAAGGGTCGGGTCGATGGGGCTGTCGGTCATGAGGCGTCCTCGCTCTGTCAGTGGATCGCCGACAGAGGTAACACCTGCGTCCCTGCGGGCAAGCGGGAAGCGCCTGACGTGGCGCCTCCCCCCCTTGCCCGGATCGTCAGCCCTGGCTGCGCCGCGACAGCCAGGCCTGCCAGGCCTGACGGCTGCCGCCGAACGCGTTGAGATCCACCGGACCGCCGACCCCGGGCACCAGCCCGGTGCCGGAATACTGCCAGAAGCTCCAGCGCTCGTTCGGGTAGCGCTCGTTCGGATGCGCCTTGACCGAGCGCAGCCAGAACTCCGCCCCGCCGAGCGAGCCGAGGTCATTGCGTTCGTAGAAATCCGGCGTCGTGTAGATCAGCGGGGCGGTGCCGTAGTGATGCTCGACGATGCGGCTGAACTCGCGGATCGAGGCGCGCACCTCGGCCGCTGGCGGGCGCAGCGTGCAGGTCGGCGAAAGGTGGTTCCACTCCATGTCGAGGATCGGGGGCAGATCGCCCCGGACCTTCGGCACGTTCGCGATGAACCACGCCGCCTGCTCATGCGCCGGGCGGCAGAAGTAATAGAAGTGATAAGCCCCCACCGGCACGCCCGCGCGGCGCGCCCCGGCGGCGTTCTCGGCGAAGGCCGGGTCGACCATGTCGCCGCCCTCGGTGGCCTTGAGCCAGGCGAAGCTGATGCCGGCCGCGCGCGCTTCGCGAAAATCGATACGCCCCTGGTAGCGCGCGGCGTCGAGCCCGTGCACCGGATAGCTGGCCGGGCTGCGCGCCCCCCAGGCGTGCGGCTTGGTATCACCGAAGCGGGCCGGGATGCCCTCGGCCCGGTTGGCCCGGATCGACATCTGGCTGACGCCGGAGGTGGCGAAATCCTGTGCGCCTTCCGACGATCTCGGGGAGGCGCCGCCGCAGGCGGCCAGCGCCGCAGCTGCTGCGAGAAGGAGGGCCGCGGCGGTGGCGCGACCCGCGAAGGGTTTGTCGTTCATGATGCCTGTTCCTGCCTGCACTGTGCTGCTTGTTATGCACCGAGCATAGCGCGGAACCGGCTTTCACGCATCAGTTACCACCGCCCTCACCGATCACGATTTCACCGAGGCGCGGCGGTCGGCGCGCCCCCGCGCCGGAGGCCAGCCCGAGATCACCGGCTGAGACACGCGATCACCCGGCGCGCAGTTTCCCACGGCGCGCGAGCAACGGCGGCTAACACATGGCAGCCTCTCGAAAAACGGGGTGGTCGCCGGAGCGCTGGCAGGTAAGATCGCCGCAACGCCGGGTGCCCGCGGCGCGGTCTCTGCGCCATGCCGGCCCCCGACGCCCACGGAGCAGACAGAAAGGCGCGCGCTGCCATGACCAAGACCCCCGTCGCCCTCACGCTGAACGCGGGCTCGTCCTCGCTGAAGTTCGCCCTCTACGACATTTCCGGCGCGCCGATGGAGCTGGCCTCGGGGCTGGTCGACGCGATCGGCGCCGCGCCCCGGCTGAAGGCCGATTTCGGCGCCGCCGCCCCGGCCCTGAAGCGCGACCTCACCGCCGCCGAGGCGCGCGACCATGTCAGCGCGCTATCCACCGCGCTCTCCGAACTGCGGCAGCGGTTCCCCGACGCGAAAGCCTCGGTCGTAGGCCACCGGGTGGTGCATGGCGGCCCGGTCTACTCCGAGCCGGTGGCGATCACCGCCGAGGTGCTCGAAGAGCTGCGCCGCCTGTCCCCGTTCGCGCCGATCCACCAGCCGCACAACCTCGCCGGTGTCGAGGCCGCCATGGCCGCCTTCCCCGACGCACTGCAGGTGGCCTGCTTCGACACCGCCTTCCACCGCAGCCACCCCAAGGTGAACGACATCTTCGCCCTGCCGCGCGAGTATTACGACAAGGGCGTGCGGCGGTACGGCTTCCACGGGCTGAGCTACGATTACATCTCTGGAGAGCTGAAGCGGCTGGCGCCCTTGGTGCATGACGGTCGGGTGATCGTGGCGCATCTGGGCAACGGTGCCTCGATGTGCGGCATGATCGGCGGGCGCTCGATCGCGTCGACGATGGGGTTCACCGCGCTCGACGGGCTGCCGATGGGCACGCGCACGGGCCAGATCGACCCCGGCGTGATTTTCTATCTGGTGCAGCAGGAGGGCATGAGCATCGACGAGGTGCGCCAGCTTTTCTACTCGAAATCCGGGCTTCTGGGGCTGTCAGGCCTCTCGAACGACATGCGCACGCTGGAGGCCGCGGGCACCGTCGAGGCCAACGAGGCCATCGACTACTTCGTGTTCCGCATCCGCCGCGAGCTGGGCGGTCTGGCCGCCGCGCTCGGCGGGCTCGATGCGCTGGTCTTCTGCGGCGGCATCGGCGAGAACTCACGGCTGATCCGCGAGCGGGTCTGCGAGGGGATGGGCTGGATCGGGCTGGAGCTGGACCGCGAGCGCAACGCCCGCAACGACACCCTGATCTCCACCGAGATGAGCCGGGCGCGGGTCCTCGTGGTGCCCACCAACGAGGAACTGGTCATCGCCCGGGCGGGCAAGCGGCTGCTCGACGCCGCGGCCTGAGGCCGAAGGTCGGGCGCGCGCCGTGCCTCGGCGCCGCTCAGACCGCGAGAGCGGCGGAGCGGGCGATCTCGGGGATCTGCGAACGGGCCACGTTGATGTCCGCAAGCTCGCGGTCGGAGCAACGGGACAGTTCGTCGTAGATGCGGGCAAATTCGTTGCGGCGCGCGTTCCAGTGCCGCACCGCGGCGATGGCAGCGTGGATCTGGGCGCCAAGCCCGTGATGCACGGAATGTTCGGTCACATGAGCCATGTGTTTGTCCTTTCGGTCTCGATTATAGGGATGCGGCGGAGCTGGCGCGCAGTGGCGCCTCGTTTCGCCTTCATGCCTTCCATGTCGGGCCGCACGGGGGGAAGAACAACAGGCAGATAGGGAAACCCGCCATGCAGAAAGCTCATGCCGGCAGGGGTTGAGCGTAGCCCGATAAAAAAACCGCAGTTCGCGGATTTTTTCTGGAACCGATCAAACGCCCCAGCGTTAAAAGCACTTGGGACGACAGGTATCTTGAAGGCAAACAGAACTTGACAACGACAGCTACGAGCGCAGCGCGTCTTGCCGACTGCGCGCCGACCTTCCGCCACACCCTTCGGCGGGACACGAAAACCGAGCATGACGCGCTCGAAGCGCAGTTCCTGCCGTTCATGACCACGCCCGAGCGCCATCTCTCTTGGTTTCTCGCCACGCAATACGCGGCCCTCGGCGCGCTGCTGGCAAGCCGGCCGGTCGCGGCCGAGCGGATGCTGTGCGGGCTGCTGCTAACCGAGCTTGTCGGGCGGCTGCGCTTCGACCTCGAGAACCGCGGCGTGATCGCACCGGCGATCACCACCCCCAACCAGAGCCTCGACACGGTCGCGATCGACTACCTCGTGCTGGGGTCGCGGCTGGGCACCGAAACCATGCGGCGCAAGCTTTTCGCGGATCATCAGCGCGAGGCGATCCCGCAGTATTTCCTGATCGGCACGATGCCGGAGCTGTGGCAGCGCCACTGCGCCGAGCTCAACGCCATCGACGTCGGCTCGGCTCGGGCCACGGCGGTCATTCAAGACACCAAGGCAGGCTTTGCGCTCTTTGCACGCGCGGCCATTACCCAGGCATGAAGACGAAAGACCCAACCAAATGACAATGACGCCGCCGTTCCCTGCCCCGCAGCGGACCGTGGATCTGACCGACTGCGACCGCGAGCCCATCCACCAGCTTGGCCGGGTGCAGTCCTACGGCGCCCTGCTGGCGCTGTCGACGGACTGGATCGTCCAGCACGCCTCCGAAAATCTCGAGACCATCCTCGGCATCCCCGCCGAACAGGCGCTTGGCCGCCCCCTGCACGAGTTGATCGTGTCGGACGGGTACGACCGCATTCGCCAGAACCTGCGCGTGATCGAGCTTCAGGACGGTGTGCTGCGGCTGTTCAACGTGACGATGCAGGCCAGCGGCAAGGCGTTCGACGTGTCGGTGCACGGCTCGGGCCGCCACCTGATCATCGAGTTCGAACCCAAGGTCGCCACCCGTGGTCGCGACGTGCTGGCGGAGGTCTATCCGCAGATTTCGTCGCTCAGCCGCAACCGCGATCTGCGCTCGCTGACCGTCGCCGCGGCGCGCGGCCTGCAGGGGCTCTGCGGCTTCGACAGCGTCATGGTCTACCAGTTCCAGCCCGACCAGTCGGGCAAGGTGGTGGCCGAGGTCCGCAAGGACCGCCAGTCGAAATATGACGGACTGATGTTCCCCGCCTCCGACATCCCGGTGCAGGCGCGCGCGCTTTACAAGCGCTCGCTGCTGCGGCTGATCTCGGACGTGAACGATCCCGGCAGCCCGATCCTGCCGGGCACCACGCTCGACGGCCAGCCGCTCGACCTGTCTCTGGCGGTGACCCGGTCGGTCTCTCCGATCCATATCGAGTACCTGAAAAACATGGGGGTCGAGGCCTCGATGTCCGTCTCGATCATGAAGGATGGCGAGCTCTGGGGCCTCTTTGCCTGCCACCATCACAGCCCGCGCTACATCGAGTACGAGCGCCGCACCGCGCTCGAGATGTTCGCGCACATGTTCTCCTACGAGCTGTCGCGCTTCGAGGACCAGCAGCGCAAGAAGGTCGAGGACGAGACCAGCCGCCTGCAGGCCCTGCTGATGGGCCACATGGCCGATGGCCACCAGGTCGCCGACAGCCTGCTGTCGATCTCCGAGGACATCGCCACGATCATCCCGCATGACGGGGCGGTGCTGTTCGAGAACGGCGCGTTCCACGCCGCCGGCACCGTGCCCAGCGAGGAAGAGTTCCGCAGCATCGCGCGCTTTCTCGACCGTTCGATCGGCGCCAGCATCTTCCATACCGACCATCTGGGCCGCTACCTCGAGGCTGCCCGCGATTATCCGCAGCGCGCCGCCGGGCTGATGGCGATCCCGATCTCCAAGCGCCCGCGCGACTACCTCGTGCTGTTCCGCAGGCAGATCCATGACACCGTCTCCTGGGCGGGCAATCCCACCAAGCCGGTGGAGGTCGGCCCCAATGGCCATCGCCTCACCCCGCGCAAGAGCTTCGACGTCTGGCGCGAAACGGTCGAGGGCCGCAGCCAGCCCTGGTCGCACGAACAGGCGCACGCCGCCGAAAAGCTGCGCACCATCCTGCTCGAGGTCTATCTCAAGGTGCTCGATGCCTCCGAGGCCGAGCGCAAGCGCGCACATGAGCAGCAGCAGCTTCTGATCTCCGAGCTGAACCACCGGGTGCGCAACATCCTCAACCTGATGCGCGGGTTGCTGTCGCAGTCGCGCGCCACGTCGGACACGCTCGAGGGCTTCACCGACAATCTCGACGGCCGCATCCAGTCGCTGGCGCGGGCCCATGACCAGCTGACCTCGGAGCAGTGGGAGCCGGCCTCGCTCAAGAGCCTGATCCACTGCGAGTTCGCCGCCTACGCCTCGGACAAGTCGGCACGGGTCAAGATCACCGGCCCCGACGCGATGATCGCCCCCAACGCCTACACGACGATGGCGCTGGTGCTGCACGAGATGGCCACCAACTCGATCAAGTACGGCGCGCTCTGCGACCAGAGCGGCACCGTCGAGGTGCAACTTGCCGAGGACAGCAGCGGCGGTCTGCTGATCGACTGGGCCGAGCGTGGTGGCCCCCCGGTGACCCCGCCCAAGCGGCGCGGCTTCGGCACCACCATCATCGAGGGCTCGATCCCGCACGAACTCCGGGGCGATGCCGAGGTGTCCTACAAGGTCACCGGCCTCGAGGCGCATTTCCGTCTGCCGCCGACGGTGATCTCGGAGATCGTGGCCGAGCGCGGCACGGTGCCCGCGCAGTCCCCGGCCCCCGTGGCGAAAGAGGGCAAAGTGCGCCTTTCCGGTCAGGGCATGGTGCTCGAGGATTCGCTGATCATCGCCATGGATGCCGCCGCCTCGCTAGAGGATCTTGGCGCCTCCAGGGTCGAAATCCTGTCTTCTGTGTCCCGCGCGCTGAGCTGGATCGACCAGAACCCGGTCGAGTTCGCGATCCTCGACGTCAATCTCGGTGATGAGCAGTCGCTTCCAGTGGCCCGCCGCCTGCACGAGATGGGCGTGCCCTTCGTGCTCGCCACCGGCTACGGATCGGCCGAGGAACTGGTCGCCACCTACCCGCCCTGCACAATCGTGCAGAAGCCGTTCACCTCGACCTCGCTCGAGGAGGCGTTGCGCAAGGCCCTGGGAAGCGCCTGACCTCTTCACGCAAAAGCCGGGCCGGCATCCTCACCGTCAGCCCACCGAGCGCCTCCACCCTGCCCCGCGCCGCCGCTGAGCGGCGCGGGGCGGAGATGGCATCAGCGCTTGGGCGCGTCGGTCGCGTTCTCGAGGCTGCGCGGGGCGCTAGGTCGACGCCCGGGCACGGTTCGTCACTTCGGATACATGAAAGTCATCGTGACCCGCGCGCCCCAGCCGTCGGGGCCGTTGTCGGGCGCGTCGGCCCAGTAGCGCACACCGGCGCCGATGCTGACCGGCGCGCCGCCGATGGTCGTGACCTTGGAGACGTTGAAGTTGATCGGCAGCGACGTCTGCTCGCTGACCCAGTCATAGGTCAGCTCGGAATTGAGCGTCGCCGACCAGCCTCTGTCGAAGCCATAGGTGGCGAAGGGCTGGAAGAAGGTGGCATCGATATCGGTGGCATCCTCTCCGCCGCCCACGTCCCAGATGTGGTTGATCAGCGTTCCGAAGGTCCACGGGCCGGCCTGCTTCAACCCGACCGCGGTGAGGCCCGCGCCGAACTGGTCGGCGCTGAACTCCTTCGATCCGGTGGGCAGCAGGAAGACCGGACCGACGCCCCAGATCAGGCCGCCGGAGGTGGGCGCCTTGGGTGAGAAGAAGAAGCTCTGGACGATGTCGCCATAGCCCTTCTGCGTCGTGCCAGGCATCACGTCGGTCTGGCTGATGGCGGGGATGATGGTCCGCGATACGAGGTTCCAGTCCTCGGTGAGTGAGATCGGAATGACCGGCTGGATGTTGAGGGTGTAGCGATGGCCCTCGCCGTCGGCCCCGTAGCCGTCGTCGTAGTTGAGCTGGAACGGCAGGCTGTAGAGGTTGGCGATCGGGTTGGCGAGCTGACGGGCCAGCTCGTCGGCATCCTGCGCGGCGGCCATGGCGGGAAGCAGCGTTGCGGCTGCACCGGCAGCCATGAGAAGCGTGGAAGTCTTTGACATGGGCGTGCCCTCGGTTTGACTGAAGCGCCCTCAAGAATACTTGCACAGGCCGGGCGCGCGCTGTGCCACGAGCCTACACCCACACGCATTACGGGAATAGAGAATTTGATTATACAACCTCAAAACCGATGCAGGCCTGTGGCCGTTGATCCGCTGATCTGGCCGGGTCAAGAAGCGGGCACGGCGGCACGGCAATCTACCCGGCCCGCAGCGCATGGCTCCCCTGCGACCCACGGCAGGCGGCGCAGCACCTTGCCGACGCACCTAGGGACTGATGACAGCCCTCGGCGGCGCGGGTATTGAGGGAGCCGGATGCTGCAAGAGGGTCTGCATGAACAGGATACGCATTGCCCGCGAGATCGCGCTGCCGGATGATCTGCGGGTCGCCCGGGCGCGCAGCGCGCCGCATCTCGGGCCGCGCCTGCTGTTCTTCAGCGGTGGCAGCGCGCTCAACGGCATCTCGCGCCAGCTCAAGCGCTACACCTTCAACTCGACCCACCTCATCACCCCCTTCGACAGCGGCGGCAGCAGCCAGGTGCTGCGCGAGGCCTTCGGAATGCCGGCGGTGGGCGACCTGCGCAGCCGCCTGATGGCGCTGGCCGACGAGACTGTACTGGGCCAGCCCGATGTCTACGCGCTCTTTAACCACCGCCTGTCGCGCGATGCCGCGCAGGCGGTGCTGCGCGCCGAGGTGGCCGAGATGGTGGCCGGCACGCACCCGCTGATCGCCGCCATCGCGCAGCCCATGCGCAAGCTCATCCGCACCAGTCTGCGCAGCTTTGCCGAGGCCGTTCCCGAGGGGTTCGACTATCGCCACGCCAGCATCGGCAACCTGATCCTCGCGGGGGGCTACCTGCGCAACGACCGCGCGCTCGAGCCGGTGCTGTTCCTGATGTCCAAGATGGTCGACGTGCGCGGCACCGTCCGCGCGGTGGTCGATGCCAACCTGCAGCTCGGGGCCGAGCTGGCCGACGGGCGGCGCGTGATCGGCCAGCGCGCGATCAGTGGCAAGGAGGTCGACCCGCTCGACAGCCTGATCCGGCGCTGTTTCCTGAGCGACGGCGCGCGGGAGCTGGCACCGTCAGAGGTGGCACTGCCCAAGCGCAACCGCAAGCTCATCGGCGAGGCGGATCTGATCTGCTACCCGCCGGGCAGCCTCTATTCCAGCGTCGTCGCCAATCTGCTGCCCGCCGGCACCGGCGCCGCCATCGCGGCGCGCCACGTGCCCAAGGTCTACCTGCCGAACCTCGGGCGCGACCCGGAGGCGCTCGGCCACGGGCTCGCCGATCAGGTGGCAGCCCTTCTGGCCCCGCTCGGCGCCGACGCCGGCGACGAGCTCGAGCCGACACGCTTCCTCACCCACGTGATCTGCGACAGCACGGTCCCGGAGGCCGCGTGCACCGCGGTGACCGAGCGCTTCGCCATCCCCTGCATCCGCCTGCCCCTGCGCCGCGCGGACGACGAGAAATACGACGCGCAGCGCGTGGCCGAGGTTCTGGTCTCCCTCGACTGAGCAACGCTTCGGCAGGGGCCAAGATTTTTCGTACGAAAAATCTTCCCCCCGCCCTCAGCGCTGAGCGTGTTCCCAGTTCGGGTGGATCCACGGCATGTCGTTCTTCGGCGGCAGCGGCGTGCGCCCGAGGATGTGGTCGCTGGCCTTCTCGCCCACCATGATCGACGGCGCGTTGAGGTTGCCGTTGGTGATGCGCGGGAAGATGGAGCTGTCGGCCAGACGCAGCCCCTCGACGCCGATCACCTTCGTCTCAGGATCGACCACCGCCATCGGATCGTCGCGCCGGCCCATGCGGGCGGTGCCGCAGGGGTGATAGGCGCTTTCGACGTGCTGGCGGATGAAATCGTTCAACTCGTCATCGCTCTGCACATCCGCGCCGGGCTGGATCTCGTGTTTGTAGTAGGGCTTGAACGCGTCCTGCGCAAAGATCTCCCGCGTGAGGCGGATGCACTTGCGGAAATCCGACCAGTCCTTCTCGTGCGCCATGTAGTTGAACAGGATGCGGGGCGCGTCCTTGGGGTCGGACGAGCGCAGGGTGACCTCGCCGCGCGAGGGGCTCCGCATCGGTCCGACATGGGCCTGAAAGCCGTGCCCCTCGGCGGCGACCTGACCGTCGTAGCGCACCGCGATGGGCAGGAAGTGGTACTGGATGTCGGGATAATCGACACCCGCCTCGGAGCGGATGAAGCCCGCGCTCTCGAACTGGTTCGTGGCGCCCGGCCCGGTCCTGGTGAACAGCCAGCGCGCCCCGACATAGGCCTTGCCAAGCAGGTTCCAGTACTTGAACAGGCTGACCGGCTGGCTCGCCGCCGCCTGGATATAGAGCTCGAGATGGTCCTGCAGGTTCTGCCCCACGCCGGGGCGGTCGGCGACCAGCTCGATGCCATGCTCGGCCAGATGCGCCGCCGGACCGATTCCCGAGAGCATCAGCAGCTTGGGCGAGTTCAGCGAGGAGGCGGCGAGGATCACCTCGGCCTCGGCGCGTATCACCTCGATCTTGCCGCCGCGCTCGACCTCGACACCGACCGCGCGGCCGTCCTCGATCACCACGCGACGGGCGAAGGCCCTCACCAGATCGCAGTTCTCGCGCTGCAACGCCGGGCGCAGGTAGGCCTTGGCGGCGGAGAAGCGCGCGCCCTGCCACACGGTCATGTCATAGGGGCCGAAACCTTCCTGCTGGTGACCGTTGTAATCGGGGGTGACCGGGTAGCCCGCCTCGCGCCCGGCCTCGACGAAGGCCTGCGTGAGCGGATTGTCCCGCCGCCCGCGGCTCACGTGCAGCGGGCCGTCGGTGCCGCGCCACGCCGGGTCGCCGCCATGGCCGCCATCGTGCCAGTTCTCCTGCCGCTGGTAATAGGGCAGCACGTCGGCATAGCCCCAGCCATCGGCGCCCTGATCGCGCCATTGATCGAAATCGCGCGCATGTCCGCGCACGTAGATCATGCCGTTGATCGAGGACGACCCGCCAACCACCTTGCCCCGCGGCGTGGCAAGGCGGCGGCCGCCGAGATGCGGCTCGGGCTCGGACTGGAAGCCCCAGTCGTAGCGCTTCATGTTCATCGGGTAGCTGAGCGCGCCGGGCATCTGGATCAGCGGGCCGGCATCGGACCCGCCATGCTCGATCACCAGCACGCGCTTGCCCGCCTCGGCCAGCCGGTAGGCCATGGCGCAGCCGGCGCTGCCGGCGCCCACGATGACGTATTCGGCCTGCATCAGAACGGGGCCTCCACGTCGCCCATGCGGACATAGACGGATTTCATCTGGCTCCAGTGGTCGATCGCGGCCTTGGAGTTCTCGCGCCCCACGCCCGACATCTTCACGCCGCCGAACGGCGCCTCGACCGGCGCGTCGTTGTAGGAGTTGATGAAGCAGCTGCCGGCGCGCAGCTGGCCGATCACCCGGTGACCGCGGCTGAGATCCGAGGTGAAGACCCCCGCGGACAGTCCGTACTCGGTGGCGTTGGCGCGGGCGATGGCCTCTTCCTCGGTGTCGAAGTCGAGCACGCTCATCACGGGGCCGAAGATCTCTTCGCGCGCGATGGTCATATCGTCGGTGACATCGGCAAACACCGTGGGTTCGAGGTACCAGCCGTCGCGATCAAGTCGCTTGCCACCGGTGACGAGGCGGGCACCCTCGGCGATGCCCTTCTCGATGAAGCCCTGCACGAGGGTCATCTGCCGCTCGGAGACCATCGGGCCGAAGCTCGTCGCCTCGTCGAGCGGATCGCCGATCACCGCGCCCTTCAGGCGCTCGCTCAGGCGGGCGAGGAAGGCCTCCTTGATGCCCTTCTGCACGAAGACGCGGGTGCCGTTCGAGCAGATCTGGCCGGAGGAGTAGAAGTTGCCGAGGATCGCGCCGCCCCCGGCGTTGTCGAGATCGGCATCGTCGAAGACCAGCATGGGGGACTTGCCGCCAAGCTCCATAGTGACGTGCTTCATGCCGTCGGCGGCGGCGGCATAGACCTTGCGCCCGGTCGGCATCGAGCCGGTGAGCGAGACCTTCGCAACGCGCGGATCGGTGACCAGCGCGGCGCCGACCTCGCCCATGCCCTGCACCACGTTGAACAGGCCCGCCGGGGCGCCGGCCTCGGTCAGGATCTCGGCCACCTTGAGGGCGCAGAGCGGCGTGGTCTCGGACGGCTTGAACACCATGGCGTTGCCGCAGGCCAGCGCCGGTGCGGCCTTCCAGCAGGCGATCTGGGTGGGGTAGTTCCACGCGCCGATGCCGACGCAGACGCCGAGCGGTTCGCGGATCGTGTAGACCCAGTCCTCGCCCAGCGGGATGTGCTCGCCGGTGAGGCTGGCGGCGAGACCACCGAAATACTCGAGCGCGTCGGAGCCCGAAGTGGCGTCGGCCACGAGGGTCTCCTGCAGCGGCTTGCCGGTGTCGTAGGTCTCGAGAACCGACAGGTCGTGGTTGCGCTCGCGCATGATCGCCGCGGCGCGGGTCAGCACCCTGCCCCGCTCGCGCGGGGAGAGCTTGGCCCATTCGGCCTGCGCCCGCTCGGCGGCGGCCAGCGCCTGCTCGACGATGGCGGGCGTTGCGGCGTGCAGCGTGGCGATGCGCGCGCCGGTGGCGGCGTAGATCACCGGGATCTCGGCGCCGGCGGTGTCCTCGACATAGGCGCCGTCGATATAGTGGCTGCCCGCGGGCTGAATGTCGTATGTCATCGGTCTTTCCTTGTCGTCAGGTCATTCGCCGCGCGGGTAGCGGGCGTTTTCCTCGACCACGTTCAAATCCATGTGGTTGCGCATGTAGCGGTCGCTGGCCTTCTGCAGCGGCTGGTAATCCCACGGGTAGTAGGCGCCGTTGCGCAGGCTCTCGTAGACCACCCAGCGCTTGGCCTGGCTCTTGCGGACCTCCGCATCGAAGCGCCCCAGATCCCAGCGCGCGTCGGCCATCGCCCGGAACCGTGCCAGCCGCTCGGCATGGGCCGGATCCTCGGCGAGGTTGCAAAGCTCGTGCGGGTCGCTGGCGAGGTCGAACAGCTGCTCGGGGTCGAGCTCGCAGCGGGTGTATTTCCAGTCGCCCTCGCGCAGCGCGACCAGAGGCGCGTAGGAGGCCTCGGCGGCATACTCGATCGCCACCGGCCCGCGCGGCGCGCCCTTGGCGACCGGCACCAACGTCTCGCCGGCGGTCCAGGGCATCACCTCGTCCATGCTGACGCCGGCGAGATCGCAGACCGTCGGGCAGACGTCGATATTGCTCACCGGCGTTTCGCACAGACCGGGTTCGAGGCCCGGCGCCGCGATCATCATCGGCACCCGCGAGGAGCCTTCGAAGAAGCTCATCTTGAACCACAACCCGCGCTCGCCCAGCATGTCGCCGTGGTCGGACACGAACAGGATGATGGTGTCCTGATCCTGCCGCGTGCCTTCCAGCGCCTCGAGGATCTCGCCGATCTTGTCGTCGAGATAGGAGATGTTGGCGAAATAGGCCCGGCGCGAGCGACGGATGTCCTCCTCGGTGATGTCGAAGCTGCGCCAGTCGTTGGCGTCGAAGATGCGCTTCGAGTGCTTGTCCTGGTTCTCGTAGCCGAGATCACCAACCTCGGGCAGCAGGTGCTCGCAGTCCTCGTAGAGATCCCAGTACTTGCGCCGCGCGACATAAGGGTCGTGCGGGTGGGTGAAGCTCACCGTCAGGCACCACGGACGGTCATCCTTGCGCCGACCGAGATCATAGACCTTGCGGGTGGCGTGGTAGGCGACCTCGTCATCATACTCCATCTGGTTGGAGATTTCGGCCACCCCCGAGCCGGTGACCGAGCCCATGTTGTGATACCACCAGTCGATGCGCTCGCCGGGCTTGCGGTAGTCGGGCGTCCAGCCGAAATCGGCGGGATAGATATCGGTGGTCAGGCGCTCCTCGAAGCCGTGCATCTGGTCGGGGCCGACGAAATGCATCTTGCCCGACAGGCAGGTGTGATAGCCTGCGCGGCGAAGATGGTGCGCATAGGTCGGCAGATCCGAGGGGAACTCGGCCGCGTTGTCATAGACGCCGGTGACCGAGGGAAGCTCGCCCGACATGAAGCTCGCCCGCCCCGGCGCGCAGAGCGGCGAGGCGGTGTAGCAGTTGCGGAACCGCACCGAGCGCTCGGCCAGCTTCTTGAGGTTCGGGGTGTGCAGCCAGTCGGCGGGGCCGTCCGGGAAGAAGGTGCCGTTGAGCTGGTCCACCATCAGGATAAGAATGTTCGGTCGGGTCATGCGAGGGCCTTCAATTCGTTGTCCAGTGCGGCGAGCACATGCGCCGAGGCATTCTGCTCGGGCTCGTTGGAGGGGAAATGCGCGTAGCGCAGGTAGATCCCGTCGATCAGCGCCGCGATGCGCCGGGCGATCCCGGGCGCACCGGCATCGCCGGCGAGCGGCCGCAGGTCGCGCGTCAGGTTCGAGTGCAACCGCCGGTGATAGACCACCAGAAGCCGCTGGGCTTCGGGGGAGCGATGGGCGAGAACATAGAAATTCAACCACGCGGCGATGACGTCATGACTGAAGTTCGACTCGCTGAAGCTCGCACGAATCACCGCCTCGAGCCGGTCGCGATGCGATTCGACGCCGTTCAAGGCGGCCCGAACGTCTCGCCCATAGGACGACAGGATGTGGCGCATCGACGCCAGAAACAGCCGATCCTTGTCGCCGAAATAGTGAAACGCCAGCGCCGGAGACACGCCTGCGCGCTTGGCGATCTGGCCGACGGTGACCGACAGCGTTCCGGTCGCACCGATCTCGTGGATGGTTGCCTCGATCAGTTGCGTTCTACGTTGTGCCTGCGCGGACATCGCGGGCCTTTCTCAGAAAAAGGGTTGCAATGCGCAGATAATCAGGCACTGTTTGACTGGTCAATCAATAAAACGCTCAATCAAAAGCACAGGGGAAACTATATGAAACTCCGCACAGCAATCTCGGCCATCGCCCTCACCGCCGCGGGCGCGGGCGCGGCTTTCGCCGACTGCGACGCCGTCTCGCTGTCCGACGTGGGCTGGACCGACATCACCACCACCACCGCCACTGCCAAGCATGTGCTCGAGGGTCTCGGCTATGACGTGGACGTGAAGGTCCTGTCGGTGCCGGTGACCTTCGCCTCGCTGGAAAGCGACGACGTGGACGTGTTCCTCGGCAACTGGATGCCGGCGCAGAACAGCGCGATCACGCCCTACCTCGAGAGCGGCGAGATCGAGCAGATCAACGTCAACCTCGAAGGCACCAAGTACACGCTCGCGACCCCGACCTACGCCTACGAGGCCGGGCTGCAGAGCTACGAGGACATCGCCAAGTTCGCCGACGAACTCGACGAGAAGATCTACGGCATCGAGCCGGGCAACGAGGGCAACGCCTATCTCGTGAGTTTGACCGAGGAGAACAAGTTCGGCCTTGGCGAGTTCGACGTGGTCGAAAGCTCCGAGCAGGGGATGCTGGCGCAGGTCGCCCGCTACTACAAGGACGAGAAGCCCGTGGTCTTCCTCGGCTGGGAACCGCACCCGATGAACGCCAACTTCGACCTGAAGTACCTGCCCGGCGGCGAGGATTTCTTCGGCGGCGAAGGCGTGGTGCACACGGTCACCCGCAAGGGCTTCTCGGAAGAGTGTCCGAACCTCGGCACGCTGTTCTCGAACATGGATTTCACCCTCGAGATGGAAAACATGATCATGGGTCAGATCCTTGACGACGGCACCGATCCGGCCGACGCCACCGAGGCGTGGCTGAAGGAGAACGTCGACGTTCTCGACACCTGGCTCGACGGCGTGACCACCGTTGACGGTGGCGATGCGGTCGCCGCGGTGAAAGGCCATCTGGGCATGTAAGTCCCGAGCGCCGTCCGCGCGACCGCGCGCGGGCGGCGCCCCTGCCCCGGCCCTCTGACGGGCCACGAAAAAACCAAAAGATAAAACCCAAGGGGGACCCGGCGCCGTGCAGTGGCTGACCGATTACAAGATTCCCGTAGGCGACGCGGCCAGTGCCGTCTTCGAATGGGTACGGGACAACGGAGAAGTTGTCCTAGACGCCCTTTCAACCTTCATGGAAGCGATGATCGACGCGATCCTCTGGATCCTGCAGGAGCCGCCCGAGCTCGTTGTCATCCTCGTCTTCGTGGCCATCACCTACGCGCTTCAGCGCAACTGGAAGACCGCGCTGTTCGTGTTCGCGGGCTTCCTCTTCATCCTCAACCAGGATTACTGGGAAGAGACCACCGAAAGCCTGACGCTGGTGCTCTCGTCCTGCCTTGTCTGCATGGCGATCGGGGTGCCGATCGGCATCTACGCGGCGCACCGGCCCAAGGTCTATACCTACCTGCGCCCCGTGCTCGACCTGATGCAGACCCTTCCGACCTTCGTCTACCTGATCCCGGCCATCGTGTTCTTCGGCATCGGCATGGTGCCGGGCCTGATCGCGACGGTGATCTTCGTGCTTCCCGCGCCGATCCGCCTGACCTATCTCGGCGTCGCCTCGACGCCCAAGGCGCTGCTCGAGGCGGCCACGGCCTTCGGCGCCACGCCGTCGCAGACGCTCTTCAAGGTCGAGCTGCCCTATGCGGTGCCGCAGATCATGGCCGGCTTGAACCAGACCATCATGCTGTCGCTCTCCATGGTCGTCGTCGCGGCGCTGGTCGGCGCAGACGGCCTCGGCGTGCCGGTGGTACGCGCGCTCAATCAGGTCAACACCGCGCTCGGCTTCGAGTCCGGCTTCGTCATCGTGGTGGTCGCCATCATGCTCGACCGCATCCTCAACGTCGGAGGCCGCAAATGAGCACAGCCGTCAAGATCGACAACGTCTCCATCGTCTTCGGCGACCGGCCCAAGCGCGCCCTGCCCCTGATGGACGAAGGCAAGGACCGGGCCGAGATCCAGCACCAGACCGATCAGGTTCTCGGCGTGCACAACTGCAACCTCGAGGTTCAGGAGGGCGAGATCCACGTCCTCATGGGTCTCTCGGGGTCGGGCAAGTCGACGCTCCTGCGCGCGGTCAACGGGCTCAACCCGGTGGTGCGCGGCAAGGTCGAGGTCAATGACGGCGACCGGATGGTCGACGTCACCCATTGCGACGATGCCACCCTGCGCCGCATCCGGATGCACAACGTCGCCATGGTGTTTCAGCAGTTCGGCCTGCTGCCGTGGCGCTCGGTGCGCGAAAACGTGGGCCTCGGCCTCGAGCTCGCCGGCATGAAGGGCAAGGAGGCGCGCGACCGCGTCGAGGAGCAGCTGGCGCTGGTGGGTCTGGCCGACTGGGCCGACAACAAGGTCAGCGAGCTTTCGGGCGGGATGCAGCAGCGCGTGGGCCTGGCCCGCGCTTTTGCCACCCGGGCGCCGATCCTGCTCATGGACGAGCCCTTCTCGGCGCTCGACCCGTTGATCCGCACCAAGCTGCAGGACGAGCTTCTCGAGCTGCAGCAGCGGCTCAAGCGCACCATCCTGTTCGTCAGCCACGACCTCGACGAGGCGTTCAAGCTGGGCAACCACATCTCGATCATGGAAGGCGGCCGGATCGTTCAGAGCGGTGCGCCGCAGGACATCTTCACCGATCCGCGCAACGATTACGTGGCCGAGTTCGTGCAGCACATGAACCCGCTGGGCGTGTTGCGGGCGCGGGACCTGATGACCCCGCTGACCACCAGCCCGTCCCGCTCCATCGAGGCCGACAGCCTCGTGCGCGACAGCTTCGCCACGCTGCTGGGCAGCGACGCGCCGGTCGGCGTGACCGAGCATGGCGCACTCATTGGCCAGCTTGGAAAGGACGACGTTCTGCGGGGCCTCAGTCCCTCCGTGTGAGGGCGCACCCGCTACAAAAGACAGCGCCGCGATGGTCTCATCGCGGCGCTTTTCTCATCCGTACGGGCAGTGGGGCCGGCAGAGGCTCAGGCGGCCCCGACCCCGCCGCTGGCGAGCACGTTGTTGGAATAGGCCGGGTTCCCGGTCACGTCCGCGCCGAACCATGCCGGCGGCACGAAGGCCTCGGCCTCTTCGACGCTCTCGAACTCGACCTCGACCAGCCGCAAATCGCGGTCGTCGAACAGGTCGAGCTCGAAGGTGCGCCCGTCTTCGAGCAGACCGGTCCAGCGGGTCTTGGCGATGCAGCGCTCGCCGGTCGCGGGCCAGAGCCGGTCGAAGGTGGCGGCGTCGATCTCGCTCTCACGCTCGGAGCGCATCATCTTCCCCTTGCCCTTCACCGTGATGAAGAACTTCTTGCCCTTCTGGCGCAACCGCACCTGCACCGAGTCCGAGGGCACGGTGATATAGCCCTGCCGGATCTTCTTGCTGTCGACGCCGTCCAGCGAGGGCAGCTCCGCCACTAGGAACTTGCGTTCGATTTCAACGGGGTTGTCGGTCATAGACGCTCCAGCAGCTCGTTGCACAGCAGATCATATCCTTTCACTGCCGCGTTGTTCCGGGCGAAGGTGCCCACCGGCGCGCGATGCACGCCCATTTTCTCGACCTCGGAGCTGAACGGCACCGCCACGTCGAGCAGCCGTTTGCCGTAGCGCTTGCGCATCGCCTCGACGGTCTCGGAATGCAGCTTCTTGGTGCCCTGCACCATGGAAAAGAAGCCGAGGATCTTCTTCTTCGGCAGTCCGTTCTCGTCGAAAAAAGCGAGAAGCTGCTCGAAGGTGCGTTCGGACAGGGTGGTCGGGATCACCGGCACGAGGATCGCGTCGGCGCTCTTGAACACGTTCTCCGACAGGGTCGAGATGTTTGGCGGGCAATCGAGCAGCACCACATCGTAGTCCTTGTCGACGCTCTTCAGCGCCTTCTTCAGGCGCGAGCGCGAGTTCTTCATGCGCGACAGGAAGACATCGAAATCCCGAAAGCTCATGTTGGCGGGCAGGATGTCGAGATTGTCGAAATCGCTGCCACGGATGGCGCTGGTGAAGCGCTTCACGTCGGTGAAGAAACGCGCGTCGGTCAGTTTCTTCGACGGCTTGACGCGGAAGTAGAAGCCCGAGGCCCCCTGCGGGTCGAGATCGCAAAGCAGCACGCGCTGCCCGGCCTTGGCCAGCCCGTAGGCGATATTGACCGCGCTGGCGGTCTTGCCGACGCCGCCCTTGTTGGAATAGCACGCGACGATTTTCATGGCTTCGCCTCCCCGCCGGGTTTGAAGAGCGACCGGAACTGCGCCTGCGTCTCCGCGCTGTCGAACGCGGCGAAGGAGGCGGCGACGCGTGCGCGCTCTTCGAGCTGTTTCTGATGCAGCACCGTGACAAGCGCGCCAAGCCCGCTTGCGATCTCGACGGTGTCGGCTGCGGTGCCTCCGACGAGCGCCTCGGCCTGCGCCTGCAGCGCCGCCTGCTGTACCGAGTAGTCGTTGAAGTTGCCGAGGTTGTCCTGCAGCCCCTTCAGCGCCTTGATCAGTTTGCGCACCTCGGCATCGCCGAACAGGGGCGCGAAGAACTCCATCAGGTAGCGCAGCTTCTTGCACTCGATGCGCAGTTCGTGGACCTGCGCGTCCGGCGTCGCGTCGTCGATGTCGCGCGCGATCTTGCAGACCTTGCGGTAGCGCTTCCAGATCAGCGCCTTGGCGTAGTCGAGCGCGTGGCGCTTCGCCTCGGGCCCTTTCGAAAGCGCCTTGGTCTTGTCGAACAGCGCCTCGAGCTTGGCCATTTCCTTCTGGTACGCCTTGCTGTCGAGATAGGCGGTGAGCTTGGCGTGCTCGACATCGCGCTGCGCGGCGAACATGTCGAAGAGCTTGCCGATGCCGGGCCGGAAGCCCTCGGGCACCAGCGCGAGATAGGCTTCGCGCTCGATTAGGTAGACGTCGAGATCGCGCAGCCGTCCGGTCCGGGCCATGATCGCGCCGAACCGGGCCTTGAGATCGGCGGTCTGCTTGTCGTCGTAGACGCCCTTGAAGAGCGAGATCACCGAGCGCACGCGGCGCAGGGCGACGCGGTATTCGTGCAGGAACTCGCTGTCGAGATCGGCCCGGATGCCGTCTTCCTGCCGCCGGGCTGCAACGAGCTGGGCGCGGATGATGTCGTTGGCGGCCTTGAAGGCCTTTTCGTCCGCCGACATCACGACGCGGGTCTTGCCGATCAGCGCCGGGTCCTCGCCGCGCAGCACCGCGCTGGCTTCGAGCATGGTGTTGACCTTGCCCTTGCCGGCGCGTCCGGAGAGCGCCGAGCCGACCTTGCGCAGAGTCTTGTCGTAGCCGCGCAGCGGCGTCAGGTCCGAGACCGAAACCGTCCGCCCCTTGCCCGCGTCGAGCACGTGCAGCGTGCCGCGCAGGTGGGTCTTCTCGTTGTCGTCGAGCACCCGCAGCCCCTGCCGCGAGAGCGTGCCGCCGGCCACGCTCATCAGCGTGCGCAGCGGCGAGACGATGCCGGAAAGGCGCTTGGTGACTGGCCCCGCGGGCATCCGGGCGAGGAAGTCGGGCTCGGCGTGCGCCTGCACCAGCGGCGCGGCGCCGCCCAGCAGGTGCAGCCCGTCCTCGGTCAGCAGCAAAAGCAGTTCTGCCGCCGCGACCTGAGCATCGAACGTGTCCAGCAGCGTGAAGGCGGAGCCGCCGTCTGCCTCGTCCAGCGAGAGATGCAGCTTTCCGAGGTCGGCGTCGCGCAGCAGAGTGCGCAGGTCGCCCCCGGTGGTGATTGTCAGAATCTCTGGCACGATCGCCTCGCGTCCTCTGGCTGTTCCAGCGCCTGAGCCTCCCCTACCAAATCCATCCCGGCGCCGGAAGCGCTATGAAGGACGCAGGCAGACCGGGACGACGCCCGAGGCCAATTCGCCACGCCATGGAGGCCCCGCCCGGGCGCATCTGCCGTCTTGAATGCTGGAGCCCCCCTTTTGGCCGAGGATGCGCCCTGCGCTTGCGTGGATCAGGTCGCGGACGCAGGTCTGCGAACGGGACAGAGGCGCGGGCCGGGTCGGCTAGAGCCGGAGACCGACGCCGCACGCGTTGCCTATCGCAGTCGTATCGCTTGGCGTCCTCCGCCGAGCCCGCGCGCCCTCGAGTGCCTTCCTGCGCGAGGCCCACCCGGCGTGCGACCCAAGCGCAAGGCGCGTTGACGCCTCCCGACCGACTGACTACCAAACGCAGGCGAGAGGCCTCATCGTCCGCCCGGTTCGATCTGCCCAGAACGGTGGGCTGCGGGGCCAGGGTCCGGGAGGGCCAATCCTGTCCGGATCTCGCCACCAGCGAAGCGATGCCAGAGAGCGACATGGCGGATCACCGCCCTGCCCCGTGGGGAGAGACGCGCATGGAGACGACACCCGAGGACGCCGGCACGAGGGTCGGGCAACGGCACGGCCTTTGCCACGCCTTCATCCGTATCGGCGCGGCCCTCGCGGCGGGGCGCGAACACGTCGCTGCCGACATGACCGAACAGCCGAGCTGATCCCATGCGCTCACGTCTTTCCGCCCTGAGGGCCGGCCCTCACACGTCTGGGCGCCTCAAGGCCCACTTCCCCGGTGTCATGGTCTCGATCCTCGTCGCGCTCGCGGCGCAGTTCGTGGCCGAGCATTACGGCGCCCCGGCGATGCTGATGGCGCTGCTCTTCGGCATCGCGCTCAACTTCCTCGGCGACGACGGCCCGACCGCCGCCGGCATCTCGTTCACCGCCCGGACCGTGCTGCGCTTCGGCGTGGCGGTGCTGGGCGCCCGGATCAGCGTCGAGATGCTGCTGTCGCTCGGCTGGGGCATGATCGCGCTGCTGGTGGCGGGGGTGGTCCTCACCATCCTCTTCGGCCTCGCTCTGGCGCGGCTGATCGGCCAGCGCAGCCGCTTCGCCGTGCTGACCGCGGGCGCGGTGGCGATCTGCGGCGCCTCGGCGGCGATGGCCATCGCGGCGGTCCTGCCGAAAGACGACCGCTCGGAACGCGACCTGCTGTTCACCGTGCTCTGCGTCACCGTGCTCTCGACCGCGGCGATGATCCTCTACCCGATCCTCACCCGGTCGCTGGGCTTCGACGACCTCACAGCCGGCGCTTTCATCGGTGGCACCGTGCATGACGTGGCGCAGGTGGTGGGCGCGGGCTTCTCGATCTCCGAGACCGCCGGTGAGACCTCGACGCTGGTCAAGCTGATCCGGGTGTCCTTCCTCGCGCCTGTGGTTGTGGTGATCGCGCTCTGGACCCCACGCGGCGCCGTGACCGGGGGCAAGCGCCCGCCGCTCATCCCGGGCTTCGTTCTGGGCTTCCTGGTGCTGGCGGCGCTGAACTCGTTCGAGCTGATCCCCGAGGGTCTCGGCCAGGTGCTGGCGCGGATCTCGAGCTGGGCACTGCTCGCGGCCATCGCGGCGGTCGGCATGAAGACCGACCTGCGCAACATCATCCAGGTCGGCGGCGGGGCCATTGCGCTGATCGTGGCCGAGACGCTGTTCCTCGCCGCCGTCGTGCTCGGCGGCATCAGCCTGATCGAGCTGGCCCCCTGACCCGCGCAATCCAGCCCTATGGCGCAAAAGAAAACCGCCCGCGTCGGTCTGCGACGCGGGCGGTTTGAAGATCTGGTCTCAGCGTTTCTTGGCGGGTTTTTCCGCCTTCTCCTCGGCCGAGGGGAGATCGATGTTGATCTCGAGGCTGGAGACATCGTCGTCGCGCTCCATCCGGATATCGACCTCGTCATCGGCGACGTCGATGTATTTCCGGATCACCGCGATCAGGTCGTTCTGCAGCTGCGGCAGGTAGTCGGGCGTGCCCGACCCCTGCCCGCGCTCATGCGCCAGCAGAAGCTGCAAGCGATCGCGTGCGGTCTGCGCCGTCTTGGGACGGCGGCGGTTGAGGGAGAAACCGAACAGGCTCATGCCGACCGTCCGAACAGCCGCTGGAACAGGCCCGGCTTGCGCTCGCTCTCGATGCGCATCTCGATGTCGTCGCCAAGCAGGCGCGACACCGCGTCCTTGTAGGCGGTCTGGGCCGAGGACGGCTCGTCGAGGATCACCGGCGTGCCGACGTTGGAGGCGCGCAGCACCGCCTGGCTTTCCGGGATGATGCCCAGAAGCGGCACGGCGAGGATCTCGAGCACGTCGTCGACGGTCATCATCTCGCCGCGGTCGATGCGGCCCTGATCGTGGCGGGTCAGCAGGACGCGCGCCTTGACCGGATCGCTGTCGCCCTTCTCGGCACGCTGGGTCTTGCTGCTCAGCAGGCCGAGCACGCGGTCGCTGTCGCGCACCGAGGAGACCTCGGGGTTGGTCACCACGACAGCCTCGTCGGCGAAATACATCGCCAGCTGGGCGCCGCGCTCGATGCCCGCCGGGCTGTCGCAGATGATGTAGTCGAACTCTTCCTTGAGCTCGTTCAGCACCGCCTCGACGCCCTCCTGGGTCAGCGCGTCCTTGTCGCGGGTCTGCGACGTCGGCAGGATGAACAGCGTATCAAGGCGCTTGTCCTTGATCAGCGCCTGCTTGAGCCGGGCATCGCCCTGGATCACGTTGATGAAGTCGAACACCACGCGGCGTTCGCATCCCATGATCATGTCGAGGTTGCGCAGGCCGACATCGAAGTCGATCACCACGGTCTTGTAGCCCTGCTGCGCCAGTCCTGCCGAGATCGCGGCGGCGGAGGTGGTCTTGCCCACCCCGCCCTTGCCCGAGGTGATCACGACGATCCGGCCCAGCGGCGCCTCGTCCTTGAGTTGCGTCGTCATCCGAGCGCCTCCACACATAGTCGTTCGCCTTTAAGGAAAATCTGCACAGCCTGGCCGCGCAGCTCGTCCTCGATACTTTCGCTTGTCCTGTAGAGCCCCGCGACCGCCAGCAGTTCGGCGTGCAGGGCCCGGCAGAAGATCCGCCCGGTCTCGTCGCCGTGGCAGCCCGCCATGGCCCGACCGCGCAGCGGCCCGTAGACATGGATGTTGCCCGCCGCCACCAGCTCGGCCCCGGAGGACACCGGCCCGATGATCGTCAGATCGCCGCGCTCGGCCACCACGAGCTGGCCCGAGCGGACCGGCTTGGTGATGACCTTGTTGTCGGGCGGCAGCAGCCGGTCGACTTTGCTCTTGCGCGCCGGCTTGGCCTCGGGGGCGGGGCCGTCGCGACCGATGCGCACCGGGATCAGGCCAAGGCCGTCCGCCGCCTCGAGCTGGGGCGTGGTGGTGTTCTGCACCCCGAAGACCAGCATGTTGCGGGTGCGCAGCTTCGCGACCAGATCGGCCAGAGCGGCGCTGTCGGCAAACTCCGGGACCTTGGAGAAGTCCAGCACCATGGGCGCATCGAGCAGCAGCTGCGGCGCCTTGGTGATCTGGGCATCGATGGCCTCGAAGAAGGCGTCGTCGAACTGGTCGCTCTCGATCCGGAGGGCGATGGCGGTCATGAATCGACCGCGGACCTGGAACGGTTGGACCGCCACCGACGCGCGGGCGCCTCGGTCTCGGGTAACGTCTGCTGGCACCGGGATGCGTGCTCCTGCTCTCGTATGTCTGGGCGCGACTCGCACGCGCACTCGTTTTGATCGACCCTTTAGTTTCTCCGACCGTCCGGTGCACGGAGAAAATATCACAATCGTGAGATTGCGCGGCTTCCTGCCCGGACTTCGGCGCCGTTCGGTGGCATCCCGCCGGCGGGGCAGCGACCCGAGGGGTCAGCCCTCGTCGCCGACGATCCCCGCAAGGCTGGCGCGCAATTCCGCGATCTCGCTTTCGACCGGACCGCCGGGCTGTTCGGCGCGTTCGGACCACTCGCTGAACCGCGCCAGAAGCGGCAGGAAGGTCTGGATCTCCTGCATCGTCCAGTCCCGGAAGAACGACCCCAGAACCAGAAGCTTGTAGGTCCGTACCGCTTCGACGATGCGGCCGCCGGCCTCGGTCAGCTCGAGCACCGCGCGTCGCGCGTCCTGCTGGCTGACCGCGCGCTGCACGAGGCCGCGGCGGATGAGGTCGGTGCTGACGCGGCTGGCGCGCGACGGATCGATGCTGAGCCGCTGCGCCACGGTGCCGACGGTGGTTTCGCAACTCGTGTCCTCGTCGCCGAACTCGTTGGCCGGGGCACGCACCGCCATCAGGACGTCGAGCTGGGCCAGGTCGATGGGCAGATCGAGGTCGTGCAGGGCCTTGTGACCGAAATCGCGCTTCATCACGCGCCGCCGCCAGCGCTGCAGCACCGCGTCCACGTCGAGCGCGGCCTGCGACACATCGCGTCCGATCCCCGCCCGCTCGAGGCCGTCCTTCAGTATCTCGTCTCGTCGGCTCAATGATGCCTCGCGCAATTTGATGCTATTGACAGATATATGTCTCCAGCACAGTTATAAGACCCAGACCATTCTGACCCAAGGGGCGTGACGGCGCCAGTTTGCAAACCCCGGTTCGCAGACCCGTGCGCCCGCCCCGGGCCCGCACAGTTTTCGTGGAGATACTCGAATGAGCGCCATAGACCAAGGCACGACCGACATGCCGCCCGCTGCTAGCGCCGAACCGGTGCCGATCCGGCTCGTCCTGGGCGCGGTTGCGGCGACGTTGCTGTTTGCCTCGCTCGGCCAGACCATCGTGTCGACCGCGCTGCCGGTGATGGTCGCCGAGCTTGGCGGCATGGACAAGATCACCTGGGTGATGACGGCCTACCTGCTGGCCTCGACCATCGGCGCGCCGGTGGCAGGCAAGCTGGGCGATCTCTACGGCCGCAAGCCGGTGCTGCAATGGGGCATCGGCGTGTTCATCCTCGGCGCGGTGATTTGCGGCACGGCGACCAGCATGGGCATGGTGATCGCCGGCCGCATCATCCAAGGCGCCGGCGGCGGCGGGCTGATCGTGACCTGCATGGCGCTGGTGGGCGACCTGCTGCCGGCGCGCGAGCGCGGCAAGGCGCAGGCGGTGCTGGGCGCGGCCTTCGGCATTTCGACGGTCGTCGGGCCGCTGCTCGGCGGCTTTCTGGTGCAGAACCTCAGCTGGCACTGGATCTTCTTCGTCAACTTCCCCGTCGGCGCGCTGGCCTTCATCGTACTGGGCATCGCCCTGCCCCGCCGCAGCGACCGCTCGCGCAAGTCGGTGGACTATGCCGGCGGCGCGCTCCTGGCGACACTGCTCGCCTCGCTGGTGCTGATCTCGAACACCGGCGGCACCGTCTTCGCATGGTCGAGCCCGCAGGTCCTCGCGCTGGGGGTCATCGCGCTTAGCGCGCTGACGCTGTTCATCCGGGTCGAGCGCCGCGCCGCCGAGCCGATCCTGCCAATGAGCCTGTTTGCCAACAACACCTTCGTGGTGATGAACGCGGTCGGCATCCTCGTGGGGATGGCGATGTTCGGCACCATCACCTTCCTGCCGTTCTTCCTGCAGGTGGTGAAGGGCGTCTCGCCGACCTCCTCGGGGCTGTTCCTGGTGCCGATGATGGGCGGGCTGCTCTCGGCCTCGATCCTGTCTGGCCGCTACATGGCGCGCACCGGGCGTTACAAGTTCCTGCCGGTGGCCTCGACCGCGCTGCTGGCGCTGTCGCTGCTGTCGATGACCACGCTGTCGGTCGGAAGCCCGCTGTGGCTCATCGCCCTGTCGATGGTCGGCATCGGGCTCGGCCTCGGGCCGGTCTTCGCCATCGGCGTGGCGGCGATCCAGAACGCGATCCCGATGTCGATGCTGGGCGTGGGCACCGCCAGTGCCAACATGTTCCGCCTGATCGGCGGCGCGGTGGGCACCGCGGCCTTCGGCGCGCTGTTCAGCACCCAGCTGGCCCGCTCGCTCGACGGCAAGCTGCCGGGCGTGGCCGAGGGCGGCGTGCGCGACATCGGCGCGGACATGGTGAAGGCGCTGCCGCACGACGCCCAGATGCTGGTGATGGAGAGCATTTCACAGGCCCTGCACCCGGTGTTCTGGATCGCCGCCGGCGCGGCCCTGCTGGCCTGCCTCGCCTCGCTGTTGCTGCGAGAGCTGCCACTCTCGAGCTGAGGGCTTAGACGACCAAGAGTTGCTCCCTGGCGCCCGTCAGCCTTGGCCCTCCGGGTCCGGCTGGCGGGCGTTTTATTTAGAACATCCGTTCGGACGCCCTGCGCGGAATCAAGGCCGCAGGCCGCCTATCACACATCGCGTTTCGCGATGTGTTGCCGGCAGGCGTTTGCAAGCAAACGCCGAGAGGCGCGCCATCGCCCTGCTGTAAGCATGCCTCTGGCATGACCTGCCCCGGACCGGCGACTTGGTGATACCAGCGCCGAGCTAAACGGTCCCTCGGATCTGGTTGGGATAAGTCGAGGGAGTCCGCGATCTGATCGCCAACCCGCGGCCCGACGCTGCGCAGCGGGCACCAGTCTCATAGGCAATAATGCGGTACGCTAGCGCGGCGACCGCGTGCACCTCACCGCTTCTTCATCGCATCCGCCAGCGCCGCGCCCAGCGCACCCTGACCGCCGCCCGCGGGCTTGCCCCGCGGCGCGCTGCTCGCGCCTCCGCCACGCCGCCCCTTGGGCGCGCCCTGCCCGCCCGGCTTGCCGCCGCGCTCGGGCTTGCCGCCGCCGTCCTTGCGCATCGACAGGCCAATGCGTTTGCGCGGCACGTCGACCTCGGTCACCCGCACGCGCACCACGTCGCCGGCCTTCACCACCTCGTGCGGGTCCTTCACGAAACGATCAGCGAGCTGGCTCACATGCACCAGACCATCCTGATGCACGCCGATATCGACGAAGGCCCCGAAGGCCGCCACGTTGGTCACCGTGCCCTCGAGAGACATGCCGGGCTTGAGGTCGGTGATCTGCTCGACGCCATCGGTGAAGCTCGCGGTCTTGAAGCTCGGACGCGGATCGCGCCCCGGCTTCTCGAGCTCCGACAGGATGTCCTGCACCGTCGGCAGGCCGAAGCTCGCATCGACGAACTGCTCGGCCCGCACCCCGCGCAGCGCCTCGGGGTGGCCCATGATCTGGCGGATGTCGCGACCGCAGGCCTTCACGATGCGCCGCGCCACGTCATAGGCCTCGGGGTGGACGGAGGAGGCATCGAGCGGCTCGTCGCCCTCGCGGATGCGCAGGAAGCCGGCGCTTTGCTCGAAGGCCTTGGGCCCGACGCCGGTCACCTTCTTCAGCGCCTTGCGCGAGGCGAAGGCGCCATGCGTGTCGCGATGCGCCACGATGTTCTGCGCCAGCGACGGGCCGAGCCCCGCCACATGCGCCAGAAGCGGCGCCGAGGCGGTGTTGAGATCGACGCCGACGGCGTTCACCGCGTCCTCGACCACCGCCTCGAGCGCCTTCGCGAGCTGGCGCTGGTCGACATCGTGCTGGTACTGGCCGACGCCGATGCTCTCCGGGGTGATCTTCACCAGTTCCGCCAGCGGGTCCTGCAGGCGGCGCGCGATCGACACCGCGCCGCGCAGGCTGACGTCGAGATCGGGGAACTCCTTCGCCGCCAGCTCGGAGGCCGAGTAGACCGAGGCGCCGGCTTCGGAGACCACCACCTTGGTGGGCTTCGACCCCTCGAGCAGCTTGAGCGTGTCGCCGACCAGCCGCTCGGTCTCGCGGCTGGCGGTGCCGTTGCCGATGGCGATGAGCGCGACCCCGTGGCGCTTTACCAGACGGGCAATCTCGGCCTGCGCGCCGCGAAGGTCGTTCTTGGGCTGGAAGGGGTAGAGCGTCGCGGTCTCGAGCAGCTTGCCGGTGGCATCGACCACCGCCGCCTTGACCCCGGTGCGGATGCCGGGATCGAGCCCCAGCGTCGCCTTGGCCCCGGCAGGCGCGGCCAGCAGCAGATCCTTGAGATTGCGCGAGAACACCCGGATGGCCTCGTCATGGGCGCGTCGGCGCAGGTCGGTCATCAGGTCGACATACATGGTCAGGCTGAGCTTCACCCGCCACGTCCAGCCCGCCGCCTCGCGCAGCCACGTGTCTCCGGGCGCATCGCCGGGAATGCCGATGGCGCGCGCGATGATGCCCACGGCGCGGGTCGGCCCGGTCTCGGGCTCGGGCGCGATATTGACCGTCAGGATTTCTTCCTTCGAGGCGCGCAGGATCGCCAGCGCCCGGTGCGCGGGGATGTCGGCCCATTTCTCGGAATGGTCGTAATAGTCCGAGAACTTGGCCCCGGCCTGCTCCTTGCCCGGCTGCACCGTGGCCGAGATCACGGCCTCGTCCTTCATGAAGCTGCGCAGCCGGCCCAGCAGGTCGGCATTCTCGCTCAGCTCCTCGGCGAGGATGTCGCGCGCGCCCTCAAGCGCCTTCTTGGCGCTCTCGACAGCTTCGCCGACATAACCTTCCGCCAACGCCTGCGGATCGGCGGAGCGGTCCTCGAGGATGGTGCGCAGCAGCGGCTCGAGCCCGTTCTCGCGGGCGATCATCGCCTTGGTGCGGCGCTTGGGCTTGTAGGGAAGATAGATGTCCTCGAGCGTGGCCTTGGTCTCGGCCTGCGCGATCGAGCGGGCCAGCGCGTCGGTCAGCTTGCCCTGCCCCTTGATCGACTCGAGGATCGAGGACCGGCGGGCCTCCATCTCGCGCAGATAGACCAGCCGGTCGCCCAGCGTGCGCAGCTGGGTGTCGTCGAGCCCGCCGGTGGCCTCCTTGCGATAGCGCGCCACGAAGGGCACCGTGGCGCCCCCGTCGAGCAGCTCGACCGCTGCGCTGACCTGCTTGGGGCTGGCGGCGATCTCGGTGGCGATGGTGCGGGCGATGCGCTCGGCGGTCTGGTCCAAGGGGGCCTCCTGTCACTCGGGAGGATCGTCATACCGCGCGGCCCCGCCAGCGCCAAGGGCGCGCACGCCGGCTGGCGGGTTTCTTGCCGAGCGCGGCGGAAGGCCGCTTTTCGCATATCCGGGCGCGTGGCGACCGCCTGCGCCGGGCGCTCCCGATTGCCAAGACATGCCCCACATTGAACACGAGCCACCGCGTCGGCCTTGCCTCCACGACGCCGATGATCGCTGCAGAATGCGCACCTCGGCGCGCTCCTCACGGCGGTCGGCGCAATCCCGCCCGGAGGGCGCCTGCGATCCTCACGGTTTGCTGAGAATGCTGGCCCCGGCCCGCCGCCGCCATATGTAGAACTCAACCGACGGCACTCACCGCCGGTGCAAATACACTCAGCACACTGTCAGGATATCATGTCCGCCTTCGTTCCGCCCACCGTCACCCCGCCTGCCAAGCCGCTTGGCATGTTGGCCAGCGTGCGCGAAGCGCGGCGCAACGTGCTGAGCATCATTCCCGGCATAGCCTACACCCAGCCCATCGTCACCGGCACCACCGGCCCGTCGCGCTGGCACATGGTGCAGGGCCCCGAGGGGATGAAGCGGATCTACCTCGACAACGTCGGCAACTACCCGAAATCCGAGGTCATGCTGCGGATGCTGCGCCCCGCGGTTGGCAATTCGCTCTTCACCTCCGAGGGCGCGCAGTGGCGCTGGCAGCGCCGCGCCATCGCGCCGGTCTTTGCCGCCCGCAATGTCGATGCGCTGGCCCCGGTGATGACCGAGACCGCCGCCCGCGCCGCCGCCCGCCTGCGCGCCAGCGGCGGGCAGGCCGAGATGGTCAAGGAGATGCTCTCGGCCACCTTCGACGTGATCTGCGACGTCGCCCTTTCGGGGCGCGATCATTTCGACGCCGATCTTTATGGCGAAGCGATCACCAGGTATTTCGTGACCGTCGGTCGCACCTCGCTGCTCGACTTCCTCGAGGTGCCGATCTGGGTGCCCCGCCCCGGCGAGATCCTCGGGCGCGGCGCGGTCAAGACCATGCATCGCATGGTCTCGGCGGCCATCAAGGAGCGAAGAAAGCAGGGCGCGGGTCCGCTCGACGACCTGCTCGACCACATGCTGCGCGCCAAGGACCCCGAGACCGGGCGCACCATGTCGCCGCAGGATCTGCTGCACAACATGCAGTTCTTCATCGTCGCGGGCCACGAGACCACGGCCCTGGCGCTGTCCTGGGCGCTCTATTTGCTGGCCAACGACCCCGCCGCGCAGGCGCGCGCCCGCGACGAGGCGCGCGGCGTGCTGGGCGGGCGCGCCGCCGAGGCCGATGACCTCGCGGCCATGCCCTATATCGAGCAGGTGCTCGACGAGTCGATGCGGCTCTACCCGCCTGTTGGGATGCTGGCCCGCAACGTGCTCGACGATGACGAGATCTACGACCGCGACATCCACCCCGGCGAGACGGTCTTCGTCAACACTTACGCCCTGCACCGGCACGAGGATCTCTGGGAGCGTCCGCACGTCTTCGACCCAGATCATTTCTCGCCCGCCGCCCGCGAGGGGCGTGACCGCTATGCCTACCTGCCCTTCGGCGCCGGCCCTAGGGTCTGCGTCGGCGCCAACTTCGCGATGATGCAGGCGCAGATCATCCTGGCCACCTTGCTGGCACAGTTCCGCTTTGCCCCCGCCGGGGCGGTGCCGGAGCCCATCATGCACATCACCGTGCGCCCCGACCCGGGGGTGACGCTCGAGGTGCACCCGATCTGACGCGTCAGGCCGGGCCATGAGACGGACAGCCCCTTGGTCCCTCCGCGCGCTGAACTCGCAGAGCGATAGCGTCGTGACAGGGAACCCACGCCCCCCGTTTGCGTTTGCTTTCCAGTTAAATTGCAAAAAGCCAATCGTCCGGGGCCGACGCCCAGTTGGCGCAATTTGAGACGTATCGATTTGCGAAACGACCGCGTGACCGGGTCGTTTTCGGACTTATCCGCTGCATGGATAAGGGTGCAGCCAGGAGGGTCAGAAAATGCCCATGAACCGCGAGACATACCACCACGGACAGTTGCGCGAAGCGCTGATCACCGCCGCCGACGAGCTTCTGCACGAACGCGGCATCGAGGGGTTCTCACTGCGCAAGGCCGCCGCGCGCGCGGGTGTCTCGCCGGGTGCGCCGGCGCATCACTTCAAATCGGTGAACGGCCTGCTGACCGCCGTGGCGGTTCTGAGCCTCGATGAACTGGCAGAACGGATGCGCGCGGTCTCGACGGATCTGTCCCTCGCGGAACAGCTTCGTGAGCTGGCGTCGGTCTATGTGCGCTACTCGATGGAGTACCCGGGCCGCCTTCAGATCATCTATCGACGCGCCATCGTCGACCGGACCGATCCCGATTTCAACCGCGCCTCCGCAGAGGCGTTCGGGCAGTTCTTCGCGAGCGCGGCGCGCTATCACGGCGAGCCTGTCCCCGACCGTGAAACCGGGGCGGAGACGCATCCGCAACTGCTGCTCGATTACGCCACCCTGCAGGGCATGGCGCTGACCGCCGTAGAGGGCAACTGGTGCTTCACAGTCTCGCGCGACGATCCGCAGGGCGATTTCCTCGGTCGCGTCCTGCCCATGCTGGTCGAGGCCCGCTGGCCGGAGCAACCGGCGGCCTGAGCCGCGGCCCTTTCCCTCCGGCGCCATCTGGTTCACCCTGCCCCGGCAGGAGGAGATTTGATGGCCCAGCTTCCCGACCGCCCCGCCTATTCCTGGAGAGACGACCCGACCGTTCCGGCGTTCGACGACGACCGGCCGGTCGCGGTGATGGATGGCAACTGCGCCCTGTGCTCACGGGGTGCGCGCGTGATCGCCCGGCTCGACCGGGCCGAGGCCTTCCGCATTTGCCCGGTGCAGTCTCCGCTCGGCACCGCCCTGGTGCGGCACTTCGGTCAGGACCCCGACGATCCGCAGACGTGGCTGTTTCTTGACCGGGGCCAGGCGTGGTCCGGAATGGACGCGATCATCCGCATCGGCGAACGGCTTGGCGGCTTCGGACGCGCCGCAAGCGCGCTCCGTGTGCTGCCGGGGCCTCTGCGCGACTGGCTCTACCGGCGCATCGCCCTCAACCGCTATCGCTTCGGTCGCAGCGACATGTGTTCCCTGCCGGACGAGGCGCTGCAGCGCCGGTTGATCGACTGAACAATCGATTCCATTGCGCGGTCCCGTCCCGGTCACGTCAGGGCCCGCCAGCCTCTTGAGCCGGCGGAACTAACGCTATAGTGAGGCGTTATTGTAGGAATCAATCTATACGTGTCCGATTTTACACCGCGGCGGCGAAAAAATGATGCGCCTGCGACCTCTGTGCACTAATATCCTGTCCGGGAGGATGTCATGCCATACACGAATAGAGAGGGTTTGCGGCCCATCTACGCGCAGGCTGTGCGCGAAACCGACCTTCTGAGCGAGATCGAAGAGCTGGAGGGCGAGTTGCGCGCCTTCATCGCCGTCGCCCTGCAACACGGGATGCGCGAGTATTGCGAAACCCGCCACCCCGACCTGACGCGGGAGATCGAGGCCGGCATTCAGCGCTCGCGCCAGCGGGCCGAGATGAAATACGCCAAGATCCTCGCGCAGATCCTGCGCGTGCCGGGACTCAGTGCGACCCGCGGCGAGACCGAGGAGCGCACATATTATCGCACCGCCGTGGACAACGTCGCCTATATCGAGCACGCGCTGCAGAAGAAGCGCTTCATCCTGAACGGCATCTGGGTGGCACCGGCCTATCGCGGCAAGGGCATCGCCCACCGCATCCTGCGCCGTCTGGTCGAGGCCGCCGACGAAACCGATTTCGGCATCGCGCTGGATCACGAGCCCTTTGGCGAGGAAGGGCTGAGCCGCGACGATCTGGTGGCGTTCTACGGTCGCCACGGGTTCCAGATCCATTCCGGCAAGGCGGACGGCATGTTCCGCTTCCCGCGCACCCCGCTCGACCTCTACGCCCGGCCGCGCATGGTCTGAGGCTCATGGTCTGCTGCTGCGACGGGACCCGCGCCACTGGCGCGGGTCCTTTGCGTTCGGAGGGCAGACCCGACTAAGAGGTCCCCCCTCATGCAGCCCAGTCCAGCGCCACGACGAAGGCGTCCCATCGCGCGACCGACCGGACACGCAGAAACGCGAATACGCCCCCGCAGTTTCCTGCAGGGGCGCTTCAAATCACGGGCCAAAGGCCACGCTCGGCTCAGTGCTGCGGGCGCTCCGCCCAGCCGGCAAAGATCTTCTCCAGCATGACCACCGCGTAGTAGAGGATGATCCCCAACACCGCGAGCGCGATCAGCACCGCGAACATCAGCGGGTAGTTCGAGTTGGTCTGCCCCGACAGGAACAGCGCCCCCAGCCCCCGCCCGTGCGGCGAGATGATCTCGACGAGGTTGGTGCCGATGAAGGCCAGCGTCACCGAGACCTTCAGCGCGCCGAAGAACTCCGGCAGCGTTTTGGGCAGGGCGATCTTGCGGAAGATGGTCAGCCGGCTCGCTCCGAGCGAACGCAGGATGTCGCGGTATTCCGGCTCCAGCGTCGACAGGCCGATGCCCACCGACACTGCGATCGGGAAGAACGAGATCAGGAACGCCATCAGCACGGTGTTGAAGTTGTGCTGCCCGATGAAGAGCAGCGCCAGCACCGGCACCAGCGTCGCCTTGGGGATGGCGTTGAACCCCACCAGCAGCGGGTAGAGCGCATCGCGCGAGATGCGCGAGAAGCCCATGACCATCCCCAGCAACGTGCCGAAGATCACCGCCAGCGCCAGCCCTGCCACGGTGCGCCAGAGGGTCTGCCAGCTGCCGTCGACGAACAGCGACCAGAACCGGATATAGGCGTCGGGCAGGTCCGAGGGCGAGGCCATGACGTAATTCGGCCAGCCATTGACCCAGACGAGGAACTCCCACAGCAGCAGGAAGATGACGATGGCGCCGACCGGAACGGCGACTTTCTGGAAATTTCGCATCACTGCTCCGCCGGTTCTGGCTGTCGCCACTGGGCGATCTGGATCTGTTCGCGCAGCGTGGCCAGCATCTGCGCACATTCGGGTGTGTAGAGCCCCTCGAGCTTGCGCAGCCCCTCGCCCGGGTAGTGCACATCGAGCACGTATTGCGTCGTCGCCGGGCGGCCCGAGAGTACGATCACCTGATCGCCAAGATAGACGCTCTCGCGCAGGTCGTGGGTGATCAGGACGGCGGTGAAGGGCTCCTTGGCGCGCAGCTCGTGCATGGTCTGCCAGAGGTCCTCGCGGGTGAAGGCATCGAGCGCGCCGAAGGGTTCGTCCATGATCAGCACGTCGGGTTTGTGCACGATGGCCCGGCACAGCGAGGCGCGCTGGCGCATCCCGCCCGACAGCTCCGACGGGCGCTTGTTCTCGAAGCCAGTCAGCCCCACCAGCTCGAGCAGCTCCATGGCGCGCGCGACGCGCTGCGCCTTGGGCATCCCCGCCGCCACGATCTCGAGCGGCAGCATGACGTTCTGCAGGATGGTGCGCCATTCCAGCATAACGGGGTTCTGGAACGCCATGCCAACGGTCTTGCGCGGCGACTTGACCAGCTTGCCATGCAGCCAGACCTCGCCCTGATCGGGCTTCATCAGCCCGGCCACGAGGCGGGTCAGTGTCGACTTGCCACAGCCCGAGGGGCCGACCACGGCGGCGAACTCGCCCTCGGGGACCGAGAGGTTGAGACTGTCCAGCACCGGCAGCGGGCCGTTCGGTGTCTGGTAGGCGTGGGTCACGCCCCTGATATCGATGAGATTGGTCATGGTCTTCCGGGCGCCGGCGACACTTCCACCGGCGCCCGATATCCTCATTTCAGCATACGCGCATCGGCGGCGGGCAGATAGCTGTCGTCGAAATACAGCGCCGCGTCGGGTTCGGAGGTGAACGCGTAGACCGACTTGGTCTGCTCGATGGCCGCCGCCATGCGGTCGGCATCGACGCCGCCCATGCCGTTCTCGGCGACGTAGTCGGTCAGCACGTTGTCGTCGATCGCCATCTGTAGCCGCTCGGTCTCGAGCTCGGCATCTGCGGCGGGGTTGCGCACGAGCAGGGCCTCGATCGCGGCATCGGGATCTGCGATGGCCGCCTTCCAGCCACCGGCGATGGCGCCGAGGAAGGCCGTCACGGCCTCGGGGTTCTCGGTCGCGAAATCGGTGTTCACGATCACCGCGTTGCCGTAAAGCTCGACGCCGTTGTCGGCCATCAGGATGACGCTCAGGTCATCCTCGGCCACGCCGAGACGCTTGAGGTTGAGCGTGGAGGAGAACGAGAAGCCGGTCACCGCGTCGACCTCTTCCTGCGCCAGCATCGGCTCGCGCGTCGGGAAGCCGACCGGCTCGACGGTGATCGCGTCCATGTCGAGGTCGTTCTCGGCGGCAAAGATCGGGAATTGCGCCCATGCGCCGTCGGGGGGCGGCGCGCCCAGCACCTTGCCCTCGAGATCCTTGGGCGTCTCGATGCCGAGCGACTTGCGCCCGACGACCGCGAAAGGCGGCTTGTCGTAGACCATCATCACTGCAGTGACCGGCGCACCGGGGTTCTGGTCGATGAAGCGCATCAGGCTGTTGATGTCGGCAAAGCCCACCGGGTAGGCGCCGGTGGCGACCTTCGGAATGGCGTCGAGCGAGCCTTTGCCCTCGGAGATCTCGACGCTCAGGCCGGCATCGGTGAACAGGCCGCTGTCGACGGCAAGGAAATAGGGCGCCGCCGGCCCCTCGAATTTCCAGTCCAGCGCGAACGGCATGTCGGTTTCGGCGCTCACGGCACCGGTTGCGCCGATCACGGCCATGGAGGCGGCGAAGGCGGACGAGATGTAACGATTGAACAAGGCGTGCTCCCCTAAAGTCCTGACTGGCGCGTTCTATGGCCCCAGCGGGCTGAAGATTGACAGATCTTGCTCGCGACGGGCAGTCGGGCCCGCGCAGGGCCGTCGTGACTTGCCCGAAAAATGACAGGTTTGCGCAGAAATTCATCGTCCGGGAGTCGCCCTGTGGACAAGTCCCGGCGCGACCGCTCTCGTCCCCGCGACGCGGCAACCGCGATGTCCGCCTGCTAGGGACGGTGTGCCCCGCGCTGGTCGCCTGCCGCGTCGGTCCGATCCCCCGGCCCCGCGTTTCAGCCCTCCAGGACAAGGTCGGCCGCCACGCTCTGTCCGGCCACCAGCCGCGCGTTGGGCAGGTCGTTTTTGGCAATCTTGACCTGTGCCTGCTCAGGATCGAGCGCGCTCCAGCGCGCTGCAAGGCGCGTTTCGAGCACCTCTGGCGGGACATCGACAAAGACCGTCAGGTCGAAACGCGGTCGCAGCCGCGCCCAGTCGGGATCGTCAAGCAGCAGGTAGTTGCCCTCGACGAGGATCAGCCGCACCCCGGGGTCGATGATCCGGGCCGCGGCGCGCGAGATCTCGAGCGTCCGGTCGAAGACCGGCACCGCCACCGGCCGGTCCCGCGCGGCCAGCCGGTCGAGCATCGCCGCCAGACCGTCCACGTCGAAGGTGTGGGGCGCGCCCTTGCGGGCCAGCGTGCCCCGCGCCCGCAGCACCGCGTCGTCGTAATGGAACCCGTCCATCGGCAGGATCTCGACACGGCCGGGATGGGCGTGGCCAATCCTGTCGCGCAGGGTCTCCGCCAGCGTGCTCTTGCCCGAGGCCGGCGCCCCGGCGATGGCCACGAAGACACGCGCCTCCGCGCCGGCCAGAGCGGACAGCCGCTCGACAAGACTTGCGACATCGGTGTTTTCGTTCATGGCCCGGCCCTCCCCTGCGCACTCTGCCTGCGCGACAATGCCCGCCCTCGCGCGCGCCGTCTACACTGGCCCTGTCGAGGCCACGCCGACCACGCCCATGAACAGACCCGCCGCCCGGACGAACCGGCCGGCCGGCCTCCGGCGGGAGTATTTTTGACGAAGAGAAGCCAGGGGCGCGGAGCCCTCGTCTTCTTTGGTTCAAAAATACCTCGGGGGTGAATTGGCCGCAGGCCAAGAGGGGGCAGAGCCCCCTCCTTCTTTTCGTAGAGGCGCACCTCTGGTGCGACAGGGGGCAGCGCCGAAGACCCTAGCCCGGCCCTGCGCGGGGGATGCGGGCGACAGGGTCGTCGAGGCCGGCGAGGCCGACCGTGGCCGGTCGACGCGCGAGACCCGGACGAAATCCGTCACCGCAGGACGGCGGCAGGACTTTCGGGCGCGAAACAGCCAAGCCTCAGAGCTGCCGAATTCGTGGTCCCTCTCAGCCGCACAGCGCGGCGCGGGCGGCGCGGTATTCGCGCTCCAACCGGGCGATCACCTCGCCCGCCGGTTCGAGCCTTTGCGACTGGCCCACCGCCTGGCCGGCGCTCCAGACCTGCGACCACGCCTTGGGGCGGTCGGGGTCGCTCCTGTCGCCCATGCGGCGGGGCCGGGCAAGCCGCGCCTCCTCGAGGTCGACCCCCGCCGCCGCGATGCTGGGCGCGAGGTAGTTGGCGTGGGTGCCCGAGAACATCGGCGTGTAGAGGATCTCGTCCGAGCCAGCCTCGAGGATCATCTGCTTGTGGGCCTCGGGCGCGATGGCCTCCTCGGTGGCGATGAAGACGGTGCCGGCATAAGCGAATTGGCACCCCAGCGCCTGCGCGGCAAGGATCGAGCGGCCATTGGCGATCGCCCCGGAGAGCGCCAGCGGCCCCTCCCAGAAGGCGCGCACCTCCTCGACCAGCGCGAAGGGGCTGAGGGTGCCGGCGTGCCCCCCGGCCCCGGCGCAGACAAGGATCAGCCCGTCGACCCCGGCCCGCGCCGCGCGGCGGGCGTGGCGCGCCTTGACCACGTCGTGAAACACCAGCCCGCCATAGCCGTGCACCGCCTCGACCACCTTGTCGGGCGCCGAGAGCGAGGTGATGACAAGCGGCACCTCGTGGCGCACGAGCGTGGCGAGGTCCTCCTCGAGCCGGGTGTTGTAGTCGTTGACGATCAGGTTGACGCCATAGGGGGCGGTGGGCGTTCCGGTGTCGCGGCGGTAGGCGTCTAAACGGGTCTCGATCTCGGTCAGCCAGTCATCGAGCTGTGCGGCGGGGCGGGCGTTGAGCGCCGGGAAGGTGCCGATCACCCCGGCGCAGCATTGCGCCACCACCAGATCGACCCCCGAGGCGAGAAACATCGGCGCGCCGATCAGCGGCAGAGTAAGCCCGGTGCCGAGCGCGTCGATGGGGGAATGCTGTGTCATCGTCTTCTCCGTTCCAGTGACGCGCGGCCCAATCGGAGGCCGCCCGCGTCGGCTACAGTCCAGCCTTGCCGCGATGATGCACCCGCCTTGCGCGGGCGACCACCGGCGACTGCCCGAGCGCCGCCTCGTCGGCAGCGCTGAGCCTGCCCGTCTCGGCCGCGACCACGTTGCGCGCCCAGTCGAGATCCGGCTGCTCGGCCCGGAAGCCTTCGCGCGCCGGGGCGATCTGGCGCGGGTGGATCAGGCATTTTCCGCCAAAACCCAACTCGCTGGCGTGCATCGCCTCGTCGCGGATCAGCGCCGCCTCGACCACCGAGACCGTGACCCCGTCCAGCGGCGCCGGGCGCCCGGCCAGCCGGGCGGCCTGCACCATGCGGCTGCGCAGCGGCAGCAGCGCCGTGCGGGTGTGCGCGCAGCCCAGGTCCTCGCAGAGGTCGAGCGAGCCGAACGCGATCCGGTCGGCGGCGCAGGCGATCTCCTCGACCCGGGCGAGGCCCAGGACCGTCTCGATCAGGGCGATGATCCTCTGCCCCTCTCCCAGCGCCTCGCGCAGCGCGGCGAGCTGCGCCACGCTCTCGACCTTGGGCAGCACAACGCCCTCGAAACCGGCCCCGCGGGCGAAGGCCACGTCGTCGCGATACCACGGCGTGCCAGGCGCGTTGAGGCGCAGGTAGATCGGCACCGGAGGCTCGGCCGGAAGCGCGCTTTGCGGGATGCGTCGCACCAGCGCCTTGCTCTCCGGCGGCACGGAATCCTCGAAATCGATCACCACCGCATCGGCGCCCGCTTTGCACGCGCCGGCAAAGAGATCTGGCCGGTCGGCCGAGACGAAGAGCGGCAGGAACGGGCCGCTCGCGGGCGCAGCCTCGACCCGCGCGCTCAGGAGCGGCTCTGGCGCCTTGCGCGCACGCGGACCGGCAGGCGCGCCCCGGGCCGTCACGTCAGAATGCGCGCCTCGGTCACGGCCTGCACCGCGTCGAGGCTGTTGCCGGGGGTCAGCTCGACGAGCCGGAAGCCCTCCGGGGTGACATCGAGCACCGCGAGGTCGGTATAGACCCGGCTCACCACGCCGAGGCCGGTGAGCGGATAGGTGCACTGCTTCAAAAGCTTGGGGCTGCCGTCGCGGTTCACGTGGCGCATCATCACGAAGATCTTCGGCACGCCCACCACGAGATCCATCGCGCCGCCCACCGCCGGGGGATAGGTTTCGTCCAGCGTGGCCCAGTTGGCCAGATCGCCGTTCTCGGCCACCTGGTAGGCCCCCAGCACCGCGATGTCGATATGGCCGCCCCGCATCATCGCGAAGCTGTCGCAATGCTCGAAATAGGCCGCGCCGGGCGCCGCGGTGACATAGCGCTTGCTGGCGTCGATCAGTTCGGGGTCCTCGCAGCCCGGCGCGGGCGACGGCCCGACGCCGAGGATGCCGTTCTCGGAGTGGTAGATCACCTCGCGCCCCTCGGGCACGTAGCCCGAGACATGGGTGGGCTTGCCGATCCCGAGGTTCACATAGGAGCCGTCGGGGATGTCCTGCGCCACGCGGGCCGCCAGTTGCGCGTCGTCGAGAGCGGTCAGTGTCACTGCGGTCATGGTCTCATCCCGTATTGAACCACGCTCTGCACGAAGATCCCCGGCGTGACCACGGTCTCCGGATCGAGCGGGAGGTCCGAGAGTTCGCGAACCTCGACGATCGCGTGGGTCGCGGCCATTGCCATGACCGGATTGAAATTACGGGCGGTGGCGTGGAAGCCGAGATTGCCCCACCTGTCGCCGCGATCGGCGCGGATCAGCGCGAAATCCGCCGGCAGCGGGGCTTCCAGCACGTAGCCGCGCCCGTCGATCACCCTGGTCTCCTTGCCCTCGGCCAGCCGCGTGCCGTAGCCGGTGGGCGTCAGGAACCCGCCCAGCCCGGCCCCTGCGGCGCGGATGCGCTCGGCCAGCGTGCCCTGCGGCACCACCTCGAGCGCGACCTCTCCGGCCTCGAAGCGCCGCTCGAACCAAATCGAGCCCGGCGTGCGTGGATAGGAGCAGATCACCCGGGCGACGCACCCCGCCTTGAGCAGCTTGGCGATGCCGGTTTCGCCGGCGCCGGCATTGTTGGAAATCACCGTGAGCCCGGTGGCACCCTGCTCGAGCAGGGCGTCGATCAACCCGAACGGGATGCCCGAGGAGCCGAAGCCCCCGATCATTACCGACGCACCGTCCCTGACCGGCGCCACCGCCTGCGCCAGATCTTCGGCACTCTTGTCCATGCGGTCCTCCCTCAGGCCTTCACGGCGGCGCGGCGTCGGCCAAGGCCGAGGTTTACCACGATCACGCCCACCAACACCGCCGCCCCGACCAGGCTCGTGGTCAGCTCGGGGAACAACACGAGGATGCCCCCGGAGGCAAAGGCGATGCGGCTTAGGATGCCGATGCGGCCGACCTTGTAGATCCAGCTCTCGAAGGCCGATGTGATCGCCCAGATCGCCAGCACCGTGAGGCCAACGCGCTCGATGATCTGCAGCCAGCTGCCTTCCATGATCAGCGCCGGATCGTAGACGAAGATGAAGGGCAGCACGAAGAGCGGCATCCCGAGGCGCATGGCGTGGAAGCCCGTCTTCATCGGCTTTGAACCCGCCACGTTGGCGGCGGTGATCGCCGCCAGCGCCACCGGCGGCGTGATGTAGGAGAGCATGCCCCAGTAGAGGATGAACAGGTGGCTGGCGATCGGATTGAGCCCGGCCTGCACCAGCGCCGGCGCCAGCAGGATCGACAGGAAGATGTAGCAGGCCGTCACCGTCATCCCCATGCCGAGCACGAAGCTCGTCACCGCGCCTGCGATCAGCATCAGCGCGGTGTTGCCACCGGCATAGAGCAGCAGTTCGCGCGAGAAGGCTCCGGCGACGCCGGTATAGGACAGGCCGCCCACCACCAGCCCGATGCCTGCCAGCACCGCGACGAGGTTCGCGATATTGCACGAGATGTCGAGCAGCAGCGCCTTGGCGCGGGCCAGTGTCAGGCGGGTATCCTTGCGGAACGCGGTAGCAACCAGCATCACGACCGAGGCGTAATAGGGCGAGCGCGCCTCCATGCGCAGCCCCATCAGGACGAAGATCAGCACCGCGAGGCTCAGCAGGTAGGGCCAGCCTTGCTTGAGCACCGGCCAGATCGGCGGCGTCTCGCTGCGCGGCAGGCCGTTGAGCCCGCGCCGCGCGGCGTACATGTCGACCTGGAACAGCAGCGCAACGTAGAACAGGATCGCCGGGATCACCGCCGCGATGACGATGGACGAGTACTGCACGCCGAGAAACGAGGCCATGACGAAGGCCACGGTGCCCATCACCGGCGGCATCAGCGTGGCACCGGTGGAGGCGCAGGCCTCGACGGCGGCGGCGTAATGCGCCGGATAGCCCACCCGGCGCATGGTCGGGATCGAGAACGGCCCCGAGGTCAGGATGTTCGAGATCACGCTCCCCGAGAGCGAACCTAGGATGCCCGAGCCCATCACCGCTACCTTGGCAGGCCCGCCCCGGCTGTGGCCGAGCAGCGCCGAGGCCAGCTCCATGAAGAAGTCGCTGCCCTTGGTGGCGACCAGAACCGAGCCGAAGATCACGAAGCCGATGACCAGCTCGGCCACCACCTGCATCGGGATGCCGATGATCGATTCAACGCCCAGCACATGCGCCCGGACGGTGCCGATCAGCGAATACTCGGTGCCCCAGAGAAAGCCCGGCATCGCGTCCGCATAGAGCGGATACGTCCCGAACAGCAGCGCCGTGAACAGCAGGATCGGCCCGCCCGCCCGGCGCACGCCTTCGAGCACCAGCACGATCAGCACCGAGGCGGCGATGTCGGCGCCCAGCGGCGCGTCGTATTCCCAGCCCTTCTGGATGATGTCGAGCCCGTGAAAACCCAGCCATCCGGCGCTGCCCATCGCGGCGATGGCGAGCACGATGTTGAGCCACCAGAACCGCTGCGGGTTCATCGTCGTTGCGGGCAGCGTCAGGAAGGCCAGCGCAAGGAAGATGCCGATCAGGTAGTAGAGATACGCGTTTCCGAGCGGCTGGAACCCGAAGAGGCCAAGAAGAAACTGCTGGTTGATCGCCATGATGACGCCGAGGGTGCCCAGCACCATCACGATCACGCGAAGGGCCGTCTGGAGGGCGGAGTCGGGCCCTGCCGGGGCAGGCCCGCCCTCCGGCACCGCGGCCGAGGTGGTTTGGTCGGAATCCATGATCTCGTCCTGATCTGGCAAGAAGGGTCCCCCGGCGGATGGACCGCCGGGGGCACGATCAGCGGTCGGTGGCTCAGTTCAGGCCGGCGACGACCTCGGCACGGCGCGCCATCCAGGCCTCGGCGAACTCCTCTCCCGACAGGCCCTCGTTCTCGGACTTGAAGCTGTCCCAGGCCTCGAGGAGCGCGTCCATGCGCTCGGTGCGCCTCTCGTTCCAGGCATCGTCCTCGGCGGTCCAGATGCCCTTCTCCTTCAGGTAGCGCACGGCGCCTTCGTGGAACGGCACGTCGATCGCGGGCCGGCCCGACTTGTCCAGCGACCAGCGCGCCATGGTGGCGGTGCCGTCCTTGTAGAGATCGTAGGTCTCGTCCAGCGCCTTGATGAACGCATACACATCGTCGGCGGATTTCTCGGCCGTGGTGGTGATCACCGGGTAGCGGTAGGCGGCCATCTTGGCGATCTCGCCCTCTTCGAGCCCGGCGGCCACGTCCTCGTCGGACGGCCCCATGATCGGCAGCACCTTGAGCAGGCCCTCCCAGCCCTCCGCATTGTCGGCCTCGAGCGGCGCGTAGTGGATGCCGCGCGGGCTTTCCGCCAGTTCGTAGAGCTGGCTGGTGGTCGGCGTGGTGCAGGTGGCGTCGGATTCGTTGCGGGTCATCGACGACATCGCCGAGGCATAGGTCGGGAAGGTCACCACTTCGACATCGTCGAGGGTCAGCCCGCCGAACGCGAGGATCGCCTCGCATTTCACGTTCACCGACGGGTTGCCGGCGACGAAGGCGATGCGCTTGCCGCGGGCGTCGGCCACGGTCTCGATGCCGGCATCCCCGGCGGCGATCAGGGTGATGCCCGCCGGACGGCCTGCCACGGCACGCAGCTCGCGCGGGCCCCATTCGGGGGTCGCGAAGTCGAACGCCCCTTCCGCCATGAAAAACGCCTCGGTGGCGAGGAAGGCATAATCGGCGCGGCCCTGAAGCAGCGGCTGCAACCGGCCGATGCCGCTGCCAGAAGGCTGAATGCGGACACGGGTGCCGAACTCCTTGCCGAAGGCGTCGGCAATGGCCGAGGCCTCGGCATAGCCCGCCGAACCCACGTCGTAGGACGTCCATACCATGGTGCCCGGCAGCTCCTGCGCCGAAGTGGCCGCGGCGCACAGCGCCATCAGGCCGCCTGCGGCAGCCCCGAGTTTGTATCTGGTCTTCATGTGATCCTCCCTGAATGGCGAGCGACTTTCCGGCGGCCCATCCTCCATCGGCCTTGCGCGGGCAACGATCGCGATTCCTCAGCGATCGGCCGGACAGTTCTCTCCCTGAGAGGAACTGTGTCCGACTGGCATGTATGATTCAAATGCATTATTGACATAACAGGGATACAGGTGAGGCATGAATGGATTTCCGCCAGCTCCGCAACTTCATCCAGGTCGTCGAGCTCAGCAGCATCACCGCCGCGGCTGAGCGTCTGAACATCGCCCAGCCGGCTCTGAGCCGGCAGGTCAAGGCGCTTGAAGAGGAACTCAGCGTGTCGCTCCTGCGCCGTCACGGGCGCGGTGTGATGCCCACCGAAGAGGGCATCCGGCTGGCCCGCCGGGCCAAGGCGATCCTCGAGGACGTGGAGGATCTGGCGGGCGACATCTCGGGTCAGAGCGCCCCCCTCTCCGGCACTGTGACCCTGGGGTTGCCGCCCACGGTTTCCGAGATTCTGGCCACCCACCTGATCGAGCGGACGATGCAGGACTACCCGGATGTGAAGCTGCGGATCAGCTCGGGATTCAGCGGCCACGTGCAGGACTGGCTGCTGCGTGGAAAGATCGATCTGGGGGTCGCCTACGAGGGCCAGAAGTCGCCCTCGATCAAGGCGCAACCCATTATCATGGAACAGCTTTTCCTGATACAATCGGCGAACACGCAGGGCGCTCGCGACGGCGTGCCGATCCAGGCCCGCGACGCTCTTGAACAGCCTCTCATCCTGCCCAACCCCGAGCACGGGCTGCGCGGCCGGATCGAGGCCATCGCGCACGAGGACCGCATCGATCTGAACGTCGTGCTCGAGATCGACATTCTGCCCACCATGCTCGCCTTCGTCGAGCGCGGGCTCGGCGCCACGATCCTGCCGCTGGTCAGCGTGATCCATCAGGTCCGCGAGGGCCGGCTGATCGCCCGGCCCATCGTGCGGCGCACGATAGACCGGACGCTGGTTCTGATGACGCCGCTGAACCGGCCCGGCTCGCGGCTCACCAGCAGCTTCGCGGATTTCCTCACCTCTGAGGTGCACGCGATGGTTGCCTCGGGGCAATGGCCCGGGACGACGCTTTGAGTACGAATGAAATGCTTTCGCAGCATCTGATAGGCCCCAGACATACTCAAACCCTAAGGCGGCCGCGTCAGATCCATCCCGCCAGCATCAGCCCGGCCAGCATCCCCGACCACACCGCGAGAATGGCGACGCAATAAGGGCCGTTCCATCTCAGCCCGATCGTCGTGGTGCTGCGCCCGACGATGGCCGAGCAGATCACCAGCGTGGTGATGAATGGCGATAGCCCGATCACCGCCGTCCAGCCCCCGGTGATCGCCAGCGCGATGGCGGTGTCGCTGAGCCCCGGCACGTTGAGTTGCGCGGCAATGGCCCCGAGCACCGAGGCCACGACAATCGGGTTCACCCCGATCAGCGCCAGTCCGAAGATCGACAGCGAGATGCCCAAGGCCAGCGTCACCGGCCCAAGACCCAGCCCCGAGATCGCCGCGCGCAGATCCTCGACCGGGATCAGCGCCAGAAGCACCACCGGCAGGAACCCCGCCGAGGCGAACACCCCGACCTCTGAGCCCAGCCCGCCAAGCCGCGTCCATGTCGCCCGCGCCGCCTCGGCCATGCCCGAGGCCGGCCCGCCCTGTGTCTTGCGGGTCGCGGCGGCGGCCCAAAGGAGCGCGTAGCACGGCACCGCGCAGATCAACCCCTGCTGAAAGCTCAGCGGCGTCACCTCATGAAGCAGGAACACCGCCGTGCCGAGCGCCAGCACGTGTCCGACCAGCGCCGCGGCGCCGGTCCAGCTGCCCGGCGGCGGGCTCGGGCGCGGCAGTCCAAGGCGGCGGAAGCGCCGCCCGTCGCAGAAATCGAACAGCCAGCCGATGGCGATGAATACGAAGGACATGGCAAAGCCCAGTGGGCCGAAACTGGCATAGCTCAGCCCCGGCACGGCGATCAGGATGGCATTGGTGGCAAAGCCGAACGGCGACCAGAGCGAGATCAGCGAGAACCCCCGCACCACCGCCATGGTCATCCGCCGGAGCCGCGCCTCGCGCGCCTCGGGCGGCAGCTCTGCCGCCGCCGCGCTGTCCATCGAGCGGGAGGCTAGGTCGAGCAGCAGCGCCAGCCCGCCGAAATTGATCAGCACGCCGAAGAGGTGCCCGCCGCCCGTCATCGCGAGATAGCGCCGCGAGGCCGGCTGGCCGGTGACGAAGAGCCCCGCACGGTGCACCTCGGGGGCGATGGCCGCGGCCGAGCGCAGCGTGCCCAGCATGGCGATCAGCGCGGCGAGGAACAGCATCCGGTCGGCGCCCTGCCAGAGCACCGACGCCTCGACCCCCTGCCACAGCGCGGCGGCCAGACCAGCCGCCGCCATCAGCACCGGCACCCACGCGCCAAAGCCGAACTGGCGGCGGGCCAGCACGAGGTAGAGCACCAGCGCCGCCACCGCCGCACCGGTCACGAGCCTCGAGTCGAGGAACACCAGCACCAGCGCCGCCAGCATGATCGCCGCCATCACGCCGCGACGCAGCGCGGCACTGCCATCCTCCCCCGCGGCTCCGGCGGAGACGTGCCCGCCGGCGCTCAGCATCCGCGGAACTGTGGCCGCCTCTTCTCGGCAAAGGCCGCTCGACCCTCGGCGGCGTCGGTGCTGTTGATCAGCACCGGCTGCAGCCGGGCCTCGTACTCCAGCGCCTCCGAGATATCGCGGGTGAACCAGTCGAGGATGAACTGCCGAGGCAACGGCGCCTCCCCGGCCTCCTGCAGCGCCAGTTCCCCGGCCATGCGCGCCGTCTCGCCCGGGTCTGCCAGGTAGTCGACAAGGCAGATCTCCTGCGCCTCGGAAGCCTCGACCACCCGGTTGTCGAGCAGCAGGCGCCGCGCCCGCGCCGCCCCGATGCGGGCGGGGAGCGTGCTCAGCAGCCCCATATCGGGGATCAGGCCGATCTTGGTGAAGGCGGCGGTGAAGCGCGCCTCGCGCGAGGCCACCACCATCGGGCAGGCCAGCGCCAGCGCCAGACCGCCGCCCGCCGCCCAGCCCTCGACCGCCGCGACCAGCGGCTTGGGAAAGCGCGCCATGCGGGTCACCAGATCGCTGACGACGGCAAATCGCTCGCGGTGGGTGCCGAGACTACGCTCGCCCTGATCGCGGATGTCCCCGCCCGCCGAAAAGTGCCCTCCGGCGCCGGTCAGCACCACGGCGCGCACCGCATCGTCGGTGGCGGTCGCCGCCAGCGCGTCGCGAAGCTCCTGTCGCCTTGCATGGCCGATCGGGTTGCGGCGGTCCGGCTCGTTCAGCGTGAGCGTGCAGAGGCCCGCGCCATCGGTGGTGATCTCGAGGCTCATGCCCGCGCCCTCCGCTTGAACAGGCCGTTGCCGATGGCGATCTTGTCACGCTCCAGCACCCGGGTGCGGAAGCTGCCATCGTTCCAGATCTCGGTGCGCAGCGTCTCGCCCGGGTAGACGAAGGCGGTAAAGCGCGCGTCCATCGCACCGAAGAGCGTGGCATCGTAATCGCACATCACCGCCAGCAGCGCGTGGGCGGCGAAGCCGAAGGTGCAGAGCCCGTGCAGGATGGGCCGCTCGAAGCCCGCCTCCTCGGCCACCCGCGGATCGAGATGCAGCGGGTTCGGGTCGGCGTTCCAGCGATAGAACAGCGCCTGCTCGGGCCGGGTCGGGGTGTCGAAAACATGATCCGGCTCGGTCTCGGGCAGCCTGTGCGCCTGCTTCACCGGGCCGTCCGGCCCGCCGAAGCCGCCATCGCCGCGCAGGAAGGTGGTGCCGCGGCAGGTCGCAAGATGCAGGCCGCTGTCGGCGTCGCGGATCTGCTTCTCGTAATAAAGCAGCGCGCCGCGGCCAGTGCCCTTGTCGACAAGGCCGGTGACCCGCGTCTTGCCCACGATGGTGGCCTCGGGCGGCATCGTGTGGTGGATGGTGATGCCCTGCTCGCCATGCACCAGCTTCAGCGCATCGACGCCGGTGTCGGGATTGCCGAGCCAGAAGCCCGGATGCCCCAGCACGTTGACGATGGCCGGCATCGCCCGTGCATCGTCTGCCAGTGCACCGACGTAAGGAAGCTGGCGCATGTCCATCGGATCCTGCCCCATGCCCACGGTCAGCCCGAAGCGCGCCACCTCCTCGGCGCCGTAGCTCTGGCGCACTTCGGGAATGTCGAAATTCAGCAGGTGGTCGTACTCAATGGCCATCGGCGGCGACCTCCTGCGCGCTGAGCTCGATCACCGCGTCGAGCGCGTAGGCCCCCTGCCCTTCGGGCATCGCGAGCACCGGGTTGAGATCGATCGAGACCAGCCGTTCACCGGCGCCGGCGGCAAAGACCGACAGGCGCGAGAGCATCTCGGCCAGCGCGTCGATATCCGCCGGAGCGGCACCGCGCGCGCCCTGCAGGATCGCCGCGCTGCGGATCGACAGGATCATCTCGCGCGCCGTCTCGGGGCCGAAGGGACAGGCGCGCAGCGCCACGTCGTTCAAGAGCTCGACGAAGATGCCGCCGAGACCGAACACCGCCACCGGCCCGAAGGTCGGGTCGCGGTTGATGCCCATCAGGCACTCGACCCCGCCCGAGAGCTGCTTGGCCACCAGCACGCCGCTGACGCGGGCGTCGGGGGCGTGGGTCGCGGCGGCGGAGAGGATGTCGGCGTGAGCGGCGCGCACGCCATCGGCATCCCGGATGTTGAGCTTGACCGCGCCGATATCGGACTTGTGCAGAATGTCCGGCGACAGGATCTTCATCACCACCGGGAAACCGAAGCCTTCGGCGGCGACGACCGCCTCCTCTTCGCTCTGCACTGCCTTTTCGGGTGCGGCGTTGATGCCCGCCTCGGCGAGCAGCGCCTTGGCCTCGGCCTCGTCGGGGCTGCTGACGGGCAGCTGCACGGACTTCGGCTCCGGCGGCGCCGCTTTCGCGCTTCTCGCCTGCGCCGAGCCGAGGCGCAGCACCGCGTCGAGCGCGCGCACCGCGCGGCAGGGATCGTTGAAGACGAGGATACCTGCGTCGTCGTAGCGGCGCAGCACCTCCGGATCGCCCAGCGCGCAGAAGGCGATGATCCGGTCGGGAAACGCCGCGCGCAGCGGCGCCATCGCCTCGAGAATGACCTTCGAGAGCCGCTCGCTGCCCGCCACGTAGGTCAGGAAGCAGAGCACGGCGCCGTAGCCGCCTTCCTCGAGCCCGGCGCGGGTGAACTGCTCGAGCAGCGCCGGCTCGTTCAGCGCCTGCGCGGTGCAGTCGAGCGGGTTGAGCGCCGAGGCATAGGGCAGAACCTCGAGAAGCTTCGCCTGCGCGTCCTCGGGCATGGAGGGCATCGGCAGACCGATGCGCTCGGCCTCGTCGCTGGCCACGATGCCGGCCCCGCCGCTGACGGTGACCACGCCGAGCGAATGCTGCGACGGCAGCACCTTCTTCGAGGCCGCGTAGGCGATGTCCATCATCGATTCCGGGTCGCGCAGGATGATCGCGCCATGATCCGTGAGCACCGCGTCGGCCACGACCGCATCGCCGGTGAGCGAGGCGGTGTGCGAGGCCGCGGCCCGCGCGCCCACCACCGACCGTCCCGATTTCAGCGCCAGAACCGGCTTGCCGGCGGCGCGCGCCACGTCGAGCGCGGCGAGCAGCGCGGACGCGTCATTGACCGCCTCCATATAGGTGCAGATCACGTCGATGCTGTCGCTCTCTGCCATCCAGCGGATCGCGTCGGCCACGGTGATGTCGGCCTCGTTGCCGGTGGTGATGAGCACCGAGCAGCCCAGCGCACGATCCCGCGCCAGCGCGCCCAGATGCGCCCCAAAGGCGCCGGACTGGCTGGCGATGCCGATATTGCCCGGGCGCGGAAAGCCGGTGTCGAGCGACGAGGAGAAGGTGCCGTAATAGCCGAGATCGACATTGTAGACGCCCAGCGTGTTGGGCCCGAGCAGACGCATCCCGTGCTTGCCCGCCAGCGCGACGAGGTCACGCTGCGCCGCCTCGCCCTCGGCGCCGGTCTCGGCGAAGCCCGCCGAGAACAGCGTCGCGGCCTTGCAGCCCTTGCGGCCCAGCGCCTCGATGGTCTCGGGCACCAGCCTGGCGGGCACCGCGATCAGCGCCGCCTCGGGGGCCTCTGGAAGATCGTCGACGCTGGCATAGCAGCGCAGCCCCTGCACCGTGTCGCGCCTGGGGTTCACCGGCAGGATGCGGCCTGCGTAGCCGGCCTTGAGCATCGCCGCGATGGGCCGCCCGCCGATGCGGCCCGGATCCTCGGACGCGCCGATGATGGCGACGGATTTCGGCGCGATAAGACCGTCGATCAGGGAGAGGTCCGTCATAGCGCCGCCTCCGAGCCGAGGATCGCGGTGCACTGGCTCGACAGCGTGCCGCCATTGCCATGACACAGCGCGACGGTGCAGTCGTCCTTCTGGCGCTCCCCGGCCTCGCCACGGATCTGCGCGACGGCTTCGGCAATCAGGAACAGCCCGTACATGCCCGGATGCACGCAGGACAGCCCGCCGCCATTGGTGTTGACCGCCAGCTCGCCGCCCGGCGCGATGCGCCCGTCCTGAACGAAGCGCCCGCCCTCGCCCTTGGGGCAGAAGCCGAGATCCTCGAGAAACAGGATCGTGTTGATGGTGAAGGCGTCGTAGAGCATCACCACGTCGATGTCTTTCTGGCTGACCCCGGCCATCTCCATCGCCCGCGGCCCGCTCTCGGCGGCGGCGGTGGTGGTGAGGTCGGGCATCGCCACGATCGAGCGGTGATAATTCGCGCCACCGGCCCCCATGAAGTAAACCGGCTTGCCCGGCAGGTCCTTGGCCCGGTCGGCGCGCACCAGCACGCAGGCGGCGGCGCCGTCGGTGACGAGGCAGCAATCGGACTTGGTCAGCGGGTCCGAGATCATCCGCGCCGACATCACCTCGTCCTTGCTGAGCGGACCGCGGGCAAAGGCCTCGGGGTTGAGGTTGGCCCAGCCGCGTGCGGCAAGCGCCACCTCGGCGAGATCCTCGCGCGTAGTGCCGAATTCGGCCATGTGGCGGCTGGTCGCCAGACCGTAGGCGGTGATCGGGTGGCGCGGCTTGTAGGGCGTCTCGTGCCATTGCGGCTCGCTCATCGAGACCAGCCGCCCACCGGCGGTGCGCTGGTTCGAGCCATAGCAGATCAGCGCCGCGTCGCAGAGCCCGGCCTCGAGCGCCAGCGTCGCCTGCAGCAGGTGCATCTCGAAGCTCGAGCCGCCCACGTTGGTGCCGTCGAAGAAACGCGGCCTGAGACCGAGATACTCGACCACGCTCATGGTCGGGAAGGCGTGGCTCGAGGTCGCGGCGAAGACGCCGTCGATGTCCTGCATTTTCAGTCCGGCATCGGCGACGGCCTTGACCGCCGCCTGCCCCAGAAGCTCCATCGCCGAAAAGCCCGGCGCCTCGCCGATGCCCGCCGTCGCCATGCCCACGATGGCGGATTTTCCCCGCATGCTCTCCATGCTCATGCCGCGTCCTCCCCGACCAGATCGAAGACCACGCGCGGACCCTCCTCGGCGTCCTCGATGCGCGCCCTGACCCGCGCGCCGATCTCGGCGGTCTCGACCGCGGGCAGCGTCGACATCATGCGCACGCCCTCGTCGAGCTCGATCAGCGCGATGTTGTAGGCACCCGAGCGGGCGCGGTTGACGGTGATGGCATAGACCGTGCCCGTGCCCTTGGCCTTGACCCATTCGAGGTCGGTGGCGCCGCTGGGCGACGTCACCTTTGGCCAGAACATGTATTCGCCGGTGCTCGCGGCGCGCTGGATCATGAACCGGCCGTCGGCAAGATACGCCTCGTAGGCGGCCTGCGGCCCCAGTTGCGACACATCGGTGTCCTTCATGTTTCCCCCTCCCTTTCTCTGTCTCAGTCCTTCCAGCCCAGAAACAGGTGCGTCTGCGACGTGCTGCCGACGACCTTTCCGTCGCCGCGCGTCAGCGTCACCTGCAGCACCAGCGTCATGCGGCCCACATGGACCGGGACGCAGCGCGCGGTGAGCCTGTCGCCCACCCGCACGGGCCGGATGAAATTGGTCTTGGCCTCGACCGTGGTGTTGGACACCTCGGCGGGGCTGTTGATGAAGGCCGACGTGCCGGCCGCGGTGTCGGCGAGGGTCATCAGCGCGCCGCCATGCAGCACGCCGTTGCGGTTGCCCATCGCCTCGGTCACCAGCATCGAACACACCACCTCCTCCGGGGTGCAGGTCTCGATCTCGATCCCCAGAAGCGCGGCGAAGGCCGAACGCGGCGGCATCTCCTCGAGGCTGCGGGTCGGGTGCGCCGCCATGCTCAGGCCGCCCGCTGCGCCAGTGTGCGGCGCGCGATGACCAGCTGCTGGATCTGGCTGGTGCCCTCGTAGATGCGCAGAAGGCGGATATCGCGGTAGAGCCGCTCGATATCGTACTCCGCCATATAGCCCGCACCGCCGTGGATCTGCAGTGCCCGGTCGGCGATGCGCCCCGCGGCCTCGGTGCAGAAATACTTGGTGCAGGAGGCCTCGATGATGGCCTTGCCCTCGCGGTCGAACGTGTCAGCGCTCGCCCGCACCAGCGCGCGGGCGGCGTGCAGCTCGGCCTGACAGTCGGCGATCAGCCCCTGCACCAGCTGGTGCTCGCCGATCGGCTTGCCGAACTGCTTGCGCTCGAGCGCGTAATCGGTGGCGATGTCGAGCATACGCTGGCTCTGCCCCACCGCCATCGCACCGACATGGATGCGGCCCCGGTCGAGCACCTTCATCGCGGTGCGGAACCCCTTGTTAAGGTTCTCCGGGCCGCCGATGATGGCGCTTTCCGGCACCCGCACATCCTCGAAGATCACGTCCGAGGTCTTGGTGCCCTTTTGGCCGAGCTTGCGGTCAGGCTTGGCCACGGTGATGCCCGGGGTGTCGGCGGGAACGATGAAGGCCGAGACGCCGTCGGCGCCGGGTTTGTCGGGATCGGTGCGGGCGAAGACGGTGAAGACGCCGGCGCGCACCGCATTCGTGATGTAGCGCTTCGTACCGTTGATCACGAAATCACCGCCGTCGCGGCGGGCCGAGGTGCGGATGCCGCCGGCATCGGAGCCGTTGTCGGGCTCGGTCAGCGCGAAGGAGGCGATCACCTCGCCGCTGGCGACCCCCGGCAGCCACTGCGCCTTCTGCTCCGGCGTGCCGTCCATGACGATGCCCTGCGAGCCGATGCCGACATTGGTGCCGATCAGCGAGCGGAAGGTCAGCGAGGCATAACACAGCGCCTCGATCAGCCGCGCCTCCTGCGGCACGCTGAGGCCGATCCCGCCATACTCCTCGGGCGTCGACAGACCGAAGAGCCCCATCTCCTTCATCTCGGTGACGATCTCTTCGGGGATCTCGTCCTCCTCCTCGACCCGGCGCTCGGCCGGGATCAGGCGTTCGCGGGCGAATCGCTCAACGGTTGCCACAAGCTGTTCGAAAACATCGCTATCCACACCTGACGCCATCTTCGTTCCTCCCTCGGGATGCCTTCAGTCTGCCCTTGCTCTACCAAAGTTATTCTGTATGGTAAATGTTATTCTCTCTGCGGAATATCGTAAGCAAGGAATGGCATGGCCGACGACACCGGACAAAAGCTCGTCCCCGCGGTTCAGAACGCGATGATCATCATGCGCCTGCTGGCGGCGAGCGGCCGGCCGATGGGCGCGACGCAGATCGCCCGCGAGGCCGGGCTGAACGTCTCGTCGGCGTTCAACATCCTGCGCACGCTGAACCACGAGGGGCTGTTGAGCTTCGATCCCGAGGCCAAGACCTATGTCATCGGCATGGGGCTGATGGAGTTCGCGGCCCCGCTTCTGGGCGCCAATCCCGGCGACCTGATCCGCCCCACCCTCAGCGCCATCGCGCAGGAGCATCAGGTGGCGGTCGCGCTCTGGCAGATCACCGCAAACCAGCGCATCGTGCTGATCGACCGCTTCACCGCGCCCAACATCGTGCAGGCGGTGATCTCGCGCAGCAGCCGCCTGCCGGTCTTTGCCGGAGCGGTGGGCCGGGTCTACGCGGCGCGTCGGGGGCTCACGCAGGTGCAGACGCGCAAGGGGTTCGACAGCGTGCGCTGGCAGAACGCGCCGGCGTTCGAGAGCTACTGGGCCGATGTGGAGGCCGCACGCGACAGCGGCACCGCGCAGGACCGCGGCCACCTGTTCCGTGGCCTCGACATCGTCGCCGCGCTTTCGGCGGATGCCGCCGGCGTGCCGCGGCTCGGTATGAGCAGCATCAACATCACCGGCCAGCAGACCGACGCGAGCCTCGACGCGGTTGGCGCGGCGCTGGCGCAGGCCGCGCGCCAGATCGAGCGCGGCCTCTTCGGCCTGCGTGCCGATGACTGACAGACCGATACGAGACGTTCAGGACAAAACGGAGGAGACATGTCCGATATGAAACCCCTCGAAGGAAAAGTCATGCTGGTCACCGGCGCCGGCGGCGGCATCGGTCGTGCCATCGCCATGGAGGCCGCCCGCGCCGGGGCATCGGTGGTCGTCAACGACATCGGCGCGTCGCTCGACGGCCAGCGCGAGTCCAGCGCCGCCGCGCAGGAGGCCGTGGCCGAGATCGAACGGCTCGGCGGCAAGGCGGTCGCCAATGGCGATGACGTCTCGGACCCCGACGGCGCCAAGGCGATGGTCCGGCAGGCCACCGATGCGTTCGGGAGGCTCGATGCGGTGGTCAACAACGCCGGCATCCTGCGCGACCAGTTCTTCCACAAGATGACCTACGAGAATTTCGATGCGGTGGTGAAGGTCCACCTCTACGGCACCTTCAACGTCAGCCGCGCCGCCGCCGACGTGATGCGCGAACAGGGATCCGGCAGCCTGATCCACATGACATCGGCCTCTGGGCTGGTGGGCAACCTCGCACAAGCCAACTACTCCGCCGCCAAGCTCGGCGTCGCGGCGCTGTCGAAGTCGTTGGCGCTGGATCTGCAGCGCTGGAACATCCGCTCGAACTGCATCGCTCCCTTTGCCTGGAGCCGGATGACCTCGTCGATCAAGGTCGACAGCCCCGAGCAGGAAGAGCGGGTCAACCGCATGAAGGAGATGAAGCCGGAGAAGATCGCACCGCTGGCGCTCCACCTTGCCTCCGATGCGGGCGCCGACACCACGGGCCAGATCTTCGCTGTGCGCAACAACGAGATCTTCCTGATGTCGCAGCCTCGCCCGATCCGCTCGGTGCATCGCGGCGAGGGCTGGGACGTGGACAGCGTCGCCAGCCACGCGATCCCGGCGCTGAAGGCGAGCTACGTGCCGCTCGACGTGTCGGCAGACGTGTTCTGCTGGGACCCGGTGTAGGGCGGGAATCCTGACTGCTTTGACTGACTGGGCGCGCCCGCGGGGCACTGCGGGTGCGTTTCCTCTTCGGGGCGACAGCGCGGCGCCATCGCCGGCCCGCGGGGTGGCGATCCGACGCCATGAACCTCGCGATTTATCTGGCTCAAGTCCGAAAGACCTCGCCACTTTGCACTGGCCCCACCAAATCGCCAGCCCGGGGGGCGGGCCGGCGATGGCGCGGCGCCCTGCGGGCTTGATTCCGCGCAATCTCATTTCTCCAGCGCGAAACGCTCGCGCGGGACTGAGGATGAACTCTCATCCCATACCTTCAAAGCATTTCTGAAAGACCACCTAGATATTTGAATTATGCCTCGCCCCATCGGATGATCCCCGAAAGATCCGGAGGGACAGACGTGTACGACCAAGACAGCGACGAATTCCAGGACATCCGCGACGCAGTCCGCGCGCTCTGCGCCGAGTTTCCGGATGCGTATCACCGCGAGATCGACGCGGCGCGCGCCTATCCCGAGGCCTTTGTCGACGCGCTCACCAAGGCCGGGTGGATGGCGGCGCTGATCCCAGAGGCGTATGGCGGTTCGGGGCTCGGGCTGACCGAGGCGGCGGTGATCATGGAAGAGATCAACCGCGCCGGCGGCAATTCCGGCGCCTGCCACGGCCAGATGTACAACATGAACACGCTGGTCCGGCACGGCTCGGAGGAGCAGCGCCAGCGCATCCTGCCCAAGCTCGCCAGCGGCGAGCTGCGGCTGCAGTCGATGGGCGTGACCGAGCCCACCACCGGCACCGACACCACCCAGCTCAAGACCACTGCCGTCAAGAAAGGCGACAAGTACATCATCAACGGCCAGAAGGTCTGGATCAGCCGGGTGCAGCACTCCGACCTGATGATCCTGCTCGCGCGCACCACGCCGCTCTCGGAGGTGAAGAAGAAATCCGAGGGGCTGTCGATCTTCCTCGTCAACATCAAGCAGGCGATGCAGTCGGGCATGACCGTCCGCCCGATCCCCAACATGGTCAACCACGAGACCAACGAGCTGTTCTTCGACAATCTCGAGATCCCCGAGGAGAACCTGATCGGCGAAGAGGGCAAGGGCTTCAAGTACATCCTCACCGGTCTCAACGCCGAGCGCACGCTGATCGCCGCCGAATGCATCGGCGACGGCTACTGGTTCACCGACCGCGTGGTGAAGTATGTCAGCGAGCGCAACGTGTTCGGCCGCGCCATCGGCCAGAACCAGGGAGTGCAGTTCCCCATCGCCGAGGCCTATATCGAGATCGAGGCCGCCAACCTGATGTGCCAAAAGGCGTGCCGTCTCTACGATGCCGGCCAGCCCTGCGGGGCCGAGGCCAACATGGCGAAATACCTCGCCGCCAAGGCCTCGTGGGAGGCCGCCAATGCCTGCCTGCAGTTCCACGGCGGCTTCGGCTTCGCCTGCGAATACGACGTCGAGCGCAAATTCCGCGAGACCCGGCTTTACCAAGTCGCGCCGATCTCGACCAACCTGATCCTGTCCTACGTCGCCGAGCACGTGCTGGGCCTGCCGAGGTCATTCTGATGCGCCCCCTCGATGGCGTGAAGGTGGTGTCCATCGAACAGGCGGTGGCCGCCCCCTTCTGCACCTCGCGGCTGGCCGATGCCGGCGCCGAGGTGATCAAGATCGAACGTCCCGGTGGCGATTTTGCCCGCGGATACGACGCGGTGGCGAACGGCCAGTCGAGCTATTTCGTCTGGCTCAACCGGGGCAAGCAGGCACGCACGCTCGATCTGATGTCGGACCATGGCCGCTCAGAGCTTGCGCGGCTGCTGAGCGAGAGCGACGTGCTGGTGCAGAACCTCAAGCGCGGCGCACTGGCCCGGCTCGGCTTTCCGTTCGAGCGGCTGACGCGCGAGTTCCCGCGTCTCATCACCTGCTCGATCTCGGGCTATGGAGAGGGCGGCCCGATGGCCGACCGCAAGGCCTATGACCTGCTGGTGCAGGCGGAATCCGGGCTTTGCTCGATCACCGGGGGGCCGTCCGAGCCGGCGCGCGTGGGCATCTCGATCGTCGACATCGCCACAGGCACCACGGCACAGACGGCGATCCTCGAGGCGCTGATCCGGCGCGGCGTCACCGGCACGGGCGCCAACATCTCGATCTCGATGTTCGACGTGATGGCGGACTGGCTCACCGTGCCGCTGCTGAACCACGAGGGCGGCCAGAGCCCCGAACGTGTCGGCCTCGCGCATCCCTCGATCGCGCCCTATGGCGTCTTCACCGCCAAGGACGGAACGCAGATCCTGCTGTCGATCCAGAGCGACCGGGAGTGGGCGGCGCTCTGCGACGCGTTCCTCGGCCAGCCCGCCCTTGCCACCGATCCACGCTTTGCCAACAACGTGGCCCGGGTCGCCAATCGGGCCCAGACCGATGCCCTGCTCGCCACCCGCTTCGCGGCGCTCACCGCCGCCGAGGCGGAGGCGGCGCTCTTGAGCGCCGACGTGGCGCTGGCGCGGGTCAACGACATGGAGGCGCTCTCGGGGCATCCCCACCTGCGGCGCATCACCGTCGACACTCCGAACGGCCCGGTCTCCTACCCCGCGCCCGCGCCGGTCTGGGAGGGCGACGCCCCGCGCTTCGGACCGGTGCCTCGGCTCGCCCCGCTCGAGGAGGCGGTGTGATGGACATGACCCCCGACCATCTCGGCGCGTGGATCGGCCGGGAAGAGCGCGCCTCGGAGCAGCTCACTCCGGCGCTCACAGAGCGCTTCCTCGCCACCTTCGACCGCGCGGGCGAGAGCGGCCCGGGCGCCGAGGCGCCGCTGCTCCTGCACCACGCGCTCTGCCACCCCGTGGCCGCGACCTCCGCGCTCGGCCCCGACGGACACCCGCCGCGCGGCGGCTTCCTGCCGCCCGTCACCCTGCCCCGGCGCATGTGGGCCGGCGGCGAGATCGCCTTTCACAGCGCGCCCCGCGTCGGCGAGACCATTACCCGCCGCTCGGTGATCGAGGACGTGCGCATCAAGCAGGGACGCAGCGGCACGCTCTGTTTCGTCACCGTCACGCACGCGTTCTCCGCCGAGGGGCGCGCCCTGCTGAGCGAGCGTCAGGACATCGTCTACCGCGATGCCCCCGCCCCCGGGGCCGCACCGAAAGCGCTAGCGCCCGCGCCCGAAGGCACGTCCCGGCGGGAGGTCGATCCCTCGCCGGAGCTGCTGTTTCGCTACTCGGCGCTGACCTTCAACAGCCACCGCATCCATTACGATCTGCCGTACGCCACGGGCGAGGAAGGCTATCCCGGCCTCGTGGTGCACGGGCCGCTTCAGGCCGCATTGCTGGCGCAGTTTGCTGCCGACCTGCGCGGCGCGGCGCCCGCGCAGTTCCGCTTCCGCGGCCTGTCGCCGGCGTTCTCCGGCACCCCACTGGTGCTGCACGCCACCGAGGAGAACGGCGCGATGACGCTCTGGAGCGCCGCGCCCGGCGGTCCGGTGGCGATGGAGGCGAGTGCGCAATGGTGACCCCCGAGACCATCCGCACCCCGCTCTTCGTTCCCGCCGACCGGCCCGACCGCTTTGCCAAGGCCGCGGTCTCGGGCGCGGATGCGGTGATCCTCGATCTCGAGGACGCCGTGGCCGATGACCGCAAGGACGCCGCCCGCGCCGCGCTGCGCAGTGATTTCACCGACCTCCCGGTGCTGGTGCGAATCAATGCCGCCGGCACGCCGTGGCACGAAGAGGACCTCGCCGCGCTGTGTGGCCTGAACCCGAGCGCCGTGATCCTGCCCAAGGCCGAGGACCCGGCGAGCGTGTCCGCGGTGATCGCAGCCCTGGGCGGGGCAACGCCGGTCATCGCACTGATCGAAACCGGGCTCGGGCTTGCCCGGTGCCGGGCCATCGCCGCCCTGCCCGGCCTCTGCCGGCTGGCGTTCGGCTCGATCGACTACTGCGCCGATCTCGGCTGCGCGCATTTGCGCGAGGTGCTGCTGCCGGTACGCTCCGAACTGGTGCTGGCCTCGCGCCTTACCGGGATTGCCGCGCCCCTCGACGGGGTGACCGCGCGGCTCGATGACCTGTTGGAGACCTACGAGGACGCGGTGCACGCCCGCGCCCTGGGACTCACGGGCAAGCTCTGCATCCACCCGGCGCAGATCCCCGAGGCGCGCCGCGCCTTCCTGCCCTCCGAGGCCGAAATCGACTGGGCCCGCCGGGTGCTGGCCTCGGGCGACGGCGCGGTCTCGGTCGATGGGGTGATGGTCGACGCGCCGGTGCGGCTGCGCGCCAAGAGCATCCTCGCGCAGGTCGCGCCCGCCTGAGCGGCACAACGCTGCGTCTGACGACCGGGAGGCGCAGGGAAGCGCCTCCCTCGAACGCTCAGCCGCCGATCGGGACGGTGAAGGTCACGTAGGCCGCCGTGCCCTCGAGACGGTTCTTCGCGTCGAACTCCTCGAACAGCTTGACCCGCATCGCGACCGGCGTGTCTCCCATCTGGAAATTGTAGTTGAAGGTGGCCCCAAGCGCGCTCACCTGCCCCTTGAAGTCGCCGAGCGTCGCGCCGTCGCCGCTGTCGCCGGTCAGCTGCTCGTAATAGTAGCCCACGAGGCCCGCCGAGAAGGCCGGCGAGAGCGCATTGGTCACCGCGCCTTCGAAGTGGAACTCGGTGCCGGTGTTGTAGTCGGTGTCGGGGTTCTCTCCGTTGAAGGTGAAGCCCATCGCGCCCGAGACCTCCCAGCCGCTGGCCGGGTCGAACCATGTCAGCGCCCCGTTGAGGTCGAGGCCCCAGCGGTTGAAGGCGACGTTGGCGATGTCGCCCTCGTGGTAATCGCCGATCGGCACGTTGAGCATGGCGCCGGTTGTCCAGTGCAGGTTGCCGTCATGCCAGCCGAGCGCCGCGCCCAGAACCGGATCTCCCATTGTGAAGATGTCGTCATCCACCGAGGCCCCGAGGCCGGCTCCCGTCACCGAGGCGCGCGCGTCGATCGCCTTGCTGCCGAAGGGAAGCGAGACGGTCAGGGCGAGGTTGCCGCCGAGCACCTCGTCGGGCAGCACCCACATGCCGGTGAACACGTCGATCCAGGCCGTGGCATCGACATCCGCGATCACCTCTCCCCCGAACGACAGGTCGCGGCTCGCCGAGGCCGAGCCGCTGTAATAGTAGAGATCGTTGTTGATATAGGTGCCCGGCGCCGGCAGCACCCCGGCGTAGGGCCCCTTGGACCCGAGCAGATAGAAGCCCGCCGCGCCCTCTGCCGCGAAGCCCGCGCCGCCGCTGGACAAGCCGAGCGCGACGCCCAGCGCCGTGCCTCTCAGGATCGCGGGGGTGGCTTTTTGAAAGTCTGACGGCTGCATCGTTCCCTCCCTTGCCTGACATCGTCCGGGTGGACGGAGGCACCTCGCCTCAAGGTGAAACAACCGACATCAGGTCTCCTATAGGTTTAACTCCACGCCGACCATCCTGTCGACGGCCAAAGTTGACGAAGCGTCACTTTCCCAACAGCTGTGGCGCCCTTGCCGGCGCGCGGCCCTCCGGCGCAAGGGTCGATGCGATCTGCTGAGCCATCGCGTTCTGCAGTGCCACCAGAAAGGCGCGCCGTGGTGTGATGGAGACAGCGCAACGCAGCCGAACCCGACCATCACCGCCCGCTCTGGAGACGAAGGCCTGCCCCCTGCCCGGCCTCTCCCCCTTGCAAACGAAAAAGGCCCCGCCAAACCGGCGGGGCCTCTCGCACTTCAAGCTGTGCCGCGCTCACTCGGCGGCTACGGCCTCGCCCTTCAGGTAGGCGAGCAGGGTCTCGGGGCTGGAGGCGCCGTAGGGATCGTCGGGGCAGTTGTCCATCAGGCCCGGCTCTTCGAACCATGCCTCGATCACGCCGTCATTGACCACGGCGGCATAGCGCCAGCTGCGCTGACCGAACCCGAGGTTCTCCTTGCTGACCAGCATCCCCATGCGGCGGGTGAACTCGCCCGAGCCGTCGGGGATCACCTTCACGTTCGAGATGCCCTGCGATTCCGCCCACTTGTTCATGGTGAAGCTGTCATTGACCGAGAGGCAGTAGATCGCGTCGACCCCGGCGGCCTGGAAATCGGCAAAGCCGTTCTCGAAGCCCGGCAGCTGGTAGGTCGAGCAGGTCGGGGTGAAGGCGCCGGGCAGCGCGAAGAGGATGACCCGCTTGCCGGCAAAGTAGTCGGCGGTGGTCATGTCCTGCCAGCGGAACGGGTTGGGGCCGCCGACCGCCTCGTCACGCACGCGGGTGCGGAAGGTCACGTCGGGGAGTTTCATTCCGGTCTTCATGTCTCTCTCCATTGAGGATCGGGCGGGATTGGGGAGGTCCGCCGCGGGGAAAATGAGGGGACGCCGCCCGCCCAACACGGCCTGATCGGCGCGCACGGGACGGGCGGCACATATGTCCGTGCGCTCACTGGTCGCCCGCGCGTCCGAGGTCAACCTCCCGAAGCGGTTTCTCGCCGCCTGCCGTTTCGCGATGCGGAAAAAATGTCGCCATGCGCGTCGGTTCAGCAGGTTTGCGACGCAATGGCGCAGCGCGGAGGCGCGACCGGGTCCGCCCCTCCGGGCCACCGCCGAGACGGCGCGGCACAGCCCGATGCGGCAGACACGGGAATCGGTCGGCGCAAAGCGTGTTTCCGCCTTCGAGTCGCGCTGGCGCCGCGCGCGCTCGCCTGTCGCGATCCGGGAAAGGACCCCAGCCGGTGACGTGGACTGTCCGCGCATCTCGATCAGCAATTCCCATTCTGCGCCGCCGGGCTACCTGTGGGGTCAGAACAGCCTCGCCTCGCCGACGCGCGACCGGGCACAGACCTGCGGGCCGCTCGCGGCCCGCCAGAGATCGAAAGAGCCGTACAGATGCCCAGAACCGCCCCGCGCGAAGAACCCCTCAACACGTCCGAGGAGGAAAAGCAGGATATTGCCGAAAATCAGGGCCTCAGCGCCGTCTCGGTCTATGGCATCGTACACGAGGAGGGCGTGGACGAGCTTGAGCGCCCGCTCTCCTCTCTCTGGTGGTCGGGGGTGGCCGCGGGGCTCGGGATCACCTCTTCGGTGATCGCCGAGGGTGTGCTGCACACCACGTTCGAAGGCCACCCCTATCAGGCCGCCATCGAGAACCTCGGCTACACCGTGGGCTTCGTGCTGGTGATCCTCGGGCGGCTTCAGCTCTTTACCGAGAACACGCTCACCGCGATCCTGCCGCTGCTCGTGCAGCGCACGCCGCGAAGGCTCTGGTGCACGGCGCGGCTCTGGTCGGTGATTCTGCTGGCAAATTTCGTCGGCACTTTCCTCGCCAGCGCCTTCGCGGTCTGGGGGAGCCCGATTCCGCCGGAGAACGTCGAGGGCATGATCGCGATTTCGCGCCACTTTGCCGAACACACCCCGGGGGAGGCGTTCTGGCTTGGCGTGCCCGCGGGATTCTACATCGCCGCCATCGTCTGGATGATGCCCTCGGCGCGGGGCGCGTCGGTGCTGGTCATCGTGATGTTCACCTACCTGATCGCGATGGGCGGTTTCACCCACGTGATCGCGGGCTCCGCCGAGATGTTCCTTCTGCTGCTGAGCGGCGAGGTCGGCGCGCTGAACGTGGCCTCCCTGCTCGGCGCGACCCTGATGGGCAATATCCTCGGTGGGACCGGCCTCTTCGCGCTGCTGGCCTACGGACAGGTGGCGCAGGAGATCGAACGCTGATCTCCAGGGCGGGATTTGCCGACAGCCGGGCGGGGCGCGACACAAGCGGCGCCCCGCCCGCCCGGGCGCAGCCCAGCATTGATCGTGGCGGAGGGGCATCCGAGCCCGGCGCCGAACCGGGCGGCGTGCGCACCTGCTCGGACGGACCAAGCTGAGAGTTCTTCTCTCCGTCACACGCGACGCGGCGCGTAAGCCCGCCGCCCCCCCAAGACGCCGAGGGACATGCGCGCGCGGTGGGCTCAGGTGCTTTGCACCAGCCAGTCGGGTTGCAGACCGCTCGCCTCTATGAAGGGCGCCGGTGACAGACCGCGGAACAGACCGTGCTCCTGGATCAGGATGGTCCCGAGCCCGGCAGCCGCGCCGCCGAGGACATCCGTATGCAGGGTGTCTCCGACCATCGCGATGCGGTGCGGCGAGATGCCGGGCAACCGTCGCAGCGCCTCGTCGAAGGCGTTGCCGAACGGCTTGCCGAACATGGGCATGGTGGCGCCGGTGCTTGCCGCGAGGGTCTGGGCGTACCAGCCGGGTTCCAGCGACAGGCCGTCCTCGCGCGGGGCCACGAGGTCCGGATTGGCGACGATGACCGGGCGCATCTGGAACTGCAGCGCGCGCTCGAGGCGCGCGTTGTCCGCGTCGCTCCAGCGGGCGGTCGACAGGAACAGGAAGGCCGCGGCAGAGATCAGAAGCTCCGGCTGGGTGTGGAGATCCGCGATGTAATGCCCGGCGGGCGCGTCGGAGAGATCATCCCCATCCGCCGTGATCGCGGCCCAGACACCCTGCACCTCCGGCAGATGCGCGAAGGCCACGTCGCGGCTCGAGACGACCTCATCGAGCGTGAAGTCGAACCCCAGACGATGGTACTTCGCCAGCACGCCCGAGCGCGTGTAGCTTGCCGCGTTGGTCAGGACGATGAGGCGCTTGCCGGCGGCGCGCAGTTGCGCGATGCGCTCGACCGCGCCGGGGATCGGCGCCTCGCCCCTGTTCAACACGCCGAACGCATCGAGGATATAGGCGTCGTAGTCGCCCATCGTGTCTTCGAGCGTCCGGCCCGTCCGCGACGTCTCGGGGAAGCTCGCCTGCGGCAGGATGGGCCGCAGGCGTTCGTAACGGGCAAAGGCTGCCTCGGTCGTGATCATGGTGTGCCTTACAGGATCTTGCGTCGCAGGAAGGAGGACACCATCTCGCCGAAGATGACCAGCGCGAGGATGGTCAGCAGCACCGTGGCGACCTCGGGCCAGTTGAAGGTGTCGATCGCGCCCTGCAGGATCATCCCGATGCCGCCGGCGCCGACGAGGCCCAGCACGGTGCTTTCACGCAGGTTGATGTCCCAGCGCAGGATCGACACGGCGAAGAAGGCGGGCATGACCTGCGGCACGATGGCATAGAGCACGATCTTGAACTGCGAGGCGCCGCACGCTTCGAGCGCCTCCACCGGCTTGCGGTCGATCTCTTCGATGGCCTCGCCCAGCAGCTTGCCGAGGAACCCGATCGAGCGGAACATGATCGCCACGATGCCCGCCACGATGCCGGGGCCGAAGATCGCCACGAACAGCAGCGCCCAGATGATCGTGTTCACCGACCGCGACGACACGAGGATGAACCGGCCAAGCCACAGGCAGGCGCGGTTGGGCGTGGTGTTCTGCGCCGCGATGTAGGCCACCGGCAGAGACACGACGACCGCGATCATGGTGGCGAGCGTGGCAATGTTCACGGTCTGCCAGATCGCTTCGAGGATGGATGGCAGGTTCGACGGATCGGGCGGCATCATGCGCCCGAAGAGGTCGGCCATCTGCGCGGGGCTGTCCCAGACCCAGGCCCAGATCACGTCGATGCTGCCCAGCGCCCAGGCGACCACCGCGGCGGCGGCGGCAAAGCTCGCGTAGCGGATCAGGCGCTGTTTCAGCGTGAAGCGGGACCAGTCGTCGCGCCCGCTGAGCGCTTCGGAGAGGGGTTGCGTTTGAGAGAGAGTGTTCATGTGATGCGCTTTCGGATGACGCCGCTCACGGCCTCGGAGACGAGGATCACGCCGACGATGACCATGGTGATGGCGAGGGCGAAGTCGTAGTCGTAGCGACCGAACGCGTTCGCCAGCGTCGCGCCGATGCCGCCCGCACCGACAATGCCGACCACGGCAGAGGCCCGCAGGTTGCTGTCGAGCTGGTAGATGCCAAGCCCCACGAGGCGCGGCATGACCTGCGGCACCACCGCATAGACCTGCGTCGTCAGGAACCCGGCTCCGGCGGAGCGCATGGCCTCCACCTGTCCGAAGTCGATCTCCTCGATGCGTTCGGCCAGCAGCTTGGCGACGAAGCCCACAGAATAGACCACCAGCGTCAGCGCGCCCGCGAACGGGCCGAAGCCCACCGCCTTCACGAAGATGATGGCGACGATGACCGGGTGGAAGCTGCGGGCCACGATGATGATCGCGCGTCCGAGCAGGTAGATCGGCTTGGGCGCGATGTTGCCCGCCGCCATGAAGGCAAGCGGCACGGACAGGATGATGCCGCCCACTGTGGCGAGGATGGCGATCTTGAGGCTCTCCATGAAGCCGTCGAAGAGCAGCCCCGCGCGGTCGAAGCTGGGCGGAAAGGCCCCGCTGAAGATACGCTGCGCGCGGCTCAGACCGTCCGAGACGCGCGCCCAGTCGATGGGCAGCGTGGCGAGGGTGAAGACGACGTAGACCAGCGCCCCGATATAGAGCGCGTAGCGCAGCACGGGGTTGGCGATGAAGGGCGGTTTGCGCCAGCTCTCCGGAAGGGTATCGGGCGAGGTGCTCATGCGGCGGCCCCCGCTTCGGCGCGGTCCTGCGAGGGAACGCCGGCGTAGATCTGGTCCATCTCGTCGCGCGTCAGGGCGTCGGGCTTGTCATCGAAGATGATCCGGCCATAGCGCATCCCGACAATGCGGTCGGAGAATTCCTTGGCCTCGGTCACGTTGTGGATGTTGATGATGACCGGCAGGTTCAGCTCGTTCGCAAGATCGCGCAGGAGCGACATGATCTGCTCCGAAGTCTTGGGGTCGAGCGAGGCGGTCGGTTCGTCGGCCAGCAGGATCTCGGGGCGCTGCATCAGCGCGCGGACCACGCCGACACGCTGGCGCTCGCCGCCAGACAGCTCGTCGGCCCGCTTGTCAGCGTAATGCGCGATGCCGACCCGCTCCATCAGCTCGAACGCGCGGCGGATGTCGTCCTTGGGGTAGCGCCGCGACAGCGCGGCCCAGGTGGAGATGTAGCCCAGACGCCCGGCCTGCACGTTCTCCATCACCGTCAGACGGTCGATGAGGTTGAAGCCCTGAAAGACCATGCCGATGCGGCGGCGCGCCGTGCGCAGCTCGCGGCGGGACAGGGTGGTGAATTCGGTGCCGTTGAGCACGACGGAGCCCGACGTCGGCTCCACAAGGCGATTGATGCAGCGCAGCAGGGTGGATTTGCCCGCGCCGGAGGAGCCGATCACGGAGGTGAGTTGTTCGCCCTCGACGGTCAGGTTCAGCTCTTTCAGAACCGGATCGCCGGCTCCGTAGCGCTTGGTCAGGTTGGTGATCTTCAGCATGGGGGCCTCTTGGGAATGGCGCGGCCAGCGCCCTGACCATCGCGGTCAGGGCGGTGTATTGAACCCGGCGCGCACGAGGCGCACCGGGCTGGCGATGTCGGAGGGGATCAGTTCTCGGCGAGACCCTGCGGGGTGTATTCCACGCCGTTGGACGCCTGGATCTGGCGGATCACCGCCCACTGATCCTTGTAGGTGATCGGGATGAACTTCGACACGCCCTCGAATTCCTCACCCAGCGCGGTGCCTGCGAAGTCGAAGGAGAAGAACGCCTCTTTCACCTTCTCGGCAAGCTCCGGGTCGAGGTTGTGCGCCATGGTGAAGGACGTGGTCGGGAACGGGTCGCTCTCCCAGATCTTGCGCACGTCGGCGGGGTCGTAGAGGCCGCGTTCGGCCATCCGGTCGACCACTTCGGACGCGACGGGGGCCGCGTCGTAGTCCCCGGCGACGACGCCCAGCATCGACTGGTCATGCGAGCCGGAATAGACGACCTCGTAGTCCTTGTCCGGTTCCACGCCCAGATCCGGGAACAACGCCCGCGGCGCCTGGTTGCCGGAGTTCGAGGTCGGCGAGGTGTGCGCCACCCGCTTCCCCGCGAGGTCGGCAACTTCCTGGATGTCGCTGTCGGCCTGCGTGAAGACCTGAAGCTTGTAGCCGAACTGGCCGTCCTCGGCGCCCATGATCGCGAACGGCACGGCGCCCGCGAGGTTCACGGCGAAGGGCGTCGGGCCGGTGGAGAAGCCCGCAACATGCAGACGGCCGGAGCGCATCGCCTCGACTTCCGCGGAGTTGGACTGCACCGCGAAGAACTGCACGTCCTTGCCGGTAACCTCGGAGAGATGCTCGATGAACGGCTCCCAGATGTCGGCATAGACCGCCGGGTCCTCCACCGGGGTATAGGCAAAGACCAGGGTGTCGGGGTTCGTGAGCTCGGCCGGATCGGTGGGCGTGTCGGCCACGAGGTCGCCGTTGGCATCGCAGTAAAGCACGTCGAGCGCGCCGCGCTCCGCGCAGTCCTGCGCATAGGCTGCGATCGTGGTGCACGACAGGATGCCCAGTGCGGTGACCGCACGGGTGATGAATTTCGTCATGGTGTCCTCCCTTTGACAGCGAGCGGCGCTTTGCCGCCTCTCGCATCATGCAGGCAGGCTAAGGGCGGCGCGGCCACGATTGCGAGCGTCGAACAGTTAACGAAACCACAGAACGCCGGCTGAATTGTTAACAGTATTACAAAGCGACGCCGGGCGCTTAAAGTCGGATATGATCTGCGCTAGGGCTGGGTCCGGTCGTCGGGGAGGCGACCGTTTGCCAGCACGTCGCAGGAGGAGCGTCACATGCAGGCCACCCGTCCGATCAACGGTTCCGAGCCGGTTATCGCCATCGTCGATGACGATCCGCAGGTGCGCGACACCCTGTCGGCGCTGATGCATGACAGCGGCTTCGCGGCGGTCAGCTGCGCCGATATCGATGCCTTTCACGCCCTGGGCGATCCGCCGCCCGTCGACCTCGCGCTGATCGACCTGCGGCTCCGGGGCGAGTCCGGGCTGACGCTGGCGATCCACCTGCGCGAGCGCCACGAGATCCCGATTGTCATGCTCACCGGCGTGGGCGACGAGATCGACAAGATCATCGGGCTGGAAACCGGCGCGGACGACTACCTGATCAAGCCCTTCAACCCGCGCGAACTGGTGGCGCGCATTCGCGCCGTGCTGCGCCGCTACGGCCATGCCTCCGCGCGGGCCTCGGCGCCCGGCAAGCGGCAGATCGCGTTCGGAGAGAAGCGGATCGACCTCGATGCACGGCGACTGATGGATGGCGCGGGCGAAGAGGTGCCGCTGACCAACGCCGAATACCGCCTGCTGGAGTTTCTCGCTCGCAACCCCGAACGGGTGGTGCCCCGGGAGGAACTGCTCGAGGCTTTGGGCGCCGACACCCAGCGCTATGTCGACCGCACCGTCGACGTGCTGATCCTGCGCCTGCGTCGCAAGATCGAGCCGGTGCCCGCAAAGCCCGTGCATCTTCAGACCCGCCGGGCCCGCGGCTACGTGTTCCATCTGGGCGCCGGATGACCTGGTTTCGCGACCTTGGCGTGCGGATCCGCCTGTCCGCCGCGCTCGCCGTGATGTTCGCGCTCATGCTGCTGGTCAGCGTGGTCGGACTGCGGGTGCTCGATCGCACCGAGATCTGGATGAACGTGCTGCACCGCGACACGCTGACCGAGGTCGCAGCCGCGATGGACTTGTCCCGCGATGCCTCCGAACTTGCGACCTCGGCGCCGTTCCTGTTCGCGCTCTTCGCGCCCTACCAGCTGGAGCAGGAAGTCTCCGCGGTCATGGCCAACCTCGACCGCGTGCGGCAGTCCTCGGCCAACGATCCCGCGCTGGAGCTGCCGCTGGCGCGCCTGGGTCTTGCCATCGAGGATCTCGCCCAGGCGCTGCTGCCGCAAAGCGCCCGTCAGGCGAAGCTGAAGGCCATCGACCGGGCGCTGGTCCGCCTGAATGCCCGAAGCCGGCGGATGGCACAGGATGACCTCCTGCCGCTGGAGACCCGGCAGGACTGGGGCGCGCTGCAGCAGCTCACGGCGGTCGCCCTCGGCGCGGCGCGGGCGGAGGAATTGATCGAGCTGGGCGGCTTCGCGCGCGATTTCCGAAACCAGAGCGCACGCCTCGACGCCACGCTGCGAAACGCACCGCGCGAGACGTTCGACGAGATCTCCGAGGTCGTGACCCGCGGGCCCGGGCTCTTCGTGCTCAAGCACGGCGATCTGGCGGTGCGGCTCGATGCGGAGAATGCCCTGTTTCGCATCCGGCAGGAAACCCGGCGGGTCAGCGCCTTCGCCGAGACCAAGGTGGCGCAGGCCGAGGACCGGCTGTCCCGCGCCCGGGCCGAGACGTCGAACACGCTGGCCTTCGCGCGCAACGCGTTTCTCGCGATGATCGTCGCCAGTCTCGTGGTGGCGGTGACCTCCTCGCTCTACGTGTCACGGCACGTGGCGCGAAATCTCGAGCGCATCTCCGGCGCGATGCGGCGGCTGGCCTCGGGGAACCTGCGCGTCGACCTGCCCGATCCACCGACGTCACGCGACGAGATCGGCCAGCTCTTCGCGGCGTTCGGCGTCTTCCGGGACAATGCCCGCAAGCTCGACCGCCGCACGGCGCAGATGCGCCATCAGAACGCGCTGTTCTCGCGGGTGTTCCAGAACATCAAGGACGGCGTCGCGGTCGAGGCGGCGGACGGTCGCATCATCGCCGAGAACGAGAAGCTGCGGCGCCTGCTGCGCCTGCCGCCCGATCTCGAGGCGCCATCGGACCGCATGAGCGCGCTGATCGCGGCCTCCCCCTTCCGTCAGGGCGCCGGCGGAGACGAGCGCGGCGGCTTCGAGGAATACGGTGATTCCGATGGCAACGTGATCGAGATCCACAGATCCCCCCTGCCCGACGGCGGTCAGGTCTGGCTGGTGTCCGAGACCACCGAACGCAAGCGCATGGAGGCACGCCTCGAGGCCATCCGCCGGGTCGAGGCCCTGGGCAAGGTTTCGGGCGAAGTGGCCCATGATTTCGGCAACATCCTCTCGAGCATTTCGGGTAACCTGCACCTTCTCGAGCAGGCCGACGCCGAGCGCCGGCGCGACCTGCACGAACGACTCGGCGCGGCGGTCGATCTGGGCACCTCCCTGACCGAGCGGCTTCTGGCCTTCGCCCGCAAGCAGCATCTGGCGCCGCAGGTCACCGATGTTTCCGAACTCGTGACCGGTATGGCGGATCTTCTCGAGATTGCCATCCCGGAGCAGGTCTCGCTGTTCGTGGACGTGCCCGACAGCCCGGCGACCTGTCTGGTCGATCCCGGCCAGCTGGAAAGCGCCATCCTCAACCTGTGCATCAATGCCGGGCAGGCCATCGTCGCGACGGGGGCCGAGGCGGGGCGGATCGTGGTGTCGGTCAACGCCCGCGACATGATCGAGGTGGCGGTGCGCGACACCGGCTGCGGCATGTCCGAAGACGTGCTGCGCCACGCCACCGATCCGTTCTTCACACGGCGCCCCGATGGCAGCGGCACCGGCTTGGGGCTGTCGATGGTGGACGGCTTCGTGCATCAATCCGGCGGGCGGCTCGAGATCGAGACGGCCACCGAAGCCCCGGCCCGTGGCACGACGGTGACCCTGTTCTTCCCGCGGCAGGCATCTGCCGAGGCGCCCGCCTCGCCCGGCACGCCGAGCACCGTGCTGGTCATCGACGACGATCCGGCAGCCCTCGCGCGCTCCTGCCGGTTTCTGGAAGATCTGGGCGCAAAGGTCATTCGCGCCGGCTCCTACGCGCAGGGGCTCGAGGCCTTGAACCGGATCGAGCATCTCGACCTGATGCTGACCGATCTCTGGCTGGACGACGGCTTCAGCGGGCGGGATCTGATCGAGCGGGCCCGCGACCTCTTCCCCACCTGTCGCTTCGCGCTGATGTCCACCCGCCGCGCACCGCCGGACTTGCCCCGGGATGTGGTGTTCATTGCAAAGCCGGTCACCGAAGAGCCCTTGCGCGACATCTATTCTGCCGGTCTTCGGAAGGCTCCTGAGTCAGATTTGCGGTGAGGGTCGCGCCTGCTGCGTGCGGGGGCAAAGGACTGAGATGTTTCGATCTCCCCACGGGGATCGAACACCGCGGAACCCGCGAAGCCGCCGCTCCCCACCGCCCCGGCCTGTTCCCCGGACTCTCCAGCCTCACGGCGATCCGATAGGCATGAGGGGAAGAGAGCAAAGCCGCACCGGCGCGCTGCGCGTCCGAAGCTCCGCCGCGTGCTTGTCACAGCGTGCTTTCGGCGAAGACGGTCAGGCGCCGGATGTCTCGAGGGGTCTCGAAGCCATCGCCCCTCCACGTCTCGTGGATCGACTGTATCCGCTTTCCACGGCCCGGTTCTACCGCTGCAAGACGCGGCTCACCGTCCGATGTTCGCGACCAGATACGATATGTCTCGAAACACAGCGGCACGCAGGGGCTGATTGTTGCACGACGGGCCGGAAGGCTCGGCACGGGGGCAGATCGCATCAGCGGAAGATGCCGGATCATAGCCCCGGGAGGGCAATCTGGCGGAGGCTCAGGGATTCGAACCCTGGGGACGCTCTCACGCCCAACGGTTTTCAAGACCGCCGCATTCGACCACTCTGCCAAACCTCCGGTGCCGCAGCTCTAGCCCCGCTCACGCGATTCTGAAAGCCGCTACGCAAGGGAAAAAGCGCCGATGTGGCATTGCAGGCTTTCCTTGATCCGACCGAGCCGTTACTCTTGCGCCTCAAGGCGGGTGCGCCGCCGGGCGGTCGTCACAGGCCCCCGGCACCGGCATATCCCGCTCATCGCGGAACCCGGCACAAAGATCCGGGGCGAGCAGGGGATGCGGGACGGGAACACCCGCAGGACAGGCATGGGGCAGAACATGGGCAGTGCGTTTTCGAAGCGTCGTGAGGCGGCCTGGCGGGCCGCGTGGCTGTTGACCGGCATGGCGGCGCTCGCAGCCTGCGACAATGCCCAGATGCCCGGCTTTCTCCAATCCAAGGACGGCGCCGGCGGCGAGGCCGTCAGCCGCGCGGCACAAAGCGTCGAGCGCGACATCGAAGCGCCCGAGGTGTTCCACGCCACCGAGGCCGGCCTGTGGGACGGACGCCCGTCGCTCGGCGGGGTCTGGGTCGCGCACCCCGAGGTCAGCGAACCCGAGCGCGTCATCATCCGCAACCAGCAGAACGGACAGTTCGTCATCGGCGCGCTGTTCCGCCGCGAACGGCAGTCCCCCGGCCCGCGCCTTCAGGTCTCCTCCGACGCCGCCGCGGCGCTCGGGATGCTGGCCGGCGCGCCGACCAATCTCGACGTGATCGCCCTGCGCCGCGAAGAGGCCGGCTCCGACGGCGCCCCTGCCGCGATCGCCGCCGGGAGCCCCACCATCGCCGCCGCCTCCGACGTGACCGAGGGCACGCTCGACCCGGCGGCCGCCAGCGCCACCGCGGCGCTCGAGGGCGGCGCGCCCGCCCCGCAGGTCGCCGCGGCCACGCCGCCTGCGGCCGCCCCTGCCCCGCAACCGGCGCCGGCTGCGAAACCGGCCTCACCCCTCGACAAGCCCTATCTCCAGATCGGCATCTTCAGCATCGAGCAGAACGCCGAGAACACCGCCACCGCCATGCGTCAGCAGGGCATGGTGCCCTTGGTGCGCAAGCAGGAAAGCTCCGGCAAGACCTTCTGGCGCGTCATCGTGGGCCCCGCCCAGTCCGCGGCCGAACGCGCCGAGCTGCTGGCGAAAATCAAGGCCTCCGGCTTCACCGACGCCTACGCCGTCACCAACTGATCCGTCCCGGCCCGCGCGGCCCGGGGCGCACAAGGACGAGGACCCGCACATGATCCCGACCCGTTCCCTGCGCCGCATGATGGCCGCCGCCTCCGCGGTGGCCCTGCTGGCCACACAGGCCAGCGCCTTCGACACCAGCGCCCGCGCCGCCTTCGTGCTCGACTACACCACCGGCACCGTGCTGATGGCCAAGAACGCCGACGAGGCGCTTCCGCCGGCCTCGATGTCGAAGCTGATGACGCTCTACATGGCCTTCGAGGCGGTCCGCGACGGTCGCCTGACGCTCGACGAGCGCCTGCCGGTCTCGGAGCACGCCATGTCCTATGGCGGCTCGACCATGTTCCTCAACACCACCGACCGGGTGGCGGTCGAGGATCTGCTGCGCGGCATCATCGTGCTGTCGGGCAACGACGCCTGCGCGGTGATCGCCGAGGCGCTCTCGCCCAACGGCACCGAGTCCGGCTTTGCCGAGCTGATGACCCGCCGTGCCCAGCAACTCGGCATGAGCAACTCGACCTTCGAGAATGCCAGCGGCTGGCCTGCGCCGAACCACCGCATGTCGGTGCGCGACCTGTCGCTGCTGGCGACCCGGATCATCGAGGACTTTCCGGAGTTCTACCCGATCTTCTCCGAGCGCCGGTTCGAGTTCGACGGCCGCGCGCCGTCGAACGTCAACAACCGCAACCCGCTCCTGCGCCTCGACATCGGCGCCGACGGGCTCAAGACCGGCCACACCCAAGAGGCCGGCTACGGCCTGGTAGGCTCGGCCGAGCAGGACGGGCGCCGGGTGATCTTCACCATCAGCGGGCTCGACAGCGAGCGCGCCCGCGCCGAGGAGGCGGAATCGATCGTCAACTGGGCGTTCCGGCAGTTCGCCGAGCGCACCCTCGTCGAGCAGGGCACCGCGGTCGCGCAGGCCGATGTCTGGCTCGGCGCCGAGGACAGCGTCGGGCTGGTCGCCAAGGAGGACGTCACGCTGCTGGTGCCGGTGACCCCGGGCACCATGCTCGAGGCCGAGGTGGTCTATACCGGCCCGCTCCGGGCGCCGATCAGCGCCGGGCAGCAGCTGGCCGAGCTGATCATCCGCCCCGAGGGCCTGCCTGAGCACCGCGTGCCGCTCTTCGCCGAGAAGGCGGTGGCCGGCGGCGGCTTCGGCCAGCGCATGATGGTGGTCAGCCAGGCGCTCCTCACCCGCCTCAACGACAGCTCCGGGGAGGCGATGTGACCGGCGGCACGGGGCTGTTCATCAGCTTCGAAGGCATCGACGGCTCCGGCAAGTCGACGCAGGCGCGGCTGCTGGCCGAGCATCTGCGCGGCACCGGTCGCGAGGTCGTCCTGACCCGCGAGCCCGGCGGCTCGCCCGGCGCCGAGGAGATCCGCGCACTGGTGCTGCAGGGCGACCCCGAGCGCTGGTCGGCAGAGACCGAGCTGCTGCTCTTCACCGCCGCCCGCCGCGACCATCTCGAGCGGACCATCCGCCCGGCGCTGGCGCGCGGGGCCACGGTGATCTGCGACCGCTTCGCCGATTCCACCCGAATGTATCAGGGCCTGTCGCGCGGCAACCTGCGCGGCAAGGTCGACACGCTGCACGCCCTGATGATCGGGGTGGAGCCCGACCTCACCCTGCTGATCGACATGGACCCGGCGGCGGCTCTTTCGCGCGCCAAGTCCCGCGCCACCGCCGAGGAGCGGTTCGAGGATTTCGGCCTGCCGCTGCAGCAGAAGATGCGCGCGGGCTTTCTGGCGCTGGCCGCCGAGTTCGCCGACCGCTTCCGCATCGTCGACGGCAACCGCGACCCCGAGGCGGTGGCGCAGGACGTGCAGGCCACGCTCGAGGCGCGGCCATGAGCGAGACCGAGATCCCCCAGCCCGACCGGGTCGAGGGCGCCCCCCACCCGCGCGAGACCGTGCGGCTCTTCGGGCAGGACAAGGCCGAGCAGGATTTCCTCACCGCCTTCACCACCGGACGGCTGCATCATGGCTGGCTGCTGACCGGGCCGAAGGGCCTCGGGAAGGCGACGCTGGCCTGGCGCATCGCCCGCTTCCTGCTGGCCACGCCCGAGCCCGGAGACGACGGCCTCTTCGGCGCGCCTGCGGTGCCCGAAACGCTCGACATCGGCGCCGATCACCCGGTGATGCGCCGCACGCTGGCGTTGTCGGAGCCGGGCCTGTTCCTGCTGCGCCGCGCCTGGGACGACAAGGCCAAGCGGCTCAAGACCCAGCTGACGGTGGACGAGGTGCGCAAGCTCAAGGGCTTCTTCACCCTGTCCTCCGCCGAGGGCGGGCGCCGGGTGGTGATCGTCGACAGCATGGACGAGCTCAACACCAGCGCCGCCAACGCCATCCTCAAGCTGCTCGAGGAGCCGCCGTCGCGCACCACGCTGCTGATGGTGGCGCACCAGCCCTCGCGGCTCTTGCCGACGATCCGCTCGCGCTGCCGCGAACTGCGGCTGGCGCCGCTCGACACCGAGGACATGGCCCGTGCGCTCGGACAGGCCGGGGCCGAGACCGCCGCCACCGATGCGCAGGCGCTGGCGGCGCTGTCCTCGGGCTCGGTGGGCGCGGCGATGCGCTTGCTCAACCATGACGGCCTGAAGCTCTACGCCGATCTGGTGCACACCGTCGGCACCCTGCCCCGGCTCGACCGCCCGCGCGCCATCGCGCTCGGCGACAGCACGGCGGGCAAGGCCAACGAGGCACGGCTCGACCTGACGCTCACGCTGATGGACACGCTGCTCGCCCGGCTGGCCCGCACCGGCGTCACCGGCACGCCCCCCACCCCGGAGGCCGCGCCCGGCGAAGCCGCCATGCTGGCGCGCCTGTCGCCCGACCCGGCCACCGGCCGCGCCTGGGCGCAACTGGCGCAGGAGGCCGGCGACCGGGCCCGCCACGCGCGCGCGGTCAATGTCGACCCGGCCGCCCTCGTGCTCGACCTGATCCTGCAACTCCACAAGGTCGCCTGACCGCCCCATCCCGACACCGCGGGAGCGTCCCTGCCGGACGCCTCCGGCGGGAGTATTTTTGACGAAGAGAAGCCAGAAGCGCCGCGCCCCTGGCTTCTTTGGTTCAAAAATACCTCGGGGGTGAATTGGCCGAAGGCCAAGAGGGGGCAGAGCCCCTGCGCCCCTCTGGCAGGCGCGCTTCCGGGTTTTTCCTAGAAGTGCACCTCCGGCGCAGCTCGAGGGCGCACCTCTGGTTCTTCCTTATGGGCGCACCTCTGGTGCGACACCCAACAGCACCCCGCCCAACCGCTTTGGCTTCCACGCCCCACAACGGCGGCAGCGATGCCCCACCAGCCCCCTTTCCTCCCCCGTCGATCCGCGCCATAAGGCTCTCATGCTCAAGACCCGCATCATTCCCTGTCTCGATGTCGCCGATGGCCGCGTGGTCAAGGGCGTCAATTTCGTCGACCTGCGCGATGCCGGCGACCCGGTCGACGCCGCCCGCGCCTATGACGCCGCCGGCGCCGACGAGATCACCTTCCTCGACATCCACGCCACGCATGAAAATCGCGGCACGATGTTCGACGTGGTGACCCGCACCGCCGAGCAATGCTTCATCCCGCTGACCGTGGGCGGCGGCGTTCGCACGGTGGCCGATGTGCGCAACCTGCTGCTCGCGGGGGCCGACAAGGTCAGCTTCAACTCGGCGGCGGTGGCCAACCCCGACGTGGTGGCCGAGGCCGCGGATCATTTCGGCTCGCAATGCATCGTGGTGGCGATCGACGCCAAGACCGTGGAGCCGGGCCGCTGGGAGATCTTCACCCATGGCGGTCGCAAGCCCACCGGCATCGACGCGGTGGATTTCGCGCGCAAGATGGCCGCGAAGGGCGCCGGTGAGATCCTGCTCACCTCGATGGACCGGGACGGCACCCGGGCGGGCTTCAACCTGCCCCTGACCCGCGCGATCTCCGACGCCGTGGACATCCCCGTCATCGCCTCCGGCGGCGTGGGCACGCTCGACCATCTTGTTGAAGGCGTGACCGAGGGCCATGCATCCGCCGTGCTCGCCGCCTCGATCTTCCATTTCGGCGAGTTCACCATCGCAGAGGCCAAGGCCCACATGGCGCAGGCCGGCATCCCGGTGAGGTTCTGATGACGCTGGAAGAGCTCGAAACCGTCGTCGCCGCGCGCGCATCCGCCTCGCCCGACGACAGCTGGACCGCCAAGCTGCTCGCGAAGGGGCCGGAAAAATGCGCCGAGAAGTTCGGTGAGGAAGCGGTTGAAGCCATCATCGAAGCGGTCAAGGGCGACCGCGAGAAGCTGGCCTCCGAGGCAGCCGACGTGCTGTTCCACTTCCTCGTGATGCTCAAGGCGCGCGACCTGCCGCTTTCGGCGGTCATGGACGAACTCGCGCGCCGGCAGGGACAGTCCGGCATCGCAGAGAAAGCCTCGCGCAAGGGCTGAGGCCGTGTCCTCGCCCGGCAGGACCGGGGCACTGGCCCCTGTCGTTTCGGAAGTGCGCCTCTAGGAAGGAAGGCGGCGGCGCTGCCCCCTGTCGCACCCGAGGTGCGCTCTTGAGAAAGAAGGAGGGGGCGCTGCCCCCTCTTGGCGCTGTGCGCCAATTCACCCCCGAGGTATTTTTGAACCAAAGAAGCCAAGGGCGCCGCGCCCCTGCTTCTCTTCGTCAAAAATACTCCCGCCGGAGGCGTCCGACAGGTTCCGCCATCGAGGCGTCGGGGAGGCGCGCCGAGGCGAGGATCCACACGCGTGCCGCAGCGCCAGTCACAGTTTCGAGGAGATCACACCGGTGTTGAAGCCGCCCATGCGCAGCTCGCCATGCAGGCGCTGGTATTCGATCTTGGGGCAGCGGTTCATCACCACGTCGACTCCTCTCGCCTCTGCCATAGCGGCCGCTTCCGCGTGTTCGACGCCGATCTGCATCCACACGGTCCGGAGCCCCGGCAGATGGGCCAGCGCGGCCTCGACGATGCCCGGCACCGCCTCGGAGCGACGGAAGATGTCGACCATGTCGACCTCGGCCGGAAGCTCCTCGATCGCCCCGCGCACCTCCTCGCCGAACAGCATCGCGCCCGCATGGCCGGGATTGACGCCGATCACCCGGTAGCCGCGCAGGCTCAGGTAACGCGCCACGTAATAGCTCGGCCGAACGGGGTTCAGCGATACGCCCACCACCGCGATCACCTTGGTGCGGTCGAGAACCGATTTCAGAAACGCGTCGGAATAGGTCATGGCCTCACCTTAAGCACCCGCCGTGAAAAGAAAAAGCGCCCAAGGAAAACCTTGGGCGCAAGTGCGGAACGAGGGACAGTGAAGGCGTCGCGGAGGTTCCGTATCCGCGATCCTGTACTGGATATGGGCGCGAAAGACACAATTGCAAACCTCCTCAAGGAAGCGTGAACAAAAGGCTTGACGCCCACCCAAGAGCCACCCTTGCAGAGCCCTCACTCCGCCGCCAGCGGCGCGCCCTGCAGCAGGCTCCAGACCCGCATCGGCGTGAAGGGCATGTCGACCTGCTTCACGCCTTTCTCCCAGAGCGCATCCTGCACGGCGTTCGACACCGCCGCCAGCGCGCCCACCGTACCGGCCTCGCCGCAGCCCTTCATCCCCATCGGATTGCCGGTGGAGGGCACCGGCTCCACGTCGAACTTGACCCACGGCATATCGTCGGCCCGCGGCATGGCGTAATCCATGAAGCTCGCCGAGAGCAGCTGGCCGTCCTCGTCGAACACCGTACGCTCGCACAGCGCCTGCCCGAGCCCCTGCGCCACCCCGCCATGCACCTGACCCTCGGCCAGCATCGGGTTGATGAGATTGCCGAAATCGTCGACCACGGTGTATTTGACCACCTCGGTGACACCGGTCTCGAGATCGATCTCGACCTCGGCGAAATGCGCCCCGTTGGGATAGGAGCGGGCCTCGATCTGGTCGCGCGCGGACCAGCTCAGCAAGTCCTCCCGGCCCTTGGCGCGGGCCATCTCGGCCACCTCCAGCATGGTCGGCGTCAGGTTCGAGCCCTCGGCCCGGAAGCGCTCGTCGTCGAACCGCACCTCGGCCGCCTCGACCCCCATCTCCTCGGCGAGGAAGGCCGAGAAGCCGTCGACCATCTGCCGCACGCAGGACAGCGTCACGTTGGCCTGCGTGGTCACCGAGCGCGACCCGCCGGTGCCGCCGCCCCGGGCGATCAGGTCACTGTCGCCCTGCACGAAGGCGATCTTGTCGAAGGGAATGCCGCTGTGGTCGCTGAGGAACTTGGCGAACACCGTCTCGTGCCCCTGCCCGTTCGACTGGGTGCCGACATAGATCACCGCGCCGCCGTCCTCGGTGAACTCGACTCGCACGTCCTCGGCTGGGTCGCCGAGAATCGATTCGATGTAGAAGCACAGCCCCAGCCCGCGCAGCTTGCCCTGCGCCGCGCTCTCGGCCTTGCGCGCGGCAAAGCTCGCCACGTCGGCATCAAGGATCGCATGATCCAACACGCGGGGGAAATCGCCCACGTCGTAGGTCTCGCCGGTCACGGTCTTGTAGGGGAAGTCCTTGATGAAGTTGATCTTGCGCAGCTCGATCGGGTCGAGCCCAAGCTCGCGCGCGGCGCGGTCCATCACCCGCTCGATCACGTAGATCGCCTCGGGTCGGCCGGCGCCGCGATATGCATCGACCTGCGTGGTGTTGGTGTAGAACCCCTCGACCCGCATGTAGGCGGTCGGGATGTCATAGGTCCCGGTCAGCACCTTGGAGAACAGCAGCGTCTGGATCGGCTGGCCGAAGCCGGAGTTGTAGGCCCCGAGGTTGCACAGCGTGTGGATGCGGTAGCCGAGGATGCGATGATCGGCATCGAAGGCCAGCTCCGCCATCGTCGTCAGGTCGCGCCCGGCGTGGTCCGACAGCATCCCCTCGGTGCGTTCCGAGATCCAGCGCACCGGCTTGCCCAGCACCCGCGCCGCCTGTGCCAGCACGAAATACTCCGGGTAGGAGGCCGCCTTCATGCCGAAGCCGCCGCCCACGTCGGGGTTGGTGATGCGCACCGCCTCCGGGTCGAGCCCCATGGCCGCGGCCAGATCACCCTTGAGACCCCAGACCCCCTGCCCGTTGAACGCCACGTGCAGCCGCGCACCGTCCCATTCGGCATAGCAGCCGCGGCCCTCCATGGCGTTGACGATCACCCGGTTGTCGTCGACCTCGAGCCGCACGACACGGGCCGCGCTGTCGAAGGCCTCCGCGGTCGCCGCCTCGTCGCCCATGCCCCAGTCGAAGGCGCGGTTGTCGGGCGCCTCGGGGTGGATGGTCTCGCCGCCGGCACAGACCTCGACATGGGCCGGCAGATCGTCGTAGTCGAGCTCGATCAGCTCGGCCGCGTCGCGCGCCTGCTGCAGGGTCTCGGCCACCACCAGCGCCACCGGCTCGCCGACATGGCGCAGCTTGCCGCGCGCCAGCATCGGGCGCTCGGGCGCGGCCGCCTTCGAGCCGTCGCGGTTGGTCAGCACGGTGCCGCCCATGCGAATGTCCATGCCCGCCTCGAGCAGGTCATCCACGGTCAGCACCAGCGCCACACCCTCGGCCTCGCGCGCCGCGGTCACATCCAGCGCGGTGATCGTGGCATGGGCCACCGGCGAGCGCAGCACGAAGCCGTGCAGCGCCCCTTCGGGCGCGATGTCGTCGATGTAGCGGCCATGACCGGTCAGAAAGCGCACGTCCTCGCTGCGCTTGAATGATTGGCTCTTGCCGAACTTTTCCATTTCCCGTCCTCGCCCTTGGCTGGTCCTCTGCGGCGCAGAGTGGCGCCCTGCCGGGGAAGTGTCCAGCGCGAGGACGGGGAATTCTCAGAAGGCCTCCGACATCGGCACCACCCTGCGCGCGCCGTAGCCGTTGAACCCGGTGACCAGCGCCCGCGAATAGGCGCCCATGCCTTCGCAGATGAGGAAATCGCCCTCTTCGATGGACGCCGGAAGCGGCATCGGCTCGGGCAGCCGGTCGAGGCTGTCGCAGGTCGGGCCAAAGACGATGCGCGCCTGCGCAGGCCCGGCCCGCAGCCGACCCGCGGGATCGATGACCCGCAGCCGCCCCATCGCGCCCAGGTCCCGCCACTCGGCCAGACCGCCATAGATGCCGTCATTGACGAAAAGCGCGTCGGCATCCACCGCCTTGACCCGGAGCGCCAGCATCAATGCCTCGGCGCAGAGCCCGCGCCCCGGCTCGCAGACCAGCGCCGGAGGCGTCTCGAAGGCGTCGCGGGTGGCGCGCGCGATGGTGGCGAAGATGGTCTCGAGGTCGGGATGCCCCTCGCCCCGGTCGCTCGGAAAGCCGCCGCCCACGTTCAGCCGGTGCAGCGTGACGCCCGCCTCGCGCGCCACCTCGGCGGCGGCGTGGATGTAGCGCGCCCAAGGCGCGGCGCCGCGGCATTGCGTGCCGGGATGAAAGGTCAGCGACGGCGTCAGCCCCATCTCGACCACCCGCCGCAGCAGCGCCACCGCGTCGGCCGGCCCGGCGCCGAACTTCGCGCCGAAATCATAGGCCGCGCCGGTTACCGGCAGCTTCAGCCGCACCGCGATCTCGGTGCCCGCCGGCAGCGCCGCGAGCTTTTCGAGCTCGCGCATCCGGTCCACCGACCAGGACACGCAGCGATGCTTGAGCCCCGCCTTGATCTCGTCGTTTGAGCGCACCGGGTTGTGGTAATGCAGCACGGCCCCGGGGCACTGCGTCCGCACCAGCGCCATCTCCGCCGGAGAGGCCACGTCGAAGACCTGCACCCCGGCGCGCCAGACCCCGTCGATGATCTCCGGCAGCGGGTTGGCCTTGACCGCGTAGCTCACCAGCCCCGGGAACCCGTCGAGAAACCGCGTCGCCACCTCACCCAGCCGCCGCGGGCAGAAAAAGAACACCGGCTCGTCGGGCCGCTCGCGTGCGAGCCACGCCTCGGGCGACGGCATCAGGGCCTGCTCGATCCCCATGAAGACACCTCCTGTTTGCAGTTTTCGCCAGTATGGGCGGCAGGAGACTCGATTTCGTTCGGCAGAACTGTCATTATGAGGCTCAGATGACGCAAATCGACAGCGCCAACCACAATATCGACGACACCGACCGCGCCCTCGTGACGCTGCTCTCCAATGACGCGCGGATGCCGGTCTCGGATCTCGCGCGGCGGCTGGGGCTGGCGCGCACCACGGTGCAGGCCCGCATCGAGCGGCTGATCCAGCGCGGCGCCATTGCCGGCTTCACCATCCGACGCGGCCCTGCATTGAGAGAGGCGATCCGCGCCACGGTGCTGGTCTGCATCGAGCCGCGCTCCCAGCCCGAGGTGCTGGCCCGGCTGCGCCAGATGCCCGAGGTCGAGACGGTGCACACCACGACGGGGCGGGTCGATCTGATGGTGATCGTCTGCGCCGCCTCGACCGAGGCGCTCGATGCCGCCCTCGACCGCGTTGCCGAGGCCCGCGGGGTGAGAAGCTCGGAAAGCCTCATTCACCTCACCACCAAGCTCGACCGCCGAGGCTGATCCGGCCCACGCCACCCCGCCCCCATCTTCTTTGGTTCAAAAATACCTCGGGGGTGAATTGGCGCACAGCGCCAAGAGGGGGCAGAGCCCCCTCTCTTCTTTCTTCAAGGCGCACCTCCGGTGCGACAGGGGGCAGAGCCCCCTCACTTCTCTTGAAAGCGCAGCTCCGCCCTCATGGCGCCGGGAGCGCTGCCGCTCCCGCATCCCGCGCTTATATATAAAGTGTCCCCGCGGGGACGCCGCCTCAGACGATCCCGCCCTTGATGAAGCGGTCGGCGAGCGTCGCGTAGGCCTGCGCCATGACCCCGTCGCCCAGCGCCACGGGGCGGCCCTCGTCGCCACCGATCCGGGTGTCGAGGTCGATGGGCAGCTGCGCCAGCAGCGGCAGGCCCAGCTTCTCGGCCTCGGCCGCAACGCCCCCCTGCCCGAAGAGATGCGCCTCGAAGCCGCAATCGGGACAGACGAACATCGACATGTTCTCGATGAGCCCCAGCACGGGCACCTTCAGCGTCTCGAACGCGTCGAGCGCCTTGCGCGCGTCGATCATCGCCACGTCCTGCGGTGTCGAGACCACGATGGCGCCGGCCAGATCGCTCTTCTGGCCGAGCGAGAGCTGCACGTCGCCGGTGCCCGGCGGCAGATCGATGAGCAGCACGTCGAGCTCGCCCCACTCCACCTGCATCATCATCTGCTGCAGCGCCCCCATCAGCATCGGCCCGCGCCAGACCACCGCCTTGTCCTCGGGCAGCATGAAGCCGATCGACATCAGCGTCACGCCATGCGCCTGAAGCGGGATGATGGTTTTGCCGTCGGGGCTGGCCGGGCGCTTGGAGATGCCGAACATGCGCGGCTGCGACGGGCCGTGGATATCGGCATCGAGCAGGCCGACCTTCTTGCCCGCCCGCGCCAGCGCCACCGCGAGGTTCGACGACACGGTCGACTTGCCGACCCCGCCCTTGCCCGAGCCGATGGCGATCACCGCCTTCACACCGGGCGGGTTCATCTTGCCCTCCTGCGGCTTGGCGTGGCCGCCGATCTTCAGCGACGGCGCCTTCGCCGCCGGGCCGTGCGCGGTGAGCGCCGCACTGGCGGAGGTGACGCCCTCGAGCGCCATCACGGCGCGCTCGGCGGCGGCGCGCAGCGGCTCCATGTGCTTGGCCATGTCCGGCGAGGGCGCCTCGATGACGAAGCGCACGGCACCGCCCTCGATGCTCAGCGCTCGAATCATGTCTCGCGAAATCAGGTTTCCGCCGTCGGGCAATTCCAGCCGCGCCAGCTCTGCCTTCACCGCCTCTTGTGTCGGGGACATGGTCTATCCTTTCCATTTCTGCAGACCGACGTAGCGTCACCATGCTCTGCGCGCAACGCTCGTACACAGGCCGCTTAATTGTTACGCTTAACGCGTTGCTTTCGCATAGCTCTCCCTCACGTCGCCCATGCAGATGCTGCATAGCGGCATTGAGCTTTGGCGGGATTGTGCACTCGCAGCATTTGCCACATGTTAGGGCCAACAGAGCAAGACACGCACTCAGTTACACGAACACAGGCTAGCAACGAACATGGCATACGCAACCGACACCAGCACCCAAGGCTCGAACGGCTTCTTCGCCGGCATGATCGCCTCGCTGCGCGAGCGCAATGCCCGTCGCCGTCTCTACCGCGAGACCCTGCGCGAGCTCGGCCAGCTGAGCAACCGCGAACTGAGCGACCTCGGGCTGCACCGCTCGATGATCCGCCGGATCGCCTACCAGGCCGCCTACGAGGCCTGATCACAGTTTTCTCGAGGCGCTCTCCTCCTCCTCCCTGAGCGCATCGAGCCCCGGCGGCGACCTCCCTCCTCCTCCCGAGGTCGCCGCCGCAAAGACACAAGGGCCACGTGCCCGACAGTTCGGAGCCCCTCTCCTCCTCCCTGGGGCCTTCGATGCGCGGCGGGATCTCTCCTCCTCCCTGATCCCGCCGCACCCTCATATCCGGGCCACGTGCCCGACAGTTTCGGAGCCCCTCTCCTCCTCCCTGGGGCGTTCGATACGCGACGGTGCCTCTCCTCCTCCCTGGCACCGTCGCACCCTACATCCGGGCCTCATGCCCGACAGTTTCGGAGCCCCTCTCCTCCTCCCTGGGGCCTTCGATACGCGACGGTGCCTCTCCTCCTCCCTGGCACCGTCGCACCCTACATCAGGGCCACGTGTCCGACAGTTTCGGAGCCCCTCTCCTCCTCCCTGGGGCCTTCGATACGCGACGGTGCCTCTCCTCCTCCCTGGCACCGTCGCACCCTACATCCGGGCCACGCGCCCGACAGTTTCGGAGCCCCTCTCCTCCTCCCTGGGGCCTTCGATACGCGGCGGGATCTCTCCTCCTCCCTGATCCCGCCGCACCTCCCATTCGGACCGCGATGGTCCAGCCGGTTTCCGCAGCCCTCTCCTCCTCCCTGGGCAGTCGGAATGATCAGACGGCGGTGCCCCTCCTCCTCCCGGGCGCCGCCGTTTTTCGTTTTGGGACCCTGCTTCAACGCTGCGTCCGTGTGGCGGGTGAATTCGGGGCTCTGCCCCGTCCGCTCGAGCGCGGACTCCCCGGGATATTTTCGGCCAGAAGAAACCGGGAGCGCGGCGCGGGACGTGCAGCCTTTCCCTTTGCCCCGCCAGCAGGTAGACGAGGCTGGACAATCATGCAGGCACGGGAAGACGACCCATGGCGATGGAAAAGACCTTTGACGCGGCCGAAGCCGAGGCGCGTATCTACGAAGCGTGGGAAAAAGCGGGCGCCTTTGCCGCCGGGGCCAATGCCTCGCGCGACGAGAGCTTCAGCATCATGATCCCGCCGCCCAATGTGACAGGCTCGCTGCACATGGGGCACGCCTTCAACAACACGCTGCAGGATATCCTCGTGCGCTGGCACCGGATGCGCGGCTTCGACACGCTGTGGCAGCCCGGTCAGGACCATGCCGGCATCGCCACACAGATGGTGGTCGAGCGCGAGCTGGCCAAGGATCCGGCCAACGCCACCCGCCGCGAGATGGGCCGCGAGGCCTTTACCGCGAAGATCTGGGAGTGGAAGCAGCACTCCGGCGGCACCATCATGACGCAGCTCAAGCGGCTTGGCGCCTCTCTCGACTGGTCGCGCAACGCCTTCACCATGTCGGGCGCCGAGGGCGCCCCGGCGGGCGAGGAGGGCAACTTCCACGACGCGGTGATCAAGGTCTTCGTCGACATGTACGAGAAGGGCCTGATCTACCGCGGCAAGCGGCTGGTCAACTGGGACCCGCATTTCGAGACCGCGATCTCGGATCTCGAAGTCGAGAACATCGAGGTGCCCGGCCACATGTGGCACTTCAAGTACCCGCTGGCCGGCGGTGCCACCTACACCTATGTCGAGAAGGACGAGGACGGCACCGTGCTCTTCGAGGAGGAGCGCGACTACATCTCCATCGCCACCACCCGCCCCGAGACCATGCTGGGCGACGGCGCCGTCGCGGTGCACCCCTCTGACGAGCGTTATGCGCCGATCGTCGGCCAGCTCTGCGAGATCCCGGTGGGGCCGAAGGAGCACCGCCGTCTGATCCCGATCATCACCGACGAATACCCCGACCCGACCTTCGGCTCGGGCGCGGTGAAGATCACCGGTGCGCATGACTTCAACGACTACCAGGTGGCCAAGCGCGGCGGCATCCCGATGTACCGCCTCATGGACACCCGCGGCACCATGCGCGCCGACGGCATCTCTTATGCCGAGGCCGCCGAGACCGCGCAGAAGGTCGCCCGCGGCGAGCTGACGCTCTCCGAGCACGAGGCCGATGCGCTCAACCTCGTGCCCGACCACCTGCGCGGGCTCGACCGGTTCGAGGCGCGCGAGGCGGTGGTGCGCGAGATCACCGAGGACGGTCTCGCGGTGATGACCGAGCTCACCGATCCGCGGCTCGGACAGGCGGCGGCGCAGGCCCCCGTGGCCCCCGAAGAGGGCGGCGAGGCGCGCGACGAGGCGGCGCAGTGGGTGCCGCTCGTGGAGGCCAAGCCGATCATGCAGCCCTTCGGCGACCGCTCGAAGGTGGTGATCGAGCCGATGCTCACCGACCAGTGGTTCGTCGACACCACCCAGATCGTCGGGCCGGCGCTCGATGCCGTGCGCGAGGGCCGCGTGCGGATCCTGCCCGAGAGCGGTGAGAAGACCTATTTTCACTGGCTCGAGAACATCGAGCCGTGGTGCATCTCGCGCCAGCTGTGGTGGGGCCACCAGATCCCGGTCTGGCACACCCCCGGCCTCGGCGACGAGTGGCGCTCGTTCTGCGCCGCGACCGAGGAGGAGGCGCTGAAGAAGATGCACGACTTCTTCGGCGAGGACGCCGAGTTCCTGATGGTCGAGGACGCGGCAGCGGCCGAGGATCACCTCGCGGCGCTGCTCGAGCAGGGCGTTGATTTCACCGGCGTCGACCAGCGCCGCCGGCCGCAGGCGATCCCGGTGTTCCGCGATCCCGACGTGCTCGACACGTGGTTCTCGTCCGGGCTGTGGCCGATCGGCACGCTGGGCTGGCCCGAGAAGACCCCGGAGCTCGAGAAGTACTTCCCCACCGACGTGCTGGTGACCGGGCAGGACATCCTGTTCTTCTGGGTCGCGCGGATGATGATGATGCAGCTCGCCGTGGTCGACGATATCCCGTTCCGCGACGTCTACCTGCACGGGCTGGTGCGCGACGCCAAGGGCAAGAAGATGTCCAAGTCGCTCGGCAACGTGGTCGACCCGCTCGAGATCATCGACGAGTACGGCGCCGACGCGCTGCGCTTCACCAATGCCGCCATGGCCTCGCTGGGCGGGGTGCTGAAGCTCGACATGCAGCGCATCGCCGGCTACCGCAACTTCGGCACCAAGCTGTGGAACGCTGCCCGCTTCGCCGAGATGAACGGCGCCGTGGGGCTTGGCGGGGCGCGCCCGGTGCCGCAGGCCACGGTAAACAAGTGGATCCTCGGCGAGACCGCGCGGGTGCGCGAGACCGTCGATGCGGCTCTGGCCGAGTATCGCTTCAACGATGCGGCGCTGTCGCTTTACGCCTTTGTCTGGGGCGTGGTCTGCGACTGGTATGTCGAGTTCTCCAAGCCCCTTCTGCAGGGCGAGGACGAGGCTGCGAAGGCCGAGACGCAGGCCACCATGTCGTGGGTCATCGACCAGTGCCTCGTCCTGCTGCACCCGATCATGCCCTTCATCACCGAAGAGCTCTGGGGCACGCTGGGCGCGCGCTCGAAGATGCTCGTGCATGGCGACTGGCCGGTCTACACCACCGAGGAACTGCTCGACCCGGCAGCGGATGCCGAGATGCGCTGGGTGATCTCGCTGATCGAGGGCGTGCGCTCGGCGCGGGCGCAGATGGGCGTGCCGGTGGGGCTCTACGTGCCGGTGCTGGTGACCGAGATCGACGCCGCCGGCGAGGCGGCCTGGGCCAACAACGAGACGCTGATCAAGCGGCTGGCGCGGCTTGAGAGCCTGACACGGGTCGACAGCTTCCCCAAGGGCTGCGTGACCGTGCCGGTGGGCGGGGCGACCTTCGGCCTGCCGCTGGCCGACATCATCGATGTCGAGGCCGAGAAGGCGCGGCTCGAGAAGAACATCGCCAAGCTCGGCAAGGAGCTGGGCGGTCTGCGCGGGCGTCTGAAGAACCCCAAGTTCATCGAGAGCGCGCCCGAGGAGGTGGTCGAGGAGACCCGCGACAACCTCGCCGCGCGCGAAGAGGAAGAGACCAAGCTCAAGCAGGCGCTGGCGCGTCTGGCCGAGATCGGCTGATAGGCGTCTCTCTCGCTGAAACGACAACCGCCGCCCTTCGGGGCGGCGGTTTGCGTTTGGGGGGCGGCACGCCCCGCTCTCATCTGACCACTCTAGCACCGCGATTCCGAAGACCGCCGTGCGATCTCTGGCCCACGGGGGCGAAGTGTTTCAGCGACTTCACCACCCAGTCCGTCTGCTTCGTCGTGCCGGGACGCCGCCACGCCATCGCCGGTCCGCGGGGTGGCGATCCGGTCTTCGAACCTCTCGATTTATCCCGGCCACATCCGAAGGACCTCGACACGCGGCTCCCAGCTTCACCAGATCGCCAGCCCGGGGGGCGGGCCGGCGATTGCGCGGCGGCCTACGGCCTTGATTCCGCGCGGGGACACGCTCGGCTCTTCCGAAGTCCACGCGGCCCCAATCCCTCTCAGCCACTCCCACCTCATCGAGCCGGGACGCCGCCGCGCATTCGCCCCGCTCGCCCCTTCCGAAGTCCGCACGGCGCCCGAGCGCCTAGTCCTACTTCGGCGCCATCCGAAGCGCGCCGTCGAGGCGGATCACCTCGCCGTTCAGCATCTGGTTCTCGATGATGTGCCGCGCCAGCGCCGCGTACTCCTCCGGGTCGCCCAGCCGTGGCGGGAAAGGCACCGAGGCGCCGAGGCTGTCCTGCACGTCCTGCGGCAGGCCCGCCATCATCGGCGTGCCGAAGATCCCCGGCGCGATGGTCACAACGCGGATGCCGTGCCGCGCCAGCTCGCGCGCCGCGGGCAGCGTCAAAGACGCCACACCGCCCTTCGACGCCGCGTAGGCCGCCTGCCCGATCTGACCGTCCATCGCCGCGATCGAGGCGGTGTTGATGATCACCCCCCGCTCGCCGCCCTCGCCCGGCTCCTGCTTCGAAATCGCGTCCGCCGCCAGCCGCAGCATGTTGAAGGTGCCGATGAGGTTGATCGTCACCGCGCGCGCGAAGCTGTCGAGCCCGTGCGGCCCCTCGCGCCCGACGATCTTCTCGCCCGGCGCCACGCCCGCACAGTTGACCAGACCGTCGAGCCGCCCGAAGCGCTCGAGCGCCGCGGCCACCGCCGCCTCGCCCTGCACCGCGTCGGTCACGTCGGTCTTCACGAAATGCGCCGCCTCCCCAAGCGCGTCGGACTTGGCCTCGCCGGCCTCGGCGTTGACGTCGAGCAGCACCGCGCGGCCCCCCGCGCCCACCAGCATCTCGGCCACCGCCGCGCCGAGGCCCGAGCCGCCGCCGGTCACGAGGAACACACGATCTTCGATCTTCATAACAAACCCTCCCTTGTCGCGGCGGAGCATAGCCAAGGCACGGGCGCTGACAATGCCTCAGCGACGCCGAGCGCGGCGTCGCGCGATGGTTTCAAATCTGCGCAAATTTCCGGCGTTCCCTCGCGGGTCAGGAGCGTTTCCGCCCGGATCGCCCGGCTGCGGCCCTGCCCCCGGCCCGCCCGAACCGGGTTTCGTTGACAAAAAGCGCGCCTCTGCGCGTCAATCGGGGCATGATCCGGTCAGGCGCTCCACAGTGCCGGGCAAGCCGACGCGGACCGCCGATGAAGGGTAGAAGCCAGTTTCGAGTTCCGGGGGCGTCATGCGCAAAACCATCGACTATTTCTTCTCACCAGCCTCCGGGTTCACCTATCTCGGTCATCAGGCGCTGATGGCGCTGGCCGCCGAGGTCGGCGCGATGGTGCGCTTCCACCCGCTGGACATCCGCAGGGTCTATGCCGAGATGGGCATCACCCACCCGCTCGAGCAATGCGAGGCCCGGCAGAGCTACCGCATCGAGGACCAGCGCCGCTGGGCGCGGCTGCGGGGCCTGCGCATGACCCCGAACCCGGCGCATCATCCGGTCGACGTGCGCCTGCCCTGCCGGGTGATCCTTGCCACCGGGCGCCTCGGGCTCGATCAGGACGCGGTGACGCTGGCCTGCCTGCGCGGGGTCTGGGCCGAGGGGCGCAACATCTCGGATCCGGGCGAACTGTGCGAGGCACTGCACCAGATCGACATGCCCGCCTATGACATCCTGCACGAGGCCGAGGCCGAGCACGTGCGTGACGAGGCCGGCGCTGTCACGCAGTCGGCGATCGAGGCCGGGATCTTCGGCGCGCCGACCTACGTGGTCGACGGCGAACGGTTCTGGGGACAGGACCGGATCGAGTTCATGCGCGAAAAGCTCCTCAGGGCCGCCGCCTGATCCGGTGCCGCCCGATCCGTTGCTGACTGACCGCGCTTTTCCCGAGACGCAGCCCTTCCCCGAAGCGAAACCCCGCCTTTCGCGTTGCAGACCCGTCTCAGCGCCTTAGGTTGACCGGAGGACTGGCGGGACCGCCCGCCGGTTCGCCCGGGACGGTGCGCGCAAGCGTGGCTGTCCCGCAGATCGCCAGACAGTCCGCGCCGCGCCCGCGAGGGCCGCGGTGGTGGCACATGAGCAACGACACAGGACCGAGACGCCATGACAGACACGCCCGCCATCCTCGCCGACCTTTCCGCCGCCGAGGCCCGCGCCGAGTGGTGCCAGCAGGTGCTCGACACCGCGCCCAACCGCTTTGACGCCGGCAAGCAGATCGCGCGGCGGCTGGGAGCTCTGGTCGATGGTGCAAAGGTGGAGTTCGGCTTCTGGACGCCGGAGCTGCAGGATTGGCGCATCGCCGATGGCGACGTGTTCCTCGAGGTGCTGCGCCCGCAGGAAGAGCTCGACCTCACCGCCAGCCAGGGCGACGTGCGCTTCGACCGCGTGCTGCTGCCGGTGGCCCGCTGCGAGGCCTTCACCTTTGCCGCCGCCACCGGTCTCAGGGCCGGCAGCCGGGACCAGATCGGGGATTTCTACGCGCTGGTCTACCGCGATCAGGAGGGTGCCTATCACCGCATCCTCGATCCGCTCGCCGCCTCGCTGCCCTATGGCGCCTTTTCCCCGGCCGAGATCTACGATCTGCCGGCCATGCAGGCGCGGCGGCAGGACAAAGGCTATTTCGAGCAGGTCCGAAAGGCCGACGGCCCGCACAAGTTCGCCCCGCCGACCTCGATCCTGCAGGTCCATGTCCCCACGGCAACGCCCGGCGGCACGCTGGCCTCGCTCACCCGGCAGTTCGAACGCCTCGCCGCGCGTGTCGGCGCCGGACTGACGCTGGAGCCCGACGAAGAGCTGTTCGCCGGCTACGACGCGGTGCAGCTCCTGCCGGTCGAGCCCACCACCGTCTACGAGGCGGGTCCGGATTTCTGGACCGACATCGAGAGCGACGAGGAGACGGTGACCGCCCATCTGATGCGGCCCGACACCACCAACTGGGGCTATGACATCGTCATCTCGGGCATGGCGACGGTGAACCCGGTGCTGCTCGAGACGGCGCGCCCCGACGAGCTGGTCGACCTCGCGGCGGTGCTGCACAACTTCCCGCACTGGCCCAAGATGCTGGTGCTCGACGTGGTGTTCGGCCACTCGGACAACCAAGGTCTCAACGCGCTCAACAGCCATTTCTTCGCCGGGCCGAACATGTACGGCCAGAACCTCGACTACAACAATCCCTTCGTGCGGGCGATCCTGCTCGAGCTGCAGCGCCGCAAGGTGGATTTCGGCGCCGACGGCGTGCGCGTGGACGGGGCGCAGGACTTCAAGTGGTGGGATGTCTCGACGCAGGAAATGCGGCACGACGACGACTACCTGCAGGAAATGTCGGACGTTGTGCAGAACGTGGCGGGCGTCGATTACCGCCCTTGGTTCGTCTTCGAGGACGGCCGCCCTTGGCCGCAGGAAGACTGGGAGCTGAGCTCGGATTACCGCGCGGTGATCGAGACGCAGAAGGACACCGACCCGGACGTGTTCCAGTGGGGGCCGCTGACCTTCGCCCACAACACGCCGTTCATCTACACCTTCTGGCTGTCGAAATACTGGCGCCTGTGGGAGATCCTCACCCGCGGCTCGAACTGGATCTCGGGCACCGCCAACCACGACACGCTGCGCCGGGGCACGCAGGTGAACCCCAAGCTCAACATCAACACCCGGCTTGGCGAGACCAAGATGGAGATCCTCGACAAGGCCTATGACAACCCCGCCGTGTCGATCCTCACCTATGCCGCCCTGCCCGGCGTGCCGATGGACTTCCTCAACGCCACCGCCCGCGCCAGCTGGGGCTTCATCCGCAACCAGGACGACAAGTACGGGGTCAAGGTCGTGGCCGAGGAGGCGATTTCGCTGAAGTGGCAGGTGGACGAATACAGCTACTCGGTCCCCGGCAACTTCCGTTGGCTCAAGGAGCTGGGCTTCGAGACCCGAGAGGACCTCGCGCGGTTCCTCGAGTTCCTGCCGGCGCTGGTCGAGGTGACGGATTACGACCTCAACACCATCGCCACGCTGCTCAACGCGGTGGAGCCGCCGCTGGCCGGGCCGCGTCCGATCACCGTGGGCGGGCTGAAGCAGATCGCGCGGGCGTGGATGGACGACATGCACGAGTACTGCAACGTCTCGCACTCGACCTCGAAGCTCGACCCGGTGCAGACCAACGCCATGCGCCGCCTGCGCATGTTCCGGCTCAACAACCCGTGGCTGCGCCAGAACCTGCGCGCCGATGACCATTTCCGCTATGTCGAACCTATCGACGGCCGCACGGTCTTTGTCTCGCTGCGCAACGCACCGCAGGGGGGCGAGGTGTTCACCGTGTGCCACATGGAAGGCGGCGCCACCGACAACATCGACCCGCTCGACCTGCTGCCCGACAGCGTCAGCCGCAACGACTGGCATCTGACGATCCGTGGCCCGGGCATCGGGCCAGACTATGTCGGCGGTCCGCTGGTGCTGCGGGATTCGATGGGGCTGGTCTTTACCCGCGGCCTCGACATCACCCACCTCGCAGGCGAGCCGCACTGAGCTTCGGCGCCGGCGCTCCCGGAGAGGACGCCGGCGCTCGCGCGCTGAACGAAAACGACCGCGCCCACGCGCCTCAGCCGCGTCTGAACCACCGTACCCACGCGCCTAGGGTTGGCCTAAACCACCGCGCCCGCAACCACGCGCCTCAGGCGCGCCAGAAGCGCAGGGTGAACAGGGTGAAGACCACCATCACCTCGAGACGGCCGGTGAGCATGGCGAAGGCCAGCATCCATTTCGCCGTGTCGTTGATATCGGCGAAGTTGCCCGCCGGGCCGATCTGATCGCCGAGACCGGGGCCGACATTGGCCAGCGCCGTCGCCGCGCCGGAGAGCGAGGTGATGAAGTCGAGGCCGGTCATCCCGAGCCCCACCGACAGCACCCCCAGAGACACCACGAAGAACGCGAAGAAGCTCAGCACCGAGGACAGCGTGTCGTCATCGACCGGGCGGCCCTGGAAGCGCGGCGTGAACACCCCGTGCGGCGCGCGGATGCGGCGCAGCTGCACCCGGATCGAGGCGAACAGGATCTGGTAGCGGAAGATCTTCACCGAGCAGGCCGTGGAGCCGGCACAGCCCCCGATCAGCCCGATGAAAAAGAACATCGTGATGATGAACGAGCCCCACTGCATGTAGTCCACCGAGGCGTAGCCGGTGCCCGAGATGATAGAGGTGATGTTGAACAGCGCCTCGCGCACCGCCTGTTCCGGGTGATGCGGAAAGATCGAGACCAGCACGACCACCATCACCATCACCAGCACCGCGATGGTGCCGAAGAAGGCCAGCACCTGGCTGTCGCGCCACAGCGCGGTGTAATGGCCGTTCATCATCTGCACGTAGCGCACGAAGGGCAGCGCCGCGCCGATCATGAAGACGGAGGCCACGTATTCCGCCGGCCCCGAGAAGGTGCCGAAACTGGCGTCGTAATTGGCGAATCCGCCGGTCGAGATCGTGGTGAGCGCATGCACCATCGCATCGAAGGCGTTCATGCCGCACAGCAGGTAGGCCACGGCGCAGGCCAGCGTCAGCCCCACATAGATGGTCGAGATCGACGAGGCGATCTCGGTGGCGCGGGGCAGGATCTTTCCCATCGTCTCGAAGGCTTCGGAGCGGAACACCTGCATTCCGCCCACCCGCAGCTCGGGCAGGAACACCATGGCGACCACGATGATGCCGATGCCGCCCAGCCATTGCAGGATGCCGCGCCACAGGAGCAGCCCCTTGGGCAGGGTATCGAGCCCGACGAACACGGTCGAGCCGGTGGTGGTCAGGCCCGACATGGCCTCGAAATAGGCGTCGGTGAAGCTGGCCTCGGTGGCCCCGAAGATGAAGGGCAGCCCGCCGAAGAGCGGCAGCGCCGCCCAGACCCCGACAGTGAGCAGGAAGGTCTGCTGCAGCGTCAGCCCCTCCTTCACGCCGTTGGCACAGGCCAGCGCGATCAGCCCGCCGGTCAGCATCGTGACGAGACCGGTCTCGAGGAACACGTTCCACTCGCCCCGGCCCTCGGCGATATCGACGAGCATGGGCAGGAACATGGTCGCGCCCAGAGTGGCGACAAGAAGACCGATGACATAGGCGACGGGGCGGAGGTCGAACATGGCGCAGCGTTGTCCTGCCCCGCGAAATTAGTCAAGCAGCCGGGCGAGCAAATTCCACGCCCGCGCCGCCGCCGCTCAGGCGGACAGGAGGTCGCGGAACACGTGCGGGAGGATCTCGTCCCGCCTCAGCCCCATGCGGGCAAGCTGGTCGTCGCTTTTCATTTCGAGATGAACGATCTCGCGCATGCGGGCCTTGCGCAGGCCATAGGGGTTCAGCCCCAGCCCGAGATTGGCGAAGTACAGGTCGATCTTGTGCTTCAGAGAGCCGCGCCCGATGGCGAGCTGAACGGTGTCGGCGTGCATTCGGAAACCTCCGTCTGTGGGGGTCCTCCCGCCCTCACAATTAGGCCGACCTCTTACCCGTTCCCCAACACGCCGCGCAGGAATTGCTGCAATGCAGCACGCTGCACAAGAAATGCGCCGCCCCTGGGGGCGGCGCATCGAATTGCAGCGGTGAGCGTGTCTCAGTGGCTGTGGATCAGCGTCGGGAACAGCTTGGGGCCAAGGCTGTCATGCGCAAAGGTGGCGCCTTCGGTCAGCACCGAGACCGCATCATGCGAGTGCAGGCTTTCCTGATGGCTAGCCAGCACGCGATAGTCGCCAATGCGCGGGTCCGCCTGAAGCTGCGCGGCGAACAGCCGTGCGGCATCCTCGACGAAGATCGGGTTGGCGGCGTTGAGCTCGGCGAAAGCCTGTTCGTCCTCGCGCTTGACCATCACCTGAGTCTCGGTGGGCACGGCGGCGCGGCAGAGGTCGACCAGATCCTCGAACCACAGGCACTCGCCCTCCCGCAGCTCGACCGACACGCGCGCCACCGAGCGCTGCGAATGCGGCGTTGCGAGCTGGTTGCGCTCGCGCCGGGCATGTTCCGACAGCTCGAGCGAGCACGGGCAGGTCGAGCTGTAGACATAGTCGAGATGCACGAGCTTGCGCCGCACGCCCGCGGTCTCCACCAGTTCGAGCGCGATGTCGTAATACTGGAACCCCCACAGGCCCGAGCGCAGAGATTCGACCTTCATCGGGAAGGAGAAGGCCAGCTCGATGCGGGCATCGAAGCTTTCCAGATCGGACTTGTAGTCGTCGAGCGCCGCTTCGATGACCTCGAAGGAGAAGGTCTTGTCGGCGTGGACATAGAAGCTGCGCATGATGCGCGACATGTTGATGCCCTTCTTGTCGGCATCGAGGCTGACCGTGCCGGTGACCGAGGTCTCCAGCGTCAGATCGCCATTGTCGCGAGTGTGGAACTTTATCGGCAGCCGGAAGTTGGAAATACCAACATGCTGGATCGCGCGGTTCTCTCCGCGGATCAGCGACGCCGGGCCATTCTGCAGGTCCGGCAGGGTTTCACGATAGGCGGCGTCCGCCTTGAAATCCTTTGGATAGACACGTGACAGGTCCGGATAGCCGGGCCCGTCCCGCAGCAGGGCAAGCGCCGGATCGACCGCGTCGATCTCGCTATCATGCGCCTTGTCTGCAAAACGGCGCAGCAGGTCGAGCGCGGCGCGCGCCTGCTCTTCGCTGGGTTTGCTGTCGATTTCCGGCGTATGGACGTTCATCTCGGTCTTCCTCAAGCGACACTCCTACCGCCACAGAGATAGGTGGCGTGCGAACCGTTTGCCAACATTTTCATCTCTCCGGGCGAGTAACGCCCGGAGATCACACGCATGTGATGCTAACAGGCATCAAGCGCCTGAAGCACGTCGGCCACCAGATCGTCGGTATCCTCGATGCCGACCGACAGGCGGATCAGCCCGTCGGAAATGCCCAGATCCGCGCGCTGCTCGAGCGAGAGGCGCTGGTGGGTCGTGGTCGCCGGGTGGGTCGCGATGGACTTGGCGTCGCCAAGGTTGTTCGAGATCAGGATGATCTCAAGCGCATTGCAGAAGCGGAACGCCGCCTCCTTGCCGCCGTCGATCTCGAAGGCCACCATCGTGCCCCCTGCCCCGAGCTGACGCTGTGCCAGCGCGTGCTGCGCGTGGCTCTCCAGCCCCGGATAGCTGACCCGCGTGACCTTGGCATGGGTGCTCACCGCCTCGGCAATGGCCTTGGCAGAGACCGTCTGCGCCCGCACCCGCAGATCGATGGTCTCGAGCCCCTTGAGCATGATCCAGGCGGTGAACGGGCTCATCGAGCCGCCGGTGTGCTTCATGTAGGGCTCGACCGTGCCGCGGATGAACTCGCGCGTACCGAGGATCACGCCGCCAAGCGCCCGGCCCTGACCATCGATGTGCTTCGTCGCGGAGTAGACCACGACGTCGGCGCCCTGCGCGATGGCGTCGGAGTAGACCGGGGTGGAGAACACGTTGTCGACGATGACGATCGCACCGGCCGCGTGGGCTAGTTTGGCCACACCCTCGATATCGACGATCTCGAGCGTCGGGTTCGACATGCTCTCGAAGAACACCGCCGTGGCGCCGGGCGCGAGCGCCTCTTCCCACGCCGCGAGGTCGCCGCCGTCGATGAAGACCACCTCGACGCCGTAGCGCGGCAGGATGCTCTCGAGGATGTAGAGGCAGGAGCCGAACAGCGCCTTGGCGGCGACCACCCGGTCGCCCGCCTTGAGGCAGGAGGTCAGCGCGCCGTTCACGGCTGCCATGCCGGAAGCGGTGGCAAAGGCATCTTCGGCGCCCTCGAGCAGCGCGATGCGCTCTTCGAACATGGCGACGGTCGGGTTGCCGTAGCGGGCGTAGATGAACTCGTCCGGGCCGGACTTCAGAAACCGCGCCTCGGCCTGCTCGGCGCTGTCATAGGCGAAGCCCTGGGTCAGAAAAATCGCTTCGCTGAGCTCGCCCCACTGGCTGCGCTTGGTGCCGCCGTGAACCGCGTTCGTGCGAGATCCCTTGCTGGTCATGTCGTGTCCTTTCGCGGCACCCCTCGCCGCAATTGAAAAAAGCCCCGTCGCGGTCAAGCGAAAGGGGCTTTCGTCTGACCTCTTTAGCGGAATTTTTTAACGTGGCCCGCAATCCGGTAACAAAGCGCCACGGGCCGCGCATTACGCCTCTCGCGCCGTTGCGTCAAGCTTTCCGGTGGTGACAGGCCGCGCCATCCCTCCGGTCTTTGACTCGAATGCGCGCGATTTCCGCGGGGATCCGCGCAAGACAGGCGCCGGGAGAGGTTGTCATTTCCGCCCGCCCTGCCCCATCATGATGCCGGCAGAGGCAGCGAGACGAGCATGGACGGATTTCTCTTCGAGGCGTCGATCTACCTATTGGCGGCGGTGATCGCGGTGCCCATCGCGGCGCGGCTCGGGCTCGGCTCGGTGCTGGGCTACCTTCTTGCGGGCATCGTCATCGGCCCGGTGCTGAACCTCGTCGCCGCCACCGAGGACCTGCGCCATTTCGCCGAGTTCGGCGTGGTGATGATGCTGTTCATCATCGGGCTCGAGCTCGAACCCCGCGCGCTGTGGGACATGCGCCACCGGCTGGTGGGGTTGGGCGGCTCGCAGATTGCCATCACCATGCTGGCGGTGATGGGCTGCGCCATGGCGCTCGGGGTGAGCTGGGCGCCGGCACTGGCCTGCGGCATGGTGTTTGCCCTGTCGTCGACCGCCATCGTTTTGCAGACGCTGAACGAGAAGGGGCTGATGCAATCGACCGGCGGGCGCTCGGCCTTCTCGGTGCTGCTGACGCAGGACATCGCGGTGATCCCGATGCTCGTGCTGCTGCCATTGCTGGCGCTTCCGGGCGTGGCGTATCTGTCGGCGGACGGCTCCATCGACATCGGCCACGCTGACGACGCCGCGCACCACGGCATGTCGCTGGTCGAGGGCCTGCCGGGCTGGGGCGTGGCCCTGGTGACGCTGGCCGCCATCGCGCTGATCATCGTGGCGGGCATCTACGGCGCGCGCCCGCTGTTCCGGCATATCCATTCCTCGCACCTGCCCGAGATGTTCACCGCCGTGGCCCTGCTGATCGTGGTCGGCATCGCCTTCGTGATGGAGCTCGTGGGCCTGTCGCCGGCGCTTGGCACCTTCCTCGCCGGGGTGGTGCTGGCGAACTCGGAGTTCCGCCACCAGCTCGAGTCGGACATCGAGCCCTTCAAGGGCCTGCTGCTGGGGCTGTTCTTCATCACCGTGGGCGCGGGCATCGACCTGCTCGCCTTCATGAGCGAGCCCTTCGTCATCCTCGGGCTGGCGCTCGGGCTGATGCTGCTGAAGGGCGCGATCCTGATGCTGCTGGCGCGCATCTTCAAGCTGCGCACGCGGGCGCGCTGGCTCTTCACCCTGTCGCTGGCGCAGGCGGGGGAGTTCGGGTTCGTGCTGATCTCCTTCGCGCTGCAACTCGGCATCTTCGACACCGCGCTCGGGCAGCGGCTGCTGCTGGTGGTGGCGCTGTCGATGCTGATCACGCCGCTGCTCTTCATCCTCTATGACTGGCTCTCGACCCGGCTCGAGGAGACCCGCGAGGCGCAGCAGGAGGACAGGGTCGAGGCGGACGGGCCGATCATCATTGCCGGCATCGGGCGCTTTGGCCAGATCGTGAACCGGCTGGTGGGCAGCTCGGGCTACCGCACGGTGGTGATCGACCACGACATGAAGACCATCGAGCTGATGCGCCGCTTCGGGCACCGCGGCTATTTCGGCGACCCGACACGGCCCGAACTGCTGCACGCCGCCGGCATCAAGGATGCCAAGGTGCTGGTGGTCGGGCTCGACGATCCCAAGGCCAGCACCAAGCTGGTGCGCTTTGCACGCCGCATCAACGAGGACCTCTTCATCATCGCCCGGGCCCGCGACAGAACCCATGTCTACGAGCTCTATCAGGCCGGTGCCGACAAGATCGTGCGCGAGATGTTCGACAGCTCCCTGCGGGCCGGGCGCTATGTGCTCGAGCAGGTCGGGATGAGCGAGTACGAGGCGGCGATCGCGCAGGAGACCTTCTATCACCACGACCGCGAGACGGTGCGGGAGCTGGCCCAGCTCTGGGACCCGAGCGTGCCGTCGTCCGAGAACGAGGCCTACATCAAGCGCGCCCGCGAGCTCGAGAAAGAGCTCGAAACGGCGCTTTACACGGCGCTGATGGAAGGGCGCGAGGACGCGGCGTAGCCTGACAGGAGGTGCCGTCGCCGCACTCCTTGCTAGGCCCCCCGCTCGAAAAGAGGATCGACACGCGAGAAACGAAAAAAGCGGACCCGAAGGCCCGCTTAGTTCGAATTCCACAGTCGCAGAAAGATCAGGCGGCGCGCAGCCCCAGAACCTCGTCGACCTGACGCGCCGCGGCGACCTCGTCCCCACCGGAGACGGCGGCCACTTCGCGGGTCAGACGCTCGAGCGCGGCTTCGTAGAGCTGACGCTCGGAGTAGCTCTGCTCGCGCTGGTCGTCGGCGCGGTGCAGGTCGCGCACGACCTCGGCGATGGCGATCAGGTCGCCCGAGTTGATCTTCTGCTCATATTCCTGAGCGCGGCGCGACCACATCGCGCGCTTGACCTTGGCCTTGCCCTTAAGCGTCTTCATCGCCTGGCTCACCACGTCGGGCGAGGACAGCGAGCGCATGCCGATCTCGGTCGCCTTGTGGGTCGGCACCCGAAGGGTCATCTTGTCCTTCTCGAAGGAAATCACAAACAGTTCCAGCGTCATGCCGGCGACGTCCTGCTCTTCGATCGACATGATCTGACCCACGCCATGGGCGGGATAGACCACGTAATCGTTGGGCCGGAATTCGTTTTTCTTGCTCTTGGTCATACAAAAGTGTCCTTAGCAGCCAAGCCACGGTTCATCACGACAAGAAGGACGCGGCGACAAAAAAGACGGACGGATATGCAAAGCATCCCGTTCGTCTGAAAGCGTCACGTCTTGGATTATTCCCCCGGCCGGTTCCCGACCTGATCATGTCTGCGTGGCTTCGTCATGTGTGCAAGAAAGAATAGCACAAAAGCCCGCTCTTTCCCAGATTCTTGGCGGAAACAGAGATTCCACGCAAAAACAGGGCTTTGCGCGGATCCAGTTACGCATTTGCAACCGCTTTGGCCGCGGAACGGCGAATCGCCGCTCAGCCGCCCTCGCCCGGCGCTTCGGAGAAATACTTCTCCATCTTGCCCGGCTCGCCATCGCGCTCTTCGGCCTCGGGCATCGGATCCTTCTTGGAAATGATGACCGGCCAGAGCTCCGAGTACTTGCGATTGAACTCGACCCACTTCTCCATGTCCGGCTCGGTATCGGGCCGGATGGCATCCGCGGGGCATTCGGGCTCGCAGACGCCGCAATCGATGCATTCATCGGGATGAATCACCAGCGTGTTCTCGCCTTCGTAGAAGCAATCCACCGGACAGACTTCGACGCAGTCGGTGTATTTGCAGGCGATGCAGTTTTCAGTGACCACGTAAGTCATGGCAAAATCATCCGTCAGAGTCTCGCGAGTTGCGTCTAGCTAGACCACGATGCGGGATCATTCAAGCCTATCCCGCTGCCGGTCGAGCTGACGCCGATCGCGTTTGGTGGGACGTCCCCCGCCCTCGAAACGCGGGGTCTGTGGTTCCGGCGCGCGCGGCGCCGGCGGGTCGAGATCCTCGTAGAGCGCCTGCGCCTCCGGAGCCGGGCCGCGCCGCGTGCCAAGGGCAAGCACCTTGATCACCCGCACGTCGCGCCCCTGCGAGAAGGTCAGGACGTCGCCAAGCCCCACCGAGAAGGCGGGCTTGGCGATGGACTGGCCGTTGACCCGCAGCCCGCTCGACACGACCTTGGCGGCAAGGCTCCGCGTCTTGAAGAAGCGGGCCTGCCACAGCCACTTGTCGATGCGCAGCTTGGTCGCCGGCTCGGCCACTTACGACTTGCCCTTGAACCCCATGAGCGCCGCGGCGAAGGGGTTGTCGGGGTCGATCTTCTGCTCCTTGCGGGGACGGGACTCGTAGGTCTTGGCGCCCTTGTCGCCGTCGGGCTTGCCGCCCTTGCCCCTCTTGCCGCCGGGGCCGCCCTTGCCGCGCGGCGCGCCGCCCTTGCCACGGGCGTTCTTCTGCCCGTCGCGGCCACCGCCGTCACGCTCGCGCTGGCCGCCGCCCTCGCGGCGCGGGCCGCGGTTGTTGCGGTTGCCGGCCCAAGTGAAGGTGTAGAACACCTCGGTCTCGGGACCCGCGAGGGCCTCGTCGGGCGCGGTGCCGGGGAGGATTTCCTCTTCCGGGGTCTCGGCGATGTGATCGTCGACCTCGAGCGGCGCGGGATCTTCGTTGACCGGGGCAAAGCCCTCGTCATCGATCGCCTCGGAGCCGGTGACCACGTCCGCCGCCGGCGGAGTCTCGGCGGGATCGGGCATGGCGCCCGGTGTGGTTTCCGCCTCGCGGGCGGCGTCGAAGACCGGCTCGTCCTCACCGGCCACGCCCGACGGCTCGGAGGTCTCGGCGACCACCTCGTCGGCGCGGCGCACCTTGGTGCGTTCACCCTTCTCGCCACGATAGCCGAGTCCCTGCATCAGGTCGGCGAACTGCTCCAGCGTCATGCCGGTGATCGACAGCATGTCGGCGTTGGCCTCGAAGCCGCCGCGGCTGTCCTGCGCACGCAGCAGGTCGGCGAGGCGCTCGAGCATGTCGATGCGGATCGCGCGGTCACCGGCCGGGCGATAGCCCGCCAGCGAGTAGTGCTGCATCGGCACGTCGCGAACGTTGGGCACGGTCACGAGACCCGGCGGCGGTGCCTCGGGGAAGGTGTCGAGATCGTTGTGCAGCGACCAGAGAACCAGCCGCAGGCGCGTCGGCGCGGGCTTGAGCAGCAGCGGCATGAAGATGGTGTACTGACCGAAGCGCATCCCGTGCTTGCGCAGCACGCCGCGCGCGTCCTGATCGAGCTGCTTGACCTCGTCGGCCACCAGTTGGCGCGGCAGGATGCCCATGGCCTCGACCATGCGGAAGGCGAAGCCGCGCGCAAGGCCGGTGAGGGTCTCGTCGCGCTGCATGTTCAGCAGCGGCTCGAACAGCGCCGCGATCTTGCGGTCGATGAAGTGCTGCAGACGGCGCTCGACCTTCTGGACCACGTCCGCTCCGGCGGTGTCGTCGACGAAGGCCACCACGCGCGGCTTGAGCGGGTCGTCGCCCTTGGCGAGCTTGCCCACCGCCTGGTCGCCCCACATGAGGCCGCCCTGCTCGGTGAAATCGATCTCGGTATCCGGCGCGTTGTAGAACCGATCCGCCCGAAGGTGGAAATGCGGCGCGAGCGCCTGAAGCGACGCCTGTTTCAGCGTCTTGGCCTCCTGGCCCGTCGCTCCCTGATCCTGACGGAACCGGAACCCTTCAAGACGTCCGACGAATTCTCCTTCGACGGTCACCTCACCCTTGTCATTCACCTCGGCCAAAAGGGCCTCCTTCTGCTTCAACCGGCGAAGCAATACGCTTGTCCGCCGGTCAACAAATCTCTGAGTCAGACGCTCGTGCAGGGCGTCGGACAGTGCGTCTTCTACAGCGCGGGTCGCCTCGCGCCAATGGCTTTCGTCATCGACCCAGCCGCGGCGCTGCGCCACGTAGGTCCATGTGCGGATAAACGCCAATCGCTTCGACAATGTGTCGATATCGCCATCGGTGCGGTCGATCCGCTTGATCTGACGGGCGAGGAAGTCGTTCGGGATCTCGCCGCGCTCGTGCAGATGCTGGAAGATAACCTGCAACAGGCCAGCATGTTCCGCATGACTGATTCCCCGGAAATCCGGGATCCGGCAGACATCCCACAAAAGCTGCACCGAGCGCGGGTTGCTCGCGCGCGCCTGCACCTCGGCCTCCTGCCCCAGCGTCTTCAGCGCCATCAGGTCGTCGGCCTCGCGCGCCTTGACGAGCCACTCGTCGTCGGGACCGAGCTCGAGCGAATGCACGAGCCCCTGGATCGAGCCGAAATTGAGCTTCGGGTTGCGCCAGTTTAGCTTGCGCAGCGGCGTGAAGCTGTGGCTGGTGATCGCCTCGACCCAGTCGTCGGGGATCTGGCCGGCATCGCCCGTGGTGCCGAAGGTGCCGGGCTTCATGCCGCGACCGGCCCGACCGGCGATCTGCGCCAGCTCGTTGGGCTGCAGCGGGCGCATCCGGCGGCCGTCGAACTTGGTCAGGCTCGAGAAGGCGACGTGGTCGATATCGAGGTTGAGCCCCATGCCGATGGCGTCGGTGGCCACGAGGTAGTCGACCTCGCCATTCTGGTAGAGATCGACCTGCGCGTTGCGGGTGCGCGGGCTCAGCGCCCCCATCACCACCGCGGCACCGCCCTTGGTGCGGCGGATCAGCTCGGCGATGGCATAGACGTTATCGACCGAGAAGCCGACGATCGCCGAGCGCGCCGGCATCCGGCTGATCTTTTTCGAGCCGAGATAGCCAAGCTGGCTCATCCGCTCGCGGCGGATGAACTCGCAGCCCTTCACCAGCGCATTGATCGGCCCGCGCATGGTGTCGGAACCGAGAAACAGCGTCTCGTGCAGCCCGCGCATCCGCAGCAGACGGTCGGTGAAGACGTGGCCGCGCTCGGGATCGGCGCACAGCTGGATCTCGTCGATGGCGACGAAATCGCAGCCCATGCCCTCGGGCATCGCCTCGACCGTGCAGATCCAGTACTGCGCCCGCGGCGGCACGATGCGCTCTTCGCCGGTGACCAGCGCCACCGTGCCCGGTCCGCGCGCCGCCACGACCTTGTCGTAGACCTCGCGCGCCAGCAGCCGCAACGGCAGGCCGATCATCCCGGTGCGGTGACCGAGCATGCGTTCGATGGCGTAATGGGTTTTGCCAGTGTTGGTCGGGCCGAGAACGGCCGCGATCCGTGCGCGCTGGGGCATGGTGACGCCCTGTTCCTTCCCTCAGAGGTTCAGATCTCGATGCCCTGGACCTGGCCCGCAAGCCGGTCGAGCGCGTCGGTGACCTCTTCGTCAAACGGTCTGAGTTCCAGTACCCGCGTGTATGCGTCATATGCAAGCGACTCGTTCCCGAGCTGCTCGTGGATGGCGGCAACGCCGCGCAAGGCTCCGAAATGCTGAGGATTTTGCGCAAGCACATGCTCGAGCGCATCCATCGCGGGGCCGAACATCTCGGCCTGGTAATAGGCCAGAGCAAGCGCGTGCCAGCCTTCGGCGAACTGTGGCGCATGGTCGGTGAGCGCGGTCAGATGCTCGATCGCGGCACCGGTCTCGTTGACCTCGAGCGCGTCGCGCCCGCGCTTGAGCAGCAGGTCCATCGCCGCGGAGCCGGATTTCGACCATTCGAGAAAGATTTCGCGCTCGATGCGCTCGGCCTCGGCGGCGGATTGCGCCGCACCAAGATGCTCCAGCATTTCCCCCGCCGCCGCCTGCGCGAGTGCCGCGGCGGGTAGGGAAAACAGGACTGTGACGGAAAGTGCCGCCACGATACGTTTGCTCTTGCGTAGGCCCATGCTCATAGATTCCGAGTGTAACCCGAAGAGGCTGGATTGCCAGCACAGGTTTTCGTGAAGGAAGGGATCAGAATGAGCGAAGTCATCACAGCCGCGGTCGACGCGCTGAACAAGAAACTGGACGGCGAAGGGTTCGACGGCACCGCCAAGTTCGTCATCGAAGACGAAGGCAGCATCATCATCGACGAGGCCGGCGCCCGCGCGGGCGACGACGACGCCGATGTCACGCTCTCGGCCGATACCGAGACCTTCCAGCAGATCCTCGAGGGCGACCTCAACCCGACGACGGCCTTCATGTCGGGCAAGCTTGCCATCGACGGCGACATGGGCGCGGCGATGCGCCTCGGAGGGGTTCTGTCCTGACATGATGCCCGACGCGCCTTTTCACGCCGATCTGGCCGAGGGTCCCGCCGGGGCCCGCGCCTATTGGCAGACCACCGAAGACAACCTGCGCGTCCGCGTGGCCCACTACCCGGGGCCCGAGGCGGCGCAGGGCACCGTGCTGCTGTTTCCCGGCCGCACGGAATATGTCGAGAAGTACGGGCGCGTCGCCGGCGAGTTCGCCGATCTGGGCTATCACACCCTGACCATCGACTGGCGCGGACAGGGGCTTGCGGACCGTATGCACCGCGACCCCCGCGCCGGTCACGTCAACCTGTTCCAGGATTACCAGTTCGACGTCACCGCCCTGCTCGCGGCGGCGGACGAGCTGGGCCTGCCCCGGCCGTTCTACCTGCTGGGGCACTCCATGGGCGGCTGCATCGGGCTGCGCGCCCTGATCGAGGGGCTGCCGGTGGACGCCGCCGCCTTCACCGGGCCGATGTGGGGCATCCGCATGGCCGCGGCCCTGCGCCCCGCGGCCTGGGCGCTCGGTTGGGGCAGCATCCGCATGGGCATCGGTCATGTCTACGCGCCCTCCACCGGCCCCGCGAGCTATGTCGCCACGGTGGCGTTCGAGAAGAACCTGCTGACCCGCGACCGGGACGGCTGGGAGTACATGCAGCGGCAGGTGAACGACATCCCCGAGCTGCAGCTTGGCGGTCCGTCGATGCGCTGGCTGCACGAAGCGCTCAACGAATGCCTGACCCTGGCCCGCCTGCCCGCGCCGAAGATGCCCGCCATCGCCTTTGTCGGCAGCGACGAGCGCATCGTCGACGTGCCGCGCATCGCCGCGCGCATGGCGTCATGGCCCGGCGGTCAGCTCGAGACCGTCGAGGGCGGGCGCCACGAGGTGCTGATGGAAGACGCGCTCACCCGTGGCCGCATCCTCACCCGCATCGCCGATGTCTTCGCCAGCGCGGGCGCGCAGACCGACGCCGCCAGCCGCACCGCCTGATCTGGCCCGCGGCCCGCGCCGCACTACCCTCTGGCGCATGACAGAGCCGGTCCTCACCTTCACCGAACGGGGCATCTATTGCCCGGCGGGCGATTTCTACATCGACCCGTGGCGCCCCGTGTCGCGCGCCTTGATCACGCATGGTCACTCCGACCACGCCCGGCCCGGCCACGGCGCCTACCTCGCGACCGAGGCCGCCGCCCCGGTGATCCGGCATCGGCTCGGCGAGATCACCCTCGACACCATCCGCTTCGGCGAGCGCCGCCAGATCGGCCGTGCCACGGTCAGCTTTCACCCCGCCGGCCACATCCCCGGCTCGGCGCAGATCCGGGTCGAGGTCGGCGGCGAGGTCTGGGTGGCCTCGGGCGATTACAAGCTCGCGCCAGACGGGCTGTGCGAGACCTTCGAACCGGTGCGCTGCCACGCCTTCATCACCGAATGCACCTTCGGCCTGCCGGTCTTCACCTGGCGCCCGCAGCACGAGATCGCCGCCGAGATCAACCACTGGTGGGCCACCACCGCCGCCGAGGGCCGGCACTGCCTGCTCGGGGCCTACTCGCTCGGCAAGGCCCAGCGCCTGATGGCACTGCTCGACCCAGAAATTGGCCCGATCCTCACCCATGGCGCGGTCGAGAACACCAACGCCGTGCTGCGCGCGCAGGGCTACGCGCTGCCCGAGACACACCACGTGACGCCCGATCTCGACGTGAAGGCGCATCCCGGCGCGCTGGTCATCGCGCCGCCCTCGGCGCTCGGCAGCACATGGGCGCGGCGTTTCGGGCGTGCCTCGACCGGCATGGCCTCTGGCTGGATGCGGATGCGCGGGGTGCGGCGGCGGCGCGGCGCGGACCGGGGCTTCGTGCTTTCCGATCACGCCGACTGGCCCGAACTGCACGAGGCGATCCGGCAGACCGGCGCCGAACGGATCTTCGCCACGCATGGCTATACCGAGATCTTCGCCCGCTGGCTCAACACGCAGGGCTATCAGGCAGAGGTGGTGCCCACCGAGTTCGGCGGCGAGGAAGACGCGGCGGACAGCGCGGAGGATGCCGCATGAAGGCCTTTGAAGCGCTGTTCACCGCCGTCGACCAGAGCACCAAGACCACGGTCAAGACCGCGGCGCTGGCGGAGTATTTCCGCACCGCGCCGGACGAGGACCGGCTCTGGACCATCGCGCTGTTTTCGGGGCGCCGCCCGAAGCGCGCCGTCACCACCACGCAGTTGCGCGAATGGGCCGCCGAGCGCGCCGGCCTGCCGCTCTGGCTGCTGGAAGAGAGCTACCCCATCGTCGGCGACCTTGCGGAAACCATCGCCCTGCTCCTGCCGCCCGCCACGCGCGAGGCGGATCACAGCCTGACGAGCTGGCTCGAGGCGCTGTCGGACATGCCCAACCGCGACCTCGAGGCGCGCAAGGCCTTCATCCTCGACGCCTGGGACCAGCTCGACGAGACCGGGCGCTTCCTGTTCAACAAGCTGATCACCGGCGGCTTCCGGATCGGGGTCAGTCGCAAGCTGATGACCCGGGCGCTGGCGCAGGCCACTGGTCAGGACGAGGCAGCACTTGCGTTGCGGCTGATGGGCGACTGGACGCCTCAGGGCACCAGTTGGCACGCGCTGGTCGAATCCCCCGACCCGGAGGAAAACGAGAGCCGCCCCTACCCGTTCTACCTCGCCTACCAGCTCGACGACGGCCCCGAGAGCCTCGGCCCGCCGGAGGACTGGCTGGCGGAGTGGAAATGGGACGGCATCCGTGGCCAGCTCATCCTGCGCGGCGGATCGCACCACGTCTGGTCGCGCGGCGAGGAGCTGATGACCGACCGCTTCCCCGAGCTTGCCCGGGCGGCGGATTTCATCCCGCCCGGCCACGTGTTCGACGGCGAGATCTTGGCCTGGGACGGCACCCAGCCCCTGCCCTTCAACACGCTACAACAGCGGATCGGGCGCAAGACGGTGCCGAAGAAGCTGCTCAAGGACGCGCCGGTCATCCTGCTGGCCTATGACCTGCTCGAAGCGGACGGGCAGGATCTGCGCGACACGCCCTTGGCCCAGCGCCGCGCCCGGCTCGACGCGCTGCTCTCGGACCTGCCACCCGACGCGCCCATCCGCCCCTCGCCGCGTCTTGGCTTCGACACCTGGGAGGGGCTGGCCGAGACCCGCGCCACCGCCCGCGAGCGCCGCGCCGAGGGGTTGATGCTGAAGCGGCTGGGCGCCCCCTACCTCGCCGGGCGCAAGAAGGGCGACTGGTGGAAGTGGAAGCTCGACCCGCTCAGCGTCGACGCGGTGATGATCTATGCCCAGCAGGGCCACGGGCGGCGCGCCAACCTGTTCACCGACTTCACCTTCGCGGCGTGGAACGGCAACGATCTGGTGCCCTTCACCAAGGCCTATTCCGGCCTCACGGATGCAGAGTTCAACAAGATCACCGCGTGGGTGCGGCGCAACACGCTGCAGCGCTTCGGCCCGGTGCGGCAGGTGAAGCCCGAGCTGGTCTTCGAGATCGCCTTCGAGGGAATCCAGCCCAGCCCGCGCCACAAGTCGGGCCTCGCCCTGCGCTTTCCCCGCATGGCGCGCTGGCGCCACGACAAGCCGGTGCAGGAGGCCAACACGCTGGCCGACCTGCAGGCACTGCTGGCCGCCTACGGCTGAGCCGGAACCAGTCTCTCCGGGTCGGCCACGACGGCCACGTGCGTCCCCGTTCGCGCCGGTCTGTCGCCCTCCGGCCGCAGCCGCAGTCCGCGCCGGGGACCGACCCCGCCTAAGCCCACGGTGACCGGGCGGCTCCCGCCCCGCCGCGCTGTCCCGCAGAGCCGACGCGCGAGGCAAACTCCCGCACCTGTCCCTACGCGCCCTGCACCTTTTCGCCCCTCCGGGCGGATCGGCCTCCGTGAACCGTGATCTTCGGCAGCGCCGACAGCCCCTGCCGCCTCGCAGCGCACGGGCAGCCCCCCGGCGATCAGGCGCGCACGGCAGGCCAGACACCGCGCTTCTGCCCAGCCCCGCACGCTTTCCCGCCCGCGGCCATTGCCATCGCCCCACCCCCGACCCTATGTCAGAGGGAAACTTCTGATGAGGACTCCATGACGAACGCCTTCTCCCATCCCCGCCCCGTCTTCGACGCCAACGCTTCCGGGGGCCGCGACCTCGGCAAGCTGCCGGAATGGGACCTGAGCGATCTCTACGAGGGGCAGGATGCGCCCGAGCTGAAACGCGACCTCGACTGGCTGGAAGATGCCTGCGCGCGCTTCGCACAGGATTTCGAGGGCAAGATCGCCGGGCTCGACGCCGCGGGCTTCCTCGAGATGGTCCAGCGCCACGAGAAGATCGAGGCCGTGGGCGGCCGACTGATGTCCTTCGCCGGGCTGCGCTACTACCAGAACACCATGGACAGCGAACGCGCCAAGTTCCTCTCCGACCTGCAGGAGAAGGTGACGATCTACACCACCCCGCTGGTGTTCTTCTCGCTCGAGCTCAACAGCGTCGAGGATGACGCCTATGCGGCGCTGTTCGAGGCCAATGACGAGCTGGCGCGCTACAAGCCCGCCTTCGACCGCATCCGCGCGATGAAGCCCTACCAGCTCTCCGACGAGCTCGAGCGCTTCCTGCACGACATGGGCGTGGTGGGCGATGCGTGGATGAAGCTCTTCGACGAGACCATCGCCGGGCTGACCTTCACCATCGACGGCGAGGACATGTCGATCGAGTCGGCGCTCAACTTCCTCACCGAGCAGGACCGTTCCAAGCGCGAGGCCGCCGCGCGTGAGCTGGCCCGGGTCTTCGGCGAGAACATTCGCACCTTCGCCCGCGTGCACAACACGCAGGCCAAGGAGAAGGAGGTCATGGATCGCTGGCGCGGGATGCCCTCGGCGCAGATGGGCCGCCACCTTTCCAACGATGTCGAGCCCGAGGTGGTCGAGGCGCTGCGCGACGCGGTGGTCGCCGCCTATCCGCGCCTGTCGCACCGCTACTACGAGCTCAAGCGCAAGTGGCTCGGGCTCGAGACCATGCAGGTCTGGGACCGCAACGCGCCGCTGCCGATGGAAAGCGACCGCGTGGTCGGCTGGGACGAGGCGCGCGACACGGTGATGCAGGCATATGCCGGGTTCGACCCGCGCATGGCCGAGATCGCCGAGCCGTTCTTCGACAAGGGCTGGATCGATGCCGGCGTGAAGCCCGGCAAGGCGCCCGGCGCCTTCGCCCACCCCACGGTGACCGACGTGCATCCCTACGTGATGCTGAACTACCTCGGCAAACCGCGCGACGTGATGACGCTGGCGCACGAGCTCGGCCACGGCGTGCACCAGGTGCTGGCCGCCGGTCAGGGCGAGATGCTGGCCTCGACGCCGCTGACGCTGGCCGAGACCGCCTCGGTCTTCGGCGAGATGCTGACCTTCCGCGCCATGCTCGACAAGGCCACCGACCCGAAGGAGCGCAAGGTGCTGCTCGCCGGCAAGGTCGAGGACATGATCAACACCGTAGTGCGGCAGATCGCGTTCTACGATTTCGAGTGCAAGCTGCACGCGGCGCGCCGCGGGGGCGAGCTGACCCCCGATGACATCAACGCGCTGTGGATGTCGGTGCAGGCCGAGAGCCTCGGGCCGTGTTTCGAGTTCATGGAAGGTTACGAGCGCTTCTGGGCCTATATCCCGCATTTCGTGCACTCGCCGTTCTACGTCTACGCCTATGCCTTCGGCGACGGCCTCGTGAACGCGCTCTACGCGGTCTACCAGGAGGACCCCGAGGGCTTCGAGGACAAGTATTTCGATATGCTCAAGGCGGGCGGCTCCAAGCACCACAAGGCGCTGCTGGCGCCCTTCGGCCTCGACGCCTCCGATCCCAGCTTCTGGGACAAGGGCCTGTCGATGATCGAGGGCTTCATCGACGAGCTGGAGGCGATGGAGGGCTGAGCGCCCTCCCGGACGCCGATGCAGGAGCCCCGGCCCCGACGCCCGAGACGCTCGCTCAAGAGCCGGACGCGCCGCTTCCAGGTGCATGTACGGCGCCGCGTGCCGCCGGGACTGAGGCTGGTGCTGGGGCTGCTGCTGATCGGCGGCGGCATCCTCGGCTTCCTGCCGATCCTGGGCTTCTGGATGATCCCGCTGGGCGTTGCGGTGGCGATGCTCGATCTCGTGCCGCTCTACCGGGCCGCGCTGCGCCGGGCCGGGCGGACAAAGCCCCCCGCCGATCCAGACGACAGGTGAGTCTCCGGCGGGTCAAGGAGGGCCGCAGGTCCCCGCGCGGAGCGCGGCGCCGCAGGCGTCCTTGAGGCGACGGCGACTCGCCCCCATGCTCGGAATGGCGCTCTGAGAGCAGACCTGCCCCTCAGACGCCTCTCGGCAGGCAATCCCGGCAAGGCCACGGGCGCCGCGCCAATCATAATCCCCGAAACACGTCCACGATCGCCAACCCGAGACCCCGGCCCAAAGGGCCGGGGGCGAGACGACCTGCGCGGGCGCCCTGCGCCCGCTCCGCCAGGTCACGTCCCCCGCGGGATCACTTGAGCTGGCTGTCTTTCGAGCCGCGCCGGTTGATGCCGCCGCGCGCCTTCAGGGATCCGTCGCGTTCCTGCTGGCAGTCGACGCAGAGCTTCACCCCCGGCAGCGCCAGACGGCGCTTCTCGGGGATCTCCTCGCCGCACTCGGCGCATTCCGTCAGGCTCTCGCCCACCGGCCCGCGCCGCGCCCGCATCCGCTCCAGTTCTTCCGAGATCGACGCCTCGATCTGTTCGCTCACCGCCCCGTCGCGGCTCCAGCCTCCGGCCATGGCACTCTCCTCTATCGGGAAAAAGATAGGCCTGACGGGGCGCTGTTTCCAGACCCGTTGACTTTGCCGGCGCCGCTCTACCTTGCCTTCTCAAAGGAGTGCCCGCATGATCCGCGTTCTCGCCCCCCTCATCGCCCTGTTCCTCGCCCTGCCCGCGCTGGCCGCGCAGGGCTTCAGCTTTGGCAGCATCGACGGCGGCACGCTCGACCTCGGTCGCTATCGCGGGCAGCCGGTGCTGGTGGTCAACACCGCCTCGCGCTGCAGCTTCACCCCGCAATACGATGATCTGCAAGAGCTTTACGACACCTATCGCGACCGCGGTCTGGTGGTGCTCGCCGTGCCCTCGAACGATTTCCGGCAGGAGCTCGGCAGCGAGGCCGAGGTCAAGGAGTTCTGCGAGCTGAACTTCGACCTCGACCTGCCGATGACCACCATCACCCATGTGACGGGCGCGGAGGCGCATCCGTTCTACCGCTGGCTGGACGATCAGGGGTTTTCGCCCTCGTGGAATTTCAACAAGGCGCTGATTGGCCCCGACGGCAGCTTCGTCGAGGGCTGGGGCGCCGCAACGCGCCCCACATCCGCAGCGATCATCTCGCGGGTCGAACCACTCCTCAAGTGACCGCGCAGGCCGACCGCCTCCGCAGCGTCTCCCGGAGCGCGGTCCTCGACCAGTCGGTCATCGCCATGCCGTCCGCGGACTGCCCAACCGCCTCCTAAAACCGAACCGCCTGCGCCTGCGCGGCTCCGTCCCCTACCGCTTGGCGCGGCGCCAGCCGGCGGCGCGGGCCTCGGTTTCGGAGCAGAACCAGCGCTCGCCCTTGGCGGTGCTGATCCGCGTCGCGCCATAATGCTCCTGCCCCGGCACGTGGTAGATCCGTTCACCCTTGCGCGAGATGTTGCCCTTGATGGCGCAGCCCTCGGGTGCCCCGGCACCGTTGGCCACCGCGCGCCCCTTCCGCGCCTCGGCCCGGAACGCCGCCGGAGCCTGCACGCCGGTGCCGTGCAATCCGATCCCGTTCACCGCCGCGCGCTTCTCGTCGAGGTCGTAGTCCATCGAGTAGCGCCGGTAGGCAAAGGCCAGCCCCGCGCGCACCATCTCGCGGCCGATATCACGCCCGTCGACCTCGCAGCGCGCCACCGCGCGACCGTAGCGGTCGGTGTCGCGGGTCTCGCAGCGGGCCTGCCGGCCCTCGTAGCGGTCGCGCACGTCTTGTGAGACCCACGCCCCGCAGGGCCACATCGGCGTGCCGTCGCCGCCGCACATCTGCTTGACCTCGGGCGCATCGATGCCATGCAGCCGCACCCGCGTGCCGCCCACGTCGAGCGTGTCGCCGTCGATCACATGCACCCGGCCCGACGGCCCGGCCGCGGCCACTGCCCCGGCCAGAATTAGGATAATACTGGATAAAATCTGCTTCATCGCGCCGCCCTAGCGGGCGATTCAGGCAAAACTCGGGCAGCGATCTCACAGCACCGAGAGACCACCGCGGCACAGGCCGATCTCCGCCGCGGGCGCCTCGGCCATCCCGGCTTGCACCCCCCCGCCCCGGCGCGATAAAGCAGGCGGCACTGTAGTCCGTCTCGGAGCCCGCGTGTCCCGCTACCTTGCCCCCCTGCTCTTCGGCCTGATCGGTGCCGGCATTCTTGTCGGTCTCGGCCTGTGGCAGTTGCAGCGGCTGGACTGGAAGCTGGGCGTTCTGGACGACATCGAGGCCCGCATCGCCGCCGATCCCGAGCCGCTGCCGGTGATGGTCTCGCCCTCCGAGCAGCGCTACCAGCCGGTGTCGCTGAGCGGCGAGATCCTGCCCGGAGACGTCCGCGTTCTGGTCAGCCGCAAGATGATCGGCGCCGGCTACCGCATCGTGTCGCCCTTCCGCACCAACGACGGCCGGCTGGTGCTGCTCGACCGCGGCTTCACCGGCGCCGACAACAAGGATGCGCGGCGCCTCACCGGCCCAGCCGAGGTGCTCGGCAACCTGCACTGGCCCGACGATCGCAATTCCTCGACCCCCGAGAACGATGTCGCCGGCAACATCTGGTTCGCCCGCGACATCGGCCAGATGGCCGACGCCTTGCAGACCGAACCGCTTCTGGTCATCGCCCGCGAGATCTCTCCCGGCGACCCGCAAATCGAGCCGCTGCCGGTGGACACCAGCGGCATTCCCAACGATCACCTGCAATATGCCCTGACATGGTTCTCGCTCGCCGTGGTGTGGCTGTTCATGACCGCCTATTACATCGTGCGGCTGAGAAAGACCGGAGAGACCTGATGCGCTACATCTCGACCCGCGGACAGGCGCCCGCGCTGAGTTTCGAAGACGCCATGCTGTCGGGCCTCGCCCGCGATGGCGGCCTCTACGTGCCCGAGACCATCCCGGCCATGTCCGCCGAGGACATCCGGGCGCTGCACGGGTTGAGCTACGAGGAAACCGCCTTCCGCGTGATGCGGCCCTTCGTAGGCGACGGCTTCACCGACGAGACCTTCGGCGATCTGATCTCCAAGGCCTATGCCGGCTTCGGTCACAACGCGCGCGCGCCGCTGGTGCAGCTTGCGCCGGGGCATTTCCTGCTCGAGCTGTTCCACGGCCCGACGCTGGCCTTCAAGGACTTCGCGATGCAGCTCATCGGGCAGCTCTTCGAGGAGGCGCTGACCCGCCGCGGCGAGCGCGTCACCATCGTGGGCGCCACCTCGGGCGACACCGGCTCGGCCGCCATCGAGGCGTTCAAGGGCCTCGACGCGGTCGACGTGTTCATCCTGTTCCCGCATGGCCGCGTCTCGGAAGTGCAGCGTCGCCAGATGACCACCCCGACCGAGGCCAACGTGCACGCGCTGGCGCTTAACGGGCATTTCGACGACTGCCAGGCCAAGCTCAAGGACATGTTCAACGATTTCGCCTTCCGCGACGACGTGCGGCTGGCGGGCGTGAACTCGATCAACTGGGCGCGGGTGCTGGCACAGGTGGTCTATTACTTCTCTGCCGCCGTCTCGCTCGGCGCGCCCGACCGCAAGGTGAGCTTCACCGTCCCCACCGGCAATTTCGGCGACATCTTCGCCGGCTACATCGCCAAGCGCATGGGCCTGCCGATCGACCGGCTGGTGGTCGCCACCAACCAGAACGACATCCTGCACCGCTGCCTGTCCTCGGGCGATTACCAGACCGCCGAGGTGTTCCCCTCGATCTCGCCCTCGATGGACATCCAGGTGAGCTCGAACTTCGAGCGCGCGCTGTTCGATGCCTATGGCCGGGACGGCAACGCCGTGGCGCAACTGATGGACGAGCTGAAATCCGGCGGCGGCTTCCACGTGAGCCAGGGCGCGCTGCAGGGCCTGCGCGAGCATTTCGAAAGCGGCCGCGCCTCCGAGGAAGAGACTCTCGCGACGATCCGCAAGGCGCATGACAGCATGGGCGAGCTGCTCTGCCCGCACTCCGCCATCGGCGTGAAGGTGGCCGACGAGCACCGCGACCCGGCGACGCCGATGGTCACGCTGGCCACCGCCCACCCGGCGAAATTCCCCGACGCCGTCGAGCAGGCCAGCGGCCTTCGCCCGCCCCTGCCCGAGCGCATGGCCGATCTCTTCGACCGGCCCGAGCGCGTCACCCGGGTGGAAAACGATCTTTCCGCCCTCGAAACCCTGATCCGGGAGCGTATCAACAAGTGACTGTCGAACTGACCACCCTGAAGAACGGCCTGCGCATCGTCAGCGAGCGCATGGACGGGCTGCAATCCGCCTCGATTGGCGTCTGGGTCACCGCCGGTGGCCGCAACGAGCGCATCGAGCAGAACGGTGTGGCGCATTTCCTTGAGCACATGGCCTTCAAGGGCACCAAGACCCGGACGGCGCTGCAGATCGCCGAGGCGATCGAGGACGTGGGCGGCTACATCAACGCCTACACCTCGCGCGAGGTCACGGCCTATTACGCGCGCGTGCTGGAAAACGACACCAAGCTGGCGCTCGACGTGATCGCCGACATCCTGCGCAACCCGGTCTTCGACGAGCGCGAGATCGAGACCGAGCGCCACGTCATCCTGCAGGAAATCGGTCAGGCGCTCGACACGCCCGACGACGTGATCTTCGACTGGCTGCAGGAGCGCGCCTACCAGAAGCAGCCGCTGGGCCGCACCATCCTTGGCGAGGAGGCCAACGTGCGCGGCTTCGGCAGGGGCGATCTCGAGACCTTCGTCGACGAGCATTACGGCCCCGAGCAGCTGATCATCTCGGCCGCGGGTTCGGTCGATCACGAGGCGCTGGTCAGCCAGGCCGAGGCGTTGTTCGGCGACATGGGCTCGCGCAAGGCCAAGGACCCCGAGACCGCACGCTTCACCGGCGGCGAGATCCGCCGCGAGAAGCAGCTCGAGCAGGCGCATTTCGCGCTTGCCCTCGAAGGGCCCGGCTATCGCGATCCGGGGTTCTACACCTCGCAGATCTATTCCATCGCGCTTGGCGGCGGCATGTCCTCGCGGCTGTTCCAGGAGATCCGCGAGAAGCGCGGCCTGTGCTACACCATCTTCGCCCAGAGCGGGGCCTACGAGGATACCGGGCTGATGACGGTCTATGCTGGCACCAGCGGCGACGAGCTGGCAGATCTTGCCCATCTCACCATCGACGAGATGAAGCGCGCCGCCGACGACATGTCCCCCGAAGAGATCGCCCGCGCCCGCGCCCAGATGAAGGCCGGGCTGCTGATGGGGCTAGAAAGCTCGTCGTCGCGGGCCGAACGCATGGCGCGCATGGTGCAGATCTGGGGCAGCGTGCCGCCGATCGAGGACACGGTCGCCAAGATCGACAACGTCACCACCGGCGACGTGCGGCTCTTTGCCGAGCAGATGGCGGCCTCGGCGCCGGCGGCGCTGGCGCTCTACGGCCCGGTCAGCAAGGCCCCCGACCTCGCCGCGCTGCAGGCACGTCGAGCCGCCTGATGCTCGGACGGCGGCGCAGGTTCCGGCTCGACACCGAGCGTCTGGTGTTGCGCCCGCCGCAGCACGGCGATTTCAACGCCTGGGTCTCGCTGCGCGTCGAGAGCCAAGCCTACCTGACGCCCTGGGAGCCATCCTGGGCGCAGGACCACCTCACCCGACGCGCCTTCACCAACCGGGTCTACTGGTCCACGCGCTCGATCGCCGCGGGCACCGCGGTGCCGCTGTTCCTGTTCCGCCGCGAGGACGAGCAGCTGCTGGGCGCCATCACTCTCGACAACATCCGCCGCGGCCCGGCACAATCGGGGGTGCTGGGCTACTGGACCGGTCAGCCCTTCGCCCGCCACGGCTACATGCGCGAGACCATCGCGGCGCTGGTGCACCACGCCTTCGAGCGGCTCGACCTGAGCCGCATCGAGGCCGCCTGCCTGCCCGAGAACGTCGCCTCGCGCGGGCTGCTGGAGCGCTCGGGCTTCAAATACGAGGGCGTGGCCCAGAGTTACCTGCAGATCAACGGGCGCTGGCGCACCCACGTGCTCTATGCGGCCCTGCGCGGCGACCGGCGGGGCAAGACGCAGGTCGGCTGACCGCGCCCCGTCCCGCCTGCCCGCGCTTTGGGCAGTGCGTCGTTCGGTTGCACGCGCAGCCTGACCTTACGTAAATGTCAGATGGCAGGGCGGCGTTCCCTGCTAGGCTGGTCTCACGCAACAAGGAGACCCGCCCATGCTGCGCCATGCGCTTGCCCTCGGACTTGCCCTTTTCGCCACGGCCCCGGCCCTGCAGGCTCAAGAGGCCCGCCAGCCCTCGCACTGCATCGCCATCGCCGACGCAGCACCGGGGCTGCAGTACCTCCACAGGGCCGCTTATACCGACCCGGTGCCGGAGTACTCGGTGCGCATTCGCTACCTGTCGCACGCCAGCTTCCTGATCCAGACCCGCGGCGGGCTCGACGCGGTGACCGATTACACCGGCTTCATCGGCACCACCGATCTCGTTCCCGACATCGTCACCATGAACCACGCCCATTCCACGCACTGGACGGCCAACCCCGACCCCGAGATCCCGCATGTCCTGCCCGGCTGGGGGCCGTTCGGCGAGGGCATCGAGCACCATCTCGACCTTGGCGAGATGCTGGTGCGCAACGTCTCGACCGACATCCGCTCGGCGATGGGCGGCACCGAACCGCGCGGCAACTCGATCTTTGTATTCGAGGTCGAGGGGCTCTGCATCGGCCATCTCGGCCACCTGCATCACGAGCCCAATGATGCGCAATACGCGGCGCTGGGGCGGCTCGATGTGCTTATGGTGCCGGTGGATGGCGGCTACACCATGTCGCTCGACACGATGATCAAGGTGGTCGACCGGGTGAAAAGCTCGATCATCCTGCCCATGCACTGGTTCTCGGGCTACTCGCTCGAGGCCTTTATCGCGGGCGTGTCGGACCGCTTCCTGATCGATCGGCGCAGCGGGCCGGAGATCACCGTGAGCCTGCGCGACCTGCCCTCGCGCCCGACCGTCGTGGTGCTGCAGCCGGTGCCCCTGCGGGAGTAACGCTGCGCCCCTTCTGACCGGCGCCCAAATCTTTCTGCGAAAGATTTGCCCCGCGCCCCACCGGCGCGCCCCTTGGCTTCGGGCGGAAAATCGGCACAGTCGGCGCCGAAAGGACCCTGCCATGCCGCTGATGCCCGCCGACGACACCTTCGCCGAGACCCTTGCCGCCCGCCTGCCCGACAACACCCTGCGTCGCGCCGAGCCGCGCTATCTCGAGGAGCCTCGCGGTCGCTGGACGGGCAGCTCGCAATGGGTGGCCCTGCCCCGCAGCGCCGAGGAGGCGTCCACCATCGTGCGCGCCTGCAACGCGGCGCGCGTGGGTCTCGTGCCCTATGGCGGCGGCACCGGGCTGGTGGGCGGACAGGTGGCCCAGGACGGCGTCGCGCCGCTCCTGGTCTCGATGGAGCGCATGGCCGCCGTGCGCGCGCTCTATCCCCGGGAGAACGTGCTGATCGCCGAGGCCGGCGCGGTCCTGGCTGACGTGCAGGCGGCGGCGCTGGCGGAGAACCGGCTCTTTGCCCTGTCGCTGGCCTCCGAGGGCACCGCGCGCATCGGCGGGCTGCTCGCCACCAACGCCGGCGGCGTCAACGTGCTGCGCTACGGCAATGCCCGCGAGCAGGTTCTGGGCCTCGAGGCGGTGCTGCCGGACGGCACGGTCTGGAACGGGCTCAAACGCCTGCGCAAGGACAACACCGGCTACGACCTGCGCCACCTGCTGATGGGCGCCGAGGGCACGCTGGGGCTGATCACGGCCGCCGCCCTCAAGCTGTCACCGGTGCCCGCCGCCACCGGCACCGCGCTCTTCACCGTAGAGAGCCCCGCCGCCGCGCTCGACCTGCTGGCCATCGCCCGCGAGCAGCTTGGCGAGGGGATCAGCGCCTTCGAGCTGATCTCGCGGCAGGGGCTGGATTTCCTGACCGAGGCCCTGCCCGAGCTGCGCCAGCCCTGGCCCCGGCCACCGGAGTGGTGCGTGCTGGTGGAGCTTGGCCTCGCGCGCGGGCTCGACCCCGCGGCGGCGCTGGAAGGGCTCTTCGCGACCGCGCTCGAGGCCGGGCTGGTGAGCGATGGGCTGGTGGCGCAGTCCGAGCTACAGCGCGCCGCGTTCTGGGCGCTGCGCGAGCGCATCCCCGAGGCCAACAAGGCGATCGGGGCGATCTCGTCGCATGACATCTCGCTGCCGCTGGGGCTGGTGCCGGAGTTCATCGCGCGTGGCGCGCCGCGGCTGGCGAAGGTCGGCGACTTCCGCATCAACTGCTTCGGCCATCTCGGCGACGGCAACCTGCATTACAACGTCTTCCCCCTGCCCGGACGCCGCAAGGAGGACCATGTCCACCAGCGCGACGAGATCAAGCGGACAGTGCATGACCTGGTGCACGAGATGGATGGCTCGGTCAGCGCCGAGCACGGCATCGGGCGGCTCAAGGTCGACGATCTCGAGCGCTATGGCGATCCGGCGAAGCTCGCGGCGATGCGGGCGATCAAGGCGGCGCTCGATCCCAATGGCATCATGAACCCCGGCGCGGTGCTGCGCGGCTGACAGCCGCCGTCGCGCGCGTGGGACAGCGCAAGATTTTTCGTACGAAAAATCTTGGCCCGCGTCAGTTGGCCGAGATCCGGAACACGCACCCGTCCGAGATCAGTTCGGGCGGCGTCAGGCACAGGCCGCGCGCCACGCTGAATGCCGCAAGCACCTTGGGCACGTAGTCGCGGGTCTCGGCATAGGGGGGCACCCCCTCGTGCCGCGGAATGGAGTTCTCGCCGGCATTGTAGCCCGCGAGAACCATGATCGGGTCGCCGTCGAAGGTCTCCATCAGGAAATCGAGGAACGCCACCCCGCCCTGGATGTTCTGCGCGGGGTTGAGGGAATCCGCGACCCCGAAGCGCGCCGCGGTCGCGGGCATGAGCTGCATCAGCCCCTGCGCGCCAGCGCCGCTCACCGCATCCGCCCGGCCCGAGGACTCGACCGCCATCACCGCCAGCGCCAGCGCCGGCGACACGCGGGTGCCCACCGTCGCCTTGAGCAGCTCGACACCCCATGACGACGCCATGCTCTGAAGGTCCTGCAGGCGCGGGGCGGCGACGCCATAGCCCTGCGGCGGGGTCGAGAGCTTAATCAGGGTCGGCTCGAGCCGGCCGGGGCCGCTGTCGGCCAGCGCCGGCGAGACCGCATCCCAGAACCAGCCATAGGAGCCCGGGCCGCTGGCGCGCCCGGAGGGCACGGCCACCGCCGCCTCGGAGGCCGGCAGCGCCTTGGGCGTCATCGGAGCGGGCGCGATCTGAACCGTGATGCGACGCGTGGTGCCGGGCTTCGGCGGCGTCACCCGCTTGGCCGAGAACTCCGGGAACGGCGCCGGTTGCTCGGCCGGGGCGCCCCCCGCGCCCATCAGGGCCACGAGAACGGTGGCTGTCATCATGCGAAACATCGTCGGACCTGCCTCTGGTCTCTAAGCTTTTGCAGCAGTGTCTCACGCGAGGGCCCCCCGACCAAGAGCTGCGCCGGGTTTCGCTATCGGGCCGTGCCTTTTTCGCCCGCCCCTCCAAAACACCCGTAAAACGGGAAACAAAGGGTCGGAAAATCCCTTTAGATTTCATTAAGATGAACGTGCCAGATTGTTTCCATCTCGCTCGTGAAAACAAACCAATTGCGCCAAATTCGTGCCCGAATCCGGGGACTATAAGCGTCATACCGCAACGGACGGGGCATGAGAGACACCCCAAGGCACCGTCGCGGTGAATGAGTAACCTGAGACCAGTACTTAGATTTCGGAGAGAGACATGCTGAACTTCATCAAAACCTTCCGCGCAGACGAAGACGGTGCCGTGACGGTGGACTGGGTCGTTCTGACCGCAGCCGTGGTTGCCATGGCGATTGGTGCCTACACCACCATCAAAGACAACTCCGACAACATGATCAGCGCCGCGGGCAACGCCATCGCGGCCGAGCAGGGCAATCTGTTCACCAACTAAGTCGGACGCCCCGGATCTCTCGCCCCCGGCCCGTCTGACGGCCGGCGGGCAGAGCCGCCCTTGTTCATTGCTTTAACGAGTTTTCCCTGCAGAGGGGGTCAGATGATCCAACAGCTCAGGCGTTTCCTGGACGAGGACAGCGGCGCAATCACCGTCGACTGGGTGGTTCTTACCGCGTCGGTCGTGGCGATGGCGGCGATCTCGTTCTACCAGATCCGAGACAACAGCGCGAACCTCGAAGCTGCGGCGGGCAACGCCGTCGCGCAGGAACAGACGCGGCTCTTCCCGGAGTGATCCCTCAAGGTCAGCCCTGACACTCCCCCGGCCGCTTCGACCCGAAGCGGCTTTCTTGTTTCAGGCCCGCCCTCGCCTGCATTGGCGACAGCGCCCCGCAACGCGCTGCGAGGACGGCCCGTTCAGGTCACATTCCGCCGCTGGCGGTGTGGACCAGGTTCAGAGTTCGCCCCGGTCCAATGGCGGCCCGGAGACAGGCGACAACCCGAAAGGTAACACGTATGCGACTGGTATTCGGACTTGTCCTTCTGGCAGGCCTCGCGCTCGCGGGCTTTGCCGTTCACCTCGCCCAGAAGCAGTTCGGCGCCTATCAGAGCGCGCTGCAGCAGGAACGCCAGAAGGCCGTCGAAGCGGTGCCGACCGGCCGCATCTATGTCATGACCCGGCCCATCGCCCGCGGCGAGATCCTGACCCCGGACGCCGTCAAGCTGGCGCCCTGGCCGATGGAAATCATGCCCGAGGGCATCTTTACCGCGAAGCGGCCGCTCTTCGTCGAGGGGGAGGCTCCGCGCGTCGTGGTCCAGGCGATGGACAAGTTCGACGCGGTGCTTGACGGACGCGTCAGCGAACCGGGCGGCGATGCCGGCCTGACCTCGCGGCTCGAGCGCGGCGAGCGCGCCTTTGCCATCAAGGTCGACGTGGCCACCGGCGTCTCCGGCTTCCTGCGCCCGGGCGACCGGGTCGACGTCTACTGGACCGGCCGGGTGCCCGGCAACGATCCCGGCATGATCCAGGGCGACGTGACCAAGCTCATCGAAACGGGTGTGCGTCTGATCGCTGTCGACCAGACCGCTGAATCGGCGACCGCAAGCCCGACGACCATCGCGCGCACCGTCACCGTCGCCATCACGCCGCAACAGGTGGCAGGTCTGGCGCAGGCGCAAAGCACCGGACGGCTGTCGCTGTCGCTGATGGGCGCCAATGACGAGACCGTCGCCGACGTGATCGAGGTCGACCAGCGCGTTCTGCTCGGCCTCGTCGAGCAAACGCCGCAGGCTGCGGCGCCGAAGATTCAGTCCTGCTCGACCCGGGTGCGGCGCGGCTCGGAGGTTGTCGACATCCCGATCCCCTGTACGAACTGAGCCTTTTCAGTCGTTTGAGCCGGGGCGCCAGTTGGCGCCCCTGTTTGCATCGCGTCTCAAGACACACCGCGCTGTTGCCCGCACCCCACATCATCACCGCGCCTGAAGCCGTTGATTCTTGCAAAGAATCCTAAACTCCCCCAAAGTCGGCGGAAATGTGGGCAGAAAAGACCCGCGTCCGAGGCGTGATCGAGAGGCAGGTCACATGACATTCGAAACGACCCTGAAGGCAGCCCTGCTCGGGCTGACCCTGGCCGCGAGTGCGGTGGCCCCGGCAAGCTGGGCCGACAGTCTGCGCGTCGTGCGGACCGGCACCGAAAGCGTGCTCAGCGTTCCGATGAACCGCGCCGTGGTGGTCGAGAGCGACTCCCCCTTCGCCGAGCTTTCCATCGCGAACCCCGCCATCGCCGACATCTCCTCGCTGTCCGACCGCACGATCTATGTGCTGGGCAAGACCCCCGGCACCACGACGCTGACCATCCTCGACGCAAACGGCCGCTTGATCACCAATGTCGACGTGCGCGTCGCCGCCGATGTCACCGAGTTCAAGGAACGTCTGCGCCAGATCCTGCCCAACGAGCCCATCGAAGTGCGCACCGCCAATGACGGCATCGTGCTGTCGGGCACGATCTCGAGCGCCCAGAAGCTGCAGCGCGCCCTCGACCTTGCCGAGCGCTACGCCCCCGAGCGGGTCTCGAACCTGATGAGCGTGGGTGGCGTGCAGCAGGTGATGCTGAAGGTGCGTTTCGCCGAGATGCAGCGCTCGGTCGCGAAGAACCTGCGCTCGTCGCTGTCGGTGACCGGCACGCTGTTCGGCAACGACGAGACCTCGCTCGCGACCCAGACCGGCACCCTGCTCGGTCAGTCGGACGATTCCCGCATCAATGTGAGCGACAACACCGAAGGGGCCTTTCTGCTGGGCTTCAACAGTGGCGCGCTTCAGGTGGGCATCCTGCTCGAAGCGCTTGAATCCAAAGGCATTTCGCGCACCCTCGCCGAACCGAACCTGACGGCGCTGTCTGGTCAGGAAGCGCGCTTCCTCGCCGGCGGCGAATACCCGGTGCCGGTGTCGCAGGAGGATGGCACCACCACCGTCAGCTACAAGCCCTTCGGCGTCGAGCTGAACTTCGTGCCGCGCGTGATCGATGGCGACCTCATCAACCTCGAGCTCGAGGCGGCGGTCTCGTCGATCGACACGGCGAACGGCATCACCTCCGGCGACATCACCATCGACGCCTTCCGGCGCCGCGAAACCTCGACCACCGTGGAGATGCGCGACGGCGAGAGCTTTGCCATCGCCGGCCTGCTGCAGGACGATTTCCGCGACCTCAATGGCCAGGTGCCTTGGCTCGGCGACATCCCGGTGCTGGGCGCCCTGTTCCGCAGCGCCGAATACGCGCGCCAGCAATCCGAACTGGTGATCATCGTCACCCCGCATCTCGTCACCCCGACCCGGGGCGAGGTGCTGGCGCTGCCCACCGACCGCGTGCGCCCGCCGACCGAGAAGGACCTGTTCCTCTACGGTCGGACCGCCTCCGACAGCCGCAGGCCGCAATCCGGTGGTGCGGCGGAAGTCGCTAAGCAGGATTTCACCGGCTCCTACGGCTATGTGATGGACTGAGATGAGGACGGCTGAGATGACCGGGCGCAGCAAGATGATCAGGGTCGGCCTCGCGGGCCTTGGCCTCTCCCTCCTCACCGCCTGCGGTGCCTCGAGCCAGTGGGGCCAGGAAGCCGGGCGCGTGGTCGACAATGGCAGCTTCGGCAATGCCACGATGAACAACACCCAGATCCAGAACGGCGACCGCCGCTACGTGGTCGACCTTGGCGAGCGGTTCGCCAGGGAAGTGCCGACCATGGTCACCTTCCCCTTCAACAGCGCCCAGCTCGACAATGGCGCGCGCGCAACGCTGCGCGAACAGGCGAACTGGATCCGCCAGTTCCCCGAAGTGCGATTCCGCGTCTACGGCCACACCGACCTCGTCGGATCGCCCGCCTACAACAAGCGCCTCGGCATGGCCCGGGCGCAGGCGGCGGTCGCATACCTTGCGGCGCAGGGCATCTCGCGCGCGCGGCTCGAGGCGGTGGTGTCGTTCGGCGAGACCCAGCCGCTGATCGCCACCGGCGAGCGCGAGCGCCGCAACCGGCGCACCGTGACCGAGGTTTCGGGCTTCGTCGGCTCGCATCCCACGGTGCTCGACGGCAAGTATGCCCAGGTGATCTACCGCGAGTACATCCGCAGCGCCGAGCCGGCCTCCGGCCTCAGCGGCATCACCGGCGCCGAGATGTCCACCGATAGCTGATCGGCGCGGCCTGCGCCGGATCGTCCAGCGATACCCTACAATTTCGGCTTTTCGGCCCCAATGTCGCCTACATTCTGGGTGAATTTACCGTCAATGGGAGCGCTGTGCCGACCGAGTCGGAGCAGCACCCCGGCCCCGGGAACAGGCATGTGTGCTGTCTGACCTGCTGCGCCGGGTGTTCCGGAGACGGCACAGGATGACTGGCGAATGACGAGTATGACCGCTGTAAAGAGTAACCCGAGCCCGATCGTCGCCTGCACGATCAGCCGGAACGTGCAGAATTTCGACCTTCTCATCGAGGATATGGAAGCGCTGCTTGGCGAGGGCTGGGGCGATCTTGGCTTCGGCGAGGCGCTGGCCTTTCTCGGACAGCCCGACTCGCAGGATCTCGAGTTCTTCGCCATCGCGATCGACGGGGAGGACGAGGAAAACCTCGGCGTGCTCTCCGAGATCATCTGCGGCGCGAAGGCCTGCGGCATCCGGGTCGTGCTGATCGCCGAGGACGTGACACCGGCATCGCTGCACCAGCTTCTGCGCAGCGGCGCGGACGAGTTCGTGCCCTACCCGCTGCCGGAGCGCGAGCTGGCCTCGGCGATCGAGCGAATGCGCCGCGCGACGGAGGTGGCCACGGTCACTGAGCCGCGGGTGAAGCTCTCGGGCGACGGCGACGGTGTGCTGATCGCGGTGCAGGGCCTGTGCGGCGGCTGCGGCGCCACCACCCTTGCGGTCAATCTCGCGTGGGAGCTGGCCAACGTGGCCAAGGAGCGCGCGCCGCGGGTCTGCCTGCTCGATCTCGGCCTGCAGTTCGGCTCGGTTGCCACCTATCTCGACCTGCCCCGCCGCGAAGCGGTGCTCGAGATGCTGAGCGACGTTCACGCCATGGACGGTGAGAGCTTCGGCCAGGCGCTGGTGAGCTTCGAGGACAAGCTTCAGGTCCTGACCTCTCCCGCCGACCTCGTTCCGCTCGACCTGATCGGTCCGGACGAAGTGAAACGGGTCCTCGACGTGGCGCGCGAGCATTTCGACTACGTCGTCGTCGACATGCCGGGCGCGCTGGTGCAATGGACAGACACGGTGCTCACCGAGGCGCAGGTCTGTTTCGCGGTGATCGACCTCGACATGCGCTCGGCCCAGAACACCCTGCGGCTGAAGCGCGCCATGCAGGCCGAGGATCTGCCCTTCGACAAGCTGCGTTTCACCCTCAACCGGGCGCCGAAATTCACCGACCTTCAGGGCAAGAGCCGGGTGCGGCGCATGTCCGAAAGCCTCGGCATCCGCGTCGACGTGCAACTGCCCGATGGCGGGCGCCTTGTCGGGCAGGCCAACGATCACGGGCTGACGCTGGCGCAGCACGCGCACAAGAACCCGCTGCGCAAGGATATCGCGAAGCTGGCCGCCGAGCTCTACAGCATCGGCCAGTCCGAAGCCGAAGCCGCCTGAGCAGGAATCTGACACATGTTCTCACGTTACAAGAGGCCCTCGGCGAAGGGCGCGGCGCCGGCTGTCGACGTGGCCGAGGCGCCCGCCGCCACCTCCCCTGCCCCACAGGCCGCCCGGACCAAGGCGCCGACGACGCCGGCCACCCCGCCGCGCACGCCGCGCGTCCGGCCCGCCGAGGTCACCCCGCAGGACCGCGAGAAAAAGCGCAAGGAGCGTCTCGGCGACATCAAGCTCGAGATGCACCGGGTGCTGCTCGACAACCTCAACCTCGCGGCCATCGATCAGGCCAGCGAGAAGGAGCTGCGCGAGGAAATCAGCGCTATCGTCGCCGAGACGCTGCAGGACAAGGGCCTCGTGCTCAACCGCGAGGACCGGCAGACCCTCAATCAGGAGCTTTATGACGAGGTCAAGGGCCTCGGCCCGCTGGAATCCCTGCTGAAGGACGAGACCGTCTCGGACATCCTCGTGAACGGCCCGCACCAGATCTTCGTCGAGCGCGACGGCAAGCTGCAGGTGTCGGATGTCGCCTTCAAGGACGAACGCCACCTGATGCGGATCATCGACAAGATCGTCTCGGCGGTGGGTCGCCGGGTCGACGAGTCGAACCCCTATGTCGACGCCCGCCTCCCCGACGGCTCGCGCTTCAACGCCATGGTGCCGCCGATCGCGGTGGACGGCTCGCTCGTCTCGATCCGGAAGTTCAAGAAGGACAAGCTGTCGATCGACGACCTGATCCAGTACGGCGCCTTCACCGACGAGATGGCGGTCTACCTGCAGGCGGCGGTCGCGACCCGGCTCAACGTGATCGTTTCGGGCGGGACGGGCTCGGGCAAGACCACCACCCTCAACGCGCTGTCCTCGTTCATCGACGACAGCGAGCGCATCCTGACCATCGAGGACACCGCGGAACTCCAGCTGCAGCAGAGCCACGTGGGCCGCATGGAAAGCCGCCCGCCCAACGTCGAGGGCAAGGGCGCGGTGACCCCGCGTGACTGTCTCAAGAACGCGCTGCGGATGCGTCCCGACCGCATCATCGTGGGCGAGACCCGTGGCGAGGAGGTCATCGACATGCTGCAGGCGATGAACACCGGCCATGACGGCTCGATGACCACGATCCACGCCAACAACCCGCGCGACGGCATCTCGCGGATGGAGAACATGATCGCGATGTCCGGCGTCGAGATGCCGCTCAAGGCCATGCGGAGCCAGATTTCCTCGGCGGTCAACCTCATCGTGCAGGCCTCGCGCCTGCAGGACGGCTCGCGCCGGATGACCTCGATCACCGAGATCACCGGCATGGAAGGCGACGTGATCTCGATGCAGGAGATCTTCCGCTACCAGCGCGTCGGCCTGACCCCGGACAACAAGATCATCGGCCATTTCACCGCGACAGGCGTGCGCAGCCATTTCTCGGAACGCTTCAAGATGTGGGGCTACGACGTCCCGCCGTCGATCTACGAACCCTTCCGTCCGGAGTAACCTGTCATGTTTTCGGCAGAACTGATCATCTATGGCCTGATCTTCGTCGGCGTGCTCGTGCTGGTCGAAGGCGTCTATCTCGTGGCCTTCGGCAAGTCGATCAGCCTCAACAGCAAGGTCAACCGCCGGCTCGAGATGCTCGACAAGCACAGCAACCGCGAGGAGGTGCTCGCCAAGCTCCGCAAGGAGATGGACCAGCACATGAAGAGCAGCGGCCTGCCGCTCTACTCCCTGCTTGCGGATCGCGCCCAGAAGGCCGCGCTGGCCTTCACCCCGAACCAGCTCATCGCGATGATGGCCGGCGTGAGCGCCTTTGCCTTCGTCGCCCTCAGCATCGGCACCGAGGCCGGGCTCGGCGTGCGGGTGATGTTCGCGATCGGCATGGGCGTGGGCGGCGTGTTCATGTGGGTCAACGGCAAGGCCAAGAAACGCCTCGCCCTGATCGAGGAGCAGTTGCCCGACGCGGTGGAGCTGATGGTGCGCTCGCTGCGCGTGGGCCATCCGTTCAGCTCGGCCATCACGGTGGTCTCGAAGGAAATCAAGGACCCCTTGGCCACCGAGTTCGGCGTGATCGCCGATGAGAACACCTATGGCCGCGACATCGGCGAAAGCCTCAAGCACATGGCCGAGCGCCTCGACATGCAGGATCTGCGCTTCCTCGCGGTGGCGGTGTCGATCCAACAGCAATCGGGCGGCAACCTCGCCGAGATCCTCGAAGGTCTCGCCAAGGTGATCCGCGCCCGCTTCCGGCTGTTCCGCAGGGTCAAGGCAATCACCGCCGAGGCGCAGTGGTCGGGCAAGTTCCTGTCGGGCTTCCCGGTCGGCGTGCTGCTGGTGATCCAGCTGACCGATCCGCATTACTACGACGAGGTTCTCGACCACCCGTGGTTCGTTCCGGCCTGCTTTGTCGTCGCGGTGTTTCTGGCGCTGAACCTGATGGTCATGCGTATGCTCGTGAACATCAAGGTCTGAGAGGTCTGTCCCGATGATCGAAACGCTCAGCATCATGATCACCGACATGCTCGGCCCGGCGGGTCCGCTCATGGTGGTGGCCGGCCTCGCCTTCCTGCTGATCGTCGCGGCGATCCCGCTGATGCTCGTGAGCAAGCCCGACCCGATGGACAGGCTCACCAAGTCCGGCCGCGACCGGGTCGACGCCGAAACCCGGGCGATCCTGCGCGACAAGCGCAAGAACGCCAAGCTGAACAAATACGCCCAGTATCTCGAACCCAAGAGCGACAAGGAGCTTGGCGAGGTGCGCATGAAGCTGCTGCAGGCGGGTTACCGCAGCCGCGACGCCGTGCGAATCTACTACCTTGCGCAGATGGTGCTGGGGGTCGGGCTTCTGGTGGCTGGCCTGACCTACTACCTGATGGTCGTCGACGGCCCCGAGAGCACGATGCAGCAGAAGCTGATGTATATCATCCTGCCCGGTGCGCTCGGCTATCTCGCCCCGAAGTACTGGATCACCAAGCGAGTCGAGGAACGCAAGAAGCAGATCGAGGAAGGCTTTCCCGATGCACTCGACATGATGCTGGTCTGCGTCGAGGCCGGCCAGTCCCTCGACCAGTCGATCGTGCGGGTCTCGAAGGAGATGCGCGCCTCCTACGCGGCGCTGGCCGACGAGTTCGAGATCATCAGCCACGAGATGAAGGCCGGCAAGGACAAGGCCTCGGTGCTCAACGACATGGGCGAGCGCTGCGGCGTGGCCGACGTGTCGTCCTTCGTCACCGTGCTCAATCAGGCCTCGACCTTTGGCACCTCGATCGCCGACGCGCTGCGCATCTACGCCAGCGAGATGCGTGACAAAAGAGTCATGCGCGCCGAGGAAAAGGCCAACAAGCTGCCGACAAAAATGACGCTCACGACTATGATGCTCACCGTGCCGCCGCTGCTGATCATTCTGGTCGGCCCGTCGATCGTGAACATCACCAAGCTCGGAAGCCTCGGCTTCTAGGACCGCGCAACGGGGACGCCATGCGCCAAGGCCTGACCGCCTGCCTGACAGTTCTGATGCTGGCCGCCTGCGCGTCGGGTGACCGCGTCCTTCCCGAGGGCCAGATCTACGCCCCCACCCTCGACCCGCGTGGCGAGGCGGTGGACGGGCTGGTCGTCGGCCACCGGCTGATGCAGGCCGGGCAGTACGAGCTCGCGCTCGAGGCCTTCACCCGCGCCGCCGCCAGCCACGGACTGACCGCCGAGGTGCTGAGCTCGCTCGGCACCGCCAATCTCGGGCTCGGCCGGCTCAACCAGTCCGAGGCCCTGCTGCGGCAGGCTGTCGAGGAAGAGCCGGACTGGTCCGAGGCCTGGAACAACCTCGGCGTGGTCCTGATGGAGCGCGGCGAGACTGCCGAAGCGTCCGAGGTGTTCCGCCGCGCCTACGCGCTCGACAATGGCGAAAGTGACGCAATTCGGGACAATCTGCGCTTGGCGCTCGCAAAAATGGACGCCGCAAGCTATGGTGCGCCGAGGCAAGAAGACTACAAGTTGGTCCGCCGGGGCAGCGGCAGCTACCTCATCCGGTCGATCGACTGACGAGGCAAGAGCAGCAAAAAGGACGCAACAATGCGCCACCCCATCCTTGCGACCCTCTGCGCAGCAGGGGTGTTCGGACTATCCGCATGTGAAAAGACCATCGACAAGGACGCCGTCGACCGCGAGTTCACCGGCCTGAACGCCGTCGACGGGACCGGCCTCAACGATGTCATGCTCAAGGCCGCCGACCCGGCCGAGGCGGTGGTCTATTTCCAACGTGCCGAAAGCATGGACCCGGGCCGCATCGACCTGATGCGCGGCCTCGCCGCCTCGCTGGTGCGCGCCAAGCGCAATCAGGAAGCCACCATCGCCTGGGCCAAGGTCGTGGACCATGCGGACAGCACCAATGATGACCGGGTGGCGCTGGCCGACGCGCTGATCCGCAACAACGACTGGGACCGGGCCGAGCAGACCCTGAACTCGATCCCGCCGACGCACGAGAGCTACAAGCGCTACCGGCTCGAGGCGATGATCGCGGACGCCAACCAGAACTGGGACAAGGCCGACAGCTTCTACGAGACCGCGGTGGGCCTGACCACCAAGCCGGCCTCGGTGCTGAACAACTGGGGCTATTCCAAGCTGTCGCGCGGCGACTATTCCGGTGCCGAAAAGCTCTTCTACGAGACCCTGCGCCACGATCCCACCTTGTTCACCGCCAAGAACAACCTCGTGCTGGCCCGCGGCGCCCAGGGCAACTACAGCCTGCCGGTCATGCAGATGACCCAGGTCGAGCGCGCCGAGCTTCTGCACACGCTGGGTCTTTCGGCGATCAAGCGCGGCGACGTGCGCATCGGCAAGGGCCTGCTCGAGGACGCGATCGAGACTCATCCCCAGCATTTCGACGCCGCCGCCACGGCGCTCGCGGCGCTGGAACCGACGGTCACGAACTGAGCCGATGCTGTCGATTTCCGCCGCCGCCGCGACATGGTTCGCGCCGTTCGTGCTGCCGATCTGTCTTTATGTCTGCTTCACCGACATGCGTGAGATGCGGATCACCAACCAGGCCAACCTGGCGCTGCTGCTGGTCTATGCCGTGGTGGGGCTCTTCGTGCTGCCCTTCGACGCCTATCTCTGGCGCTACGCGCATTTCGGCATTGCGCTGGTGGCGGGGGTCGCGCTCAACGCCGGCGGCGTCATGGGCGCGGGCGACGCCAAGTTCATCGCCGCGGCGGCGCCCTTCGTCCACGTGGGCGACCTGCGCTTTCTGCTGGCGCTCGGGGCGGCGGTGACGCTCGCCGCCTTCATCGCGCATCGCATCGCCAAGCTGACCCCGCTGCGCCGCCTCGCCCCTCATTGGGAGAGCTGGTCGAGCGGTAAGCGCTTCCCGATGGGCGTGGCGCTCGGCGGCACGTTGGCGATCTACCTGATCTTCGGCATACTCTACGGCAAGTAGCGGGCGCCGGATCGGCTGGCGCTCCTTGCGCGAGATGCGACGCCATGCCCCTTCGCCTCCTCTGCCTCGCCTTGCTCGCCGCCTGCGGCGAGCGCATCGCGCCCGGCAGCGATGCCCGCATCCTGATGATGGGCGACTCGATGCTCGCCACCCATCGCGGCACCGGCCAGTCGGTGGGCGACGGGCTCGAGAGCCTGCTTGGCGAGGAGGTCATCGACCGCTCGGTGCCGGGCGCGCGGATGATCTATGTCTTCCCCCTCACCGGCAGCGCCGGGTTGCGCATCGCGGCGCAGTTCCGCGCCCGCCCGTGGGACTGGGTGGTGCTGAACGGCGGCGGCAACGACCTGCTCTTCGGCTGCGCCTGCGCGCTTTGCGAGACCCGCCTCGAGCGGATGATCTCGGCAGATGGCCGCGGCGGCGTGATCCCCGAGCTTGTGGCCGCGCTGCGCGCGACCGGCGCGCGCGTGGTCTATCCCGGCTACCTGCGCAGCCCCGGCCGCTGGTCGCTGATCGACGGCTGCCGCGACATCGGCGACCGCTTCGAGCGCCGCCTCGCCCGGCTCGCCGATCTCGATCCCGGCGTCACCCATGTCTCGCTCGCCGATCTCGTGCCCGAGGGCGACCGCTCTTTTCACGGTCCCGACCTCATCCACCCCTCGCCCAAGGGTAGCCGCGCCATCGCCGAACGGATCGCCGCCGTGATCGAGGACGCCCCGCGCCCCTGAACGACCGCACCGGCAATTGCGCCCTCCCGCGAGACGCCGCTGCAATTCCCAAGCCCGGCCAAGCTGTTGCCACAAAGCGGGCGCTTCTTCTCGGGCGACACTTCCGAGGGGGCCTTCGCAGATGAACATGGAACCAAGCGCCGTTCTGGCACCGCCCGCGCGCAAGCGGCTGGACGAGATGAAGCTGCCCCAGATCTTCATGCGCGACATCGCGCTGAAGACCCTGTTCCGTAAGAACACCAACACCGTGAGCGCGCTTGCCAAGGCGCTCTGCCTGCCGATCGGCATCACGCAGGAGCTGATCGACCTTGGCCGGTCGCAGAGCCTGATCGAGGCGATGGGCACACTCAGGTCGAGCAGGAACGGCAACGAGATGGGCTACCAGCTGACCGAGTCCGGCAAGGCCCGCGCGCTCGACGCGTTGTCGCAGTCGGAGTATTTCGGCGCCATGCCGGTCACGCTCGAGAGCTACCGGGAGCAGGTCAAGCGCCAGTCGATCCGCAACCTGCAGATCACCCGCGCCCAGCTGCTGAGCGCCATGGGCCATCTCGTGCTCCCCGAGGAGCTGATCTCGCATCTCGGCCCGGCGGTGAGCTCGGGGCGGTCGATCCTGATGTACGGCCCGCCCGGCAACGGCAAGTCGTCGATCTCGAACGGCATCCGCGACGCGCTGGGGGACAAGATCTATGTGCCCCGCGCCATCGAGTATTCCGGTCAGGTCATCTCGGTCTACGATCCCATCGTGCACAGCGCCGCCGAGGTCGCAGAGGACGACCCCACCCAGCTGCGCCGCACCAGCCGCTTCGACAGCCGCTACGTGCTCTGCGACCGCCCAACGGTGATCACCGGCGGCGAGCTGTCGCTGAACATGCTCGACCTCGTCTACAACCCCACGGCCCGCACCTATCAGGCGCCGCTGCAGCTCAAGTCGACCGGCGGCATCTTCATCGTCGACGACCTCGGGCGACAGGCAGAACCGCCGCAGGCCCTGGTCAACCGATGGATCGTGCCGCTCGAGGAATCCAAGGACATCCTTGCGCTGCAATCAGGCGAGAAGTTCGAGGTGCCGTTCGACACGCTGGTGATCTTTTCGACCAACTTCCATCCTAACGAGATCTTCGATCAGGCGGCGCTGCGCCGGATCTTCTTCAAGATCAAGATCGATGGCCCGAACCAGCAGGACTTCCTGAAGATCTTTGCACTCGTCGCGCGCAAGAAACGGCTCGAGCTCGACGAGGGGGCTTTGGTCTACCTGCTGCAGTCCAAATATCCGACGATCAACAATGTCTATGCCAACTATCATCCGGTGTTTCTCATCGATCAGATGATCGCGATCTGCAATTTCGAAGGCTGGCCCTACCGCATGACCAAGGAGCTGGTGGATCGTGCGTGGTCGAACATGTTCGTCAGGGACGAGGCCATCCTCAAGTGAACGCAGCCAGGCATTCTGGCGGCAGTGTCAGCCCCCACCGACGCCGCCCTCGGGGTGGCGTTTTTCATCGCGCAAGGCTGGCGCAGGGAGCGGCCGCCGAGCCCGGGCAAACATTTTGCCGAACGACGAAAAAACCGCCTTTTTCCGCTTGACGAGTCAGCCCCCCTGTCATACCCACCGCTCCACGGTTTGGCGGAGTAGCTCAGTTGGTTAGAGCAGCGGAATCATAATCCGCGTGTCGGGGGTTCAAGTCCCTCCTCCGCTACCAAATCCCCCTCGCTTCAAAACAGCCCTTCAACGCCCTCCGGACGCGTCTCACAAAGCGCGATCATTGGGGCTGCCCTCGCCGGTCTTGCCGCCCGGTGCAGGAGAAGCATGTTGACTCCTCCGGGCGTCCGCGCACCTTCACGCCATCGCCTCAAAGAGCGCCCATGACCGACCTTCATCTCTACGGACATCCCGACAGCGGCCATGCCTGCAAGGTCGCTCTGGCCCTCTCGCTGGCCGGTCTTGCACATCGCACGACGCGCATCGACATCTGGGCCGCGCCCGAGACCCGCCCGGCCGCGTTTCTCGCCGTGAGCCCCCTCGCCGAGGTGCCGGTTCTGGTGATCGACGGCACGCCGGTGTTCCAGTCAGGCGCGATCCTCATGGAGCTGGCGCAGCGCTACGCGGTGCTGGGCGGCGACACTTCCGAAGGCCTGCGCCGTGGCCGCGAGATCCTGATGTGGGAGGCCAACCGCATCGGCCTTTGCCTGCCGCAACTCAAGGAGGCGAGGCGCCCCGGCAGCGGCGGCCTTCCCGCCGATGTGATCGCGTGGCTCACCGCGCGGTTCGAGGTCGACCGGGCCAATTTCGACCGGCTTCTGGGCGAGGCCCGCTTCCTGCACGGTGAGGCTCCGGGCATCGGGGATTGCGCCGTCTGGGGCTACGTGCAGTGGCTCGACGAGGCCGGCGTTGCCCCCTCCGCCAAGATGCGGCGCTGGAGCGAGGCGATGCGCGCGCTGCCGGGCATGAAGTCGCCGGAGGCCTTCTTCCCCTCCTGAGTGCGCAGACGCCCCGCGGGCCGTACCCACGCGGTCCGCCGAAGCCTCTTTCAGAACGAAACCGCCCGGCGGGTCTGCGGACCGGCCGGGCGGGTCTTGCGCGTGAGAATGGCCGTTTCAGAGCCCCGGCAGCCAGAGCGCCAGCCCGGGGAAGGCCACGAGGATCAGCACCAGAAGCAGCGAGCAGCCGATGAAGGGCAGCGCCGACATGTAGATCTGGTGCATCGTGGTGCCCGGAGGCGCCACGCCCTTCATCACGAAGAGCAGCAGACCGAAGGGCGGCGTGGTGAAGCTGATCTCGAGTCCGAGCAGCATGATCAGGCCGAACCAGATCGGATCGAACCCCATCTGCGCCGCGAGCGGGAAGAAGATCGGCACGGTGAGCAGCATCATCGAGATCTGCTCCATGAACATCCCCAGGATCAGTAGCACGCCGAACATCACCGCCAGCATCGCAAGCGGCGCCAGCTCGAAGCCGGTGGCCCAGTTGATCAGCCCGCGCGAGCCGCCCGAGAACGCCAGAAGCTGGCTGAACGTGGCCGAGCCGAAGACGATGAGATAGGCCATCAGCGTCACCCGCAGCGCGCCTTTCACCGACTTGACCATCGCGTCGAAGCTCAGGCAGCGGAAGATCACCGCAAGGATCAGCACCCCCAGCGCACCGAAGGCGGCGGCCTCGGAGGGGGTGAAGACCCCGGCCACCATGCCCCAGACGGTGAACACCATTACCGACATCATCGGCAGGATGTCCTTGGCGATCAGCTTGAGCTTCTCGCGACCCGCGAGCGGCGCGACGTCATAGGCCGGCGCGGCCTCGGGGTCGATCCTCGTCTGGGCCCAGATCAGCACGATGTAGAGCCCCGCCAGCAGCACGCCCGGGATCACGCCGGCGAGCAGCAGCTGGCCCACGTCGATCTGCGCCAGCGTCGCCAGCAGCACCGCCAGTGCCGAGGGCGGGATGATGATCGCCAAGCCGCCGGTGCCGAGGATCGGACCGATGGACATGTGCTTCTTGTAGCCGCGCTTGCTCATCTCGGGCACCATCAGGCTGCCCAGCAGCGCGGTCGAGCCCATCGACGAGCCCGACAGCGTCGAGAAACCGGTGCCCCCGATCACGGTGACGTAGGACAGCCGCCCCGGCACCCGGCCGAGCAGGCGGTCGATGGCATTGAACATGCGCTCGCCCAGCCCGGTATAGAAGAAGATCTCGCCCATCAGCAGAAACAGCGGGATCGGCACCAGCGAGAACCGCGTCAGCGCGCCGAAGCCGTTGTCGAGCAGCTGGCTGATGCCGTTCATGCCGCCCATGAACACGTAGGCCCCGACGATGTTGGAGGCGAGGAACGCCAGCGCCACGGGCATCCCGAGGGCCATGAGACCCATGATCGTGCCCAGCAGAAGGGCCATGGCCCAGTACCATTCCATCATTCGTGGATCCCCGCCTCGCCCGAAAGCAGCATCCGGGGCCCGAAGGTGAACCGGGCAAACTCGATCGCCATGAAGCCGAAGCTGATCGGGAAGGCCAGCGTCAGGATCCATTTCGGCGTGTAGTAGGCGCGCACGTCGTAATCGTTGCGCGAGAGGTTCTTGGCCACGAGCTCGACGCCCTTCCATGCCAGCACCGCGCAGACCAGCACGCAGAGCACCGCGACCAGACGGCTCACGAAGCGCTGCCCCGCGGGCGACAGCCCGGCGGTGAAGAGCTCGATATGCACATGGCCCTTCTCGCGCACCAGCCACGGCGCACCCAGCATGGTCATGTAGAGCAGGCCATATTCAAGCGAGGTGAACAGCCACGCGAAGGGCTGCAGCCCGAGGTTGCGCATGGTCACCGAGACGATGATCGAGACCATCATCCAAAGCAGCAGCAGACCGGAGAGGATCGCCATGCCGGTCAGCACGTTGTCATAGGCCCGTGTCAGGGACTGCATGAGTCTTGCCTTTCAGGAAAGAAGGCGGCGCGGCCCGCAGCGGGGCCGCACCGGGGAGGCGTCACTCGCCGTCGTCGTAGAACAGGTCGACCAGAGCGTCGTAGTTGCCGGCGCCCGAGGGATGCGCGCTCATCAGCTCCTGCATACGCTCGAGCGTCTCGCCGCGCGCGGCGGCAAGGTAATCCTCGGCCGCCTTGCCCTCGAGGGTGACGACCTCCATGCCCTGCTCTTCCAGCGCGGCGAAATCCTCGTCGCGCTTTTCGCCCAGGGCTGCGGCAGACTCGGCCTCGTGCGCGATGGCGACCTCGGTGAGGATCTGGCGCGACTCGTCCGAGAGGCTCTCCCACTTGTCGAGGTTCACGATCACGCCGAGGTCGGTCGAGAAGAAGCACGGCTCGATGCGGTAGTTGAGGAACTCGTTCCACTTCAGGTCGATGAGGCCGATCTGGGTCCAGCCGGTGGCATCCACCACCCCGCGTTCGAGGCCGGAATAGACATCGGTGGTCGGCAGGTCGATCACCTGCGCGCCAAGATAGTCGCTGAAAAAGGCGTTGTAGACCGCGTTGCCGCGCAGCTTCAGCCCCGAGACGTCGAGGTTGCCCTCGGCGTCGAGCTTCGGCTCGTCGCGGGTCCAGAGATTGTAGCACACACCGCTGTCGAACCAGCCGAGGTACTTCACGCCCATCTTCTCCTGATGGATCTCGTCGATCAGGTCGAGGCCGCCATTCTCGCGCGCCACCGGGGCGGCGATGTTGGCGGTGACCAGCGCGTCCTTCTCGGGCACGGTGCCAGCGTAGAAAGAACCGGGGGTGTAGACCATGTCGACCACGCCGTTGCGCACCGCGTCGGGCTGCTGGAACATGCCGATGGCCTCGGGGCCGCCGCGCACGTCGATCTGCACCACGCCCTCGCCGGCCTCGTTGACCTTGTCGACGAAGCTCAGGAAGCTCTGCGTGTAGATCAGCGTCTCGGGGAAGGCGTGAACGGCGGAAAGCCGGTCTTCGGCCAGCGCCGTTGTCGCCAGCAGCATCGCGGCTGCACTGGCGAAGAAGGTCGTCTTCATGAGAATCTCTCCCTGTAAGGTGCCGGTCGCCCGGCATTTGAAAGCGGACCCGGCGTCAGGCTGACGGCCAGGCCCAGGCGTGATCGGTCTTCCGTCTGTCGCGGAAGTTCCGGATATCCCCCGCATGGGCACGGGTGAGGTCGACGTCGTCCCATCCATTGATCAGCTTGGCCTGCGCCGTCTCGGACAGCGCAAAGCCCAGCTCCTGCCCCGCCACGTTGAGACGGCGGGTGGCAAGATCGACGCGGGCGGGCGCTGCACCCCGCCCGATGGCCGCGCGCAGCGCCGCCGCCTCGGGTGTGGCGATCGGCAGCAGCCCGTTGTTCACCGCGTTGCCGGCGAAGATGTCGGCAAAGCTCTCGGCCACGACAACGCGGATGCCGGCATCGACAAGCGCATAGACCGCCGCTTCGCGCGACGAGCCGCAGCCGAAATTCGGCCCCGCGATCAGCACGCTCGCCCCGGGATGGCGGTCGAGCGGGAAGTCCGCGTCGCCCTCTCGCAGATCGTGCAGCAGGAAACGGCCGTAGCCCTCGGACCGGCTGGCGGACATGAACCGCGCCGGAATCAGCTGATCGGTGTCGACATCGCGGCGGTCGAGCACCACCGCCTCGCCCTCGTGTGTGGTCCAGCCAGCCATCAGCCGCGTCCCTCCAGCAAGGGCCGCACGTCGGTGAGTGTGCCGGTGACGGCGGCAGCCGCGACCATGGCCGGGCTCATCAGGTGGGTGCGCGCGCCCTTGCCCTGCCGGCCACGGAAGTTGCGGTTGGTCGACGAGGCGCAGCGCTTGCCGGGGGCGACGAGATCGCCGTTCATGCCGACGCACATCGAGCAGCCGGAGCCGGTCCATTCCAGCCCCGCCTCGATGAAGACCTTGTCGAGCCTCTCCTGTTCGGCCTGCTGCTTGACCAGCATCGAGCCCGGCGAGACCAGCCCGGGCACCTTGGCCTTGCGCCCACGCAGCACCGCGGCGGCGGCACGCAGGTCGTCGATGCGGCCGTTGGTGCAGGATCCGAGAAAGACCTGATCCACCGGCGTGCCCTCGAGCGGACGGCCCGGCGTCAGCCCCATGTAGTCCATCGCGTCCCGCGCAGCCTCGGCCTGCGTGGCGTCAAGGCGCGCCGGATCGGGCAGGCTTGCGCCGATGGGCAGGGCCTGATCCGGCGTCGTGCCCCACGTCACCGTCGGGGCGACCTCTGCCATGTCGAAGCTCACGTCGCGATCGAAGCTGGCATCGGCATCGCTGTGCAGCGTCTGCCAATCGACCTCGGCGGCGTCCCAGTCGGCACCCGAAGGCGCCATCGGGCGGCCTTTCACATAGGCCAGCGTCACCGCGTCAGGGGCCACCATACCGAAGCGCGCACCGCCCTCAATCGAGAGGTTGCACAGCGTCATGCGGCCTTCCATCGACAGCGCCCGCACCGCCGACCCGGCATACTCCACCGCGTGCCCCGCGGCCCCGCCGGTGCCGAGTTGCGAGACCCAGTGCAGCGCCATGTCCTTTGCGGTCACGGCAAGGCCCGCCTCCCCCTCAAAGCGGATGCGCATGGCGCGGGGCTTGGCCTGCCAGACGGTCTGGGTGGCCAGCACATGTGCCACCTGCGTCGCGCCGATGCCGAATCCCAGCGCGCCGAAGGCACCATGGGTCGACGTGTGGCTGTCGCCACAATTGATCAGCAGCCCCGGCAGGGTCAGCCCCTGCTCCGGCCCGATGACATGCACGATGCCCTGCCGCGGATCGCGCAGCCCGAAGAGCCGGATGCCGTGGCGGCTGCAATTGGCCTCGAGCCGCTCAAGCATCACCGCGACCTGCGGGTCCTCGATGCGGTCGCGGTTGCGCGTCGGCGCGTAGTGATCGGCGACGCCGAAGGTCAGCCCCGGCTCGGACACCTCGAGCCCGCGCTCGGCGAGCTTGGCAAAGGCGTGGTGCGAGCCCTCGTGAACCAGATGCCGGTCGACCCAGAGCAGCGACTGGCCGTGCTCGGCCTTGATCTCGTGCGCCGACCAGAGCTTGTCGAGAAGCGTCGCCATCAGGGCTGCCCCTCCGTGTCGCCCGACGGCAGATCGACCACCGGCTCCCAGTGGCGCGTGGCGCTTTCGCCGACCCGCGAGAGCGACATTTCCAGCTCGAAGCGATCGGGCCGATACAGCGCCGCGAGGTATTCCACCGCGCGGCCTTCGCCATCGCGGACCACCCGGCGCAGCGACAACAGCGCCGCGCCCACCGAGACGCCCAGCGCCTCGGCCACGTCCGGCCCGGCCAGCGTCGCCCCGACCCGCTGCGAGGCCGACGACACCCGCACGCCCGAGCGCTCGAGCAGCTGGTAGAGCGGCACGTTGGCGAGATCGGCTTCGGAGTAGTTCACCGCGATGTCCTCAGGCACGAACGTGGTCAAATGCGAGAACGGCGCCTCGCCTGCCAGTCGCACACGCACGGCGCGCTGCACCCGGTGGCCGGCCCCCAGCCCCATCGCCTCGGCCACGTGATCCGGCGCAGCGCCGTAGGAGAACGACAGCAGCCGGGCGCTGTGCTGGCCCATCTTGACGATCTGCGGGATCAGCGTCGCCATGTCCGCCGACATGGTCTTGGGCTGCACGGCTTCGCGGACCCGCGTGCCGCTGCCGGCGCGGCGCTCGATCAGGCCGTCCTCGTCGAGTGCGTCGAGCGCCCGTCGAATCGTCACCCGGCTGACCCCGTGCATCTCGGCAAGCTTCTGCTCCCCCGCGAGAACCGCGCCTGCGCCATGCACGCCCGAAAGGATATCGTCGCGCAGGAGGAGATAGACCCTGCGGGCCTTGCCCCCTTCCGGCAATGTCTGGCGGTGCTGATCAGTCATTTTCTACTCCTGAAGGCCCGAGCCTACGCAATGATTTTACAAAATCAATAAATTTGTCTTTTCTGATCGTCAAAATCTGTCTTATAAAAAATACAGGTCAAACAGGAGGCACTTCTTATGCCGATCGTGCAGATGCATCTCATCGAAGGCTATGACGGTGACACCAAGCGCCGTCTTGGCGAAGCCGTCACCGACGCGATCAGCTCGGTGATCGCCGCACCAGCCGACGCGGTCACGGTGATGATCTCGGAGCATTCGGGCGAGGATTACATGCGCGGACGGGTCCGCCGCAGCCCGGCCCCCGCCCTGCCCGATCCCTGCGCCATCGTGCGCGGCTACCTTGCCGAGATGGAAGACGGCGCGCTCGACGCCGCGCGCGCCCGGCTTGGCGAGGGCTTCACCATGCGCTTCCCAAGTGCCGCCCCGATGACCACGCTGGATGCGCTGATCGACTGGTCGCGCCCGCGCTACCGCTTCGTCAGGAAGACCATCGAAAGCGTCGAGCTCGCCGCCGCGTCCGGACGCTCGGCCGTTTACGTCGCAGGCACGCTCCAAGGCGAATGGCCCGACGGTACGCCGTTCGAGGGCATCCGGTTCATCGACCGCTTCGAGCTGACCGACGGCCTCATCACCAGACAGGACGTCTGGAACGACATCGCAGAGGAGCGCCCCTGATGCCCGGCCCCGAAATCGACCCGATCACGCTGGCGGTTCTCTCCGGCCGCATGGAGCAGATCGCCGACGAGATGGACGCGACGCTGTTCCGCTCGGCTTTCAACCCGATCATCGCCGAGGCCCATGACGCCAGCCACGGCATCTACCACGCCACCACCGGCGACACGCTGGTGCAGGGCAAGTCGGGCCTGCCCATCTTTGTCGGCGTGATGTCCTTCGCGGTGAAGGCGGTGATCGACAAGTTCGGCGACAGCGCCGAGGACGGCGACATCTTCATCTTCAACGACGCCCATCTCGGTGGCACCCATCTCAATGACATGCGGGTGATCCGGCCCTATTACCACGACGGCAAGCTGTTCTGCTGGCTGGCGTCGGTCGGGCACTGGCACGACCTCGGCGGCGGCGCACCGGGCAACTACAACCCCGCTGCCAAGGATGCCTTTCAGGAGGCCTTCGTGCTGCCCCCCGTGCGGCTGGCCCGCAAGGGTGAGATCAATCAGGACGTCATCGACATCCTGATGCGCAACACCCGCCTGCCGCAATCCGCCGAGGGCGATCTCAACGGCCAGCTCGGCGCGCTGGACCTTGGCGTCAGGCGCATGGGCGAGCTGCTGGGCGAGTATGGCGGCGGCACCGTCGCGGCGGCGCTCACGGCGCTGTCGGACCGGGCCGAGACCCTGATGCGGGCCGAGCTCGCCACCCTGCCCGACGGGCGCTGGGAAGCCGAGGATTTCCTCGACAACGACGGCATCACCGACGAAGCGCTGCCGATCAGGGTGGCGCTGGAGATCAAGGGCGAACAAATGGTGCTCGATTTCACCGGCACCGCCCCGCGCTGTCAGGGCCCGGTCAACATCGCCCTGCCCACAGCCGTGGCGACCGCCTATGTGGCGATCAAGCACATCTTCCCGGACGTGCCCGCCAATGCCGGCGTCATGCGCCCGATCGACGTGCGCATTCCCGAGGGCTCGCTGCTGGCGGCCGAATTTCCCGCGCCCGTGGGTGGCTACACCGAGACCATCATGCGGATGATCGACGTGATCTTCTCTGCCGCCGCGCAGGCCGCGCCCGAGCGGGTGGTCGCCAATGCCTACGGCACGATCAACGCGCTCGCCATCGCCGGGCGGCGCTCGAACGGCAGCCCGTGGGTGATGTTCTCGTTCTATGGCGGCGGCCATGGCGGCTCGCCCGAGTCGGACGGGCTGAACCACGGCAACGCGCCGATCTCGACCGCGACGATCCCGCCGATGGAAATCCTCGAGGCCGCCTATCCGGTGATGTTCCGGCAATGGGCGCTGCGCCCCGACAGCGCCGGCCCAGGCCAGCATCGCGGCGGGCTCGGCGCTGTCTACGAGATCGAGGTGCTGGAAGAGAACGGCGCCGAGGTGTTCCTCTTCGGCGAACGCGGCCGCTTCGCGCCCAAGGGCGTCTCGGGCGGCGGAGAGGCGGCGTTGAACCATTTCGAGTACCAGACCGACGCGGGCTGGGACAGCCCGCCGCTGGCCTCCAAGATGCGCGGCATCCAGCTGACGCAGGGCCAGTCCGTACGGCTCGAGACGCCGGGCGGCGGCGGCTACGGCGCCCCCGAAGACCGCGCCCCCGAGAAGGTGGCAGGCGACGTGGCCAAGGGCTTCCTCAGCGCGGCCGAGGCGGACAGGATTTACGGACCCAAGTGGAAGGAGGTGCGGGCATGACGGACCGGTCTCAGGTCATCGGCGTCGACGTGGGCGGCACCTTCACGGATGTCTTCGTGGTCGATGAGGCGGCGGGCACCGCCCGCGTCGCCAAGGTGCCGACCACGCGACCCGATCAGTCGGGCGGCTTTCTCGACGGCATTGGCCGGCAGGTCGCCGACCTCTCGACCGTGCAGGCGGTGATCCACGGCACCACCGCCGGCACCAACGCCCTGCTCGAGCGCAAGGGCGCGCGCATCGGCGTCATCACCACCGAGGGCCTGCGCGACGTGCTCGAGATGCGCCGCCGCGACCGGCCCCGCACCTGGGGCCTGCGCGGCGAGTTCGAGCCCGTGGTGCCGCGCGAGCTGCGCCTCGAGGTGCCCGAGCGCACGCTGGCCGACGGCAGCATCCGCACCGAGGTCGATCTCGACGCGGTGCGCGCGGCGGGACGGCAGCTCATCGAGGCCGGCGCGCAGGCGGTGGCGGTGCTGTTTGCCAACAGCTACGCCAACCCCGGCAACGAGGCCAAGGCGGTCGCCGCGCTGCGCGAGATCTGGCCCAACGCGCATGTCTCGGCCTCGTCCGAGATCCTGCCCGAGATCCGCGAATACGAGCGTTTCTCGACCACAGCGCTCAACGCCTACCTCCAGCCCGAGGTGTCGGGCTATCTCGATCGGCTCGACACTGCCCTTCGCAACGGCGGCTTCGGCTCCGAGTTCCTCATCGTGCAGTCGAACGGCGGCGTGATGGATGTCGACACCGCCTGTCGCCTGCCGGTGCGCACCGCGCTGTCGGGTCCGGCGGCGGGGGTGATCGCGGCGGCCCATATCGCTACCGAAGCCGGCTTTCCCGACATCATCACCGGCGACATGGGCGGCACCTCCTTCGACGTGTCACTGATCGCCGGCGGCCAGTCGATGCTGGCGCCCGAGACCTCCGTCGATTTCGGCATGACGGTGCGCGCCCCGATGATCGAGATCACCACCATCGGCGCCGGCGGCGGCTCGATTGCCTGGGTCGACAAGGGCGGGCTGCTCAACATCGGGCCGGAAAGCGCCGGCTCCACCCCCGGCCCGGTGGCGTATGGGCAGGGCAACACCCGCCCCACGGTGACCGACGCCAACGTGGTGCTGGGCCGCATCGATCCCGAAAATCCGATCGGCGGCAAGCTCGAGCGGCTCGATGTGGAGGCCGCCGCCCGCGCCATCGACGCGCATGTGGGCACACCGCTCGGCCTGTCAAGCACCGAGGCCGCCGAGGCGATCCTGACGGTCGCCAACTCGCGCATGGCCGGTGCGATCCGCCTCGTCTCCATCGAGCGTGGCTTCGACCCGAAGCGCTTTGCCTTCATGCCCTTCGGCGGCGGCGGCGCGCTCCACACCGGCGCGATGCTCGCCGATGTCGGGCTCGGCAGTGCCATCGTGCCGCGCTACCCGGGCGTGACCTCGGCCATGGGCTGCGTCATCGCCGACATGCGCCACGATTTCGTGCAGACCATCAACGCCACCGTCTCGACCCTCGACCGCGAGGCGCTCGGGCACTTCATGCAGGACCACGCCGACAAGGGCAGCGCCATGCTCGACGCCGCCGCCACCCGCTTCGAGGCCCGCGAGCTGCGCTTCGAGCTCGACATGGCCTATCTCGGGCAGACGCACACCGTGCCGGTGGCGCTTGATGTGCGTGTCGAGGATGGCGCCGTCACCCCGCCCACCGCCGCGCAGGTCGCCGAGGCCTTCGAGGCGGCGTATCGTTCCGCCTATGGCCGCACGCTGCCCGGTGGCGTGCAGCGGGTGATCAACCTGCGCAGTGCGGTGATCGGCAAGCGACCGAAATTCGACCTCGCCACGCTGGCGCCGCAGGGCGGCAGCACCGAGGCGGCGCGCAAGGGCACGCGGCAGGTGCATTTCGGCACCGCCTGGCACGAGACCACGATCTACGACCGGCTCGCACTGCCGGTCGGCGCCGTGATCGAGGGCCCGGCGATCCTCGAGCAGGCCGACACCACCGTGCTGCTCGATCCGGGCCTGACGGGCCGGGTCGACGCCTATGGCAACACCATCATCACGAGGACCTGACCCATGGCTCACGGACCGATCGACCCGACACGCACCGCTCTGCTGACCATCGACCTGCAGAACGACTTCCTCCACCCCGAGGGCGCCTATGGCCGCGCTGGCCAGTCCGCAAAGCCCATCGCCGCCCTGCCCGAGCGCATCGCGCCGCTGCGCGACGCGCTTCGCGCAAGGGGCGGCACCTATATCAGCGCCCAGTTCACGCTGGTCCCTGGCCCCGGGGACGAGCCGCTGATCGCGCCGCATCTCAAGGAACTGCGCCCGTTCCTCGGCAAGGGCGATTTCGCGCCCGGCAAGTTCGGTCACCAGCTGGTCGAGACGCTGGCCCCCGCCGACTACACCGTCGAAAAGGTGGCCTATTCCGCCTTCTACCAGAGCCGGCTGGAATACATCCTGCGGGCACTGGGGATCGATACGCTGATCATCGGCGGGATCGTCACCAATGGCGGCGTCGCCTCGACGTTGCGCGACGCGCATCTGCGCAATGTCGACACGATCCTGCTGACCGATGGCTGTGCCGCGTTCCGCTCCGAGGTGCATGACGCCACTCTGGTCTCGCTTGGCTCGCTCGGCACCCAGAAGAGCTGCGCCGAGGTCATCGCCGAGCTGGAGGCGCTGTCATGAGCCTGCGCGCGCGGCTCAACGCCCCCGAGATCCTCGTCGCCCCCGGCGTCTATGACGGGCTCACCGCCGCGCTGGCGCAGCAGGCCGGGTTCGAGGCGGTCTACCTCTCCGGCGCCGCGGTCGCCTATACCCGGCTCGGCAGGCCCGATATCGGGCTGACCACCGCCAGCGAGATGGCCGACACGATGGCTCTGATCGCCGACCGCATCGATGTGCCGGTAATCATCGACGCCGACACCGGATTCGGGAACGCGCTCAACGCCCAGCGTACCCTACGCGCCTATGAGCGCGCCGGCGCCGCCGCGCTGCAGGTCGAGGACCAGACCTATCCCAAGCGCTGCGGCCACCTGAAGGACAAGTCGCTGATCCCCTCGGCCGAGATGGCCGGAAAGATCGCCGCCATGGCCGATGCCCGCGCCAGCGACGAGACGCTGATCATCGCCCGCACCGACGCCATCGCGGTGGAGGGCATCGACGCCGCCATGGCCCGGGCCGAGGCCTATATCGAGGCCGGCGCCGACGCGCTCTTCATCGAGGCACCGCGCTCGGGCGAGGAGCTGAAGCTGGTCGGCGAGACCTTCGGCAAGCGCATTCCGCTGCTCGCCAACATGGTCGAGGGAGGCTTCACGCCGATCTCGAACGCCCGCGATCTCGAGGCGATGGGCTTTTCCATCGTGATCTTTCCCGGCGGCATCGTGCGGGCGCTGGCGCGCACCGCGCAGGACTACTACGCCAGCCTGCACGCCAACGGCTCGAACCGGCCTTTCGGCGCGCGGATGTTTGATTTCGACGGGCTGAACGAGGTCATCGGCACGCCCGAGATGCTGGCCTCGGGACAGAAGTGGGAACCCCGCGATGGCTGAGGTCGCCCCCACTCCCGATGCCTTCGACATCGAGGTCGAAACACTGATCGTCGGCGCCGGGGCCTGCGGCCTGATCGCGGCGCTGGCGGCCCACGAAGCCGGGCAGGAGGTGCTCGTGATCGAGGCCGACCCGGTGCCGAAGGGCTCAACGGCGCTTTCGGCCGGGCTGATCCCTGCGGCCGGCACCGCGCTGCAGGCCGAGGCCGGGATCGCCGATGACGCGGCGCGCTTCGCCGCCGACATCCAGGCCAAGGCCAAGGCCAAGGGCGAGAACGATCCCGCGCTGGTCGCGGCGCTGGCGGAGGGCTCAGCGGGGGTGATCGACTGGCTGGCACAGCGCTACGGCCTGCCCTTTTCGGTGGTGAGCGATTTCGACTATCCCGGCCATTCACGGCGACGGATGCACGGCCTGCCGAGCCGCTCGGGCGCCGAACTGGTCGACCGGCTGTGCGCCACCGTCGAGGCGCAGGGCATCGACCTGCTCTGCGGACGCCGGGCCGAGATTCTCTATCATGAGGGCCACACCGTCACCGGCGCCGGGCTGCGGGCGCCGGACGGCACGCTCGAGACCGTAGGCTGCACCAAGCTGGTGCTGGCCTGCAACGGCTTCGGCGGGAGCCGCGACAAGGTCGCCGCCCACATGCCCGCGATTTCGGACGCGCTGTGGTTCGGCCACGAGGGCAACCGCGGCGAGGCTCTCGACTGGGGCGCGACACTCGGAGCCGGTACGCGGCATCTTGGCGCCTATCAAGGCCACGGCAACGTGGCGCATCCGCATGGTATCCTGATCACATGGGCCACCATCACCGAGGGCGGCATTCAGGTGAATCGCAACGGAAAGCGCTTCTGGAACGAGGCACAGGGTTACTCCGAGGCGGCGCGCGTGGTGCTGGCCCAGCCCGGTCGCGAGGCGGTGACGATCTTCGACGCCCGCATCGCCGGCATCGCGCGCCAATTCGAGGATTTCCGCAATGCCGAGGCGCAGGGCGCGGTGCGCAGTGCCGATACGCTCGAAGACCTAGCAGCACAGCTCGATCTGCCCCCCGACGCCTTGCACGCAGAGATGAGCGCGATCACGCCCGGCGGAACCGACCGCTTCGGCCGGCTCTGGGGCGAAACCCGGCTGACGCCGCCCTATTGCGCGGTCCGCGTCACCGGGGCGCTGTTTCACACCCAGGGCGGGCTCGTGACCGATGGCAGCGGACGGGTCATGGCGACAGATGGCGCCCCCTTCCCCAACCTCTTCGCCGCCGGCGGCGCTGCCTGCGGCGTCTCGGGCGCAGGGGACAGCGGCTACCTTTCCGGCAACGGATTGCTCGCAGCGGCGGTGCTGGGCCGCGCGGCGGGGGCGGCTGCGCTCTGAGCCCCGACATCAGGCAGGCGTCCGACGAGGCCGGCCCCCAGCGCCGCGCTTTCGGCTTGCCCTGCCCCGGCGTCCGGGAAAGACTCGCTGGCATGAGATACACGCTGCGCCAGATCGAATATTTCGTCGCCACCGCCGAAGCCGGGTCGATCACGCTTGCGGCGGAGCGCATCCATGTCTCGCCGCCCTCGATCTCCGCGGCGATCTCGCAGCTCGAGGCCGAGCTTGGCGCGCAGCTTTTCCTGCGCCGGCACGCGCAGGGGCTGTCGCTGACCCGCGTGGGGCGCGCGCTGCTGGTCGATGCCAAGCAGCTGCTCGATCAGGCGCAGAAGCTCTACCAGACCGCCTCCGAAGCATCCGAGACGGTGGCCGGGACGCTGTCGCTCGGCTGCCTGCTGACCTTCGCGCCAATGGTGCTTCCGGCCATCGCGCATAGCTTCAGCACCGCCTTTCCCGGCGCGCAGGTGCTGCCCGATGTCGCCGATCACGAACGCCTGCTGCACCGGCTGGAGCGCGCCGAGCTCGACCTCGCGCTGAGCTATGACCTGCACCTGCCCGACGGCTTCAGCTTCACGCCGCTGGCCCGGCTGGCGCCGTTTGCCATGCTGGCCGAGACCGATCCTCTGGCACAGGCGCCCGAGGTGACGCTGGACGAGCTGGCCGCACGCGACCTGATCCTGCTCGACCTGCCGCTCTCGCGCGACTATTTCCTCTCGCTCTTCGCGCGGGCGGGGCTGACGCCACGGGTTTCGGCGCGGCTGCAGCAGATGGATGTGATCCGCACCATGGTCGCGAACGGCTTCGGCTACACCATCGCGAATATCCGTCCGAAATCTCGCCACGCGCTTGACGGGCGGGCGGTGGTGCGGGTGCCCATCGCCGGCGACCAGCAGCCGCTGCGGCTGGGTCTCGTCCACGTCGCCCGACAGGAGCCGACCCGGCTTTTGCGCAGTTTCATGGAACATTGCGCGCGGGAGATCTCGGACAGCCGCATCCCGGGCATGGACGCGCCGCCCGCCGGGACCGACCCGAGCTGAGCGCCCTCAGCCCGCCTTCGCGACCGGACGCGCGCCGTCGCGTGCGGCCTCGTCATAGACGGTGTAGCTCGCCTGTATCGCGATCTGATCGGCGACGTGGCGGGCGTCGTGCCAGACGCCCCAGATAAAGCTCGATCCCCGGCGCGACTGCCACGGCAACCCGAGGAAGTAGATCCCCGGCTCCTCCGAGACCCCGCGCTGATGCCGCGGCACGCCCCGTTCGTCGAACGTGTCGACCTCGAGCCAGCCGTAATCCACGGCATAGCCGGTGGCCCAGATCACCGAGGTGATGCCAGCCTCGTCCAGATCCAGCGCGGTGACCGGGTTGGTCAGGCAGTCGGGCTCGGGTCCGAAGTCCCGCGCCTCCGGCTCCTCCGGCAGGTCAAGCCCGTTGCGCGCGACATAGGCATCGGCCTCGTCGAGCAGGGAGAGGTAATTCTCGTCACCGCGCTGCACCTGCAGCGCCACGTCGTCGGCAAAGCGCAGCGTGCCGCCCTCCTCAGACAAGGTGCGACCGAGCAGCGTGATGCCCTGCGCCGCGAGCCTGCGGAAATCCACCGTCTCGCCCCCGCGCGCACCGCTCACCGCGATGGTGACATGCTCGCGGCCCGGCTCTTGCGCGGCGAGGTCCCATTTGCCGAGCACTCCCAGCCACCAGACGAAGTCGCGTCCGCGGTAGCGGCGCGGCGGGCGGTCGTGCGGCCCGACCGAGAGGAAGACCTTGCGGCCCGCACGCGACAGCTCGTCGGCGATCTGGACGCCGGACGAGCCCGCCCCCACCACCAGAACCGCGCCGTCGGGCAACTGCGCGGGATTGCGGTAGCTGTTGGAATGGATCTGCAGCAGGCCGTCGCGCGGGGCGATCACCTCCGGCATCACCGGGCGCTGGAACGGCCCGGTCGCGGCGACCACGTTTCGCGCCTCGATCGGCCCCTCGGAGGTCTCGACCCGGAAGCCCCGCTGGCCCTCGAGACGCCGCACCGACGTAACCTCGACCCCGCAGCGCAGCGGGGCGCCGATCTGCTCGGCATATTGCACGAAGTAGTCGGCGACCTGCTCCTTCGCGACAAAGGCCTCGCCATCGCCACCGGGGAAATCGAGGCCGGGAAAGCGGTCATGCCATGCCGGACCGTTGGCGACGAGGCTGTCCCAGCGCTCCGAGCGCCAGCGCTCGGCGATGCGGGCGCGCTCGAGCACCAGATGCGGGATGCCGGCGCGGCCCAGATGCTCGCTCATTGCGATCCCGGCCTGCCCGCCCCCGACCACAAGGGTGTCGATCGTCTCGAGTGTCATCCGCGCGTCCTCCGTGCCGGGGCGCTGCTGCGCCCGAATATCTCGGCTTCCGTGATACGGAGAGGGGTGGCTTCGGAAAATGACAATCTGCCGCAGCTCTGCTTCGGCAAAACCTATTCAAGGAACGCCGCCCAGTAGGAGGGCGGCAGGTCAGCGCCGGAGGAGAAGCCGCAGATCGGTCTTCTTCTGGGCGTCGCTGTAATCGCCGTGGATGATGGCGCGCACCCGCCCCCATTTCTCCGGCGGGATGGTGGTGGGGTCGGTGCCCGGAAGCAGGAAGACCACTTCCTGCTGCTCACCGGTAGTGAGCGCGTTGGGCCGCCCCATGCTCATCGCGAGCCGCTCCGTCGACGTGCCGGAGGCCCGTTCGGCAACCGGGGTCTGGTCGATGCGGCCATGGTTGCGCGCGGCCTGCGCCGCACCGGCCACCGTCACCGCGGCGGCAAGAAGAAAGATGAGACGTTTCATGGCCGGCTGCCTTTTTGTCGTTTGCCACGAGGATAGCCCATCGCGCGCGACGAACAAGCCGGGCCTCTCGCGCCATCGGCGCCGCCCCGCTGGCGACCACACGCAAAAAGGGCCACGCGCGGTGTCGCGCGTGGCCCCTGCACTTTCGGCGTGTCGCTGGCTCAGTGGCCGGCGATCAGGCCCATGCTCTCGAGCTTCAGGATCACCTGATGCGCGCAGTTGTCGACATCGGTGCCCTCGGTCTCGACCCGCAGCTCCGGGTTGGCCGGAACGTCGTAGGGGTCGGAGATGCCGGTGAACTCCTTGATCTTGCCTTCGCGCGCCAGCTTGTAGAGGCCCTTGCGGTCGCGGCGCTCGCATTCCTCGATCGTGGTCGCCACGTGCACCTCGATGAAGGCACCGAACTGCTCGACGTCCTCGCGCACCGCGCGGCGGGTGGCCGCGTAGGGAGCGATGGGCGCGCAGATCGCGATGCCGCCGTTCTTGGTGATCTCGGAAGCCACATAGCCGATGCGGCGGATGTTGAGGTCGCGGTGCTCCTTCGAGAAGCCCAGCTCGGAGCTGAGGTTCTTGCGCACGATGTCACCGTCGAGGAGGGTCACCGGACGGCCGCCCATCTCCATCAGCTTGGTCATCAGAGCGTTGGCGATGGTCGACTTGCCCGAGCCCGAGAAGCCGGTGAAGAACACCGTGAAGCCCTGCTTCGAGCGCGGCGGCTTGGTGCGGCGCAGCTCGGCGACCACCTCGGGGAACGAGAACCACTCGGGGATCTCGAGGCCTTCCTGAAGACGACGGCGCAGCTCGGTGCCCGAGATGTTCAGGATGTTGACGCTGTCCTTGTCGGCGATCTCGTCGGCGGGCTCATACTGGGCGCGCTCTTCGACGTAGACCATGTGTTTGAACGGCACCATCTCGATGCCCATTTCCTCTTCGTGCTGCTTGAAGAGCTCCTGCGCGTCATAGGGGCCGTAGAAGTCTTCGCCGGCGGAGTTCTTGCCCGGGCCCGCGTGGTCGCGACCGACGATGAAGTGGGTCACACCGAAGTTCTTGCGGATCAGGCCGTGCCAGACCGCCTCGCGCGGGCCTGCCATGCGCATGGCGAGCGGCAGCAGCGACATCGAGGTGGTCGAGGCCGGGTACTTGTCGAGCACCGCCTCGTAGCACCGCACGCGGGTGAAGTGATCGACGTCGCCGGGCTTGGTCATGCCGACGACCGGGTGGATCAGCAGGTTGGCCTGCGATTCACGCGCGGCGCGGAAGGTCAGCTCCTGGTGGGCGCGGTGCAGGGGGTTGCGGGTCTGGAACGCCACCACCTTGCGCCAGCCGAGCTTGCGGAAATAGGCGCGCAGCTCGTTGGGCGTGTCGCGGCGGGCGCGGAAGTCGTAGTGCACCGGCTGCTGGATGCCGGTGACCGGGCCGCCCAGATAGATCTTGCCGGCGGTGTTGTGCAGGTAGTTGACCGCCGGGTGCGCATCGTCATCGGCGCCGAAGACCTTCTCGGCTTCCTTGGACTTGTTCGGCTCCCACTTGTCGGTCACGGTCATGGTGGCGAGGATCACGCCTTCCTGATCGCGCAGGGCGATGTCCTGACCGATCTCGATGGTGTCGGCGAAGTCTTCCTTCACGTCGAGGGTGATCGGCATCGGCCACAGCGTGCCGTCGGCCAGACGCATGTCGTCGACCACGCCGTTGTAGTCCTCTTCACCGAGGAAGCCCTTCAGCGGGTAGAAGCCGCCATTCATCAGCAGCTCGAGGTCGCAGATCTGGCGCGGGGTCAGATCGTGCGAGGTCAGCTCGCCGGCTTCGACCTTGAGCTTCTGGGCGCTGTCGTACGAGACGAACAGCTCGGGAATGGGGGCGAGATTGTTCTGCATGAATCTGGTCCTGTTAGTGGAGGGGACGTAGCTGCTGGCGGTCCCGGTCAGTTCGGCGTGAAGTGCCTGATACTCGAGGAACTTCCGCGCCAGAAAACGGTCCGTGAGCCGGGCCTTCTCAGCCGCACCGCGCGAAGTCAGGGAATAGGCGAAGCGCTGGCGCCGGTCCGGCCCCGAGCGTTCGCTGATGGTGATGAACCCGGCTTCGGCTGCGGCCCGAAGCTGCGCATTGAGACTGCCCAGAGACACGCCGATGGCCGAGGAGATTTCCCGCTGCGATGCGTGCGGTGCGACGTCGACGTGACGCAACAGCCGGAACAGCGGGCCTTCCTCATCGGTAATCGGTTTTGCACCCGGGGTGGACATAATAGACGACTCAAAGTGTGTTCACGGGTGAACGCATTGCACAGACCGCGACACCAGAAAAGGGAAAATTGCTGCAGTCGCACAATTCCGCCACCCGCGGCGCTTGCCGTTGCCCGGATGTATTGCAACCCCACTTCAACCGGCGATTGTCGCTTCTGCGAGAACAGCGCGCACGGGGCAAAACGAAAAAGGGCGCGCCAGCGGCACGCCCCTTTATCACTCAAGGTCTTTCCAGTTCAGCCGGCGACCGGGTTCACCGCGCCGTAGCCCAGCGGCTCGGAGACGTCCTTGCCCTCGTCCATGCCCTGCTCGGCCAGCCAGCGCTCGGCCTCGAGCGCCGCCATGCAGCCCATGCCGGCGCTGGTGACCGCCTGCCGGTACTTGTGGTCGGTCAGGTCGCCGGCAGCGAAGACGCCGGGGATCGAGGTCGCGGTGCTGTCGGGCTGGGTCTTCACGTAGCCGCCCATATGGGTCTCGAGCACGTCCTTCACCAGTTCGTTTGCCGGCGCGTGGCCGATGGCGATGAAGACGCCCTTGCAGGGGATCTCAGTGATCTCGCCGGTCTGCACGTTCTTGGCGCGGACAGCGGTGACACCCTTGGGGCTGCCCTCCCCCACCACTTCCTCGAGCGCATGATGCCAGAGCGGCACGATCTTCTCGTGCTTGAGCAGGCGGTCCTGCAGGATCTTCTCGGCGCGCAGCTCGTCGCGGCGGTGGATGAGGGTCACCTTGCTGGCGAAGTTGGTCAGGAACAGCGCCTCTTCCACGGCGGTGTTGCCGCCGCCGACCACCACGATCTCCTGACCGCGATAGAAGAAGCCGTCGCAGGTGGCACAGGCCGAGACGCCGAAGCCCTTGTAGGCTTCCTCGGACTCGAGCCCCAGCCACTTGGCGCGGGCGCCGGTGGCGAGAATCACGGCGTCGGCGGTGTAGGTGGTGCCGCTGTCGCCATGCGCCACGAAGGGCCGCACGTCGAGGTCGAGCTTGGTGATGATGTCCCCGATGATCTCGGTGCCCATGGCGCGGGCGTGGGCCTCCATGTTGACCATCAACTCGGGGCCCTGCACCTCGGTATGGCCGGGCCAGTTCTCGACCTCGGTGGTGGTGGTGAGCTGACCGCCCGGCTCGAGCCCCTGCACGAGGATCGGCTCGAGCATGGCGCGCGAGGCATAGACCCCGGCGGTGTAGCCGGCCGGGCCGGAGCCGATGATCAGGACCTTGGTGTGGCGGGTATCGGACATGGGGCAATCCTCGGTCAAAGCGTTTCGCGCTCATATAGTCGGCTTGCCGCGGCAGCGAAAGCCCCGCCCCGAAGCGCTTGCCGTTTGCGCCGCAGCGCGGCATAAGGCGCGCGAACCGCCCCGCCGTCGCGGCCGAACCGATGTTCGCGCCAACAGCCGCCACGGCGCGCGCCTCAACCTGACAGTGTGCCGATGGAATTTTCAGCGCTTTAACGCATGAGAACTTAATATTCTTTCGCAAAAGTGAAACTTTATTGCGCCACGCAGCCGGGATGGTATAACAATCGCGAAATGAAAAGAGGTATGACGATGCCCGGACACCGGCTCGATCCGATCGATCGCAAGATTTTGGCGGAGCTTCAGGCCGATGGCCGCATGACCAATGTCGAGCTTGCCAAACGCGTCGGAATTTCTGCCCCGCCCTGCCTGCGCCGGGTGCGCACGCTCGAGGAGCAGGGCTTCATCCGAGGCTACCACGCCGAAGTCGATCCGCGCGAGCTGGGCTTCGAGGTTCAGGTCTTTGCCTCGGTCGGGCTGCAGAGCCAGGCCGAAAGCGACCTGCGCGCCTTCGAGGAACGCTGCCGCAACTGGCCGCTCGTGCGCGAGTGCCACATGCTCAACGGCGAGGTCGACTTCATCCTGAAATGCGTGGCGCCCGATCTGTCGACCTTCCAGAGCTTCCTGACCGGAGAGCTGCTCACCGCCGAGAATGTCGGCAGTGTGAAGACCTCGCTGGTGATCCGGGGCGCCAAGGACGAGCCGGGTGTGCCGTTCGACGTGCTCGAGGAACGGCTGAGCCGCTCCGCCTGAGCCGCCCCTAGCGGATTATCGAGACTGACGTCCGTCAATCGCCTTGCGCGTTGTGCGCGCGAGGCAGAGCGCGCCGAAATCCTCGGCCTGGCCGATATTCGGGAACAGCGACAGGAACAGCGCCGTACCGCTCTCGCCCATGGCGTGGGCGAGCGTCCGGCCCGGATGGTAGCTCTCCATCTCGATGCCGCCGATGCGGATGGTGGCGTGCCGCCCCAGCATCAGGTGATAAAGCTGGACCGAGCTTGCCGGGGCCACGTCGACGATGCGCGCGCCGTCGGCGAAATCCGCCACCGGCACCAACACCCTCTCGTGCGCGGTCCGCGATGTCAGCCGCTCGGAGCGCATCACCATGCGCGCCGCCGGTCCGACGACCACGTCAGCCATCGGGCACCCCGGGCCAAAGCCCTCGGCGGTGATGCGCGACAGCGACGTCTGCATCCTGGCATCATCCGACGCTGCAGGCTCATAGGTGGTCGAGCCGATCCAGGTGACCGGCTGCACGCCGGCACTGCTCTCGACCTCGTCGCCGGGCAGCAGATCCTCGATGGCGACCGGGCCGCTCACGGTAGGGATCAGCGTGCCACGCGGGAACGCCGTGAAGGCCTCTTCGAAAATCGGCTCGGCGGGGGCCATCTGGCTTCTGAAGGAAATCGTGAGATCGGGCATCAGCGCCGCGGTCTCGTAGGTGCGCATCGGAACCGAACTTCGTCTGGGGCGCGGCTCGGCACGGAGCGGAACGGACCTGCGGGAGGTTTCAAAAGAGGCCGAAAACGGCGCGGCCTTGGAGGACTGGTTAACACGAGACACGTCAGCACCTTTAAAGAACCGGTCACGTCGGTGTTGGCACCGACAACAATAAATGAACCGATGTAAACGAACGAAATGAAATAGGCCCCAAAACCCGGGGCATGTCAAAGAATAAACGGTTGTGCGCGAACAAACGCCAGCAATCAAATTAAAAGACAGCGAGTGTTTCGCTCTCAACATCATCGCACCGAACCTTGGCAAAACTGAGGCGAATCGAGCCGCAGATCGGGCTATTGCAGGATCGGGGCCTACCTGCGGGGCACGCGATGCCAGCTTGGCTTAGCCTCCGCCCTGGCTGGCATGCCGGTTGCGGCGTCCGAGTTGACGAAACGGTCCATGCCATGGCGATTGCGCGTGGTTCTCAAGCTCTTAGCAGCACCATTCCGCGTGCGGGGTATTCCGGTGCATGGCCGGAGACTCGCCGTTCAGAAGAGGCGCCGAACTTTCGGCAGCGCCCGGGCTCTGCGTCCGGAACCGGGACTAAAGCCGGATGGCCGAGATCAGGCGTCCGTAATCCGCTTCGCGCTCGTGCACCGAGCGGCGGAAGGAATAAAAGCGCTGCGGATCGGAATAGGTGCAGTGGCGCGTCCATTCCGCCTCGACCCCGGCCTCGCGCAGCTTGTGCAGGCCAAAGCCCGGCAGGTCAAAATGCATCCGATCGCCCTCCCCGCCTGCGAAGAAGCGGCCATGCGCGGGATCGGCACTCATGAAGGTCTCGAAGAACTCGGGTCCGACCTCGTAGGCGCGCTGACTGATGCTCGGGCCGATCACGGCCCGGATGCGCTCGCGCACCGCACCCAGCCCGACCATGGCGGTCACGGTTTCGTCGAGGATGTCGTCGATGGCACCGCGCCAACCGGCGTGGGCGGCTCCGACCACGCCCGCCTCGGCATCGGCGAACAGCACCGGCTGACAGTCGGCGGTGAGCACCGCGATCGCCAGCCCCGGCGTTGCGGTGACCAGCGCGTCAGCCTCGGGCACGGGGCCCTCATGCGGCCCGTCGACCACAAGCACCTTCGAGGAATGGGTCTGGTGAACATTGAGCAGACGCCCGACCGGGACCTCCATCGCCTCGGCGACGCGCGCACGGTTGATGGCCACGATCTCGGACTGGTCCGACGAGCCGTTGCCGCAGTTCAGCCCCGCGAACACCCCGGACGAGGCGCCGCCCTTGCGGGTGAAGAAACCGTGCCTCAGGGGAACGAGGCTTTGCGCGGTGATGATCTCGAGCGTCATGTGTCCTGCAGTCCGGGCGGTGGGGCCGCGCCTTCCGGAAAGGCCCCGAGTGTCTTGAACAGCGAACCCATTTCCTCGGGGTGCGTCAACCGGCGATGTGCAGAGACGTGGCTGTCGAGCTCCGCGCCGCTCAGCCGGGCCGCAAGCGCACGGGCGCGCTCGGTGATGCCCAGCCGTTCGAGGAAGACCCCCTGCGGCGTGAGCGCGGTCGTGGCGCAGGGCATCGCCGCGGCCAGCGCACCGAAATCCACATGCGCGGTGAGGTCGGCCCCGCCCGGCGCGTCGAGGGGCGAGACCTTCTCGTGCCTGCGCACCGCCTGGAACGTGTCGCCAAGGCTGCGCGCGCTGCCGTAGTCCACCATCAGCGCGGCGCCGCCATGCGCGGCGATGCGACGGCCGATCTCTTCTGCGATGCCGGTGGCCGGGGCGCAGGTCTCGACAAGATCGCCCTCCTCCGTGTCTGCCAGCCGATGCTCGAGCTCGCCGCGTGGCGCGGGCTCGGTCAGCCCGAAGGCGAGCCGGCCGTCGACGACGCCGACCACGCGCTCGCACCAGCCCTCGCCCGAGCGCAGGAACTGCCGAATCGGCAGCGCGTCGAAGAACTCGTTCGCGAGCAGGTAGAGCGGCGCTTCGGGCAGGTTGGCGATGCTGTCGTGCCAGACCGGCATCAGAGGCGCCAGCCTTCGATGCTGCTCGTCGCGCAGTCGTGGCGAGGTCTCGACCAGGTGCAGACGCGCCGCCTCGAGCATCCCCGGGACGCCGCGCATGGCGCGTGTGGCGTCGGACATCAGCGTGCCGCGCCCCGGCCCCAGCTCGGCCAGCACGAAGGACGATGGCCGCCCCTGCTCAATCCAGCACTGCGCGAGGCACAGGCCAAGCAGTTCGCCGAACATCTGGCTGATCTCGGGCGCGGTGGTGAAATCCCCGGCCACGCCCAGCGGGTCGCGGGTGGTGTAGTAGCCGTGTTGCGGATGGCTCAGGCAGATCGCCATGTATTCGGCGATGGTCATCGGCCCTTCGGCCGCGATGCGCCGGTGCAGGATCTCCTCGAGCGGCGTCATGCCCGCCGCCTCGCCCGGATCAGCAGCGCCACACCGATGAGGATCATCGGGAGCGACAGGATCTGCCCCATGGTGAGACCGTAGCCGCCGACCTGAAAGGCGAGCCCCAGCGGGTTGCCCGGCGAGACGAACTGCGCATCGGGCTGGCGGGCGAACTCGACGAGGAACCGCGCGAGGCCATAGCCCGCAAAGAACGTGCCGGCGACGGTGCCGGGGCGCTTGAGCGCTCCGCGCGCGAAGGCCAGCCAGATCAGCACCGCGCCGAGGATCAGCCCCTCGAGCCCGGCCTCGTAGAGCTGGGACGGGTGGCGGGCGCAAAGCTCTCCCGCGGCCTGTCCGCAGGCCTGTGCCGCCTCGCCGGGGAAGATCACCCCCCAGGGCAGGTCGGTGGGTCGGCCCCAGAGCTCGGCATTGACGAAATTCGCCACCCGCCCGAGCAGCAGCCCCGGCGGCACCGCCAGCGCCATAAGGTCGGCGGTGGGCATCAGGCGGATGCGATGCTTGGCACAGAAGCCGAGCACCGCCAGAATCACCCCCAGCAGCCCGCCATGGAACGACATGCCGCCATGCCAGATCATCAGGATCTCGCCGGGATTGGAGAGGTAATAGGCCGGCTGGTAGAACAGCACGAAGCCCAGCCGCCCGCCGAGGATGATGCCGAGGATCACCCAGGTCAGCAGCTGCTCGAGCTGCTCGGTGCTCATCGGCGGACTGTCGTCGTGCCAGAGGCGGGCGCGGCGCAGCGCCGCGGCGGCGAGCTGCCAGCCCAGCAGGATGCCGACGATATAGGCCAGCGCGTACCAGCGCAGGGCGAACTCGAAACTGCCGATCGAGATCGAGAACAGTTCGGGCGAGAGCGAGGGGAATTGCAGCGCAGCTTTCATGGCGGCATGAGTGCCGTCGCTTTGCCGGCGAAGTCAACCTTGAGGCCGGCGGCCCGAGGGCCCATATTGAGGGTAGCATCGTATCAGGAGCACCCATGCAGACCCGCAACAAGGTATTCGACGACATCTCGCAGCTGATGACCAACGCCATGGGCGTGGCACAGGGCGCGAGGGACGAGGCCGAGACGGCGATGAAGTCGATGATCGACCGCTGGCTGGCCGAGCGCGATTTCGTCACCCGCGAGGAGTTCGACGCCGTGCGCGCCATGGCCCAGAAGGCCCGCGAGGAGAACGAGGCGCTGAAGGCCCGTCTCGACGCTCTGGAAAAGGGCGCGGAGTAATCGCCCCGAAGGCGACATGAGAGATGTCCGCGCGCCCTGTCTCACCCGACGTGCGCCTTTAAGAACGAAAGAGGGGGCGCTGCCCCCTCTTGGCGCCGTGCGCCAATTCACCCCCGAGGTATTTTTGAACCAAAGAAGCCAGGAGCGCCGCGCCCCTGGCTTCTCTTCGTCAAAAATACTCCCGCCGGAGGCAGGCCGTCGCGCGATGCAGCGATGCTTTAGGATTAGGGCAGATCCCGAGCCACCGAGCCACGCCCGCACCCTTGCTTTGGCCGGGGCTCTGCGGTACAGGCCCCCGGTGGCTTAAGGCCACTGATTCAGAAAACCAAGAAACGCCGTGGTTGGCCCGTTCGCTTCGGGGCCACATCCGGCAATGGAGAAGCGACATGAAACTGAATGAACTCCGCGACAATCCTGGCGCCGTCCAGTCGAAAAAGCGCGTTGGCCGTGGCCCGGGTTCGGGCAAGGGCAAGATGGGTGGCCGTGGTATCAAGGGCCAGAAATCGCGTTCGGGTGTGGCCATCAACGGCTACGAAGGCGGCCAGATGCCGCTCTACCAGCGCCTGCCCAAGCGCGGCTTCAACAAGCCGAACCGCAAGAGCTATGCCGTCGTCAACCTCGGCCTGATCCAGAAGTTCGTCGATGCAGGCAAGCTCGACGCCGCATCGATCACCGAGGACAGCCTGGTGGCATCGGGCCTCGTGCGCCGCAAGCTCGACGGCATCCGCGTGCTCGCCAAGGGTGACGTCACCACCGCCCTGACCATCGAGACCACTGGCGCGTCGAAATCGGCCGTCGAGGCGGTCGAGAAAGCCGGCGGCGCTCTCAAGGTCACGACCGCGGCGGCCGCAGAATAAGCGGGTTGTGAGCGGTGAAACTGCCGCTTACATAGGACCCCACGTTTTCCACGAACGCCGCCGGAGCCGGAAAGCGCTTCCGGCGGCGTTCTGCCTTCGAGAGGACCCGCATGGCATCCGCTGTGGAACAAATGGCCGCCAACACCAGTTGGGCGGCGCTTGGGAAGGCCACTGACCTTCGCAACCGCATCCTATTCACCCTCGGACTTCTGATCGTCTACCGGCTGGGCACCTTCATCCCCGTCCCCGGCATCGACGGCGGCGCGCTCCGCGATTTCATGGAGCAGGCCGGTCAGGGCATCGGCGGCATGGTCTCCATGTTCACCGGTGGCGCGCTGGGACGCATGGGCATTTTCGCCCTCGGCATCATGCCCTACATCTCTGCCTCGATCATCGTGCAGCTCCTCGCGGCCATGGTGCCGGCGCTCGAGCAGCTCAAGAAAGAGGGCGAGCAGGGCCGCAAGAAGATCAACCAGTACACCCGCTACGGCACGGTCGCGCTGGCGCTGTTCCAGGCCTACGGGCTGGCGGTGTCGCTCGAGGCCGGTGACCTCGCCCACGAGGCCGGCTGGTATTTCCGCGCCGCCGTGGTGATCACGCTGGTCGGCGGCACGATGTTCTTGATGTGGCTGGGCGAGCAGATCACCGCACGCGGCGTCGGCAACGGCATCTCGCTGATCATCTTCGTCGGCATCGTGGCCGAGATCCCCGCCGCACTGGCGCAGTTCTTCGCCTCGGGTCGCTCCGGCGCCATGAGCCCGGCGATCATCGTGGGGGTCATCATCATGGTCATCGCGGTGATCATGTTCGTGGTGTTCATGGAACGCGCCCTGCGCAAGATCACCATCCAGTACCCGCGCCGCCAGGTCGGCATGAAGATGACCGAGGCGCAGCAGTCGCACCTGCCCGTCAAGGTCAACCCGGCGGGCGTGATCCCGGCGATCTTCGCCTCCTCGCTGCTGCTGCTTCCGACCACCATCGCGACCTTCAGCCAAGCCGGCTCGAGCGGTCCGGTGATGTCGACGATCCTCGCCTATTTCGGCCCCGGACAGCCGCTCTACCTGCTGTTCTTCGCCGCGATGATCGTGTTCTTCGCGTATTTCTACACCTTCAACGTGTCGTTCAAACCCGATGACGTGGCCGACAACCTGAAGAACCAGAACGGCTTCATCCCGGGCATTCGCCCCGGCAAGCGGACCGCGGATCACCTCGAATACGTGGTCAACCGTATCCTGGTCGTTGGCTCTGCCTACCTGGCTGCCGTCTGCCTCATGCCCGAGATCCTGCGCTCGCAATACGCGATCCCGTTCTATTTCGGCGGCACCTCGGTTCTCATCGTGGTTTCGGTGACCATGGACACCATTCAGCAGATCCAAAGCCATCTGCTGGCACATCAATACGAAGGTCTTATTCAGAAGTCGCAGCTCCGCGGTAAGAGTAAGACCCGCAAGCGGAGGGGGCCTGCACGCCGATGAACATTATTCTTCTTGGACCGCCGGGCGCCGGCAAGGGCACACAGGCCGGGTTTCTCGTCGAAGAGCGTGGCATGGTGCAGCTCTCGACCGGAGACATGCTGCGCGAGGCCAAGGCCTCGGGCAGCGAGATGGGCAAGCGTGTCGCCGCGATCATGGATGCAGGGGAACTGGTCACCGACGAGATCGTCATCGGCCTGATCCGCGAAAAGCTGCAGACCACGAAGGCATCGGGCGTCATCTTCGACGGCTTCCCCCGCACGCTGAAGCAGGCCGACGCGCTGGGTGAGCTGCTGACCGAGATGGGCCAGAGCCTCGACAAGGTGATCGAGCTGCGCGTCGACGACGTGGCGCTGGTCGACCGCATCGTGGGGCGCGCCGAGGCCGCCATCGCCGCCGGTGAGAAACCGCGTGCCGATGACAATGCCGAGAGCTTCAAGACGCGTCTGATGGAATACTACAAGCAGACCTCGCCGCTGATCGGGTACTACTACGCCAAGGGGCTGTACTCGCGCATCGACGGCATGGCCTCGATGGACGAGGTCAAGGCATCGCTTGCGGAACGGCTCGACAGCTGAGCGCTGCTGTTCGCGAAGAGATCAGAGGCGGGCCCGAGGGTCCGCCTTTTTCTTTGCGGCGCAGCCGTGTCAGACCGTCACCGGCCTCGCTGGACGAAAGCGCACCGCCGCCCGCTCCGCCGACTGCACACTCGGGCACCCCGCCCTGCCCTGGCGCTGGTCATCCAGCGACACTGGCAATACGACTGACTCGGTTGAAGGCCAACAGAATACCCTTCGGTGGCCCGGCAAAACTCCGCGCGAGAATGGCGCTGTCTTCAGCCGACAGGCTTCCGTAGCCCATCGACCAGCCGAGAAAGCCGCGCTCGCGCACCGTGCGCTTCATCCGCAGGACAATCTGGTGGTGGCGCGGGTCGCGATGAATTCGGTCGTAAAGCGCGTCCAGAACGCCCTGCGCTCCTTCGAGCAGCTGACAAAACCGGTCGGTATCGCGCAGGAGATAGCCCGTCACGCCCGCGGAGCGATTGTTTTGCATCGCGTGCTCAAGAATGTCATAATCCGATGAATGACCTCGCGGATGCCGCGACAGACTTGTATAAAGCATCTGTGTGATCATGTCGGGATCAGATCCCGTGCTCGGGCGGGGGATATGGTGAACGGTTGTCATACCGTGAGAAACGCGCCATTGCGGCGCGAGGTTCCGACATAGGGCTTGACCCCTGCTTCGAATCCTCATACCCACCCGCATCTCTATCTGAGAATCAATGTTTGCGGGGCGGGTCGCTCCCCTACCGCAGATCACCTCATCAGCGGACAGCCCGACGGCGATTTCGCCTCGGGCTCATGTTGTGAAAAAAGGTTCTGGCGCTACGGAACCGCAACGAAAAGGAACAGAGATTTGGCACGTATTGCCGGCGTCAACATCCCGACCAACAAACGGGTGCCGATCGCCCTCACCTACATCACCGGTATCGGTCACACCTCGGCTGAGCAGATCTGCGAAGCCGTGAACATCGACGCGACCCGTCGCGTCAACGAGCTGTCCGACTCCGAAGTCCTCGCCATCCGCGAGCACATCGACGCGAACTACACCGTCGAGGGTGACCTGCGCCGTGAAGTTCAGATGAACGTCAAGCGCCTGATGGACCTCGGCTGCTACCGTGGCCTGCGTCACCGCCGCAACCTCCCCGTCCGCGGTCAGCGGACCCACACCAACGCGCGTACCCGCAAGGGCCCCGCGAAGCCGATCGCCGGCAAGAAGAAGTAAGGGAGGCTACTCGATATGGCACGTGATACCCGTCGCGGAGGCAAGAAGAAGGTCTCCAAGAACATCGCCGCAGGCGTGGCGCATGTGAACTCTTCGTTCAACAACACCAAGATCCTGATCTCGGACGTGCAAGGCAATGCGATCTCCTGGTCGTCCGCCGGCACCATGGGCTTCAAGGGCTCGCGGAAATCGACTCCCTACGCTGCTCAGCTGGCCGCAGAAGACGCCGGCAAGAAAGCGCAGGAACACGGCGTGAAGACGCTGGAAGTCGAAGTCCAAGGCCCCGGCTCGGGCCGTGAATCGGCCCTGCGCGCGCTGGCCGCCGCAGGCTTCAACATCACGTCGATCCGCGACGTGACGCCGATCGCACACAACGGCTGCCGCCCGCCGAAGCGCCGCCGCGTCTGATCTATCGCTACAACAAGGTGGGGCCCTGCCGTCGAGCGGGGCCCCGCCTTACGTCATTTCAACCTCGGGCGTCTGAGCCTTTGGACATGGGGCACGGACAGGAATGGAGGGACGCATGATCCACAAGAACTGGGCTGAACTGATCAAGCCAACCCAGCTGGAGGTTCGCCCCGGCGCCGACCCGAGCCGCGTGGCCACCGTCGTCGCCGAGCCGCTCGAGCGCGGCTTCGGTCTGACCCTTGGCAACGCGCTGCGCCGGGTGCTGCTGTCGAGCCTTCAGGGTGCGGCCATCACGAGCGTGCAGATCGACAATGTTCTGCACGAATTCTCGTCTGTCGCGGGCGTCCGTGAAGATGTCACCGACATCGTCCTGAACCTCAAGGGCGTCTCGCTGCGCATGGAAGTCGAAGGCCCCAAGCGGCTCTCGATCAACGCCACCGGCCCGGGCGCCGTCACCGCCGGTGACATCGCCGAGACCGCCGGCATCGAGGTGCTCAACAAGGATCACGTGATCTGCCACCTCGACGATGGCGCCGATCTCTATGTCGAGCTCACGGTGAACACCGGCAAGGGCTACGTGTCTGCCGACAAGAACAAGCCGGAAGACGCGCCCATCGGCCTGATCCCGATCGATGCGATCTACTCGCCGGTCAAGCGCGTCGCTTACGAGGTGCAGCCGACCCGTGAGGGCCAGGTTCTCGACTACGACAAGCTGACCATGAAGGTCGAGACCGACGGCTCGGTCACGCCCGAGGACGCGATCGCCTTTGCGGCCCGCATCCTGCAGGACCAGCTGTCGATCTTCGTCAACTTCGACGAGCCCGAAGCGGCTGGCCGTCAGGACGAGGACGATGGTCTCGAGTTCAACCCGCTCCTTCTCAAGAAGGTCGACGAGCTCGAACTGTCGGTGCGTTCGGCGAACTGCCTGAAGAACGACAACATCGTCTATATCGGCGACCTGATCCAGAAGACCGAAGCCGAGATGCTCCGCACCCCGAACTTCGGCCGCAAGTCGCTGAACGAGATCAAGGAAGTGCTGTCCTCCATGGGTCTGCACCTCGGCATGGATGTCGAGGACTGGCCGCCGGACAACATCGAAGATCTCGCCAAGAAGCTCGAAGACCAGTTCTAAGAGCCTCTTAAAGATACGGGACGGGGCGCGGTGAGAGGGCGCCCCGTTTCCGCCCCCGCAAGGGGATCCGGGCATCTGCCCCAAGGTGAGCGGTCCGCAACGCATGGGCCGCCTGACAAAGCAAAACCGCCCGTAGAGGGCATATCGGAGTAAAGAGACATGCGTCACGCAAAAGGCTACCGCCGCCTCAACCGCACCCACGAGCACCGCAAGGCACTGTGGGCAAACATGGCCGGCTCGCTGATCGAGCACGAACAGATCAAGACCACCCTGCCCAAGGCCAAGGAACTCAAGCGCGTCATCGACAAGCTGATCACCCTCGGCAAGCGCGGCGACGTGCACGCCCGCCGTCAGGCCGCTGCCCAGCTGAAGCAGGACAAGGACGTCGCGAAGCTGTTCGAAGTGCTCGGCCCGCGCTACGCCGAGCGTTCGGGCGGCTACTGCCGCGTGCTGAAGGCCGGCTTCCGTTACGGTGACATGGCGCCGATGGCGATCATCGAGCTGGTCGACCGCGACGTCGACGCCAAGGGCGCAGCCGACAAGGCCCGCCTCGCAGAGCTCGAGGCCGCTGAGGAGTAATCCTCGCGACACGCGACCAAAAGAAAGGCGCCGCAGATCCCTGCGGCGCCTTTTTTCTTGTGTGCTGTCGCGCGCTCAGGCGGCGTCGAGCTCTTTTTTGACCAGCGCCTCGATCTTGTCGACCGGGTGATTGGTCAGGGTCTTCGGCACTTCGGCGACGACCTTGTCGGCGACTTCCTTGTGCAGCTCCCGGCGCAGATCGCCCAGCACCTGCGGCGAGGCGACCAGCACCAGCTCGTCGAACGCGCCCTTGTGCGCCTCCTTGTAGAGGTGATCGGCCAGATCAGCGGCGAAGCGCTCTTTCTGCAGCTGGTGCCAGTCGGTGTCGTCCATCGACGAGCGCTGCCCGACGCCGGTGTCGGGCATGCGGCCCGGCTTGTTCGCCCCCTGCTCGCGGTCGGAGGGGTTCTCCTGCTCCTCCTCGTCGAACACGTTCAGATTGGGATCGTCGTGATCGGTGAGGTTGCGCAGGAAGAGCGCCTTCTCACTGTCGGTCACCACCACCCAAGTGCCCTTTTTCAGTGTGGTCATCGTCGTCTCCTCAGTCGCTCTGTTTCTCTTCCGACTTGCGCACGCGCGTCGCACCGGGGCGGTCCTGTTCGGCCCGCTTGAGCAGGTCGCGGGTCCCGACCTGCCGCTCGGTCGTGCCGCCGGCGCGGCCCTGCTGGTCAGGGGTCTCGGTGCTGTCGGTGTACTCCTCGGTCTCGCGGCGACCGTCCTCGGATCTGTGGCGCTCGGGCATGAGAGGCTCCTTTCCTTGGTTGTGCTCTGACAACGCGGATAGCGCTTTCCGCGTTCCGTCGCCCCGGCTTGAAACCGACCGCCGGGGCGGGCATATCGAACACGCACAGAAGGATCGTCCCATGCTTCGCACCGTCGTCGCAGCGCTTGCCGCCCTCGCCCTCTCGCTCACCGCCAGCATTGCCCTCGCCGAGACCCGGGTGCCCGACAGCCAGGCCGAGATCTCGCTCAGTTTCGTGCCGCTGGTGAAGCAGGCCACCCCCGCGGTGGTGAACATCTATGCCAGCCGCACAGTCGAGACCCGCAGCCCGTTCGCGGGCGATCCGCTCTTCGGCAACCTGTTCCGCGACTTCGGCGGCCGGCCGCGGGTGCAGAACTCACTGGGCTCGGGCGTGATCCTCTCGGACGATGGCGTCGTGGTGTCGAACTACCACGTGGTCGGGCAGGCCACAGACATCCGCGTGGTGCTCAACACCGGCGAGGAATACGCCGCGAGCGTGCTGCTCGGCGACGAGGAATCCGACCTCGCCATCCTCAAGCTCGAGGGCGCCAGCGACATGCCGCATCTGGCGCTGCGCGACAGCGACACGGTCGAGGTGGGCGAGCTGGTGCTGGCCATCGGCAACCCCTTCGGCGTCGGCCAGACCGTGACCTCGGGCATCGTCTCGGGGCTGGCGCGCTCCGGCACCGCCACCGGCAACGCGCGGGGCTACTTCATCCAGACCGACGCGCCGATCAACCCGGGCAATTCCGGCGGCGCTTTGATCGATGTGAACGGCGACCTGATCGGGGTAAACACCTCGATCCTCACCCGCTCGGGCGGCTCCAACGGCATCGGCTTCGCAATCCCCTCGGCGCTGGTGGCGCAGTTCGTGGAGCAGGCCCGCGCCGGCAATGCGGGCTTCGCCCGGCCCTGGGCCGGGATGACCGGCCAGCCGGTGGATGCGGACCTGTCGGAAAGCCTCGGGCTCGGCCTGCCCGGCGGCGTGCTGATCGCCGCCATCCACCCCGAGAGCCCGTTTGCCAAGGCCGGGCTCGGCGTCGGTGACGTGGTGCTCGCGGTGGATGGCCAGCCGGTCAACACCCCGCCCGAGATGATCTTCCGCATGTCCGTGGCCGGTCTCGGTCACGTGGCCCGCATCCGCTTCCTGCAGGACGGCGAAACGCACGAGGCGGAGGTCGAGATGATCACCGCGCCCGAGACCCCGCCGCGCGATGCCGTGACACTGGGCGAGCGCGCCGTGCTGCCGGGACTGGCGCTGGCGCGGGTGAACCCGGCGGTGGCCACGGAGCTCGATCTGCCGATGTCCGCCGAAGGCGTCGTGGTCACCGAGCCCGGCCCCTATGCCGCCCGCATCGGCCTGCGCCGCGGCGATATCGTGCTGAAGATCGACGGTCGCGCCGTCACCGATCCGGGCGGGGTCGACCGCCTGCTCCGCCGCGCCGCCCCGCGCGTGGCCATCGACGCACTCCGCGGCAGCCGCCGGGTTCTCTTGCGCTTCCGCACCTGACCCGGAGGCCCGCCCCTCCCCCAGGGCTGGCGCGGACGTCACGGTCAGACGCCTCCGGCGGGAGTATTTTTGACGAAGAGAAGATAGGGGCGCCGCGCCCTGCCCTTCTCTGGTTTTCAAATACCTCGGGGGAGTCGCGGCTTGCCGCGGCGGGGGCAGCGCCCCCACTGCAAGCGTGAGGCTCAGTGTTTAGTCGAGGATCCGCTTGACCGCGGACAGGAAGGCCGCGACCTCGGCCTCGGTGTTGTAATGCGCCAGCGACACGCGCACGCAATCGGACTGGCCGAGCGGCGTGAGGATGTTGCCCGAGTAGTGATCCGCCTTGCGGGTATGGGTGCGGATGCCGTGCTCCGACAGCGCCGAGACCAGCTCAGGCGACGCACGCCCTGCGACGTAGAAGCTCACCAGCCCCTCGCGGGCGGGGTTGTCGGCGCCGCCGACGATGCGCACGCCCTCCATCTCCGCCAGCCCCGGCAGGTTTCCGGTGCCGTGCAGCATGGCGTTGGTGAGCGCCGCCTCGTGGTCATGGATCGCGCGGCCCGCCGCCTTGATCCGCGCGCGCGGGTCGGTGGCGTCGGACACCCGGCTGCCCAGCCATTCGAAATACTCGACCACGTCCGAGAAGGTGGCGTAGGCGCCGGTGTCGCGGGTGCCGAGCTCCCAGTTGCCCTCGGGGCCGCCCACGAGCGCGTCGTGCTGCAGCGCGCTGAGCCGGTCGGAGGCCCAGGCCACGCCGTAGCCGTGGCGCGAGAACACCTTGTAGGGCGACACCACGTAGCCGTCGATGTCATAGGAGGCGATGTCGATGCCGCCGTGGCAGGCGTGCTGGATGCCATCGACGATGATCAACGCCTCGGGCGCCTTGGCGCGGATCGCCCCGGCGATGCCGGCCACGTCCATGCCCATGCCGGTGACCGGCGAGGTGTGCAGGATGGTGGCGACGCGGGTGTCGGCGGTCACGGCCTCGGCATAGGCCTCGGGCGTCACGACGCCGGTGGCGTCGTCATGGGCGACCAGCACGTGGCGCTTGCCTGCCACCTCGGCCCAGCGGGCGCAGGCGCTGCGCGAGGCCGGGTGTTCGACAGTGGAGCCCAGCACGATGCCCTCGGGCGTGCCGAGGCAGGCATCCGCGATCAGCCGGAACAGCAGCTCAGTGCCGCTTTCGCCGACGAAGACCTTGCCACCGGGCGCATTGAAGAAGGTCGCCGCGTCTTCCCGGGCCTTAGCGATGATCTCACCGAGCGCGGCGGAGGCCGCGTTGTCGCGGCCCTGGTTGTCGGGGATCGCGGCGAAACGGGCCGAGGTCTCGACCACGGAGTTCAGCGTCAGCGCGCCGCCGGCGTTCTCGAAGAACACCCGCGGGCCGGTGAAGGGGCAGGCCTCCACATGGGCGAATTTCGACCGGATCTCGGTGAGCAGCTCGGGGGTGATGGTGGTCAATGCTTGGTTTCCTCTTGCCGGGCCTTCTCGGCGGCCTCGATGGCCCCCTCGATATCCTCGGGATCGGTGGACGGGATGGCGTAGCTGCCCGAGACCCATTTGGCGAGGTCGATATCGGCGCAGCGTTTCGAGCAGAACGGGCGGTAGGCCGCCTCGGTCGGCTTGCCGCAGATCGGACAGCTCATGTCAGCACCTCGCGCAGCGGCATCCGCTCGCGCTTGCGCTGCAGCTCCATCAGGCCAAGCTGGGTCCAGCCGGCGAGAATGGTCTCGGTGGCGTCCTGCTTGAGCGCGGCGCGCAGCACCTGCTCCATCTGGCGGCGGTCCTTCTTGGGGGCCGGGGCCGGATCGACGAGGATCTGGCCGCCCAGCCCGCGCAGACGAAGCTGCCGCGGCAGTTCGCGCAGCGCCGCCATGTTGGCCTTGAGCCCGGCGGCGGGCGAGGTGTCGTTGCCGGTGTTGATGTCGATGGCGACCAGCGCGCGGGTGGGCTCGATGCACATCGACCCGCCTCCCGGGAGCGCCACCATCGGCGAGCGCAGATCCTCAAGCGCGTCGAGCACGTTGTGGCGCTCGAAGCTGCCGGGCGTGCCGTCGACCTCGTCGCTCTCCCACTCGCGCCAGGCCAGCGCGTGCGGTCCGTCGCCCTCGACCAGCGTCTCGGGCTCGCCGCTGGTGTCGGCCAGAACCTGCGCCGCGAGCTGGATCATGGCGGCGATGTCCTCGGCGATGTCGTCGGGATCGCCGGCGGCGCAGGAGGAGCGCAGGATCAGCCCGTGATCGCCTTCCATCACCTCGTGCGCGATGCCGAGCAGCGTGTCGCGCAAGTCGTCATCCTTGATCTGGCGCGAGACGTTGATGCCCGGCGCGCCCGGGGTAACGATGGCGTAGCGCGACTTGAACAGAAGACGGCTGGTCACCGGAATGGCCTTGCCGGGTTCGGCGAAGCCGGTGACCTGCACCAGAAGCGCGTCGCCGGGGGCGAGCCCCTTGACCTGCCGCAGGAAGGCGTTGCCGTCCGGAGTGCGCAGGAACATGCCGCCCTGCCCTTTCACCGGGCGCAGGGCCACGGCGCGATAGATCGTGCCCGGACGCGGATGGTCGCTGTCGATGAGCAGATCGTGGAGCTGGCCGTCGACGATCAGCGCTGCCGCTTCCGTCCCGTCGAGCTCGTCCAATGCGATGGTTCGTCCCTTCATGGGGCCGACTTGTAGAGCGGGAACCCGGCGGCTTGAAGCAGATTCGCGGTCTCTGCGAGCGGCAGGCCGACGACGGCGGTGAAGCTGCCGCCGATCCACGGGATAAAGGCGCCCGCCATGCCCTGGATGCCGTAGCCCCCGGCCTTGCCGCGCCAGTCACCGCTTTGCAGATAGGCGTTGAGCTCCTCGTTCGAGAGGCTCTTCATCTTGACCTGCGTGACGACGTCGCGTTCCCAGACCTTGTCGCCACGGCGCACCGCGACGGCGGTGATCACCCGGTGGCGGCGCCCGGAGAGCGCGGTGAGGAATTCCGCCGCCTGCTTCTCGTCCTCGGGCTTGCCCAAGATTCGCCGGCCCAACGCCACGGTGGTGTCGGCAGAGAGCACGACCTCGTCGGCAGCGGCGGGAATGGCCTCGGCCTTCTCGCGCGCAAGCCGCACGCAATAGGGCCGCGGCAGTTCACCGCGACGGGGATCCTCATCGATGTCGGGGGGGCGGATGTCGGCAGGGACCACGCCCAGATGCGCGAGCAATTCGCGCCGGCGCGGGCTGCCGGATCCCAGAACGAGCTTCATGCGCGGACCCGAGCGGACGCTGCCCGCGTTACGGGTTTCGCCAATACCGTCAGGCCCATGCAAGGCTTACTTGAAGCGGTAGTTGATCCGACCCTTGGTCAGATCGTAGGGGGTCATTTCCACCTGGACGCGGTCGCCTGCCAGAACCCGGATGCGGTTCTTGCGCATCTTGCCTGCCGTGTGCGCGATGATCTCATGGCCGTTCTCGAGCTCGACCCGGAATGTCGCGTTGGGCAGGAGTTCCTTCACGACGCCGGGGAATTCGAGAATGTCTTCCTTGGCCATGGTCACTCCTGTGATTGCAGTTCCGCCAAACGCTGCGGAACGGATCACGATATGCGCTCAATTCGCGCATAATTCAAGGGCGCATTGCAGCAGGGATCAGGAAAGGCTCCGCAAGATGGCGGGGCTGTCACGCCCGACCTGCTCTGCCCAGTGGGCGCGGTTGAGCACGACACCATCCTTGCGGACCCGGCGGACGGCGTCAAGATCGAGCGTGGCATAGGTCCAGCCGGGCCTGTTCATCTCGCCCTGCGCCAGCACGCCATCGGCGGGGAAGCCGGTGTCGGGCGGGCCGAAGATGCCGCCCATGCCGCAATTGGTGTCGACCGCCTCGGACCAGTCGCACTCGCCCACGGTCGAGGCCATCACCGTCACGCATTGCTGCTCGAGCGCGCGCGCCATGGCGCCGATGCGCACGCGATGGTAGCCATGCGCCGCCTCGGTGCAGGAGGGAACGAGAATCAGGTCCGCCTCCATCATGGCTCGGGCGAGCAACGGGTATTCGCTGTCATAGCAGATCAGGATGCCGATCTTGCCAAGCGCGGTGTCGAAGAGATGCAGCGGCCCGCCGCCCACCACGCCCCAATCCTCGCGCTCGAAGCGGGTCATGATCTGCTTGTCCTGATGGCCCATGGCGCCGGAGGGCGCGAAGAAGCGGGCGCGGTTGACCGGGCGGGGGCCGATCGCGGGGTCGAAGACCGGGGCGGAGGCGGCGAGAATATGGACGCCGTGCGCCTGCGCCAGCTCGGAATGCAGCGCGTCGACCTGCGGCATCACGTCGGAGACCGCGTGCAGCGAGGCCTCGAGATCGCCCGCCACCTCGAGGCCCGCCAGGGTCGCCAGTTCCATGGCGCCGTATTCCGGGAACACCAGCAGGTCGGCGCCCTGCCCGGCGGCGTCCTCGACCCACGCGGTGAGCTTGGCGGCATAAGCCTCCCAGCTGTCGAGGACATCCATCTTGTAGGCGGCGGTGGCGAGTTTCATGGCGCGGATCCTTTTGCGGGCGTCGGACCGGGGTTCCACCCCGGACCCCGGGATATTTTCGGCCAGAAGAAGACCGGGGCGTGGTCTACTGGCGGCTCAGGTCAGGGCCTTGATCCAGACCTGCAGGGGGTGGTCGGTCTCAGCGGGTTGGTCGAGGTCTTTCCATCGGAAATGCGCGCGGGCGCCCTCGAGTGTCTCGTAGCCGCGCTTGCGCCAGAACGGGTCGAGCGGGGCGTAGCCGACGGGGCGCAGCGGGTGATCGGCGGGGCGCTCGACGGCGCAGAAGGCCGAGCGGGTGCGCCCCATGGCGCGGGCATGGGCCTCGCGCAGGTCGAAGAACCGGTGACCGACGCCGCGACCGCGATAGCCGGGCAGCAGCACTGATTCGGCACAGTAGAAGATCGTGTCGAGATCGAGCGCGGTGCCGGCGAAGGCGGCGGCGAAGTCGTCGGCGTGGTCCTCCATCGGGGTGCCGGTGGCGGCGCCGACGAGCCGGTCGCCGTCGAAGGCGCCGACCAGCACCGCGCCGGGGCTGTCGCGGTAGGTCTGCAGGTAGGCGCGCTCGTAGTCGAAATCGCCGTCATAGAGATAGGGCCAGTCGCGAAACACCGCGATGCGCAGCCGCGCCACCTCGTCGAGCGCGGCCTCGAGCGCCGCGCCGGTCAGCACCTCGACCCGCATCAGCCGACCTGCCGGATCCAGTCCGCGAGGTTGTAATAGGTGACCACGCGGGTGATCTTGTCGTCCTTCAGTGTGAAGAACGAGCCGGCCGGCAGGCGGTAGGTCTGGCCGTTGGCCTCGGGAAGGCCCTCATCAGTGGCGAGGTAGGTGCCGTTGACGGTGTACTCGGCGGCGGCGCGGGTGCCGCCTTCGGCCTCGAACACCACCATGTCGGTGAGATGCTCGTCATAGCAGTGGGACATGTGGGCGCAGAACTCGGCGAACTTGGTCTTGCCGGTGCGCACCTGCCCCTCGTTGACGTGATGCGCCACCTCGGCATCGAGGCAGGCCAGCATGGCCTCGGTGTCGTTGGCGTTGAAGGCGTCGAAATAGCGCCGGATGGTGTCGGTTGCGCTCATGTGGCTCCCCATCTGCTCTTCAGCTTGTCTGTGATCTGGTCGCGGGTCTGGCGATAGGCGTTGAGCTTCATCTCGCGGCTCTCGCCAAGGCCGGTCGGGTCCATGACGGGCCAGTATTCGACCGTCAGGTGGTAATAGCGTGTGAGGTCGAGCGCGGCGCGCTGCGAGGCCGGCGACATGGCGACGATGAGGTCGAAGCCCGACAGCGCCTCGCCCATCTCCTCGAGCTCCTCGAAGCTGCGCGAGCGGTGCTTGTCGAGCTCGACGCCGATCTCGCGGCAGACCGCGATGGCGAAGCCGTCGATGTCGAGATCGTTCACCACCCCCACCGACTGCACGTAGGTGTCGAAGCCGTAGAGCTTCTTCATGATCCCTTCGGCCATGGGCGAGCGCACTGCGTTGTGATCGCAGCAGAACAGCACCGATTGCGGCAGACCGGCCAAGCCTCAGCCCCCGAAATGCAGCACGCAGATGAGGGTGAAGAGCCGGCGCGCGGTGTCGTCATCGACCTCGGCCTTGCCCTCGAGCCGCTCCTGCAGGATGCGCGCGCCCTCGTTGTGGATGCCGCGGCGGGCCATGTCGATGGTCTCGATCTGGCTCGGCGCCGCGGTCTTGACCGCGTCGAAGTAGCTTTTGCAGATCTGGAAGTAGTCCTTCACCACCTGCCGGAAGGGCGACAGCGAGAGGTGGAACTCCGCCGCCTTCTCGCCCGCCTCGGTGGCGACGTCGAAGACCAGCCGCTTTTCGCGGATCGCCAGCCCCAGCTTGTAGGGGCCGGCAGGCACCTCGCGGCCGTCGCGATCGGGGAGCGCGAAGGAGTTCTCCTCCATCAGGTCGAACATGGCGACACGGCGTTCCTGCTCGATCTCGGGCGTGGGCGGCGGCAGGTTGCCGTCGTCAAGATCGATCTGCGAGATGTGGCTCATGAGCACAGTCCTTCCCCGGGCCCGAAAGGCTTAGCGCGCCCGGGATCACACTGCAATGCGCCTGACCCGCAACCGCGGCACAGGCGGCAGGCTCACTCGTTCATCTTGCGCAGGCGCGCGGTTACGCTGAGGCCGTGCGCCTGCAGGCTTTCGGACGTGGCGAGGACCTCGGCGGCGGGGCCGATGGCGCGCAGCGCCTGCGGCGACATCTGCGCGAGCGTCGTGCGCTTGAGGAAATCGAGGGTCGAGAGACCGGAGGAGAACCGCGCCGAGCGCGCCGTGGGCAGCACGTGATTGGGGCCGCCGACATAATCGCCGATGGCCTCGGGCGTCCACTGGCCGAGGAAGATCGCACCGGCATGGCGGATCTTCTCGGACAGCGCCAGCGGGTCGGCGACGCAGAGCTCGAGGTGCTCGGGCGCCACCCGGTCCGACAGCGCCGCCGCCTCGTCGAGATCGCGCGCCACGATGATGGCGCCGAAATCGCGCCAGCTCGCACCCGCGATGGCGCCGCGCTCGAGCACCTCGATCTGGCGCTCGACCTCGGCTGCGACCGCCTGCCCGAAGGCGGCATCGGTGGTGACGAGGATCGACTGGGCGCTCTCGTCGTGCTCGGCCTGGCTCATCAGGTCGAGGGCGATGAACTCGGGATCGTTCTCGGCATCGGCGATGACGAGGATCTCGGAGGGGCCGGCAATCATGTCGATGCCCACCTTGCCGAAGACCCGGCGCTTGGCGGCGGCGACGAAGGCGTTGCCGGGGCCGGTAATCTTGTCGACCGGCGCCACGGTCTCGGTGCCATAGGCGAGGGCTGCGATGGCCTGCGCGCCGCCGAGGCGGTAGATCTCGTCGACGCCGGCAATGCGCGCCGCCAGGAGCACCAGCGGGTTCACCACGCCGTCGGGCGTCGGCACGGTGATGCAGAGCCGCTCGACCCCGGCCACCTTGGCGGGAATGGCGTTCATCAGCACCGAGGACGGGTAGCTCGCCAGCCCGCCCGGCACGTAGAGACCGGCAGCCGCGACCGGGGTCCAGCGCCAGCCGAGGGTGGCGCCGTCCGGGTCCGTCCAGAGCGCATCTTCCGGCACTTGGCGCACGTGATAGGCACGGATGCGTTCGGCGGCCTTCTCCAGCGCGGCGCGCTCATCGGCGGGCACACGGGTGCATTCCGCCTCGATCTCCTCCGGCGTGAAGGCCAGCCGGTCGGGCGTCAGTTCGAGCCGGTCGAATTTTGCGGTATAGTCGACCAGTGCCGCGTCGCCACGCGCCCGCACGTCGGCGATGATCGCCGCGACCGTGTCGTCGACATCGGGGCTATCCTCGCGCTTGGCCGTCAGCAGGCGGGAGAACGCGATCTCGAAATCGGGATCGGTGGTGTCGAGGAAAACGGGCATGGCGCGGTCCTTTTCGCTGTCCCGCGCCTCTTACCCCCTGCCCGCCCCCGCCTCAAGCGTCTGGGACCGCGATCCCGGTGACGGGTCGGCTGGGCTGGCCGGGATGACGGGCGAAAGACAGAATCGGCGCCAGATCCGGCGGGGAGAGCCATGCGGCAGACACCGGAGCGCCGGCGCGAGATCGGCCCTGTGTCGGCGGAATCAGGTCGCGCGACAACAACCCTTCGCCGGCCCCCTCCCCTCGCGTATGGGAGGAAGGGGCTGGGCGCCGATTTACAGCTCGTGATCCGGAGTCTTGCCGGACACCGCCTGATAGGGCCGCGTCACGTCCTTCAAGCGAAGCTCCAGCGCCTCGACCTGGGCGCGCAGCGCACCATCGCCGGCGAGGGTGAAGACCACGTGGCCCGCGCCCTCCTCGGTCGGCTCGAAGCTTACCGCGAGGATCGACAGCACCAGTTCGGGGTCATCGCGCGAGATGCCCTGGCTCGACACGCCGATCACGTTCTCGACCGCGAGCAGCGCCCGCACCCGCTCGGGCGGCGAGACGTGCACGCCATCCTCGCGGCGCAGTCGGTTGACCAGAAGGGTCAGGCGCTGGTGGCGTTTCTGCCAGGCGACATCGGCCACGGTCAGCACCGCGTCCTGCAGCAATGCCGAGAGCACCTGCAGGTCGTCGGGGTCCATGGCGCCGAGGTTCAGCGGCGCGCCGGCGGCGTCTTCAAAGCGTGCGTCGGTCACTCGTTCCTCACCCGTTCGATCTTAGCGCCCACGCCCGAGAGCTTGCGCACCACGTGTTCATAGCCGCGGTCGAGATGGTAGACCCGGTTGACCACGGTTTCGCCTTCGGCCGCAAGCCCTGCGAGGATCAGCGACACGCTGGCGCGCAGATCGGTGGCCATCACCGGCGCGCCCTTGAGCTTCTCGACCCCGGTCACGGTGGCGGTGCCGCCATGCACGTCGATGCGCGCGCCCATGCGCATCAGCTCGGGCGCGTGCATGAAGCGATTCTCGAAGATCTTCTCCTCGAGCACCGAGGTGCCCTCGGCGGTGCAGAGCAGCGCCATCATCTGCGCCTGCAGGTCGGTCGGAAAGCCGGGGAACGGCTCGGTGGTCACGTCGACCGCGCGCACCCGGCCGTTCTTGCGGCTGACCTTGAGACCGGTCTCGGTCTCTTCGATGTCGATTCCGGCGGCGTCGAGCGTCTCGCAGAAGCTCTTCACCAGCTCGATGGTGCCGCCGAGGCACTCGACCTCGCCGCCGGCGATGGCCGGAGCGAGCATGTAGGTGCCCAGCTCGATGCGGTCGGTGACCACGCGGTGGGTCGCCCCGCCAAGGCTCTCGACGCCCTGCACCTCGATCGTGTCGGTGCCCTCGCCCGAGATCTGCGCCCCCATCTTCTGAAGGCAGCGGGCCAGATCGACGATTTCCGGCTCGCGCGCGGCGTTCTTGATCAGCGTGGTGCCCTTCGCCAGCGTCGCCGCCATCAGCGCGTTCTCGGTGGCGCCCACCGAGACCAGCGGGAAGTCCACGACACCGCCCCTGAGGCCGCCCGCCGGCGCCTTGGCGTGCACGTAGCCCTCGCGCAGGTCGAGTTCGGCCCCCAACGCCTCGAGCGCGCGCAGGTGCAGATCGACCGGGCGGGCGCCGATGGCGCAGCCGCCGGGCAGCGACACCTCTGCGTGACCGTGCTTGGCCAGAAGCGGCCCAAGCACGAGAATCGAGGCGCGCATCTTGCGCACGATGTCATACTCGGCGCGGGTCGAGGTCAGCGCGTGGCTCGACAGCGCCAGCACCTGCCCCTCGTTCAGCGCCTGAACCTCGGCCCCCAGCGACTGCAGAAGCGTCGTCATGGTGCGGATGTCCGACAGGCGCGGCGCGTTTGTCAGCGTCAGCGGTTCGTCCGAGAGCAGCGTTGCCGGCATCAGCGTGAGACAGGCATTCTTCGCGCCCGCGATGGGGATCTGGCCGGACAGCGGCCCGTTCCCTGTGACGATGATCGAATCCATGTCCTATTTGTCCTTTTCACTGCTCTGATCGCGCACGGTGCTCTCCGCGCTGCGGGCCTTGGCCTGCTGTTTTCGACGGGCGAGATTCGCCTTGAGCGCCGCTTTCAGCCGCGCATCACGCTCTTCTGCCTTGGTTTTAGTGCTGCCTGTCTTGCGCTCCATGACACTTCTTTAAAGCAGGGGCAAAAAAGGGTCCAGATTGCGCTTGCGCCCGTCTGAAATTGCCTTTAGAGACGCCGCCACGCCACCAAGGCGCACCGGCGCTGCTGTAGCTCAGAGGTAGAGCACTCCCTTGGTAAGGGAGAGGTCGAGAGTTCAATTCTCTCCAGCAGCACCACAACTTTCCAAAGCGATATCAGTCACTTGGATGCACAGCGCCGCTGCGCCTGTGCGGGGCGCCACACGTGCGCTCGCGCTCGATCCCGCGCCCGACAAAGCAACGCCGCAGACCGTTTTGGGATGGTCTGGCGCAGCTTGATGCGCGGCGCTTGCGGCTCTTCTCAATCAACAGTTTCAGCGCAGCGCCCCGGGCGCACGCTCGCCGCGCCCGTCACCCGATCGTCGTCGACACCGACGAACCGCCACACGCTCTGACGTTTGATGCGTTCGTGTGAGGCTGGCGGCAAGCCGATCTGCCGGGGAATGCCCGAGACCTCCGCCCGCGAAAAGCGCGTGGCCTTCCGCGAGCTGCGATGATTCCTCCGCGACTCACGGGGGCGGGCGGGCCTCCCGATGCCGGGTCACGAGAGGGCGATGCTGCGCCGACGCTGATCGCCGAACGCCATATCGGCTACCAAGTCCCATATCCCGGCCCCGGGCGGGCAGGTCTGGCCTCGCAGCCAGACCGTCTCCGTTCAAAACCGAGCGTCAAACCACCGGTCAGCTGCCATTCCGGATCTGGCTCAGCGTCCGGTAGGGGGTCAGCGCCTCCTTGTCGACGATCAGCTCCAGAAGCGCGCCGGTGGGCGACGCGAGCGCCCGCTCGAACGCCTCGGCGAACCCGGCGGTCTCGGAGACCACCTCGCCGTACAACCCGCAGGACTGCGCCAGCGCGGCGAAATCCGGGTTCACCAGCTCGGTGCCCGAGACCCGGGCCGGAAACTCGCGCTCCTGATGCGCGCGGATGGTGCCGTAGGTGCCGTTGTTCACCACCATCACGATCACCGCCGCACCGGCCTGACGGGCGGTGGCGAGCTCCTGCATGGTCATCTGGATGTCGCCATCGCCGGCGAAGCAGATCACCGTCGCATCGGGGCGTTCGATCTTGGCCGCCACTGCGGCCGGCAGGCCGTAGCCCATAGCCCCCGATTGCGGCCCGAGCAGCCGCATCCCCGGGCGGAACCGGAAGAAGCGGGTGGGCCAGACGGTGAAGTTGCCCGCGCCGTTGGTCAGGACCAGCTCCTGCTCCTCGAGGCGCTCGCGCAGATGTGCGCAGACCGCCACCATGTCGACCGGCCCGGGCTGCGCCGGGGCGTTGTCGATGAAGCCGAGATAGGCCTCGCGCGCCTTGCGCCGCCAGTCGGCCCAGCCCCCCTGCACCGCCTCGCCGAGCGCCAGCGCAAAGCGCTGCGGGCAGGCATGGATGCCCAGCGCCGGGCGGTAGACCTTGCCGATCTCGCGGTCCGAGGCCATCACGTGGACGATCTTCTGCACCGGATCGGGCACCTGCAGCAGCGTGTAGCCGTCGGTCATGTTCTCGCCGAAGCGGGTGCCCAGCGCGAGGATGACGTCCGCCTGCCCGAGCAGCGCCTTGGTCGCGGCGCTCATGCCCACGCCCGCGTCGCCGCAGAAGCACTCCGAGCCGTTGTCGAACTGGTCCTGATAGCGGAACGAGCTGATCACCGGGATATCCGAGCCTTCGGCAAAGCGCTTGAGCGCGTCCTGCGCCTCGCGGTCCCACGGCGCGCCGCCGAGCACGATCAGCGGCCGCTCGGCGCCCTGCAGCATCTCCATCGCCTCGGCCATCGCCGCCGGCGCGGGCTCGGGCGGGAAGACCGGCACCGGGCCGGAGACGGGCGCCGCCTCGGTCTCGGCCATCAGCATGTCTTCTGGCAGTGCGATGACCACCGGGCCGGGACGGCCGGTGGTCGCTGTGGTCCAGGCCCGCGACAGGATCTCGGGCACCCGGGCGACATCGTCGATCTCGGTCACCCACTTGGCCATGGTGCCGAAGACGGCGCGGTAGTTGACCTCCTGAAAGGCCTCGCGCTCGCGCATCTCGGTTCCGATCTGGCCGACGAGGAGAATCATCGGCGCGCTGTCCTGCATCGCGGTGTGCACGCCGATCGACGCGTTGGTCGCGCCGGGGCCGCGGGTCACCATACAGATGCCGGGCTGGCCGGTCAGCTTGCCGTGCGCCGCCGCCATGAAGGCGGCCCCGCCCTCCTGCCGGCAGTTGACGAAATCGAGCTTGCCGCCGGTGTCGTGCATCGCGTCAAGCACCGCAAGGTAGCTCTCTCCCGGAACGCCAAACGCCCTGCGGGCCCCAAGGGCCACAAGGCAGTCCACCACCAGCTGTCCACCATTGCGCGCCATCGACACTCTCCCTTTGCTCTGACGTCTTACTTGTAGGCGATGCCCGCGCGTCTGCAAGCAGACTGCGAAAAGCGGCACTCCAGAACGCTTTGTTAAGACACCGACCGTATGTCTCATGTCTGACCCTGGGCGGCATGGCCGCGGCGCGGGTCACCCGACCCAGAGGCTGGCAAAGGCACCGAGCACACGATGTCCGACTCCCATATTCACGTTCTCGAACCCACGCGAAACCGCAACGGCGAAGACGCGCTGGTTCCGTTCCTGCTGGGGGCGCGCCACGCCCCGGTGACGATCTCGGTCAGCGATGTCGGACGGCTCGATGCCCACCGGCTCCAGATCCTGCTCGTGGCCCAGAAGCAGTGGGCCCGCGAAGAACTTCCGTTCCGCCTGACCGATGCGAATGACAGTTTCCGCGCCGGCCTCGAACGGCTCGGCCTCGCCCCCGATCATTTCGACAAGGACCAGACCTCATGACCACCAAAGTCCTCGCGATCGACGATTCCCGCACCATCCGAAACCTGCTGCGCGTTTCGCTCGAAGGCGCGGGATTCGAATACCATTCGGCGTGCGACGGCGTCGAAGGTGTGGAGCAGTTCGCCGAAGTCGAGCCCGACGTGGTGATCACCGACATCAACATGCCCAACATGGATGGTTTCGGTGTGATCGATAACCTGCGCAGCGGCCCCAACCGAACCACTGTGCCGATCATCGTGCTGACCACCGAAAGCGGCCCGGACCTCAAGGCCCGCGCCCGCGAGGCCGGAGCGACGGGCTGGATCGTGAAACCCTTCGACGATGCGTCGTTGGTCTCGGTTCTGCGCCGGCTGACCGGACACGTGGTGTAAGCCATGTCCAACAGCTCGATCCGCGATACCTTTTTCGAAGAATGCGAAGAGCTTCTCGAGGCGCTCGTCGAAGGACTCGCCGCCATGGAAGAGAACGCCTCCGACATGGAGGTGGTCAACGCGGTGTTTCGTGCCGTGCACTCGATCAAGGGCGGCGCCGGGGCATTCGCCCTCGACCGGCTGGTGAACTTCGCCCACACCTTCGAGACGGTGATGGACAAGGTCCGCTCGAAACAGCTTGCCGTAAACGAGGAGCTGATGCTGCTCTTTCACCGGTCCGGCGATCAGTTGGCCGACCTCGTGGAGGCGGCGCGCGACGAGCGCGAGCCCAACGCCGAATCCGAGGCCGCGATCCTCAAGGAGCTGAGCGCCTATCTCGGGGATGTCGAAAGCGAGGAAGAGATCGCTTTCGACGCCGCCCCGCTCGCCTTCGACGCAGCCCCCCTGGCGCTCGACATTGGCGAGCATGATCCGCCCACCGGGACCGAGCTGCGGCGCTTCGATATCCGGTTCTGCCCGACCCCGGCCCTCTACGCCAACGGTCACGAGCCGCTCTTGCTGTTCGACGCCCTGGCCGAACTCGGACCGCTCTCGGTGACCGCCGACCTATCCCGCCTGCCCGAGTTCGACCGCTTCGATCCCGAGGACGCGGTGATAAACTGGCGCCTCACGCTGCTGACCTCCGAGGACGAGACCGTGCTCCACGAGGTGTTCGAGTTCGTCGATGCCCTCTGTGATCTGGAGATCGCGGTCTCTGACGAACCGGTCGTGGCCGTGGATGAGCCCCCGCTCGACAGCCGCGCCTCTCAAGGCCTTCCGGCCCCTACCGACAGGGCGGCTTTGGCCGAGCCGAAAGCACAGGAGGACACCACGCCGCCGCCCAGCGCCAAGACCGCCACGGCCAGCGCCCCGCGCGACGAGCCACGCGGCCCGCGCCCGACCCTCCGCGTCGACCTCGACCGTGTGGATCGGCTGATCAACACGGTGGGCGAGCTGATCATCAATCAGGCCATGATCTCGCAGCGGATCGAAGAGCTCGAGCTGCCGGCGGTCGCACATCTCACCAACGAGCTTGAAGCCTACAAGCTGTTGGCGCGCGACATTCAGGAGGGGGTGATGGCGATCCGGGCACAACCGGTGAAGCCTCTGTTTCAGCGCATGTCCCGCATCGTGCGCGAGGCCGCCGAAGTCACCGGGAAAAAGGTCAAGTTGGTGACCGTGGGCGACTCGACAGAGGTCGACAAGACCGTGATTGAACGCCTCGCCGACCCGCTCACGCACATGGTGCGCAATGCTGTCGACCACGGGCTTGAGCGGCCGGAAAAGCGCGCCGAGCTTGGTAAGGACACGACCGGCGCGATTCGCTTGTCCGCCTCGCACCGCTCCGGCAGCGTCTTCATCGAGATCGCCGATGACGGGGCGGGCCTCAACCGGGCCAGGATCCTTGAAAAGGCGATCGAGAAGGGCCTCGTCTCTCCCGAGGCGGAGCTTTCCGAACAAGAGGTCGACAACCTCCTGTTCCTGCCAGGCTTTTCCACCGCCGCCGAGGTCTCGAACCTGTCCGGCCGCGGCGTCGGCATGGATGTGGTCAAGAACGCCGTGGCGGCGCTCGGCGGACGTGTGTCCATCACCTCAAGCCCCGGAGCAGGCACCACCTTCACCATCGTCCTGCCACTGACCCTGGCCGTGATGGACGGTTTCGTCATCTCGATCGCCGATCAGACGATGGTGATCCCGATCGCCTCGATCATCGAAACCATACGACCAAACCCGCGCGACCTGCATTGTATCGGAACCGACGGCGAGGTGATCTCGGTGCGTGGCGCCTATGTCCCAATCGTCGATGTGGCCCGCAATCTCGGGCTCTCCAGCGAGCGTGCAGACAGCAGCGGCGTCCTGCTTCTGGTGAGCACGGAAGGACAAGGCCTCACCGCGCTGCGTGTCGGCGCGATCCACGATCAGCGCCAGGTGGTGATCAAGAGCCTCGAAAGCAATTACGGGGCCATCGCCGGCGTCTCGGCGGCAACCATCCTCGGCGACGGGAAGATTGCCCTGATTCTCGACCCCGACGAACTTGTCAAACTCACCCCGGCGGCAATTTTCCTGCCGCCCGCCTCCCCCCCCAGACCGGAGCTGCGCCATGCTTGACGTTTCCGAGGCCCCCACCGAGGCCCAGTTCGAATTCATTACTTTCTCCGCCGGGGACCAGAGTTTCTGCCTCGAGATCACCCAGATCCGGGAGATTCGACGCTGGACGCCCGTCACCAAGCTGCCGCACACGCCCGACGATGTCCTCGGCGTCATGAACCTTCGCGGCGCGGTGATCCCGATCTTCGATCTCTCGGCCCGGTTTGGTCTCGGTGAGACCATCGACAATGAGCGCAACGTCGTCATCGTCGCCGCTGCCGGCGGAACAACAATCGGTCTACTCGTCGAGTCGGTTTCAGAGATCCTTTCGGTCGCGAAGTCCGCGATCCAGGAAACACCGGACATTAAGTCCGAAGCCGCACGCCAAGCGATCCTCGGCGTGATTTCGGTCGGGGAAAGCATGGTCCGGGTGGTCAACCTCGACGCCGTACTCGACAACGAGGGGGGCACCGTATGATCACCACCGCCCCGGTGAGCGGATCGGGCGACGTCCGCTTTACCGACGATGACTTCCGCGCTCTGGCGCAGCTTGCGCACGCCGAATTCGGTCTGGCGCTGGCAGAGAGCAAGAAGCCGTTGGTGTACTCCCGCATCGCGCGGCGCCTGCGCGCCCGCAAGATTAACGATTTCTCAAGTTACATGGCCCTGCTCAAAAGCCCGGAAGAAGCCGAGGAGCGTCTCGAGCTGATCTCCGCACTGACCACCAACGTCACCAGCTTCTTCCGCGAGAAGCACCATTTCGACACCTTGCAGAAAGACCTGATCCCGCAGCTCGAAAAGCAGCAAAGGGTCCGCATCTGGTCGGCGGGATGCTCTTCGGGACAAGAGGCTTTCTCCATCGCGATGACCCTGACCGACGCGCTATCGGAGGCCAGCCTGCGCAATGCTCGCATCCTCGCCACGGACATTGATCCTGCGATGATCCGCAAAGCTTCCGCGGCGCGCTATGCGCTCGAGGATCTCGCCACGATCCCTGCGAAGATGCAGCAGAGCGCCACGCGGCCCTGCGCCGAAGAACCGGCCAGTTTCGAAATAACCGCCCCGGTGCAGCGCATGGTGTCCTTCGGTGCACTCAATCTGATGGAGCCGTGGCCCTTCAAAGGCCCCTTTGACGCAATCTTCTGTCGCAATGTCGCGATCTACTTCGACCATCAAACGCAGCATCGCCTGTGGTCCCGGTTTACCGCTTTGCTGCGCGAGGGCGGCTTTCTGTTCATCGGGCACTCCGAACGTGTTGCAGGACCTGCGCTGGACAGTCTGCAGTCCGCCGGTGTCACCACCTACCGCAAAGCCGTCGCCCCCGCCCCGACCACGCCTGATAGGAGACAAGAATGAGCCTGAAGGACTCCCTGCGCATCATGGTCGTCGATGACATGGCGACAAGCCGTGGCCTTATCACACAAGCGCTCGATGAGATCGGCATCAAGAACTACCTGACCGAAAATGATGGCCAGCAGGCCCTCGCGCGCATCTCGGCAAACCCCGTGCACCTGGTGCTGTCGGATTTCAACATGCCCAATATGGACGGTCTCGGCCTTTTGCAGGCGGTGCGGCAAAACAAGGCCACGCAGCGCATGGGCTTTATCCTGGTGACCGGCAAACCGACGCCGGACATGGTCTCGACGGCCAAGAAATGGGGTCTCAACAACATGATCAAGAAGCCATTCACTTCCTTGGCAATGAAACAGTGCATCGAAAGCGTCGTGGGAAAGCTCTGATATGACCAAGGGTGAAATCCGGCTTTCTCCGAGCGAGGCGATGCGGATGCTGTCGGACGAAATCCGCCATCTTCACCATCGCCTTGCCCGGCTCGAGCATGGGATCGAACATGTCTATGCGTCGGGAGGGGAGAGGCTCGGCTCTGTCGCCGTGACGGCATTGCAGGAGCTTGATGTACTGGCGCAGTCCACGGATGCGCTTGCGTCCTATTCAGAGAAGCTCTCACAACGGCTTGAGGACAGCGCCGAACTAGACCTGACCCGCGAGCTCTCTGCGATACCGCTTCGTGCGCTCGGACGCCGGTTAAGCGGGATCAGCCATGACGACTTGGCCGCAAACGCGCCCGAACTGTTTTGATACCGTGAGGACCGCGCTCCGTTGGCGGCGCTTCGCTTTTGGTAGGCCCTCACGCTTCTTCGACAGGCCCCTAAGGGGCCTCGCCTGCGGCCGTCCGCTATCGGCAGCAGCACCACCGACTGAAAGGGGCTTCGATGGATCCGATTTCGCTGATCATTGCCATACCGGACCGAACGCGCCGCCGGCGGGTTGTGCAAAGTATCGAATCGTCACCGCAGATTCGGATCATCGCCGAAACGGCTGACCTGATGGCCACGTTTTCCGAGGTCGAAGAGCAACAGCCGATGGCGGTGCTTATCGATGGCGGCTTGGCGCGCGCACCGGAATTCGAAGTGATGCGCGCGCTTTTCGCCGCTCTGGATGTTCGGTGGATCGTCATCTCCGATGAGCCCGACACAGGCAGCCGTGTCTCCGCGTCGCCCTGGGGCCGAACCTCGGACCTGTTCGCTGTGCCAGCCGATATTGCCGCAGAGCCTCTGATCGGCCAACTGCGCAGCGTCACGCGCACGGCCCGGCGGATCGGCACGGCGGCACCGGCCAAGACGACCGTGGGTCCGAAAGCGGATCCGGGGAATGACAGTCGGCGCAGCAATCGTTTTATTCTGATTGGCGCTTCCACCGGCGGAGTCGACGCCCTGCTCACCGTGCTATCCGCCTTCCCGGCCGACTGCCCTCCCACCTTCATCGTGCAGCACACCGGCGGGGGCTTCGGAGAGAGCCTGACCCGCCTGCTTGACAGGCAATGCGAAGCACGCGTGCGCCCCGCCCGAGATGGCGAACGTGTCACCCATGGCGAGGTGGTGGTGGCCGCTGGGAGCCGGGCTCACATGCGCCTTGCGGGCGGCAAGCCGATGCGCATAACGCTCGCGTCCGACGGACCGATTTCCGGCCACATGCCGTCGGTCGACGCGATGTTCCACTCCGCGATACCGGGGGCGAAACGGGTGGTCGCGGCCCTGCTCACGGGCATGGGCCGCGATGGCGCGGCTGGCCTTCGCGCCCTGCGCGACGCCGGGGCCACCACCTTTGCGCAGGATGAAGCCACCAGCACGGTCTACGGAATGCCGCGCGCCGCGGTGGAACTTGGGGCGGCGATGCACTCGCTGCCGCTGCCGAAGATCGGGCCGGAGATCCTCAGGATCTGCCACGAAGCACCAACAGAAACAAACCGGAGGCTCGCCACGCGATGAGCACGAGCGAAAAATTGGTGAACGTCGTTCAGGGGGAGTACCACATCTCCGCGGACCCCGACTGCGTGATGTCGACCGTCCTCGGCAGCTGCGCTGCGGTTTGCCTCACCGACCCGTCTCAGAAGATCGGCGGCATGAACCATTTTTTGCTGCCGCACGGCACCGGACGGTCCGGCGAAGACGTCCGTTACGGCGCCTACTCAATGGAGCTTTTGATCAACGGTTTACTGAAGCATGGCGCGCGCAAGCACCGCATGGTCGCAAAGCTGTTCGGCGGCGCCAAGATGTTGACTCAACTGCGGGACATTGGCGATTCCAACGTCGCTTTCGCCCGCGAGTTCCTGCAAAACGAGGGCATTCCCATCGCATCGGAAAGCACCGGTGGCAACTCGGCCCGCAGAATCCGGTTCTGGCCGTCGGATGGGCGGGTGAAGCAGTTCATTGTTCCGGGCGCGGTGGACCGCGTCGCCCCCCCTGCCCCTGCACCTGCGGCTCCGGTTGGCGAAATCGTGCTGTTCTGACATGCGCCGCGATCACACCATATCCGCGCGCCGCGCCAACGCACCACGGACCTCGCAAAGCAGGAAGAGGCGGCGCCCGTCATGGGGCGCCCCTCTCAACGAGAGGACAGTTCGGCGTGAGGGGCCGGCCCGTCGTGCATCACGGGACGAGAGAAATTCCACGACAGGATCGCGAGAGCCCCAAAGACGCGAAATGCACCCGCCAGGCCCCCATTCAAAGCGCCTTCTAACCTCGTCAGATCGGGTCAATTTCCTGAAACGCGTTGCGGAGCGCCTCGGACCAGGCCGCGCTCATCCGGGCAAAGCCCTCGTCATCGGCCTCAATCCGGCGGGTGCGGCCGATCTTGAAACTGTCCGCCTCGATCACGGCGAAATCCAGTGGCATCCCGACGCTGAGATTGGAGCGAAGGGTCGAATCCATCGACAGCAGCACCGCCTTTTCCGCATCGCCCAGCGACGTCCCCGGCTCGATCACCCGATCGAGGATCGGCTTGCCGTACTTGTGCTCGCCGATCTGCAGGAAGGGCGTGTCGGCGGTCGCCTCGATGAAATTCCCCTCGGGATAGATCAGGAACATGCGCATCGGGCCGCCCTTGCGCTGCCCGGCCACGATCATCGAGGCGGTGGCATTCTGGCTCATGCGCTCCATCTTGGACTTCACGTCCGACGTCACGTCCGACAGCGTCGCCCCGACAAGCTCGGCCACCTGAAGCATGGACGGCGCGCGCAAGATCGAGCGGTCGTTGTCCGGCTGCTCGTTGGCATCGGCAAGCCGCGCCATGACCGTCTGGGTGATCGACAGCGAGCCGGCGGTCATGATGCCGATGGCGCGCTCGCCCGGCTGCTCGAACAGGAACATCTTGCGATAGGTCGCGATGTTGTCGAGACCCGCATTGGTCCGCGTGTCCGACAGCAGGACAACGCCCGCGTCGAGCAGCAATCCAACGCAATAGGTCATGTTCGAATCCTCTTGAGGCACCCCGCCCCGCCTGGCGTCATACTGCCGATGCGGGGGCCGGGCAATGGCGACGCGCGGGCGTGGTTACTGCTGCTGTTGCTGCCCGTTCGCCACGACCACCTCGACCTCGAGGTGCTCTTCCGGCGTGCTGCCCTGCACCACGCCACGGATCGGCGCCGCATCCTGCGCGTCATACCCCGAACCGAGGCGGATATAGCGCTCGTCCGGGCAACAGCGGTTGGCGGCGTCGAAGCCGACCCAGCCAAGCTCGGGCACGAAGAGCTCGGCCCAGGCATGGCTGGCCCCGTGCTGCGTTCCGTCGGCATCCGCCTGCAGATAGCCGGTGACGTAGCGCGCAGGAATGTTCGCGGCATGGGCCACGGCGATCAGCGCGTGGGTGTGATCCTGACACACCCCCTCCCCACCCGAGAGCGCCTCGGCGGCGGTGGTGTGGGCCATGGTCGCGTCGGGCACGTAGGCGATCGCGCCGCTCACCGCGCTGGCAAGCGCGTGCGCGCGGTCAAGCTCGCTGGCGCCCTTCATGCCCTCGAGGGCCGAGGCCGACAGGTCCTTGAGATCCTGGTCCAGCCGAACCTGCCGGGTCTCGCGCAGGTAGAGCGAGGCCGGCCCCTTCTCGCGATGATCGCGCAGCACACCAAAGAGATCGACGGTCTCGACCTCGCCGATCACCTCGACGGTCAGCGTCTCGAGAGGGCCGCGCCAGCTTGCCAGCGCGGTGCGGTCGCCCGCCCCGTCGGTGAACTCGGCGCCGCGGGTGGCGCCCTCGGTCGTCACCTCCCAGGACAGCACTTTCTGCGAGGCGCAATCCGCAGGCCAGAGGCGCAGCGACTGCACCACGCCGCGCACCGGGTGGTCGAACCTGTAGCGGGTCGTATGTCTGACACTCAGTCTCATGCGGGGATCCCGTGAAGATAAACGTCCTGAACCGTGTTGGCGAGGCCGGCATTGCGCGCCATGAAGCGCCCGAGGAACTCGTGCAGCCCCTCGTCGAAGATGTCATCGACGGTGACGTTGAGCAGATCGTCGAGCAGCTGGTGCGCCGCCTCCTGCGCGCGCGACCCGGTCTGGTAGTTCTCGGCGATGTTGTCGAGGTGATCGCAGGTCCACTGCACGCACGAACGCAGGGAGCGCGGGAACTTGCGGTTGAGGATCAGCAGGTGGGCGATCTTCTGCGCGGTGATCTCGCCGGTATAGGTCCAGTTGAAGGCGCGCTGCGCGGTCATCGACTGCAGCAGAAGCGCCCACTGGCTCTGGTCGAGGCCGGAGCCGACATAGGACAGCGACGGCAGCAGCACGTAGTATTTCACGTCGATCAGCCGGGCGGTGTTGTCGGCGCGCTCGATGGCGGTGCCGATGCCCATGAAATCGTAGCCGTCATTGCGCAGCTGCGTGGCCTGCACGCAGCCCTTCACGAGGAAGCAGTTGCGCATCGTCCAGTCGGTCAGTTCGCTGGTCATCAGCTTGCTGCGCTCGATGCGCTGCAGCTGCTTGAGCTCCTGATAGGCGCCGTTGAGCGCATCCCAGACCGGCGCGGTCAGCGCGGTGCGCACCACCCGGCCGTTTTCGCGCGCCGCATTGATGCAGGACAGCACCGAGGACGGGTTGTCCGCATCGAAGAACATATAGGTCTCGATGTTGCGCTGGTTGGGCTCGCCATATTTCTCGCGGAACGGCTCGAGCGTGCCCTTGGCCTGAAGCACGGCCTCCCAGTCGTTGCGATAGCCGCCCGACGGGTCGGGCAGCAGCGCGTTGCGGGCGCCCACCTCGAGCAGGCGACCGGTGGTTTCGGCGCGTTCGAGATAACGGGCCATCCAGTAAAGGTGATCTGCGGTACGGCTCAGCATGGTCTTCCTACTCCGCCAGGACCCAGGTGTCTTTCACCCCGCCGCCCTGCGACGAGTTCACCACCAGGGACCCTTCGGTCAGCGCCACGCGGGTCAGCCCGCCGGGCACCAGTTCGATCTTTTCCCCCACGAGGCAGTAGGGCCTCAGGTCCACGTGGCGCGGCGCGATCCCCTCCTCGACGAAGGTCGGACAGGCCGAGAGCGCCAGCGTCGGCTGCGCGATGTAGTTCTCGGGCTTGGCGCGGATCTTGGCCTCGAAGGCCTCGATGGTGGACTTGTCGGCTTTCGGACCGACCAGCATCCCGTACCCCCCGGACCCGTGCACCTCTTTGACCACCAGCTTCGGCAGGTGCTCGAGCACGTATTTGCAATCGTCCTTCTTGGCGCATTGCCAGGTCGGCACGTTCTCGAGCACCGGCTCCTCGCCGAGATAGAAGCGGATCATCTCGGGCACGTAGGTGTAGATCGCCTTGTCGTCGGCCACGCCGGCGCCGGGCGCCGAGCAGATCGTCACGCCGCCGGAGCGGTAGACGTTCATCAGCCCTGGCACACCGAGCATCGAGTCGGGACGGAAGCATAGCGGGTCTAGGAAGCTGTCGTCGATCCGGCGATAGATCACGTCGACCTTCTTGGGGCCCTCGGTGGTCTTCATCCAGACGAAATCGCCTTCGACGAAAAGATCCTGCCCCTCGACCAGCTCGACCCCCATGAGGTCGGCGAGGAAGGAGTGCTCGTAATAGGCCGAGTTGAACTGGCCCGGTGTCAGGATGACGATATTGGGCTCGTTCTGGCATTTCTTCGGCGCCACCGAGCCCAGCGTCTTCTTCAGCAGCCCGGCGTAGCCATCGACGGGCGCGATGCGGTTCTCCATGAACAGCTGCGGGAACATGCGCATCATGATCTCGCGGTTTTGCAGCATGTAACTGACGCCGGAGGGCGTGCGGCAATTGTCCTCGAGCACGTAGAACTGATCGGGTCCGGTGCGCACGAGGTCGACGCCGACGATATGGCTGAAAACGCCGCCCGGCGGCATGAATCCGATCGCCGCCTTCTCGTAAGCCTCGTTGTTGGTCACCAGATGCTCGGGGATGCGCCCGGCGCGGATGATTTCGCGGCGTCCGTAGACATCGCAGAGAAACGCGTTGAGCGCGGCGGCGCGCTGGCGGATGCCACGGTCGAGCTTGCGCCACTCCGAGGCGGTCAGCACGCGCGGAAACATGTCGAACGGGATCAGCCGCTCCGGGTCACCGCCTTCGCCGTAGACCGCGAAGGTGATGCCGACGCGGCGGAACAGGTCCTCGGCTTCGGATTGCTTGAGGCTGCGAAGCTCGGAGGGCATCGACCGATACCACTGCTCGAGGTTCTGGTAGGCGGCGCGGGTGTCCACGCCGTTCATCATCTCATTGAAGATCGGGGCTTGCTTGGCGCTCATTGTCTTCCCTTCGCTCTGCGCCTCAACGTCCGACTAATCTGCATCAAGTGAAAGCCCCCGGGTAAAAATTCTTGGCGTTTCCGCCACGTTGCGCCCAATTCCTGAGCGAAACGGGATTCGCCGTTTGACTAGGATAACCACCAAAACGCATCCTTCGCGCCGGATTTATACGATTTTTTGCACAAAATGACAGCAAACGGGCGAAATTTCGCACACAAATAGGGCATACGCTCCGGAGCAGAACCCTCCCCCGCATATTCGCGTGGCCCCCGTGGGCGCCCCGGCTAAGCAGTTATCGCGCTTTCTCAGGGAGCGACCAACGGGGATGTCACGGCGGCAAGAGGCGAAGGCCCGAAGCCCGCCCTGGCGAACAATAACAAAGCGGCGCGCCGTCAGGTCTGCTCCGCCCGGCCCAGCGCCGGGCGGGACCGGGAGGATCGCGCCGCGCACAAGGGATGTGACCTTTATGATCAAGACATTGAAACTCTCGGGCGTGGCCGCCGCGGCGCTGATTGCCGCCGGCGCGGCCAACGCCCAGGACGTGGAATGCCCCATCAAGGTGGGCGTGCTGCACTCCCTCTCCGGCACCATGGCGATTTCCGAGACCACTCTGAAAGACACCATGCTGATGCTGATCGAGAAGCAGAACGCCGATGGCGGTCTGCTCGGCTGCGAGCTCGAGGCGGTGGTCAAGGATCCGGCCTCCGACTGGCCGCTGTTTGCGGAAAAGGCGCGCGAACTGATCTCCAACGACAAGGTCGACGTGACCTTCGGCTCCTGGACCTCGGCGAGCCGCAAGGCGGTGCTGCCGGTGCTCGAGGAACTCAACGCGCTGTATTTCTACCCCGTCCAGTACGAGGGCGAGGAAAGCTCGAAGAACGTGTTCTACACCGGCGCCGCGCCGAACCAGCAGGCGATCCCGGCCACCGACTACTTCCTCGACGAGCTTGGCGTCGAGAAGTTCGCCCTGCTCGGCACCGACTACGTCTACCCGCGCACCACGAACAACATCCTCGAGTCCTACCTCAAGTCGAAGGGCATCGCCGAGGAAGACATCTTCGTCAACTACACCCCCTTCGGCCACTCGGACTGGTCGACCATCGTCTCCGACGTCGTGGCACTGGGTGAGGACGGCAAGCAGGTCGGCGTGATCTCGACGATCAACGGCGACGCCAATATCGGCTTCTACAAGGAACTCGCGGCCGCCGGCATCTCGGCCGACGACATCCCCGTCGTGGCCTTCTCGGTGGGCGAAGAAGAGCTGTCGGGCCTCGACACCTCGAACCTCGAAGGCCACCTCGCCGCGTGGAACTACTTCATGACCGCCGAATCCGAGGCCAATGACGAATTCATTGCCGCGTGGCACGAATTCATCGGCGACGAAAAGCGCGTGACCAACGACCCGATGGAGGCGCATTACATCGGCTTCAACATGTGGGTGAACGCGGTCGAGCAGGCCGGCACCACCGATGTCGACGCGGTGCGCGAGGCCATGTGGGGGCAGGAGTTCCCGAACCTGACCGGCGGCACCGCCGTGATGGGCGTTAACCACCACCTCTCCAAGCCCGTGCTGATCGGCGAGATCCGCGCCGACGGCATGTTCGACATCATCTCGGAAACCGATCCGGTTCCGGGCGATGCCTGGACCGACTACCTGCCGGAATCCGCGCCGCTCAAGTCCGACTGGGCCGAGCTCGAATGCGGCATGTACAACACCGAGACCGAGACCTGCGTGCAGATCCAGTCGAACTACTGATCTGACGTGATCTTGGGCGGGCGCCTCGCTCCGGGGCGCCCGCCGCTTGTCCGAAAGACCCCTCCTCCAATATCCGGGACCGCTGCCGATGCCGCGCATGTTTGCCCTCGCCCTGTCGCTGGCGCTCTGTCTTCTCCTGCCCCCCTCACCGGGCGCGGCGCAGGATCCGGGCCCGCTCCAGACGCTTCTGCAAAGCCAGGCCGACGAGGTCGCCAGCCCCGGCCGACAGACCGTCGCGTCGGTGATCGAGGCGCTGGTCGCCTCCGAGCTGCCGCAGGTGCCAGACTTTCTCAACCGCTGGGCCGAGCGCGAGGTCGTGCAGGACGAGACCACCGGCCTGTTCTACTATGACGGCACGCCGCCGCGCGACATCGACACCGGAGCGCCGGTGACGCTCGACCCCGGAGCCGAGCTCGAGGATGTGCGCCCCAATGGCGGCGTGCGCCGGGTGATCGCCACCGCGCTGGTGCAGTTCCAGCTCTCCGATCCCGACATCGCCCGCCGCACCGACGCGCTCGACAGCATCTCGCGCAACCCCGAGCCCGACCAGCTCGCGCCGCTGCGCGCCTCGATCGAGATAGAGACCGACCCCGTTCTGAAGGCCCGCAAGGAGCGCCTCGCCGGGATGCTCGCGGCGCGCTACGGCGCCACGCCCGAGATCCGCATCGCCGCCATCGACGCGCTCTCCGATGCGCTGGCGGTGGACGTGCGCGCGGTGCTCAACCAGATCCTCACGACCCGCAGCGGCGTGGCCGACCGCCTCCCCGAGGACCGCAACATCGCCCGCACCCTGACCCCCGGCGACGATCTCTCCGAGGCCGAGGCCTATGCGCGGCTGGTCGAGGCCGGCCTCGCCCCGGCGCGGCAGTCGCCGGACGAGATCAAGGCGGTCCTGACCGACAATATCGACGACGGCCGCGTCGGCGGCGTGCCGATCGGCCAACTCGCCTCCGAAGCCGGGCGCGCCCGGGCCTACGCGGCGCTCGCCGAGGCCGGCACCGTGCCGCCGCTGGTCACCGAAGGCGACATCGACGCCGCCCTCGCCGCGCATGTGTTCTACGAGGAATACACCGAGGACGATCCGGCGATCACCGAGGCCGCCCGCGCCGCCCTCAACGAGGTCGAAACCCGCGTGGCGATGAACCAGGCGCTGGATCTCGGGCTCGACGCGCTGTCGCTGGCCTCGATCTACTTCCTCGCCGCCATTGGCCTCGCCATCACCTTCGGCGTGATGGGGGTGATCAACATGGCGCATGGCGAGTTCATCATGATGGGCGCCTATACCGGCTACGTGGTGCAGCAGATCATCCCCGATTACACCCTGAGCCTGATCGTGGCGCTGCCGCTGGCCTTCGCGGTGACCTTCGCCGCCGGCGTGGCGATGGAGCGTCTGGTGATCCGCTGGCTCTACCACCGCCCGCTCGAGACCCTGCTGGCCACCTTCGGAATCTCCATCGCGCTGCAGCAGCTTGCCAAGAACATCTTCGGCACCCAGGCGCGGCCGCTGACCTCGCCCTCCTGGCTCGACGGGGCGTGGGTGCTCAACGACGTGGTGGGCATCGCCAATATCCGCATCGCCATCTTCCTCCTCGCGCTGATCTTCCTCGGTCTGATCCTGCTGGTGCTGAACAAGACCCGTCTCGGGCTCGAGGTGCGCGCGGTGACCCAGAACCCCGGCATGGCCGCCTCGATGGGCATCAATCCCGACAAGATCAACATGCTGACCTTCGGCCTGGGCTCGGGCATCGCCGGCATCGCCGGCATCGCCATCGGACTATACGCGCAGGTCACCTCCGAGATGGGCGCCAACTACATCGTGCAGAGCTTCATGACCGTGGTCGTGGGCGGGGTCGGCAATGTCTGGGGCACGCTCGCGGGCGCCACCCTGATCGGCGGGCTGCAGAAGGGGATCGAGTTCTTCAACCCCTCGAACACGCTCGCGGCGCAGACCTACATGATCCTGTTCATCATCCTGTTCATTCAATTCCGCCCCAAGGGCATCGTCGCCCTCAAGGGCCGCGCGGCGGGAGACTGAGCATGACCGCACCGATCCGAAACACCACCCCCGGCCGCGATCTCCGGCCTGCCTCCGGCGGGGATATTTGCAGCCAGAAGAAGCTGCAGGCCGCGCTCCTGATTTCTTCTGGCCGAAAATATCCCGGGGGTGAGCGCGCCCCGGCGCGCGAAGGGGGCAGCGCCCCCTCCCTGACCAGCGAAAGGGCTCTCGCATGACCCGTACCTTCCTGACGCAGAACCGCTCGGTGTTCTGGTTCCTGCTGGCGCTTGGGATCTTCGCCCTGATCGTCACGGTGCTGTCCGACGCCGCTGGCAATGGCATGATCTCGACGAGCTTCGTCAAGACGCTGGGCAAGACGCTGTGCCTGATGCTGGTCGCCGTGGCGATGGACGTGGTCTGGGGCTATACCGGCATCCTCAGCCTCGGCCACATGGCGTTCTTCGGACTCGGCGGCTACATGATCGGCATGTGGCTGATGTATGCCCGCACCGAGATCATCGTCACAGAAAGCCTGCTGGCCGCCGCCATCCCGCCGACCCCACAGGAGATCCACGATGCCATCGGCACGCAGATCTTCGGGGTGGTGGGCAGCTCCGAGTTTCCCGCAATCTGGATCTTTGCGCACAGCTTCTGGCTGCAGATCGCGATGGTGGTGCTGGTGCCGGGCCTTCTGGCGCTGGTCTTCGGCTGGCTCGCCTTCCGCAGCCGGGTCACCGGCGTCTACCTGTCGATCCTGACGCAGGCGATGACCCTGGCGCTGTCGCTCTATCTCTTCCAGAACGAGAGCGGGCTGCGCGGCAACAACGGCCTTTCGGGCCTGCAGAATCTGCCGGGGCTCGACGACGTGCCGCAGGCCACGCTGTCGATCGCCTTCTTCTGGGCCTCGGCCACGGCGCTGGGGCTCGGCTACGTGCTCTTTGCCTGGGTCACCTCGGGCAAGTTCGGCTCGGTGATCCGCGGCATCCGCGACAACGAAAGCCGGGTGCGCTTTCTCGGCTACCATGTCGAGGGCTACAAGCTCTTCGTCTTCACCCTGACCGGCATCGTCGCGGGCATCGCCGGCGCGCTCTACTATCCGCAGGCCGGCATCATCAACCCCAACGAGATCGCCCCCATCGCCTCGATCTACCTCGCGGTCTGGGTTGCCATCGGCGGCCGCGGCAGGCTCTACGGCGCCGCCCTCGGCGCGGCCTTCGTGTCGCTCCTGTCGAGCTGGTTCACCTCCGGCGCGGTGCCCTCGGTGCCGCTTGGCTTCTACACCATCCAGTGGACCGACTGGTGGCTGGTGCTGCTCGGCGTGAGCTTCGTCGCGGTCACGCTGCTCGCCCCCAAGGGCATCGGCGGGCTGTTCGACCTGATCTCCACGCGCCACCCGACGCCCGCGCGGGTGGGTGATTTCGGCCCCGACACGGGCGCCCGCCGCACCGCCGAAGGAGAGGAAGAGAAATGAAGACACTTCTCGAAATGTCCGGCGTGTCGGTGAGCTTCGACGGCTTCAAGGCGATCAACAACCTGAGCTTCCGCATCGGCGAGCCCGAGCTGCGCGCCATCATCGGCCCCAACGGCGCCGGCAAGACCACCTTCATGGACATCATCACCGGCAAGACCCGGCCCGACGAGGGCACGGTGATCTATGGCGAGAAGTCGATCTCGCTGCTGAAGATGTCGGAAAGCCAGATCGCCATGGCCGGCGTCGGGCGCAAGTTCCAGAAGCCTACGGTGTTCGAAGCCCAAACCGTGCGCGAAAACCTCGCCATGGCGCTGAAGAACAAGCGCGGGCCATTCGACGTGCTGCTCTATCGCAAGACGAAGCGCGGTGCCGAACGCATCGAGGAGCTGGCCGAGATCATCGGACTGACCGACGCCCTGCCCCGCGTCGCGGGCGAGCTCAGCCATGGCCAGAAGCAGTGGCTCGAGATCGGGATGCTTCTGGCGCAGGACCCGCGCCTGCTGCTGGTGGACGAGCCCGCCGCCGGGATGACCCCGGCGGAGCGCGAACACACCACCGACCTGCTCAAGCGCGCCGCCAAGAAACACGCCGTCGTCGTCGTCGAGCACGACATGGAGTTCATCCGCCGGCTCGACTGCCGGGTGACGGTGCTTTGCGAGGGCTCGGTGCTGGCCGAGGGCTCGCTCGATCACGTGACCTCGAACCCGCAGGTCATCGAAGTCTACCTCGGTCGCTGAGAGGAGAACGCCATGCTGAGCGTCGAGAACCTGACCCTGAAGTACGGGCAAAGCCAGATCCTGCACGGGATCTCGCTCACCGCCGCGCCGGGCGAGGTCACCGCCGTGACCGGGACCAACGGCGTGGGCAAGACCTCGCTGCTGAAGGCCATCGCCGGGCGGCACCCCTATTCGGGCGGCACGATCACGCTCGACGGCGCGCCGCTGTCGCATCTCAATGCCTATCAGGCCGCGCGGGCGGGCATCGCCTACGTGCCGCAGGGGCGCGAGGTCTTCCCGCTGATGACGGTGCAGGAAAACCTCGAGACCGGCTTTGCCTGCCTGCCGAAATCGGAACACGGCGTGCCCGCGCATATCTTCGAGCTGTTCCCGATCCTGAAGGACTTCCTGCACCGCCGCGGCGGCGACCTGTCGGGCGGGCAGCAACAGCAGCTCGCCATCGCGCGGGCGCTGATCTCGCGGCCGCGGGTGCTGCTGCTCGACGAGCCGACCGAGGGCATCCAGCCCAACATCATCCAGCAGATCGGGCGGGTGATCGCGCAGCTGCGCGATCAGGGCGACATGGCGATCATCCTCGTCGAGCAGTACTTCGATTTCATGTGGGGGCTGGCCGACAGTTTCGTCGCGGTGACCCGCGGCGAAGTGGCCCTCTCCGGAAGAGCGGGCGAGATCGACCGCGCCGCCTTGCTGGCGAAAGTGTCGATCTGACGGTTTATCGCTAACTTGCTGCGATGCGGCGCATTTTTCCCTTGCCCAAATCGCTTTGAAGGACAAGTCTTCCGGACGGGAGAGTTGTTTTCATGCGGCGGTTGGCAAGCAGGAAAAGAGGCGGCGCAACGCCCGCGCAGACGCGCGCGGCGCACGCCCCGCACCCCAGGCAAGCTTTGAAGATCCGCCCTGACCCGTCGCCGGGCAGCGTGCCCGTTGCTGTATCGATGATCTCGCCAATTCACAGGAGGACCCCATGATATCCATGCGCAAACCGCTGCTCGGCAGCGTCGCGATGGCCTTGGTGCTGAGCGCCGGCGCCGCCGGGGCGGAAACCATCCGCTTTTGGACCACCGAGGAGCAGCCGGAGCGGCTCGCGCGGCAGGAGAGCATGGCGCAGGCGTTCGGCGAGGCCTCGGGCCACACCGTCGAGGTGATCCCGGTGACCGAGAGCGAGCTTGGCACCCGCGCCACCGCGGCCTATGCCGCGGGCGACCTTCCGGACGTGATCTATCACCCGCTGGCGCTGGCCCTGCCCTGGGCCGAGGCGGGCATCCTCGACCCCGATGCCGCCACCGACGTGATCGACGCGCTTGGCCCCGACACCTTCGCATCTGGCGCGCTCGAGATGGCGCGCTTCGACGAGGGCAGCTGGGCCTCGGTGCCCGCGGACGGCTGGACCCAGATGATCGTCTACCGGGCCGACCTGTTCGAGGAGGCGGGCCTCGAGCCGCCGACCTCCTACGCCGCGGTCGAGGCCGCTTTGGAGGCGCTGCACAACCCGCCCGAGATGTACGGCTTCGTCGCCGCCACCAAGGTGGACGAGTCGTTCATGAGCCAGGTGCTCGAGCATGTCTTCCTCGCCAACGGTGTCTCGCCGGTGGGTCCCGAGGGCTTCACCCCGCTCGACGAGGCCGCGACCACCGAGGTGCTGGAGTTCTACAAGGCCATCGCAGAGGCCTCGCCCCCGGGTGATCTTTATTGGGACCAGTCGCGCACGCTCTACTTCTCGGGCAACGCGGCGATGATCATCTGGTCGCCCTTCATCCTCGACGAGCTGGCCGGCCTGCGCGACAGCGCGCCGCCGACCATCACCGACGATCCGACGTCGTCCGAGCTCGCCTCGAAGACCGGCATCGTGACCAACTTCGCCGGCCCCTCGAACCCCGATGGTGCGGCGTGGGCGTCGATCAACATGTTCGGCATCACCGGCGATGCGCAGACCGACGCCGCCATCGAGTTCGTGACCTACTCGATGGGCGAAGGCTACGTCGACACGCTGGCGATCGCGCCCGAGGGCAAGTTTCCGATCCGCCGCGGCGACGGCGAGGATGCCGAGGCCTTCGTCAACGCGTGGCAGGAGCTGCCGGTCGGTGTCGATCGCAAGGCGCCGCTCAGCGAGCTCTACCCGCAGGAGATGATCGACGAGATCGTCGCCGGGCTCGACGTCGCCCAGCGCTGGGGCGCCGATGACGGCCAGCTGGCGCTGGCGTCTAAGATGATCAGCAGCCAGGCGCTGAACCGCGTGGTGCGGGCGTATATTGACGGCGAGATCGACGCCGGCGCCGCGGTCGAGCAGCTCAACAGCGAGCTGGGTGCGATCCAGTAAGCACGGCCCCTGCCCGTCCCGGCGCCGCGTCGGGACGGGCCCGGTATCCGCAAGACGAGGGCGAAGATGACCGACGCCACCCCTCCCACCCGCACCGGCCCGCTGGCAAAGCGCGAGGCGCGGCTGGCCTGGGGCCTGCTGTTCCCGACGCTGGCGGCGGTGTCGCTGGTGGTGATCCTGCCGCTGCTGGCGGTGTTCTGGATCAGCTTCAAGCCGGTGACGCTGGCCGACCTGCGCCCGCCGACGCCGATCGTGCGCGAGGACATCCGCGGCGATCTCGAGGCGCCGGGCGACGAAGCCACGCTGCGCTACCGGCTGCGCAATTCCTCGCAGGATCAGCCGATCCGCGGCGTGACGCTGAGCGATGCCTGGCCAGACGGTCTGGAGGCCGGCGAGCTCGATCCCGCCTGTGCCATCGCCGATGGCGAGCTGAGCTGCGATTTCGGCGACTGGGAGGGCGGCCAGCGGGTGACGCTGCGCATTCCCGTCACCGCGACCGAGACCTATCTCGCCGGCCCGCCCGCCACCGACAGCCCGCCCGCGATGACCGGCAGCGCCACCAACGTGCTGACCAGCTTCGACTTCACCGCCGAGAACTTCGTCCGCATCTTCGACGGCGACGAGTTCTGGTCGGTGCTGGGGGTGACGCTGTTCTACACCGTCTTCGGCACGCTGGGCGCGCTGATCATGGGGCTGTTTGCCGCGATGCTGCTCAATAAGTCCTTCAAGGGACAGGGCATCCTGCGCGGGCTCTACCTGTTTCCCTATGTCGCCCCGGTGATCGCCGTGGCCTTCGCGTGGATCCTGCTCTTTGATCCGTTCTCGGGCTCGGCCAACGCGCTGCTCTTGCAGATGGGCGTGACCTCGCAGGCGATCAACTTCTTCGGCGAGCGCCCCTTGGCGCTGATCATGGTGACCCTGTTCGAGATCTGGCGCTACTTCCCGCTCAGTTTCCTGTTCATCCTCGCAAGGATGCAGTCGATCGACCACGACATGTACGAGGCCGCCGACATGGACGGTGCCTCGCCGTTCCAGAAGTTCTGGTACCTGTCGCTGCCGCAGCTTCTGGGCATCCTGTCGGTGCTGTTCCTGCTGCGCTTCATCTGGACCTTCAACAAGTTCGACGACATCTTCCTGCTCACCGGCGGCAACGCGGGCACGCGGGTGCTGACGGTGAACGTCTACGAGCAGGCCTTCGCGCTGTCGAATATCGGCGCCGGCGCGGCGGTGGCGGTGGTGATCTTCTGCTGCCTGCTGCTGTTCTCGGTGTTCTTCTTCCGGGTGATGAGCCGGGAGGAAGGGTTGTGAGCGTGGCGCCTGTGGCAGGGGTGTGGAGGGGCACTGCCCCTCTGCCGCCCGGGGGGCGGCATTCACCCCGAGGTATTTTTGAACCAGAGAAGATCGGGGGTGCGGCATGAGGCTGCTGCGGCATGGGCTCCTGGCCGGGCCAATCCTTGGGGCGCTGTGGGCGCTTGTCGTGGCGACGACGGTGGCGGTGGCGATGAGCCTGTTCACCGGCGACGCCTTCCGCCCGGCGCTCGCGGGCGGTCTGCTTGCCGGCGTGGCGCTTGGGCTGGCCTGCCTGCGGTTCGGCGGCAAGCAGCGGGTTCTGATCCCGCTGGCGGTGGCGCTCGTCCTGCTGACGCTGGGCGGACTGGCGGGGATCGGCCCTCTCGAGATCGGCGAGGACAGCGCGCCGCTGGCGGCCTGGACCGGGCGCGTGGCGACGCTGGGCTTCACCGGGCTGGGGCTGTGGCTGATCCTCGAGGAGCTGCGCCCCGGCGCCCTCACCCGGCACGAGTTCGAGGAGGCGGTGATCCGCTTCCTGACCGGCTTCGGCTACATCTTCTTCACCGCGATCGTGCTGATCCCGTTCTACGTCATGGTGATGACCAGCCTGAAGAACCAGTCCGAGCTGATGGCCAACCCGCTCGATTTCACCATCGACCTGAGCCGCGGAGCAGAGCTGTTCCGCAGCTATTCCGAACTGATGACCGAGTACAGCTTCGGCCGCTACCTGTGGACCAGCTTCTACGTCTCGGTGCTCACCGTGCTGATCACCCTGGCCTTCGCCATCCCCGGCGCCTACGCCGTGGCGCGGTTGCGCTTCCGCGGGCAGGCGTTGTTCTCGCGCTCGATCCTGCTGATCTACATGGTGCCGATGATCGTGCTGGCGCTGCCGATCTACATCGCGTTCTCCATGACCGGGCTGCGCAACACCATCTTCGGCATCGTGCTGATCTACCCGGTGACCACGATCCCCGTGGCGCTCTACATGCTGCAGGGCTATTTCCGCGGCCTGCCCGCCGAGATTGAGGAGGCCGGGCTGATGGACGGGCTGAGCCGGCTCAAGGTGATCTGGCAGATCACCCTGCCGCTGTCGCTGCCGGCGCTGGCCAGCGTCTCGCTCTACGTCTTCATGATCGCGTGGAACGAGTTCCTGCTGGCCTTCATGCTGCTCGACGATCCCTCGAAATACACCCTGACGCGCGGCATCGCCTCGCTGAACTCCTCCGAGGTGCCGCGCCAGCACCTGATGGCGGGCTCGGTGATCGCCACGGTGCCGATCATGGTGCTATTCCTCGGACTCGAGCGCTTCATGACCAAGGGTTTGACCGCGGGCTCGGTGAAGGGATGAGCGGGCGCGACGATCAGGCCCGCGCCATCCTACGCGGCAACGACCGGGGCGGCTATACCGTGCCCACCGACATGCTCTACCCGTTCCAGTGGAACTGGGACAGCGCCTTTGCCGCCCTCGGCTTTGCCACCTTCGACATCGACCGCGCGTGGCGCGAGTTCGAGACGCTGCTGGCGGCGCAATGGGCGGACGGAATGGTGCCGCACATGGTGTTCCACGACGCAGCGCCCGGCTATTTCCCCGGCCCCGAGGTCTGGGGCGCGGGCAGCGACGTGCCGACCTCCGGCATCAGCCAGCCCCCCGTCGCCGCGACGCTGATGCGCGCGGTCTGGGACGCCGACCCGGAGGCCGGCACCGAACGGCTGCGCGCACTCTACCCGAAGCTTGTGGCCTGGCACCGCTGGTGGATGCAGACCCGCTGCGCCAGCGGCGCGGTGGCGGTGTGCCACCCGTGGGAATCGGGGCGCGACAACTGCCCCGACTGGGACGTGGGCCTCGCCAATGTCGACGGGAGCGGCGCCGGCGACTACGCCCGCCGCGACGCGGCAGAGGTGGACGGCGAGCAGCGCCCGACCAAGCTGGAATACGACCGCTACCTCGCGCTCGTCCGCTTCGGCAAGGCGTGCGGCTGGGACCAGGAGACCATCGTCGCACGCGGCCCGTTCCTGATGGCCGACCCCAGCATCACCTTCATCCTGATCCGCGCCCATGACGATCTTGCCGCCCTCGGCCGGGCGCTGGGAGAGGACGTCTCCGACATAGAGGCCTGGGCGGTAGAGCTGCGGGCGGGCGTGCAGACGCTGTGGAACCCGGACCTTCAGAGCTATGACGCGCGCGACCTGCGCAGCGGCAAATGGGCCGGGGTGGTCGGCTCGGGCGCGCTGCTGTGCTGGCTGGCGCGCTGCGAGAAGCCCGAGATGGAGGCACATCTCGCCCGCATGTGGGAAACGGTGACCTACGGCCTGCCCTCCTCCGACCCCGAGGCGCCGAGCTTCGAGCGCAAGCGCTACTGGCGCGGGCCGGTCTGGCCGCAGATGAACGCGTTGATCGGGCTCGGCCTCCTGAGCGCCGGGCGCGACTGGGACGAGGCGCGGCTGCGCGAGGAGACCGCCGCGCTGATCGAGCGCGCGGGCTTCCGCGAGTATTTCGACCCGCTGGATGCCGCCCCCTGCGGCGGCGACAACTTCACCTGGACCGCCGCGGTGTGGCTGGCCTGGGCCGGACGGTAAGGACGACAGACATGGCAAGCATCGAACTCAAAAGCGTCGAGAAATGGTACGGCGAGGCGCAGGTCATCAAGGGTGTGGACCTCGCCATCGAGGAGGGCGAGTTCGTGATCTTCGTCGGCCCCTCGGGCTGCGGCAAGTCCACCCTGCTGCGGATGATCGCGGGCCTTGAAGAGACCTCGCGCGGGCAGATCCTCATCGGCGGGCGCGACGCCACCGCCGAGCCCCCGGCCCGGCGCGGGCTGGCCATGGTGTTCCAGAGCTACGCGCTCTACCCGCACATGTCGGTGCGCGAGAACATGGGCTTCTCGCTCAAGGCGGCGGGCGTGGCGAAATCCGAGATGGACGCCAAGGTCAACGAGGCCGCCCGCGTGCTGAAGCTCGAGCCGCTGCTCGACCGCCGGCCCAAGGACCTGTCCGGCGGCCAGCGCCAGCGGGTGGCGATCGGCCGCTCGATCGTGCGCGATCCCACCGCCTTCCTGTTCGACGAGCCGCTCTCGAACCTCGACGCTGCCCTACGCGTCGAGATGCGCTACGAGATCGCCAAGCTGCACCAGACGCTCGACGCCACGATGATCTACGTCACCCATGACCAGGTCGAGGCGATGACCCTCGCCGACCGCATCGTGGTGCTCGAGGCCGGTCGCGTCAGCCAGGTCGGCACGCCGCGCGCGCTTTACGAAACACCCGGCAACCTGTTCGTGGCGCAGTTCATCGGCTCGCCCAAGATGAACGTCTTTCCCGCCGACACCCCGGGGCTGTCGCTCGACGCGCCCCTGCCCGCCGAGGCCCGTCATTTCGGCATCCGGCCCGAGCACATCACCCTCGGCGCGCCGGGCAGCGGCCAGATCGACGGCACCGTCGACGTGCTGGAGTATCTCGGCGCCGACACCTACGTGATCGCCGATTGCGGCCCCGCCGGCAAACTGACGATCCGCAGCCACGGCCACACCGACCTCAGGCCAGGTGAGTCCTGCGGCCTGATCTTCGAACCCGGTCAGACCCATCTCTTCGACACGAATGGCCTGGCGCTCCGCTGACGCCAGCGCCCCCGCTCTACCCTTCTCTGGTTTCAAAATACCTCGGGGGAGTCCGCGCCCGGCGCGGACGGGGGCAGCGCCCCCAACCTGCGCGACCTTGACAAGCCGACGCCCGCAGGACACATCGCGCCCATGGTCTACACGCTTCTACAGGTCGCCGCGGGCGGCGCACTGGGTGCCAGCGGGCGCTATCTGACCGGCGTCGGCATGACCGCGCTGATGGGGCGCAGCTTTCCGTGGGGCACGCTCACGGTGAACGTCGTGGGCTCCTTCCTGATGGGCGTTCTGGTGGTGACCCTGGGCCATCTCTCGGCCACCCGCTTCGCCCCCTTCCTTGCCATCGGGGTGCTTGGCGGCTTCACCACCTTCTCGAGCTTTTCGCTCGATGCGGTTACCTTGTATGAACGTGGCGAGGTCGCTCTGGCCGCCGGCTACGTCGCCGCCTCGCTGATCCTGTCCATTGCCGCGCTGTTTGCCGGCCTCATCCTCACCCGGAGTGTCATCGCATGAGCCGTGTCCAGACCATCACCGTGGGCCCCGGCGACGGCGACCAGCGCCTCGACCGCTGGCTCAAGCGCCACTTCCCGCACCTGCAGCAGGGCCGCATCGAGAAGATGTGCCGCAAGGGCGAGCTGCGCGTCGACGGCGGCCGCTGCAAGGCGGCGACCCGGCTCGAGGTCGGCCAGCAGGTCCGCGTCCCGCCCCTGCCCGAGCCCGGCGAGACCCCGGCCCCCGCGGCCAAGCCCAAACCCACGGTCAGCGATGCCGATGCCAAGATGATCCGCGACGCGGTGATCTACCGCGACGACCACATCATCGCGCTCAACAAGCCCCCCGGCCTGCCGGTGCAGGGCGGCAGCAAGCAGGAGCGCCATGTCGACGGGCTGGCCGAGGCGCTGCGCTTCGACTACGACGAGAAGCCCCGGCTGGTGCACCGGCTCGACAAGGACACCTCCGGCGTGCTGCTGCTGGCCCGCACCCGCGAGATCGCGCAGGCGCTCACCGGGGCGATCCGGCACAAGCAGACCCGCAAGATCTACTGGGCCGTGGTCGCCGGCGTGCCGACGCCCTATCTCGGCGAGATCCGCTTCGGCCTCGTGAAGGCGCCCGGCCACGGCAAGTCCGGCGAGGGCGAAAAGATGATCTGCGTGCACCCGCGCGAGATGGACCGCACCCCCGGCGCGAAACGCGCCCACACGCTCTATGCCACGCTCTACCGCGTGGCGGGCCGGGCCTCGTGGGTCGCGCTTGAGCCGATCACCGGCCGCACCCACCAGTTACGCGCCCACATGGCCGAGATCGGCCACCCGATCATCGGTGACGGCAAGTATGGCGGCTCCGGGCAAGAGAACCTTGGCGACGGCTGGGGCGCCCAGCTTGGCGGGGTGATCTCGAAGAAGCTGCACCTGCACGCGCGCTCGATGACCTTCCTGCACCCGGTGACGAAGAAAGCGGTCACCGTGACCGCCTCGCTTCCCGCGCATATGGCAAACACCTGGGAGACGCTTGGCTGGGCCGAGGACATCGCCGCCGACGATCCCTTCGCAGAGCTGCACTGAGCCATGTCGCTGCGCCTCGTGATCTTCGATGTCGACGGCACGCTGGTCGACAGCCAGGCCGACATCCTTGCCTCGATGCAGGCGGCCTTTGGCGCGACCGGCCTCGCGGTGCCAACGCGCGAGGAGATCCTCTCCATCGTCGGCCTGTCGCTGCCGCAGGCGATGGCCAAGCTCGCCCCCAAGGCAGACAAGGCCGCCCGCGCAGAGATGGTCGAGGCCTACAAGGCCGCCTATCTCGGCCTGCGCTCCGAGAAGGGCACGCCCGAGAGCTCGCCGCTCTACCCGCATGTGCGCAAGGTGCTTGACCAGCTTCACGCCGAGCCTGACACGCTACTCGGGATCGCCACCGGCAAATCGCGCCGCGGGCTCGACAAGCTGGTCGATGGGCACGACATGCGCCGGCTCTTCGTCACCCAGCAATGCGCAGACGACCACCCGTCCAAGCCGCACCCCTCGATGATCGAGGCAGCGCTTTCCGAGACCGGCGTGGCGCCGCAGCGCGCGGTGATGGTGGGTGACACCAGCTACGACATGGACATGGCCCGCTCTGCCGGCATCCTCGCGATCGGCGTGACATGGGGCTACCACGACGCCGGGCGGCTGCGCGATGCGCATCTCGTCATCGACGACATCCGCCTGCTGCCCGGCCTTCTGACACAGATCTGGGAGCAGACCGCATGAGCGAATGGGCACCCCGCCGGTTCTACGAGACCGCAACCGCCACCGAGGTCGAGGGCGGCCACGGCATCGCGCTGGATGGCCGCCGGGTGATGACGCCGGGCAAGTCGCCTCTGGTGGTGCCGACCCGCGGGCTGGCCGAGGCCATCGCCGAGGAATGGCAGGCGCAGGGCGAGAAGATCGACCCCAACACCATGCCCTTCACCCGCACCGCCAACAGCGCCATCGAGAAGGTGGCACCGCAGCGCGAAGCCGTCGCCGCGATGCTGGCCGATTACGGCGACAGCGACCTGCTGTGCTACCGGGCCGACCAGCCCGACGAGCTGGTGCAGCGCCAATGCGCGCGCTGGGACCCGCTGCTCGACTGGGCCGCGACGCGCTACGGCGCCCGGCTCGAGCCGCGCGCCGGGGTGATCCACGCGCCGCAGGACCCCGCCGCCCTGACCGCGCTGGCGCGCGAGGCCCATGCCTTCGACGCCTTCGAGCTGGCGGCCTTCCACGATCTCGTGCAGCTCACCGGATCGCTCGTGCTTGGCCTTGCCGCCACCGACCCGGAGCAAGACCCCGAGGCGCTGTGGGCGCTGTCGCGGCTGGACGAGAGCTGGCAGGAAGAGCTCTGGGGTGTTGACGAAGAGGCAAGCGACGTTGCGGAACGTAAGCGTGCCGCCTTTTTGGACGCCCATCGGTTTTATCGTTTGTGCAAGACTGATTAATCAGGTCGCGTCATCGGATTGACTGCTCAATCAGGCGGCACCGAATGGCGTTTTCTCAGGCAGAACGGCTTGACCTGTCAGAAGGAATCCTCCCAAACTCTCGAGCACCAATGGGGGGGAGCACCCATCCTAGGTTATCCCGGCCCGAAACGGGCCAATGAACCGGTCCGACAGGGGCTGGAAAACAGGAAGAGGTTAACATGAAGAACACCGTAATCCTTGGCGCGCTGACCGTTGCCGGTCTCGCCGCAGGCGCTGCCGGCGCCGCGACGCTGGACGACGTCAAGGCACGTGGCACTCTCAACTGCGGCGTGTCCACCGGCCTGACCGGCTTCTCGGCCCCCGACGCCAACGGCGTCTGGCAGGGCTTCGACGTCGCCGTCTGCCGTGCCGTAGCCGCTGCCGTCCTCGGCGATCCGATGGCTGTCGAGTTCGTCTCCACCACCGGCCAGACACGCTTTACCGCGCTGGCCTCGGGCGAGATCGACATTCTGGCCCGCAACACCACCTGGACCTTCTCGCGCGACAACGACCTGAAGTTTGAGTTCATCGGCGTGAACTATTACGACGGCCAGGGCTTCATGATCCCGAAGGAGCTGGGCGTGTCCTCGGCCAAGGAGCTTGATGGCGCCACCGTCTGCATCCAGACCGGCACCACCACCGAGCTCAACCTCGCGGACTTCTTCCGCGTCAACAACATCAGCTACGAGCCGGTGCCGATCGAGACCAACGCCGAGGCGCAGCAGCAGTACCTTGCCGGTGCCTGCGACGTCTACACCACCGACGCCTCCGGCCTCGCGGCCACCCGGGCCTCCTTCGAGACCCCAGGCGATCACGTGATCCTTCCCGAAATCATCTCGAAGGAGCCGCTCGGCCCGCTGGTCCGCCACGGTGACAGCGAGTGGGGCGATATCGCCCGCTGGACCCTGAACGCCCTGATCGCCGCCGAAGAGTACGGCGTCACCTCGGCCAATATCGAGGAACTGTCCTCGACCCCGACCGACAACCCGGAGATCAACCGTCTGCTCGGCACCGAAGGCGAGCTTGGCGCGATGATCGGCCTCGACGCCGACTGGGCCAAGAAGGCCATCATGGCCAACGGCAACTACGGCGAGATCTTCGAGAAGACCATCGGCGAGAACACCCCGATCGGCCTGTCGCGCGGCCTGAACGCGCAGTGGACCGAAGGTGGCCTGATGTACAGCCCGCCGTTCCGCTGATCGGACGCAAACAAACTGGGGCGCGGGGAGACATTCCCGCGCCCTTCCTAACTGACGACAACAAATCAGACGATCGGTCGAAACGACCGAACTGAGTTCCCGAAGAGGGGCTGGATGCCGGAACAACCGGCGCGATGCCCCGGCAACAACGGGAACCACCGGGGAGAAAAAATGACGACGATGACAGACCCGCCGGGGCAGGGCTTCCGGCTGTCGCAACTTATCTACGACACACGCTACCGATCGCTCACGATTCAGGTCGTGGCGATGATCGTGCTGATGCTGCTGTTCTCCTGGCTGGTGTCGAACACCATCCACAACCTCGAGACGCTCGGCAAGGATTTCGATTTCGGCTTCCTGACCCAGCCCTCGGGCTACGACATCAACCAGCGCCTGATCGAGTATGACAGCCAGTCCACGCACGGGCGGGCGGCCGTCGTCGGGATTCTCAACACCCTGCTGGTGGCCCTTCTCGGATGCGCCCTTGCCACGGTGCTGGGCGTCATCGCCGGCGTGCTGCGCCTGTCCAACAACTGGCTCGTCTCGCGCCTGATGGCGGTCTATGTCGAGGGCTTCCGCAACGTACCGCTTCTGCTCTGGATCGTGCTGATCTTTGCGCTGATGACCGAGGGCACCCCGGCCCCGAGCGCCTTCCGCGGCGACACGCCCAGCTCGTCAATGCTGTTCGACGCCGTGGCGATCACCAACCGCGGCGTCTATATCCCCGCGGTCCACTTCGCCTCGCCCTTCTTCGCCAACGGCGCGCTCAACTGGCTGCTCGTCCTGGTGGTGCTCGGCGTCTCGATCTTCGCCATCCAGCGCCTGCGTCACTGGGCCACCGAGAAGCAGGAAGCCACCGGCGACCGGCCCACCACGTGGTACCTGATCCTCGGCCTGCTGATCCTGCCCACCGGGCTGCTGATGCTGCTGATGGGCGCCTTCCTCGACCTGCCCTCGCTGCAGGGCTTCAACTTCGGCGGCGGCATCCACCTGCGCAACTCGCTGATCGCGCTGTGGTTGGCGCTCTCGCTCTATACCGGCGCCTTCATCGCCGAGATCGTGCGCGGCGGCATCCTCGCGGTCAGCAAGGGCCAGACGGAGGCTGCCTACGCGCTCGGCATCCGCCCCGGCACCACGATGAACCTCGTGATCCTGCCGCAGGCGCTGCGCGTCATCATCCCGCCGCTGATCTCGCAGTACCTCAACCTGACCAAGAACAGCTCGCTGGCCATCGCCGTGGGCTACATGGACGTCCGCTCCACCCTCGGCGGCATCACCATCAACCAGACCGGACGCGAGCTCGAGGGCATGTTGCTGCTCGGGCTGTTCTACCTCGTGCTCAGCCTGCTGATCTCGGGCGTGATGAACGTCTACAACGCCTCCGTTAAGCTGAAGGAGCGCTGAGATGAGCGATACACACGCACAGACCGTCCCCTTCGTGCGCGACACCATGGTCGAGGAGCAGGAGCCGCCGCTGTCGCAGTCCGGCGCCTACAAGTGGACGCGCGAGAACCTCTTCTCGACGCCGCTCAACATCATCCTGACGGTGGTGTCGCTGTTCGTGATCTGGTTGGTGCTGAGCCACACCCTGCCGTGGGCGGTGCTGGGAATCTGGGATGCCGACAGCCTCGCCCAGTGCCGCGAGATCCGCGACGAGATCTACGGCCCCGACGCCTCCGTCGCCTGCTGGGCGGTGATCGCGGAGCGCTGGAACCAGCTGCTCTTCGGCTTCTACCCGCCCGAGCTTTACTGGCGCCCGGTTCTGGCCTTCGTGCTGTTCCTCGCCGCCATCGCACCGGTGCTCTTCGCCTCGGTGCCGCGCAAGGCGCTGTGGTTCTCGGCCGCCGCCCCCTTCGTGCTGTACTGGCTGCTCTGGGGCGGCTCGCTCTGGGGCCCGATCGCGGTCGGGGCGGGTTTTGCCCTGGGGGCCGTGGTCATGCGCTTCGCCACCCCTGCCCTCGGCGCGCTTGCGGGCGTGCTGCTGGCGATCCTCGTGCCGCTGCTCTACTGGTTCACCCTCTGCGCCCCGCTGGCGGGTGCGCTCAACGCGGTGATCCCGCTCGAGCTGGTCGACGTGCGCTCGAACGACATGGGCGGCTTCATGCTGGCGATGATCATCGGCATTTCGGGCATCGCCCTGTCGCTGCCGCTGGGCATCGTGCTGGCGCTGGGACGGCAATCGGACCTGTTCATCATCAACAAGTGCTCGGTGATCTTCATCGAGGTGATCCGCGGCGTGCCGCTGATCGTCTGGCTGTTCACCGCCTCGCTGCTGCTGAACTACTTCCTGCCGCCGGGCACCAACTTCGACCTCATGCTGCGGGTCATCATCATGGTGACGCTGTTCTCGTCGGCCTATATCGCCGAGGTGGTGCGCGGCGGTCTCGCGGCGCTTCCCAAGGGCCAGTACGAGGCCGCCGACGCGCTTGGCCTCGACTACTGGAAGTCGATGCGGCTGATCATCCTGCCGCAGGCGCTCAAGATCTCGATCCCGGGCATCGTGAACACCTTCATCGGCCTGTTCAAGGACACCACGCTGGTGGTCTTCATCGGCCTGCTGGACCCGATCGGCCTGTCGAACGCGATCCGCGCCAGCACCGACTGGAACGGCATCTACTGGGAACTCTTCGTTTTCATCGGGCTGTGCTTCTTCATCTTCTGCTTCAGCATGGGCCGCTATTCCCTCTTCCTCGAGAAAAAGCTCCGTCGTGAGCACCGCTAAGGAGACCTGATCATGCAACAACAGGCGACCGAGACCATCGACCGCAGCCACATGACCGTCTCTGACGAAGTGGCGATCCAGATCACCAAGATGAACAAGTGGTACGGCAACTTCCACGTGCTGCGCGACATCGACCTCACGGTGCACCGCGGCGAGCGCATCGTCATTGCCGGCCCCTCCGGGTCGGGCAAGTCGACGATGATCCGCTGCATCAACCGGCTCGAAGAGCATCAGGCCGGCAAGATCGTGGTCGACGGGACCGAGCTTGGCTCGGACCTCAAGAATATCGACAAGATCCGCTCCGAGGTCGGCATGGTGTTCCAGCACTTCAACCTCTTTCCCCACCTGACCATCCTCGAGAACTGCACACTCGCCCCGATCTGGGTCCGCAAGGTTCCCAAGAAGGAGGCCGAGGCCACGGCGATGCACTTCCTCGAGAAGGTCAAGATCCCCGAGCAGGCCCACAAGTATCCCGGCCAGCTCTCGGGCGGTCAGCAGCAGCGCGTGGCGATTGCCCGCTCGCTGTGCATGAAGCCGCGGATCATGCTGTTCGACGAGCCCACCTCGGCCCTCGATCCCGAGATGATCAAGGAGGTGCTCGACACCATGGTGAGCCTCGCCGAGGAAGGCATGACCATGATCTGCGTGACCCACGAGATGGGCTTCGCGCAGGCGGTGGCGAACCGGGTGATCTTCATGGATGCGGGTCAGATCGTCGAGCAGAACGAGCCGAAGGCGTTCTTCAACAACCCGCAGCACGAGCGCACCAAGCTGTTCCTCAGCCAGATCCTCGGCCACTGAGCCCCTGCCCCACAGGCACAGAGCTTTTCGGAAAGCCCGTCCCCCCGGACGGGCTTTTCATGTCCGGCGGCGGCCAGAGGGCCAAGAATTTTAGCTAAAATTCTTGTGCCCGGCGGAGAGGCCGTGCCCCGAAACGAAACACGCCCCGGAGAGGGATCTCCGGGGCGTGTCTCAATGCTGTCGAAGCGGGTGGCGTCAGCCGCGCTCTTCGATGACCTCGACGAGATGCGGGATCTTGGCGATCATGCCGCGCACCGAGGGGGTGTCCTCGAGCTCGCGGGTCTTGTGCATCTTGTTCAGGCCGAGACCGATGAGGGTCTTGCGCTGGATTTCCGGGCGGCGGATCGGCGAACCGATCTGCTTCACGACGATGGTTTTAGCCATGGATCTCAGGCCTCCTCAGCGACTTGGGTCGAATCCGCCGGCGCGTCGTCGCGCTTGGGCAGGATGTCGGCCACTTTCTTGCCGCGACGCTGGGCGACGTTGCGCGGCGACTGCTCGCGCTCGAGGCCGGCCAGCGTGGCGCGGATCATGTTGTAGGGGTTCTGCGACCCGGTCGACTTGGCGACCACGTCGTGCACGCCCAGCATCTCGAACACGGCACGCATCGGACCACCGGCGATGATACCGGTACCTTGCGGTGCGGTGCGCATCACCACACGGCCAGCGCCGTGACGGCCTTCGATGTCGTGGTGCAGGGTGCGGCCTTCGCGCAGCGGCACGCGGATCATCTTGCGCTTGGCTTGCTCGGTGGCCTTGCGGATGGCCTCGGGGACCTCCTTGGCCTTGCCCTTGCCAAAGCCGACGCGGCCCTTCTGATCGCCCACGACGACGAGCGCGGCGAAGCCGAAGCGCTTACCGCCCTTCACGGTCTTGGACACACGGTTGATCGCGACAAGGCGATCGGCGAATTCCGGAGTTTCGTCGCGGTCGCGACGGTTGTTCCGGCGGTTCTCACGTTCTGCCATCAGGCATTCCTCTGTTCAGGGTCGGCGCGCTGCGGTCCTCGGACCGGAGCCACCGGGTTGGTGCAATCCAGGTGAGGCGCAAAAGGCGTCTCCCGGATCATCGAGGCGTTTCCGCCTACAAGAACGGGGCAACCGAAGCTGCCCCGAGAAGGATCGCCGGGCGGGGGCTGGCCCCGCCGCGACGGATCAGAGCTTGAGGCCACCCTCGCGGGCTGCGTCGGCCAGAGCCTTGACGCGACCGTGATAGAGGAAGCCGCCACGATCGAAATAGGCTTCTTCCACACCGGCGGCCTTGGCACGCTCGGCGATCAGGGCGCCCACTTTCTGGGCCGCTTCGACGTTGCCCTTGCCGACCACACCGAGATCTTTCTCCATGGTCGAGGCCGAAGCCAGGGTCACGCCGCGAACGTCGTCGATCAGCTGGACGCTGATGTTCTTGTTCGAACGGTGCACCGAAAGGCGCACGCGGTCGGCGTTGACCTTGCGAAGCTTGTTCCGGACGCGCAGGCGGCGCTTCTGGAACAGTTGCAGTTTGCTGTTTGCCATATTGTCCGCGTCCTTACTTCTTCTTGCCTTCCTTGGCGAAGATGTACTCACCTTTATAGCGAATACCCTTGCCTTTGTACGGCTCCGGACGGCGCCAGTCGCGGATGTTCGCCGCAACCTGACCGACCTCTTGGGCGTTGTGGCCCTCGACGATGATTTCCGTCGGCTTCGGCGTGGTGACCGTGATGCCCTGCGGAATGTCGAAGTTCACATCGTGGCTGTAACCGAGGTTCAGCTTCAGGACCGAGCCCTGAACCTGAGCGCGGTAACCCACACCCTGGATCTCGAGCTCTTTCTTGAAGGTGTTCTGAACGCCGTGCACCATGTTGGCGACCACGGTGCGGGACATCCCCCACTGCTGACGGGCGCGCTTGGAGTTGCCGCGCGGCGTCACGCTGATGGTGTTGTCCTCGACCGAGATGGTCACATCGTCGGTGGCGGTGAAGGTCTGGGCGCCTTTCGGGCCCTTCACTTCAACGGTCTGGCCGCTCACGGATGCGGAAACACCCGAGGGCAGCTCGACCGGCTTTTTCCCAATACGAGACATGCGTCCCTCCTTAGAATACCGTGCAGAGCACCTCGCCGCCGACATTGGCAGCGCGGGCGTTTGCGTCCGACATCACGCCCTTCGGCGTGCTGACAATCGACACACCCAGGCCCTGACGGACCGAGGGGATGTCCTTCACACCCATGTACACGCGACGGCCGGGCTTGGAGACCCGCTGCAGTTCGCGGATGACCGGTGTGCCATCGAAGTACTTGAGGCTGATTTCGAGCGTCGGGTGGCCGTTCTTGTCGGTCCCGGACTCGTAGCCGCGGATGTAGCCTTCGTCCGCGAGGACGTCGAGCACCCAGGCACGCAGCTTCGACGCGGGGGTCGACACGACCGACTTGCCGCGAAGCTGCGAGTTGCGGATACGGGTGAGCATATCGCCGATAGGATCGTTCATCTCATACCCTCCTTACCAGCTCGATTTCACGACACCGGGAGCCAGGCCATTGGAACCGAGTTCGCGCAGTGCGATACGGCTGACCTTGAGCTTGCGGTAGTATGCGTGGGGACGGCCCGTGAGCTGGCAGCGGTTGTGCAGACGGGTCGGCGAGGAATTGCGCGGCAGCTTCGCCAGCTTCAGGCGGGCCTTGAAGCGCTCTTCCATCGGTTTGCTTTCGTCGGTCGCGATCTCTTTGAGCTCAGCGCGCTTGGCGGCGTACTTTTCCACCAGCGCCTGGCGCTTCTTCTCGCGTTCGATCATGGATTTCTTGGCCATGTGTTCGCTCCTCAGGCGTTGAAGGGCATGTTGAAATGCTTCAACAGCGCCTTGGCTTCCGCGTCGGTTGCCGCGGTGGTGGTGATGATGACATCGATGCCCCAGACCTCGTCGACCTTGTCGAACTCGATCTCGGGGAACACGATGTGCTCCTTGATGCCCATGGCAAAGTTGCCACGGCCGTCGAACGACGGCTTCACGCCGCGGAAGTCGCGGATACGGGGCATCGCGATGTTCACCAGACGGTCAAGGAAATCGTACATCCGGTCACCACGCAGGGTCACCTTGGCACCGAGCGGCATGTCTTCACGAACGCGGAAGCCGGCGATCGACTTCTTGGCTTTCGTGGTGACGGCCAGCTGGCCGGCGATCTTGGTCAGGTCTTCCTGAGCCGATTTCGCCTTCTTGGAGTCGCGCACGGCCTCGGCACCGCAGCCGATGTTCAGGACGATCTTGTCCAGACGCGGGATCTGCATGTCGTTGGTGTAGCCGAACTCTTCTTTCAGAGCGGCCTTGATCGTGTCGCGGAACTGCGTCTTGAGACGCGGGGTATAGGTTGCGGTATCAAGCATCGATCGCGTCCCCCGTGGTCTTGGCGAAACGGACCTTCTTGTCGCCTTCCATGCGGAAGCCAACGCGGGTCGGTTTGCCGTTGGCATCGACGATGGCGAGGTTCGACAGGTCGAGGGGCTTCGCCTGCGGCAGACGGCCGCCCTGCGAGTCCTGCGACTGACGGGTGTGGCGGATCGCCATGTTCACGCCGCCGACGACGGCCTTGCCGGCCTTCGGATCGACGGATTCGATGGTTCCGGTCTTGCCCTTGTCCTTACCGGCAAGAACGACGACCTTGTCACCTTTTTTCAGCTTGGCAGCCATCAGAGCACCTCCGGAGCGAGCGAGATGATCTTCATGAAGTTCTTCGCACGCAGCTCGCGAACGACCGGCCCGAAGATACGGGTGCCGACCGGCTCGCCCGAGTTGTTCAGGATGACGGCCGCGTTGCGGTCGAAGCGGATGGACGTGCCGTCTTCACGGCGGACTTCCTTGGCGGTGCGCACGACGACGGCCTTGCGGACGTCACCCTTCTTCACGCGGCCGCGCGGAATGGCCTCTTTCACCGAGACGACGATGATGTCGCCGACCGATGCGTAGCGGCGATGCGAGCCGCCGAGGACCTTGATGCACTGAACTTTCCGGGCACCGGAGTTGTCAGCGACATCCAGATTGGTCTGCATCTGGATCATGTGGTTTCTCCCGACCTTTGGGGGTTGTTCTAGGTCTACCCCCCAGGGTTTCGATCAAACTGGGATGTGGGCGGATTACTCCGCGATCACTTCCCAGCGCTTCGTCTTCGACTTCGGCGCGCATTCGATGATGCGGACGGCGTCGCCGACTGCGAACTTGCCCGCCTCGTCGTGAGCGCGGTACTTCTTCGACTTCTTGATGGTCTTCTGCAGCACGGGGTGCTTGAAGCGGCGGACCACCTGGACCGTGACGGTCTGTGCGTTGGCGGTGGAGGTCACGGTGCCTTGCAGGATACGCTTGGGCATGGGGTTAACTCCTTATTCCGCCGAAGCCGCGGCAGCGGCTTTCTGGTTCAGCACGGTCTTCACACGCGCCACGTCACGACGGACCTGGCGGATGCGTGCGGTGTTTTCGATGGCTCCGGTGGCCTTCTGGAAGCGGAGGTTGAAGGCCTCCTTCTTCAGGGCCACGAGCTCGTCCCGGAGCTGGTCCGGGGTCTTCGAGCTAAGCTCTTTGGCGTCCATATCGGTCGCTCCTTTGTTGCAACATCACCGGAGAGCCCCGTCGTTACGCGGGTCACCCTGATTCCCGGTGGAGGTGGATGAGCGCGCTCTATAGGCCGGGATCGCGCATAAGGCAAGGGAGAAAGGGCTTCCGGGCAGTGCCGGGCATTTTCGCCCCGCCCTGCCGCACGCGAGTCTCGTTCGGGTTTGAAGCAAAACGCTGGGCTCCGCCCGTTCGCACCTCAAACGCTCCCCCGGAGCGTTTGTCGGCTACGCCGAACCGGTGCTCACTCCCACTTGTAATTGAAGCTGACCGAGATGCGCTCGTCTTCCGACGTGTTGGGCGGCACCTCGTGGCGGAGCCACGATTCCCAGAGCAGCACGTCGCCCACCGCCGGGGCCTCGTAGACGAAGGTCTTCAGCTCCTCGCGGCAGCCCTTGCGGCGCGCGGGCGCGGCCATCATGAAGCCCAGCCGCGGGTCCTCGAGCTTCAGCGCCGAGGTGCCGTCGGGCATCGACACATAGGTCGTGCCCGAGATCACCGAATGCGGATGGATGTGCGAGGAATGCGTGCCGCCCTCGGGCAGGATGTTGATCCAGATGTCCTCGACCACCAGCTTGCGGTCGCCGAGATCGAATTCCAGATCCTCGGCAAAGGCCGCCACGTGCTTATCGAGCGCCTCGACCAGCGCGGCGAAGATCGGAAAGCGCCACGGCAGATCGGTCAGCGAAGCATAGGACGTGTAGCCCGGGTAATTGTTCTCGTCGCACCATTCCTGACCGGCCTCGTCGTCCTCGGCGATGGACCAGCACGAGGCCTCGAGCTCGTCGAAATCGATGGCGGGCGCCTGCTCGGAGAGCGGGGCACGGTACAGGCGGGTCGCGAAGAGGGAACGGATCTGGGTCATGCCACCGCTCATAACGCGAGTCGCGCAGACTGGCGAGAGGCAAGCATTTCTTAAGAGCCTGCTGCCATCCTGAGCAACGTCACACAGACCACTCACGCCATCGCGCCTGTTCGGGCGCACGCTCCGTGACCGGGCCGTTATTCATCGCCGTCCGGCCAGACCTTACGAACGGCTGCGCCCATACGGGGCGCCGTCCCCCTCGGCTCTCCGCCCCTGCCGGCCTCATTGGGCAGGCAGGCCCGTCGACATAGAAACCCTGATGAGGTCAGAATGACCTTCTTGCGCGCCTTTATAACCCTGTCCCTCCTGCTCGCCCCCGTGCCGGGCGTGGCGGCTGCGTTCCTGTCCCTTCACGGCAGCGGCAAGCCGCTCCTGCAGCAGGGGCAGCCGCTCTTTGGCCCCTCGACCGACGAGAATAGGGGAGCCGACGCGCGTAACAGACCCTCCTCGGGCATCACGCCCCCTGCGTCGGCCCACGAGAGGCAGGCCAGCCTAGGCACCGGCAGCCTGTTCGCGGGGCGGTGGGAGGGCGGGCTATTCGCGCCCGTCGCGCCTCGCGCCGGCGCGCCGCTCCTCGGTCCCGTCAGCGGCGTCGCGGCGCATCTGAGAAACGTCATCGCCTGGGCCGAGGCCGGCCCCGCCGGATATGACGCCGTGCAGCATGGCGCCCGCATCCGCCCGCCGAGGGCGCCAACCCGCATGACGCTCGTCGACATCTTCCAGTGGATCGCGGACACCCCAGGCCAGCCTCATGCCATCGGGCGCTACCAGTTCATCCCCGACACGCTCAGGAGGCTCGTCCGCCGCGCAGATCTTCCGCGCCATACCCGGTTCTCACCGGAGGTGCAGGACCGGCTTGCCGACTTGCTGCTGCGCGATGCGGGGCTGCACGACCTTCAGGCCGGCGCCATCAGCCGGACGCGCTTCATGAACAACCTCGCACAGATTTGGGCCGGGCTTCCGACCTCGAGCGGGAGGTCGCACTATCACGGCTACGCCGGCAACAAGGCCACCATGACCTGGGCCCGCTTCCATCGCGAGGTTTCGCGGGTGCTGCCGGACTAGCCCTCTCCCCCGGGCCGCCTCCGCGGCCGGCAGCCCGCAAACGAAAAGACCCCCGCCGATCGCTCGGCGGGGGTCTCGATCTTGTCTCAAGCGCGGACGCGCCCGATCTTACCAGTCTTCGCGCACGACGACGCGGGTCTTGATCGGCAGCTTCATCGCGGCAAGGCGAAGAGCTTCGCGCGCGACATCTTCGGCAACGCCGTCGATCTCGAACATCACGCGGCCCGGCTTGACCTTGCAGGCCCAGTAATCGACCGAACCCTTACCCTTACCCATCCGGACTTCGGTGGGCTTCGAGGTGACCGGGGTATCCGGGAAGATCCGGATCCAGACACGGCCCTGACGCTTCATGTGACGCGTCATGGCACGACGGGCTGCCTCGATCTGGCGCGCGGTGACGCGCTCGGGCTGAAGAGCCTTGAGACCGTAGTGCCCAAAGTTCAGATCAGAGCCGCCCTTGGCTTCACCCTTGATCCGACCCTTGAACATCTTGCGGAATTTTGTGCGTTTCGGTTGCAGCATCAGTCAAACTCCCTCAGCGACGGCCGCCCATGGCGCCGCGCGGAGCCGGACCGTCCTGGATTTCCTGCGACTTGCGTTCGCGGGCAGACGGGTCGTGCTCCATGATTTCGCCTTTGAAGATCCAGACCTTGATCCCGATGATACCATAGGGGGTCGTGGCTTCGACGTTGGCGTAATCGATATCGGCGCGCAGGGTGTGCAGGGGCACACGGCCTTCGCGATACCACTCGGTACGGGCGATCTCGGCACCGCCGAGACGACCAGCGACGTTCACACGGATGCCGAGGGCACCCATGCGCATGGCGCTCTGCACCGCGCGCTTCATGGCGCGACGGAACGACACACGACGCTCGAGCTGCTGCGCGATGTTCTCACCCACGAGGCGGGCGTCAAGCTCGGGCTTGCGGACCTCGACGATGTTGAGGTGCAGCTCGCTGTCGGTCATGCTCGCCAGCTTCTTGCGCAGGACTTCGATGTCCGCGCCTTTCTTGCCGATGATCACGCCCGGACGCGCGGTGTGAACGGTCACGCGGCACTTCTTGTGCGGACGCTCGATGATCACACGTGCGACGCCGGCTTGCTTGCACTCTTCGTGGATGAACTCGCGGATCGCGATGTCTTCCAGAAGCAGGTCGCCGTAATCCTTGGTGTCAGCGTACCAACGGCTATCCCAGGTGCGGTTGACCTGAAGACGCATGCCGATCGGATTGGTCTTGTTACCCATTAGGCTTGCTCCTCGATCTGACGCACCTTGATGGTGAGTTCCGAGAACGGCTTGTTGATGCGGCCAAAGCGGCCACGGGCACGGGGACGCCCGCGCTTCATCACAAGGTTCTTGCCCACGTAGGCCTCGGCGACGACGAGTTCGTCAACGTCCAGACCGTGGTTGTTCTCGGCGTTCGCGATTGCGGACTGAAGGCACTTCTTCACGTCCACGGCGATCCGCTTCTTCGAGAAGGTCAGGTCCGTGAGGGCCTTTTCCACCTTCTTGCCACGGATCAGCGCGGCCACCAGGTTCAGCTTCTGCGGCGACGTGCGCAGCATGCGCAGCTTGGCCATTGCCTCGTTGTCCGCCACGCGGCGGGGATTCTTATCCTTGCCCATGGCTTACTTCCTCTTGGCTTTCTTGTCGGCCGCGTGCCCGTAGTAGGTGCGGGTCGGCGAGTATTCACCGAATTTCTGACCGATCATGTCTTCGGTAACCAGCACGGGAACGTGCTTCTGGCCGTTGTAGACGCCAAACGTCAGGCCCACGAACTGGGGCAGGATCGTCGAGCGGCGCGACCAGATTTTGATGACTTCGTTCTTGCCGCCTTCGCGTACCTTCTCGGCCTTTTTCAGGACGTAGGCATCAACGAAAGGGCCTTTCCAAACAGAGCGCGACATATGTTAGCGACCCTTCTTCTTGGCGTGACGCGAGCGGATGATGAGCTTCTGCGACGCCTTGTTGGTGTCGCGGGTCCGCTTGCCCTTGGTCGGCTTGCCCCAGGGCGTCACCGGGTGACGACCACCGGAGGTCCGGCCTTCACCACCACCGTGCGGGTGGTCGATCGGGTTCATCACGACGCCGCGGACGCTCGGACGTTTGCCCATGTGGCGGACGCGGCCGGCTTTACCGAGGTTCTGGTTGCTGTTGTCGGGGTTCGACACGGCACCGACGGTGGCCATGCATTCCTGACGCACCAGACGCAGTTCGCCCGACGACAGACGGATCTGGGCGTAGCCCCCGTCACGGCCGACGAACTGGGCGTAGGTGCCCGCGGCACGTGCGATCTGACCGCCCTTGCCCGGCTTCAGCTCGATGTTGTGCACGATGGTACCGATCGGGAGGCCCGAAAACGGCATCGCGTTGCCCGGCTTGATGTCAGCCTTGGCCGAGGCGACGATCTTGTCACCGATGGCCAGACGCTGCGGCGCCAGGATGTAGGCCTGCTCGCCGTCATCGTACTGAATGAGGGCAATGAAGGCGGTACGGTTGGGGTCGTATTCGATGCGAACGACGATGCCGTTCACGTCAAACTTGTTGCGCTTGAAATCGACGATCCGGTAGAGACGCTTCGCGCCACCGCCGCGGCGGCGTGCAGTGATCCGTCCGGTGTTGTTCCGGCCGCCCGATTTCGTCAGACCCTCGGTGAGGGCCTTGACGGGACGTCCTTTGTACAGCTCCGAACGGTCGATCAGCACCAGCCCGCGCTGGCCCGGCGTCGTCGGTTTGTACGACTTGAGTGCCATGCTTCTGTCTTCCGTTTGCAGAACGGGTGGAGCGGGTCCACCCTATGTGTGAGCCCCCTCGATCCCGGATGGATCCGCAGGTGGCCGATGGTATAGGCCCCCGAAGGTGCCCGGTTCGATGCCCGGCGGATGCGTGGAACGGATCTGCGTGGGCAAAACGCGAAGCCCCGGACGAATCCGGGGCCGTAGCGGATGGGGTCGTTTAGGTGATCCACCCCACGAGGTCAAGGCCCGACACGCGGTCCGTTCGCGCCGGCACCGAAGGTCGCTCGCCCCTGCCCTGCCTGACCGCGTCTCAAGGAAAGCTCCGCCGGAACGAGAGCCGCCAGACGCAGAAAAGCCCCCGGTCTCCCGGGGGCCTTTCCAATTTCGTGCAATCGCTGTGAGACGATCAGAGGCCGGTCGACACGTCGATCGAGTTGCCCTCTTCGAGGGTCACGTAGGCCTTCTTCACGTCGTTCCGGCGGCCGATCTGGCCACGGAAGCGCTTCACCTTGCCCTTGGTGATGGTGGTGTTCACGGCCTTGACCTTGACACCGAAGAGCGCCTCGACGGCCTCTTTCACCTGGGGTTTGGTTGCGTCGATCGACACTTCGAATACAACCGCGCCGTTCTCGGACGCCATGGTCGACTTCTCGGTGATGATCGGCTTGCGGATCACGTCGTAATGTTCGGGCTTCGCACTCATTTCAGTCGAGCCTCCAGAGCTTCGACACCCGCTTTCGTGAGCACCAGGGTGTCACGCTTGAGGATGTCATACACGTTGGCACCCATGCTGGGCAGCACGTCGAGGCCATCGATGTTCGCCGCGGCGCGGGCGAAGTTCTCGTTGACTTCGGCACCGTCGATGACCAGGGCCCGCTTCCAGCCGAGGTTCTTGACCTGGCTTGCGAGGGTTTTGGTCTTGCCGTCGGCGTCGGCGTTCTCGATGATCACGAGGCTGCCGGCTTTCGCCTTGGCGGACAGTGCGAGCTTGAGGCCCAGCTGACGGACCTTCTTGGGAAGGTCGTGGGCGTGGCTGCGCGGGGTCGGACCCTTGTAGATACCACCCTTGCGGAAGATCGGCGCCTTGCGGGAGCCGTGGCGTGCGCCGCCGGTGCCCTTCTGGCGATAGATCTTCTTGGTCGAGTAGCTGACTTCCGAACGGGTCTTGACCTTGTGGGTGCCGGCCTGCGCCTTGTTGCGCTGCCAGCGGACCACACGGTGCAGGATGTCGGCGCGCGGCTCGAGATCGAAGATCTCGTCCGTCAGCTCGACTTCGCCCGCGGCACCGCCGTCGAGTTTGATCACGTCGAGTTTCATTCGTCGCCTTCCTTCTTCTCGGCCGCGATTTCCGCTTCAGCGGCTTTCAGGGCCTCTGCTTCGGCTGCGGCCTGCTCTGCGGCGGCTGCTTCGGCTGCTGCGGCTTCCTCGGCGGCGGCCTGTGCGGCGGCTTCCTCGGCGGCTTTCGCGGCTTCCTCAGCGGCGGACTTCAGGGCGGCGGGCAGAATGGCGTTCTCGGGGAACGGCTTCTTGACCGCGTCCTTGATCGTCACCCAGCCACCCTTGGAGCCCGGAACGGCGCCCTTGATCATGATGAGGCCGCGCGATGCGTCGGTCTTCACAACCTGCAGGTTCTGCGTGGTGACACGGACGGCACCCATGTGGCCGGCCATCTTCTTGCCTTTGAAGACCTTGCCCGGGTCCTGACACTGACCGGTCGAGCCGTGCGAACGGTGCGAAATCGACACACCGTGCGTGGCACGCAGGCCGCCGAAGTTGTGCCGCTTCATGGCACCGGCGAAGCCTTTACCGATGGTCGTGCCGGACACGTCCACGAACTGGCCTTCGAAGTAATGGTCAGCGGTGATTTCCTCACCAACGCCGATCAGGTTCTCGGCATCGACGCGGAATTCCGCGATCTTCCGCTTCGGCTCCACCTTGGCGATGGCGAAGTGGCCACGCATCGGCTTGGAGACGTTCTTGGCCTTGATCGAGCCCGCGCCAAGCTGAACGGCGGTATAGCCGTCCTTGTCGCTGGTCCGCTGGGCGACGACCTGACAACCGTCGAGTTGGAGAACGGTCACAGGAACCTGCTTGCCGTCTTCCAGGAAGAGCCGGGTCATGCCGACTTTCTTTGCGATCACTCCAGAGCGCATCATGAGTTGCTCTCCTTACACCTTGATCTCGACATCCACGCCGGCGGCGAGGTCGAGCTTCATGAGCGCGTCCACCGTCTGCGGGGTCGGATCGACGATGTCGAGCAGCCGCTTGTGGGTGCGGATCTCGAACTGGTCGCGGGATTTCTTGTTCACGTGGGGGCCACGCAGAACGGTGAATTTTTCGATCTTGTTCGGCAGCGGGATCGGCCCGCGCACCTGCGCGCCCGTCCGCTTGGCGGTGTTCACGATTTCCTGCGTCGAAGCATCGAGGACGCGGTAATCGAACGCCTTGAGCCGGATGCGAATGTTCTGGCTTTGCATGTTCGGTCTGCCTTTTCATAGGCGTGGGAGTTGAGAGGAGGAGACAGGACCATCCCGCCGCCTCTTCGAACCCGTTCGGGAGCGGCCGAGGCCCCTGCCCTAAGACATGATGGGTGCCGAAGCACCCATCACTATTCCAAGCTGGCGCGCCGGATAAGGCCGGACGCGCCTGCTGTCAAGATCACTCGATGATCTTGGAGACAACGCCGGAGCCGACGGTACGGCCGCCTTCGCGGATGGCGAAGCGGAGGCCGTCTTCCATGGCGATCGGGGCGATCAGCTCGACCGCGAACTTCAGGTTGTCGCCGGGCATGACCATCTCGGTGCCCTCGGGGAGGGTCACGGTGCCGGTCACGTCGGTGGTCCGGAAGTAGAACTGCGGACGGTAGTTCGCGAAGAACGGCGTGTGACGGCCGCCTTCTTCCTTGGTCAGGATGTAGACCTCGGCTTCGAACTTGGTGTGCGGCTTCACGGAACCCGGCTTGCAGAGAACCTGGCCACGCTCGACGCCTTCACGGTCGATGCCGCGCAGCAGGGCGCCAATGTTGTCGCCGGCTTCACCGCGATCGAGCAGCTTGCGGAACATCTCGACACCGGTGCAGGTGGTCTTCTTGGTGTCGCGGATGCCGACGATTTCCAGTTCGTCGCCGACGTTCACGACGCCACGCTCGACACGGCCGGTCACAACCGTGCCACGACCCGAGATCGAGAACACGTCTTCGATCGGCATCAGGAACGGCTGGTCGACAGCGCGCTCCGGCTGCGGGATGTACTCGTCCACGGCAGCCATCAGTTCCTTGATCTTCTCTTCGCCGATTTCCGGATCACGGCCTTCCATCGCCGCAAGCGCGGAGCCCGCGATGATCGGAATGTCGTCGCCCGGGAAGTCGTACTCGGAGAGCAGCTCGCGGACTTCCATCTCGACGAGCTCGAGGAGCTCCTCGTCGTCCACCTGGTCGACCTTGTTCAGGAACACGACCATGGCGGGGATGCCCACCTGGCGGCCCAGAAGGATGTGCTCGCGGGTCTGCGGCATCGGGCCGTCAGCTGCGTTCACAACCAGGATCGCGCCGTCCATCTGGGCGGCACCGGTGATCATGTTCTTCACGTAGTCGGCGTGGCCGGGGCAGTCGACGTGCGCGTAGTGACGCGCCTCGGTCTCGTACTCCACGTGCGCGGTCGAGATCGTGATGCCGCGGGCTTTTTCTTCCGGTGCGCCGTCGATCTGATCGTAGGCACGGAAGTCACCGAAGTACTTGGTGATCGCCGCCGTCAGCGTCGTCTTGCCGTGGTCGACGTGACCGATCGTGCCGATGTTGCAGTGCGGTTTGCCGCGCTCAAACTTTTCCTTTGCCATTCGAAAGGCTCCTTTTTTTGACAGGTGGTGGGCAACTAGCCCACCCTACGGTGGTGGGTAGGGCGGGGACCGACCCCGCCACCCGGCTTATGCGTATTTCGACTGGATCTCGTCAGAGATGTTCTGCGGAACCGGATCGTAGTGGTCGAACTGCATCGTGAACTGCGCGCGGCCCGAGGACATGGAGCGCAGGTTGTTGATGTAGCCGAACATGTTGGCCAGCGGCACGAAGGCCTGGATCGCCACGGCATTGCCGCGCGGTTCCTGACCCGACACCTGACCGCGACGGGAGGTGAGGTCACCGATGATCGAACCGGTGTACTCTTCCGGGGTCACGACCTCGACCTTCATCATCGGCTCGAGCAGCTTCGCACCGGCCTTGCGCAGACCTTCGCGCATGGCCATCCGCGATGCGATTTCGAAGGCCAGGACCGAGGAGTCCACATCGTGGAACTTACCGTCGATCAGAGCGACCTTGAAGTCGATCACCGGGAAGCCTGCCAGCGGACCGGAGTCCATGACCGACTTGATGCCCTTTTCGACGCCCGGGATGTATTCCTTGGGAACCGAACCGCCGACGATCTTGCTCTCGAACGAGTAGCCTTCGCCCGGCTCTGTGGGGCTGATGACCAGCTTGACCTCGGCGAACTGACCCGAACCACCCGACTGTTTCTTGTGGGTGTAGGTGTGCTCGATCTCGTGACCGATGGTCTCGCGATAGGCCACCTGCGGGGCACCGATGTTGGCTTCCACCTTGAACTCGCGCTTGAGGCGGTCGACCAGAATGTCGAGGTGAAGTTCGCCCATGCCCTTCATGATGGTCTGACCGGACTCGAGGTCGGTCTCGACGCGGAAGGACGGGTCTTCGGCGGCCAGACGGGCCAGACCCTGGGACATCTTCTCCTGGTCGTTCTTGGTCTTCGGCTCGACCGCGATCTCGATCACCGGATCGGGGAAGGTCATGGTTTCGAGCACGACCGGCGAGTTGGCTGCGCAGAGCGTGTCACCGGTGGTGGTCTCCTTGAGACCGGCCAGCGCGATGATGTCGCCTGCGAAGGCCTCTTCGATCTCTTCGCGGTTGTTCGAGTGCATCATCATCATACGACCGATGCGCTCTTTCTTGCCCTTGGTCGAGTTCAGGATCGAGTCACCCTTGTTCATCACGCCGGAGTAGATCCGGGTGAAGGTCAGGGAGCCCACGAACGGGTCGTTCATGATCTTGAACGCGAGGCCCGAGAACGGCTCGCTGTCGTCCGCGTGGCGGGCGATGTTACGCTCTTCGTTCTCGTCGTCCGGCGAGAAGCCCATGTAGGGCGGCACGTCGAGCGGACCCGGCAGGAAGTCGACCACGCCGTTCAGGAGGGGCTGAACGCCCTTGTTCTTGAACGCCGAGCCACCGAGGACCGGAACGAAGGACAGCGACAGGGTGCCCTTGCGGATCAGCTCGCGCAGCTTGTCGATCGACGGCTCTTCGCCTTCGAGATAGGCTTCCATCGCGTCATCGTCCTGCTCGACGGCATTCTCGATGAGGTGCGAACGCCACTCGTTGGCAAGATCCTTGAGCTCGTCACGGATCGGACCGCGCACCCAGGAGGCGCCCAGGTCTTCGCCCTTCCAGACCCACTCTTCCATGGTGACGAGGTCGACAATGCCTTCCAGCTTGTCCTCGGCGCCGATCGGGAAGTTGACCGGAACGGGGGTCGCGCCGGTGCGGTCCTTGATCATCTTCACGCAGTTGAAGAAGTCGGCACCGATCTTGTCCATCTTGTTGACGAACACGATCCGCGGAACCTTGTAACGGTCGGCCTGGCGCCAGACGGTCTCGGTCTGGGGCTCGACGCCGGCGTTACCGTCCAGAAGGCAGATGGCACCGTCGAGAACCGCCAGTGACCGCTCAACCTCGATGGTGAAGTCGACGTGACCGGGGGTGTCGATGATGTTGTAGCGGAACTTGGTGTCCGACGTGCCTTCGGCGGTCGGATCCTCCTGCCACTGCCAGAACGTGGTGGTGGCGGCGGAAGTGATGGTGATCCCGCGTTCCTGCTCCTGCTCCATCCAGTCCATCGTGGCTGCGCCGTCGTGGACTTCGCCGATCTTGTGGGACCGGCCGGTGTAGTAGAGAATGCGTTCCGTCGTCGTCGTCTTGCCCGCATCGATGTGGGCCATGATGCCGAAGTTACGGTAACGCTCCAGCGGATAATCGCGTGCCATGATGGACTGCCTTTCCTGGATTTACCAGCGGTAGTGGCTGAACGCCTTGTTCGCGTCGGCCATCTTGTGGGTGTCTTCGCGCTTCTTCACGGCGGAACCGCGAGATTGCACAGCGTCCAGAAGCTCACCGGCGAGGCGCTCTTCCATGGTGTTCTCGTTGCGCGAACGCGACGCGGTGATGAGCCAGCGGATGGCCAGCGCTTCGCGACGCTCGGGGCGCACTTCGACGGGCACCTGGTAGGTGGCACCGCCAACGCGGCGCGAACGAACCTCGACGGACGGTTTGATGTTGTCGAGCGCTTCGTGGAACACTTCCACGGGCGCGCGCTTCACCTTGCCTTCGACGCGGTCGAGCGCGTTGTAGACGATTTTTTCTGCGACCGACTTCTTACCGTCGACCATCAGGTTGTTCATGAACTTGGTCAGCACGATATCGCCATACTTGGCGTCGGGCAGGACTTCGCGCTTCTCTGCAGCGTGACGACGAGACATTTCCGTATCCTCTTACTTGGGACGCTTCGCGCCGTATTTCGAGCGACGCTGCTTCCGGTCCTTGACACCCTGGGTATCCAGCACACCGCGCAGGATGTGGTAACGCACACCGGGAAGGTCTTTCACCCGGCCGCCACGGATGAGCACAACCGAGTGCTCTTGCAGGTTGTGGCTTTCGCCCGGAATATAGCTGATCACCTCGAAGCCGTTGGTCAGGCGCACCTTGGCCACTTTCCGCATAGCGGAGTTCGGCTTCTTGGGGGTGGTGGTGTAGACGCGAGTGCAGACGCCACGCTTCTGCGGGCATTCCTGCAGGTGCATCGACTTGGAACGTTTGACTTTGGGCTGCCGCGGCTTGCGGATCAGCTGCTGGATCGTGGGCATTTGGGTATCTTCCCCGTGTTTCTCACATATGTGCTGCACGGGGCGTCCCGTGCGGTTCATCATTCAAGGCGCCCTGCGCGTCCGCAGGTCACCGGCGACGCATCTCCCCCGACCCGACAGTCAGAGACGACGCAAAGCACCGCATACGCTCCCGCAAGGGAACGACGCGGTGGGTGTCCAGAGGATCGGGGCCGAGGCCCGGATCGTGACCGCTTCAGTACTGTAGAACGCACCGGACGCACTGATGCCTCCGGCGAATTGAGGCGCGTATAGGGGGAGTCGCGGGCCTTGTCAACATAAGCCGAACCTTGTCAGGTCAAAGCGGCGATGCGAAGCACGTCGGGGCTTGTTTCAGAGGAGCGAGGGCGATGCAAGTGATCGGACTGTGCCGGTTTTCCTATCCGGCCGAGGGTGGTTTCCAGGTCGAGCACGACGACATCGCGGCGCGCGAAGCCTATCTCTACGCCCCTGCCCGCCTCGAGGAGCGCTTCCGCCACTTCGAGGCGATCTGCCTGCCGGGGCTGAAGGCCCAGACCGACCCCGAGTTCACCTTCCTCGTGCTGGTGGGCACCTCCCTGCCCCCTGAGGCCCGCCAGAGGCTCGAGGCGCTGCTTGCCGGGGTCCCGCAGGCCCGGATCGTGGCGCGCCCTCCGAGGCCGCACAGGGCCGTCTGTCAGGAGGTGATCAACGAGGCCCGCGACATGGCCCTGCCCTGCCTGCAGTTCCGCCACGACGACGACGACGCCGTGGCGGTGGACTTCGTCGCCAACCTGCGCGAGGCCGCGCGTGACGTTGCGTCCCTGCGCGCCAAGCACCGGCTCGTGGGCTTCGACTGGAACCGCGGCTACATCGCCCGCCCCGACGCCAAGGGCCTCTGCGCCAAGGAGACGGTGACGCCCTACTGGGGCGTGGCAGAGGCGATGGCGGTGGCCCCCGGTGTGAGGCAGAGCATGATGAACTTCGGGCACAACAAGATCATGCGCTTCATGCCCACGGTGACCTTCACCGACCGGCCGATGTATGTGCGCGGCCACAACGCGCACAACGACTCTCGGCAAAAGTCGCACGTGAAACCTGTCGCCCTGCCCCGGCTCGACCGCGACGGCGAGGCGCTATTCCGCGAGCGCTTTGCCATCGATGCCGATCAGGTGCGCCGGATCTTCGCCTGAGCCAGTGCGCGCCGGCGCAGCTGGCCCTCGCGCCAGAGGTTGAAGCTGCCGGTCGCGACGATGATCGCCGCCCCGATCAGGGTGAGCGGCACCGGCCAGTCTCCGAACACCAGGAACCCGACCGTCAGGGCGATCAGCAGCCCGGTATAGCGGAACGGCGCGACGAAGCTCATCTCCCCCACCCGCATCACGATCACCGACAGGCTGTAGCCCACGATGATGAAGAACGTGCTGCCGGCCAGCAGCAGACCCAGCTGCGGCGTGATCGGGGCCCAGTCCTGCCCGAGCGACATGGTGGAGGCGAAGAGAAACACCGCCACCGAAGAGACCAGCGTCACGGTCAGCGACGGTACCGCCGGAGACATCCGGCGGGTGACCAGATCTCGGAGCGTCACGAAGGCCACCGCGATCAGGGCGTAGACCGAGTAGAGGTTGAACCCCTCGGTACCCGGTCGCACGATCAGCAGCATCCCGACAAACCCCGCCGCAATCGCGACCCAGCGGCGCCAGCCCACCGGCTCGCCGAAGAACACCGCCGAGCCGAGGGTCAGCGTCAGCGGCAGCATCTGCAAAAGCGCCGTCACGTTGGCCAGCGGCATCTGCCGCAGCGCGGTGAGGAAGAAATAGGTCGAGCACACCTCGGCCGTGGCGCGGGTCAGCACCAGCGCCCAGTCGCGCCGTGGCAGGTCGAAGCGGAGCGAATGAAGGCGCCACGCCAGCAGCGCGATGAACAGGCTCGCAAAGAAGCCGCGGATCACCAGCAGCTGCGACAGCGAGATCGCCTCGCCGATCGCCTTCACGCAGGTGTCGCCCAGCGTGAAGGCCGCCATCGAGGCCATCATCAGAAGCGCGCCGCGGGTGTTGTCGGAAAGCTGTGCCATGCCTCGATCGGTAGACCCGTCGCGGCGATCCGCCAAGGATTATCCGTTAGAGCACGTATGATTTTCGCAGACGTGTCGACGCCACCCGCAGAAACGAAAAAGCCCCCGCGCAGGGCGGGGGCTTTTCCTGTTCAGACAGAGGCGCGATTTACTCGCGGCTCTCCGGCGTATCCACGACGATGCTGTCGAACTCCTCGCCGCCAGCGGCGACGTCTTCGTTCGAGAACGCGGCATCCGGGGCTGCGAGGGCCGCGGCGGCTTCCGCCTCGGCCTTCTTGACCTCGATCACCTTGCCGTCGCGGTCGGTCGCGATCTTGCGCACCCGCTGGGTCGCGCCACCGGTGCCCGCCGGGATCAGGCGGCCCACGATGACGTTCTCCTTGAGGCCGACGAGCTTGTCCTTCTTGCCCTGCACCGAGGCTTCGGTGAGGACCCGGGTGGTCTCCTGGAAGGAGGCCGCCGAGATGAACGAGCGGGTCTGGAGCGACGCCTTGGTGATGCCGAGAAGGATCGGTTCGCCCTGAGCCGGACGGCCGCCCTTCTTCTCGATCTTGGCGTTGGCCGCGTCGAACTCGGCCTTGTCCACGTGCTCGCCCTTGAGAAGGGTCGTGTCGCCGCTGTCAGTGATCTCCCACTTCTGCAGCATCTGCCGGACGATGACCTCGACGTGCTTGTCGTTGATCTTCACGCCCTGCAGTCGATACACGTCCTGCACTTCGTCGATCATGTAGTTGGCCAGCGCCTCGATCCCCATGATGGCGAGGATGTCATGCGGCGCCGGGTTGCCGTCCATGATGTAGTCGCCCTTCTGGACATAGTCGCCCTCGACCACGGGAATGTGCTTCCCTTTCGGGATCATGTATTCCTTGGTCTCGAGCGTGTCGTCGACGGGCTCGATCGCGATACGGCGCTTGTTCTTGTAGTCCTTGCCAAAGCGCACGTAACCGTCGATCTCGGCGATGATCGCGTTGTCCTTCGGACGGCGTGCCTCGAAGAGTTCGGCCACACGCGGCAGACCACCGGTGATGTCCTTCGTCTTCGCACCTTCGCGCGGGATCCGCGCCACGACGTCACCGGCCTTGATCTCCTGACCGTCTTCGCAGGACAGGATCGCGTCCACCGACATCGGGTAGGTGATCGGGTTGCCGGCCGCGTTGCGGACGGGCTCGCCGTCGCCATCCATCAAGATGATCTCGGGCTTGAGCTCGTTGCCCTTCGGAGCCGCACGCCAGTCGATCACGATCTTCTGGGTCATGCCGGTGGCTTCGTCGGTCTCGTCGCGCACGGCAAGGCCGTTCACGAGGTCGACATGACGGGCCACACCATCGGCTTCCGCGATGATCGGCAGGGTGTACGGGTCCCACTCGAACAGTTTCGCGCCGCGGGCAATGGTCTCGCCTTCCTTGACGAAGAGCTTGGTGCCGTAGCCCAGCTTGTGGCTGGCGCGCTCGACCCCGTCCTCTCCCTGGATGATGAGCTTCATGTTGCGGCCCATCACCAGCGTCTCGCCGGAGGTGTTCTCCAGCGTCGAGGCGTTTTCGAAGGCGATGATGCCTTCCTGGCTCGCCTCGAGGAAGGACTGCTGACCACCCTGTGCAACGCCGCCGATGTGGAAGGTCCGCATCGTCAGCTGCGTGCCAGGTTCACCGATCGACTGTGCCGCGATGATGCCGACGGCCTCGCCGGTGTTCACCATCGTACCGCGCGCAAGGTCACGGCCGTAGCACATGGCGCAGACGCCCTCTTCGGCCTCACAGGTCAGCGGCGAGCGGATCCGCGCGGTCTGCACCGCCGCATCCTCGATGGCATCCGCCATGCGCTCGTCGATGAGCTGACCTTCGCGGACCAGAACCTCGTCGGTGCCGGGGCGCATGATGTCCTCGGCCGCGACGCGACCCAGAATACGCTCACCGATGCTCGACACGACCTCACCGTCGTTGACCGCCGCTTCCGCGGTGATCGCACGGTCGGTGCCGCAATCGCGCATCCGCACGATGCAGTCCTGCGCCACGTCCACCAGACGACGGGTCAGGTAACCCGAGTTCGCCGTCTTCAGAGCGGTGTCCGACAGACCCTTACGGGCACCGTGGGTCGAGTTGAAGTACTCGAGAACGGTCAGGCCTTCCTTGAAGTTCGAGATGATCGGGGTCTCGATGATGTCGCCGTTCGGCTTCGCCATCAGGCCGCGCATCCCGCCCAGCTGCTTCATCTGCGTGACCGAGCCACGGGCACCGGAGTGCGCCATCATGTAGACCGAGTTGGGTTCCATCTCGGAGCCATCCTCGGCGCGCTTGGCGGCGGAGATGGTGTTCATCATGGCGTCGGTGACCTTGTCGTTACACTTCGACCAGGCGTCCACGACCTTGTTGTACTTTTCGCCCTGAGTGATCAGGCCGTCCATGTACTGCTGTTCGAAGTCCTTCACCTGATCGCGGGTTTCCTCGACCAGTTCCCACTTCGTGTCGGGGATGACCATGTCGTCCTTGCCGAACGAGATGCCAGCCTTGAAGGCCTCCTTGAAGCCCATCGACATGATCTGGTCACAGAAGATGACCGACTCTTTCTGACCGCAGTAGCGGTAGACGGTGTCGATCACGCGCTGGACGTCCTTCTTGCGCAGCAGGCTGTTGACGAGGTCGAACGGAGCCTTGGCGTTCATCGGCAGAAGCGAGCCGAGGCGCACGCGGCCCGGGGTGGTCTCGTAGCGCTTGACGATCTCCTGGCCGGTCTCGTCGATCTGCTTGACGCGGCAGGTGATCTTGGCGTGCAGGTGCACTTCGCCGGCGGTGAGCGCGTGCTCGACCTCTTCGATGTTCGAGAACACCATGCCCTCGCCCTTCATGCCTTCGCGCATGATGGTGAGGTAGTAGATGCCGAGGATCATGTCCTGCGACGGCACGATGATCGGACTGCCGTTTGCAGGCGACAGCACGTTGTTCGTGGACATCATCAGAACGCGCGCCTCAAGCTGCGCTTCCAGCGACAGCGGCACGTGAACGGCCATCTGGTCACCGTCGAAGTCGGCGTTGAAGGCCGAACACACGAGCGGGTGCAGCTGGATCGCCTTGCCCTCGATGAGCTGGGGTTCGAACGCCTGGATGCCAAGACGGTGCAGCGTGGGCGCGCGGTTCAGAAGAACCGGGTGCTCGCGGATGACCTCGTCGAGGATGTCCCAGACCTCGGGGCGTTCCTTCTCGACCAGCTTCTTCGCCTGCTTCACCGTCGAGCTCAGGCCCTTGGCCTCGAGACGAGAGTAGATGAACGGCTTGAACAGCTCGAGCGCCATCTTCTTGGGCAGGCCGCACTGGTGCAGCTTGAGCTCCGGACCGGTCACGATGACCGAACGGCCCGAGAAGTCGACGCGCTTGCCGAGAAGGTTCTGACGGAAGCGGCCCTGCTTGCCCTTGAGCATGTCCGAGAGCGACTTCAGCGGACGCTTGTTGGCGCCGGTGATGACGCGGCCACGACGGCCGTTGTCGAACAGGGCGTCGACGGCTTCCTGCAGCATCCGCTTTTCGTTGCGGACGATGATGTCCGGCGCGCGCAGTTCGATCAGCCGCTTGAGGCGGTTGTTCCGGTTGATCACGCGGCGGTACAGGTCGTTGAGGTCGGAGGTCGCGAAGCGGCCACCGTCCAGCGGCACCAGCGGGCGCAGTTCCGGCGGGATGACCGGGATCACGGTGAGGATCATCCACTCCGGGCGGTTGCCCGACTCGAGGAAGCTCTCAACCACCTTGAGGCGCTTGATGATCTTCTTCGGCTTGAGCTCGCCGGTGGCCTCCTTGAGGTCCGCGCGCAACTGCTCGGCCTCGGCTTCGAGGTCGATCTGGGCCAGCATCTCGCGGATCGCCTCGGCGCCGATATTGGCGGTGAAGGCGTCCATGCCATAGGCGTCCTGCGCATCGAGGAACTCGTCCTCGGTGAGCATCTGGCCGTAGGTCAGGTCGGTGAGGCCCGGTTCGATCACCACGTAGTTCTCGAAGTAGAGCACGCGCTCGAGATCACGCAGTGTCATGTCCAGCATGAGACCGATGCGCGACGGCAGCGACTTCAGGAACCAGATGTGGGCGCAGGGCGCGGCCAGCTCGATGTGGCCCATGCGCTCGCGGCGCACCTTCTGGAGGGTGACCTCGACGCCGCACTTTTCACAGACGACGCCGCGATACTTCATGCGCTTGTACTTGCCGCACAGGCACTCGTAGTCCTTGATCGGGCCGAAGATGCGCGCGCAGAACAGGCCGTCACGCTCGGGCTTGAACGTCCGGTAGTTGATCGTCTCGGGCTTTTTGATCTCACCGTAGGACCACGAGAGGATGCGCTCGGGCGAAGCGAGCGACACTTTGATCTCGTCGAAGACCTTGGGCGGGGTCAGCGGGTTGAACGGGTTGTTCGTCAGTTCCTGGTTCATGTCAAAACCTTTGTGTCATGGCTGCGGCTGGGGACGGCCCAAGATTTTTCGGACGAAAAATCTTGGGCGGAAGAATTTTCGGAGGAAAATTCTTCGTCACTCGTCCTCTTCCGCGTCCAGGAGTTCCATGTTCAGGCCGAGGCCGCGGACTTCCTTCACGAGCACGTTGAAGCTCTCGGGAACGCCCGCCTCGTAGTTGTCCTCGCCCTTGACGATGCTTTCGTAGACCTTGGTCCGGCCCGCCACGTCATCCGACTTCACGGTCAGCATTTCCTGCAGGGTGTAGGCGGCGCCATAGGCTTCCAGAGCCCAGACTTCCATCTCACCGAAGCGCTGGCCACCGAACTGCGCCTTACCACCCAGCGGCTGCTGCGTGACGAGCGAGTACGGCCCGGTCGACCGTGCGTGGATCTTGTCGTCAACAAGGTGGTGCAGCTTCAGCAGGTACTTCACACCCACCGTGACCTTCCGCGCGAACTCCTCACCGGAGCGGCCATCGAACAGGCGCGACTGACCCGAGGTGTCGAACCCGGCGCGCGACAGCGCGTCGTTGACGTCCGCTTCCTTGGCGCCGTCGAAGACCGGGGTCGCGATCGGCACACCACGGGTGACGTTGCCTGCGGCTTCCACCAGCAGATCCTCTTCCATGTCGGCGATGCCCTCTTCGTAGACCTCGTCGCCATAGGCGATGCGCATCGCTTCGCGGACCGGCGTCAGGTCGCCCGAGCGGCGGTAGTCCTGCAGAGCGTCGTCGATCTTGATGCCCAGGCCGCGCGAGGCCCAGCCCATGTGGGTTTCAAGGATCTGACCGACGTTCATGCGCGACGGCACGCCGAGCGGGTTGAGGCAGAAGTCGACCGGGGTGCCATCCTCGAGGAACGGCATGTCCTCCATCGGAACAACGCGGGAAATCACACCCTTGTTGCCGTGACGACCGGCCATCTTGTCGCCCGGCTGCAGCTTGCGCTTCACCGCCACGAACACCTTGACCATCTTCATCACGCCCGGCGGCAGGTCGTCGCCACGACGGACCTTCTCGACCTTGTCCTCGAAACGGGCATCGAGGGCGCGCTTCTGCGCCTCGTACTGCTCGTGCAGGGCCTCGACGATCTGCGCGTCCTGCTCTTCGGCGAGCGCCAGCTGCCACCACTGGCCGCGGCTGAGCGTCTCGAGCAGCTCGGAGGTGATCTCCGAGTTCGGCTTCACGCCTTTCGGGCCCTTGACCGCGGTCTTGCCGAGGATCAGGTCGCCAAGACGGGCATAGATGTTGCGGTCGAGGATGGCGAGCTCGTCGTCCCGGTCACGGGCCAGCTGTTCGACTTCCTCACGCTCGATCTGAAGCGCACGTTCGTCCTTCTCGACGCCGTGACGGTTGAACACCCGCACTTCCACGACGGTGCCGTAGTCGCCCGGCTTCACCCGCAGCGAGGTGTCGCGCACGTCCGAGGCCTTTTCGCCGAAGATGGCGCGCAGAAGCTTTTCTTCCGGCGTCATCGGGCTCTCGCCCTTCGGAGTGATCTTGCCCACGAGAATATCGCCCGGCTCCACGTCGGCGCCGATGTAGACGATGCCAGCCTCGTCGAGGTTGCGCAGCGCTTCTTCACCGACGTTCGGGATGTCGCGGGTGATCTCTTCCGGCCCGAGCTTGGTGTCACGGGCAGCGACTTCGAATTCCTCGATGTGGATCGAGGTGAAGACGTCGTCACGCGCGATGCGCTCAGAGATCAGGATCGAGTCCTCGTAGTTGTAGCCGTTCCACGGCATGAAGGCGACGATGACGTTCTTGCCGAGCGCCAGTTCCCCCATATCCGTCGACGGGCCATCCGCCACGACCTCGCCCTTGGCGACCTTGTCACCCACCTTCACCAGCGGACGCTGGTTGATGCAGGTGTTCTGGTTCGAGCGCTGGAACTTGCGCATCCGGTAGATGTCGACCCCGGCATCGCCAAGCTCGAGATCCTCGGTTGCGCGGATCACGATCCGCTGCGCGTCCACCTGGTCGACGATGCCGGCGCGGTGCGCCTGAATGGCAGCGCCGGAGTCGATGGCGACCTTGCCCTCGATGCCGGTGCCCACGAGCGGCGCTTCCGAGCGCAGGGTCGGCACGGCCTGACGTTGCATGTTCGCACCCATCAGGGCGCGGTTGGCGTCGTCGTTCTCGAGGAACGGGATCAGCGAGGCACCGACCGAGACCAGCTGCTTCGGCGAGACGTCGATCAGGTCGACGCTTTCCGCCGGCGCGAGCGTGTAGTCACCGGACTGACGGGTGTTGACCATCTCGTTGATGAACTGGCCGTTGTCGTCGATGTTGGCGTTCGCCTGTGCAACCGTGTGGCGCATCTCTTCGGTGGCGGACATGTAGTGGACCTCGTCGGTCACCTGCTTGTCCTTCACCACCCGGTACGGGGTTTCGATGAAGCCATACTTGTTGACGCGGGCGAAGGTGGCCAGCGAGTTGATCAGACCGATGTTCGGGCCTTCCGGCGTCTCGATCGGGCACATCCGGCCATAGTGGGTCGGGTGCACGTCGCGCACCTCGAAGCCGGCACGCTCGCGGGTCAGACCGCCCGGCCCGAGCGCCGAGAGACGACGCTTGTGCGTCACTTCGGAGAGCGGGTTGGTCTGGTCCATGAACTGCGACAGCTGCGACGAACCGAAGAACTCGCGCACCGCGGCCGCGGCCGGCTTGGCGTTGATCAGGTCCTGCGGCATGACGGTGTCGATCTCGACCGACGACATGCGCTCCTTGATGGCGCGCTCCATGCGCAGCAGACCGACGCGGTACTGGTTCTCCATCAGTTCGCCGACGGAGCGGACACGGCGGTTGCCGAGGTGGTCGATGTCGTCGACCTCGCCCTTGCCGTCACGCAGCTCGACCAGCGCCTTGATGCACTTGACGATGTCGTCGCGGTCCAGCGTGCGCTGGGTGTCGGGCTTCTCGAGCGCCAGACGCATGTTCATCTTCACGCGGCCCACGGCCGAGAGGTCGTAGCGCTCGCTGTCGAAGAACAGGGTGTCGAACAGGGCCGAGGCGGCCTCGACGGTGGGCGGCTCGCCCGGGCGCATGACGCGGTAGATGTCCATGAGCGCGCTGTTGCGGTCCATGTTCTTGTCCTGCGCCATGGTGTTCCGCATGTACGGACCCACGGTGACGTTGTCGATGTCGAGAACCGGGATCTCGGTGATGCCCGCGTCCATCAGCTCCTTGAGGGTGCCGCCGGTCACGTCGCCGTCCTTGTCGACGGTCCAGGTCAGCTCGTCGCCGGCCTCGACGTAGATCGCGCCGGTTTCCTCGTTGATGATGTCCTTGGAGACGTACTTGCCGACGATCTGGTCGAACGGCAGCAGCAGGTTCTGCACGTTGCCTTCGTCGATCAGTTTCTTCACCGCGCGCGGGGTAACCTTCTTGGTCGCCTCGGCGATGATCTCGCCACTGTCGGCATCCACGAGGTCATAGGTCGGGCGGGTGCCGCGCACACGCTCGGGGAAGAACTTGGTCACCCAGCCTTCGCCGCGGCGCAGGTTGTAGGTGACGGTCTTGTAGTAAGCGTCCATGATCGCTTCCTGATCCAGCCCGAGGGCGTAGAGCAGGGTCGTGACCGGCAGCTTGCGGCGGCGGTCGATGCGCGCGAACACGATGTCCTTGGCGTCGAATTCGAAATCGAGCCACGAGCCGCGGTAGGGGATGATGCGGCAGGCGAAGAGCAGCTTGCCCGAGCTGTGCGTCTTGCCCTTGTCATGGTCGAAGAACACGCCCGGCGAACGGTGCATCTGAGACACGATCACGCGCTCGGTGCCGTTCACGATGAACGTGCCGTTCGGCGTCATGAGCGGCATGTCGCCCATGAACACGTCCTGTTCCTTGATGTCCTTCACCGACTTGGCGCCGGTGTCTTCGTCGATATCGAACACGATCAGGCGCAGGGTGACCTTCAGCGGGGCGCTGTAGGTCATGTCGCGCTGCATGCACTCCTCGACGTCGTATTTCGGCTTCTCCAGCTCGTAGCTGACGAACTCGAGAACCGCGGTCTCGTTGAAGTCCTTGATCGGGAAGACCGACTGGAACACGCCTTTGATCCCCTCGCCGTCGGTCGGCTGGGGTTGATCACCGGACTTTAGAAAGAGTTCGTAGGAGCTTTTCTGAACCTCGATGAGGTTCGGCATCTCCAGAACCTCACGAATCTTACCAAAATATTTGCGAAGACGTTTCTGGCCAAGGAAACTTTGCGCCATGAGGTTTGTCACCTTTTCAGCTTCTCACCGGTCGCGCGCGCTGTCGGGCACCAGCGGCACGTCCATCCGAGACGACGGTTCTGATCCATTCCTGGCCCCTGTCCCACCAAGGGCCTCCCGATCGGTGAACTCGTCTGAGAAAAGCCCCTCCCCCGCACGCCGGCAAGGGGCCTCTCTGAGACGGGTTCGGCTGGGCCCGGGAAACCCCGGACCCAGCCTGAAGTCATAATCACATGAAGTGCGAGCGCACCATGCGTGATTACTTGAGCTCGATTTCGGCGCCTGCTTCTTCGAGCTTCTTCTTGATTTCCTCGGCTTCGTCCTTGGAAACGCCTTCTTTGACAGCCTTGCCGCCGGCTTCCACCAGCTCTTTGGCTTCTTTCAGGCCGAGACCGGTGATGCCGCGGACTTCCTTGATCACGTTGATCTTCTTGTCGCCAGCCGACTTGAGGATCACGTCGAACTCGGTCTTTTCCTCTTCTGCAGCAGCTTCGCCGCCGGCAGCCGGACCAGCCATCATGACAGCGCCGCCAGCTGCGGGCTCGATGCCGTACTCGTCTTTGAGGATGGTTTTCAGTTCTTGTGCTTCGAGCAGGGTCAGACCGACGATTTGCTCTGCAAGTGCTTTAAGATCAGCCATTTTGCCTTTTCCGTATCTTTAGATGTGTTCCAACGTGCGGGTCTGCAACCCCACGAGTGTCCTTTGACTGCGCGTTACGCCGCCTCGGCCTTTTCCTCGATGGAGGAAAGGATCGAAGCGATGTTCGAAGCAGGTGCGCCAATGGCGCCGGCGATGTTCGAAGCGGGTGCGCCGATACAGCCGACGATGGAAGCAATAAGCTCATCGCGCGACGGCATTTTCGACACGGCCTCAACACCGGCCCGGTCCAGAGCCGTACCACCCATCGCACCGCCAAGAATCTCAAGCTTCTTGTTGTCCTTGGCGAAGTCCTCGATCACCTTGGCTGCCGCCACGGGATCTTCGGAATAGGTGAGAACGGTCATGCCTTCCAGGAAGGAGGAGATGCTCTCGCATTCCTTGCCCTGGAGGGCGATCTTGGCGAGCCTGTTCTTGGCGACGCGGACCTGCGTTTCAGCCGCGCTTGCGCGCGCCCGAAGATCCGTCATCTCGGCAACCGTGAGACCCTCGTAGCGGGATACCACCACGACGCCAGAGCTTTCGAAGATCTGGCCGAGTTCGTCGACCACTTTCTCTTTCTGGGCTCTATCCACAGTTTCACTCCAGTTGATGGAGGGGAGACCCCTCCGGCTCGTTCAAGCCAGGTTTCCCTGGCCAAGAAGGTCCGATTCGGGTCGTGCATCGCGTCGCCGGAACACTCGAAGATCCGGTTCGTATGTCTCTTCCCGTCTCAGGCAGGATTTATAGGATGCCTCCAACCCACCGTCTCGGACGAAATCGAGGGCGTCCACGAATCGCGCGGATGCCCTCAACAGCGGCTGAATACCGGTTTTGCCCGACCCTGCCAAGGGGCACGGCGAAAAAGGTTCCGTCACGCTCGCGTGACGCCGAGGTCGGCTCCGTGCTGAACGCTGCTTAGTCGCGACTTTAGGCGGCTAAGGCCGAAAAACGCCAGGCCGGTTCGGTTATCCCGGCCCTCGCATCGCAGCGAGAGTTCGTCGAGTTTCGAACCCGCGGCGCACACCCATTTCGGTGGGGTGCGCGAGCGCTGTTGCCAACGGTCTCCCGCCCCCTGCCCTACAGACGCAGAGAGCACGCATGACCGTTATCGACCAAACACCCCCTACGAAAGCCACCGTCATCCTCGCGCAGGTGTTCATCTCCTGCCTGATGGCCTTCCTGATGTCCGGGATTTTCACTGCGATCCCGACGGCACTGGCTCCCGGCTGGGTCGGTATCTGGCTGTCCCGCTTTGCGACCGCGTGGCCGATCGCCTTCGTTCTGTCGATGGCCGTGGGGCCGGTGTCGTTCTGGCTGGCCCGCCGAACCCAGCACCTTCTCGCGATGGCACGGGGCTAGCGCCACCAATCGGCGCACGGGGCGCGCAAGCGCCGCCGCAAACGAAAAAGGGCGGACCCGAAGGCCCGCCCTTTCCGATCAGATCAATCCGAAGATCACTCGGCGCTGGCGGCGTTCGCCACGTCGACGGTGACGCCCGGGCCCATGGTGGAGCTGAGCGAGATCTTCTTCATGTAGGTGCCCTTGGCGCCGGTCGGCTTGGCCTTGGCAACCGCGCTCACGAAGGCACGGATGTTCTCGACCAGCTTGGCCTCGTCGAAGGAGGCTTTGCCGACGCCGGCGTGGACCACACCGCCCTTTTCAGCGCGGAACTGGACCTGACCGCCCTTGGCGTCCTTGACGGCCTGGGCGACATCCATGGTCACGGTGCCGACCTTGGGATTCGGCATCAGGTTGCGCGGGCCGAGGATCTTGCCGAGACGGCCGACGATCGGCATCATGTCCGGGGTCGCGATGCAGCGATCGAACTCGATGGTGCCGCCCTGGATGGTTTCCATCAGGTCTTCGGCGCCAACGATGTCTGCACCGGCGGCTTGGGCTTCTTCAGCCTTGGGGCCGCGAGCGAACACGGCGACGCGCATGGTCTTGCCGGTGCCGTTCGGCAGGCCGATCACGCCACGGACCATCTGGTCTGCGTGACGGGTGTCGACGCCGAGGTTCATCGCGATCTCGACGGTCTCGTCGAACTTCGCGCTGGCAGCGGACTTGATCAGGGAGACGGCCTCTTCGACGGTCACGTCTTCCTTGCCTGCAAAGGCCTCACGGGCGGAGCGGGTGCGTTTTCCGAGCTTTGCCATCTTACTTCACCTCGATGCCCATGGACTTGGCGGAGCCAAGGATGATCTGCATTGCCGCTTCGACGTCGTTCGCGCTGAGGTCCTTCATCTTGGCCTCGGCGATCTCGCGCACCTGCTTGGTGGTGACGGTCGCAACGGTCTCGCGGCCCGGATTCTCGGCACCACGCGGACGGTTCCGCTTGCCGACCGGCTTCAGGCCAGCCGCCTTCTTCAGGTAGTAAGACGCGGGCGGCGTCTTGATGTCCATGGTGAAGGACTTGTCCTGATAGTAGGTGATCACGGTCGGGCACGGCGCGCCGGGCTCCATTTCCTGCGTCTTGGCGTTGAACGCCTTGCAGAATTCCATGATGTTGATGCCACGCTGACCGAGGGCGGGGCCCACGGGCGGCGACGGGTTCGCTTTGCCTGCAGGGATCTGCAGCTTCATGACGCCGGCAAGCTTCTTGGCCATTGTCTTTCTCCTTTACAACACCCCTCGAACGCGTCCTCGGGGCTTTTGCGTTGCGTGGTCTGGTCCGGTCATCGCGATGACCTCGCCTTCCACGGTGAAACGGCATCTCTGCCGCGTGCGGCGGGCGGACCCGCCGGCAACCCTCAGCCCTGCTTGGAGACCTGAGTGAATTCCAGCTCGACCGGGGTTTCCCGGCCGAAGATCGACACCGCGACGCGCAGGCGCTGGTTGTCGTCGTCGACGCTCTCGATCATGCCATCGAAGCCCTCGAACGGGCCGTCGTTGACCTTGACCTTCTCGCCCACCTCGAAATGGATGAGCGTGCGCGGCGCCTCGTCGCTTTCCTGAACGCGGCCCAGGATCGCCTCGACCTCGGCATCGCGCATCGGCATCGGGCGGCCCTGCGGACCAAGGAAGCCGGTGACGCGGTTGATCGAGTTCACCAGGTGATAGCCCTGGTCCGACATCTCCATGTGCACCAGCACGTAGCCGGGCATGAAGCGCCGCTCGGTGGTCACCTTCTTGCCGCGACGCACCTCGATGACTTCCTCGGTCGGAACGAGGACCTCGTCGATCTGGTCCTCGAGCCCCTGCTCTTCGACAGACTGACGGATCTGCTCCGCGATCTTCTTCTCGAAGTTCGACAGAACACTGACCGAATACCACCGCTTCGCCATAGGGCCCCTCTTCCAACCTTGCGCCGGTCATCTCTGCCGGCAGTCCTTCGCGTCCACGCGACCGTGTCTTGCTCGGAGCGTTTGCGCCCCGGAACGGCCTCGCCCCAAACAAAAACCGGCGTGCAACTCGAATCGCTGCACGCCCGCCTGAGGAAAGTGTCCCGTCCCCTACCGCCCTGCCCGGCCGAATTCAAGGCCCGGCGGTCGGTTTCGCCCCGGTCTCAGCCGAAGAACGACAGAAGGCCCTGCAGCCCGCTGCGGATCAGGATGTCGACGAGCGCGAAGAAGCTCGCGGTCAGCGCCGCCATGATGAAGACGGTGACGGTGGTGAGCAGCACCTCGCGGCGGGTCGGCCAGACGATCTTGGCGACCTCGGCCCGGGTCTGCTGAATGAACTGAATGGGGTTGGCCATCGAGGGAAGCTTTCCGTTTGCGTGCGGTTTTCGCGCATATACGAGGCTCGGCGCCTGCTGGCAAGGGCTGGGCCGGCTGGCCTCCAGCTCACCGAAGGCTCGCGGACGATCACGGAGTGCCACCGCGGCCTCACGAAAAGCTGAAAATATCACCCAGATACTGACGCAACCAAGCAGCCGCCCGCGCGTTCGCGCGCGCGTTGGCTGGCTTCGCGCCCCGCCAGAGGATCGGGATATTATTTTTTGGGTCAGCGGGGGTCAGGAACCAATCCGTCTCGGCAGAGGTTGACCAGCCACAATCGCAGGGCACCACGCTCTGCACCCCAAGAGTTTAGCAAGTCTCAAGACCCGAAAGGATCGTATCATGAAACGTCTTCTTACCGCCACCGCCCTCGCAGCCACCATGGCCACCTCCGCGTTCGCCGCGTCCGAGGCCGAGCAGGCAGCCATCACCACCTACTACCCGGACGCCAACTTTGCGACCCTCTCCGATGATCAGGTCGCAGAGATGTTCGCTATCGCCAACAGCGGTGAATCGGACCAGAAAAAGCGCGATGACATCGAAGCCGTCGCGATGATGGACAACCCGAGCGACGACACCGCCGACGTCACCGAGATGGACCTGACCGCCTACGTTCCGGCATGGCGCCTCGCCGAAATGACCGAGGAAGAGAAGCAGAACGTCGTCGCCCTCGTGAACCGCAACGACGACCCCGAGAGCGTGCGCGTGCAGCTCCTGAAGGACATGGAATCGGCCGCTCCGAACCTGACCCCGGCTGAGCTTCAGGCCGTGCAGGAAGTCGTGCCCGAGGCTGATCTCACCGTGCTGACCACCGAGCAGGTCAATCAGGTTCGCGCCGCGATCTACGGTTCCGACGACGACGCCGAGATGCGCACCAAGATCGAAGACGCTCTGTAATTCGATTGCATCGACAGAAGAGGGCCGCGCAGCTTGCGCGGCCCTTTTTCGTGCGCGGTCGGTCACGCGGCGCCTGACGGATTCGGGTGAGGCGGTGACCGGAGGATGCCCACGGCAGCGCTCCGCGAGCTACGGCGAACCCGTGCGCCTCACACCGGAACAACCACCGATAATCGCACCTCGGATCGCGGATCTGAGTCGCCCGCTTTGCAACCAGCGGAGACGGGACCGGCACGATCACAGCACACGATTACGCTGCGCGCATTCGGCAAAGATCTAGAATGTCGGGAAGTGGCAGGGGCAGCAGGGTTCGAACCCGCGACCTACGGTTTTGGAGACCGTCGCTCTACCAGCTGAGCTATACCCCTAAGGCCGGTGCCCCGTTTACGAGAGGCTCTGCGGCTTTGCAAGCGGGAAAAACACTTCAGATCCACCGCATCCTGCGAAGCACCGCAAGTTGCAGACCGGCCACGATCACAAGCGCCCCACTGAAGATCCAGAACGCCATCGGCTCGTTGGTTCCGGGCAACCCCGCCACGTTGATTCCGAACAACCCGGTGAGGAATCCAAGCGGCAGGAACACTGCCGAGAGAATCGACAGAAGGTACATGTTCCGGTTCAACCGCTCCGACGCCTGACCGTTCAGCTCGTCGCGCACCAGCGCCATGCGCTCGCGCATCGCGTCGGCGTCTTCCACCACCCGCTCCAGAGCGTCGAGCTCTTCCGCCAGGTGGCGCTGATCGTCGGCCTCGAGCCATGCGGGCTGGCCGATCTGCAGCGCGCGCAGCGCGTCGCGCTGCGGCTGCAGGTAGCGGCGCAGGATGATGGCCTCCCGACGCAGTTCCACCAGGGTGGCGCGCACCTCCGGCCCGGCCTCGTCGAGCACCGACTCCTCGAGATCATCGGCCAGATCGTCGATGCTGTTCCAATGCCGCTCGATCCGCTGGGTCAGCCGCTCGACCAAGCTCACGAGGAACTCGGCGCAGTCGCAGGGGCCGCGCCCATGCTCCAGCTCCGTCGCGATTTCCTCGATCGCACGGACCTTGCGGCGGGCGAGGCTCACGATGCGGTAGGGGTCGATCCACATCCGCACAGACACCATGTCCTCGGGCTCCTGCCCCTCGATGGTGTTGATGCCGCGCAGGATGACGATCATCCCGTCGCCGACGCGGGTCACCCTCGGACGCGTCTCCTCGGCCACCAGCGCGTCGATGATGGTGGGGTCGAGATAGGACAGGTTCTCGACGATCCAGGACGGGGTGTCAGGATGCTGGGCGCGCAGATGGACCCAACCAAGCTCGTCGCTGCGCAGGACTTCCGACACCTCGGCCGCCGTGAGGTTCTGACTGTGGCGTGCGCCAGCCAGCACGAAGGCGGACTGGATGACATCATCGGTGCGGGGGACAAGCTCGTTCATGGCAGGAAAATTAGCCTCTCGCAGGCTGCCGGCAAGACGACATTGCACGCTTCACCTCTGAATCCGCCTATGTGCACATATTCACACTGGGTATTGCATCACACGCCGCCAGCGCATTTCAGCGCATCGCTCACGCGACACTCCTGCCGAGCGTGACGCCCCACCGAAGCAAACTGTCATAAAACGTTGATGTCTCAGCGGCACTGCGAGGGCATTGGCACTGCGTTGATCACGTTCAAGGGCACGAAATCGCGAGGTCACGTGAGGCGTTGCGTGATTTGTAACTCCCCCGGTGAAGGCCGATATCCCTCTCATCCGAAGCACGGATCAAACGATCCAACGCTAAGATGTGCACCAGAGAACAAAAGGAACATGACATGAAACGCTTCATCACCCTCACCGCCGCCGCCACCACCACCGTTGCCGCCCTGTCCGGCGCCGCATCGGCCCAGGCGTACAACACCGGCGACAACGCCCGCGCCGCGCTGCAGCACATTGCGCCCAACGCCAATGTCGAAGCGCTGACCAACACGCAGGCCGTCGCCGTGTACCAGCTGGTGCAGGACGAAACCAGCGCCGCCAACAAGAAAGCCACCGTCGAAGCCGCGGTCGCCAACTACCAGTAAGCGGACCCGTCCGGGCGCGCCGCACCGCGCGGCGCCCCGGCACAGGCCAAGACATGAAAAAGGGGCGCCCCGAGGGGCGCCCCTTTAATCGTTCCGGGAGGTCGCGCCGCAGGGCGGCACGACCGGTCCGGGGATCACTCGATGATCTTGGAGACGACGCCGGAGCCGACGGTACGGCCGCCTTCGCGGATGGCGAAGCGGAGGCCGTCTTCCATGGCGATCGGGGCGATCAGCTCAACCGCGAACTTCAGGTTGTCGCCGGGCATGACCATCTCGGTGCCCTCGGGGAGGGTCACGGTGCCGGTCACGTCGGTGGTCCGGAAGTAGAACTGCGGACGGTAGTTCGCGAAGAACGGCGTGTGACGGCCGCCTTCTTCCTTGGTCAGGATGTAGACCTCGGCTTCGAACTTGGTGTGCGGCTTCACGGAACCCGGCTTGCAGAGAACCTGGCCACGCTCGACGCCTTCACGGTCGATGCCGCGCAGCAGGGCGCCGATGTTATCGCCGGCTTCACCGCGGTCGAGCAGCTTGCGGAACATCTCGACACCGGTGCAGGTGGTCTTCTTGGTGTCGCGAATGCCGACGATTTCCAGTTCGTCGCCGACGTTCACAACGCCACGCTCGACACGGCCGGTCACAACCGTGCCGCGGCCCGAGATCGAGAACACGTCTTCGATCGGCATCAGGAACGGCTGGTCGACAGCGCGCTCGGGCTGCGGGATGTACTCGTCCACGGCAGCCATCAGTTCCTTGATCTTCTCTTCGCCGATTTCCGGATCACGGCCTTCCATCGCCGCAAGCGCGGAGCCCGCGATGATCGGAATGTCGTCGCCCGGAAAGTCGTACTCGGAGAGCAGCTCGCGGACTTCCATCTCGACGAGCTCGAGGAGCTCCTCGTCGTCCACCTGGTCGACCTTGTTCAGGAACACGACCATGGCGGGGATGCCCACCTGGCGGCCCAGGAGGATGTGCTCGCGGGTCTGCGGCATCGGGCCGTCAGCTGCGTTCACAACCAGGATCGCGCCGTCCATCTGGGCGGCACCGGTGATCATGTTCTTCACGTAGTCGGCGTGGCCGGGGCAGTCGACGTGCGCGTAGTGGCGCGCCTCGGTCTCGTACTCCACGTGCGCGGTCGAGATCGTGATGCCGCGGGCTTTTTCTTCCGGTGCGCCGTCGATCTGATCGTAGGCACGGAAGTCACCGAAGTACTTGGTGATCGCCGCCGTCAGCGTCGTCTTACCGTGGTCAACGTGACCGATCGTGCCGATGTTGCAGTGCGGTTTGCCGCGCTCAAACTTTTCCTTTGCCATCTTTCTAAGACGCCTCGCCTTTTCCAGGGGCCCCAAATGACCCGGTTTCGCATCGCGGGCCGTTTATTGACTTGCAGAAGGAAAATCAAGCCGTTCATGCACGGACTGGCAGGCCCCCGCCCGCACGCGCCTTGCGGGACACGGCCAGAGGCGCGGTGCGCACAAGCCATCGTGATCGCGTACCCCGAGAAACCCCGCGATGAGGCCCCTCTGCGCCCTGCTCGTCAGGTCCTCAGGATGCAGCCTTGCGCGGTGCAGCAGCAGCCGTGCCGGGCTTTTCCCCTGCCGGTGGCTTGGGCGCGTCGGCGGCCTCGGGAGCGGCCTGCGGAGTGGCGTCCGGGCCGCCGAACCAGCCCTCCTCCGCCTGCATCCGCCGCATCCACTTCTCGATCTGCAGCGCCGCATTGGCCGAGAGGTTGCGCATCTGCTGCGCCTTGGTCTGCGTCACGCCCGAGCCCACCACGGTCTCGGCGGTGAAGCTCTCGAGCACGGTGAACTGCTCGGGCTCGGCGTTGAGCTTGGTCTGGGTGGCGTCGTCCCACACGGTGACCCGCAGGATCAGCGCCGATTTCGGGCTGAACACCAGCGGCACGCCAGGCTGGGCCAGAACGAAGCCCTCGACGCTGATGCCCATGTGGTAGAACTTGTCGCCCTCATAGCGGCGGAAACGCTCTTCGACGGCGGCGTCGACCGAGGCGATCCACTCTTCTTCCGTGGCATTGCGTGACACCGGCCCCTCGACGAGGTTCGGGGCCACCACCGCCGCGTGACCAAGCTTGAAATCCCCGACCGGCACCAGCGGCTTCTTGAGCTGGGACTGGCCATTGGCACAGGCGGCAAGGCCGAGAACAAGGCCGAGGGCGGGGATCAGGCGAAACATCAACAAGGCTCCGGTCGTCGCGTCAGGTCGGTCCGGCTTAGCGCAGCGGGGCCGCGCGCGCAATCGCGTGCCCGTGAGGCCCCGCCGATGCAACGCGGTCACGGCGGCGTCATCGCGGTCACGGCGCGGCTTGCCATCCCCCGCCGCTTTGCAGACACTCTGCCCCGACCGAAAGCAACGATCCGGCCCGACATTGCCCCTCCCCAGACGACTGACCGCCTTCCTCTTCCTGAGCCTCGCGCTCTTTCTTGCCGCCTGTGCGACACCGCGCCCTGAGGACCTGCCACGCCCGACCCAGAGCGAGATCGCTGCCCTTGCCGACGAAATCCACGCGCTGGGGCCAAACATCGACGCCGCCGAGGCGGCGCGGGCGGCGGCCATCGCCTATGAATATCCCCTGCGGCTCGCGGTGGAGTATCAGGTCGAGGATCCGCCGATCATCCACAACATCAAGGTCAATCAGGGCCTCAAGCCCCGCGGCCTGTGCTACCAGTGGGCCGACGACCTGCAGGCGCGGCTGGCGCAGGAAGGCTTCGAGACGCTCGAGCTGCAGCGCGCCATCGCCAACTCGCAAAGCGCCATCCGCATCGAGCACAGCACCGTCGTGATCACCGCGCCGGGCGACAGCATGTATGACGGCGTCGTGCTCGATCCGTGGCGCAATGGCGGCCGGCTCTACTGGGGCAAGGTCACCGAGGACGACGCCTATCCGTGGTTGCCGCGGCAGGAGGTCTTCGCCAGCAAGCGCGCGCGACTGGCCGCGCGGTAAGCGCGCGGCCGATTGGTCTCAGCGCAGCACGTGAACCGCGCACTTGGCGTGGCGCACCACCTGCGTCGCGGTCGAGCCGACGAGCATGTCGCCCATGCCCGGGCGGTGCGATGCGATGACGATCAGGTCCGACCCGGTCTCCTCGGCGTAATCGAGGATGGTGCGGCCGGAATGCCCCTCGACCACGACCCCCGAGGCATGGCCCAGCTTGGCGGCCATCGCGTCGAGCTCGGACTGCACCGCGGCGCGCGACTGCGCGAGGTAATCGGGCGGCATGTAGCTGATCGCGTAGCCCGGAACATGCTCCATGACGTGCAGCAGGGTGATTGTGGTCTCCGTCCCTGCGAGCTGTCGGGCGACGGCGATCGCCGCCTCTGCCTTGGCGTCACTGTCGAAGGCGATGGGGACGAGAATATTGCGATACATGCGCGGCCTCCTTCAAAGGTTGTGCCGCAAGCTTGCCCTGTCCGAACGGGCTATGCCTTGATCCATATCACCCGCCCCGGGCCGGGTTCCGATCACAATTCGGTCGCAATCGGACCGTAGCGTCTGTCCCGCAGGCCGCAGAACGCGCCACATCGACCGAGCCGCCGCGCCAGATCCGCCAAACACCGGATCCCGCGTCGCAGCCCGCGATGCCCCGCAGCGCAGCCGCCTTGTCCCGCCGCGCCGACCCATCCCGAACGTCGATTTCGAACGAGCCCGAGCGAGGAGAGTCCCACATGCGCTACCTGATTGGTGAAACGAACTGGAAAATGGTCACCCTGTCCAAGGCCGTGGCCGACAGCGGGGTGCTGCGGACACGCTGCGAGGATGGCGAAGAGCTCGCCGATTTCCATGGCATGGGGCAGCACGACCTGCTGGTGATCGATTCCGCCCAGCTTGGCCGCGCCGTCAGTCTTGCCGACCTGCGCGCCCAGAGGCCCGGCATCCCGATCTGCGTGGTCGCGTCGGCCCCGGCCCCCGAGCGCATCGCGCAGTGGCTGATGGTCGGCGCCGACACGGTGATCGAGGACACCGCCCCCCTGCCCGAGGCACTGGCGCAGCTCTCCGCCGTCGCGCGTCGCGCCCATGGCGTTGCCCAGCCGGTGATCGAGCGCGGGCCGCTGCTGCTCGATCTCGAGCAGCGGCGCGCGCATCTCGGCGAGGTCACCCTGTCGCTCTCGCCCAAGCTCTACGAGATCCTCGAGTTCCTCGTGCTGCGCTCCGGGCGGCTGGCGGCACGCGAGGCGCTGCTGAGCCATGTCTACGGCTTCGAGGACGAGCCGGCGCCGCGGGTGTTCGATGTCTACATGTGCAACCTGCGCGCCCATCTGCAAAGCGTCGGCCATGCGCTGAAGATCGAGACGGTGCGCGGCTCTGGATACCGGCTCGAAGTGACCGAGCGCCGCAGGGGCGCCCGCCCGCTGGCGGCCTGCTCACGGGCCGCCTGACCGGGAACTCGACGTGGCTCAGTCGTAGGTCGCCGCCACATCATAAAGCACCGGCTCGAAGCTTCGGCACAGCTCGTTGAAGCGCCGGTTGTGCGCCCGCATCTCGTCGCTGCGCAGCATGGCCAGAAAGTCCTCTCGTCTTTCCCACTGCGAGTAATTGGCAATGCGGGTCTGCGCGTCATTGACGTGCAGGCCCGCCGCAATGAAGCCGGGTTGTTTCGAGATGAAGCCCGCATAGGCCTCCTGCAGCGCATCGAGCAGGTCCTGACAGGTGCCGGGCGAGGTCTCAAACGTGGTGATGACGGTCTGGCAGGGGCTGGGACTGGTGATGTTCGGCCCAGTCTCATTCGGCCCGGTCGTGTTTTGCATGGCTCTCCTCCGTTCCTGCCCCACCTTGGCACGGAAGCCTCCGCCCGCCAAAACTTTCCGCCACGCCGCCCCCCTGCACAGGAAGGGCGTGTCCGACCGATGCGCAACAGGCGCGCGAAACCGCGCGGGCGCGGCGAAAAATGGCGCGCAATCCGCGCATCGCTTTGCTAGGTTGCGGGCAAACAACACAGAGGCGGGCATGAGCACACAGTCCCAGACCATCGACGAGTCGCTGCGCGAGGAACTCATCTCGCGCCCCGACATGATCCTCGACGATCGCGACCTGATGCAGGCGCTGATCGCCGCCAACGAGCGCGCGATGGGCGGCAACATCGTCGACCTGCGCGGCATCGCGATGGACCGTCTCGAGGCCCGGCTGGACCGGCTCGAGGACACCCATCGCAGCGTCATCGCGGCGGCCTATGAGAACCTCGCCGGCACCAACCAGATTCACCGCGCCATCCTGCGGATGCTCGATCCGCTCGAGTTCGAGCCGTTCCTGCGCGATCTCGGCGGCGAGGTGGCCGACATCCTGCGCGTCGACGGCGTCAAGCTGGTGCTCGAGTCGGTGCAGAACGACAGCGACCCGGCGATCCGCCGGCTGGGAGACGTGCTCTCGGTGGCCGAACCCGGCTTCATCGACACCTTCCTCGCCGATGGCCGCAACCACGCGCCGAAGCGGCAGGTCACCCTGCGCCAGATGAGCGAGGGCGACCCGGCGATCTATGGCGAGAGCGCCTCGTGGATGCGCTCGGAGGCCTGCCTGCGGCTCGATCTGGGCGCCGGACGCCTGCCCGGCCTGCTGGTCATGGGCTCCGAGGATCCGCAACTCTTCACCCCGCAGCAGGGCACCGACCTGCTGGCCTTCTTCGCCGGGGTGTTCGAACGCGCCATGCGGCGCTATCTGGCGTGACACTCGAGATCTCTCCCGCGGCGCGCGATGCGCTCGAAGGCTGGCTGACGGCGGCGCGCGCGCTCCGGGGGAACTCCGAGAACACCATCACCGCCTACCGCGCCGACGTGCTCGAGTTCATCGTCTTCCTGACGGCGCATCACGCCGAGCCGCAGGGGCTGGCGCCGCTGGCCCGCGTCACCACGCCCGACATGCGTGCCTTTCTCGCCCACCTGCGCGGTCAGGGTGTGGGCTCGCGCAGCATGGCGCGCAAGCTCTCGGCGGTGAAGAGCTTCTACCGCTGGCTGGCCGAGCGTGAGGGCTTCGAGCCAACCGCGGTGATGATGGCGCGCGCCCCCAAGTTCCAGAAGAAGCTGCCCCGCCCGCTGGCCGAGGACGCCGCCAAGGCGATGATCGACACCGTCGAGATGCAGGCCGCCGACAGCTGGATCGGCGCCCGCGACGCGGCGGTGGTGACGCTTCTCTATGGCTGCGGGCTGCGGATCTCCGAGGCGCTGGGGCTTCGAGGGCTCGACCTGCCGCTGGGCGAGAGCCTGCGCATCGTCGGCAAGGGCGGCAAGGAGCGCATCGTGCCGGTGCTGCCGGTGGCGCGCCGCGCCCTCGACACCTATCTCCGGCTCTGCCCCTATGATCCCGAACCCGACGCGCCGGTGTTCCGCGGCAAGCGCGGCGGCGCGCTGAACCCGCGGCTGATCCAGAAGGTGACCGAGGCGGCCCGGCTGCAGCTTGGCCTGCCGGCCACCGCCACGCCGCACGCCATGCGCCACAGCTTCGCCACCCACCTGCTCGCCGCCGGCGGCGACCTGCGCGCGATCCAGGAGCTGCTCGGCCACGCCTCGCTGTCGACCACGCAGGCCTATACGTCGGTCGACGAGGTGCACCTGATGAAGGTCTACGCCGCGACCCACCCCAAGGCCGGCTGACCGCCGCCCGACCGCATCCTCGCCCAGCACATCTTTGCGAAAAGATTTGCTCCTATACCCGGCGCTGCCTAGGTTTCGCGACGAAACACTCCCCGAGTGCCGCTCGGGGACCATCAAGGAGCAGAGCCATGAAGCTGCTGAAAGCCGGCCCGTCCCCCTTTGTCCGCAAGGTGCTCGTCACCCTGCACGAAACCGACCAGTACGACGCGGTCGAGCAGGTACAGGTCACCGCCTCGCCGCTGTCCCCCGATGCCAACCTGATTGCCGCCAACCCGGTGGGCAAGATCCCGGCGCTGATCCGCGATGACGGCCCGACCCTCTATGACAGCCGGGTCATCTGCCGCTTTCTCGATCATCGCGCGCAGGCCGGGCTGTATCCCGAAATCCGCCAGTTCGACACGCTGACGCTCGAGGCCACCGCCGACGGCATCATGGATGCCGCCGTGCTCATCGTCTACGAAGAGCGCTTCCGCCCGACCGACAAGGTCTCGATGGAGTGGATCGAGGGGCAATGGGCCAAGGTCTCGCGCGCGCTCGACGCGGTCAGCACGCGCTGGATGAGCCACCTGCACGGGCGCCTCGACATCGGGCATATCGGCATGGCCTGCGCGCTGAGCTATCTCGATTTCCGCCATGATGCGCGCAAGTGGCGCACCGGCCGCGACGCGCTGGCGGAATGGTATGCGGGCTTTGCCGCACGGCCCTCGATGGTCGCCACGGAACCGGAAACGTGATGCTGCGCGGGCTTGCAACGGGCGGCGATGCTCCGTAAGCCACGGCAGTTTCCAAGACACGCGGGAGGATCCCAGCCATGCGGATGCGCGACACCTTCATCAAGCCCATGCACCCCGAGGGGCGCAAGTTCGTCGCGATCTTTGCCGCGATCACCCTGATCCTGTTCCTGATCTGGGAGCCGCTTGGCTGGATCGGCGTCGGTCTCACGGTCTGGTGCTACTACTTCTTCCGCGACCCCGACCGCATCACCCCCGTCCGCCCCGGCCTCGTCATCAGCCCCGCCGATGGCGTGGTCTCGCTGATCGAGCCGGCGGTGCCGCCAGCCGAGCTTGGCATGGGGCCCGAGCCGCTGACCCGCGTCTCGGTCTTCATGTCGGTGTTCAACTGCCACGTGAACCGCGCGCCGGTCGCCGGTGAGCTGATCAAGCTCGCCTACCGCCCCGGCAAGTTCCTCAACGCCTCGCTCGACAAGGCCTCCGAGGACAACGAGCGCAACGCCCTGCGCCTGCGCATGGAAGACGGGCGCGAGATCGCGGTGGTGCAGATCGCCGGCCTCGTGGCGCGGCGCATCATGTGGTGGAAGAAGGAAGGCGACTGGATCGACCGTGGCGAGCGCTTCGGCCTGATCCGCTTTGGCTCGCGGCTCGATGTCTACCTGCCCGAGGGCGTCGCCCCGCAGGTCCGCATCGGACAGACCATGGTGGCCGGCGAGACGGTGATCGCCGACCTGACCAGCGGGGCCGGCGATGAGCACTGATCCCGAAACGCCGTCCGATCCCCACGCCGAAGCCGAGGCCCCCGACGGCCTTCCCAAGGAGCCCGGCACCGAGAAGCTGACGATCATCCAGCTTCTGCCCAACATGCTGACCGTTGTGGCGATCTGCGCCGGCCTGACGGCGATCAAGCTCGGGCTTCAGGGTTCCTACACCTTCGCGGTGCAACTGATCCTGCTGGCCGCAGTGCTCGACGGCATGGACGGGCGCCTCGCCCGCGCCCTCAAGTCCGAGAGCGTCATGGGGGCCGAGCTCGACAGCCTCGCGGATTTCCTGAATTTCGGCGTGGCGCCGGTGCTGCTGCTCTACACCTGGGCGCTCGAGGACAGCCGCGGCTTCGGCTGGCTCGCGGTGTTGGTCTTCGCGATCTGCGCGGTGGTGCGGCTGGCGCGGTTCAACGTGCAGCGCAAGTCCGAGGACAAGAGCCACGACAACGCCTATTTCACCGGCGTCCCCTCCCCTGCGGGGGCGCTTCTGGTGATGCTGCCGATGTTCCTCAGCTTCGCGCTTGGCTCCGGCCCGTTCCTGCCCGACTTCGTGCTGGCGCTGTGGATGGTGGCCATGGGCCTGCTGATGATCAGCCGCATCCCGACATGGTCGTTCAAGACCACCCGGATTCCGCGCAAGAACGCCAAGTTCGTCCTCGTGGCCGTCGCCTTCGCGCTGGCCGCCGCGGTGAGCTATGCGTGGATCACGCTGGTGCTGTTCTGCATCGGCTATATCGGCGCGGTGATCGTGATGCTGCCGCGCAAGCCCCGCATCGGCGCGGGCGACTGACAGCCCCTCGTGGGCAAATGACGGGAAGGACAGGCGATGGCCGATCAGGAAGAAGAATGGGTCTATGACGAGGCCAGCGGCGAATGGCGCCCGGCCTCGGAGATCACGGCGGCCAACACGGTCGAGGTCCGCGATGCCGCGGGCAACCTGCTGGCAGACGGCGATTCCGTGGTGCTGGTGAAGGATCTGAAGGTGAAGGGCGCGGGCCAGACGCTGAAGCAGGGCGCGGTCATCCGCTCCATCCGCCTCACCGACAATCCCGACGAGATCGACTGCCGCCACGACACCATCAAGGGCCTCGTCCTGCGCACCGAGTTCGTTCGCAAGCGCTGAGGGCCCCACGGCGCGGCTCGGACCAGCCCCAGTAACGAAAAAAGCGCCCCGAGGGGCGCTTTTGCGTTTCCGGCTGAGGGCCGGATCAGAAGGTCAGCGCCAGACCCACGTTGATCGCGTTGGTCTTGATGTCGGTCTCGAGCGTGCCGCCACCGTCGAGATCGGCCTCGTTGCTCGAATAGGTGAACTGGTATTCGCCGAAGATCGAAACGCGCTCGCTGATCGGGTAGCTGACGCCCGCCAGAAGCCGCACGGCGGGGCCGGTCAGTTGGTAACCGAACGTCTTGTCGCCTCCGGTGGTCTCGACATCCACATGCGGGAAGGCGATGCCGAGGCCCGCGCCGGCATAGGGGGTCGCGGTGCCCCACTGCTCCGGCCAGCGCCGCATCGCGTTCACCGTAAGCAGGTTGTGCCCGTCGGTGAACTCGAAGCTGTCGAAGCCGATCGCCTCGCGCTCGTCGTCGGGGGCGTAGACCTTGGCATGGGTGAATTCGAGCGCGACGCCAAAGGTCTCGGAGCGCCACCAGGTGCCGCGCAGACCGTAATAGGGCGGCATCTCGAAGCTTTTCCCGTCCCAGCCGATCAGGGCATCGTAGTCGCCGCCGCCGGGATAGTCGCCCGAGACGCGGCTGTGCGGCGCGGTCTGCCAGCCCGAATAGATCGACAATTCGTAATCCTGCGCGGCGGCTTGCGACGCCGCGACCGCGGCGACGGAAAGTGTCGCTGTAAGAATCAGTGCTTTCATGGATGTGCTCCGCGCGCTTTGCATGGCCTCGGCGTGACATAGTCCCGCAGCCGGAGCGTTTCAATTGCGACAGATGCGCACTTTGGCACAATGTCCGTTCATGATTGCTTTACGGACACATGACAGATCGCTAAACACGCGAGCGGAAAAGCCGTATCGGGACGCGGCTATCTAGCTATTATGGCCAGCAAAAGGCCGTGAGGAATGGAGATTACCCCGTGACACAAGCAGAAGATCACGAAGGCACTCGGAGGGACTTCCTCTACTATGCCACCGCCGGTGCGGGCGCCGTCACTGCCGGCGCCGCCGTCTGGCCGCTGGTCAATCAGATGAACCCCTCCGCCGACGTCCGCGCGCTCAGCTCGATCCGCGTCGATGTCTCCGGCGTCGAAACGGGCACCCAGCTGACCGTCCAGTATCTCGGCAAGCCGGTGTTCATCCGCCGCCGCACCGAGGCCGAGATCGAAGCCGCACGCGGCGTCGAGATGAGCGAACTGGTCGATCCGGTGGCACGCAACCCCAACATCCCCGCAGGCTCCGACGCAACCGACGCGAACCGCGCGCTCGACGAGACCGGCGAGTGGCTGGTGATGATGGGTGTCTGCACCCACCTCGGCTGCGTGCCGCTCGGCAATGCCGGGGAATACACCGCCGGCGGCGTCGGCGGCTGGTTCTGCCCCTGCCACGGCTCGCACTACGACACCGCCGGACGCATCCGCAAAGGCCCCGCCCCGCAGAACCTCCCGGTTCCCACGGCGGAATTCGTCGAAGAAACCACAATTCTGCTGGGATAAGGGAGGCACATAGATGTCGGGTATTCCGCACGACCATTACGAACCGAAGACCGGGCCCGAGCGCTGGGTGCACAAGCGCCTGCCGATCGTCGGACTTCTTTACGACACCATCATGATCCCCACGCCCAAGAACCTGAACTGGATGTGGATCTGGGGCATCGTCCTCACCTTCTGCCTGGCGCTGCAGATCATCACCGGCATCGTGCTGGTCATGCACTACACGCCGCATGTCGACATGGCCTTCGCCTCGATCGAGCACATCATGCGCGACGTGAACGGCGGCTTCATGATCCGCTACCTGCACATGAACGGCGCCTCGCTGTTCTTCGTCGCGGTCTACATGCACATCTTCCGCGGCCTCTACTACGGCTCCTACAAGAGCCCGCGCGAGGTCACCTGGATCATCGGGATGCTCATCTATCTGTGCATGATGGGCACGGCGTTCATGGGCTACGTGCTGCCCTGGGGCCAGATGTCGTTCTGGGGCGCCACGGTGATCACCGGCCTGTTCGGCGCGATCCCGTTCATCGGCGAGCCGATCCAGACCTGGCTTCTGGGCGGACCGGCGGTCGACAACGCCACGCTGAACCGCTTCTTCTCGCTGCACTACCTGCTGCCCTTCGTCATCGCGGCGCTGGTGGCGGTGCACATCTGGGCCTTCCACACCACCGGCAACAACAACCCCACCGGTGTTGAAGTCCGTCGCGCCTCCAAGGCCGAGGCCGAGAAGGACACGGTTCCGTTCTGGCCCTACTACGTCATCAAGGACCTGTTCGCGCTGGTGCTGATCCTCGCGGTGTTCTGGGCCATCGTCGGCTTCATGCCGAACTACCTCGGCCACCCCGACAACTACATCGAGGCCAACCCGCTCTCGACCCCCGCGCACATCGTGCCGGAATGGTACTTCCTGCCGTTCTACGCCATCCTGCGTGCCTTCACCTCGGAAGTCTGGGTGGTGCAGATCGCATCCTTCCTGACCGGTGGTATCGTCGACGCCAAGTTCTTCGGCGTGCTGGCGATGTTCGGTGCCATCATCGCCATGGCGCTGGCGCCCTGGCTCGACACCTCCTCGGTGCGCTCGGGCAAGTACCGCCCGCAGTTCAAGTGGTGGTTCTGGCTGCTGGTGATCGACTTCATCGCGCTGATGTGGCTCGGGGCCATGCCCGCGGAAGAGCCCTATGCCAGCTTCTCGCTGATCGGCTCGGCCTACTGGTTCGGCTATTTCTTCGTGATCCTGCCGCTGCTCGGCGTGTTCGAGAAGCCGCTGCCGCGCCCCGCGACCATCGAGGAAGATTTCGAGGCCCATTACGGCAAGACCTCGGAAACCGGCTCCTCCGCCACGACCCCGGCCGAGTGAGACAGAAAGGACAGATGACCATGTTCAAGAACCTTGCCCTTTCGACCGCGATGGCCCTTGGCCTGGCCACCGGCGGCGCCTATGCCGCCGGCGATATGGGCCATGTCGAGGATTACAGCTTCTCCTTCGAAGGCCCGTTCGGTGCCTTCGATCAGGACCAGCTACAGCGCGGCCTGCAGGTCTATACCGAGGTCTGCTCGGCCTGCCACGGCCTGCGCTACGTGCCGCTGCGCACCCTCAGCGACGAAGGCGGCCCGCACTTCTCGGAAGACGAGGTGCGCGCCTACGCCGAGCAGAACATTGAGATCTACGACGAAGAGCTCGAGGATTTCCGCCCGGCCATCCCGACCGACCACTTCCCGGCCAATGACGGCGTCGGCGCCCCCGACCTGTCGCTGATGGCGAAGGCACGTGCGGGCTTCCACGGCCCCTACGGCACCGGCCTGAGCCAGCTGTTCAACGGCATGGGCGGCGCCGAGTACATCGCCTCGATCCTCACCGGCTACACCGGCGAAGAGAAGGTCGAAGCCGGCACCACCTTCTACGAGAACCACGCCTTCCCGGGCGGCTGGATCTCGATGGCCCCGCCGCTGATGGGCGAGGATGTCGAGTATGCCAACGACCACCCCAACGCGCTCGAGAACGAGGCCAAGGACGTGGCGGCCTTCCTGATGTGGACGGCAGAGCCCAAGATGATGGCGCGCAAGCAGGCCGGCTTTGCCGGCGTGATCTTCCTCGCCGTGCTCTCGGTGCTGCTCTACCTCACCAACAAGCGCATCTGGCGCCCGATCAAGCACAAGCACCACTGATCGCGGCTCCCGCACAAGACAAAGCCCCGCGCATCGCGCGGGGCTTTTTCGTTGGTTGAACCGGGACCCGGCGCGCCGCTCAGCGCCCGAGATACCGCCGCAGCGCCTCCGGCGGATCGTCGAACAGCCGCGCCGTGGCCACCGGCGCCGCGGCCACGCCGTCGGCCACCAGCACTACCTCGTCGGCGAAGCGCGTTGCGTCCTCGGGGTCGTGGCTGACCATCAGCACCAGCGCCCCCAGCTCCCCGGCGACGCTGCGCACCAGATCCAGCATCTCCTCCTTCAGCGCCGGCCCGAGCGCCGCGAATGGCTCGTCGAGCGCGATGATCGGCCGCGCCTGCAGCAGCACACGCGCCAGCGCCGCGCGGCTCTGCTGCCCGCCCGAGAGCGCCCCGGGCTTGCGCGCGGCGTACCCCTGCAGCCCGACGCGGTCGAGCGCCCGCTCGACCTCCTGACGCTCCCCCTCCCGCAGCCGCCCGCCATCGGGGCGCAGCGCGAGCCCCAGATTGCGCCAGAGCTCGAGATGCGGAAAGAGGTTGTTCTCCTGGAACAGCATCGCCACCGGGCGCCGGTCCGGCGGCGCCGCGGTGATCTCCTGGCCCTGCCAGAGCACCCGGCCCGCGTCGGGCCGGCGAAACCCGGCGATGAGGTCGAGCAGCGTCGACTTGCCCGCGCCAGACGGCCCGATCACCGCGACGCGCGCGCCGGGCGACAGGCTCAGATCCGCCGCGAGCGAAAACGCCCCGTCGCCGTAGCGTATCCCCTCAAGCGTCAGCATTGACCCGCCCTCCCCGGTCGAAGATCCAGAACGCCCCGAAGCTCAGCAGCAGCAGCAACAGCGCCGCGCCGGCCGCCGCGTGCATCTGGTAGGAGCCCATCAGCCGGTAGACCTGCAACGGCAGCGTCGCCCGGTCGGGATCGGCGAAGAGTGCAATGACACCGAGATCGCCCATCGACAACGCCGCGGTCAGCCCCGCCGCGAAGCCAAGCGGGCGGCGCAGGCGCGGCAGGAAGACCAGCCGCAGCCACGCCATCCGCGTCAGGCCCAGAGCCAGCGCCAGCCGGCCATAGTCGGCCCGCACCGCCTCGGCCTCGGGGCGCAGGATGCGCAGCGCGAAGGGCAGCGCCACCAGCGCGTTCACCACCATGGTCACCGGCAGCGCCAGCGCGAACGGGTTCACCACCGGGCGCACGATCAGGAACAGCCCCGTGCCCAGCACCAGCGGCGACAGCGCGATGCCGGCAAGGCCCACCAGCTCGCCGCGTCGTGTCGCCAGCGGCAGCGCCCAGGCGATGCAGAGCGCCGTCGAGATCAGCGCGACGGTCACGGAATTGAGCGCCGCCTCCCATGTGCCCGGCCCCATCGCGGCAAGGCCCGGCAGCCCGCGCAGCGCCACCATGGCCAGCGGCGTGAGCAGGAAAACGGCCGCAAGCGCGATCCACAGCCCGTCGGCAAGCCGCGCCAGCCTGCCCTGCCCGTCCCAGCGCCGCGCGACCCGGTCGAGCCCGGCGCCAAAGCCGCTGCCCGCGCCCAGCCGCAGCGCCACCAGCCCCGCGGCCAACGCCAGCGCCAGTTGGATCACCGACAGGAGCGCCGCGCGCCCGAGGTCGAAATCGAACCGCACCGCCTGATAGATCGCCAGCTCGACCGTGGTGGCCCGCGGCCCGCCGCCGAGGGTCAGCGCCACGGCAAAGCTCGACAGGCAGATGACGAAGATCACCGCGAACGCCCCCGGCGCGATGCGCAGCAGCATCGGCGCCTCCAGCACCCGGAACATCGCCCAGGGCGAGAGCCCGAGCGAAGCCGCCAGCCGGAAGCGCTCGGCCGGAATCGCCAGCCAGCCCTGCAGCAGCAGGCGCACCGCCAGCGGCAGGTTGAAGAACACATGCGCGAGGATCACGCCGTGGATGCCATAGATCGTCATCTCCGGCAGGCCGAGCCACCGCAGCGCCGCGTTCGCCAACCCGTTCTGCCCGAACACCGCGATGAGGCCGAGCACCGCGACGATCACCGGCAGGATGAACGGCGCCCCCATCAGCGCCACCAACGCGCCACGACCGCGAAACCGCCGACGCGACAGCGCCCGAGCGACCGGCACCGCGAGCGCCACGCTGGCGCCCGCAGAGGCCAGCGCCTGCAGCAGCGTAAAGCGCAGCGCCTGCCAGTCGCCGGGGCCCAGATCGCCCCAGCCCCCGGCCCGCACCAGCACCGCCGCAACCGGCCCAAGCGTCAACGCCGCCACCGCCAGCCCTGCGAGCAGGGCGGCAGCCGAGCCTCGGCTCAGCGTGACAGCGCGCGACGCCATGCCTCGACCGCTTCGTCACGCAGCGCCGCCGCCTCCTCCTCGGAGTAGAACAGCACCGTTTCGGGCAGCGCGAGTTCCTGGAACCCCTCGGGCCATTGCGCGCGCGGCAGCGCCGCCGGGAAGGACCAGTTGCCCGTGGCGATCATCTCCTGAAAAGGTTCACTCAGCGTAAACGCGAGGAATTGATCCGCCAGTTCCGGCTGATCGGTGCTTGCCACCTTGGCGGCCAGCTCGACCATGAAATAGTGCCCTTCGGGGAAGATTGCCGCCTTCTTGGTCCGGTCGTCCTCGGCGATGATGTGATAGGCGGGGCTGGTCGTATAGCTCATCACCATGTCGGCCTCGCCATCGGTGAACAGGCCGTAGCTTTCGGACCATCCCTTTGTGACCGTGAGGATTTTCGGCGCCAGCTTTTCCCACGCGGCCTCGGCCTCGTCGCCATAGACCGACTGCACCCAGAGCACCGTCGCCAGCCCCGAAATCGAGCTGCGCGGGTCCTGGATCACGATCTTCAGATCGTCCGGCGCCTCGAGCAGCGCGTCGAAGCTCGCGGGCGGCTCGGCCAGTCGCTCGGTGTTGTAGACGAAAGCCGTGTGGCCGTAATTGTAGGGCAGGAAGATGTCGTCGTTCCACTCGATCGGCAGCGTCAGCGGTGACAGGTCGACATTGTGCGGCGCAAACAGCCCGCTCTCGCGCGCCTGTTTGGTCACGTCGGTGTTCAACCCGAAAACCACGTCGGCCTCGGTACGCTCGCCCTCGAGCAGGATGCGCGGCAGCAGGTCGCCTGGCTTGAACTGCAGGTCGCAGCCGCACTCGGCCTCGAACATCTCCTCGATCTTCGGGCCGGGGCCCCATTCCGAGACGACGTAATCGCCCGCGTAGACGGTGAGAACGGGGGTCTCTGCCAGCGCGGCGCTGGCGGTCAGAAGTCCCGCTGCAAAAGTGGTGGTGGCCTTCATGGCGTCCTCCAGACTTGCGGCGAGAGGGCAAGACTGGGCAGGATGCCGTCACCTTCCCTCCGCCGGTATCAACCGGTTCAGGTTCAACGGGTTCGCGTCATGCATCTCAGCCCGTGCGGGCACCCCGAGGTATCGCAAGACGTAGTCCCGCGCGCCGGCCCTTGCAAGGTGAAATCCCTTGAGACGCTGCCGCCCCTGCCCTACAGGAAGCCGGGACAAAGGAGATCGCGCATGAGCATGAACACATTCGGCCACCTGTTCCGCGTCACCACATGGGGCGAGAGCCACGGGCCGGCGCTTGGCGCCACGGTCGACGGCTGTCCGCCGGGCGTGCCTGTGGACGAGGCGATGCTCCAGCACTGGCTCGACAAGCGCAAGCCGGGGCAGAACAAGTTCACCACCCAGCGGCGCGAGCCCGACGCGGTGCGCATCCTGTCGGGGGTGTTCGAGGGGCAGACCACCGGCACGCCGGTGCAGCTGATGATCGAGAACACCGACCAGCGGTCGAAGGATTACGGCGACATCGCAGAGAAGTTCCGCCCCGGTCACGCCGACATCACCTACTGGCAGAAATACGGCATCCGCGATTATCGCGGCGGCGGGCGGTCCTCCGCGCGCGAGACCGCGGCGCGGGTCGCGGCCGGTGGGCTGGCGCGCGCGGCGCTCGAAGCTCTGGCGCCGGGGATCGAGATCACCGGCTACATGGTGCAGGTCGGCCCGCACCAGATCGACCGCAGCAAGATCGATTTCGCGCAGATCCCGAAGAACCCGTTCTGGACCCCCGACGCGGAGGCGGCCGAGACCTGGGCCAGCTATCTCGACGATCTGCGCAAGTCCGGCGACAGCGTCGGTGCGGTGATCGAGGTGGTCGCGCGCGGCGTGCCCGCCGGCCTTGGCGCGCCGGTCTACGGAAAGCTCGACACCGATCTCGCGGCGGCCGCCATGTCGATCAACGCGGTGAAGGCGGTGGAGATCGGCGAGGGCATGGCGTCGGCGGCGCTGCGCGGCTCGGAGAATGCCGACGAGATCAGCATGGGTCCGGACGGCCCGGTCTACAGCTCGAACCACGCCGGCGGCATCCTCGGTGGGATCTCCACCGGGCAAGATATCGTCCTGCGGTTCGCGGTGAAGCCGACCTCATCAATCCTGACGCCGCGGCGCACCATCACCAAGTCCGGCGAAGAGGCCGAGATCATCACCAAGGGTCGTCACGATCCCTGCGTCGGCATCCGGGCGGTGCCCGTGGGGGAAGCGATGGTCGCCTGCGTGCTGCTCGATCACCTGCTGCTGCATCGTGGTCAGGTCGGCGAGAACCGCGGCAAGATCGGCTGACGACGCCCCTCCCCTTTTCCGGGATCGTTCGGAGGCAGGAGGCGGGCTGTCCGGGTGTTCCGGATGGCCCGTTTTGCGAAGCGCCTGTGTGTTGGGGCTAACCACTTGCAAGTGCCCCCCTGCTCCGGAGTAAGGCGGATCGGGGCTGACTTGTTCGGTTGCACGCGCAGTGCCTGCAAGCCGCGTTCGGCGTCGAGACGGGCGGCAAGACCAGTCCCGCCCGCACCGGTCTTGTCAGAAATCCTCCCACATCGCTGCATTGTCTCCGACGGCGCGCTTCATGGCCGTCTCACTCACCGCCGGGGGAGGCGGCACGTCGAGTTCCCCGATCGGCGCCGTCACCGGTGTGACCTCTTCGAGAGCGCCGGTCTCGGCGCCCATGAAGCGGTTGATCTGCGAGGTCAGGCGATCCGCCTCGCTGCTGAGTTGCTGGCTGGCCGAGCTCGTCTCGCCCACCATGGCGGCGTTCTGCTGGGTGACCTTGTCAAGCTCGGCAACGCCGACATTGATCTCCTGCAGCCCCGCCGCCTGCTCCTTGGCGGCGGACGCGATCTCGCCCACCATGTCGGAAACCTCGGTCACATAGCGCACGATATCCGACAGCGTCTCGCCGGTCTGCTCGACCAGATGGCCGCCATCCTTGACCTGCTGCGAACTGTTCGAGACCAGCGCCTTGATCTCGCGCGCCGACTCGGAGGCCCGCTGCGCCAGGGATCGCACCTCGGAGGCCACCACCGAGAAGCCTTTGCCGCTTTCTCCGGCGCGCGCCGCCTCGACCCCCGCGTTCAGCGCCAGAAGGTTGGTCTGGAAGGCGATATCGTCGATCACCCCAATGATCTGCGTGATCTGATCCGACGACGCCGCGATCGAGCTCATCGCGGTCAGCGCCCGCTCCATTACCGCGCCGCCCTCTTCGGCGCGCCGGCGTCCGGCCCCGGCGCGCTGGTCCGCCTCCTCGGCACGCTCCGCGGCGGCGCGAACGCTGCTCGACATCTCTTCGAGCGCGGCAGCGGATTCCTCGAGCGTGGCAGCCTGCACTTCGGAGCGGCGTGACATCTCGGTCGACATCGAGGACAGCTCTTGCGAGTTGCGTTGCACCATGTCCGACGAGTCGCGCAAGGACGAGACCAGATCGCCGATCTTTTCGGACAGCGCGTTGAAGTCGTTGCAGATCGCCTCGTAGCTCTCACCGAGATCGGACCATTCCGATGTGTCGATCCGGGCGTCTACCCGGCCCTGCGACAACCCGCCCATCGCGTCTCCGAGGGCCCGGAACAGGGCCGTCCGGCGCTCATTCGTGACACGCTCGCGCGCGGCCTCGTCATCGCCCGCGCGAAGCTTGTCGCGCAGCTCCTCGAGGTTGCGGGCGATCATGCCTGCCTCGTCGCCATATTCGGTGCCGCCGATCTCGGCCGCGTAATCGCCCTCGGCGAGGCGGTTGACCGAGGTGGCGGCGGTCTTGAAGGGCGTCGCCAGCACGCGGCCGAACACCATGACCAGAAGAAAGGAGGTCGCTGTCACCACAGCGAGCGACACCGCCAGCAGCCACTGACCCTGCTCCACCGCCTCGAGCGTCTCATCCTCGGTCACTTTGGTTTGCATGCGGACGACCTCCTGCATTTCGTCCACCTCCGCGATCACCGCAACCAGCCGCTCGTAAAGCGGGGCGATGTCGAGATTGGCAAAAGCGCGCTCCGCCCGGCTCCCCGCGATGGTCAGCAGGTCGTCCGAAAGCGTTGCGACATCGGCCCGCAGGCCTTCGAAACGCTCGTGGTAGTCGAGCCGGCGCGCGCGTTGCGACCACGGCTCGTTGAACGTGCCCTCCGAAGCGGAGATGTCGCGCGTGACCTCGGCAAGGTTGCCGATCAGGCTGTCGAACGCGCCCTCCTGCCCGGCCTGGGTGCGAAGAATATCGACGCGCGCCTGCTCGAGATCCTCGCGCACCCAAGCAATCAGCTCGTTCTGCCGGACCACATCGAAGGTGAAATGCACGTCGCGGGACACTGCATTCTGCATCTTCCACGACAGAACGCCGCTCGCCGCCATAAGCAGCACGAACACCATACCCAGGGCCAGGATCTGGATCCTGATGGAAAACCGTCTCATCACTGCCGCTATGCTCCTATTCCGAAGGCGCGCCGGGTGCGCCAGAACGTGAGCTAGCAGACAGGTGTAAACAAACCCTTCTAACGCGGCGGCCGCGCCGGCATTCGCGAGAGCTGAACCGCGAGGATGCCGGCGGTGATGATCGCCACGCCGACCACATCCATCCGGCCCATCGGTTCGCCCAGCAGAAGCGCCGCGATGGCCACGCCGAAGAACGGGTTGAGGAAGTGGAACGTCGCGGCGCGCGTGGCGCCGATGCGCTCGACCAGCAGCACCCAGACGAAAGTGGCCGCGACGCCCGGGATCAACACCGTGTAGGCAAAGGCCGCGATCAGCTCCCATGACCACGTCACCTCGGGCCGCTCAAAGGCCAGTGCCAGCGGCCAGAGCAGCGCACTGCCCACCAGCATCTGCAGCCCCACGATCATCATCACGTTGCCGCCGCCGATGGCGCCGCGCACCGACAGCGTGGCCACCGCCAGCGACAGCACGCCCAGCACGCAAAGCAGCACCCCGAACGGATCCGCCCCGCCCTGAAGCCGCGCGCCCATGATCAGCGTCACCCCAAGCACGCCTGCCAGCAAGCCGCCATAGCCCACCGGGCGCAGGCGTTCGCCGAGCCACAGCCAACTCGCCAGCGCCACGACCAGCGGCATGGTCGAGGCGACGATCGAGGCCAGCGACGCCTCGACGGTCTGCATGGCAACGAAATTCAGGCCTAGGTACAGGGCGTTCTGACACAGCCCGAAGATGATCGTGGCGCGCCATTGCGCCCGCGTCAGACGCCAACTCTGCCCCATCAGCCGGGCCAGCACCACCGCCAGCAGCCCCGAGATCAGGAACCGCAGGGCCAGCGTGCCGATCGGCGGGGCGGCACTGACGATGATACGGGCCGAGGTGAAGGCCGAGGACCACATGACCGCAAAGGCCAGCCCCATGAAAATCGCGCGCAAATCCATGAACATACTCCGTTTGCGCACCAATGACCTCAGCGCGCGGCAGGGTCAATCAGATGCACAGGCGCTCAGGTCCTGACAGGCTGCCGCGGACAGGTCGGGGGACGCCGCGCAGCGCACGCTCCGGGATGCCCCAGATGTCGGTTCTAAAGCGCGCGCCGTGCGTCGATATCCAACGCAGGCGTCCCGCCAGCACGGCGTCGGGCGCAAAAGAAAGCCCCGGCTGCATGCGCAGCCGGGGCCCATTGGTGCAGTGATGGTGCGGAACGCCTCAGTTCGGGCGGGTCGCCATCTCGGCGCGGATCTGCTGGCGCAGCACGTCGATCGGGACGACCTGCCCGTCCTTGCGGAAGTGCCAGTAGGTCCAGCCGTTGCACGAGGGCGCGCCCTCGAGATGCGCGCCGACCTGATGGATCGAACCCTTCACGTCATCGCCCACCAGCGTGCCATCGGCCCGCACCTTGGCGACCTTGCCGTTGGCCGAGACCAGCATCTCACCGGGGCGCAGCAGGCCGCGTTCGACCAGTTGGCCGAAGGGCACGCGCGGCTCGGCGCGCTTGGCGCGGGTCACCTCGAGCGAGGAGCGGTCATAGGCGCGCACATCGGCGATGCGGCGCTTGGCCACCTCGCGATAGGCCTCCTCGCGCTCGATGCCGATCCAGTCGCGGCCGAGCATCTTGGCCACCGCGCCGGTGGTGCCGGTGCCGAAGAACGGGTCGAGCACGACGTCGCCGGGATTGGTCGAGCCCACCAGCACGCGGTGCAGCAGGCTTGCCGGCTTCTGCGTCGGGTGCGCCTTGTCGCCGTTGGCATCCTTCAGGCGCTCACCGCCGTTGCAGATCGGCAGCACCCAGTCCGAGCGCATCTGGATGCCTTCGTTCAGCGCCTTCAGCGCCTCGTAGTTGAAGGTGTACTTCGCGCCCTCGCCCTTCGACGCCCAGATCATCGTCTCGTGGGCATTGGTGAAGCGCTTGCCGCGGAAGTTCGGCATCGGGTTCGACTTGCGCCAGATGACGTCGTTGAGGATCCAGTAGCCCGCATCCTGCAGGGCGGCGCCGACGCGGAAGATGTTGTGGTAGGAGCCGATGACCCAGATCGCGCCGTTGGGCTTGAGCAGCCGCTTGGCGGCGGCCAGCCACGCGCGGGTGAACTTATCGTAGACCTCGAAGGACGCGAACTGGTCCCAGTGATCGTCGACGGCATCGACGCGGCTATTGTCGGGCCGGTGCAGATCACCCCGCAATTGCAGGTTATAGGGCGGATCGGCAAAGATCAGATCCACCGACTCCGCGGGCAGACTGTTCATCATTTCGATGCAGTCCCCGGCCAGAATCGTGTTGATAGGGAGCGCTTCCGCGCTCTTCGGTTTGGTCATCGCGTTCATCTCTGCCTCAAGCCCTATGGTGCTTTTGCACTCGTTGGTTGGCCCTGATTTTGAGTCAAAGGTGATTCGCGGTCAATTTCTTTTTTGAATCAGTCACTTGTGAAATTCGCTTGCCACAAGATATTGTGTATCGGCTTGAAGGATCGCCTATGGTGAGGGGTCACTCCCAGATTTTGGAGGGCGTCCTTGTGCTTTTTCGACCCGTAGCCGGCGTTCGTCTCCCATCCATAGCCCGGATGTTGCAGCGCAAGCTCCCGCATAAGGCGATCTCGATGGCATTTCGCCACGATCGACGCGGCGGCGATGCTGACCGAGCGCCCGTCGCCCTTGATGATCGGCGTGGCGTGGCAGGGCAGCTGCGGGGGAACGAAGCGACCGTCGATCAGCGCGTGCTGCACCGGCTGGCCGAGATCGGTCACCGCCCGGTGCATCGCGAGAAGCGAGGCCTGCAGGATGTTGAGCTCGTCGATCTCCTCGACGGTGGCGACCCCGATGCTGACCTCGGCGCATTCATGCAGCCAGGCCGAGAGCTGCGCCCGACGCTTGATCGACAGTTTCTTTGAATCGTTGAGACCCGGCGGGATGCAGAGCGGGTCGAGCACGACAGCGGCGGCGACCACGGGGCCGGCGAGCGGGCCGCGGCCGACCTCGTCGACCCCGGCCACACGCAGGTTTTCTCCCCAGAGGGGCGTCTCGAACGAGTCGTCAGGTCCATCCATGCCGCCCATGAAGACCATGGGCGGCACGGGATCAAGGGCTCAGGCCTGCGGCGGCTGGCCGTTCGAGGCCGAAAGCCCGCCATCCACCGGCAGGTTCACCCCGTTGACGAAGCGCGCGTCGTCCGAGGCGAGGAAGGCGATCACGTCGGCGATGTCCTCGGGCTCGGCCGGGCGGCCCAGCGGAATCCGCTCGACGAACTTCGCCACCAGCTCGTCGTTGTCGAGCATACCGGCGGTGAGCTCGGTCTTGGTGAAGCTCGGGTTGACCGCGTTCACCCGTACCCCGCTGTCGCGCGCGTCGAGCGCCAGCGCGCGGGTCAGGTTGGTCACCGCGCCCTTGGCGGCGTTGTAGGCGTGCATCCCCCAGTCGCCGCCAGTCCCCGAGACCGACGAGGTCATCACGACGTTGCCCTTGCTGGCCTTGAGATCGCCCCACAGCGCCTTGGTCAGCCGCCAGACGCCGGTGACGTCGGTCTCCATGACCTCGGCAAAGCCGTCCTCGTCCACCTCTTCAATGCTGCCCATGACGGCAGTGCCGGCGTTGTTGACCAGCACGTCGACCCGGCCAAAGGCATCGCGGGCGGCCTTGGCGGCGGTCTCGACGCCCTCCTTGGTCGACAGGTCCGCAGGCACCACCTTGGCCGAGGGGATGTCTGCCGCCACCTCGTCGAGCTTCGACTGGGTGCGCGAGATCAGCACCACGTTGGCGCCCTCGCGGCCGAAACGGCGGGCGGTGGCCGCGCCGATGCCGGAGCTGGCGCCGGTGACGATGACGGTCTTGTTTTCGAAACGGGTCATCAGGTTGTCTCTCCTATCAATCCTTTGGAAAGACAACGGCAGCCGCCAACCTTCGTTCCGGCGGCGTCTTCGACCTGCAGCGCCCGCTCTTCTGCCTGCGGATCGGATGCGGTTCGGAGGGGCCGCGAGCGGGAGCACCGTCCTTGGCGCCACCGGCAGTGGGTGCCCCCCCTACTGCGTGGCAAGCACTGTCTTGCCGCCCCGCATCGACCAAGGCGCAAGGCTGTCGTGGCGGAGATCCGGCGCATTCCGCCAGACCGAAAGGCCCCTCCCGCAAGAGAAACCTCCCCCTGAACATGACAAAGGGCCCCGAAAGGGGCCCTTTGCGTGCAACGAAGCACGTGGCAACCGTGATGGTCGCGGTGGCCTCCCCGAAGGGAGGCCGACCGGATTACATCATGCCGCCCATTCCGCCCATGCCGCCCATGTCGGGCATTGCTGCGGGGGCGTCTTTCTGCGGCTTGTCTGCAACCATCGCCTCGGTGGTGATGAGCAGGCCTGCGATCGATGCCGCATCTTCCAGAGCGGTGCGGACGACCTTTGCCGGGTCGATCACGCCGAACTTGAACATGTCGCCATATTCGTCGGTCTGAGCGTTGTAGCCGAACTTGAGATCTTCGCTTTCGCGGATCTTGCCAGCCACGACCGAGCCGTCGACGCCCGCGTTCTGGGCGATCTGACGCAGCGGAGCTTCCAGAGCCTTGCGCACGATGGTGATGCCGGCGTTTTGGTCGCTGTTGGCGCCTTCCAGCCCATCGAGGGACTTGGCACCCTGCACCAGGGCGACGCCGCCGCCGACCACGATGCCTTCCTGAACGGCCGCGCGGGTCGCGTTCAGGGCGTCATCGACGCGGTCCTTGCGCTCTTTCACTTCCACTTCGGTCATACCGCCGACGCGGATCACGGCAACACCGCCTGCCAGTTTGGCAACGCGCTCTTGCAGCTTCTCACGGTCGTAGTCCGAGGTGGTCTCTTCGATCTGGGTGCGGATCTGCGAAACGCGCGCCTCGATCTCTGCCTTCTCGCCGTGGCCGTCGACGATGGTGGTCTCGTCCTTGGAGATGGTCACGGTCTTGGCGGTGCCCAGCATGTCCATGGTCACGGACTCGAGCTTCATGCCGAGATCTTCCGAGATCACCTGGCCGCCGGTCAGGATCGCGATGTCCTGCAGCATGGCCTTGCGGCGGTCGCCGAAGCCCGGTGCCTTGACGGCTGCAATCTTGAGGCCGCCGCGCAGCTTGTTGACCACGAGGGTCGCCAGCGCTTCGCCTTCGACGTCTTCCGCGATGATCAGCAGCGGCTTCTGCGACTGGATCACCTGCTCAAGCAGCGGCACGAGCGGCTGCAGCGACGAGAGTTTCTTCTCGTGCAGCAGGATCATGCAGTCGTCGAGCTCTGCAATCATCTTGTCGGCGTTGGTCACGAAGTACGGCGACAGGTAGCCGCGGTCGAACTGCATGCCTTCGACGACGTCGGTCTCGGTCTCGAGGCCCTTGTTCTCTTCGACGGTGATGACACCCTCGTTGCCGACCTTCTGCATCGCGTCGGCGATCTGACGGCCGATCTCGGCCTCGCCGTTCGCGGAGATGGTGCCGACCTGAGCGACTTCACCCGAGTCGTTGACCGGGCGGGCAGCAGCCTTGATCGCTTCGACGACCTTGGCGGTTGCCAGGTCGATGCCGCGCTTGAGGTCCATCGGGTTCATGCCCGCTGCGACCGACTTCATGCCTTCCTTGACGATGGCCTGGGCCAGCACGGTGGCGGTGGTGGTGCCGTCGCCTGCTTCGTCGTTGGTGCGGGAAGCGACTTCCTTCACCATCTGGGCGCCCATGTTCTCGAACTTGTCTTCCAGTTCGATTTCCTTCGCCACGGACACACCGTCCTTGGTGATGCGCGGAGCGCCGAAGGATTTGTCGAGCACAACGTTGCGGCCTTTCGGGCCGAGGGTCACCTTCACCGCGTCGGCGAGGATGTTCACACCACGGAGCATACGCGTACGGGCGTCGGTATCGAACTTCACGTCCTTTGCAGACATCTGTCAGTTCTCCTGAATTCTGTTGGGAATTGGCGGGCGCACCCGCCGGTCAGTGCTTGGAAGCGGATCTCAGGCAGCAGCAGTGATGCCGAGAATGTCCGATTCCTTCATGATCAGCAGCTCTTCGCCATCGATCGAGACCTCGGTGCCCGACCACTTGCCGAACAGGACGCGGTCGCCTTCCTTGACGGCCATGTCGATCAGCTCGCCGCTATCCTTGCGCGCGCCTTCGCCACATGCGACCACGACGCCCTCGGCGGGCTTCTCCTTGGCGCTTTCGGGGATGATCAGACCACCCTTGGTCTTCTCGTCGCTCTCAACGCGGCGGACCAGCACGCGGTCATGAAGCGGTTTGAATGCCATCTTCGAGTACTCCTGGCTCAAAGTTTGTCCCTGTACGGCCCCTTGCGGAGCCGTTAGCACTCACCTCTTCTGAGTGCTAACGACGCATAGCTAGGCACCGTCGCGAGTCGTGTCAACGGGGCCGCCCGGAAAAATCGTCTCGCTCCGAACGCCGCCCGACCCTCACGTAAGACCGATTTCTCCGCACAAAAGGCGCTGCGCCGAAATTCGCCGACAGCGTTGGGAGCTGACGCGCCAATGGTGATGCGCGAGACAATCCCCTTGGCATCCTCGGACGTTCCGTGAAATGGTATACCAAATGAAACGCCTGCGCGTCCGCCAGCCCGAGAGCCTGCCATGCCGATCCATCCCGCCGCCTCCGTTCAGGTGCCGCACGCCGCCGCCCGCCCAGCCCCCGACAACATGAAGGGCATCGTGCTGATCACGCTGGGCTTCGTGTGCTTCGGCGCGACCGACGCCATGGCCAAGCTGCTGACCACCGAGCTGCCGCCGCTGCAGGTGGTCTGGATGCGCCAGCTCGGGCTGTTCGCGGGCGTCATGCTGATGGTGGCGCTGCGCGGCCTGCACGTCATGCGCACCCGGCACCCGGTCATCCAGATATCGCGCGGGGTGCTGGCGACCTGCTCTGCCGCGTTCTTCATCCTCGCGGTGCAGCACGTGCCGCTTGCCGATGCGACCGCCGTGACCTTCATCGCGCCCTTCATCGTCACCGTGATCGGCGGCGTGCTCCTGAAAGAGCCGGTCGGCTGGCGCCGCTGGGCCGCCGTGGCGGTGGGCTTCCTCGGCATGTTGATCGTGATCCGCCCCGGAATGGGCGTGTTCCACCCGGCGATCTTCATCACCATCGCCGCCGCGACCGCCTTCGCCGCCCGCCAGATCCTGTCGCGCATGCTCAGCGGCGACGACACCATCGCCACCACGGTGGCCTACACCTCGATCACTTCGACCTTGCTGCTGACCCTGCCCATTCCCTTCGTCTGGGAGATGCCCGCCCAAGGCTGGATCTGGCTCGTCGGCGCAGCGATGGCGCTTTGCGCCGCCACCGGCGAGATCTTCATCATCCGCGCGCTCGACGTGGCGCAGGCGGTGGTGGTGGCGCCGATGCAGTACTCGATGATCCTATGGAGCACGCTTTACGGCTTCCTGCTGTTCGCCGACCTGCCGGACCTCTGGACGCTGGTCGGCTGCGCCGTGATCGTGGCCTCCGGGCTCTACACGCTGAACCGCGAGCGCGTCGTCGCCAAGCGCGAGCGCAAGGCTCGACAGGCGCTCGCCGCCGAGGCCGCGGCCCGCGCCGAAGACATCTGAGCTACCAGCTATAGGCCCAGTGGGTGAGGCCGGCGCGGCCCGCTTCGTTGATCGAATAGACCCCGGTTTCGACCTTGTCGAACCAGCCGTAATGGTTGTCGCGCATGATCCGTGTCGCCTCCTTCACGCCGGTCGCCGAGACCACGTCGCGGCCCCGGCTGGCGCCATGCTCGGCCAGATGCGCGGCACAGCGCAGCGCGTCCTGCCGGTAGCCTGTGACGATGCCGTGCCGGGTCGCACCGCCGGCATTCGGGTCGCCCTCGATGCGCTGGAACTCCCGCAACAGCCGCGCCTGCTTGCGCTTGTTCTTGCGCGGCGCGTAAGGCCCCGGATCGCACAGCACCTCGGCCCGGCCCTCCCTGACCACGATGAAGCCAAGCCCCAGCCTGCGGCACAGCGCGAGATTGTCCTTCAGCGCCCGCCGCGCGCTCCGCCCCGCGGGCTTGGGCACCGCGATATAGACCGCGTCGCTCACCGTCAGCCGCGCCACCGCCTGATGATACAGCGCCAGCGAGATCTTCAGCTTCAGCTCGACGATGACAGGCGGCTCCGCGCCACGCAGCGCCACGAGATCGGCGGCGCCGACCTCGCCCTTCACCTCGTAGCCCTGCCCCGTCAGAAGCGCCTTTACCGGCGCGTAGAGTTCACTTTCCCGCTGCATGGCGCAGACACTGGCCCCGCCGCTTGCCGCTGTCCATCCCCTGCCCTAGCCTGCGCCGAGCCTGTTGCCACGTCAGCCCGGAGATCCCATGCGCCTGATCCTTGCCGCTCTGCTCGGCCTCACCGTCGCGCCCGCCGCCCATGCCGCCTGCGAGGGCGCCGACCTGCGCGACACCCTGAGCGCAACCGAGCGCTCCCGCCTCGACGCCGAGCTTGCCGACATGCCCTACGCCACCGGCAACCACTGGCGCGCCGAGAAGGACGGTGAGGTCATCCACCTGATCGGCACCATGCATCTGAGCGACCCACGCCTCGACGCGCCGGTCGACCGGCTGCGCCCGGTCATCGCCGAGGCCGGCGCGCTGTTGCTCGAGATGCCGCAGGCCAAGCAGGCCAAGCTGATGCAGGCCATGGCCGACCGGCCCGAACTGCTGCTTCTGACCGAGACCACCCTGCCCGAGATCATGCCCGAAGACGACTGGCAGGCGCTCTCCGAGGCCGCCGGCGCGCGTGGCATCCCAGCGGTCATGGCGGCCAAGTTCCGGCCCTGGTACCTGTCGATGATGCTGGCCATCCCCGCCTGTGCACAGGCCGCGATGAAGGAGCAGAACGGGCTCGACGTGCGGCTCGAGGCGCTGGCCGAGGCCGCCGGCGTGCCGACCCTGCCGCTCGAGCCGTTCGACACCGCCTTCGGCATCTTCAACGACGCACCGCTCGAGGAGCAGGTCGAGATGATGTCTCTCTCGCTCGCCACCGCGGATCAGGGCGCCGACGGCATGGCCACCACCGTCGCCGCCTATTTCGACGAGCGGCCGGGCGAGATGTGGGCGCTGTCCGGCATCCTCACGGAGCGCAGCGACATGGTCACGCCCGACGAGGCACAGGCCATGCTCGACGAGACCAACGAAGCGCTGCTGGCGCAGCGCAACCGCGACTGGCTGCCGGTGATCCTCGAGACCGCGGCCACCACCGAAGGACCGGTGATCGCCGCCTTCGGCGCCGCCCACCTGCCGGGGGCCGAGGGCGTGGCGCAGCTGCTCGAAGACGAAGGGTTCACGCTGACGCGCGAACCCTTCTGAGATCAGGCGGCCAGCCCGCGCCCCCTGAGCAGCGCCTCGACGCCGGGCATCCGGCCACGGAACGCGGTGTAGAGGTCTTCCGCCTCCTGCGAGCCGCCCTTCGACAGGATGAAGCGCTCGAGCTTCTCCGCCGTGGCGGGATCGAAGGCGTCGCCGGCTTCTTCGAAAGCGGCGAAGGCGTCGGCGTCCATCACCTCGGACCACATGTAGCTGTAATAGCCGCTGGAATAGCCGTCGCCCGCGAAGACGTGGGCGAAATGCGGCGTCGCGTGGCGCATGGTGATGGCCTGCGGCATCCCGATGCCGCGCAGGATCTCGGCCTGCCGCGCCATCGGATCGCCCGGCGCCGCGCCGGAGTGGAACTCCAGATCGACCAGCGCCGAGGCCACGTATTCCACCGTCTGGAAGCCCATGTCGAAACTCGCCGCCGCCAACACCTTGTCGAGCAGCGCCTCTGGCATCGGCGCACCGGTCTCGGCGTGGGTGGCGAACTCCTCGAGCACACGCGGCACCTCGAGCCAGTGCTCGTAAAGCTGGCTCGGCAGTTCGACGAAATCGCGCGCCACCGAAGTCCCCGAGACCGAGCCGAACTGGACGTCCGACAGGATCTGGTGCAGCGCGTGGCCGAACTCGTGGAACAGCGTGCGCGCGTCATCATAGGACAGCAGCGCCGGTTTGCCCTGGGACGGCTTGGCGAAGTTGCACACGTTGACCACGATCGGCGTCTCGACCCTGGGCCGCTTCGCCTGGCTGCGCATCGCCGAGCACCACGCCCCCGAGCGTTTCGACGCCCGCGCGAAATAGTCGCCGATGAACACCGCGAGATGCTGCCCGTTGCGCGTCACCTCCCAGGCCCGGCAATCGGGGTGGTAGAGCGCCACGTCGAGCGGCTTGAACTCCAGCCCGAAAAGCCGGTTGGCGCAGGTGAACGCCGCCTCGATCATGCGCTCGAGCTGCAGGTAGGGCTTGAGCTCGGCCTCGTCGAGATCGTGCAGCGCGCGGCGGCGCTTCTCGGCGTAGTAGTGCCAGTCCCAGGGCTGCAGCGCGTCATTGAGGCCGTCCTCGCGCAGCATCTCCTCCATCTCGGCGGCATCGCGCAGCGCCTGCGCCCGGGCCGGCTCCCAGACCTGCATCAGCAGCTCCCGCACCCGGTCGGGCGTGCCCGCCATCTCGGTCTCGAGCTTGAAGGAAGCGAAATCGGCATAGCCCAGCAGCTTGGCGCGTTCCTCGCGCAGCGCGAGCACCTCGGCGGCGATGCCGCGGTTGTCGGTCTCGCCGCCATTGGCCCCGCGCGCCGCCCAGGCCTCGAACGCGGTCTGCCGCAGATCCCGACGCGGGCAGAATTGCAGGAACGGCGTGATGAGCGAGCGCGACAGCGTCACCACCGGCCCGTCCTGCCCCAGCGCCTCGCCGGCGGAGCGCGCCGCATCGACCACGAAGCCCGGCAGCCCCTCGAGGTCGTCTTCTGAGAGCGGCATGAACCACGTGGCCTCGTCCTTGAGCAGGTTCTGAGTGAACTCGGTTCCCAGCACCGCCAGCCGCGACTTCACCGCCTTCATGCGCTCCGCCTCTGCGCCTTCGAGCGCCGCGCCGGCACGGACGAAGCCGCGATGCGTGAGGTAGAGCACCCGCGCCTCCTCGTCCGACAGGCCGAGCTCCTCGCGCCGTGCCCAGAGATCAGCCACGCGCCCGAAGAGCCGCGCGTTGGCATAGATCGCCGAGCTGTGCGCCGCGAGCTTCGGCGAGAAGTCCCGCTGCAGCGCCTGCCGCGCGTCGTTGCTGTCGGCCCCGGCGACCGAGAAGAACACCGACAGCACCTTGTCGAGCGCCTCGCCGGCGCCCTCCATTGCGAGGATGGTGTTATCAAAGGACGCCGGCTCGGGGTTGTCCGCGATGGCCTCGATCTCGGCCAGATGCGCCGCCAGCGCCTGCTCGAAGGCGGGGGCGAAGTCCTCGTCCGAAATGCGGTCGAAGGGCGCGATCTCGAACGGCGTGTCCCAGTCGGCAAGCAGCGGGTTGGTCATGTGCGGAACTCCTTTTGCCCCAAAGCTAAGCCCGCCCCGCCGCGACGACAATGCCCGCGCCCAACAATCCCCGCCCCGCCGAACGCCCCCACCTTCTCTTCGTCAAACATACGCCCGCCGAAGGCGACCGACCCTGTCGCCCGCACGGTGCCTCCCCAAAGACGCAACACCCAAAAAAGGACGAGGAGAGCAACGCCCACCACCCGGCCGAACGCCCCCGTCTTCTCTTCGTCAAAAATACTCCCGCCGGAGGCACCCCCCTACCACCCACGCGACCTTCCCCGAAAACGCGCAACGCCCCAACCAAGGCGGGCAAGGGAACACCCCCACCGAACGCCCCGATCTTCTCTCCGTCAAAAACACTCCCGCCGGAGGCAGCCTCCGTGCCACCCACGCGGCTCTCCCCGAAAACGCGCAACGCCCCAACCAAGGCGGACAAAGGCGCACCCCCACCGCCCCGCCGAACGCCCCGATCTTCTCTTCGTCAAAAATACTCCCGCCGGAGGCATCCGACGCGAACACGCGCGCAGCGCCGGATCGAACGGCCCGGCCTCACCAAACCAGCGACCAACCACAAGCACGCCGCCCGCGGCTCAGCCGCAGACCGGGCAGCCTTCGCGTCGCTTCAGCGCGATCTTGCGGGTTTCGCCCCAGAGCGCGTCGTAGATCAGCATCTCGCCCAGCAGCGGCTGGCCGGCCCCGGCGATCAGCTTCACCGTCTCCACCGCCATCATCGCGCCCACCACGCCCGGCAGCGGGCCGAGCACACCGGCCTCAGCGCAGGAGGGTGCCAACCCCGGCGCGGGGGCCTCCGGGAACAGACACTGGTAGCAAGGCGTGCCCCTGGCGGGATCGAAGACTGAAAGCTGGCCCTCCCACTGGCTCAGCGCGCCCGAAACCAGCGGCTTGCCCGCGGAGACCGCCGTGCGGTTGCTGAGGTAGCGGGTCTCGAAATTGTCGGTGCCGTCGAGGATCACGTCATACTCGGCGAACAGCAGCCCGGCGCTCTCGGCGTCGAGCCGACGGTGATAGGGCCGCACCTCGACGTAAGGGTTCTGCGCCTGCATCGCCGCCTGCGCCGAGAACACCTTGGGCATCCCGATGCGGTCGTCGCTGTGGATCACCTGCCGCTGCAGGTTGGCGTTCTCGACCACGTCGTCATCGACCACGCCGATGGTGCCGACCCCGGCCGCAGCGAGGTATTGCAGCGCCGGCGCGCCCAGCCCCCCGGCGCCGATCACCAGCACCTTTGCCTCGCGCAGCGCCTTCTGCCCCGGCCCGCCCAGCTCGCGCAGCACGATGTGGCGCGCGTAGCGCTCGAGCTCCGCCTCGCTGAACCGCCCGCGCCGCTCGGGCGTGGCGGGCGCCCGGTCGGCTTCGCGCGTCACCGCCCGCGCCTTCACCCGGCGCAGCACCAGCGCGTAGGCCAGCGCCAGCGCCGCGAAGCCGCCGAGAATGGCCCAGAATGCCGGGCTCTCGCCGGTGGCCATGCGCAGCGGGTGGCCGTCGGGCAACACCAGATGCAGCGCGAGCAGCGCCACGTAGAGCAGCCCCAGCATATAGAGCCGCGCCTGGCGCGAAGCCCCCATCAGCCGCCCCAGCCCCCAGATTGCCGCCGCGATGACGAGGACCAGAAGCATCAGGAGACGCCCGTCGAGCCGAAGCCGCCAACGCCGCGCGCGGTCTCGGGCAACGCGTCGACCAGATCGAAGCCCGCCTGCACCACCGGTGCGGCCACCATCTGCGCAATGCGGTCGCCATGGGCGATGGTGAAGGGCGCGTCGCCGGCGTTCATCACGATCACACCGAGCGGGCCGCGATAGTCGCTGTCGATGGTGCCGGGGCTGTTGGGCAGGGTGATGCCGTGCTTCAGCGCCAGCCCCGAGCGCGGGCGGATCTGCACCTCCCAGCCCTCGGGGATCGCCAGCCGGAGCCCGGTCGGGACCTGCGCCCGCGCCCCCGGCGCCAGCACCACCTCGCCCCGGTCGGGCAGGTTGGCGCGCAGGTCCGCACCCGCCGCGCCCGTGGTCGCATAGGCCGGCAGCCCCAGCGCCTGATCCGCGCCCTCGTCCCACATCACTGCAATTGTCACCACGTCCGCATGTCCTCTTGATCGTTCTGTCCCCGCGGGGACGTGTTCAGGATCGGCTCCGTCCCCACGGGGACAGGGTCAGGCGCCCAGAGCCTCGGCGATCCGCGCCGCCAGCCGCTCTGCCACCGCGCGCTTGTCCATGCGCGGCCACGGCTCGGCGCCCGCCTCCGAGATCAGCACCACAGCGTTCTCGCTGCCGCCCATGATGCCCGTGGCCGGGCTCACGTCGTTGGCGAGGATCCAGTCGCAGCCCTTGCGCCACCGCTTTGCGGTGGCATTGGCAACCACGTCGTCGGTCTCGGCGGCAAAGCCCACCACGAGGCCGGGGCGCTCGTCGCCCAAGGCCGAGACCTCGGCGAGAATGTCGGGGTTTTCCGCAAACTCAAGCACCGGCAGCCGGCCCGCCTGTTTCTTGATCTTCGAGCCGGAGGCCTGCGCCACGCGCCAGTCCGCCACCGCGGCGGCGAACACGCCCACCGCGACCGGCAGCGCGCCCAGCACCGCGGCGCGCATCTCGAGCGCGCTTTCGACCTCGATCACCTCGACGCCCGTAGGCCGGGCCTTCTCGGCCGGGCCGGTGACGAACACCACCTCGGCCCCGAGATCGCGCAGCGCCTCGGCGATGGCCGTGCCCTGCGCGCCCGAGGAGCGGTTGGCGATGTAGCGCACCGGATCGATCGGCTCGTGGGTGGGGCCGGAGGTGACCAGCACCCGCCGGCCCTTCAGCGGCCCGTCGGCCAGCGCCCGCTCGACCGCCGCCACGATCTGCGGCACCTCGACAAGGCGCCCCCGCCCGTATTCGCCGCAGGCCATGTCGCCTTCGTCGGGGCCGATCACGGTGATGCCGTCGCGCTTCAGGGTGTCGAGATTGCGCTGCGTGGCCGGGTGCTCCCACATCCGCACGTTCATCGCGGGGGCAATCATCACCGGCGTGTCGGTGGCCAAGAGCAGCGTGGAGGCCAGATCGCTTGCAGATCCCTGCGCCATCTTGGCCATCAGGTCCGCCGTGGCAGGTGCGACCAGCACCAGATCCGCCACGCGCGAGAGCTGGATATGGCCCATCTCTGCCTCGTCGGTGAGATCGAAGAGATCGGTATAGACCTTCTCGCCGGCCAGCGCGCTCACCGAGAGCGGCGTGACGAATTCGCGCGCGGACGACGTCAGCACCGGGGTGACCGCGGCGCCGCGCTCGCGCAGGCGCCGGATCAGCTCGAGCGCCTTGTAAGCCGCGATGCCGCCGCTGATGATGAGAAGAATTCGCTTGCCTGACAGCATTCCGCGCCACTCCCTTGCCCGTCACCTCTCCTGTTAAGGCGCGGGCCGGGAAAACTCAATTGGCCGGAGGCTCGCCGCCATCGAAGGCCGCGCAGGGATCGTCGCGCTCGACCGCCTCGGTCTCTTCCGTGAGGTCGAAGCTGCCGTCCAGCGCGTCGCGTCCGGCCTCGCCCTGCCCGAGCGCGACTACGGGCACTTCGGGCGCCGCCATCGCGATCATCGCGGGCGCGCCCCAGTCGGTGCGGGCATGACCGTTGCCGGTGATCACCACCACCGGGGCGCCATGCATCGACAACGCCTCGAGCGCGGTCTCGGCCAGACGGGCATCGCGCAGGCGCTGGATGTCGACCATCACCGGCAGCATATCGAGGGGAAGCGCGTCGCAATGGGCGGCCATCTGCTGCGCCTCGCGCTCAGCCTGTTCCTCCGGCGCAAGGTCCTGATCGAGGCCGTAGAAGCCCGCGCTCGGGCCGAAGACGCGGTCGCGCGGCTCGTCCTGAACGCGGCGCGCCTCTTCGCGGGGCATCGCGGCGCCGAAGATGGCGGCTTCGCCGGCCGCCTTGAAGATCGGGTAATACATCGAGAAGTCCGGCCAGCCGGACTCTTCCCACTCGAGCAGCTCGGCCAATGTCGCCTCGTCCGCCAGATCTTCGGGATGGATGGTTGCGGCCTGCTCGTTGGTCAGCATCTCGAAGACCACGGCCACGGGCCTAATCTCGGCCACGAGCTCTGACTGCCGCACATGGTGGGCGGGGTTGTCATGCACCTCGCCCAGAAACACCACATGCGCGTCTTCCAAAGTCGGCGCGCCCGCCTGCGGGTCGGCCTCCTCCTGCGCCGCTGCTGCGGTCGCAAGCAGGGTCAGGCCAAGAAGCTGGGCACAAAGCTGGAGGGGTCGCATCATGCGAGGAACTGTGCCACCTCACGCGACTGGGCTTCAAGCGACTTCCGCATCTTCACGAAGGCGGCGGCCTCGAGCTGACGGACCCGCTCTTTCGACAGGCCAAGCTCCTGCCCGAGGCTTTCGAGCGTGCGGCTCTCGTCGCGCAGCTTGCGCTCGCGCACGATGAAACGTTCGCGGTCATTGAGACCGGTCAGCGCGACCACCAGCCACTCGCGCAGCTGGTTGTTGTCGAGCTTGCCCTCGACCAGCGAGGCGCTCTGCTCGCCGTCATCCTCGAGCGTGTCGATCCATTCGCGGCCATCTTCGTCGGTGGACTGCGTGGCGTTGAGCGAGAAGTCCGAGCCCGACAGGCGCCCGTCCATCATCTCGACATCGTGCAGCGGCACGCCGACTTCCTTGGCGATGGCCGCGTGCAGCGTGTGACGCTCCAGCGAGCGACCTTCGGCGGCCGCCTCGCGCTCGAGCCGGGCCTGCACCCTGCGCATGTTGAAGAACAGCGACTTTTGCGAGGAGGTGGAGCCCGTCCGAACCATCGACCAGTTGCGCATCACGTAATCCTGGATGCTGGCCTTGATCCACCACACGGCGTAGGTCGAGAAGCGCACGCCACGGTCGGGGTCGAACTTGTCGGCGGCCTTCATCAGGCCAAGCCCGGCTTCCTGGATCAGGTCACCCATCGGAGCGCCATAACGTTTGAACTTCGCCGCCATCGAGATCGCCAGCCGCATGTAGGCATTGATCAGCCGGTGCAGCGCCGCTTCGTCGCGATGGTCGCGCCAGGCGTAGGCAAGCCTGAGTTCCGTCTCCGCGTCCAGAAGTTCTGCCTTCATCGCCTTGCGGGAGAGGGTCTGATCGTTGAAAGACTCGACTGCCATACGGGGTCCCCATCGGTTATTGGACGGGCTGCCCCGTCGTCTCGCACACGCTTGTTTCTGTGCAACGTCACAACTCGGCAAATGGTTGCCGCAGCGGGCAGATTTTTTCGCCCGACGCGGGAACCCGCGCACGCCATGGGGAGCCATGCGCCGGTTTTCAAAGCGTGTCTGCGCGCCAGAGGGGGAAAGGCAGAGCCGGCCCGCATCGCAGTATCTAATCCGGCGCGAAGCGCTGTCCAGCCCCGCCAACCCCTTGAAATAAATAGATTCCAGATTAGTGACCCGTCACACCCCTAAAAAGGGAGCAAGGCACAGGCGGGCCCGGGTGGCCTGGTTTGCGCTGAGTTGATCAGTCAGCGGGACGCGTCTCATCACGTTCCCGCGAGGACGCGCCTTGGCGTGCCATTTACGATCCGCGAGCGGACCCGCCTCGGGCTGTGATCGGCATAAGACTGCCAAAAGCGTCGCTCTCGGGAACCGAGATTAACCACTTTCTAACCAATAGCGCTGCACCCTCGCCGGAGACAGGAGGAAGGACCGAGCGTGACCGCCCTTGCCTACACGGTGGCTTTCGAGGGCGTCGAGGCCCGCCCGGTCGAGGTGCAATGCGCGGTCAGCCCGGGCGTGCCGGCCTTTGCCATCGTCGGCCTGCCGGACAAGGCCGTCTCCGAAGCGCGCGAGCGGGTGCGCGCCGCGCTCACCGCCATGGCCATCGCCCTGCCCTCCAAGCGGATCACCGTGAACCTGTCGCCCGCCGACATGCCGAAGGAAGGCTCGCATTTCGATCTTCCCATCGCGCTCGCCCTGCTCGCCGCGCTGGAGATCCTGCCCCAGGACGAGGTCGCGCGGACCATGGCGCTCGGGGAGCTGGCGCTCGACGGCATGCTGGTTGCGGTGCCCGGCGCTCTGCCAGCCGCGATGACCGCCGCCGAGGAAGAGCGCTCCCTGCTCTGCCCGCTCGCCTCCGGCCCCGAGGCCGCCTGGGTCGGGGCCTGCCGGGTGCTCGCCGCCCGCAGCCTGACCGAGGTGGTGCGCCATTACAGCGGCGCCGCCCCCATCGCCCCGGCCAGCGCCCCGCCCCGACCAGCCATCGCGACCTGCGCGACGTCAAGGGACAGGAGCGTGCCAAGCGCGCGCTCGAGATCGCCGCCGCCGGGCGGCACCACCTGATCCTCGTGGGCACGCCCGGCTCGGGCAAATCGATGCTGGCGGCGCGCATGGCCGGTATCCTGCCGCCGCTCACCGCCCCCGAGGCGCTCGAAACCTCGATGATCCATTCGCTGGCCGGGCTGCTCGACGAGGGCGGCATCTCACGCGCGCGGCCCTACCGGGCGCCGCATCACACCGCCTCGATGGCGGCGATCATCGGCGGCGGGCGGCGGGCCAGCCCCGGCGAGGTCAGCCTCGCCCATAACGGCGTGCTGTTCATGGACGAGTTTCCCGAGTTCCCGCGCACGGTGCTCGAAACCCTGCGCCAGCCGATCGAGAGCGGCGAGGTCATGGTCTCGCGCGCCAATGCCCATGTCAGCTACCCCAGCCGCTTCCTGCTGGTCGCCGCTGCCAACCCCTGCCGCTGCGGCCATCTCACCGACCCGGCCCGCGCCTGTTCGCGGGCGCCGGCCTGCGGCGAGGACTATCTCGGCCGCATCTCCGGGCCGCTGATGGACCGCTTCGATCTGCGCATCGAGGTGCCGCCCGTGGCCTTCACCGATCTCGACCTGCCTGCCTCGGGCGACAGCTCGGCCACCGTGGCCGCCCGGGTCGAAGCGGCGCGCGCGCGACAGGCCGAGCGGTTCGCCGGCCACACCGGCCTGCGCACCAACGCCGATGCCGAGGGGCAACTGCTCGAGGAGATCGCGGCGCCGGACGAAGAGAGCCGCGCGCTGCTGCTGCGCGCCTCGGACCGCTTCGGCCTCTCGGCGCGCGGCTATCACCGCATCCTGCGCGTCGCGCGCACCATCGCCGATCTCGCCGGCGACGACGCGCTGCGCCGCCCGCACGTGGCCGAGGCGCTGAGCTACCGGCTGGTCGCCGCGAGGCAGGACTGAGCGAAGCGGGCCGCAAGCCGCAGCGTGGCGCGCGCCTCGGGAATCCAGCCGTCGAAGACCGGCCAGGCATGGGGCGCGTCGGGCACTTCGTGCAGGGTGACCGCGGCGCCCTGTTCGCGCAGGCGGGCCGCCATGCTGCGGGCGTCATCGGCGAGGATCTCGGTCGCGGAGTGGCAGATCAGCACCGGCGGGCAGCCGGGAAAGGCGCCGTAGAGCGGCGAGATGCGCGGGTCCTTTGGATCGGTGCCGGCCAGCACGATGTCGCAGAGCTCCTCGATGCGGGCGGCCGGCAGGAAGGGATCGGCGGCAGCATTGTCGCGCAGGCTCGCGCCGGTCCTGGCGAGATCGGTCCAGGGCGAGAAGGCAATGACGCCCGCAGGCGGCGTGCCGTCGGCGCAAAGCCGCGCCAGCAGCGCCAGCGCCAGCCCGCCGCCGGCGGAGTCGCCCGCCAGCACGATGCGATCGGGCCGGTAGCCCAGCGCGAGGCAGCGCTGCCACGCCCCAAGCGCGGCCTCGAAGGCGGCGGGAACCGGGGCGTCCTGCGCAAGGGGATAATCGGGCGCGCAGATCTCGACCCGCGCCAAGCTCGAGAGCCGCGCGATCAGGCCCTGATGGGTGGCAGGGCTGCCCGAGATGTAGCCGCCGCCGTGGAAGTAGAGGATCAGCTTGCCCGGCAGGCAGGGGCCGGCGCTGATCCAGTGCAGCCCGCCGGGACGGGCAAGGTGACGCAGATACGGCGGCTGCCGCAGCACCTGCGCGCCCAGATATCGAAACTCGCGCTCCGCCGCGCCCGGACCTGCCGTCCGCGCCAGCCGCGGCTTGACCGCGAGGCGCAGAAAGAGGTTAAGCGCGACGAGGCGCCGGCTCATCCGCGCTTGGCTTCGATCGCCTGCCAGATCTTGCCGGCGACGTTGACGCCGTCGAAGCGCTCAAGCTCCTGGATGCCCGTGGGCGAGGTGACGTTGATCTCGGTCAGCCAGTCGCCGATCACGTCGATGCCGACGAACACCTGCCCCTTCTCACGCAGGACCGGGCCGATCGTCGCGCAGATTTCGCGGTCACGCTCGGTCAGCTCGACCTTCTCGGGGCGGCCGCCCACATGCATATTCGAGCGCACCTCGTTGGCTGCCGGCACCCGGTTGATCGCGCCTACCGGCTCGCCGTCGACGAGGATCACCCGCTTGTCGCCCTTGGTCACCGCCGGCAGGTATTTCTGCACGATCAGCGGCTCGCGCGAGAACCCGGTAAAAAGCTCGTAGAGCGAGCTGAGGTTGCGGTCGTTTTCGTCGAGGCGGAACACGCCGGCCCCGCCATTGCCGTAGAGCGGCTTGAGGATGATGTCGCCGTGCTTTTCCTTGAACGCGCGGATGGTCTCGAGATCGCGGGCCACGGTGGTGGGCGGCGTCAGCTCGGGAAAGTTCAGCACCAGCAGCTTCTCCGGCGAGTTGCGCACCCAGAACGGATCGTTGACCACCAGCGTATCGGGCCCCAACCGCTCGAGCAGGTGCGTGGTGGTGATGTAGTGCATGTCGAAGGGCGGATCCTGCCGGAGCCAGACCACGTCGACCTCGGAGAGGTCGATCAGCTCGAGCGGACCAAGCTCGGCATGGTCGCCCTGCACCCGCTTCACCTTGAGCGTGCGCGCCCGCGCCATGATCCGGCCTTCCTGGAAGGAGAGGTGATCGGGCAGGTAGTAATACAGTTCGTGCCCGCGCGCCTGAGCTTCCTCGGCCAGACGAAACGTGCTGTCTGCGTTGATGTCGATCGGACCGATCGGGTCCATCTGAAAGGCGATTTTCATGGGGTCTCCCGCTCTGGCTTTGGCCATACATGGCCCAGAGACCCGGGACTGGCAATGCCCCCTCAGGGGCCAAGGGCGTTCTCGACCACGCGGATCATGCCCTGCGCGTTCATCAGTGCCACGTCGAAGCGCATCTCGGTGAGCGAGCCGCGCGGCTGGGTGCCGGCGAATTCCTCGCCGGCGCGCAGCAGGCGCGCGATCTGGCGGGACGACAGGCGCTGCATCGCGCCATCGAAGCTTCGGCTTTTCTTGACCTCGACGAAGATCAGCCCGTCGCCATCGTGCAGGATGAGATCGATTTCGCCGCAGCGGCCACGCCAGCGCTGCCCGGCCACGCGGAAGCCGCGGCGCTCATAATCCTGCGCCACCTGCGCCTCGGCGGAGAGGCCTGCGCGATGACCAGTGGCCCCGCGTTCGGCGCGCGTGCGGCGACCATCGTCCCGCACCGGCACCGGGGTCGAGAAATCGAACCTGAGCTGTTGGCCCATCATCGACATTGAGCCCCCTTTCCGGGGATCAGCCCCCGTCTTCGGCCCGCTCCTTGGCCAGCGCCATGGCACGCTGGTAGACCGGGCGCCGTTTCACGCCGTACATGCCCGAGACCGCATCGGCGGCATCGCGCACCGACATCGTCAGCAGCGCCTCGGACAGGGACTGGTCTAGGTCAGATTCGCTAATTTCCTCTGAATCGCCTTTGCCGATAAGCACCACGATCTCGCCCTTGGGGGGCGCATCCGCGTAGGCCTCGGCAAGCTCGGCGAGGCTGCCCTCGCGGCACTCCTCGAAGCGCTTGGTGAGTTCGCGGCAGACCGCCGCGGGGCGGTCCGGGCCAAGCGCCGCGGCGGCGTCCGCCAGCATCGCGCCCAGCCGTTTGGGCGACTCGTAGAAGGCCAGCGTTGCCGGCACCGCGCGAAGCTCATCGAGCGCCTTGCGCCGCGCACCGGAGGCATTCGGGAGGAACCCTCCGAACAGGAAACGGTCGGTCGGAAGACCGGCGATGGTCAGCGCCGCGATCACCGCCGAGGCGCCCGGTGCGGTGGTCACCGGCCACCCGTCCTCGCGGGCGGCGCGCACCAGATCGAAGCCCGGATCCGAGATCATCGGCGTGCCGGCCTCGGAGGCATAGGCGACCGAACGGCCCTCGGCCAGCGCCCCGAGCAGTCTCGGGCGCACCTTGCCGCCGTTGTGATCGTGATAGGCGAGCACCGTGCGATCGCCCAGCGGCACGCCATGAATTTCGAGCAGGCGGCGCAGGCTGCGGGTGTCCTCGGCCGCCAGCACGTCGGCATCGCGCAGGATGTCGAGCGCGCGCAGCGTGATGTCGCGCGCGTTGCCGATCGGGACCGCCACCATGTAGAGCCCCGGCGCCAATCCGCGCCTTTCCGGATTCATCTCTGGACCCATCCCCTTGCTGGACTATGATCCCCCGTAAATCCACGCGGGCTTCAACCCGCGCATCTGAACGAGGGAGTTCACCACCATGTTCGCCGTTTTGTCCCGCGCCCGCAAGGCGCTCTGCACCGCTGCCGTTGTGGCAGGCGCAGGCCTACTCACCGCCTGCGACGTCTCCACGATGACCGATCTCGGTGCATCGAACAGCGGCGGCCCGCGAATCAACCCCAACGAGAGCGTGCGCGTGGCCCTGCTGGTCCCGCAAAGCGATCCCGGCGCCGGCAGCATCGCCCGCGATCTTGAGAACGCCGCCCGCCTCGCCATCGCCGATCTCGACGGGGTGACCATCGACCTCGCGGTCTATGACACCGCCGGCTCAGGCGCCACCGCCGCGGTGCAGGCGCAGCGCGCGGTCGACGAAGGCGCCAAGATCATCCTCGGGCCGCTGCGCGGCGAGGTCGCCGTCGAGGCCAGCAAGGTGGTCGCCGACGAGGGCGTCAACGTGCTCGCCTTCTCGAACAACCCCTCGATCGCCGGCGGCAACCTCTTCGTGCTTGGGCCGACCTTCGAGAACACCGCCGACCGCCTGATGCAGTACGGCCGCGGCAATGGTCTCAAGAGCATCGCGATCCTGCATTCCGAGGACGTGCCCGGCCAGTTCGGCCGCAACGCCATCCAGCAGGCCGCCTCGAATAACGGCGTGCGCGTCGCCACCGTGCAGCCCTACCCCCTCAGCGTCGAGGGCGTGACCGGCACCGCGCAGTCGATGGGCGACGTCGCCCGCAACTCGGGCGCGGACTCGGTGTTCATCACCACCGACGCCACCAACGCCGCCATGCCGCTGCTGCTGCAGGTGATGCCCGAGAACGGCCTCGACCCGGCCGAGTTCCAGTATATCGGCCTGACCCGCTGGGACGTGAAGCCCGAGATCTTCGCCTATCCGGGCGCCGAGGGCGCATGGTTCGCCATCCCCAACCAGTCGATGCAGCGCAGCTTCACCTCGCGCTACAGCGCCGCCTATGGCGCGAACCCGCACCCGCTTGCCGGTCTGGCCTTCGACGGGATTGCCGCCGTCGGCGCGCTGGTGAAGCAAGGTCGCGGGGATGCCCTCACCGGGCGCGCCCTGACGCAATCCGCTGGTTTCCAAGGCACGGGCGGTGTATTCCGGCTGAAACGCGATGGCACCAACGAACGTGGTCTGGCCGTCGCGACCGTGCGCAACAACCAGATGGTGATCCTTGACCCTGCCCCCTCCAGCTTCTCCGGCGCAGGTTTCTGAAGACCTCACGCAAGCCCCGATGCCGGACGACCTGATCGCGCCGGCATCGGACATCCTCGACCTTCCGGCCCTTCGCGACGCGCTCTTCAGCCGCGTCGCGGAGGCCGACACCGAAGCACAGGTGCGCGCCATCGCGGTGCAGCTTCTGTCCGAGGCCCGCGATCATGGCCGCGCCGTCATCGCCGAGGCCTTCGCCGCCAAGCCCCGCGCCGCCTTCCCCACCACCGAAGCCTATGCCTGGCTGACCGATTGCATCGTGCGACTGGTCTTCGAGCTGGCCACCGTGCGGCTGCACCCGCTCAACACCCCGACCGAGGGCGAACGCCTGACGGTGATGGCGGTCGGCGGCTACGGCCGTGGCGAGATGGCGCCGGATTCGGACGTCGACCTGCTGTTCCTGACACCTTGGAAGATCACCCCGTGGGCCGAGAGCGTCATCGAGTCGATGCTCTACATCCTCTGGGACCTGAAGCTGAAGGTGGGCCACGCCTCGCGCACGGTGAAGGACTGCCTGCGCCTTGGCGGAGAGGACTTCACCATCCGCACCGCGATGCTCGAAACCCGGTTCGTCACCGGCCATGAGCCGCTGGCGCGCGAACTCGAGACCCGGCTCTGGGAGGACCTGTTCAAGGGGTCGGAGCGCGCCTTCGTGGCGGCCAAGCTCGAGGAGCGCGGCAACCGCCATCGTAAGCACGGCCTGCGCTACGTGGTCGAGCCCAACGTCAAGGAGGGCAAGGGCGGGCTGCGCGACCTGCAGTCGCTGTACTGGATCACGAAGTACATCCACCACACCGACGACGCCGAGGAACTGGTGCGCATCGGCGTCTTCCGCCGCGAGGAATACAACCTCTTCATGCGCGCCGAGGAGTTCCTCTGGGCGGTGCGCTGCCACCTGCATCTCGCAGCGGGGCGCGCGGTCGAGCAGCTGACCTTCGACATGCAGGTCGAGGTGGCGGAGCGCATGGGATATGTCGACCGCGCCGGACGGCGCGGCGTCGAGCTGTTCATGCAGGACTACTTCCGCCACGCCACCGCGGTGGGCGACCTGACGCGGATCTTCCTCACCGCGCTCGAGTCCGAACAGCAAAAGGATGCGCCGCTGCTGCTGCGCCTGTTCAAGCGCGGCCCGCAGGTCAAGGACGGCTACGAGGTGGTCAACAACCGCCTCGCCATCGCGGATGATACCGCCTTCCTCGCCGACAAGCTGAACCTGCTGCGCTACTTCGAGGAAGGGCTGCGCACGGGGCTGCTGCTGCACCCCCACGGGATGCGCCTGATCAAGGCCAACCTGCACCTGATCGACGACGAGCTGCGCTCGGACAAGGAAGCGCGGCGGCTGTTCCTCGACCTGCTTCTGAAGCACGGCAATCCCGAGCGCTCGTTGCGGCGGATGAACGAGCTTGGCGTCATTGGCGCCTTCATCCCCGAGTTCGAGCCCATCGTGGCGATGATGCAGTTCAACATGTATCACGCCTACACGGTCGACGAGCACACCATCCAGTGCATCGCCAATCTCAGCGAGATCGAGCATGGCGATCTGGTCGAGGAGCTGCCCGTCGCCTCGACGATCCTGAAAGATGGCGTCAACCGCAAGGTGCTCTACGTGGCGCTGCTGCTGCACGACATCGGCAAGGGGCGCGACGAGGATCACTCGGTTGTCGGCGCGCGCATCGCCCGCAAGGTGGCGCCGCGTCTGGGGCTGACCAAAGCGGAATGCGCCACCGTCGAGTGGCTGGTGCGCTATCACCTGCTGATGTCGGACATGGCGCAGAAGCGCGACATCGCCGACCCGCGCACGGTGCGCGATTTCGCCAAGGCGGTGCAGACCAAGGAGCGGCTCGACCTGCTGACCGTGCTCACGGTCTGTGACATCCGCGGCGTCGGTCCGGGGGTCTGGAACAACTGGAAGGCAGCGCTCCTGCGGGCGCTCTACCGCCAGACCCGCCGCGCGCTCGAGGACGGCATGGAGGCGCTCAACCGCGAGAACCGCGGCGCCGAGGCCAAGAAGGCCCTGCGCGAAGCGCTGGCCGACTGGGATGCCAAGGACCTGCGGGCCGAGACGGCGCGTCATTACGATCCCTACTGGCAGGGGCTGCATGTCACCGCCCACAAGGTTTTTGCCGAGCTGCTGCGCGATATCGGCGACACCGAGATCCGCATCGACATCCATCCCGACGAGGATCGCGATGCGACGCGGGTCTGCTTTGCGCTGGCCGATCACCCGGGCATTTTCGCCCGTCTCGCCGGGGCGCTGTCTCTGGTCGGCGCCAACGTCGTCGATGCGCGCACCTTCACCTCGAAGGACGGCTACGCCACGGCGGCGTTCTGGATTCAGGATTCAGAGGGTTCTCCCTACGAGGCGAGCCGCATCCCGCGCCTGCGCGACACCATCCGCAAGACCCTGATGGGCGAGGTCAGGCCGCGCGAGGCCATCCTGTCGCGGGGCAAGCTCAAGAAGCGCGAGAAGGCCTTCAACGTGCCGACATCCATCGCCTTCGACAACGAGGGCTCGGAGATCTACACCATCATCGAGGTCGACACCCGCGACCGTCCGGGCCTGCTCTACGATCTGGCACGGACGCTGTCGGAGGCCAACGTCTACATTTCCTCGGCGGTGATCGCGACCTATGGCGAGCAGGTCGTGGATACCTTCTACGTGAAGGACATGTTCGGCCTGAAGTTCTACACGCCCTCGAAGCAGAAGACCCTCGAGCGCCGCCTGCGTACGGCCATCGAGGACGGCGCCGCACGCATCGCCGGGAACTGACCGGGCGCCGAGGAAGGACGTGCGGCCCGTCCTCGGCCGCCCGCCCTGCCCGGCTTGTGATCGGCGCGGGTCCCACGGATTTGGAGCACTCTTAGTGTGCGCGATGGATACCGCTTTGCGCAAGGCAGCAGCGTCGAAGGAACGATGGGGATTGCGGAGCTTCCCGCCGACCTGCCGGGGGCCTCAGCGCTCCAGCAGGTGGAGCAGCTGCGCCTCCGCCCGGCGCAATCCGCTGACCTCCGGCGCCTCGCGCGAGAGCGTCGCGCGCGCTTCGGCCTCGCTCTCGGTAAGGGCGATCACGTCGGGATGGATGTAGGATTTGCGGGCGATTGCCGGCGTGTTGTGCAGCCGCTCTGAGGCCGCCTCGGACATCGCCTTGATCGTCACCGTCTCGGCCTCCAGCGCGTATTTCAGCGCCGCGGCGGTGCCGTTCCACGTGCGAAAGGTCTTCGCCGTCAGCGCGCTGTTGCCGGTGCGGTCGGCGAGAAAGGCGTTCACCTCCTCCGAGCGCACCGAATGAGGCGTGCCGTCCGTGTCCAGCCACGTGATGAGCTCGCGCCCCGGCAGATCGTGCAGGCCGGTCATGACGCGCTCGAGCGTGCGATCGCGCAGGACGCTTTCGATCTTGGTGCCGCCCTTGCCGGTGAAGTTCAGCCGCAGCACCCCGCCCTCGAGCGACATATGCGCGCCGCGCAGCGTGGTGGCGCCGTAGCTGCGGTTCTGCTTTGCGTAATCGGCATTGCCGACCCGGATGCCGGCCCGGTCGAGCAGCGCCAGCACCGCCGCCAGCGCGAAAGCCCGGTCGCCGGGGTCGCGGCCGCGCAGGTCTTCGAGGATGCGGCGCCGCAGTCCGGGCAGCGCGTGTCCGAACTCGGCCAGATGCGCGAATTTCTGGCGCGCGCGATGCTCGGTCCAGTCGGGGTGATAGCGATACTGCTTGCGCGACCGCGCATCGCGACCGGTGGCCTGCAGGTGCCCGTTCTCGCGCGGGCAGATCCACACTTTCTCGTAGGCGGGAGGCACCGCCAGCGCCTCGATGCGCCGCCGCTCGGGGCCGCGCTCGATCCGCGTTCCGTCCGGTGCGATGTATGAAAACCCGCGCCCGCACCGCCGTCGCGCAATGCCGGGGCGGTCATCGGGATAGTAGACGAGGTCGGGTTCTGGGGTCATGCGCCGAGAACGCCGCACGGCCAGCACCGGTTCCGCGGCGCGGCTCACGTCGCCGCGATGCGGTCTCCCTCGCGGTCGGCGGCCGCGCGCCGGGCGGCACCGCGTTTGGCCCACGGCACGTCGATGATGCAGTGCAGGCCGGTCGGGGTCAGCTCACGCACGAACCGGCCCTCGAGCTGGCGCTCGATCATCAGCGTCATCAGGCTCGAGCCGAAGCCCGGCACATCGAACCCCTCGCGCCTCAGCGGCCCGGCAACCGTCTCGATCCAGTCCAGATGCAAGAGACCGTCCGCGACCTCCCAGCGCACGTCGAGCACGCTGCCGGCGTCCTTGAGCGCACCGTACTTGGCCGCATTGGTCACCAGCTCGTGCACCACCATGCCCAGCGTCTGGCATTCCTCGGAACTGAGCGCCACCATGGGCCCGCTCATGTTCACCCGGATTTCGCCACCGCCGGAATAGGGTGCCAGTTCCTGCGACAAAAGCTGGCTGAGCGCCACCGGTTCCCAGCGCTGATCGGCGAGCAGAGAATGGTTCTGTGCCAGAGCGCCCAGCCGGTCGATCAGCTTGGCGCGCATCACCTCGGGCGCTTCGGGACGGGCCAGCCGCACGATGCCCTGCACCACCGCCAGAAGGTTGCGCGAGCGGTGATTGATCTCGTCCGACATCAGTCGCTCGCGCTCGGCGGCGCGGGCGCGGTCCATCACCGTCATCATCCGGGACAGCACCTGTTCCACCGTCTCCCGCTCGAGATCGGTCCAGTGCCGCGCGCTGCAGGAATGCACGAAAAGGATCGCCTCGGTGGCGCCGTCCTCGACCCACGGCACCGCCAGCGCGGCCTCGCAGTTCAGGACATCAAGCAGGGCCCGGTCGGAGGCCGTGCGGGACGAATCGGGTCCGTCGATCTGGATCACCCGCCCGTCCAGCAACTGTCGCCAGGCTACGTCGAGGAGCGGCGCTCGCGCGCCCCCGACCGGCACGGGCGACGCACCCTCGGCCACCCATTGCTCGATCACCGGCAGCTTGGCATTCGGACCGTCCTGCACCCGCTCGCGCAGGCCGACCCGGTCGGCGCCGAGATGCGCCCCCAGCATCGCAAGCGCGCGCCGTCTCAGCTCAGTCAGGTCCGTCACGTTGCGGATCACATCGCTCAGCTCGAGCAGGAAGCGGGTCTTTTCCTGCTGCAGGACCTGCCGCGTGGTCTCGTTGCCGGAGTTGAAGACGCCGCCGATGGAGCCGTCATCGTCACGGATCGGGGTGAAATTGTAGGTCCAGTAGGTCTCTTCCTCGACCCCGAAGCGCCGCATCGGCAGCATCTGGTCGCGGAAATAGACCCCCTCCCCGGTCATGATCGCCTCCGAGAACTGCGGCTCGATGATGTGCCAGATGTCCGACCAGACCTCCGCCGCGGGCTCGCCAAGACAGCCCGGGTGGCGCGGGCCGGGGATGTGCGACCAGCTGTCATTGTAGAGCAGACGCAGGTCCGGCCCCCAGTAGATGCAGGTCGGGAAGGCCGAGTTCAGCGCGATGCTGAGCGCCGAGCGCAGCGCCGCCGACCAGTCCTCGGACGGCCCGAGAGGATGTCCGGACCAGTCGAACTCACGGATTCGCCGGGCCATTTCGCTGGGGCCGGAAAGGAAGGATGTCTTGTCAAAGTTCGGAGACTGACGACGTAGCAACAAGTTCTCCAGTGTGAGGTCCGAGGCCAGACCCATGCCGCCACGCGACAGCATGGCTGGATTGAAAAGATAGGCACAAGCAGGCGGCCTTGCAAACGATATCACTGTTTAGTTTGGCAAAACCACCGCCCCACCCGTCCCACTTGCACGACGTAGGCACGTTTTCACAGGCCGCGTTAGGGGTGGCGGACGGCCCGCCCTTCAGCGCGGTCATGCCCTTCTACACAGGGTCAGCGGGCAAGGCGAACCTGACGGAGCGGCAGCCGCGGCGGTTGAGCGGGCCAGCGGCGTGAGGGCGGCGTTGTGTGGCTTGCGGGGGGGGCGTCCGAGGTGGCTGGTCATCGGCGACCCTCTTAACCGGATGGCGGACGATGTCTGCCGTCGCGGCTCAAGAGGCCTGTCTCAGCACGGCATTTCCGGCTCAATCAGGCATCGGTCCGAGCGCTCAGCGTGAGGGGGGCGCGATGCCCACCCTCACCAAAACGCCCGCCGGTCGTGGTTCGGGCCGACCGGCAGTCACCGGGCCAAAGATTTTTCGTACGAAAAATCTTCCAGCGCAGCGCTCATTCGGCGACGCAGTCGGCGAAGTAGTGGGTCCGCCCGTCCTCGCCGACTTCCGCGACAAGGCCGTGGATGTCGGTCTCGAAGCCGGGGCATTCCTGTGCGAAGGCCCGGTTGAAGCGCAGGTAGTCGACGATCTTCGCGTTGAACACCTCGCCCGGGATCAGCAGCGGAATGCCCGGCGGATACGGCGTGACAAGGCTGGTGGTGATGCGCCCCTCGAGCTCGTCGATGCCCACCCGGTCGGTCTTGCGCCGCGCAATGTGCGAGAATGCCTCGGACGGCGTCATCGCCGGGCGGTGGTCGCTGAGATAGATCTCGGTCGACAGCCGCGCCACGTCGTACTTGGCATACATCCGGTGCACGTGCTGGCAGAGATCGCGCAGCCCCATTTTCTCGTAGCGTGGCTGCTTGGCACAGAACTCCGGCATCACCCGCCACAGCGGCTGGTTCTTGTCGAAATCGTCCTTGAACTGCTGCAGGGCCGCGAGAAGCGTGTTCCACCGGCCCTTGGTGATGCCGATGGTGAACATGATGAAGAAGCTGTAGAGCCCGGTCTTCTCGACCACCACGCCATGCTCGGTGAGGTATTTCGACACGATCGAGGCCGGGATGCCGCTGTCGCCGAAATTGCCCTCGATATCGAGGCCCGGGGTGATGATCGTCGCCTTGATCGGGTCGAGCATGTTGAAGCCAGGTGCCATGTCGCCGAAGCCGTGCCAGCTGTCGCCGCCGCCGGTCTCGAGCCCCTCGGCATCGGTCTTCTTGAGCTCCCAGTCGCGGGTGCGGCCGATGCCCTCCTCGGCAAGATCGTCCGGTCCCCAGACCTTGAACCACCATTCATCGTCGCCGTATTCCTCGTCGACCTTGCGCATGGCGCGGCGGAAATCGAGCGCCTCGTCGAGGCTCTCCTCGACAAGTGCCGTGCCGCCCGGCGGCTCCATCATCGCCGCCGCCACGTCGCAGCTTGCGATGATCGAGTATTGCGGGCTGGTGGAGGTGTGCATCAGGTAGCTCTCGTTGAAGAGATGCCGGTCGAGCTTGGTGGTCTCGGAATCCTGCACCAGCACGTGGCTGGCCTGACTGATGCCGGCCAGAAGCTTGTGCACCGACTGGGTGGCATAGGTCACCGATTTCTCGGTCCGCCCCCGCTTGCGGCCCATGGCGTGATAGCTGCCGTAGAACGGATGGAAAGCGGCGTGCGGCAGCCAGGCCTCGTCGAAATGCAGGTTCTCGACCCAGCCGTCGAGCAGGCCCTTGATCACCTCGGTATTGTAGAGGACCCCGTCATAGGTCGACTGGGTCAGCGTCATGATGCGCGGCTTCACCGCCTCGGCGTCATAGCCCTCGAGCAGCGGGTTGTCGCGGATTTTGGCTTTGATCGACTCGGGCTCGAACTCGGCGCGCGGGATCGGCCCGATGATGCCCCAGTGGTTGCGGGTCGGACGCAGGAAGACCGGGATCGCGCCGGTCATGATAATCGAATGCAGGATCGACTTGTGGCAGTTGCGGTCGACCACCACCACGTCGCCCGGCGCCACGCTGTGATGCCAGACCATCTTGTTGCTGGTCGAGGTGCCGTTGGTCACGAAGAAGCAGTGATCGGCGTTGAAGATCCGCGCCGCATTGCGTTCGGAGGCCCCGATGGCGCCGTTGTGATCGAGCAGCTGGCCCAGTTCCTCGACGGCGTTGCACACATCGGCGCGCAGCATGTTTTCACCGTAGAACTGGTGATACATCTGCCCGATCGGGCTTTTCAGGAAGGCCACGCCGCCCGAATGCCCGGGGCAGTGCCACGAGTAGGAGCCATCCTCGGCGTAATCGAGCAGCTCCTTGAAGAACGGCGGCTGGATGCTCTCGAGATAGCTCTTCGCTTCTCGGATGATGTGGCGGGCGACGAATTCCGGCGTATCCTCGAACATGTGGATGAAGCCGTGCAGCTCGCGCAGGATGTCGTTGGGCAGGTGACGCGAGGTCTTGGTCTCGCCGTAGACATAGATCGGCACGTCGGCGTTCTTCCAGCGCACTTCCTCGATGAAGGAGCGCAGGTTGAGCACCGCCGGATCGAGATCCGGGCCGGGGGTGAATTCCTCGTCGTCGATCGACAGCACGAAGGCGCTGGCCCGGCTCTGCTGCTGGGCGAACTGGCTCAGGTCGCTGTAGCCGGTGACGCCCAGCACCTCGAAGCCCTCGCTCTCGATGGCGTCGGCGAGGGCACGGATGCCCAGGCCCGAGGTGTTCTCGGAGCGGAAATCCTCGTCGATGATGACGATGGGAAAACGGAACTTCATCTGCCTCTCCTCTCGGCCGGCATGACACGTGCCAACGTTGTTTCCGCCCCGGCCCGCCCCGTCAAGGGCCTGTGCGGGCCGCCGCCATACGGGCAGCGACAGCACGACAGGCACGGCGAGCGTGCTTGGCGAAGGGTCTGATTTTCGGGATCAAGTGGCAGCCCGTAGGGGAATCGAACCCCTCTTTCCAGGTTGAAAACCTGGCGTCCTAACCGATAGACGAACGGGCCACTCTGCGACGATCAGGTCGTCGACTTGCGCTTCGCTGGCAGCCCGTAGGGGAATCGAACCCCTCTTTCCAGGTTGAAAACCTGGCGTCCTAACCGATAGACGAACGGGCCAGCGCCGAAGCGTGACGCGGGTTTTAGGGAATTGCGTGCGCAGCCGCAAGCCCAATTTTCATATTTTTCTCACCTGTCTTCCGCCCTGCCCCGCGCGGAATATCGACTTTGTTCTCAGTCGCTTAGACTGCGTCGTGTCAGCCCTCCGCCGGGGCGGCATCCTCCAGCCGCATCTGCACCGAGCGCCGCCCGTTCCACTCGTTGATCTCGAGCCGCCCGGCGACGTGGAATCGCCGCCCCCGGTGATCGCAGAGCGCCTGCCCCAGAGGGCCGTCGAAGGCGCCGAAGCAGATCGCGTCGATCTTGGCCCCGAGCCCGTCTCCGAACGAGACCTTAAGATGCCCCGAGCCGACCTGTTTGGCAAAGCCCACCTGCACGTCCGGCATGGCAAAGCGCGGCGCGGGTGCGCCGGCGCCGAACGGGCCGGCCTGCTCCATCTGCTCGCAGAGTTCGATATTGGCCGCGCCCGGCATCAGCAGCCCGTCGAGTTTCAGATCGGCCGCGCCGCCCTGCCCCGCGCCCTGCTTGGCCAGCAGCTCGGAGAGCCGCTCCATCGCCGCCTCGAGCCCGTCGCGCGCCACCGTCAGGCCCGCGGCCATCTTGTGCCCGCCGCCCTTCAGCAGCAGCCCGTCCGCCGCCAGACGCTGGATGCTGGCGCCCAGATCGACACCCGAGACCGAGCGGCCCGAGCCCTTGCCCTCGTCGCCGTCGAGCCCGATCACCACCGCCGGGCGGTTGGTCAGCTCCTTGAGGCGCGAGGCGACGATGCCCACCACGCCCGGATGCCAGCCCTCGCCCGCGGCCCAGACCAGCGGCGCGTCGAGCCCGCGTGCCTCGGCCTGCGCCAGTGCCGCGGCGCGCACCGCCTCCTCGACCTCGCGACGCTCGGTGTTGAGCTGGTCGAGCCGCGCCGCCAGCGCCTCGGATTCGTGCCGGTCGCGGCTGGCCAGAAGACGGGCGCCGATATCGGCCTGGCCGATGCGGCCGCCGGCATTGACGCGCGGCCCCAGAACGTAGCCCAGGTGATAGGAGGAGGGCGCCGTATCGAGCCGCGCCACGTCCGAGAGCGCCACCAGCCCCGGCCGCGCACGCCGCGCCATCACCGCAAGCCCCTGCCGCACCAGCGCGCGGTTGACGCCCTTGAGCGGAGCGACGTCGGCCACCGTGGCCAGCGCCACCAGATCGAGCATCGCCATCAGGTCGGGGCCGCGCGTGCCCTCCTCGCGCATCTGCCGGCCACACTCCACCAGCATCAGGAACACCACCGCGGCAGCGCAGAGATGCGCCAGAGCGCCGTCCTCGTCCTGACGGTTGGGGTTCACCACCGCGACGCAATCGGGCAGCGTCTCGCCGCCGAGGTGGTGGTCGAGCACCACCACGTCCGCGCCCTTCGCCGCCGCGATCGGCCCGTGCGAAAGCGTGCCGCAATCGACGCAGATGATCAGGTCGTGCCCGGCGGCGAGCTTCTCCATCGCTGGCTCGTTGGGGCCGTAGCCCTCGTCGATGCGGTCGGGGATATAGAGCGTCGCACCGAGCCCCAGCTGGTGCAGCCAGTCGAGCAGCAGCGCCGCCGAGGTGCCACCGTCGACATCGTAATCGGCGAACACCGCGATGCGCTCGCGCCGCTTCACCGCCGCCAGCACCCGCGTGGCCGCCGTCTCCATGTCGCGCAGCGAGCGCGGGTCCGGCAACAGGTCGCGCAGCGTCGGCGCGAGATAGCCCGCCACCTCCGGCGCCTCGACCCCGAGCCGCGCCAGCACCTGGCACAGCCCGCGCGGCAGGTTGCTCTGCTGCGCCAGCGCCTCTGCCTGCCGCTCCTGCTCGACCCCCGGCCCGACCCAGCGGCGCCCGGTCAGCGATGCCTCGACCCCGAGATAGCTCATGCCCAATCGTTCCCCTCTGCCTGTCTCAGCCCTGCCATAAAGCGAAAAAGCAGGGAACGGAACGCCGCCCCCTGCTTCTTCACGTTTGCAAATACTCACGTCACGGCATCAAAGCCGGGCGTGGCGTCATTCGAACGGGTTGCGGTAGATCACCCGGCGGACCGAGCCGGTCTTCGAGCGCATCAGGATGGTCTCGGTGGTGATCCAGCCCGGCTCGCGCTTGATGCCCGACAGGATCGAGCCGTTGGTGACGCCGGTGGCGGCGAAGATCACGTCGGCGGTGACCATGTCGTCGCGCTTGTAGATCTTGTCGAGATCGGTGATCCCGGCCTTGGCGGCGCGGCCGCGCTCGTCGTCGTTGCGGAACATCAGCCGGCCATACATCTGGCCGCCCATGCACTTCAGCGCCGCCGCCGCGAGCACGCCTTCCGGCGCCCCGCCCGAGCCCATGTACATGTCGATGCCGGTCAGGTGCGCCTCGGCGCAGTGCATGACCCCGGCCACGTCGCCGTCGGTGATCAGGCGGATCGCCGCGCCGGTGGCGCGGATCTCGGCGATCATCTCCTCGTGGCGCGGACGCTCGAGCACGCAGCAGGTGATGTCGGTGGTCTTGCAGCCCTTGGCCGCGGCCAGTGCCTCGACCCGCTCGGTCGGGGTCATGTCGAGGGTGACGACATCCTCGTCGAAGCCCGGGCCGATCGCCAGCTTGTCCATGTAGACGTCGGGCGCGTGCAGCATCGAGCCGCGCGGCCCCATGGCGATCACGGTCAGCGCGTTGGGCATGTCCTTGGCGGTCAGGGTGGTGCCTTCGAGCGGGTCGAGCGCGATGTCCACGCCCGGGCCGGTGCCAGTGCCCACTTCCTCGCCGATGTAGAGCATCGGCGCCTCGTCGCGCTCGCCCTCGCCGATCACCACGACGCCCTTGATGTCGAGCTTGTTGAGCTGGTCGCGCATCGCGTTCACTGCTGCCTGGTCGGCAGCCTTCTCGTCGCCATGGCCGATCAGCTTGGCTGACGCGATCGCGGCCTGTTCGGCCACGCGGGCCAGGCCCAGAGACAACATGCGGTCATTGAAATCCGTGGGGATCGACATGGAGAGGTCCTTTGAAATGACAGTTGAAAGCGGTGTAGCGCGCGGGCGAGACGAGTGGCAAGCCCGCAGGCGCTAACAGCACCGGCGGGCCGCCGCTCAAGCCGGTGCAGGGGCCTGCGGGCAACGGATGGCGCCTCACACCTTGCGATGGCGGCGCGGCTGGGCCACATGGGACGGCATGAGCGATGTCTATTCCCCGCCCACGGGCGAGATCCCGGTCCTGCACGAGGACAGCGACCTGCTGGTCGTCGAAAAGCCCGCGGGCCTGCTGTCGGTGCCCGGCAAGGGGCCGGAGCTGGCCGATTGCCTGATCGCGCGCCTCGAGCGTGCCTTCCCGACGGTGCGGCTGGTGCACCGGCTCGACCGGGACACCTCGGGCGTGATGGTCTTCGCCTTGACCGCGCACGCCCAGCGTCATCTCGGCCAGCAGTTCGAGACCCGCAAGACCCGCAAGACCTATATCGCCCGTGTGTCCGGGCGGCTCGTGCCGAAAACCGGCAGCGTCGATCTGCCGCTGATCGTCGACTGGCCGAACCGGCCGCTGCAGAAGGTCTGCCACGAGACCGGCAAGCCCGCGCTCACCGAGTACAAGGTGACAAAGGCCAGCGATGCCGAAAGCCGCGTGCGGCTGCACCCGGTCACCGGGCGCAGCCATCAGCTGCGGGTGCACATGCTGGCGCTCGGACACCCGATCATCGGCGACCCGCTCTACGCCCCCGAGACCGCGGCGGACCATCCCCGCATGATGCTGCATGCCGAGGAACTGCGGCTGCACCACCCCGAAAGCGGCATCGGGGTGAAGTTCCGCGCCAAGGCCCCGTTCTGAGGCGGCGCGCGCGGTGGGGCGCGTGGGGCCATGAGTATTTATTGACGTAGAGAAGATCAGGGCAGTCCCAGAGTGGGCGCCCTTTTCTGAAAGGAGCGACCCGGCGGGGAGGCCGGGCCGTGAGTATTTATCAACGCAGAGAAGGCAGGAGCCGAGCGAGAGCGGTGGGGGCGCCGCGGGTGGTGCGGCCTCGCAGTGCTGTCTTCTGCAGCGGCGCGCCCGGCGGGAGCGTGGCGCCGTGAGTATTTATCGACGTAGAGAAGATAGGGCCGGGGCGAGACCGGTGGGGGCACCGCAGGAGGCGTTTCCTTCCAGTGTTGCCCTCTGCAGCGGCGCGCCGGGCGGGAGCGTCACGCCGTACGTGTGCCGGAACGTAGAGCCGTTCAGGACAGGGACGGAAGACGCGCCCCCGTCTGAAAGGAACGGCCCGGCGGGGAGGCCGGGCCGTGCGTGTTTGTCGACATTGAGAAAGCGTGAGCGCGGTGTGGGACGGCAGCGCTGCGCAGCCGCCCCGTGCGAAGGCTTACTCTGCGGCCCAGCCGCTGACCGCCTTGATCTCGAGGAAGTCGTGGATCCCGAGAATGCCCCCCTCGCGGCCGTTGCCCGACTGCTTCATGCCGCCGAAGGGCGCGCCGGGGGCACGGCTCTTGCCATTCATCTCGACCATGCCCGCACGCAGCTGGCGCGCCATCCGGTGGCGGCGGTCGACATCCTGGCTCTGGACATAGTTGGTCAGGCCGTAGGGCGTGTCATTGGCAACCTCGACCGCCTCGGCTTCGGTCTCGAACTTCATGATCGAGAGCACCGGGCCGAAAATCTCTTCGTTGGCGATGGTCATCTCGGGGGTCACGTCGGCGAACACCGTGGGGCGCACGTAGAAGCCCTTGTTGAAGCCCTCGGGGCGGCCCGGGCCGCCGGCGACGAGCCGCGCGCCCTCCTTGATCCCGGTCTCGATCAGCCCCTGGATCTTCTCGTATTGCGTCGCATTGACCACCGGACCGATATGCTTGCCGTCCTCGGAAGGAGCGCCCACCTTGACCGCCTGCGCGACGGCGGCGGCCTCTTCGACCACGCGGTCATAGATCGGCGCCTCGACCATCATGCGCGAGGGCGCGTTGCAGCTCTGCCCCGAGTTCTGCATCATGTGCTGCACGCCGCGCTTCACCGCCTTCTCGTCGGCGTCGGCGAAGATCAGATTGGCACCCTTGCCCCCGAGTTCCAGATGCACGCGCTTGAGCGTCTCGGCGGCGGTCTTCGAGATCGCGCGGCCGGCGCGGGTCGAGCCGGTGAAGCTCACCATGTCGACATCCGCGTGCCCCGAAAGCTGCGTGCCGACGCCCGCGCCGTCGCCGTTGACGAGGTTGAACACGCCCTTCGGGAAGCCGGCCTCGTCCATGAACTCGGCAAAGAGCAGCGCCGAGAGCGGGCTCTCTTCGGAGGGCTTGAGCACCATCGTGCAGCCGGCAATCGCCGCGGCGCCGACCTTCAGCGTGATCTGGTTCATCGGCCAGTTCCACGGCGTGATCAGCGCGCAGACGCCGACCGCCTCGTGGATCAGCCTTGTGTCGGCATAGGCGTCCGAGAACGGCGCCTCGAAGTCGAAGCTCTTGGCGGCATCGACGAAATTCTGCAGGTGGAAGAGCCCGGCACCGACCTGGTTGGCGCGCGACAGCGCAATCGGGGCGCCCATCTCGAGGCTCATGGCCTGCGCCAGTTCCTCGGCGCGGGACTTGTAGACCGCGAGCAGCTTTTCGACCAGCGCGATGCGCTCGGCTGCGGGCGTCGCCATCCAGCCCGGCAGCGCACGCTTGGCCGCGGCCACGGCGGCGTCGGTGTCGGCCTGCCCGCCAAGCGCGATGACCGCGCAGGGCTCTTCGGTTGCCGGATCGATCACCTCGTGGTCGCGCCCCGCGAGCGCTTCGGTCCACGCGCCATCGATGTAGAACTGACGCTTCTCGATCATGGGAGTCATCCTTCGTTGAGATTTGATCAAATTTCCCCGTGGCGGCACTCTGTCACGCGACCCGGCCCGCCGCAAGCCGGGGTCTTTACATCATGCATCGGGGATGTACGTAGGAGGCGGAGAGACCGTCCGACCCGGACGTCATGCAAGAGGAGAGTCCCATGGCACTGCGCATCAACGACGAGATTCCCAACCTTCACGTCGTCACCGACCTTGGCGAATACGACCTGCACGACTGGATCGGCGACAGCTGGGCGATCCTGTTCTCGCACCCCAAGGACTTCACCCCGGTCTGCACCACCGAGTTCGGTGCCGTGGCGCAACTGGCCGATGAATGGGCCAAGCGCAACACCAAGGTGATGGGCATCTCGGTGGACGGCGTCGAGGAACACAAGGGCTGGAAGGGCGACATCGAGCAGACCTCGGGCGCCACGGCCGGCTTCCCGATCATCGCCGACAACGACCTGAAGGTGGCCAAGGCGCTCGACATGCTGCCCGCCGATGCCTACCTGCCCGACGGCCGCACCCCGGCCGACAGCGCCACCGTGCGCTCGGTCTTCATCATCGCGCCGAACAAGAAGGTGCAGCTCATGATGACCTACCCGATGTCGGTGGGCCGCAACTTCGCCGAGGTGCTGCGCGCCCTCGACGGCCTGCAGCGCACCTACGAGCAGCCCCTGGCCGTGCCCGCGAACTGGGAGACCGGACAGGACGTGATCGTCGCGCTGTCGCTCGACGACGCGGCGGCGACCGAGAAATACGGCGAACTCGACATCAAGCTGCCCTACCTGCGCTTTGCCAAGAACCCCGCCTGATCGGCTCTGCAGCCGGAACGGAAAAGCCCCGGATCGCAGGATCCGGGGCTTTTTTCTGGCCTGTGCCCAAGATTTTTCGTCCGAAAAATCTTCACGCCGGTGTCGGGACCCCAAGATTTTTCGGACGAAAAATCTTGGGCGATCCGTTCAGAGCATCGGGTAGATCGGGAAGCTCTTGAGGAACTCGGTCACTTCACCGCGCACCTTGGCCTCGACCTCGGCATTGCCCTCCTCGCCGTTCGCCGCAAGGCCATCGACAACTTCGATGATCCAGTCGGCGATCTGGCGGAACTCGGCCTCGCCGAAGCCGCGGGTGGTGCCGGCGGGCGAGCCGAGACGGATGCCGCTCGTCACGGTCGGCTTTTCCGGGTCGAACGGCACGCCGTTCTTGTTGCAGGTGATGTGCGCCCGGCCCAGGGCCTTCTCGGTGGCATTGCCCTTCACGCCCTTGGGGCGCAGGTCCACCAGCACCACGTGGGTGTCGGTGCCGTGGGTCACGGTGTCGAGCCCGCCCTTGATCAGCTGATCGGACAGCGCCTGCGCGTTGGCGATGACCTGCTTGGCATAGGTCTTGAACTCGGGCTTCAGCGCCTCGCCGAAGGCCACGGCCTTGCCCGCGATGACGTGCATCAGCGGACCGCCCTGGATGCCCGGGAAGATCGCCGAGTTGACCTTCTTGGCGATGGCCTCGTCATTGGTCAGGATCATGCCGCCGCGCGGACCGCGCAGGGTCTTGTGGGTGGTGGTGGTCACCACATGCGCGTGCGGGAACGGCGAGTGATGCTCGCCCGCCGCCACGAGGCCGGCGAAGTGCGCCATGTCCACATGCAGGTAGGCGCCCACGCTGTCGGCGATCTCGCGCATTTTGGCGAAGTCGATCTGGCGCGGGATGGCCGAGCCGCCGGCGATGATCAGCTTCGGCTTGTGCTCGTTGGCCAGCTCCTGGACCTGGTCGTAGTCGAGCATGTTGTCCTGCTGGCGGACACCGTATTGCACGGCGTTGAACCACTTGCCCGACTGGTTCGGCTTGGCGCCGTGGGTCAGGTGGCCGCCGGCATCGAGCGACATGCCGAGGATGGTGTCGCCGGGCTGGATCAGCGCGGTGAACACGCCCTGGTTGGCCTGGCTGCCGGAGTTCGGCTGCACGTTGGCATACTCGCAGCCGAAGAGTTCCTTGGCGCGGTCGATGGCGAGGTTCTCGGCCACGTCGACCCAGTCACAGCCACCGTAGTAGCGGCGGCCCGGGTAGCCTTCGGCATACTTGTTGGTCATTACCGAGCCCTGCGCTTCCATCACGGCGCGGGAGACGATGTTCTCGGATGCAATCAGTTCGATCTCGTCGCGCTGACGGCCGAGTTCGCCGGTGATGGAGGCGAAAAGCTCGGGGTCGCGGTCGGAAAGCGACTGGGTGAAGAAGCCGTCATCGCGGTGCGGGGCGTTCATGAGGCAGGTCTCCGGTGTCATGGATTCGTCACGTGCCGACTACGTAAAGGAAAGCGACGCCTGCGCAAAGGGATCAAAGCGGCATTGTTCCGGTAGAGGGGCGACGGTACTGGCGGGTTCCGGGAAGTTATGATTGTTTCGGAACGGCGTGACAGCCCAAGGAAACCCATGTCGCTGAAAATTGCCTTCTGCGCGTCCAACGCGCCCATCGCACAGGCCGCGCTGGCCGGACTGACACGCTGCTACGGGAACCACGCCGAGGACGGCGCCGACGTGATCGTGGCACTTGGCGGCGACGGCTTCATGCTGCACACCCTGCACCGCACCGAGGCGCTGGCGGTGCCGGTCTACGGCATGAACCGCGGCACCGTCGGCTTTCTGATGAACGCCTATTCCGAGCACGCCCTCGAAGAGCGCCTGGCCGCCGCCGAGGAGGCGGTGATCAACCCGCTCTCGATGCGCGCGCACCGAGCCGACGGCAGCGAGCACCGGGCGCTGGCGATCAACGAGGTCTCGCTGCTGCGCGCCGGACCGCAGGCAGCACGGCTGGCGATCTATGTCGATGGCCGGCTGAGGATGCCCGAGCTGGTCTGCGACGGCGCGCTGCTGGCCACCCCCGCCGGCTCGACCGCCTACAACTACTCGGCTCACGGTCCGATCCTGCCGATCGGCGCCGATGTGCTGGCGCTCACCGCGGTCGCCGCCTTCCGACCGCGACGCTGGCGCGGCGCGCTGCTGCCCAAGACCGCCGACGTGACCTTCGAGGTGCTGGAGCCCGAGAAACGCCCGGTGATGGCCGAGGCCGACAGCCAGTCGGTGCGCGACGTGCTGCGGGTCGAGATCCGCTCGGAACCGAAGGTGGCGCACCGGGTGCTGTTCGATCCGGGCCACGGCCTCGAGGAGCGTCTGATCCGCGAACAATTTGTCTGAACGCCCGGAACTCCGGCCACGCGGCCCGCGTTCTTTATCCGAACCCCGCGATGAGGCGGGACCAAGCCGAGATAAAGGAGAATTCCGATGAACTGGGATATTATCCAAGGCAAATGGAAACAGCTGAAGGGTGACGCTCAGACCAAGTGGGGCGAGCTCACCGATGACGATCTTGACCGCGCCGAGGGCGACCGCGAGAAGCTCGTGGGTGTCGTCCAGGAGCGCTACGGCATCGCGAAGGACCAGGCAGAGCGCGAAGTGGACGAGTTCTACCACAAGCACTCCTCCTGACCTCTTTCGGTCAAGGCACGTAAGAAGGCCCCGGGGTTCCCTCCCCCGGGGTTTTTCTTTTGTCCGGCCCTCTGATAGCTCTTGCAGGCAGATTGCGGCCGGGACGGACGGGACCATGCTCACAGGCTTTCACCACGTGGCGCTGATCTGCGGCGACTATGCCCGCAGCAAGGCCTTCTATACCGAGCTGCTCGGGCTCGAGATCATCGCCGAGACCTATCGCGAGGCCCGCGACAGCTGGAAGCTGGACCTCGCCCTGCCCGGCGGTGGCCAGATCGAACTGTTCAGCTTCCCCTCCCCGCCAGACCGCGCCGACCGGCCCGAGGCCAAGGGTCTGCGGCATCTCGCGTTCTCCGTCACCGACGTAGAGGAGGCGAAGCAAAGGCTCGAGACCCAGGGCGTGCCGGTCGAGCCGATCCGCACGGATGAGCTGACCGGCAAGCGCTTCACCTTCTTCGCCGATCCCGACGGGCTCCCGCTGGAGCTTTACGAGGGCTGAGACACCGCCGCTGCGCGACAGCGGGCGGTTGTCTCATTCGGTCAAGTGCCGCGCCGGATCACGCTGGCACCGTCTTGGCATAGCCCAACCCCTCGAGCGCCGCGCGGATCTCGTCGAGAACGACCGGCTCGTCGATCGTCGCCGGCATCTTGAACGCCTCGCCATCGGCAATCTTGACCATGGTGGCGCGCAGGATCTTGCCCGAGCGGGTCTTGGGCAGGCGCTCCACCACGGTGCAGAGCTTGAAGGCCGCGACCGGGCCGATCTGGTCGCGCACCAGCTTGACGCATTCCCGGCAGACCTCCGCCGCGTCGCGCTCCACGCCGGAGCTGAGGCAGAGGAACCCCATCGGAACCTGCCCCTTGAGCGGGTCCGAAACGCCGATCACCGCGCATTCGGCCACGTCCGGATGCGAGGCCAGCACCTCCTCCATGGCACCGGTCGACAGGCGGTGACCGGCAACGTTGATGACGTCATCGGTGCGCGACATGATGTAGAGATAGCCGTCCTCGTCCTTCATCCCCGCATCGCCGGTCTCGTAGTAGCCGGGGAACTGGGTGAGGTAGGATGTCTTGAACCGTGCCTCGGCCTGCCACAGCGTCTGCAGCGTGCCCGGCGGCAGCGGCAGCTTGATGGCGATGGCGCCAAGCTCGCCCGCCGGCATCTCGTGGCCGCCCTCGTCGAGGATGCGCACGTCATAGCCCGGCATGGCGACCGAGGGCGAGCCCAGCTTGACCGGAAGCGCCTCGATGCCGATCGGGTTGGCGGCGATGCCCCAACCGGTCTCGGTCTGCCACCAGTGGTCGAGCACCGGCACGTTCAGGTGCTTCTGCGCCCATTCGATGGTGCTCGGGTCGGCCCGCTCGCCCGCGAGGAACAGCGCCTGAAGGTCGTGCAGCTTGTAGCGCTTGATCCACTCGCCGTCCGGATCGGCGCGGCGGATGGCCCGCAGGGCCGTGGGCGCGGTGAAGAAGCTCTTCACCCGGTGGTTCTGGATGATGCGCCAGAACACGCCGGCGTGCGGCGTGCCGATGGGCTTGCCCTCGAAGACGATGGTCTGCGCCCCGGCGATCAGAGGGCCGTAGCAGATGTAGGAATGCCCCACGACCCAGCCCACATCCGACGCCGCCCAGAACCGGTCGCCCGCCTCGATGTTGTAGATGTTCTTCATCGACCACTGCAGGGCGACGAGATGGCCGGCGGTCGAGCGCACCACGCCCTTGGGCTGCCCGGTGGTGCCGGAGGTGTAGAGGATATAGGCCGGGTGGTTGCCCTCGACCGGAACGCAGTCGGCGGGTTTCACCCCGTACTGAAAGCCATGCCACGAGAAGTCGCGCCCCTCGATCAGCTTGGCCACCTCCTGCTCGCGCTGGAACACCACGCAGAACTCAGGCTTGTGCGCCGCCTGCTCGATGGCCTCGTCGAGCAGCGGCTTGTAATGCACCACGCGGCCCGGCTCGAGGCCGCAGCTCGCGGCGATGATCGCCTTGGGGGTGCAGTCATCGATCCGCACCGCCAGCTCGTGCGCGGCGAAGCCACCGAACACCACCGAGTGCACCGCCCCGAGCCGGGCGCAGGCCAGCATTGCCTCGAGCGCCTCGGGGATCATCGGCATGTAGATGATGACCCGGTCGCCCTTCTCCACGCCGCGCATCTTCAGCGCGCCGGCAAGCGAGGCGACACGGTCGCGCAGGTCGGAATAGGTGATGCCCTTGCTCGCGTGGGTGATCGGGCTTTCGTGCATGATGGCGATCTCGTCGCCACGGCCCGCCTCGACATGGCGGTCCACCGCGTTCCAGCAGGTGTTGACCATGCCATCCGAGAACCACTCGTACATGTCGCCGCCCTTGTCGAAGAGCGCCTTCGACGGCGGCACGTCCCAGTCGATGGCCTGTGCGGCCTCCATCCAGAACCCCTCGGGGTCGGATTTCCAGGCCTCGTACACATCCTTGTAGCCCATTGGAAAGCTCCTCCTCTCGCCTCTGGGTATTTTGATTAGGCACGACACCCTCGTCGAGCAAGTATGTTACCGCCCAGCATGACACAAAACCGCAGGCGATCTGACGAAACCCGCGCCTGCGGGGCGGCGAGATTTGCAAATATGCAGGTTCCGTAGACCGCGCTGCGAAGTCATGGCGAGTTTGCAAAATCTGGCGCGTGATAGGACATTCGCATGCCAATCAATATCAGATTGGAATACCCGACCCAGCGATACGGCTGCGCCAGAATCGTCCCCGCGTTAACCATCGCCGCATTTTAACCTCAATTAACCACGATTCTCGGCTGCTTTCACCGCAATCTCGCCCCGTATCGTCCGCGCGCTCCCGCAAACTCGAAAAAATATCTTTCCAGAACAATATTTTCTCTCAAAATGATACATACATTGCCATTATATCAAATTGATATCACAATTGGACCTCTCAATGGGGAAGAGAGATCGCAAGAGCGGCACCCACCGCCCCTCATCTCTCGCAGTAACGAGGTCCGGCCTGCCGCGACGAAGGTCGGTAGATGGAGATTGAGACATGGTGCGACACGTTCCGACGCAAACCTCCCCAATTGGCACACCACTCACAGCGGGGGCACGTCGCGGCCCCCGCACCCCAAGGGGCCACACAGCAGAGCACCGCCCGGCCCCTGACCGCCGGACCAGCACGACCGGGGGGATCTGAGCGCCATGGCCCTTTTGTCCGTCGACCTGCTCACCAATTCGACCTTCACCTATGACGAAAGCAACGCCAACGACGGCGACACCGTCCAGATCACCGCGCTTGGCGACAGCCTGCTGATCGTCGACGGCGTCAGCCTGACGATCACCTCCATTGCCGGCATCACCGCAGGCTCTTCTCCGACCTTCCGGGTGATCAACGGCGGCGACCTGACCATCGACAACGGGCTGCTCGACGCCTCGGCGCTCAACGGCTTCACCTTCGAGGTGTTCGACAACAGCGCCATGACGCTGGATGCCTCGACCCTGAGCCTCAGCGTCGTCAACGGCCTGCTCAACAGTTACGACGTCGCCTATTCCGGCCCCTCCGGCACCGGCACGTTTACCTATGATCCGCCGACCCTCTCGGTGCTGGGCATCCAGCCGGTGAGCTTCAACACCACCGGGATGCAGGCCACCGACCAGTTCATCGTCGAAGGCCGCACGATCGAGCTTGACGAGGCCACTGCCGGCGAGCCCGAAAGCGCCTATGACGGAAGCGTCCTGCGCCTGACCGTCGATGGCGGCCTGCTGAGCCAGAGCGTCAACATCGAGGTTCCGATGACCGAGGCCGAGGCCTCGGAATTCTTCGCCAATCAGGCCACGTTGCTGAGCGGCGACACCTTCACCTTCCCCGGCCTGGCTCTGCCCTGCCTGACCAGCGGAACGCCCGTCGCCACGCTGGCCGGCGATGTTGCGGTGGAACACCTCCGCGTTGGGCACCGCGTTCTGACCATGGACAACGGATACCAGCCGATCCGCTGGATCGGGTGCCGCCATCTCGCAGAGGAGGACCTGAGACGCCATCCAGAGCTGCGCCCGATCCGGATCCGCGCCAATGCTCTTGGACAGGGGCGCCCAGACCGCGACATCGTCGTCTCGCCCCAGCATCGCGTGCTCGTGTCGAATGCGGTCGCCGAGCGCATGTTCGGCCAAAAGGAGGTTCTGATCGCCGCCAAGCACCTGCTGTCGCTCGACGGCATCGAGACCGCCGGGGACATCGCCTCGGTGACCTACTGGCACTTCTTCTTCGATCAGCACCAGATCGTCTTCTCGAACGGGGCCGCCACGGAAAGCCTCTACCTCGGGAGCGAAGCGATCAGGGCGCTGCCGGCCGAAGCCCGCCACGAGATCCTGACTCTGTTCCCCGACATGGACCGGTATCTCTCGGCGCGTCCGCTGGTCGCGGGCCGCCGCGCGCGCAAGTTCTCGGAGCGGATCTCGAAGAACCGCAAGCTGCTGGTGGACCACTGAGCGCGCGCCCCGGACCGCACCGGGGCGCGCGTCTTATACCTCAGCCGTAGCTGGCGACCGGCGTACCGGCGATGGCTGCCATGTTCAGCAGCCCGCGCGAGGTGATCGAAGGCGTCACGATATGCGCCCGGTTGCCAAGCCCCATGAGGATCGGTCCCACTTCCAGACCACCGGCCTTGAGGCGCAGGATGTTGCGCACGCCGCTGGCCGCATCCGCCTGCGCGAAGATCAGCACGTTGGCCGCCCCCTCGAGCCGGTTCTCCGGCATCAGGCGTTCGCGCAGCTCGGGGTCGAGCGCGCTGTCCACGTGCATCTCGCCTTCGTACATGAAGTCACGCGGCTGGCTGTCGAGGATTTCGAGCGCGGCACGGATGCGCGGACCGGAGCCGTCGGACTGGTTGCCGAACTGCGAGCGCGAGCACAGCGCGATCTTCGGCGTCAGGCCGAAGCGGCGCACGTGGCGCGCGGCACCGATCACCGTCTGCGCGATCTGCTCGGGCGAGGGTTCGGTCCAGACCTGCGTGTCGCCAAGGAAGAGCGGCCCGTCTTCGAGGATCATCATCGACAGCGCGCCCTGCGGCATGTGGCCATCGCCGCCCAGCACCTGGCTGATGTAGTTGAGGTGCCAGCGATACTCGCCGAAGGTGCCGCAGATCATGCTGTCGGCCTCGCCGCGGTGCACCATGATGGCGGCAATCGCGGTGGTGTTGGTGCGCAGGATGGCGCGGGCCAGATCCGGCGTCACGCCGCGGCGCGCCATGAGCCGGTGATAGGTTTCCCAGTAGGCGCGGTAGCGCGGGTCGTTGTTGGGGTCGACCACGTGAAAGTCGCGCCCTGGACGGATCTCGAGCCCCATGCGCTCGCAGCGGGTCTCGAGCACGTCGGGGCGGCCGATGAGGATCGGCTGCTCGGTGGTCTCCTCGAGGATGGCCTGCGCGGCGCGCAGCACGCGCTCGTCCTCGCCCTCGGAGAACACGATCGAGCGCGAGGCGGTGCGGGCGGCCTCGAAGACCGGGCGCATGAGCAGCGCCGACTTGAACACCGAGGCGTTGAGGTGATCCTTGTAGGCCTGCAGATCCTCGAGCGGACGCGTCGCCACGCCCGACTCCATCGCGGCCTTGGCCACCGCCGAGGACACCACGCCCGACAGGCGCGGGTCGAAGGGCTTGGGGATCAGGTAGTCGCGCCCGAAGGTCAGCTGCTCACCGTGGTAGGCTGCCGCCGCCTCGGCCGAGGTGGTGGCCCGTGCCAGCGCCGCGATGCCCTCGACGCAAGCCACGGCCATCTCGTCGTTGATCTCGGTCGCGCCCACGTCGAGCGCGCCGCGGAAGATGAACGGGAAACACAGGACGTTGTTGACTTGGTTCGGGAAGTCGCTGCGCCCGGTCGCGATGATCGCATCGGGTGCCACGGCGCGCACCGCGTCGGGCATGATCTCGGGCGTCGGGTTGGCGAGGCCGAAGACGATGGGCTGCGCGGTCATGCGCTGCACGTGCTCGGGCTTGAGCACACCGGGCCCGGAGAGGCCGAGGAACATATCGGCGTCGTCGATCACGTCGTCGAGGGTACGTTTGTCGGTCTTCTGAGCGAAGGCCGCCTTCTGCGGGTTCATGTCCTCTTCGCGGCCCTCGTAGACGAGACCGTGGATGTCGCAGAGCCAGACATTCTCGCGCTTCACCCCGAGCTTGAGCAGCATGTTGAGGCAGGCGATGCCCGCCGCGCCGCCGCCGGTGGAGACGATCTTGATGTCCTCGAAGTTCTTCCCGGCCACGTGCAGCGCGTTGACCGCTGCCGCGCCCACGACGATGGCGGTGCCGTGCTGGTCATCATGGAAGACGGGGATGTTCATCCGTTCGCGGCAGATCTTTTCGACGATGAAGCAGTCGGGCGCCTTGATGTCCTCGAGATTGATCGCGCCGAAGGTCGGCTCCATGGCGCAGACGATCTCGGCCAGCTTCTCGGGATCGGGCTGGTTCAGCTCGATGTCGAAGCAGTCGATATTGGCGAATTTCTTGAACAGTACGGCCTTGCCTTCCATCACCGGCTTGGAGGCCAGCGGGCCGATATTGCCGAGCCCCAGCACCGCCGTGCCGTTCGACACCACCGCCACGAGGTTGCCGCGCGCGGTGTAGCGGGCGGCATTGGCCGGATCGGCCTTGATCTCGAGACAGGCCTCGGCAACGCCGGGGGAATAGGCGCGGCTCAGGTCGCGACCGTTGGCCAGCGGCTTCGTCGCCCGGATCTCGAGCTTACCCGGCTTGGGGTTCTCGTGGTAGAAAAGCGCCGCCTGGCGCAAGCTTTCCTGGGTGGTATCGCTCATGACCCGCAGCGCTCCCGAAATAGTTCAACACTGAACAATCTGTCGATGGCGGGATATCAGGAGTCCGGCAAGCCGTAAACGAAAATCGCCTGCGGGATCCGCCGCGCCCCTGCCGGAGACAGGCCGCGACCGGGCATTTCGGCGCTCGAAAGCAGGTGCCGCAGCGCAGCGAAGGGGGCGTCGGATCAGTAGACCACCGCCTCGAGAAGTTCGATCCGCCGCTCGGCCTGCCGCACCGTCAGATCGGCGCTGACGGGCGCTCCGGCGCGCTCGGACAGCGCGCGGAGGCGGGCCTCTTGGGCGGCGCTCATCGGCTGGTTCGGGTTCGGCGGCACGTCAAGGGCGGCATCGATCCGGTCGGGGCGGCTGATCGCGTTCATCTGGTCATGTCCTCGCATTTGCGCGACCAACGCGACCTCCGCCCGACCGGTTCCACTGGTGGCGCAAACCCGTGTGCCACCGTTGCAGACAGGTCATTTCCGCAGGTGACAAGAGGCCCCTCGCCACCTATAACCCGCGCCAAATTCCGATCCGCACCCAAGGAGCTAATTTTCCATGACCACTCTGGTTTTCGGCCACAAATCCCCCGACACCGACAGCACCGGCAGCCCGATCATCTGGTCGTGGTACCTCAACGAGGTGAAGGGTGAGAGCGCCAAGCCCGTACTGCTGGGCGAGCCCAACACCGAAGCGGCCTTCATGCTCGAGCACTGGGGCCTCGAGAAGCCCGAGATCATCGCCGATGTCGAGGCCGACGCGCCGGTGGTGATCGTCGACACCAACAACCCCGCCGAGCTGCCCGCCTCGATCAATGGCGCCGACATCCGCGCCATCATCGACCACCACAAGCTGGTTGGCGGTCTCGAGACCAAGGGTCCGATCGACATCACCGTGCGGCCGCTGGCCTGCACCGCGACCATCATGGTCGACCTGATGGGCGGCGACGTGGCCAAGATGCCCGACGCCATCAAGGGCGCCGCGCTGACCTGCATCCTGTCGGACACGCTGGAATTCCGCTCGCCGACCACCACCTCGCATGACCGCGCCGTGGCCGAGACGCTGGCGGCCGATCTCGACCTCGACATCTCCGAGTTCGCCGCACAGATGTTTGCCGCCAAGTCCGACGTCTCGGCCTTCTCCGATGCCGAGCTGATCCGCATGGACAGCAAGGAATATGCCGTCGACGGCACCAAGTTCCGCGTCTCCGTGCTCGAGACCACCGCGCCCGAGATCCCGCTCGACCGCAAGGCCAGCCTGATGGAGAGCTTCAAGACCGTCGCCGCCGAGGATGGCGTCGACGAGGTGCTGCTCTTCGTGGTCGACATCATCAAGGAAGAGGCCACCCTCCTGGTCCCCAACGATCTGGTCAAGAGCGTGGCCGAGAAGAGCTTCGGCGCCACCGTCGAGGGCGACACCGTGGTCCTGCCCGGCGTGATGAGCCGCAAGAAGCAGATCATCCCGAACCTCAAGCTCTGATCCTGTCCCCTGCGACGCGATCGGACGGGCGCCCTTGCCGGGGCGCCCTTTTTCTTTGCGTGTCTCCCTGCGTCCGGCTCAGTGCGCCCTGACGCGGGGCCAGAGCCTGCCGCACGGGTGTCGTAGGGGCTGGCCAAGCGCGCCCGCGCGGCCTACCTAGGGCGCGACCCGAGCACAGAAGGTGACCCATGTCCCAGATCATCGAAGCCCTGTCCGACGTCTCGCAGAACTACGAGGCGCTGTTCGTCGACCTCTGGGGCTGCGTCCATAACGGCGTCACCGCCTATCCCGCCGCCTGCGCGGCGTTGCAGGCCTATCGCAAGGCCGGCGGCATCGTGGTGCTGGTGACCAACTCGCCGCGCACCCGCGTCGAGGTCGCCAAGCAGCTGGTGACGTTCGGCGTGCCCGACGACGCCTGGGACACCATCGCCACCTCTGGCGACAGCGCGCGTTCCGCCATGTTCCAGGGCACCGTGGGCAACAAGGTCTATTTCATCGGCAACGAGGAAGAGAAGACCTTCTTCGAGCCGCTGCACCTGATCAAGGACCCGGTCGAGGTCACCTGCGTGCCGCTCGAAGCGGCCGAGGGCATCGTCTGCACCGGCCCGTTCGACGCCAGCGCCGATCCGGCCGAGATGCGCCCGCAATTCCTCTACGCCAAGCAGAAGGGCCTCAAGCTGCTCTGCGCCAACCCCGATATCGTCGTGGATCGCGGTCACCGCCGCGAATGGTGCGCCGGCGCGCTGGCGGCGCTCTATACCGAGATGGGCGGCGAGAGCCTCTATTTCGGCAAGCCGCACCCGCCGATCTACGACCTTGCGCGCCGCCGGTTGCACGAGATCGCCCCCGAAATCGGTGACAGCGCCATCCTCGCCATCGGCGACGGCGTGCGCACCGACATCCAGGGCGCGCAGGGCGAGGACATCGATTCGCTGTTCATCACCGGCGGGCTCGCCGCCGAGGAAACCCGCACCGAGAGCCAGCCCCACGCGGAGGCGCTTCTCGAATTCCTCGAGCGCGAGGGCATGGCGCCGACCTATTCGATCGGCTTCCTGCGCTGATCCGCAGCGCTTTCCGGGCCTGAAACACACGGGCGCGCCGCGATCGGACGGCGCGCCCTTTCTCTGTCTGCCCTGCCCGCAGCACAGGTGTTTGACCGGCCTCGCGCAGAACAGCCTTGATTTTCTGCGCCCGCGAAGCAATAAAGTTACGTGTAAGTTGCGTATTCTCGCACGTTTGTTACCAGGTCGGGGATCATGGAGGCTGAGATGTTCGACAATTTTCCGCGAGGCACCATCTGCATCGAGGATATCGAGATGGGGATGACCCGGCACCTGCGAAAGCTGGTGACCGACCGCGACATCGAGCTTTTTGCCGAGGTCTCCACCGACCGCAATCCGGTGCATCTCGACGACGCTTATGCGCATGACACGATCTTCGAGGGGCGCATCGCCCACGGCATGTTGACCGCCGGGCTGATCTCGGCGGTGATCGGCGAACAGCTTCCCGGCCACGGCACGATCTATCTCGGGCAGACCCTCAAATTCCTCGCCCCGGTGCGCCCGGGCGACACGGTCTACGCCGAGGTCAAGGTGGTCGATATCGACCACTCGAAGCGCCGCGTCACGCTCGACTGCCACTGCTCTGTCGATGGCAAGAAAGTGCTTGCCGGCGAGGCCAAGGTGCTTGCCCCCTCGCGCAAGTTCGACTGAGCCGCACCCTGTCTTCTCTGGTTCGACAAATACCTCGGGGGTGAATTGGCGCTTGCGCCAAGAGGGGGCTGGCCCCCTCCCCGCCCGCGCCGCCAGAGCGACCGCGGGGCAGATCTCAGCCCGCGTTGGTCTCGTCCTCCAGCAACGCAGCAAGCCCGGCACGGTAATCCGGATAGGACAGCGTCACCCCCAGATCTTCCTTGATGCGGCGGTTCGAGACCCGCTTGCTCTCGGCATAGAAGCTGCGCGCCATCGCCCCCATCTCTGCCTCGTCGAAGGGTTCCTCGGGCGGCGGCGCGAGACCGAGCAGCTCCGCCGCGTGCAGGATCACGTCTTGCGGCGGGGCGGGATCATCGTCGCAGACATTGTAGACCGCGCCGGGCGCGGGCTGGCCGATCGAGGCTTCGAGCACCCGTGCGATGTCCTCCACGTGGATGCGCGAGAACACCTGCCCCGGTTTAACGATGCGTCGCGCGGTCCCGGCCCGCACCTTGGCGAAGGGCCCGCGTCCGGGCCCGTAGATCCCGGCAAGGCGGAAGATGTGCAGCGGCAGGTCGGGGATGGCGCGCCACGCCTGTTCGGCGGCCAACCGCATCGCCCCGCGCCGCGTGCCGGGGGTGAGGGGTGTGTCCTCGTCGACCCAGCCGCCGCCATGGTCGCCATAGACCCCGGTGGTCGAGAGATATCCGACCCAGTCGAACTGCGCCGCGCGTTCGGCGATGGCGGCACCGCAGAGCCGCAGCGCCGGGTCGCCCTCGGCATCCGGCCCGGCCGAGATCAGCACGTGGCTCACCCGCCCCAGCGCCTCCTCCACAGCAGCGCGGTCCCAGAGCAGCGGCACGATGCCTTCTGCGCGAAGCCGTTCGGCCTTGTCGGGGTCGCGGGTGGTGCCGAGCACCGTCCAGCCCTGCGGCAGCAAGTGCCGCGCCAGCGCCTGCGCCGAGTATCCATGTCCGAGCGAGAGAAGTCTCTTTGTCATGCCTCCAAAGTGAGTTCTGAGGCGGGAATATGCAAGCCGCCCGACGTGAGCGGCGCTTCGCGCATGATCCTGCCAAAGTATGGGCAAGCCCGGCGTGTCGCGCTAATCAAGGGTCACCCCGTTCTTGAGAGGTATCCCATGCCGTGTCTGTCTCGCCGTGCCCTGATGGTGCTGATGCTCGGAGGGCTTGCCGCCTGCGGAACCCGCCAGGATGAGCCGGCCTCACGCAGCCACAACCCGCCGCTCTATCCAAACGAGACCCCGCAGCTGCGCAAGCAGATCAATCTCTGGTCGGATCACTACGAGGTCCCGCGCGCGCTCGTGCATCGGCTGGCCATCCGCGAGAGCAGCCACAATCCGGCGGCCCGCAACGGCCCCTATTACGGGCTGCTGCAGATCCTGCCGCAGACGGCGCGCACGATGGGCTTTCGTGGAGCGCCGTCGGAGCTGCTGAACGCGGATACCAACCTGAAATACGGGGTGAAGTACCTCCGTGGGGCATGGCTTCTCTCCGACGGCAGCCATGACGAGGCGATCGGCTGGTACGCGCGCGGCTATTACTACGAAGCCAAGCGCCGTGGGATGCTTGTCGAGACCGGCCTGCGGTCAGGCTGAGGCGCCCGCCCTGGCCCGTCACGTGACGGCCCGGAGCATTGCGGTGTTCGACTGGATGATGGTGTTGAGCTCGACGATCCGGGCCAGACGCGCCTCGATCTCGTCCTGCCCCGCATCCAGCTGATCGACGATGCCCGACAGCGAATCGCCCGACCCGTTGAGCGCCGCGCTTTCGATCTTGCACATCATCCGCGTCGAGCTGAGGCCGGTGACGTAGCGCTTCATGTCGAGCACGCTGCGGCCCAGGCGGGTCGCCTCGCTCTCGACGACCTTGAGCGCCTCTCCGGCGCTCTTGTGGAACATCTTGGCCTCGGCCTGCAGCGTCTCGCGGTCTTCGTTCAGGGCCGTGGTGTCCGGCGCGCTCTTGATGTCTTCCTCGAACAGCGTCGACATCTCGCGCTGCATGATCGCCGCGCAGACGAGGAACTGGCCGCGCTCGATGGTCTCTCGCATCCGGACATAGGTGCTGTCCTTGCCCTCCACGAAGCTTGTCACCCAGCTTGCCATCTCGTCGAGCATGGAGCCGTAATTGACCGAGATCGCGCTGATCGGGCCGCCGGCATTCTCGAGCCGCGAGGCGAGGATGCGCATGTTCATCGGCACCGTCCGGATCATCTTGATGATCTCGGTCATGCGGTCGGTTTCTTCCCGGATCTGGCCGATGGTGCGCACCATGGTGAGGAACCGCTGCTGCTGGGGATCCAGAGGCAACCCGCAGCGCTTGGCGCGATCCTCGAGCTCGAGCGAGAGCACGGCGGACATGTAGGCATCGTAATCTTCGTAGCCAAGCTCGGGCAGTCGGGCGAGCAGCGTCTCGGCGCTGCGCGCCGCGGACACGCCATCCTCGAGTTCGGCCTGGCGCAGATCGGCGTACATATCCTTCATCTTGGTGAACAGGTCCGTATGCGGCTTTATCCGGACCGACAGATACCCTCCGGCGATCGGCCAGGCCACGGCGAGCACCCAGTAATAGCGCCCGTCCTTCGACTGGTTCTTGACGTAGGCGGCGACCTGCTTGCCGGATTTGAGGCGGTCCCAGTAGATGTGGAACACGCCCTTCGGCATGTCGGGATGGCGCACAAGCTTGTGCGGGGCGCCCTTCAGCTCTTCCCAGCCGAAGCCGGAGATGCGGCGGAAAATGCTGTTGCCCTCGACGATGATCCCGCGTTCGTCGGTGCGGGAATAGAACATGCACGATGCCTCGAACGGCACCTCGCCCATGCCACCGCGGCTTTGGGATACGAGCTGGGAATCATGCTGGGTCATCGGTGCCTCGTGCCTCAGGACGCAATCGTCCCGACCTTGCACGCAGCTCCCTTTCCAAAAGCTGAACGCGGGCGCTTTTGACGCCCGCGTTCCGCATTTTTCGTTGCCTTGTGCCGGGGGCGGGTCAGCCCGGGCTCATGCCCCTCAGCCGTTCCGAGCGGCGGCGCAGCAGTTCGACCGTGCTCAGCAGCAGGATCGAGATCCCCACGAGGATCGTCGCCGCGGCAAGGATGGTGGGCGAGATCTGCTCGCGCAGGCCGGTGAACATCTGCCACGGCAGGGTCTGCAATTCGGCCGACCCGATGAACAGCACCACCACGACCTCGTCGAAGGAGGTGATGAAGGCGAACAGGCCGCCCGAGATCACGCCCGGCAGGATCAGCGGCATCTGCACCCGGAAGAAGGTGGTGACCGGGTTGGCGCCCATGTTGGCCGCGGCCCGGGTCAGCGAGCGGTCAAAGCCCACCAGCGTCGCGGTCACGGTGATGATCACGAACGGAATGCCCAGCACGGCATGGGCCAGAACGACCCCCCAGTAGGTGCCGACGATGCCGATCTTGGAGTAGAAGAAGTACATGCCGGTTGCCGAGATGATTAGCGGCACGATCATCGGCGAGATCAGGATCGCCATGATGGCGCGCTTGCCGGGCACGTGGCTCTGGCTCAGGCCGATGGCGGCCAGCGTCCCGAGCGAGACCGAGATCAGCGTTGCCACGGGGGCGATGAGCAGCGAGTTCTTCACCGCCCGGGTCCATTCCGGGTTGGTCAGGAAGTCGCGGTAGTGCCTCAGGGAGTAGCCATCGGGATCGAAGCGCAGCATTTCTGGGGTGAAGGTGAAGAAGTTCTCGGCGTTGAACGAGAGCGGCATCACCACGATGATCGGAGTGATCAGGAACACGAAGATCGCGCCGCAGATCACCCGGAAGGCATAGTGCCAGAGCACCTGCCCGGGGGTGAGGTAGGGCACCAGCTTCTCGCGGTAGCGGCCGAAGCCGACCCAGTAGGAGAACCAGCCGAAGAACCAGCCGAACAGCGCCCCGACCACGAGGCCGGGAATCCCTCCCAGCAGGAAGCCCACCGCGGCAAAGACCGCGATCAGGCCCCAGCGCGCGGGCTTCTCGTTGCTCTCTCCCAGCACCGAGACGACCAGGAAGCCGATTGCGGCCATGATGACCGCGCCGGCGACGATGCCCAGAAGGCTCGAGCCGTTGGCAGCGCCGACGAAGATGCCTGCAAAGGCGCCCGCGGCGGCCAGCACCGGCAGGGTGAAGGAGAGGGGTTTCTCTTCCACGGGTGTGAGGATCACGTCGTTCATTGCCTTACCCCAGCTTCACGTTGTCGATGCCGACGATGCGGTCGTAGGCCCAGTAGAGGATCAGCACCACCGCCAGCAGGATTGCCCCCAGCGCGGCCGCGAGGCCCCAGTTGAGCGAGGACGAGATGTGGTAGGCGATCCGGTTCGAGATGAATGTCCCGGTGGTGCCACCGACGATCTCGGGGGTGATGTAGTAGCCGATCGACAGGATGAACACGAGGATCGACCCCGCCCCGATCCCGGGGATCGACTGCGGGAAATAGACCCGCCAGAAGGTCGTCCAGTTGGTCGCGCCGAGCGATTTCGCGGCCCGCACGTAAGAGGGCGGGATGGTCGACATCACCGAGTACATCGGCAGGATCATGAACGGCAGCAGAATGTGGGTCATCGCCACGATGGTGCCGAACTGGTTGTTGATCATGGTCAGGCGCGAGTCGTCCGCGACCAGCCCGATCCACACCAGCACGTCGTTGATGACGCCCTGCTGCTGCAGCATCACCTTCCACGCCGAGGTGCGCACCAGCAGCGAGGTCCAGAACGGTAGCAGCACGAGGATCATCAGCAGGTTGGCGCTGCGCATCGGCAGGTTCGACAGGATGTAGGCCACCGGGTAGCCCAGCAGAATGCAGCTGAACGTGATGACGAGCGACATGAACAGCGTGCGTTGGAACAGCAGCATGTAGATCTGCTGGTTCTCGGGCCGCGCCTCGATGCCGTCCGGCGTCAGCTGCATGTCGATCGAGTTGAGGAAGTAGCCCGAGGTGTAGTTGGGGCTGTAGAGCTTGATGGTGCGCCAGATCGGCGGCTCCATCCAGTCTTCATCGACCTCCTCGAAGCCATCGAGGAACGAGACGGTTTCAAAATCCGGGCTGGCGACCAGCGCGGCGGCGGCCTGCAGCATGTCGGCGCGCGGCCCGGAATAGGATGACACGTCGCCGCTCGAAAGATCCTGATAGAGGGCCGTATGGACGGCCGACCAGGGCTCTTCGTCGAGCAGGTTGTCCCGCTCCTCATCCTGGGTGTACTCGGCGAAGACGGCAAACTCGCGCGCCGTCCGCGGCAGGATGTCGGCGGTGCCCTCGCTCAGTTCAAAGGACGGCTGCCGCCCCTCCTCGCCTTCGGCGACCCATTCCTGCTGCTCGGCGAGCCACTCGGGATCGCCCATCAGCTCGAGCCAGGGCAGCGCCTCGTCCCAGTTCTCGTCGAGATCCTCGAACTGGTCCTGGTAGACTTCGCCGATATCGTCGAGCCCGCGGCCCGACTTGCGGAACAGCGAGGAGGCGCCGGTCAGCTCGTAGTTGAGGCGCGTGCCGAGGCGGGTGTGTTCCTTGCGCTCTGCGGCGAGGAAAATGTCGTAATAGGCGGCCTCGAAGGCGGCCTCGGGCGGCATCCCTTCGCCGTCCCAGCTGCCCAGCTCCTCGGTGGTGAGGGGCAGCGTCTCGGACACGATCTGGTTCTCGACCGAGCGGAACAGCATGTCGGCGATCGGCGCGATGAAGGTGATCAGCACGAAAAGCAGCAGCGGCGCGATCAGCATCAGCGCTCGCATCTTCTGACGGCGCAGCGCCCGAGAAAGGCTCTTCTTCAGAGGCGTCCCGTCGGCGGCCAGCATCGGGCCGGAGGTCTTTTGTGCCTGGCGCAGCGCGTTGTCTGGCGTCGGCCCGTCGAATGTATCTGGCCCAGTGGCGTCGCTCATGCGGATGTGGTCCCCGTTGGATCTGCGTCTTTGATGCGCATTTGATTTATCTAGGGTGGAGGGGGGCCACGCGGCCCCCTTCCCTGTCGCTCAGCTCAGGCGCTTATTGCGCGAGCCAGGCCTGGAACTTCGCGTCGATGTCGTCGCGGTAGTCAGCCCAGAACTCGTAGTTGTAGAGCAGCGTGTTGGAGGCGTTCTCCGGATCGGTCGGCATGTGCTGTGCCATCTCGATGCCCAGCTCTGCGTGCTGGCCGACAAGCGGTGCCGAGGACTGGCGCGCCGGACCGTAGGAGATGTAGGCGGCCTGATCGGCCAGACGCTGGGTGTCGGTGGCGAACTTCACGAAGTCCTTCACGCGCGCCAGGCGATCTTCCGGAAGACCGGTCGGGATGATCCAGCCATCAAGGTCGAACACCTGCATGTCCCAGAGCATCGCCACCGGCTGATCCTGCTCCTCGATCACCGAGAACAGACGGCCGTTATAGGTCGAGCCCATGATGACTTCGCCGTCGGCGAGCAGCTGCGGCGTGTCGGCACCGGCGGACCACCAGACGACGTTGTCCTTGATGGTGTCGAGCTTGGCGAGCGCCTGGTCCTGGCCCTCGGCGGTCTCGAGCACGTCGTAGATGTCTTCCTTGGCGACGCCGTCGCAGTAGAGCGCCCACTCCATGTTGTTGATCGGGCGCTTCTCGAGCGACCGCTTGCCCGGATAGGCTTCGAGGTCGAAGATCGCGCAGATGTCGGTCGGGGCGGTGTCGCCGACAAGGTCGGTGCGGTAGCCCACGGTGGTCGAGTAGACGATCTGCGGGATGAAGCAGTCGGAGACGATCATGTCGCCGAAATCATCCTCGGCGGACGTGCCGTCGGGCGCTTCGGCCAGCAGCTCGTCGGGATCGTATTCCATCGCCAGACCTTCGTCGCACAGGCGCATGGCGTCGGAGGCCACCACGTCAACGAGATCCCAGGTGATGTTGCCGGCTTCGTTCATGGCGCGCAACTTGGCCACGGCCTCGTTCGAGCTCTCGTCCCAGGAGATGCTCACCTCGGGGTGCATCTCGGCATAGGGCTTGGCGTAGGCATTGTCTTGGCTGGCCTGATAAGCGCCCCCCCAGGACACCAGCGTCATGCTGTCCGCCATGTCCTGTGCGGCCACTGCACCGGCAGCGACGGTCAGGGCCGTAGAGGCCATAAGTGTCTTGGTCAGTTTCATTGGTAACTCCCTTTTCAACCCGTCGTATTGAGAGGACGGCCCCCGGGTTTCGGTACCGGCCTCGTGGTGCTTGCCGTACCGACGATGATCCGCAGATCCGCCGGTTCCGGCAAATCACAAATCTACTGAGCGTCCAGCGCCCGGCAATCTTCGGGCATCCAGCCGATGGTGACCTCGTCGCCCGGCCTCAGCCGGACCTGGTCGGGCCGGTTGCGCGTCTTGATGACGAAATCCTCGTTTCCGGCAACGCTCAGCCGCGTCCGGAAGATGTCGCCCATGTAGATGAATTCCTTCACCTTCGCCTTAAGCGTATGGGCGCTCTCGCCAAGATCGGGATTGACCTCGACCCGCTCGGGCCGGATCGACACGCGGGTGCGTTCGCCGACCTTGCTGACGTTGACCGGAACGGCGTCGATCACCTCGCCACCGTCAAGCTGGACCGTGCAGCGCCCGCCGCTGATCTCCTTCACCACGCCCTCGAGCGTGTTGTTCTCGCCGATGAACTGCGCCACGAAGCTGTTCTGCGGCGCTTCGTACAGCTCGTCGGGCGGTGCGAGCTGCTGGATGCGGCCGTCGTCGAACACGGCGACGCGGTCCGACATCGTCAGCGCTTCGGTCTGGTCGTGGGTCACGTAGACCACGGTGATGCCCAGACGGTGCGCGAGGTCGGTGATCTCGAACTGCATCTTCTCGCGAAGCTGCTTGTCGAGCGCGCCGAGCGGCTCGTCCATGAGCACCAGCTCGGGCTCGAAGACCAGCGCCCGCGCCAGCGCGATCCGCTGCTGCTGGCCGCCCGAAAGCTGCGCCGGACGGCGGCCTCCGAAGGCGCCCATCTCGACCATGTCGAGCGCGCGCATCACCTTCTTCTCCCGCTCGGATTTGCCAATCTTGCGCACTTCCAAGGGGAAGGACAGGTTCTCGGCGACGGTCATGTGGGGGAAGAGCGCGTAGTTCTGGAAGACCATCCCGATGCCGCGCTTGTGTGGCGGGATGTTGTTGATGCTGACCCCGTCGAGCTTGATCTCGCCATGGGTGGCGGTCTCGAACCCTGCCAGCATCATCAGGCAGGTGGTCTTGCCCGATCCGGACGGCCCGAGCATGGTCAGGAACTCGCCCTTGGGCATGTTGAGGTTCAGGTCTTTGACGACGAGTGTCTCGCCATCATAACTTTTCTGAACACGTTCGAAGGCGACGAACGCGTCGCTTGTCCCGGTATCTGGCAAATCCGGCTCCCCGTTGATGTCTCGCGGATTGTCCCCGCTGTCTTGTGGGTCAAACTAAACCGCGTCCGACCACGTCTTGCAACCGCATAGACGCCAGACAAAGCCTAGCCCCCGCAACACGGGAGATCTGGTCCTGAAAACGGCACTTCACAGCCAAAACCGCCACTTCCGCTGCCATATCCGGTCTATTCGGCTGCACGAGTCGGGACATCTTACGCTACGGAACCCAACCCCTCGCGGCCGCCCGCGCGGCCATTTTCGGGAATTTCGAGGCGTTTCGGTGCCACAAGTGCACAACTCGTAACCACAAGCGCGCAATTTCAGCGCTCCCATCCCATGAGCGACGCGGGATGTCGGTTTTTGACAGCCAGAGTTGTGCACAACTGTCTAGCTGGGGCGAAGACCACCCCCGGAGACCGCCATGGACCAGCACCGATTCCAGAAAGACCTGCCCTTCTCCGAGGCCGAGTATGAACGACGCCTCGCCAAGACCCGCGCCGCCATGGAGCGCGCCGGCGTCGAGGTTCTGCTGGTCACCGACCCCTCGAACATGGCCTGGCTCACCGCTTATGACGGCTGGTCGTTCTACGTGCACCAGGGCGTGCTGGTGTTCCACGACGCCGACCCGATCTGGTGGGGCCGCAATCAGGACAGCAACGGCGCCGTGCGCACCGTCTGGATGGGCGACGACCGGGTCATCGGCTATGCCGACAACTACGTGCAGTCGACCGAACGCCACCCGATGGAGGACCTCGCCCAGCGGCTGATCGGCATGGGCCTCGAGGGCGCCCGGCTCGGTGTCGAGATGGAGAACTACTACTTCTCCGCCAAGGCGTTCATGGCGCTCGCCGACAGCCTTCCCGCCGCCACCATCATCGATGCCACCGCGCTGGTGAACTGGCAGCGCAACATCAAGTCCGCCGAAGAGATCGCCTTCATGCGCAAGGCGGCCCGGATCTCGGAGAAAATCGTCGACGGCCTGCTCGAGCGGGTCGAGCCCGGCGTGCCGAAGAACGAGGTGGTGGCCGAGATCCAGCGCGACGCGATCCTCGGCGTGGGCGGCGACTGGGGCGACTACGCCTCCATCGTTCCGCTGCTGCCCTCGGGCTCCGACGCCGCCGCCCCGCACCTGACCTGGGACGGCCGCCCCTTCAAGAAGGGCGAGGCCACCTTCTTCGAGATCTCGGGCTGTTACCGCCGCTATCATGCGCCGTTCTGCCGGACGATCTTTCTCGGCCAGCCGCCCGACCTGTTCCTCGCCGCCGAGGACGCGCTGGTCGAGGGGCTCGAGGCCGGGCTCGAGGCCGCCCGCGCCGGAAACCGTGCCTGCGACATCGCCAACGCGCTCGCCGCCCCGCTCGAGCGCGCCGGGATCGAGCGCGGCGCCCGCTGCGGCTACCCGATCGGCCTCAGCTACCCGCCGGACTGGGGCGAGCGCACCATCTCGCTGCGCGCCGAGGACGAAACCGTCCTGCAGCCCGGCATGACCTTCCACTTCATGCCCGGCCTGTGGATGTCGGACTGGGGGCTGGAAATCACCGAATCGATCCTGATCACCGAGGACGGGGCGGCGGCGTGCTTCTGCGACCGTCCCCGCCAGATGTTCATCAAACCCTGAGGAGCCAACCATGCTGAAAGAGACCGAAGCGATTCTCGCCGACCTCATCTCCTTCCCCACCGTGTCGAGCGACAGCAATCTCGACATGATGGCGTGGATGGCCAACTGGCTGGAACATCACGGCGCCAAGGTCGAGCTCTTCGCCGATGCCAGCGGGGCCAAGGCCAACATGTTCGCCACCATCGGCCCGGACGTGCCGGGCGGCGTGGTGCTGTCGGGCCATTCCGACGTCGTGCCGGTAACCGACCAGGTCTGGCACTCCAACCCGTTCCACCTGACCGAGCGCGACGACCTGCTGCTGGGCCGCGGGGCCTGCGACATGAAGGGCTTCATCGCCGCCGCCATCGCGATGGCCGACCCGCTCTCCAAGACGCCGCTGAAGCGCCCGGTGCACCTGTGCTTCACCCATGACGAAGAGGTCGGCTGCATGGGCGCCCGCGCCCTGGTGCCCGAGCTCGAGCGCCGCGGCTACGCGCCGCGCATGGCCATCGTGGGCGAGCCGACCGACATGAAGATCATCGAGGGCCACAAGGGCTGCTGCGAGTACACCTGCCGGTTTCACGGGCTCGAGGGGCACGGCTCCGCCCCCGCGCGCGGCGTCAACGCGGTGGAATACGCGGTGCGCTACGTCACCCGCCTGATGACCCTGGCCGAGCAGCTCAAGACCCGGGTGCCGGCCAATTCGCGCTTCGATCCACCCTGGACCACGGTCAACGTCGGCCGGCTCTATGGCGGCGTCGCGCACAACGTCATCCCCGGCTTCGCCGAGGTCGACTGGGAGATGCGCCCGGTGCAGTCGGGGGACGCGCATTTCGTCAAGGATGCGCTGGAGGCCTACGTCGAGACCGAGCTGCTGCCGGCCATGCGCAAGGTGAACCCCGAGGCCCGCATCGAGACCCAGGTGATCGGCGAGGTCGCGGGGCTCGAGCCGATGTCCGACAATGCTGCCCGCGATCTGGTGGCGCAGCTCACCGGCAATGACGATTGCGGCGTGGTGCCGTTCAGCACCGAGGGCGGCCTGTTCCAGGAAATGGGCATGTCGGTGGTGATCTGCGGCCCGGGCTCGATCGCGCAGGCACACAAGCCCGACGAGTTCGTCTCGCGCCAGCAGCTGTCGCAATGCCTGACCATGCTGGAGGGCATCGGGCGGAGCGTCGCCGCGTGAGCACCGCCGCGGCGCGCCACCAGCGCCTGCACGCGGAGCTGCGCGAGCGCATTTGCCTGCTCGACTACCCGCCCGGCACGAAGCTCTCGGAAGAGGCGCTGGCGGCCGAGTTCGGCACTTCGCGCACGCCGTTGCGCCGGGTGCTGGCGCGGCTCGAGGACGAGGGTCTGGTGGAAAGCCGCCACGGCATCGGCACGCTGGTGACCGATGTCGACATGGCGCTGATGACGCAGGTCTACGATCTGCGCCTGCACCTCTCCGCTCTGGTGGGCCAGCTCGACCCGCTGCCGGTGACCCCCGCGGTGATGGCCGAGATCCGCGATTTCGTGAGCCGCGGCGAAGCGCTTCTGGCCGCCCCCGACCCGCGCGCCTTCGCCGCGCTCAACAGCGCCTATCACGGCTTCGGGCTGTCGCTCACCGGCAGCGCCCCCCTGCGCGAGACCGCGGCCCGTCTATACTACCTCACCGCCCGGATCTGGCTGACCTCGATCCCGCGCATGAACCTGCGCTCGGAATGCGCCATCTTCCTCGGCGAGATGCGCGAGACGGAAACCGCCCTCGACGCCGGAGACACCGCCGCCGCCGCCCTGATCCGCCGCGCCCACATCTCGATGAGCGTGCGCCGCATGTCCCGCTGAGCTACGCTCCGCCACAGCGCCCCATCTTCTCTGGTTCAAAAATACCTCGGGGGAGTCGCAGCTCCGCTGCGGCGGGGGCAGCGCCCCCCTTCACCGCGTTCCAACCGGTGCGACGCTCCGTACAGCGTCGCGCCCGCGCCACCCAGTGCACCAGCGCAACGTTTCAAACCAAGCGCCACCCACAAGCTTCTTCTGGCCAGAAATATCCCGGGGGAGTCCGCGGCGCGCGGACGGGGGCAGCGCCCCCATCCCCCCCCCTCTCCATCCTACCAAGGCGACACAATACCGCCCGAGCTACAGCGAATCCTCGACGCGGAACCCCTCCGGGATCCCGTCCCGACCGTTCAGCAGAAGCTCCCCCATCACTTCGGCCACCTTCGGCGCCATGCCGAATCCGATCTTGAAGCCGCCATTGGCGATGAAATGCCCCTCCCGCCCGGGCCAAGGCCCAAGCATCGGCGCCCGGCTCCTGGCGCGCGGGCGCACCCCGGCCCAGCGCTCGACCACCTCGGCGCCGTGCAGCACCGGCATCACCGCCACCGCGCGCTCGACCAGCGCGTCGCATTGCGCGTCGCAGGAAGACGGGTCGACGAAGTCGCGCTCCGAGGTCGACCCGATCGCCACGGTGCCGTCGTGATGTGGCACGATGTGCAGCCCGCCGGCAAAGACCTGGGGCGCGTCACCGGCATCGAAGCGCAGCAGCGCCGACTGCCCCTTCACGCCTGCCCCCACCGGCTTGCCCAGCGCCTCCGACAAAGCGCGCAGACCCTGCCAGCCGGTGGCCCAGAGCACCTGCCCAGAATCCTCCGCCTCGCGCACCACCTCGACGCCCATCGCCGAGAGCGCCGCCAACAGCGCCGCCGAGGCGCGGCGGGGCGACATCCGGGCGCTCAGCGTGTCGCGGATCAGCCAGCCCGTGGGCGTCTGCGGCGCAAAGTGGCCCGCGGACTCGGCGCCGATCACCTCCCAGACCGCCGCCTCGCCCCAGAGGTCCCCCGCCGTGACCGCGCGCGCGCGCGCCAGCTCCAGCCCGGCCTCGTCGGCCACCGGCTGCAGCCGGCCGCTGCGGGCATAGTCGGGTGCGACCCCGCCCACCGCCTCGACCTCGGCCCAGAAGGCCTCGGCCATCAACAGGCTTTCGAGCTGGAAGGCCTTCTTCGGGTTCCAGTTCTCCGGCACGTGCGGGGCCAGCGCGCCGACGATGCCGCCGCTCGATCCGGCCCCCGGCCCGTACGGGTCGACGACCCGCACCGCGGCCCCGGCCCGGGCGCAGGCCCAGGCGATCGAGAGGCCGAAGATCCCCGCCCCGCGCACTGTCACGTCGATGCTTGCCATTCGTCTGCCCTCCGGTCATGGTCGCGCCAGTTCTAGGACAGACCATCATGACGAACCAGCCCGACGCTCCGCTCTGGCGCGACGGCGAAGTGCCGGTGTCGCCGCGCTTCGACGATCCGTATTTCTCGCTCGAGAACGGCCTTGCCGAGACCCGCCACACCTTCCTCGCCGGCAACGACCTGCCCGCCCGCTTCTGCGACGGGTTCCAGCTCGCCGAGCTGGGATTCGGTACCGGGCTCAACCTGCTCGCGACGCTGCAGCTCTGGCGCGAGAGCGGCACCGCCGGGCGGCTGCTTTTCACCAGCTTCGAGGCCTTCCCGATGAACGGCGCGGACATGATCCGCGCCCAGTCCGCCTTTCCCGAGCTCGCGGCCATCGCCGATGAGCTGGCGCCGTTCTGGCGCGACGGGGCGCGCGAGATCGACATTCCCGACCTGCGCTTCCGCATGGTGGAAGGCGATGCCCGCACCACTCTGCCCGCGTGGCAGGGCAAGGCGGATGCGTGGTTTCTCGACGGCTTCTCGCCGGCCAAGAACCCGGAGCTCTGGGGCGAGGACCTGATGGCCGAGGTTGGCCGCAACACCGCGCCGGGCGGGACCGCCGCCACCTACACCGCTGCCGGCCACGTGCGCCGGGCGCTGGAGGCGGCGGGATTTGCAGTCACCCGCGTGCCCGGCTATGGCCGCAAACGACACATGACCCGCGCGGAGATGCCCGAATGACGGAACAGAACACCAAATTCGGCATCTGGCTGATGATCCTGACGACGTTCGTCTTCGCCCTGCAGGACGGCATCTCGCGGCACCTGTCGGATGCCTACAACGTCTACATGGTGGTGATGATCCGCTACTGGTTCTTCGCCGCGTTCGTCATGGCCATCGCCGGTCGGCAGGAGGGCGGGCTCAGGGCCGCCGCCGCCACCACCCAGCCGTGGCTGCAGATCTTCCGCGGCGTGCTGCTGGTGGCCGAGATCTGGGTGATGATCACCGCCTTCGTGCTTCTGGGCCTCACCGAGAGCCACGCCGTCTTCACCGCCTACCCGCTGCTCATCGCGGCGCTGTCGGGGCCGATTCTCGGCGAGAAGGTCGGCTGGCGGCGCTGGTCGGCCATCGGCGTGGGCTTTGTCGGGGTGGTCATCATCCTTCAGCCCTCGGGCGGGGTGTTCTCGCCCCACGCCGTCGTGCCGCTGGTGGCGGCGCTGATGTTCGCGCTTTACGGTCTGCTGACCCGCTACGTGGCCCGGCGCGATAGCGCAGCGACCTCGTTCTTCTGGACCGGCGTGTCGGGCGCGGTCACCGCGACGCTGGTGGGCGCGTGGTTCTGGGAGCCGATGAGCGCGCCGGACTGGGGCTGGATGGCGCTGCTCTGCATCACCGGAGCCAGCGGGCATTTCACCCTCATCAAGTGCTACGAGGTGGCCGAGGCTTCGGCCGTGCAGCCCTTCGCCTACCTTCAGCTGGTCTTCGCCTCGGCGCTCGGCATGACCGTGTTCAACGAGACGCTGCGGCCCAACGTGGCGATGGGGGCAGCGATCATCGTGGCGGCGGGGCTCTTCACGCTCTGGCGTGAGCGAGTGAAGCGCTAGGGCGCTTTCGCCCTCACGACCGGTCATCCGGCAACCAGACTTGTGATGACCGGCACCGCCGTCGGGCGCGGGGATCGCTGGCTATACCTTGCCCTCCGACGCCGGGATCGCAACGCCCGGCGCCGCCTTCAAGCGCGGTGACAGCCGACTCTCCCCTGGCCCCTAACTCCGGCACCTTTCGGCCGGACAAAAGAAAAGCCCCACGCGCTGCGCGGGGCTTTGTCCTGTCAGGAACAGGTCGGTCGCGATCACATGCGCGAGGCGACGTTTTCCCAGTTCACCAGGTTGTCGAGGAAGTTCGCCAGGTAGGCCGGGCGCTTGTTGCGGAAGTCGATGTAATAGGAGTGCTCCCACACGTCGCAGCCGAGCAGCGCGGTCTGGCCGAAGCACAGCGGGTTCACGCCGTTCTCGGTCTTGGTGATCTTCAGGCCGCCATCGGCGTCCTTGACCAGCCATGCCCAGCCCGAGCCGAACTGGCCGGCGCCGGCTGCCGAGAAGTCTTCCTTGAACTTGTCGACCGAGCCGAAGCTCTCTTTCAGGGCCGCTTCAAGCTCGGACGGCATGGCGTTGTCGCCGGCACCCATCATTTCCCAGAACTGCGAGTGGTTCCAGTGCTGCGAGGCGTTGTTGAACAGGCCCGACTGCGCCACGGCGCCAGCTTCGTAGGTGCCTTTCACGATCTCTTCCAGCGACTTGTCCGCCCACTCGGTGCCGTCGATCAGCTTGTTCAGCGTGGTGACGTAGGTGTTGTGGTGGATGTCGTGGTGGTACTCGAGCGTTTCCTTGGACATGCCCTTGGAGGCAAGCGCGTCGTGTGCGTAAGGAAGATCGGGAAGTTCGAAAGCCATGGTGTTACCCTCTTGGTCCGAGTGAATTTGTATACCATTCCTAGACTTGCGTTCAGCGAGGTCAAGGAGTGTCATGGTTTAAACGTACGATGACGCATCATGTTCCGATATCGCCTCGCGCGTGTGGTGGTACACCTCCCCGCCGGGCGTTGCGACAAGCGACAGCACCCGGAAGGCATAGTCGCCCACCGAGCGGAACACGAAGACCTGCGCCTCACTGTCGCTGCGCAGCCAATAGCCCGCCGCGATCTGCGCCAGCCGCGAGCGTCGCACCATCCCGGGGGTGAAGGCGTCCGGCGACATGTCGGCGGGCGTCACCTTGGACAGCACGTCACCCAGATGCGGGCCGCTCAGGCGGAACTGCGCCCGGGCGTCGGAGACATCGGTGATGGCGATGAACCAGCCCTCGAAGGCTTCGTTCAGCCGTGCAAGCATCTCCGGCACCGCGTCGTAGGGCAGAAGCAGCAGAAGCTCGTCAGGCGCCATCCAGAGCAGCGCCCGGTCGCCCTCCTCCACCGCAGAGAGCGGCTCAGGCACGCCGAGGCCCAGCAGGTCGCCAAGCTTTGCGCGGTAGTCCTCTGAGACCTCGCAGCGCAGGGAGATCTGGCCCTGCGGCGGCAACGCCTCGACAGCGATCAGCCCTTCGGACCTGGCGCCCGCCATCGGTGCCATCACATCAGACATCCTGTTTCTCCCCTTTCGGATCAAAGAACACCGGGCTGACGATCTTCGCCTCGACGGTGCTGAGCTCGTCGCGGGTCTCGTCCTGCGCCTCGGCGGTGAAGGACAGCACCTCGCCCATGCGGTCGGGGCCGTTCTTGACCAGCCCCATGGCGATGCCCTTGTTCAGCGTCGGCGAATAATAGGTCGAGGTCACGCGGCCTTCGGTATTGCGCTGGCCGTTGGCGTTCTTGCCCGCCGCGAGGGCATAGGCGCCGTCGGGCAGCACCGAGCCGTCGAGCGTTTCGAGACCCACAAGCTGCCAGCGGTCGTCTCGCGCCATGTCGGGGCGCTGCTGAGCGCGCTTGCCGAGGAAGTCCTCCTTCTTCTTGGAGATCGCCCAATGCAGGCCGAGATCCTGCGGGATCACCGTGCCGTCGCTCTCGTCGCCGATCATGATAAAGCCCTTCTCGGCCCGCATCACGTGCAGCGCCTCGGTACCGTAAGGCGTGATGTTCCACTCCGCCCCGGCCTCGAGCAGCTTGCCCCAGAAGGCGCGGCCGCGATTGGCCGGGACCGCGATCTCGTAGGACAGCTCGCCCGAGAACGAGATGCGGTAGACCCGCGCCGGCGTGTCGGCGAGGCTGCCCTCCGCCCACGTCATGAACGGCATCGCCTCTTTCGAGACATCCATGCCGCCGAGCTTCTCCAGGAGCTTGCGGGCATTGGGGCCGACGACGGCGATCTGGGCATATTGCTCGGTCAGGTTGGCGGTGTAGACCTTCCAGTCCCACCACTCGCATTGCAGCCAATCCTCCATGTGGGCGTGGACGTGATCGGCGCCGCCCGAGGTGGTGTGGCACAGCCAGCTGTCCTCGGAGAGCCGCACCACCACGCCATCATCCATCAGGAAGCCGTTCTCGTTGCACATCAGCCCGTAGCGGCATTTGCCCACCGGCAGTGTCGACATCATGTTGGTGTACATCATGTCGAGGAAGCGGCCCGCGTCCGGCCCCTTGACGAGGATCTTGCCCAGCGTCGAGGCGTCGAGCAGGCCGAGGCTCTCGCGGGTGGCGTTGATCTCGCGGTTGACGGCGGCGTGGCGGCTCTCGCCCGGGCGCGGGTAGCAGTAGGGCCGGCGCCACTGGCCGACGATCTCCCACGCCGCGTTGTTGGCCTCGTGCCAGTCCTGCATCGCGGTGCGGCGCAGCGGCTGGAACACCGCGTCGCGCGCCTCGCCGGCGATGGCCCCGAAGCTGATCGGCGTGTAGGGCGGGCGGAACGTGGTGGTGCCGACCTGCGGGATCGGTGCGCCCAGCGCGTCCGACAGGATCGCAAGGCCGTGGATGTTGCTGAGCTTGCCCTGATCCGTGGCCATGCCCAGCGTGGTGTAGCGCTTGGCGTGCTCGACGCTTTCATAGCCCTCGCGCGCGGCGAGCTGGATGTCGGACACCTTCACGTCGTTCTGGTAATCGAGGAAGGCCTTCATGCGCAGATCGGCGCGGGCGCCCTGCGGCATCAGCCAGACCGGCATCAGCGGCGCCTCCGCGACTGCGTCGGCCTTCGGCACCGGGCTTTCCTCGAGGCAGCAGCCAATGGCCTCGACCGCGTCCTTGCCGGCGCCATCGGCGCAGCACAGCGCCTCCTGCAGCCCGAGATGGCCATTGGCCGATCCCGCCACGATGACGAAGGGGGTGCCATCGGCGCCGGTGGGCGCGCGGGACGGGTCGGGGCGGAAGAAGGCGCCATCGGCGTCCCATGTCAGCTTGCCGCCGCAATGGGACCAGAGATGCACCACCGGCGACCAGCCGCCGGACATCGCCACCGCGTCGCACGGAATCTCCTCGAGCATCGAGCCGCCGCCGGCCTGATCGCAGACCGCCACGCCGGTGACGCGGGCCCCGCCGAGCACCTTCGATACGCCGCGCCCGGGTTCGACCCGGATGCCGAGATCGCGCGCCTGCTGCATCAGCGCGCCACCGCCCATCGGGCGGGCGTCGAGAATGGCGGGCACGTCGAGGCCGGATGTCTTGATCAGGATGGCGGTGCGGTAGGCATCGTCGTTGTTGGTGACAACCACGGTGCGGTCGCCGGGGGCGACGCCGTAATTGACCACGTAGTCGCGCACCGCCGAGGCCAGCATGACCCCCGGCACGTCGTTGCCGGCAAAGCTCAGCGGACGCTCGAGCGCGCCGGTGGCGGTGATGATCTGCCTGGCTCGAATGCGCCAGAGCCGGTGCCGTGGCCCCGGCGCGCCGGGCTTGTGGTCGGTGAGCCGCTCGTAGCCGAGTGCATAGCCGTGATCGTACACGCCCGCCCCCATGCAGCGCAGCCGCATCCGGACATTGTCCAGCGCCGCGAGCTCGGCCACGGCCTGCGTCACCCACGCCTCGGGGGCCAGCCCCTCGATGGTGCCGCCGTCGACCGGGGTGCGGCCGCCCCAATGGGCGGTCTGCTCGAGCAGCAGCACCTGAACACCGGCGCGCGCGGCGTTGCGCGCCGCCTGCAGCCCGGCCACGCCGCCGCCGACGATCAGCACGTCGGTATGGGCGTGGAAATGCTCGTAGCGGTCGGCGTCCCGCACCTCCGGGTGCGGCGCCTTCCCAAGCCCGGCGGACCGCCGGATCACCGGTTCGTAGATGTGTTTCCAGAACGCCCGCGGCCACAGGAAGGTCTTGTAGTAGAACCCGGCTGGCAGAAAGCGGGCGAGCTTGGCGTTGATCTCGCCCACGTCGAAGGCAAGGCTTGGCCAGTGGTTCTGGCTCTCCGCCACCAGCCCGTCGAAGAGCTCGGTGGTGGTGGCGCGCTGGTCCGGCTCGAACCGCGCGCCCTGCCCGAGGCCCACCAGCGCGTTGGGCTCCTCGGAGCCGGAGGCGACGATGCCGCGTGGGCGGTGATACTTGAAGCTTCGCCCCACCAGAATCTGATCGCCGGCAAGCAGCGCCGAGGCGAGCGTGTCGCCCTGAAAGCCGGTGAAGCGGCGGCCGTTGAAGGTGAACCCGATCTGTTTGCCGCGATCGGTGAAGCGGCCGCCCGTGGCCAGACGCGTGCTCATGCCCAAGCTCCCGAGATGTTGCGCGCGGGGTGGGGGGCTGTCTGCCCCCTCGCGCGCCGGAGCGCGCTCCCCCCGAGGATATTTTCCGCCAGAAGAAACATCAGAGTGCCTTTGCCCGGTCCGGGTGGCGGTCGGCGATGCGGTCGAGGATCTCCTGCGGCGGCGCGTGGGTCTGGGCCGAGTACGTCCCGTAGACCTCCATGGTGACGCTGTCGCGCGCGGCGAGGAACCATTTGCCGCAGCCATAGGCGTGGCGCCAGCGCTCGAACACGACCCCGCGCGGATTGTCGCGGGTGAAGAGATACGCCTCGAGCGCCGCGTCGGAGCTGCCGGGGCCTTCGCGGGTCAGGTGCGCCTCGCCGCCGGGGGCGAGTTCGATCTCGGCGGCGTCGACGCCGCAGCAGGGGCAGTGGAGGATCAGCATGGGAAGGCTCCTGTTGCGACACTGCGGCGCGGCAGCGGCGCGAGGCCCCCTGCCCGATCAGTTGTCGAGATTTTCCAGCGCGCTGGCCGCGTTTTCGAGCGTCGAGGCGCCACCCTCGGTCGGCACCGGGACACGCACGCCGAGCCCAGAGGACCCGGTCGCCCCGGGTGCGAGGAACGTGTAGAGCAGGACGGCGAGCACCACCGAGAGCACGATTGCGAAGAGAACGGGGGCGAGGTGGCGGCCGGGGAACCGCCGCGGGGCGGGACGATCTGACATTCGGGCTCTCCTTCGCGGCCATGTGATGTCAGTGAAACGCGCATCGCGCCCCTGCCGTTCCGTGCCGGCCCTGCCACATCCTGCGCCCGTTCCCGCTTGGGCTGCGCAAAAGGCGGGCAGATCCGCGAATTCCGACCCCGCGCCGGCGCAATCCCGGCCCGGTTCACGGTGTTTTCCCGCGCGGCGCCTAGATTGGTCCCGAGGCAACAAGACCGGGACCCACAATGAGCAGACTGACCACCCTGACCCTCACCAGCCACCGCGGCCGGGACTACCCGGTCGAGCTGTTCACGCCCGACACCGGCTTTACCGAGACCGGCGCGGTCTATCTCTTCCTCAAGCTGCCCGAGGGGCGCTCGCGACAGGTGCAGGTGTTTTATGTCGGTCAGACCTGCGCGCTTGGCACGCAGCTGCTTCAGGACCGCCGCCCCGGCGGCCCGTGGGACCGTGCCGAAGCGCTCGGCTTCGACGCGATCGGCGGGTTGGCGCTGGCCCGCCCGGAGGACCGCGCGCTGATCGCCGCCGAGTTCATCCACAGCTGGCACCCGCCGTGCAACGACGGAAGCGGCGCGCTGGCCGGGCTCGCGGGTCTTGCCGCCCCGGCGCCATTCCGCACCAAGCGGGCGATGGCCGGTCGGTAGCGCCGCAGGGAGTGAAGCGCGCGGAGTGGTCAATGCGCCACCCCCGCCGCGACGCTCTCGTCGATGAAGCGGCCCTGGCGAAAGCGCTCGAGGCCAAACTCGGCGGTCAGCGCCGAGTGACCCTTGGCCATCAGCTCGGCAAAGCCCCAGCCCGAGCCCGGAATCGCCTTGAAGCCGCCGGTGCCCCAGCCGCAATTGACGAAACAGCCCTCGAGCGGGGTCTTCGACAGGATCGGCGAGCGGTCGCCGGTGATGTCGACGATGCCGCCCCATTGCCGCAGCATCTTGAGCCGCGAGATCATCGGGAAGGTCTCGACCAGCGCGCGCACGGTCTCCTCGATGTGCTGGAAGCTGCCGCGCTGGGTGTAGTTGATGTAGCCATCAGTGCCGCCGCCGATCACCATCTCGCCCTTGTCGGACTGGCTCATGTAGCCGTGCACGGTGTTGGCCATGACCACCACGTCCATGCAGGGCTTGATCGGCTCGCTGACCAGCGCCTGCAGCGACACGCTCTCGATCGGCAGCCGGAACCCGGCCATCTCGGCCAGCACGCCGGAATGGCCCGCCACCACGATCCCCAGCTTGTTGCACGAGATCTCGCCCAGCGAGGTCTCGACCCCGGTGACCTTGCCGCCGCTCTGGCGCACCGCGGTGACCTCACAGCCCTGCACGATGTCCATGCCCATGTCCGAGCAGGCCCGCGCATAGCCCCAGGCCACGGCATCGTGGCGCGCGGTGCCGGCGCGCGCCTGCCACAGCGCCCCCAGCACCGGATAGCGGGGCCCTTCGATGTTCATGATCGGGCACAGCCGCTTGACCTCGCGCGGCGAGATCATCTCGGTATCGATGCCCTGCAGCCGGTTGGCATGGACGGTGCGCTGGTAGCAGCGCAGCTCGTGCTCGGTCTGGGCCAGCATCATCACGCCGCGCGGCGAGAACATGACATTGTAGTTGAGATCCTGGCTCAACCCCTCGTAGAGCGAGCGCGCCTTTTCGTAGAGCGCGGCCGAGGGATCCTGCAGGTAGTTCGAGCGGATGATCGTGGTGTTGCGCCCGGTGTTGCCGCCGCCGAGCCAGCCCTTCTCGAGAATCGCGACGTTGCGGATGCCGAAATTCTTCCCGAGGTAATACGCGGTGGCCAGCCCGTGCCCGCCGGCGCCGACGATGATCACGTCGTAATGGGTCTTCGGCTTGGGTCTGCCCCAGGCCCGGCCCCAGCCGGTATGGTAGCGTGCGGCCTCTCGGGCGATGGCAAAGGCGGAATAACGCTTCATCAATCCTCGAATCCGGGGCGTGGCAGGGCCCCTCTGTGGTCAAGATCAGCACGGGAGGCGGCCCCACCGCAACCACCTCGACACCGGCACGGGGCCGGACCGGCAATCCGTCGCGCCCCTGGGGCCTTTTTTCCGGGCGCCGCTCCCTATACATGAGGGGCGGACACTGGGACGGAGACAGCATTGACCCTCTTCTGGATCGTGGCGGGCGCGTTGGTGCTCGTGATAGCGGCGCTGCTGGTGCTGGCACTACTGCGCGGCGAGCGGGCCACCGGCCCGGCCGAGGCCTATGACCTGCAGGTCTACCGCGACCAGCTCCGCGAGATCGAGCGCGACGCGGCGCGCGGCACCATCGCCCCGGATGAGGCGGAGCGGCTGAAGACCGAGGTCTCGCGCCGTATCCTCGCCGCCGATGCCCGGATGCAGGCCGGCACGCCCCGGTCGGCCCGTGGCGGTGGCCCGAGCCTGGTGATGGCGGCGGTGATCGTGCTGGTGCTGCTGGCCGGCAGCGCCCTGATCTACCTGCGCCTCGGCGCGCCGGGCTATGGCGATCTCGGCCTGCAGACCCGCATCTCGGCGGCGCAGGAGGCCCGGGAGAACCGCCCCTCGCAGTCCGAGGCCGAGGCCCAGCTTCCCGAGCAATCACCGACCGAGGCGCCCGAAGACTACCGCGCGCTGGTCGAGCGGTTGCGCACCGCGGTGACCGAGCGGCCCGACGACGTGCAGGGCCATGCGCTTCTCGCCCGTTCCGAGGCGGCGCTGGGTAACTATCCGCAAGCCTACGCCGCGCAGCGCCGGCTGATCACGCTCAAGGGCGACGAGGCCAGCGCCAGGGATTACGCCGATCTCACCGATATGCTGGTGCTCGCCGCCGGCGGCTACGTGTCGCCCGAGGCCGAGCAGGCGCTCGACGAGGTGATGCGGCGCGACCCCGACAACGGTGTGGCGCGCTATTACGGCGGGTTGATGATGGCGCAGACCGGCCGGCCGGACACCGCCTTCCGGATCTGGGACAAGCTGCTGCGTGAAAGCCCGGCAGATGCCCCCTGGGTGGCCCCGGTCCGCGCGCAGATCCCCGACCTCGCCTATGCCGCCGGCATCAACGACTACGAACTGCCCGCCGCCCCCGACGGCCCGGCCATCGCCGGCCCCGGCGCGGCGGATGTCGAGGCCGCCTCCGAGCTCAGCGCCGAGGACCGGCAGCAGATGATCGAGGGCATGGTCGACCGGCTCGGCGCCCGCCTCGCCGACGAGGGCGGCTCGCCGCAGGAATGGGGCCAGTTGCTGGGCGCCTTGGGCGTGCTGGGCCGCACCGAGCAGGCCGCCGAGATCTGGCAGGAGGCCCAGACGGTCTTCGCGGGCCAGCCCGAAGCCCTTGCCATCGTCCGGGCCGGTGCGGCCCGCGCCGGGATCTCGAAATGACGCCCCTGTCTTCTCTGGTTCGAAAATACCTCGGGGGAGTCGCCCTCGGGCGACGGGGGCAGCGCCCCCTCCGACGCAACGAAAGCCATCCGCGATGATGCACGACGAGATCCAAGACTTCGCCGCCGCCCTGCCCCGCGACCGCGCCCTCGCCGGGCTCGACCTCGGCACCAAGACAATCGGCGTGGCGGTCTCCGACCGGCTGCTGAGCGTCGCGACCCCGCTCGAGACCGTGAAGCGCAAGAAGTTCACCCTCGACGCCGAGCGCCTGCTCGAGATCCTCGCCAAGCGCGAGATCGGCGGCGTGGTGCTCGGGCTGCCGCGCAACATGGACGGCTCGGAGGGCCCGCGCTGCCAGTCGACCCGCGCCTTCGCGCGCAATTTCTCGCGGCTCTGGGACGGGCCGATCACCTTCTGGGACGAGCGGCTCTCCACGGTCGCGGCCGAGCGCGCGCTGCTCGAGGCCGACACCTCGCGCGCCAAGCGCGCCGAGCTGATCGACCATGTCGCCGCATCCTACATCCTGCAGGGCGCGCTCGATCGGCTGCGCCACCTGAGAGCGAACGGATGAGCGACGATGCCATGCGCCGTGACGAGATCGAGAGTCCGTGCACCAAGATCTGCGTCATCCACCCGCAAAGCCGGCTCTGCACCGGCTGCCTGCGCAGCATCGACGAGATCACCGCGTGGTCGCGGATGAGCCCCGACGCCCGCCGGGCGGTGATGCGGGAGCTGCCCTCCCGCGCCCCGCGCATCGCCAATCACCGTGGCTGAAGCTCACGAGCCCTGCACGATGATATCGTCCGGCCGGATCTCCTCGGCGGTCTGGACGAAGATCGAGTAGGTCTGGCCCCCCGCTGTCAGCGCGATCTCGGTCAGGCTCCTGCCGTACTCCTCGCTGAAGGCGGGCTCACCGATGACCAGTTCCGCGCCCTCGAGGTCCGACACCGGGACATCGAAGAGGATGGCGTCCTCGCCGGGCAGGAAATCCAGCACCACCCCCGACATGCTGCGATCGCCGGTCAGGTCGCCGACGAACAGGTCGCTCCCGGCCCCGCCGTAGATCTCGATGCCCTCCGCCAGAATGACATCGTTGCCGGCATCGCCGCTGACATAGCCACCCGCACCGACATCGATGGTGTCGTTCCCCTCGCCCCCCGACGCGTAGATCGGCGCGTCGGTCCCGGTGTAGCCGGCGACGATCAGGTCGTCGCCATCGCCCCCGAGCGCGTCGACGCGGACCGCCTCATCGGCGAGGTAGATCGCGATCGTGTCGTTGCCCTCATCGCCCGAGACCTGCGCGTAGCCACTGTTGAGTAGCATGAGGTCGTCCCCGCGCCCGCCATGGAGCTCGTTGAACTGCAGATCGCCGGCGGTTTCTTCGGCGACCACGAGGGTGTCGTTGCCCCCGCCGCCCCAGGCACGGTCGCGGCCGAGCCCGGTCTCGATCACGTCATCCCCCTCGCCGCCCTCGATCAGGTCAGACCCGGCCCCGCCCCGCAGAACGTCGTCGCCGTCCTCACCGTCGATCTCGTCGGCGCCGGCATTTCCGGCAAGGAAATCGTCGCCCTCCCCGCCCAGCAGCGTGTCGTTGCCATCGTTGCCGCGCACCCAGTCGTCGCCGCCACCCGCCTCGATGAGATCGTTGCCTGCGCCTCCCGCGACCGTATCGGCATTGTCGGTGAGCATTGCGCTGTCGTCGCCATCGCCGAGCGTGCCGACGATCGGCTCATCGAGATCCGCCCAAGGCGCGTCCGAGGCGTCATCGTCACCACCGTCACCGCTGCCGATCAGCGAAATCCCCAGAACACCGAGAGAAAGAAGCAAAAGACCTTCGAGCATTTTCAAATCCCTGACCGATCAAAATACGTGCCGAGATCACGTTAACGAGTTTGCCTGACATCTTGCCAGCGTTTTGATCCGCGTCGCTTGATCGCATCCCGGGCCTGAGCGCGCAGCGCTGTCCGCAGGATCGGAGCGCGGCTCAGAAGAACGACTTGCGCAGCATGTTGGCGGCCACCACCAGGATGAACACCGCGAAGGACCGGCGCAGGGTCTTTTCGTCGACGGCGTGGGCCAGCTTCGCGCCCAGCGGGGCGGTGATCAGGGTCATCGAAATGGCGATCAGGAAGGCGCCCAGATTGACCGATCCCAGCGTCAGCGGCGGCCGCACCGCGGCGGGCACCGGCACGAACAGGAAGGCCAGCACCGAGGGCAGCGCGATCAGCAGGCCGAAGCCCGCGGCAGTGGCCACGGCGCGGTGGATCGGCACCGAGCACAGCGTCATCATCGGCACTCCGAAGCTGCCGCCTCCGATCCCCATCAGCACCGACAGGAAGCCCACCACCGGCGACAGGATGGCCCGCATCAGCCCGCCCGGCATGGCGTCCGACAGGCGCCAGTGGCGGCGTCCGAAGGCAAAGTAGAGGCCGATGAAGATGGCGATGCAGCCGAACAGCGCCTGCAGGAAATCAGAGCGCAGCCGCGCCGCGGTCAGCACCCCGATCAGCGCGCCGATGGCGATGCCCGGCGCCCATGCGCGCAGGATGCCCCATTCCACCGCGCCCTTCCGGTTGTGCGACAGCACCGAGCGGATCGAGGTGACGATGATCGTCGCCAAGGAGGTGGCAAGGCAGATCTGCATGACCTGCGGGCTGCCATAGCCAAGGGTCTCGAAGGTGAAGAGAAACGCCGGAACCAGCACGATGCCCCCGCCCACGCCCAGCAGGCCCGCGATCAAACCGGCAAACGCGCTGGTGACGACAAGCAGCCCCACGAGGGGCAACAGGGTGGCGATGTCCGGCATGGGGGAGATCCTCGACCTGGTATACCAGCGGCTTAGTCCCCCGCCACCGTTCGTGCAAGCCTTGCGCCGGTCCGCGACGGTCAGGCCGCTGCAGGGACCCGCGACAATGCCTCTTCGACCAGCTCCGGCCCGGCGCCGTCGCGCGTGGCGCCTTCGGAGAGCACCCGGCGCCACTGCCGCGCCCCAGGGCGACCGGCAAAGAGACCCAGCATGTGCCGGGTGATCTGGTGCAGCCTGCCGCCGCCGGCGAGGTGGCGCTCGATATAGGGCAGCATCGCCTGCACCGCCGCCTCGGGCGACACCGGATGGCCCGCCTCCCCGTAGATCCGCGCATCGGCATTGGCGAGGATATCCCACGGCTGGTGATAGGCGGCGCGCCCGATCATCACGCCGTCGAGCCCGTCCGCGAGCAGCGCCTCGGCGGTGCCAAGATCATCGATGCCGCCATTGATCGAGACATGCAGCTGCGGGAAGGCCCGCTTCATCTCGCGCACCAGATCGTAGTCGAGCGGCGGGATGTCCCGGTTCTCCTTGGGGCTCAGCCCCTGCAGCCAGGCCTTGCGGGCATGGATCACCACGCGCCCGCAGCCCGCCGCCGAGATCTTCTCGAGGAAGTCGGGCAGCACCTCGCGCGGCTCCTGCTCGTCCACGCCGATGCGGCACTTGACGGTGACGTCGATCTTCACCGCCTCTCGCATGGCGGCGACGCAGTCCGCGACAAGCTCCGGCGAGCGCATCAGCACCGCGCCGAAGGTGCCCGACTGGACCCGGTCCGAGGGGCAGCCGCAGTTGAGGTCGATCTGGTCATAGCCCGCCTGCTCGCCGAGCCTCGCCGCCTGCGCGAGCTCTTCCGTGTCCGAGCCGCCGAGCTGCAGCGCCACGGGATGTTCCTCGGGATTGAAGTCGAGCAGGTGCAGCGCGCCGCCGCGCACCAGCGCGGGCGCCGTGACCATCTCGGTATAGAGCAGCGCGCACCGCGACAGCAGCCGGTGCAGATACCGGCAATGCCGATCGGTCCAGTCCATCATGGGTGCGACGGAGAGGCGGGCCGCCCTGCGGACGTCCGAACCCCCTCGGTTTTCTTGCTCTGCGCTCATGGTCACCTGACCCGATTTCCTCGATTCACGGGGCTTTTGCCCCCGATTTCGGGGGCGGTGCAACAACTCTCGCCCCGAACCCCCGAATTGTTACGTCGCTCTTAAGCGCCTTTGGTGCCGCGCATAGGCACGACGGCTCGCTCGCTTACATTGCCGCGACATCGCCCCCGGAGCGCCGCTTCCGCCGCCGGGTGCGACCGCCCGGCGATCGGCAACATGGCCCCGAAAAGCGGCCTAGATGGGTACCATCATGGCGCGTCGGAAGGAAGGCCGAGGGAAGAACGACGTAGCGGAGATCAGCAAAATTGAGGCGAGAAGGATCGCCCCCCCCCCACTCAGAGAGAGCCTCCCGCGCAGGGCGATGCAGATCAGTCCGGGGACGGGAACTCGCCTCGAGCTGCGCGCATCAGGTTCCGAGAGGTGTTCGCGGCCCGGCGATTACCTCGAGCGGGTTGGAGCGGCCAAAGCGCAAGCCCCCCCGTGCAGACGGAAAAAGGCCGCGCACAGGGCGCGGCCTTTCAAGGCTCAGTTGCCTGGCGTCAGCTTGTAGATGGTGCCTTCGTCGATGGACGTATAGAGGCTGCCATCCGGTCCGGAGACCACGGAGCGGAAGCGGCCGGGATCCATCGGCAGCGTCATCTCGGTCACGTCGTAGACGTCGTTGTACTCGTCGTTGAACTGGATCACGTCGATGCGCTGACCGATCGGGGTCCCGCCAAAGCCGATGCCCATGATGCCGACCACCATCGCGCCATCCCAGTCGCCCCACTGCTCGCCCGAGAGGAATGCGGCGGAGGACGTGCCCTGAGACCAGCCGTTGTTGTTCCAGATCGGTGGCATGGCGTCCGGATAGGTCTCGAAGTCGGTCATCGGCATGAAGGCCGCACGCTCGTAGCGGTTCATGCCCTCTGCCTGGTTCGGGCTGTAGCCACAATAATCGTCCGGGCAGTCGCCGCGTCCGGCCATGTTCGGCCGCGGATCCCAACCGGCATTGCCGCCGTTTTCGAGGATGGTGATCTCGTCCGAGTGCCACGGCCCATGCTCGGCGGTGATCGCCGCGCCGGTTTCCGGGTGGAAGGCCAGGCCCTGAACGTTGCGGTGCCCGTAGGTGTAGGTGCGCTTGTCGAAGCCCTCGGGCGGGGCGTTGTCGGGGTGGGCGTTGCCGTCGGTGTCGATCCGGAGCACCTTGGACCCCATCATCGTCGGGCTCTGGGGCACCTCGGAGTTATGGGTGTCCCCGGTGGTCAGGTACAGCGCCCCGTCCGGGCCAAAGCGGACGCGTCCGCCATTATGCGCGCCCGGGCCCCCGAACGGGTGGTCCGACGCGGCCATCTTGTAAACCACGTCGTCCACGATGTCGGTGCGATCCGAAACCGAGCTGAAATCCTCGCTCAGCGTGAACCGCATCAGGCGGTTCGTGTGCGGGTCGGACATGTTCGACGTCGCATAGACGTAGATCCGGCGATTGCTTTCGAACTCTGGGTCGAAGGCGACCCCCATCATGCCCGCCTGCCCCTCGCAGAACAGGTCAGACCCCGACTCGGGATAGCCCTCGGCCTCGCCCACGCCATAGAGCGCGTTCACGCTCCCGTCCGGCATGAGCACCGACAGGCCGCTGCACTTTTCGGTAAACAGCATCGTGCCATCCTCGAGGAAGGCCATGTCCCACGGATTGTCGAGGTCATCCAGCACGACCTCCGAGGTCAGTTTCGTGGTGTTCATGCCGTCCTGCGCGAGGACCGGCGCAGCCAGCAGGCTGGTTCCGGCAAGCAAGGCTGCCACCACCGGCGGCTTGGATCTTTCAACGGAAAATTTCATGGTTTCCTCCCTTATATCGGCACCACCTGAACTGATGGCGCCACACCCGCTCCAGTCGGGATGTTCTTCGACCCGCCCCGGATCTCGGCTCAGGCTCTCCTGACGGGGCTTGGCGTGCGTTCTTCGATCGAGGCCGCCGTCACTCGAACGCGGTGGTGACGTAGACCGCAAGGCTGGCGATGTCTTCGTCGGACAGCTTCTTGGCGTGCTGGATCATCAGGATCGAGTTGGGGCCGATGGTTTCACCGGAGCGGTAGCGCTCCAACCGCTCGACGATATAGGTGGGCTCCTTGTCAGAGAGGCTGGGGTAGCTCGCCGCGCCCTGCGCCTTGTTTCCGTGACAGGCGCGGCAGGAGCGCGAGAAGATCTTCTTGGCCGCGGCAAGGTCGACATCCTGAAGCTCAGTGGCCGCGTCGGTCTTGGCCGCATCCGTGGTGTCTGCCTGCACCACGCCGGTGTCGCTGGCCGTGGCCTCCTTTTCGTCAGCCACGCCGACCGTGCCGATCAATGCCAGGCCGACGCCCAAGCAGATGGTTTTCCACATACGTTTATTCTCCGTCCTGCATTCCGCAATTCAAAGAAATAATGAAGATACATCATTACATCTGACCATGCCGCGGAAAGTCTGTATTGACGCGGCTGCGCTGGCCTGAGGGGCGCCCGGCCCTGCGCATCCGTGGGATTCGGACTTCACGGCACCGCTGGTCCCCAATTCCCGTCAATCGAACCGCCAAGACGTGCCGAGTCGGCCTGTCGCCCCGGATAGCCACGCCGGACCACTGGCGTCACGTTCGGTGAAGCGCCGGAGATGAAGCTGCGATGCAGGACGCCGCTCCGAGTAGGTCCAGAGAGCGTGCCCCTTCGATGGCCGGTTTGCGGAGTTCCGGCGGAGCGCCCTCTCCCCCCAGAGCCGATGGAAAATAACGGCAGGCGAAGGCGGAGGTCCGCGCGTCTCGCCCTTTGCGCGACAAAGCCGTTCACATCCGAACGCTGTCTGGTAGCGTCGCGCCGACTCGAAGGAAGACACATGAGACACTTAACACTCGGGCTGAGCACGATTTTTGCGATGCTCGCCAGCGCTGCAATGGCTGAAACGGTGGCCTTCACCCCAGAACCCGGCGACACGCGCAAATGGCGCATGGAGATGTCCGTCCGCCCCGGCCGCGAGGGCGAACCGCCGGACTACAGTTACGCCACCCAGCGCATCTCCTCGCTGACCCGGATGGAGGTTGTCGATGCCCAGACGCTGCATATCCTCCCGCTGTGGTTTCAGACCGTGGTGGCCGGTGAAACCTACGGCACGCAGGGGCCTCTCCCCGACAAGATGCGGCAGGCCATGGCGGAGGGATTCGAGGCCACGCTGAACGGCGGGGTCATTGCCGAGGTCACGCCGCACGGAACAACCGATGTCCCGCAGGAGATGATGACGGGGCTGAGCCAGCAGTTCGGCGCCGTCCTGCCCCCCGCGCGCCTCGAGGCCGAGGCGGGGTGGAGCACGGTGATCGAAGATTTCTCGGGCGTGCCGGACGTCACGGTGACCGTCACCCATGTCACGCAGGACAGCGTGTTCCTGCGCTATTCGGGCGAGGACGCTGCGTTCCGCCTCGCGGGGCTTGCGGTGGTGGATCGCGAGGAAGGCTGGCTGCGCCGCGTCGTCATGACCACCGACCAGACCGCCGAGGACGGCACCACCCTGCGCACCACCCTCGCGATGGCCCCGCAGGACTATCCCTTCCCCATCCATGCCGACTACACCTATGAGCGCCCCGACTGGCAGCCCGTGCCCGACAGCCTCTCTGCCATGACACCGCTGCCGACCGAAGCCGATATCTTTGCCCACGATCAGGGCCGCGTGCGCCTCGAGGCCGACCTTCCGACGCTGGATTTCACCCATCTGCACGAGAACATGGCCAATACCGGACGCTTGGTGCTCAGCGACCCGCAGGCGTTCCGGGGCAAGGCGCCGGTGGAGATGCCGATGCTGGCCCTGCCGTCGATCACCCTGCCGAACTATCACGAGGAAGACGGCGATCCGACTTTCACCTCCACCATGCTGATCCCCACGGAGCAGACGCAGATCCTGCCGGATGTGCTGGACGCGACCGGGATCCGCGCGACGGTGGCGTGGTATCCGGCGGCCCCCTTCACGATGACGCTGACCCCCGACGAAACCGGCCATGCCGAGGTGACGAAGAACGGCGCCACCGCGCGGCTCTCTCCGACCGAGGAGGGATTCGAGCTGATCGTGTCGGGGCGCGAGGGTGACGACTTCATGTGGGCCGTCGACAAAGGCACGGAGGCGGGCAGCATGATCTATGCCGCCGATCGCGGGCCGGACTGGCTGGTGCCTGCCGAAAGCCTTGCGCGTCGCATCGCCGCGCCGCAGTACAGCAGCGTGCGCGTGGCACTGAAGACCGAGGCCCCCGCGCCCACCCTGTCGGTGCGTGTGATCCGTCACCCGGACACCCCTGCCGCGACGCGCGAGATCACGTTCCTGACCGATCAAGGGCGGCTGCGCGAGGAGGCGCATGACAAAGATGGTCGCCCGGTCCTGCGCGATCCGTCGCAGGATCGTACCCCGAGCCCGCCGGCTGACTCGCCATGACCTTCGGTCGGGCCATTCGCACCTGCCTGCGCAAGGTCTTCCGCTTCGGCGGGCGGGCCTCGCGGGCGGAATACTGGCTCTTCGTGCTGGCTCTGGTCATCGCGAACTGGCTCGCCGGCGCGCTGGATTACATGCTCTTCGACGGCCTGCACCCCCTCGGCGCCTTGCTTGCCATCGTCGCCGTCCTGCCGATGACCTCCGCCGGGTGGCGGCGCCTGCACGATGTGGACCGGCGCGGCTGGTGGCTGCTGCTGCCGGGGGCTGCCACGCTGGTTTTCCTTGTCGGCGCCTTCGTCCTTCGCGGCCTGACCGCGCAGCCGATGGCGGAGATCCCGACCGTCAGCAACTCCGAAGGCTGGCTCTACACCATCCTGCTGGGCGCCCCGGCGGTCTCGCTCGTCACGACGATCTGGCTCATCGTGCTGCTGGCTCGGCGGGGCGATCCGCAGGAGAACCGCTTCGGCCCGGCACCGCAGGACGGATGATGGCGCACCGGATGAGATATCATCTGTCGATCCCGGGCGGCCCGGCCCGCCCCTGCACGGCTGCCGCCCTGCAACCGGGGCGGCGTCCGTCATGATCCCCGTGGCGCAAGGGGGACTGACGCTCCTGCTGGTGGTCTGGCAGGCGATCGCGGCGATCGGCGTCGTCGCGCTGGCCTTCGCCCACAAGGAGGGGCAGCGGCGTCCGTTCTTCCGGCGCCACCCGTTTCTCTACGGCCTGATCTGGCTGATCGTCGCGCCCGTGGCGGGCGCCTACCTGCTGCTTTCGGCGGCAGCGATGGCGGCCCTGCTCTGGATGTGGCTCAGCGGAGATTTCGCTTGACTATGAAAGGACTTCACATGCGTTCACTCGCTCTCATCGCACCGCTGCTCTGGGCCGTCCCGGCCCTTGCCGAACCGGTGACCTTCCAGCCCGCCCCGGACAGCACGCGAAGCTACAGCCTCTCCGTCGGCGACGAGGCCCGCCCGCTGGCCTTCGACGGGCTCTATGGCCGCTATCTCGACACCTATCTCGACGTGACGGCGACAGAAGACGGGGTGCACACGACCCCGACGCGCGTCGAACTGCGGGAAGAGAACCAGTACGCAAACTCATCCGCGCCGGGGCAGTGGTCGGACGACCTGACCGCCCTGCAACGCGCCGGTTATGACACGGTGATCTCGGGCGACGATACGGCCCGCACCGTCACCAGCGCCGCCCCTGACGTGGAACAGGGCGCAGGCGACAAGGCCGTCCAGCTGCACGCCGCCGTGTCCGATCCCTTCGCCGGCCCCGCTTTCCCGATTACGGTTCAGGCCGAGGAGGGCTGGTCGACCACCCTTCCGGAGCTGGGCAGCTACGAGGACGTGGAGGTGCGCGTGACCGCGGTGACAGACGACGAGGTGCGCGTCGCCTTCGCGGGCGGTACCGGCCCCGACACGCCCGCCGAAGCTGATGATCCCCGCCCGTGGCGCACCCGCGGCCACCGCATCGCCGGGCTCGCCGTTCTGGATCGTGCCGAGGGATGGGTGATCCGTCAGGTTGTCACCCGTGAAACGACGCTGACGCTCGATGGCAAGAAGCTGCCCTCCCGCCGCACGACCGTGCTGATGCCGCTGACCGACGGCGAGGAGAGCTTTGCCGCAGAAGGCAGCCGGTGGCCCCGCGACATCGAGAAGGTGATGGCGCCCGCGGAGCTGCCCCCCGCCACCGAGGACCAGATGTTCGGAGACGAGGCGACCTTCGAATTCTTCGGCGCGCCCGCCCTTCTGGGCATTCCTGCCGAGATCGAGAGCTTCGTTCAGGCCGGCAGGATGACGTTCACCGATCTGCGCATGATCGATGAAGCCGGAGAGCCCGTCGATATCCGTACTCATATCGGCACCGTCTATGCACAACCGTTCTTCGGTTATCCCGAGCGGCTCCGCTCTGCCGCCCTCGTGACCCCGAACGTGATCGGCCCCGTGATGCTCGATCAGATGTCCAGCATGACGGCAGAGGTCGCCTGGTATCCCTCGACGACACAGACGATCGAACTGACCGCGGACGAGGACGGGCGAGGGTCCGTCGAGAGCGACGGTGTGCGGGCCGACCTGCAGCCGGGCGAGGCACCCGGCACCTACATCCTGCGCTACAGCGGGCGGAAGAACGATCTGATCACATGGACGGGGCCGGAGGAGATGTCGGGCCAGGCCGCGCTCTATGCCCATGATCGCGGACCTGACTGGCTCTCCCCTGAAGAAAGCCAGGTCCGCATGTACGCGGCCGAGCACCCCGAGGGCCAAACCCTGGTCCTGCGCACCGAAACCGCCCCGCAGACCATTCGCCTCCGGCTGGACCGCCCTGCCGAGGAGCCTCAGGTCCGCCGGGACATCACCTTCTCGCCGCGCGAGTACGGCCGCTGAGGCGGGCGTCAGATCGGCAGACGTCAGCGTGGGCGTTTGCCGATCGGGCCGCCGGTCATGCGCAAGGGGCTTTGCCTTGGAGCTGACGTCGCACTGCACCCTGCAGGAAGGTCATCCCGGGGGCGGTTGCGCTCGTCGGTCCTGACAGAGCCCCACGACCAGCCATTCCGCTTCGGGCAATATATGCGCGCCCGGCGCCGAGCTGGCGCGGTTGCGGTCCACGAGGCCCTAGCCAGTGGTCTGACCTATCGGAGCGAACTAGGTAAGGCATCAGCCCAACGCGAGACGTACCGAATGGCTGAACGTATGCCGACCGAAGCAGGCCGTGATGCCGTCATCACTCACGGCATCGTCACCGACAATCCGGAAGCCCTGCTCCGCGGCACCGGTTGGCAAGCGGTGTGGGCCGTCTTCCGCGAAGGCGGTTTGCGGCTCTGGAGCGATGATGCCTTCGGCCTGGCAGGCAACGTCGCCTTTCGTGTGCTCATGGCCATCTTCCCGTTCCTGATCTTCACCTCCTCGCTGACCGCCTTCATCGGCAATGAAGACATGGCCGACGATCTGGTCTCGTTCCTCATCGCCATCGTGCCGGAGGCGCTGATCGAGCCCATCGTCTCGGAAGTTCGCCAGGTGATGACGGTCCAACGCGGTGGCGTCCTGTCGCTGGGTATCCTGCTGACCATCTGGTTCGCGGTCGGTGGCGTTGACGGCGTCCGGGTCGGCCTCAATCGCGCCTACGGGGTCCGCGAGACCCGCCCGTGGTACATGCTGTATCCCCTGATGGCCCTGATGGTGGTGATCGCGAGCCTGGTGCTGGTGCTGGTCGGCTACCTGCTTGTCCTCGCCCCGCGTGCCGGTTCTTGGCTGCACATCCTGTTTCCCGAGTTCGATCCGTCCTCCGTGACGGTCAGCCTCGTGCGCTATCCGTCAGCGGCGCTCATCCTCATCGCGGCCCTGTTCCTCGCCCATGTGCTGCTTCCGGCACGCCGCACGCGCTTTTCCTCGATCTATCCCGGCGTACTCTTCACGGTTGTCTCGTGGAGCGCACTGACGGTCGCCTTCTCGTTCTACCTCGGGCACTTTGCGGCCTACGCCAGCTATTATGGCGGCCTCGCGGGGATCATTGCCGCGCTCTACTTCATGTACCTGGCGGCCCTCGTTCTCATCTTTGGCGGAGAACTCAACCGGGCGATACGGATCCGCCGCCTGTCGCGCGCGATGCGCGGCCGAAAGTAGGCTTCGCGACATCGCAATGCGCCGCCATCTCCCGCCCTGTCCGGACGTTCAAGGAACCGGAGATCGCTGCGCCGCCGCTTCCCTTTGCCCGCCGCTCGCGGCGACGTGCGGCAGCGTCTCGCGGCCCGAGGCCCGCACTGCGGAGGAACCGCGCGGTCGCCGCGCAGCAAGGGGCCGTCCGCCGGATACGGCTCATGGCGCCGGCGGCGAACCGGGGTCTACCTGTTTCTGCGCGGTCACAGAGGCCAGTCTTCCGAGCCTCTTATCGCGCAAGGATCTCCGACATCCGCTCCCGCGCTCGGGTCGGCAGCGCATCGGGCAGCGGCGCTGCCTTAGCCACCTCCCCCACGTCGACGATCATCACCATGCCCATCGCATAATGCGGCGAGCACTTGATGCCGTAGCGGCCCTCGACCTCGAAGACGACCAAGAGTTCCTCGTCGATCTTTCCGATGAAGCGCCCGGCTCCGTCGGGCAGCATCTCGGGGATCGACGCCGCGTTGTGGCCGCGCTGCGTGGGCAGGAAGCGGACCGTGTCGCCGGCGGCAATCTCGAGATAGGCGGGTTCGTAGACCATCGCACCGGTGTCCCCGCGGGTGAGCATGGCCACGTCGTGGATTTCGGCATGTCCGATGGTGGGCAGAAGGGCGAGCAAAGCAATCGACAAGCGCATGGGAAATCCTTCAAAGGGCATGAGAAAAGTGCAGGCGCGGCGCGCCGTCGGGCGCCGCATGGCGCGTCGCCGCGACGCCGAAGACCTCGGCCAGCAGCGTTTCGTTCAGAACCTCTGACGGGGCACCGGTGGCGAACAGTCGCCCGCCGCGGAGCACCCCGATCCGGTCGCAGGCCGTGGCCTGATTGAGATCATGCAGCGCGATGACGCGGGTGATCGGCAGGCGCCCGACGAGGTCCAGCAGCGAAAGCTGATGGCGGATGTCGAGATGGTTGGTCGGCTCGTCCAGAAGGAGCAGTTCGGGGGCCTGCGCGAGCGCCCGGGCGATGTGGACGCGCTGCCGTTCGCCGCCCGAGAGGGTGTGCCAGAGGCGGGTGGCAAAGGCGGTCATCTCCACCGCTTTGAGCGCGTCCGACACCGCCGCATCGTCGATCTCGCTCCAGCCCCGCAGCGGCGAAAGATAAGGCGTTCGCCCAAGTTCGACCGCGTTGCGGACCGTCAGGCGGTCCGTCGTGTCGGCCTGCTGCTCGACGAAAGCGATGCGCCGCGCGCGTCGCCTCGCGGGCATCCGTTTGAGGTCCGCCCCGTCGGCCAGAACGCGCCCGGCGGAGGGCCGGCTCAGCCCGGCGAGACAGCGCATCAGGGTCGACTTGCCCGATCCGTTGGGACCGATCAGGCCGAACAGCTCCCCCGGTTCGATCCGGAAGGTCATGTCTTCGAGAAGCGGCGTGCGATGCACGCGCGCCGACAGGGCCTGCACCTCGATCTTCATCGCCGCGCCCCCCGCACGAGGATCAGCGCGAAGGCCGGCGCGCCGACGAGCGCGGTCACCACCCCGATCGGCAGCACCTGCCCCGGGACGATGACGCGGCTGATCACATCCGCCGCGACGAGGAACACGGCCCCCGCAAGCGCCGAGGCGGGCACCAGACGATCGTGGCGCGCGCCGACGAGGAAGCGCATGGCGTGGGGCACGACAAGGCCCACGAAGCCGATCGCCCCCACCTTCGAGACAAGCACGCCCACCATGATCGCGGTCGCCGTGATGAGGCTCCCGCGCAGGGCCGGGACGTTGATCCCGAGGGAGGCCGCCCCGTCCGCCCCGAAGGAAAAGGCGTCGAGCCCGCGCCGGTGCCAGATGCACAGGCCCACCCCCGCAATGGAGACGAGGCTGCAGGAGGCGACATCCTCCCACCGAACGCCGGAGAGGTTGCCCATGAGCCAGAACATGATGCCGCGCGCCTGCTCGGCATTGGCCGAGCGCGCGATGACAAAGGCCGTCAACGCATTGAACATCTGCGACCCGGCGATGCCGGCGAGGATGATTGCCGCGGCGGCCTGCGTCGCGCGGCCGCCGCCTGCCCCTCCGCTCACCGCGTGGGCCAGCACGACGACGCAGCCGAAGGCGAGCAGCGCTCCGCCCAGCGCCCCGAGCGACATCGAGACCGCGCCGCCGCCCACGCCCGCCACCGTCACCAGAACCGCCCCGGTCGATGCCCCCGCGGACAGGCCCATGAGGTAGGGGTCGGCGAGCGGGTTGCGCAGCAGCGCCTGCAGCACGACGCCGGTCAGCGCCAGCCCGGCACCGCAGCAGGCAGCCACGATGGCCCGCGGCAGGCGATAGCTCCAGATGATCCCGGCATCGATCCTGTCGACGGGATAGCCGGCCTCCCAAAGCTGGTTGGCGAGGGTCTGCAGCACCGTGATGAACGGCAGGCGGGTCTCTCCGATCGCGGTGCCGGCCAGGATGGTCAGCGCCAGGACGACCGGGGCGAGCAGGAGGCCGCGCCGCGGTGCCGTGCGAAGCGGCGCGGCCACGACCGTCATTCGAACGACATCTCCGACAGCGCGTCGGACAGGGTTTCCAGCCCGTAGATCGACCGCATGGTCGCGCTCATCGCATGGGCATCCATCTGCACGATCCGTCCTTCCTGCACAGCCGTCATCTGGCTTGCGACGGGGTCGTTGCGCAGGAACTCCAGCTTCTGCTCGACATCGTCGGCCGGGAAGCGGCGACGGTCCATATAGGCGATGACGATGACGTCCGGATCCGCGCGGGCGATGCTCTCCCACCCGACCGTCGGCCATTCCTCGTCGGACTTGATGACGTTGTCGATGCCGAGCGCGTCCATCATGTAGCCCGGCGCGCCGAGCTGCCCCGCCACGTAGGGGTCGATCTCGACATCGGCGGACGAGAACCAGAACACCGCCGACAGGTCGTCCGGCAGGTCGACATCTTCGGCGCGGGCGATCGCGTCGGCCTCGATGGCCTTCAGGTCTGCGACCAGCGTCTCGCCCGCCTCCGCCACGTCGAAGATCTGGGACAATTCGCGAATGCCCTTGTAGACCGACGCGGTTTCGAACGCGCCGGTGCGGGTGCCGTCGCCGCCGGTGGAGTTGTCCTTGGTGTCGCAATCGGCCGGCATGATGTAGGTCGGGATGCCGATGTCGTGGAACATCTCGCGCGTGCCCACGATCCCGCTTTCGCCCACGTGCCATTCGTATTGCACGGCGACGAGGCCGGGTTTCTTCGCCACCACGCTTTCGAAGCTGGGATCGTTGTCGGCCAGCCGTTCGATGCCCGCGTTCACCTCGGCATATTCCGGCAGCACCGGGTTGAACCAGACCGCGGTGCCCGAGACCTTCGGCGCTAGGCCGAGGGAATAGAGCGTCTCGGTCGCCGATTGTCCGATGGTCACCGCACTGCCCGGCGCGGCGTCGAAAGACAGCTCGACGCCGCAATTCGTCAATGTCAGGGGGTAGTCCGTCTGCTGCGCGTGTAGGGCACCTGCCGCAGCCACCACTAGCGTAGCCGTCATCAAGGTCTGTCTCATCCGATCCGTCCCGTCAGATAGGACCGTCTGGGGCAAGACGCGAAACGGAGTGCGGCCGGGCCGGCCACGTCGAGTTTCCCGCCCCGGCACACCCCGTCCGGTCATGGTTTATGCTCGTCGGCAGGTCTCCTGACTGGCGGGTCGCGGCACCTCTCGCCTTCCCGGGACGATCCCAGTGGCATATCGAGAGGCGCTCACCGCCTACAGTTGCGGGGGCAGTTCCGTTTCCCGGCCAAGACCGGAACGGATTCCCTTTTCATTCCCGAAGGAAACCGACACCGAGACCAGTGGCAGGTTTTTCCGAAGCTGGCAATCAGCAGTCGCGCGTCATCTTGTCAGACCGGGCGCGAGACCGGCGGGCCCTCAGTGCCGGAAGATGACGGGTGCAGCGAGGGCGATGACAGACGCCCCCGCGCCCGGGACGCGTGCCCTCGATCTCGCCAGGCGCCTGGTCCGGTTGGCGCTCAGCCCGCAGGATGATCCAGGCACAGCTCGATGAAGGCCCGCAGAGGCCGCGGCGCGTGGCGGTTCGGATAGTACAGGCGAGGCCCGGTGCGGGCGGGCCAGTGTTCGGGCAGGATCGGCACGAGATCGCCGCGCGTGAAATCCGCCTCCAGCCAATTGCGGAACGTCGCGATGATGCCGATGCCGGCGCGCGCGAACCCGAGGCCCGTGTTGATCGCGTTGACGCCGAGGACAAGCCGCGGGATCGGTTCGACCGCGATCGTTCCGCCATCCTCGACCAACTGCCACGGCAGGAGCCGGCCGTCCGGCAGGCGGTAGCGGATCGCCTGATGTTCGATCAGATCGTGCGGTGCCGTCGGCGTGCCGTGCGCGTCGAGGTACGCCGGCGCGGCGGCAAGGGCAATCTGCTGCATCCGCGGGCCAACCGGCACCGAGATCATGTCCTGCGCGAGAATGTCCTCGTAGCGGATGCCGGCGTCGCAACCGGCGGCCACAATGTCGACGATGCCGTTCTCGACAACGATTTCCACCTCCACGTCGGGATGGCGCGCATGAAACGCGGCGAGCAGCGGAGGCAGCATGTCGGGCATGACCGCCCCCGGCACGTTGAGCTTGAGCCGGCCGGTCACGCGGTCCGCGCCCTCCGCCGCCTCGGCGCGGGCGGCATCGAGCCCTTCCAGCAGGGGACCGATCCGTTCGGCCAGCGTGCGCCCGGCATCGGTGGTCGAAACGCTGCGCGTCGTGCGCCGCAACAGAGGCACGCCCAACTCGGCCTCCATCCGCGCGACCGTGGTGCTGACCTTCGAGGGCGCGAGGCCGAGCCGCCGCGACGCGGCGCGGAAGCCCCCCTCGCGGACGACGGTGTGAAAGATCGCGAGGTCGTCGAAGGAATCTCTGTTCTTCATGGAGAACACCGTATTCGAAAACCGGCGCGTAGTCACCGTTACCCGGAACAGCTAGATCCCTGTCGTGGGGGCACCGACGTGGTCGGGTCCGCCCGCTGCTGAAGGGAGACCGCTATGCTCATCGTCACGGGAGCGACCGGACAGCTTGGCCGGAGGGTCGTGGATCATCTGAGGGCGTTTGTGCCCGCGGATCGGATCGGGGTCAGCACCCGCGACCCGAGCCGGGCCGCCGATCTCCCTGAGGCGGGCATCCGCGTGCGGCGCGGCGACTACGACGACCCTGCCAGCCTGCGCCATGCGTGGGAGGGCGCGGAACGGATCTTGCTCGTGTCCTCGAACGCCGCAGCCCGCGGGGGCGATCCGATCGCGCAGCACCGCGTGGCGATCGACATGGCGCGCGAGGTTGGCGTCGGGCGCCTGCTCTATACGAGCCAGATCTCGGCGTCTCCGGAGTCGCAGTTCCCGCCCGGACGCGATCATGCGGCCACCGAGTCCATGCTGGCCGGGTCCGGCCTCGCCTGGACCGCGCTGCGCCACGGGTTCTACGCGGCAAGCGCTCTTGAAATGAACGCCCACGGCTTTGCGCGGGGGGCGCTCGTCGGCCCCGAAGACGGCAAGGTCGCCTGGGTCACGCATGACGACCTCGCCGAGGCCGATGCCCGGCTGCTCGCCGGGAAAGAGACGATCAACGGTGCCACGCCCCCGCTCACCGGGGCCGAAGCTCTCGACCTTGCGGCGCTCGCCCGCCTCGCCTCGGAGGTGACGGGCCGCGACATCACGCGGGAGGTGGTGTCGGAAGAGGAGATCGCGCGTCGCGCGCGGCAGACCGGCGCCCCTGAGGGCGCGATCGCCGTGATGACGGGCTATTTCCGGGCCGCAAGAGCGGGCGAGTTCAACCGCCCGGACCCGACCCTCGCCCGCCTTCTCGGGCGCGCCACGGTTCCGATGCGGGCCGTACTGGCCCGTGCATCGCTCTGAGGTGGGCATGGGACGACGCCTGTTACGCTGGTGCGGGCGGGATCGACACCCCCATCGGACCGGCCGTCGCGTCCGCCGACCCCCGAGGCCCTTAGAGCAATCATCCAGCGCCTACAGACCACTGACCTCACCAAACCGGGAACCAAGATCATGACACAGACCATCGCCCTTACCGGCCTTCACCATGTCGGCGCCACCGTGCGCGACCTCGATGCGAGCATCGCTTGGTATCGGAATACGCTGGGTTTCGAGCTGCTTTCCACATACGGCTGGCCCGGCGTGCGCGCGGCGTTCATCGGCCGCGGCGACATCCGGATCGAACTCTTCCAGAATGAGGCGGCAACGCCGATGAGCGAGGACCGCCGCCGGCCCGACACCAACCTCAAGATCGGCGGGATCGGCCATCTGGCGCTCGCGGTGGCCGATCTCGAGGCAGCGGTTGCCGAGCTTCGGAGACGGAAGGTGGAGATCGTCGCCCCGCCCCGCGACGTTCCCGACGGCAGCGAGTCGCGCTTTGCCTTCATCCACGACAACGAAGGAATGCTCGTGGAGCTGTTCCAGCCGGGATGAGCCGGTAGCGGCGCGACGACGCCCCGGAACAGGCTGAGGTGCCCGTCAGGGTCCGGTCATCCTGCGATCCCGACCGCAGAACCGACACGCGCCCCTGCTGTGAACTTGGCGAAAGCACATTTGCCCGGGAGCGCCACACCACCGCCCCCGGAACAGGCTGAGGTGCCCGTCAGAGACCAGTCACCCTGCGATCCTCTCCGCCGAGCCGACAGGCGCCCCTGCCGTGAACCTTGCCAGAGCATCTTCGCCGGGGGCGCAGGCGGTCTCGAGCACGTCGCGCTCGGCCGGGCTCAGGGCCTGCAGCCGCGAGGGCCGCGGGCGGGGCAGAGTGGCGGTTGTCCGGAGCCACTCGGAGGGGGCCGTCCCCGCGAGATACGTGCCGAGACGACGGATTTCCTCCTTTGGTGACTGGCACAAGTTCTCGTAGGAGAGCACGAGCGGCGTTTGCCCCGCGAGCGCTGCCACCCCCCGGCACGTCAGGTCCGACCAGAAGGCGCCGCACTCTTCCAGCGAAGGGCGCCGCTTCACGATATGCCCAAGCCCCCCGACCCCGCCGAGCGTCGCGATGAGAGGCCAGATCGCGCCGCGTCCGTAGTGGTGCCGCGGCGACAGCAGGTCGAGGCCGGTCCAGGACAGCCGGCGCCACATCCAGATCGCCAGACGCGTCGCGGGATAGTCCCGCATCGACAGGACGGTGTCCGGGCCGCTCCGCGTGAGCAGGACCGGACGGGCCTCCGGGAACACCTCGAGCAGCGTGCCCGCCGCGACGAGGGATCCGCCGGAGCGCTCGACCCAGACCTGCCGCCCTCCCCGCTCGCGCGCCAACACCGCGAAGAGCGCGCGATACTGCGCGGCCAGCGCGCGCTTCGGCCATGTAGGCACCTCCTGCGACAGCGTCCGGAACAGCGCGTCCGGATCGTCACTGAGATGGGGCAGCGTGATGGCAAGGATCGGCGGGCAGAGCCATGGGTCGTGCTCCGGGTCCTCGGTCTGGCCGTAGAGGAATTCCCGCGGCGCCGTGTCGGGATTGCCGATCTTCGAAAGCGCCCGCGACGGGCGCGACAGGTGGCGCCAGAGTTGCGCGCCCGACAGGACATCGGGTCGGAACGCATGTGGCCCAACGGTCGAGAACAACTCGGACACCGAGAGGATATCGGGGTGGCGATTGAGGATCTCGGACACAAGGGTCGACCCGCAGCGGGCAGACCCCAGGATCAGACCGCCGCCGAGCTGGCCGCGGCACGTGTCCGGATCTTGTTGTTTCGGGGCCGTCATGATTGCGCTGGCGCGATCGCGCGCACCATGGTTGCGACGGCTTCCCGCGCGAGAGCTTCGGGGGACCGGCTAGAGACCATGTGCAGCCGGTCGGCGGCGGCCATGGCCACGATGCCGTGGACTGCCAGAAACAGCTCTTCCGCGCGACCGGCGGCGTCTCCCTCGGGAGAGATTTCCGCCAGCGGGGCCGCAATCCGGCCGAGCAGCTTCTTGATCATTTGAAGATACCAATCGGGCGCGACATCGTCGCGTCGGGGCCCTTCGAACAGAGCCTGCCAGACGCCCTGCCGTCTCAGCATGAAGTCCACATAGGCATCTGCCAGATTGTAGAGCCAGACCTCGGGCGACGCCTCCGGAAGGGCTTCGATCGTGGCGCGCAATTCGCTGAACGTCTCGCGGTTGACCTCGAGGATGACGCCGCGAAGGCCGCCGAACTGGGCGTATATCGTTCCGCTGGTCACGCCGACCGCCTCGGCCAGCCCACGGGCGGTCAGGGCGGGCGGGCCACCCTCCTGCAGGAGGCTCCTTGCGGCAACGATGACACGGCGCCGCAGGTCCTCGGGATCGTATTGTCTGGGACGGGCCATTGGGTCCTCAAATTATTAATGGACATCGTTCAAAAACATACTTGACGAAATAAACTGGCATGTCAATGTTAATGGACAACGTTCATTAACGGGCGACGAGATCATGTTTCCAACCACGACCACCATCCTCGGCACCGGCAGCTACCTGCCCCGGACCTGCCTGACCTCGGACGAGATCGACACCCGCATGGGATGGCCCACGGGCCAGTCGCTGTCCCGGTTCGGGCTCCATGCCCGGCATGTGGCCAGCGATGACGAGACCTCCTCCTTCATGGCCGTCAGGGCCGCGGAACGCGCGCTGGAGATGGCGGGCTGCCGGGCGGACGAGCTCGACCTGATCATCGGCGCCTGCGGCGTGATGGAGCAGCCCATCCCCTCGACCGCGGTTCTGGTGCAGGACCGGCTGGGTCTTGCAAGTTCGGGGATCCCGGCCTTCGACGTCAACGCGACCTGTCTGAGCTTCCTTCAGGCGCTGGATCTTGCGGGCATGTGGCTGGAGGCGAACCGGGCCCGCCGCGTCCTGATCTTTTCTGCCGACATCGCGTCGGTCGGGCTCGACTGGTCCCGTCCCGAAGGCGCCGCGATCTTTGGGGACGGCGCCGGCGCCGTGGTGCTGGGCCGTGGCGAGGGCAGCATCATGGCCCATGGGTTCGAGACCTATGCCGAGGGGCGCGACGCCTGCGTGCTGGCCGCCGGGGGCACCCGGGTCAATCCCGCCCGCGGGGCACAGCCCGGGGACGAGACCTTCCGGATGGATGGCGGGCTGGCCTTCCGGGTGGCCTCGCGTCGGCTGCCGCGGTTTTTGGCCAAGCTGGTGTCCGGCGCCGGGATCGGCGTCGATCAGATCGACTGCATCGTCCCCCACCAGGCGAGCGCGCAGGCCCTGTCGCACGTGACGCGCGGGTTGCGGTTGAAGGCCGAGAAGGTCGTGAACATCTTCGCCCGCACCGGCAACCAGGTGGCGGCGTCGATCCCCAGCGCGCTGGATCACGCGGTCCGCTCGCAGCAGCTTCGCCGCGGCCAGACCGCCCTGCTGATGGGCACCTCCGCCGGCATTTCCCTTGGTGGCACGGTTCTGAGGTTCTGATGAAAGCGCTGATTACCGGAGCAAGCGGCTGTCTCGGCCGCGCGATGATCGAGGAGCTCGGGGCGCATGGATGGTCCCTGCGCACCACGGCCCGAACCCCCGTAGACCTGCCGGACTTCATGGCGGCCGATCTCACATGTGACGATCTTGGCCCGCTCGTGGACGGCGTCGATGCCGTCTTTCACTGCGCGGCGATGAGCGGCGGATGGGGCAGCCCGCAGGCGTTCCACGCCGCCAATGTCACGGCGACCGCGCGCCTGCTCGACAGCGCCCGCGCCGCGGGTGTCGCGCGCTTCGTCTTTGCCTCGACCCCGAGCCTCTACGCGGACGGGCGCGACAGGTTGCACGTCACGGAGGATGCGAGCCTGCCGGCGCGCGCCCTCTCCCCCTACGCGGACAGCAAGCGCGCGGCCGAGACGCTTGTACTGGGCTCCGACACGGCCGCGATGCGGTGTACTGCGATCCGCCCACGGGCGATCTATGGCCGACACGATCGCGCGCTTCTGCCGAGGCTCCGGGCCACCTTCGAGCGGGGCATCCTGCCGCTGATCGAGCGCGGCAGCGCGCGCATCGACCTGACCCACCGCCACGACGCGGCGCAGGCCATGCGCCTTGCGGCAGACGGCCCCGGCGGAGGGGTGTGGAACATCAGCTCCGGCGAGGTATTCACATTCCGTGCCTTGGCGGAGCTTGTCTGCGAGAAGGGCGGCTATCGCCCGAGACCGATCCGCCTGCCCTTCGGCCTTGCCTACAAGATGGCCGGGGTGATGGAACGGGCCGCCCCATTGCTCGGCGGCAAGGAGCCCGCGCTGACCCGGCAGGCCGTCGTCTCGATCGGGCGCTCCCTGACCCTCGACATCGGCGCGGCCAGACGCGATCTCGGGTATGAGCCGAAGGTCAGACTTGAAGAGGGGCTCGACGAATGCTTCGCGTGAACGTGTTCCGTGTCGGAAGCTGCCGGGTGCGCGGCTTTGCCGCCGGCCTGCCGGATCGGGGGGAGGTCGACCTCCCCGCGCTGGTGACGCTTGTCGAGACCGCCGATGCGGCCATCCTGTTCGACTGCGGCTATGGCGAGGCGTTCTTCAGCGCCACGAAGAGCTTTCCGGCCCGCGCCTATCGCTGGGCGACACCGGTCACCCTTCCCGCGGAGGAACGCCTGACACGGCAATTGCCCCGCCAGCCCGACATGGTGGTGCTGAGCCACATGCATGGCGACCACGTGGCGGGGCTGCCCGAGATCGCGGAGGGAACGCCGGTTCTGGCGTCGACCGAGGCCATCGCCCACCTCAGGGGCCTCAGGTCCGAGGTGAGCGCCACGCTGGCGGCCTGCCCCATGGCCCTGCGCGAGGCGGTCCTGTCGCGTGCGCCGCAGCCGGTCGAGGGTGGCGCGCTGGTCGAGACCGGCCTTCCGGGGTTTCCGCAAGGCCACGACGTGACCGGCACCGGCGACGCGATTGCCATTCCCCTGCCCGGCCACGGCGTGGGCCAGATCGGCTTGTGGCTGCCTGCGGCCAACACCTTCCTGATCGCCGACGCGGCCTATGCCCGAAGCGCGCTGCGCAGTGGCCGGCTCCCGCCCGCGCCCATCCTTGGGCGGCTGGGAAACGCGGGCCGCTACCGCGACACCTTCGGACGCCTGCAGGCGCTCATGCGCGCTCGGCCGGAGATCGTTATTGTGCCGTCGCACTGCCGGGAGGCTGCGCCATGAGCATCACAGCCTTCCTGCAGACCCGCTACGGCCGGGGCCTGCGCTCGCGTGCGGAGATCGAGGCGCATCAATCCCGCGCCATGGCGCGGTTCCGGCGCCGCATCATGCCCCGCTCGCCCTTCTACCAAGACCATATCGACACGCCGCTTCACGCGCTGCCCCGCATGGACAAGGCGCGACTGATGGAGAGCTTCACCGCGATCAACACCTGCGGCATCGACCGGGAGGAAGCGTTCGAGGTCGCCCTCGAGGCGGAGCGCAGCCGGGATTTCTCTCCGATGATCGGTAGGGTCGGCGTCGGCCTTTCGACCGGGACCTCCGGCCAGCGGGGATTGTTCCTGACCACCCCGCGCGAACGACGGCTCTGGGCGGCGATCATGTCGGGACGCTTCTGGCCCGACCTCCGGCGCCGGCAGAGGGTGGCGTTCTTCATGCGGGCGGACAACGCGCTCTACCGGTCGCTGAGCAATCCCCTGCTCCGGTTCGAGTTCTTCGACGTGACGCAGGGGATGGACGCGCATCTGCAAGGGCTGGGTGACTTCGCCCCCACCGTCCTGATTGCCCCCGCCGGTGTCCTGTCCTTTCTGGCACGCGCCCAGTCGGAGGGCCGGCTTGCGGTGCAGCCGCAGCGGGTGGTCTCGGTCGCGGAAAGCCTCGGACCTTCGGACCGCGCGGCGATCGCCCGCGCCTTCCGCACGCAGGTCGACGAGGTCTATCAGGCGACGGAGGGCGTGCTTGCCTTCACCTGCCCGGCCGGCAACCTGCATCTCAACGAAGCGTGGATGCGGATCGAGCGCGACGTGGTCGATCCGGAAAGCGGGGCGTTCTGCCCGGTGATCCACGACTTCACGCGCGAAAGCCTGCCGCTGCTGAACTATCGGCTCAACGATGTCCTTGTGCCCGACGAGACCCCTTGCCCCTGCGGCTCGGCCTGTTCGCGAATCGCGAGGATCGAAGGGCGAGAGGACGACATGCTCTGGTGGAAGGGGCCCGACGGACCGCGCCTCATTCCGGCAGAAGCCATCCGCACCATGTTGGCCAGCCTTGACCAGGCGGTCGGCGACTATCGCGTCGTGCAGCACGCGGATGCCCTGACGATCAGCCTCGAGCAGGTGGGGCCAGACACCGAGGCCGCGTTGCGGGCGCGTGTGTCCGAGCTTGCCCGGCAGTTCCGGGTCGCGCCGCCGACGCTTGTGGTCCGCGAGGGCCTTCCGCCGGACAGCGGGTTCAAGCGCCGGCGGATCCGGGTCGCGACGGACCAGATGTCCCTCGCCGAAGATCGGCGAAGCGCTTAGCCGCCTGCCCTACGCGCGCGGCAACTCGATGCGGATCGTCGTGCCTCTCGCCGCCGCGACCAGACGCACGCTGCCGTGATGCCGGCGCACGACCTGCTCGACGATGGACAGGCCAAGGCCGGTGCCCTCGCCGTTGCGAAGCTGCGAGAACCGGCGGAACGCGGCCTCCGACTGCTCTGAGGGGATGCCGACACCGTCGTCCTGCACGGTGACGGTGACGCCCGCCTCGCTCGGTGCGGTCCTCACGGTGATCCGGGTCATCTCGTCGCCGCCATGGCGCAAAGCGTTGTCCACGAGATTGGTCACCGCCTCGCCGATGAGGGTCGGGTCTGCCTCAACCGGCAGAGGCTCGGCGCAGCGATCGAGCGAAAAGTCGAGGTCGCGCGTCAGGGCCGCGTGCGCGCGCGCCTGACACACCTCTTCGATGACATCGTTCAGGTCGAACACCTGCCGCGCGCCGGTGTCGCCATAGCGCAGGCGCTCGAGCTGAAGCAGCTGGTTGGTCAGACGCGCCGTGGAACGCGCCGCATCGATCAGCTCTGCCTGCCGGGCGTCCCTCTCGCTCTCGTCGGTGACATCCGGAAGCGTTTCGGCAAGCGCCAGAAGCGCGGCGGCAGGGTTGCGCAGCTGATGCGCGGCGTCGGAAATGAACACCTGATGCGCCTCGATGTTGTCCTTCACCTGCCCGAACAGGCGGTTCAGCGTGCCGACCACCCCCGCGACCTCCTTGGGCACCGGGCGGCGGATCAGGGCGAGATCATCCGGCGAGCGGATCCGGATCGCCTCCTGAAGATCGTTGAGCGGCCGCAGCCCGAGCTGCACCCCGAACCAGACGACCAGCGCCAGCGTGGCCATCAGCCCGGCGATCAACGCGATCGCCCGCAAGGCCAGTTCCCGCGCGAAGGCCTGCCGGTCGCTCACGCGCTGCCAGACGGTCACCACGCTGTCGCCGGTGAGATTGGCGATGGTGCGGGCCTCGGTCATCCGCAGCACGCGCATCTCCTCGCCCCGGTAATCGGCGACGTAGTAGTTTGGCACCGTTGGGTCGAAGCCCGAGGGATGACGCGGAGGGTAGGCATAGCCCGTGACGTAATACCCGCCCGGCCCGGTGACGTGATAAAAGATCTCGCCCCCGCCGGCGTCGGAGATGAAGCTGCGGGTGATGGGCGACAGCGCATCGCCCTCCGAGATCGCCACATCCCGCGAGATTGCCAGCGCCGCGGCGAGCAGGCCGCGGTCGAAGAGTTCGTCGGAGGTTTCCTGCGCCGCATGGAAGCGCCACAGACCCAGAAGGATCGACACCGCGAACAGCGGCGGCAGGATCACGAGAAACAGCCTCAGCCGCAGCGAAAGTGCCCGGCGCCGCGCGCTCCCGCGCCGTTTATTCGCCATCTGAATCAAGCATGTAGCCAAGCCCGCGCGCGGTCTTGATGCGGATGCCGAACGGTTCGAGCCGCTTGCGCAGCCGCGAGACATGCGGTTCGATCGCGGTTTCGTCGGCGTCGGACCCGGTGCCGTAGACATGGCTGATCAACTGCGCCTTGGAGACGATGCGCCCGCGGCGCTCGAGCAGGCATTCCAGCGTCGCGATCTCCTTCCGGGGAATGTCGAGCGGCGTCTCGTTCTGCAGGAGTTGCCGGGCGTTGCGGTCGAAGATCAGCGGCCCCAGCCTGTCGCGCGCCGCGAATTCAAGGTTCTTGCGCCGGGCCATGGCACGAAGCCGGGCCTCCAGCTCGTCCATCTCGAACGGCTTGGTGAGGTAGTCGTCCGCCCCGGCATCGAGCCCCGCGACGCGTTCCGCCGTCTCGGACCGCGCGGTCAGCAGGATCACCGGCGTGCCGTCGCCGCGGCGTCGCATGGCGCGCAGGACCTCGAGCCCTTCCATGTGCAGCAGGTTCAGATCCAGCACCACCAGATCCGCCCCCTCCTGCGCGAGGAACGCATCCGCCTCGGCGCCGTCATGCAGCAGATCAACGGAGTGGCCGCGGTCGCGCAACCGGAACGCGATCCCGTGCGCCAGGGCTTCGTTGTCTTCGATCACGGCGATACGCATTCGGATGCCTTTGTCGATTTGCGCAAGTTTCACGCAAGGTTGGCACGGCATGTTTCCGCCGTTGGAGGAGGGAATCAGTCCCTTGAACGAATAACTCTTAAAGCGTCGGGCGCCTGTCCGGCGCGTAAAGGTCTACGGGAGGACACCAATGACCATCAAGACCCTTGCCGCCTCGGCTGCAACTCTCGCCCTGCTGAGCGCCCCGGCGCTGGCCGAAGTCGACTTCTCCGGAAAGACGATCGAATGGGTGATCCCGTTCTCGGAAACCGGCGGTTCGGCAAAATGGGCGAACTTCTTCGCGCCGCTGCTGGCGCAGGAGCTGCCCGGCGAACCGACCGTGGTCGTGAAATTCATGCCCGGCGCCGGCTCGACGAAGGGCGCGAACTGGTTCCAGGAGCAGGAATACGAGGACGGTACGATGCTGTTCGGGTCCTCCGGCTCGACCCAGTTCCCCTATCTGCTCGACGACCCGCGGGTGCGCTACGAGTACGGCGACTGGATCCCGGTCATGGCGACGGGCACCGGCGGTGTCGCCTACCTGAACCCGGAAGACGGCGCGAAGTTCGACGGCTCGGCCAACGGGCTTCAGGACGTCAACCTGATCTTCGGTTCGCAGGGGGCCACCGGGCTCGACCTGGTGCCGCTGCTGGCGTGGAAGCTGCTCGGCATGAACGTGGAGCCGGTGTTCGGCATCAAGGGCCGCGGTGACGGTCGCCTGATGTTCGAGCGCGGCGAGGCCACCATCGATTACCAGACCTCCTCGGGCTACCTGTCCGGCGGCGCCGAACTGGTCGAGGCCGGCACCGCCGTGCCGATGATGAGCTGGGGCGCGCTCGACGAAGACGGTGCCATCGTCCGCGATCCGACCTTCCCGGACATGCCGTCGTTCAAGGAAGTCTGCGCCGCGACCGAGGGCTGTGAGACCGAGGGCGTGGCCTGGGACGCCTGGAAGGCCTTCTTCATCGCGGGCTATCCGTCGCAGAAGATCGCGTTCCTGCCGCAGGGCACCCCGCAAGAGGTGATCGACACCTATGTCGCGGCCTTCGAAGCGGTGCGCGCGCGCCCCGACTTCGCCGAGATCTCGTCGAACGAAGTGGGTCAGTACCCGATGTTCGTCGGCGAAGGCGCGGTCAAGGCGACAAAGGAGGCGACCACGGTGTCGCCCGAGGCCAAGGCCTATGTCATCGACTGGCTCAAGGACTCCTACGGCGTGACGATCAAGTAATCGTCGCGCAGGCGGGCCCCCTTTCTCCTCCCCCGGGGGGCCCGCCCTTTTCGACTTCCTTCTGAAAACTCAACCGAAAGAACGGTGCGATGGATCTCTTCGCGACCGCCCTGCCGGCGCTTGCCGACGCATGGGCTCTCATCCTGCAACCTCTGGTCCTGGGCTATCTGGTCCTGGGAGTGGTCATGGGGCTTGCGGTCGGCGTCTTTCCCGGCCTCGGCGGCATCGCCGGCCTGTCGTTGCTGCTGCCCTTCATGTTCGGCATGGAACCCGTGCTGGGTCTTGCGCTGATGATCGGCATGGTGGCCGTGGTGCCCACCTCGGACACGTTCTCTTCCGTGCTCATGGGCATTCCGGGCTCGTCCGCCTCACAGGCGACGGTGCTCGACGGGTTTCCGCTGGCGCGCAAGGGCCAGGCGGCGCGGGCGCTGTCGGCGGCCTTCACCGCCTCGCTCTTCGGCGGCCTTGTCGGCGCCTGCTTCCTGACGCTGTTCATCGTCGTCGCGCGGCCGCTCGTGCTGGCGTTCGGCCTGCCCGAGATGCTGATGATCTCGGTGCTGGGCCTGTCGATGGTCGCGGTGCTCGCGGGGCGCGTCGCGCTCAAGGGGCTTGCGGCGGCGGGTCTGGGCATGTTGATCGGCACCATCGGTGTCGCGGATGCCGGCGGCTCGCTGCGTATGGCGAGCTATGATTTCCCCTATCTCACCGACGGCCTGCAACTCGTCATCGTGGGCCTCGGCATCTTTGCCGTGCCCGAGATCGTCTCGCTGCTGCGGCAGGACCAGTCGATCTCCAAGAACGCCTCGCTCGGCGCCGGCTGGATGGACGGCGTGCGCGACTGGTTCGCGAACAAATGGCTGTCGGTCCGCTGCTCGCTGATCGGCGTGCTGGTGGGCGTGATCCCCGGCCTCGGCGGCTCGGTGGTCGACTGGATCGCCTATGGCCACGCGGTGCAGACCACCAAGGACAAGTCGAACTTCGGCAAGGGCGAGATCCGCGGCGTGATCGGGCCGGAAAGCTCGAACAACGCCAAGGAAGGTGGCGGCCTCGTGCCCACCCTCCTGTTCGGCATTCCCGGCTCGGGCTCCATGGCGATCTTCATCGGGGCGATCGCCCTGCTGGGATCGGGCGACATCGAGGTCGGCCCGGCCATGCTCCGCGACAACCTCGACATCACCTATTCCATCGTCTGGCTGCTGGCGCTGGCCAACGTCGTCGGCACGCTGCTGTGCATCGGCGTCTCGGGCGGCATCGCGAAGCTGACCACCATCCGCTTCACCTATCTCGCGCCGTTCCTGTTCATGCTGATCGCCTTCGCGGCCTTCCAGTCCGGACAGAACTTCGAGGACATCCTTGCGCTGTTCGCCATTGGCCTGATCGGCATCTTCCTGCGCCGCTTCGACTGGTCGCGCCCGGCCTTCCTGATCGGGTTCGTGCTGTCCAACCCGGTCGAGAAATTCTCGAACCAGGCCTTCCAGATCGCGTCCTTCCGCTTCCGCCGGTCGTTCGAGGAGGGGATGGACTACATCTTCTCGCCGATCGTCATCGTGCTGCTGATCATCACCGTGGTGTCGGTCGTTCTGGGTCTGCGTCAGGCCAAGACCATCATGGCCGAGGGCGACGTCCAGTCCGGCTCGAAGCGCGCGCCGATCGTCTTCCTGCTGGTGATCATGGCGTATGTCGTGACCGCGCTGCTCAACGCCAACGCCATCCCCGACTACAACATGACGGACAAGATCGTGCCGCTGGTGATCGGGGGCATCACCCTGGTCGCCCTGCTCATCCTGCTGGTGCAGATGATCCTGCGCCCCGAGGGCAACACGATCTTCGCCGACAAGGAAGCTTCGGGCGAGGACGCCGACGCGCCCTACGGGCTGTGGGGCACGCTGGCCTGGTTCGCGAGCCTGATCGCCGCGACCTATTTCGTGGGCTTCATCCTCGCGCTGGCCGGCTTCCTCGTCGTCTTCCTGAGGGTGCGCGCCCAGGCCCCCTGGCCCAAGACGCTGATCCTCACGGCCTGCGGCCTCGCGCTGATGTGCGTGATGGCGGGTGCGCTCAACCGCGACTTCCCGCCGGGCCTTCTGCAGGACGCCGTCGATCTGCCCTGGCCGCTGCACTGACCTTCCGGAGACATTGACATGACACAGACCGGCATTCCCTTCGTCTTCATGCGTGGCGGCACCTCGCGGGGACCGTACTTCAATCGCGCCGACCTGCCCGAGGACCGCGAGACCCTCGCCGAGGTGCTGATCGAGGTTCTCGGCGCGGGCCATCCGATCAACATCGACGGCATCGGCGGCGGTGTGGCGGTGACCACGAAGGTCGCCATACTGTCGCCGTCGGAGGACGACTGGGCGGACGTGGATTACTTCTTCGCCCAGGTGTCCGTCGACGAGCGGCTGGTCGACTTCAAGCCGACCTGCGGCAACATCCTGTCGGGCGTCGGCCCGGCGGCCATCGAGATGGGTCTCGTCGCCCCCACCGGCGACGAGACCGAGATACGCATCCGCGCCGTGAACACCGGGGCGCGGGTGCTGGCACGGGTGCAAACCCCGGGCGGCGCGCTGCGCTATGGCGGCGACACCGCCATCGCCGGCGTGCCCGGCACCGCCGCCCCCATCGCGCTCAGCTTCATGGGCGTTGTGGGCTCGTCGACCGGGGCGTTCCTGCCCACCGGAAACCTGCACGACAGCTTTGACGACATCGAGGTCACCTGCATGGACGTGGCCATGCCGATGGTCATCGCCCGCGCCGAAGACTTCGGCCTTTCGGGCCACGAGACGGTGCAGGAGCTGGACGAGAACCGCGAGTTCTTCGCCCGCATGGAGGCGGTGCGCCTTCAGGCCGGCGCCGCCATGGGCATGGGCGACGTGTCGAAATCGGTCACGCCGAAGTTCGGCCTGCTGGCCCCGGCGCGCGATGGCGGAACGATCGCGACCCGCTATTTCATGCCCTGGACCACGCACCCGTCGATGGCGGTCACCGGATCGCAATGCCTTGCCTCCTGCGCGCTAACACCGGGCACGGTGGCGGACGGGCTGCTCGAGCGGCCCGCCGAGAGCCCGGCCAATGTCGTGCTGGAACACGCCTCGGGCACCATCGAGGTGCTCGTGGATTTCGACATGACCGACCAATTCACCCTCAACTCCGCCGGGCTGCTGCGCACCGCGCGCAAGCTGGCGGACGGGCAGGTCTACGTGCCCGCCTCTGTCTGGAAAGGCCGATAAGATGCCGATGATGAACCTGCTCGTCGCCTTCAACGGCTCCGAAGGCTCGGTTGCCGCCTTGCGCTATGCCGCGGCGCTGGCCGACCGGCTCGGCGCGCATGTCACGGCGATGCTGGCCCACACCGCCCACGAGGTCATCGACAAGCGCTCGCGCTGGATTCCGAAGGAAGCGCGCGCGCTGCTCGACGAGGTCGGCGCCAACGTCCTGCGCGACATCGAGGCCCGGTTCGAGGCCGAGCGCAGCGCGCTGGGGCTGACCAACACGCTGCAGCTGAGGGAGGTGAAAGGCCGCGTCGACACCGTTCTGTCCGAGGCGGCCCGGCATTACGACATGCTCATCGTCGGAAGCCACGCAGAGACCGACGACGAACACGTGACCCTGCACCCGGACCGCATCGCGCTGATGTCGGGGCGCCCGGTGGTCGTGGTCCCGGCGGGCTACGAGGGCGATGGGCGTCTGACCCACGCGGCGCTCGCCTGGGACGGTGGCCGTGCCGCCGCGCGCGCCTTGTCCGACAGTCTTCGCCTGCTCGAGGATGCGGGCCGGGTCAGCGTTCTGACCGTCGGGCCGCGTGCGAGCTGGCCAATTCAGGATTTGATGACCCACCTCGCCCGCCACGAGGTCGACGCCACCCTCGAGGAATGGCCCACCTCTCATCCCGTTGCCCCGACCCTGCTGAGCTGGTGCGAAAAGCACCGCCCGTCGCTGCTGGTTCTGGGCGCCTTCGAGCATTCCAAGTTCCGCGAAGACCTGCTGGGCGGCGTCACCTCCGAGGTGCTGTCCCGGATCGACATCCCCGTCCTGCTGTCCCACTGAGAGGCCCGTCATGACCCCCTTCGAGAAACTGGCGCTGCTGCGCCGCGAGCTGGAAGACTTCCGCAGGGAGCTGTCGCAGCCCGCCCTCGCCGAGCAGGTCACCGAGACCGACCATGCGATCTTGCACGACCGCGTCAGCCGCGCCATCAAGGCGCTGTCCCCGCAAGGCTGAGAGAGCGGCATGAAGGTCCATATTCTCGACGACTGGTTCGACACGCTGCAGGGGCTGCCCTGCTTCCGCCTGCTTGACGGCCACGAGGTCACGGTCTGGACCGATGCCGCCCCCGACGAGGACACGCTCGCCGCGCGCCTCGCCGGGGCCGAATGCGTCGTTCTCTTCCGCGAGCGCACGCGCATCACGCGCAGCCTGCTGGAGCGGCTGCCGAACCTGCGGCTGATCTCGCAGCGCAGTGCCTGGCCGCATGTGGATGTCGACGCCTGCACCGAGCAGGGCGTGCTGCTGTGCTCCAACACCGGCGCGGACGGCGCCAACTACGCCGCCGCCGAGCTGACCTTCGCGCTGATCCTCGCCGCGATGCGGCAGTTGCCGCAGCAGATGGCCAGCGCCAAGGCGGGCACTTGGCAGACCGGCGTCGGGCGCACGCTGCGTGGCCGGACGCTGGGGCTTTACGGCTACGGGCGGATCGGCCGGGCGGTGGCGGACTATGCCCGCGCCTTCGGAATGCCGGTGCAGTGGTGGGCCTCGGACGAGGGACGCGCCCGTGCCACGGCGGCGGGCGAGACCGTTGCCGAAAGCCGCGAGGCCTTCTTCGCGCAAAGCGAGGTGCTGTCGCTGCACATGCGCCTGACGCCGCAGACCCGCGGCATCGTCACCGCCGACGACCTAGCGCAGATGGCGCCGCGCTCGGTGCTGGTGAACACCTCGCGCGCCGGGCTGATCTCGCCGGGCGCGCTGCTGGCGGGCCTCGACGCGGGCCGCCCCGCCATGGCCGCGGTCGATGTCTTCGACACCGAGCCGCTCACCGATCCCGGGGACCCGCTGCTGGCGCATCCGAACCTGATCGCGACGCCGCATATCGGCTTTGTCACCGAAGACGAATTTGACAGCCAGTTCACCGACATCTTCGAGCAGGTGAACGCCTACGCCGCGGGCGCGCCGATCCACATGGTCAATCCCTCCGCCTACGGGCGATGAGCCCGGCAAGTATCGGAGCCCCCACGATCACGATGACGATGCGCGTCAGATGGTGGGTGATGACGAACCCCAGGTCCGCGCCCGTCACGATGGCAAGCACGGTCATCTCGGCCTGACCGCCTGGCGCGAAGGCGAGGAAGGCGGCCACCGGATCGCCGAGGCCCAGCCCCGAGACGATGCCGGAAAAGCCCGCCGCCAGCACCGAGAGCACCACCACATAGGCCACGCCCGCCGCCACGACGCGGGTCAGCTCGCGCAGGGTCACGCCGAGGAACTGCACCCCGATGCCGCAACCGATGAAGAACTGCGCCGCGAGGATCGCCTCGGCCGGCGGGCGGAAGTGGATCACCCCGGACAGCGACAGCGTCGCGGTGACGATCATCGGCCCGAGGATCGACGCGCCGAAGAGGCCGACACGCTCGCCGCCCTTCCAGCCGATGAAGGCCGCGGCTGCCATGATGACCAGTTCGTACCACGGCAGGTCCGCGACCGGGCTGCCGATCGGATTGGTCAGCGGCGCGCCGTAGAAATGGCTCAGGATGAACGGCGCCAGCGTCACGATGAACAGCACCCGCGTGCCGTGCACCAGCGCCAGCACCCTGGGGCTGGCCCCGGCCTCGGTGCCGAAGATCACCATGTCCTGAAGCCCGCCCGGCATCGCCGCGTAATAGGCGGTGGGGCCATCGAACCCCCAGACTTTGCGAAAGAACGGCACGCCGACCAGCGCGATCACCGCGATGAAGAGCGGGATCAGCGCGATGGACGCCGCCATCCGCGGCAACTCGGCGATGACCGTCGGCGTGATCGACGCCCCCACCGCCACCCCGAGGATGGTGCGCGCCGCGACCGACACCTGCCCGAACCCCTTGAGCGGCGCATGTGCGAGCGCCCCCGCGAGGCAGAAGCTCATCGGCCCGAACAGGAAGGGCAGCGGCAGGCCAAGCAGCCAGAACAGCCCCGTCCCTGCCGCCGCGAGGGCGAATGTCAGGAGCCTGCGGCCCATGGCCTGTGTGAATAGATGTTTGCGCAAACCCGCCTCCAGCCTCGCTTGACCCGATCTTGAATACTATTGTATCCACGTGGATACAATAGTCGATGGAGAGTCGCGTGACCACCGAAGATGACAGCACCCCGCAGGGCAACACCGCCTATGCCCGCCTGATCGCCGAGCTGCGCGACGGCCGCCTCAACCCGGGCGACCGGCTGCGCGAGACAGATCTTGCAGAGCGTCTCGGCGTGTCGCGCACCCCGGTCCGCGAGGCGATTCGCCAGCTCGAGGCGGATGGCATCGTCACCCACCTTCCCCGCCAGGGCGCCAGCGTCCGCACGCTGGATTACGCCGAGGTGATGGAGCTTTACGAAATGCGCGCCGTGCTCGAGGGGACGGCCGCGCGGCTGGCCGCCCGCGCTGCGTCGGATATCGAGATCGAGGAGCTGGCGGACATGAACCGGCAGATGGCCGAGCTCGGCGATGCGCCGGACGCCTTCGTGCTGAACCGCCAGTTCCATGCCGCCCTGCTGGACGCGGCCAAGAACCGGTTCTTGGCCCGGTCCATCCACGTTCTGCAAAAGGCGCTGATGATCCTCGGCCCGACCACGCTGACCGAGCCGGACCGTGCGCACAAGGCCGTCGAAGAGCATTTCGAGGTGCTGGACGCCATCCAGGCGCGCGACGGCGCGCGCGCCGAGACCGCCATGCGCGCCCATATCGAAGCGGCGCAGCGCGTGCGCGTCCGCGCGCTTCGCGCCCTGCCCAACCGTTCCCCCGGATATGACGGAGACCTCTTGTGACCGCTCCTGTTTCGAGCCCCGACATCCTTGTCATCGGCGGCGGCAATGCGGCGCTTTGCGCGGCGATCACCGCCGCCGAGGCGGGCGCCAGCGTGCTGATCCTGGAAACCGCCCCGAAGCCCTATCGCGGCGGCAATTCCCGCCACACGCGCAATTTCCGCTGTATGCATCACGGCCCGCTCGGCCCGCTGGTCGACAGCTATACCGAAGAGGAATACCTCGCCGACCTGCTCAAGGTCACCGGCGGCAAGACCCATGAGGGGCTGGCCCGCCTCGCGATCCGCAGCTCGGAAGACTGCCTGCCGTGGATGGAAGCGCATGGCGTGCGCTTTCAGCCCTCGCTGTCGGGCACGCTGTCGCTGGCGCGCACCAACGCCTTCTTCCTCGGCGGCGGCAAGAGCCTTGTGAATGCCTATTACCGCACTGCCGAGGCCCTCGGCGTCGAGGTGAAATACGAGGCTGCCGTCACCCATCTGGAGCTGGCCGACGGTCGGGTCGCATATGTCGAGTACACCCAAGGGGACGAGACCCACCGCCTGACGCCGAAATCGGTCGTCGTGGCCTCGGGCGGGTTTCAGGCCGACACCGACTGGCTGGCCCGCGCCTGGGGCCCGGCGGCCAAGAACTTTCTCATTCGTGGCACGCCCTACAATCGCGGCGTGGTGCTGGCCGACCTGCTCGATCAGGGGATCGAGCAAGTAGGCGATCCGACGCAGTGCCACGCAGTCGCCATCGACGGGCGCGCTCCGAAATTCGACGGCGGCATCGTCACCCGGCTCGACTGCGTGCCCTTCTCGATCGTGGTGAACAAGGAGGCCCGGCGGTTCTACGACGAGGGCGAGGATGTCTGGCCCAAACGCTACGCCATCTGGGGGCGCCTCGTCGCGGCGCAGCCAGACCAGGTGGGCTATGTCATCATCGACGCCAAGTCGCTCAACCTGTTCATGCCCTCGGTCTTCCCGCCGATCAAGGCCGACACGCTCGAAGAGCTGGCCGACAAGATGGGCCTGCCCGCCGACGCGCTGGCGCAGACCGTGGCCGAGTTCAACGCCGCCTGCGGCGACACGTCGGGCTTTCACCCGACCGAGCTGGACGGCGTCAGCACCACCGGCCTGACCCCGCCAAAGACCAACTGGGCCCGCCCGATCACCGAGGCGCCGTTCTACGGCTATTCCCTGCGCACCGGCGTGACCTTCACCTATCTCGGGCTGAAGGTCGACGAGAACGCGCAATGCTCCATCGGCAACCGCCCGGTGTCCAACCTGTGGGCGGCGGGCGAAACCATGGCCGGCTCGATCCTCGGTCAGGGCTATCTCGCCGGGTTTGGCATGACCATCGGCACCGTCTTCGGACGCATCGCAGGCAAGGAGGCCGCCGCATATGCACATGCAAACTGATCTGCTTCAGGAGGCGCGCCGGCAGGCCGAGGTCTGCAACGCCTGCCGTTATTGCGAGGGCTATTGTTCGGTCTTTCCGGCCCTGCACGCGGAGCGCGCCTTTTCCGACGGCGACCTCACGCAGCTGGCGAACCTGTGCCACAACTGCCGGGGCTGCTATTACGCCTGCCAGTACACCGCCCCGCACGAGTTCGACCTGAACCTGCCACAAGCGCTGGCCGATGTGCGGCAGGACAGCTGGGAAGAGCTCGCCTTCCCGAAGGCAGCAGGCAAGGCGTTCCAGAAGAACGGCCTGATGATCGCCCTTGCCACGGTGACCGGCTTCGCCCTGCTGTTCTGGGCGGCAAAGGCCCTGGCAAGCCAGGGCGGCGAGGGCTTCTACGCGGTCCTGTCGCACAACGCGATGGTGGCCATCTTCCTTCCCGCCTTCCTGTTCCCGCTGCTCAGCATCGCCATCAGCCTGCGCCGCTACTGGCGCCGGGTCGGAGCAAAGCCGCTGAAACTGGCGCATCTCGTGCAGGCGGTCCGGCAGGCCGCCAGCATGAAGAACCTCAAGGGCGGCCATGGCGACGGCTGCAATTTCGAGGACGAGGACCGCTTCAGCCACGCCCGCCGCGCGGTGCATCAGGCGGTCATGTACGGGTTCCTTCTGTGCTTTGCCTCGACCAGCGTGGCCACTGTCATGCATTACGCGCTGAACATGCCCGCCCCCTACCCGCTTCTGTCGCTGCCGAAACTGCTGGGCCTGTCCGGCGGGCTGCTGCTGGTGGCGGGCTGTTTCGAGATGGTCCGGCTGAAGCTGCGCTCCGAGCGCACGCTTGGCGCGAGCGGTGCCTTCGGCGGCGAGATCGCCTTTGTCGGACTGCTGGGCTTCGTCGGACTGAGCGGGCTGGTGCTCTATGCCCTCGGCCAGACCCCGGCCATGCCTGCGCTTCTCGCCATCCATCTGGGCGCGGTGCTGGGCTTCTTCCTGCTGATGCCCTTCACCAAGATGGCGCACGGCTTCTATCGCCTCGCCGCGCTCGCGGTCGATGCACAACGAGGATGATCTAGGTTCGGGGGCAGGTCTGACCTGCCCCCGCAAACCGTCGTCTCGGCAACCGGGAGGGCCGCGGGCTTCGTCTCCCGGCTGAGAGAGAACGAGTTCTGATCCCCAAGCTCTATTCGGGCGGGTTTCACCGGCCCCACCGACCTGCGAAGGGCACCCAGACGCCGTGGCTGCTCGTGGCACCTTCAGACCGTATGGGCGCACTACAAAACCCGACCACCGACGAGGCTCCACCCGTGTCGACGGGGATGTCAGCCCGCCTGCGCTGCCCCGCTCTGGCGCCGTTCGAACGCGGCAATGCGTGCCAGACTTGCCGCGCCTTCCGGCAGGCAATCCGGCCAGAGGGTGTGCATGTGCATGAGGCCGGGAGTGACATGCAGCGACACCTCGCAATCGGCCAGGGCCATCGCCCGTGCCAGAAGCAGCGAGTCGTCCAAAAGGATCTCCGCGCCCACGGCCTCGAGATGAACGGGGGGAAGGCCCGCCAGCTCGCCAAGAAGGGGCGACGCGGCCGGGTCCTTGCCGCTCCGGTCGGGCATGGCCTGCCGCGCGAGGGCCGCATCGCTGGCATCGTCGTTCATGGCGTCGCTCTCGCGCCCGCGCGTCTGGCTCGCCCCGCTGCGATCGGTGTTGGGCGAGACGAGCGCGAGCCCCTTGAGATCCGCGCCGGTCTGCGCCGCGACCAGCGCGAGATGCCCCCCGGCGCTGTCGCCGCCCGCTACCACCGGCCCGCTGTCGGAGAGGACCGCGTGGGCGTCCTCCAACATCGCGGGCCAGGGATCTTCCGGCGCGAGGCGGTAATCGGGCAGGACCACGCGCAGGCCGTGCGCGGCCAGAGCGGTCGCCAGGGTGGCATGGGTTTCGGGCGCCCCAAAGACATAGCCACCCCCGTGAAACCAGACGATTTCCGGCCCCTCGCCGACCACCAGACACCGCCGCCCGCCCCGCGTGATCTCGGACAGGTGGGGTTGCGGGCCAGCCAGTGTCGCGAAGGCCCGCCGCATTTGCTGGGCAGAGCCCGAAATCGGGCAGGCCGCGATGCGATCGCGCAGCTCTGCCTCTGTCTTTGGTCGGCGGTCGAGGGGGGAGGCTTGGGCGCGCTCTGTCATTTTCGGGTCAATTCGGCTGAGGGACGCATGTCCGTGGATCGGGGAAGGTCGTCGACTTGTAGAGATCAAGGCGCGGGGCGCCGTTGGGTTCCCGAGGGGCGCACGGAAACACGTCATGCCGAGTCTTGCTGTATCCCGGGCAGAGAGGGGACCTGTATCACAAACCTCGATATCGAAGGCAGCCTTGCGATCATCACCGGCCCTGCAAGTGGCATCGGCTTGGCGCACGCGGCCCAGAGCCGACCGCGTCGAAGCCGAAGAGATAAAGCCCAGTCAATCTCCGAAACGGCAGGGGCCCGGGACCGGTCATGGGGCACCAGCTGCCTGTATCCTTCGATCAGCAGGGGGATCTCGCCCTGCGGCACCGCGGGTGCGAACTTGGCGCGCCGAAGGTAAAGCCGATAGAATTCGATGCGCTCCGCCGGCTCGAGAACCTGCCCGAGTTTCGCGGCGATCGGCTTGATACGATGGTGGTTCATCTGCCATAATCTGGGGGTCGTGTCCTTGCCTTCGTCGGCAATGAAAGCGCGCGACAGCGTGGCGGAATCGGTCGGCGACATCGGCGTGGCCTTCCGGTTCGGGTCAGCCAAATATGCGATTGCCTCTGAGTATGTGCATCCAAGCGCCCCGCGACGGACGCTCTACAATCGTTGGAAGCGGTGGAGGTGAGTGGCAAACGCCACCGGTCCGAGCGCGGCCACGAGCGGGGTGTCTTCGTAGAAATGATGGTGGGAGGGGCAGCCGGCACGGCGAAAAGAAGACCGTGATGATAGACGCCACCTGCAAGGCCTACCGCGCGGCGTCCAGTCCGAGTGTGACAAGGGGGCGCCTGTTCGGACGCCCCCCAATACCTATTCCTACGCCAACGGCCCGGCAGGTCACCCCGTACGGTGGTGGCGATCAGCCCCCCGCCCCCGGCCGCCGTTGCTCGAGCAGGCGGCCGGGCGGGATGCCGTTCACCCCATCAGTCGGGCGCTTCGACGAGGATCTTGACGTGGGACTTCTCCGCGACCAACGCCTCGAAGCCCTCTGCCACGATGTCGTCGAGCGCGATGCGCTTGGTGACGAGCTGGTCCGCGCTGAAGTACCCTTGTGTCATCAGCGCCATGACCGCGGGGTAGACGTTGCGATAGGCGATGGTCCCCTGCAGCTGGCGCTCCTTGAGAACCGCCGTGTTGGGCTGGAAGGACGCCTCCTTCTCCCAGATCGACACGATCAAAACCTGTCCCTCGTGGCGTGTGGCGTCGATGCACTGAGGCAGCACCTGCGGCACGCCCGTCACCTCGAAGGCGACGTGCACGCCTCCGGTGGCGGCACGGATCGTGTCGACCGCGTCGCTCTCCGTCGGGTCGATGACCGAGGTCGCGCCCAGATCGAGCGCCTTCTGGCGGCGCACCTCGGATGGCTCGACCACGTGGATTTCCGACGCCCCCGCGACGCGCAGCGCCTCGACGACCAGAAGGCCGATGGGCCCGGCCCCGAAGACGGCTGCCTTGTCCCCCGCCTTGATCTTGGACAGCCGCACGGCATGCAGGGCAACCGCAGCCGGCTCGACCAGCGCGCCCTGTTCCATCGACAGGTCATCGGGCATCTTGTGGACCATGCGCGCGGGCACGACGCTGTGCGCGGCAAAACCACCATGGCCGCCGGAGAGGCCCACGAAGCCGAGGCTGTCGCAGAGGTTGTACTTGCCCTCCAGGCAGGCCGGACAGGTCCCGCAGGCAAAGATCGGCTCGATCGCCACGCGGTCGCCGATCGCGAGGTCGGTGACGCCGTCGCCCAGCTCGGTGACCGTGCCGCAATACTCGTGCCCCATGGTGATCGGCGCCTTGTCGTGGCTCAGCGGGTGGTCTTCGTCCACCGGGACGAAGATCGGGCCGGCCAGGTATTCGTGCAGGTCGCTGCCGCAGATCCCGGTCCATGCCACCTTGACCTTCACTTCGCCCGCCTTCGGCGTCGGCTCCGGAATGTCCTCGACGCGGATATCCTCCACGCCATGCCAACGTGCTGCTTTCATGTCTGTTCTCCAATGTCAGAAAAGGGGGCGCCCGGCGGGAGGAGAGGCCGGGCGCTGGACGCGCCGCTCACGGCGCGCCGGGAGGGCCATCACGACAGGTGATGCACCTCCTGACGCCCGTAGACAGGCGTGTCGATGCCTTCCATCCGGGCCTTCAACTGAAGCGCCAGGTACAGCGAGTAGTGGCGCGACTGGTGCAGGTTGCCGCCGTGGAACCAGAGGTTCTCCTGCTGGGTCGGCTTCCACATGTTGCGCTGCTCGCCCTCCCAGGGGCCGGGGTCCTTGGTGGTGTCCGAGCCGAGGCCCCAGACCTTGCCGACCTTGTCGGCCACCTCCGGGCTAATGAGATCGGCGGCCCAGCCGTTCATGCTGCCGTAGCCCGTCGCCATCACCACGAGATCGGCCTCGAGATGCGTCCCGTCGGCCAGCACCACGCCGGTCTCGTCGAAGCGCTCCACCTGCCCCTTCACCAGCTTCACCTCGCCATCGATGATAAGCTGGCTGGCGCCCACGTCGATGTAGTAGCCCGAGCCGCGGCGGAGATACTTCATGAACAGCCCCGAGCCGTCATCGCCCCAATCGAGATCGAACCCGGCCCGTTCGAGCCCGGCGTAGAACTCGGCGTCGCGCTCCTTCATCTGGTCGTAGAGCGGGATCTGGAACTCGTGCATGATGCGGTAGGGCAGCGAGGCAAAGACCATGTCGGCCTTCTCAGTCGTCATGCCGCTGGCGACGGCGTCCTCGGAGTAGAGCGCGCCGAGGCCGATCTCCATCAGGCTGTCGGACTTGACGATATGGGTGGAACTGCGCTGCACCATCGTCACATCGGCATCGGCCTCCCACAGCGCGGCGCAGATGTCGTGCGCCGAGTTGTTGGAGCCCACGACCACCACCTTCTTGCCGCTCCACGCGTCCGGACCGTCGTGCTGCGAGGAATGCTGGATGGTGCCCTTGAAGTCCTCCATGCCGGGGAACTTCGGCATGTTCGCCTTGCCCGACATGCCGGTGGCGAGCACCAGCTGGGTGGGGCGCAGCGTGACCTCCTCGCCGTCGCGGTTCACCTTGACCTCCCACGTCCCGGACGCCTCGTCGAAGCTGGCCTTCTGCACCTCGGACCGGGTCCAGTAGTTGAGCTCCATGACCTTGGTGTACATCTCGAGCCAGTCGCCGACCTTGTCCTTGGGTGTGAAGACCGGCCAGTTGTCGGGAAACTTGATATACGGCAGGTGGTCGTACCAGATCGGATCGTGCAGGCAGAGCGACTTGTACCGCGAGCGCCACTGGTCGCCGGGGCGGTCATGCTTGTCGAGCACGATGGTCGGCACGCCGAGCTGGCGCAGCCGCGCGCCAAGCGCGATGCCGCCCTGCCCGCCGCCGATGATCACGGTGTAGGGCTGCTCGGTGTAGCCCAGCTCCGCCGCTTCCGCCTCACGCTTTTCCGACCACGACTTGCGGTTCTTCGCGGCCTCGTGCTCGGCCCCCATCGGGCGGCGCTTGCCGCGGTTCTCCTCGAACCCCTTCAGCTCTTGCAGCGTGGTGAGCAACGTCCAAATGCGGCCGTCCTTCAGGCGCATCAGTCCCCAGCCCCGCCCGGTCGCGGTCTCGAAGGTGATCCACGTCGTGATGACACCTCCCTCCTCGGCGGGAAGCTCCCCCTGCTGGATGGCAAAGCCGTGCGGCTTGGTGTGCTTGAGCTGAGCCGTAAGCATGTCCTGCACGCCGGCGGGCCCCTCCACTGTCTTCAGGTTCCAGGTAACGGCGACCAGGTCGCGCCAGTAGCTGTCGGTGGCAAAGAGCGCACTGGCCGCCTGCGCGTCGCCCTGCTCAAGGGCGGCGTTCAGGCTGTCGAGCATATCCTGCACCTCGGCGGTGACGGTCGAGTCGAGCATTGCATATCCTCCTCATAGGCAATGTGATGAGGAGAGTGTGGCGAGCCCGACCGCCCTCGGGCCACGTGAATCCGACAGTTTTGGCTGTCTGCGAGCTTGCAGCAGCGCAGCATGTTGCAAACGCAACGCCGCGCAACGCGTCACTTCGGCGCGCGCAACCCTTCCTTGCGGATCCGGCGCAGCACCGTCGAGCGGTTGACCCCCAGCCGCCGAGCGGCGCGGGCCATGTTCCAGTTGCAGGCGTCGAGCACGGTCTCGAGGCTCGGCTCAGGGTCGCAGGCACAGGGTGGCTCGGGCAAATCCGGCAGATCGATCACCGAGCCTTCGGCCAGGGCACAGGCCACGTCGAGCACATTGCCCAGCTCGCGCAGGTTGCCCGGCCAGTCGCGGGCCATCAGCTCCGCGCGGGCCGAGGGCGTGAGACGCATCTCGCCGCCCGACCGCCGCCGCAGCAGCCGCTCGATCAGCCAGCCAAGATCCTGCCGCTCGCGCAAGGGCGGCAGCTCGAAGACGGCCCCGGCGAGCCGGTGATAGAGCGCGGAGGGCAGGATGTCGTGCGACAGAAGCGCACTTGGCGCGAGGCCGCTGGTTGCGATCGCTCGCAGGTCGGGATGCGCATCCAGAAGGCCGGGCAGCGCAAGGGCGGCCGTCTCGGACAAATCCTCGATCCGCCGAAGCAGCAGCGTCGCCGGCCGGGGCTGCGCCTCGACCACCGAGGCCATCTCGTCGGCCGGCATCCCGGCGCAGTCCAGCGTGACGAACCCGCCCCGCCGCGAGGCCATGTGAACGGCGCGGGCGAGCTTTGTCTTGCCACTGCCGCTCTCGCCGCAGAGCAGCAGCGGAACCTCCGTAGGCGCAAGCCGCTCGACCCGCGACAGGAGGCGGTCCATGCCGGGATCGCTGCCCGCAAACCCGGTCAGGACGCCGGCGGAGCCGCGCGAGACCCGCGCCCCCGCTGGCCGACGCGGGGCCTGTGGCGCGATCGCGTGACCGAAGACCGCACCGCCATCGCCAAGCGCCACGACACGCTCTTCGGTCGGGCGATCGCGCATCAGGTCCGGAAGATCGTCGACGCCGATCCCGAGCAGACCGTCGATCCGTTCTCCGATCAGCTGCCCCCCGCGCGCGAGCATCCGGGTGGCGGCATGGGTGGCCCCGATCACCCGGCCCGAGCCGTCAAGAGCGACCGCGCATTCCGGGTCCACATCGAGGAACTCCGGGCTGGAGGAGAACCTCAACACCCATTCGCGACGGCTCGCGGCCATCAGGTTGGCCATCTCGACCCGCCGCGCCGCAGCCGTCACCAGAGACATGGCGAGGTTCTGGCTGCTTTTCGGCGAGGGCGAGCGCAGCAGCGAGATGTCGAGCACCGCGGCCAGTTGCCCGAGGCTGTCGTAGATCGGAGCGGAGGTACACGAAAGTGCGGTATGGGCATTGCCGAAATGATCGTCCTGATGGACCGTGACCGGCTCGCCGGTGACGATGCAAGCGCCCACGCCGCAGGTCCCGGCAAGATCCTCGGACCAGTTCGAGCCGAGATAGAGCCCTGCCCCGCGCAGTTCGTCGGCAAACAGGCTGTCGCCGAAGAAGTCGACGCAGACCCCTTTCGCGTCCGCCAGCAGCAGCACGTAATTCTGCCCCGCCACCTGTCTAAACAGGGTCTGCAGGCTGGACCGCGCCGCCCCGATCATCCAGTCGGCCTGCTCACGATGGGTGCGGAATTCCGTGTCGGTCACGATATGGGCCGGCTCGTTGCGGGTGGGGTCCATACCATAGAGCTCGACACACCGGCGCCAGGACGCGTCTACGTAACTGTCGCGTCCAGAGGCATGACCATTCAGGACCTGGGCAATTTCCTCTACGTGATACCGCTCGATCATCAGACCTCTCCCTGATCCGCATGGTACAGTCAAAAGCTGCTCTGCCAATGCAGGATTTTGGTATGAGGGGCCGGTCCTGTCGATCTGAAAGCGACGGTCTGCTCATGGGCGGGTGGATTGGGCTAAGGGCGGTGACCCGCTGTGCCTGACGTCACGCGGGAGCACTCCCTCTCAGGCCCACCCCTTATGCGTCAGGGTCGAAATGCGGCTCGAGCCCAACGCCAAAGGCCGGGACGCCACCGGGCTGCTCGGCGGCGCGGCTTTCGAAGTCCTTGGCCACGTCCTCGACCCGGATCTCGGCGAACTGCGCCAGCAGGTGCGCCTCCGCCTCGCGCAGCGATGCGTCGAGCCTGCTGTCCACCGCCTGTTCGACCAGACAGGCGGACGGATCCGCGGTGGGACCGATGTTGAACAGGGGCGGCGCGCCGACGGCCTCGTACACGTCCCGCAGCGTGACCTCGCTCAGCGGGCGGGCCAGTTTCCAGCCGCCGCCATGCCCCTTCTCCGACGTGACGATGCCCCTCTCGCGCAGCCCGCCCATCATCCGGCGCACCACCACCGGATTGGTCGAGATCATCTTCGAGATCTGCTCCGACGTCGCGAGCGTCACATGGCGGTCCATGTGGATGAGCACGTGAAGCATACGGGACAGGCGCAGGTCGCGGGGCATTGGGGGGATCCTCTCTCAATGCCGGCTCTCTAGCACGCATCACGCAACACTCCAAGTTCCGTGTCTTGCGCCCCCTTATCGAATCACGTAACTCGCCGTGTTGCGTTAAGCCAAATGGAGGGTCCTCACATGGATCACGACGTCATCATCATCGGCGGCAGCTTCGCCGGGCTTTCGGCCGCCATGCAGCTGGCACGCGCCCGGCGGAACGTGCTCGTGCTCGACACCGGAGCGCCGCGCAACCGTTACGCGGCCGCCTCGCACGGCTTTCCCGGCCAGGATGGCAAACGCCCCGCGCACATCAGGGGCGCGCTGCGTGTCGAGCTTGACGCCTATCCCACGGTGACATTCCTAGATGCCGAGGCGGTGCAGGCGTCCCGTCAGGGAGCCGGCTTCCACCTGTCGCTCGCAGCCGGAGATGCGCTCACAGCCAAGCGGCTGATCCTCGCCTACGGTGTGCGCGACACGCTGCCGGACCTGCCGGGTCTGTCCGAGCGCTGGGGCACGGGCGTGCTGCATTGCCCGTACTGCCATGCCTATGAACTAAACCGGCAACCCGTGGGCGTTTTGGCGAGAAGCGAGATGGCGATGCATCAGGCGATGCTGCTGCCCGACTGGGGGCCGACGACGCTCTTCACGCAAGGCGCCTTCGCGCCAACCCCGGAGCAACGCCATACGCTGGCCGACCGGGGCGTCATGATCGAAGACACGCCGATAGCGTCCCTCTTTGGGCCTGCGCCGGCGCTCGAGGCGGTGCGGCTGGCCGATGGGCGCGAGATCCCCATCGCGGCGCTGTTCACCGCCCCGCAGACCACCCCGGCGAGCGACCTTGCCACCTCGCTCGGCTGCGAGTCGACGGACGGCCCGAGCGGCCCCTACCTCGCCGTCGACGCGATGCAGATGACGAACGTTCCGGGCGTGTTCGCGGCGGGCGATGTCGCCACCCCGGCGGCCAACGCGACGCTGGCCGCGGCGGCAGGCGTGATGGCCGGGGTCGCCGCGCACCGGTCGCTGATCTTCGATCCCGATCTGACGGGTGCGGGCTGAAGGCGAACACTAAGGCCGTCCGAGACCATCCGGAACGGCATCTGCGCCGAGGGCCCGCAGACCTCGTCTGGCAGCTTCGGGCTGACGCGCTCACAGTTCCCGAGGTCCTGACGCGTCGGCGCGGCGCTGGGGCTTGGATGCGCCAAAAGCGACGATCCGTCTGGCGCGCTCGCCGGGAGCAGTTTCGCCGCTGCATCTCCAGCTTACCACCATCCGCTCACGGGCGGATGGTGGTGAGCTGGTCGTCACGCGCGCGCCGCTCCGTGATCGAGCCTCCGCTGGACAGCCGGAGCGCCGCCCGCCGCGCCACAGGCGGCTCGTGCCTTCCGCCCTCTCAAGCCCCCCCGGGCCTGAGGTCAGGTTTCCGGCGGCGGCGTTGCGGCGGGTGCGCCCATGTTCATGGCGACCTCTGCCCCGCCATAGCCCGCGATCAATGCGTCCTGATCGGCGAAGGCGAGCTCGTTCATCGCTGCCGGATCGCAAATCGCGTTCAGCGCGGCATAGAGGTCGGCCAGCGCCTCGGCACAGGCGGGATCCGCCGCGCGGTTGGTGATCTCCTCCGGGTCGGCCTCGAGGTCGAAAAGCTCCGGCGCGAACCCGTGGTAGTGGATCAGCTTCCACCGCCCCTTGCGCAGCATGTAGGCCCCCGAGACCGCGCCCACCGCGTGATACTCGGAAAAGATCACGCGCTCCGGCTCCGGTTCGCGGCTGGCGATGTCGAACAGGCTCTCGCCGGGCCGGTCGCCTTCGAGGGTCGCTCCGAAATGGTCGATGATCGTCTGCGAGACGTCGAGCAGGCTGACCGGCGTGGCGCAGGTGCTGCCACGATGCCCCTCGGGCACTGCAGGCCCGGCGACGATCATCGGCACGGCGACCGATTCCTCGTACATGTTCGACTTGCCCCACAGCCCGCGCGCGCCGACGTTGTCGCCGTGATCCGAGGTGTAGATCACCATGGTGTCCTCGAGCTGGCCGTTGGCCTCCAAGGCCTCCATCAGCTTGCCGATGTTGTCGTCGAGAAAACTGCACAGCGCAAAGTAGCACCGCGCCGCCAGCAGCCGCTCGTCATGGCTCTCGAAGCCGTCGTCGCCGGTCAGCGCCTCGTTCTGCTTCTGCACCCACGGGTGGTTCTCGAAGCCGTCCAGCGTGTGCAGCTTGAAGGGCGGCAGGCTCTCGACCGGGTACATGTCGAGATACTCTTGCGGCACGATCAGTGGAAAGTGCGGCGCGACCAGCCCGACATACAGACACCACGGGTCGTTGCCCGCGTCGGCCAGCCAGTCCGCGGTCCGAGAGACCACGGCCTGGTCGTAGCGGGTGTAATTGCTCTCGCCGGGGCCAATATAGGGCCCGAGCATCCGGCCCTCCTTGCGCACGCGCTCGTCCTCGCGCCGAAGCGAGCCCCAGACCATGCCGACCCCGCCCGCGACCTGCATCGGGATGTGTTCGACGTCGAAGCCCGCCGGGTCCTCGTCGCTGCGGTAATGCAGCTTGCCGATGGACTCGACGCGGATGCCCTTGTCCTGCAGCGCATGGCCCCAGCCGCGCGGCTTGCCGGTATAGGGCATGGCGTTGTCCCACAGGCGGATGTCATGCACGTAGCGCCCGGAGGCAAAGGCCGCCCGCGCCGGCACGCAGATCGGCGACGGCGTGTAGGCATCGGTGAAGCGGATGCCCCGCGCCGCCAGCCTGTCGAGGTTGGGCGTCTTCGCGAGCGGATGCCCGGCGCAGGACAGCGCCCGCGCCTGGTGCTCGTCGGACATGATGACGAGAAGGTTCTTCGAGCGGGTCATGTATCGGTTCCAGTTGGTATGTCGGTGGTCTCGGCCGCGATGCTGAGCTTTTGTAGGGCCGGTCGGATGAGCGCGCGTTCTTCCGGGGACAGGGCCTGCATGAGATACTCATTGCGTGCGCTCAGCACTGGCGTCAGGCGATCGAGCGCCGCGCGGCCTTCGCCGGTCAGCGCCAGCCGGAACTGCCGCCGGTCGACGGGATGGTCGAGCACCTCGACCAGACCGCGGGCCTGCAACTGGGTGACGGTCTTGGAAAACTGGCTTTTGTCGAACCCCAGAACCTTGCGGATCGCGGTCGAGCCATCGGCGGCGTCCATGCCGATCACCCGGATGATCCGCCATTGCGGCAGCGTCAGGTCGCCGTGTTGCGCGATCAGCGCGCGGGCCTGCGCCCCGAGCTTTATCTGCAACTGATGGATCATGAAACTCAGCGGAAACGCCGCTTCGATCCGGGCCACGGCCTCGGCATCGTCCTTTTCCTCACTTAGCACGTCGTGTCCTCCCATTGCGGCCAAGGCTTTGCCGGTTTGGCGGACTTGTCAACCTTATCGTTGACTTTTCCACCTTGCCGAGTCAGCGTCGAGGCATAAAGGGAGGACACCATGACCCACTTCTTCAAGCCGCTCCTCGCGGCCGCGACCCTGTGCGCCACGGCCATCACGACCCCGACCGCCACGCTGGCAGACGAGTGGACCCCGCCCGGGCCGATCACCATGTATGTGGGCTTTGCCGCCGGGGGCGGCGCGGACACGCAGGCCCGCCTGATCGCCCAGGGCCTCGAGGAGAAATTCGGCTGGACCGTCATCCCGCAGCAGGCACCGGGCAACTCCGGGCTGAACCTCGCGGCAGAACTGGCGAAGGCCCCGGCGGATGGCACCGCGATCGGCATGGTGGTGTCGGAGACCCTGTCCTATTCCTCGCAGGCCGCCGGTGACCCGGCCTTCGACTACGAGAATTTCACCTCGCTCGCCACCACGGCAGAGTTCCAGCTTGGGCTCGTGGCCATGGCGAACGGGAATTTCGACAGCTGGGACAAGGTGATGGGCGCGGCCGAGGCCGGCACGCCGATCCGCTTTGCCGCCGCCTCCGACCGTCACGCGGACATGGCATGGCATCTCGGCCAGCAGGTCGGCATCGACTTCAACATCGTCGAAGTGCGCGGCGGCAAGGGTGTCATGGACGGTCTGCGCGGCGGCGACGTGGACATCGGCTGGGTCGCGGGCGCGCAGTCCGGACCGGTGCAGCAGGGCGAGATGGTCAACATCGCGCGCGGCATCGAGTCCCCGCTGGCCAACAGTCCCGATGCACCGATGATCACCGAGCTGGGCAGCGACTACCTGCTCGACGGCTACTTCATGTTCATCGCGCCGGGCGATCTCGATCCGGCCGCCCGCGAGGCGCTCGGCGAGGCGATCCGCGACGTGGCCGAGGACAGCGAAACCGACGCGAACGGCCTGCTGAGCAAGGCCTTCGGCGGGCCGGCGGTGCGCACCGGCGACGATCTCGACAGCTACATGACCAAGGCCAATGCCGAGGCGGCCGAGCTGATCAAGGCGGTCTCGGAATAACCCCGCGCGCCGGAGCCTCGCCGTGCGACACCCGTCCTTCAGGCTGACCCCGAGCCGTGCGCTCGGGGCGGTCGTGCTCGTCCTCGCCGTCCTCGCGCTGCTGGTCTGGGTGCCCAATGACACGGCCTCCGGCTACGTGGTCTCGAAACGCGGGCGGGTCTCCATCGGTGATGCCATGGCGCCCGCGCTGGCCTTCGGCCTGCTTGCGCTGTCCGGCCTGCTCATCCTCTGGGAGACGCGAAACTTCGACGCGCCGGGGCAGTCCGACAGGCGCGGCCCCGCCCTTCTCGCGGTGATGCTGGGGATTTGCGCGGCGGCCCTGACGGTGATGATCTGGGCGGGTCCGCTGGCGGTGGCGCTGCTCAACCCGGACGAGACCTACCGGAATCTCCGCGACGCCGCCCCGTGGAAACACATCGGTTTCGTCGTCGGAGGCACGGGGCTGGTGACGGGCCTCATCACCCTCGTCGAGCATCGCTATTCATGGGCCGCGCTGGCCATCGGGCTGGCGACGGTGCTCGTGCTGATCGGGGCCTTCGACCTCGCCTTCGACGACCTTCTCCTGCCTCCGAACGGTGACCAATGACCGACCTGCTGAATTACATCGGCCTCGGCATCATGGCCGTGCTGAACGGCCCTGCCCTGTTCGAGATCGGCGGTATCGGCCTGCCGGTCGCGCTGGTGATGCTGGCGGCGGGGCTGTTCACCGGCATCGCCGTCGGCGCGACGCCGGGCCTTGCGGGACCGATGGCCATGGCGATCTCGCTGCCGCTGCTGATCTCGGCCTTCGGCTTCACGCCGGACGCCCTGCTGCCGGTCTTTGCCTTCCTGATCGGCATCATGAAGGGTGCCACCCTCGGCGGGGCGGTCCCGGCGATCCTCTTCAACCTGCCCGGCACGCCGGACGCGATGATGACCACGCTCGACGGTCACCCCATGGCGCGCAACGGCCAGCCGCGCCGGGCCCTGCGGATCGCACAGCTCTCTTCCGTGGCCGGAGACAGCTTCTCCGACATCGTGCTCTTCGTCTGCGCGCCCTTCCTCGCCGTGGTGGTCGAGAGCTACCTCGATCTGCCGGAGAAAACCGCGCTGCTGATCCTGTCGATCTCCTTCATCGCGGCGGTGATGGGGGCGTCCGTGGGCAAAGGGCTGCTCTCCGTCGGGCTTGGCCTGATCGTCGCCTATATCGCGTCGGGCAACGACCTGACGCCGCGCCTGACCATGGGGTTCGACGCGCTGGATGCGGGCGTGCCGCTGATCGCCGCCATCCTCGGGGTGCTGATCGTCGGCGAGATCTTCGCCACGCTGGAGACGCTCTGGCGCAACAACCGGGCACTCGACGTCAAGACCGAGACGCACGGCACGGCGCAGGATGGCCTCGCCCCCGGTGACCTGAAGCGCATCACCCCCGTCGTCGTCAGAGGCGCCCTCATCGGCACGGTCATCGGTGCGCTTCCCGGCGTCGGTTCGACCCTCGCGGCGACGCTCTCCTACTCGCTCGGCGCACGCCGGGCCAGGCGGATTGCCGGTGCGCAGCCCTTCGGCAGCGGGGCGCCCGAAGGCATCGCCGCGACCGAAGCCGCCAATTCGGCCGTTTCGGGCGCGAACCTGATCCCGGTGCTGTCGCTCGGCATTCCCGGCAACGCGGCGGCGGTGTTCCTCATCCTCGCGGCGGACAGCATCGGCGGCTTCAACCCCGGCCCGGCGGTCTTTGCCATGCCCGAGGGCGAGACCAACCCGCAGCTCGTCGTGGCCTTCGGCATCTTCACCCTGATGGCCATCGGCAACCTGCTGAACTGGACCGTCGGCGGGGCCGTGATGCGGTCGATGAGCGTGCTGGCCCGGGTGCCCGCGACGCGGCTGCTGCCCGTGGTCCTGCTTGTCTCGCTCACCGCGATCTACGTGCAGGAGACCTCGATGTTCGCGGTCTGGGCGACGCTGGCCTTCGGCGTGCTGGGCTACGGGATGCGCAGGCTTGCGGTGCCGGTTCTGCCCTTCGTCATCGCCTTCATCCTCGCCGGTCCGCTGGAGCGCAGCGCGCGCGAGGCCTTCTCCGCCACCGGGGCGGACCCGTGGTTCCTGTTCTCCAGCCCCACCTCGGTGATCCTGTTGCTGATGGCCGTGGCGGCGCTGATCTTTCTCGGGCGCGACGGCTAGGGCGGCACCCGCAGCGAAGCTCTGGCATGGTCGCGGTCGGCTTGAACCGGGGACGGACCTTCGCCGCATCTCCCATGAGCGGCGACAGTGCGGACCAAGCTGCCCTTCCACGCGACGTCTCGAAGGTCTACGTTTGGGGACACAGGATCAACACTCTGCCCCAGCGGTGCGCAAGATGGCTGAACTCACCAAAAAGGAAATCACTCGAGCGAACCGCGCTGCATGGAACGCGTCTGCACCTTTGCACGGAGAAGGAAAAGACTGGGAGCAGCTTCTCGAAAATGCCGGCCATCCCGGCTTTTCGGTCCTCGACCCGTTCCTGACGGCCACGCTGGACGGGCTTGACCTCAAGGGCAAGACCGCTGTGCAAATTGGCTGCAACAACGCCCGTGAGTTGATTTCCCTCGCCTCGCTGGGGATCCAGCCCGAAATGGGGATCGACCAAGCGAGCGGCTTTCTGGTCCAGGCCAGGAAACTCGCAGACGCCGCCGGCCTCGACCTGCGCCTGCTTGAGGCGGACATTTACGACCTGCCTTCGGATGTCGGCCAGTTCGACCTCGCCCTCATTACCATAGGCGTTCTCAACTGGATGCCGGACTTGCCGGAGTTCTTCCGTATTACATCCCGTCTGCTCGCACCGGGCGGGCGGCTGGTCATCTACGAAACGCATCCGTTTATGGAGGTCTTCGATCCGGCAAGTAAGACACCGTTTGAGCCTGCTTTCAGCTATTTCGAGCGTCAGCCACAGGCGTTGACCGAAGCGATCAGCTATGACGGCAAAGATCACGGTGAGGGGGAAACGGGTTACTGGTTCATTCACCCCCTCGGCGAGATCATTACCGCGTGCGCCCAGTCCGGGCTCGGCATCGCCGAACTGAGAGAATACGGGCACACCATTCGCGAGCCGGAGTATGACATTTACGAGAAACGCGCGGCTCAAATTCCAATGAGCTATTGCCTCGTCGCTCAGAAAGCGCAGAGCGCCTAGGGTCGACAGCTGCCTTTTGATCGCCGCGCAGCGTTCGAGGCGTTGGGCGCGCTCCCGACCGTCGCCGCGCGATGCCTGACCGGCAGTTTCGGGCGCCGGCGAATGCCACCTGGCCCGCGAGAGGGCGTTGTTGCGCAAAGGTCGAGCGAAGGAGACATCGCTTGAATCCAGTGTGGGAGCGCCCCCGTATGATCAGACCGATCCCGCCGAGCGACAAGACCAAGAACCGGCAGACCTTCCCCCCGGCTTCGGCGCCGACGGTTTCCGGGATCGCGGACCGACCTCGGCGAGATTTTGGCCGGTCTGCAAGTGGGTCCGTAACGCCTGCGCGGCGCAAATTGCGAAGGGGCGCTCAGGCCGGGTCGAAGAATTCCGGGCGCAGGGCGGCGACACGCTTGAGGTCGTCGAGCACGCCGCGCAGATGGTTGCGGATCGCGGTTTCGGCTGCGGTCTCGTTGCCTGATGCGATGGCATCGACGATGTCGCGGTGCTGCTCGACCAGATGTTCGAGCGGGAATTCCTCCACGGTCAGATGGCGCACCCTGTCCATGTGCATCTTGATCTGCTGGATGTGCGACCAGACCGCCTCACGCCCGGCGGCGGCGGCGAGTGCCTGGTGGAACCGTTCGTCGAGCGCGACGAAACCACGTCCGCCCGTTGCGAGGTGTTCCTCCTGGACGGCGATCTCGGCGCGGAGCGTGTCGAGCGCCGCCGCATCGGCGCGGCGGGTCGCGAGGCGGACGATATCGGCCTCCACCGCTTCGCGCACGAACTGCGATTGCGTGACCTCGAACAGGTTGATCTTGCACACATAGGTGCCGCGCTGCGGGCGGATCTCGACCAGCCGTTCGGTGCCGAGCTTGATGAAGGCCTCGCGCACGGGCTGGCGCGACAGGCCGTAGCCCGCGGCGATCTCCTGCTCCGACAGGCGCGTGCCCGGAGGCAGGGCGCCGGTGACGATCCGCGCCCTGAGGTCGGTCATCAGCTGGGCGCCGATGGGCGCGGTGGCTTCGAGGGTCGCGATCTTGTCCATGGCCCGAATGTACCCTGCGCCTCGGGCAATGCCAATACGCACATACTACCATACTTGTAATCAATGCGATTCGCGTCTAACACGGTGAGGCAAGAGGAGGAGACAACATGCGTCAGACCTGGCGTTGGTTCGGCCCGCAGGACGGGGTTGGCATCGCGGATATGCTTCAGGCCGGGGTGGAGGGCGTCGTTTCGGCGCTGCATCACGTGCCGACAGGCGCAGCCTGGACCCGCGAGGAGATCGCCCGCCGGCAGGAGGAGATCGCCGCCCTGCCCGATGGCAGCGGCTCGGGTCTTGCCTGGGAGGTGGTCGAAAGCCTGCCGGTCTCCGAGGACATCAAGAAGCAGTCGGGCGACTGGCGCGCGCATCTCGACAACTACCGCGAGAGCCTGCGCAATCTGGCGGCGGCTGGCATCGAAGTGCTGTGCTACAACTTCATGCCGGTGCTCGACTGGACACGCACGGATCTTGCCTGGCGGGTGCGGCACGGCGGCACGGCGATGCGCTTCGATCTCATAGATTTTGCCGCCTTCGACATTCACATCCTGCGGCGCCCCGGCGCGCGGGAGTCCTTCGACGGCGCCATCGCCGACGCGGCGGACCGGCGCTTTTCCGACATGCCCGAGGCGCGGCGCGCGCAACTGGCGGGGAACGTGGTCTTCGGCCTGCCCGGCGCAGCGGAACGATTCAGCCTCGACGACGTGCGGGCGCATCTGGCGCAATATGCGGATATGTCGCCGGACACCCTGATGCAGCATCACGTCGACTTCCTGTCCGAGGTGGTGCCAGAGGCCGAGCGGCTCGGCATCCGCATGTGCTGCCATCCCGACGATCCGCCCTTCCCGCTTCTGGGTCTCCCCCGCGTGATGAGCACCGAGGCCGATTACCGCGCGCTGCTCGACGCGGTGCCCTCGCCGTCGGCAGGGATCACGCTGTGTTCCGGCTCGCTCGGCGCGCGCGAGGACAACGACCTCCCGGGCATGATGCGGCGGCTCGGCGACCGGGTGCATTTCCTGCACCTGCGCAATGTCACGCGCGAGACCGAGGGCACGCCCTGCTCCTTCCACGAGGCCGAGCATCTGGGTGGCGGCACCGACATGGTCGCCTTGATCGCGGCGGTGCTGGAGGAAGAGGAAAAGCGGCGCGCGGCAGGTCGGGCCGACGTGTCGATCCCGTTCCGCCCCGATCACGGGCAGGACATCCTCGACGATCTCAAGCGGCAGGCACAGCCGGGCTATCCCGCCATCGGGCGGCTCAAGGGGCTGGCCGAGCTGCGCGGCATCGCCACGGCCCTGTCCCATCCGGTTGCGAGGGCGTCATGACCCGGCTGAGCCTGAACAGCGTGAAAGCGCAGCGCTACGACCCCGTAGCGCATGGCATCGGGGTGCTGCATATCGGGCTCGGGGCCTTTCACCGGGCGCATCAGGCGGTCTGCACCGATGACGCCTTGGCGGCGCACGGCGGTGACTGGCGGATCTCGGCGGTGAGCCTGCGTTCGGTGGAGACGGTGGATGCACTTGCGGCGCAGGACGGTCTTTATACCCTGATCGAGCGCGGCGCCGAGGGAGACCATGCTCGCGTCATCGCCGCGATCTCCGAGACGCTGGCCGCGGCGCGCGGCATTGCGCCCGTGTTGGACCGCTTGGCCGATCCGGCGGTGAAAGTGGTCACGCTGACCGTGACCGAGAAGGCCTATGGCATCGACCGCGCCGCGATGGACATCGACCCTGAGCACGCGGCGGTGGCGCATGATCTTGCGCATCCCGATGCGCCGCAGGGCGTGCTCGGGCTGCTGGTGCTGGGGCTGAAGCAGCGGCGCGCCGAGGGGCATCCGCCGCCGGCGATCCTGTGCTGCGACAACCTGCCCGACAATGGCGCGCTGCTGCGCGCGGGCGTGGTCGGCTTCGCGCGGCGCTGCGATCCTGAGCTGGCCGACTGGATCGCTGCCGAGGTCGCCTTTCCCGCCTCGATGGTCGACCGCATCACCCCCGCCGCGACCGAGGAAACGGTGGCGCTTGCGGCGCGTCTCACCGACCTCGAAGATCCCGCCGCCATCGAGACCGAGCCGTTCTTTCAGTGGGTGATCGAGGATCATTTCCCGCTGGGTCGCCCGGCGTGGGAGGCCGGCGGCGCGATCTTTGCACCCGATGTGGCCCCGTTCGAGCGGATGAAGCTGCGGATGCTGAACGGGGCGCATTCGCTGATCGCCTATGCCGGGTTCCTGTCGGGGCATGTCTATGTGCGCGACGCGATGGCGGATGCCCCGCTGGCGGCGCTGGTCGACCGGCACATGCGCGCCGCTGCAGCGACGGTCGGCTCGCTCGACGGGATCGACCTCGATGCGTATCGCGTGGCACTGATCCAGCGCTTCGCAAACCCGGCCATCGCGCATCAGACCTACCAGATCGCCATGGACGGGTCCGAGAAGATCCCCCAGCGCATCTTTGCCCCCGCGCTCGACGCGCTGGCGGCGGGGCAGGATTTGGCGCCCTTTGCCTTCGCGGTGGCGGCGTGGCTGCGCTACGCACGTGGGCAGGCCGAGGATGGGACGGCCTATGCGCTGCGCGATCCGCGCGAGGCCGAGCTGACCGCCGCCGCACAGGGCGATGCGGCACAGGTGGTGCAGGCCATGGCGGCGCTGCCGGGGCTGTTTCCCGATCCGCTGAAGGGCGATTTCCTGACCATCATCGAAGAGCGTCTGCACGTGATGCTGACAGATGGCATGGCGGCGGCCATCGCGGCGGAGGCGGCGTGACAGGCCACGCACCCTCCAGCTTCGCGGCGCTGCTGCGCGGCTGGACGCGGCTGGCGCTCGCGGAGGGCGGCGGCCCCGCCCCGGTCGTCGAGGCGCTCGGGCAGACCGGTCCGCGCAGCGCGCTGACGCAATGCCGGGCGGTGGTCACGCTGGCCCATGTCGGGCGGCTCGCGGGAGACCCCGAGCTGGTCGCGGCGGCGCTGCGGGTGCAGGGGTTCGTTGCGGCGCATATGACGGACGGCGGCGTCATCGCGACCGTGGCCGAAGACGGCACGCCAGTGGACACCCGCCGCCGCAGCTATGACCAATGCTTTGCGCTGCTGGCCCTCGCCGAGCTGAATGCGGTCGATCCCGTCGCCACGCCTGAGACAGAGCTCGACGCGCTCTGCGGCTTCGTCGAGGCCGAGCTTCTCGACAGCACCGGCGTGCTGCGCGACGACGATGGCCCCGAAACGGGGCGGCGGGCGCAGAACCCGCAGATGCACATGCTCGAGGCGCTGTTTGCCGCCTATCAGGCCACCGGCAACGAGGTCTGGCTGACCCGCGCCGAACAGCGCATCGCCATCGCCGAGCGTCATTTCATCGACCCTGCCACCGGAGCGGTGCGCGAGTTCATCGGGGCCGATCTGCTCCCCCTGCCCGGCCCTGAGGGCGCGCGGCGCGAACCGGGGCACCAGTACGAATGGGCCTGGCTGCTGCACCGCTACGCCGACCTCTCGGGCGACGACGCCCCGCGCAGTCTCGCGCGCCGGATGCAGCAGTTCGCGGACACCCACGGGGTGCGCCGGGGTGGCCCGCTGGACGGCGCGCCCTTCGATGCGCTCGACGCCGAGGGCCGCGTCACCGAAGACACTCACCTGCTCTGGCCACTGACAGAAGCAGGCAAGCTCTACGCACAACTCGGAGATCCTGCCGCGCAGCGCATGGCAGAGCTGATCTTCGACCGCTACTTCACCCCCGGCGCGCTGCGCTGGGTCAACCAGCTCGACGGGAACGGCACCGTCACGTGGGATGCGGCGCTCAGCCGCCTGCTCTACCATGTGGCATATTTCGTCACCGAGGGAGACCGCGCCGGACTCTGGCGCCTCACCGGGCCCGACGGGCAGCCCGGCGCGCAGGACCATATTGCCCCGTCATCCATCAAGGAGGAGGAAACCCCATGCAACTGATGTCTCGCATCACCCTGTCGGCCATTGCCATGCTCACGGCCTCGACGGCGTTCGCCGCCGATTACACGCTGGCGCTGTCCACGTCGCAGCCGCTAACCGATCCGCTGGTGATCGCCATGCAGGGCGCGAAGGAGAAGATCGAGGAGCGCACCGACGGTCGGCTCGAGGTCGTCATCTATCCCAGCTCGCAGCTCGGCGAGGACAACGATGTGCTCGAGCAGATCCGGGGCGGCGCACCGATCGCGGTTCTGGTCGACGCGGGCCGTCTTGCGCCCTTCCAGAAGGAACTGGGCATCCTGTCCGCGCCCTACCTCGTGGATGATTACACCGGCTATGCCGAGATCACCGCGTCGCCGGTCTATGACGGCTGGGTGGACGAGCTGGCCGAAGCCTCGGGTCTGCGCCTGATGAACTACAACTGGTTCCAGGGCACGCGCCAGATGTTCACGCAGAAGGAGATCACCAGCCCCGCCGATCTGAGCGGCGTCCGGGTGCGCACCATCGACGCGCCGGGCTGGATCGCCACGATCAACGCCATGGGCGCGACCGCTGCGCCGATGGCCTGGTCCGAGGTCTATTCCGCGATGCAACTGGGGGCCATCGACGGCGCCGAGGCGCAGCTGACCGGGGCCTACGGCATCAAGCTGCACGAGGTCTCGACCAATGTCGCCTTCACCAACCACATCCAGCTCTTCACCGGCTTGGTGACTTCGGACAGCTGGTTCCAGTCGCTGCCCGAGGACATCCGCACCGTGCTCGACGAGGAACTCGCCGCTGCCGGCGATGCCGCGACCGAGGCCACCGTCGCCAAGCTGGAGGAGGTGCAGGCCGAGATGGAAGCGGCGGGCGTCACCTTCAACGAGGTCGACATGGCCCCGTTCCGCGAGGCAACCGCCGGCGTCTACGACGAGCTCGGCCTAGCCGAGGCCCGCGCCGAGCTGCAGCCGTATCTCGGCAACTGAGCAAGCCCACCCCGGCCGCATACCCGCGGCCGGGGACGACGCGCGTAAGGGAGGCGCAACCGTGATGTTCTGGAAGATCTTCGACCGCATCGAGCAGGTGCTGGCGCTGGCCGCCCTCAGCGGCTTGGTGCTCGCGGTGCTGTTTGCCGCCATCGGACGCAGCATCGGCGCGCCGGTGGCCGCCGCGCCGCAATACGCGCAGCTCGCGCTGATCTGGGCCTGTGTCCTGGGCGCCGACATCGCGGCGCGGCAGGGCCAGCACATCCGGGTCAACGCGCTCTACTACATGCTTCCGAACAAGGGACGGGCGGCGGTCTCTCTGCTCTGCCTCGCGCTGGTGCTGCCGTTCCTCGGCTTCATCGCCTGGGAAGGCTGGCTTCTTGCCACCGGCAACTGGGAGCGCGAGCTGGGCGCCTCGGGCCTGTCCTACGGGCTCGTCACGCTGGCGCTGCCGGTCGGCGCGGTGCTGCTGGCGCTGTCCTTCCTCCGCCGCCTCGCCGCCGTGGGGCTGCTCGCGCTCTTCGATCATCTCGAAGACGAAGACACCGATCCCGAAGACCTCGCCGCGGAGGAAGTACTGTGATTTCCGGACTCATCCTTATCGCCGCCCTGCTGCTGATCGCCATCGGGATGCCCGTGGCCTTTGCCATCGGCATCTCCGGCACCGCCTATTTCCTGCTGCCCTCGACCTTCCTGCCGGACTCCACCGCCGTGCAGCGCATCGTCGCCGTCTCGCAGAGCTTCCCCCTGCTGGCGGTGCCGCTGTTCATCCTGCTCGGCAACCTGATGAACGGCTCGGGCATCACCGAGCGGCTGATCCGCCTGTCGACCACGCTGGCAGGCTGGATGCGCGGCGGGCTGGCGCAATCCTCGATCCTGCTGAGCGCGCTGATGGGCGGCGTTTCCGGCTCGGCCGTCGCCGACGCGGCGATGCAGGCGCGGGTGCTGGGCGTGCCGATGGTGCAGCGCGGCTACTCGCCGGGCTTCGCCGGGTCGCTGCTGTCCATCGGCGGGTTGATCACCGCAACCATCCCGCCGAGCCTCGGGCTCATTCTCTACGGCTATCTCGGAGAGGTCTCGATCGGGCGGCTGTTCATCGCGGGGATCGTGCCGGGCGTCCTGCTGACCGTGGCGCTGATGGCGACCACCTCGGCGGTGGCGCGCCGCCGGGGCTATGTGCCCGAGCGCGAGACCCTGCCGACGCTCGCCGAGGTCTGGCGCGATTTCGTCGGCGGCTTCTGGGCGGTGCTCTTCCCGGTCTGGCTGCTGGTCGGCATCCGCTTCGGCTTCTTCACACCGTCCGAGGCCGGCGCCTTCGCCATCGCCTACACCCTCGTCATCGGCATGTTCGTCTATCGCGAACTGACCCCCGCCAAGGTGCTCGCGGCCTTTCGCCAGACCCTGACCGACATCGGGATGATCATGCTCATCATCCTGTTTTCCGGCACCTTCGGCTATGTCATCACCTTCGAGCGCGTGCCGCAGGACATCGCGGAATTCGCGCTGACCGCGATGACCAACCCGACGGTTCTGCTCTTCGTCGTCGCGGGCTTCCTGCTGGTGCTCGGGATGCTGATCGAGGCCACGGTGCTGGTGATGCTGCTGACCCCGATCCTGGTGCCGGTCATCACGGCGGCGGGCATCGACCCGGTGCATTTCGGCCTGGTGATGATGACGCTGGTGACCTTCGGCGGCATGACGCCCCCGGTCGGCGTGTCGATGTTCACCGTCTGCGGCATCCTCGGCTGCTCCTACAAGGATTACACCGTCGAGGCCCTGCCCTTCATCGGCGCGGTGCTGCTGACCGTGGTGGTGATGATCCTCTTCCCGCAGGTCGTCCTGTTCCTGCCCGACTGGCTGATGTGAGGCCCGAATTGCTGCACCCCGACCGCCTGTTCCCCGTCGATCCCGGCACCCGCACCCTGGCCCGCGCGCTCTACGAGACCGTGGCGTCTGCGCCGATCATCTCGCCGCACGGCCACACCGACCCGCGCTGGTGGGGCGAGAACCCGGCCTTCAGCGACCCTGCCGCGCTGTTCGTGACGCCGGATCACTACCTGACCCGGATGCTCACCAGCCAGGGCGTGCCCTTCGAGGCGCTGGGGATCGGTGCGGGGGCCGAAACCGACCCGCGCACCATCTGGCGCACCTTCGCCGAACACTACCACCTGTTCCGGGGCACGCCCTCGCGTCTCTGGGTCGATCATGCGCTGTCCGAGGTCTTCGGCGTCACGCAGCGGCTGAGCCCCGAGACGGCCGATGTCGCCTATGATGCGATCGCCGAGAAGCTGGCGCTGCCGGAGTTCCGCCCCCGCGCGCTTTACGACCGCTTAGGCATCGAGGTGATCGCCACCACCGACAGCGCGCTCGATGATCTGGAGCAGCACCGCAAGGCGCAGGCCTCGGGCTGGACGGGCCGCGTGGTGCCGACCTATCGCCCCGATGCGGTGACCGATCCCGACGTGCCCGGTTTCGTGCAGAACCTCGACCGGCTCGGAGAGCTGACAGGTTGCGATACCGGCACCTGGCAAGGCTATCTCGACGCGCATCGTGCGCGCCGGGCGTTCTTTGCAGAGATGGGCGCGACAGCGACCGACCACGGCCACGCGACGCCGCGCACCGCCGATCTGCCGCGGGCCGAGGCCGAGGCGCTCTATGACCGGCTCCGCGCGGGGCGCGCCGCGCCCGGCGATGCCGAGCTGTTCCGCGCCCAGATGCTGACCGAGATGGCCCGGATGTCCGCCGAGGACGGCCTCGTGATGCAAATCCATTCAGGCTCGTCGCGGAGCCATTCCGACGCCGTGCGGGCGCGCTACGGCACCGACCGTGGCTTCGACATTCCCATCCCCGTCAGCTTCACCGAGGCGCTGCGGCCGATGCTCAACGCCGTGGGCCTGACGCCGGGGCTTCAGATCATCCTCTACACGCTCGACGAGTCCACCTATTCGCGCGAGCTTGCGCCGCTGGCGGGGGTCTGGCCCTGCCTGCTGCTCGGGCCGCCCTGGTGGTTCCAAGACAGCTACGAGGGCATGACCCGTTTCCGCCAGATCGCCACCGAAACCGCCGGGTTCCACAACCTCGCCGGCTTCAACGACGACACGCGGGCGCTGTGCTCTATCCCCGCGCGGCACGACGTGGCACGACGGGTGGATTGCGCGTTCCTCGCGGGGCTGGTGACGACGCACCGACTGGAGGAGGACGAAGCCTTCGAGGTCCTCCCCCTTCTGACCGGCGATCTGGCACGCCGCGCGTTCCGGCTTTAACCGCCATGATCGCAGTGTGCGCCTGACTGGGCTCGGGGCCTCTCCCGACGCCCTCTCCGTTCAAGGGTTGCGCACGGTTCCGGGCGCCGAGCTGAGGTGTCTGGGAAACCAGGTGTTTGATCCCACGGTTTGATGGTGTGATCCTGTCGAAGGAATGGGAGGAAGCCCGATGGGACAGGTTCGTCACGGAAGCGCCACGTACTGTCACCCCGCAGCGGCGTATCGATCCATCTGAATCTGCTCAGGTTAAGCTGCTAATGTGAATGCCTCGGCAGGCGTGCGCATGGCAAGCGCCTGATGAGCGCGGCGGTTGTTATAGAAGCTGATCCAGTCACCGATGAGGCGCATCGCGTGCTGGATGGTCTCAAAACGGTGGCGATGCCCGCATTGCTCCTTCAGCGTCCGGACGAAGCATTCGACCATGCCGTTCTGCTGGGGACAGTGTGGGGGGATGAACTCCTGCTTCAGGCCGTAACTGCGGGCGATCTTGGTGAAGTGGAGGCTGGTGAAGACCAGACCGTTGTCCGACCTCAACAAGAACTCTTTCTCGACCTTGCCCAAAGTGCCGAACCTGGCGATCAGCGCATGCTCGAGGGCGGCGCTGGCGGTCGTGGCTTTGCCGGACTTCGACAGGTGCCAGCCCAGCAACTCGCGGGTGTGGCAGTCGATCACCAATGCCAAGGAAGCCCAGCCGTCCTTGCCCGTCCAGATACGGGCGAGATCCGTCGACCAGCGCTCGTTCGGCGCAGCCGCGACCGACGGCAAGGCCTGGATACGGGGCCGCATGCCCACGGCACGCTTGCGCACCCGTCGCCCGGCGGGCGCATGCGCAGCATGCTGCCGAGAGGGGCCAGCCCTTGATCAGGAAGATCCGCTGCACGGTGTTCTTGTTGAACCCCAAGAGCCAAGCCCCGGTCCGATAGCCAAAGGACGGCTCTTCCTCGATCAGCGTCTTGATCGGCTCGCAAAAGCGGGCCTCGACCTTAGGCGCAGCCTTCACCGGCTTGTGGGACCGTCCCCCTCGGGATGCCGAACCAGGCACGCAGCTTGGCGACCGACACAACGATGCCCTCGGCAATGAGGCCCTGCTGGATGCGACGGATCAATTCCCGTCCTGCGCATCCAGCAGGGCCTGCAGCTTTTTTCGCGCCCGCAGCTCCAGCATCGCCTTTCCATAGGCTTCCTGCAGGTCCCGGAGCTGCTTCTCGTATTGCTCGCGGATGTCGAGCGGGTTGGCGCGCAGCGAGTTCTCCATGCCGCGCTTGGCATCCTCGACCCAGCCCTCGATCTCTGAGGGCGTCAGGTCAAAAGACCGGCAGGCCTCCGACACGGTCGTCTTGCCTTGGATGATCTCGATGACGAGCGCCGTCGTACGCTTCGCCGTCCACCGCTTGATGCTGTCGTCTATCGTCTTACTCATGGCTACGTTCTCCCTTGTAGCATGAGCAGGTTTTCACTGGGTCGATACACCCTTGCGAAGCAAGTTCATCATCGCCCCCGAGCGTTTAGTCTGTCCCTCCGCCCCTTTGAACCTCTTAGCTATTCCAAGGAAACCAAAATGCTCAGGGCAAACCGCAAGTGAATAGCCCCGCGTTTCTTAGACGCCTTCGTATCTCAGTTTTTGCTGCCGCTCGAAGTCGACCGGCGACAGCATTCCGTTCCGGGCGTGTTTGCGCTTCGGGTTGTAGAACATCTCGATGTAGTCGAACACATCCTGCCTGGCCTCTTCGCGTGTTCGGTAGGTCCGTCGCCTGACCCGCTCTCGCTTCAGCAGGTTGAAGAAGCTCTCGGGCGAGAC
>NZ_JAIUZY010000005.1 GCF_020171625.1 Salipiger bermudensis
GAAGGGGCTTTTACGGATACCCCCCGATACCCGCAACCCCTTTTTTAAGAAAACGTCATGATTTTCCGGAACCAAGTGGAATAAAGAACGATATCAGAGACTTAGGTGATGATTTTTCTCACCCCTCACCCCCACCAAACCACCTGCCCCAGGGGCAGCCAAACCACACAGAGTCGGCTCGTCGGGCCCTTCGCGGCCGGTCGAGACTACATGTTGGGGTCGCTAACAGTTCGGACCACAAAGGCACCCGACTCGTTTCGAGTCGCCGCCGCGAGTCACTGCCCCTGCGACCCTACTGACTCGCGCTCACAACGGACGGATTTTCTCGGCGCAGCGGAAAACGAGTCGGCTGGCGCTGAAAACCTCGCCCACCCCATCGCCTCGAAGCGCTCTCAGAGCCCACGCGGTGACACAGTATATATAGGGCTCATTCGGACCGCCTCTGAACGCCTCCCGCTGGCGGACCGGAAAGAGGCCTACAGCGTCCTTCGAAATCCCCCCCGGCGCGCCGCGCGATAAAGGCCCACGGCGACCGCGTCGCTTGCATTTGGCCGGGAAAACTCGCAGGCAACCGTCAGGCCCTGCGGCCACTCCCGAAACCAGCATCCGGAACCCGTTCGATGATCCGTACCGCCTCCCTCGCCCTCGCGCTGTCCCTGACCACCGCGCTGGGGGCCTCCGCGCAGACCCTGTATTTCTCCGCCATTCCCGACGAGGACGAGACCCGGCTGGTCGAGCGCTTCTCCAAGGTGGCCGACTATCTCGAGGGCGAGCTTGGCGTCGACGTGCAGTTCGTGCCCGTGAAGAGCTATGCTGCCTCGGTCACCGCCTTCCGCAACGACCAGATCCAGCTTGCGTGGTTCGGCGGTCTGACCGGTGTGCAGGCGCGCCTCGCCGTGCCCGAGGCCCGCGCCATCGCGCAGGGCAAGGAAGACCCGATCTTCGTGAGCTACTTCATCGCCAATACCGAGACCGGGCTCGAGCCCTCGGAGAGCTTCCCCGAAGAGGCGCAGGGCATGTCCTTCACCTTCGGCGCCAAGACCTCGACCTCCGGGCGGCTGATGCCGGAATACTGGATCCGTCAGGAGACCGGCGAGGCGCCCGAGGCGTTCTTCGATCGCGTGGGCTTTTCCGGCGACCACTCTCAGACCCTGCGGCTCGTGGCCTCCGGCGCCTGGCAGGTGGGCGCGCTGAACTTCGCCGTCTACGACAAGGCCGTCGAAGAGGGCGCCCCCGAGGTCGAGACCGCCAAGGTGATCTGGCAGACCCCGCCCTACCCCGACTACAACTGGACGATCCGCGGCGATGTCGATGCGCGCTTCGGCGAGGGCTTTGCCGACAAGGTGCAGGCGGCGCTGATCGGCATGGACGATCCCGAGCTGCTGGCCGCCTTCCCGCGCGAGGCCTTCATCCCCGCCGCCAACGAGGACTTCCAGCCGATCGAGGACACCGCCAAGGAGCTTGGCCTGATCGAATGAGCCTGACGGTCCTCGACAACGAGACGCTCGGCTACGGGCGGACCGCGGTGCTCTCCGAGGTCAGCTTCGCCCTGGCCGAGGGCGAGCGCGTGGTGCTGCTCGGCCGCAGCGGCGCGGGCAAGTCCACGCTGCTGAACGCGGTGCACGACCGGCTGGTGCCTGCGCATCGCGTGGCGCTCGTGCCGCAGGATCACGCGCTGGTGCCGCAGCTCTCGGTGCTGCGCAACGTGCTGATGGGGCGCCTCGACGACCACGGGGCGCTCTACAACCTCACCAACCTGCTGCGCGTCCGGGCGCGGGATCGCGCCGGCGTGGCCGAGGTGCTGGAGGCGGTGGGGCTCGGTCCCGAGATCGACCGCCCGGTGCACGGCCTGTCCGGCGGACAGAAGCAGCGCGTGGCGCTGGCCCGGGCGTGGTGGCGCGGCGGCCGCGTGCTGATCGGTGACGAGCCGGTTTCGGCGGTGGACGAGACCCAGGCCGGCGTGCTGCTCGAGCAGGCAAGCCGCCGCTTTCCCACTTTGATGCTGGCGCTGCACGATGTCGGCCTTGCCCGGCGCTTTGCCACCCGCCTCGTCGGCATCCGTCGCGGCGCCATCCTGTTCGACGCTGCCCCCGGGGATCTGAGTGATGCCGAGATTGCCGCGCTCTACGCAGGCTGAGCGCTGGACCCGGCCCCGGGTCCTGACGCTGTTCCTCGCGCTGGCGCTGCTGGCGCTGCCCTTTGCCGACCTGAGCCTCGGCAGCCACGACGCCGGCGCAGCGCTGGCGCGGATGGCTTCGGGCTTCATCCGCCCCGATTTCAGCGCCTTGGAGCAGATCGGCCGCGCCATCTGGCTGACCATCGCCTTTGCCGTGGCGGGGGTCGCGGCGGGTGCGTCGGCCGGGCTGGCGCTGGCGCCGTTCTATCACCTGAGGGGCGTGCGCTGGCTCTGCATCGCTCTGCGCTCGGTGCACGAGCTGTTCTGGGCGTTGATGCTGATGCAGGTCATGGGCATTGCGCCGATGACCGGCGTTCTGGCCATCGCCCTGCCCTATGCCGGGATCTTCGCCAAGGTGTTCTCCGAGCAGCTCGACGAGGCCGATCCGCGCCCGGCGCAGGTTCTGCCCAAGGGCACCGACGCGCTGTCGCGGTTTCTCTATGCCCGGGCGCCGCTCGCGCTCGCGGTGATGAAGCACTATACGCTCTACCGTCTGGAATGCGGGATGCGGGCAAGCGCGGTTCTGGGCTTTGTCGGGCTGCCGACGCTGGGCTTCCAGCTCGACAGCTTCTTCCGGCTGGGCGATTACGCCGCGGCCTCGGCGATCATGATCTGCTACGTGGTGCTGATCGCCTCGATCCGGCTTTGGATGCGCCCGGTTCTGGCGCCGCTCTGGCTGCTGGCCTCGGTCGTCACCCTGTCGCTGATCCAGAGCCCGCCGATGGGCTCGGGCGCGCTGATGCGCTTTCTCACGCAGGATATCGTCCCCGCCCCGCTGCGCGACGGCTGGGACGGCGCGGCGCTCTGGGACTGGCTGAGGCCGCTGCTGGTCAGTGAGGCGCTGCCCGGCATCCTCGCGACGGTCTTGGTGGCGCAGATCGCGCTGGCGCTGACCGGGGCGCTGGCCTTCGCGGGGTTCGGGCTGATCGTGCCGCGGGTGACCTCGCGGTTCGGGCGCATGGTCGGGCATCTCGGGCTGGTGATCCTGCGCAGCTTCCCGGAATACATGCTGGCCTACCTCTTCCTGCAGGTGTTCGGGCCGTCGATGCTGCCCGCGATCCTCGCGCTGGCGCTGCACAACGGCGCCATCATCGCGCATCTCCTGGGCCGCGAAGGCGAGGAGATCCTGCCCGGCCTGCGCCGCGACGCGCCGCGCGGGCTGACGCTCTGGGGCTGGGAACTGGCGCCGAGGCTCTCGGGACCGTTCATCGCGCTGTGCCTCTACCGTTGGGAGATCATCCTGCGCGAGACGGCGGTGATGGGGCTTCTGGGGATCGCCACGCTGGGCTTCTACATCGACAGCGCGCTGGCGGAGTTGCGGCTCGACCGGGCGCTGGTTCTGCTGATCGCCACCGGGCTGCTCACCGCGGCGGTCGACCGGATCTCGCGCGGGTTGCGGCGGCGCACCTCGCTCGGCGAAGCCCGCCGCTACCGCGACGAGTGCTGCTGACCCACCTTCGGCTCAGCCCCAGGGGCCAGAGCGGTCGCGCGGCGGCTGGCGCGTGTCATCTCCCCACGGAGCGGACGAGGACGGCCCGCGCGGCGGTTCGGGCACGCGGGCGCTGCCGCTGCCCATCTCGGAAGCCAGCTGGCGTAGCGCGGCGATGCGGTTCTCGGTCGCCGGGTGGGTGGCGAAGAGGTTGTCGCGCTTGTGGGCGTGCAGCGGGTTGATGATGAACATGTGCGCCGTGGCCGGGTTGCGCTCGGCGGCATCGTTGTCGATGCGCGATGCGGCGGACTGGATCTGCTGCAGCGCCGAGGCCAGCCACATCGGATCACCGCAGATCTGCGCGCCGGCCTTGTCGGCGGCGTATTCCCGAGTCCGGCTGATCGCCATCTGCACCAAGGCCGCGGCGATGGGGGCGAGGATCATCATCGCGATCGTCCCGATGATGCCCAGCCCGTTCTCGCGCCGCCCGCCGAAGAACAGCGCGAAGTTGGCCAGCATCGAGATCGCACCGGCGAAGGTCGCCGTGACCGTCATGATGGTGGTGTCGTGGTTCTTGATATGCGCCAGCTCGTGCGCGATCACCCCTGCCAGCTCCTCGCGCGAGAGCCGCTGCATCAGGCCGGTGGTCACGGCCACGGCGGCGTTCTGCGGGTTGCGCCCGGTGGCAAAGGCGTTGGGCTGCGGCGTATCGATCACGTAGACCGCCGGCACCGGCAGATCGGCATTGCGCGCCAGATCGGCGGTCAGTTGCACCAGCCCCGAGCGGTCATTGCCGCTGACGGGCCGCGCGTTGTGCATCTTCAGCACCATCTTGTCGGACGACCACCAGCTGAAGGCGTTCATCGCACCGGCCACGACCAGCGCGATCACCATGCCGGTCGACCCGCCCAGCAGGTAGCCAAGCCCCATGAACAGCGCCGTCATCGCGGCCATCAGAACGGCAGTCTTGAAATATCCCACGGACCCGGACCTCTCTGTTTCCGACAGGGCTGATACGGTGAGGATATAGGGTCGGACCGCGGCCGCACAATGCAGCCCCCGCGCAGGCCGGCGGGATCGCCCCGGCGCGGCCCGTCAAGGTTCCACGTGAGTCGCTCAAGCCGCCCGCGGAACCCTTGGTTGCAGCCGGGGCGGATGGTTCATCGGAAAAGGTGCGTCACTCTGTCATCTTCTGCGCAGAAATGATGCACGGCGCGGTTATCAATTCTCAAATCCCTGTGAAGACTGGCCGTTTCGCCCCCTGTCGCGGCCATGCGTCGCACTGACCGCGCGCAAAGACGGCCTTAAATCGCGCCCTGCAAACATCGCGCCGGCCTGCGGCCCTCTCCCCAAGATGCCCCAGGATCGGTCCCGAAGAAGAGGCACAGTCTTGTATAGAACCCGAAATCTGCTGCTGGCCGCGGCAGGCGCTGTCGCGCTTTCCGGCTGCCAGTACGATGTCCTGTCACCGGCAGGCTGGGTCGGAGATCAGCAGCGCGACCTGCTGATCATCTCGGTCCTGCTCATGCTGATCGTCATCCTCCCCGTGCTGTTCATGTCGGTCTACTTCCCGCTGAGGTATCGCGCCGACCGTGAAGACACCTCCGACTACGATCCCGAGTTCGAGCACTCCAACAAGCTCGAGGCGGTGGTCTGGGGTGTTCCGATCCTGATCATCGTGGCGCTTGGCTATTACACCTACGTCTACACCCACCGGCTCGACCCCTACCGCCCGCTCGACCATCTCGAGGCCGGTGCGCCGGTCGAGGTTCAGGCGGTGTCGCTCGACTGGAAATGGCTGTTCATCTACCCCGAGCAGGGCATCGCCTCGGTCAACGAACTGGTCGTGCCCGCGGGCCGTCCGATCAATTTCAGCCTGAGCTCCTCGACGGTGATGAACACGCTGTCGATCCCGGCGCTCGGCGGCATGGTCTACTCGATGGCCGGCATGGAGACGAAGCTGCACCTCATCGCCGATGAGGAAGGCGTCTACCCGGGCCGCAGCGCGCATTACTCGGGCCCCGGCTTTGCCGGCATGGTGTTCGACACCACCGCCACGAGCGATGAAGAGTTCGACGCCTGGGTCGAGGGCATCCGCGCCGAGGCCGGGCCGCTGACCCGCGAAACCTATCTCGCCCTCGAAGAGCCCAGCATGAACGAGCCGGTGCGCCACTACGGTTCGGTGGAAGACGGCCTCTTCGGCCGCATCGTCGAGATGTGCGTGGAAGAGGACAAGGTCTGCATGGGCCACATGATGATGGTGGACCAAAATGGCGGCGGCGGCCTCGAGGGCATCGGAGATGCGGCGGCCTACAGCTACGACCGCGGCCGCACCATCGACGGCTTCGGCAACCGCATCGAGCTGCCCCCGCTGGAAAGCCATGGCAGCGGCCACGGCACCGGGCATGGCACCGACCACGAGGCGCTGAACGACAGCGAGGCGCCCAATGGCCTCGCCTACGTTCTGGCAATGGACCCCAACGCGCTCTGCAGCCCGTTCGGCACTCAGACGGAGAAAGAAATCAATGGCATCTGAGCACCTCCAACCGGCTGAAACCTTTTCGCCGATCTTCGGTCGGCTGACGCTCGACTGGATCCCGATCCACGAGCCCATCCTCATCGGCACCTTCGCCGGCGTTGCCCTCGGTGGCCTGCTGGTCTTCGCGCTGATGACCTATTTCCGCCTCTGGGTGCCGTTCTGGAAGAACTGGGTCACCACGGTGGACCACAAGAAGATCGGCATCATGTACATGGTGCTCGCTTTCGTCATGATGGTGCGCGGCTTTGCCGATGCGCTGATGATGCGCGGCCAGCAGGCGATGGCCGCCGGCGGCAGCGAGGGCTGGCTGCCCCCGCACCACTACGATCAGGTCTTCACCGCCCACGGCGTGATCATGATCTTCTTCGTGGCGATGGCCTTCGTCACCGGCTTCATGAACTACGTGATGCCGCTGCAGATCGGCGCCCGCGACGTGGCCTTCCCGTTCCTCAACAACTTCTCGTTCTGGATGACCGTCGCCGGCGCCCTGCTGGTCAACATCTCGCTGTTCGTGGGCGAGTTCGCCCGTGTCGGCTGGCTGGCCTTCCCGCCACTTTCGGGGGCGAACTACAGCACCGGGCCGGGGATGGATTACTATCTCTGGGCGCTGCAGATCGCCGGCGTCGGCACGACGCTGTCGGGCATCAACATGATCGCCACGATCGTCAAGATGCGCGCGCCGGGCATGAAGCTCATGGACATGCCGATCTTCACCTGGACCGCGCTGATCACCAACGTGCTGATCGTCGCCGCCTTCCCGGTGCTGACCGCCACGCTCGCGCTGCTGACGCTCGACCGCTACATGGACTTCCGGTTCTTCACCAACGACTTCGGCGGCAACGCCATGATGTATGTGAACCTGATCTGGATCTGGGGTCACCCCGAGGTCTACATCCTCATCATCCCCTGCTTCGGCATCATCTCCGAGATCGTCTCGACCTTTTCGCGCAAGCCGATCTTCGGCTACCGCACCATGGTCTGGGCCACAGGCTGCATCATGGTGCTGAGCTTCGTCGTCTGGCTGCACCACTTCTTCACCATGGGCTCCGGAGCAGACGTCAACACGTTCTTCGGCATCACCACGATGATCATCGCGGTGCCGACCGGCGTGAAGATCTTCAACTGGCTGTTCACCATGTACAAGGGCCGCGTGCGGCTCGAGGTGCCGATGCTCTGGACCATCGGTTTCCTTGTGACCTTCACCATCGGCGGCATGACCGGCGTGATGCTGGCGGTGCCCCCGGTCGACTTCCAGCTGCACAACACGCTGTTCCTGATCGCGCACTTCCACAACGTCATCATCGGCGGCGTGGTGTTCGCGGTGTTCGCGGGCGTCACCTACTGGTGGCCCAAGGCCTTCGGCTTCAAGCTGGACGAAGTCTGGGGCAAGCGCGCATTCTGGCTGTGGTTCGTGGGTTTCTACGTCGCCTTCATGCCGCTCTACGCGCTTGGCCTGATGGGCGTCACCCGCCGCATGAACATGTATCCCGATGCAGGCTGGCAGCCCTACTTCATCGTCGCCGCCATCGGCGCGCTGCTGATCCTCGCCGGCATCCTGTGCAACTTCATGAACTTCTACGTCTCGATCCGCGACCGCAAGCGCCTCGCCTGCGGCAGCGACCCCTGGGATGCGCGCACGCTGGAATGGGCGACCCAGTCGCCGCCGGCGCCGTACAACTTCCCCGAGGATGTGAGCGTGGTCGGGCGCGAGGCGTTCTGGCAGATGAAGAAGGAGAACTACGAGTTCTCGACCGACTACCAGCCGATCCACATGCCCATGGGCACCGCGTCCGGTGTGATCATCTCGGGGCTGGCGCTGATCTTCGGCTTTGCCATGGTCTGGTACATCTGGTGGCTGGCCATCGCGACCTTCGTCGCCATGCTGGCCGTCGGCATCGCCCACACCTTCAACTACAACCGCGACTACTACATCCCGGCGGATGAAGTGCGCCAGACCGAGGCGAAAGGAGCTCTCGTATGAGCACTGCGACCCCCGCGGAAGAGCAATCCATCGTCGAGCCCTTGGCCGACCGTCCGATGCATCATGCACGTGAGGCCCGGCCTCACGAGGACCCCCACGCCCATTCCAGCCCCACCCCGGTGGGGTTCTGGATCTACCTGATGAGCGACTGCGTCATCTTCGGCGCGCTCTTCGCCACCTACGCGGTGCTCGGCGGCAGCTATGCCGGCGGGCCCGTCCCCAAGGACCTGTTCGAGCCCGGCTTCATCGCGGTCGAGACCGCGCTGCTGCTGTTTTCGTCGGTGACCTTCGGCCTTGCCATGCTGCGCGCCGGCAAGGCCGACACCAACGGCACGCTGATGTGGCTGGCGGTGACGGCGCTGTTCGGTGCCGGCTTCATCGGGATGGAGATCTACGAGTTCAACCACCTGATCCATCTCGGAGCCGGGCCAGACCGGTCGGCGTTCCTGTCGTCCTTCTTCGCGCTCGTGGGCACCCACGGCCTGCACGTGACGGGCGGCCTGATCTGGCTGATCACCCTGATGGTGCAGATCAGGATGCACGGTCTGATCGGCCCGAACATGCAGCGTCTGGGCACGCTGTCGATGTTCTGGCACTTCCTCGATCTCGTCTGGATCGGGGTGTTCTCCTTCGTCTATCTCGTGAGGTTGATCTGATGTCCGCCGATACCCACCACGCACACGACCACGGCACCATGGGCCAGCTGATGATCGGCTTCGCGCTCGCCGCGATCCTGACCATCATCCCGTTCTACCTCGTCATGGCCGAGGTCGAGATGGCACGCTCCACCCTCGTCGGAATCATCATGGGGCTGGGCGCGGTGCAGATCATCGTGCACCTCGTGTACTTCCTGCACCTCAAGCGCTCGAGCGAGGAAGGCTGGAATTTCTTTGCCGCCATCTTCGCGGTCGTCATTCTGGTCATCGTGCTCGCCGGCTCTCTCTGGGTCATGCACAACATGAACGAGAACATGATGCCGATGCACGAGATGGAACAACACATCGAGCAGATGAAGAGCCTTCAGTCCCAGCAGGGCTGACCCTATATCCAGACCCAACCGTCAGGGCCCCGCGGGGCCCTGACTGCTTTTTGGAGGATACCGGATGTCCCGCACCATCCGCTGGCCGCGCCTGATCATCGTCACGCTGATCGCCGCAATCGGCATCGCCGGCTTCACCAGCCTCGGGATCTGGCAGGTCAAGCGCCTGCACTGGAAGCTCGAGCTGATCGAGCGCGTCGACAGCCGCATCCATGCAGACCCGGTTCCGGCCCCCGGCCCCGAGGCGTGGCCCGCGATCACCGCCGAGGACGACGAGTACACCCGCGTTACCCTGACCGGGCGCTTCCTCAACGACGAGGAGGTGATGATCTACACCCCCTCGGATTACGGCCCCGCGGACTACGTGCTGACCCCTCTGGAACGCGACGACGGCACCATCGTGATGGTCAACCGCGGCGTCGTCCCGCTCGAGCGCGCACAGTCCGGCGACTTCGCCCGTGTCGAGGGAAAGACCACCGTGACGGGCCTTTTGCGTATGTCGGAAGACAAAGGCTGGCTGTTCTCGCGCGACAACAACCCTGACGCGCAAATGTGGTATAGGCGCGATATCGGCTCGATCACCGAGGCGAAGGGCTTCGAGCGCGCGGCGCCGTATTTCGTCGATGCCGAGAAGACCGGCTCCGAGGGCTGGCCGCGCGGCGGTCAGACCGTCGTGTCGTTCCGAAACAGCCATCTCAGCTACGCATTGACTTGGTTTGCACTCGGCGTATTGGTGCTGAGCGGCTATGTGCTGATTCTCAGGCAGGAGCTGCGGTCGCGTTGAAGAGGTGCCTGGCGCTGCTATGACCATCCCTACCCTTGCTGACAGCCTGTTATATGGGCGCCGCAACGCGCTGGATTCAAACCGGAGCAAACATCCGGCACTCTCCCCTTAAATCGCTGAATATCATGGCGTTTAAGCAAAGCTCGCGGTGAGGTTGTGCAAGTTTCCGCCCATCCGCCGTTTCCCCGAACATTTTGGTCGCTTGCGCATGTTTTTGCCGGAACCAGTATGTCATGTGACGCGTTCGCTCCGGGTTGCCGGCGCAGTTTCGCGCCCCATCGGCAAGGGCACGCGCATGGCGAAAGCGAAGGATGGTCTTCCCGGGAGAGCGGACTTTAATTTGTGATCAACGACATGGAAAGACAGATGCCCTCACAGACAAAGCCCGACCCGAAACGCCGGACCCCTCGTGATCACAGCCACCCCTCCCTCACCCGCCGGACCATGATCCGCGCGCTGTGTAGCGTCATGCCCGCAGCCCTTCTGGCGCCCGCGGCCTTCGCGCAGGACGCCACCGCGCCCGAGCAGCCCGCGCCGGCAGGCGAGACCTTCTCCTTCGATCTCCTGTCCGAGCGGATGCAACAGGCCAGCCAGACGGACCCCGCCAGCCCCGCGCAGGTGCAGGGCTTCCTGGCCGAGCTCGGCTACGACGCCTATCAGCGCATCCGGTTCGACAAGGACCACGCCCGCTGGGGCGACGACGAAGCCTCGCGGTTCCGCCTGCACGCCTTCCATCTCGGGTGGCTCTTCAAGGAGCCGATCGTGATGCACGAGGTCGTCGACGGCCAGGCCCTGCCGATGGGCTTCGGCGTCGAGGATTTCGACTACTCGTCCTACGAGGACGAGGTTCCGCAGGATCTCAACATGCCCGGCGTCGCCGGCTTCCGTCTGCACAACCAGCTCAACCGCGCCGACACTTGGGACGAGCTCGTCGCCTTCCTCGGCGCCAGCTATTTCCGCGCGCTTGGCCGCGACAACGTCTATGGCCTCAGCGCCCGCGGTCTGGCGATCAACACCGGCCTTCCGGATGGCGAGGAGTTTCCGCGCTTCACGGAGTTCTGGCTTGAACGCCCGCAGCCCGGCGCCGATCACATGACGCTCTATGCCGCGCTCGAAAGCAACTCGGTCACCGGGGCGTACCGCTTTGTCATCACCCCGGGCGAAACCACCACGATGGACGTCACTGCGCGGCTCTACATGCGCAACGACGTGGCGCAGCTTGGCATCTCGCCGTTGACCTCGATGTTCCTGTTCGACGGCGCCGACCCGGGCGCATTCTACGATTACCGCTCCTCGGTGCATGACAGCAGCGCGATGGTGCTGAACGTGGGCGAGACCACCTTCTATCGCCCGCTGAAGAACCCGTCGCGGCTTGCCAGCTCCTATCTCGGCGCCGAGAGCCCGACCTCCTTCGGCCTCGTGCAGCGCGAGCGCGAGTTCGACCAATATCTCGATGCGCAGGCGCATTACGAGAAACGCCCGTCGCTGATGGTTCAGCCGCTGGGCAACTGGGGCAAGGGCACCGTGCGCCTGATCGAGATTCCGACCGAGCTCGAGGCCAACGACAACATCGTCGCCTACTGGGTCCCGGAGGACCCGGCCCGCGCCGGCGACGCGCTGGAATTTTCCTACCGCCTGCACTGGGGCATGAACCCGCCGGGAGACCGTGGCGAAGAGCTTGGCCAGGTCGTGCGCACGCGCAGCGGCGAAGGCGGTGTCTCGGGTGTCGAGAAGGAAACCGACGAGCGCAAGTTCGTCGTGGATTTCTCCGGTGGGTTGTTGCGGAACCTTTCCCCGGACGCCGTGGTTGAACCCGAAATCACTGTGCAACAGGGGTCTGTCACGCAGACCTCCTTGTCGCGCATTAGCGGGACCGACATCTGGCGGCTCGTGATCGACGTAGAGGGCGAGCCCAAATCAGCGGTTGAGCTGAAGGCTTCCCTTCGGGGCTACGGCCGAACTTTGACTGAGACATGGTTGTATCAATGGATCAAGCAATGATCGAAACTACCGATGTGCGCATTGCGCGCGACACCGCTGCCACCACCACCACTTTCACCGAAACCGACTGGGCACCGCCGGTGGCCCCGCTCGAGATGCCCCGCCAACGGCTTGAAGCCGAGGCGCGGACCTCCGAGAGCGCCCTGATGCGCCTGTTCCGGAAGCGCTCGCGCGCCTGAGGACTGACAAGATGAAGAGAGCTGCCCCCGCCCCCGATGGCCGAACCGTTCGCGTCCGAGCCCTCGCGGTCTCCTGCGCGCTTTTGCTTGCGTCCTTCGCGGCGGCGCTGATCGCCGAGGCCGGGGCCACCAACGGGTTCGATCTGCTCGACGGGCTGCGGACCCTGCTCATCTTCGTGACCACCGGCTGGCTGGCCTGGGGGGCGATGCTCGCTCTCACGGGCCTCCCGCACGCGCGCCCGCGAAAGCGGGCGCAGATCGTCGGGCAACAGCCGCCGACGGTCGTGCTCGTGCCGATCTGCAACGAGGATGCGGTGGCCACCTTCACCCGCATCCAGGCGATGCACGCCTCCGCGATCGAGGCCGGGCTGACGCTCGACATCGCGGTACTGTCGGACACGCAGAACCCCGACGCGGCAGCCGAAGAGGTCGCGGCCTTCGACAGGCTGCTCTCGGACCAAAGCGGCGGCGGGCGCATCTTCTACCGCCGCCGGACCGACAACAGCGGTCGCAAGGCAGGCAATATCGAGGACTTCATCCGTCGTTCCGGCGGCGCCTACGAATTTGCCGTCATCCTCGATGCCGACAGCCTGATGGAAGGCGACACGCTGCGCGCGATGATCGCCGAGATGCAGGCCGACCCGAAACTCGGCCTGTTCCAGACCCTGCCGCGCATCGTTGGCGGGCACTCCCTGTTCGGCCGCGCCATGCAGTTCGCAGCCGCCTTCCACGGCCCGATCTTCACCCGCGGGCTCGAGCGGATGCAGGGCAGCACCGGGCCCTTCTGGGGCCACAACGCCATCGTGCGTGTCCGCGCCTTCGCGGAAAGCTGTGCCCTGCCCGAGCTGAGCGGCAAACCGCCCTTCGGCGGCCACATCCTCAGCCACGATTACGTCGAGGCGGCGCTTCTGGCCCGCGCCGGCTGGAGCGTCCGGGTCGATCACTCGCTCGGCGGCTCCTTCGAGGAAGGCCCCGAGAACGTGCTCTCCTACGCCAAGCGCGACCGCCGCTGGTGCCAGGGCAACCTCCAGCACATCCGCCTTCTGACGGCACCGGGCCTCGCGCCGTGGAGCCGCTTCGTGTTTTTCCAGGGGATCCTGTCCTACATCGTCTCGGTGCTGTGGGCGAGCTTCCTGCTGGTCTCCATCGCGGCGACCGTGCTGGCCCCCGCGCCCGACTATTTTCCCGACCCGAACCAGCTCTTCCCGGTGTTCCCGAGCGACCGCACCAAGGAAATCACCGCGCTGGCCATCGGCATCGTGGGCCTGCTGATCCTGCCCAAGCTCGCGATCCTGATCGACGCCGCAGCGACCGGTCGAGTGCGCGGCTTCGGCGGCACACTCAAGGCGCTTGCGTCGCTGGTGTTCGAGATCCTGCTCAGCTCGCTGATGGCGCCGGTGATGATGATGTACCAGCTGCGCGCGGTGATTCAGGTCTTCATGGGGCGCGACGGCGGCTGGCCCGCCAATGCCCGCGGCGAGGGTCTTTTGCATCTAGGCGAGTCCTTCAAGGCAAGCGCTTGGATCGTGGCGACCGGGATCGTCGGTCTTGCCGCGGTCTACATGCTGTCCGTCGATCTGGTGCCCTGGATCCTGCCGGTCTGCGTGCCGATGATCCTCGCGCCGCTGCTGATCGCGATGACTTCGCGCCCGCTGACCCACTCGCTGTTTCGCGTCCCGGACGAGGCCAAGCCCGCCCCCGTGGTGGCCCGCTACCGCGCGCTGATGCGCCAGAACGCCCCCGCGCCGCACTCCCCAGACACGCCCCCTGCCGGAGTGCCCGCCGATGTCGCAGCCTGACGCAACCGTCCTTCCCGCGCCGAAGCGCGAGCGCGACCCGCGCATCGATGCCTTCCGCGGCCTCGCGCTGGCGATGATCTTCGTCGATCACGTGCCGGGCAATCCCTACGAATATCTCACCATCCGCAACCTTGGCTTCTCGGATGCGGCCGAGGCGTTCTTCATCATGTCGGGCATCGCGGCGGGGCTGGCCTATTCCGGCGGGTTCGCGCGCAAGCCGTTCCTCGACGCCGCCCAGCCGGTCTGGAAGCGCGCATGGACCCTATATCTCGCGCATATCCTGCTGACCTTCTGGGCCATCGCCATCTTTGCAGCCGGCGCGGAGTTCTTCGGGCTCCCCGAACTGCTCGAGAAGAACAACCTGCGGGCCATCTTCGAACGCCCGCAGGAGACGCTCATGGCGCTTCCGGCGCTGCTGCATCAGATCGGCTACGTCAACATCCTGCCCGCCTACAGCGTGCTGCTTCTGGCGACCCCGTTTGCCGTGGTGCTGGGGATGAAGCGCCCGAAGCTTCTGGCGGCGCTGTCGGTCGGGCTGTGGTTCGCCACCGGGCTCTGGCGGCTGAACCTGCCCAACCACCCCAACCCGGGCGGCTGGTTCTTCAACCCCTTCGCCTGGCAGATCCTGTTCGTCGCGGGCCTGCTCACCGGGATCCACGCCCGCAAGGGCACCCGCTTCGTGCCGGTGTCGCGCACGCTGTTCTGCCTCGCGCTCGGCTGGCTGGTGGTGGTTCTGGCGTGGCGCTATGCCCCCGGGGTTGGTGCGTTTCTCAACCACCAGATGGCCAAGCTCGGCGCCGCCGGCGTACCCTTCCATTTCGTCTCGCATGACAAGACCTTCGTCGCCGCGCCCCGGATGCTGCACGCGCTGGCGCTGTTCTACGTGCTCTCCTGCCTGCCGCAGGTGCGCGTGCTCAGCGGCCTGCCCGTGGCCGCGCCGCTGCGCCTGCTGGGCAAGCACGGGCTGCTGGTGTTCTCGGTCGGCACGCTGGCCTCGCTGACGCTGCAGGTGCTGATGGCCGCGATGCTCGATCCGCAGCCGCTGGCATGGCTCGTCCTGCCCATCGGGCTGGCGATCATGCTCGGCGTGGCCTGGCTGGCCGAACGGCGCAAGCGCGGCACGCGCACCCCCACGACCGAGATCGTGCCGCAGATGCCGCCGGCCTCACCGGTGCGCGCCAGAAGCTGACCGCGCTCCTCCGGTCCCGTGCACGCTGTCATCCGCCCCGGAAACCTGTAAACCGGGGCGGAGACGACCAAGGAGCACGCCCATGACCAGCGCCGTTTTCGACCATCCCTGGCTCTCGGGGCTGTTCAACGATCCCGAGATGGCCGCGCTGCTCTCGCCCGAGCGGCAGATGGCGCATATGCTGGCCTTCGAGGCCGCGTGGTCGCGGGCCTGCGGGGCGGCTGGCCTGTTCGACAGTGACAAGGCCAACGAGGCCGCCACCGTTATCGCGAGCGCCGAGATCGACTTCGCCGACATCGCCGCCGGCATGGCGCAGGACGGGGTGCCTGTTCCGCGTCTGGTGAAGCAGCTCAAGACCCTCGCCCCGCCCGAGGCCGTGCACAGCGGCGCCACCTCGCAGGATGTCGTCGATACCGCGCTGGCGCTGACGCTTCGCGAGGCGTCCACCTTGATCGACACCCGGCTTGCAGCGCTCGACACGGCTCTGGCCGAGCTCGAGGCGCGGTTCGGGGAGGCTCCGCTGATGGGCCGCACCCGGATGCAGGCCGCGACCGAGATCACCGTGCGCGACCGTGTTCTGGCGTGGCGCCTGCCGCTTTCGGGGCATCGCGAGCGCCTTGTCGCGCTGCGCCCGCAGGTCGAGCGGGTGCAGATCGGCGGCGCCTCTGGCGACCGCAAGGCGCTTGGCGACAAGGCCGACGCCGTGGTCGCCGCCATGGCGCAGGAGCTTGGCCTCGCGTCGACGGAGAAGGCGTGGCACGCCATGCGCGAGGGCGTCGTGGGCTATGCCTCGTTCCTGTCGCTGGTCACCGGCACGCTCGGCAAAATCGGTGGCGACGTGGCGCTGATGGCACAGCAGGGGATCGGGGACATCGCGCTTTCGGGCGGCGGCGGGTCGTCGGCGATGCCGCACAAGCAGAACCCTGTCGCCGCCGAGCTGCTGGTCACGCTGGCGCGCTACAACGCCACCCAGGTCAGCGCCATGCACCACGCCATGCTGCACGAGCAGGAACGCTCGGGCGTCGCGTGGACGCTGGAATGGATGGTGCTGCCGCAGATGCTGATGACCACGGGGCGGGCGCTGGCCGTGGCGCAGGATATCGCGGGCAAGGTGACGCGGCTCGGAGCCGCGACGGACAGCTGATCCCGAGGGTCGGCCCGCGCGCCCCCGCGCATCAACGGGCCATGATCGCGTGAACTCACCGCAGAATGCCTTGGTTCGCCCCGTCAGAAGCAAGTGACCTCAAAGCCGGATGCTGGCATCACGCCTTCGACGGGATGGAACAGGTTCATGACGCACGTGCCCTCTCGGCACGACCGATGCGCGGCAACGCTCCCCGCCCTCAGTTCCCGTGCAGAAGCCGCCCAGACACCTGCACCGAGCAACGCGAACCCCGCCGCGAGCCTCCTCGTGGCGGGGTTTGATTTCACGTGTGACAAGCGCTCAGAACGGCAGGCCGATATAGTTCTCCGCCAGATCGCGCCGCGCGGTCTCGGAATGTGCGAGATGGTCCAGCGTGGCCTTGCGCATCTGCTCGGCAAAGGCATCCTCGCCGTCGAACCGGTGCAGCATCGTGGTCATCTGCCAGCTGAACCGCATGGCCTTCCAGATCCGCGCCAGCGCCTTCGACGAATAATCGTCGATGCCCCCGGTGCCCTTGCCGGTCACCGCCTCGATCAGTGCGCTGTGAAGGTAGAACACGTCCGACGCGGCGAGGTTGAGGCCCTTGGCCCCGGTTGGCGGCACGATATGGGCCGAGTCGCCCACGAGGAACAGGTTGCCCCAGCGCAGCGGCTCGGAGACGAAGCTGCGCAGCGGCGCGATGGATTTCTCGATCGACGGGCCGGTGACCAGCCGGCTGGCCGCCTCCGAGGGGATGCGGCGGCTGAACTCGTCCCAGAAGCGCTGATCCGACCAGTCCTCGACCTTGTCCGACAGTGGCACCTGCACGTAGTAGCGCACGAGGTTCTCGTTGCGCATCGAGGCCAGCGCGAAGCCGTGCTTCGAGTTCGAATAGATCAGCTCGTCATGGACCGGCGGGGTTTTCGACAGGATGCCCAGCCAGCCGAAGGGATAGACCCGCTCGAACTCGCGGCGCTTCTCCTCGGGGATGGTCTTGCGCGACACGCCGTGAAAGCCGTCGCAGCCGGCGACATAGAGACACTCCAGCACCTTGCGCTTGCCCTCGTGGGTGAACTCGACCCGCGATCTGGACTGGTCGAGGTCGTGGATCGACACGTCCGAGACCTCGTGCAGCACCTTGGTGCCCATGGCATCCTGCGCGTTGTAGAGATCGGCGGTCACCTCGGTCTGGCCATAGACCATGACCTGCTTGCCGGTGAGCGCCTTGAAATCGATATGCACCATCAGCTCGTCGTCGGTCAGGTAGCAGCCGTCATGCGGGATGCCTTCCCTGCCCATGCGGGCCTCGACCCCGGCGGCGCGCAGCAGCTCGACGGTGCCCCATTCGAGGATGCCTGCCCGGATGCGCGACAGCACGTGGTCGCGGGTCGAGCGTTCGAGGACGACGGTCTCGACACCGGACTTGTTGAGCAGTTGCGACAGCAGCAGCCCCGAAGGGCCGCCGCCGATGATGGCGACTTGGGTCGTCAGGGTTGTCATGCGCAGAATCCTCCCGTTTCCATTGGCCGAGCTTAGCTTGCGCGCGGCGCCGCGCGAATGGACGGGACCCTCATTGAATGGTACTAATCGTGCATGAGTCAGCCTGCCCACATCCCCAACTTCAACCTTTTCGGAGAAACCACGGCGTTTCCCGACGTGGTGCATTGCGAGGCGGTTCTCGACCGGGCCGGGCAACACGGCTGGAGGATCTCGCCGCACAGGCACACCCAGATGGCGCAGGTGTTCCAGATCTCGTCAGGCGCCGCGCAGGTCACTTTGGACGGCCTGGAAAGGCGGCTCGAACCGGGGCAATACCTCTATATTCCGCCGCAGGTCGTGCATGGCTTCGCCTTCACCCGCGGGACCGAGGGAACCGTTCTGTCGGTGCCGTCGCCGGTGGTCGCGCGCCTCGGGCCGCAGGCGCCCGCGCTGAGCGACTGGCTCGGGTCGACGCAACACGGCGCGCTGTCGGACGGCGCGGACGCCCTGCTGACCTCGGTCGTGGAGGCCTACACCTCGAATGGTAATTTTCGCGCCCAGCGGCTCGTGGCGCTCACCCACGCGCTGCTGGCAGCTCTCGCCGCCGAGAACACCGCGAAGGGCGCCTCGCCGAGGGGGCCGAACACGCAGATGCAGCAGCTTGACGCCCTGATCACCGCGCATCTGGGTGAGGGCTGGCGCGCGCGGGAGTATGCCTCGGCGCTGCATGTCACCACCGGCCACCTGAACCGGGTGGTGCGGGGAGCGGCGGGGATGAGCCTCACGGCCTATCTCGAGACCGCGGTGATGACCGAGGCCTGCCGCCTCATCGCCTTCACCCGTCTGCCCGTGGCCGAGGTCGGCTACCGGCTGGGCTATGCCGACCCGCCCTATTTCTCGCGGCGCTTCCGGCTGCGGATGGGCGAGACGCCCAGTGCCTACAGGATGCGGGTCTCGGGGGAGCGACCGGCGGAGTAGCTTTGGCGCATCCGGTCGGTTGACGCGCGACGCCGCGCGGGCGCCCAACCGCGGGATTGCGATCCGTTGCAAGGAACCTCTCGGTTTATCCGCGCCAAATCCGAAGACCCTCGACACTTAGCGCCGGGCCCACCCAGATCGCCAGCCCGGGGGGCGGGCCGGCGATGGCGCGATGGCCTTCGGCCTCGTCCTGCGCCACGTTCGCCCGGGTGCGCCTACGCGCTCACCGTCCCCACGGACTGACGCTTTGGCGACATCCGCGCTCACGGTACGAGGTCCTTCGGATGAGGCCGGGACCGAACGAGCGGCTAGAAGCACCGAGCGCCAAACCACGGTCCGGCGCTCGCGCAGCTTCAATCCCCCGTCCTCAGGCCACCAGCGGCAGGCCGAGGATCTCGCGCGCAGTCTGCCAGTCGGCCACCGGGCGCTCGTACTTGTCGCACAGCTCGGCGGCGCGGGTGACCAGCGCGGCGTTGGACGGGGCGAGCGTGTTGCGGTCGATGCGGACGTTGTCCTCGAGACCGGTGCGGGCATGGCCGCCCTGCGAGATCGCCCACTCGTTCAGCACGATCTGGTTCGGACCGATGCCGGCGGCGCACCACGCGGCCTCTTCGCCGAACAACCGCTTCACGGTCTGGATGTAGTAGTCGAACACCATGCGATCGACCGGCATGGCGTTCTTCACGCCCATGACGAACTGCACGTAGGGGCGGGCCGCGATCTGGCCCGACTGCCACATCTCGTGCGCCTTGAGGATGTGGCTCAAGTCAAAGGCCTCGATCTCGGGCTTCACGCCGTATGCGACCATCTCCGACGCGAGCCATTCGACGAGCTCCGGCGGGTTCTCGTAAACGCGGGTCGGGAAGTTGTTCGAGCCCACCGACAGCGAGGCCATGTCAGGCTTCAGCGGCAGCATACCGCCCCTCGCCTGACCGGCCCCGGAGCGGCCACCGGTCGACAGCTGGACGATCATGCCGGGGCAGTGCTGCCTCAGCCCCTCGAGCAGCTTGCCGAAGCGCTCGGGATCCGAGGTCGGTTTGCCCTCGTCGTCGCGCACGTGGCAATGGGCGATGGTGGCGCCCGCCTCGAACGCCTCCTGCGTGCTTTCGATCTGTTCCGAGACGGTGATCGGCACCGCCGGGTTGTTGTCCTTGGTCGGCAGCGATCCGGTGATCGCAACGCAGATGATACAGGGTTTCCCCATGGTCGTCCCTTTCAAGGTGGTGGCGCCGCCAGGGAAGGCGACGCCTCAAGTAAGCTGTCTCAGATGTCGAAGAAGACGGTCTCGCCCTCGCCCTGCAGGCGGATGTCGAAGCGGTAGACCACCTTGCCGTCGCGCTCGCTGCGCTTGGCGATCAGGGTCGGGCGGCGGTTGTGCCACTCGATCAGGTTCAGCACCGGATCCTTGGCGTTGGCCTCTGCCTCGTCGTCGAAATAAAGCCGCGTGTTGAGGCCGATATTGATGCCCCGCGCCACGATCCAGAGGTTGATATGCGGGGCCATGTCGCCCTGCTCCGCGTCGCCACGGCCGAGCCAGTCGTCGCCGGCATGGGCCGGCTTGTGCAGCGGGCCGGTGCCGAGCGGCTTGCGCGCCTTCACCGGGCCGGGCTTGACGGTGTCGAAGCCCCATTCGCCGGTCTCGAAATCGGTGATGACGCGGCCCCAGCCTCGAAAGCCCTCCTCGACCTCGCCGGCGCTCTCGGGATGGGCATAGACGCCCTCCGCATTCGCCTGCCACGTCTCGATCAGCACGTCCTTCACCGGGTTGCCGGTGCCGTCGATGACGATGCCCTCGACGCGGATGCGCTCGCCCTTGGCGTTGGGGCCGGCGATGTCACGGCCAAGCTCCTGCCGGTAGATGTCGAAGCCCGCCGCACCGGGCGCGAGGCCGATATGGACGTAAGGACCGGCGGTCTGCGACGGGGTCTCTTTCAGGTAATCGAGTTTCTGCACCATGGGATCAGTTCCCCTCCAGACGGTTCTCGAACAGGGTCGAGCGGCGACCGCGCAGCACGATGTCGAACTTGTAGGCGATCGAGTCGAGCGGCACCGTGGCGTTCATGTCGAGCGCCGCGATGAGGCTGTCGATGCCGTCCTGTGTCGGGATCGTCTTCACGATCGGGCACTTGGCGATCAGCGGGTCGCCCTCGAAATAGCATTGCGTGATCAGGCGCTGGCTGAAGCTGGTGCCGAAGAGCGAGAAGTGAATATGCGCCGGGCGCCAGTTGTTCACCCAGTTGCGCCACGGGTACGCGCCGGGCTTCACGGTGCGGAAGAAGTAGAAGCCGTTCTCATCGGTCATCGTGCGACCGCAGCCGCCGAAATTCGGATCGATCGGCGCGAGGTAGCTGTCCTTCTTGTGCCGGTAGCGCCCGCCCGCGTTGGCCTGCCACGCCTCGACGAGGGTGTTCGGCACCGGGCGGCCGTTCTCGTCCAGCACCCGGCCATGCAGGATGATCCGCTCGCCGATGGCGCTCTCGCCGTCCTTGGCGTAGTTGTGGATCAGGTCATTGTCGATCGGATCGATGTCGTTATGACCGAAGACCGGGCCGGTGATCTCCGAGACGGATTGCTGCAGCGAGATCAACGCGGCACGCGGGCTGCGCATGACGCTGGTCTTGTAATCCGGCGTCAGCGCCGCCGGATGGCGCTCGCGGTCGCGCTGGTAGAATTCCGCTTGGCTCATGAATCCTCTCCCTGATCGAGTTCAGCCCAGGTCTGCTTGGCAAGTTTGATGGCGTGGTTCGCCTTGGGCACGCCGCAATAGACGGCCACGTGCTGGAACGCCTCCATGATGTCGCTGCGCGAGGCGCCGGTGCGGGTCGCGGCGCGGACGTGCATCGGGATCTCCTCGAAATTGCCCATCGCGGCGAGCAGCGCCAGCGTCAGCATCGAGCGCTCGCGCCGGGCAATGCCGTCCGAGGCCCAGACCGTGCCCCAGGCGCCCTCGGTGATCAGGGTCTGGAACGGCAGGTCGTACTCGGTCTTGGCGGCTTCGGCGCGGTCGACATGGGCATCGCCCAGAACGCTGCGCCGCACCGACATGCCGGTGTCGTAACGATCAGACATGTCCGATCTCCTTCAGAAAGCGGGTGAGAATCTCTGCATAGGCCTCGGGCTTCTCGGCGCAGGGCAGATGGCCGGTGCCGCCGATCACCTCGAAGCGGGCGCCGTCGATCAGGTCGATCGTGGCCCGGACCAGCTCGGGCGGGCTAGCCCCGTCATCGGCGCCGGCAATGCCAAGCACCGGCAGCGCCAGTCTCGCGGTGCTGTCTGAGAGATCCGTGCCGGCGATGGCGGCGCAGCAGCCGAGATAGCCCTCCTGCGGGGTGCGGCACATCATGTTGCGCCACGCCGGCAGGGCATCGCTCTGCAGAAAGGCCGGCGCGAACCAGCGCTGCATGACCGCCTCTGCGATGGAGTCCAGCCCGCCCTCGCGGATCGCCTGCATCCGGGTCTCCCACATGGCCGCCTCGCCCATCTTGGCCGCCGTGTTCGACAGCACCAGCGCGCGCAGCAGACCGGGGCGCTTGGCCGCGAGCCCCTGCCCGATCATGCCGCCGATCGAAAGGCCGACAAACACCGGCGTCTCGAGCTCCAGCGCGTCGATCAGCGCCTCGGCATCGGCGACGAGCGTGTCCATCTCGTAGGGCGCATCGGGGCAGCCGCTGAGCCCGTGCCCGCGTAGGTCGAAGCGGATCAGCCGCAGCCCCTTGGGCAGCAATGGCAGCAGGTCGTCCCAGAGCCGCAGATCGGTGCCGAGCGAATTGGCGAACACGACCGGGCGCCCCTCGGGGTCGCCGTCTTCGCGCCAGTGCAGATCGATCCCATTCACGTGCAGGCAGCGCATGTCGGTGGCTCTCCTTGCTGGTGCACGCGGCCGGCCGGGCCGGCGGCGTGTCTTTGGCTCCCATATGCAGGCCACCTTGCGAAAAAGGCTGGCCTGCCCCTCGCCGCAAGTCTTCACATACGGCGATTTGAAAGTAAAATGAGATCAGGGCCGCTTAACTTTACCAAATCAGCAAGTAACGCCATGATCGACCGCCGGATCAAGTTCCGCCACATTCAGAGCTTCGTCGAGATCGTGCGCCAGCGCAGCCTCAAGCGGGCCGCCGAAACTCTGTTCGTCACCCAGCCGGCGATTTCCAAGACCCTGAAGGAGCTCGAGGACATCCTCGGTGCGCCGCTGCTGACCCGCAGCCGCGCCGGCATCGCCCTGACTCGGCAGGGCGAGGTCTTCCTGCATTTCGCCGAGCGCAGCCTCGTGACGCTGCAACAGGGCTTCGACGAGATCGAGCAGCTCGGGCGCGGCGGCAGCACCGCCTTTACCGTGGGCGCGCTGCCCAGCGTCGCCGCGCGGCTGATGCCGCAGGTCACGCACGCGTTTCTCGAACGCGCGCCGGAGGTCACGCTGCGCATCATTGACGGCCCGCATGGCTACCTGATCGACCTGCTGCGCCGCGGCCAGATCGACGTGGTGCTCGGTCGGCTCGGGCCGCCCGAGACGATGCAGGGGATCTCCTTCACCCAGCTCTACAACGAGCATCTCGATTTCGTCGTGCGCCCCGGCCACCCGCTGCTCGAGGCGCCGGACATCCGCCGCATCGCCGAGTGGCCGGTGATCTACCCGCCCGAGGGCGCAGCCATCCGGGCGCTGGTCGAGCGTCTTCTGATCGCTCAGGGCGTGGGGGTGCCGCCGCGGCGGCTCGAGACGGTCTCTGGCGCGTTCGGCCGCAACTACGTGCCGAACTCGGACGCGATCTGGATCATTTCCGCCGGGGTGGTCGCCAAGGAGGTGCAGGAGGGCCGGCTGGCCCGCGTGCCCTTCGACACCGCCATGTCGATCGGGCCCGTGGGGCTGGTCACCCGCCCGGAGGCCACGCCACCGCCCGCGGAAGAGATCTTCCGCCTCGCCGTCACCGCCGCCATCGAGACGCTGGGGATCTGAGCCCGCCCGGCGGCACCAACGCACGATCCGGCGTGGCGCACGGGACAGCTCACACGCTGCAAAGCCGCGTCAGGCAGGCGTTAAGCAGGCATATGTCTTTACCCGCCGCGGCCCCGGGTTGCATAGTGGCCGAACCCTCTTCGCAGCCGCTCCGGAGCCCCATGACAACCGACCTCCATGACCTGCCCGGCCACCTGATCCGCCGGATGCACCAGATCTCGGTCTCGGCCTTCGCCGCCGAGACCAAGGCCGCCGGCGTCGATCTGACGCCGATGCAGTTCGCGGCGCTCTGTATGCTCGGGGAAAACCCCGGCATCGAGCAGGCGACGCTGGCGGGGCTGGTCGCCATCGACCGTCCCACCATCGGCGGCGTCGTGGCCCGGCTCGAAGCCCGCGGGCTGCTCGAGCGCGGCGTCAGCCCCAATGACCGCCGGGCCCGGATCCTGAACCTGACCGAAGCAGGCGCGGCGCTTCTGCGCGAGGCCCGCCCCTTGGTGCAACGCGCGCAGGACGCGATGCTGGGGGAACTCGCCCCCGACGAACGCGACACGCTGGTCGCTCTGCTCCTGAAGGTCACAAGCGCCGAGACCAGCCGCGCGCCGAGACCCTTGGCCGGGGGAACGCCCGCCTCCGACACCTCGGAGACCGACTGACAGCACGGCCCGCCGGGCATCCCACGAAAAGCTCTGAGAAGTACAGCGCGGGCCTGCAGCCTCGGGCCGCGGTCCAAGACCTGGCCCACTGGTGCGCCCGCAGCCCGGTTTCAATGCGCGGGGTAATTGGCAACACGACCACCCGCCGGAGCGAAACCAAGCCTGTCGCGCGCCCGGGCCGATACAAACCGGCCCGAGCGTGAAACGGATCAGAACCGCGACACGAGGCTCAGGTTGAGCCGGTCGTCAAAGCCGGTTCCGTCGTCGAGATTGCCGCGGGCATACTCGATGCGAAAACTCGCGTCCGCACCCGGGTACATCGCGTCGGCAAGGCTCGCGCCGAACTCGGCGCCGATCCCGAAGGACGTGCCCTGCGCCCGCGCCTCTTCCTGCGCGGTCGGCTCTTCGAGCCATGCCACACCGGCCGCCGCGAAAGCGTAGGGCGCCGCCTGGATCGGTCCGGGATACGTCCGCGGCAGCGACATCTCGGCCCGGATCACGGCGGCGGAATCGCCGGTCAACGTGCCCGTGTCGAAGGCCGACAGCCAGTTCGCCCCTGTGATCCCCATCATCTCGGAGGACGGCAGCGCATCACCGAACGAGGTCTGCGCCTTGCCCGACAGCCGGAGAGCGACGTCCCCGTCGGCGAACAGGCGGCGGTAGGATCCACTCGCGGCGAGCGTGGTGAAGTCCGGCGACGCCCCGTCCCGCGACAGCGGCAGCGTGTCGCTCGCCGAGCGCGCCCCGAACGCATCGAGACCGAAAGACGCGGTGACGGTGCCACGCACCCGGCCCCCCGCGAGGCTCGCATGGTCACCCTCGGCGGTCAGACGCAGCACGCGCAGCCGGTCCTCGGTGAAATCGTCCTTGAGGTCACCGAATTGCAGCTCCTGCGAGGTCTCGACCCAGTCGAACCCGAGGCTGAAGGTGTGGTTCGCGGTCCGGCTGCGCAGCTCGGTCCAGCCAAGCACGAGCGAGGTCCGCCGGAACCCGTCGGACAGCGTCAGGCCGGAGTCGCGATCCGGTTCGTTGCGGCTGTCGACCACCTCGCCGTTGATCCAGACCCCGTCGATGCCGAGCGGCGCCGTGAAGCCCGCGACCACCTGACGGTTCAACGGATCGGACCCGAAGAAATCGTCGTCGAGCCCCTCGGCGGAGCCGCCGAGCCGCAGGTAGACGACCTCGCCCTGCCCCCAAAGGTTGTTCAGGTCCGCGCCAAGGCTGAAGGCCGTGGTGCCGAGATCGTCCGACAGCTCGTTGTTGAGCGCGAAGAACCCGGTCACGGGACGGGCCGTGCCGGTCTCGACGAGAACGGTGGTGCCCAGCTGTTCCCCGGCCTTCAGCGTGGTGCCGAGCTCGAGTCCGGGGATATCCCCGGCCAGCAGCAGGCGGCGTTCGAGTTCGTGCCGCGTCAGCTGCCGCTGGCCCACCAGCGGCGCCAGCACCTCGGTGACGCGCGAGGCGGCGCGCGGCGGCAGCCCCTCGGTCTCGACGCCCGAGACATGGCCGTCGATCACCGACAGGGTCAGCGGCGCGCCATCGGCCACGGTCTGCGGCGGCAGCACGACGCGGGCCAGAACATAGCCGGCGCGGGCGTAGGCCGCTTCAAGCTCGGACGCGGCGGCAAACAGCGCGGCGGCGCTGACCCGACGGTTGGTGAGCCGCTCCGCGATCGCCGCGGTCTCGGCCTCGACGCCCGGCAGCGCCCCCTCGACGCGCAGGCCCGAGGGGGTGACGAAGAGGCTCTCGGCGCCCGCAGGGGCCGCCGCGCCGGTGCCGGCGGGCAGGACCACCCCGCCGCCTTCCGCGGAGATCACGGGCGGGGCATAGCTCGGCTCGGCGAGCTGGCCCGCCGTCTGGGCGAGGGCGGAGCCGCCGGTCAGCGCGACGCCTGCGCCAAGGAGAAGAACGGCGGGTCTCAGTGCGGCTGCGCGATGGGGCAGCCGGGTCGGTTTCGATGACATCGGTTCTGGTCTTTCTGGTCTCAGTTCGCGTCGCAGGCGGCCTCGGTGCCGTCCTCGCAGTTTTCTTGTTGGGCGCCGTTGGTCGCGCCGGAGACGTAGCCGTCGAGGTTGACGCCATTGCCGGCCACGGCAAAGGCCGCGTCCCCCGTCGCCGCCGGAGCGAGCCGGCCCGGCGCGGTCGGGCCGGTCTCCGGCACACGCGCCAGAAGCTCTGCCGGCTTGCCGGAGACGGGCGCGGGCGTGACCTCGGGCGTTGCCGGCGGGGTCACCGGATCCACGGGACGGGCTGCGATGGTCAGCGTCCCGTTCTCGAAGGCGATGTCGTAGTTGCGGTTCGCAAGCGCGCCTTGGGTAATATCGTAGGCGCCCGCTTGGCTCTCCGGTCCCGCGAGGGTCGCCAGCGCGCCCGCGAGCGCATCGCCATTGACCAATTCACCATCCACGATCTCGAAGGTCAGCTCCGGAACGGCCCCGCCCTCGGTCATAGCCGCGTCGTTCGCGGCCACGGTGATGCCGCGCGGGGTCACTTGCAGAGTGCCGCCCTCGAAGGTGATGGCGTAGTTGCCATTGGCGAGGCTGCCCTGGGTGATCGCGTAGCTGTCCACCCCGGCGGTGGCCGCCGTGCCGTCGCTGGCGAGCGCACCCGACAGGCTGTCCTCGTTCACCAGATTACCTTCGGTGATCTCGTAGCCGAGATCGGTGGTCTCGCCGTAGGTCTTGTTGGCGTCCGTTGCTGCCACGGTGATGCCGCGCGGAGTGACCGTGAGCGTGCCGCCTTCGAAGGTGATGGCGTAGTTGCCATTGGCGAGGTCGCCTTGCGTGATCACGTAGCTGTCGACCCCGGCGGTCGCCGCCGTGCCGTCGCTGGCGAGTTCGCCCGAGAGGCTGTCGTCGTTGATCAGATCGCCGGCGGTGATCTCGTAGCCGAGATCCGTGGTCTCACCATAGGTCTTGCTGGCGTCACTCGCCGCCACCGTGATGCCGCGCGGGGTCACTTGCAGCGTGCCGTTCTCGAAGGTGATGGCGTAGTTGCCGTTGGCGAGCGTGCCTTGCGTGATCGCGTAGCTCTCGACACCGGCCGTCGCCGCCGTGCCGTCGCTGGCGAGTTCGCCCGAGAGGCTGTCCTCGTTGACCAGATCGCCTTCGGTGATCTCGTAGCCCAGCTCCGTGGTCTCGCCGTAGGTCTTGCTGGCGTCGGTCGCGGCCACGGTGATGCCGCGCGGGGTCACTTGCAGCGTGCCGTTCTCGAAGGTGATGGCGTAGTTGCCGTTGGCGAGCGTGCCTTGCGTGATCGCGTAGCTCTCGACACCGGCCGTCGCCGCCGTGCCGTCGCTGGCGAGTTCGCCCGAGAGGCTGTCCTCGTTGACCAGATCCCCGGCGGTGATCTCGTAGCCCAGCTCGGTGGTCTCACCGTAGGTCTTGCTGGTGTCGGTCGCGGTGACGGTGATGCCGCGCGAGGTCACTTGCAGCGTGCCGCCCTCGAAGGTGATGGCGTAGTTGCCGTTGGCGAGCGAGCCTTGCGTGATCGCGTAGCTGTCGACCCCGGCGGCGGCCGCCGTGCCATCGCTGGCGAGCGCGCCCGAAAGGCTGTCGTCGTTGACCAGATCGCCTTCGGTGACCTCGTAGCCCAGCTCCGTGGTCTCGCCGTAGGTCTTGCTGGCGTCGGTCGCGGCCACGGTGATCCCGCGCGGAGTGACCTTCAGCGTGCCGCCCTCGAAGGTGATGGCGTAGTTGCCGTTGGCGAGCGAGCCTTGCGTGATCGCGTAGCTGTCGACCCCGGCGGCGGCCGCCGTGCCATCGCTGGCGAGCGCGCCCGAAAGGCTGTCGTCGTTGACCAGATCGCCTTCGGTGACCTCGTAGCCCAGCTCCGTGGTCTCGCCGTAGGTCTTGCTGGCGTCGGTCGCGGCCACGGTGATCCCGCGCGGAGTGACCTTCAGCGTGCCGCCCTCGAAGGTGATGGCGTAGTTGCCGTTCGCGAGGGAGCCTTGCGTGATCGCGTAGCTGTCGACCCCGGCGGCGGCCGCCGTGCCATCGCTGGCGAGCGCGCCCGAAAGGCTGTCGTCGTTGACCAGATCGCCGGCGGTGATCTCGTAGCCGAGGTCTGTCGTCTCACCGTAGGTCTTGCTCGCGTCACTCGCCGCCACGGTGAGGCCGCGCGGGGTGACCTGCAACGTGCCGCCTTCGAAGGTGATGGCGTAGTTGCCGTTCGCGAGGCTGCCTTGGGTGATCGCGTAGCCGTCGACCCCGGCGGTAGCCGCGGTACCGTCGCTCGCGAGCGCACCCGAGAGGCTGTCGTCGTTGACCAGATCGCCGGCGGTGATCTCGTAGCCGAGATCCGTGGTCTCACCGTAGGTCTTGCTGGCGTCGGTCGCCGACACGGTGATGCCGCGCGGGGTCACTTGCAGCGTGCCGCCCTCGAAGGTGATGGCGTAGTTGCCGTTGGCGAGGCTGCCCTGCGTGATCGCGTAGCTGTCCACCCCGGCGGTCGCCGTGTTGCCGTCGCTGGCGAGTTCGCCCGAGAGGCTGTCGTCGTTGACGAGATCGCCCGCGGTGATCTCGTAGCCGAGATCGGTGGTCTCACCGTAGGTCTTGCTCGCGTCACTCGCCGCCACCGTGATGCCGCGCGGGGTGACCTGCAGCGTGCCGCCATCGAAGGTGATAGCGTAGTTGCCGTTGGCGAGGGTGCCTTGCGTGATCGCGTAGCTGTCGACCCCGGCGGTAGCCGCGGTGCCGTCACTGGCGAGCGCGCCCGAGAGGCTGTCCTCGTTCACCAGATCGCCTTCGGTGATCTCGTAGCCGAGATCGGTGGTCTCGCCGTAGGTCTTGCTGGCGTCGGTCGCCGACACCGTGATGCCGCGCGGAGTGACCTGCAGCGTGCCGTTCTCGAAGGTGATGGCGTAGTTGTCGCCTGCGGACACACCGCCCTGCGTGATGTCGTAGTCTGCCGCATCGGCGGTCGCCGTGTTGCCGTCGCTGGCGAGTTCGCCCGAGAGGCTGTCGCTGCCGATCAGGTCGCCTTCGGTCAGGGTATAGCCCAGCGTGACCGGATCGTCGCCATAGGACTTGCTGGCGTCTTTCGCGGTGACGGTCAGGGCGCGCGGCGTGACGGTCGCGTCGCCGCTGACGCGGGACAGGACGCGGTAGGTCTTGCCGCCCTTGCCCACGACAGAGCTGGGCAGGGCGTCCGAGGCCAGCGCGTAGGAGCCGACCGTATTGACGCCGCCCGTCGTGTCGACATCGACGGTGAAGTCGCCCGAGGTCGTGTCGCTCAGCAGGCGGCCGGCGCTGCCGGTCGAGGCGGCGAGGCCACCGGTTACCGTCGCCTCTGTCTCGCCATAGGTGGCCGAGACGCCACCGGATATGCCGTTGAGGAAGACCACGTCGGAGGTTCCGTAGAGCTCGGGGTTGTGGCCTTCGGACGGCGGCATCCAGACGCCGTCGAAGTCCCAGCCCGCGGCGCCGGCCATCGCCATGAAGCCCTCGGTGTCCTGCAACTGGGCCGTGGTCAGGCCCTGCGTGCCTTCGATGAAGACGGTTGTTTCAGGCTCGCGGCTAAAACCATAAGAGACGACGGCCGCTTCCTCAACGCCCGTGGTCTCGGTGTTCCAAAAGCTGTCGGAGAGCGAGACTGTGCTGGTGGTGCCGGTGGTTGCGTCCTCGGAAGACGGCGCAAAGATCATCCCGACCAGCCCGCCAAAATCGCCATCCGCCGTGACCTCGCCGGTCGCGTAAGCCCGTTCAATCTGAACAGAGGCGTCGATTGGATCGACCATCCCGACCAGACCACCGACTTCAAATCGTCCTTCAACGGTGCCAGAGGAATAGACATCCTGCACGCTGCCAGCGATGAGGCGCCCGGCAAGCCCGCCGACACCAATATCGCCCTGAACATTTGCGGCGCTGTTGCTCTGACGGATCGTGCCAATGCTTTCGCCGACAAGGCCGCCGACATAGTCCGAGCCCGCCACCGAGCCGGAGGTATGAACATTGTTCAGCATGGACGCACTGCGACCGATCAGGATACCGGTGTGCCTTCCCGCTACGACCGAGGCGTCCACCACCCCCAGATCCCGGATTTCCGAGCCTCTGGTGGATCGGCTGACAAGACCGGCAGCTACGGTCTCGCTACGATCGATTTTCAGACCCGAAACGTCGTGGCCGCCACCGTCGATCGTGCCGTAGAAACTCGGACCGGTCCCCCCAAGCGGCACCCAGCCCTGGCCGCTCCAGATGCCCGACGCGTCGGTCCCGGCATCGGTCGCCGAGAGGTCAATGTCGCGGGTCAGGACGTAGCTGCCCCACAGATCGGCGCCGATCAGGGCAAGCTGGTGATCGTTTTCGATCGCGGTGGGGCCATTGGCGTTCATCGTCAGCTCGGATCGCAGGATCGGGCGCATGTCACCGGTCTGGTACCAGACATTGTCGAAATCCCAGCCAGCATAGGCCTCTGCGGTGCGCGCCTCTTCGGTCGTCAGATCCGTGACACCCTCCGGGGTCTCGAACCAGACGTCGCGGGGCTGTGTGGTCGTGTCGGTATCGAAAAAGGAATTGGTGACCGTCCCGCCTGAGTTGAGACCCAGCAGCCCGCCGCGAGCCCCGGAAGATGTCACCTGTCCCGAGGCGTACACCTGATCGATCGTCGCACGGTTAGCGCCAACGAGACCGCCGACCGCCCCAGGGCCTTCAACTGAACCTGTGGCATAGGCGCGGACGATGCTGCCCTCGTTTTCGCCCACCAAGCCACCGACGTAAGTCCTGGTGCTTTCGACGCTGCCGGTTGCGTAACTGTCGAAGATGCTGCCCGAGGATAGGTTGCGGCCCACAAGCCCGCCAGTGTCGCTTCCATCGGTCGCGACCACGTTGCCTGTGGCATGGACGTTCGACAGGGTGCCGTAGTTGTAACCGACAGCCCCTCCGACCCCGTAAACTGCTGTCACATCCCCTAGCGCGTAAGAATCGGTAACCGTTCCACCGGATTCGACACTGCCGGTGAGACCGCCAGTACGACCTGAGCTGCTCGAAACAGTGACATCCGTATAGACGTTCGAGATTTTCCCATAGTGGAGCCCGACCACACCACCGGTGAACGTTCCGCCTGCGACAGTGCCTCCGACAAGCCCCAGATCGCGGATCGTCGCGCTGGACTGTGTGCGCGGGACGAAACCCGCAACGCCGGTTCCAGCGTCGATGTTCAGGTTCGAAATGACATGCCCAAAACCAGCGATGGTCCCGCCGAAATACCATGTCCCGACAACGCCGTCGTCATAGGCTTTTCCGCCGAGATCAAGATCGGCAACAAGGGCGTAATCGCCCTGGGAATCGTTCTTGACGGCCTCGAGGTCCTCGACGCTCTGGATCAGCGTATAGGCGTCTCCATTCACCGAGAGCGCGGCGTCCGGGCCGGTCAGCGTGACCGAGCCGTTGACCGCGTAGTCGCCGCCGAAGCTGAGCGCGACGCCCGAGCCTTCGCCCCTTCCGGCGATGTCCGCGTTGATCAGGATGTCGTTGGCGGCGTCGAGCGTCAGCGTGGTGTCAGCGCTCCAGTCGATGTCGGCCGCGACGGTGATGTCGCCCTCCTGCGCGCCGTCCGATCCGGTCGCCACCGTCACGTTGGCGGTGGCCAGCTGCTGCTCCAGCGCCGTCGCGGAGAGGGTCGAATCCTCGCCCGAGGCGGTGAGGCCTGTGCCCGCGCCCTCGGCATCGGTGATCGTCATGTTGTAGGGATCGAGCAGCAGCGTGCCGAAGCCAGCCGGCCCGGTCAGGTCGGCGATGCCGTCGTAGGACAGGACCGCCTTGCCCGACACCTCGGCGTCGCCGCCGCGACCGGTGCCCGCGCCGGTGGCGCTGATCCGGCCGCCGAACGCCATCGCCCCGTCCGACCAGAGCACGACCTCGCCGCCGTTCCCGTCCCAACGGGCATCCGCCGCGAGCGTGGTGCTCGCATCGACGCGGACCTCGTCGGCGCGCAGCAGTTCGCCCGTTCCCTGCCAGTCGCCGCCGACGCGGATGGAGCCGCCGCCCTCGGCGCCAGAGGCATCGAGGCTTGCGCCATTCAGGGCCACGGTCCTGCCGGTCACCGTGACGTCACCACCCTTGGCCGAGGCCGCGGTCGTCCGGACGCTGCCCGAGACCGTGACTTTGCCGCCGGCGCCGCCGCCGAGCACGATCGCGCCCGACCGGCCACCGACCGTGGTGGCCTCGGCCACGCCCGAGAGGTTCACGGCGTGCCGCGCCGCGTGCCGCGCCGTGGCGGCCTGCATGACCACGTGGCCTCCGCTGGCCGAGACCGTGCCGGCGTTTTCGATCAGCGCACCGTCGCCCTCGACGCCGGCCTCGCTCGGCAGCGCGACGCTCAGGAAGCGGTCGCCCGAGAGGTCGATCGTCGCGCGTTCCCCCCGCCGAAGCCGATCTTGCCCGCCGGGGCCACGATCAGGCCGTCGTTGCGGATCGTGCCGCCGAGAAGCGCTGCATAGCCGCCACGCCCGACCGCGATCACCCCGTCATTGCGCACGCCCTTCGAGGCGCCCTCACCCGAGAACGTCAGCTGGCCACCGAGGAAGTCCTCGTCGTCGATGTCGAGCGTCGAGGCCACGAAGCCGCCGCCGACCTTGACCGAGCCGCCCTGGGTGATGGCGATGCCGTTGGGGTTGATGAGAAAGACCTGCCCGTTGCCGGTCAGTGCGCCGGCGATGGTCGAGGACGTCTTACCGGTGACCCGGTTCAGGATCGCGGAGTCGCGGTCCGGCAGCCGGAAATCGACCGACGCGCCCTCTCCGATCGAGAACCCGTTCCAGTTGACGATGCCGCGGTCGCTCCCCTGCCGGACCGTCATGCGGTTGCCGTCCCGATCAATGCTCACCCGGCCAGCCGCCACCGAGGCGCCGTCCGGCAGCGCGGTCTGCGCATAGAGCGGCCGCAGCACCGGCGCGACGGTCAACACGGTGGTGGCCAGCAGGAAGGAGAGAAGGCGGGAGGTTTTGCGCGGCAGCGCGCGGACGGGCGCCATACCCGGGCGGAACTTGTTCATTTCGGTCTCGCTTAGCAACATACGCGGGCACGTCCTCGGCGAGGTGGGGCGGAATTGTGGCAAAAACCTGTCTAGAAAAAGTTTGATGCATTTCAGACACATACGCGAAAAGTGCGTTAATCACGCAAATCGAGACTATCTCATAGCGTGTGTTTGCGGTGGGTTTGGCCCCTGCCGTCTCGCGCGATAGGGGATTCACTCAATCGTGAGCGGCCCCGTATCACCACCTTGCCCAAAAATTACTCACAGACGCAAGTTATCCTGCGATATCAATGTGAGAGCCGACGCACGCTCGGCCGCCCTTGAAATAAATGCGTCTCAATCGGACGCGCGCGCTGGTGCCGAGCTCCATTTGTTCCGGAGCAGACCCTGCTGCCGTCCTCACGCGATGCACCCTCGGCTCGAGCGGTGTCCTCAAGACACGTAGAGTGATGGCTGGTCCGGCATCGCCGCCTGGATTGGCTCTTGGCTCAAGGTTGGCGATGGACCATGGCTACCAAGCGGGAGAGCGCGGCGGGTGACTGGCGCGTCTCCAAATGCACCTGAAGGCAATACACTCTCGCTCGTTCAGAGACCGACCGCCAAGCCAGACCAGAACGCTGTCCCGGCCCCCGCCAAGACGCCGAGGGACCAGATAGGCAGCGAAGCTGGACCATCCGCACGAAGCGCAGGCAACCGCAGACCGAGCCTGCGGCGTGAAATGTCATGGTCTCAAAATCAAAATGGTGCGGGTGAAGGGACTCGAACCCCCACGCCAAAGGCGCCAGAACCTAAATCTGGTGCGTCTACCAATTCCGCCACACCCGCTTAAACCCGCGCTGTCCTAGCAAAGCCACGCTGCCATGGCGAGCGGAAAATGCGGGCCGGCAAAGCGGCGAATCGTGCCATACTGGTCTGATAGGAGGAGGCAGACACAGTAGGATGGCGCCCGTGGAAGTGAAAACGGTCCGGCGCGATGGCACGATCGGGGTCGCGACTGTTCCCGCACGACACATCGTGGCGTCGCAGACATGCAACGCGTTGACCGCGGACACCGTGGTGCTCACGCTCGACGGCGCGCTTCCCGTGCAATACCTGTCCCCCGGCGACAGGATCATCACCCGCGACAGCGGCACCGCAACACTCGCCGCCATCCATCCCCGCAAGGAGAGACTGGCGCTGGTGTCGATCCGCGCGGGCTCGCTGGGAAATTCCCGCCCCGACAGGGACACGATCCTCCCCGCCACTCAGGAAATCCTCGTCCGCGACTGGCGCGCGAGATCGCTGTTCGGCGCGGAGCGGGCACTGGTGCCGGCACATGCGCTGGTCGATGGCGCGTTCATCCGGGTCATCGGCACGCGCGAGGTCGCGGTGATCGGGCTCTGCTTCGAGGCGCCCCATATCCTCTATGCCGACGGGCTCGAACTCGCCTCGGCGGTCACGGCGCCGAGGACTACCTGAAGCCGTGCCCGACAAAACCTCCGACCACGACCACCTGCGCAGCTGACACCGTTGTCTGAGCTCAGCCCTGCGGGGTCATGTTCGGGCGGGCGCGGTTGCGCTGCAGCCCGAGATACCGCTCGCGCAGGATGATCGCCACGCCCGAGGAGATCACCACCGCGGAGCCGAGCAGCATCAACGTCGTCGGCACCTCGGCAAAGACGATGTAGCCGATCAGGATCGCGAACAGGATCGAGGCATAGTCGAACGGCGCCAGCAGCCCCGCCTCCGCGCCGCGATAGGCCGAGGTGATGAGGATCTGCGCCACGCCCCCGATCAGCCCCGCGGCGATCAGCATGAGCGTCTCCGGTCCGCTCGGCATGACCCAGCCGAACGGAATGGTCAGCAGCGACAGCACGGTCGAGGTCATGGTGAAATAGAACACGATGGCCGAGGTCTGCTCGGTCTGCACCATGCGGCGGATGTGGATCTGCACCAGCGCCCGCAACACCGCCGAGGCCATCACGAAGGCGATGCCGAGAAGCACGGTGTCGTTCATTTCGCCGACCGTCAGCAGCGGCCACATCACCAGCCCGACCCCGAAGATCCCCACCGCCACCGCCGAGAGCCGGAACAGGCGCACCTGCTCGCCGAGCAGGATCGCCCCGAAGATCACCGTCAGCAGCGGCGCGGCATAGCCCAGCGCGGTCACCTCGGGCAGCGGCAACAGGGTCAGCGCCGCGAAGTTGAAGCCCATCGCCGAGACGCCGATCATGCCGCGCAGCACGTGCAGAGAGGGTTTCTTGGCCCGCAGCCCCGTCGCCATGTCCCCGCGCCACAGCAGCCAGATGATGATCACCGGCAGCGCAAAGAAGGACCGGAAGAACACGGCCTCGCCGGTCGGCACGCTGTCCGCGGCCTTGATCAGAGACGACATGATCACGAACAGGATGACCGAGGTGATTTTCAGCGCAATGCCGCGCAGCGGTGTCATGGGGGCTCCGGGTGGTATACCAATGTCGGCACTGTGACCGCTCACCTGCCCGTGTGCAATGTCTCGCGGGCGCAATGCCGCTATTCGTGTGCGAACAGTCGCTTACAGGGTCTCGAGGCAATGCCGCCGGAACGCGCGCTTGAGCATGTCGAGCTCGGCCCGCAGCAGCGAGACCTCGGCGCGCAGATCCTCGCCCGGCGCTTCGCCGGCGATCAGGGTGAAGCTGCCGAGCACGGCGTCGCTGGCGGCCTCGCGGATCGCGAAGGTCTGCACCCCGTCGCAGAGCGCCTCCTGCGGCACCGGCACCGCGAGCGCCCAGCGCCCCGGCGCGTCGGTTTCGCTCACCGTGACCCCGCGCACCGGGTGGCCGTCGAAATCCACGGTGATCTCGGGCGGCGGCGCGTCAGAGGTTGCGGCGGACAGCAGCCCCTCCCAGACGCCTTCCTTGAAGCGTGTCTTGGTCAGTGAATAGGCGCTCATCGCGTGTCTCCGTTACATCTCGGCCCGCGGGCGGCGGCTGAAGGTGAGATCGCGCAGGATCACCTGGTTCATCTCGGGGCCCTCGAAGATCAGGTCGAGCCACATGCGATCGGCCCGCTTCTCGTTGAGCTTGGTATAGGCAAGGTCGAACTCCACGCGGATCTCGTCCTCGTGCAGCGGCAGTTCGCGCACGATCTGCTCGGTGTTGGGGCCATGGCGGATATTGAGCCGGGCGAAGATCTCGAGCGGCTTTTCCATCTCGACGATGGAATCGAAGCGGATCAGGTGCTTGCGTTTGAGCCCGTCGCAGCTTGCCTCGGGCAGATCGATGGCGAGCGACAGGTAGGAGCCGTCGAACTTGAACACGTCGAGCCGCAGGCCGTAGGCGGCGAGGTCGGCTTCGCGTGTGTTGCGCAGCTGGCGCAGGGTGATCTCGGACTGGGCGCAATCGTGGAATAGCGTCACCTCGCCGCCAAGCCGCGATTGCGACGGCACCGAAGACAGGCCCGCCATCGGAAGCGGCCCGCACCAGAGCTCGGGGCGCCACGCCCAGTCGGCATCATGCGGGCGCGGAAAGCTCTGGTTTCCGAGCAGCGGCAAGGCAAGCCGCCCGTCCGCCACGTGGATCAACCGGTCGAGTTGGTCCTTAAGGCGCCGCGCCGCCGCGCGCTGGCGGCGAAGCTGGCGCAGATCGGCGGTTTCTGCCTTGCGCGCCGCCTCGCTCCAGCGCCGCAGCGCCAGGGCCGAGAACGCCCGGCTCATCCACCCATCGCCGATGCCCGCCATATGCCCTGTCCGCCGCCTCTCGTGTCCCGGCCACTCTGCCCGCGGTGACCCTCGACACAGTTATGGCAAATCAATCGCATCGAATAAACGGTCAAATCCCCGGCGGCGCCGGCCCGGTCTAGCCCTGCGCCGGTGCGAGGTCCGGGCTCAGTCGCATGATCTCGCGGTGCACGCGGCTCAGCATTTCGGCGCCGTCGCGCCCGACGAGGCGGCTACCCTCGGGCGCATAGAGCGCCAGCCCGATCAGGTGGCCATTCTCGACAAAGGCCCCGCGCCAGTAGCGCCGATCGCCATTGTCCAGCACCTCGCTGCCGCCGTCTCCCAGCAGGGCCGTCGCCAGCCCATCGCGCGCGCTGCCCGAGACGAAGGGCTGACCCGCTTCGGCGGCCAGTGCCTCGGGCGCGGGGATGGCCGGGCTTTGCAGGCGCGGCCCCACGGTGATCGTCACCATCATCGGCTCGACAAAGGTGCCCTCCTCACTGCCCGACAGGATGTCGCACGAGGCCAGCACCGCGAAGCTGCGGCTGGCGCCCCGCGAGAGCGTCACCGGATCGACGCAATAGCCCCGCGGCCCCGCCACCACGATCTCGCCGCCGGCAAGCTTGGCGTTCGGCAGTGGCGCGCTGCCGGAGGTCGGCACGCAGGCCGTCAGCATCGCCAGCGCGGCGAGACCCGCGAGAGCCCTGTTCCAGATCATGCGTTCTTGCTCCACTCCCGTCTCGATCAGATCGGGATAGCGAAGCGCTTGCGCTGAAACAAGAAATGAATCCTGCAGTCGCTTTGGCGCCGGCCCCGAACCGCTCACGGCGGTTGCCGGCTCCCGCCCAAGGCCCTATCTCAGACCCATTCGAGGAGCGGCGCACGGCCCTCCAGCCGCGCCGGATCCGCCGCCATGTCCTACCGCCCGTTCCTGTTGATGACCGGCAGCGCTCGCCGCACCGAGCTCTGGCGGCTGAGCATCGGGCTGTGCCTGATCGTTCTGGTGGCCTTCGCCCTGCCGCAGGGCATCTTCGCGGTGGTCGCGGCGCTCGTCCCGCCCGAAACCACGCGGAGCTTTCTGACCGGACTGCAGCTGGGAGACACACCCACCACGCTACTGGTGCTACTGTTCGCCATGGGCACGCTCGGGATCGGCACCATCGCCGCCACGCAACTGATCCACCAGCGCCGCGCCCGCAGCCTCTTTGGCCCGATGCCGATGGCAGTGCGCCAGTTCGGGCGGGTCTTCTTCGCGGTGGCACTGCTCTACCTCGTGATCGCCCTCCTGCCGCCGTGGGACATGGCGCAGGATCTGCAACCGGGCCTGCCGACCGGTCAGTGGCTGACCCTGCTGCCGCTGACGCTCGCGGCGCTGCTGATCCAGACCGGCAGCGAAGAGCTGCTGTTTCGCGGCTACCTGCAATCCCAGCTTGCCGCGCGGCTGCCCCACCCGCCCGTCTGGCTCATCGCCCCCTCGGCGCTCTTCGCGCTGGGCCACTGGACGCCTGCCACCTATGGCGGCAACGCGTGGCTTGTGATGAGCTGGGCCTTCGTCTTCGGCCTTGCCGCCGCCGATCTCACCGCGCGGGCCGGCACGCTGGGTCCGGCCATCGCGCTGCACATGGTCAACAACCTCGTCGCCATCGCTCTGATCTCGCCGCAGGGCACGATGTCGGGGCTGGCCCTCTTTCAGCTTCCCTTCGGCGCCGGCGACGAAGAGGCGATCCGGGCGCTGCTGCCCTTCGACCTCGCGTCGATCGGTCTCAGCTGGCTGGCGGCAAGGATTGCCCTTCGGGCCTGAGGCGCGATTGCATTTTCATCGCAGCAGGCATAAGTGAGCCGCGACACGAAGTCGCGAAGGGCGCAGCCATGAACTGGATCACAAATTACGTTCGTCCCCGGATCAACTCGATCTTCTCGCGCCGCGAGATGCCCGAGAACCTCTGGACGAAGTGTGACAGCTGCGGAACCATGCTGTTCCACCGCGAGGTGACCGACAATCTCGGGGTCTGCACCAACTGCACCCACCACATGAACATCACGCCCCGGGCGCGCTTCACGGCCCTGTTCGACGGCGGCATCTTCTCCGAGATCGACGTCCCGGAACCGACGCAGGACCCGCTGCACTTCCGCGACCAGAAGAAGTACCCCGACCGGCTGCGCGCCGCGCAGCGTGCCACCGGCGAGAAGGAGGCGATGCTCGTCGCCGCGGGCGAGATCGGCCGCACCCCGGTGGTCTGTGCCGCGCAGGATTTCTCGTTCATGGCCGGGTCCATGGGCATGTATGTGGGCAACGCCATCATCAAGGCGGCGCAGGAGGCCAAGCGCCTGAAGCGTCCGCTCATCCTGTTCTCGGCCGCCGGCGGCGCGCGGATGCAGGAAGGCATCCTGTCGCTGATGCAGATGCCGCGCACCACCGTGGCGATCCAGATGCTGCGCGAGGCCGGGCTGCCCTATATCGTGGTGCTCACCCACCCGACCACCGGCGGCGTCACCGCCTCTTACGCGATGCTGGGCGACGTGCAGATCGCCGAGCCCAACGCGCTGATCTGCTTTGCCGGCCCCCGCGTCATCGAGCAGACCATCCGCGAGAAGCTGCCCGAGGGCTTCCAGCGCGCCGAGTACCTGCTCGAGCACGGGATGCTCGACCGCGTCACCGACCGCCGCCAGATGCGCGAGGAGCTGACCACCATCATTCGGATGCTGACCGGGATGCCGCCCGCGGTGCAGGGCGACCTGCCGCCGCCCGAGCCGCTGCCCGACACCGCGATCTCCGACGACACATGACCGCGCCGCAGGGGTCCGACGCCATCCTGCAGCGCATGATGTCGCTGCATCCCAAGATCATCGACCTGACCCTCGACCGGGTCTGGCGGCTGCTTGACGCGCTCGACCATCCCGAGCGCAAGCTGCCGCCGGTGATCCATGCCGCGGGTACCAACGGCAAGGGCTCGACGCTGGCGATGATCCGGGCGGGCTACGAGGGCGCGGGCAAGCGCGTCCACGCCTACACCTCGCCGCATCTGGCCCGCTTTCACGAGCGCATCCGTCTCGCCGGTGAGCTGATCCCCGAGGCGGAGCTGTCGGACGTGCTCGACGAGTGCTGGCAGGCCAATGGCGGCGAGAGCATCACCTATTTCGAGATCACCACCTGCGCCGCCTTCCTCGCCTTCTCGCGCACGCCCGCCGACGTGACGCTGATGGAGACGGGTCTTGGCGGGCGGCTCGATGCCACCAACGTGTTCGAGCGCCCGGCGATGACGGTGATCACGCCGATCTCGCTCGATCATCAACAGTTCCTCGGCGAAACGCTGGCGGAGATCGCCGGCGAGAAGGCCGGCATCCTCAAGCGCGGGGTGCCCTGCGTGGTCGGCCCGCAGCCCGAGGAAGCGATGGAGGTCATCGAGGCCCGCGCCGAGCGGCTCGGCGCGCCGCTGCTCGCCCACGGCCAGCACTGGCATGTCTGGGAAGAGCGCGGCCGGCTGGTGTTCCAGGACGAGACCGGGCTGATGGACCTGCCGCTGCCCAACCTGCCCGGCGCCCACCAGATCGAGAATGCCGGCGCCGCGCTGGCGGCACTGCGCCACCTCGGCCTTGGCGCCGATGCCTGCAACGCCGCGGTCACCGAAGCGCAATGGCCCGCCCGGATGCAGCGCCTGCGCAGCGGTCCGCTGCACGAGGCGGCGCCAGGCGTCGAGCTTTGGCTCGACGGGGGCCACAACCCGGCGGCGGGGATCGCGCTGGCACGCCATCTCGGCACCTTGTCCGCGCGCCCGACACACCTGATCTGCGGGATGCTCAACACCAAGGACATCAGCGGCTACCTGCGCCCGATGGCCGGCAAGGTCGCAAGCCTCACCGCCGTCTCGATCCCGGGCGAGGCCAACACCGTGCCAGCCGACGAGACCGCGCGCATCGCGGCGTCGGTCGGGATGCAGGCCGACACCGCCGGTTCGGTGGCCGAGGCGCTGGAGGGCATCGCGGCCAAGGACCCGCACGCCCGCGTTCTGATCTGCGGCTCGCTCTACCTCGCCGGGGCGGTACTGCGCGAAAACGGCTGAGCCGCGCCGTTCCGCCCGCTAAGCGCGACCGCTTTCCCTTGACCGCGTGATTCGCTGCCCCCTATATCTGGAGAGCACACGCGCGGTTCAGGCGCTAACGGTGCGCCCGCGATGTCTGCAATTTCGGCGTGGCAAAACTGCTTCAATTATAAGCTTCTCCGGCCACAACCCCTTGGGGTTGTCGGATATTTCAAACATACTTCTTGGCCGCGACACAAAATGTTGACGGTTCTCCGTAAAATCACCTATGTTGATGAAACAAGCAGCGTGTGGCGCAAGATCACGCGCAAGCCCGAGGGACAGGGACATGGGGACACAATTCGCCCTTGCGTGGCATCGCCTCGCAGACGGGATCGGAGCAGAGTCGTGCGACGGGCGCAGCCGCCCGGCACCGGCGCGCTTCAAGGCGAATGCCCCCGCCACTTCAGCCACTCACAGACATTGCGGAAGCCAGCGTCGCGCCTATTCAGCGTCGATGTCAGCCACCGCGCCTGCCCTCCGACCGGATTACTAACAGGCGATAATAATCAATCGAGCAGCCTGAGAGGGTCCTTCGGGACCCTCTTTTTATGGCCTCAGGCCCCGCGCCCTTGGCCTCAGGCGGACTGGCCCCAATCGGCGGCCTGCATCTCGCGCAGGCGGCTGGCGGTGCGCTCGAACTCGAAGGCCCCCGGCCCCTCGATATACAGGCTCTCGGGCTGGTCCACCGCCGAGACGATGAGCTTCACCCTAGCCTCGTAGAGCGCATCGATCAGCGTCACGAACCGCTTCGCCTCGTTGAAGTTCGACCGGCCCAGGCGAGGCACGTTCTCGAGCACCAGCAGGCGCAGCGCGTCAGCGATGGCAAGATAATCGCCCGGCCCGAGCATCTGGCCGCAGAGGTCGTAGAACGAGGCCCGCGCGACGCCGTTGTGATAGCGCGGCAGCTCGAGCTTGCGGCCCTTGATCGTCAGCACCAGCGGCTCTTCGTTGCCGTGGGTCAGCTCCTGCCAGACCCGGTCGATCTCGGCCCGCGCCTCGCGGTCGATGGGGGTGAAATAGACCTCTGCCCCCTTCAGCCGGTCCTGCCGGTGATCGCGCTCCGAGGCCAGCTCGCGCACCACGAGCCGCTCTTTGATCAGATCGATGAACGGCAGGAAGAGCTGCCGGTTGAGCCCGTCCTTGTAGAGATCGTCGGGCACCCGGTTCGAAGTGGTGACCACCACCGTGCCGGCCTGGAACAGCTCTTCGAAGAGCCGCCCGACCAGCATCGCGTCGGCGATGTCGGTGATCTGCATCTCGTCGAAGGCCAGCACCTTGACCGCGTCCGACACGCCCTTGGCCATCGGCTTGACCGGATCGTCGACGCCTTCGCCGCGCAGGCGGTGCAGCTCGGCCTGCATCTCCTGCATGAAGGCGTGGAAATGCACCCGGCGCACCGGCACGTCGAGGGTCTCGACGAAAAGATCCATCAGCATCGACTTGCCGCGCCCGACGCCGCCCCAGAGGTAAAGCCCCTTTGGCGGCTCGGGCGCCTTGGCCTTGCGGAACAGGCCGCGCCGGGGCTTGTCCGGCGTCTCGGCCAGCTCGCGGCGGATGCGTTCGAACTCGGGAAGCGCCTCTTCCTGCGCGGGATCGCGCTGGATGTGCCCGTCGGCAACGCGTTGGTCGTAAAGGTCGGTGAGCGTGGTCATATCCCGCGCATAGCTTGCCCGGCAGGGAAAGTGTAGATGCCTCACGCATCAGGATACGTGATTGTATCGGTCACATTTCTTCGATTGACGCCTTCCGAAGCGCGGCTCAGGTTGACGCCGCACCGCCGCAGAGGAAGCCTCTCATGCCCAAGCAACCCAGCATCTTCACCCCGGTCCTGATCGTCGGGTGTCTGATCATTCTCGTGTCCTTCGCGGTCCGGGCGAGCTTTGGCGTGTTCCAGATCCCGATCGCCGAGGAGTTCAACTGGCCGCGCGCCGAGTTCAGCCTCGCCATCGCGCTGCAGAACCTGTTCTGGGGCATCGGTCAGCCGCTCTTCGGCGCGATGGCCGAGCGCCTCGGCGACCGCAAGGCCATCGTCATCGGCGCCATCGTCTACGCGGTGGGTCTGGTGCTCTCGGCCGGTGCCAACACGCCGCTGGGGATGCAGAGCGCCGAGGTTCTGGTGGGCTTCGGCATCGCCGGCACCGGCTTCGGCGTGATCCTCGCCGTGGTGGGGCGGGCCTCGTCGGACGACAACCGCTCGATGTCGCTGGCGATCACCACCGCCGCAGGCAGCGCCGGGCAGGTGATCGGCGCGCCGCTGGCCGAGGCGCTTCTCGGGGTCTACACGTGGCAGACCGTGTTCCTGATCTTTGCTGCGCTGATCCTCGCGATGCTGCTCACGCTGCCCCTGATGCGCGCCCCCGCCGCCAGCAAGGCCGAGATCGAGGAGAGCATGGGCACGATCCTCAAGCGCGCCGCGCGCGATCCGTCCTTTGCCATGATCTTCATCGGCTTCTTCTCCTGCGGCTACCAGCTGGCCTTCATCACCGCGCATTTCCCGGCCTTCGTCGAGGAGATGTGCGGCCCGATCCAGCCCGGCGGCGTGCTGCACTCGGTCGGCATCACCACCACCTCGGCGCTCGGCGCATGGGCCATCGCGGTGATCGGCATCGCCAACATCGCCGGCACGCTGGCCGCCGGCTGGGCCGGGAAGCGCTTCCCGCGGAAGTACCTGCTGGCGCTGATCTACACCGGCCGCACGATCGCCGCGGCGCTGTTCATCATGCTGCCGATCACGCCGGCCTCGGTGATCGTGTTCAGTGCCGTCATGGGCTCGCTCTGGCTTGCCACGGTGCCGCTGACCTCGGGCCTCGTCGCGCATCTCTACGGGCTGCGCTACATGGGCACGCTCTATGGCATCGTGTTCTTCTCGCACCAGCTTGGCGGCTTTCTCGGGGTCTGGCTCGGGGGACGGATGTACGACGCCTTTGGCGATTACACGCTGGTCTGGTGGATCGGCGTCGGCGTCGGCGCACTCTCGGCGATCATTCACCTGCCGGTGAAGGAACACCGCGCCCCGGTGCCTGTCGCCAGCTAAGGCTCTACCTTCCGGCACGGGTATCAAACGCACGGGCCTCGACCGGTCCCCGGGTCTGCCGCACCCGGACCGGCGGTCTTGCTCTTGCGCGAGGGTAAACACATACTAAGTGTGGAATGTAACCGTCTGGACCCGTCGAAAGGAGACTCCCATGAAGACCGAACAGGTCGGCGACAGCCGTCTCGAAACCTGGACCGTGGACGAGGTTCAGCAGGCTTTTGACGGCAACGAGATCGTGCTGATCGACGTGCGCACCCCGCAGGAATACATGTTCGAGCATATCGAGGGCGCGCTGCTGATGCCGCTCGCCTTCTTCGACGCCGCAAAGCTGCCCGGTCAGGGCGAGAAGCGCATCGTGTTTCACTGCGGCTCGGGCGTGCGCTCGGAAAAGGTCGCCCGGAGCGCGCTCGCGGCGGGCTTCGACAGGATCGCCCATATCGAGGGCGGCTTTGGCGCGTGGAAAGGCGCCAAGAAACCCTTCATCGGCACCGACATGGCCACCGGCGCCCCGCGCCGGGTGAGCTGACCACGACCACACGGATCACGATGAAACGCAAAGAGCCCGGCGTCGCTTTCGCAGACGCCGGGCTTTGTTGTTTTCACGACGGGGCGCGCCCCTGCCGTAAGGCTCAGCGCGTGCCTGCGACCATCAGCCCCTGCTTCTTCAGCTCGGCATGGCATTCGTCGAGCGAGCGGGTGGCCCGCTCGATCAGCGTGTCGATCTCGCCCTTCGAGAGCACCAGCGGCGGCGAGATGATCATGCGGTCGCCGACATGGCGCATCACGAGGTTGTTGGCGAAGCAGCGCTCGCGGCAGATATAGCCCACGGTGCCCTCATCGGCGGCAAAGGGCGCGCGGTTGGCCTTGTCCGGGGTCAGCGCCAGCGAACCCATGAAGCCCGAAATCTTGGCCTCGCCCACCAGCGGATGCTCGGCCAGCGCCTCGAATTTCTGCTTGAGATAGGGGCCCGTCTCTTCGCGGACGCGGGTGACGATGCCCTCTTCGTCGAGGATGCGCAGGTTCTCGAGCGCCACGGCAGCCGCCACGGGATGGCCAGAATAGGTGTAGCCGTGGTTGAACTCGGTCTTGCCGATGACCCCGGCGATCTCGTCGTTGATGATCGAGCCGCCGATCGGCTGGTAGCCCGAGGAGAGGCCCTTGGCGATGGTCATGATATGCGGCCGGATGCCCATGGTCTCGGAGCCGAACCAGTTGCCGGTGCGCCCGAAGCCGCAGATCACCTCGTCGGCGATCAACAGGATGCCGTATTTGTCGACGATGCGCTGGATCTCGGGCCAGTAGGTCTCGGGCGGAATGATCACGCCGCCGGCGCCCTGCACCGGCTCGGCGATGAAGGCCGCGACCTTCTCGGGGCCGATCTCCTCGATGGCCTGCTCAAGTTGGCGCGCGCGCTCGAGGCCGAACTCCTCGGGGCTCATGTCACCACCTTCGGCCCACCAGTTGGGCTGGTCGATGTGGTGGATGTCGGGGATCGGCATACCGCCCTGCGCGTGCATCCCCTTCATGCCGCCAAGGCTGCCCGAGCCGACAGACGAGCCGTGATAGGCGTTCCAGCGCGAGATGATCACCTTGCGCTCGGGCTGGCCCTTCTCTTCCCAGTAGGCGCGCACGAGACGGATGTTGGTGTCGTTCGCCTCGGAGCCGGAGGAGGCGAAGAACACGTTGTTCAGATCACCCGGCGCCAGCTCGGCGATGCGCGCCGAAAGCTGGATCGCCGGCACGTGCGTGGTCTGGAAGAAGGTGTTGTAGTAGGGCAGCTCTTCCATCTGGCGCGCCGCGGCGGCGGCCAGTTCCTTGCGGCCATAGCCCAGGTTCACGCACCACAGCCCGGCCATGCCGTCGAGGATGCGCTCGCCCTCGCTGTCGGTGAGCCAGCAGCCCTCGGCGCGGGTGATCACCCGCGCGCCCTTGCGGGCAAGATCGGCCCCGGTGGTGAACGGGTGCATGTGGTGAGCGGCGTCCAGCGCCTGAAGCTCGGCGGTGGGCGTATTGGTGGAAATCAGCGTCATGGCCGAGCCTCCTTGGGGAATCCGGGTTTGGCCGCAGAATATGATCAAATTATTTCCTGTCAATCGAATCGCGCCATCCCATTGCTCGCGAGGCGCGCAACGTGGCCGGCGGCTCACCTGCGAGAGAGGCTGGAACTCACGCCCAAAGCGGGCTCACCGCGGCATCGTCATGCTGGAAATAGGTCTGCGGGACGACCCGCCCGCGCAGGCCGGCGAGAAGAGGAAGGTCACCTCAGCGCTACAGGTATCGGGGAACGTGACTCCACCACGCCGCGAGGCTGAACGAGTCGGACCGCCATACCGCCGCCCAGCGATGACCCCATGCCCCTTCTACCGGCCCCCTCACCCCTCGAGCGCGGCCGAGATCTGCTCCATGCCCTGCCGCACGTCCTTCTCCATCGCCTCCGCCGCGGCCGCGGCATTGCCGCTCTCGAGCGCGTCGAGGATTGCCTTGTGCTGGTCCGGCAGGTTGCGGGTGCCGAACTGGCCGCAGACCACCCGCAGCGACGGACCGAAGCGCAGCCACAGCCCCTCGACCAAGTCGGTGAGAATCGGCGCCCCGGCGAGGTCGTTCAACTCGGCATGGAACTGGTGGTTCTCGACGAGGTAGCCGGTGACGTCACCCTTGCCGATGGCCGCATCGAGCCGGGCATCCGTGGCCCGCAGCCGGGCCGCGCCCTCGGCCCCGCAGCGCTCTGCCGCGCGCCGCGCAAGCTGCGGCTCGAGCGCCACGCGCGCCAGCGTCAGCTCCTCCACCGCCGCCGCGTCGAGCACCGGCACGGTGATCCGCCGGTTGCCTTGAAAGACCAGCGCCCCTTCTGCGATCAGCCGCCGCAGAGCCTCGCGCACCGGGGTCATGCCGACCTCGAGCCGCTCCACCAGCCCCTGGATCGTCACCGGCTGCCCGGGCGCAAGCTCGCCGAACAGGATCATGTCCCGCAGGCGGCGATACACCACCTCGTGGGTCGGGAGCCCGGCGCTGTCTGCACGCATATTCACCATCTGCCTCCTGCTTGACCAAACTGCCCGCAAAGCCATCTTGCACGGTACCTTGGGCCGTGGAAACATCTCTTATGTTGCCAACGGGCGCAACATTTGATCAAATTCATGGACCACGGGGCGACAAGACCCCATGACCAACCGGGAGCACATGATGAAGACACCCTTTCTGACCCTCACCGCGACCCTCGCCCTGACCGCCGGACTGGCGCAGGCCGATGAGGTCCGGGTCTACAACTGGTCCGACTATATCGACGAAAGCCTGTTGGCCAAGTTCGAGGAAGAGACCGGCATCGACCTGATCTACGACGTGTTCGACAGCAACGAGGTGCTCGAGACCAAGATGCTCGCCGGCAGCTCGGGCTATGACGTGGTGGTCCCCACCGGCACCTTCCTGCAGCGCCAGATCTCGGCCGGCGCGTTCCAGCCGCTCGACAAGTCGAAGCTGCCCAACATCGAGAACATGTGGGACGTGATCTCGGAGCGCACCGAGAAGTACGACCCCGGCAACGAATACGCCATCAACTACATGTGGGGCACCACCGGCATCGGTGTGAACGAGCCCAAGGTGCGCGAGATCCTCGGCGAGGACGCCCCCGTGACCTCGTGGGACCTCGTCTTCGATCCGGCCAACATGGAAAAGCTCGCGGACTGCGGCGTGATGTTCCTCGACGCCCCGGCCGAGATGATCCCGGCGGCGCTGAACTACATCGGCGAGGATCCCGACAGCCACGATCCCGACGTGATCGCCAAGGCGGAAGAGGTCTACATGCCGATCCGCCCCTACATCCAGAAATTCCATAGCTCGGAATACATCAACGCGCTGGCCAACGGCGACATCTGCGTCGCAGTGGGCTGGTCCGGCGACATCCTGCAGGCGCGCGACCGCGCCGCCGAGGCCGACAACGGCGTCGAGATCTCCTACTATGCCCCGGACGAGGGGGCGCAGATGTGGTTCGACCAGATGGCGATTCCGGTCGACGCTCCGAACCCCGAGGCGGCGCACACCTTCCTGAACTTCATCATGGATGCCGAGAACATGGCCGCGGCGTCGAACTACGTCTACTACGCCAACGGCAACAAGGCCTCGCAGGAGTACCTGGCAGAGGACGTGATCGGCGATCCGGCGATCTATCCCTCGCCCGAGGCGATGGAAAACACCTACACCACCACGCCCTTCGAGCCCCGTGTCCAGCGCGACGTCACGCGCCTCTGGACCAAGATCAAGTCCGGCACCTGATCCGCGACTGACCGGCCCGCGCCCTGCCAGGGCGCGGGCCTTTCTCTGACAGGACGTACCCCCCACATGGCCCAGACCGTCTTTGCCCCTTGGAAAGACCGAGATCAGAAGCCTCTGATCGAGTTCCGCAACGTGACCAAGCGCTTCGGCGACTTCACCGCGATCGACAACCTTTCGCTCAACATCTACGAGCGCGAGTTCTTCGCCCTGCTCGGCCCCTCGGGCTGTGGCAAGACGACGATGATGCGGATGCTCGCCGGCTTCGAAAGCGTGACCGAGGGCCATATCTGGCTGGGCGGGCAGGACATCATCAGCGTGCCGCCGAACAAGCGCCCGGTGAACATGATGTTCCAGAGCTACGCGCTGTTCCCGCACCTGTCGATCTGGGACAACATCGCCTTCGGCCTGCGGCGCGAGAGCAAGGACAAGGAGATGATCGGGGAGCGCGTCGAGGAGATGCTGCGACTCACCCGCCTGACCAAGTTCGCCAAGCGCAAGCCGCACCAGATCTCCGGCGGCCAGCGGCAGCGGGTGGCACTGGCGCGCAGCCTCGCCAAGGCCCCGAAGCTTCTGCTGCTCGACGAACCGCTGGGCGCGCTCGACAAGAAGCTTCGCGAGGAAACCCAGTTCGAGCTGATGGACATTCAGGAAACCACCGGTACCACCTTCGTGATCGTGACCCACGATCAGGAAGAGGCGATGACCGTCGCCTCCCGCATTGCGGTGATGGACGAGGGCCGGCTGGTTCAGGTCGACACGCCGGACGTGATCTACGAGGCGCCGAACTCGGTCTACGTGGCCGACTTCATCGGCGACGTGAACCTCATCCCCGGCACCGCAAGGCTGCGGCCGGCCGAACCCGAGCCGCCGGTTGCGGCGCCGACCCTCGCCAAGGACCCGGCGCCCGTGGCCGAAGCCCCGGCGCCCGCGACTGAAACGACCGCCCCCCCGCCCACCGCGCAGGCAGACGCGCCCGCGGATGCCCGTCAGCCCGCGCCCAACGAGCGCGGCGAGTGGATCTACAAGAAGGTCTTCGCCCGCTTCCTCGGCCAGCGCGACCTCGCGACGCCGCAACTGCCGCCACCCAGCCCCGGAGAGCTCGCCGCCGCCCGCAAGGCCGAGGCCGACGCCGAGCGCGCGAATACCCCCACGCCCGACGCGGCCCGCGCGCCTGCGCCCGCGGCCAAGCCCCACGGCACCGAAACCAAGTCCGGTGGCATCCTCATCGACTGGGCCGAGGGCCAGCCTCCGATCATCGTCGCCAATGGCGACACGGCGCTCGACGGCAAGCCGGTCACCCTGTCGATCCGCCCGGAGAAGGTCACCATCGACCTCGAAAAGCCCGACCGGCCCAACGTTCTGCCCGGCAAGGTCATCGACATCGCCTACCTCGGCAACATCTCGACCTACCATGTCGAGCTTGCGAGCGGGCGCATGGTCAAGGCACAGATGGTCAATGCCCGGCGCCTCTCGAACCGGCACATCACCTGGGAAGACGCGGTCTGGATCGGCTTTACCGAGACCGCCGGCGTCGTTCTCGAGGAGTAAGCCATGCGCCGCTTCACGCTGATCGCCATCCCGTATTTCTGGCTGCTGGTCCTGTTCCTCGTCCCCTTCGTGATCGTGCTCAAGATCTCGCTCTCGGACGTGGCACTGGCCCGGCCGCCCTACACGCCACAGCTCGACCTGTCGCTCGGCTGGGAGGGGCTGCGCACCTTCTTTTCCGGGCTCGACTTCGAGAATTTCGTCTTCCTGACCACCGACGATCTCTACTGGAAGGCCTATGTCAGCTCGCTCAAGATCGCGCTGGTCTCGACCCTGCTGACGCTGATGGTGGGCTATCCCATCGCCTACGGCATGGCGCGCGCCCCGAACGAGTGGCGCCCGACCCTGCTGATGCTGGTGATCCTGCCGTTCTGGACCTCGTTCCTGATCCGCGTCTACTCGTGGATGGGGATCCTCGCGAACGAGGGCACGCTCAACACGGTGCTGCTCTGGCTCGGGGTGATCGACACGCCGCTGCAGATCATGAACACCAACACCGCGGTCTATATCGGCATCGTCTACACCTACCTGCCCTTCATGGTGCTGCCGATCTACTCGGCGCTCGAGAAGATGGACGAGAGCCTCATCGAGGCCGCCGAGGATCTCGGCTGCTCGAAGCTCGCCGCCTTCTGGCTGGTGACCTGGCCGCTCTCGCGCAACGGCATCATCGCCGGCTGCTTCCTGGTGTTCATCCCGGCCATCGGCGAATTCGTGATCCCCTCGCTGCTCGGCGGCTCCGGCACGCTGATGATCGGTAAGGTGCTGTTCGAGGAGTTCTTCTCGAACCGTGACTGGCCGGTGGCCTCGGCGGTGGCGGTGATCCTGCTGCTGATCCTGATCATCCCGATCATCCTGTTCCAGCGCAACGAGCAGAAGGCACGGGAGGCCGAAGGATGAGACGCTTTTCCTGGTTCAACGTCACATCGCTGACGCTCGGCTTCGCCTTCCTGTACCTGCCGATGATCCTGCTGGTGGTCTACAGCTTCAACGAAAGCCGACTGGTCACCGTCTGGGCCGGCTTCTCGACCAAGTGGTACGGCGAGCTTCTGCGCAACGAGGAGTTCCTCGATGCCGCCTGGGTGACGCTCAAGGTCGCGGTGTTCTCATCGACGATCGCGACGGTGCTCGGCACCATGGCGGCCTACGTGCTGGTGCGCGCGGGTCGGTTCCGGGGGCGCACGCTGTTCTCGGGGATGATCTATGCACCGCTAGTGATGCCCGAAGTGATCACCGGTCTGTCGCTGCTGCTGCTGTTCATCGGCATCGGGCTCGACCGGGGCGTGCTGACCATCGTGCTGGCGCACACCACCTTCTCGATGTGCTACGTCTCGGTGGTGGTGTCGTCGCGGCTCACCAGCTTCGACCGCTCGCTCGAGGAGGCGGCGCTGGATCTCGGCTGCTCGCCCTTCGAGGCGTTCCGGCTGGTGACCCTGCCGATCATCGCGCCGGCGGTGATATCGGGATGGCTGCTGGCCTTTACCCTGTCGCTCGACGACCTGGTGATCGCGAGCTTCACCACCGGCCCCTCGGCCACCACCCTGCCGATCAAGATCTTCTCGGCGGTGCGGCTTGGTGTCAGCCCCGAGATCAACGCCCTCTCGACCCTCTTGATCGCCATCGTCACCCTGGGCGTCATCACCGCCTCGATCGTGACCAAGCGCGCCGCCGTGGCGCAGGCGCGCGACGAACAGGCGGCCGAGCGCAACGAATGAAACGCATCTACGAGGCCCCGGCCTACGGGCCGCAGGGCAAGTGCTACTGGGCCGACACGGTCGCGCCGGAAGACTGGCCCGCGCTCCCCGGACCGCGCCACAGCGAGGTCGCCATCATCGGCGGCGGCTTCACCGGGCTGTCGGCGGCACTGCATCTCGCGCAGGACGGCGTCGAGGTCACCGTGCTCGAGGCTGCGCACGCGGGCTACGGCGCCTCGGGCCGCAATGGCGGGTTCTGCTGCCTCGGCGGCTCGAAGGGATCGAGCGCCTATCTGCGCAGGCGCTACGGCGAGACGGCCCTGCGCAATTGGCGCGCCACCGAGAAGGCCGCCGTCGCCACGGCGCAGGAGTTGATCGACGCGCACGGCATCGAGGCGGACACCCATTCCGAGGGCGAGACCCTGATCGCCCACTCGCCGCGCGCCTTTGGCAAGATGCGCGACGGGATCGAGGAGGCCGAGCGCGAATACGGTGTTACCCCGCAACTCATCGAGCTTGAGGAGATGGCGGCGCACGGGCTTTCGGGGCCGTTCTTCGGCGCTATGACCACGCCCGTCGGCTTTGCCCTCAACCCGCGCAAGTACCACGCGGGTCTCGCCCGCGCGGCGCAGGGCGCCGGCGCCGCGCTGCACGGTCACAGTCCGGTCACCGCGCTGCGTCGGAACGGGCGCTGGCAGCTCGAGACCCCGCATGGCACGGTCACCGCCGACCGCGTGATCCTCGCCACCAACGGCTATTCCTCGGAAGACCTGCCCGACTGGCTGCGTGCCCGCTACCTGCCGGTGCAGTCGAGCGTCATCGTGACGGCGCCTCTCGAGCAGAGGCAGCTTGACGCGCAGGGCTGGACCTCGCACCAGATGGCCTATGACACGCGGGTCCTGCTGCACTACTTCCGCCTGATGCCGAACGGGCGGTTCCTGTTCGGGATGCGGGGCGGGCTGACCGCGACGCCCGGGGCGCGGGCATCGATCTCGCGCAAGATCCGCGCCGATTTCGCCCGCATGTTCCCGGGCTGGCAGGATGTCGAGATCACCCATGAATGGGACGGGCTGGTGTGCCTGATGGCAAGCCTCACGCCGTTTGCCGGGGCGGTCCCGGATCATCCGGGCCTGTTTGCGGGCATGGGCTATCACGGCAACGGCGTCGCCATGGCGAGCCACACTGGCATGGTGCTGGCCGATCTGGTGCAGGACAAACCACCGCGCGGGCCCTACCCCGAGATCATGCGACACCCGCCGCGCCGCTTTCCGCTGGGCCGCTGGCGCAGGGCGCTGCTGGCCCCGGCCTACGCCACGGCGACGCTGTTCGATCTTTGAGAGGCACGACCTTTCGGGATCAGGACGCCGCCGCGCATCGTCGGGCCGCGGATCGGCGATACCAGTGCAGAATCCCTCGATTTATCCCCGCCGAACCCGAAGGACCTCACAGCTCGGCACCCAGTCCGACCAAATCGCTGGTCCGGGGGGCGGCCCGACGATGCGCGGCGGCCTGCGGCCTTGATTCCGCGCTGGTCTCCGCTCAATTGCCCCAAACGAAAACGCCCCCACCGCAGCAATCCGCGACGAGGGCCCTTCACTGAATTCCCGAACCTCAGGCGTGCTGGCCACCGTTCACGTCGATCGAGGCGGCGTTGACGTAGGAGGCCTGCTCCGAGCACAGGAACAGCACCACGCGCGCCACCTCGTCGGGCTTGCCCAGACGGCGCAGCGGGATGATCTCGGTCATCTCCTCGGTGCCCGGAGACAGGATCTCGGTCTCGATCTCGCCCGGGGTCACGAGGTTCACCCGCACGCCACGCGGCCCGAGCTCGGCCGCCGCCTCGCGGGTCAGCGCGTCGAGCGCCGCCTTCGAGCAGGCATAGGCCGCACCGGCATAGGGGTGCACCCGCTTGCCCGCGATCGAGCCCACGTTGACCACCGCGCCGCGGGCCTGCTCGAGCTCGGGCAGAAGATCGCGCATCAGCGCCGCCGGCCCCAGCAGGTTGACCGACAGCACCTGCAGCCAGACGTCGTCGCTGCTCTCGGCGATGCCGAGCCGCGCTCCGTCGTCGCCCTTGGGCGAAATGCCGGCATTGTTGACGATGGCATGCAACTTGCCATCCCCAAGCGTCTCGCGCACCCGAGCCACGAGGTCGGCGCGCGCCTCGGCATCGGCCAGATCGCCCTGGAAATGGTCGGTCGAGCCCGCGTGCCACGGGCAGCGCGAGTCGAACGCGGTGCGCGACACGGTCAGCACCCGCCAGCCCGCCGCCTGGAACACCTTCACCGTGGCGTGGCCGATGCCCCGGCTCGCGCCGGTCAGCAGCAATGTCTTCTGATCTGTCATGGCTTGGCCTTTCCGCACATGCGACTCACGCACTAGATGTGGAACGCAATGCCCGCGTCGGCAAGGCCACCGCCGAGCGCCGAGACGGTTCCGTCCGCCCGCCAGCAGGCGGCGCCAGTCATTTCACCGTCCGGCCCGAAGGCGATGGCGTTCATGCCTCCGCCGATATGCGGCACGATCTTGATCTCGTGCCCCATCGCCGCCAGCGCCTCCTCGTGGTGCGCGTAGCCCGGCTCGAGCTCCACATGCGCGCCCTCGGTCCAGATCCGCGGCGCCTCGACCGCCTGCTGCGGGGTCATGCCGAAATCGATCATGTTGACGATGGCCTGCATCGCCGAGGGGAAGATCCGAACCGCGCCCGGCAGCCCCAGCGCAAAGCTCGGCCTGCCGTCCTTCAGCACGATCATCGGCGCCATCGAGGTCGGCACCCGCTTGCCCGGCGCGATCGACAGCGCCTTTCCGGGATGCGGGTCGAAATTGTACATGTAGTTGTTGGGGATCATGCCCGTGCCCGGCACCATGAACCGCGCACCGAAGAGCCCGTTGATGGTGTGGGTGGCCGAGACGATCATGCCGTCGCGGTCGGCCACGGTGATGTGGGTGGTGTTGTTGCTCTCGTAGCCCGGCGGCACATGACCCGCGCCGCCCGCGGGCCGCATCCGGGCGCGGCAGGCCTCGGCATAGTCCTTCGAAATCAGCTTATCGACGGGGATGTCGACGAAATCCGGATCGCCCGAGGCGGCGCGCCGGTCCTCGAAGCCCACGCGGATCACCTCGGCCAGCAGGTGCAGCCGCTCGGGGTTGTCAAAGCCCATCGCACTGAGGTCATAGGCCTCGAGCATGTTGAGCATCTGAGCCACGTGCACCCCGGACGAGGCGGGCGGTGGAGGGCCGACGATGTCGTGGCCGCGATAGCTGCCGAAGATCGCGTCGCGCTCGCGCGCGGTATAGCCCGTCAGATCGGCCATCGAGACGTGGCCGGCATCCTCGCCGCCGGTGGCCAGCGCCTCGACCAGCGCCGCGCCGAGCGCGCCGCCATGCAGCGCCCCGGCGCCTTCCTTGGCGACCAGTTTCAGGCTCTCGGCATAGTCGGCCTGCACGAGGCGATGGCCCGGCTTGGCGGGGCTGCCGTCCGGCAGGAAATGGCGCGAGATCTCGGGATCCTTCGACATATCCTCGGCATGGCGCGCGATGTTGGACGACAAGTAGGAGGTCACCGGGAAGCCGCCGGCGGCAAGGCGGATCGCCGGGGCGATCACGTCCGCGAAGGGCAGCGCGCCGTGGGCTGCGTGCATCTGGCACCAGCCGCGCAGGTTGCCGGGCACCGCAACCGAGGACGCGCCCACGAGGTTCCGGCGGCCGGCGGTTTCCATGTAGTCGGGCAGTGCGTCCGAGACCGGGGTGAACATGTCGGGCGTCGCCGCGGCACCAGCCTGCGACAGGCAGTCATAGACCGTGTGGGTGCCGTCGGGCAGGCGCAGGTGCGAGACGCCGCCACCGACGATGCCGACCATCATTGGCTCGACCACGGTCAGCGTGAGCAGCGCCGCCACCGCCGCGTCGACGGCATTGCCGCCGAGCGCCATCATCTCGTGTCCTGCGGCAGAGCCCAGCGGATGGTTGGTCACCACCACCCCCTGCGATCCGCTTGCGGGGGTTTTGCGACAGAGGAAGGGCAGCGGCGTCGGGGCGTTGGTCATCGGTCTTTGCTCTCTTTTCCGGGTCTGTCGGTCGATACCATCCCTGCCGCCTGGGCGCAGAGAAATGTGGCTTCGGTCAAAGTATCCACGCCGTCCTGATCTTGGCAAGGTTGCGCGGGGCGCCGCCGTCGAAACCTCAGAAAAACCGCGGATCGAGCGCATGGGGCCCACTTGTTCCTGCCCCGAATTGACCCTATTCGCCTTCGTGTCGGGGAAATTTCGTGAGCGGCTGTCTCTCGACAGCGCACGAATCTAGGCATTTTGCCCAAAAACCGGGCAATATTTTTGAATTTCCCGATAAAAGTGAGCAAAAAACGCCAAAACAGACGAATACTTGACCGAACAGTCGATATTTTGTGAATATTCAGTCACAAATACACGACGGGACCCAACACCGTTCGCAACAGGGATTCGCCCGCGCGCACCGCTCACGGGCCACCGAAGGAGACACGCCATGACCTTTTACAACCCCCTTGGAACGCTGCTCGCAGCGGCGGCGCTGAGCGCCGCCATCGCCGCCCCCGCCGCGGCGCGCGACATCAAGATCGGCCATTTCGGTGCCCCGGGCACCCCGTTCGACGAGGGCGTGCAGTACTTCGCCGAGCAGGTCGAGGCGCTGTCTGACGGTGCCTATACCGTCACCAACTTCCCCTCGGGCCAGCTTGGCAACGAGGCGCAGCAGATCGGCGCGCTGCAGGGCGGCCTGCAGGAAATGCTGATCACCTCCTCGACCAACCTGATCAAGTACAACGAGCTGTTCCAGCTCATCGACCTGCCCTTCGCCTTCGAAGACGACGCGGCCACCGATGCCGTGCTGCTCGGAGAGGTCGGCGACAAGATGCTGGCCGGCCTCGACGGCTCGGGCATGAAGGGGCTGACCTTCATCGACAACGGCTTCCGCGACCTGTCGAACTCCGAGCGCCCGATCGAGACACTCGAGGATTTCAAAGGCCTGTCGTTCCGCGTGATCGGCGCGCCGGTGTTCATCAACACCTTCTCGGCGCTTGGCACCAACCCGGTTCCGATGCCCTTCCCCGAGGTCTACACCGCGCTCGAGACCGGCACCGTCGACGGGCAGGACAACCCGCTCATCACCGTGCGCGACGTGAACTTCTTCGAGGTGCAGGACTACCTGACCACCTCCAAGCACGCCTATTCAGCGCTCGTGCTGCTGGTGAGCCAGCCATTCTGGAACAGCCTCTCGGACGAGGACAAGGCGATGCTGCAGGAGGCCGCCGACGCCACGGCGCTCGAGAACCGCAAGATCATGCGCGCCGCCGTCGAGGACGCCAAGGCGTTCCTGTCCAGCGAGGAAGGCGGCATGACCGTCTCCGAGTTCACCCCGGAGGCCCGCGCCGAGATCGTCGAGGCGGTGGCCCCGGTGACCGAAGAGCTGCTCACCGATGCGATCCGTCCCCTCTATGAGGAGATGCAGGCCACGCTGGCCGCGGACTGATCGTATCGCCAAGGGGTCGGCGCCGCTCCCAGCGCCGGCCCCTTCCTTATTTAAGGAGACCCTGAATGCCTGTCCTGCGCCTCGCCGAGAAACTGCTCGAGGCTCTCGTCGCCGCCCTGCTCTTCGCGCTCGTGGCGATGGTCTTCGTCAACGTGATGCTGCGCTTCTTCATGAACTCCGGCATCGTGGTGACCGAAGAGCTCTCGCGGATCGTGCTGTCGATCCTGATCCTCAGCGGCGCCGTGCTGGCGCTGATCCAGCAACGCCACATCGCCATGACGCTGGTGGTCGACCGGCTGCCCAGGGGCGGCAAGAAGGCCATCGTGGCGCTAACCGGCGCGATCATGCTCTACGGCAACTACCTTCTCGCCAAGGGCGCGTGGATGCAGGCGACGCTGAACTTCTCCTCCTCCTATCCGATTTCCGGCCTGCCGATGGCCACGATCTACGTGGTGGCCACGCTCGCCGGCGCCGCGCTGGCGCTCGTGGTCGCGGTGCGCATGGCGCTGATCCTGTCGGGCCGGATGGAGCCGGAAACCTTCTTTCAGGCCGCTTCGGCCGATATCGCGGAGTGATCCTGCGTGACCTTCGTCGTCTTTCTCTCCGTCCTGATCCTCGGCATCGTGATCGGCCTGCCCATCGCCTGGGCGCTGATCGCCTGCGGCATCGCGCTGATGCTGCATCTCGACTACTTCAACGCCCAGATCATCGCCCAGAACATGATCCTCGGCACCGACAACTTCATCCTGCTGGCGATCCCCTTCTTCATCCTCGCCGGTGAGTTGATGAACCGCGGCGGGCTCTCGCGTCGCATCATCGAGGTCGCCATGGCCGCCTTCGGCCACGTGTCGGGCGGGCTGGGCTACGTGGCGATCTGCGCCTCGCTGATCATGGCCTCGCTCTCGGGCTCGGCCATCGCCGACAGCGCCGCGCTGGCCGCGATTCTGATCCCGATGATGAAGCTCGGAAATTACCCCGAGGGCTCCTCGGGCGGCCTGCTGGCCGCCGGCGGCGTCATCGCCCCGGTGATCCCGCCCTCGATCGCGCTCGTGGTGTTCGGGGCCATCGCCAACGTCTCGATCAGCGGGCTGTTCATGGCCGCCATCGTGCCCGGCACCCTGATGGCCGTGTCGCTGATCGTCGCCTGGCGCTTCGTGTCGCGCGGCGGCGGCTTCCAGACGCTCGAGCGTCAGCCCCGCGAGGCTGTGCTGCGCGCGCTCTGGCGGGCCCTGCCGGCGCTGGTGCTGCCCGTGGTGGTGATCGGCGGCCTGCGGGTCGGGATCTTCACGCCCACCGAGGCCGCGGTGATCGCCGCCGTCTACGCCGCGCTGGTGGGCGCGTTCGTCTATGGCGAGCTGACCCTCAAGAGCTTCTACGAAGGTCTGGTCGAGGCCGGCAAGACCTCGGCCGTGGTGATGTTCCTGATCGGCACCTCGATGGTCTCGGCCTGGCTCATCACCATCGCCAACCTGCCGACGCAGGTGATCGCGTTCCTGCAGCCCTTCATGGACACGCCGCAGCTTCTGGTCGGCATGATCGTGGTGCTGACGCTGCTTCTGGGCATGGTGCTCGACTTCACGCCGCTCAGCCTGATCCTGATGCCGATCGTGATCCCGCTGGCCAAGGCCGCCGGCATCGACCTCGTCTATTTCGGCGTGGTCTTCACCATCGCCGGCGCGCTCGGGATGCTGACACCGCCGGTGGGCAACGTGCTCAACGTGGTGGCGGGCGTCGGCAAGGTGCGGCTCGACAGGATCATGGTGGGCGTGCTGCCCTTCCTCTTTGCCGAGCTCGTCGTGCTGGGTCTGCTGGTGGCCTTCCCGGCGATCATCACCGGCCCGCTCAGCCTGCTCCGCTAGGGTCCGCCAAGACACCGTTCGGACCGACCCTCCCCTAGGTCCGAACACATGCGCCGCTCCGCCCACCGGAGCGGCGCTTTTTGTTTTTGCGGAAGGGGATGAAAGCGCGAGTCCGGAAAAACCGCCGGGCGTGGGGCTCCCGGCGTCGGCCCGGGGAGAGCTCAGCTCCGCCAGCCTCGCGCGCGCGACACCGCATCCGAGAACCGCGCCAGCCGCGCCGCCCGGTCGCAGGGCCGCGGCGTGACCACCGCGCGCGGTGCCGGAGAGCACAGCGTGCCGCCAAGCCCGAGCGCCGCAAGCTGCGCCGCGCCCAGAGCCGTCAGTTCCTCGGTGGCCGGCAGCGCGATCTCGGCCCCGGTCACGTCGGCGAGGAACTGGCAGAGATAGGCCGAGCGCGTCAGCCCTCCGTCCATCGACAGCCGCGCCACCGGCCCCATCCGCGCGAGCACCTCGGCGGCGCGCAGGGCCACACCCTCGATCAGCGCCTGCGCCATGTCCTCGCGGGTTGTCGCCCCGGTCATGCCGATGAACAGCCCCGCCGCGGTGCCGTCCCAATGCGGCGCCGCAAGCCCGGCAAGCGCAGGCACGAAGGCCAGCCCCCGGTCGATGGCCGGGGGAGCGTCGAACGCGCCCAGCGCCTCGGGTCCGTCGAGAAGCCCGATGCGCATGGCCCATTCCACCGCCGCCCCGGCGGCATGAACGCCGCCATCCACCGCGAAGGTCGTACTCTCTCCGATCTGCCACGCCACCGTGGGCAGCAGGCCGCTTGCGTCGTCGGCGGGCCGCGTCGCGCCGGTCACCGCGAGCGCGAAGGCCCCGGTGCCGAAGGTGATCTTGGCATCGCCCGGCGCGCGGCAGCCATGTCCGTAAAGCGCCGCCTGCTGGTCGACCACCGCCGCCGTCACCGGCACGGCACCGATCCGGCCAAAGTCGGACACGGTCGGGCGGATCTCGGGCAGGCACTCGACCGGCACGCCGAAGAGCGTGCAGAGCTCGGGGTCCCATGCGCCGGTGTCGAGCGCCATCAGCGAGGTGCGCGAGGCGGTCGTCACGTCGGTGAGCGCCCGTCCCGTCAGGTGCTGCAGAAAGAACGCGTCCGTGGTCCCGAGCCTCAGCCGCCCGGCGCGATGCGCCTGCTGCACCCGGGGATTGCTGTTGCACAGCCAGCCCAGCTTGGCGGCCGAGAAATACGGATCGAGCGGCAGCCCGGCGCGGGCGCGCACCGTTTCGGCATGCGCTGCCATTGCGGCGAGCTTGGCCTCGGTGCGGCGATCCTGCCAGACGATGACCGGCGACAGCGGCTCGCCGGTCACCGCGTCCCAGGCGAGACAGCTCTCGCCCTGGTTCGACAGCGCGATGGCATCGACCGGACCCGCCGCCGCAATCGCCGCGCGCATGTTGGCAAGCAGTTCGAGCGGGTCATGCTCGACCCGGTCGGCCTGCGGGAAATGCTGCTGGTGCCGGACCGCATGAACGATCTCGGCCCGGCCTCGATCATCGGCGACCAATCCGCGCGTCGAGGTCGTGCCCTGATCGAGCGCCAGAATCCGCATGTCTCAGTCTTTCCTGTCCAGCCGCAGGGTAAGATCGCCCGTCAGGGCGGCAGACTCCAGTGCCGGCACCGACAGCCGCACCGGCTGCTCGGGATAGCTGTGCACCGAACGCGCCGCCAGCTCGCGCCCGCTTGCATCGCTCAGCACCAGACGACCGCGCACAGCCCCGTCGGTGCGGATATTGAGCACCGCCGCCGCGCCCGCGGCAAGCCGCTGCGGCACCACGTAGCGCAGGCCGTCGCCCGGCACGATGCGCGCACCGGCGGCGCGCTCTGGCGTCTTGCGCATGTCCCTGAAGATCGCCTGCGCCGCGCGGCGCCCCTCGGCCCAGCAGTGGCCGGCGGTCTCGACCGGGTGCAGCACGTTGCCGGCCACGAACACCTGCGGATCCGAGCTGCGCCCGTCCGCGTCGACCTCCGGCCCGAGGGTGCGGGGATCGAGCGCCAGCTCGCTCTGCCGCGCCACCGTGGCCTCGGGCGTGAACCGCCCCGAGAAGACGATGCCGTCGCACTCGAGACGGCGCTCTTCGCTCTTGTGGCGCAGGCGCAGCGCCTCGACCCGCGGCGCACCCTCGATGCTCAACAGCTCCGCCCCGGTGAGCACCGGCACCCCCATCAGCCGCGCCAGCAGCATGTCGATTCGGCGGGTCTGCGGGCGGTCGCGGGTCTCGACCATGGCGACCGGCCTGATGCCGTGGCGGCGGCAGGTCAGCAGCGCCGAGAGCGCGACGATCTCCGAGCCCACGATCACCGGGCGCGAGAACGGGCGCTTGCCCTCGAGATAGATCAACGATTGCAGCGCGCCGGTGTTCATCACACCGACCGGGCGCAGGCCCGGGGCGAGGAGCTGCGCGCGGGTGCGCTCACGATTGCCGGTGGCGAGAAGCACGCGGCCCGCGGTGAGCGTCTGCGCTCCGCCGGTTGTCGCAAGCTCGAGCACGCCGCCGGGGCGGATCGCGGTCACCGTGGTGTCGGTGCGGATCTCGACGCCGGCCTCCTCGGCGGCGTGCACCAGCCGTCTTGCATAGGCCGGGCCGCTGAGCACGCGCCTGAACTCGCGCATCCCGAAGGGCGGATGGCCGCAATGGCGCGGAATGCCGCCGGCCTCGCCGAAGCGCTCCAGCACCACCACCCGGCGCAGGCCGAGCCTGCTCAGCTCGAGCGCCGCGCCAAGCCCGGCGGGGCCGCCGCCGACGATGGCCACATCACAGGCCGCGGTCATGCCACGTCCTCCGGCAGGAGTGGCGCGCGCAGCTTGCCCTCGGTCAGGCTGGCGATGCGCCCCAAGCAGTTGAAGCCCTGGCAGCGGCCCATGGCGCAGCGCGTCCGCCGCCTCAGCCCGCCGAAATCGCCCGGCGGCAGCGGGCTGTCGAGCGCGGCACGGATCTCGCGCGCGGTGACCATCTCGCAATGGCAGACGATGCCGTCATGGCCGGGGATCTGGTAATCGCGCGGCAGGTGCTCGGCGAGGTTCGGCATCCGGGGCACCACCGGATCGTCGGGCGCCGACCAGACCAGCGAATGGCTCTCGCTCCAGAGCGCAAAGACATGCCGGGCGATCCCCAGCGCCGCCGTGAGGCCGGTCGAGCGGATGCCGCCGGCGCAGTAATAGCCCTGCGCCGCATCGGCATGGACGCGGTAATCCTTGCGCTCGGAGGCGGGGCGCAGACCGGCATAGACCGCCGTCACCGGCATGTTCTCGAGCGCCGGCACCAGCGCCACCGCCTTGGCGATCAGTTTGTGGAGCTCGCTCACCGTAACGTCGGCACGGTCGCGCGCTTCCTGTTCCTCGGCGGTCGGGCCGACCAGCAGGTTGCCATAGACGGTGCGGGTCAGCACCACGCCCTTGGTGCGTTCGTTCGGGACCGGCAGCAGGATGGTGCGCAGATGCTGCGAGGCCGCCTTGTCGAACACCACGAACTGGCCCTTGCGCGGCCGGATCTCGAAGGACCGCGTGCCGATGAGGATCTCTTCCACCCTGTCGCCATAGAGCCCGGCGCAGTTGATCACGCTCTTGGCCATCAGCGGGCCGGCCCCGGTCTCGAGCTGCCACGTGTCGCCGTCGCGGCGCGCGGCGGTGAGAGGGGCGTTGAAGCGGAATTCGGCACCCAGCGCCTTGGCCTGCGTGGCATAGGCGAGCGGCGCCGACCACGGGTCGATGACATGCTCGCGCGGCACCAGGAGCGCGCCGCGCACGTGAGAGGCCAGCTCCGGCTCGCGCGCCAGCACCTCGGCGCGGCTGAGGATGCGCGTGTCGGTCACGCCGTTGCCCTGCGCCTGCGCCAGCAGGTCGGGCAACCGCGCCTCCTCGTCCTCGCTCCACGCCGCAACCATCGCGCCGGTCTCGAGCACCGGCAGGTTCATCGCGGCGCGGATCTCCATGTATTCGTCATAGGCGGCCTGCATGCAGGCCAGTTCGAGCGAGTCCGGCGGCGCATCGAACCCGGTGTGCAGGATCGCGCTGTTGGCCTTCGAGGCGCCGGAGAGGATGTCGGGCGCGGCGTCGAGCACGCAGACCCGCGCCCCTTCGAGCGCGAAGCGACGGGCCATGGCGCAACCGACCACGCCCGCGCCGATGATCGCGACATCCATTTCGGCAGAAAAATCAGCCAAGCCTCGTCTCCGTCATAGAATCAAGCTGCCCGGCGCTTTGTAGGGCCGCGGACCTTCTGAACGTGCACAATTTTGACCGAATCCACAATATTTACTGAATGGAAAAATGCGGTATCCCCAAAGTCGCCTAAAACTGCGGTAATTTGCGGCAAACGGCCTTGCACGGGGAAGGCCCCGCCCTCCGGCAGGCGCTACGCACAGTGACGCCACCGGGCGCACGCCCGTTGCCTGCCGGCGTTTGCCCCCAGACGATAGCCGGGCCGAACGACCCGTCTCAGGCGATCACCACCTCGACGCCCGCCGCGGCCAGCGCCTCGGCCAGCTCGGGTTCCGGCGCGCGGTCGGTCACCAGACGGTCGACCGCCGAGAGCGGCGCGACCTCGAACACCGCCGCCCGGTCGAGCTTGGTGTGATCGGCCAGCACCGTGAGCTTGGCCCCCCGGGCCACCATGGCGCGGGCCATCTCGGTCTCGCGCAGGTCGTAATCCATGATCTCGCCGCGGGTCATGCCGCCGATGGTCAGCACCACGTGCTCGGCCTTGAAGCGTCCGAGCTGCTCGATGGCGAGCGCGCCCAGCGTCTCACGCCCCTCGGCGGCGATCTCGCCGCCCAGCAGGTAGAGCCGGTGATGGCCCTCGGGGCGCGCCAGAAGGCCGGCGATCTCGGGCGAGTTGGTGATCACCGTGAGCCCACGCCGCCGCGCCAGCGCGCGGGCGAAGGCGATGGTGGTCGAGCCGGTATCGACGAAGATCACGGCGCCCTCGTCGAACAGCTCGGCGGCGCGGCGCCCGATGGCGGTCTTCTCGGCCGTCATCGTCACCATGCGGGCATCGAACGGCCCCTCGGTCAGGCCGTTGTCCGTGAAGCTCGCGGTCTTGCGCGCGCCGCCGTGAAACTTGCGGATGCGCCCCGCGCTGTCGAGCTCGTTGAGATCCCGCCTTATGGTTTCACGTGACGTCTCGAATTGCTCGGAGAGCGCATCCACGTGCACCTCTCCGCAGTCCTCGACAAGCTGTACGATCGCCTCGCGGCGGGCGGCCGGTTTCATGCGGCGTCCTTTCTGATTGCGCAGTGCGCTCTGCCCGGAGACTTCGATCCGGTCACACAGCGCTGCCTGTTCCCACGTTTTGACCCAAGGACGGCGCCGCTGCAACGGGGTTCGCTCCGCCCCTGCCGCTTCGTAACCGACGGATCGGACGGCATCTTCACCCCTCGACCTGCGCGCTGGCATCGACCGTCACGGTGCGATCCTTCAGCCCGACCCCCGAGAGCTGCAGCTTGAAGGCCTCGCGGGTCAGCCATGCGGCGCGGTAGGCGGCATCCTCGTAGCTCTGCCCGCCGGGCCGGATATTGGAGATGCAGTTGCGGTCGGCATCGGTGCGCCCGACCTTCGGCGCCCATGTGAGATAGAGACCGAGACTGTCCGCCGCCGACAGGCCCGGGCGCTCGCCGATCATCATCACCACCAGCTTCGCTCCGAGGATGGCGGCGATCTCGTCGCCTACGGCGACCCGGCCCTGCGTTGCCACAACCAGCGGCGCAACGCTCAGCCCGGCCTCGGCCAAGAGCGGCCTGAACGCCCTCAGGAATCCCGGCGCCGATTGCTGCGTCGCCAGCGACGACAGCCCGTCGGCCAGCACCAGAGCGACATCGGGCGCGGTGGCGGGGCGCACGGCCTCGAGCCGCGCGACGGAGTTCGCATCGAGCCTGCGACCCCAGTCGGGCCGCTGAAGATAGGCGGCGCGGTCAGGCGCCCGGCTCGCCACCCGCAGCAGCGGCTCTCCGAGATCGGCCTCGAGCGCGTCGAGATCGAGCGGCGTGTGCACCGCGGTGCGGGCCTGCGCATGGGCCATCTGGAACTCGAGATTGCGCGCGGTCGAGAGCGACACGCCGGTGCGGCCCAGCGCGATCCGGGCCGAGGTGTGGCGGCGCAGCCCGGACCAGGGGTCCTCTCTGCGCCGAAGCGCGGCGGGATCGGTCAAGTCGGTCGGGTCGGTCATTGCGCCTCCAGAAGCGACAGGCGCTGCGACAGCGCGGCGGGCGGCTGGCTCGCGGGGGTGAAGGCGCCGTCGGCAGCCATCAGTCCCATCCGGTCGAGCCATTCCTCGAATTCCGGCGCCGGGCGCAGACCCAGCACGCGGCGCGCATAGAGCGCATCGTGGAAAGAGGTGGTCTGGTAGCTCAGCATCACGTCATCGGCGCCGGGAATGCCCATGATGTAGTTGATCCCCGCCGCGCCGAGCAGCGTGAGCAGCACGTCCATGTCGTTCTGATCGGCCTCGGCGTGGTTGGTGTAGCAGATATCGCATCCCATCGGCACGCCGAGCAGCTTGCCGCAGAAATGGTCCTCGAGCCCGGCCCGGATGATCTGGCGCCCGTCATAGAGGTATTCCGGCCCGATGAAGCCCACCACCGTGTTGACCAGAAGCGGCTGGTACTTGCGCGCCACCGCGTAGGCGCGCGCCTCGAGTGTCTGCTGGTCGACGCCGTGATGCGCGTCCGCCGAGAGGCACGAGCCCTGCCCGGTCTCGAAATACATGCAGTTCTGGCCCACGGTGCCGCGCTTGAGGGACTGGGTCGCCTCATGGCCCTCGGTCAGGAGGTCGAGCGTGATGCCGAAGGAGGTGTTCGCCGCCTCGGTGCCGGCGATCGACTGGAAGGTCAGGTCGACCGGCGCGCCCTCCTCGATGGCGGCCATGGTGTTGGTGACATGGCTCAGCACACAGGATTGCGTCGGGATGGCGTATTCCTGGATCACCTCGTCGAGCAGGTGCAGCAGCTCGACCGTGGCGTGCAGGTTGTCGGTGGCCGGGTTGATGCCGATCACCGCGTCGCCCGAGCCATACATCAGCCCGTCGAAGGTCGAGGCGGCGATGCCGCGCAGGTCGTCGGTGGGGTGGTTCGGCTGCAACCGCGTCGCAAGCCGCTTCTCGAGGCCCAGCGTGTTGCGGAACTTGGTCACCACCCGGCACTTCGAGGCGATGAGGATCAGGTCCTGCGTCCGGCAGAGCTTGGACACGGCGGCCACCATTTCCGGGGTCAGCCCGGGGGCAAGCGCCGCGAGCGCGGCGCTGTCGGCGGCGTCCGAAAGCAGCCAGTCCCGGAAATCGCCCACCGTCATGTGGCTCACCGGCGCGAAGGCGGCGCTGTCGTGTGTGTCGATGATCAGCCGCGTCACCTCGTCCGTGTCGTACGGGACGACGACCTCGCTCAGGAACGTCTTGAGCGGCAGATCGGCCAGCGCGGCCTGCGCCGCCACGCGCTCGACATCGGTGGCGGCGGCGAGGCCGGCCAGCTGGTCGCCCGAGCGCAGCGGCGTGGCGCGCGCCATCAGGGTCCTGAGATCCGGGAACCGGAAAAGCTCGGCCCCGACGTGATGGCTGTACATCGCAGCCCTCCGTTCAACATACACCATGCGCCGACGCGCTGTGCGAAGGCGCGCTCAAGGTTTCGCCCGTTCGGGCAGATTAGCATGAATCGAATGCCCGAACGGTCTCGCGTCGAGTGTTAGGCAAGGTTCCGCCCCCGGTCCATTGCGCGCGGCCTCGAGACCGGCAGCGAGAGGCAAAGCGGCGCTTATTTGGGCAGAACCCCCGACTGCGTCAGGCGCGGCGGATGGTGACCACCGCCCGCAACCCGCGCGGCGCGGTTTCAAAGCGCAGCTCGCCGCCATGCATCATCGCTATGGTCGACACGATGCTGAGGCCAAGCCCGGTGCCGTCGGTGAAGCGCGCGTTCTCGCCGCGGCGGAACGGCGCCATCAGCGCCTCGATTTCCTCGAGCGGGCGGCGGCCGCCCTCGTCCTCGACCGAGATCGTCGCCATGTCGACCCCGGCGTCGAGCCGCACCACCGCGCGGCGGCCGTATTTCAGTGCGTTGTCGATCAGGTTCGACAGCGCCCGCTGGATCGAGACCGGGCGCGCGGTGACGATGATCCGGTGCTCGCCCGCGATCACCTGCGACGACCGCCGCGACGAGAACAGCGAGCGCCCGCCCTGCACCGTCACCGGCACGCTCTCGGCAAGGCTCACCGGGTGGCCCATGTCCTGATAGTCGTCCACCACTGCCTCGACCAGCGCACCAAGCGACAGCTCGCGCGGTTCCTCGACGTTGAGCTCTGCGCGGGTCAGGGTGAGCACGCTCTCGATGATGCCGGTCATGCGGTCGATATCGGCCTCGAGCCGGGCGCGCAGCTCGGCATCCTCGATCAGCGCGCTGCGCAGCCGCAGCCGCGTGGCCGGCGTGCCGAGGTCGTGGCTCACCCCCGACAGCACCACCGCGCGCGCCTCGAGGCGCTGGCGCTCGGTCTCGAGATAGGTGTTCACCGCATCGACGATGGCGCGCAGCTCCGCCGGCCCCTCGGCCTCGTAGCTCTCCGGACCCCCGAGCTGTCGGCGGGTGCCGAGCGCCCGGGCAAAGCCCGCAAAGCGCGCCGCCGTGTCGCTGACCAGCGTGAAGATCACCGCCGCCGCGAGAAGCGCCAGCGCGATGGCCGGCAGACGCAGGTCGGTGGGGGCCGCGGCGCAGCCCCAGAGATCGTCGCCCCGCACCCGCAGCCATTGCCCGTTGCCGGGCTTGGCGAGGATCAGCGGTTGGCTGCAGTAGCGCGCCATCAGCCGGGTGAGCTGGCCCAGCGTCTCCTCCGGGCGCTGCCGCGCATGGGTGGCAAGATCCGAGACCCGGTATTGCAGGTCGTCCGACACCACCACGAGGCTCAACCCGGCGCCGCCGGTGGCATCGGGCAGGATCGGCGCGATGGTAAGATAGGCCGGGCGCGGCAGACCGCTGATGCGCGAGAACTCCCCGGCCTCGGCCAGCGCCTGATCGTCGGGCGACAGCGGCGTGATGGTGATGCCCTCGGGCGCGATGGCGCCGCGCGAGAGCGTATTGTAGAGCAGCATCCCGCTGCGCTCGGCGTCGGTGAGGTAGCCACTCCAGCGCGCCTGCGTCACGCCCCAGAGCGCCGCCACAACCAGCCCCGCGGCCATTGCGGCGAACATCAGCAGCGCACCGCTGTCGCGCAGGCTCAGGCCCCAGCGTTTCACGCGTCTTCCGAGGTCACATCGGCGGCGAACACGTAGCCCACGCCGCGCTCGGTGCGCAGCATCCGCGGGTCCTTCGGCGCGGCCTCGATCTTCGAGCGCAGCCGGCCGACCAGCACGTCGATGGCGCGGCCATGCGCCTCGTCGTTGTGATCCCCCTCGCCGGTCACATCGAGCGCGGCGGCGATCTCCTCGCGGGTCAGCGGGATATGCGGGTTGGCGAGGAAGGCCTGCAGCAAGGCCGTCTCGCGGCGGGACAGCGCGACCTGGTAACCGTCGGGCGAGAGCACCTCGTTGCGCTTGGCATCGTAGCGCCAGCCGTTGAAGCGGAAGGTCCGGGTGCGGCGCCGGTAGGCCAGCGAGGCCGAGCGCCCGGCGCGCGCCAGCACCGCGCGCACCCGCGCCAGAAGAAGATCGGGGTTGAAGGGCTTGGCGATGTAATCGTCGGCACCGACCTCGTAGCCCGCCATGCGCTGGTGATCCGCCGACAGCGCCGAGACCATGATGATCGGCACATCCTGATCGCGGCGCAGGGTGGCACAGATCTCGAGCCCGCTTTCGTCCCCCAGCATCACGTCGAGCAGGATCAGGTCGATCCGCCCCGCCGCCATCGCCGCCTCGATCTCGGCCAGCGACGCCGCGCCCAGCGCCATGAATCCCTGCTTGCGGAGATACTCAGTCATCATGTCGCGCATCTCGTCGTCGTCGTCGACCACCAGCAGTCTCGAGATGCTCACATGACCCTCCTTCGCGTTCGCCAAGACGATGCGGCGTTCTATCACGCGCAAGCGAAATCCGCGAGCCTGTAACAGGTTGTAACAAGAACGCCCAAAATCTCACCCTTCGGGCGCAAACAGCCCGCGCAACGCTCTTGCACGAGTCAGGCCCCAAAGCGCAAAATTGTATCGGAGCTGCCGGGACCGGCAGTCTAGTTTGGGAGGACTATTCCATGAAATATACAACTCTGGCCGCGATTTCGTCGCTGGCCCTCTCTGTCGCGTCCGCCGGCCATGCCGAGCCCCAGGCCGAGGTGCTGCACTGGTGGACCGCGGGCGGTGAAGCCAAGGCGGTTGGCGTCCTGCAGGAAGAATTCGCCGAGAACGGCGGCACCTGGACCGACATGCCCGTCGCAGGCGGCGGCGGCGACGCGGCGATGACCGCGCTGCGCGCCCGCGTGCTCTCGGGCAACGCGCCCACCGCCGTGCAGCTCAAGGGCCCGGCGATCCAGGAATGGTACGAGGAAGGCGTTCTGGCCGATATCTCGTCGGTGGCAGAATCCGAGGGCTGGGACGATCTCCTGCCCGCCTCGATCGCCGGACACATGAAGTGCGAAGACACCTGGTGCGCCGCGCCGGTCAACGTCCACCGCGTCGACTGGATCTGGGCCAACGCCGAAGTGCTCGAGGCCAACGGCATCGAGATGCCGACCACCTGGGACGAGTTCAACGCCGCAGCCGAGAAGCTGCAGGAAGCCGGTGTGATCCCGCTCGCCCATGGCGGTCAGGCCTGGCAGGACGCCACCGTGTTCGAGACCGTGGTGCTCGGCCTCGGCGGGCCGGAGTTCTTCCAGAAGGCGCTGGTCGATCTCGACCCCGAAGCGCTGACCTCGGACACCATGAAGGCCTCGTTCGACCAGATGCGCACCCTGCGCGGCTATGTCGACGACAACTTCTCGGGCCGCGACTGGAACCTCGCCACTGCGATGGTGATGAACGGCGAAGCCGCGTTCCAGATCATGGGCGACTGGGCCAAGGGCGAGTTCCTCGCCGCCGGCAAGGTGCCAGGCGAAGACTTCCTCTGCGCCTCCACCCCGGGTGACGGCTATCTCTACAACGTCGACAGCTTCGCGATGTTCAACGTTGATGGCGACGACAAGAAGGCCGGCCAGGAGCTGCTTGCCAAGCTGATCGTCGGGCCGAACTTCCAGAAGGTGTTCAACATGAACAAGGGCTCGATCCCGGTGCGGACCGACGTGTCCCTCGAGGAGTTCGACACCTGCGCGCAGAAGTCGTCCGAGGACATGACCGCCGCCTCCGAGAGCGGCGCGCTTCTCCCCTCCTACGCCCACGGCATGGCGCTTCGCGGTGCGCAGGCCGGTGCGATCACCGACGTGGTGACGGCGCATTTCAACTCGGACATGTCCTCTGACGAGGCGGTCCAGATGCTTGCCGACGCGGTCGCCAACTCGATGTAATCCGGGGCCCTGCCCCTCACCAGACCAAGACCCAAGACCCGTCCCGCCCCGTCATCCGGGGCGGGACATTCAGGGGAGGACAATATGGCCAAGTGGTTCGAAACCCATTTGCCAAAGATCGTGCTGGCGCCCAGCTTCATCGCGATCCTGATCTTCGTTTACGGCTTCATCGCATGGACGGCCTGGGTCTCGCTGACCCGCTCGCGCCTGCTGCCGAAATACGAGATCGAAGGCTTCATTCAGTACGAGCGCCTGTTCGATTCGCCGCGTTGGGACACGGCGATGAACAACCTCTACATCTTCGGGGCGCTGTTCATCGGCGTGTCGATGATCCTCGGACTGGTCCTCGCGATCCTGCTCGACCAGCAGATCCGCGTCGAGGGGGCGATCCGCACCATCTATCTCTACCCGATGGCGCTTTCGATGATCGTCACCGGCACGGCGTGGAAATGGATCCTGAACCCGGGCCTCGGGCTCGAGGCGATGGTCAAGGGCTGGGGGTTCGAGACCTTCACCTTCGACTGGCTGGTGAACCCCGACATGGCGATCTACACCGTCGTGATGGCGGCGATCTGGCAGAGCTCGGGCTTCGTGATGGCGCTGTTCCTCGCCGGTCTGCGCTCGGTCGATACCGAGATCATCCGCGCGGCACAGATCGACGGCATCCCCACCTGGCGCGTCTACGTATCGATCATCATCCCCTCGATGGCGCCGATCTTCCTCTCGGCCTTCATCGTGCTCGCCCACCTCGCCATCAAGGCCTTCGACCTCGTCATCGCCCTGACCGGTGGTGGTCCGGGCTATGCCACCGACCTTCCCGCCACCTACATGTACGCGATGGCGTTCTCGCGCGGTGACATCGGCCAGGCGGCGTCCTCGGCGATGATCATGATGCTCGTCGTCTTCGCCATCGTGGTCCCCTACCTTTATTCCGAACTGAGGGCGCGCAATGACTGACGTCTCCGCAACCCCCGCCCACGCCGCCGTCTCCGAGCGCCCGCAGGGCCGCTCCTTCGGCAAGATCGCCCTGCGCTGGCTGCTCTACGTCGTGCTCGGCCTGTTCGCGATCTACTACCTCATGCCGCTCTTCGTGATGGTCACCACCTCGCTCAAGAGCCTCGAGGAGATCCGCACCGGCGACCTGTTGTCGCTGCCGCGCGAGCTGACCTTCGACGCCTGGCGCACCGCCTGGTCGGAGGCCTGTACCGGCATCCAGTGCGAGGGCGTGAAGCCGTATTTCTGGAACTCGGTGATGCTCGCCGTTCCGGCGGTGATGATCTCGACCCTGCTGGGCGCGATGAACGGCTACGTGATCGCGCAGTGGCGCTTCCGCGGCGCCAACATCATCTTCGCGCTGATGCTGTTTGGCTGCTTCATCCCGTTCCAGGTGGTGCTGCTGCCGATGGCACGGGTGCTGGGCCTCATGGGCATCGCCGGCACCATTCCGGGGCTGATGTTCGTGCACGTGATCTACGGGCTCGGCTTCACCACGCTGTTCTTCCGCAACTACTATGTCAGCATCCCGGTCGAACTGGTGAAGGCCGCCAAGGTGGATGGCGCAGGCTTCGTGCGGATCTTCTTCGCGATCTTCCTGCCGCTCAGTATTCCGATCATCGTGGTCAGCGTGATCTGGCAGTTCACTCAGATCTGGAACGACTTCCTGTTCGGCGTGTCGTTCAGCCAGGCCGGCACCCAGCCGGTGACCGTCGCGCTCAACAACATCGTCAACTCGACCACCGGCGTGAAGGAGTACAACGTCGACATGGCCGCCGCGATCATCGCCGCCCTGCCGACCCTCCTCGTCTACATCGTCGCCGGCAAGTACTTCATCCGCGGTCTGACCGCCGGCTCCGTCAAAGGATGACCCCAATGGCCCCGATCCTCGAAATCAACAATCTCTACAAGAACTACGGCGCGACCGAGGTGCTGAAGGACATCAACGTCTCGATCGAAAAGGGCGACTTCCTCGTGCTGGTCGGCCCCTCGGGCTGCGGCAAGTCCACGCTGCTCAACTGCATCGCGGGACTCGAGCCGATCACGGGCGGCACGCTCCGGATCGACGGGCACGACATGACCCATGTCTCGCCCAAGGACCGCGATATCGCGATGGTGTTCCAGTCCTACGCGCTCTACCCGACAATGAGCGTCGCCAAGAACATCACCTTCGGCATGAAGGTGCGCGGCGTCGATGCCGAGACCCAGAAGAGCAAGCTTGCCGAGGTCGCCCGGCAGCTGCAGATCGAGCCCTTCCTGAACCGCCGCCCCGGCCAGCTCTCGGGCGGTCAGCGGCAGCGGGTCGCCATGGGCCGGGCGCTGGTGCGCGATCCCAAGCTGTTCCTCTTCGACGAGCCGCTGTCGAACCTCGACGCCAAGCTGCGGGTCGAGATGCGTACCGAGATCAAGACCCTGCACCAGAAGCTCGGCGCCTCGATGGTCTACGTCACCCACGACCAGATCGAAGCGATGACGCTGGCCACCAAGATCGTCGTGATGAAGGGCGGCATAATCCAGCAGATCGGCTCGCCCGCGGAGATCTACAACCGCCCCGCGAACCTCTTCGTGGCGGATTTCATGGGCTCGCCGGCGATGAACCTGATTCCGGCCAAGACCCAGTCCGGCAGCGGCGGCACGTTGATCGAGATCGAGCGCCCGGAACACGAGCCGATCCGGCTCACCGATCCGCGCGCACGGAACCTGCCCAAGGATATCATCCTCGGCCTGCGCCCCGAGGACATCTCCGAACCCGGCTTCCGGGTCGGCGCGCTGGTGCAGGAAGCACCCTGCAAGGTCGAGATCGTCGAGCCCGCGGGCGCCGACACCTACGTGCAGACCCGGCTGGGCGGCAAGCCCCTGACCGCGCGCCTGCATTCCGAGACCGAGGCGGCGCCGGGCACGGTGCACAATCTCGCCTTCGACCTTTCCAAGGTGTCGTATTTCGAGCCCGAAAGCGGCAAGCGTATCAACTGATCCATGCGATCCTGGGGGGCGCGCGTCCGTCGCGCGCCCCCCTCTTCCTTCCGGCATCCGCTTGACCATCGCGGCCCGGCAGTGAACCATCGCCCGCAACCGACCGCGGGCCGCGACAGGCTTTCCGGATCGACGTCCCAATCCGCAAAAGGCCGCGCCAATGACCCCTCCGCTCCCCGCCACCCTCACCGATGCCGCCGCCACCGATCTCTCGGCGGGGCTGCGCGACCGGCAGATCTCGGCGCGCGAGCTGATGAAGGCGGTGCTCGACCGCATCGACGCCACCAATCCCGCCATCAACGCCATCGTCACGCTGCGCCCGCGCGACGCGCTGCTCGCCGAGGCCGAGGCGATGGACGCCTCGCCGCATCCGGGCCCGCTCGCCGGTCTGCCGATCGCGGTGAAGGACCTCGTGGCGACGAAGGACATGCGCACCACCTACGGCTCGCCGGTCTTTGCCGACCATGTGCCCGCCAAGGACGATCTTGTCGCCGCACGGCTGCGCGCCGCCGGGGCCATCCTGATCGGCAAGACAAACACCCCGGAATGGGGCCACGGCTCGCACAGCTTCAACCCGGTCTTCGGCGCCACCCGCAACCCCTACGACAGCACGCGCACCGCCGGTGGATCCTCTGGCGGCGCGGCGGCGGCGCTCGCGGCGCGGATGCTGCCGCTGGCCGACGGCTCGGACATGATGGGATCGCTGCGCAACCCCGCCGCCTTCTGCAACGTCTATGGCTTCCGCCCGAGCTGGGGCTTGGTGCCGCCGGACGCCGGCGGCGACACCTTCCTGTCGACGCTGGCCACCGAAGGACCGATGGCCCGCAGCCCGCGCGACGTGGCGCTGCTGCTGTCGGCGCTCGCCGGCCCGAACCCCGAGGTGCCCTTCGGACGCACCTCGGAGGATTTCACCGCCCATTTTGGTGAGGGGCTGAAGGGCAAGCGCATCGGCTGGCTTGCCGATTGGGGCGGCGCCTATGCCACCGAGCCCGGCATCCTCGAGACGGTCGAGGCCGCGCTGAAGGTCTTCGAAGAGCTCGGCGCCATCGTCGAGCCGGTGCAGGCCCCCTACCCGGCCGAAAAGCTCTGGTCATCGTGGATCACCCTGCGCGCGGCGCTCAATGCCGGCGCCAAGCGCGATCTTGCCGCCGATCCGGCCAAGCGCGCGCTCACCAAGCCCGAGTCGCTGTGGGAGATCGAGCAGGGTCAGGGGCTGAGCGCGGAGGCGGTCTACGAGGCCAGCAAGACGCGCTCGCTCTGGTATCGCCGCGCCGCGCGTCTGTTCGAAACCTACGACGCGCTCGCCCTGCCCAGTGCGCAGGTCTGGCCCTTCCCGGTGGACTGGCGCTGGCCCGAGGAAGTCGCGGGCCGCAAGATGGACACCTATCACCGCTGGATGGAGATCGTGGTGCCGGTGAGCCTTGCCGGGCTGCCCTGCCTCGGGATGCCGGCCGGGTTCTCACCATCGGACCTGCCGATGGGGATGCAGCTCTTCGGTCCGACCGGCAGCGATGCGGCGCTTCTGGCAATGGGCGATGCCTACCACCAGGCGACCGACTGGCCGAACGCGCGCCCGCCCAACCTCTGAGGTTTCACGCGCCTCACCTGAGGCCACGCCACACGAAAAAGGCCCGCCGGATGGCGGGCCTTTTCCATGTCTCACCCGATCACGGGATCAGTGCACCACGGCGTCGTCCGGACGTGGCCGATTCGAGGCCCCGACGCGCTCGCCGATCAGCAGACCGTCGCTGCCGACGGTCACCGGCACGAGATCGCCGTCGTGAATCTCGCCACCGAGGATCAGCTCGGCCAGCGGATCCTGCAGCGCGCGCTGGATCACCCGCTTGAGCGGACGCGCACCGAAGACCGGATCGTAGCCTTCCTCGGCCATCCACTTCTTGGCGCCCTCGTCGAGCTGCAGCGTGATCTTCCGGTTGGCCAGCCGCTTGAGCAGCCGCGCCATCTGGATATCGACGATGCCGTCCATGTCCTCGCGCTTGAGCCGGTCGAAGATGATCGTCTCATCGAGCCGGTTGAGGAACTCGGGGCGGAAATGCGCCCGCACCGCGTCCATCACGTCGCGCTTGGCCTGCGCGCTGTCGGCCCCTTCGGGCAGTTGCGACAGCGCCTGCGAGCCGAGGTTCGAGGTCAGCACGATCAGCGTCTGCTTGAAGTCCACGGTGCGGCCCTGACCATCGGTCAGCACGCCGTCATCGAGCACCTGCAGCAGCACGTTGAACACGTCCGGATGCGCCTTCTCGACCTCGTCGAACAGCACCACCTGATAGGGGCGCCGGCGCACGGCCTCGGTCAGCACACCGCCCTCGTCATAGCCGACATAGCCCGGAGGCGCGCCGATCAGACGGGCCACCGAATGCTTCTCCATGAACTCCGACATGTCGATCCGCACCATGGCGTTGTCGTCGTCGAACAGGAACTCGGCCACCGCCTTGGTGAGCTCGGTCTTGCCGACACCGGTCGGCCCGAGGAACAGGAACGAGCCAAGCGGACGGTTCTCGTCGTTGAGCCCGGCCCGGGCGCGCCGCACCGCATTGGCCACCGCGCGCACCGCCTGGTTCTGGCCGACGACCCGGTTGTGCAGGCCGTCTTCCATACGCAGCAGCTTCTCGCGCTCGCCCTCGAGCATCTTCGAGGTCGGGATGCCGGTCCAGCGCTCCACCACCTCGGCGATCTGCTCGGGGCGCACCGCCTCTTCGACCATGATGTCGCCCTCGGCCTCCTCGGCCTCGGAGAGCTTCTTCTCCAGCTCCGGGATGCGGCCGTATTGCAGCTCCCCGGCCTTGGCGAAGTTGCCCTCGCGCTTGGCGATCTCGAGATCGGCGCGCATCCGGTCGAGCTGTTCCTTGACGTCGCGGGCCGAGGCCAGCTTGTCACGCTCGGCCTGCCATTGCGCCGTCATCTCGGCGGAGCGCTCTTCCTGATCGGCCAGCTCGCGTTCGAGCGTCTCGAGACGGTCCTTGGAAGCGGCATCGTCCTCGAGCTTGAGCGCCTCGACCTCGATCTGCATCTGCAGGATCGTGCGGTCGATCTGGTCGAGCTCTTCGGGCTTGCTGTCCACCTCCATGCGCAGCCGCGAGGCGGCCTCGTCCATCAGGTCGATGGCCTTGTCCGGCAGGAAGCGGTCGGTGATGTAGCGGTTCGACAGCGTCGCCGCCGCCACCAGCGCCGAGTCCGAGATCCGCACGCCGTGGTGCAGCTCGTACTTCTCCTTGATGCCGCGCAGGATCGAGATCGTGTCCTCGACGGTCGGCTCCTGCACCAGCACCGGCTGGAAGCGCCGGGCCAGGGCCGGGTCCTTCTCGACATGTTTGCGATACTCGTCGAGCGTGGTCGCGCCGACGCAGTGCAACTCGCCCCGCGCCAGGGCCGGCTTGAGCAGGTTCGACGCGTCCATCGCGCCATCGGCCTTGCCCGCGCCCACCAGCGTGTGCATCTCGTCGATGAAGAGGATGATCTCGCCTGCGGCGCTCTCGATCTCCTTCAGGATGGCCTTCAGCCGCTCCTCGAACTCGCCGCGATACTTCGCACCTGCGATGAGCGCGCCCATGTCGAGCGCCAGAAGCCGCTTGTTGCGCAGGCTCTCGGGCACGTCGCCATTGATGATGCGCAGCGCGAGACCCTCGGCGATGGCGGTCTTGCCGACACCGGGTTCCCCGATCAGCACCGGGTTGTTCTTGGTACGGCGCGACAGCACCTGCATCGAGCGGCGGATCTCGTCGTCGCGCCCGATGATCGGGTCGATCTTGCCCTGCTCGGCGGCCTCGGTGAGGTCGCGAGCGTACTTCTTCAGCGCCTCGTAGCCCTCTTCGGCATTGGCGCTGTCGGCGGTCCGGCCCTTGCGGATGTCGTTGATCGCCTCGTTGAGCTTCTGCGGCGTCACGCCGCCAGCCTCCAGCGCCTGCTTGGCACCGGATTTCTCGATCGCCAGCGCCATCAGGATGCGCTCGACCGGGACAAAGCTGTCGCCGGCCTTCTTGGCGATCTTCTCGGCCTCGTCGAGCACCTTGCCGGTGGCCGGATCGAGATAGACCTGGCCGGCATCGCCGCCGACCTTCGCGATTTTCGACAGTTTCTGCTCGAGCATCTCGATCACGCGGGCCGGCTGACCGCCGGCGCGGGTGATGAGGTTGGATGCAAGGCCCTGATCGTCATCCATCAGAGCTTTGAGCAGATGTTCGGGCGCGAGCCGCTGGTGGCTTTCGCGCATGGCTATGGTCTGTGCGGCCTGAACGAACCCACGCGACCGCTCCGTGAACTTCTCCAAGTTCATGGTTGTCTCTCCTTCCAATAAGCGCCCGTTGGGAAATCGCCGCGCCCGCTGGGCGGCACACGGCAGGATCGGGCCTCGATAAGAAAATGGTCGCAGAGGGCAGAGGCTTCAAGATCAGTGATCACAAAAATGAGCCTGCAACGGAATCGTCATGTTTTGCTGCGATGACTCCTCCGAGCTGGAGGCTGAGCCATGGATATCGAACACACCGCCTTTGACGGGATCGACGCAGCAGAACACGGGCCGCTGGTCCACGGCAGCGTGTCGCTGGTCGCCACGAACGGCCGGATCCGGGTGGCGCATGTCGCGCCGCCCAAACCCGCTCCGTGGGACCGCGCCTTCGACCGGCCGGTCCTGCGCCGCGCTCTGGCCGCGGTGCTGCGCCTGCCGGACGCTCCCACGGCACGGCAGGAGCTTTGGTTCGACGCCGACACGGTGGCGCGGATGCGGCGCCCCCCCGGCCCGGCCGACGGCGCGGCGCGGTTATCTGCCCGGGCGCGCGGCCCGCAGGCTTGACGCAGGGCCGGACGCACCGCAAGAGGGGCCGACCCTAGAGACGGAGGCCCCCATGTCCGATCCCCGCACCGATGACCGCCTGATCGTCGCGCTCGATGTGCCGAACGCGCTGCAGGCGCTGCAACTGACCGACCGCATCGGCGATGCGGTGTCGTTCTACAAGATCGGCCTCGGTATGCTGACCGGCGGCGGGCTGGCGCTCGCCAACGAGCTCAAGCAGGAGCACGGCAAGCGCATCTTCCTCGACATGAAGCTCTTCGATATCGGCCAGACGGTCGAGAACGCGGTGCGCGGGCTGGCGCAGTTCGACCTCGACTTCCTCACCGTGCATGGCGACCCGCACGTGGTGCGCGCCGCCAAGGAAGGCGCCTCGGGCAAGGACACCAAGATCCTCGCCGTCACCATCCTGACCTCGCTCGATCGCGGCGATCTCGATGATGGCATGATGCGCGACGGCGACATCGCCGAGATGGTGGTGGAGCGCGCCGCCCGGGCGCTCGAGGCCGGGGCAGACGGCGTCATCGCCTCGCCGAACGAGGCCGCCGCGATCCGCGCCCTGCCGCAGGCCGAGGGCCGGCTGATCGTGACGCCGGGGGTGCGCCCCTCGGGCGCCGCCGGAGACGACCAGAAGCGCATCGCCACGCCGGGCAACGCAATCTCCGCCGGGGCCGACCACATCGTCGTGGGCCGTCCGGTCTGGCGCGCCGACAGCCCGCGCGACGCGGCGCTGGCGATCCAGAGCGAGCTGGCCGCCCTCGGCGCACGGTAAGCGAAAAGGGCGCGCCTCAGCCGGAGCGCGCGCCTTTCTCAATCCTCGTTGATGTCGCGATCCCAGAGCTTGATCTGGCCCTTGCGCACGCCCACGACCTGCCGCAGCACCAGCCACGACACCAGCGACACCACGGCGAAGATCAGCAACAGCCAGACCCAGCTGATCGCATAGCCCGCCAGCAGCCAGAGGCCGATCGCGCCGGCCCCGATGGCGAAGCCGAGGAAGATGAAGCCCGGCGCCAGCACCTCGAGCACCAGCAGCAGCACCGCCGCCGCCATCCAGACCCACCAGTCATAGATCATGCCCGCGTGCCCTTGAGCAGGCTAAAGGCATCGCGGAACACGTCGACCGCGTCTGCCGGCAGCACGATGGTCTGCTTGCCCTCGCCCTGCCCCAGCGCGGTCAGCGCCTCGACCTGCTTCAGCGCCACCTGGTACTGCGCCGCCGACAGGCCGTGCTCGGCGATGGCCTGCGCCACCACCTGCGTGGCATAGGCCTCGGCATCGGCGGCGATGCGGCGCGCCTTGGCGACCTGCTCGGCGGCGTAAAGCTCGGCATCCGCCGACAGCTCGACGGCGCGTTTCTTGCCCTCGGCCTCGGTGACCTGCGCCCGGCGGGCACGCTCGGCGTTGAGCTGCTGCAGCATGGCATCGCGGGTCGCCTGATCGAGGTTCACGTCGAGGATCTCGGCCCGGGTCACCTCGATGCCCCAGTTGTCGACCGCATCCTCGACATTGCCCTTGATGGTCGAGATCAGCGCGGCGCGGTTCGACTGCACCTCGTCGAGTTCCATCTTGCCGATCTCGGCCCGGACGATCCCCGCCACCGTGGTGGCGATGGCCGCGTCGATGTCGCGGATGCGGTAGACGGTCTTTTCCGGCTCGAGGATGCGGTAGAACACCGACGTTTCGACCTCCACGAGAACGTTATCGGCCGTGATCGCATCCTGGCTGGCGTTGGGCAGCTGACGCTCGAGGATCGACACCTTGTGGCGAACCCGATCGAGGAACGGTACGATCAAATTGATGCCCGGCCCGAGCACGGCCCGCAGGCGCCCGAAGCGCTCAACCACATGTTTTTCCGACTGCGGGACGATGCGTACGCCCAAAAAGACACACAAAATAATAAAGCCCGCGAGCAGCAGCACCACGAGGTTGCCACCGCTCAGGAAATCTAGAAGGATATCTTCGACGTACATAGGTTCCGACCTCACGAAATGTTCGCGCAATATGGCGCGCAGGCCTCAGGTGTGAAAGGCCTTTCGGGAACCGTGCGCGGGTCTTGGCGTTTCTTTGCTGTAACAGGCAGGAGACACTCCGATGACACAGAGCCAAGCTCAGATCGGCAATCTGACCTATAATGCCGCTGATGAATGCTATCAGGCGCTCGTGACCTTCCACACCGACGAAGGCCGCATTCGCGTCGCATGTACCCACACCGCACCGCTGGACGCGGACCCCGACGAGGTCGAGCGCGCGCTGATTTCCGACGCCATGACCGGGCAGGATCAGCCGAACCGTCTGCGCTCGCGGCTGAAGCCGCGCCTGTCGGACCGGCCGCGCCCCACGCCCGAACCCAAGACCCCGCTGCATGGCGCTGTCGAGTGGCTGCGCCGGATCGGCGGTCGGGCCGCCTGAGCGCGGGCCGACCTCACCCCCGCTCGCTGAGATAGGCGTTCAGCAGTTCCCGGAAATGCGGGATGCCATCTTCGCAGGCAACGTATTCCTCGGCTGGCATCATCGACCAGCCGTGTCCCTCGTCGCCAAAACGCACCTCCGCGATCGCCGTGCCCGGCAGATGCGCGACGAAGAACCAGCTTGGCCCGTGCTGCCGCGACCAGACGATCTGATCTTCGGACAGGCGCAGCCCGACCTCCTCGAAGGTTTCGCGCAGGGCGCATTCTTCTGGCGTCTCGTCGCCCTCGCGACCGCCGCCCGGAAAATCGAGGTAGCCCGGCCACGGAATCTCGGGCTTCTCATCGCGCCGGATCACCAGCAGGTCCTCGCCCAGAAACAGCATCAGTTTCGCACCTGCAAAGCTCACGCGATGGCCCCCACCTTGGTTACGCTCTATACTCCCCAGATAACCACTTGGCGGCGATTGACCACCCATGCCTGCGCTTTGTCGTGACTGTCTCACGGAATTCGAGAGCGGCCCCCGCTGCCCGGCCTGCGGGCGGCCCAGGATCGTGCGCCATGACGAGCTGCGCAGCCTGTCCATCGCCCACATGGACTGCGACGCCTTTTATGCCAGCGTCGAGAAACGCGAAAACCCCGAGCTTGCCGACAAGCCGGTGATCATCGGCGGCGGCAGACGCGGCGTCGTGTCGACCGCCTGCTACGTCGCCCGCATCCGCGGCGTGCGCTCGGCAATGCCAATGTTCAAGGCGCTCGACCTCTGCCCCGACGCGGTGGTGCTGAAACCGCGCATGGCGCTCTATGCAGAGGTATCGAAACAGATCCGCGGCTTCATGGAAGACCTCACCCCGGCCATCGAGCCGCTGTCGCTCGACGAGGCGTTTCTCGACCTGACCGGAACCCAGCGCCTGCATGGTGCGCCGCCGGCGGTGATGCTGGCGCGGTTGGTGAAGCGCATGAAGGACGAGCTTGGCGTGACCGGTTCGGTCGGGCTGAGCCACAACAAGTTCCTCGCAAAGATCGCCTCGGATCTCGACAAGCCGCACGGCTTTTCGGTGATCGGCAAGGCCGAGACGCAGGAGTTCCTGCGGCCACGGCCGGTGCGGATGATCTGGGGCGTCGGACAGGCCGGGCAGGATGCGCTGGAGCGCTCAGGCATCCGCACCTTCGAAGACCTGCTGCGCTGGGATCGCGAGGGGCTGATGCTGCGCTTCGGCAGCATGGGCGAGCGGCTCTGGCATCTGGCGCGCGGCGAGGATCACCGCCGCGTCACCCGCAATGCGCCGGTGAAGTCGATCTCGAACGAGACCACGTTTCACGAGAACACCAAGGACCCGGACATCCTCGACGGACATCTCTGGCGCATGAGCGAGAAGGTCGCCGACCGCGCCAAGGCAAAGGGTCTGGCGGGCCGCGTGGTGGTGCTGAAGGTGAAGCGCTCGGATTTCAAGCTGATCACCCGGCGCCATGCGCTCGGCGATGCGACGCAGATGGCCGACCGCATCTACCGCACCGCGCGTGCCATGTTCGACCAGCTTGGCGCGGGCGTGTCCTATCGCCTGCTCGGCACCGGCATTTCAGAGCTGGTGCCCGCCGATCAGGCAGACCGGCTCGGCGACCTGCTCGACCCGCAGGCCGAGAAGCGCGCCAGCGCCGAGCGCGCGACGGATGCGATCCGCGCGCGCTTTGGCAACGAGGCGATCGTCAAGGGCCGCGCGTTGCGCTGACCGACCGGGCCTCAGGAGCCGCGCCGCATCAGCGCGTCTTCCTCGTCCTGGGCGTCAAACCCCAGCGCCTCGAGCCCCGACTCGAGGTGGTCGGCCAGATGCGGCGTGCCGAGCAGGTAGTCGGCGGTCGGCGTGCTCGCCTCGGCCATCGCCGTGGCATAGGCCTCTCCCCATTCACCGGCATCGAAGGCATCGCGACCGATCCACATGATCGCGACCAGCGCGGCCTGCTCTTCCTCGGTCATCCGCTCGATGATGCCGCGCATCTCGCTTTCGCCGCGATCCATCTCGCGGGCCAGCAGGATGACATGGGCGACTTTCCTGACACTGATCTGTTCCATCTTGCCGGTCTCCTTTCGCTGAGACCCAGACTGCGGCAAAGCCCCGCCCCCGTCCTTGATCCTGCGCAAATGCGTTCGGGGGCCAGTGCGTGACGCTCAGCCGATCTGCGGAGGGTCAGGATCATCGCGCACGGCAAGCCCCCCGCGTCAGGAGTTCTGCGACACCGGCACGATCTTCTCCCCGCGCCCGTCCTCGAAATCGAAATTGTCGAGCCGCCGGGCGCGTTGGCCCGCCTTGTCGGCGCTGATGCGGATCTCGGCCACGTCGCGGGCCGCCTGCGAGAAATGCCGGTCGAGGTTCTCGACCCGCGCGCCCAGCCGCTCCACATCGGCGTTGAGCAGCGCCAGCTCGCGACGGATCGCCCCGGCCTGCTCGCGCATCCGCGCATCCTTGAGCACCGCCCGAAGGGTGTTGAGCGTTGCCATGCAGGTGGTCGGCGAGACGATCCAGACCCGCAGGTTGAAGCCCTCGCGCACCACCTCGGGGAAATGCGCGTGCAGCTCGGCATAGACCGCCTCCGAGGGCAGGAACATCAGCGCCGAATCCGCCGTCTCGCCCTCGATGATGTAGCGCCCGGCGATGTCGCGCAGGTGCTTGCGCACGGCAAGGCGGAAGGCCTGCGCGGCGCGGGTGCGGCTGTCGCCCTTGTCGGCGCGCTGCAGCTGCTCGTAGGATTCGAGCGGGAACTTGGCGTCCACGACGATCGGCCCCGGCGGCTCTGGCATGTGGATCAGGCAATCCGCCCGGCGCCCGTTCGAGAGCGTGGCCTGCAGCGTGTAGCTGTCGGTCGGCAGCGCCTTCGAGACGATGTCGTTGAGCTGGATCTCGCCAAAGGCGCCGCGGGTCTGCTTGTTCGACAGGATGTCCTGCAGCGACAGCACGTCGCCAGACAGCCGGGTGATGTTTTCCTGCGCCCGGTCGATGACCTTGAGCCGCTCCTGCAGTTCCCCAAGGCTGTGGGCAGTGCGCCGCGCGGTGCCGTGCAGGCTTTCGGACATGTGACCCTGCACCTCCGCGAGCCGGCGCTCGACCAGTTCGAGCATCGCGGTCTGGCTCTGCAGCTGCGCCTCGGTGACGTGATGCAGCCCACCGGCCAGCCGCTCCTGCCCCTCGCCCAGCGCCTGCACCCTCTGGCCGAGCTGGGACAGCGGATGCGCCAGCCGGGCGGCGCGGTTGGCGGCGCGGATCACCACCACGATCATCACCAGAAACAGCAGCGCCACCGCGGCGGCGGCCCAGAGGCGCGGGTCCTCGAGCATCGGGGAAAGCGGGTCGGTCATGTGCGCCCGAACAGCCGCTCGATATCCGACAGCTTCAGCTCCACATAGGTGGGCCGACCGTGGTTGCACTGGCCCGAATGCGGCGTCGCCTCCATCTCGCGCAGCAGAGCGTTCATTTCCTCGGCGCGCATCCGGCGGCCCGAGCGGATCGAGCCGTGGCAGGCGACTCGACTGAGGATCGCCTCGATCTTCTCCTGCACAAGCTGGCTGGAGCCGAAATCGGCGATCTCGTCGAGGATGTCGGTGAGCAGCGCCTTCGCGTTGACCTCGCCAAGGATCGCCGGCGTTTCGCGCACCGCGACGGCGCTGCCGCCGAAGGCCTCGATGGTCAGCCCCATGCGCGACAGATCATCGGCGATGGAGAGGAGACGCGAGAGATCGTCGGCAGACAGCTCGACGATCTCTGGGATCAGCAGCGCCTGCGCCGCGACGCCACGCTCGGCCATCTGGTGCTTGAGCTTTTCATAGACCAGCCGCTCATGCGCGGCGTGCTGGTCGACGATGACGATGCCGTCGCCGGTCTGGGCGATGATGTAGTTCTCGTGCACCTGCCCGCGCGCGGCGCCGAGCGGCAGCGCTTCGTCGGCGCCTTTCGGGCTGTCCTCGACCGGATCGACCCGGCCCGAGAAGCTCCCGGCGAACTCGGCAAAGCCCGCCTCGGCCGGGCGCGGCGCCTGCGCCTCGTAGGGCTGGTAGGGCGCCGCCGGCGTCATCGGCGCCTGCGCCCGGTAGGCCGCGCTCAGCGCGCCCTGCGACGGGCGGTCCATCTGGTAGACCCGCGGCGGACCCGAGGGCTCGGGCCGCATCGCGCCCAGCGTCGCCCCGGCCACGGTGGTCGAGGCGCGGTGCCCGGCCTCGGCCAGCGCGTGGCGCAGCGCCGACACGATCAGCCCGCGCACCAGCCCCGGTTCGCGGAAGCGAACCTCGGATTTCGCCGGGTGCACGTTCACGTCGACCTTGTGCGGATCGCAATCGACGAACAGCGCCACCGCCGGGTGCCGCTCGCGGCTGAGATAGTCGGCATAGGCGCCGCGCAGGGCGCCGAGCAGCAGCCGGTCCTGCACCGGTCGCCCGTTGACGAAAAGATGCTGCGCCACCGACGAGCCGCGCGAATAGGTCGGCAGGGCCGCCAGCCCGGTCAGGCGGAAGCCCTCGCGCTCGGCGTCGATGTTGAGCGCGTTGTCGGTGAACTCTCCGCCCATGACCTGCGCCAGCCGCCCGCGCAGCGCATCGAACAGATCGCCCGAGCAGGGATCGGCGCGGAAGGTGGTGCGGTCCTTGCCGTCGCTCACGTCGCGCAGGGTGAAGCCCACCGAAGGCTCGGCCATGGCGAGGCGCTTGATGATCTCGGAGATCGCCTGCATCTCGGCCCGGTCGGAGCGCAGGAACTTGAGCCGCGCCGGCGTGGCGTAGAACAGGTCGCGCAGGGTCACGACGGTGCCCCCGTTGAGCGCGCAGGGCTTCACCGCCACCATCTGGCCGCCGGCGACGGCGATCTCGGCCGCCTCCTCGCCGCTGGCGCGGCTCTGGATGGTCAGGCGCCCGACCGCGCCCAGCGAGGGCAGCGCCTCGCCGCGGAAGCCGAAGCTGTGGATGTTGAGCAGGTCCGAGCCGTCGATCTTCGAGGTGGCATGGCGCGACAGCGCCAGCGGCAGCTCGTCGGCGCTCATGCCGCAGCCATCGTCGGTGACCCGGATCAGCGTCTTGCCACCATCGGCCAGCTCGATGGTGACGCGGCGCGCGCCCGCGTCGATGGCGTTCTCGACCAGCTCCTTGACCGCCGAGGCGGGCCGTTCGACGACCTCGCCAGCCGCGATCCGGTTAATGGCGGAGTCGTCGAGCTGCCGAATGATCGGGCGCATATTGGGGCTGAACGTGTTCATTCTACCAAACCTAGCAGGCAGACCGCGATTCTGAAACGGGAAAGCCCAGCCCTACCGGGTTTCGCGGCGACATGGAAACCAAAGGCGGGATTGGCGCGTTACAGACATATAATTACCCTCCGCACGCAACATCTTTTCCATGATTGCGCCCAGAGGATGCGTCACTTCTCACATGCCGGGACATCGCCTCGAGAGGCACCGTGATTCCCCCGCGACCAGACCAAGGACGACCGCCATGCCCGTGAGCCGCTTCACCTACGAGACCATCGAGAAGATCTATGGCCGGCGTTTCGCCAGGCTCTGGTTCCGCCCCGTTTCCAAGGTGTTCCGGGAAACCAGCTGATCCCCGACCACCGCACGCCCCGAAGCCCCGGGGCTTAACCCTCAAGCCAGCGCGCGTGCACGTAGCGGCTGGTCATCAGATCGAGATGCGCCCCGCCGCCGTTCTTGAACAGCGTGATCTCGTCGTCGCTGTCCCGCCGCATCGCCTCGATCGAGTAGTAATCCGCCAGCACCTGCTCGCGCGCGATGGCGCCACTCTCGAGCGGGATCTTCAACTCGCCGATATGGCCCAGCGTCGTGTCGTAGCTGTCGACGAAGACCCGCGCGCGCTGCAACGCCGCATCGTCGGCCTCGCGCATGTCCGGGCGATAGGCCCCGATCAGGTCGAGATGCTGGCCCGGCTGCAGCCAGTCGCCCCGGATCACCGGCTCGGTCGACATGGTGGCGCAGGTGACGATATCGGCCTCGCCCACCGCCGTTTCGAGATCGCGCGCCACCCCGATGCCAAGCTCCTCGGCCATCGCCTCGGCCTTGGCGATCGTCCGGTTCCAGACCTTGAAGCTCGCCCCCGGAAAGCCGGCGCTGTAAGCCTCGAACAGCGAGTGCCCGACATGACCTGCGCCCACGATCAGGATCTGCTTCGAGGCAGGCCGCGCCAGCCGCAGCGCCCCCAGCAGGCTGTCGCCGGCGGTCTTCCACTTGGTGATGAGATGGAAATCCACGACGGCCTCGAGCAGGCCGGTGTCGTCGGCATAGAGCGACACCCCGCCATTGACCGCGCCAAGGCCCCGCTCAGGGTTGCCGGGGAAGATGGTGGCCGATTTCACCGCCAGCCCGAGCCCGTCGATCCACGCCGCCCGGTTCAGCAGCGTGTCGTTGCCACGATAGAGAAAGCTGTCGGCGATCTCGGCCTTGGGGCGGGCGTGGCCATCCTTGAACGCCTCGGCCAGTCCGTGCCAGTCGAGCTTGGCCTCGGCGGCGTAGGGGATGAATGCGGGGGTGGTCATCTGTCGTCTCCTTCGCTCAGCAGCCCGTGGGCACGCAGGCACGCGACCCAGCCCTCTGGCCCCTCGAAAAGATGCGTCTGCCAGCCGCGCGCGGCCGCGGCGGCGATGTTCTCGGCGCGGTCATCGGTGAACAGCAGCGTCTCGGGCGCCAGCCCGCAATCCGCCTCGACCATCTCGTAGATTCGCGGGTCGGGCTTCGTCACCCCCATGAGACCCGACACATAGCGCCGGTCGAACGCCCGCAGGACCGGGTAGGCGGCCTCGGCCAGCGCCATGGTGGCCTCGCCGATATTGCTCAGCGCGAACACCGGGACGCCGTTGCGCCGCAGCGCCAGAAGCGTCTCACCGCTCTCGGGGATCTCGGGCGCGGCAAGCTCGGGCCAGTTGTCGTGCCAGTGGCGGATCGGCGCGGCCCAGCGGGGATGGGCCGCGGCGGTCTCGTAGACCACGCCGCGGAAGTCCTCGCCCGCGTCGATGCGTTCGTTCATGCCGTGCAGGTCGACCTCTGCGAACATCTCGCGCCGCTGCTCGTGGCCGATCAGGGCGTCGTAATAGAGCTCGGGCTGCCAGCGCAGCAGCACGTTGCCGATATCGAAGATCACCGCGCCGATCGCCATGGGCCTAGCCTTTCGCCTGCCGGATCTCGCGCTCCAGCGCGTTGAGAAAGCGCGAGCGGTCGGCCTTGGTGAAGCCCTTGCCGCCGCCGCCCTGGTTCAGCGGGTTGGCGGCGCGCAGATCCGCCATCAGGTCGCGCATCGCCAGCTGCTGGCCGATATTGGCCTCGGTGAAGCGCTCGCCGTTGTGACGCAGCACCGCCGCGCCGGCGGCGATGCATTTCGAGGCCAGCGGGATGTCCCCGGTCACCACCACGTCGCCCGGCCCGCAGCGCTCGGCGATCCACATGTCGGCCACGTCCGGCCCCTCCGGCACGATCACCGTCTCGACCAGCGGGTTCTGCGAGGGCCGCAGCCCGCCGTTCGAGACCACGAACATGCGGATCCTGTGGCGGGTGGCGACGCGCTCCGCCTCGGCCTTCACCGGGCAGGCGTCGGCGTCGATATACAGCGCGCTCACGGGTTCACCAGCGCGATCACCGTGCTCACGGTGAGGATGCTGAACGCGGTCGAGATCAGGATCGCCGCCGAGACCCGTTGCGGCGCGATGCCGTAATGCTGCGCCAGCATGTAGACATTGCCCGCCACCGGCAGCGAGGCCGTGGCCACCGCCACCGCCGCCTGAAACGGCGGCACCGCGAACAGCAGGTAGACCCCGGCCGCCACGAACAGCGGATGCAGCACCAGCTTGGCAAAGCTCAGCCAGCCCGACACCGCCAGCCGCTCGGCGGATTTCGACGCCAGCGAGGCGCCGATGGCAAACAGCGCGCAGGGCGTCGCGGCATTGCCGAGCAGGGTGACGAACTCGTCCGCCACGGTGGGCAGGGACTGACCGGAGGACGACACGGCGAGCCCCGCGACGATCGACACGATCATCGGGTTCTTCACCAGCCCCATGCCGATGGTGGCGAAGACCCCCAGCGACATCCGGCCCTCGCGCGCCACCGTCACCAGGATCACCAGCAGCGAGGCGAACACGATCAGATCGATGCTGAGCATCAGGATGATCGGCGCCACCGCCGCCTCGCCAAGCAGCAAGGCCAGCATGGGCAGCCCGAGAAACCCGGTATTGCCGATACTGGCGGTCTGCGCCTCGATGGCGGCGGTCTGCAGATCCTGACGCCGCAGGAGCGCCGCCCCGGTGGCCACCAGATAGACCGCCAGCGTGCCGGCCAGGTAGGCCGCCGCGAGCCGCGCATCGAAGATCGCCGAGATCGACAGCGAGGCCGAGAAGCGGAACAGCATCGCCGACAGCGCGAAGTAGAACACGAACTTGGTCAGCGCCGCCGTCGCCGCCTCGGGAAAGAAGCGGATGCGCGCGGCGCAGTAGCCCAGCCCGATCAGGGCAAAGAACGGTACGGTCTTGAGAAAGATGGCGAGCATGTCACCCCGTCAGGTTCGGCGGGTGTCTGCCGCCCGGTTGGCCTGGCTCGACCTTATCCCTCGAAATCGCGATGCACGTATTTGGCATCGCAATAGGGGCATTCCACGAACCCCTCTTCGGGGGGGATCATCAGCCAGACACGCGGGTGGCCCAGCGCCCCCTCACCGCCGTCACAGGCGATGCGGTGGCTGTCGACGATCTTGATTTCCGGGGCTTCGGTCGCCATCGCTGCGGTTTCCTTTTCGTCACACCTGCACTAACTGCGTTATGGGCGAAGACCAGAACAGGAGCAAGGCTCGGCATGAGTGGAGACGCGATCCGCATCGAGGCGCTGCGCAAGACTTACGCAGGCGGCAAGGAGGCCCTCAAGGGCGTCGATCTCACGGTGCCCACGGGCGCGATCTTCGGCCTGCTCGGCCCCAACGGGGCGGGCAAGTCGACCCTGATCAACATCCTCGCCGGTCTGGTGCTGAAAAGCTCCGGCAAGGTCTCGATCTGGGGCTGGGACCAGGACCGCAACCCGCGCCAGAGCCGCGCCTCGATCGGGGTGATGCCGCAGGAGCTCAACCTCGACCCGTTCTTCACCCCGCGCGACGCGCTCGAGGTGCAGGCCGGGCTCTACGGCGTGCCCAAGCGCGACCGCCGCAGCGACGAAATCCTCGAGATGGTGGGCCTCACGGACAAGGCCGAGGCCTATGCCCGCACGCTCTCGGGCGGGATGCGCCGGCGGCTGCTGCTCGGCAAGGCGCTGGTGCACCACCCGCGCATCCTCGTGCTCGACGAGCCCACCGCCGGAGTCGACATCGAGCTGCGCCAGATGCTCTGGCAGAACGTGCGCCGGCTGAACCGCGAGCTTGGCATGACCATCATCCTCACCACCCACTACCTCGAGGAGGCCGAGGAGATGTGCGACGAGATCGCCATCATCAACCAGGGCGCGGTGGTGGCGCGTGACAGCACCGCCAACCTGCTCGGCCAGATCGACGCCAAGACCATGGTGATCCAGCCCGACACCTGGCCCGACACCCTCCCCGAAGCCCCCGGCATCACCGCCGAGCGCCGCGAGGGCGGGCTCATCGCTCTGAGCTACCGGGCCACCGACACCAGCGCCGAGGACGTGCTCGAACTGGTGCGCCGCGCCGGCATCCGGATCCAGGATGTCCGCACCGAACAGGCCGATCTCGAGGATGTCTTCCTCGAACTGACCCGGTCCCGTCCCGCCGCCTGAGCCACACCGGCTTGGGCCTTGCCATGAAGAGCGCCGCGCGCGACACGACGGGCAGAGGGGGCGCTGCCCCCGCCGCGGCTGCGCCGCGACTCCCCCGAGGTATTTTCGAACCAGAGAAGACGAGGCGCCGCGCCCCTGTCTTCTTCTGGCCTCAAATATCCCCGCCGGAGGCAGGCCGGACCGCAACAAAAGCGCAAACCCCGGCAAGGGCGTCACGCCGGCCACGGGCCCGAGCCACCGCCCGGAGGCGGTGGTGAGACAGCCTGTGCGGCCCGACGGGCCGCGCCGCCTTGCATCAAGGGGTCAGCCGCGCTCGAGCATCCGGCCAAGGCCGCGGCCGCCGAGGATGTGCACGTGCAGATGCGGCACCTCCTGCACCCCGTGCGCGCCGGCATTCGAGATCATCCGGAAGCCCTCGGCCGCGACCCCCTTCATCTCGCAGACCTTTGCGATGGCGCGGGTGTAGTCGAGGATCTCCGCATCCGAGGCGTTGGATGCGAAATCGTCGTAGCTCACATAGGCGCCCTTTGGGATCACCAGCACGTGGATCGGCGCCTGCGGGCGGATGTCGTTGAACGCCAGGCTGTGCTCGGTCTCGAGCACGGTGTCGTTGGGGATCTCGCCGCGCAGGATCTTGGCGAAGATGTTGTCGGTGTCGTAGCTGTAGGGCATTCTATCCTCAATCGGCGAACAGGTGATCGGTGTCGGCAAGCGCCCGGGCAATGTCCTCGGGCAGGCTCAGAAAGGCCGCAAGCGCGCGCGCGTTGACGTCGGGCGGATCGATCTCGCGGATCCGCAGGTGATTGTCGAACTGCGCATCGCGAATGCGGTCGCTCTCGTGCACCATGTCGTTGCGGATCGTCGGCAGCAAGCGGGTCAGCGTGTCCCTCGGCGTATGCGCGCCGGCCAGCCCGACCCGCATCGCATGTCCGCGGAGATAGGCGTCGGTGAACTGGCACTCGATCTCCAGCAGCCGCGAGACCGAGCGGTCGCGGCAGAAATCCTCCAGCAGGTCGAGGTTCTGCGGATCGAGGCAGATCACCAGCCGATCGGTGTCATGGAACTCGAACAGCATCCGCATCAGCGCCCGCCGGTGGCGGTGGCGCTTGCTCATGCTCGACTGGATGCCGCCAAGATCCGGCAGCGCGCACTCCGCTTCGTTGAACAGGTAGTCGATGCAGGGGATGTCGGTCAGCGCACGGATCCGCGCGGTCAGCCGCTTCGCCACGTGCCATTTCTTGCACAACACGATGAGCAGCTCGCGCTCCCGCCCGAGCGAGCTCTCGGCTTCCCAGAACCTCGCTGCGAAGCGGCGCCCGATGCGCCCCTTCCCTGTCAGGAACCGGAACAGCGCCTGCCCCTCGTTGGAGATCTGGAAACGCGCCCCCGTCGAGGCGTAGAGCACCCCCAGCCGCCGCTTCAGGTCGCGCGCCTCCGGGCTGATCTTGCGGGCGAAGAGGAAATCCTGCGCCAGCAGCAGATCGTAGTGATCGTTGTAGAACACCACCGGCATCCCGTAATCGGAGAACATCAGGAAGGTCAGCGCGCGGCACTCGATCTCGTGCCCGGGCACGAGGTGGCGCACCAGCGTCTGGAAGAAGGTCTCGTCCGGGATCCACGTGCCGCGGAAAAAGCGCATGACGTCGGGCCGCTCGCGGCAGAAGGCAAGGATCCACTCCACCGTGCGGCGGCGCAGGCACCACCATTGCGAGCCGATCATCACCTCGAGATCCGCCGGGATCTCGCGCGTCATCCCGAGCCGCTTCTGCAGGTTGAACATCGCGTAGAACCGCTTCGTCTGGCTGCGCTCGTTGAACCAGTGGCGGTAGATCAGCCGCTCTTCCTTCCATCCGGTCTTGATCCAGTCGGAATGGAAGTAATCGAAGCTCTCGATGTAATCGACATCGCGCCGGTCGAGATAGGCGTGAGCGTATTCCGCCGACTTGATCGCCATGCAATCGCCCGAGAGCATGTAGAAATGCGAGGCGCGCGGAAACGCCTCCACCGCGGTTTCGACGGCGTTCAGCGTCGCCTGAACAAGGCTCCACTCGCCCCAGCCGCATTTCACCCGCCGTTTCGCGAAGGCGACGTTGGGGTTGTCGGCCAGCGCCGTGCGGATTCGGTCATAGGCGGCCTTCGGGGCGCGGGCGTCGAAGTGGATCGCCATGTAATCGCCCACTGCGGTCAGGCTCTGCGCCTGCTTGATGACGGCGTCAGGGTCCTTGTGACACAGGAGGATGAAGGCAATCTTTGCCATTCAGGAAACCGTCAGCCCTTCATTTTGCCCGCTTCCGTCCGTTGATAGAGACGAACGGACGTTGAAGAAACCGCGTTTGTCTGATTTTTTGAGTTCCCGCGCGCCTGACACGTCATAAGATACCGCCGGGACACGCGGCGCCGGGCGGGCGCATTGACGAAAGGCAGGGCAGATGGGGTTTCCGGGCACGTGGATGACCGAGAGCGAGAGCATGGTGTACCGGGTGGTGCCGAAATGCGCCTGCTCGACGATCGGCCAGATCATGTACTACTCCGATCACGGCGTGTTCTACGACGGCGACATCCATGATGCGCGGCAGGGCCTGCACAAATGGGCCCGGGACGACAGCCAGCCGATCATCCGGGCCAATGTGAAGACCCACGCCTCCTATGCCTTCACCTGCGTGCGCAATCCCTACAGCCGCGTGCTGTCGAGCTTCTTCGACAAGATCTGCGGCATCCAGCGCAACGGCAAGCGCTACCGCGGCAACCTCGTGCCGCTGTTGGTGCAGAAATACGGCATCGAGGTCGGCGGCGAGGACGGCAAGGAGGGGTTCGACCAGATCCGCAGCTTCCGCCGCTTCCTGCTCTTCGTACGCGACACCATCCGTTGGCGGCGCCCGATGGAGCCCGACATCCACTGGTCGGCGATCTCGGGGCATGTCTCGACCTTCATCGTCAATGGCGGACGCTACGACAAGATCTTCTGGACCGAGCAGTTCGACGACGGGATGCAGGCCGTGCTCGACCATGTGCAGACGCCTCACGCGGTCGATCTGGCCAACATCCCCCGCTTCAACGAATCCGAGGGCCACGGGCCGAAGCGCCTGCACCCGGTCGAGGACTATTTCGACGACCTGTCGATGCATCTGGTCTACGAGATCTACAAGCGCGACTTCGAGCTCTTCAAATACGATTTCGAGACCCCGGCCAACAAGATGCCCATCGGCGAGATCGACCTCGACGAGGTGCACGCCAAGCTCGGCGACTAGGCGCGCTCTGCCCTGCGACTCTGCCGGGTGTCACGAACATCCGGCGCCTGCACGCCATCGCTGCGCCAGACCAAAGGCTGCACAGGACACAGCGACTTCGCGTAGGTGCCGCGAGGGTCGTGAAAAGCCGTGTCCGATACCCTGAGGCGCCTCCGTGCTTCCCGATCACCCGGTCTGGGGATGCGTCGAAATCAGTTGATATGGAGACGCGATGGGGCGCCTTCGTGTGACGCACCGATCCGGCCGCAAGGCCCGGCCGGTCACTGGGTGCGGTACATCAAGACCCGGTCCGAGCGGACGAACCCGAACTTGGCGTAGAGCGCGGTGAGCGATTGCGCCTCCTCGGCCTCCGGCGTGATGACGAGAAGGGTCTGGCGCGCCCCGCGCTCGTCGGCCCATGCAAGCGTGACCTCGACCAGCCGGCGGGCCAGGCCCTGCCCTCGACTCTCGGGCACCACGAACAGATCTTCCATCTCCGCCGCCCAGCCGAACTCGACGCCGCAGGTCAGACTCCCGGAGGCCAGCCCGACCGCCTCTCCGCCAGCCATCGCAACGAACACCGCGGCCCGGTCGTCGGCGAGCATCTGCCTCAGGTTGGCCTCGATCTCGGGGCGCGCGACCGTGATGGCGTCTTCCGCGAAGAAGCGTTCGTAGAGGGGAACGAGGTTCGGAACGTCGTCCAGAGCCGCGCGTGTGATTGAGAAAGTCGTCGTCATTCCGGCAGCATAGGACAGGGTGGCGACGATGACGAGATCCCGGTGACACCTGCGTGGCACATCCCAGCGAGCCCGGACCGCCGCACCGACGGCGGAGAAACCGACCCTCGGCCGCGCGAAAGACCCCGATACAGCGCGCCGCGAAAGTCCGGACTAAGCCGAAAGCGCTTTGCATTCGGGTCGGATCCCTCGGAACAGACCCGCTTCCCACGGCGGGCCGCCGCAGCACTCCCCCTTGGCGCGCTTGGGTCGTTTAAGCCGACTACTCGGTGGCCTCGGACGGAGCGATGGGGAAGAACTGCCCCGACGACCACACGCCGAACCAGCTTTCGCCGTCGATCTCGTGCTCGGTGCCAAGCTCGACGAGCCGATAAAAGCTCTTGCGGTCGATCAGCGCCTCGAGATTGGCTCGCACGAGGACATAGGGCGAGGGTTCGCCGCTCTCGGGGTCGATGTCGACGCGGATCGGGTGGTCTGGCCCGGCGACGGCCTCGTCCCCGACATGGGTGTGGAAGCGCAGCACCTGCGCCTCGCCCTCGCCCGTGATGTCGAAGTCGGTGGCGACGAAGGGCGCATCCTCGACGGTGATTCCCACCTTCTCGACCGGCGTGACGAGCACGTAATCCTCGCCATCCTTGCGCAGGATCGACGAGAACAGCTTGACCATCGCGGGCCGTTCGATCGGCGAGCCGAGGTAGTACCACGTCCCGTCGCGGGCGATGCGCATGTCGATATCGCCCAGAAAAGGCGGGTTCCACTTGTGCACGGGGGGCAAACCGCGCTCCTTGATGGCGCGCGCGGAGGCAGCCAGCCCGTCTGCAGATGGTGTCACGGAATTTTGTGCCGTCATTGCTTTTGCCATTTATCTACCCCGAGATAGAGTTGAAACGTAAACAAGGGATTTCAAGGGAGACAGTGCATGGCCGAGGATCTGGTCGCCGAGATCGAAGCGCTCGAAGTGAAGCTTGCCGAAGCCAAGCGCGCCATCAACAGCCGCTTCATCGGGCAGGAGCGGGTGGTCGAGCTGACGCTGGCCTCGCTGCTCTGCGGCGGCCATGCCCTGCTGATCGGCGTGCCCGGCCTCGGCAAGACCCGACTGGTCGAGACGCTGTCGACGGTGATGGGCCTCGACGGCAACCGCATCCAGTTCACCCCCGACCTGATGCCCGCCGACATCCTCGGCTCCGAGGTGCTCGAGACCGGCAGCGACGGCGCGCGGGCCTTCAAGTTCATCCCCGGCCCGATCTTCTGCCAGCTCCTGATGGCCGACGAGATCAACCGCGCCTCGCCGCGCACCCAGTCGGCGCTGCTGCAGGCGATGCAGGAGAAGGAGGTGACCGTCGCCGGCGAGACCCGCCCGCTCGCGCGGCCCTTCCACGTGCTCGCCACGCAGAACCCGATCGAGCAGGAGGGCACCTACCCGCTGCCCGAGGCCCAGCTCGACCGGTTCCTCGTGCAGATCGACGTGGCCTACCCGGACCGTTCCACCGAGAAGGACATCCTGCTGGCCACCACCGGCACCGAGGACGCGCAGGCGCACCGGGTCTTCGACCCCGAGACGCTGGCGGCGGCGCAGACGCTGTTGCGGCGGATGCCGGTGGGCGACGCGGTGGTCGAGATGATCCTCGATCTGGTGCGCGCCTTCCGTCCCGATGATCCCGCCGCCTCCGACCGGGTGCGCGAGACGGTGGCCTGGGGCCCGGGCCCGCGGGCGGCGCAGGCCCTGATGATGACCGTGCGCGCCCGTGCCCTGCTGCAGGGCCGTCTGGCCCCCTCGCCCGCCGACGTGATCGACATGGCGCGCCCGGTGCTGGTGCACCGCATGGCGCTGACCTTCTCGGCCCGCGCCCGCGGCGAGGATCTTGGCGCCATCATCGACGACATCGCGGGCGGGCTGACCCGCACCGAGGCGGCAGCTTGACCGACACCGTCACCCATCTTCGTCGCGACGCGCAGCAGGAGGCCAGCCGCTTTCCGGCGCTTCTGGCGCGCGCCGAGCATCTCGCCGGCACCGTTCTGCTGGGCGAACACGGCCGGCGGCGGTCGGGGATGGGCGACGATTTCTGGCAGTACCGCCCGCTGCGCTCGGGCGACAGCTATCGCAGCATCGACTGGCGCCGCTCGGCCCGCGGCGACGAGCAGTTCGTGCGCGAGCGCGAATGGCAGATCGCCCAGAGCGTGCAGCTCTGGGTCGATGGCGGCGCGTCGATGCGGTTCACCTCGGACCAGAACCTGCCACAGAAGGGCGAGCGCGCCCGCCTCGTGGCGCTGGCCACCGCGATCCTGCTGATCCGCGGCGGCGAGCGGGTGGGCTTCACCGGCTGGCAATTGCCGCCCCGCAACGGCGACGTGCAGGTGCTGCGGCTGGCCGAGGCGCTCTCGGACGACACCGAGGACGACTATTCCGAGCCCGAGGCGCGCGGCATCATCCCGCACGCCCGGGCGATGTTCGTGTCGGACTTCCTCGGCGATCTCGATCCCGTGGAGGCGGCGCTGACCAAGGCCGCCGATCGCGGCGTGCGCGGCGTGCTGCTGCAGGTGCTCGACCCGACCGAAGAGAGCTTCCCGTTCAAGGGCCGCACGATCTTTCACAGCGTCGGCGGCAGCGTCGCGCACGAAACGCTCAAGGCCGGCGACCTGCGGACGCGCTATCTCGAGCGCCTCGCCGAGCGCAAGGACCGGCTCGACCGGTTGTCTCGGTTAACGGGCTGGCAATACATGTGCCACCATACCTCCGAGAGCGCCCAGTCGGCGCTCTTGTGGGTCTATCGCGCCATGGACGGAGGCCGCTGATGACCATGCTCGGCCCTCTCGGGTTCACCGCGCCCTGGCTGCTGCTTGGGCTTCTGGCGCTGCCGGTGCTGTGGATCATCCTGCGCGCGGTGCCGCCGGCGCCGATCCGCCGGATGTTTCCGGGCGTGGTGCTGCTGCTCGGCCTGAAGGACGCAGAGCAGGTCACCGACCGCACGCCGTGGTGGCTGCTGCTGATCAGGATGCTCGCCGTCGCCGCGGTGATCGTCGGGCTCGCTGGGCCGGTGCTGAACCCGCAGGAGCAGAGCGGCGCCGAGGCGGGCTCCGGCCCGCTGCTGGTGGTGATGGATGCCAGCTGGTCGAGCGCGTCGGACTGGCGCCAGCGGCAGGCCGCCCTCGACACGCTGCTCGCCCGCGCCGAGCGCGCGGCGCGCCCGGTGGCGCTGCTGCGCCTGACCGCGCCGGAGGCACCGCAGTTCCAGGCCGCGGGCGTGCTGAAATCGCGGCTCACCGGCATCCTGCCCGAGCCATGGGAACCCGACGACGCGCGCGTCGCGCAGGCGATCGAGATGCTGCCCGACGAGGAATTCGACAGCTACTGGATGTCCGACGGGCTGGCGCGCGACAGCCGCGCGCTGCTGCTTGCGGCGCTGGAGGCGCGCGGCGAGGTGACCGTGTTCGAAAGCCCCCGCGCCCATTACACGCTGGCCCCGGCCCGGTTCGAGGACGGCCATGTCCGGCTGACGCTGCACCGTCTGCGTCCCGGCCCCGAAGCCGAGGTGACGATTGCCGGCCACGGCCTCGACCCGGCGGGCAACCCGGCGGTGCTGGTGCGCAACACGGTGCGCTTCGAGCAATCCGCCACCGAGGCCGAGCTCGAGCTGAACCTGCCCGCCGAACTGCGGGCGCGGATCACCCGCTTCGAGATCGAAGGCGCCCGCAGCGCCGGCGCGGTGACGCTGCCTGATGACAGCCTGCGCCGCCGCGAAGTGGCGCTGATCGCCGGCAACGAGAACCGCGAAGGGCTGGAGCTGCTCTCGCCGCTGCACTTCCTCGACCGCGCGCTCGAGCCGACCGCCGACCTGCTCGACGGCACGCTCGAAGAGGTGCTGCCGGCCAACCCCGACGTGATCGTGCTGGCCGATGTCGCGACGCTGTCGCCGGGCGAAGAGGCCGGTGTGCTCGAATGGCTCGAATCCGGCGGCACGCTTCTGCGCTTTGCCGGTCCCCGGCTTGCCGCAAGCGATGTCAGCCGCAACGACGAAGACCCCCTGATGCCGGTGCGCCTGCGCGCCGGCGGGCGCAGCGTCGGCGGCGCCATGAGCTGGGGCGAGCCGAAATCGCTCGCGCCCTTCGCCGAGGACAGCCCGTTCTTCGGCCTCGCGATCCCCGACGACGTGACCGTGACCTCGCAGGTCATGGCGCAGCCCGATCCGACGCTGGCCGCGCGGGTGATCGCGCAGCTCACCGACGGCACGCCGCTGGTGACCCGCAAACGCGTTGGACAGGGCCAGGTCGTGCTGTTCCACGTCACCGCCAATGCCGAATGGTCGAGCCTGCCGCTCTCGGGCCTGTTCGTGCAGATGCTCGAGCGACTGGCCGTGTCATCGATGCCCGCGGCTCCGGCGCCCGAGGATCTCGAAGGCACGATCTGGCAGCCGCTGCGGGTGCTCGACGCCTTTGGCCGCGTCGGCGATGCGGGCAACCTGCCGGGCGTCGCGGGCGAAGCGCTGCTGAGCGCTCCGCTCGGCCCCGATCTCATCCCCGGCCTCTACCAGGGCGAGGATCGCAGCCTGGCGCGCAACGTGGTCAGCGTCGACAGCGTCTTCGAGCCCGCCGTCTGGCCCGAGCGCATCAGCGTCGAGGGGCTCTCGCGCCCGGAGGAAACGCCGCTGGCGGGCTGGCTGCTGGCCGGGGCCATCGCGCTGTTGCTGGCCGATGTCATCGCCTCCCTCGCCCTGTCGGGCCGCCTTGGCGGGACCCGGCCCCGCGCCGGCACCGCCGCCATTCTCGCGGCCCTCGCGCTGAGCCTGACGCCGGTGCCCTCGCGCGCACAGGACAGCCCCGCCGCCAGCCCGGAGGACGAGGCCGCCGCCATGCTTGCCGCCTCCGAGGTGACGCTGGCGCATGTGCTGACCGGCGACCGCCAGCTTGACGACCTTGCCGAGGCCGGGCTGCGCGGCCTGTCGGATATCCTGTTCTACCGCACCTCGGTCGAGCCCGCCGCCCCGATGGGCGTGGATCTGGAAACCGACGAGCTGGCCTTCTACCCGATGCTCTACTGGCCGGTCACCGCCGATCAGCCGATTCCGTCCGACGCCGCCTATGCCAAGCTCAACGACTACCTGCGCTCGGGCGGCATGATCCTGTTCGACACCCGCGATTCCGACGTGGCCGGCTTCGGCACCTCAAGCCCCGAGGGCCGCAAGCTGCAGGATCTTGCCGCGCCGCTCGACATTCCACCGCTGGAGCCGATCCCTCAGGATCACGTGCTCACCCGCACCTTCTACCTGCTGCAGGATTTCCCCGGCCGCTATGCCAGCCGCGACGTCTGGGTCGAGGCCGCGGCCCCGGATGCCGAGCAGGTCGAGGGGATGCCGTTCCGCAACCTCAATGACAACGTGACCCCGGTGGTGATCGGCGGCAACGACTGGGCCTCCGCCTGGGCGATCGACGAGCGCGGCGCCCCGCTGGTGCGCATCGGTTCGGGCTTCGCCGGCGAGCGCCAGCGCGAGATCGCCTATCGCTTCGGGGTCAACCTCGTGATGCACGTGCTCACCGGCAACTACAAATCCGACCAGGTGCACGTGCCCGCATTGCTCGACAGGCTTGGCCAATGACCGGACAGATCGTCTTCGACCCGCTGCTGCCCTGGGTGGCCATCTACGCGCTTGGCGCGGTGGCGCTGGCCGGCGTGATCCTCGCGCTGTGGCGCGGGCTCAACGGCTGGCCGCTGCGCTTCGTGGCGGGGCTGATCCTCGTGGCCGCCCTCACCCAGCCCTCCTTTCAGGAGGAAGACCGCGCGCCGCTGTCCGATATCGTGCTGATGGTGGTGGACCAGAGCGCCTCGCAGCGCCTCGCCGACCGGCTCTCGGTCACCGAGGACGCCGCCGACACGCTGCAGGCCCGCATCGAGGCCCGCCCCAACACCGAGATCCGCCGCATCGAGGTGGGCGACGGCGAGGGCGACAGCGGCACCCAGCTGATGACCGCGCTTTCCACCGCCATGGCAGAGGAACCGCGCGGGCGCATCGCCGGGATCTTCCTGCTGTCGGACGGGCGGCTGCACGACCTCGAGCGCGCGCCGAACCTGCCCGCCCCCATGCACCTGCTGATGACCGGGCGCGACACCGACTGGGACCGCCGCCTCGTGGTGAAAAACGCCCCCGCCTTCGCCATCCTCGGCGAGCCGGTCACCCTGACCCTGCGGGTGCAGGACGACGGCGCCGCGCCGGGCGCGATCCAGACACGGCTCGACATCTCGGTCGACGGCGCCGAGCCGCAGGAGTTCACCGTGCCCATCGGGGAGGATGTCGAACTGCCGATCGAGCTGCCGCATGGTGGGCTCAACGTGATCCGCTTCTCGACGCCGGAAGCCGAGGGCGAGCTGACCGACCGCAACAACGCCGCGCTGGTCCAGATCAACGGCGTGCGCGACCGGCTGCGCGTGCTGCTGGTCTCGGGCGAGCCCCATGCTGGCGGCCGCACGTGGCGCAATCTGCTGAAATCCGACAGCTCCGTCGATCTCGTGCATTTCACCATCCTGCGCCCGCCCGAGAAGCAGGACGGCGTGCCGGTGACCGAGCTGTCGCTCATCGCCTTCCCCACGCGCGAGCTGTTCCTCGAGAAGATCGACGATTTCGACCTGATCATCTTCGACCGCTACAAGCGCCGCGGCATCCTGCCGGCGATCTATCTGGAAAACGTGCGCAACTATGTCGAGAAGGGCGGCGCCGTGCTGGTCGCGGCCGGACCCGATTTCGCCAGTGCCGACTCGATCTATCGCTCGCCGCTGGCAGAGGTGCTGCCCGCCGAACCCACCGCCCGCGTCATCGACGAAAGCTACAGCCCGCGCGTCACCGAGCTTGGCGAGCGCCACCCGGTGACCGCCGGTCTGGGCGATCCCGAAAGCTGGGGCCCGTGGCTGCGCCAGATCGAGCTCGAGCCGATCAGCGGCGACGTGGTGATGTCGGGGGTCGACGACCGGCCGCTGCTGGTGCTCGACCGGGTCGGCGAGGGGCGCGTGGCGCTTCTGGGCTCGGATCAGGCCTGGCTCTGGTCGCGCGGCTATAAGGGCGGCGGTCCGCAGCTCGACCTGCTGCGCCGGCTGGCGCACTGGATGATGAAGGAGCCCGAGCTCGAGGAAGAGGCGCTGTGGGCCGAGGCCACCGGCCAGACCATGCGCATCATCCGCCGGTCGCTGAACGAGGATGTCGGCGCCGTCACCGTGACCCGCCCCGATGGCGAGACCGAGGAGGTGACGCTCTCCGAGGTCTCCCCCGGCCGGTTCGAGGCGCTCTACGAGGGGCCGGAGATCGGGCTCTATCGCCTGTCGGAAGGCGAGGAAGAGGCGGTGATCGGCCTCGGCCCGGCGGCCCCGCGCGAGTTCGAGCAGACCATCGCCAGCGGCGAGGCGCTCGAGCCGGTGATCGACACCATGCGCGGCGGCGTGATGTCGCTAGAGGACGGCCTGCCGAGCATCCGCGCAGTCAGCGCCGGGCGCCCCGCCGCCGGGCGCGGCTGGATCGGCCTGACCCCGCGCGAGGCCTACGAGACGATGGACGTGCGCCAGATCCCGCTGCTGCCGGCATGGCTGACGCTGCTGCTGGCCGCGGGCTTCATCATCGGCGCGTGGCTGCGCGAGGGCCGACGCTAGAGCCCGGGCCGCGACCGTCGCGATGCGCGGGGGTGGCCCGGGCGCTCCAGACCGGCCGGCGCCCGGGACAGGCTCCATACCCCGGCCCTGAGCGTGGTCTTATCCCAACCGCGCGTGCCGGGTGACCGGGCCGTCGCCCTGCGCCTCGATCCGCGCCACCGCCTCGGACAGCCCCTCGTAGGCCACCGCCATGTGATGGGCATTGGCGTGCAGGATGGTCTCGGGGTCCGAGACCCACGCCACGTGGCCCTTCCAGAACAACAGGTCTCCGCGCCGGGGCGCGCTGCCCGGCGCCAGCGTCTCACCCAGAGCCTTTTCCTGCAGGTCGCTGTCTCCCGGGCAGGCGATGCCGCAGGCCGAAAGCCCGGCCTGCACCAGCCCGGAACAGTCGATGCCGAAGCCCGAGTTGCCACCCCAGAGATAGGGCGTGCCGAGATAGCGCGCCGCCTCGGCCACCGGATCGGACGCCAATGCCTCGGTCAGGTGCATTGCCGGCACCCAGCCAAGCTCGGTCTCGCAGAACCGCCCGTCGCGGCCCGTGACCACCAGTGACGAGAGATGCGACAGGGCGCAGCTCTCGTGCGCCTTGAAGTTGGGCGCCGGGTAGGCGTGGGTCTGACGGACGGCTACGCGATGGGTGGGTGTGCCGCGCGCGGTGGCGGGCCTGAGCGCCTCGGACTCAACCCAGCCCGCGTAGCCCGCACCGGGGGCGAGGCCAAAGCCCATGCCGTCGCGGGTTTCAAGCAGCTCGAACGCGTCGCCATAGCGCAGCTGACGCTCGCGCCCGCCGCCCGGTCGGCCTAGCAGGTCGACCACCGGCGCGCAGACGAAGGACGCCACCGGGTCGACCGGCGTCAGCTCGGGAAACTGCGCCGCCAGCGACCGGGCGACGACCCGGTCGTTGGCGGCGGTCAGGCGCCGGTCGCTCACAGGCCCAGCACCTCCGGCAGGGCCGCGAGGATTGCGCGCGGGCCCTGCCCCACGCCGCCCTTGGGCCGCGCCGGCAGCGGCGACGGGTTCCAGGCGTAGATGTCGAAATGCGCGTAGCGCGGGCTGTCGGTCACGAAGCGGCGCAGGAACAGCGCCGCGGTGATCGAGCCGGCCATGCCGCCCGCCGGCGCGTTGTCGAGATCGGCGATGCCGGGCTCGATCTTCGCCTCGTAGGGCTCCCAGAACGGCATCCGCCAGAGCGGGTCGGCCTGCGCGGTGCCCGCGCCTGCCAGCGCCGCCGCCAGCGGCTCGTCATCGGTGTAGAACGGTGCAAGGTCCGCCCCGACCGCGACCCGCGCCGCCCCGGTCAGGGTGGCCATCGACACGATAAGGTCGGGCGTCTCCTCGTCGGCCAACGCGAGCGCATCGGCCAGCACCAGCCGGCCTTCAGCGTCGGTGTTGTTGATCTCGACCGTCAGCCCCTTGCGCGAGGTCAGGATGTCCTGCGGGCGGAAGGCATCGCCCGCCACGGCATTTTCCACCGCCGGGATCAGCACCCGCAGACGCAGCGGCAGGTCCAGCGCCATGATCGCGCGGGCCAGCCCGAGCACGTTGGCGGCGCCGCCCATGTCCTTCTTCATCAGCCCCATCGAGCTGCCCGGCTTGAGGTTGATGCCACCGGTGTCGAAGCAGACCCCCTTGCCGACCAGCGTCAGCGTCGGGCCTTCCTCGCCCCAGCGCATGTCGATGAGGCGCGGCGCGCGGGTGCTGGCGCGGCCGACCGTGTGGATCATCGGGAAGCCCTGCTCCAGCTCCGCGCCGGCGATCACCTCGATCTGTGCCGAGAATTCTCCGGCCAGCGCGCGGGCCGCGTCTTCGAGCTCCTGCGGGCCCATGTCGGAGGCCGGGGTGTTCACCAGATCGCGGGTCAGCGCCTCGGCTTCGGCAAGGATCTCGATCCGCGCGGAGTCGACGCCCTCGGGCGCAACGAGCTGCGCGCCGGTGGCGTTGCTGCCGGCGTAGCGGGTGAATCGGTAGCCCGCGAGCAACCAGCCAAGCGCCTCCTCGGCGGCGGCGGCCTCGGGCAGGCCGCTGGCAATGCGATAGGTGCCGGTGCCGAGCCGCGCCACCGCGGCGGCCAGCGCGAACCGTCCGCGGCGGCGCGCGGCCGGCGTGCCGTAGCCCGCGATCGCCGCGGCGGGGGTGCCGTCGGAGCCGGGCAGGATCAGCGCCTCGCCGATGGCACCGGAGAACCCGCTGGTCTCGACCCAGCCACGCCATGCCTCTGGCTGGTCTTCGAGCCACCCCGCGAGCCCGTCGGCCTCGATCAGGTGCAGGGGCAGAGAGGGGGTCGAGGGATCGGCGAAACGGAACGGCATGGGAGGGGGCCTTTCTAGGAGGGGAGACAATTGGCGCGAGCCTAGCGCAGCCCGCCGCACCTGCAAGGCCCTCCGGGAGATGCGCGCGCGACAGCGGCTTTCCGGCGCCGGACAGGCCCTCCGCTGGTGTGCCCAGCAAGGCAGAGCCGCCCTGCCCGCCGGAGCCGCCCTCGCCGTCAGATCGTGAGGTCCTGCAAATCCCATATCGCGTAGAGCGAGCGCTCGCCGACCCGCGCCATGCGCGCCAGCACCGCCGCCAGTGCCACAGCGTCGGCGCGATCGATACAGAGCGCAACGCTCTCGGCGACGCGGCGTAGCGCCGTCATGCCGATCTCGTCCGCCAGAGAGGCAAGCACGCCGGCGCAGTGACGCAGTTCGTCGCGGTTTCCGGCCTCGTAGAGGCGCCCGGCCTGCCCGAGGCAGACGGCCAGTTCTTCCATCGCGCGGCACACCAGATCCTCGCCGTGCTGCGCGCCGAAGCGTTCATAAAGCTGCACGAGGCGGTCCGGATCGACCGCGGCCGGTTCGCGCGGCGACAGCCTTGCCACCTGATCCACCGCAGCCTCCCTGCTTCACCTGCCCCGACCGCGGAGAAGAGATAGAGGCAAGGTCTTCCCAAAAGGTTACGCGGAATGCATTTATTCTCTCGAATTCTTACTGGATCCAGCGTATTTCCGGGGCCGGTGCGTGACGTGAACAGGAGAATGACATGCAGGACGCAAAGCCGCTTCCGCAATATCTCGTGCAGCGCTTTCATGGATGGAAAGCGACGAGCTATGCCGAGAACCATGCATGGTTCAAACGACTGGCCTCGGAGGGTCAGCATCCCCGCGCCATGATCATCTCCTGCTGCGACAGCCGCGTGCACGTGACCTCGATCTTCGGGGCCGACACCGGCGAGTTCTTCATCCACCGCAACGTCGCCAATCTGGTGCCGCCCTACGAGCCCGATGGCGACCACCATGGCACCTCGGCCACGGTGGAATACGCGGTGACCGCGCTCAAGGTGGCGCATGTCATCGTCATGGGCCACTCGAGCTGCGGCGGCGTGCAGGGTTGTCTCGACATGTGCTCGGGCCGGGCGCCGGCGCTGGAGGAGAAATCGAGCTTCGTCGGCCGCTGGATGGACATCCTCCGCCCCGGCTACGAGAAGGTGAAGGACCTGCCCGAGGACGAGATCTCGAAGGCGCTCGAGCATCAGGCGGTGCTGACCTCGCTTGAGAACCTGATGACCTTCCCCTTCGTGCGCGAAGCGGTCGAGAACCAGGAGCTGACCCTGCACGGTGTCTGGCACGAGATCGGCAAGGGCAACATCGAGGTCTTCGACCCGAAGATCGGTCGCTTCGAGGAAATCTGAGCCGCGCTCAGGCGTGCAGTTCAGCCGAGCATCCGTCTCGGCTGAGCCGCAGGGACGGGCGGCCCAGACGGGCCGCAAGCCCGGCGAGCGGCATCCCGAGACCACGCCCGGTGCTGACGGGCCGGCCGGTCTCGTTCTGCACGATCACCATGCGGCCCCTGCGGAAGGTCAGGCCATAGCCCTTGCGGGCCAGCGCCCCCGCGAGGCCCGGCCAGTCGGTGGCGGCCTCGACGACCGGCAGCAGGATCTGCCGAAGCAGGGCCGCGCTCTCGCAGTCGAGTTGCATGGTCAGGGGGGCGGCGCCAACGCTGGCGCGGAACTCGTTACGCATCTGTCATCTCCTTACCAGTTTGATTAAATTGCACTTTGAATTGGACCTGATTGAGGCGCGCGGCTCATCCCGGGCAACATGAGCAGTCTCCACGCTCGGCACAGCACTGTCGGGCCCGGGCACGCAGGGTCTTTATGACCGCAGACCGCCGCTTGCGCCCGAACACCGTCACAGACGCTCCGTCAGGCCGCGCAACGGCAAGCACCGGAACGCAACCTGACGGGCCGGCGCCCAGCGTGCCGAACCGGCACCCGGGCACGCCGCGCCCCGTTACCCCGGAGAGAGCGAGAGAGACATCGGGCGAACGGGGCGCGAGGGGAGCGAGGGGAGCGAGGGCCTTGCGCCTGCGGAGCCCACGCAGCCACCGCCTGAGGACCCGCGATGGCGGGCGCCGGTGGCGGATGGAGAGCAACAGGCTGCGGGCGATCAGGGCTTCGATGCGACGATCGCGGGCGCGCGCGAGAAAATCGATGGTCATAACCGGTTTCCTCCGTAAGGACGGGGGCCGTATTGGCCAGGGACATGGCGGGCTCTCCGCCTCCTCCCTGTTCTAGCCGGCTCGCCCGCGCCCTCGCCATCGGGCCGACGGCTAGGACCGAAGGCCAACGGTCGAGCGCACCTGTCCGTTCGGAGAGCCTGCCCCCGGCCTTTGCCCCGAAACGAAAACGGGGCCCGCGAGGGCCCCGTCATGGTCAGCTCAACGAAGTGGCAGAAAGATCAGCCCTTCCTCAGGACCTTCTGGCCGAGAACCTCGGCGATCTGCACCGCGTTCAGCGCCGCGCCCTTGCGCAGGTTGTCCGACACGCACCAGAAGTTCAGACCGTTCTCGATCGTCGAGTCCTGACGGATGCGGCTGATGAAGGTGGCGAAATCGCCGACGCATTCCACCGGCGTGACGTAGCCGCCGTCCTCGCGCTTGTCGACGACCATGATGCCCGGCGCCTCGCGCAGGATATCGCGGGCCTCGTCCTCATCGAGGAAATCCTCGGTCTCGATGTTGATCGCCTCGGCGTGCCCGACAAAGACCGGCACCCGCACACAGGTCGCGGTGACCTTGATCGACGGGTCGACGATCTTCTTGGTCTCGGCGACCATCTTCCACTCTTCCTTGGTGGAGCCGTCTTCCATGAAGACGTCGATGTGCGGGATCACGTTGAACGCGATCTGCTTGGGGTACTTCTTCGGCGGCACCTCGGAGACAGGGTTGTAGACCGCCTTGGTCTGATCCCAGAGCTCGTCCATGCCTTCCTTGCCCGAGCCGGAGACCGACTGGTAGGTCGAGACCACGACGCGCTTGATCTTCGCGCGGTCATGCAGCGGCTTGAGCGCCACCACCATCTGCGCGGTCGAGCAGTTGGGGTTGGCGATGATGTTCTTCTTGGAATAGCCCAGCACCGCGTCTGCGTTCACCTCGGGCACGACCAGCGGCACGTCCGGATCGTAGCGGTAGAGCGACGAGTTGTCGATCACCACGCAGCCCGCGGCGGCGGCCTTGGGCGCGTACTCTTTCGTCGCGTCGGACCCGATGGCGAAGAGCGCCATGTCCCAGCCGGTGAAATCGAACGTGGCGAGGTCCTGGGTCTTGAGTGTCTTGTCGCCGAAGCTCACTTCGGTGCCGAGCGAACGGCGCGATGCCAGCACCGCGATCTCGTCCACCGGAAACTCGCGCTCGGCGAGGATGTTCAGCATTTCACGACCCACGTTGCCCGTGGCGCCTGCGACAACGACCTTATAGCCCATCTGGCTCTCCTTCGTTTGCAATACGCGTGCGCACGGCTCCCGCGGCACGTCGGATTGGCGCGCGTGATACCTCATGCCCCCCTTCAGCGAAAGGGGCTTCGGAGAGATGGGGTGTGAAACCGGGGTTCCGTCACCGGTCGGATCTGCTGCAAACGGCGGCGAGCGCCGCTTTCGACGGCAAAACCGGGGTCAAATCGGTGAAAACCCGCCAATTCTCGCAGTTGCAGCAAATCCACCTTGTATAGAGATTAGGCACTCGCGTAAACGAGAGCTGGATTTGAGGACGCGTTGGGCACAGACTGGCGCCGCCCGTCGGGCCGGCCAAAAGCTCGATCCTCCAGCCGTTTGAATGCGCGAATTAAACGAACTTCGTTCGTCAAGGACAGGAAGACATGCTGCAGAAGCTCTACAAGATCGTCACAACTTTGACGCGAGCGCAAAAGCAACTCTTCTTCCTCCTCATGGATTCGGCGGCCATCGCGATCGCGTTCTTCACCGCGCTGGTACTGACCGGCCAGATGAGCCCAGATGGCTCCTCGGCCCTGCAGATCGCGCCGATGCTGGCGGTGCTCGTGGCAGCGGGCAGCGCCGCGTCGTGGTGGATCGGCCTGCCGCTCTTCACGCTGAACGCCTACGATATCCGCGGCGTCACCCGCACCGCGGCCTTTGCGGCGACCTGCGGCGTGCTCAGCGTGGGGCTCGACGGCCTGATCGCGCCGAGCCTGTCGATGCCGGTCCATGTGAACTTTGCTCTACTGCTGCTGGTGCTCTGCGCCACGTGGCGCATCGCCCTGCGTCAGGTCCTGCTCGAGATCTATCGCCGCGGCCAGACCCGGATGCGGGTGCTGATCTACGGCGCCGGGCAGACCGGTCAGCAACTGGTGGCGGCACTGCGCCACGATCGCGCGGTCGAGCCGGTGCTGTTCGTCGACGACAACCCGACTCTGCAGAGCAAGATGGTCGCGGGGTTGAGAGTGCACGCCCCCTCGGCGATCGGCGATCTGGTGACCCGCAAGCGCATCGACCGTGTCGTGCTTGCCATGCCGTCGATCAGCCAGCCCCAGCTGGCCCGCATCGCCCATCGCCTGCGCATGATCGGCTGCGAAGTGCACGCCCTGCCCTCCTTTGCCGAGCTGGTCGGCGAGGGCGAGCTGCGCAAGCGCGTCGCGCCGGTGTCGCTCGACGATCTGCTCGGGCGCAACCGCCTCGAGTCCGAGCTTCCCGGCGTCAGCCACGCCTATAGCGGCCGCCGCATTCTGGTGACCGGTGCCGGCGGCTCGATCGGCTCCGAGCTGTGCCGCCAGCTCATCGCCTGCAAGCCCGACTGCGTGGTGCTGGTCGATCATGCCGAGCTGAGCCTCTACAACATCGACAAGGAACTGCGCGATCTCGCCAGCAACATGACCATCGTGCCGGTGCTGGGCTCGGTCCTCGACGAGACGCTGATGGCGGATCTGATGCGCGAGCACGAGATCGAGGTGGTGCTGCACGCCGCCGCCTACAAGCACCTGCCGCTGGTCGAATGCAACGTGCTCTCCGGCATGAACAACAACGTCATCGGCACCAAGGTCCTCGCCGAGGCCGCGCGCGAGGCCGGGGTCGAGCGCTTCATCCTCGTCTCCTCCGACAAGGCGGTGCGCCCGACCAACGTGATGGGCGCCTCCAAGCGGCTGGCCGAGCTGATCGTTCAGGATCTCGCCACCCGCAGCAGCGGCACCCGCTTCTCGATGGTGCGCTTCGGCAACGTGCTGGGCTCTTCGGGCTCGGTGATCCCCCTCTTCGAAGAGCAGATCGCCCGCGGCGGGCCGGTCACCCTCACCGACGAACGGGTCACCCGCTACTTCATGACCATCTCGGAGGCCGCCCGACTGGTCCTGCTCGCCGGCTCCTTTGCGCGTGGCGGCGATGTCTTCGTGCTCGACATGGGCGACCCGGTGCCGATCCACAAGCTTGCTCGGCAGATGATCGAAGGCGCCGGCTATACCGTGCGCAACGCCAACAATCCCGACGGTGATATCGAGATCCAGGTCACCGGCCTGCGCAAGGGCGAGAAGCTGCACGAAGAGCTGCTGATCTCCTCCGACATGCTGACCACGCCGCACCACAAGATCATGCGCGCGCAGGAAAGCTACCTGTCCGAGTTCGAGATCGCCACCGCCCTCAAGGATCTTCGTCAGGCCATCGGAACGCTCGACGAACCCATGGCCCGCGGCATCATCTCTCGCTGGGTCGAGCGCCACGAATCGGACGAGAACGCCGGGGAAAAGCAGCGCGTTTGAGGCTGGCTCCCCGCATACGGGCATAGAAAAAAGGGAGGCCGATGGCCTCCCTTTCTCGTTTCAGGCAGCGACTCAGCGCCCCGGAATATCGTCGCGCGGCGGCGCCGGGTCCCACTCCTCGATGATCGCGGCAGCCTCGTCGGCGGTCTCCACGAAGCGGAACAGGTCGAGATCCTCGGGGCTGATGGTGCCCGCGTCCTCGAGCGCCTCCCAGTTGATGATCTTTTCCCAGAACGCCCGCCCGAACAGCAGGAACGGCACTCGCTCCATGCGCCCGGTCTGGATCAGGGTGAGCGCCTCGAACATCTCGTCCAGCGTGCCGAAGCCGCCGGGGAACACGCAGATCGCCCGCGCGCGCATCAGGAAGTGCATCTTGCGGATCGCGAAGTAATGGAAGTTGAAGCACAGATCCGGGGTCACGTATTCGTTCGGCGCCTGCTCGTGCGGCAGCACGATGTTGAGCCCGATCGACACACCGCCGGCCTCCTCCGCGCCGCGGTTGCCGGCCTCCATCACGCCCGGGCCGCCGCCGGTGGTGACCACGAATTCGCGGTTGCCCGAGGCCAGCGACTTTTCGGTCATCTTCTGCGCGAAGAGCCGCGCTTCCTCGTAGAAATGCGACAGGTCGGCCAGCGTCTGCGTGCGCGCCCCGGCTTTCTCGGCGGGCGACGGAATGCGGGCGCCGCCGAACAGCACCACGGTCGAGTCGATCTGGTGTTCGTCCATCAGGAGCTGCGGCTTGAGCAGCTCGAGCTGGAGGCGTACCGGGCGCAGCTCTTCGCGGCACAGAAACCCCTCGTCGGCGAAAGCGAGCCGGTACGAGGGAGCGCGAGTCTGCGGCGTGTCGGGAATGTCCTCGGCGGTCTTCCGATCGCGCCCCGCGTCGCGAAAGATGGAATGGCGTTCGTCGTTCATGCTCTGGGGTATCCTTGTCCTGCCTTTAGACTGACTATAGCGTGCCGATCTGCCGCGACACTATCGGAAGACCGGAAATGAACTGGAAACACGCAATCTCGAGCGCCGCCACCCGGATCGAGGGCCACGCTCAGATCACCCCCACCATGACGACCGCCACGCTCTGGACGCGCCCCGTCGAGCTCAAGCTCGAACAGCTCCAGCACACCGGCAGCTTCAAGGCGCGCGGGGCCTTCAACACGCTGCTGTCCGAGCCGGTGCCCGAGGCGGGCGTAGTCGCGGCCTCGGGCGGCAACCACGGCGCGGCGGTCGCCTATGCCGCGACCCGGCTTGGCCACAAGGCGCAGATCTTCGTGCCCGAGATGGCCGGCCCCGCCAAGATCGCGCTGATCGAGCGCACCGGCGCGGCGCTGACCGTGGTGCCGGGCGAATACGCCAACGCGCTCGACGCGGCCCGCGCCTACGAGGCCGAGACCGGCGCGATGCAGGTCCACGCCTACGACGCCCCCGGCACGGTGGCCGGTCAGGGCACCTTGATGCGTGAATGGGAAGAACAGGGGCTGCAGGCCGACACCGTGCTGATCGCGGTCGGCGGCGGCGGGCTGATCGCCGGATCGCTGGGCTGGCTGCAGGGCACGCGCAAGGTCGTCGCGGTCGAGCCCGAGACCTCCTGTGCGCTGCACGCGGGTCTCGCCGCCGGGGCGCCGGTCGATGTGCAGGTCTCGGGCGTGGCCGCCAACGCGCTCGGCGCGCGCCGGGTGGGCAGCATCTGCCACGAACTGGCGCAGGCGCATCTCGGCGCTTCGGTCCTGGTCGCGGACGAGGCCATTACCGAGGCCCAGACCGCGCTGTGGCAAAGCCATCGCCTGCTGGTCGAACCCGCCGGTGCCACGGCGCTCGCCGCGCTGCGCTCGGGCGCCTACGTGCCCGAGCCGGGCGAGCGGGTGGCGGTGCTGGTCTGCGGCGGCAACATCGCACCCGACCCGCTGGGCTGACCCGCTGACCCAATGGCTCGGGGTGCTCAGAGCGCGGCGCTGAGCACCACCCAGCCGGCGATCTCGGAACAGAGCTGCACCGCGCCCAGAACGTCGCCGGTCTGGCCTCCGAGCCGCGCCTTGGCGCGCTGGCCGACGATCCAGACGGCGGCGGTCATCACCAAGAGCGCCAAGACGCCGGCGAGGCCCACGAAGGGCACGATCAGCAGCGACAGCAGCCCGCCGGGCAGCCAGCACATCCGGTCCTTGCCGGCGCTGGCGGCGAGATGGCCCAGCCCGTCATCGCGGGCAGGCGGCAGCCAGTCCATCACCACGAGGATCGCCAGCCGGCTGACCACGGCGCAGAGCAGCAGTGCAAGACCGGTCTGTGGCCCGGAGGGGAAAGCCGCGAGCGCCGCCGCGCCAAGCCCCACGGCAAGGATCAGCGCCAGCACGCCGTAGCTGCCGACCCGGCTGTCGCGCATGATCTCGAGCCGCTGCGCGCGGTCGCGCCCGCCCATGCCGTCGGAGAAATCGGCAAGGCCGTCATGGTGCAGCCCCCCGGTCGCCAGCACCAGCGCGGTGACCGCCAGCAGCCCGCCGACGAGCGGCGGCAGGCCCAGCGCCCCCGCCCCCGCCAGCACCGCCCAGACGATCAGCGCCAGCGGCACCCCGGCCAGCGGAAAGGCCCAGCGGGCATGGGTGATCTCGGGCGCGGGCCCCTCGAAGGACCCGACGGGCAGGCGCGTCATCATCATCAGCGCCAGGCGGATCTCGGGGAGGCGCCGCCGCCTCACCCGCCCGAGACCCCGGCCTCTGCGAAGGTCGCCATGCCATTGTGACAGGCCAGCGCCCCACGCAGGACGCCCAGCGCCAGCGCCGCGCCCGAGCCCTCGCCAAGCGCCATGCCCAGATCGAGGATCGGGCGCTTGCCCATCGCCTCGGTCATGCCGCGATGGCCGGGCTCGGCGCTGGCATGGCCGATCAGGCAGTGATCGAGAAGACCGGGCCGTGCCGCGTGCAGCGGTGCGACGGCGGCGGTGCAGATGAAGCCGTCGAGCAGAACCGGGATGCGCGCCAGCCGCGCCGCGATCACCGCGCCGCAGATCGCCGCCTGCTCGCGCCCGCCGAGGGCCGCGAGGATCTGCAGCCCTGTCGCCCCCTCGTGCAGGGCCACGGCGCGGGCCACGACGTCGGCCTTGTGCGCGATGGCGGGCGTGTCCGAGCCGGTGCCGCGCCCCACCCAGCTCTTCGCATCGCCGCCGAACACCGCGTGCGCCAGCGCCGCAGCGATGGTGGAGTTGCCGATGCCCATCTCGCCGAGGATCAGCACGTCGGCGTCGGGGTCGACCGCGGCGGCCCCGCGGCGCATGGCCTCGAGCGTCTCGGCCTCGGTCATCGCCGGCGCTTGCGTGACATCGGCGGTCGGGCGGTCGAGATCGAGCGCCACCACCGAGAGTTCTGCGCCGTTCAGCACGCAGAGCTGGTTGATGGCCGCGCCACCACGCTCGAAATTGGCCACCATCTGCGCGGTGACCTCCTGCGGGAACGGGTTCACCCCCTGCGCGCAGACGCCGTGATTGCCGGCAAAGACCAGCGCCTGTGCCCGCTCGATCGCGGGCCGCGCCCTCCCCTGCCAGCCGGCGAGGAATTCCGCCAGATCCTCGAGCCGCCCGAGCGAGCCCGGCGGCTTGGTGAGCTCCATCTGGCGGGCGCGTGCGGCCTCGGCGGCGGCGTCGTCATAGGACGGCAGATCAAGCGTGGCAGCGTCTTCGAGCGCGTGGAGCGGCAGCAGGTCGGTCATGGTCATTTCACCTTCATCGGGTAGCCCGCGACGCTGAGCCAAAGCTCGTCGCTGGCGGCGGCAATTGTCTGGTTCACCAGCCCCGCCGCGTCGCGGAAGGCGCGGGCGAGCGCGTTCTCGGGCACGATCCCGGCCCCGACCTCATTGGTCACGAACACCACCGGCGCGCGCTGCTCCGGCAGGATCGCCGCCAGCGCCTCGGCCTCTGCCTGCCAGTCGCGTTCGGCCAGCATCAGGTTCGACAGCCACAGCGTCAGGCAATCGACCAGCCGCGGCGCCTCGCCGTCGCTGTCGCTCAGCGCCTGCACCAGCCTGATCGGTTCGGAGATCGTGTGCCATTCGGGGCCGCGGCGGGCCTGGTGGCGGGCGATGCGCTCAGTCATCTCGGCGTCATGCGCTTCGGCGGTGGCGATATAGATCGCCGGGCTGCCCAGCCCGAGCGTCATGCGCTCGGCCAGCCGGCTCTTGCCCGAGCGCGCACCGCCGGTGATGAGGATCGACTTTCCCATGGCTCCGTGACAAAGCAGGTTCCGCGCGATTTGGGAAGCCCGCATGAGACCGCCCGAAACCAACGAGTTGCTGCTGATCCGCCACGCCCTCGCCGATCACGGAGGGCGGCTTTGCGGACGCACCGATGTGCCCGCCATGCTGCCGTCCGAGCCTGACCTCGCCCCGCTGCGCGGCTGGCTGTCGGGCTGTTCCAGCGTGGTGAGCAGCCCGGCCCGGCGCTGCCTCCAGACCGCCGGCGCGCTGTTTCCGGAGACTGTCGTGGCCACCGATGAGCGGCTCTGGGAGCAGGATTTCGGCGCCCATGACGGGCTGCGCTTCTCGGAGCTGCCAGATCTCGGCGTGCTCGACCGCGAAACACTGGCGGCGCATTCCCCGCCGGAGGGTGAGAGTTTCGCCGCCATGGTGAGACGAGCACAGCCGGCGCTTAAGGCGCTGGCGGCGCGCGCCCGGGCCGGAGGGCCGGTCGCGGTGGTGGCCCATGCGGGCACCGCCCGCGCGGCGCTGGGGCTGGCGCTCGAGCTGCCCTCGGCAGGGCTCGGCTTCGAGATTGCGCCGCTGTCGGTCACGCGGCTGCGCTGCCACGAGGGTGGCCTTTCGGTCATCGCGACCAACTGGGCGGGACCGGGCGCATGATGTTTGCCGGCATGATGGCGGTGGCCTTCGCAATCGATTGCGTCCTCGGCTGGCCCCGGGCGGTGTTCGCCGCTCTGAGGCATCCGGTTGTGTGGATCGGGGCGCTGATCTCGGCGCTTGAGCTGCGGTTGAACGCGGGGACGCCGGCCCGGCGCCGCGCGATGGGCGGACTGACGGTCATCCTCGTGCTCACTGCCGTGCTGATCCCGGCACTGTTGCTGCAACTAATGCTGCCGGACGGGCTGACCGGTCTGCTCCTTGGCGGGGTGCTGGCCTGGCCGCTGCTGGCGGTGCGGTCGATGCACGATCACGTGGTCGCAGTCGCCCGGCCGCTGGCGCGCGGCGATCTGGGCGCGGCGCGGCAGGCGGTCTCGATGATCGTCGGACGCGACCCCACGAAGCTCGGACAGGCGGGCGTGGCACGCGCCGCCCTCGAGAGCCTTGCCGAGAACAGCTCGGACGGGATCGTGGCCCCGCTGCTTTGGGGCGTGATCGGCGGCCTGCCCGGAATCGCAGCCTACAAGGCGATCAACACGATGGATTCGATGATCGGCCACCGCAATGACCGCTACGAGGATTTCGGCAAGGCGGCGGCCCGGCTTGACGACCTTGTGAACTGGGGGCCTGCGCGGCTCACCGGGTTGCTCTTCGCGCTGGCCTCGGGCCGGCCGGCCCGGGCGATCCGCGTGATGCGGCGCGACGCGCGCCAGCATCGCTCTCCCAATGCCGGCTGGCCCGAGGCGGCGCTGGCCGGCGCGCTGCCGGTGCGGCTGTCGGGGCCGCGGGTCTATGGCGATCTGATCGCCGACGAGCCCTGGGTCAACGGCGCCGCGCCCGATCCCGACGCGCAGGCGCTGGCCCGGGGGCTGGCACTCTACCGCCGCACCATGGCGCTGGCGGCGCTGGTTGTGCTGCTCTTCGCCCTGCCCTAGCGCTCAGATCGCCACGCGATCCTCGAGCCTTTCCTGCACGAGGCCCATGACGCGGGCGATGTCGCCCGTGGCAGCGCGCCCCTCGCTCCGGGCCTCGGCCAGCTCCTCGGCGGCGCGTTGCAGGGCGATGTCGCCGGCACTGACCGCAACGCCGCGCAGGAACTGGGCGACATAGTCGAGCGATTGCGCATCGCCGTCCTTGTCCAGCACATCCGCCGCCAGAGCCATGTCATCGCGATAGGCCATCGGATCGGGGCAGACCGGCTCTTCGGTGGCCATGCGCACCCCGGCGGGGCGCCGGTCCGGCGGCAGGTGCGAGATGATCTCGGACTGGAAGCGCAGCACGCTCTCCACCGGCTTGGCAAGGAAGCCGTCCGCCCCGGCCGCCAGCGCCACATCCTCGGCGAAGCTGTCGCCGCTGGTGCCGAGGATCACCCCGACACGGGGCGCCGCCGACACCATCTCCGAGATCAGCTCGGCGCCGCAGCCATCCGGCAGGCCGAGATCGATGATCGCCACGGTGGGGCGGTAGACGTTGAGATGACGCCGCGCCGAGAACAGGCAATCGGCGCGCCGGATCCGTGCGCCGCTGCGCAGGCAGAGCAGGCGCATGGCGTCGCTGGCGAAACGGCTGTCCTCGACAACGAGAACCGTCATGCCCAGCAGCGGCCGGGTGGCGGTGGGGCGCGGCAGGTAGGTCTGCACATCCGAGTCGGTCATTCTGATCCTCCATCTGGCACTCTGGTCAGGATTGCCGGTTGCCCCTAACGGGCGGTTAACGCTCGCAGCATCTTGCGAACTCTGCCGCCCGCGGGCGATAACCGTCGCGATCTGAGAGAGGAGACCCGCCATGATCGGCCGTCTGAACCATGTCGCCATTGCCGTGCCCGACCTCGAGGCCGCGGCAGCACAATACCGCAACACGCTTGGCGCCACGGTCGGCGCCCCGCAGGACGAGCCCGAGCACGGTGTCACGGTGATCTTCATCGAACTGCCCAACACCAAGATCGAGCTGCTCTACCCGCTGGGCGAGGACTCCCCGATCAAGGGCTTTCTCGACAAGAATCCCTCTGGCGGCATTCACCATGTCTGCTACGAGGTCGACGACATCCTCGCCGCGCGCGATCACCTGAAGCAGAGCGGCGCCCGCGTGCTGGGCTCCGGCGAGCCGAAGATCGGCGCTCATGGCAAACCGGTGCTGTTCCTGCATCCCAAGGACTTTCAGGGCACGCTGGTGGAACTCGAGCAGGTCTGAGCCTGCTCTCTCGGTCGCAAAGGGAGGCCTTATATGGGACTTACATCCGCACTCGTGCTCTATGCCGTGATCTGGTTCATGACGTTTCTGATCGTGATCCCGTTCCGGCTCGAGACGCAGGGCGACCGCGGCGAGATCGTCGAGGGCACCCATGCCGGCAGCCCCGAGGTGCACAACCTCAAGCGCAAGGCGCTGATCACCACGCTCATCGCTCTGGCGCTGTGGGCGGTGATCGCCGGCATCATCATCTCGGGCTGGATCACGGTGCGCGAGCTCGACAGCTGGATGTTCAACCGCATGGGCCCGCCGTCGGGTCTGTAACCCGCGTCAGGCCCGCCACGGGCCCGAGCCGCCTTGCGGCGAGATGACCTGCGCGGCGCGCCCTTGGCGCGCCGCTCCGCGTTGCAGCGTCAGATCAGATGACACCGACCGGCTTTGAAGAGGTCAGGCCCGCAGGCGTCTGGCTTCGAGCCGGTGGAACAGGTGCGTGAAGGTCGCCGCGCCGAGGATCGGCACCAGCAGGTTGATCAGAGGGATGGTCAGCGGCACCACCATCAGTACGCCGGCGATCCAGATCGTCACGAAGTAGCGCTTGCGCAGCTGCGCGGCCCCGTCGCGCCCGACCCGTCGGATCGCCGCGAGGGTGAAATACTCGCGCCCCAGCAGGAACCCGTTCAGGCCCCAGAAGATGAACGGCGCCAGCGGTGCTAGGAAGATATAGAGCACCAGCGCCACGATGTTGGCGCCGATGAGCACCCCGAGGAAGGCCAGCGAATCGCGGATGTTGTCCATCAGCGACAGCTCGTTCGCGGGGCCAAGCGCCGGGTAGTGCCGGTCTTCGACCGCCTGTGCCACGTCATCGAGGAAAATGCCGGTGATCGCCGAGGCCACCGGCACCATCAGGAACACCGATAGCAGCAGCATCAGCGGGATCGCGCCCCAGCTGATCGCGTCGTCGACCCAGCTCACGGTGCCGATCCATGGCAGCGACACGCTGTCGCCGAGGAACCAGCCCACCACCTGCACGAAGACCACGTAGACCGCCACGAAGATCGCCACGGTGATGCCCAGCCCCTTGGCCAGCACCGCCTGGAACCGGCGGTCGCCAAGCTGGCCCACCGCGGCAAGAAAGGAGGCGGCGGGGATCATTCCGACACCCAGTCCGTGATCGCGTCGAGATCCGGGCGCGGGCGCTCGGGCGGGGCCGAGCTTTCGGTGCCGATATGCAGGAACCCCGCGATCCGCTCCTGCGGCGCAAGGCCCAGCGTCGCCTCGAGGAAGGGACGGTCCTCGGCGATCCAGCCCGAGAGCCAGTTGGCGCCCCAGCCGCTGGCCAGCGCGGCGTTCAGCAGTGCAAGGCAGACCGCGCCGGCGGAATAGGTCTGCTCGATCGCCGGCACCTTGGGGCTGTCCTTCGGCGATTCGACCACCGCCACGCAGAGCGGGCTGTCGGCGAACTGGGCGCGGGCCTTGTCGGCCTGCCCCGGCTCGTAGCCGAGCGCCGCGCCCCGTTCGGCGGCAGCAGCAGCCAGCCGCTGGAGGGCCGGGCCCTGCAGCACGATGAAGCGCCAGGGCTCGAGCTTGCCGTGATCGGGGCTGCGCGCCGCAGCGGTGAGGATCGGCATCAGCGCCGCACGGTCCGGGGCCGGGGCGGTCAGCGTCTTGGCCGGGCGCGAGCGGCGGCTGAGCAGGAAGTCCATCGCGGCGGGGTTGGGTGTGGGCATCGGCATCTCCTTGACGGTCCGCCCCTATGTCAGACTTTAACCCGCCGGTTTCAACCGCCCGCGTTGCCCGGCGCCGGGCCGGCTGCTAAGCGAAAGGCTCCCCAGCCCGGAAGGACCTTCCCATGGCCAAGGCCACGCTCCCCCATCTGGCGATCCCCGGTGCCACGCTCGAGCTGCGCGTGACGCCGAAAGCCTCGCGCAACGAGATCCGCGAAGAAGCCGGCCAGCTGCGGGTCTACGTCACCACGGTGCCGGAGGACGGCAAGGCCAACGCCGCCGTGCAGAAGCTGCTCGCCAAGGCTCTGGGGCTGCCGAAGTCGCAGCTAACGCTGGTGCGCGGAGCCACCTCGCGCGACAAGACGTTCCGGGTGGAGCCCTGAGGGACCTATCTGATCGGCGTGACGCGCGCACGCCGCGTGTCAAAGCGGTGCGGTCCGCCCCACCGGGTGGGGCCGCCCCTAAAGCCGCGCATTTCCGCGCAGGCACGACAGACGCGGTGATCTGCCTGACGCCCTCCCGAGAAGCCACGTCATAGCACCCCGTCTACGGTCTAACCGACCGCCGCGACGCTCCCTTCAGTAAGAGATCCGCGCGACCTCGCGCAGCTCGTCGGGCGTCGTGGGGCGAAGCCCGAAGAACTCCAGATAGGCCGGGATCTGTTCGAACAGCATGTCGGTGCCGACCTGAAACCTGCAGCCCTTCTCGCGGGCGGCGGCGAGGAACGGGGTGATCTCCTGCTTCATCACGACCTCGCCGACGAAGGTCGAGGGCGCGATCCGGTCGACATCCATCGGAAGCGGGTCGCCCTCCTTCATGCCCAGCGGCGTCGCGTTGACGACAACGTCGAACCCCGCCGGATCCTTCGATCCCGTGCTGACCTCGAGCGCGGGGTAATGCTGGCGCAGGTGGTCGGCCAGTCCGTTCATCGTCGGTGCATGGTTGTCGTAGAGCGCGAGTGTCGCGACCCCTGCCTTGGCCATCGAGGCCGCGATCGCCGAGCCGACCCCGCCCGAGCCCACCACGAGGACGCGCGCCCCCTCGAGCACCTGCCCCTTGCGCAATGCGCCGCGGACGAACCCCTCCCCGTCGAACATGTCCCCGACCAGGCCACCCTCCGCGTTCAGGCGCACGGTATTGCACGATCCTGCGACGGCGGCGGTCGTGTGCACCTCGTCCAGAAGGGCCACGGTGGTGACCTTGTGCGGCATGGTCACCAGCGCGCCCCTGATGTTCGAGAGCCGGAAGACCGAGCGCAGAAAGTCGGCGTAATCCTCAGCCCGACATCCCATCGGTACGACGGTGACATCGATGCCGTGCTTCTCGAAATACGGGTTGTAGATCATCGGCGCCCGGAAGGACTCGGTGGGAAAGCCGAGATGGGCGATGAGTTGGGTTTTGCCGGAGATCACGGGGGACACCTTGAGTTGCGAGCCGGTCAGCCGTCGTAGCCGAGCAGACGTGGGAGGAAGAGGACGATGCCGGGGAAGAGGGTGATCGCGAGCAATGCGCCCACCAGCACGATGAGGAACGGCACAACTTCGCGAATGATGTCGCGCAGCGGGATGCCGGTCACCGCGTTGATGACGAAGAGCAGGATCCCGTAGGGCGGCGTGATCAGCCCGATCATGCAGTTCACCACGACGACTACGCCGAAATGCACCAGATCGATGCCCAGCAGTTTGCAGGTCGGGATGAACAGCGGCACGATCACGAGGATAATCGTCGTTGCGTCCAAAAGGCAGCCAAGGCCCAGAAGCAGCAGGTTGACGGCCAGCAGGAAGACGATGGGCGAGACGTCGACATCGTCGAGATAGCTTGCCAGCGCCGCCGGAATGTTCTCGGACGCAACGATGTAGTTGAGGATCAGCGCGCCGCCGATCACGACCCCGACCGCCGCGGACGACCGTGCACTGTCCACGAGGATCGAATACAGCGTCCTGACCTTCAGGGTCCGGTAGAAAAACACCGACAGCAGCAGGGCATAGGCGGCGGCGACCGCGGCGGCTTCGGTCGGTGTGGTGACCCCGCCATAGATGCCATAGAGCAGGATGGCCGGCATCAGCAGCGCCGGGAAGGCCCGACCGGTGACCCTCGGCAGGTCGCGGATGGCCACCGGCTCTTCGGTGGCAAAGCCGCGCCGGTGGGAGATCCACCAGTTCATCGCCATTAACACCGCGCCCATCAGAAGGCCGGGCAGGATCCCGCCCAGGAACAGCGCGCCGATGGAGGCATTCGAGATCAGCGCATAGAGCACCATCGGGATCGACGGCGGGATGATCGGGCCGATGGTGGCCGAGGCCGCGGTGATCGCCGCGGCGTAGCCCGCCGGGAACCGCCCGTCCTTGCGCATCATGTCGATGATGATCTTGCCGATGCCCGCGGCATCCGCGACCGCAGAGCCCGACATGCCGGAAAAGATCAGCGAGGCCATCACGTTGACATGGCCGAGGCCGCCCTTGAACCGGCCCACGGTCGCGACGCAGAAGCCAAGCAGCCGGTCCGAGATCGTGCCCGCGTTCATGATGTTCGCGGCGACGATGAACAGCGGCACGGCCAGCAGCAGGAAGCTCTGGTAAATGCCGTCGACGAGCGTCTTGCCGACGAGCCCGATGGAAGTGCCCGACACCACCATGTAGCTCATCGATGCGACGATGATGGCGTAGGCGATGGGCATCCCGATCCCGGCCAGCAGGAACAGGGTGCCGATCATGGCAAGGAGTTCGACGCTCATTTCAGGTCTCCGTCCCGCACCGATTTTTCGTAGGGAAGCACGTGCAGGTCCTTGTCTGCCCCATGCCGGGCGATATCGATCGCACGCCACAGGTAGCGAAGCCCGACCACCGCGAGGAACAAGAAGTAGATCGAATAGATCGGCAACATCTTGACCGGCAGCGTCGCCGACGACTTCAGCCGCAGGATCTGCATCCGGTCATAGGTCGGCCCGATCGACGCCCACAGGGCGACGACGATGATCACCGCCCCGATGATGCCCATGACCGAGCGGGCGCGCGGGCTGGCGGTGTTGTAGAAGATGTCGAACGTGACGTGGTCCCGGTCCTGCACGATGAACGCGTTGCCCCAGAAGATCGTCCAGAGCCACATCACGAGGATCAGCTCGAAGGTCCACCCGAAGGTGGCGGCGTCGATGGCGTTGCCTGTCAGGGCAGTGAACCATTCCGAACCGACGGCGTAACGGACGAAGATCTGCAGAACGAAGGTGCAGAAGATCGCCGCCATCATCGCCGCGGCAACCCCTTCGGTGAACCAGCGGAAAGCTCTCGTTATGATCGGCATTGCCACGTCTCCCTGTCTCACTCGCTGCGCGGTCCGCCGCCGCGCCCCGGGGGTCCGCGCCACGCAAGGCGGCGCGGGACCAAAGGCGAACGGCGGCGTGCCCGGTCTTAGTTGCCGAGCGCGTTGACCGCTTCGAGCACGCCCTCGGGCCAGGCCGAGGAGTAGTCGCTCTCGAGATAGGCGGACTGCACGGCCTCGCGGAACGCCGCGACGTCGGGCTCGTAGATCTCCATCCCCTGCTCCTTGAGGAACGAGACCTGTTCTTCTTCGAGGGCGAGCTGCGCCTCGCGACCCGACTTGGCGGCTTCGACCGCGGCAGAGGTCAGCGCCTCCTGCTGCTCCGCCGGCAGGCTGTCGAACAGCTCGGCAGAGACCGCGATGAAGTTCCAGTCGACGAGATGCGAGGTCAGCGCGATCTGGTTCGTCACCTCGTAGAATTTCGAGTCCACGACGGTCGGGAGGGGGTTGTCCTGCCCATCCACGGCGCCGGTCTGAAGCGCGGTGTAGACCTCGGAGAAGGCCATCGGGGTCGGGTTCGCCCCGAGCGCCCGGCCAAGGAACTGCCACGCATCGGTGCCCGGCATACGCAGGTTGACGCCGTTCAGGTCGGCGGGCGTCTGCACGTCGATTTCCTCGCGGGTCTGACGCAGGTTCACATGACGCCGGCCAAGATACATCGGCGCCAGCAGATGCACGCCGAGCTGCTCGCGGACTTCCTGCTTGAAGGGGTCCATCACCGGATCGTTGAACACGGCGACCTGATGGTCGGCATCCTGCATCACGTATCCCGCGGCAAAGATCGACCAGTCGGGGAAGAAGGTCGCCAGCTCCTGCGCCGCGGTGATCGACATCTCCAGATCGCCCGAGGCAATCGCCTCAAGCTCGCTGCCCTGCGCGAAGAGCGTGCCGTTCCAGTGCGGCTCGAAGTCCGCGAAGTCGGCAACCGCCGGCCCGAAAACCTCGGTCATCGCGACGGCGCGCTGATCGGTTTCGGAATTCACCGCCGACAGCCGAAGTTGAACCTTGTCCTGAGCGAACGCGCTGCCGGACGTGACGGCGAGCGCCGCGGTGGCGGCCAGTACAGCCCGCCGAGTAACCGAAAATGACATGTGTCTCCTCCCTGATTTTCAATTCGGGCGACCGTCACCGGCCGCGCCGAATCCAATGATTCGAGGAGTAGAGAAAGAAATCCACCCAGTCTAGAGAAATCGATTTTAAATCTTTACATCGATACTAAGCCATGAAATCTTCCAGTCATAGAAACTTCGGACGCGCCCCATGACCACGTTGGATGCCACAGCCAGAACACCGGACACCGCCCCGAAATCCGTCGGCAAGCCGACGATTGCGGGCCAGGTCGAGGCGCGGATGCGGCACGACATCCTGCATGGGATCCTGAAGCCGGGCGCGCGCCTGAACCTCGACCAGCTGCGCACGACGATGGGGGTCGGCCTCTCGCCGCTGCGCGAGGCGGTGACCCGCCTGGTCGCCGATGGGCTGATCGAGGTCGCCACGCAGCGCGGCTACACGGTCACCCCGACCTCGGTCGCCAATCTCGACGAGGTCAGCGCGCTGCGCATCGAGCTCGAGCCCTACGCGCTGCGCCGGTCGATCGCGAATGGCGGCCTCGACTGGGAGACGTCGGTGATGGCGGCGCTCTACCGCCTCAACAAGACCGACCGCATCGCCGGAGACGAAGCCAGCCTGGCCGAATGGGAAGCCGCCAACAACGCGTTTCACCTTGCCCTGATCGAGCGCTGCGACATGCCGCTGCTGTTGAAGATGTACAACTCACTGGTCAACCTGAATGACCGGTATCGTCACATCTACCTGCAGGCGGTCGGCATTCAGCGCGAGGTCATCGACGAACATACGGCCATCGCGCAGGCGGCAGTCGAGCGGCGCGCCGACGACGCGGCAGACTTGCTGTGCAAACATATCGAGAGATCCACCAACAACCTGCGCCGCCTGATCGCCGCAGAGCTGCCCAAGGTCTCCGAATGACCCGTAAGCTCGGCCTCGGCCATTTCACCTTTCTCGACCTCTCCCCCACCGAGCTCGTCAGGCTGGCACGGCAGTCCGGGTTCGACTTCGTGGGCCTTCGGTTTCACCCCGTCGCGCCGGGAGGGCTCCACTACCTTCCCGCCACGCAGGACGTTTCGGAGCTGCGCCGCGTGATGGAGGGCGAGGGAGTCGCGCTCTACGACATCGAGACGGTGGTCATCGACCGCACCCTCGACCCCCGGTCACTGATCCCGGCGATGGATGCGGCGGCGGAGCTTGGCGGCAGGCGCGTGAACACCTGCGCCGACCTGTTCGACGGCCTGCCCGATCGCTTCGCGCAGGTCTGCGCGCTGGCACAGGAACGCGGTCTCGGCGTCGATCTCGAATGCATGGCATGGCGTGGCATCGACAGCCCCCAGGCCTGCCTGGAGCTGATCGACCAATCCGGCGCGTCCAACGCCGCCTACCTCGTCGACGCGCTGCATCACCTGCGCTGCGGCGGCACGCCGCAAGGCATCGCGGCGATGCCCGAAGGCCGCGTGGTCTCGGCCCAGCTCTGTGACGCGCCGGCCAAGCGCCCAAGCACCACCGACGACCTGATCGCCGAGGCCCGCGGCGGGCGTCTCCTGCCCGGTGAGGGCGGCCTGCCCCTGCGCGAGATCGTGGCCGCGCTGCCTGCCGAGACCATCGTCTCGGTCGAACTGCCCTCGGCGGACGACCCCCGCCCTCCGGCGGAGCGCGCCCGCGCCATTCACTCCGCCACCACCGCCCTTCTGGAAGGACAGCCGACATGAAGACCATCGTGGTCCTGAACGGGCCGAACCTGAATCTGCTCGGCAAGCGCCAGCCGCAGATCTACGGCCATGAGACGCTCGAGGATGTCACCCGACTTTGTGAGGCCGCCTGCCCCGAGGATTTCGATATCCGGCTGCTGCAATCGAACCATGAAGGCCAGATCATCGACTGGATCCACGAGGCCCGCGAGACGACCTGCGGGATGGTGATCAACCCCGCTGCCTTCACGCATACCTCGGTCGCCATTCTGGACGCGCTCAACACCTATGAGCCGCCGGTCATCGAGGTCCATATCAGCCAGGTCCACAAGCGCGAGGCATTCCGCCACCATTCCTACGTGTCGCATCGCGCCGACGGCGTCATCGCGGGCCTCGGGATCGAAGGCTATGCCGCCGGCGTGCGGCGCATCTGCCAGCTTGTGGAACGATCGACGGAGGCTGCGATATGACGATCATCAAGAGCGAACGCGACGTGACGCCGGCCGTACAGGCCGTCATGGCGCAAACCGACGATCCGCGCCTGCGCGAGATCATGACCTCCCTCATCACCCACCTGCACGGCTTCGTGCGCGATGTGCGGCTGAGCGAGTCGGAGTTCCAGGCCGCCACCAAGATCCTCAACACGATGGGGCAGCAGTCGAACGACAAGCACAACGAGTTCGTGCTGATGGCAGGCTCGCTCGGGGTGTCCTCGCTGGTGTGCCTGCTGAACAACGGCGATGGCGGCGCCACCGAGACGACGCAGTCGCTGCTCGGCCCGTTCTGGCGGATGAACCAGCCGCTGACCGAAAACGGCGGCTCGATCCTGCGCTCGGACACGCCCGGGCCGCGACTCTACGGTCTGTTCCGGTTTCACGATCAGGACGGGCGCCCGGTCGAGGGGCTGGAGGTCGATATCTGGCACGCCTCGCCCGTGGGGCTCTACGAGAACCAGGATGAAAGCCAGGCGGACTACAACCTGCGCGGCAAGTTCATTACCGATGCAGAGGGGATCGTGCGCTTCAAGTCGGTCAAGCCGATCGGCTACCCGATCCCGACCGACACCACCGTCGGCCAGTTGCTCAAGGCGCAGGACCGCCACCCCTATCGCCCGGCGCATGTGCATGTGCTTGCCCACAAGCAGGGCTTCAAGACGCTGATCAACCAGACCTACGTGGACGAAACCGACTACCTGACATCGGACGTGCAGTTCGGCGTGACCGAAGCGCTGATCGGCAAGCTCGAGCGCCATGACGGGCCGCACCCCGAGGAGGGCGACATCGGCGAGTGGTACACCCTCGAGCATACCCTCTTCATGGAACCCGGCGAATCCCGCCTCCCCATTCCACCAATCAAGTGAGACTGACATGTTGAGCGACCAGAACCGCCAGGCGGCGGCGGATGCGATCCTGACCGCCGAACGGTCCCGTGAGGTTTGCCCGCAGCCCTCCGCCACATGGCCGGACATGACCCTCGAGGATGCCTACGACGTGCAGCGCCGCTGGGCCGAGGCACGCATCGCGGCCGGCGCGCGGATCGTCGGGCGCAAGATCGGCCTGACCAGCCGCGCCATGCAGCAGGCCTCAAAGATGACCGAGCCCGACTATGGCGTGATCCTCGACGATGCGCTGTTTCAGGATGGCGCCCGGATCACCGCCGGCACCTTCATCAAGCCCCGGCTGGAGGTCGAGCTGGCCTTCATCATGGGCGAGGACCTGTCCGGAGCGGGGTGCCAGATCCACGACGTGCTGCGCGCTACGGAATTCGTGCAACCCGCACTCGAGATCATCGACTACCGCACCGAGGTCCCCCGCCAGATCGTCGACACCATCGCAGACAACGCCGCCTTCGGCGCCATCGTGCTGGGCGGTCGTCCGATCCGGCCCTTCGACGTCGATCTGCGCCGGGTCGGCGCGACCCTGTCGCAGAACGGCGTGATCGAGGAAACTGGCCTCGCCGCGGCCGTCATGGGACACCCCGCCGCGGGCCTGGCCTGGCTCGTCAACAAACTGGCACCGCTGGGCGATGGCCTGAAGAAGGGCGACATCGTCCTCGGCGGTGCCTTCACGCGCCCCGTGGATATCAAGTCCGGCGATGTCATCGCGGCGGATTACGGCGAGCTTGGCTCGATCGGCGTCGGCTTCGAATAGGATCAGTATCATGAAACTTCCTCCCAATACCTTCAAAGCCGCCCTCCGCGAGGGCCGTCGCCAGATCGGCATCTGGCATTCCCTGTGCGACCCCACGGTCGCCGAATTGCTGGCCGGCTGCGGCTACGACTGGGTCATGCTGGACACCGAGCACTCCCCGGTCGGCCCGGCGGAAGCGATCTCCTTCCTGCGCGCGGTCGCTCCCTATCCCACGAGCCCCGTGGTGCGCCCCGGCTGGAACGATCCGGTCGAGATCAAGAAGCTGCTCGATGCCGGCGCCCAGACCCTGCTGATCCCCTATGTCCAGACCGCGGACGAGGCGCGCGCGGCCGTCGCCGCCGTGACCTATCCGCCGAAGGGCATCCGCGGCGTGTCCGGAATCACCCGGGCCACCCGCTACGGCGCGGTCTCGGGCTATGCCCAGCGGGCCAACGAAGAGATCTGCCTGCTGTTGCAGGTGGAAACCCGCGAGGCGCTCGACAGGATCGAAGAGATCGCCGCCGTCGAGGGCGTCGACGGTGTCTTCATCGGGCCTGCCGATCTGGCCGCCAGTTTCGGCTATCCCGGCGAGCCGTCGCATCCCGAGGTTAAGGCGGCGATCCTCGAAGCCCTCGCCAAGCTGGAGCGGCTGGGCGTTCCGGCGGGCATCCTGTCGCTGGATCAGGACTTCCTGCGCGAGGCGAAAGACGCCGGCGCGCGCTTCATCGCGGTCGACGTGGACAGTGGCCTTCTTCGCAAGGCAGCTCTCGCGCGGCGGGCCGAATGGGACTGACAGGCGACGCGCTCGGGCAGGACGGCACGCTGCGCGTCGGGCTGAACATGAACAACGCCGCGCTGATCCGGAAGGACGGCGCGGCCTATGCCGGGGTCGCCTACGCGCTGGCCCAGAGGCTTGCCGAAGCGGCCGGGCTGCGGCTCGAGCCGGTCGAGTATCCGAACGCACGTTCGGTCGTCGATGCGGTCGGCAGCGAGTGGGACATCGCCTTTCTCGCCATCGATCCCGCGCGGGCGGACCGGATCGCCTTCAGCGATCCCTACCGGTCCGTCGAGGCGACCTTCCTTGTGCGCGACCGCGCGCCGAACCTGCGGTGTTCGGACGTTCTGGCCTCCGGCGATCCAATCCTGAGCGCGCGCGGGGCCGCCTATCACGCGCAGCTCGAACCCCTCGCAAAGCCCGAAGCTCTCATCGTCGCGGCGTCTCCCGCAGAGGCGCTCGAGCGGTTCCGGTCGGGCGAAGGGTCCGCACTGGCGGGCATCCGCAACACCCTCGCCGCGCAGGAAGACGCGGGGTTCGGTGTCGTTCCCGACTGCTTCGCGAGGATCGAACAGGCGGTGGCGCTGCCGCTTCATAATCGCGCGCAGTTGGGGTTCGTGAACGAGATCGTGTCGGCGTTTCGCGACGAGGCGTGATCCTGAGGCCGCTGCCCTCAGGCTTTTCCTCCGCGACGACCGTGCGGGCCGCTTTGGTACTGCGGCCCGACGACCCTCAGCTCATCGACAGGCTTGCGGTCGCGGTCGCGCTGGAACGGCTCTGCGAGGCCCCGAAGGGCGCTTTGACGACCTTTGGCCACAGGATGCGCGACGGGCTGCGAGCGCGGTCGGCGCGCGGGACAGCCTTGACCGAGACCGACGCCCGAAAGCTCACGCCTCGGCGTCGCCATCCTCTCCGTCCCCGTCAGTCTCGTCGCGCACATAGACGCCTTCGGGCAGGCTGATCGCGGCCGCGAGGTCGCGCATCTGGGTCATGGAAAGGGTGATCTTGTGCACCTTGTCGGTGCGCGGATCGTATTGCTCGACGGTGATGCAGTCCTCGAACCCCATGACGATCACGTCTTCCTGGAGATAGCTGCTGCCCTCGTCGACGAGGGTGACGACCGTGGCGTCGAATTCGTGCTCGATGCTAAACATGAGATCAGCCTAGCCCAGCCGGAATACGCTGCCTATCCCGAAACGCCACACCCCCGATCCCGCGACAGCGACCCACTGGCGCTGCGGGCACGCGGCACCTATGCTGGTCGAAACCCCTTGCGATGGGAGCCTGCTCTTGATCCTCCGCCTCCTGCTTCCAGCCCTCCTGCTGCTGCTCGCCGCCTGCGAGGTCACGCCCGTCTCCGTGAGACCGGAGCAATCCGCCACGCGCGCCGAAGCAGACCGTGCCATTCGCCAGTTCGTCGATGTGGCAAGCCGGATCGAGCCCATCGCCGAGGCCGAATGCCGCCGCTCGTCGCCGCAGTTCAACTGCGATTACCTGATCGTGGTCGACGACCGGCCCGGGCAGGAGGCCAACGCCTTCCAGACGCTCGACCGGCAGGGCCGCCCGATCATCGCCTTCAACCTCGCGCTCATCGCCTCGGTCGAGAATGCCGATGAGCTGGCCTTTGTCATGGGGCATGAAGCCTCGCACCACATTCTCGGCCATCTGGCCCGCGTCGAAGAGGACGCCGTCATAGGGGCCATCATCTTCTCGGGTCTGGCCGAGATGTCTGGCGCCGATGCCGCGACGGTGCGCTCCGCCGAGGAGTTCGGCGCCAGCGTCGGCGCGCGCAGCTTCTCCAAGGAATACGAGCTCGAGGCTGACCAGCTCGGCACCATCCTGACCATGCGCGCGGGCTACGATCCGGTGCTCGGGGCGGAGTTCTTCATGCGCATCCCAGATCCCGGCGAGAAGTTCCTCGGCAGCCACCCGCCCAACGGCGCCCGCATCGCGATCGTCAGGCGCACCGCCGCGGCCTACGCCACCAACTAAGCGCGTCCCGTCGGTTGACCTGCATCAAGGGCAGGCCCGCCCTGCCCTGCTAGGATTGTAGCCGTTCAACGCTGCAACCTGCAGGAGATATGACGATGCCCGGCCGCACCGATTACACCCGCCATGCCCGGCTTGTCGACCGCATGGCCGGCACGCTCGGGATCGATCTCGACGAACAGATGATGCGTGGCAGGGTCACCGCCTCGCAGATCGACGATGCCGTGCTCGGCTGCACCGGCTGCACCCGGCCTTGCGACTGCGAGACCTGGCTCTCAGCTCAGAAGGGCGCAGCGCCAGAGGCCCCCGGCTATTGCCGCAACACAACCCTGTTCGACGCGCTGCGCGACACCTGAACCGATGAGGGAGGACGGAACGATGCTCGATCCCCGGCCCAACCGACCGCTCGGTGCGACCAAGCTTCATTACTGGCGCGTGCAACGCATGGCGCGGGCCAACGGTACCGATCTGGTGGGCGCCGCCGAACATGGCGCGCTGAGCCAGGAGGACTGGGCCGCGATGGCGCATCGCTGCCGCGCCTGCAAATGGACCGACGGCTGCCGACGCTGGCTGTCAGACCCCGCGACAGGGCCTCGGGCCACCCCCGAAGGCTGCGCGAACCGCCGCCACTTCGCTGCACTCCAGGACGACATGAAGGACTAAGCCGATGCCCCAGAGGCTGGGAGATCCCGCCCGCCACTTCTGGCTGACCCGCAGCGTGGCCCGTGTCATGGACCTCAACCTCTCGGAGGCGATGCTGGCCGGGCACCTGAAGCCGGATCAGTATGCCAGGATGGTGACCAGCTGCCGCGGCTGCGCGCTGGTCGAGAGCTGCGAACACTGGCTGGGCCACCTGACCGGCCCGTCGAGCGCGCCCCCACCGGGCTGCTGCAACGACGCGACGTTCCGCCGGCTGAAGACGCTGCATTGAACGGGCTCGGCGCGCCGGATCAGGACGCGCCTAGGCGATCCTATCTGTGCGGCCCGGCAGGCTGGCGCGTGCGACAGCTCTTCACGCCCACAAATGGTCAGAACGGCGCCCGGGATCTTACTCCGAGCGCAGGCCGCGGGCCGATTCCTTGATCGCGTCGTACTGGCCCGAGGGGCGGAAGCGCCAGAGGTAGTCGGGCAGCACCGCCTCGAGCGAGGTCGGCGTGATGCCCAGCTCCGCGAAGCCCTTCGCATCGTCCGAGACGACGTTGTCGCGCCGCAGCGATTTCACCTGATCGCGGGTGATCTGCGCCGAAAACAGTCCGCCGGTCAGGCGCTGGATGCCTTCGAACACCCAGCCCATCACCGAGGCGATGCCGAAGGGAATGTTCACGATGAAGCGGCGGCGGCGGATCACGCTCAGCATCTCTCCGATCAGGTCGCGGAAGCTCTCGCGGTCCGGGCCGCCAAGCTCGTAGACGCCCGGCGCCGCCGCGCCGGTCACGCCCATCACCGCGGCCTGCGCCACGTCATCGACATAGACCGGCTGGAAGCAGGTGTCGGCGCCGACCAGCGGCAGCACCGGCCCCATGCGCGACATCCCGGCGAAGCGGTTGAAGAACTGGTCCTCGGCCCCGAAAATCACCGACGGGCGCAGGATCACCGCGTCGGGCATGTGGCGCAGTACCGCGGCCTCGCCTTCGGCCTTGGTGCGGGCGTAATCGCTCTTGCTGTCGGCATCGGCGCCGATGGCCGAGATCTGCACCATGCGGGCGACGCCCTGCTCGGCGGCGATACGCGCCACGCGCTCCGCCCCCTCGGACTGAATGGCATCGAAGTTGTTCTTGCCGCGGGCATCGAAGGTTCCGACGCAGTTCACCACCGCATCGGCGCCCTGCATGACCATGCGCACCGACTCGTCGTTGCGGATGTTGCACAGCACCGGCTCGACCTGACCGACCACGCCATAGGGGCGCACGAAATGCGCCTCGTTGGGCCGGCGCACGGCCACGCGGACCCGCCAGCCGAGCTTGGCCATACGCCGCGCGATGTAGCGCCCCACGAACCCGGATCCGCCGTAAATGGTGACGAGTTTGCTCATTGCCCATGCTCCTGCTGCCAGGGTTTCCAGCCCTGAATACCGGCCCGGGCGAGGCCCGGCAAGGTGCGTGGCAGCGGGATGGAAAACAAACCGAAAAAACCTGCTTGACGGCGAGTGTAACGACCCTTAAACGCCCTCCTCACACCACCTGTGCCCAGGTGGCGGAATTGGTAGACGCGCTGGTTTCAGGTACCAGTGACCTAACGGTCGTGGAGGTTCGAGTCCTCTCCTGGGCACCATGGAAAACCCCGGAAGGTCATGGCGACATGATGTTCCGGGGTTTTCTTGTTTTCAGACCCCCGCTTTTGCCCATGCCTACCACCGAACCACAGCGCCCTGAGTCGCGCCGACGGTGATGCAGGTCGGGAAATGCGCCTTGCCTCTCAGCCGATCGCGCGCAGAAGGCCCTGAGATCTAAAGCCCCACGACCTCGCAGCCCGCCTCCAGCGCCATGCGTGCGACATCGGCGGGGAGGTCGCCCCCGCTAACGATCCGCTCGAGCGCGGACACGTCGCCCCAGCTGAACGGCGCCGCACGGCCGATCTTGGTATGATCGAGCACCAGGGTGCGGTGGCGGGCGCAGGACATGATCGCCTTTCGCGCCTGAATCTCGTCGGGCGTGAAGTCCAGAAGCGCACCGGCCTCGGACAGCCCTCCGACCGAGAACACCGCGTGATCGAAATTCAGCCCGCCGAAGAACGCGAGGCTGTCCGGCCCGATCACATCGAGATCCCCCGGGCGCAGCTGCCCGCCAGCGATCAGCACCGTCACCTCCGCGCTGCCGCGCAGGGCGAGCGCCACGTGCAGGCTGTTGGTCGCCACGGTCAGCCGTTTGTGCCCCGCCAGCGCGTGCGCCACCGCTTCGACCGTGGTGCCGGTGCCCAGCGCGACGGTCGCGCCGTCGGGGATCTGCGCTGCGACCACCGCGGCAATCTGCGCCTTCTCGTCCGATGCGATTTTCTGACGCGGCTGATAGCCCAGATTCTCGTGATGGTTGTTCAGCCTCACCGCACCGTGACGCCTGCGCACGACGCGCGCCTCGTCGAGCGCGCGCAGGTCGGAGCGGATCGTCTGCGCACTAACGCGCATCTCTTCGACCAGCGCCGCCACCGGCAATTCGCCATGCCGCGTCAGCAGCGCGACGATCGCGTTCCGCCGCCGCTCGGATTCGATCATCTCCATTTTCGTTCGAACTCCTCCCAGTGCGCTCCCTCGTGCAACTTGAGGTAGCTTGAGGCAGATGGAAAGACGAAACCCAGAAATTCCCAAGCGTCACTTGCCTGTTACCTGCACCCTCTAAGTGCGCAGCAACAGCGCCGAATCCCCGGATCGGCTTTCGAACGAAAACAGCGAAGGACTGTGGCTTTGTCTCAGCCCGCGATCCTCCCGGTCGCGGCACTGGTGTCGCGCGCCCTGTGGGGCGGACCTGACACCACCGGCTGGCACGGTCACGAGTCTTGCGGATGACGAGAAAGGAAACGCAGATGGACCTCACCCGGACCCTGACCGCCACGCCCGCGCTGGCGTTGCACGGCGTCGCCAAGGCCTTCGGCGGCACGCCGGTGCTCAGGGGGATCGATCTCGATATCCGAGAGGGCGAGTTCCTCAGCCTCGTCGGCAGCTCGGGCTGCGGCAAGTCCACCCTGCTGCGCATCATCGCCGGGCTGGAAACGCAGGACCGCGGCACGCTGGAGATCGCCGGACGCGACGTGACCGACGTGGACCCGTCGGATCGCAACCTCGCCATGGTGTTCCAGAGCTATGCGCTCTACCCCCACATGACGGTGCGCGAGAACATCGCCACGCCGCTGCGGATGCGCCGCCTGCCCGGCGCGGCCCGTCTGCCGCTGATCGGACGGCTGGTGCCCAACCAGTCCGACACCCGCGCCGGGATCGACGCCGCCGTGCGCGAGGCCGCCGAGGTCCTGCAGATCACGCCGCTGCTGGACCGTCGCCCGGCCCAGCTTTCGGGCGGGCAGCGCCAGCGGGTCGCGCTGGCCCGCGCGCTGGTGCGCGATCCCGCCGCGTTCCTGATGGACGAGCCGCTGTCCAACCTCGACGCCAAGCTGCGCGCCCACATGCGCGAGGAACTGGCCGACCTGCACGCCCGCCTCGGCACCACCTTCGTCTACGTCACCCACGATCAGGTCGAGGCGATGACCATGTCCAACCGCATCGCGCTGATGGACGCCGGCGAGATTGCGCAGCTCGGCACCCCGTCCGAGCTGTACGAGCGGCCCGCCAACCTCACCGTGGCGCGCTTCATCGGCACGCCCCAGATGAACGTGCTGCCGGTCGAGATCGCCCCCGGCGGCACCGTCATGCTGTTCGGCCGGCCGACCGCGCTCGCGGTCCGCTCCGCTCCCGGCCCCGCCACGCTTGGCCTGCGCCCCGAGGACCTGCGCCTCGCCCGGACGGGCTGGCCCGCGAAGGTGCTGCGCATCGAGCCGCACGGTGCCGACCGCTACCTGACGCTGGAGCTTCCCGGCACCGGTGCCGGGCGCCTCGTGCTGCGCCAGTATGCCGGGGCGGAGGTGATCCCCGGCGACGGGCAGGTGCATGTCGATTTCGCCCCCGAAAGGGCGCATCTCTTCGGCGCCGACGAGCGCCGCCGCGAGGTCGCCCAGCGCGCGGAGCAGGTGGCATGACCAGTCTCGACCTCTCCCCTCTGGCCACGATCCCCGCGCGGCAGGGCAGCCGGCGCGAGCGGCGCATGATGTGGCGCGCGCTGGCCTTCGTTGCCCCCGCCGCGCTGCTCATGCTGGCGATCTACATCCTGCCCGTGCTGGTGCTGACCGGCTTCAGCGTCACCGACTACCAGCTCGGCGCACTCGACTGGAGCGTCATCGGGCTGGGCAACTTCGAACGCGCGGTTTCGGACCCGGTGTTCCTGCGCGCGCTGGTGAACACGCTGATCTACGCGGCGCTGGTGATCCCGCTGGGCGTCGGGCTGGCGCTCGGCATCGCGCTTCTGGTGCATGGCACCAAGCGCACGCGCGGCCTGTGGGAAGTGGCCTATTTCCTGCCCGTCACCGCGACGCTGGTGGCCATGGCGACGGTTTGGCAGTTCCTGCTGCACCCCTCTCTCGGGCCGGTCAATGCCGCGATCCGCTGGCTCGGGTTCGAGCCGGTGGCCTTCCTCGCCGATCCAGCGCTGCTGATCCCGACGATGGCGCTGATGGGCATCTGGCAGGTGCTGGGCTTCAACATGGTTCTGTTCCTCGCCGGTCTGACCGCGATCCCGAAGGACCTGACCGAAGCGGCGCGGCTCGACGGGGCGAAATCCCCGGTCGACCGCTTCCTGACCGTGACCTGGCCGATGCTGGGGCCGACCACGATGTTCGTCATGGTCACCACCTCGATCTCGGCCTTCAAGGTGTTCGAGCAGGTGGCCGTGCTGACCAAGGGGCGGCAGGGCTCGGAAACCTTGCTCTATGCCATCTACCTCGAGGGGTTCGAGTACGCCGAGACCGGCTACGCCGCCGCGCTGACGCTGATCTTCCTCGCGCTCGTGCTGATCCTCTCGGTCGGCCAGACCTTCAAACTCGACCGCAAGGTTCACTACTGATGGCCCGCTTCGTTCCGCATCTCGTGCTGGCGCTCGGCGCCTGCGTCATGCTGCTGCCGTTCTACTGTATGGGGCTGACCGCGATCCGCGCGCCCTCCGAGATCTTCGACATCTCGCTCTGGCCGATCCCCGAGGACTTCTCGGCAGGCCGCAACTTCGCCAAGGTCGAAGAGCGCGTGCCGATGGGGCGCTTCATGCTCAACGGCGTGATCGTCTGCGCCGGCATCCTGATCGTGCAGGTGGCGACCGCGGTGCCCGCCGCCTATGCGCTGGCCAAGCTGAAGTTTCCCGGCAAGGCGCTGTTCCTGGCGCTGGTCGTGGGGGCGCTTTGCGTGCCGATGCAGGCCCTGGCCCTTCCGCTCTTCGTGGGGCTGGCCAAGGCGCAGCTCCTGAACACCTACTTCGCCCTGATGGCGCCGTTCTTCCTGTCGGTCTTTGCCATCTTCCTGTTCCGCCAGTCGTTCCGCTCCTACCCGGACGAGATCATCGAGGCCGCGCGTCTCGACGGCTTCTCCGAGTTCGATATCTGCTGGCGCCTGGTCCTGCGCGGCTCGCTGCCGTCGCTCTCGGCCTTCGCGATCTTCTCGGTCGTGGCGCACTGGAACGATCTCTACTGGCCGATGATCGTGGTCCGGGACACGGCGCTCGCGCCGCCGCCGCTGGGGATGCTGTACTTCTCCGACGCGGAATCCGGGGCCGATTACGGCGCCCTCATGGCAGGGGCCACGCTGGTCACCGCACCGATGGTTCTCTGCTTCCTGCTGGCCCGACGTCAGTTCATCGCCGGCATCACCATGACCGGGGTCAAGTGATCCCCGTCCCCCTTTCCTCTCCCCAAGACAAAACGGAGCTTCCGCATGTCTAAACTCTCTTCCCTCCTGCCCGGCGCCGCGGCGCTTGTCCTCCTGCCCGCCTCCGCGATGGCAGAGCAGGTCACCCTCGACGTGCTCTACAACCTGCCGGGCTTCACCCGCTTCCACCAGCCGATCGCCGAGGCGTTCATGGAGCAGCACCCGGACATCAAGATCGAGTTCCGCGCCCCCGCCGTGGCCTATAACGAGGGCCACCAGCAGGTGCTGCGCTCGGCCGTGACCGGCGACATGCCCGACGTGTTCTTCTCGGGCTACCACCTGCTGCAGGAGCTGGTCGAAACCCTCGAGCCGCGCGGCCAGATCACCCCGATCGCCCAGTTCGTCGAGCAGGAAGACAGCGGCTGGGTCGACGAGAACTACTCGCCCAAGATGTACGCGCTCGGCAAGATCGGCGACACCCAGTGGGGCCTGCCGGTCAACGCCTCCTCGCCGATCATGTACGTAAACGCCGACCTCGTGCGCGAGGCGGGCGGCGATCCCGAAAACATGCCCGACACCTGGCCCGAGCTGCTCGATCTGGCGGTCGAGATCAACGCGCTTGGCGACGACATCGCCGGCATGGCCTATGACATCGGCGGCTGGCCCGACGACTGGCTGTGGCAGGCGATGGTCTACCAGCAGGGCGGCGAACTCATCGACGCAGAGACCGGCAAGGTCGCCTTCGACAACGAGGTCGGCCTCAACGCGCTCAACTACTTCCGCTCCTTCGTCACCGAGGCCGGCCAGCCGGTGCTCGACTGGGACCAGTCGCGCCAGCAGTTCGGCGCCGGCAAGACCGGCCTCATCTTCTCGACCCCGGCGCATGTGCAGACCGTGGAAGAGCTGGTCGGCGACCGCTTCGAGCTGGTGACCGACACCTTCCCGCTGGACGACAAGGAAAACGGCGGCGTGCCGACGGGTGGCAACGCGGCGGTCATGCTGACGCAGGACGAGGCCAAGCAGGACGCGGCCTGGGAATACCTCAAGTGGGTCACCGGCCCCGAGGCGCAGGACATGATCGTGCGCATCACCGGCTACCTGCCCACCAACAAGCGCGCCACCGGCGAAGAGTTCCTGGCCCCGTTCTACGCCGAGAACCCCAATGTCGAGACCGCCTCGTTCCAGGCCGACCGCTCGCAGCCTTGGGCCGGCTATCCCGGCGGTGACAGCGTTCGCATCTGGCGCACCCAGCGCGACATCATCGCCGCCGTGATGCGCGGCGAGACCACGCCCGAGGACGGCCTCGCGCAGCTGGTGTCGGAAACCAACGCGCTGATGGAATAAACCGATCTGCCCGGGCGGCCCCGTGCCGCCCGGGCATTCTCTCCCTCTCCCTCCCCGATACGGCACCGGGCGACGGCACACGCCGTCGCCCGCGACGGACCTCCGGCTTCCAGAAAAAGACCCACCCATGAAGATCATTCAGTTCACCGACACGCATCTCGTCCCGCCGGGAGAGACCCTGCACAAGCTCGACCCTGCCGAGATGCTGCGTCGCGGTGTGGCCCATGTCCTCGCGCATCACGCCGATGCCGACCTGCTCGTGATCACCGGCGACCTGTGCAACGACGGCGACCCCTCCGCCTACGCGCTGCTGCGCGAGATCCTGGCGCCGCTGCCCTGCCCCGTCCGCCTGATGCTGGGCAACCACGACGAGCGCCCGGCCTTCCGCGACGCCTTCCCCGACCAGCCGGTGACGGAGAGCGGCCACGTCCAGAGCCACATGGACACGCCGCAGGGGCGCCTGCTGTTCCTCGACAGCCACGAGCACGGCTTCATCGGCGGCAAGTTCTGCGAGGCGCGTCGGGACTGGCTGCGCGACGCGCTCGAGGGCGCGGGCGACCAACCGGTGACGGTGTTCATCCACCACCCGCCGGCGCATCACGGGCTGGCGCATTTCGACCATATCGGCCTGCACGACACCGACGCGCTGCTCACTGTCCTGCGCGGCCATGGCCCCGGCGTGCGTCACGTGGTGTTCGGGCACATCCATGTGCCGCTGTCGGGCACCAGCCCCGAGGGACTGGCCTACAGCTCCGGGCAGGCCATGTCGCACCGGTTCATCACCGATCTCGACGAGCCGGCCCCGTGGTGGACCGGCGGCAACCCGACCTACCGGGTGATCCTGATCGACGATCACGGCTTCCGCGCCTACGGTGTCGAGACCGATCAGGAGCCCCTGTCCCGCGCCCCGGTCTGCGAAGGCCCGTAACGCCGCTGCAGGGGTCGCGGGGCGTGGCGCCTGAGCGGCGCCAGCACGCGCGTGCCGCCGAACGCGACCTGCCAGTCAGGCGATTAGTGGCACGTTGTGCCGGACGCCGCGACGGGGCCCGAGCCTCGAAGGCCCCGTCCCCGCGCCCGTGCTAAGACGCGCTTGTCGCGAACATCGGCCCGCCCTTCCAGCGCGGGAAGCCGTATCCGTGCACCTCGACAAGATCGATGTCCTGCGGCGCCTGCGCGATGCCCTCGCGCAGGATCGCCTGACCCTCCGCCGCCATCGCGCCGACGAGCCGCTCGGCGATCTCGGGGCGCGGCAGGTCGAGCGACCCGGACACCCGCCCGGCGAGCAGCTTGGTGACCGCGTCCGAGGGCTGCGGTCTCCGGTCCCCTTCGGCATAGTCGTACCAGCCGCCGGCCGTCTTCTGGCCCTTGCGCCCGGCCCGCACGAGGATGTCGCCCAGCGTCTCGGCCACGTCCTGCCCCTCCGCCCGCGCGCCTTCGCGTTGCAGGAAGGCGATGTCCAGCCCGCCCAGATCCTGCGCCTCGAACGGCCCCATGCGGAAGCCGTAGTCGCGCATCGCCCCGTCGATCTCGGCGATCGCCACCCCCTGCGAGACCAGGGCCTCGGCCTCGGCGCGGTAGCGCTTGAGGATGCGGTTGCCGATGAAGCCCTCGCAGATCCCCGCCTGCACCGGCATCTTCTTCAACGCTCGCGCAAGCGCGAAGCCGGTGGCCAGCACGTCGGGCGCGGTGTCCGGGGTCGGCACGATCTCGAGCAGTTTCATGATGTGGGCGGGGCTGAAGAAATGCAGCCCGATGAAGCGCTCGGGATGCGGCAGGCCCTCGGCGATGGCGCGGGGATCGAGATAGGAGGTGTTGGTCGCCAGCACCGCATCCGCGCGGCAGACGCGGCCCAGCTCGGCGAAGACCGCGCGCTTCACGCCGATCTCCTCGAACACCGCTTCGATCACCAGATCGGCCTGCGCTAACTCGGCATAGTCGGTGCTGCCGCGCACGCCCGCCATCCGCTCGGCGCGCTCCTCTTCGCTGAGCTTGCCGCGCTTGACCGCGCCGTCGAAGATCTTGCCGACATTTGCCAGCCCGCGTGCGACCGCCTCGGTATCGCGCTCGATGAGGATGACCTCCATGCCGGCCTCGCGGCAGGCTCCGGCGATGCCCGCCCCCATGGTGCCACCGCCGATCACGCCCACGGTCCCGAAGGGGCGCGGCGCGATGTCCTTGAGCGCTGCTGGCTTCGGCGCGGCCCGCTCGGCGAAGAACACATGCCGCAGCGCCGCCGCCTCGTCCGAGCCGCGCAGGTCGAGGAAGGTCTGGCGCTCATGCGCCATGGCCTCGGCAAAATCGTGCTCCGTGGCGAAACGAATGCTATCCAGCGCGCGCAGCGGGGCCTGATGACCGGCCTTGCCAGCCGCCTTGCGCGCCGCCTGCCAGAACGCCTCGGGCATCGGCGCAAGCGGGCGTTTCGACACCGGCACCGGCAGATCCGCCGCCAGCGCCTTGCGGGCGAAGGCCACGGCCTCGCGCTCGAGATCACCGGAGACCACCGCGTCGACGAGCCCGGCCTCAAGCGCCTTTGCCGCAGGCATCGGCCTGCCGCTGGTGACCAGATCGACCGCCACCTCGACCCCGGCCAGACGCGGCGTGCGCACCGTCCCCGATGCGCCGGGGATGACGCCAAGCGTGACCTCGGGCAGACCGACCCGCGCGCTGTCCACGGCGATGCGGAAGCGGCACCCCATTGCGATCTCGAAGCCACCGCCCAGCGCCGCGCCGTGAATCGCCGCGATCCATGGCGTGTCCGCCGCCTCGAGCCGGTCCACCACGTCGGGCAGGTGCGGCTCGACCGGCGGCTTGCCGAACTCGCGCACGTCGGCCCCGGCGAGGAAGGTCCGCCCGGCGCAGATCAGCACCACGGCGCGCACGTCGGGATCGGCGTCGAGCTGGCCCACCATCTCGAAGAGCTCCTTTCGGACGGCCTCGGAGATCGCGTTCACCGGCGGGTTGTCGAGGGTGACGACGGCGATGTCGCCGTCGCGTTGGACAGTCAGAAGTGTCATGGTTCAGAGTCCCAGATAGGCTTCACGGATGCGCGGATCGGCGATGAGGTCGGGCGCGGCACCGGTCATGGTGATCCGCCCGGTTTCCATAACGTAGCCGCGGTCGGCGATCTTGAGCGCACCATAGGCGTTCTGCTCGACCAGCAGCACCGTCACGTCGCGCTCCTTGAGCGATTTCACCACCTCGAAGATCTGCGCCACCAAGAGCGGTGCCAGACCCATCGACGGCTCGTCGAGCAGCAGGCAATGCGGCCGGCCCATCAGCGCGCGGCCAATCGCCAGCATCTGCTGCTGGCCGCCCGACAGCCCCCCCGCCGCGAGATTGCGCTTTTCCTTCAGGATCGGGAACAGGGCGAAGGCATCGGCCATGTCGCGCTCGACCCGGTCGTCGGAGAACAGGAAGGCCCCGAGACGCAGGTTCTCCTCGACCGTGAGGTTGGTGAAGATCTGCCGCCCCTCGGGCGATTGCGCCAAGCCCCGCTTCAGCCGCTTGTGGGCGGGTACGGTGGCAAAGCTCTCGCCCCGGAAGACGATGGTTCCGTCGCTCACCGGCTGGGTGCCCGACAGGCACCGCAGCAGGGTTGTCTTGCCGGCACCATTGGCGCCCACCACGGTGACGATCTCACCCGAGCTGACTTCGAGGTCGAGCCCGTGCAGCACCTCGATGCGCCCGTACCGCGAGCGCAGCCCTTCAACCGTCAGCATGGGCGGGCTCCTCTTCCTCGGTGCCGAGATAGGCGGCGATCACCGCCGGGTCGCGAGACACGGTGGCCGGGTCGCCCTCGGCGATCTTCTCGCCGTGGTCCAGCACCACGATGTGGTTCGAAATCCGCATCACCAGCTTCATGTCATGCTCGACCAGGAGGATGGCGATGCCCGACGCGGCAAGCTCGGCGATCAGGTGGTCGATCTCCTCGGTCTCGACCGCGTTGCACCCCGCCGCGGGTTCATCAAGCAGCAGGATATTCGGGTTCAGCGCCAGCGCGCGGGCGATCTCGAGCCGCTTCAGCGCGCCGTAGCTGAGGTTGCCCGCGACCTGTTCGGCGGCCTTGTCGAGCCGCACCCGCTCCAGAAGCTTGCGCGCCCCGGACCGCGCCTCGGCGGCCCGCCGCTTCATGCCGGGCAGCGACAGCAGGTCGGCCCAGACCGAGCCGCGCTCGGTCAGGTGATAGCCCGCCAGCACGTTGTCGAGCACCGTCATCTCCTGAAAGATCTGCAGGTTCTGAAAGGTGCGCGACAGGCCCATCTCGGCCAGCCGGTGGGGGGCCACCCCGGTCACCGCACGGCCATTCAGCGAGACCGAGCCGCGCCCGGGCTGGTAGACGCCCGAAATCATGTTGAAGAGCGTGGTCTTGCCGGCGCCGTTCGGTCCGATGACCGAGACGATTTCGCCGGGCGCGACCTTGAAGCTCACGTCGTTGACCGCCTTCAGCCCGCCGAAGCTGATGCCGAGGCCCTGTATCTCCAGAAGGCTCATTCGTCCCTCCCTTTCAGACGCCGCGCGATCGAGGGCAACAGCCCCTGCGGCAGGAAGATCATCACCAGCACCATCACGAGGCCCAGAACCAGCTGCTCGTACTCGGCAAAGACGGTCAGCACCTGCGGCAGCAGCGTCAGGATCGCGGCGCCGAAGGTCGCGCCCAGCACCGAGCCGACGCCGCCGAGCACCGCCATGGTGACCATCTCGACCGAGTGCATGAAGCCCGCCACGTCGGGCGTGATATAGCCGTTCTGCAGCGCCAGCAGCGAGCCCGCGACCGAGGCGTAGACCGCCGAGATCACGAAGGCGCGCAGCTTCTGGCGCGGCACGTCGACGCCGACGGTGGAGGCGGCGACCTCCGATCCGTGCAGCGCGCGCATGGCGCGTCCAGAGGGGCTGTCGAAGAGGTTCAGCGCCAGCCAGGCCCCGATCAGCAGCACCACGCCGCAGATCATGTACCAGAACTCGCCGCCCGACAGCCGCCAGCCCATGTCGCGCAGCAGGCCGCGCAGGCCCAGATCGGCGACGTTCATGCCGTCCGGCCCCCCGGTCAGCGCACGCTCGTTGGTCAGCACCATCGACACGAGGATGCCGAAGCCCAGCGTCGCCACCGCAAGGTAGTAGCCCTTGAGCCGCAGGATCGGCTTGCCGATCAGCGCCGCCATGACACCCGAGACCACCGCGCCAAGCAGCACCGCCAGCGCCGGATGCAACCCGAGATGCTCCGGTGCCAGCGCGCAGGCATAGGCGCCGATCCCGGCAAAGCCCGCGTGCCCGAGGCTGATCTGCCCGGCATAGCCGATCAGGATCACCAGCCCGACCACCGACAGCGCGTTGACGAAGATCAGCGCGCCGACCCGGTAGTAGTAGCCCGAGGGGAAGAACAGCGGCAGCAGCGCGATCAGCAGCGCCAGCACGCCGAGCGAAATCCATTTGTTGCGGCCGGCCATCACACGCGCTCCGTCGATTTGCTGCCGAAAAGGCCCTGCGGCATCACGAAGAGCACGCCGAGGATGACGATGAAGGCCACCGCCTCCTTGTATTGCGAGCTGAGATAGCCCGCGGTCAGCGCCTCGAAGCAGCCCAGCAGCAGCCCGCCGACCAGAGCGCCCTTGGGGTTGCCCATGCCGCCGAGCATGGCGGCGGCGAAGCCCTTGAGCGCCAGTGCCACGCCGACGTCGTAGCCGACGAGGGTGATCGGCGTGACCAGCACGCCGGCAAAGGCACCGATGGCCGCCGACAGACCGAAGGACAGGGTCATCACCCAGCCGGTGTTGATCCCGACAAGCTGCGCCGCGACGCGGTTGTTGGCCGTGGCCAGCACCGCCTTGCCGGTCAGCGTGCGGGTGAAAAAGATCCACAGCCCCACGAAGACCGCCAGCGCGCCGGCGATCACCCACAGGCTCTGCGGCAGGATCGTCGCGCCCAGCACGTGGATCGGATCGTCGCCCGAAAACGACGGGAAGCGGTGCAGCTGCTTGTCGAAGATCAGCTGCGTCGCGCCGCGGATCACGATCGACGCGCCGATGGTGATGATGATGAGCGACACCACCGGCGCGCCGCGCGCCGGCTCGATCGCCAGCTTGTTCAGCGCCACGCCAATGGCCGAGGTCACGAGGATCGCGATCACGGCGGCCAGCGGCAGCGGCAGCCCGGCTTGATAGGTGAAGACGGTGATCATCCCGCCCAGCATGACGAACTCGCCCTGGGCGAAGTTCACCACGTCGGAGGCGTTGTAGATGATCGTGAAACCCAGCGCCACGAGCGCGTAGACGGCGCCCACGGTCAGACCGGAGAACAGGAATTGCAGCAGGGCGTCCATCGGGGCTCCCAAGGCTTTGGCAAAATGGGGAGCGGCTCCGGGCAGCGGCCCGGAGCCGAAGCGAGTTACTCGACCGACAGCCAGTCGCCGTCCTTGATCTCGAGCATCCGGAAGGCGCTGAGATCGAGGCCGAGGTGATCCTCGGGCGAGAAGGCATAGGTGCCGGTCGTGCCGACGAGACCGCTGGTCTCTTCCAGCGCATCGCGGATCGCCTGCGGATCCTCGCTGTCACCGGCGCGGCTGATGGCATCGACGATCAGCGCGAAGGCGTCATGCGCATAGCCGCCGAAGGTCGAGACATCCTGATCGTACTTGGCCTTGTAGGCCTCGGTGTAGGAGGTCACGACCTCGTATTGCGCGTCATCCTCGGCCAGCTTGTCGGCGATTAGCAGCGCCGTGCCCGGCAGGCGCAGCCCCTCGGCGGCCTCGGCCCCGGCAAGCTCGATGAAGGCATCCGAGGCGACCCCGTGGCTCTGGTAGAGCGGAACCTCGAAGCCAAGCTGTGCGACGTTGCGGGTGACGATCGCCGGACCCTGGCCGAAGCCCGGGTTGAGCACCGCCTGCACACCGTCGGTGTTGCGGATGCGGGTGAGCTGCGGCGTCATGTCGGCATCCTGCGGGCCGTAGGTCTCGTCGGCGACGATCTCAATGCCGTACTCGCCCGCCACGTCCTTGCATTGCGCCTGCATCGAGGCGCCAAAGCCGTCGGTGCCCGAGATCATGCCGATCCGGGTGATGTCCTGCGCCTGCATGTCGGTGAAGATCTTCTCGCAGGCCATGCGGTCGGTGTGCGGCGTCTTGAAGACGAACTCGCGCACCGGATCGATGATCGAGATCGCGCCGGCCAGCGAGATGAAGGGAATGCCCTCGTCCTCGGCCACCGACAGGATCGACATGGTGGTGCCGGTGGTCGAGCCGCCGATGATCGCGACGACCTCGTCATCCTCGACGAGGCGGGTGGCGAAGGTGCGTGCCTTGTTGGGGTCGCCGCCGTCATCATAGAGCGTCAGCGCGATTTCCTCGCCGTTGATGCCGCCCTCCTCGTTGAGCTGCTCGACCAGCATCTCGAGGGTCTTGGCCTCGGGATCGCCGAGGAAGGCCGCCGGGCCGGTGGCGGAAACGCTGACGCCGAGACGGATCTCGGCCTGCGCGGCGCCGGTCAGGGCGCCCAGCGCGGCCAGTGTGGCAAGCGCGGTGGTGGTCTTGGACATCATGGTAACTCCTCCCAGATTGGTGTCCGTCTTTTATCGGGTGCCGGGTCCGCTCAGGCCGCCATATGCCAGCGACTCATTCCGCCCGGGGCCTGCGCGAACGAGGTCCGGAACGCGCGCGTTTCAGGCGCCGTCAGGGCGCTTTCAAGCAGCGGTGTATGGCGGGTGAACGGGTCTGTCATGGCTCCTCCCAAAGCATGACTCGTATCATTGACCGTCCGGTCGGTTTATGCAACGGTAAATGTCACTGACCCCATGGAGGGGGGCCCGGGAGGATCACATGACGACATCGCACACCGTTCTGGCGGAGCTGGAGTCCGGCGTTCTGACGCTGACTCTCAACCGCCCGGACAAGCTGAACTCCTTCAACGAAGAGATGCACCTTGCCCTGCGCGCGCAGATCCAGCGTGCGCATGATGACGATGCGATTCGTGCCGTGTTGCTCACCGGCGCCGGACGCGGCTTCTGCGCCGGGCAGGATCTCGGCGACCGCGATCCGCGCAAGGGCGGGCCGAAGCCGGACCTCGGCCACACGATCGAGACCTTCTACAACCCCACTCTCCGGCTCATCCGCGCCCTCGAAAAGCCGGTGATCTGTGCCGTCAACGGTGTTGCCGCCGGGGCCGGTGCCAATATCGCGTTTCTCTGCGACGTCGTGCTGGCGGCGAAATCCGCGAAGTTCATTCAGGCCTTCTCGAAGATCGGCCTGATCCCCGACGCGGGCGGCAGCTGGTCGCTGGCGCGCATTCTCGGCGAACCGCGCGCCAAGGCGCTGACCCTTACCGCCGAGCCGCTGATGGCCGAGACCGCCGCCGACTGGGGGCTGATCTGGAAGGCGCTCGACGACGATGCGCTGATGCCGGAGGCCAGGGCGCTCGCCGCAAAGCTCGCCTCCGGGCCGACGCTGGGTCTCGGGCTGACCAAGCGGCTGATCCAAGAGGCCGCGACCAACGATCTCGACACGCATCTCGACCGCGAGCGGGACTGCCAGCGCGAGGCGGGCCGCTCCGACGACTACGCCGAGGGCGTCACCGCCTTCCTCGAGAAACGTCCCGCCAGCTTTCAGGGGAAGTGAGCCATGAAGGACAGTCAGACCATGTCCGCCCAGGATCTCGCCGAGGCCTGTGCCAAGGAAATGTGGAACGCCGACAGCGCCTCGCAGCGGCTCGGAATGACGCTGGCCTACATTGCCCCTGGCCATGCGACGCTCGAGATGGAGCTGAGCGATCAGATGACCAACGGCCATGGCAATGCCCATGGCGGCTATCTCTTCACGCTGGCGGACAGCGCCTTTGCCTTCGCCTGCAACACCTACAACGAGATGACCGTCGCGCAGCATTGCTCGGTCACCTACATCACCCCGGGCGCGCTCGGGGACAGGCTGACGGCCACCGCGCGCGAGGTGTCGCGCAAGGGCCGCTCCGGCATCTATGACGTGACGGTTTCCCGGGAGGACGGGACCGTCATTGCAGAATTCCGCGGCCATTCGCGGACGCTCAACCGGCCTTTGCTGCCCGAAACGCGGGCGGAGGGCTGACCCATGAAGGGAGGAGAAACCATGACAGACATGACCCCCATGAAGGAGATCCTCGATCCGATCGAGATCGCCAGCCGCGACGAAATTTCCGCGCTTCAGCAAAAGCGCATGGCCTGGTCGCTGCGCCATGCCTACGAGAACTCCCCCTTCTATCGCAAACGCTTCGACGAGCACGGCGCGCACCCGGACGACTTCAAGACGCTCGCCGATCTCGCCAAGTTCCCCTTCACCATGAAGCAGGACCTGCGCGACACCTACCCGTTCGGCATGTTCGCCGTCCCACGTGAGCAACTGGTGCGCATCCACGGCTCGTCCGGCACCACCGGCAAGCCCACCGTGGTCGGCTATACCCAGAAGGACATCGACACCTGGGCCGATTGCATGGCGCGCTCGATCCGCGCCTCGGGGGGCCGCAAGGGCGACATCTGCCACGTGGCCTATGGCTATGGCCTCTTCACCGGCGGCCTCGGGGCGCATTACGGCGCCGAGCGTCTCGGCTGCACCGTGGTGCCGATCTCGGGCGGCATGACCGAGCGGCAGGTCACGCTGATGCAGGACTTCCGTCCGCAGATCATCATGGTCACCCCCTCCTACATGCTCTCGATCCTCGACGAGTTCCGCCGCCAGGGGATCGACCCGCGCGACAGCTCTCTCAAGGTCGGCATCTTCGGCGCCGAGCCGTGGACCAACGCCATGCGCGAAGAGATCGAGCAGGCCTTTGACATGCACGCGGTCGACATCTACGGCCTCTCGGAGATCATGGGCCCCGGGGTCGCCAACGAATGCGTCGAGACCAAGGACGGGCTGCACGTCTGGGAAGACCACTTCTACCCCGAGATCATCGACCCCGCGACGGGCGATGTGCTGCCCGACGGCGAGATGGGCGAGCTGGTGTTCACCACGCTGACCAAGGAAGGTCTGCCGATGGTGCGCTACCGCACCCGCGACCTCACCCGCATCCTGCCCGGCACCGCCCGCTCGATGCGCCGGATCGAGAAGATCACCGGCCGCAGCGACGACATGATCATCCTGCGCGGCGTCAACGTCTTCCCGACCCAGATCGAGGAGCAGATCCTGAAATGCGAAGGCCTCGCGCCGCACTTCCAGATCGAACTTGGCCGCAAGGACCGGATGGACGTGATGACCGTGCACGTGGAATGCACCCCGGCCCGCTGCGATGCCGACGCCCGCGCCGCCTCGGTGAAGGAGCTGTCGCACCACATCAAGTCGGTGGTCGGCGTCTCGACCAAGATCGAGGTGCATGATCCCGAGAGCGTTGCCCGATCCGAAGGCAAAGCGAAACGCGTCATCGACAACCGCCCGAAGTAACCTTCCGGCAGGGTGGCAAACATCCCGTCCGGCGGGTAAGGACTGGCGCGCCGCCACTCCGCCCGCCGGACCAAGAGGAGCACCGCGCATATGGCCAGAACGCGCGCCAGCGACTTCGAGGAAAAGCAGCACCAGCTGCTCCTGACCGCCGCCAACGTCTTTGCGACGCAGGGCATGGAAAAGGCATCGATGTCCCAGATCGCCGCCGAGGCCGGGGTCTCCAAGTCGCTGCTCTACCACTACTATCCGTCGAAGGACGCGCTGATCTTCGCGATCATAAAGGGCCATCTCGACGAGCTCGATGCCGCTCTGGACGAGGCGGACGATCCCGCCCTACCCCCGCGCGAGCGGCTTGAGACGCTGGTGATGACGGTGCTCGACGCCTACAAGGGCGCCGACGATCAGCACAAGGTGCAGCTCAATGCCGGCCCCGCGCTGTCGGACGAGCAGAAAGCCGGCATCACCAAGATCGAGCGGCGCATCGTCACGCATTTCTCGAACACGCTGAACGAGATACACCCGCAGCTCGGCACCCCGGAGCGACCGCTTCTGATGCCGGTCACCATGTCGCTCTTCGGCATGATGAACTGGGTCTACATGTGGTTCCGCGACGGCGGAAAGATCAGCCGCGAGGACTATGCCCGCGTCGCGACGACCCTGATCCTCGAGGGGGTCAAGGCCGTCCGCTGAGCGCCGCGCGCTCGACCACGAGCGGATCGTATTCGGGCGCCGTCACGCGGCGGCGTCCCTCCTCCACCTCTGCCAGCGGCTGTGCCGGGGCGAGCTTGGTCTTGGCGTCCACCGCGAGCTGGCGATAGACATCCGTGCCGCGCGACTTCCAGTCGATTTCCTGCGCACTCAGCTCGCGCAGCACCTTGGCAGGGGACCCCACGGCCATGACATTGGCCGGGATCTCCATCCCCGCCCGCACGAAGGCCATGGCGCCGAGGATGCTGTTCTCGCCGATCCGCGCCTCGTCCATCACCACGGCGTTCATCCCGATCAGCGCGTTGCGCCCGATGTGGCAGCCATGCAGCACCGCGCCGTGCCCGACATGGCCGCGCTCCTCGACCACCACGTCCTTGCCGGGGAAGGCATGGGCGACGCAGGTTTCCTGCACGTTCGAGCCGGGATGCAGCGTGATCCGCCCGAAATCGCCGCGCAGCACCGCGCCGGGGCCGACATAGCAGCCGGCCCCCACGATCACGTCGCCGATCAGCACCGCCTCGGGGTGAACGAAGGCCGACGGGTCGACCACCGGCACCACCCCGTCCCAGGACCAGACCGCCATGCTCAGGCCTCCTGCGGAAGCGGCCAGCTCTTGGCCACCATGGTCAGCACGTCGTACTCGGCCACGACCTCGTCATTCTGGTTGGTGACGCGGCAATCCCAGCGCACCTCGCCATAGACCGTGCCCTCGCGCGGGTTGATCTGCTTGCAGGTCAACTGAACCTGCAGGCTGTCGCCGAAATAGACGGGCGTCAGGAAGCGCAGGTTGTCGACGCCGTAGTTGGCCAGCACCGGGCCGGGATCGGGCTGCACGAACAGCCCCGCCGCGAAGGACGCGATGAGGTAGCCATGCGCCACGCGGTCATCGAAGAACGGGTTGGCCTTCGCCGCATCGCTGTCCATGTGGGCATAGAAGGTGTCACCGGTGAATTGCGCGAAATGCTCCACGTCCTCCTGGGTGATGACACGGCGCTCGGTGACCAGCTGGTCACCGATGGCGAGCTCGGCCAGCGACTTGCGGAACGGGTGCGTGCCCTGCTCCGCCGGTGCGCCCGCAACCCATTCGCCCGTCACCGCAGACAACAGCCGTGGCGTGCCCTGCACGGCGGTGCGCATCATGAAATGCTTCACCCCGCGCATGCCGCCCATCTCCTCGCCGCCGCCGGCGCGGCCAGGCCCGCCATGCACCAGCGGTGCCAGCGGCGCGCCATGGCCGGTCGAACTCTTGGCGCTGTCGCGGTTGCCCAGCATCACCCGCCCGTGGAACGGCGCGACGCCAAGCACCAGCTCGGACGCAACGTCGGGGTCATTGGTGAACACCGACGACACCAGCGAGCCCTTGCCCATCATTGCCAGCGTGATCGCCTGATCCAGCCCCTCGTAGCCCATCACCGTCGCCACCGGGCCGAAGGCCTCGACGTCATGCGGCGCAGAGGCACTCAGCGGGTCGGCACAGCGGAGCAACACCGGGTTCAGGAACGCCCCCGCCTCGGCATCGCCCGACACCAGCGCGACCTTGGCCGGATCGCCAAAGACGATCTCCGCCTCGCGGGCGATCTCGGCGATCTTCTCGCGCACGCCCTCGCGGTCGCCCAGAGAGGCCAGCGCCCCCATCCGGGCGTTGGCGTCGTCCGGCAGACCCGGCGGCGTCTTTGCAAGCCGCTCGGAGAGCGCCTCGATCACCGCCTGCTCCTGCGCCCTGGGCACCAGAACGCGGCGGATCGCGGTGCATTTCTGCCCCGCCTTGGCGGTCATCTCACGATGCACTTCTTTGACGAAAAGATCGAACTCCGGCGTGCCGGGCACCGCATCGGGGCCGAGGATCGCGGCGTTGAGGCTGTCCGCCTCCATTGTGAAGCGCACCGAGTTCTCGACGATCGCCGGATGCGACTTAAGCTTGCGCCCGGTGGAGGCCGAGCCGGTGAAGGTGACGATGTCCTGCCCAGTCACGTGGTCCAGCAGGTCGCCGACACCACCGCAGACGATCTGCAAAGCGCCGTCGGGCAGGATACCCATCTCGAGGATGCGCCGCACCACCAGCTCGCTCAGGTAGGCGGTGGCCGAGGCGGGTTTTACGAGGCAGGGCATCCCGGCGATCAGCGCGGGGGCGATCTTTTCCAGCATGCCCCAGACCGGGAAGTTAAAGGCGTTGATGTGGATCGCCACGCCCTGCATCGGGACGAGGATGTGCTGGGCGACGAAACTGCCGTCGCGCGACAGCTGCTCGACCGCGCCCTCGGGGATCACCTTCGCGTTGGGAAGCTCGCGCCGGGCCTTCGACGCGAAGGTGAGCATCGTGCCGATGCCACCGTCGATGTCCGGCCAGGCGTCGCGCGCGGTGGCGCCGGTGGCGAGGCTCTCGGCGTAGAACGCGTCCTTCATCTCCATCAGCTTGAGGCCGATCTCCTTGAGCATCAGCGCCCGCTCGTGGATGGTGTACTGGCGCAGCGCCTTGCCGCCAACCTCGCGGCCCCAGTCCAGTGCCCCGGCAAAATCGAGCCCCTCCGAGCCGATATAGGCATGAACAACCCCGGTCGCAGCATTGGCGAGCGGCTTGCCCTCGCCCTCTCCGGCGCGCCAGGCTCCCTGCACGTAGCTCTCGAGGCGGCGCGCGGTGCGTCCCGTATCCAGCATTTGCTCGTCCTTCCTGTTCAGTTCAGTCCGAGGTCGGAGAGCACGCTCTCCGCCTCGCTGCGCCACGCAGTGCGCAGCGTCTCGTTGTCGGTGTGGCGCAGGCCCATGGCCTTCTGCTTCTCGAAGCGCTCCGAGATCGCCGGTCCGAAGGTCTCGGCGACGCGCGGCATCCAGTAGGCGACCGAGGTCTTCGCCTCCTCCGTCGCCCCGATCCGTTCGAGCCCCTCGACCCCAAGTTCCATGTGCCGCGTTTCGCGCGGCAGGATCTCTCTCATCACCTCGGCCAGAGGCTGGTAGGAGCAGCGCGCCATCTCTCCCACGGCATGGTGCGTGGCCAGCCCCATGAGCACGTTCATCACCACCGCGTCGGTCCAGCCGGTCAGCGGGTAGTGGAAGACCGAGAGCCGCATGTCGCCGCCGTGGCGTTTCGCCTCGAGCGTGCTGTCGCGAGTCTCGCGCGCGGCCCAGTCGTGGGCGCGTTCATACAGCGCCTTGTCGGTGCCGAAGCCCTCCATCAGGTCCAGCACCCGCTCGGCATGGTCGGCCTTTTCCAGCGTGATCCGGCTCGCGGCGATGCGCGCCTTGATCCCCGGCGCCCAGTTGATCGCCCCGGCAAAGCCCGCCGATCCCGCCAGCTCGCTGTCGACGAAGGAGGACATCAGCCGCAGAAGCTCGCCACGGTAGCGCGGCGGCACGTTCTCGGGCGAGGTCAGCTTGCCGCCCTGCGCGAGGTAGTCGGCGATGGGCATGGTGTCGGTGTCATTCGTCATAGCTGAGCACCACTTTGTCGGAGAGCGGAATGCACTGGCACGACAGCACGTAGCCGGCGCGCACCTCGTAATCCTCGAGCGCGTGGTTGATCTCCATCTCGACCTCGCCCTCAAGCACCTTGGCGCGGCAGGTCGAACAGACGCCGGCCTTGCACGAATAGGGCGCGTCCATGTTGTTCTCGATCGCCGCATCCAGCACCGCGGTGCCATCCTTCGGCATCTGGAACACCCGCGTCGCGCCGTCGAGCGTGACAGACACCTCGCAGGTGTTGCCGGCGGCGGCGGCCTGCTGCGACACCGCGCGTTTCTTGGCCCGGCCCGGCTGCGACGAGGCGAACAGCTCGAACTTGATCTGATCGTCCGAGAGCCCGGCCTGACGCAGGCTTTCCGCGATGGTCAGCATCATCGGCTCGGGCCCGCAGATGAACGCGGTGTCGACGCTGGTCGCATCGATCCAGAGGCGGAACAGCATCTCCATCTTCTCGGCGTCGATGCGCCCGGTGAAGAGGTCGATCTCCTGCCCCTCGCTCTCGAGGATGTGGATCACCGAGAAGCGACCGAGATAGGTGTTCTTGAGGTCTTCCAGTTCCTCGCGGAACATGATCGAGCCGACCTGCCGGTTGGCGTAGACCAGCGTGAAAGTGGCGTTCGGCTCACGCGACAGCACGGTCTTGATGATCGACAGCACCGGCGTGATCCCCGAGCCGCCGGCGAACCCGAGGTAGCTCTTGGCGCTCGACGGATCGAGCACGGTGAAGAACCGCCCCTGCGGCACCATCGCGTCGAGCGTGTCACCGGGTTTCAGATTTTCGTTGGCCCAGGTCGAGAAGGCGCCGCCGTCGACGCGCTTGATCCCGACCTTGAGGCACCCTTCGTCGAGACCGGCGCAGATCGAGTAGGACCGCCGCAGCTCCTCGCCGTCGAACTCGCGGCGGAAGGTCAGGTATTGGCCCTGGGTGAAGCCGAAACTCTCGGCGTCTTCGGCGCGCGGCTTGAGCGTGACGACCACGGCGTCGCGGGTCTCGCGGCGCACATCGGTCACTTCGAGGGGATGGAAACGGGGCATGTCAGACCTCCTCCTGTCTGGACAGGGAAATGCACAGGCGATGCCCCGCCGGGGCACCGGAATGGCTCAGTGGCACTTGAAGTAATCGAAGGGCTCGAGGCAGTCGCGGCAGCGGTAGCTGGCCTTGCAGGGGGTCGAGCCGTACTGGCTGACCCGCTCGGTGTGCGACGAGCCGCAGCGCGGGCAGGCGATCACCAGGTTCGACCGGCCCGACAGCCGCGCCGCGCGTCCCGTCATGAGACCGTCCGAGGCAGTGCCGTCCACCGGTGGTGCGATGCCGTAGGCGCGCAGCTTGTCGCGCGCCGCCTCGGTCACCCAGTCGGTGGTCCAGGGCGGCGACAGGCGCCGTTCGAGCCGCAGGTCGGTGATGCCCTTGTCGCGCAGCTGGGTCTCGATCATCAGGTCGATGACCCCCGTCGCCGGGCAGCCGGAATAAGTCGGCGTCACCGCCACCACCAGCGTCTCGCCCTCCCAGCGGACCTCGCGCACGATGCCCAGTTCGGTGACCGAGACCACGGGGATCTCGGGGTCCGGGACCTCGCCCAGCCAGTCCCAGACCTGCTTGGTGGATAGCAGAACCGCACTCACCGGCTTACCAGCTGGCGCCCGGGTAGGCGCGCTGCAGGAACTGCATCTGGGCAAGGATGTAGCCGAGGTGCTCGGTGTGCCGTCCCTGCTTGCCGCCGGTTTGCGCATCGAAGCGCTGCTCGGGCTGCACCAGCGTCGCCTCCTCCAGCACATCTGCCACGGTGCGCTGCCAGAGCGGCAGCAGATCCGCGAGCGCCGGCGCGATGCCGGCCTCGGCCACGGCCTCGTCCACCGCATCGGCGGCGAACATCTCGCCGGTGTAGGGCCAGAGCTTGTTCAGTGCCGCCTGCATCCGGGTGTGGCTCTCCTCAGTGCCGTCGCCCAGCCGGACCACAAGATCTGAGGACCGCTCGAGGTGATAGGACACCTCCTTCAGCGCCTTTGCGGCGATCTCGGCGACGCGCGGGCTGGAGGATATGGTGAGCGCCGTCAGCAGCTCGTAATGGAAGGCATCGAAGAGGAACTCGCGCATGAGCGTCACCGCCATGTCGCCGTTCGGCAGCTCGACCAGCTTCAGGTTGCGGAACTTCATCGCGTCGCGAAGGAATGCCAGATCGTCGGCATCGCGCCCGTCCGCCTCGACCTCGGCGGCAAGGCCAAGCCACATCTGGGTCTGCCCGATCAGGTCGAGCGCGGTGTTGGCCAACGCAATGTCCTCTTCCAGCACCGGTCCATGGCCGCACCATTCCGAGATGCGGTGCCCGAGGATCAGCGAATTGTCCCCCATCCGGCACAGCCAGTCGAAGAAGGCGGGTTTCAGAGCCACGTCCGCGACATGCGGATCGTGATGATGTTCGGCGGCGGCGCGCTCGGCGAGCGCGACCACGTCCGGCGTGGCGGCATCGGGAAGCGAGGGCATCACATGTGCCCCACTTCATCGGGGATGTCGAAGAAGGTCGGATGGCGGTAGACCTTGCTCTCCGCCGGATCGAAGAGCGGGCCCTTCTCGGACGGCGTCGAGGCGGTGATCTCGGATGAGGGCACCACCCAGATCGACACGCCCTCCTTGCGGCGGGTGTAGACGTCGCGGGCGTTCCGGATCGCCATTTCGGCATCCGGCGCGTGTAGGCTGCCGACGTGGCGGTGATTCAGCCCGTGCTGGCCCCGAATGAAGATCTCCCAGAGCGGCCATTCTTTCTTGGTCATGTCACATCCTCCTCAATGCGCGCGCTTACTCGGCGGCCACGTTCGATGCCGCGCGGCGCGCAGCGGCCTTGTCGGCATAGGCGGTCAGCCCGTCACGGAACCACGCCCCTTTGTCCCAGGCCTCGCGGCGTGCGCCGAGACGCTCTTCGTTGCAGGGGCCATTGCCCTTGATCACCTCGAAGAACTCGTTCCAGTCGGGCTCGGCGAAATCGTAGTGACCGCGCTCCTCGTTCCACGTCAGGGTCTCGTCGGGCACGGTCAGGCCGAGGTACTCGGCCTGCGGCACCGTTTCGTCGACGAATTTCTGGCGCAGCTCGTCGTTGGTGTTCATCTTGATCTTCCACGCCATCGACTGCGCGGAGTGCACCGAGTCCTTGTCGGACGGGCCGAACATCATCAGCGAGGGGTACCAGAAGCGGTTCAGCGCATCCTGCGCCATTTCCTTCTGCTCGGGCGTGCCCTGCGCCATCTTCATCATGATCGCGTAGCCCTGCCGCTGGTGGAAGCTCTCTTCCTTGCAGATGCGGATCATCGCGCGGCTGTAGGGCCCGTAGGAGGTGCGCTGCAGCGGCACCTGGTTCATGATCGCCGCGCCGTCGACCAGCCAGCCCACCGCGCCCATGTCGGCCCATGTCAGCGTGGGATAGTTGAAGATCGAGCTGTATTTCATCGCGCCAGAGTGCAGCTTTTCGAAAAGCTCGTCGCGCGACACGCCCAGCGTCTCGGCGGCGGAGTAGAGGTAGAGCCCGTGCCCGGCCTCGTCCTGCACCTTGGCCAGCAGGATCGCCTTGCGCTCGAGCGTCGGCGCGCGGGTGATCCAGTTGCCCTCGGGCAGCTGCCCGACGATTTCAGAGTGGGCGTGCTGGCCGATCTGACGGATCAGCGTCTTGCGGTAGCCTTCTGGCATCCACTCCTTGGGTTCGATCTTCTCGCCGCGGTCGACCCGCTCCTGAAAGGCGCGCTCCTCGGGGCTCATCTCCTCGAGCGACTTCATGCCTTCCGATTTCACCATCTGTGCATACATGGTCGTGCCTCCTCCTGAAGGGGTCAGATACGTTCGAGGATCATCGCGATCCCCTGCCCCACGCCCACGCACATGGTGCACAGGGCGTAGCGGCCACCGGTCCGATGCAGCTGCCGGGTCGCAGTCAGAACCAGCCGCGCGCCGGACATGCCCAGCGGATGGCCGATGGCGATGGCGCCGCCATTGGCATTCACATGCGGCGCGTCATCGGGCAGGCCCAGCTCGCGCAGCACCGCAAGGCCCTGCGCCGCGAAGGCCTCGTTGAGCTCGATGACGTCCATCTGGTCGAGCGTCAGCCCGGCGCGGGCGAGCACGCGGCGGGTCGCCGGAACCGGCCCCATCCCCATGACGCGGGGCGCGACGCCCGCTGCCGCCATGGCCACGACGCGCGCCTGCGGGGTCAGTCCGTTCTTCGACGCCGCCGTCTCGGAGGCGACGATCACCCCCGCCGCACCGTCATTGACGCCGGACGCGTTGCCCGCCGTGACGCTGAGATCGGGGCCATTGACGCCCCGCAGCTTGCCCAGCTTGTCGACCGTGGTGCCGGGGCGCGGATGCTCGTCGGTGTCCACGACCAGCGGATCGCCCTTGCGCTGGGGGATCGTCACCGGGACGATCTCCTCGGCAAACACGCCGGCCTTCTGCGCGGCCTCCCAGCGATCCTGCGAGCGGACGGCAAATGCATCCTGATCGGTGCGGCTGATGCCGTAGTCCTCGGCCACGTTGTCGGCGGTTTCGGGCATCGAATGGGTGCCGAACGCCTTGTCGAGCTTGGGGTTCTTGAACCGCCAGCCGATGGTGGTGTCGTACATCTCGGCATTGCGCGAGAAGGCCGAGGTGGCCTTGGCCATCACGAAAGGCGCGCGGCTCATGCTTTCAACGCCACCGGCAAGCAGGAGGTCGCCGTCGCCAGCGCGGATGGTGCGGGCGGCAAGGCCGATCGCGTCCATGCCAGACCCGCAGAGGCGGTTGACCGTCGTGCCCGGCACCTCGATCGGGAGGCCGGCCAGCAGCCCGGCCATGCGGGCGACGTTGCGGTTGTCTTCGCCAGCCTGGTTGGCACAGCCGAGAATGATGTCGTCGACGCCGGCCCAGTCCACCGAGGCATTGCGCGCCATCAGGGCGGCCAGCGGCACGGCGGCCAGATCGTCAGCGCGGACCGACGAAAGCGCCCCGCCATATCGGCCGACGGGTGTGCGTATCGCGTCGCAGATGAATGCCTCGGACATCCGTATCCTCCTCCCTCAAGAATCAGGATCGGCCATCAAAGATCGACCGATCGGTCAACGAAATAGCACAGCTTACGGCACATGTTAAGAAACAAATTAGTGTGGGCGTGATGTGTGGAGGATTTCGCCACCCTTTCCGCTTACGCGGCCGCTTCCCGCCGAAGCTGGAACAGCCGGCGCTCGGTTTCCTCGTTGCTTGCCGCGAGATGCCCGTCCGGGCTGAGAAAACTCGCGCCCACATGCGTCTCCGCGCGCTTCGAGAGCCCGACATAGGCCTCGACGAACAGCCTGCGGGCATCGTCGGCGGGCCAGTCCTGCGGACAGGCGGCGCGCGGCAGACGCGGATCGCTGAGGGCCGCGTTGCGATAGTCGTGCACCAGCCGCAGCCGCAGGGCGAGCGCGTCCTCCGGCGACAGCGGCTCCGACCCGGACAGCAGATCGCGCACCGCCCCATGCCGGGCAAGGAACCGCGCATAGGCCTCGGCCACCCCGGGAAGACCCCATCGCTCCGAGGCGAGCTCCCCGAGATCCCCGTGGCCCTCGAGCTGCTTCGCCCGCATCAGGACACCGGCTACCGGCGCGATATCCTCGCGATTGGGCGCCAGCGCGACCGTGGGCGCCAGCCGCGCCCAGGGCAGCGGCAGATCGACGTCGCGCAGCGCGTCCGACAGGCACAGCATCCAGTCTTCCGGCTCCGGCGGAGGCGCGAAAAGCAAACGCGCGGCCTCGCGGAACTCGGCGCGCGCCGGTTCGGACAGGCGGTAAAAGCTGCGCCGCCCGATCCGGACCCCCTCCAGCCGCCCAGCCCCCACGAGACGGGAGACCGCCGTGCGCACGAGGCTTTCGTTCAGCCCGTGACGCGCGCAGCACTCGATCAGGGTGCCCATCCAGAGCATACCGCCACGCGGCTCGACCACATCGCCGTAGATGGTGACGATGAAGGCCGGGGCGCGCGGGGCCTCCGTCGCCGCAAGCTCGGCAAGGGCCGATGGCTCGGTCGAAAGGGCACGCGCGTCTGTCGTAACGGCCTCGGTCATGACTTGCCCTCCTGCGGCAGCGCCCGATGCGGCGCCGCCCCAGTCTACGCCAGCCCCGGCGATATGTCACACGATTGTCGCGCTATCGCCAATCTGCGTGCCGCTATCGCCGGACAGCTCTGCCATTTGCGCCCGAACCCGCGTTGCCGCAGCCTGCTTCACCGGCCCGAAGCCGCGGATCTCCATCACCAGCGCGGCCTGTGTCGCGCGCGCCTCGCGGTTCTCTTGGGTGAGATCGTGGGTGAGGCGGTGCAGCAAGGCGCGGTACTCGCCGATGAGCGCCCGCTCCATCTTTCGCTCTTCACTGTAGCCGAAAAGATCGAGCGGTGTCCCGCGCAGCCCTTTCATCCTGGCGAGAACCCCCATCGCGGGGCGGATCCACGGCCCGAACGCGCGCTTGAGAGGGCGACCGCGGGAATCCTTGCCACTGGAAAGAACCGGCGGCGCCAGGTGGTGGACCACCTTGAACGGTCCCTCGAAGCGCGCGGCGAGCGTGTCGTCAAAGCCGGTCCGCGTGTGCAGCCGCGCCACCTCGTACTCGTCCTTGTAGGACATGAGCTTGAAAAGACCCTTGGCCGCAGCCTCGGTGAGGGCCCCGGCTGCGCCGGTGGCGGCGGTCTCGGCCTCGCGGACCTTGCCGATCTCGCGCAGGTAGTCCCGCGCCCAGCGATCATTCTGGTAGCCGGTCAGGAAGTCGGCGCGCCGCGCGATCATCTCGTCGAGGCTCAGCACCGGGCTTGCCGGCAGGTCGGCCGTGCGCTCGACCGCGGCGCGGTCATGCACCAGCAGCCGCCCCCAGGTGAACGCGTCCTTGTTCTGCTCGGGCTTCACGCCGTTGAGCTCGATGGCCCGCATCAGCGCCTCGAGGCCTAGCGGCACCAGCCCCGCCTGCCATGCCGCGCCGAGGATCATCACGTTGGCAAAGACGCTGTCCCCGAGCAGCGCTTCGGCAAGCGAGTTGGCGTCGAAGCTCTGAAGCGTGGACGCATCGACGGTGGCACGGATGGCCTCCAGCCGGGCGCCCGCGTTGAGATCGGCGTCGCGGTTCTGGACCAGATCGCCGGTCGGCATCACGGCGGTGTTGACCACCGCCCGCGTCTCGCCCTTCCGGTAGGCGGCAGAGGCCTTTGGCGACGAGCTGACCACCAGGTCGCACCCGATCAGCGCATGCGCCGAGCTGGGCTCGATCTTCACCTGGTTCAGCGCCGATTCCGAGGCCGCCACGCGCAGGTAGCTCAGCACCGGGCCGAATTTCTGCGCAAACCCCATGAAGTCGAGCACCGATGCCCCCTTCTCCTCGAGGTTCGCCGCCATCGCGATGAGCTGGCCGACGGTGACCACCCCGGTGCCGCCGACGCCGGTGACGAGGATGTCCCAAGGCTGGGACAGCGCGGGCAGCTCAGGCAGCGGCAGATCCGGCTGCAGCCGGGCGAGCGCTTCCTTCCCGGCCGCCGCCGGTTTCTTCAGCGTCGCGCCCTCGACGGTGACGAAGCTCGGGCAGAAGCCGTTGAGGCAGGTGAAATCCTTGTTGCAGGTGTTGAGGTTGATCTTCCGCTTGCGACCGAACTCGGTCTCCAGCGGCTCGACGCTCAGGCAGTTGGATTCCACCGAGCAATCGCCGCAGCCCTCGCAGACCAGCGGGTTGATCACCGCGAATTTCTTCGGGTCCTCCATCTTGCCGCGCTTGCGCAGGCGGCGCTTCTCGGTGGCGCAGGTCTGCTGATAGATCAGGACGGTGGTGCCGGGGATGTCGCGCAGCTCGCGCTGCACCCGGTCGAGATCGCGACGATGCTCGACCGGCACGCCCGCCGGCAGCGCCTCGCGGCGCATCGCCTCGGGGTCGTCGGACACGACAACCACCTTCCGGGCCCCTTCCGACACCATCGACTGCGCGATCGCCGCAACGCTCAGCGGGCCGTCGACATCCTGCCCGCCGGTCATCGCCACGGCGTCGTTGAACAGGATCTTGTAGGTGATGTTGGTCCCCGCGGCGATCGCCTGCCGCACCGCCAGCGAGCCGGAGTGGTAATAGGTGCCGTCGCCGAGGTTCTGGAACACGTGCTTGTTGCCGTTGTACTTCGAGCGGGCCACCCAATTCACCCCCTCGCCGCCCATCTGGATCAGCGAGGTGGTGTTGCGGTTCATCCAGCTTGCCATGAAGTGACAGCCGATCCCCGCCAGCGCCTGGCTGCCCTCGGGCACCTTGGTCGAGGTGTTGTGCGGGCATCCCGAGCAGAAATAGGGCGTGCGCGCCGCCCCTTCCACGAGGATCGGCGCGGGCGCGGGCACCACGTCCGCCGCCTTGCGCACAAGGTCGAGCTCGGGAAAATTGCGCTCCAGCCGGGCCGCGATGTGTCGGGCGAGCATGACGGCGCCCAGCTCGTGCGTCCAGGGGATCAGACGCTGGCCCGCCTCGTCGCGCTTGCCGACCATACGCTCCGGCTTCTGGCCCGGGAAGTCGTAGAAATACTCCTTGAGCTGGCTTTCGATGATGCCGCGCTTTTCCTCGATGACCAGAAGTTCGCGCTTGTCCTTGGCAAAGGCCAGCGCGCCCTCGTGTTCCAGCGGCCAGACCATGCCGACCTTGTAGATGTCGAGGCCGAACTCCGCGGCGCGCGCCTCGTCGATGCCCAGCAGCCGCAGCGCCTCGAGCACGTCGAGATGCGACTTGCCGGTGGTGACGATGCCGAACTGCGCCTCATGCCCCCATTCGCTGCGATCGATCGGATTGGCGCGCGCAAAGGCAAGCACCGCCGCCTTCTTGGCCTCCATGCGCTCCTCGATCTGCGGACCCGGAAGGTCCGGCCAGCGATAGTGCAGCCCGCTTTCCGGAGGCTCGAAGTCGGGCGCCGCAAAGGCGCGGGGCTTTGGCAGCTCGAAGGACATGCCGGATTCGACGGTCTCCGAGATCGCCTTGAACCCGACCCACATGCCGGAAAACCGCGACAGCGCGTATCCCCATTCGGCAAAGCTAAGGAACTCGGCCACGTTGGCCGGATTGATCGTCGGCATGAAGAAATTCATGAAGGCGACATCGGACTGGTGCGGCATCGAGGACGAGACGCAGCCGTGGTCGTCCCCGGCCACCACCAGCACCCCGCCATGCGGCGAGGACCCGTAGGCGTTGCCGTGCTTGAGCGCATCCCCGGCCCGGTCCACGCCCGGCCCCTTGCCGTACCAGAGGCCGAAGACCCCCTCGCAGGTGCGGTCCGAATCGGTTTCGACCTGCTGCGTGCCGATGATCTGGGTCGCGCCAAGCTCTTCGTTGACGGCGGGCACGAAGCCGATCCCCTCGGCCTCCACCAGCGCGCGATTGCGCGACACCTCGAGGTCGATTCCGCCGACCGGCGAGCCGCGATAGCCGGAGATGAGCCCGCGCGTGTCGAGGCCCGCGGCCTTGTCGCGGCGGGCCTGATCAAGCGCGATGCGCAGGATGGCCTGCGTGCCGGTCAGGAAAACTCTGCCCTCGGTGCGGGTGTAGCGGTCCGACAGCTCGTAGTCGCGCAGGATGGGTGTCTGATCGGTCATCGGCTCCTCCCAAAGCTCGTCACGGCATGGCCGTGTCCTTTGTGGGAAGAGTAAGGCTTGCCGCTGAAACCGCATCTCTTATAGGATCAGTTTTGCCCTATTGCTGAAATGATTATTTCATAACTCTGACAAAACTGAACGCCATGACACAGTTATCCATCCTCGAATCGCGAATGCTCGCCATCCTGCAATCCGACGCCTCGATCAGCATGAGCGAGCTTGCGCGGCAGACCAACAGTTCGAGCGCCACCTGCTGGCGCCGCCTGCGCGAGATGGAAGAGGCCGGCGTGGTCAGCGCGCCGGTGCGCCTTGTCGATCCGGCCAAGGTCGGTCGCGGCATGGATGCCTTCTGTCAGGTGCGGATGAAGGCGCAGGACGCCGACGCGCGCTCGGCGTTCCAGCGCGCGATGGACCTCGAGCCCGCGATCGTCGAGGTCTACTCGATCTCGGGCGACTGGGATTACCTGCTGCATATCGTGGTGAAGGATATCCCCGATCTCGAGAACATCCTGATGACCCGCATCCACGAGCTGGATTGCGTCGCGACCGCCTCGACCATGTTCGTGCTGCGCCGCGTCAAGCACACCACCCGCATTCCCGTCTGAGTCCCGAAGCGCGCCGCTCCCGGAGCGCCGCCCTTGCGCCCATCGGCCTTGGGCGGCTCATCTCATGGGGGATGCTTGGCGGTGGGCGTCGGCAGATCGACCGGGCCGCCTCGGAAGGGGGGATGCCCCCACCTCATCCAGGCATAAAAAAAGGCCCCGCGCGGGACCTGTTTTCGTATGTGCCAAGTGTAAGTGGCGGAGAGGAAGGGATTCGAACCCTCGAGACGGTTTCCCGCCTACACACTTTCCAGGCGTGCGCCTTCGACCACTCGGCCACCTCTCCGTCGACCCCTTTAGCGGAACTCGCAACCCCGTTGCAAGGGCAAAACCCAGACAAGACAAAGCCCCGGACACCGTCCGGGGCTCTGCCATATGCAACGCGGCGTAGGCGCCGTCACATGTTGGGATAGTTCGGGCCGTCGCCGCCCTGCGGGACCGTCCACTTGATGTTCTGGGCCGGGTCCTTGATGTCGCAGGTCTTGCAGTGCACGCAGTTCTGGAAGTTGATCACGAAGCGCGGCTTGCCCTCGTCCTCGACGAACTCGTAGACCCCCGCCGGGCAGTAGCGCTGTGACGGGCCGGCATAGCTGGCGTAATCCACCGCCACCGGCACATCCTCGTCCTTGAGACGCAGGTGGCAGGGCTGGCTTTCCTCGTGGTTGGTGAACGAGAACGACACGTTGGTCAGGCGGTCGAAGCTCAGCTTGCCGTCGGGCTTGGGATAGTCGATCGGCTTGTGCTGGTTGGCCGGTTCGGTCGCCGCCGCATCGGTCTTGCCGTGGTCCATGGTGCCGAACAGCGAGAAGCCCAACTGGTTGGTCCACATGTCGAGACCGCCCATGGCGAGCGAGGCCGTCATGCCCCACTTCGACCACATCGGCTTGACGTTGCGCACCTTCCACAGATCCTTGCCGATGGCGCCCTCGCGCACCTCGGTCTCGTAGTCGTTCAGCTCGTCCGAGGCACGGCCCGCCTGCAGCGCCTCGTAGGCCGCCTCGGCCGCCGCCTTGCCCGAGAGCATGGCGTTGTGGTTGCCCTTGATGCGCGGGACGTTGACCATGCCCACCGAGCAGCCCAGCAGCGCCACGCCCGGCGCGACCATCTTCGGCATCGACTGGTAGCCGCCCTCCGAAATCGCCCGCGCACCGTAGGCCACGCGCTTGCCGCCCTCGAGCAGCGCCGCCACGTGCGGGTGATGCTTGAAGCGCTGGAACTCCATGTAGGGGAACAGGTACGGGTTCTTGTAGTTCAGGTGCACCACGAAGCCGACATACACCTGGTTGTTGTCGAGGTGGTAGATGAAGGCGCCGCCGCCGGCGTTGCCGCCCAGCGGCCAGCCCATGGTGTGCTCGACCCGGCCTTCCTTGTGCTTGGCGGGGTCGATCTCCCAGATCTCCTTCATCCCGAGGCCGAACTTCTGCGGCTCCTTGCCGTCGGAGAGGTTGTACTTGGCGATCACCTCTTTCGACAGCGACCCGCGCACGCCCTCGGAGAGGAACACGTACTTGCCGTGCAGCTCCATGCCCGGCTCGTAGCCCGGTCCGGCGGTGCCGTCGGGGTTCTTGCCGAACTCGCCGGCCATCACGCCCTTCACCGAGCCATCGTCGCCATAGACCAGCTCCGAGCAGGACATGCCCGGAAAGATCTCGACCCCGAGCGCCTCGGCCTGCTCCGCCATCCAGCGGCAGACATTGCCCATCGAGACGATGTAGTTGCCCTCGTTCGACATGAACGGCGGCATCGGCCAGTGGGGAATGCCCATCTTGCCGCTCTCGCCCAGCACGTAGAACTTGTCCTCGGTAACCGGGACGGTGACAGGCGCGCCCTTCTCCTTCCAGTCGGGGATCAGCGCGTCGAGACCGCAGGGATCGAGCACCGCGCCGGACAGGATATGGGCGCCGACCTCCGAGCCCTTCTCGAGCACGACGACCTCGAGATCGGCATCAAGCTGCTTCAGGCGGATTGCCGCAGAGAGGCCGGCAGGCCCCGCCCCAACAATCACCACATCGTATTCCATAGACTCGCGCTCGATCTCGGACATGCCGAACCCTCCGCTGGCTGTATTTGAAATTTTCTTTCGCATCGAGGTAGCGCGGCAGTCCGGCAAAGGTCAATAAAAACACCGCGTCGTGACAATCCGGAACCGCGATTGCCGCCGCTCTACAGGGCGTTTGTCGCAGTTGTTCTGCCCCGCCTGACGGCACCGATCCGCCCGGACGAGGCGCAAAGCGCCGCCGGTCGGCCGCCTCACCACTTGACTTGGGGGGCCTCAGACACGTTATGTGCCATACTCAGACTGGAATGCACGAACCGTACGTTCAGGAGCCCCCTCCTTGGAAAAGATACTGATCACCCGCGCGGGCTTTACCGCGCTCGAAACCGAATTGAAGACGCTCAAGAGCAAGGAGCGCCCCGCCGTGATCCAGGCGATCGCGGAGGCGCGCGAACTCGGCGATCTGAAAGAGAATGCCGAGTATCACTCGGCGCGCGAGAAGCAGGGCTTCATCGAAGGCCGGATCAAGGAGATCGAGGCGGTGATGAGCCTCGCCGAGGTCATCGACCCGACCAAGCTGAGCGGCTCGGTCAAGTTCGGCGCCACCGTCAAGGTCGTCGACGAGGACACCGACGAAGAGAAGACCTGGCAGATCGTCGGCGAGCACGAGGCCAATATCGACAAGGGCCTTCTCAACGTCAAATCGCCGATCGCCCGCGCCCTGATCGGCAAGGAGGAGGGCGACAGCGTCGAAGTGCGCACGCCTGGTGGCGAGAAAAGCTACGAGATCCTCAGCATCGACTACAAGTAAGGTCCGCGCCAGATGGCCGACAGCAAAGACAGCCGCTCAACCCCTCTGGGGATCTACGACCGGCCCCGAGCCCCCGGCATCACCGGCATCGAGATCACGGCGATTGCGCTCAGCCTGGGATGGCTGGTGCTGTCGGGCGTGTTCTTCCTCTCGTTCGGCGGCGAGGGCACGGAGGGTCTGCGCTTCCTCCTGTCGATGATGGTGATGTTCATGCCGGTGGCGATGATCTGGGTCGCGGCCACCGCGGCCCGGGCCAGCCGCATCATGCGCGAGGAAAGCGCCCGGCTGCAGTCGGCGATCGACGCGATCCGCAATGCCTATATCTCGCAGGCGCAGGCCGGACGGAAAGACGCCGGGACCGCCTCGCTCGCCAAGAAGCTCGATGAGCTCGCCGCCGCGCAGCGCAAGACCGAGACCACGCTGGCGCGCTTTGCCGTGGCGCAGGGCGGGTCCGGCCAGCCGACGCTGGCCCCGGCGCCGCAGCCCGAGCCGCAGGCTGGCGACGACCAGCCCCGGCTGTCGCTCGGCACGCCCGCCGAGGCGCTGCAGCCGCCGCTGGCCAATGCCGATTTCATCCGCGCGCTGAACTTCCCCGAGACCGCCGAGGACGATGAGGGCTTCGCCGCACTGCGCCGCGCCCTCAAGGACCGGCAGGCCGCGCAGCTGATCCAGGCGGCGCAGGACGTGCTGACGCTCCTGAGCCAGGACGGCATTTACATGGACGACCTGCGCCCCGACCTTGCCCGCCCCGAGCTCTGGCGCGCCTTTGCCGAGGGCACCCGCGGCCGCGAGATCGCGGCCATCGGCGGCGTGCGCGACCGGTCCTCCCTGACCCTGACCACGGCGCGCATGAAGCAGGACCCGATCTTCCGCGACGCGGCGCATCACTTCCTGCGGCTGTTCGACAAGGGGGTGGCCCGTTTCGCGCCCGAGGCCAGCGATGCCGAGATCACCGAGCTGGCCAATACCCGCTCCTCGCGCGCCTTCATGCTGCTCGGACGGGTCGCGGGCACCTTCGACTGACGCAATGGCGCTGCGGCGGGGCGCGCGTGCCCCCGCCGCGCCGCTGTCGGACCACCCGGATCCTGCATTCGTGCACAAGCGAGTCTGCGCGCCCTCCGGGGCAGCGCGATTGCATATCAACGTGCCGTTCGTTAGGTCAGACGTGTTCCCCTAAAACGGAGTCCCGCGATGAACACGGGCGACCTTCGGTCAAGCTATCTCAAAGGTCTGCGCGACGGGGCGCCGTTCATCCTCGTCATCGCGCCCTTTGCCATGGTGTTCGGCGTGCTCGCGAAGAGCGCCGGGCTCAACGTGATCGAGGCGCTTGCCTTCTCGGTGGCGGTGATCGCCGGCGCGGCGCAGTTCACCGCGCTTCAGCTGATGCAGGATCAGGCGCCCACGCTGGTGGTGCTGGCCTCGGCGCTGGCGGTGAACCTGCGCATGGCGATGTACTCGGCCTCGCTGACGCCCTATCTTGGACACCTGCCGTTGTGGAAGCGCGGCGTGGTGGCGTATTTCCTCGTCGATCAGGCCTATGCGCTGGGGATCGTGAAATACGAGCGCGAGCCCGACATGACCAATGCCGAGCGCTTCGCCTATTTCATGGGGACGGTCACGCCGATCTGTCCGCTTTGGTATGGCTTCACCGTGATCGGGGCCGTGGTGGGGGCGCAGATCTCGCTCGAGACCGGGCTCGACTTCGCCATGCCAATCGCCTTCTTCGCGCTGATCGGCCCGGCGCTGCGCACCGGCGCCCATGGCGCGGCGGCGCTGGTGGCCTCGGTCTCGGCGCTGCTCTTCGCCTTCCTTCCCTACAATCTCGGCCTGCTGGTCGCGGCGCTGCTCGGCATGATGGCCGGCGCCGAGATCGAACGCCGGAGTGAGGCCGCATGATCGACCGTACCGAGCTTTGGATTGTCATCATCGGGCTGGGGCTGGGCAGCTTCGGGCTGCGCTTCGCCTTCCTCGGGCTGGTCGGAGACCGCCCGATTCCGGCCTGGCTGATGCGCCACCTGCGCTACACCGCGGTGTCGGTCCTGCCGGCGCTGATCGCACCGCTGATCGTCTTCCCGCCCGCCAATGACGGCCAGCCCGAGCCGGTCCGGCTGACCGCGGCGGCGGTGGCGCTCGCCGTCGGGTTCTATTTCAAGAACCCGCTCCTCGCGATGCTGTTCGGCGCGGTCACGCTGGTCGGCGGGCTTTACTGGTTCGGCTGAGCGACCGCGCCGAGTTCCTCGCCATAGGCGGCGATGGCCACCTGCTTGTCGTCGCCATCGGTGTCACGCACCACGCGATCCTCGACGCCCGGTATCCGCGCCAGCTGGTCGGCAAGCTTGTTCGGGAACCAGGTGCCACTGATGGATTCGAAGCCCGGCAGCTGCTTGAGCACGCCGGACGTGGCCACGGTGCATTGCGACTGCGACACCGCACCGTAGCTCTGCACCAGGCGCAGTGCCTTCTCGGCGACCTCCGGCGGAACCTCGATTCGCTGCACCCGGACGCGGTAGGTCTCGCGCGCGTGGGCGCCCTCGTAGACCTCGGCGATTTTCGGCGTGACGCCGTAGATCACGTCATCCGCCTCGACCAGCCAGCTTGCCCGCACCGAGCCCGCGGGATCGAAGATCACCCGCTGCGACGGCGCGTTGATCATCATGCTCGAATGCGCGCCGGCATCGCTGCGGTTGTTGATCATGGTATAAAGCGTGATCGCGGGCGGCCCGTCATGCCGATAGGCGACCTTGGCAATCTCGGCCGCGGTGGCGTTGGGCGTGTGGGCGCTAGGCGTGGTGCAGCCGGCAAGCGACAGCGCCGCCAGGCCGGCGAGAATGGCGGCTCTGAACGTCATCCGAGCGTGCTCCTGAGGTGGTCGTGGGAAAACGGCGCGTCAGGCGCCGAAAATCATCAGAATGACGAGGATCGCGAAGATCACGTAAAGTGTGCGAATGACGAACTTGATGAACCCGTGGAAAGTCTTTTCCTGCGCGGTGATGTCCATGGTTCCCAGCTTGTGCTCAGCCATCTCCAGATCCGTCCCTGTGGCATTTCTGTTGTCGTTGTGTTGACTAGCGGATTTCCCGGCCCCTGTCACCTGCCCAAAAGCCGCGGTTTGCGGGTATCTTTCGGCACCGCTTTCGGATCAGACCGCCTGCCAGATCCACGCGCCATCCTCGCGGATCTCGCGCGAGGCGCGGCCCGCGTGCCAGAGATGCAGGCAATGCGCCATCGCTTCGACCAGGGCGAGCCCGTACTCGGCCTCTCCGATGCGGCGCTTGAACAGCACCGGAAAGCACGCCGCCGCCGCCTTCGGCTCAGCGAGGTAGCCGTGCAGACGGTCGAGCGCCGAATGGTGGTTCTCGATCAGCTGCGCCATGCGGAACGGCAACCCTGTGAAAGGCAGCTTGTGTCCGCCCAGCACGAGGTGCTCCGGCCGCGCCAGCTCTGACAGCCGCTCGCAGGACTCGAGCCACTCCGCCACCGGATCGGCCTCGGGCTCGGTAGCGTAGACGCCGAGATTGGAGCTGATGGTCGAGAGGATCTGATCCCCGGCCAGAACGAGGTTGTCATCGCACGACCACAGCGTCGCGTGTTCGGGCGCGTGGCCATCGCCGATATGCACGTCCCAGCTCCGCCCGCCGATCTCGAGCCGGTCGCCCTGTCGGATGCGGGTGAAGCCCAGCGGCATTGGCCAGACGCAATCGCAGAAATTGAACGGTCGCGCCTCGGCGCGCCGGTCGAACATCTCGGGCTCCATGCCGCAGCGCCGCCAGTACGCCAGCTCCGCGGGCGAAGGCCGGTCCGCCTCGTCAAGCGTCAGCATCCGGGCGAAGAGCCAGGCGGTGCGGGTTGTCAGCAGCTCGGCCCCGCGTTCCTGAAACCAGCCCGCGAGGCCCACGTGGTCCGGGTGATGATGGGTGACGAGCACCCGGCGCACCGGCTTTCCCTTCAGCGGCCCGTCCAGCAGCGTCTCCCAGAGCGCGCGGCTGCGGGGCGCGGCAAACCCGGTGTCGATCACCGTCCAGCCGTCGCCGTCGTCGAGCGCGTAGACATTGACGTGATCGAGCGCCATCGGCAGCGGCATCCGCATCCACAGTACGCCCTCGGCGACCTCAATGGCGGTGCCTGGCTCGGGCGGCGCCTCGAACGGATATCGGATGCCGGTGGTCATCGGCTCACGCCGCGAGATCGTCGGGCGAGATGGCCATCAGATCCCCGTCCGCGGCGCGCACATGCGCCAGCAGGCCCACATGCTCGGGCAGCAGCCGGGTGATGTAGAACCGCGCCAGCTTGCCGTGGCTGCCGTCCGGATCGGCCATCGCCGCGCGCAGGTGGTAATGCCCGCCGAGCACCCGGGCAAAGGCGCGGAGATAGGGCACCGCGGTGCCGAACCGCTCCGGCATCGCGCGACCGACCAGCCACTCGGTGGTCTCGCGCAGGGTCTCGGCGGCCTCCCAGACCGCCGCGGCCAGCTCGGGCATGGTGCCCTTGGCGGCTTCGGCCTCGGCCTCGATCTCGTCGAGCAGACGGGTCGCCGCCTCGCCGCCATCCATCAGCTTGCGACCGACCATGTCCATCGCCTGGATGCCGTTGGTGCCCTCGTAGATCGCCGTCACCCGCACGTCGCGATAGAACTGCGCCGCGCCGCTTTCCTCGACATAGCCCATGCCGCCATGCACCTGCACGCCCATCTCCGAGACTTCGCAGCCGATATCGGTTCCGAAGGCCTTGGCGATCGGGGTCAGGAACGCCGCCCGCGCCGTCCACTCCGGCGCGCCGGTGGCGCGGCCCATGTCGATCGACACCGCGCAATCGAGCGCGATGGCGCGCGCGGCGAGGATCTCGGCCTTCATCGTGGCCAGCATCCGGCGCACATCGGCATGGCCGATGATGGTGTCGTGGTCGTTCTTGCCCTGCTTGCGCTCGTTGGCAAAGGCCAGCGCGTGCTGGTAGGCGCCCTCCGCCGCACCCACGCCCTGACCGCCGACGCCGAGACGGGCGTTGTTCATCATCGTGAACATCGCCTTCATGCCGCCGCCGGGTTCGCCGACGATCCAGCCCGTGGCGCCCTCGTAGGACATCACGCAGGTCGGGCTGCCATGCAGGCCCATCTTGTGCTCGAGGCTGACCACCTTGAGCGTGTTGGCCACGCCCGGATTGCCGGACTCGTCGGGCAGGTACTTCGGCACCATGAACAGGCTGATGCCCTTGGTGCCCGGCGTTGCATCGGGCAGCCGCGCCAGCACCAGGTGGCAGACATTCTCGACCAGATCCGAATCGCCCCACGAAATATAGATCTTCTGCCCGCTGATGGCGTAGGTGCCATCGCCGTTGGGCTCGGCCTTGGTGGACAGCGCGCCCACGTCCGACCCCGCCTGCGGCTCGGTCAGGTTCATCGTGCCGGACCACTCGCCCGAGATCAGCTTGGGCAGGTAGAGCGCCTTCATCTCGTCGGAGGCGTGGTGCTCCAGCGCCTCGATCTGGCCCTGGGTCAGCAGCGGGTTGAGCTGCAGCGACAGGCAGGCGCCCGACATCATCTCGTTGACCGCGGTGGCCACGGTCAGCGGCAGGCCCATGCCGCCATGCGCGGGATCGGCGGTGATCGCCACCCATCCGCCCTCGGCGATCGCCCTGTAGCCCGCGTCGAACCCCTTGGAGCTGCGCACCACGCCGTTCTCGAGCAGCGCCGGGTACAGGTCGCCGTTGCGCTGCAGCGGCGCCATGACCTCGTCGCACATCCGGCCCGCCTCGGTCAGCACGGCGCTCACCATGTCGGGGCTCGCCTCGGCGAAGCGCTCGGTCTCCTGCACGGCCCTGAAGCCGATGACCTTGTCGAGAAGGAAGCTGAATTCGGAGACGGGGGCGCGATATGGCATGGTCAGGGTCCAATCCCGGTTGGCAATGACACGGCGCTCGGATAGTCAGAGCGTCAAATTCTTGCCCGGGAGCCTACTGGCCCCCGCGCCCCTGTCCAACCAAAACGCGGCGTCATAATTCCATGAGCGAGATCGCAACCCAGCGCCTTCAGGCCGATCCCGAGGGGCTTGCCCGCGGGGCCGAGATCCTCCGCAGCGGCGGCCTGCTCGCCTTCCCGACCGAGACGGTCTACGGCCTCGGCGGCGATGCCTGCAACGACCGCGCGGTGGCGCGGATCTACGAGGCCAAGGGCCGACCCTCGTTCAACCCGCTGATCGTGCATCTCGCCGATCTCGATGCGGTGAAGGCGCTGGTGATCTGGTCGGATCTGGCCGAGGCCGCCGCCACGGCGTTCTGGCCCGGCCCGCTCACCATGGTTCTGCCCCTGCGCGAGGGCGCGCCGGTGTCGAAGCTGGTCACGGCGGGGCTCGACTCGCTGGCGGTGCGGATGCCCGCCAACCCGGTGGCCCGCGCGCTGCTCACCGAGTTCGGCGGCCCAGTGGCCGCGCCCTCGGCCAACCGCTCGGGCCGGATCAGCCCGACCCGCGCCGAGCATGTTCTCGACACGCTCGATGGCCGCATCGAAGGCGTGCTAGACGGCGGGCGCTGCGACGTGGGGCTGGAATCGACCATCCTCGGCCTTGCCGGCAAGCCCACCCTGCTGCGCCCCGGCCGCATCGGCATCGAGACGCTGTCGGAGGTGCTCGGCCGCCCGGTGATGGAGCGCAAGGACCGCGAGCAGATCTCGGCCCCCGGCCAGCTCAGCTCGCATTACGCGCCGCGCGCCCGGGTCCGGCTCAACGCCGCCGACTGGCAGGAGGGCGAGGCCCGGCTGGGCTTCGGGCGGACCGAGGGAGACTGCGATCTGAACCTGTCGCCGTCGGGCGATCTGGTCGAGGCGGCGGCGAACCTGTTCGAGTACCTGCACCGGCTCGACGCCGACGGCGCCGCGACCATTGCGGTGATGCCGGTGCCGCATGTGGGCCTCGGCATCGCGATCAACGACCGCCTCAGCCGCGCCGCCGCACCGCGCGACTGACACGCCCCCCTACAGCGCACTTGTCCCCGACCGAGCGCCCGGCCGCACGGGCAGGCCTGCCTCCGGCGGGGATATTTCGGGCCAGAAGAAGACAGGGGCGCTTCCCTCATGGCCTCTTCTGGCCGAAAATATCCCGGGGAGTCCGCGCTTGCGCGGGCGGGGCAGCGCCCCAACTGGCCGGAGGACACCATGGCAGAGCTACAGGACTTCGTCGCAGCACAGGATAACCACTGGCCGCAGATCCTCGCCGAGCTGCGCGACGGGCGAAAGACCACGCACTGGATCTGGTACGTGTTCCCGCAACTCGGCAGTCTTGGCCGCTCGCAGATGGCCCGCCATTTCGGGCTGTCCGGGCGGGACGAGGCAGCGGCCTATCTCGCGCACCCCGTTCTCGGCCACAGGTTGCGGAAAGTCACTGATATTCTTCTTAGACACGAGGGTACAGACCCGAAGGATATTCTCGGATCCGTGGACGCGCTCAAGGTCCGGTCCTGCATGACGCTGTTCGAGGCGGTGCCCGAGGCGCCTCGGTGTTTCGCGGAGGTGCTGAACAGGCTCTACGGTGGCGAAAGATGCCCTGTCACACGTGAAGCGCTGCGCTGAGGCAAAGACCAAAACGCCGCCCCCGCGGCCAGAGCGGGGACGGCACCGAAGACCGTCATAGAGCCAGGAAGGGCGGCCTCCGGGTACTCGCTACGGGTACCGGTCACTCTTTACGGAAAACCATCTACTCGTAACGCGAAACTCATTCGGCGGTGATCGTGGTCATCACCAGATCGCCGTCCACACGGACCGGGCCATCTTCCTTGGCGCCCAGCGTGTATTCGAAGATGCCGGTTTCCATGCCGCCCTCTTCCGAGTGCACCATCAGCATGAGCATGTCGCCCGAGGCGACCTCTTCGGTGAGGATCGCGGCCACGTCCATGGTCTCGCCGGCGCGCAGCGGCGCGTGGCCGACCACGGGGCCCGGCTTCATCTCGGCGTCGGTGCGGTGCACCACGAGCCAGCCGTTTTCGCTCGCGGCGACCTTGTCGGCGCTGACGATACCGTTCGAGACGTTCTGGTCCATAGCCTCGACCATCGGGGTCATGTGGTCGTCCGCGAGGGCGGCACCGGCGGTCAGGCTCAGGGCGGCGGCGATTGCGAAATGCTTCATCATACTCTCCTGTCGTCTTCTGGCGGGCAACGGCATGTCGCCCGATCTGCCCATAGACACGACAACCGGAGGCGCCCAGTTTCAGAAAGGGTCGGAAAAAATTGAAAAAATTCAGATGAGCGCCGCGGAGCGCATTCTCTCGTAAGGCGCCATTGCCTCGTCCGCGAGCGCCCTGGCCCGCCCCTCGAGCACGGGCAGCGGCCCCTCCGGGCCGGCAAACCCGGTCGAGCGATGCACCGAGGCGTACCAATGCGGCGCCCAGACCCCGTCCTGCGCGTGGCCGCCCGCGGGCCAGCGCAGCATTGCCGGGTCGAACGGCAGACCGATGGCCGCGCAAAGCGCCCTCAGCTTGCCCTCGGGATCGCGGCGGATGTCGGCGCTGTCGATGACGTAAGGGGTCAGCCCGAGGGACAGGACATGCTCGTAGAGCTCCGCCTGCAGGGCAAAGCCGATATCGGCGGCCGTCGGGTTCTCGTAGCCCTTGGAGAAGCTCGCCACCACCCGCGCGGGATGGCGCAGCAGGAAGACGTTGACGCAGTCGGCGATGAAATCGCGCGGCATTCCGGGGATCATGTGCTGGCACATGTGCTTGTGATAGGCATGTGGCTTGCCGTCGGGGATCGGCCCCGAAAGCTGCGCCGAGACCGCTTCACCGCTCTCCGGGCGGCTGGCCATGATCTCGTCGCCCATCGGATGCGCGAGCCCGGTCATGCGCAGATATGGTCCGTAGAACGGCTCATCGATGACATGAAAATCGGCGCGATTGCCGAAGGCGTACATCATCGCGGTCGACAGGTTCCGCGGGCCCGACCACATGGCGATCTTCATGACGTGACAAGGTCCTTGTAGAGCGCCCGGAGGCGTTTCGTCACCGGGCCCATCTCGCCCGTGCCGATGCGGCGGCCGTCGATCTCGCCCACCGGGGTCTGCGCCCCGAAGGTGCCGGTGAGGAAGGCCTCGTCGGCGCCGTAGGTGTCGACCAGCGAGTAATTGCGCTCATACACCGGGATGTCGTTGGCGCGGCAGAGCTCGATCACCTTCTGTCGCGTGATGCCGTTCATGCAGTAATCGCCCGTCGAGGTCCAAACCGCCCCCTTGCGCACGATGAAGAAGTTGCAGGCGTTGGTGGTGTTCACGAAGCCATGCACGTCGAGCATCAGCGCCTCGTCGGCGCCGGCCTTCTCGGCCGCGATGCAGGCGAGGATGCAGTTGAGCTTGGAATGCGAGTTGAGCTTGGGGTCCTGCGTCATCGGCAGGCCGCGCTGATGCGGTACGGTGGCAAGCCGGATCGGGCGCGGGATCGAGGGCTGTGAGTGCTCCATCAGGATCACGACCGTCGGCCCCTGCACCGACAGGCCCGGATGCTGGAACGGCCGCGTCTTGATGCCCCGCGTCACCATCAGGCGGCAATGCGCGTCGGTGACCATGCCGTTGGCAGCGCGCGTCTCCTCGATCGCCTCCAGCAGCTCGACCCGGGTCAGGCCGATGTCGAGGTCGATGGCCAGCGCCGCCTCGAACAGCCGGTCGAGATGCTCGTCGATGAAGCTCCAGCGCCCGTCATAGAGCCGCAGCCCCTCCCAGATGCCGTCGCCCAGCATGAAGCCGGAATCGTAGACCGAGACCAGCGCCTCGGGCTTGGGCTTGAGCGTGCCATTGACCCAGATGAGGATCTCTTCGTTGCGCGCATCGTCCTGCGCCTGATGTGTCGTGACCTTGTTCATGCGCCCCACGCTAGGAGCGTTTCGCGCCCGGCGAAAGGGGTCACGCGCGCTCACCATGCGGTGAGGTGGCGTTGTAGCGATTGATTGCGCGGCGCGCAGGCCGCAGCCTACGAGACAAAGGGAGGACGCGTCATGTTCCGCAGCATCATTCTATCCGCACTGATCGTCATGGGGCTTTGCGTGCAGTCGCAGCGGGCCGAGGCCGGAGAGCGCCGCGACATCGTCGTGGCGGGCGGCTGCTTCTGGTGCGTCGAGGCCGATTTCGAGAAGGTGCGCGGCGTGCTTGGCGCGGTCTCGGGCTACACCGGCGGCAGCACGGAGAACCCGACCTACAAGGAGGTCAGCCGCGGCGGCACCGGCCATTACGAGGCGGTGAAGATCACCTATGACAGCGCCGAGGTGAGCGCCGAACAGCTCTACAAGATGTTCTTCCGCTCGGTCGATCCCACCGATGCCGGCGGCCAGTTCTGCGACCGGGGCGAAAGCTACCGCACGGCGATTTTCGTCTCTGATGCGGGCGAAAAGGCCGCCGCGGAGAAGGCCAAGGCAGAGGCACAGGCAGCACTCGGTCAGACCATCGTGACCCCGATCCTGCAGGCGGCGCCGTTCTACGAGGCCGAGGACTACCATCAGGACTACTACAAGTCCGACGACCTGATCCTGTCGCGCTTCGGCCCGATCTCGAAGGCCAAGGCCTATGTACGCTACCGCGACGCCTGCGGCCGCGACCAGCGCGTGCGCCAGCTCTGGGGCAGCGACGCGCCCTTCGTCGGCGGCTGAGGCTCAGCCCAGCCTCGCGTCCTGCACGTCCTTGAGGTCGGGGATGACATCGGCGGTGCCGCGGCGGGTCACCATGATCGCCGCTGCCCGTGTCGCAAGGCCCACCGCCTGACGAAGCGGCATTCCGCGGTCGAGGCCGGCGATCAGGTAGCCGGTGAAGGTGTCCCCCGCCCCGGTCGTGTCCACCGCATCGACCTTGGGCGCGGCAAAGCGCTCGGGCTGCCAGCCGGTCTCCGCGAGGTGGATGCGGCAGCCGTCCCCGCCCTCGGTCACGATCACCGTCTTCACGCCCATGCGCGGCAGGTCGAGCCCGGTCGCCTCTTCGAGCTGGGCCATCTCGATGGCGTTGAGCACGAGGATATCGGTGTGCTCGAGCACCGCCAGCGCTGCTTCCGGCTCGAACGGGGCGGCGGCATAAGCGACACGCAGCCCGAGCTTGCGGGCCATGCGCGCCGCCTCGGGCTGCAACAGGGTCTCGTTCTGCATCAGGAGGATGTCGCCGGTATCGGCATCCGCCAGCACCCGGCCCAGAAGCTCTTCGGGGATCGCGTGGTTGGCGCCGTGGTGGATGACGATCGAGTTCTCGCCCTGCCCGTCGACGAGGATGATGGCATGGCCGGTGGCCGCGTCGACCGTGGCGATGTGGCGGGTGTCGACGCCGTACTCCATCAGCCGCTCGACCGCCCAGCCGCCGTCCTTGCCGACGGCGCCGAGGTGCACCACGCGCCCGGCCGCGCGGGCAGCGGCGACCGACATGTTGGCGCCCTTGCCGCCGAGCCCGCGGATCATCTCCGACGCCGCGAGCGTCTCGCCCGGCAGTGGCAGGTGAGGCACGGAATACGCGAGATCCGCGTTGATCGAGCCGAGATTGTAGATCGTCATCCGTGCCTCTTTCTGTGTGTTGCGGTCAGCCGACCTTGCAGGCTGCCAGAACCGCCATGTTCAGGATGTCATTGGCGGTCATGTTGGTCGAGCAGATCTGGATCGACTTGTCGATGCCGGCAAGGATCGGCCCCACCACCGTGGCGCCCGCCATCTCCTGCATCAACTTGACCGAGATCGAGGCCGAGTGCCGCGCCGGCACCACGAGGATGTTGGCCGGGCCGGTGAGGCGCTGGAACGGATAGGCCTCCTGCGCCTTCGGGTTCAGCGCCACGTCGACGGTCATCTCGCCCTCGTACTCGAAATCGACGCCGCGCTCGTCCAGCACCTTGGGCGCGAGATGCATCTTCTGCGCCCGCTCCGACACCGGGTAGCCGAAGGTCGAGAACGACACGAAGGCCACGCGCGGCTCGAGCCCGAGATGCCGCGCCACGCCGGCAGCGCGCTCGGCGATGGTGGCAAGGTCGTCCTGCTCGGGCCATTCATGCACCAGCGTGTCCGAGATCAGCACGATCCGCCCGTTGAGCAGCAGCGCCGTGACACCGACCGCGCCATGCTCGGCGCTGGCATCGAACACGGTGTTGATGCGCTCCAGCACATGCGCCGACTTGCGCGTGGCCCCGGTCACCAGACCGTCGCCATGCCCATGCGCCAGCATCAGCGACGCAAACACGTGACGGTCACGCGCCGCGAGGCGGTGGATGTCCTTCAGGTCGCGGCCCCGGCGTTGCAGGCGCTCGTAGAGAAACTCCTTGTAGGTCTCGAGATACCGCGTGTTGCCGGCGTTGACGATCTCGAGCTCGCGGAACGCATCGCCCAGACCGGCGGCCTCGAGCTTCTGTTTCACGTCGTCCTCGCGGCCCACCACCAGAGCCTTGCCCAGCCCGTTGCGCTGGTACATCACCGCGGCGCGCAGCACGCGCGGATCGTCGCCTTCCGCAAAGATCATCCGCGCCTGCGCCTGACGCGCCCGGTTGTTGATGCTGCGCAGGATCGGCGCGGTCGAGTCCATGCGGCCCCGAAGCGTCTCTTCATAGGCCTCCATGTCGATGATCGGACGCCGCGCCGCACCGGTGTCCATGCCCGCCTTCGCCACCGCGGGCGGGATGCGGTGGATCAGTCGCGGATCGAAGGGCGTGGGGATGATGTAGTCGCGCCCGAAGGCCAGCTGCTTGCCATAGGCCAGGCCCACCTCGTCGGGCACGTCCTCGCGCGCGATGGCAGCGAGCGCCTCGGCACAGGCGATTTTCATCTCGTCGTTGATCGCCCGGGCGTGGATGTCGAGCGCGCCGCGGAAGAGATAGGGAAAGCCCAGAACGTTGTTGACCTGATTGGGATAGTCGCTGCGCCCGGTGGCGACGATGGCGTCGGGCCGCACCTCGTGCGCCTCTTCGGGCGTGATCTCGGGATCGGGGTTGGCCATGGCGAAGATCACCGGGTTCTCGGCCATGCTCTCGACCATGGCCTGCGTCACGGCGCCCTTGGCCGAGACGCCGAGGAACACGTCGGCGCCCGCCATCGCCTCTTCCAGCGTGCGCAGGTCGGTGCGCGCCGCGTGGGCCGATTTCCACTGGTTCATGCCCTCGCTGCGGCCTTGGTAGATCACGCCCTTGGTGTCGCACATGATGCAGTTGTCATGCTTGGCGCCCATCGCCTTGACCAGCTCGAGACAGGCGATGCCCGCAGCGCCCGCGCCGTTCAGCACGATGCGACAGTCCTCGATCTTCTTGCCGCTCAGGTGCAGCGCGTTGATCAGGCCGGCGGCGCAGATCACCGCGGTGCCGTGCTGGTCGTCGTGGAAGACCGGGATGTCGCATTCTTCCTTGAGCCGCTGCTCGATGATGAAACACTCGGGCGCCTTGATGTCCTCGAGGTTGATGCCGCCAAAGGTCGGCGACATCAGCTTTACCGCGCGGATGATCTCTTCGGGGTCCTCGGTGTCGAGCTCGATGTCGATCGAGTTCACGTCGGCGAAGCGCTTGAACAGCACCGACTTGCCCTCCATCACCGGCTTCGAGCCAAGCGCGCCGAGGTTGCCCAGTCCCAGCACCGCGGTGCCGTTCGAGATCACCGCGACGAGGTTGCCCTTGTTGGTGTAATCATAGGCCAGCTCGGGGTTCTGGGCGATGTCCTCGCACGGGACCGCCACGCCCGGGGAATAGGCCAGCGACAGGTCGCGCTGCGTGGTCATCGGGACGGTGGCCTTCACCTCCCACTTGCCGGGCGTGGGCTCGAGGTGGAACGCGAGCGCCTCTTCCCGGGTGTATTTCGTCTTGGCCATGTCGTCTCTCTCCAGCGCAGGGGCGAGCTTTGTCTTAGCGCAGGGTCAAGCATCGCTCAACAGCGCGGATTTCGGCTTTCGTCGGGGTCGCGCGCTTTGATATGTCTCGCCCGAGCAGGCAGACACAGGCAGTCACCGGGGGACGACATGACGGCAGTCACGCCAATGATGGCACAATATCTCGAGATCAAGGCAGGGCACCCGGACGCGCTTCTGTTCTACCGCATGGGCGATTTCTACGAGCTGTTCTTCGACGATGCCGCCGCCGCCGCCGAGGCGCTCGACATCGCGCTGACCAAGCGCGGCAAGCACGCCGGCGACGATATCCCGATGTGCGGCGTGCCGGTCCATGCCGCCGAGGGCTACCTTCTGACGCTGATCCGCAAGGGCTTCCGCGTCGCGGTCTGCGAGCAGATGGAAAGCCCGGCCGAGGCGAAGAAGCGCGGCTCGAAATCGGTGGTCAAGCGCGAGGTCGTACGGCTCGTCACCCCCGGCACGCTCACCGAAGAGTCCCTGCTCGAGGCGCGGCGGCACAATTTTCTCGCCGCTTTGAGCAAGGTTAGAGACGCTTGGGCGCTGTCCTGGGCCGATATCTCGACCGGTGCGTTCCACGTGATGCCGCTCGGTCAGGCCCGCATCGGCGCCGAGCTGGCACGCCTCGCCCCCTCCGAGCTGCTGGTCTCCGAGGCCGCCGAGGACGAGCTGCGCGCGGTGCTGGGCGATCTCGGCATCTACCCCACCGTGCTGGGCCGCGCCTCCTTCGACAGCGCCGGGGCCGAGGCGCGGCTCTGCACCCTGTTCGGCGTGCAGACCCTGTCGGGCTTCGGCAGCTTCGAGCGCGCCGAGCTGGCGGCGATGGGTGCGCTGGTCGACTATCTCGATATCACCCAGAAGGGCCGCCTGCCCCTGTTGCGTGCGCCGCAGCGCGACGCGGTCTCGCGCCTGCTGCAGATCGACGCCGCCACCCGTCGCAATCTCGAATTGACCCAGTCGATGAACAGCGGACGGCAGGGCTCGCTGCTGTCGGTGATCGACCGCACCGTGACGCCGGGCGGGGCGCGCCTGCTCGAGCGCCGGGTCTCGTCTCCCTCGCGCGAACTTCCGGTGATCTCCGCCCGACTCGACGCGCTCGACTGGGGCATCGAGACGCCCTTCGCCGGCGCCCTGCGGGATCTGCTGCGCAAGGTGCCCGACCTCGACCGCGCGCTCTCGCGCCTCGGCCTCGACCGCGGCGGCCCGCGCGACCTCGCCGCGGTGCGCAACGCGCTGGAACAGGCCGAGGAGATCGCGGAGAGGCTCGACGAAGCCGCCCTGCCCGAGCTTCTCACCACCGCGCGAGACGCGCTGCGCGGCCACGAAGAGTTGCTCTCCCGGCTCGACGCCGCGCTGGTGGCCGAGCCGCCGCTGCTGGTGCGCGATGGCGGCTTCATCGCCCCGGGCTTTGATCCCGCCCTCGACGAGGCCCGCAAGCTGCGCGATGAGGGCCGCGGCGTGATCGCCGCCATGCAGGCGCAATATGCCCAGCAGGCCGGCGTCACCGCGCTCAAGATCAAGCACAACAACGTGCTCGGCTACTTCATCGAGACCACCGCCACCCACGCGGAAAAGATGATGTCGCCGCCCCTGAACGAGACCTTCATCCACCGCCAGACCACCGCCAATCAGGTGCGGTTCACCACCGTCGAGCTGACCGAGCTCGAGACCCGCATCCTCAATGCCGGAAACGAGGCGCTGGAGATCGAAAAGCGGCTCTATTCCGGCCTTAAAGACGCCATCCTTGCCGAGGCGCCGGCACTCTCCGAGACCGGTCTCGCCCTGTCGGAGTTCGACCTCGCCCTCGGCCTTGCCGATCTGGCCCGGGCGCAGGACTGGTGCCGCCCACAGGTCGACGACAGCCGCGCCTTCGACATCCAAGGCGGGCGTCACCCGGTGGTCGAACGCGCGCTGCAGGCACAGGGCGGCAGCGCCTTCATTGCCAATGATTGCGGTCTCTCCGCGCAGGGCGAGGCCGCCTCGGTCACCCTGCTCACCGGCCCGAACATGGCCGGTAAGTCGACCTATCTGCGGCAGAACGCGCTGATCGCGCTGCTGGCGCAGATCGGCTCCTACGTGCCGGCGCGCTCGGCCCATCTCGGGCTGGTCAGCCAGATCTTCAGCCGGGTCGGCGCCTCGGACGATCTCGCCCGTGGCCGCTCCACCTTCATGGTCGAGATGGTCGAGACCGCCGCCATCCTCAACCAGGCCGACGACCGCGCGCTGGTCATCCTCGACGAGATCGGCCGTGGCACCGCCACCTATGATGGCCTCTCCATCGCCTGGGCCACGCTCGAACACCTGCACGGGGTCAACCGGGTGCGCGGCCTCTTCGCCACGCATTACCACGAGCTCACCGTGCTCGCCGGCAAGCTCGAGGGCGTGCGCAACGCCACCGTGGCGGTCAAGGAATGGGACGGCGAGGTGATCTTCCTGCACGAGGTGCGCGAGGGCGCCGCCGACCGTTCCTACGGCGTGCAGGTGGCCCAGCTCGCGGGCCTGCCCCGCGCCGTCACCGACCGCGCCCGCACCATCCTTGACGCGCTGGAGCAGGGCGAACGCGAGCGCGCCGCCCCCAAGGCGCTGATCGACGACCTGCCGCTGTTCTCCGCCGCCGCCGAGGCCGCCCCGCAGCCCGCGCGCGCCGCCGGTCCCTCGCCGCTCGAAGAAAAGCTCGGCGCCCTCAACCCCGACGACCTGTCCCCGCGCGAGGCGCTGCAGGCGCTCTACGACCTCAAGGCCAGCCTCGAGACATGAAAAAAGCGGCCCCGACGGGACCGCTTCACGCACAACATCTTTCAAAGACCCCCGGTCTTCTTCTGGCCGAAAATATCCCGGGGGGAGTCCGCCCCGGGCGGACGGGGGGCAGCGCCCCCTCCCGCGCCGGGAGCGACGAAATCAGCTCGCCGGCATCGAGCTCACGCCGACCTGCGCCGGGCGCAGCAGCCGGTCGTAGAGGTAGAAGCCCTCGGCAGAGACCTGGATGATCTCGCCCGCCTTGGTGCCCGGCACCGGCGCCTCGAACATCGCCTCGTGCTCCTGCGGGTCGAACTTGTCGCCCACCTGCGGCGAGATCGTGGTCATGCCGTGCTTGGAGAACGTGTTGGTCAGCTCGCGCAGGGTCAGTTCGATGCCCTCGATCAGCGCGTCGGCGGCGTCCTCCTCGCGGGCGACGCCAAGCGCGCGGTGCAGGTTGTCATACACCGGCAGCAGGTCGCGGGCGAGACGCGAGCCGCCATATTGCTGCGCTTCGCGGCGGTCCTTGTCGGCACGCTTGCGCGCGTTCTCGGCATCCGCCAGCGCCCGCATGAACCGGTCCTTGAACTCGTCGCGCTCGGCGCGCAGCGCATCGATTTCCGCTGCCTCGGTGTCGATCTCCTCGGCCTCGTCCGCATAGGCCTCGGCCTCGGCGGCTTCGATGTCATCGAGAAACTCGTCGTTCTTCGGGTCTGCCATTCTTCACCTCTAGCTCCGCTCGGCAATCAGCTTGCCGACCAGCTGTGCCGTGTAATCCACGATCGGGACGATCCGGCCGTAGTTGAGGCGCGTCGGGCCGATCACGCCCACCGCGCCGATGATCTTACGATCCGCGTTCATATAGGGAGACACCACCAGAGAGGAACCCGAAAGTGAGAAAAGTTTGTTCTCCGAGCCGATAAAAATGCGCACCCCGTCGCCGGTTTCGGCGAGTTCCAGAAATTCGGCAATGTCGCGTTTGCGTTCGAGATCGTCGAACAGGCTGCGGATGCGGTCGAGCTCCTCGGTCTCGGCCTCGGTGCCAAGCAGATTCGCCCGTCCGCGCACGATCAGACGCGCGGAATTGTCCGCATCGCTCTCCCACGTGGCGATGCCCGCCTCGATCAGATCGGCGGCCAGCGTGTCGATCTCGCGCCGCCGGCGCTTGATCTCCTCGGCCATCACGCCGCGCAGCTCCGACAGCGTCTTGCCCTCGATCAGCGCGTTGAGGAAGTTCGCAGCCTCTCGCATCGAGCTTGGGGTCTGGCCGGGCGGCGGACGGAACAGCCGGTTCTCGACATGGCCATCGCCGAACACCAGCACCACCAGCGCCCGGTCATGCCCGAGGCTGACGAACTCGATATGCTTGATCGGCGCCTCGTGCTTCGGTGTCAGCACCAGCGACGCGCCATGGGTCACCCCCGACAGCGCCGAGCCGACCCGGTCGAGGATGCCGCCCACGTCGTCGCCGCCCGGCCCGAGCGTCGCGTCGAGCTTCTCGCGGTCCGAAAGATCGAGGTCGCGCACCTCGAGCAGCCCGTCGACGAACATCCGCAGGCCGAGCTGCGTCGGGATCCGTCCGGCGCTCACATGCGGGCTGTCGAGCAGGCCGAGATACTCGAGGTCCTGCATCACGTTGCGGATCGTCGCCGCCGAGACCTTCTCGCTCAGCGACCGCGTGAGCGTGCGCGAGCCCACCGGTTCGCCGAATTCGAGGTAGCTCTCGACGACCTTGCGGAACACCTCGCGCGAGCGATCGTTCATTTCATCGAAGAGCTTGTTGCCCTCTTTCATCCGTGCCTCTCCGCGTCCTCGGGCCATTAAAAGCCCCCTTTCGGCGCCGTCAATCGGGGTTGCGGGGATAGCGGGGCACCAGTATCCCGGGCGCAACCGAGAAAGGGACTTTCATGAGACCGTCAGGACGAGATTTAAGCGAAATGCGCCCCGTTTCAATCGAAACGGGCGTCACGAAACATGCCGAAGGGTCCTGCCTGATCAAGATGGGGGACACGCATGTCATCTGCACCGCCTCGCTCGAGCCGCGCGTCCCGCCCTTCATCAAGGGCTCCGGCCTTGGCTGGGTCACCGCCGAATACGGGATGCTGCCGCGCTCCACCGGCTCGCGGATGCGCCGCGAGGCCACCACCGGCAAGCAGGGCGGCCGCACCGTGGAAATCCAGCGCCTGATCGGCCGCAGCCTGCGCGCCGGTGTCGACCGCGTCGCGCTTGGCGAGCGCCAGATCAGCATCGATTGCGACGTGATCCAGGCCGACGGCGGCACCCGCTGCGCCGCGATCACCGGCGGCTGGGTGGCGCTGCGCCTCGCGGTCAACAAGCTGATGAAAGCCGGAGACGTGATCACCGACCCTCTGATCTCGCCGGTCGCGGCGGTGAGCTGCGGCATCTATGCCGGCCAGCCGGTGCTCGATCTCGACTATCCCGAGGACAGCGAAGCCGGCGTCGACGGCAACTTCATCCTGCGCGGCGATGGCCAGCTGATCGAGGTGCAGATGTCGGCCGAGGGCGCGACCTTCTCGCGCGACCAGATGGGCCAGCTGCTCGACCTCGCGGAAGCCGGCGTGGCGCAGCTTGTCGAGGCACAGAAGGCAGCAACGGCATGACCCGCAAGTTCGAGGGGACAAAGCTTCTCGTCGCGACCCACAACCGCGGCAAGCTCGAGGAGATCACCGATCTTCTCAAGCCCTACGGGGTCGAGGTGGTCGGCGCCGCCGAGATGGATCTGCCCGAGCCGGAAGAGACCGGCACCACCTTCGTCGAGAACGCCCGCATCAAGGCCCATGCCGCGGCCAAGGCCACCGGCCTGCCCGCGCTTTCCGATGACAGCGGCATCGCGATCGACGCGATCGACGGTGCGCCCGGCGTCTACACCGCGGACTGGGCCGAGACCGGCAATGGCCGCGACTTCGTCATGGCGATGACCCGCGCCCATGACGAGCTGACCGCGTCGGGCAAGCCCGAGCCCTGGACCGCGCGCTTCTGCTGCACGCTGGTGCTGGCCTGGCCCGACGGCCATGACGAGGTGTTCCCCGGCGTGATGGAAGGCCGCGTGGTCTGGCCGATGCGCGGCGAACAGGGCCATGGATACGACCCCGTGTTCGAGCCGCAGGGCTATGACATCACCTTCGGCGAGATGGATCGCTGGGAGAAGAACAAGATCAGCCACCGCGCCGATGCCTTCGCCAAGTTCGTGACGGGCTGTTTTGGCTGAGACCTGGCGAGACGGCGGCTTCGGCCTCTACGTGCACTGGCCGTTCTGCGAGGCCAAGTGCCCCTATTGCGACTTCAACAGCCATGTCGTGTCGCACGTGGATCAAACCCGCTGGGCCGCCGCGCTGGTCAGCGAGCTCGTCCGCTACGGTCGCCAGACCGAGGGGCGGGTTCTGCGCTCGATCTATTTCGGCGGCGGCACGCCCTCGCTGATGGCCCCCGAGACGGTGCGCGCGGTGCTCGATGCCTCGCGCGATCACTGGGCCTGGGCCAACGACATCGAGATCACCCTCGAGGCCAATCCCCGCTCGGTCGAGATCAACAAGTTCGAAGGCTTCGCCATGGCGGGCGTCAACCGGGTCTCGCTCGGGGTTCAGGCGCTGCGGCCCGACGACCTGCGCCGCCTCGGTCGCTTGCACGACGTGGACGATGCGGTGGGGGCGCTCGACATCGCCAAATCAACCTTCAACAGGGTCAATTTCGATCTGATCTATGGTCGGCAGGGCCAGAGCCTTACCGACTGGGAGGTCGAACTGCGCGAGGCGCTCGACCTCGCTGCCGATCACCTGTCGCTCTACCAGCTGACCATCGAGGAAGGCACTGCCTTCTGGGATCGCGCACAGGCCGGAAAGCTGCGCGATCTGCCGAGCGAGGATCTCGGAGCCGACCTGTACCTCGCCACGCAAGAGATCTGCGAAGCTGCCGGAAAACCGGCCTACGAAGTCTCGAACCACGCCGGGCCCGGCGATGAATCCCGCCACAATCTCGTCTATTGGCGCGGAGGCGATTACGTCGGCATCGGCCCCGGTGCGCATGGTCGGGTGACGGTGAACGGGCAACGCAGCGCCACCGTGGCACGCCGTGCGCCCGGCGACTGGATCAAGGCCGCCGAGGCCGGCTCTGGCGACCTCGAGATTGAGCGTCTGGCGACGCAAGATGTCTGGGCTGAATACCTTATGATGGGGCTTCGTCTGAGCGAGGGTCTAGATCTGGACCGTGCCCGGGAGATTGACCCCGCGCGCGCCGAAGCGCTCAATCTCGACCCACTCGTCGATCTCGGCCTGATCTGGCGCGCCGAGGGCCGCTTCGGGGCCACGCAACAGGGCCGCCTGCTCCTCAATACGCTGACCGCAGAGCTTCTCTGACCGCCTTTTCCCTTTGTCAGAGACGAAAAAAGCCCCGGCGCCTTTCGGCCCGGGGCTTATCTGTATTTTGCCTGCCGTCTCTCAGCGCGAAGCGCTGAGGATCATGCAGAGCGTATCGAGCTCTTCGAGGCTCTCGTAAGAGATGGTGAGCTTGCCTCCCTCGGTGCCCGGCTTGTGCGCCACTGACACCTTCATGCCAAGCGCTGCCGACAGGTCACCCTCGAGCGCGCGCGTGTCGGCGTCTTTCTCGACCGCTTGCGGCGCCGCAGTCGAGACCTTGGGGCGTTTCGGCTCTGACGCGGTGCGCACCAGAGCCTCTGCCTGCCGAACGGACAGTTTCTTCGCCATGATCTCGCGCGCGATGGCGTCAGGGTTTTCCGCGGTCACCAGGGTGCGCGCGTGGCCGGCACTCAGATCTCCGTTGCGCACGTAGTCCTGAACGCTGTCGGGCAGGTTCAACAGACGCAGAAGGTTCGCGATGTGGCTGCGGCTCTTGCCAAGCGCCTCGGCGATCTTCTCCTGCGTGTGGCCAAAGCGGAACATCAGCGCCTTGTAGCCAGCCGCCTCTTCGATCGCGTTCAGATCGGCGCGCTGGATGTTCTCGATGATGGCGATCTCGAGCGTTTCCTGATCGTCGAGCTCGCGCACGAGGACCGGAACCTCGTGCTGCTTGGCCATCTGCGCGGCGCGCCAGCGGCGTTCGCCGGCGACAATCTCGAACTTGCCCTCGGCGCCCGGTGCCGGGCGCACGATGATCGGCTGGATGATGCCCTTGGTCTTGATCGACTCGGACAGCTCATGCAGCTGTTCGGGGGTGAAAGTTCTGCGGGGCTGGTCCTTGTTCGGGACCAGGCTTTCGATTGGGACCATGCGGTCCGGGGTCTTCGGCGTCATGCTTTCCTGCTCGCGGGCAGGTGCAATATCGACATCCGACATCAGCGCGGACAACCCGCGCCCCAGACCCCGGCGTGCTTCCTTCTTCTCTGCCATCTCTGCTCTTTCTTGTTTTCTGGTCTCAGGCGGCGAGCCGCGCGTCCTTGCGCAGCAACTCGTCGGCAAGCTCTCGATAGGCGGCGGCGCCTTTCGATTGGCTGTCATAGGTGAGCACCGACATCGCGTAGGACGGCGCCTCACTGACACGAACGTTGCGCGGAATAACGGTCGAAAACACCAGATCCCCGAGGTTGTCGCGCGCGTCATCCTCGACCTGCCGCGACAGGTTGTTGCGTGCGTCGTACATGGTGAGCAACACGCCTTCGATCCGAAGGTCGGGATTGGCGCTCTGGCGGATTTCGCGCACGGTCAGCATCAGTTGCGACAGACCTTCCAGCGCGAAAAATTCGCTCTGCAGCGGGACGAGCACCGAATGCGCGGCCACCATGGCGTTGACCGTCAGCAGGTTGAGCGAGGGCGGGCAGTCGATCAGGACGTAATCGAAGCCGAACTGCTCGATCTCGGGCTGGCGCAGGGCGCCGTGCAGGAGAAAGCTGCGCTTCTCATTCGATACAAGTTCGATATCCGCCGAGCTAAGATCGACCGTCGCCGGAATCAGGTGAAGATTTTCCTGATCCGTTGCGAGAATCGCGTCCTCGAGCGCGACATCATCGAGCAGAAGGTCGTAACTGGTATACTGGCGATCGTCGGGCTCGATCCCGAGGCCGGTCGACGAGTTCCCCTGCGGATCAAGGTCAACCACCAGCACCCTTAGTCCCTTTTCCGCCAACGCGGCGCCAAGATTGATCGTCGTCGTGGTCTTTCCGACGCCGCCTTTCTGGTTGGCGATAGCGATGATCTTGGGGGCGCGGGGCCGCGACGGATCAGACATGTGTCAGCTCTCCGATGGTCAGGACGACTGCATTTGGATCTGTGATGCTTGTACGCTGTACGACGTGGAAGTTCCACGATTTCCGTGCCTCGGCGACTTCATCTTGCCAAGTGGCGCCCTTCAGGAACACGCTCTGCCCGTCTGGTGCGAGGTGGCGCTTCGAAAAACTCAAAAGTTTGGGAAGATCCGCAAGGGCGCGTGCGCTCAGGATATCTGCCTCAAGAGGCGCAAGCTGCTCGATCCGCGCAACTTTTACGTCAGCGCTGACGCCGGTTTCGCGCAGAACGGAGCGGAGAAACACGGCTTTGCGCTGATCGGACTCGACCAGCGCAACCTTGAGCTTGGGTGCAAGTTCATGCGCGAGAATTGCCACCACGAGACCGGGAAAGCCGCCCCCTGCCCCGAGATCCGCCCAAAAGCCTTCATCTTTATTGCGAAGTTCGAACACCTGCGCGGAATCGATGATATGGCGGTTCCAGCCATCGGCCAGCGTGCTCTTCGCCACGAGGTTGATCTTCGGCGACCATTTCTCGAGCATCGACGCGAAGTGATGCAGCCGCTCTTGTGTTTCACGTGAAACATCGAGGCCCGGCAGGCGCGCATCAAGAAGGCTCATGCGGATTTCGCCTGACCATGACGACGAAGCCGAAGGAGCAGGAGCGACAGCGCGGCCGGCGTCATGCCATCGACCTTCGCCGCCTGGGCGAGGTTCTCGGGACGGGCGAGAGACAGCTTGTGCTTCAGTTCGTGCGAAAGCCCCTCGACGCCAGCGAAATCAAACCCATTCGGGATCGTCAGCGCCTCGTCACGGCGAAGCGCGTCGACATCCTTCTGCTGACGCGCGATGTAGTTGGCATAGAGTGCGTCGCGCTCGAGCTGCTGAGCAATCTCCGGCTCAACGGCATCAAATGCAGGTTCTCCCGCTGCGAGTGTCTTCAGTAAGACGTCCGGGAACGCGAGAAGTTGAAACCCGTTGCGCTTCTGACCATCCGAAGAGACCTGAATCCCCATCGGTGTCAACTCCTTGGGCGAGAACTGGCGCGATTCCAGAAGATCGCGACCGGCGGTCAGCTTCTCAAGCTTCTCAGTAAACGCAACCCGACGCTCTTCCGAGACACACCCCAGTTCGATGGCGCGCGGCGTCAGGCGCTGGTCGGCGTTGTCGGCGCGCAGAGAGAGACGGAACTCCGCACGCGAGGTGAACATGCGATAGGGCTCGCTCACACCCCGCGTCGTCAGGTCATCGATCATCACACCAATATAGGATTCGGCGCGCCCGAAATGCACGCTCCCCTTCCCCAGAGACTCCATCGCGGCGTTCATACCGGCGACAAGACCCTGTGCCGCGGCTTCTTCGTAGCCCGTAGTGCCGTTGATCTGCCCCGCGAGAAAGAGCCCGCCGACATTGCGCACGGCAAGGCGGAGGTCGAGCGAGCGCGGATCGACGAAATCATACTCGATCGCGTAGCCCGGCTGCAGGATCTCGGCGCGCTCGAGACCGAAGATCGACCGCACGTAATCGAGCTGCACCTCTTCCGGAAGCGACGTGGAAATGCCGTTCGGGTAGATGGTGTGATCGTCCAGGCCCTCGGGCTCGAGAAAGATCTGATGAGAGGTTTTGTCGGCAAACCGAACGACCTTGTCCTCGATCGACGGGCAATACCTAGGGCCGACCCCCTCGATATGACCGCCATACATCGCGGAACGGTCGAGATTATCTCGAATGATCGCGTGCGTACGTTCGTTGGTATGGGTGATGCCACAGCTGATCTGGCGCGCGGCCGGGGCCTTGGACAGGAACGAGAACAGCACCGGGTCTTCGTCGCCCGGCTGTTCTTCAAGCTCCGTCCAGTCGACCGTGCGGCCATCCAGACGCGGCGGCGTGCCGGTTTTGAGACGTCCGAGTTCAAGACCGAAATGGTCGATGCGCTCCGCAAGCCTGACGGACGGGCGATCCCCCATCCGTCCGCCGGGGCGGCGTTTGTCGCCGATATGAATCACGCCACGCAGGAAGGTGCCGGTGGTCAACACCACGGCACCGCAGCGAAGCTCTGAGCCATCTTCGAGCACCACGCCCTCGACCGTATCGCCGGACATCATCAGGTCGACGACTTCCCCGGCGATGATGCTGAGATTCGGAGTTGCTTTCATCTCGCGCAGCATCGCTTCGCGATAGAGTTTGCGATCTGCCTGGGCGCGGGGGCCCTGTACCGCGGGCCCCTTACGGCGATTCAAAAGGCGGTACTGGATGCCCGCTTGATCCGCGGCACGGCCCATGACCCCGTCGAGCGCATCGATTTCGCGAACGAGATGCCCCTTCCCAAGCCCGCCGATTGCCGGGTTGCAGGACATCACGCCGATCCCTGCCTCGGTCAGCGTGACCAGTGCGGTTTTGGCGCCCATGCGCGCAGAGGCCGAAGCGGCATCCGCCCCAGCATGTCCGCCGCCCACGACGACAACGTCGAAATCACGATGTTTCACGTGAAACACTCCTCACTTACCGATGCAGAAGCTTGAGAAAATCTCGTCTAGCAGATTCTCAACATCGATGCGACCGATCAAAAGTTCGAGCGCGCGGATTGCCGCCCGGATTTCCTCTGCCGCCAGATCGTAGCTGTCAGGACCGCGCACCAAAAGTGAATTCGCCTCGTCGAGCGCTATCCGGCCCTCAAGAAACGCAACCCGATGTCGTTCCCGCGTGGCAAGGCCCGCGGCCTGTACCTTTTCGGAAAGGTGCGCGCCAATCTGGGCAATCAGATCATCAAGCCCCTGCCCGGTCTTGGCCGAGATTCCACCGGCCTCGCCGGACATGTCCGCCTTCGAGCGCAGCACGATGTCACCGTCCAACGCTTCGAAATCCGGCATCCCGCGTTCATCGCTCAGGATCACGCGAAGGTCAGAGGTCATTGCGCGATCCCGCGCCCGCGCGATGCCGATTTGTTCGACCGGATCCTGCGTTTCGCGCAGCCCCGCCGTATCCAAGAGGGTCACCGGCAGCCCGGCAATGTCCATACGCACCTCGATCACGTCGCGCGTGGTGCCTGCGACCTCGGAGGTGATTGCCGCGTCGCGACCAGCCAAGGCATTGAGCAGGCTAGACTTTCCGACGTTCGGCGCGCCCACGATCGCAACTTCAAAGCCGGTACGAATACGCTCTGCGCCGTCCATGCCGCGAATCTCGCGATCCAGTCCGACGATCACGCTCTGCAGGACCTCCTGCACCTCGCCAGAAACGTCGACTGGCACCTCTTCGTCTGCAAAATCGATGGTGACCTCGAGCAAAGAGGCCGCGTGAACGAGATCGCGACGCCACGCCTCGACGCGCTCGCCCAGAGCACCGGCGAAAACGCGCAGCGCCTGGATCCGCTGGCTCTCGGTCTCGGACTCGATGAGATCCGCCAGAGCTTCAACCTGGGTGAGATCGAGGCGATCATTTTCAAGCGCGCGGCGGGTGAATTCGCCGGCCTCCGCCATGCGCAGGCCATCCATGTCTTCAAGCTCCCGCAACACCGCGCGTTGAATAGCGACGCTGCCGTGAACATGGAACTCGGCGACCGCCTCGCCGGTGAAGCTTGCGCCCTTGGCAAACAGCAGAACCAGCGCCTCGTCGAGCACCTGACCCGCTCGGTCCTTCAACCGACGCAGAACCGCTTCGCGCGGTTTCGGCAACGCCCCCGCCAATTGCTCCGCAGCCGCCCAGGCGGACGGGCCGGAAACGCGGATGACCGCTACGCCGGCTTTCCCTGGCGCACTTGCAAGCGCAAAAATGGTGTCCAAACCTGCCTCCCGGCCGGCATCAGCTGTTCATCGAGTCGAAGAATTCCGAGTTCGTCTTGGTCTGCTTGAGTTTCGACAGCAGGAATTCGATGGCGTCGGTGGTGCCCATCGGGTTGAGGATCCGACGCAGCACGAAGGTTTTCTGCAGATCGACCTTGTCGATGAGCAGATCCTCTTTCCGGGTGCCCGACTTAAGAATGTCGATCGCCGGGAACACCCGCTTGTCCGAGATCTTGCGATCCAGAACGACCTCGGAGTTGCCCGTGCCCTTGAATTCTTCGAAGATCACCTCGTCCATGCGGCTGCCGGTGTCGATCAGCGCGGTCGCGATGATGGTGAGCGAGCCACCTTCCTCGATGTTCCGTGCCGCACCGAAGAACCGCTTCGGCCGCTGCAGCGCGTTCGCGTCGACACCACCGGTCAGAACCTTGCCCGACGACGGCACGACAGTGTTGAACGCGCGGCCAAGTCTTGTGATCGAATCGAGAAGGATCACAACATCTCGCTTGTGTTCGACCAGGCGCTTGGCTTTTTCGATGACCATTTCCGACACCGCCACGTGGCGCGTCGCCGGTTCATCGAAGGTCGAGGAGACCACTTCGCCCTTCACGGACCGTTGCATGTCGGTGACTTCCTCGGGGCGTTCGTCGATCAGCAGGACGATCAGGAAACACTCGGGGTGGTTTCTCTCGATCGAAGTGGCGATATTCTGCAGCAGAACCGTCTTACCGGTCCGCGGCGGCGCCACGATCAGCGAGCGCTGCCCCTTCCCGATCGGGCACACGAGGTCGATGATCCGGGCGGAGCGATCCTTGATGGTCGGATCCTCGATCTCGAGCTTCAGGCGCTCGTCGGGATAGAGCGGCGTGAGGTTGTCGAAGGCGACCTTGTGGCGGGCGCGCTCGGGATCTTCGAAGTTGATCTTCGAGACATCGACCAGCGCGAAATAGCGTTCTTCGTTGTCGGGCGCGCGGATTTCGCCTTCGATGGTGTCACCGGTGCGCAGCGAATACTTCCGGATCATCTCGGGCGACACGTAGATGTCGTCTGGACCGGGGAGATAGTTCGCTTCCGGGGAGCGCAGGAAGCCGAAACCGTCCTGGAGAACCTCGAGAACGCCGTCACCGCAGACTTCCCAGCCTTCATCTGCCCGCTCGCGCAGGATCTGGAACATCATCTCGCCCTTGCGCATGGTCGAGGCGTTCTCGATCTCGAGCTCTTCGGCCATCGAGAGCAGATCCTTGGGGCTCTGCGCCTTCAGGTCAGAGAGGTTGAGCGTTTCGCTGCTCATGCTGAATCCTTTCGGGCCGTGCGTGGTCGTCGGCCTCAAAACTGTCTTTGGCTGGGAAGTGATCAGCCCGAACGGGCGTCGGAGTCGGATTTAGTCATCACGGCGCGATGAGTCAATCTTGCTGAGAGATCGCGGGTCCGGAGGCGGGGCCTCCCTTATCTCAAGAAAGAAAGAGAAAGGATGATTTTGGTTTAGGCCCCCTCGAGTCCGGTGGATTATTGAGTTCTCTCAGAGTTTTCCCGGTTCGCACAGCCTGTGGATAAGATTGTGGGACTATTTTGGTCTAAGTAGAAATTAACCGGAATTATCGTTCGTAAACATGGGCTTGAATGAAACATACAGTCGTGGGACAACTTCTGTAAAGGCGGGGGAGCGTCGGGGCCATCCCCAGTGGGGAGTTATCCATGCCCACAGACTCAGGAATCACCCCGGCGCGCCGTGAAACGCCCGAGTTTTCCCCGTGCTTGCATGTCTGAGCGATTTTCCTCAGAACCATCCCCCGACAAGACCCCAAAGATCTCGACAGGTTTTTCCACATGACTCTGCCGTTCATCCTGGCCTCCGGGTCCGAAATCCGGGCCGAGCTGCTTCGGAAAGCGGCGGTTCCGCACCGAATCGAGCCCGCGCGAGTCGATGAATCCGCCATCCGCGACTCACTGGAGGCCGAGGGGGCCTCTCCGCGCGATGTGGCGGACGCGCTGTCGGAGTATAAGGCGCGTCGCGTGTCTCAGAAGAACCCCGGCGCCTTCGTTCTGGGCTGCGATCAGGTCCTCGCGCTCGGAAAAGAGGTGTTCGCCAAGCCCGAAACGCCTCAGGCGTGCCGAGACCAGCTGATCCGGCTGCGCGGCGAACGGCATCACCTCTATTCCGGCGCCGTGATCTATCAGGATGGCGAGCCGGTCTGGCGTCATGTGGGGGTCGCGCGGCTGGTGATGCGCGACTTTTCGGATGCCTATCTCGACGATTACATCGCCCGGAACTGGGAGAGCGTTCGCCACTCGGTCGGCGGCTACAAGCTCGAGGAAGAAGGCGTGCGCCTCTTCGCCCGCATCGAGGGCGATCATTTCACCATTCTCGGGCTGCCCCTGCTCGAACTTATCGCCTTTCTGCAGGTCCGGGAGATCATCGCCGCATGACCGACACGCGAATTCCACTGGCCGGGGTCATCGGACACCCGGTCGCGCATTCCCGCTCGCCGCTGCTGCATGGCCACTGGCTCAGGACATATGGGCTTCGCGGGCATTATATTCCGATGGACATCGCGCCCGAAAAGCTCGAGGCCGCGTTCCGCACCCTGCCCGATCTGGGCTTCGTCGGCGTCAACGTCACCATTCCGCATAAGGAAAAGGTGATGGAGATCGCGGACCTGGTCTCGGACCGGGCGACGCTGATCGGTGCGGCGAACACCATCATCTTCCGCAAGGACGGCAAGATCCACGCCGACAACACCGACGGCTACGGCTTCATCGAGAACCTGCGCCAGGGTGCACCCGAATGGGATCCGACGGCGGGCCCGGCGATGGTTTTGGGCGCCGGCGGGGCCGCGCGGGCGGTGATCGCCTCGCTGCTCGAGGTCGGCGTGCCCGAAATCCGCATCTCGAACCGCACCCGCGACCGTGCCGAGCAACTGCGCGAGGACTTCGGCGCGCGCATCCGCGTCGTCGAATGGGTGCAGGCGGGAAATGCGATGGCGGACGCGGCGCTCGTGGTGAACTCCACCTCGCTCGGCATGGTCGGCAAGCCCGAGCTGCGCGTGCCGCTCGACGGGCTTCGCGCGGGAACGGTGGTGACGGATCTGGTCTACGCCCCGCTCGAGACGCGGCTTCTGAAGGTCGCGCGCGCGCAGGGCTGCACCTGCGTCGACGGTCTGGGGATGCTGATCCATCAGGCGGTGCCCGGTTTCGAGCGCTGGTTCGGTCAGCGCCCCGCGGTCGACGACGCGACCCGCGCGGCGATCCTGTGATGCGCTTCATTCTCGGCCTCACCGGCTCGATCGGCATGGGGAAATCGACCACGGCGGGCTTTTTCGCCGAGCAGGGCTGCGCCGTGTGGGATGCGGACGCGGCGGTGCATCGGCTTTATTCCGGAGGCGGCGCCGCGGTCGCGCCGATGCAGGACGTTTTTCCCGGCGCGATCGAGGACGGCGCGATCTCGCGCGCGCGTCTTCGCGAGATCATCGCGGATGATCCGACCGCCCTGCCCCGGATCGAGTCCATCGTGCACCCGCTGGTGCAGAAAGACCGCGCCGATTTCATCGCCGCGCATCCCGACCGGATCGTCGTGCTCGACGTGCCGCTGCTTTTCGAGACCGGCGGCGAGGCCGAGATGGATGCGGTGGCGTGCGTGTCGATCCCGCCCGAGCTGCAACGCGCGCGGGTTCTGGCGCGCGGCAGCATGAACGCCGAGGATCTCGAGCGGATCCTCGCGCGGCAGATGCCCAACGATGAAAAATGTGCCCGGGCGGATTATGTCATCGAAACCGACACGCTTGAGCACGCCGAGGCTCAGGTGCAGGCTGTGATGCAGGATATCGAAAGGCGCCGACATGCGTGAGATCGTACTCGACACCGAAACCACCGGCTTCGAGCCGGAAACCGGCGACCGCATCGTCGAGATCGGGGCGGTGGAACTCTACAATCACGTGCCCACCGGCAACACCTACCACCAGTATATCAATCCCGAACGCTCGATGCCGCAGGAGGCGTTCGAGGTGCACGGGCTGGGCGACGATTTCCTGCGCGACAAACCGCTTTTCGCGCAGATCGTTGATGATTTTCTCGAATTCATCGGCGACTCGAAGCTGGTGATCCACAACGCGACGTTCGACGTGAAATTCCTCAACGCCGAGCTGGGCTGGGCAAAGCGCCCTCTCCTGCCGAAGGATTGCGCTATCGACACGCTGGCCATCGCGCGGCGCAAGTTTCCCGGCTCGCCGGCCTCGCTCGACGCGCTGTGCCGTCGGTTCGGCATCGACAACGCGTCGCGGACGCTGCACGGCGCGCTGCTCGACAGTGAAATCCTCGCGGATGTCTATCTCGAGCTGATCGGCGGCAAGCAGCCCGATCTGGTGCTCAGCCCGGTGCGTCAGGGCGGCGACGATGGTGGCGAAGACAACTGGCGCCCGCAGCGCCGGCCCGAACCGCTCGCGCCCCGGATCACCGACGAAGAAAAGGCGGCTCACGCCGCCTTTGTCGAGAAACTCGGGGATGCCGCGCTCTGGTCGCGCGGCTGAGAGATCAGGCGTCGAGCTTCTGCTCGCCGCTGGCCGCAGCCTGCCGGCGGCGCGCGATCTCGTTGCGATAGAGCGCGACGAAGTCGATCATCTCGAGGTTCAGTGGCGGGAAGCCACCGTCGCGGGTCACGTCGGACACGATGCGGCGCGCGAACGGGAAGATCATGCGCGGGCACTCGATCAGCAGGAACGGGTGCAGCTGCTCTTCCGGGACGTTCTCGATGTGGAACACGCCGGCATAGTCCATCTCGAGGATGAACAGCATCGCGTCGCTGCCCTTGGACTTCGACTCGACCTTCAGCTTGAGGATGACCTCGTACTGGTTGTCGGCCGAGCGCTTCTTGGCGTCGAGGTTCACCTGAACCTGAACGTCGGGCTGAACTTCGCCGTTGCTGCCCTTCTGGGCAAGGATGTTCTCGAACGACAGGTCGCGCACGAACTGTGCGAGAATGTTCATCTTCACCGGCGCTTGCTGCGCAGCGGCCTCACCGTTCTGGGTGGCTTCTTCTGCCATGACGTCTCACTCCTCGAAACTGGTTTGGGTATGCAATAGCAGCCCCGTGTCGGTGCCTCAATGCTTCGTCCAGCCAGACCCGGGGTGATTTGGCTTCTTGTCTTGCCCCAGTTCCGTAAATTCGCCGTCAATGACCTCGCCTTCCGCGGGACGCTGCGGCGCCTGACGCGGATCGGGCCGGGGACCGGGGCGTGGTCCGGGTTGCGGCCCCGGACGGTTGCCCATCTCGAAGCGGGTCACCCGCACGCGGCGCGAGATCTGGTTCAGCACCATCTTGCGGAAAGCCGGGGTCAGCAGCGCAAAGCCGACGGCGTCGGTGAAAAAGCCCGGCGTCAGCAGCAGCGCGCCGGCGAGCAGGATCATCGCCCCATGCGCCAGCGGCGTGGTCGGATCCTCGAGCCGCGAGAATGAGCCCTGCAGATCGCCCATCGCCCGGAGCCCCTGCGAGCGCACCAGCCAGGTGCCGATCACCGCGGTGATGACGACGATGGCGAGCGTCGGAAACAGGCCGATCAGCCCTCCGACTTGGATGAACAGTCCGATTTCGATCAGCGGCACGAGCAGAAATGCCAGAAAAAGCCACATATGCGGTCTCCCTTGCGGTTTGGCGCCGGTAGACTTGCCGGGACCCAGCCCCTACATAGGATTGCAACGACGAAACTTCCACGTTTGCGCGCATGAGGTGCCGATGAATACGCCGATCGTCCAGCTTCTGGTCCTTGCCGGGATCGCGATTTTCCTGATCCTGCGGTTGCGCAGCGTTCTGGGAACCCGCGACGGTTTCGAGAAGCCAGAGGCCCCCTCGCCCAGCCGCCGCGATGACACCGCGCGCGACTTCGAGGTCATCGAAGGGGGTCCCGATCACGATATCATCGATCACGTTCCCGAAAACAGCCCCGCCGCCGAGGCGCTGGCCAAAATGAAGCGTGCCGAGCCGTCCTTCGGCGTGGGCGAGTTCCTTTCGGGCGCGCGCGGCGCCTACGAGATGATCCTGATGGGCTTCGACAATGGCGAGATCGAGGATCTCAAGCCGTTCCTGTCGGACGAAATCTACGAGAGCTTCAGCGAAGTGATCGAACAGCGCGCCCAGCAGGGCCTCAGCATCGAGGCGCAGTTCGTCGGCGTGCGCGAGCTGTCGCTGGTCGATGCGACCTTCGACGACAGCGAGCGTCTGGCCGAGATCACGGTGAAATATGTCGGCGAGCTGACCTCGGTGGTGAAGAACGCCGCCGGCGAGGTGATCGAGGGCAGCCCGACCGCGGTGAAGCGCCAGAAGGACGTCTGGACCTATGCCCGGCGCATGGGCAGCGACGATCCCAACTGGCAGCTGGTCGCGACCGACGAATAATGCGACAGGCGATCCGTGCCGCGATCCTCGCCGGCATGGCACTGGCAGGCACCATGAGCGCGGCGGATACAGACACCACATACCGGATTCTCGAGTTCTCGGATCTCGACGGCTGGGCGGCGGACGATCACTCCGCCGCCCTTTCGGTATTTCTGGAGACCTGCGGCGACCTCGACGAACCCGACTGGCGCAACCTCTGCGCCGTGGCGCGCGAGACCGGGGACGCGAAGGATTTCTTCGAGCTGTTCTTCCGCCCGGTGCTGATCTCGGATGGCAATGACGGTCTGTTCACCGGCTATTTCGAGCCCGAGCTTGACGGATCGCTGACCGAGACACCGCGCTATCGCTACCCGATCTACCGGATGCCGCCGGAGGCGGCCGAGATCCGGCCGTGGCTCGACCGGCGCGAGATCCTCTCGAGCGACGTGATGCAGAATCGTGGGCTCGAGATCGCGTGGGTCGACGATCCGGTCGAGCTGTTCTTCCTCCAGGTGCAGGGCTCGGGCCGCGTCCGCCTCCCCGACGGGCGGCATTTGCGCGTGGGCTATGGCGGCGCCAACGGCCATCCCTACCGGTCCATCGGCAAGGAACTGATCCGCCGCGGCACCTTCGATCCGCATCAGGTTTCGGCGCAGGTGATCAAGAACTGGGTGCGCAGCAATCCGTTCGACGGCGAGGACCTGCTCTACCACAACCCCTCCTACGTGTTCTTCCGCGAGGTCAGCGAAGTGCCCGCCGAGCGCGGACCGCTCGGGGCCATGAACCGCTCGATCACCAAGATGCGCAGCATCGCGGTCGATCCCGCCTACACTCCGCTCGGCGCGCCGGTCTGGATCGAGAAGGCCGGCGCCGAGCCGTTGCACCGGCTGATGATCGCGCAGGATACAGGCTCGGCGATCAAGGGCGCGCAGCGGGCCGATATCTTCTTCGGCACCGGCGATGCGGCGGGCCGCCGGGCGGGCGAGATCATGGACCCGGGCCGTCTCGTGGTGCTGCTGCCGATCCAGCGCGCCTATGCGCTGCTGCCGGAATCGGTGCTATGAGAAAGCGGCGGCTGCGACCCGAGGAGCTTGAGCTGTGGCAGCAGGTGGCCCGGTCCGCCGAGCGTCTGCCCGGCCAGAGGCCCCTGCCCGATCCCGAGCAGGCCGAGGGAAAGCGCCCGCCGCGCAAGACCGCGCCGCCCAAGGACCCCCTGCCCGCCTTCGATCTTGGCAGCCGGTCGCAACCGGCGCCCGAGCATCACGATTTTCTCGGCACCACGTCGGACCGGCTGTCGCGCGATCCGGTTCGGATGGATTCCAAGGCCTTTACCCGGATGAAGCGCGGCAAGCTGGTCCCCGAGGCGCGCATCGACTTGCATGGCATGACCATCGATCAGGCCCATCCCGAGCTGATCCGCTTTATCCTGACCGCGCAGACCCGTGGTCTGCGGCTGGTGCTGGTGATCACCGGCAAGGGGATGCGCGAGGACCCTCACGATCCGATGCCACGGCGGCGCGGCGTGCTGAAGACGCAGGTGCCGCAGTGGCTGCGCCTGCCGCCAGCGGCGCAGGCGGTGCTTCAGGTCTCGGAGGCCCACAACCGGCACGGCGGCTCGGGCGCCTACTACGTTTACCTGCGCAAGCGGCGCTGAGGGTCAGAGATCCGGGAGGATCTGCTCGGAATGCTGGTCTAGGTAGATCCGCAGCCACGGGGTGAAGCGCTCGGCCTCGTCGCGGGTCTGGCGATGCAACTCGTGAAGCGGCACCCATGCGGTGTCCATGACCTCATCCGGGTTGGGCGTGATCACGAGCGTTTCGGGGGCGTGCCCGACGAAGATATCGACCAGCTCGTGTTCGATCATGCCGCCGCCGACATCGGCGCGGTATTCGACCTGCCCGCGCGGCGCGAGCGGGATGCCGTCGATCCCCAGCTCTTCGCGCAGGCGGCGGGCGGCGCAGTGCAGTGCGCTCTCCTCCCAGTGCGGATGGGTGCAGCAGGTGTTCGCCCAGAGACCCGGCGTGTGATACTTGCCAAGCGCCCGGCGCTGGATCAGCACCGCGTCGCCGCGCAGCACGAAGACCGAGATGGCCTTGTGCCGCAGGCCCCTGAGATGGGCCTCGAGCTTGTCGACGGGCCTCAGCGTGCCGTCGACCCATGCGGGGATCTGGTCGGTCATGGCCCTTCTTTCCAATGGCGCGCCGATGGCGTCAAGCTGGCTCTGCCATTTCGTCGCATGTGACGGGACGCGCTATTGTTGCGCTCGGTTCCCCTGCGCTAGGTCTTGGACCGGAAAGACGTCACGGGAGACAAGTTCCATGAAATTCAAGATAGCCACGGCCCTCGTCGCAGTCACTCTTGCGGGCAGCGCGGTTGCTCAGGAGGCCGGCGATGCCGCCGCCGGCGAAAACCTGTTCGGCAAGCGCTGCCGCTCCTGCCACATGATCGTGGACGATGCCGGCGCGACCATCGTGAAGGGCGGCCGGACCGGGCCGAACCTCTACGGCGTGATCGGCCGGGAGGCCGCCTCGGTCGAGGACTATCGCTACAAGAAGTCCATCGAGGAAGCCGGCGAGAAGGGGCTGGTCTGGGACGAGGCCTCGTTCGAGGCCTACGTTCAGGACCCGACCGGTTTCCTGCGGGACTATCTCGACGACAAGGGCGCGCGCTCGGGCATGACCTTCAAGCTGCGGGAAGGCGCGCCCGACGTCTATGCCTACCTCGCCTCGCTCACCGGCGAGAAGTGACCTGACCGACCTCGATGCCGATGGGCGGACTCAGGTTCGCCGGAGGCTGCACAAATGAGAAAGGGCGCATCCGAGGATGCGCCCTTTGCTGTGTCAGAAGGTTCGACCCGTCAGTTGCCGAGCGTGCTGAGGTCCTGGCTCAGGCCGAAGGCGGTGCCGATCAGCGAGAACAGGGTCCGGGCCTGGCTCAGCGGAGCCTCGGTGGCAAGCACGGTGTCGCCGGGGTTGATGCGGAACTTGCGCGCCGCGAAAAGTCCGTCGGCCGAGGTCAGGTCGAAGGCGAAGACGACCTGCTGCATCCTCGGGGCGCTGCCATCGGAGCGCAGCTGGTGCACGTCGTATTCGCGCAGGACCAGCACCCCCTGCGGATCGGCGCGGCTATCCGCGAGACCGCCGATGAGAGCCACCGACTCGATGGCGCTGAGCTCGTCCTTGGGGAAGTCGATCAGCGCTTCGACGCCCGAGGCCCCGATCGCCGAGAAGGTCTTGCGGTCTTCCTCGATGATGACCGTGTCGCCCGGCATCAGTAGCGTGTTGCGGGTGCCGTTCTCGAGCAGGTCCTCGACCGAGGTCTCGTAGGTGGTTCCGCCGCGCAGCAGGCGCACCCGCGGGTTGTTGAGGGAAGGGCTGACCCCGCCGCCATCGGCGATCAGCCCGAGGATCTTGTAGTTGCGGGACGGCATCGGATAGGCGCCCGGGCGGCTCACCCCGCCGACCAGTTCGATCGAGTTGCTGCGCCCCTGTTGCAGGCTGAGCTGAACTTGCGCCGACGGGGCGATCTGGATCAGCTTCTCCTGAATGCGGGCGCGGGCGGATTGCGGCGACAGCCCGCGAACGAAGACCTCGTCGACATAGGGCACGAAAACCGCGCCGTTCGGGCCGACCTCGACCCCGGTCAGCGCCGCGGATTTCTCGGCGGCCCCGGCCAGCAGCGAGTTCTCCTGGCTGTCCCAGATCGTGATATCGAGCTTGTCGCCGGTCTGGATTACGCTGGAATTGGCCCCCTGCGAGGTGCCGGGCCAGGGATATTCGTTCTTCCAGCCGGTGCGCGGCCAGCTTGCGATCATCGGCAGGTTCGCGCGGGTGACTCTCAGCGCCTGGAACGTCGGGTTTTCAACGTCGTATTCGCTGACGATCTCGGCCTGCAGCGCGGCGCCGCGCGGCAGTTGCGAGCACGCCGCGGTCACGAGTGCCAGCAGAACGGCGAGAATGATGTGTGGTCTTGGCAATACAGGGTCCCTCGGAAAACCTTTGGTCGTATCTCGGATCTTCTTAGCGCTTCGGCCCGATGCTACACAATCTTCTATCCTCGAAATTGCTCTTCGGACAGGCCAACTTGACAGTTTCAGAGATCCCCGGGCCAGACAGGCAAGATCCTTCCGATCGCAACGGGGGCAAGGGCGCGGCCAGGGAGTGGGTGTTTTGAGTTTTGCCAAGCGTGGGGTCGACATCTGTCTCGCGGCGGTGCTGATCGTCATCCTGTTGCCGGTGATCGTGGTCATCGCGCTTCTCATTCTCTGGCGCGATGGCGCGCCGGTGCTCTATCTCTCCGAACGCATGAAGACGCCCGACGAGGGCTTCCAGCTCTGGAAGTTCCGCACCATGACAAGCGACACGCAGGACAGCGGCGTGTCGGGCGGTGACAAGACGAGCCGGATCACCGCGACCGGACGGGTTCTGCGGCGCTATCGCCTCGACGAACTGCCGCAGCTCTGGAACATCCTGCGCGGAGATATCAGCTTTGTCGGCCCGCGTCCGCCGCTGCGCCGCTATACCGAGATGTTTCCCGAGCTCTATGCCGAGGTGCTGAGAGCGCGCCCCGGGGTGACCGGGCTGGCGACGCTGGCGTTTCACCGCACCGAGGAGCGGCTGCTGGCGGGCTGCCGGAGCAAGGAAGAGACCGAGGCGGTCTATTGCCGGCGCTGCGTGCCGCGCAAGGCGCGGCTCGATCTCATCTATGCCCGGCGGCGCAGCCTGTGCTTCGATCTGCGACTGATGCTGGCCACGGTGATCCGGCGCCTGCCGCTGCACTGAGCCCTTCGGCTCAGCGCTGCAGCATCTGCATCGCGACGTAGCCGAGGTTCTTGCCCAGCCACTGCCGCGAGGCGAGGATCTCACCGCTGCCCGACACCTTGTAGTAGTCGACGAAGGGCGGGCCATCGGGGCTCTCGCAGGCCGCGACCATCTCGGTCGCGCTGTCCTGAACGAGGCCAATCGCGATATCGACCGTGGCATCCGGCTCGACGCCGCAGCGGTAGGTGACGACCTTGGTCACCGACTCCGGCGTGAGGTAGCGCTGGACATAGGTGACCTGACCGGCGCGGCGTCCCCGCACCAGCGCCAGCAGCGCCTCTTCCTCGGACGACATCAGGTCGCCGCTCAGACCGCGGGTGCCGGTGATCATGCCGTGACGCATGGTGACGGACTGGCGTTCGGGGTTTGCGAAGGTCTCGTAGGGGCGGTTCTGTTCGATCCGGATCATCAGCGCCTGCGAGCCCCGGTCGGGAACGCCGAAGAACGCCACGGGCAGGTCCGTCGCCGAGAGGATCTCGACGATCGCCTGCGGGGTGATCTCTCCGCTGGGCTCGTCCTGCCGCAGCGAGCCCGGCACGACCGATTGCACGGGAAACTCGAAATACGGATCGTTGCTGCAGCCGATGAGGGCCGACGCCAGCGCAAGCAGGCCGATGCGGGAAAAGGTGGTGCGCAGGTTCATCGCCAGAATCGTCCCCAAGTGTTGCTCACGTCCGGTTCGTGCCAGGTGCGGACCTGATCGTAGAGCCGCGACGAGACCTCGAGCCGCGCACCGCCGTCGCGCTGAAGCGAGCGGATGGTCTGCCGGCTGACGGTTCGCGACGGGCGGCCGGTGCCGACGCTCAGCGGGATCGCCAGAAGGATGCCCTTGTCGAAGGAGCCTTCGCCGAACTCCTCTTCGGTGACGTCGGTGAAGGTGGCAAAGGCGCCGACGCTCCAGCCATTGGCGAACTCGCGCGTCAGGGTGAAGGTCGCGCCGTAATCGCCGGCAAGGTAGCGGCCGACATCGACCTGCCCGTGGAAGCCGTTGCCGAAGGCATAGTAGCCCGAGACATGCCCGTTCACGTCCGGGATGTCGCGCTCGATGCCGGAGACCGGATCGACGGTGACGTTTTCCTCGAGGCCGAACAGACCGTCATAGGCCCGGCGTCGCACGTAGTTGAGCTCGGCGCCGAGGGCGAGCCGGCTGTCGGCGGGCTTCCACAGGACCTCGCCGGAGACACCGGCATACATCCGTTCGAGGTAGCCTACGCTGAGGCGGCTGTAGAGATCCGGGGCAGGGCGGCCGTAGTGATCCAGCGTCAGGTTCCGGATGAACGGGTCGCCTTCCTTGGCGTAGAGCCGATAATCGGTGCGGACGCGCGGCAGCAGGCTCTCGGACTCGCGGCTGATCTCGTCGAGATTGCCGATCACGCGCTTGCGGATTTCGCCGGACAGCACGAGGTTGCGACGGATCTCGTAGCTTGCGGCGGCACGAACGCCGAGATCGATGCGCAGGGGCATGTCCGGGTCGAAGCCGGAGTAGTCGAAATAGGGCGCCACTTCCCAGCTGAAGCGGGGGAACGGAACCAGATCCTCGGGGGTGCCGCGCCGGTAGGCATCGGTGATGCTGGTGCGGGCCAGCATCTCGACCGCGGCGTCATTCTCGAGCGCCTCGAGATCGCTGCGTTTCATCGTGACCGCCGACATGGGGATGCCGTTCTCGACCGGAACGATGACGAATTCCTCGACCGAGGCGGGCAGGGTGCGTGTCATCACCCGGGCGGTGCGGCCGATCGCCTGCGCCGAGGCGCCGTAGGTAGGATTGCGCAGCCAGACCGTCGCGCTGCGCGGCCGGAGCTCGACATTCACCAGCTCGAGCTGTTCGCGCTCGAGGTTGCCCGTCATGCGTTGTTCGAGGCTGCGCTCGGTGGCCTCCAGATCGGTGGTCCAGCCAAGGTCCGAGGCGCTGCCGGGGGCGCGCCGCTTGACCGGAACACCGGCCACCTCCAGCCCGCCCGGAACGCCAGTGGTCTTCGGGTTCGTCGGGAAGGTGAGCTGGACGCCGAGCGTGTCTCCGTAGGCGTAATAGAGTCCAAGCTGGGCGTTGTTGTCGAACCGGTACTGCGCCCCGAAGCTGTAGGGGGATTCGTGGTTGAACCCACCGCGTTCGCTTTCGAGCGCGTAGTCGTCGGAGGAGTATTCCAGCTCGAAGGTCAGCTTGTCGTTCGGAGACCAGCTGATGCCACCGAAGGCCGCGACATCGCCGCGGAACCAGCGATCGTAGGTCGGCACGCCGCCCTCGCCGAGGACGACCTCGGAGCGGTCTCCGAGGGTGGCGAAGCCGTTGTAGCTGCCAAGCCGGCCCCAGCCGAGCCCGCCCGTGACCTTCAGGCCCGGCGCAAGGGTCTTGGTGGCCACGACATACTCGCCGCCATAGAGACCGGTGCCGACGAAATCCTGCAGGCCGATGGCGACCGCCGGACGGAGCCGGGTTTCCCGAAGGAGCTGCACGCGGACGTCGAAACTGCGGTCGTAATAGACGCCATCGACACTAGCGGGGTGGTCGAAATTCTCGATCCCGGTGTATCGGAAGGTGCCGCTCAGCCACGGGGTGATCTGGAACGAAAGCGCCGCGCGGTTGCCGTCCCCGATGCGGCCATAGCTCAGGCCGATCGTGGCGTCGGGCGCCATCTCGGCGCTCGGCATGTCGATCAGGCCCGGCGAGCCGTAGGTGTTGTAGCTCGGAACCGTCTCGGACTGGGCAGAGCCGGTGAGCAGGAACACCGCTCCCGCCGCCGCCACGGCGCCCGCGCGCTTTGCCCGATGTGCTGTTACCGCCGCCATAAAGCCGACCCCGTGTCTTGAATGGTTTCTCGTCCCTACAGCTATTCGGAAACCGCGAGGCTGTCCATCTGCGGCGGTCTCGGCGTCTCGGGCTGTGGATTCTCGGCACGTCCAGCCGCGCCGGATGCGTTGAGAGTTTTAAATGTTAAGGCGGGCGTAACCGCTGCCCCGCTAGACCGCTCTTCGGGGTGAAAGACGAAGGTGGTGGAACATGGCGGTCGACAGCAGTGTCGCGCCGGTCATCATCAAGAAGAAGAAGGTCTCGGGCGGTGACGGGCATCACGGCGGCGCATGGAAGGTCGCCTATGCCGATTTCGTCACCGCGATGATGGCCTTCTTCATGTTGATGTGGCTGCTGAATGCGACGACGGAGAAACAGCGCAAGGGGCTGGCGGATTACTTCAGCCCGACCATCGCGATCAGCCGGGTCTCGGGGGGTGGTGATGGCAGTCTCGGGGGCGACAGCATCTTCTCCGAGAACACGCTGCCCCGGGTCGGCACCGGCGCCACGAGCCTGCGGCCGACTTCGCAGCAGGCCGCGCGCGGCGCATCCGACCCGGGCGCGGCCGACGAGACCGGCGCAAGGGACGAAGCGCTCGAAGCGGTCGAGGAGCTTCTCATGGGGCGCGGTGGCGAAAGCATGATCAGCGACACGCTGATGCGCCATATCGTGACCCGAGTCACCGACGAGGGGCTGGTGGTCGAACTGTTCGCCACCGAGGACGCGCCGCTCTTCGACGCTGACGGCGCCCCGACCGAGCTGCTGCGCGCGCTCGCGGGGGTGATCGCGGGGGTGTCGGACATGGTCACCAATCCGCTCGCGATCGAGGGGCATGTCGGGGCCTATCCGATCGTGCTCGCGCGCGATCCCTCGTGGGAGGTCTCGACCCGCCATGCCGACCGGTTCCGCGAGCTGCTGCTTTCCGAGGGGCTGGACAAGGCCCGGATCAACCGGGTCACCGCCCATGCCGACCGCGAACCCTCCAAGAGCAACCCGATGGACCCGCGCAACACGCGGCTCGAGATCATTTATCTGCGCAACTGAGGCCGGGCAGATATGCGGCAGATTTTAGCTGTTAGCTCCGGGTTAAGGCCGTGCCGTTAGGTCTGGTGGCGAGTTTCTGGAAGGTGACAGCAGAAAGGCGCGTCCATGACCATTTCTTCGTCTCTCAATGCCGGCGTTTCGGGGCTGTCGGGCAACGCCAGCCGCCTCAGCGCCATCTCCGACAATATCGCGAACTCCTCGACCTACGGGTATCGCAGGGTCGAAACGGATTTCACCGCGCTCGTGATGTCGAGCGGCAGCCAGCGGGCTTATACCGCCGGCGGCACCGCGATCGACAACCTGCGCCTCGTCGACGAGGGCGGGGCCATCGTCTCGACCAGCAACGCCACGGATCTGGCGGTGGACGGGATCGGGATGCTCCCGGTGACGGCGCAGGCGCAATTCGAAGCCACGGGCGAGCCTGATCTTCTGCTGACGTCGACCGGCTCCTTCCGGATCGACGAGAACGGCTATCTGGCAAGCGAGAGCGGCTATTACCTGATGGGGTGGCCGGCGGCGCTCGACGGTTCGATCCCGCCCTATCCGCGCGACACGATCAACGGTCTCGAGCCGGTCAAGTTCAGCCTCAGCCTCACCGGCGATCCGACCACCGCGGTCGAAATGGCGCTGAACCTGCCCGCGACGGAAACGCAGGCGGACGCGGCGGGCGATTCCGAATATCTGGAGATCGAGTATTTCGACAATGTCGGCATCTCGCAAAGCATCTCGATCACCTTCACGCCCACGGTTCCCGCCACCGGGATCTCGAATGAGTGGACGATGCTGATGACGGATTCCGCGCAGGGCGGCGCGGTGATCGGCGACTACACCATTACCTTCGACACGACGACCGGCGCCGGCGGCACGATCGCCAGCGTGGCCGACAACACCGGCGGCGCCTACGACCCCGCGACGGGCCTCTTCACCGTCAATGTCGCCGGGGGGCCGATCGAGTTCGATATCGGCGCCGCCGGCACGACCGGCGCCCTGTCGCAGCTTGGCGACAGCTTCGCGCCGATCTCGATCTCGAAGGATGGCTCCTCGGTGGGCAACATGGTCTCGGTCGAGGTCGACGAGAACGGCTATGTCAGTGCGCTCTACGACAGCGGCCAGAGCCAGGTGCTCTACCAGATTCCGCTGGTCGACCTGCCCAATTACAACGGGATGAGAGCCGTCGACGGCTCGACCTTCCGGCCCTCGCCGCAGAGCGGATCTTTCTTCCTGTGGGATGCCGGTGACGGGCCGACCGGCAGCGTGAAATCCTACGCACGACAGGAATCGGCCACCGACATCGCCCAGGAACTGACCGACATGATCCGCACCCAGCGGGCCTATTCCTCCAACGCCAAGGTGATCCAGACCGTCGACGAGATGCTGCAGGAAACCACCAACATGAAGCGCTGAGCCCGGTAACGGGATCGGTCCGTCCAGGGAGGGCACCACATGTCACTGAGCGGCGCATTGTCGAACGCACTGAGCGGACTGACCGCGAACAGCCGGTCCGCCAACCTCGTGGCCTCGAACATCGCCAACGCCACGACCGAAAGCTACGGCCGCCGGACCCTCGATCTCTCGGCCCGGACGCTGGGAAATTCCGGTGGCGTGCGGATCGACGGCGTGACCCGCAATGTCGACACCGCGGTGCTGGCGGATCGCCGGCTGTCGGATGCCCAGTCCGGCTTTGCCGACGAGATGCAGGGCTTTGCGTCCCGCATCGAGACCCTGCTCGGTCCGAGCGACAGCGAAGGATCTCTGGTCGGTCGCTTTGCGGCCTTCGAGACCGCGCTGCTCTCTGCTGCCGCCGATCCGTCGTCAGACCAGCGGCTGAAGCTGGTGGCGCAGCGGGCCGAGGATTTCACCACCATGCTGAATCAGGTCAGCGGCGAGATTAAGGAGGCACGAACCGATGCCGACCGCAGCATCGGCGCGCAGGTCAGCCGTCTCAACACCGCGTTCGGCCGCGTCTCCGAACTCAATACCGCGATCAGCGACAGCCTGCTGCGCGGCGGCGATCCCGCGTCTCTCATGGATCAGCGGCAGCGGGTGATCGACGAAATCTCGGACATCGTGCCGCTCCGCAGCGTCGCGCGGGAGAACGGGGCCGTCGCGCTCTACGCCGCCTCCGGCACGGTCCTTCTCGATCCGGAGTTCCACAGCAACCCGGTAGAGATCAGCTTCACCCCTCAGGATCCGGTCACCGCCGATTTGAGTATCGGCGGCGGCACGCTTTCGGGGCTCGAAATCAACGGCAAGCCGGTCAACAGCAGCAATGATGGCGCGCTGGGCGGCGGCATGCTCGGCGCGCAGTTCCAGATCCGCGATGTCGTTGCGCCGGACATGCAGGCGGCGATCGACGGCATCGCCCGCGACCTGATCGATCGCTTCGCCCCGGGCGGACCCGACAGTACCCTCGGGGCGACCGACCCCGGTCTCTTTACCGATGCGGGCTCTGCTTTCGATCCGCTGGACGAGACCGGGCTCGCGGGACGGATCGCGCTCAATCCCCTCGTCGATCCGGCGGGCAGCGGAACCTGGCGCCTCCGCGATGGCCTCGGCGCAGCCGTGCAGGGGCCGGTCGGAGAGGCACGCCTGCTTCAAGGATATTCCGATGCATTGGACGCACTGACGAGCCCGGCATCCGCGGCGCTCGGTCCGGGGGCGCAGACCTTTGGCCAGCATGTCGCGGATTTCCATGCCGCCATCGCCGCCGCCCGGCTGCGGGCGGATGGCGAACAGAGCTTCAGCCGCGCTCAGAACACCGCGCTCAAGGAGCTCGAACTGTCCAAAGGGGTCGATACCGACGCAGAGCTGCAAGAGCTTCTCCGGATCGAACAGCACTACGCCGCGAACGCCCGCGTGATCACCACGGTGGACGAACTCTTGCAAACCCTGATGAACATCTGAGGAGGCACCGTTGGATACCGTCGGAGATCTTGCCAGAACCCTTGTCCTGCGAACCCACCAGTCCCGGCTGAACCGCGATCTCGACCGGCTCGGCACCGAGATCGCGACAGGCTTCGTCCGCGATCCGGTGTCCCATCTCGACGGCGACGTTTCGGCGTTGGTCTCGATCGACCGGCGGCTGGCGCAACTCGAAACCTACCGGGTGAACACCGGCGAGGCCGCGTTTCTCACCGGCACCATGCAGACCACGCTCGAGGAAATCCAGACCCGCTCGGAACAGCTCTCGCAGGTGCTTCTCGCCGTCGAGTTGACCCCGAACGACGAGATGTTCCGCACGCTCTCGACCGAGGCTGGCAATGCCCTCGGCAGCATGGTGAACGGCCTCAACCGCTCCGTCGCCGGCCGCTTCCTGTTCTCTGGCACCGCCACCGATACGCCGGCGCTGATCGGTGGCGACGCGATGCTCGCCGAGTTGCAGACAGCGCTGGCCGGGGCCGTGACCGCGGCCGATGTCGAAACCGCGCTCGACACTTGGTTCGACACGCCTGGTGGCGGTTTCGAGACCGACGGCTATCTCGGGTCGACCACGTCTCTGGCGCCGCTGCAGTTGAGTGCCAGCGAAAGCGCGGGCGTTGATATTCGTGGCGACGACGTGGTGTTTCGCAACGTGATGAAGGCGATGGCCAAGGCGGCTCTGGCCAGCGACGACACGCTCGTCCTGTCCGACGCGGTCAAGGTCGACCTGATCTCGGGCGCCGCGCTCGAGCTGCAGACCGCGATCGCCAGCATGGTCGAGTTGCGGGCCGGACTCGGCACGCTGGAACAGCGGATCGAGGAGACGACCGCGCGCAACGCGGCCGAACACACCGCCACCAGCATCGCCCGGCTCGACCTCGTCGGAACGGATCAGTTCGAGACCGCCACACGATACGAGAACACCCGCGCGCAGCTCGAAAGCCTTTACGCCATCACTGTGCGGTCCTCGCGTATGTCGCTGGTGGAGTTCCTGAGATGATCCGGCGCCTGCTCGGCCTCTGCCTCGCGCTCAGCCTGGTGGTCCTGACCCAGGGTGCGGCGGCGCAGGCCGTTCGCATCAAGGATCTCGTGGAGTTCGACGGCGTTCGCTCCAATGATCTCGTCGGGTATGGTCTGGTCGTCGGTCTCAACGGCACCGGCGACGGATTGCGCAATGCCCCGTTCACCGAAGAGATCATGCAGAACATCCTCGAGCGGCTCGGGGTGAACGTCACCGGAGAACAGTTCCGGCCGCGCAACGTGGCCGCGGTGTTCGTGACCAGCCGCCTGCCACCCTTCGGACGGGCCGGCAGCCAGATCGACGTGACGGTTTCGGCGATCGGCGATGCCAGCAGCCTGCTCGGCGGCACCCTGATCATGACCCCGCTCAATGCCGCCGATGGGCAGATCTACGCCGTGGCGCAGGGCACCGTGATCGCCGGGGGCGCCAACGCCGAGGGGGATGCCGCGCGGGTGGTGCAGGGGGTCCCGACCTCGGGAATGATCCCCGCCGGCGCCCGGATCGAACGCGAGGTGGAGTTCGCCTTTGCCGATCTGTCGACCCTGCGCCTGGCGCTGCGAGAACCGGATTTTACCACTGCCGCCCGGATTGAGGCGGCGATCAACCGGCGGGTCGGGCGCCGTGCCGCAGAAATGCTGGATGCGGGTACGGTCTCGGTCAATTTGCAACAGACCGGGACCGGCTCTCCGGCGCAGGCGGTGGTCGCGATCGAGAATCTTCCGGTTGAGCCGGAACGGCGCGCCCGCGTTGTCGTGGATCAGCGCTCGGGCACAATCGTGATGGGCGAAGACGTGCGGATTTCCCGCGTTGCTGTCTCGCAGGGGAACCTGACCCTGCGCATCGAAGAGGCCCCGATCGCCGTGCAACCGAATCCATTCGCCGAAGGGGAGACCGTGATCGTCCCGCGCACCGGTGCCGATATCGTCGAGGAACCCGGGATCGGGCTGGCCGAGGTGCCGGGCGGGACGTCTCTTTCCGAGGTGATCGCCGGGCTGAACGCGCTTGGCGTCTCTCCGCGCGACATGATCGACATTCTCAAGAGCATCAAGGCCGCCGGCGCGCTGCACGCGGATTTCCTTGTGATGTAGCCTCCCGGACTTTCGGGTCTGAGGGTTTTGTTAACCGCGCCCGCGCTACCAAGACGATGACACGCGTACGTGCGGGGGATTGGTGAAGGAGTCACCGCAATGATGGGAATCATCGGGATCGTCGTGATCTTCGGCATGGTGTTTGGCGGATATCTTCTCGCCGGCGGCAAGATGTCGATCATCCTGAAATCCCTCCCGTTCGAGATGATGATGATCGGCGGTGCCGCTGTGGGGACGTTTCTGATCGGCAATGACGCAAGCGTGGTGAAGCACACGCTCAAGGATGTCGGAAAGGTGTTCAAAGGCGCCAAATGGAAGCCAGGCGACTACAAGGAGCTGCTCTGCCTGCTGTTCGAGCTGATCAGGCTGGCGCGCCAGAGCCCGGTCGCCATCGAGGAGCACGTGGAGTCCCCGGCTGAATCGAGCATCTTCTCCAAGTATCCGAAGATCCAGGGTGACAAGATCGCCATCGAGCTGATCTGCGACACCATGCGCTCGATGTCGATGAACTACGATGATCCGCATCAGGTCGAGGAGGTGCTCGACAAGCGGATCGAGGCGCTCGAACATCATCGGATGCACTCCAGCCACGCCCTGCAGGCCATGGCCGACGGGCTGCCGGCGCTTGGGATCGTGGCGGCGGTGCTCGGGGTGATCAAGACCATGGGGTCTATCGATCAGCCTCCCGAGGTTCTGGGCAAGCTGATCGGCGGGGCCCTCGTGGGCACCTTTCTCGGCGTGTTCTTGGCCTACGGTTTTGCCGGTCCGTTCGCGGTGAAGGTCAAGGCGGTGATCGAGGAGGATCTGCATTTCTACCAGCTGATCCGCGAGGTCCTCGTCGCCAACCTGCACAATCACGCCACCAACATCTGTATCGAGGTCGGGCGCCAGAACACACCGGCCCATTTCCGGCCCAGCTTCACCGACCTCGAAGAGGCGTTGAAGAACGTCAAGCAGGCGGCGGCATGATCCGGATTGCGTTGCTCTGCCTGGCGCTCTGGCTCTATCCCGCCGCCTCTTCGGCGCAGGAGATCCGCGTTCGCTCCGGAGAGCACGGCTCTTTCACGCGGCTCGCGCTCGATATTCCCGTCGGCCTGGGGTGGCAGACGACCTATGTCGCGCCCCGGCGTCTCGAGCTGCGTTTCGAGGGCGAAGGCTACCGGTTCGACAGCAGCGCCGTCTTCGAGCGCATCAACACCGAGCGACTCTCAGGCCTCGAGTCCCTGCCAGAGGGCGCGGGGCTGGTGCTCGAGCTTGGATGTGACTGCGTCGCAGAGGCGTTTCTCGCGGAGCCGGGGATGCTCGCGCTGGACATCCGCGCAGGCGACGCGCCACAGATGGCGGAGCCTTCCGAACCGACGCCGGAAGAGGAGGAGCCCCTTTTCGGGGTCCGGGTCGGAGCGCAGCCGGGCATCGGGCCACCGCCTGCGCGCAATCCTCTGCTGCCGGTCTTCGTGCCGCAACGTACGCCGGAGCCCGAACAAACCGCGGCGCCACCGGACGAGGCCGAAGATGGCATGGATCCGGTCGGGCTCGGGCGGACCCTGTCCGAACAGCTTGCGATCGCGGCGAGCGACGGTCTTCTCTCCCCGCGCACAAACGGGCTGGCGCAACGTCCCGCGGCTTTCGACGACTGGACATCCGGGGTCGCCGAAGACGATGCGCAGGATCTATCGATGCAGGCACCGGAGCTGACGAGCGCGCAGTCGCAGATCGAGGCGGCCGTGCTTGGCCGAGAACCCTCTGACATGCAGGCTCGTGTCCGCATCGGCGGCACCGGTTGCGTTGCCGATGGCGCGCTCGATATCGCCTCGTGGGGGTCGGATGACACGTTTCATACGACCATTCCCGACCTGCGACGGCGACTTTACGGGGAGTTCGACACGCTCGATCCCGAGATTCTCGCCGAACTGGTTCGCGCCCATGTTTATGTCGGGTTCGGGGCGGAGGCGCGGGCGCTGCTCGACCTGGCGCCCGGGGAGCGCGATCCCGTGCTCTACGCGCTGGCTGGTATCGTCGATGGCGCGCCCGATCGCGCCGGCGTGTTCGCCGGACAGACCGGGTGCGAAGGCGCCGCGGCGCTCTGGGCGCTTGCCGGGGCGGCCAAGCTCCCGGAGGGTGCCCGGGTGGATCACCGTTCGGTGAGGCGTGCCTTCGAGGCGTTGCCCGGACCCCTGCGGCCGGTGCTGGGGCCGACGCTGGCCACCCGCCTGGCAGAGGCGGGGCATGTGGGCGCCGCGCGCAACCTGCTCTCGCGGCTCGACCGCTCCGGCGGGGCCTCCGACGCGGACATGCGCTTCAGCCGGGCGCAGATCGACCGGCTCGAAGGCGCCGTTCAGGAGGCGCACTCGGTGCTCGAAGACCTGTCGCACCGGGCGGGCGCGCACGCACCGGACGCGGTTGCCGCCACCATTGCGCTGGCCTCCGAACAGGGCGTGCCGGTGAACGCGCGGATGACCGACCTCTCGGCGGCTTATTCGACAGAACTGCGTGCCACCGAGCAAGGGCCGGAACTCTGGCTCGCACATCTGCGCGCCCTGTCTGCGAATGGCCGCTTCGAGGAGGCTTTCGCCGGGTTTCACGCCGGCGACGACATGCCGGAAGAGCAGCGCAGGACCGCCGCCTCGGAATTGCTGACCGCGCTCACGGATCGCGGATCGGATACCGGGTTTCTGCGCGAAGCGGTGCCTCGACAGGCGGAGTATGCGACGCTCGTTCGGGGCAATGTGGCTCTCACGGTGGCGCAGCGGCTGCTCGGCATTGGCCTCGCGGACGAGGCGATGGCCTGGGCGTCGCTTCCGGTCATTGAGCCCGGTTCACGTGATCGCCGGTTGCTGGTGTCACGGATCCACCTTGCCCGCAACGATCCCCAACAGGCAGAGATGTCTCTGATCGGCCTGCAGGGGGATGACGTCCTGGCGCTGCGCGCCCGGGCACGGGCGATGATGGGCGACTACAGCTATGCCCAGTCCGCGTTCGGCGCCCTTGGCGAGGACGGCGCGGCGCGGTCTGCCGCCTGGCTTGCGGGGGACTGGGCCGCGCTGGACGAGGGAGAGGACGCTTTGGCCGCAGCGGCGGAGTTGGCCGCGTCGGCGCTTCCGGATAGTCTCGGTGCGCAGCCGAGCCTGGCCAGCGTCGAGGCGCTCGCAACCTCCGGGTCCGAAACCCGCGAGACACTTCGGGCGCTGCTCGAACAGACGCGCTTGGCGGAAGAGTGACCATGTCGAAAGGCGCGCTTTCCCGGCAAACCCCAAGGCATCAGCACCCCGCTCATGCGCGGGGTAAACGCCTTGGCGCGGTATCCCGGTCTCGCAAAGGCACGAAAGAGCCCGCAGCATGACCACCGGCATGTTCTTCAAACCGACCGTGCTTCTTGCGGTGGCGCTCATGGCGGTCATCGTGATGATGATCCTGCCGGTGCCCGCCTGGATCCTGGATGTCGGCCTTGCCGCGTCCTTCGGCCTTGCGATCCTGATCTTCACGGTCACCCTATTCATCGAGCGTCCGCTGGATTTTTCCGCCTTCCCGACGATCCTGCTGGCGTCGCTCATGCTGCGCCTTTCGCTCAACGTAAGCTCGACCAAGCTGATCATCGGCGAGGGCCACACCGGCACCTCCGCTGCAGGCGATGTGATCGAGGGGTTCGCGAATTTTGTCATGGGGGGCAGCGTGTTCCTCGGGCTGGTGGTGTTCGGCGTTTTGATGATCGTGAATTTCGCGGTGATCACCAAGGGGGCGGCCCGCATGGCCGAGGTCGGAGCGCGCTTCGCGCTCGACGGGATGCCCGGCAAGCAGCTTGCGATCGACAGCGACATGTCGGCGGGGGCCATTGACCACGCCGAGGCCAAGGCGCGGCGCGAACGCGAACAGCAGGAGACGACCTTCTTCGGCTCGCTGGACGGCGCGTCGAAATTCGTCAAGGGCGATGCGGTCGCGGGGCTCCTGATCACCCTTCTGAACTTGGTGATGGGCATGGTGATGGGGATTTTCGGCCACGGGATGCCCCTGTCCCGCGCCTTTGAGACCTATGCCATCCTGACCGTCGGCGACGGGCTCGTGTCGCAGATCCCGGCTGTCATCATTTCGATCGCGTCGGGGCTTCTTCTGGCGCGCGGCGGGGCGATCGGCGCAACTGATGTGGCCGTGGCGGCGCAGCTTGCACGGCACCCCGCGGCGCTCGGCACGGTGGCGGTGCTGATGGCCCTGTTCGCGCTGGTGCCGGGTCTGCCGTTCCTGCCGTTCATCCTTGGCGCGGGCGTGCTCGGGGGGCTCGCGATCTACATGGCGCGCCGGGCAGCCGAGCCCACCGATCCTCCCGAAACCGAGACGCCCGAGCCCCCGCGCGAGCGGCCCATCGGCGATGTCCTCGATGTCGACGAGATCCATGTCGAGTTTGCGCCGGATCTCGTAAACATGGTGCTCGATCCGGGCACCGGGCTCGACGTGCGGATCGACAATATGCGCCGCCACATCGCCTCGGGGTTCGGGATCATCCTGCCAGAGATCCGGCTGACCGACGCCCCGGCGCTCGAAACCGGGATCTACCTGATCCGGATTCACGGCGTCGAGGTCGCGCGCGGAGAACTCAACCCGGATCTGGTGCTGGCGCTGATGCCCGACGATCATGCCAGCCTGCCCGGCGGGCGCGACGTGACAGAGCCGGTCTATGGCGCTCCGGCGCGCTGGGTCAAGCCGGAACATCGCGACCGCGCGGCGCTGACCGGGGCGACCATCGTGACCCCGACCGAGGTGCTGGCGACGCATCTGCTCGAGGTCATAAAGCGGAATTTCGGCCGCCTCTTGACGCTGAAATCGCTGCGCCGGCTGCTGGACGAGATGGTCAGCCTCAGCAACCCCGCCCGGGCCGAAGCCAACCGTCGCCTGCTCGATGAACTGATCCCGGACAAGGTGCAGATCGATACCCTGCATCAGGTTTTGCGGCTGCTGCTCGAGGAACAGGTCAGCATCCGCAACCTGCCGCTGATCCTCGAGGCGATCTCCGAGATGCGGGGCCAGCAGGCGCGGCCCGACGCCATCTGCGAGCATGTCCGGCAGCGCATCGGGTTCCAGTTGGTCGCGGCCATGCGCCGGAAGGACGGCACCATCCCCCTGATCCAGCTCTCCCCGGAATGGGAGGACACGTTTTCGGCCTATCAGGTCGAGGCGGCCGCCGGCGGGCTCGATGTCGCCCTGCCGCCCGACCTGTTCGAGAGCCTGACTAGCGGTGTTGCCGCAGAGGTCGGCGAGGCCGGAAACCGGGGGATTTTTCCGGCGCTTGTCACCAGCGCCCGCCGGCGGCGCTTCCTGCGGACGATCCTTTCGGCCAAGGGGATCGCCAACCCGGTGCTGTCCTTCGAAGAAATCGGGATTGAGGCCAAGCCGGCGCTGGTCGGGGTGGTCCCGGCATGAGCGCGGCAACCGGCCTGATGCCGCTGCTTCTCGAGTGGTGGTGGCTCGCGCTGATCGTTTTCCTGCGCATAGGCGCGATGATGGCGGTGCTGCCGGGCCTGGGCGAGCAGACGGTGCCGATGCGGGTGCGGCTGGCGCTCGGCCTCGTGCTCACCGTCACCGTCCTGCCCGCGGTCGGTGCCTCTCTGCCGCTGCCGCCGCCGGGTCTTGGCACCGTGGCCCGAGCGCTGCTGACGGAATCCGTGACCGGTTTGATCGTCGGCCTCTGGCTTCGGCTCTTCATGCACGCGCTGCAGACCGCTGGCAGCATCGCGGCGCAGTCCACCTCTCTGGCGCAGCTGCTCGGCAACAGTGGCGCGGATCCGATGCCGGCGATCGGCCACATCCTCACGGTGGCGGCGCTGGCGCTGCTGATGAGCACGGGGTTCCACGTCAAGGTCGCCGCGTTCATCATCCTCTCGTTCGAGCTGTTCCCGGCGCTGCACCTGCCCGATCCGGCCCTCATCGCGCAGGCCGGGCGCGGGCATGTCGCGATGGCCTTCGCCTTGGCCTTCACGCTGGCCGCGCCGTTCGTGATCCTCTCGGCGCTCTACAACCTGACGCTGGGCTTCATCAACAAGGCGATGCCACAGCTGATGGTGGCCTTCGTCGGCGCCCCGGTGATTACCTTCGGTTCGATCGTCCTGCTCATGGTCACGGCGCCCCTGATGCTCTCGGTCTGGATGGCGAGCGTCGACCGGTTCCTCTCCGGCCAGACCCCCTAGGCGCCCATGGCAGAGGACCAGTCCGCCGAGAAATCCCACGAACCCTCGCCGCGCAAACTCGAAGAGGCGCGCCGCAAGGGCGAGATACCACGCTCGCCGGACCTGCTGACCGCGGCAGCCTATCTGGGGCTGCTGGCGACGGGTGTTTCGATCGGGGCGGGCACGGTGCTGGGCCTTGGCGAGGCGATGCTCCCCTTCATCGAGCATCCCGAGAAGATCGATGCCCTGTTCTTCGGCGGCATGGCGACGGCCCCGTCGGCGACGGTGCTCAGCGCGGTGCTGAAACCGGTGCTGCCGTGGCTGGCGGTGCCGGGGGCGGCGGTGCTCTGCACGCTCTTCGCGACCCGGGGCCTGGTGTTTGCGCCGCAGCGTCTCGCACCGAAGGCCAGCCGCCTTTCCCCGGTGGAGAATGCCCGCAACAAGTACGGCCGGCGGGGCCTGTTCGAGTTTCTCAAGAGCTTCGTCAAGCTGACCCTCTACTCGGTCGTGCTCGGCCTGTTCCTATCGTCGCAACACGACCTCATCATCGGGGTGCTGCGCGGCGCGCCGGCGGATGCCACCAGCGTCATGGCCACTCTCATGCTGCAACTGCTCGCGATTGCCGCGGTGGTGGCACTGTGCATCGGGGCGATCGATTATCTCTGGCAACGCGCCGAGCATCTGCGACGCAACCGGATGTCCCAGAAAGAGCTTCGGGACGAGCACAAGGAGGCCGAGGGCGATCCGATGTTCAAGCAGCACCGACGCGCCCGGGCGCAGGAGATCGCCCTGACCCAGATGATGGCCGATGTGCCGCGCGCCGACGTGGTGATCGTCAACCCGACCCACTACGCCGTCGCCCTGACCTGGAGCCGCAAGCCCGGAGAGGCCCCGGTCTGTGTCGCCAAGGGCATGGACGAGGTCGCCCGACGGATCCGCGAGGTCGCCGAAGAGGCGGGCGTGCCGCTGCATTCCGATCCGCCCACCGCGCGGGCGCTCCATGCCACGACCCGGATCGGGGAGCAGGTCGCGCCCGAACATTACCGCCCGGTGGCGGCGGCGATCCGTTTCGCAGAGGACATGCGCCAGACCATGCGTCGCAAGAGGGGCGGCCGATGAGCGGCGCGCAGTCCGATCTTGCTCGGCTCACCCGGCTTCTGCAGGACCGGGCCTTTGAACAGCACCGTCGCGTCCGAGACGAAGAGCGGCGCCTTCTGGACGAACTGGCGCGGATCGACGGATTGAGACAGACCGCCTTCGCCGAGACCGAGAGCCTCGCGGATCGTCGGCTGCTTGGGGCCGACACGCTGTGGCAGGGCTGGCTGTCGCGTCGCAGAGGGGAGCTGAACCAAGAACTGGCGCGCTGCCGCGTGCGTCAGGAGCACAGCCTAGCGGATGCGAGGCTTGCGCTCGCCCGAACCGAAGCAACCGAACGCTTGCGGCAGCAGGAGAGAGACACCCTGCGGAACAAACGGCTGCAACGGGAAGAGATCGGGTTGGACGCGCTCTGGCGGCTGGCTCTGGGGGATCCGGGCGGCTGATCCGGCGTCAGGAATCCTGCCGGGCGATCTCGGTGATCAGGACATCGATCACGGCCTTGCCCATCACGTTGCGGGCAGCTTCCCAGAGGGCGCGGCGCAGCCGGTCCATGCGGTGCTGCTCGGTGAAATTGCCCGCGAATCCGCCGATATTGGCATGGTCGAACAGGACGCGAAGGAAGACATCCCGCAGTTTCGGTTCCTGCGCAAAGACGGCCTCTGACCCGCCCGGACCGACCTCGAGACTGAGCGACAGGACCACGAGCGAGTCGACCCGGTCATTGCCGACGACCGGCACCACGAACTGGTTTGTCATCCGCACGTATTCATTGCCGTCCTCTCCCTCCGCGTCGCCGGGCTCGGAGTGGTCTTCGGCCCCTTCATGCGCTTGCGCCTCGTGCCCGTCCTCCGACGCGGCGGATTCGCCGGCCTCGTGTGCCGGGGGCGCCGGCGCGAGGACGATCCCGGCGCCGATCCCCGCCGCGGTGCCGATCAGGGCCAGGAGAATAGGCAGGAGCTTTTTCATCGTGTCCTCGTCAGAACGGCAGGATCATGTCGAGCACCTGCTGGCCATAGCGCGGTTGCTGCATGTCGCTGATCTGGCCGCGGCCGCCATAGGAAATCTTGGCCGAGGCAATCTTGTCATAGGTGATCTCGTTCTGGCGCGTGATGTCTTCGGGGCGGACGAAGCCCGACACCAGCAATTCCCGAAGCTCGAAATTCACCCGCACCTCCTGCGCGCCCTCGATCGCGAGAACCCCGTTCGGCATCACGTCGGTGATCGTCGCCGCCACCCGCAGGGTGAGCTCTTCGCTGCGCGCGACCTGACCGTCGCCGCCCGAGGCGGACTGACCGCCAAGATCGACCGCGTCCGCCATCGTCGCCCCGAGGGGAAGATCCTCGTCTATGCGTTGCGGAATACCCAGCAGTTGCGGCACCGAAAGGCTCTCGGAGCCGGAGCGCGACCGCGACGTGCTGTTCGAGATGCTGGCCTCATCGTCGATCTCGATCACCACGGTGAGGATGTCGCCGCGTTTCATCGCCCGCCGATCCCCCAGAAGCGACCCTCTTTCCCGGCTCCAGAGCGAGGCGCGATCGGTCCGGCGTTCGGGCAGGGCCACGGTCGGAATCCCGGAATAGGCCATGGCAAGCCGCTCCGGGCTTTGCTCCTGTGGCGTGAAGCTCGGGGCCTTGCCGAGGTGATCGAGACGGCTGCACCCGAGGAGGAACAGGAACCCGAGCAGGCAAAGGTGGCGACAGGGCATGGTTCAGTCTCCCAAAACGCTCACCGCCCCGGAGGCGGTGACGGTTCCGAACAGCGTGCTGCGCGAGGACAGGTTCATCACCCGAACCCGTTCGCCCGCACCGGCCCGGTCGAGCGCGCGCCCCTCGGTCACGATGTGAAGCCCGTTGCGGGCAAAGATCAGCTCGACGATCTGGTTGCGCTCGACCAGCGCCGGTGCGCCGACGGCGCCGCGCATCACCGCGCGCCCGGGGTAGAGCGCGACCCGGGCCTCCTGTCCGATGACCTCCTCAAGGGCGTCATGGGCGCCGGGGACCTCTGAAGGCTCGAGCCGGACGGCATCCGCCGGAACGATATCCTGCGCGCGCACCGTCCGGGTCGCGACCACGGTCTGGGCGTCGGCGCCCACCGCCAAGAGGCAGAGGAGCAGCGCCAGTCGCATCAGCGCACCTGAACCGTTGCGCCAAGCATCTGGTCTGCCGCCGAGATGACCTTGGAATTGAGCTCATAGCCGCGCTGGGCTTCGATCAGTTCGGTGATCTCGTAGACCGGATCGACCGAGCTGTCCTCGAGATAGCCGTGCCGGAAAGTGCCCAGACCGTCCTGCCCCGCGGTGGTCTGGATCGGCGGGCCGGAGGCTTCGGTTTCGGTGAAGAGATTGCCGCCGATCGCCTCGAGCCCCTTGGGGTTGGTGAATCCGACAAGGGTGAGCTGACCCAGAAGCTGGGCTTCGACCGCGTCGTCGAAATAGGCGTAGATCTCTCCCTCGGCGTTGATCGACAGGCTCGTGGCGTCGTCGGGGATGACGATCTCCGGCGCGACGGGCAAGCCGTCGGAGGTGACGACCAGGCCCTCGCCATTGCGCTTCAGCGCGCCGTCGCGGGTGTATCCCGCAAGGCCCGAGGGCAGCGTCACCTCGAAGTAGCCCCGGCCTTCGATGGCCAGATCCAGATCGCCGCCGGTCTGGGACAATGCGCCCTGCGCCAGCTTCATCGTGACCGCCGACGGCCGGGCTCCGAGGCCCAGCTGAACCCCGGTCGGCAGCATGGTCCCGTCGGCGGCATTGACCGTGCCGGCGCGGGCGACCTGTTGATAGTGCAGATCGGCGAACTCGGCCCGGCGGGCATTGTAGCCGGTCGTGCTCATGTTCGAGAGGTTGTTCGAGATGACCTCGACCCGCATCTGCTGGGCGCTCATCCCGGTCGCGGCGATTTTCAGGGCACGCATAACGCTCTCCTCATGTGATCATGGACTTGATGGCCGCGCGGACGCGTTCATCTTCGCGCTGCAGGAAATTCTGGCCCATCTCGTAGGCGCGCTGGACCTCGATCATGCGGGCGATCTGCAGGATCGGGTCGACGTTCGCGCTTTCGACGAAGCCCTGCCGCACGCGCGGGGCTTCGGCCGGGTCATATCCGGCCTCGGCGCGGAACAGCACACCGCCCTCGCGGATCAGCGCCCCCGGATCGAGCGGTTGCACGATGCCGATCTGGCCGATCGGCGCGCCGTTGCTGCTGATCGTGCCATCCTGACCGATGGCGAGATCGGTGGCGTCCGGCGGGATGAACACTGGTGCACCGCCGGAATCGAGCACCGGATGCCCATCCTGCGTGACGAGATCACCGGCCGAGCTGCTGGCGAAATTGCCCGCGCGGGTCAGGCGCTCGCCGGCCGGGGTCTGCACCAGGAAGAAGCCGTCGCCCTCGATGGCAAGGTCCAGCTGGCCCCCCGTGCGGGTCAGGGCGCCCTGTGCGAGAGAGGTGTTTCGCACCCGGCTCGCCGACATGGCGACGCTGCCGTCCCGGTCGGTCTGGCGCACGTATTCCGAGAACACCACGCCCTGCTGACGGTATCCGGTCGTCGCCATGTTGGCGATGTTGTTCGCCACCATCCGCATCTCACGCATCAGGCCCTGTTGCCGGGACATGGTGGTGTAGTTGGTGATGCCCATGTCAGCCCCCGGTGATGACGGGGATGATCCGCCCCTGGAAGAAACCGACCAGCGTTTCGGACATGAAGCTCATCGACATCCAGAACACCACGACGATGGCGAGCAGCTTCGGGACGAAGGTCAGCGTCATCTCCTGCACGGAGGTCAGCGCCTGAAACAGGCCGACGCCGACACCCGCGAAAAGCGCCGCGCTGAGGATCGGCACCGAGGTGATGGTCGCGATCCAGAGGCCCTGCCTCAGCGTGTCATAGAAGATGGTTTCACTCAGCATGGCTCAGACCGGCATCCGCAGGAGTTCCTGATAGGCTTCGACGACCTTGTTGCGCAGCGCCACGACCGTCTCGACCGCAAGCTCGGACTGGGCCAGCGCCTGAACCAGCGCGTGTGGATCGGCATCTCCGGCCATGGCCGCGGTCGCGGTGGTCTCGGCCTCGTTCAGGGTGGCCGCGAAATCCTGCGCGGCATCGTTCAGCCTAGCCGCGGCGCTGTGGGTCTTGGGCTGAGGCTCGGTTGCGGGGCGCTGCGCCGCGTATGTCTGCGCGGCCAAAAGCGATCGGACGTCCATTCTGGTCTCCTTTCATGCGATATTGGGCCTTATCCGCGACGCAGCAGATCCATCAGATTGCTGGACATCTGGCGCGTCTGTTCGAACATTTTCAGGTTGGCTTCGTAGCTGCGCTGCGCCTCGCGGGCGTCGGCCAGCTCGACTATCAGATCGACATTGGTGCCCTCGTAGAAGCCGGACGGATCGGCGAGGGGATGCTGAGGATCCCAGATCCGTTCGAGATCGCTGCGGTCGAGTCGCGTCTCCCCGGCCTGCACGGTCTGAACGCTGCTATTCCCCTCCCCGGACTCGAAGGGCAGTGTCTTGCGACGATAGCCTGGCGTGTCGACATTGGCGATGTTCTCGGACACCACCCGCAAACGGTCGGCCTGGGCACGCAACCCGCTGGACGAGACCGACAGGGCATCGGAAAAGGCACTCATTCACTCCACCTCCATCTCTAGCGCCCGAGGCTCACGCGAAGGATGTTCAGGCTTGATCGGTAGATCGACAGCGCGCGGCCATGACCGCGCGACGCCTCGACCGCCGTCATCATTTCCCCTTCGATAGAGACTGAATTCCCGTTTGGATCGACACTGTCCCGGCGCAGCGTCGGCTCGGGCACATGATCCGGAAGCGCCCCGTGCAAATGCCTGTCACGGGTGGCGCGCTGGTGATGGTCGGACCCGCGAAGCGTGGCTTCGAAATCAGGGATCTCGAGCGCGCGATAGCCGGGCGTGTCGGCGTTTGCGATGTTTTGCGCGCTCAGTGCCTGCCGCAAGCCGGAATGCTTCGCAAGTGCCATGGCGGTGTGGAAAACGTTCAGGTTTTGGAACATCGGGGCTTCTCCCTCGATCGGTTTCAACCAAGGCTTAAGGCTGATTCCTTTAGAAATGGTTTGAGACCGCTGAAGGGGGCGCCTGATGGAGAAACTTGAACTCAACGGTGTGCTGACGCAGATCACGCAGATCCGTCCGGCACGCGCGGTGGGGCGCGTGCGGGCGGTGGACGGCACGGTCGTATGGGTGCGCGGCCTCGCGCATCTGGCCTGCATCGGCGATCGCGTGCGGCTCTATCATGCCCGCGGCGCGCTCGACGGAGAGGTGCTGCGCCTGCGTGAAGATCTGGTCGCGATGCTGCCCGACGAGGCTCCCGAAGGTGTCGCCCAGGGGGATCGGGTGGCTGTTCTCGGCCCGCCGGTTCTGGCGCCCGCGGACGCGTGGGTGGGACGGGTGATCGACCCGTACGGGCAGCCGCTCGACGGTCGCCCGCTTGCGCCCGGGCCGCGTCGGCGGCCATTTCGTGCAAGCCCGCCCCCCGCGGCGCAGCGCCGTGGTCTCGGGGGGCGGCTGGGCAGCGGTCTCGCCGCGTTCGACACCTTTCTGCCGATCGTGCGGGGGCAGCGTGTGGGGCTGTTTGCAGGCTCCGGCGTGGGCAAATCCCGGCTTTTGGCCTCGCTCGCCCGCGGCGTCGAGGCGGATGTCGTCGTGCTGGCGCTGATCGGCGAGCGGGGGCGCGAGGTGCATGATTTCGTGCACGATGTTCTCGGCCCCGAGGGGATGGCGCGCAGCGTTGTGGTCGCGGCGAGCTCGGATCGTTCGCCGCTCGAACGGCGGCGCTGCGCGCTTGCCGCGATGACGGTGGCGGAGCATTTTCGCGACGCCGGCCAGCAGGTTTTGTTGCTTGCCGATTCGATCACCCGGTTCGCCGAGGCGCATCGCGAGGTGGCGGTTGCCGCCGGAGAAATGCCGGCGCTGCGTGGCTTCCCGCCCTCGACCGCAAATCAGATCATGCGACTGGCCGAACGGGCGGGGCCGGGGCTGGCCGGCGCCGGAGACATCACGGCGATTTTCAGCGTTCTTGTCGCCGGGTCCGACATGGAAGAGCCCATCGCCGATATTCTGCGCGGAGCGCTTGATGGCCACGTCGTCCTGAGCCGTGAGATCGCGGAACGGGGCCGGTTTCCGGCGATCGATGTCTTGCGCTCCGTGTCGCGCAGCCTGCCCGAGGCGGCGAGCGAGGAGGAGAACGACGCACTCCATCAAGCGCGCCATCTGCTTGGCGCCTACGCTCGATCCGAGACGATGATCCGCGCGGGGCTTTACCGGGAGGGTGAGGATCCGCTGCTGGATCAAGCCATCAGAGCCTGGCCCGACCTCGATGCCTTTGTCTCCGAAGAGGCGCCGCATGGGCCACATGCCGCGTTCAATCAGCTTCGGCTGATCCTGCGCCGTTCCGGCGCCAGATCGTCACATCAAAAGAGGCGCCTGTCAGCGACCGGCTGAGTGACTTAGGCTCTGTTTCGGTCGTAGCGAATGGTGCCGAGCAGGGAGAGCGCGATCTGTTGCGAGCCGTAGGCGCCGGTCTGTGATATCTGCTCCTGCAGGAGATAGCTTTGGACGATTCCGTTCAGGGTCTTCGGGTCCTCCAGGTCCGAGAACGTTTCGATCCCGAAGCGCTGTCGCGCCTTGTCCGAGATGACCTCGACCTGTTTGTCGAGATCGATCTGGCTGAACCCGTCCGGCAGGGAAAGCGCGGTCTCGAAGACCTCGCGCATCATGGTGCTGCCGAGAACATTGTACCATTTAGCAGTTTCGCTGAGGTCATTCGCCGCAAGCTCGGGTACGGAGCGCTGGAATTTCAGCGCCGTGCCGATCGCCTGGTCGACTTCGCTGACAGCGTCCTCAAAGCGCTGCCACCGGAACTGTTCGGTGATGTTCGAGGCAAACGAGTCGGTCTGAAGCACGGTGCTGGTTTTGGTGTCGTAGAACGCGAATGCCGTCGCAAAGGCACGGAGGTTATCGTCCTTCAGCACGTTCGACAGGGCGTTCGGTTCAGCGGGGTTCTCTTCGAGCGCGCGGCGGAGCACCGTCGTGCTGTTCGCGCGGTCGCCAAGCTCGAACGCGGTCGTCGCGATCTGCCGTAGCTCCGGATCGAGCAAAAGCTCTTCCGCCGAGGAAATGAGGCCGATCTTCTCGGTGAAGTAGGCGCGCGAGATTTCGAGGTTCTCCTCGACCTGCGCGGCAAAAAGCGCAGCATAGTCCGGGTCTGCCACGTAGTCCGGTTCAGCTAGGGTCTGCGCGAGATTGGCGCGAACACGATCTTCGTAACGGCCAAGGATCGCTTCTGCGAATCCCTCTTCCTGGGTCTTCCGGGAAATCACCGGTTCGAAATCGAACGCATCGGCGAGTGCTACGAATCGACTGTCATTCAGCTTGTTCGCAAGCGCATCGTCACCCGCGGTCCCTTCTTCGATGAGGCGGCGAACAAGATACTTGCTGTCAATCTCCTCTTCCATGCCGAAGGCGGTGAGCGCGACGCTGAGCAAGCGCCGGTTGCCGACGAGGTCCTCCGCCGAGCCAATGCTCCCGATGGTGTCGGTGAAATAGGCTGCTTCGCGGGTGATCCCGGGGGTGTTGTTGAAGGCGGCCCGCTGCGTCTCCATCGTATTCTGCAGGATCTGCCATCCGACCAGACCCGGCCGTCCTATCATGGGGGTGTAGGTCATTGCTGCCGCGCGGCGAGCAGCCGGTCCTCGCGCGGGATGAGGCTTCGGAGCGCCTTGAGAGATTGATAATACTGCGCGTCGAGCAAGCTTGTTGTCGCCTTGGTCAGAAGCTCGCGACTATCAGGGTCGGTGAGAATTCGACTGAGTTCTTCGATCCCGCGGATCAGCTGGCGCTGGGCGTCGTCCGGGTCGATATCCCCGGTCAGGACCAATTGGGTGATGTAGCAGAGGCGGCGCACCGGCGTTCGCGCCTCTTCGGGGTGGATCGCATCGCGCAAACGCAGGATATTGGCCTTGGGCGTGACGATGGAAAGACGGCTGCGGCGATCCCCATTCTCGATCACGGCGCCGTTGATCAGGACCCGTTCCCGCGGCCCGAGTTTGAGAACCAGGCCGCTCATCGGCCTGGCCCTTGGCCGCCAAGACCGCGCAGGATGGCGGCATTGACTTCAAGCAGGGGGGCGAGCCGCGCTTTGCGGGCGAGCACCTTGCCGGTATGCGTCTGAACGAATTCAGCGAGGTAGAATATCTGAGCCCGCAGGTCCTGCGGCAGAGCGTTCTCGGTGCTGGCCACGTCGACAGCCAGTGCAGTCCAGAGGCGCCGGTTGTCGTAGAGGGCTCGCACAAGCCGTGGATAGGCCTTGGGGCCAGCCTCTGCCTCGGCTTTGATGCGATGGGTCACGCGCGCGAGCAGGTCATACTCGATGGCCCGATCGGTGCGCGTACTGGTTGTTGGTTGTGTATAGGCGCGCTGCGCCATGATCTGCGCGTTCACGGCTGAACCTTCCGACTATGTTTCGGATGAAGCGGTGTGCTAGCGATACGGGGACCGGCGGGCCGGTCCCCGAGGTTCGGCCTTACTGGAAGAGCGAGAGCAGCGACTGCGGGGCCTGGTTGGCGATCGAAAGCGCCTGAACACCAAGCTGCTGCTGGACCTGAAGCGCCTGAAGCCGGGCCGAGGCTTCTTCCATATCAGCGTCGACCAGAGTGCCGATCCCGGATTTCAGCGAGTCGATCAGGCTCGAGATGAAATCGGTCTGGGTCTCGATGCGACCTTGCACCGAACCGAAAGCAGCGGCGGAGTCGATGGCCGTTTGAAGCAGACCTTCGATCCCATCGAGAGCGGCGTCGGTTCCGTCGTCAGTCGTGACGTCGAAATCAGCCAGCAGTTCCAGACCGCCACCGATGGTGCCATCGGCTTCGGCTTCCAGCGTTGCGATATCAGCGATGTCGGATTGTTCGACGACGCTGTTGTCGTCAGAGATCGCTTCGTCGTAGTTGTTGGTGAAGTCGATCTGCCCTGCATTGGTGCCGTTGACCGAGAATGTGATATCCAGACCATCGGATGCCGCCTGGAAGTTCAAGCGTTCAACCATTGCGGAGGTCACGTCGGCCAGAGTGTCGCCGTCCCGGGCGACGTATTCGACATCAGCAGAGAAATCGTACGCCTCGGCGGAGACGTCACCTGCGAAGTTGCCGCTGCCGGTGACTTTGAAGTTTGCGCCGGCGACAAGCTCGTCGTCCGCGCCGACCCCGTCAAAGGTGACAAACTCGGCCGTTGCGCCACTGGCGACACCGGTCGTGTTGACAGAAACGTCTAGATTCACGGTGCCGGTCGCGGCCGCGCCGGTTCCGAGGTCCTGCTTCGCCACGGCGATGTCGGAGGCGGCGACCCCGGTGCCCGACCGGTCGAGCGACGCGAGGACGTTGATATTGCCCGAGTCGGCGGTCGAATCGGTGTTCGACAGCAGGTTCAGACCGTTGAACTGGGCCGCCCCGACCACGGCATCGATTTGATCGCGCAGCGCGTCGATATCCGTCTGAATCTTGGCCCGGTCGACGTTTTCTTCCTGCGCAGCAACGATCTTGCCCTTGATGTCGGTGAGCAGTTCAGTAACCGTTTCCGACGCGGAGCGCGCCACCGCGACGGTGGATTCGCCGAGGTTGAGACTGTCGGAGATGCCCTTGAAGCCCTTCACGTCGGCTTCCATCACCTTTGAGATCGCCCAGACAGCGGCATTGTCCTTGGCATCGGCAACGCGTTTGCCCGTGGAGATTTCGCCCTGCGTGGTTTCGAGGCTCGAGTTGATGGTCTTCAGGGTCTGGAGCGCCACCATGGCGCCGTTGTTCGTCAGAATACTAGACATGGATGTTCGTCCTTGCGGTCATGCGGTGCTTTGCACCGTATTTCGATATGCCGGAGGCCGGCGTTCTGAACGTCTTTCTGACGAATGCAGACCGAGCCGATTGCCCGCTGCGCCATCCGAGCCGGATGCAGGCCAGACCTTGAGCCATGGAAGCTAACGAAGCGCTAAGGCCGCTGGCTGAACTTTCTTGAATTCAATGCAAATCCGTCATGCCCGGCGCTCGACCCTTTGCGACGGGGGCGTGTCGATGGTCGCCCGGCGCCCGGTGGCATCGTAGATCTCCATCGAGCGGCGCAGCTGCTGCATGGTGCCGACACGTTCCGCGGCGTTGCGCAGTCCCGCAAGGGTCTGGTCGAAAAGGGTCTGATTACGGAGCATGGTCGCATGAAGGCGTCGCACCCGCTCTGCATCGTCGGGCGGATCGTCGCGCAGCTGCGAGATCAGAGCGATCTTTTCATCCATCAAGGGGGCAATGTCACCGAGCGCCCCGGCAAGAAGGCTCTCCCGCTCATGGCGCAGGAGCGTTTCGAGCGTGTCGAACGGATCGGCCGACAGGTCAGTCATCGGAAGACCTGACGAGTGACTGAAAGATCGATTCGGCAAGCCCGATCCCGCCGGCTTCTGCCAGCGCATGGGCGTGTTCACGCGCGAGCATCGACGCGAACTGGTCCTCGCCAATGCCGCCTCCAAAGGTTCCGCGGCTTTCGCTGAAACCCGCAGCGCGCAGCATCTCGGTCAGGAAACTGGCTTCGAGCGCCACCGCGGCGCTGCGCAGGGAGGCACGTCCGTCAGGAGCGAGTGGACCGTTGATTTCCATGTGTCTCTCCAATTCGAGTGAACGAAAGCAGAGTGTGCCGACGCCGGTAAAGAAGTGGTAAGGGAAAGCGCGTTAGACCGGCTTCAGCGGAAGAATTCCCGGAGCGACCATGCTGAAGCCACTGTCAGGATTGCTGAACCTCGCGCTGCCAACGGCCCTCCGCGAGAGGGAAACCGGGCCGGATGCGGACGGACGGCTGTTCGCCGACGTGTTCGCGGCGCTCGACCACGACACTTCGGATTCCGCAGAAGCGGAAGAGGGCGAAGAGGCTTCGGAGACGAAAGCTGATGAGCCCGAGGCTAGAACGCCCGATGATCAGGGGCAGACGACGGATGGGGTGGATGTCGATCCGCTCGCAAGCGATTCTGCACTGGCAGAGGGCAGGGACGAGGCGGCTTTCCTTCGGGATTTGCACCGTGATCCAGGTCGAGGCGAAGCTCATGCGCCGTTCAAAACCGAGAACAGGGCCGTGTCGACCGGCGCTTCGCGGGATCGTCCCACTGAAATGCGCGGCCCGCGCGAGAGCAGTCGTGCCAAGCCGCGGGCATCGGCGGCGGATCAAACGCGGCCGCCCGTATCGAACGGACCTGCTTTGCCCGAGCAGCCGCCCTTGAAGCGATCTGGCAACGACCCGATCATGCCGGTGAAAGCATCACCCGTGGAACGGGCCGGTGCCTCCTTTCTCCGAGCGATCTCTGAGGGCGAAAAGACCCGCAGCCAAACAAGGCGGGGCGCCGTGCCACCTACCGGCACTGACCCCGCTTCTTCCGAGTCGCAGAGGCCGCGACGGCGAGACCGGTTTGGGGCGGAACCACAGATCCGGCCCGAACCGAGGGAGATGTCCGGTTCCATTTCAAGTCAGGCACTTTCCACGAGCACGCAGGCGGATGCCCGACAGCCAGCCATGCTTCCCGGTGTCGTCGAGCGGCGGGGCGTCTCGATGCCCGCCACCTCTGTCCAGGGCACCAGCCGTGTCAAAGCAGAGAGGTTTGTTCCCTCCGAGGATGCTCTCAGAGGTGCCTCCGGCAGTCCTCCTCTCTCGCAACCAGACAAGAGGTACACTTGGACGGCGTCCCCTGTTCCCATCGCGTCTAGCGATACAGAGCCCAAGCCGCGCGCGGAGGCGGGCAACGGGCGGCCTTCGCGCCACGGGCAGCCGGATTGGGTGGCCCCCGCGCCGATGACAGAGCGGGGCTCAGTCGAAACCAGCCGCCCGAGGGCACCGAAGCACGGTTATGTCATGCCCACGGGGGAGGCCGCCTCCCACCCTCGGACGGAACAACGCTCTGCGCTGGGCTTGCCGACCGGTCGCCCCGAACCGCAGAGGCCGGGCGCAAAAGGTGGTTGGGCGAGCGCGAGCGAACCGATCCACGTAGATGGCGCTGTCGCTGACGCAGATCGCCTGGCGACGCAGGGTACACGGCTCGCATCTCATATTCCGCGAGACACAGAAACAACGGCGCCCGACGAGGTGCGGAACGAACGCAGCGCTCTTCGCGTGCCCGGCCGAGCGACACCTCCGGTCAGGATACCCCCCGAGGTTTCGGTCGCCGACGTGCGTCTCGTCCAGACAGGGCGACCCGCCGGATGGGGCGCCTCTGAAGCCAGCCCCGCAATGGTGCTTCAGGGAAAAGAAGGCGTCAGAGCCGAGCCTGAGAAAAACGGCATGAACCCGGTCGCGCCGGTCGCGGTCTGCCCGAGCGTGGAATTCGGCCCCGGAGACGACGCCCGTGTCGCGGCGGAAGTTAAGGTGGGTATGGCGGGTGATACGGATAAGGCGGCCATCCGGGCGGTGCATCCGCCTCAAGGGGAGAGCGGAACACCGAACCGAGTGGGGTTTGCGTCGTCGTTGCCCGGCCATCATGGCGCCGCTTCCGAGCCTATCGCCGGCCCGTCCGTCCTCCATCAGCCCGGTCGCGCTCAGGGTATGCCTGTCCCACAGGCCCCAACGTCCTCCCCCGCGCGAGAGCCCAACGCCGCGCCGGTCTCGGCCCCAAACGAGACGTTTCTCAAACCCGCACTCGCGGAAGAGAGGCGGGTCGAGCCTCGGAAGTTTGGGCCAATCAACGAGACGCGGCGTCGCGTCCAGGATCATGGACAGGGACTCGTGGAGGCCCTCGCCAGTCGTGCCGTAAGGGGTGGCGGCGGCGTACCGGGGGCGCTGCTGACGCCGCCGGTGACAGATGCGCTCTGCGAGCGCCCCGCGATCTCGGTCATTTCGCCCGTGATCGATCTAGAGGAGCCGCTGTCAGAAGACCTGACCACGGCCCCGCTGCCGGGCGGCGGATCGGCGCAGGGCCCGGTCTCGCCCACTGGCCACGGGGCCAGCCTTGTGCCGCGTGAGGTGGCCGGGTCGGTGCTGCGCCAGGCTGCCGAGGCGATGTCCGCCGCGGTGGATGCGCAGGAGCAGGTGATCGAGCTTAAGCTGAGGCCGGAAGAACTCGGTCAGCTGAGGTTCCGCATTGGCCAGGGTGAAACCGGGCTCATCCTGAGCGTGAGCGCAGATCGACCGGAAACGCTCGATCTTCTGCGCCGCAATATCGATCAACTGGCCCGGCACCTCTCGGATCTGGGCTATGAATCGGCGAGCTTCAGCTTTGGTGAAGAACGGCCCGGGTACCGGTCGGGCCCACCAGGAGAGGCCGGTGTTTCCGAATCGGACGCCGGCGGGCGCGCGGTGACAGAGGCAGCGGTCCCGGTCCCGGACTCGCCGGTCTCCGAAGGTTTGGATTTGAGACTATAGGGAGAATGTCATGGAAAGCAGTGCGGTAACGGGCGCCATCCCGGCTGGACGCGCCGGGCCAGACGGGGCAGCGCGCGAAGAGCAAACCAAGAACGCGGCGGTTCTGAGCAGCGATTTCGAGACGTTTTTGAAGATGCTGACCGCGCAGATGAAGAACCAAGATCCGCTCAATCCTGTCGATTCCACGGATTATGCCACCCAGCTTGCGACCTTTTCCTCGGTGGAGCAGCAGGTGCTGACCAATGATCTTCTTGCGGATCTCGCGCAGGCCATGACCGGAGGCACGTTGCAGCAGCTCGGGTCATGGATCGGGCGGGACGTTCTGGCGGAGGACGCAGTGCGCTTTGACGGAACCCCGCTGGTGCTTCGGCCGGACGTCGCGCCCGGCGCGGATGCGGCCCGGCTCGTGGTGCGCGATGCTGGGGGGGCCGTCGTTCAGCGGCTGTCACTTGATCCGTCGGAGCCGCTCGTCGCATGGCGAGGGCTCGACGGTGGCGAGTCATCGATCGCATCCGGGATTTACAGTTTCGAGGTCGAGAGCCTGTCCGGCGGCACCATCGTCGCGCAGCAGCCCGCCAAGGTCTACAATCCGGTGATCGAGGTGCGCCGCGAGGGGGATGCCACGCTGCTGACCCTGTCAGGTGGCAGCGAAATCGATGCCAACTCTGTCACAGCCCTGCGCTGATGCGCGTCTCGCGCAACCCGGCGCCGCGCCTAGTTCGCGTTGGCGTAGTAGGATTTGTACCAGTCGACAAAAGCCGCGACGCCATCCGCAAGCGGGGTTCGCGGCAAGGGGCCGGTCAGGCGGGTCAGCAGCGCATTGTCTGCCCATGTCGCGGGAACGTCGCCGGGCTGCATGTCCATGTAATTGCGCAGAGCCGGCGTTCCGAGAGCCTGCTCGATGGCGGTCACGAAATCCTCGAGCCGTTCCGGCGCGCCGTGCCCGACGTTGAGCACCCGCCAGGGCGCCACGGGGGACAGGCTGTCACCCTCGACCGGCGCGCCCTGCACCGGCGGCTGGCCGATCAGGCGGACGAGACCTTCGATCAGATCATCGATATAGGTGAAATCGCGCCGCATGTCGCCGTGGTTGTAGATGTCGATCGGGCGGCCCTCGAGGATCGCCTTCACGAATTTGAACAGCGCCATGTCGGGGCGACCCCACGGCCCGTACACCGTGAAGAAGCGGAACATGGTGATCGGCAGCCCATAGAGATGCGCGTAGGACTGGGCCATCGCCTCGTTGGCTTTCTTCGTCGCTGCATAGAACGACATTTGATGGTCGGCCTTCGCTGTTTCGCGATACGGCATCTCGGTGTTGGCGCCGTAAACCGACGAGGTCGAGGCCATAAGGAGGTGCTTCGGTGGTGCCGCCCGGGCCGCCTCGAGCAGTTCGAGCGCGCCGACGAGGTTGGACTGAACGTAGGACCGCGGCGCCTCGAGCGAGTAGCGCACCCCGGCCTGCGCCGCGAGGTGGATGATGATCTCAGGGCGCTCGGACAGGCACAGCTCGGTCAGCCGGCCCTCATCCTCGATATTGGCGATGATCGGCTCGAACGCCGCGTGGTCGCCGAGGATCGCGTGCCGGCGCTGCTTCAGGGTGACATCGTAGTAATCGCTCATCGCGTCGAAACCGATGACGCGGTAACCTTCGTGCAGAAGGCGCTGCGACAGGTGAAATCCGATAAAGCCGGCCGACCCGGTCACGAGCGCGGTTTTCGCGGTGGACATGCGCGTCCTCCCCCAAGAGATCAGGCCGCTGACGTATCAGGCCAGCGCCTGCCAGACAAGCATGAGCGCCGCCGCGAGCGCCGCACCAACGCCGCCCCAGCCGAGCCGAACGCGCCATGGGCTGCGTTTCGGAGGGCTGTCGTCTTCGGCCTGACGGATCAGCGCCGCCTCGACCAGACCCGGCAGGCGTGGCCCGAAACGACCAAGCACCTGGGCGGTCTGCACGAGATCGCGCAACACCGCGCGCGGCCCGATCGAGGTCTTGATGTAATCTTCCACCACCGGCTTGGCGGTGTTCCAGATGTTCATGCGCGGATTCAGCGAGCGCGCCACGCCCTCGACCACCACCATGGTACGTTGCAGCAGAATCAGCTCGGTCCGGGTCTGCATTCCGAACCGCTCGGTGACCTCGAACAGGTAGGAAAGCAGACGTGCCATCGAAATTCGCGTGGCGTCCATGCCGAAGATCGGCTCCCCGACGGCGCGCAGCGCGCGGGCGAATTCGTCGACATCGCGATCGGCGGGCACGTAGCCGGCCTCGAAATGCACCTCGGCGACGCGCTTGTAGTCGCGCCGGATGAAGCCGTAGAGGATCTCGGCATAGACCCGGCGGGTGTACTCGTCGATATGGCCCATGATGCCGAAATCATAGGCGATGATGTTGCCGTTCGGCGCGACCTTGAGGTTGCCCTGATGCATGTCGGCGTGGAAGAAACCGTCGCGCAGGGCGTGGTTCAGGAACAGTTGCAACACTCGCTCGCTGAGCTGCTCGCGGTCATGCCCGGCGGCGTCGAGCGCGGCGTTGTCGCCCAGCGGCGCCCCCTCGGCCCAGCTCATGGTCATCACCCTGCGACCCGAGAGCCCCCAGACGATCGAAGGCAGCTCGAAGCCTGCATCGCCGGCGGTGTTGGCGGCGTATTCGGAGGCGGCAGCGGATTCGAGCCGCAAGTCGAGCTCGCCCATGACGACGCTCTCGAAGTGCGAGATCACATCCCGGGGTCGCAGCCGACGCGCGGAGGGTGCCAGCGTCTCGATCATGTCCGCGGCGAAGTAGAACGCATCGATATCGGTGCGGAAGGCGCGTTCGATGCCTGGGCGCAGCACCTTGACGGCAACGATGTCACCGGTGTCGGCGCGGCGCGCCTTGTGGACCTGCGCGATCGAGGCGGCGGCAACGGGGGCGCTGAACTCGCTGAAGATCTCCGAGACCGGGGCGCCCAGCTCGGCCTCGATCTGGCGCTCGGCCTGTTCGATGCCGAAGGGCGGAAGCTTGTCCTGCAGCACGCGAAGCTGATTGGCGAGATCCTGACCGACCACGTCTGGCCGGGTCGAGAGGATCTGGCCGAACTTGATGTAGGCGGGCCCGAGCGCGGTCAGCGCGCGGGGGGCGGGGGGCATCGACGGGTCCCCCTCGATGCCGGTCCATTTGAACGGCCAGACGAGCGTCCGGAAGGCGATGCGCACCATGCGCGGCGCGTCGAACGCGTCGAGCACCACGCCCATGGCGCCGGTGCGCTCGAAGGTGGCGCCAGTGCGGATCAGGCGCCAGATATTGTGCGGTCCGCGCATGGCCTAGAGTTTCCAGCCGGAATGCAGGCAGGCGATGCCCATGCTCAGGTTGCGGTACTTGGCGTTGCCGAACCCGGCGGCGCGCAGCATCCCGAGAAAGGTCTCCTGGTCGGGGAACTTGCGGATCGATTCCACAAGATATTGATAGCTGTCGCGGTCGCCCGCGATCATCTGGCCCATGCGCGGGATGATGTTGAAGGAATAGAGGTCATAGGCCTTCTGCATCATGTCGTTGGGAATCTGGCTGAATTCGAGCACCATCAGCCGGCCGCCGGGCTTGAGCACGCGGAACGCCTCGTTCAGCGCCTCCTGCGGGCGGGTGACGTTCCGAATGCCGAAGGAGATGGTGTAGACGTCGAAGCTGTTGTCGGGGAAGGGCAGGGCCATGGCGTCGCCCACCACCCAGTCGAGCTGTTCGGCCATCGCCGCGGCATCGGCGCGCTTGCGACCCTCGACCAACATCGGCTCGGTCAGGTCAAGCACGGTTGCATGGCCGCGGCCCGCGCGCTTGAGGAACCGGAACGAGATGTCGCCGGTGCCGCCGGCCACGTCGAGCAGACGCTGCCCCGGGCGCGGGGCCAGCCAATCCATCATCGCGTCCTTCCAGACCCGGTGGATGCCAAGCGACATGGCATCGTTCATCACGTCATATTTCGACGCCACCGAGTTGAAGACGCCCTGCACGCGACCGGCCTTCTCGGTCTCGGGGATGTCGGTGAAGCCGAAATGCGTGGTTTTCTGGGTGTCATCGGTCATGGGTCTTGCCGTTTTGCTGCTGCATCTCCTTATAGGGCGCGGGGGGCGCGCTGCAATGCGACCCTTCGACAAGACGCTGTGACCCGGAGAGAACATGCCCGAATTGCCCGAGGTGGAAACCGTGCGCCGTGGCCTCGCCCCCGTGATGGAGGGCAACCGCATCGCGCAGGCACAGGTCAACCGGCCCGACCTGCGCTGGCCCTTTCCCGAGCGCATGGCCGAGCGGCTGACCGGGGCAGGGATCCTCCAGCTGCGGCGACGGTCGAAATACGTCCTCGCCGATCTCGACAGCGGCGAGACGTTGCTGATCCACCTTGGCATGACGGGGCGGATGCTGGTTTCGGGCGACACGCTCGGGCGCTTCGTGCACGACCACCCGGCGCCGGAAAAGCACGACCACGTGGTGCTCGACATGGCCGATGGCGTCCGGGTCACGTTCAACGACCCGCGCCGCTTCGGGGCGATGGACCTGATGCCCACCGCCACGGCCGAGTCTCACCCGCTGCTCGCGGCGCTGGGGCCGGAACCGCTTGGCAACGGGTTCAGCGAATCCCATCTCGTGGCGGCGCTGGCGGGGCGCAACATGCCGATCAAGTCGGCGCTGCTCGATCAGAAGATCGTCGCGGGGCTTGGCAATATCTACGTCTGCGAGGCGCTCTATCGCTGCGGAATCCATCCGGGACGTCGCGTCAGACGGATCTCGGAGAAGCGCATCGCCTCGCTGGTGCCGGTGATCCGCGAGGTGCTGGAAGAGGCCATCGCGGCGGGCGGATCAAGCCTGCGGGACTTCCGCCAAGCCGATGGCGAGCTTGGATATTTTCAGCACAGCTTCGATGTCTACGGGCGCGAGGGGCAGCCCTGCCGGACCCCCGATTGCGGTGATACCGTGCACCGGATGGTTCAATCGGGGCGGTCTTCGTTCTATTGTCCGCGGTGCCAAAGATAACTTGATTGCGAGGGCCAAGCTGGTAAGTCTGCCGTCTGACGCTAACGGACGGGAGCCCGAAGTCATGGCCTATGAGACGATCATCGTCGAAATAGATGACCACGTCGCAACGATCACACTCAATCGCCCGGATGCCCTCAACGCCCTCAACAGCCACCTGCTGCAGGAACTGGCGCAGGCGCTGGGCGAGCTGGACGGCAATGACAAGGTGCGCTGCATCATCGTGACCGGCTCGGCCAAGGCCTTTGCCGCCGGTGCGGACATCAAGGAGATGTCCGAGAAGAGCTTTGTCGACATGTATCTCGGAGATTTCTTCGAGCCGGCGACCGACGCCGTGGCCCGGGTGCGCAAGCCGATCATCGCCGCGGTGGCGGGCTACGCGCTGGGCGGCGGTTGCGAACTGGCAATGATGTGCGACTTCATCATCGCCGCCGACAACGCCAAGTTCGGCCAGCCCGAGATCAACCTCGGGGTCATCGCCGGCATCGGCGGCACGCAGCGCCTGACGCGCTATGTGGGCAAGTCCAAGTCGATGGACATGCACCTCACCGGGCGCTTCATGGATGCCGAAGAGGCCGAGCGGGCCGGGCTGGTGAGCCGCATCGTGCCGGCCAAGCAACTCATCGACGAGACCAAGCAGGCCGCCGAGAAGATCGCCGAAAAATCGATCCTCGCCACCATCGCGGCCAAGCAGGCGGTGAACCGGTCTTACGAGACCACGCTCACCGAAGGCCTGCTCTTCGAGCGCCGGCTGTTCCACTCGCTCTTCGCGACCGAGGATCAGAAGGAGGGCATGGCGGCCTTCCAGGAAAAGCGCACCGCGCAGTTCCGCGACCGCTGATCTGCCTCACGCATGATCGCAACTGATCGAACGGCCCGCCCTGACCGGCGGGCCGTTCGCATTTCAGGCCTAGCCCTGAAGCGCGCCGCGGCGGCTGCGGATTGCGGCCTGGATGGCGCGCCAGTCCTCGGCCTGGCCGGTGTTGCCGGCCTCTTCGCAGGCCCGCGCCTTCTGCGCGGCCTCGGCCTCGGCCCGGCCACCATGGGCGCGGTAGAGCGACTGGGCGTATTCGGAAATCTGCATCGCATTCATCTCTGATTCCTCCTTTCAGAATGAACCGTCCTGCATCGGCAGGACTCCGAATATAGGGGTTCGGAGACGATTCTGCGACCTCCGGGGCCGTTTCGGCGCGCATCGGGGTTTGCAAGGCTGAAGTTTTGGTATATGCGCCGCTGCTACATGCGCGTGATGCCCGCTCAGGCAAGAATCGGTCCGGTAATTCGTCCGGGTCAGAGTGCCATTGCGCGACCCGGATACCGTTGACCCCCATGCGAGGGGGCAGAAGACAGAGGACTGATCATCATGGCTAATACCCCCCAGGCGAAGAAGCGCGCCCGTCAGAACGAGAAGCGTTTTGCGATCAACAAAGCGCGCCGTTCGCGCATCCGCACCTACCTTCGCAAGGTCGAAGAGGCGATTGCCTCGGGCGACCAGGACGCCGCCAAGGCCGCACTGGCTGCCGCTCAGCCCGAGCTGATGCGCGGTGTGACCAAAGGCGTGTTCCACAAGAACACCGCATCGCGGAAGATGTCGCGCCTCGCATCGCGGGTGAAATCGCTGGGCTGAAAAGCCACACACGATTTTTAGACGAATAAAAAGGCACCACAATCTGTGGTGCCTTTTTTCGTTTCCGACACTAGCCGTTGAAGTCAGAGATTCTTTTTCCGGAATCCACTGAGTCAACATTTAAGTTCGGTTGCCGGGCTTCCCGCCAAATTGCTAATTTCACCGAGCGAGTCACATTGCTTTGGGGGGACAGGCAAGCAGCGCAACGCCCGCGTTATCTGGGACGTTTGCACTGCGCTTTGGCGGTCTGCTGCACCAGCCGCCAGAACAGGGCGTTTGCCCTGCCAGTCCGAGGTATACAAATGCGCGGACAGCGCTGACCTAGGTCGGTCTTTGGTTGGGATGCCAAGGGCGCAGGCAGGTGTTGTCCGTCCGGAATGCGTATCATTCCAGCCCATGCCGTCATGGCATGGGGCAGAGACCTGTTCCCGCATCACATGTGTCCGCCGGGCGGCTCACTCAGATCGCCCGAGATGACGAGATGGATGAATGGCAGTCAGGCTTTCGGAGCGGGGACAAATGACAAAAGACCAGTGGGGCGCATTGCAGAGCCAGCTGAGCAGTACGATTGGGGAGAACAACTACAAGACCTGGATCGAACCCATGGAGTTCCACGGCGTGGAACCCGGTGGTGTGGCCGTGTTCAACGTGCCCACCAACTTCATCGGCACCTACGTGTCGCAGAATTTCGGCGACATCCTTCTTGCCAAGCTTTCGGGGATGGACACCGATGTGCGCCGGCTGAAGTTCCAGGTCGCCAATGCGGACAACCGCCCGGCGGCGGCCCAGCAGCAGCCGCGCCCCGCGGCGCAGGCACAGGCGCAGCCGGCCCCGGCCGCCGCGGCGCCGACCAACAGCGACCTGCTGCCCGGCGCACCGCTCGACGGCCGCTTCACCTTCGACAGCTTCGTCGTCGGCAAGCCCAACGAGCTGGCCCATGCCGCGGCCAAGCGCGTTGCCGAAGGCGGTCAGGTGACCTTCAACCCGCTGTTCCTCTATGGTGGCGTGGGCCTTGGTAAGACCCACCTGATGCACGCCATCGCCTGGGACCTGCGCAACAACCGGCCCGACCTGAACGTGCTCTACCTCTCCGCCGAGCAGTTCATGTACCGTTTCGTGCAGGCCCTGCGCGAGCGCCGGATGATGGATTTCAAGGAGCTGTTCCGCTCGGTCGACGTGCTGATGGTGGACGATGTCCAGTTCATCGCCGGCAAGGATTCGACGCAGGAAGAGTTCTTCCACACGTTCAACGCGCTGGTGGACCAGAACAAGCAGATCATCATCTCGGCCGACCGCGCCCCGGACGAGATCAAGGACCTCGAGAACCGCATCCGCTCGCGGCTCCAGTCCGGTCTCGTGGTCGATCTGCATCCCACCGACTACGAACTGCGTCTCGGCATCCTTCAGTCCAAGGTCCAGAACTATCGCGAGCAGTACCCCGCGCTGCAACTCGATGACGGCATCCTTGAATTCCTCGCCCATCGCATCTCGACCAACGTGCGCGTGCTTGAAGGCGCGCTGACCCGGCTGTTCGCCTTCGCCTCGCTGGTCGGCCAGCCGATCACCATGGAGCTGACGCAGGATTGCCTTGCCGACGTGCTGCGCGCCTCGGATCGCAAGATCTCGATCGAGGAGATCCAGCGCAAGGTGGCCGAGCACTACCACATCCGCCTCAGCGACCTCATCGGGCCGAAGCGTGTGCGCAACTTTGCCCGCCCGCGTCAGGTCGCGATGTACCTGTGCAAGCAGCTCACCGCCCGGTCGCTGCCCGAGATCGGCCGCCGCTTCGGCGGGCGCGACCACACCACCGTCATGCACGGGGTGAAGCGCATCGAGGAACTGCGCACGCAGGACAGCCAGATCGCCGACGACGTGGAGCTTCTGCGCCGCGCGCTCGAGGCCTGAGACGCCGCCCGAAGAGGCGGGCCTGAGGTTCAGGCACAACACAACCGGACGGGGCCGCCACCGGGCGGCCTCGCGGCCTTGACGCCAAAGTAAAACAATCCGATCAATCGCTGAAACAAGACTTGGAGCAGCTTGCGCTTGGCGCTAGGCTGCGCCTCCGGCAGGCGGAGAGGGTGAGGGATGAAAGTCAGTATCGAACGGGCAACGCTGCTCAAGGCAGTCAGCCAGGCGCAATCGGTTGTCGAGCGTCGCAACACCATTCCGATCCTCGCGAACGTGCTGATCGAGGCCGAGGGGGACACCGTCACCTTCCGCGCCACCGATCTCGATATCGAGGTTCTGGACCGCGCCCCGGCACAGGTCGAGCGCGCAGGCGCCACCACGGTTTCGGCCGTGACCCTGCACGAAATCGTCCGCAAGCTGCCCGACGGCGCGCTTGTCCAGCTCACCGATGACAGCGCCGCGGGGCGCCTCACGGTGGCCGCGGGCCGGTCGAACTTCAACCTCGCGACCCTGCCGAAAGAGGACTTTCCGGTCATGGCCTCGTCGGAATACGCGACGAATTTCAGCGCCAAGGCCGAGACCCTGCGCAAGCTCTTCGACAAGTCGAAATTCGCCATCTCGACGGAAGAGACCCGCTACTACCTCAACGGCGTCTACATGCACGTCTCGGAAAGCGAAGAGGGCCGGGTGCTGCGCTGCGTCGCCACCGATGGCCACCGCCTTGCCCGGATCGATGCGCCGGTGCCCTCGGGCGCCGAGGCGATGCCCGGCGTGATCGTGCCGCGCAAGACCGTGGGCGAGCTGCGCAAGCTGCTCGACGATGACGACATGGACATCGCCGTGTCGGTCTCGGAGACCAAGGTGCGCTTCGCCACGCCCGACATCACCCTGACCTCCAAGGTCATCGACGGCACCTTCCCGGATTACTCCCGCGTCATCCCGACCGGCAACACCCGCCGGCTCGAGGTCGACGCGACCGAGTTCGCCAAGGCCGTCGACCGCGTTGCGACGGTGTCGTCCGAGCGGTCGCGCGCGGTGAAGCTGCAGCTCGACGAAGACCGGCTGGTGCTCTCGGTTAACGCGCCCGACAGTGGCGCCGCCGAGGAAGAGCTCGCCGTGGCCTATGGCGACGAGCCGCTCGAGATCGGCTTCAACGCCAAGTACCTGCTCGAGATCGCCAGCCAGGTGGATCGCGAGAACGCGGTGTTCATGTTCAACTCCTCGGGCGACCCGACCCTGATGCGCGAAGGCAGCGACACCAGCGCGGTCTATGTCGTGATGCCGATGCGCGTGTGACCCTGACCGGGCCAACCCTGCACAGGGAGAGCGGATCGTGACCGCTCTCCACCTTTCAAGCCTGACGCTCTCGCATTTCCGTTCGCACAAGCGCGCGGCGGTGGAGGTCGATGCCCGGCCCGTTGCGATCTACGGACCCAATGGCGCGGGCAAGACCAATTTGATCGAGGCGGTCTCGCTGCTGTCGCCCGGGCGGGGGATGCGGCGCGCCTCGGCGCAGGAGATGACCCGCCGACCGGAGGCCCTGGGCTGGAAGATCGGCGCCTTGCTGCACGGGCCCGAGGGCACGAACGAGATCTCGGTGCGCTCGGAAAGCGGGGGGGCGCGGCAGGTCGAGATCGACGGCAAGCCCGCGCCGCAGACCGCGCTGGCGCGCGTCGCCCGGGTGCTGTGGCTGATCCCGTCGATGGACCGGCTGTGGATCGAGGCCCCCGAGGGCCGGCGGCGCTTTCTCGACCGCATGACGCTAAGCTTCTTTCCCGATCACGCCGATGCCTCTTTGACCTACGAAAAGGCCATGCGCGAGCGCAACCGCCTGCTCAAGGAGCAGATCCGCGATGCGCATTGGTACGCCGCGCTGGAAAGCCAGATGGCGCAGAGCGGCGCGCTGATCCAGCAGAACCGGCAGGCGGCGCTGGCACGGCTCGCCAGGGCGCAGGACGGGGCGGAGACCAGCTTTCCCGCCGCCGATCTCGCGCTGGTCTCGACCGAGGCCGACATTCCCGACGCCGAGGAGGACCTGCGCGCCGTCTTCGCCGAGGGCCGCTTCCGGGACATGGCCGCGGGGCGCACGCTCACGGGCCCGCACCGCTCGGATCTCTACGGGGTCTTCGCCGCGAAGGGCGTGCCGGCCTCGGACTGCTCCACCGGCGAGCAGAAGGCGCTGCTGATCTCGCTGATCCTCGCCAATGCGCGGGCGCTCGCCGCCGAGATCGGTGCCCCGCCGCTGCTGCTGCTCGACGAGGTCGCGGCGCATCTCGACGCGGGCCGCCGCGCGGCGCTCTATGACGAGATCTGCGCGCTTGGGGCGCAGGCCTGGATGACCGGCACCGGGCCGGAACTGTTCGCCGAGCTGGGCGATCGCGCGCAGCGGCTGCAGGTCACCGACGAGGCCGGGCAATCGCTCGTTGAAAACCTGCCGGTCTGACACCAAATCTTGTGTCATCCGCGTGACAAGGCAGCGCTTCTCACCTATAAAAACCTCAAACAAGACAGAGGGTGGCTACATGGCCGAACCGGCAGGCGCTCCGCAGGAATACGGCGCGGATTCCATCAAGGTTCTCAAGGGTTTGGAGGCGGTGCGCAAGCGCCCCGGCATGTATATCGGTGACACCGATGACGGCTCGGGTCTCCACCACATGGTCTACGAGGTCGTGGATAACGGCATCGACGAGGCTCTCGCCGGTCACGCCGACTTCGTGCGCGTGAAGATTCATGCCGACAATTCGGTCTCCGTGCGGGACAACGGCCGAGGTATTCCGGTCGACATGCACGCCGAAGAGGGCGTCTCGGCGGCCGAGGTCATCATGACCCAGCTGCACGCGGGTGGGAAGTTCGACCAGAACTCCTACAAGGTCTCAGGCGGTCTGCACGGCGTGGGCGTTTCGGTGGTGAACGCCCTGTCGGTGTGGCTCGAGCTGCGCATCTGGCGCAACGGCAAGGAGCATTACGCCAAGTTCTCGCACGGGGAGACGGTCGAGCATCTGCGCGTTGTCGGCGACGCCGAGGGCGAGCAGGGCACCGAGGTGCGCTTCCTGGCCTCGACCGAGACTTTCTCGAACCTCGACTTCGAATTTGCCACGCTGGAAAAGCGCCTGCGCGAGCTCGCCTTCCTGAACTCCGGCGTGCGCATCATCCTCGAGGACGAGCGCCCGGCCGAGCCGCTGCACACCGAGCTGCACTACGATGGCGGCGTGAAGGAGTTCGTGAAATATCTCGACCGCTCCAAGCAGCCGATGATGCCCGAGCCGATCTACATGACCGGCGAGAAGGACGGCATCGGCGTCGAGGTCGCGATGTGGTGGAACGACAGCTACAACGAGATGGTGCTGCCCTTCACCAACAACATCCCGCAGCGCGACGGCGGCACCCACATGGCGGGCTTCCGCGGTGCGCTGACCCGGACTCTGACGCGCTATGCTACCGACAGCGGCATCGCCAAGAAGGAGAAGGTCAGCTTCACCGGCGACGACGCCCGCGAGGGCCTGACCTGCGTACTCTCGGTCAAGGTGCCCGACCCCAAGTTCTCGAGCCAGACCAAGGACAAGCTTGTGTCTTCCGAGGTGCGCCCGGCGGTCGAGAACCTGGTGAACGAGAAGCTCACCGAGTGGTTCGAGGAGCACCCCAACGAAGCCAAGATGGTCGTCGGCAAGATCGTCGAGGCGGCGCTTGCCCGCGAGGCCGCGCGCAAGGCGCGCGAGCTCACGCGCCGCAAGAACCCGATGGACGTCAACTTCCTCGCCGGCAAGCTCAAGGACTGCTCCGAGAAGGATCCGTCCAAGACCGAGCTGTTCATCGTCGAGGGTGACTCCGCGGGCGGCTCGGCCCAGACCGGGCGTGACCGTGGCACCCAGGCGATCCTGCCTCTGAAGGGTAAGATCCTCAACGTCGAGCGCGCGCGCTTCGACCGGATGCTCGGCAGCCAGGAGATCGGCAACCTCGTGATGGCGCTCGGCACCGGCATCGGCCGCGACGAGTTCAATATCGACAAGCTGCGTTATCACAAGATCATCCTGATGACCGACGCCGACGTCGACGGTGCCCACATCCGGACCCTGCTGCTGACCTTCTTCTACCGGCAGATGCCGGAGCTGATCGAGGGCGGTTATCTCTACATCGCCCAGCCGCCGCTGTTCAAAGTCGCGCGCGGCCGCTCAGAGGTCTACGTCAAGGACCAGGCCGCGCTCGATGACTACCTGATCCAGCAGGGCGTCGACGGGGCGCATCTGAAGCTGGGCAGTGGCGAGGTGATCACCGGGCAGGATCTCGTCCGGGTGATCGACGACGCGCGCCAGCTCAAGCGCGTGCTCGACGCCTTCCCGACGCATTACCCGCGCCACATCCTCGAGCAGTCTGCCGTCGCGGGGGCCTTCGTACCCGGCGCGGTCGAGAGCGACCTGCAGGGCGTGGCCGACAAGGTGGCCGAGCGGCTCGACCTGATCGCGGTGGAATACGAGAAGGGCTGGCAGGGCCGCATCACCCAGGATCGCGGCATCCGGCTGGCGCGCATCCTGCGCGGCGTCGAGGAGGTCCGCACGCTGGACGGCCCGATGCTGCGGTCCGGCGAGGCGCGCAAGACCGGCAGCTTCACGCAGGCGCTGCAGAATGTCTATGCCACGCCCGCCGTGCTCGAGCGCAAGGATCGCCGTCAGGCGATCTACGGCCCGCTCGGACTGCTCGAGGCGGTGCTCGAAGAGGGCGAAAAGGGTCTGTCGCTGCAGCGCTACAAGGGTCTGGGCGAGATGAACCCGGGCCAGCTCTGGGAGACCACGCTCGATCCCGATGCCCGCACCCTGCTTCAGGTGCGCGTCGACGACATGACCGAGGCGGACGACATCTTCACCAAGCTGATGGGCGACGTGGTCGAACCGCGCCGCGAGTTCATCCAGCAAAACGCGCTCAGCGTCGAGAACCTCGACTTCTGAGCCGGCTCAGAACCGGACATGCAAAGGGCCGCCTCTCGGGGCGGCCCTTTTCGCGTGCGGCGCGGTGCGTGCACAGGTCAGGAGGCCGCGCTCTCCAGCGCAGCGCCCTGCCGCTCGATGCTGCCGGCGATCAGGGCCGGGGTGTCGGTCCAGGCGATGAAGGGCGGCAGCATCGGCCCGTCGAAGCCGGCGGCCGCAAGCGCGCCGGGCACGTCGTCTTCCATGTGACCCGATTGCTGCGCGAAATAGGGCAGGCAGATCGCCTGACCGAGCCCCTGCGCCACGTCCTTGAGGAACGGCGGCTGCTCGATGAAGCCGGTCCGGGTGGCGGTGAAGCCCATCCCCGAATGCAGCGCCCGGGCAAAGCCGTAGGCGCTGTCGGCGCTGGTGCGCGAGATCGCGCTGCCATGCGCGGCGACCACCAGCGCGGTCTCCGACGCCTCCCAGCCGTACTGCGCCAGCTGCGTGCGCAGCTCTGCCTGCGCGCAGCACACCAGCCCCGGTTCGACACCGAAAGGTTCCAGCATCCGCAAGCCGAGCGCGCGCGCCTTCTTGGCCAGCACCTGACCGGTGAACCAGCCCCGCGCCATGAAGAATGGATAGATCAGCGGGTGGCCGAGCTCGCCGATCTCGGCTTCGAGCCGACCTTTCGCGGCCAGCGTCGCACTGCCGATGCGCCAGCCCTCCATGTGGGCCTCGACCTTGCCGGCCAGGGTGCGGAGCGCCGTTTCCTGAGACTCGGGGTCTGACGGGCTGCCATGCGCAACGATCACGGCGCTGCGGTGAACTGGGCTGTGAGCCATGTCCTGACGGTCTCCTCTGTACTGCAGGTCCGGGAGGACCTCCTCCGATCCGCCGGTGAGGGGTCGATGCTAGACGATTCGATCCGTTCCGTCGCCCTCCGCAAACTGAAATTTCCGCGAGCCTTGCCGCGCCGCCCTTTCTCCGGGCAGGGGGGAACCGGCCCCGCCGCGGAACGTTGACCAAAGGTTTGAATTGGAGGTCACGGTGCCTGCCGTCCGCAATGTCTGTGTCATACTCAACGAACGCTCCGGGGATCACTCCGAGGGCGATCGGCGTGCCCGCATCTCGGCCTTGCTCGACGAGGCCGGAATAGAGTCGAAAATCGCCGTTCCGAGTGGCGACGAAGACCTTGTTGTCTTTGCCCGGAAGTCGCTCGAGCAAAGCGGCGCCGAGATGCTCGTCGCGGCGGGCGGTGACGGCACCATCGCGGCGGTGGCCGCCGCCAGCCACGACGCTGGGGTGCCGATGGGGGTGATCCCGCAGGGCACCTTCAACTACTTCGCCCGCGGCCTCGAGATCCCCGAAGACATGGAAGGCGCCATCGAGGTGCTGGCCACCGGGCGGCTGCACGACATGCCGCTGGGCGAGGTGAACGGCGAGGTTTTCCTCAACAACACCAGCCTCGGAGTCTATCCGCTGATCCTGCAGCGGCGCGAGAGCATCTATGAGCGCTGGGGCCGCTCGCGCCTTGCAGCGTACTGGTCGGTGATCCTTGCGCTGACCGGCTTTCGGCGCCCGCTCAAGCTTCGGCTGACACTCGACGGGCGCGAAGAGCGGCTGCGCACGCCGCTCGCCTTCGTCGCCAAGAGCGCCTACCAGCTCGAACGGTTCAACCTCGACGGCGCGGACGCGATCCGCGATGGTCACTTCGCGCTCTTCACGGCCAAGGGCGAGCGCAGCATCGATCTGGTGCGCACGGCCCTCAAGCTGGCCGGCGGCTCGGCGCAGAACGGCTCTGATTTCGATCTCCAGATCGCGCGCGACATCACCATTCACACCGGCCGCAAGCACACGCTGGTGGCGCGGGACGGTGAAAAGACCCTGATGAAGACCCCGATCCGCATTCGCCTTCGCGATGCGCCGCTGCAAGTCATGGTGCCCGGGACCCAACCCGAGCAATGACCCGTATCGTCCATATCTCTGACCTGCATTTCGGTCGCACCGATGTCGAGTTGCTCGACCCGCTGGTCGATGCGGTGAACGCCGCGGGAGCGGATCTCGTGGCGGTCACCGGCGATTTTACCCAGCGCGCGCGCAACAGCCAGTATCGCGACGCGCGCGCCTTCCTCGATCGGTTCGAGGCGCCGTGGCTGGCGGTTCCGGGCAACCATGACATCTCGCTCGACAATCTCTGGCTGCGGTTCGTGCGGCCCTTCCGGCGCTACAAGGATCATATCTGCAAGGATCTCTTCCCGATCCATCGCGGCGAGGATTTCGTGGCCGTCGGGCTCAACACCGTCGACCAGTACCGATGGCAGCGTGGGCGGATCCGGTGGCGTCAGATGCGCCACGCCTGCAAGATCTTCTCGGACAGCGACGAATCCTTCCGCGTGGTGCTGGCGCATCACCCGTTCGAGCAGGACGAGGACGTGAAGAAAAGCCTGATGCCCAAGGCGGAGAAGGCGATCGAGCAGCTGTCGGAATGCGGCGCGCATCTGGTGCTCTCCGGCCATCTGCACCGCTGGCGGGCCGAGCCGTTCCTGTCGCGCAAGCATGGGGCGCGGGTGCTGCAGATCCATGTCGGCACCGGGCTTTCGACACGGCTGCGCGGGCAGGAGAATGATTTCGCCGTGCTCGACCTTTCCGGGGATGAGGCCAAGGTCACGCGCATGGTGGCGCGCAACGAAGGGTTCGTCTCTGACGGCGCGCGCAGCTTCCGCTACGGCGAAGATGGCTGGCGCGAGAGAAGCGACGCAGGGTCACTTGGAACCGGCACGGCTCTCTAGAGGCTTTGTCTTTGCACTGTCAGAGGAGGCCATCGCATGAACACGCCCGACAGCGAGCACAAACACAGCGACCCCGAGGCGCGCGACGTCCGGGCCGGACCGGGGGATGCCGGCGCCAGTGACCGCCCCGTTCACCGCGAAGAGACTCCCCGCGATCGCCGCGAGGGTCGCAAGGCAACCAACCTTCTTCTGTGGCTGGTGGGGATCGGCTTCGTGATCGTGTTCGTCCTGAACATGGTAGCCCTGCTCTGAACGGGCCCAAGGGCATGTCGGGCTGGGCCGCAAACCGGTCTCTAGATGACCCCCATCACGCCCATCGGGACAAGCACCCCAGCAGCGACGATGGCGATGCTGCCGAGCAGCGCGAACAGCCCGTCGCGCGCCAGCATCGACGTCGCAAGCAGGGTGACCGCGCCGCCAAGCAGAGACGAAGAGAACGGCACAATCTCGAGGAACGGCATCGCAAGGCCGCACAGCAGGCACAGGAGCTGCAGCCATTTGCGCACCGGTCTGGCGACGAACACCGACAGGCGGTTGCGGCTGTGCCGGTCGATCCAGGCGCCGACGCCGCGCATCTTCTTCACCGCCTTGCGGGCCTTCGGGCCGTCGATCTTCATCTTCATCAGGAAGTCGGGCAGCCACAGGTGTTTGCGCGAAAACAGCATCTGGGCCGAGATGAAGGCAATGGTCAGGCCGCAGGCAGAGGAAAAAAGCGGGATCCCAGAAAGCGGAGAGACCACGAGCAAAGAGGGCACCATCAGCGCGGGAAGGAAGGAGCTTTCGCCGAATTCCTCGAACAGATCCCGCAACGAGATATTGTCCCGCTGCACCACGTCTTCGAGCCGGTCGACGATATCGCCCACCGGCTGGTGTCCACTCTGCGCAGTCATGCGGTCTGGCCCTTCCTGTTGCTGCCCTTAACGCTTCGGACCTGCCCGCGGTTCCGTGTGGCCGGCGATTAACCCGCATTTTTCTGAGATTCCGGCGGTTCCGTCCTCCCCCGTGGCAGCGGTAATGCCATTCGCCGACGGGCCGAGCGAAATATAGTTGTGGGCAAGGAACAAAGGGCTCTCAGCCAAGGTTGCTCTTGTATGAAAAAGCCAGCCATCGTCTCCGACACCGTGCTGCGCGCCTCGTCGGTGATTATCGCGGCAGGTGTGCTGCTATTTGGGCTCAAAGTCGCCCAAGACATCTTTGCGCCGCTGACGCTGGCCGTGGTGACCGGGGTGATCTTTGCCCCGCTTGCAGACCGGCTCGAGCGTCTGGGGTTGCCACGCGGGGTGGTGGCGATGTTGCTCATCATCGGCATGTTCTTCGCCATAGGTGCGCTCGCCTACATGGTCGAGCCCTACATCACCACGCTGATCGACCGGTTGCCGTCGATCAAGTACGAGGTTCGGAAGCTGTTCATCGAGTATCAGAGTCTGATCCGGGGCTTCGATGAGATGAACCGGGAGGTTGAGGCGGCGCTCGGCAGCGGCAGCGCCGACAAGGAGGCCACGGATATTCCGGGTCTGACGGACGCGATCTTCCTAGCGCCGCAGATCCTCGCGCAGCTGCTGATCTTCCTCGGCGGGCTGTTCTTCTTCCTGCTGACCCGCAACGGGATCTATCGCTACATCTCGTCCAAGATCGGCACCGGCATGGACACGCCCAAGCTGCTCGAGCGCTTCTGCGATGCCGAGAAGATGGTGTCGAAGTACTTCGCGGCCATCTCGGTGGTCAACGCGGGCCTCGGCTTCGCCGTCGGCGCGGCGCTGATGCTGCTTGGCCTGCCTGGGGCCGTGGTCTGGGGCATCGCGGCGATGCTGCTGAACTACGTGCTCTATCTCGGGCCGGTGGTGCTGGCGGCGGGTCTGCTGCTGGCGGGCGTGGTCAATTACGACGGGCTGATGACCTTCGCACCGATGGCCATCTACCTGTGCTGCAACATGACGGAGGCTCAGTTCGTGACCCCGTCGCTCGTCGGCCGGCACGTGCAGATCAACCCGTTCCTGATCTTCGTCTCGCTGATCTTCTGGCTCTGGTTCTGGGGGCCGCTGGGCGGCATCGTGGCGATCCCGGTCACGCTGATCCTGCTGCGCCTGTTCGACATCCTCGGAGACTCCGCGGCGTCGGCCAAGCCGATCTTCGGGCAGGCCTGATCCCAATCGCTCCATGTTAAACAAACACCCGTCGGGCGAAGGCCCGGCGGGTGTTTTCGTGTCTGACATGCGGGAAAAAGTAACCCCGCTCTCCGGGCAGAGAGCGGGGTTGGGGACAGGTGCGGGCCGCTTGGGATAGTCGGGACAGGGACACGGCCCGCGAAGGGACAGGACGAAACAGGCGTCCTTGGGAACAGAACGCCGACCCGCGGGCCTTGTTCCACCCGAGTTAAGAATTTTCCGCGATTTTCTTGCGGCGCTTGTCGAGCTCACCGTTCAGCTGCGCCCCAAGCAATGTGACCAGCGCGCTGACATAGAACCACAGCAGCAGCGCCACCACCGCGCCGAGCGAGCCGTAGACTTCGTTCAGACGGTCGACGTTGCGGATGTAGGTCGTCAGCGCGACGGACCCTGCCGCCCAGGACAGCAGCGCCAGCAGCGCGCCGGGGGTGAACCAGCGCATCCGCGAGCGACGCCGGTTGGGGCCGTACCGGTAGAGCAGGGCGATGGCGAAGAACACCACCGCAAGCAGGATTAGCCACTTCACCACGCTCACCGCGATCTCCACGTGCACCGGAAGCCCGATGAAGGCGATGGCGGCGGGCAGGATCACCACCGCGGCAAAGGCGACCAGCGCGGTGAAGATCAGCAGCACGGTCAGCAGGAAGGCCACTGCGAGGCGGCGGATGGCGTTCTCGCGATGGGGCGCTCCGCTGGCCGCGTTCAGGCCGCGGATCAGCGCCGCGATCGAGGCCCGCGTCGACCAGAGCGCCACCACGATCGAGATGATAGAGGCCCATTGCAGGGTCGAGCGGTTGGCCGAGATGAGCTGGGTGATCTGGGTTTCGAGCAGGGCATAGGCCTCTTCGGGCATCATCTCGCGCAACAGTTCCATCTGCTCCGAAATCGCCACCGGATCGGCCCAGTAGCCCCAGATCGCGATCACCGCCGAAATCGCGGGAAACAGCGACAGGAAGGCATAGAAGGCTACGCCGGCCGCGATCAGGCCGAGATTGCGCTCGTCCATGCGCAGCCAAGTGCCCCAGAGCGCGTGCAACCAGTCTTGCAGGCTGAGTTTCTCCCGATGCGAAGGCGCCGCGGGAGCGGTGTCTGACAGTGTCTCGCTCATGCGCGCAGCTTGTGCGCGTTGCACGGGGATCGTCAACGTGCGCGGGGGCGCAGCCGGGCTTTCCTTAACAAAGCGCGGCAAAATCGTCTCTCAACCGGTTCTTAAAGCGAATCCGCGAGACCTCTGGCGTTCCCAACCAGAGGTTCCGCTGCCATGACAGGACGATCCCGCCCGCTGCAGTTCGCACTCCTGCTCTTGGTGCTTGGTCTGGTTCTGCCGACGCCTGGACGTGCCGCCACCCCGCAATACGAACCAGTCTTTGCACGGGTGCAGATCGTGGGCAATGACGGCGGCGGCCGGTTGCGGCCCCGCCTTGCCGAGGTGCAACAGCTGCGCGACCGCGGCGTGCGGGTCGAAATCCGGGGCACCTACTGCCTGTCGTCCTGCACGCTCTACCTTGGCGCCGGGAATGTCTGCGTCCGGTCGGACACGGCGTTCGGGTTCCACGGCCCAAGCTATCTCGACCGGCCGATCCGATCCGAGCGCTTCGATTACTGGTCGCGGCGGATGGCGGCGCATTACCCGCCGCCGCTGCGCCGCTGGTTCCTGACCAGCGCACGCTTCGTCACCAGAGGCTATGTCACCGTCAGCGGGGCGGACCTCATCGAGATGGGCGTGCCGCGCTGCTGACGCTCGGGCTGCGGCGGAGCATCAGTCTTCGGCGGGGGGCGCCGTCTCGGTTTCGCTCGCGTCCGTCTCGCTGCCGTCACTCCCGTCGCTTTCGCTCTCGGCCTCACCGGTGTCAGCGGAGTTGGTCTCACCGGGGTCGGTCTCGGTGGCGTCCTCAGGTGAATCCGTCTGCACCGGGGTCTCCGTGGTCAGCACCCCGTTGATCCAGTTGCCCTCGGCCTGATCGCCGGTGGCATAGCGCAGGGTGCCTTCGCCCTGTCGCTTGCCGTCCTTGAACATGCCCTCGTAGACATCGCCGTTGGCATAGGTCGCGATGCCCTTGCCCTCGAAGCTGCCATTCATCCACTGGCCTTCGTAGCGGAAGCCGTCGGGCATCACGATGGTGCCCTGCCCGTGGCGCTGATCCTCGCGGAAATCGCCGGTATAGACTGCGCCGTCGGCATAGGACGCTTTGCCCGCGCCGTGGCGCTGGTTGTCCTGCCAGTCGCCTTCGTAGGTGTAGCCGTCGGGATAGGTGATCTTGCCCGTGCCGTTGTAGCGCGCGTTGCTGAAGCCCCCCTCGTAGACCACGCCGTTGGGATAGGTGGCCCGACCACTGCCCTCGATCACGCCGTCTACCCAGTCGCCCTCGTAGGTCGAGCCGTCGGGATAGGTGGTCTTGCCGCGTCCGTTGGCGAGGTCGCCGCTGATCTCGCCCTCGTAGACCGAGCCGTCGGGATAGGTCACGCGGCCCTCGCCCTCGATCTGGCCCGCCACCCAGTTGCCCTCGAGCCGGTAGCCGTCGGCCCCGGTGAAGCTGCCATAGCCCTGCCGCTGGTCGTTGTTGAACTCGCCCTCGTAGACGTCGCCGTTGGCATAGGTCTCCTTGCCCTGCCCCTCGCGGCGGCCATCGACCAGCTCGCCCTCGTAGACATCGCCATTGGGCAGGCTGAGCTTGCCGCGACCGTCCTGCTGGCCGTCGCGCCACATGCCCTCGTAGACCAGCCCGTCGGCCATGGTCAGCGTGCCCTCACCGGAGCGCTTGCCGTTGGCCACCCGGCCCTCGTAGACCGAGCCGTCGGGATAGGTGATCGAGGCGTTGCCTTCCTCGATCCCGTTCACCCAGTCGCCCTCGTAGCGATAGCCGTCCGGCGTGGTCATCACGCCGCGCCCGTGGTGCAGCGCGTTGCGGAACGCGCCCTCGTACCGGGCGCCGTTGGCGTAGCGGATCACGCCCTTGCCGGTGATCTTGCCGTCGACCCACGAGCCCTCGTAGACGCTGCCGTCGGCCAGCACGATGCGCCCCACGCCCTCGGGCTTGCCCTTGGCGAACTGGCCCTCGTAGACCGCGCCGCTGGGATAGCGCGCGGTGCCTTCGCCGACGATCTCGCCGTCGACCCAGTCGCCCGAATACTCGAACCCGTTGGGCAGGCGGTAGGTGCCGGTGCCGTCGCGCAGCCCGTCGCGGAAGGTGCCCTCGTAGACCCCGCCATCGTCGAACTGCTTGGTGATGATCTCGTCGCCGTCCTGCGCCAGCGCGGTTCCGGCGAACGCCAGAATGGCGGCGACGGCAGCGAATTTTCTGCCTGCGCGTGTCATGTGTCGTACCCTGCCGGATGGCCCCCTTGATGTTCCCGAACCGTATCCAAGCCCCCGCAACGTGACAATCTCTTTTGCCCGGGCCGCTTTTCCTCCGGCGTGGTTCTGCTATGTCGGCACGAAGATGTGACTGAAAGGAACAGGGCACATGGCCGATCGCTTCCGCCTCACCATCGCGCAGCTGAACCCCACCATGGGGGATCTCGCGGGCAATGCCGCACAGGCCAAGGACGCCTGGGACCAGGGCAAGGCCGCGGGCGCCGACATGGTGGCGCTGCCCGAGATGTTCATCGCCGGCTACAACGCGCAGGACCTGCCGATGAAGCACGCCTTCACGCTGGACTGCATGGCGGCGGTCAAGGCGCTGGCGGAAGACTGCGCCGACGGCCCGAGCCTCGGCATCGGGTGCCCGTGGATCGAGGGCACCGAGCTCTTCAACGCCTATATCATCTGCCGGGGCGGCAAGATGGTGACGCAGGTCTTCAAGCATCACCTGCCGAACTACAACGTGTTCGACGAGCTGCGGATCTTCGACAGCGGCCCGATCGGCGGGCCCTACGCGGTCGGCAACACCCGCATCGGATCGCCGATCTGCGAGGATGCGTGGTACGAGGACGTGGCCGAGACGCTGGCCGAGACCGGGGCCGAGTTCCTGCTGGTCCCCAACGGCTCGCCCTATTTCCGCAACAAGTACGAGACCCGGCTCAACAAGATGGTCGCCCGCGTGGTCGAGACCGGCCTGCCGCTGATCTACCTCAACATGGTGGGCGGTCAGGACGACCAGATCTTCGACGGCGGCTCCTTCGTGCTCAATCCGCACGGCGCGGTGGCGCTGCAGCTTCCGGTCTTCGAAGAGGCCATCGCGCATGTCGATCTCGAGCGCACCGAGGAGGGCTGGCGCGCGCTTCAGGGAGATTTCACGAAACACCCCGACGCGATGGAGCAGGATTACCACGCCATGGTGCTGGCCCTGCGCGACTATTGCCGCAAGACTGGCTTCGGTAAGGTGCTGCTGGGCATGTCGGGCGGGGTCGACTCGGCGCTGGTCGCGACCATCGCGGTGGATGCGCTGGGCGCCGGGAACGTGCGCTGCGTGATGCTGCCCTCGGAATACACCTCCGAGCATTCGCTCGAGGATGCCAAGGCCTGTGCACAAAACCTTGGGTGTCACTACGACTTCGTGCCGATCACCCCGGGCCGCGATGCCATCACCGAGACGCTGGCGCCGCTCTTCGAGGGCCGCGATCCGGACCTCACCGAGGAGAACATTCAATCGCGCCTGCGCGGCCTGCTGCTGATGGCGATGTCGAACAAGTTCGGTGAGATGCTGCTGACCACCGGCAACAAGTCCGAGGTCGCGGTGGGCTATGCCACGATCTACGGCGACATGGCGGGCGGCTACAATCCGATCAAGGATCTCTACAAGACCCGCGTCTTCGATATCTGCCGCTGGCGCAACGCCAATGCGCGCCCGTGGATGAGGGGCCCCGAGACGGCGCCGATCCCCGAGCGGATCATCACCAAGCCGCCCTCGGCCGAGCTGCGCGACGATCAGAAGGACAGCGACTCGCTGCCCGACTACCCGGTGCTCGACGGCATCTTGCAGATCCTTGTCGACGATGACGGCTCGATCGCCGATTGCGTCGCGGCGGGCTATGACCGGGCCGATGCCAAGAAGGTCGAACACCTGCTCTACATCTCGGAATACAAGCGCTTCCAGTCGGCCCCCGGCGCGCGCCTGTCGAAACGCGCGTTCTGGCTCGACAGGCGCTACCCCATCGTCAACCGCTGGCGCGATCCGAGCTGAGCTGGCCGGTCTTGGCGACGGTTAAGCCAAGGTTAAAGTTTCACGAGGGTTAAAGGGTGGGGCGCTGGCGGTGTGCGTGTCCGGACTGGGCAGTGAGTGCCGCGGTTGGGGTCATGCACCGGGCATGGCCACCGGGTGACGCGGTCGGGATCGCTGCGCGACCCAACCCTGCGCACGGCGCGCCCGCGCTGGGACGCGGGCGCGCTACTCCCACCACCTGTCGATTGTGGCGATGTCGTCGTCGGACCAGCCGAAATGATGCGCGAATTCGTGCACGGTGACGTGGATCACCAGATCCTCGAGCGCGATGTCGCCGCGGTCGCGCCATTCGGCGAGGATCGGCTCGCGGAACAGCCAGATGCGGTCCGGCCAGGGCGAGGGGGCGCTGATCGCGCGCTCGGTCAGCGGGATGCCCTCGTAAAGCCCCGTGAGTTCGAGCGGATCGTCGATCTCCATCTCGGCCAGCACGTCCTGCGGCGGCCAGTCGACGACCTCCACGAGCACCTCTGCCGCGCTCCTGCGGAACGGGTCGGGGAAGCTGTCGATGGCGCGCCGGGCCATCTCTTCGAAGGCGGCAAGGTCGGTTCTGCTCATGCCCTTCGATATGGCCCCGCGCCGGGCGAAGGAAAAGGTCGCATTTTGACCGTTCTGTCGCGAATGGCGCAGATCGCGGTGCACGGCGCGCTAGAGCAGGCGCTTGTTCAGCCAAAGGCCCCGCCCATGCTCACCGTTCACCGGATCCCCGCCGCCTTTTCCGAGATCGACTGCGATCGCATCATCGACCTGTCCCGCGCCGCGGACAGCGCCGACGCGCGGCTCGTGGGCCGCAATCAGGATCACAACCTGCGCCGCGCCGATCTGGTCTGGCTCGACGATGTCGCGGGGGCGGAGTGGGTGATGGAAAGGATCATCGAACTGGTGCGGCAGGCCAACCGCGCGGTCTATGGCTTCGACCTCGATGCCTTCGACGAGAGCGCGCAGGTGGCGCGCTACGGGGCCGAGCGGCAGGGCCATTTCAGCTGGCATTCCGATGTCGGCGACGGCCGGCTCGCGGCGCGCCGCAAGCTGACCATGGTGGTACAGCTCTCCGAGCCCGGGGCCTATCGCGGCGGCGCGCTCGAGGTCATGCCCTCGGCGCATACGGTCGAGGCCGAGCGCGCGCGCGGCAGCGCCACGCTGTTTCCCTCCTACCTGCTGCACCGGGTCACCCCGGTCGAGGAAGGAGAGCGCCATTCGATGACGATCTGGGCGCATGGCCCGGCCTTCCGATAGGCCCGCGACACGCCCGGCGTGACCGGCCACGGGGCGTCGCAGCCGGACCGAGGCCTAGAATCCGAACAGGTTCGCCTCGGTGATCGCCTTGCGGACAAAGGTGGCGCGGTCGGTCTCGGGCGCCCAGTCGAGTTTGGCCTTGGGCTTGGCATTCTCGAAAGGCGAGAAATGCGCCCGGCTCTTCCAGTCGGCCAGCGAGGGGCGCACCACGCCGCGCTTGCGCAGGGCGTATTTCTTCAGCCCGTACTTCACCGCGTCCGACAGGTAGAAGGCGGTGAGGTTGCCGCTGCTGACCCGGATGCGCGCGCCGAGCGCCTCGTGGATCGCGTTGAAATAGCCGCGGGCCGAGAACATCGGTTCGCCGATCAGGTTGAAGCTTTCGCCCACCGCCGAGGGGCGCGCCGCCATGCGCACCAGCCCGTCGGCCACGTCGTCGATCAGCACGAAGGGCAGGATGTTGTCGCCCGGCCCCCAGATCCGCACCGCGCCGGCGCCGTGCCAGCGCCCGATCCCCCAGTGCTGCAGCGGGCCGCCATGGCCCACGACGATGCCGGGCCGCGCGATGGTCAGCGGCAGGCCGCGCTCGCGATGCAGCTTCATCAGCTGGCGCTCGCACTCGGCCTTGGAGCGGGCATAGAGGTTGCGGTCGCTCATGTCGCCGGGGAAGGGTGTGTCCTCGGTGATGGTCCGGCTGCGATCCGCCATGTCGTAGCTGGCGATAGTGCCGGTATAGACCAGCCGTTTCACACCGGCCTTCTCGCAGGCCATGCCAATGCGCGTGGCGACGCCCACGTCGTTGATCAGCGCGTCGGACCACGTCTTGTCCATCGACTTGGCGAGGTTGAAGACCACGTCGATGCCCTGCATCGCCTGTGTCAGTCCGTCGAGGTCGTGCAGCGATACGCCCACCGTCTCGACCTGATCGGGCAGGTCGGGGAAGGGGCCGGAGCGGCCTCGGGAGAGCACCCGCACGTCGTGCCCGTCGGCCACCAGCCGCCGGGTCAGCGCCCGCCCGATGAAGCCGGTGCCGCCGATCACCATGGCGGTGGGCTTGGGGCTCCGCGTCTGCACCGCCGGCGCCTTCACCGCCAGCGTGTCGGGGGGCAGCAGCGCCAGCGCGTCGTCGAGCGCCTGCATCACCGTCACCGCGCTCTCGCCGCTGAACCGGGCGTCCTGCGCCTTGCTCATGTCCTGATAGAGCGCCGCGTCCATGCCGCGGAAGCTCAGCGCGTAGGGGCCTTTCCGGTTCAGCGAGACCGCCTGCCGCCACGCGTTGACGCTGCCCTCGCGCAGGTGCTGCCAGCCCAGCCCAAGCTGCTTACGCAGCGGGTTCACGATCAGGTCCGAGCTGTTCTCCCGCTCGAGGATCAGCACGTCCGAGGCGAAATCGAGCCGCGCCCGACCCGACGAGCCCCGCACCGTCACCGAGCGGTCGTCCTGGGTTTCTACCAGAGAGATGGTGAAGGTGATCTCGACCTCTCCGGCGCGGGCGAGGATGCGGAAGGCCTGCGGACGCGGATCGCCGCCGGGCAGATCGACCGGCTTGCTGGCCTCGGCGAAGGTGATCTCGGGCGTGCCGAAGAGGTCGACGGCAAACGCCATCAGGTGCGGCCCGACCTCGAGCAGAAGGTTCTTCGGCTCGCGCAGGAGCCACAGGTTGAACGGCCCCGAGCGCAGCGGCGAGAGCGGCAGCGCGTAGCTGATTTCGCAGGCCGACACCCGGCCCAGATCGCCGTGCAGCATCATCTCCTTGAGCCGCACGTAGGACGGCAGCCCGAGGAAGTTGTGCCCGGCATGGAAGCGCTTGCCCGCCGCCTGCGCGGCGGCGAGGATCTCGCGCGTGTCGGCGGCGCTTTCCGCCACCGGCTTCTCGACCAGCACGTGCAGGCCGGCCTCGAGGCACTGGATCGCCAGCGGCTTGTGAAGCTGCGGCGGGGTGAGAATGTGCACCGCGTCGCACAGCCCGCTCTCGATCAGCGCCTCGACGCTGGTGAAGGGCTGGGCGCCGTAGGCCTCGGCCATGCCGCGGGCGGCGGCCTCTGAGAGGTCGCAGACCGCTGCGACGGTCGCGGCGGGCGTCGCGGCAAGCGCATCGGCGTGCCAAGTGGCGATGTATCCGGCCCCGATCAGGCCGACGCGGAGAAGTTCGGACATGGAAACGTGCCTCACTTGTACTCGATGATGCGCATCTGCGCGTTGCGGCGGCGGCGCCAGTGGTAGGTCGCCATGCCGATCACGTTCGGAATCTTCGACAGCGTCAGCAGGAGGCTGTGCCGGTAGGCCTCACGCCGTGGCAGTCTCTCGCGGATCAGGCCCTGCGCGGTGCGATGATAGTTCAGAGCGTAGACGCAGAGCCCGGCCACCGCAAAGCCCCACCAGACCAGCCCGCCCAGCAAGATGAAGAGCGGCAGCGCAAGCCCATAGACCAGCGCCCGCTGACGCTCGCGCCGGAAATACTCGGGATGGAGGTGGCCCACCTGCGCAAAGCCGTGGCCGGTGCGCACGGCGCGGGTCCACCATTGGCCGAAGCGGTGGGTGTCGGCGTCGTGGCGGGTCATCTCCGCGGCGATGCGCTCGAGCCGCCAGCCGGCCTTGCGCAGCCGGGTGCAGAACTCGTCATCCTCGGCGGCGATCACGGTCGGGTCGAAGCCGCCCACGGCGCGGAAGGCCTCGGCCCGGACCAGCATGTCGCCGCCACAGGCGAGGATCTCGCCTGCCGGGCGGCGCCATTCGAAATCGGCCAGCTGGTTGTAGAGCGAGGCGTCGCGGTGGATCTCGGAGCGCCAGCCAGTGACCATGCCGAGCCGGGGATCGGAGGCGAGACGTGCGCAGGCGCGGTCGAGATAGCCCGCCACCAGCGTGCAGTCGCCATCGATGAACTGCACGAATTGCGGGTCTTCCAACGCCGCGAACCCGGCATTGCGGGCGCGGGCGGCGGTGAAGGGCGTGGTTAGGTCGAGTTCGACCACCGTGGCGCCGGACCTGCGCGCCTCGGCAACGCTGTCATCGGTGGAGCCGCTGTCGACATAGACCACCTGCCGCGCCTGCCCGGTCACGGAGGCCAGCGCCGCCACCAGACGCGCGCCCTCGTTGCGCCCGATCAGCACCACATCGACGGGCGGGGCGTCCGGGGTCATGGCAGCGCCTCGCGCTTGGCCGGGCTGTCGCCCTCGGCATAGGCGGTGAAGAGATGCGACAGCCGCGCCGCCTCGATATGGATGTTGAACTCGGCCTCGACGGTGGCCCGGCCCGCCGCGCCCATCTCCCGGCGCTGGTCGGGGCTGGCAAGGAGCTGCTCGATGGCCTGTGTCAGGGCGGCCGCATCGCCCGGGGGCACAAGCACGCCGTTCTCCCATTGCGAGACCAGCTCGGGGATGCCGGCGATCTGCGTGGCGACCACCGGCACGCCCGCCGCCATCGCCTCCATCAGCACCACGGGCACGCCTTCGGCAAAGCTCGGCAGCACGAAGACATCGCTCTGCGCCAGCGCCTCGGCCACCTCGGACTGGCCTTGGTAGCCGAGGAATTCCGCCGTCTCGCCCAGCGGCCTGGCCCGTTCTTCCAGCGCCGCGCGCTCCGGCCCGTCCCCGATCAGCGCCAGCCGAAGCTGCGGGTGGCGGGCCTTGAGCGCCGCCACCGCGTCGAGCAGGATCGGCACGCCCTTTACGCCCGCCAGCCGGCCCACGAAGAGCAGCCTCTGGCCCGTGTGCGGCGCGGTGTCGTAGCGCACCGGGTCGATGCCGCAATGCACGATGTGCAGCTTGTCCCAATGCGCCGCGTCGGCAAAGCACATGAGCTGCGAGCGGCAGTATTCCGAGATGCAGGCGACGAAACGCGCCCGCGCGGTCTTTTCGTCGATGCGCCAGTGATGCGGCTCGAAGAAGATGTCGGGGCCGTGGATGGTGAAGCTGTAGGGAATTCCCGAGAGCTCGCTGGCCAGCATCGCCACGGTGCAGGAGGCCTTTGCGATGTGGTTGTGCAGATGTGCGACACCTTCGCGCCTGAGATGGTCGGCCAGCACCGCCGCCTCGAGGAAGTAGAGCAGGTTGTAGAGCCGGCCCCGGAAGCCCTTGGGCGCGGTCCGCCACGCCAGCCGCAGCGCGCCGAGGTAGCGCCCGGGGCGGCGGGCAAAGCCCAGATGCGCCTTGAGCAGGCGCAGCGGGTTCTTCGCGGCGGCAAGGACCTTGAAGGTGCGGGCATGTTCGGCGCGCTGCTCGGGGCCGACCAGATGCTCGGCTCCAGTGGTGCGGATCGAGCAGGTCAGCACCTCGTGGCCAAGATCGCGCAGCGCCGCCACCTCGCGCTGGATGAAGGTATCCGACGCGCGGGGATATTCTCCGGTCAGGTAGGCGAGCTTGGGCAGGCTCATGTCTCGGTCTCCAGCGTCCGCTCCAGCAGCGGTTCGAAGGCGGCATCGTCGCTGCCGCCAAGGCTCGCACGTAGCGCGGTGTTGGGCCAGCGCAGTGGCATGATCCGGGCGCGCAGCACCGGCTCGCGCAGCAGGCCGGGCAGGCGGCTTTCGAAGCGTCCGAGCGCCCGCGTGAGCGCCAGCCAGCGCGTCCACGGCACGGTGAGGGCGGCCTTTGGCCAGCCCGCCGCCTTGCGGTGCGCGGCGACGTAGCGCGTCCGCGTCGGCAGGTCGTCGTCGATCACGTTGAGCGCGGTCATGCCCTGCGGCTCGGTGAGGCTGGCCGAGACCAGCGCGCGGGCCAGGTGTTTCACGTGAACCATGGGCAGCGCGCCATCGGAGGCGAGCGTGATCTGCAGCGGCCCGGCCCAGAAGCCGTTGAGCGCGTGCCACGTCCGCCCCGGCCCCCAGACCGCGCCGGGGCGCATCAGCCAGAGCGGCTGCAGGGCGCCCTGACAGAGCACCTCCTGCGCCAGCTTCGACTCGGCATAGGCGTCCTGGGCGTGGCCGGGTCGGTTGAGCGGGCTGCGCTCGGTCACCGCGTCGCCCGGGGCAAGCTTGCTCAGGTCATAGACCGCGATGGAGCTGACCAGCACCAGCCGGATCTCCTTGGGAAGTGCTGCGAGCAGATGGCGCGTGGCGGCCAGCGTGTCGGCCTCGATCGCCGCGCCGTCGCCGCCCAGATGCGCCGCCGCGTGAATCACCGCGCCGCAGCCCCTGAGCGCGCGGCGCAGCGGGAGCAGCGACGACGGCTCCGACAGATCCGCCTGCACCACGGTCACGCCGTCATCGTCGGCCCATTCGGGGGCGACGCTCTTGCGCACCAGTGCCATCACATCGAGGCCGCGGGCGCGGGCCTCGGCCACGGTGGCGCGCCCGATGAAGCCGCCGGCGCCGGTGATCAGGATGCGGCCCGCCTCGGGACTCATATCGCCACTCATTTCGCCCATGGCATCGGCTCCATCGGATCGCAGCGCGTGGTCATGCGCTGGGCGCCGCTCGTCTCGCCGGCGTTCTGCATCGCCAGCGTGACCTCGGTCATGTGCAGGGCGAACGCGGTCGACAGCCGGCAGGGGCGGTCCTGCTCCAGCGCCTCGAGCATCTCGGCCGGGCCCAGCATGAAGTTCATCGCCGCCGCGCCCCAGAGTTTCACCTTGGGATGGGTCGTCCGCCCCAGTTTCACCCGGCGGGGGAAGGGGCTTTCGACCAGTTTGCGGCGCAGGTTCGTGCGCTTGGCATAGGTCACCTTGGCGCTGTTGTCCCACGCGGCATCGCAGCGCAGCACGCCGCTGTCGCCGACCACGCGGATCGAGTGGTCGTGCGGCGCGACGATCGAGCAGGTCAGCCGCGTGACGGGGCCGTTTTCGAAGAACAGCGTGGCGATGCTCAGGTCGGGCGCCATCGGGCCGGAGCCGGTTTTGTCGGGAATGGTCTCGGCGCTGGCCGCGACCACCGTGCGCACGGAGCCGAACCACGAGATCAGCCAGCTCAGGTAGTAGCCCGCGTGTTCGAGCGTGCAGCCGGTGCGGAACTCGTCTTCATAGGGCCAAGGCGCCCCGGTCTCGGAGAGCCACTTGCGGTAGGCGGCCTGCGGCACGAAGCCGTCGTCGAGCTCGGCATAGATCGCGCGCGGCGTGCCGGCGATGCCCGTGCGCAGCGCGTGGCCGAGGGTCTGCGCCGTCTCGCCCAGAACCGAGCAGGGCGCCGAGGCCAGCAGCAGGCCGCGCTCCTGGGCCAGCGCACAGAGCGCCTTGGCGTCCTCCAGGTCCGTCGCCAGCGGCTTTTCCGAGTACACGTGATGCCCGGCCTCTAGACAGGCCCGGTTCAGTTCGTAATGCGCTGCCGGATTGGTGAGGTTGAGAATCACCCCGCCGTCTGGCGCATCGGCAAGAAACTCGGACAGGGTTGTCTTCTTCGGCAGGCCCCAATGGGCGCAGAAATGATCCAGCCGGCCGGCATCGCGGTCATAGACCCCGGCGACCTCGATCCCGTCCATCGCCTGCAGGGAGCGGAGGTAGAGGTCGGCCACGAAGCCGCAGCCGAGGATCGAGATCCGGCGACTCATGACGCGCGCCCGCAATCGGGCGCACTCCGGGCGGGGGTGCCGGGTAAGGGCGGAAAAGAAAGAGACATCAAAATAATACTCACGACTCCTGAACAGGCCGGGTGTTTCCGTCGAACAGACGGATTTGATGATAATTCGGCATGTCCCGCGGATATGCAGGCAAAGCGCGAGTCCTCGGCAAAACCTCGCCGCGTGCGTCCCATGAGACACGGTTCTGGCAGGTCGCCACGATTCAGGCCTCCGCTCGGCTCGAATATGAGATATATAGGGGGCGTGTGATGTGTATTGGATGCGACGTTTTATGGATTTCAAAGTGTCCGGCCAGCGGATTTCGGTCAATGTTCCGACCTGGGCCGTTTTACAGGCGCGCGTGACCGAACGGCTGGCCCAGCGTCAGGGGTTTGCCCTTGCGACGATCAATCTCGACCATCTCGTGAAGCTGCGGCACTCTCCGCAGTTCCGGCGGGCCTACGCGGCGCAGGATTTCGTCACCGCCGACGGCAATCCGATCGTCTGGATGTCGTGGCTGGCCAAGCGCCCGGTCGATCTGATCCCCGGCTCGGATGCGGTGCTGCCGATCGCCCGCATCGCCGCGACTCAGGGGGTGACCCTGGCGTTGGTGGGCAGCACGCGGCCGGCGCTCTCCGCCGCAAAGAGCTATCTCGAGCGCGAGGTGCGCGACCTCGTGGTCTCGGTGACCGTGGCGCCGCCGATGGGCTTCGATCCGACCGGCCCGCAGGCCGACGCGATCTTCGAGGAGATCGGTGCCTCCGGGGCGGGGCTGTGCTTCATCGCGCTGGGCGCCCCAAAGCAGGAGATCTTTGCCGCTGCCGGACGCCGCAAGCTGCCGCATATGGGCTTCGCCTCGGTGGGCGCGGGGCTCGACTTCCTTGCCGGCACCCAGACGCGGGCGCCGGACTGGGCGCGGCGCTACGCGGTGGAGTGGGTGTGGCGCGCGCTTGGCAGCCCGAAACGGCTGCTGCCGCGCTACGTGCGGTGCCTCGCGATCCTGCCGGGACAGATGCTCGCGGCGATGCTGCAGCGCTTTCGCACGCCGCAGCACTGACGCGCCTCAGCTCAGGCGGCGCGGCCTGCGCCGCCGCAGCAAGAGCAGATCCTTCAGTTTGCCCCTGAGCCCGCGCGGCGGCAGCACCTCGGTGTCCTGCTCGAACACCGCTCCGGTCAGCGCGGGGTCGCAGCGCAGCGCCAGTTCGACCCCCCAGTTCGCAGACGCCTCGGGCGCGAGACCGTCGGGCGCGCCCATCGGGGTCTGCAACATGCCGGGCATCCAGTCGCCGATGACGATGCCGGGAAAGCGGTCGGCGATGTCGGCGATCAGCGCCCGGGTAAAGATCCGCGCCGCCCCCTTCGACACCGAATAGGCCGAGGACGCCGGGAGCGGATTCAGGTCGGCAAAGGTCGCCACGTTGAGGATCCGCCCGCGCCCGGTCTCGCACATCTGGCCCAAAGCCGCGTGCGTGCAGGCCACCACGCCGCCGAGATTGATCGCGATGGTGTCGAGGAAGCTCTCGGCGCTTTCCTCGAGGACGTCGCGGCGCGGATAGTCGGCGGCGTTGTTGATCAGCAGCGCGACAGGCCCGTGCGTGGTCTTGATCCGTGCGAAAGCGGCGCGCACCGCTTTCGGATCGGACACATCCAGCGTTAGCGGATGACAGGTCGGGCCGGCCTGCGCGGCGGTCTCTGCCAGCGCCTCGGGGCGGCGGCCGGTGCCGATCACGGTGAAGCCCTGTCGCGCCAGCTCGACCGACAGCGCCCGGCCAAGGCCCGAGCCTGCGCCGGTGACGACGGCGGGACCGTCCTGCGGGGTGAGGCGGGTCATGGCGTCTCCTTCAGGATGGCATCGGCGACGCGCAGCGCGTTGGCGGCGATGGTCAGGCTCGGATTCACCCCCATGGAGGTCGGCATGAAGGACGCGTCCGCGACCCAGAGGTTGCGCAGCTCATGTGCCCGGCAGTCGCGGTTCAGCACCGAACGGGCGGCATCGTCGCCGAAGCGCAGCGTGCCGCTCGGATGGCCGAAGTTCAGCTCGGGGCCGACGCCGAGGAACACCCGGCGCTGCCCTTTGAAGGCGCGCGCGATGGCGCGGCGGAAGGCGCGGCGCCGGTCCAGAAGCTCGGGGTGGCAGGTGTAGGCGACCGACAGGCGTTCGGGATGGGCGGGGTCATAGGTCACGCGGTTCTCGGCATAGGGCAGGTCCTCCATCAGCCCGACGAAGATCTGCGCGTGGCCGAAGAGCTTTGCCGCGATGGCGGCGGGAATGCGGGTGAGCTGCGACAGCCCCGGCACGCGGGCGAGGGAGGAGCGGGCCAGCATCAGGTTCAGGTAATGCACGATCTCGCCATAGGAGGCGCGGATGCCCATGGCCTGGATCATCCCCAACCGCGCGCCGTCGCGCAGGTAGAGGTCGCGAAGCGCGATGGCCTTGGTGGCGCCCTCGTCGGGGGTGCCCCGGGGCGGCCAGAGCGCGAACATCTCGTTGAGATGGAACATCAGGTTGCGCCCGACGAGGTCCGAGCCGTTGGCCGCCCCGCGGGGCCAGGCCTCGCAGGCCGAGGCCAGCAGCAGCCGCGGCGAGCCGAGCGCGCCGCCCGTCAGCACGATGCGCGGGGCGGTGAGGATGCGCGTCTCGCCGTCGATGCGGGTTTCCACGCCGATGACCCGGTCGCCCGCGCCCAGAAGCCGCGTGACCTCGGCGCGGTCGAGCAGGGTGGCGTTGCCGGTCGCCAGCGCCGGCTCGACACCCGCCGAGCGGCCATCCATCTTGCAGGGGTTGGGACACTTGCTGCCAAGGCAGTTGAGGCAGCCCTCGACTCGCCGGATGGCGGTATGGGCGTGATAGGGGTGCAGCCCGCCCCGCTCGAGCGCCCGCATCAGCGCGGTCTCGGTCCCGGTGAGCGGCGGGGGCGGGGAGAGCGGCAGCGGCGGCTCGGGTGAGAGCGGGTCGGGTGTGCCGTGCAGGTGGTAGAGCCGGGCCGCGCGGTCGTACCACGGGCGCATGGTGTCATAGTCGACGGGCCAACCGCCGGTGGGGTGCGGGCAGCCCTCGGTGGGCTCGAGGTCGTGGCGCTCGGGGCGTTCCAGCGTGGCGGCATAGAACACCGACGAGCCGCCCAGCCCGGCGCCGAGCGGGGCGTAGAACCGGCTTTCTCGCCCGTCGAGCGTGGCGTGCAGCGGCTCGGGCCAGAGGCCGCGCGCGCGCCGCGCCTCGGGCACGAACACCTCCGACAGGCCGTTGCGCTCGGCCCGGTGGCCGGCGGCGCCCTGCTCGAGGAACAGCACCTTCTGCCCGGCCTCGGCCAGCGCCCGCCCCACCGTTCCGCCACCGATGCCGGTGCCGATAACGATGACGTCCCACTCTTGGTCCAGCGCACTCATGAGCCGGTGCCGCCGTCGCCGGCAAATACCGGCGCGAAGAGGTCGCGCAGGGTCAGTGCGGCGGAGTTGGTAAGGTGGTTGTTGTCGAAATAATACCCGGTGTCACCGTGCAGCGCGTGGCAGGCCTCTGCATCGCAAATACGCGGCCACGGATCAATCCAGCGCAGCGCGCCTTCATCGGCCATGGCGCGCCACGGCGCCTCGGCGGGGTCTGTGCGCTGGGCGAGGGCGCTGCGCGCAATGCTGGGCTCGGTCACCGGCTGGCGCGCCAGAGGCCAGCCCTCATGCGCCGCCTCGCGCGCGGCGATGCGGCTGTCATACTGCGCGATCTCGGGCGGCTGGCGCAGCACCACCACCTCACCGACCGTATCGCGCAGGCGGGCCACGGTGGCGCGGGCCGCCTCGGCGATGACGTCCGATTGCCGCATGTCGCGCCGGGTGGGCGCATCGAGCGGGTGCACGGCGATGGTGTTTTCGGCGTCGAGCCCGACGCCGGTGCCACTGGCGTAGTAGCTCCAGCGGCCGATCAGCAGCACGGTCTCGAGGCTCGGCAGGTGCTGGACGCTCTCAGCGATCTGCAGGTTGGCGTCGGTGCAGGCGGTGTCCTGCGCGAGCGTCGCCGTGCTCTCGACCTTGCGGACGCCGAAGAGCGGCGGACAGCCGGCGCGCCAGATGATCAGTCCGGGGCGCCCCGCCTCGTGGGCGGCTAAGTCGAGCCCCTCCTTCATCGCCCGCACATGGCTGTCGCCCCAGACCAGCACTTCCGGCTCGCCCTCGGGGCCGATGGGGCAGATCTCGATCCCCATGAGCGGGCCTTCGGAGGGGGTGCGGCAGCGGCTCCAGTCCTGCAGGAAATCGCCCGAGGCCGCGATGTGGATCCGCGCCTCGGGGCCGAAGCGGGCGGGTAGGCCGTCGTTGACGTAGAGCCACGCCCCAAGCGCCAGCGTGGCGGCGGAGGCACTCACGGTGCCGGCGAAGATCACGGCGCCAGGTACCCGCGCGCGGCGCACCGGCGTTTCGACATAGCGCCACGACAGCCACGCCAGCGCGACCGTGAGCGCCATCCACAGCGCCGCCTCCCACAGACCGGCATACGCGCCGCGCAGGTAGAGCGACAGCACCAGAACCGGCCAGTGCCAGAGGTAGAGCGAATACGAAATCTTGCCGAACCACACCGCCCCGCGCGCCGAGAGCATCCGGTTGACCGGGTTCTGCCCGCGGCCATTGGCCAGCAGCAGCACTGCGCCCAGCACCGGGCACAGCGCCATAAGGCCGGGAAACAGCGGCCCGGCGGGGATCAGCAGGATCGACCCCGCGACCAGCGCCAGCCCGGCCACGCTCAGCGCCGCGTGGCCGCGCCAGAGACGGCCGGTCTCATGCCCCCAGATCGCCAGCAGCACGCCGCTCAGCAGCTCCCATGCGCGGAACGGGAAAAGGTAGAAGGTGGCCGACTGGTAGGGCGCGGTGAGCCAGACGCAGGCGATCAGCGAGGCCAGCCAGCAGCCCGCCAGCGCCGCCAGAAGGGCGCGGCGGTTGCGCGACAGCAGCAGGATGAACAGCGGCAGGAAGATGTAGAACTGTTCCTCGACCGCGAGCGACCATGTGTGCAGCAGCACCTTTTCGTCCGAGGCGGTGTCGAAATAGCCGGCCTGCCCGAAGAACAGCACGTTCGAGAGGTAGACCGTCGCTGCGATGATCTGCTTGCCGAGCTCGCGGAATTCGAACGGCAGCAGCAGCGCCCAGCTCAGCGCGGTGGTGACCAGCACTATGGCGAAGAAGGCCGGGGCGAGGCGGCGGAAGCGGCGGAGGTAGAAATGGCCCAGCCGGATCCGCCCGGTGGCGTCGTACTCGCGCCAGAGGATGCCGCCGATCAGGAAGCCGGAGATCACGAAGAAGATGTCGACGCCGACGAAGCCGCCCTCGAGGCCCGGAACGCCGAAGTGGTAGAGCACCACGGCCAGCACGGCGATGGCGCGCAGCCCGTCGATGTCGCTGCGATAGGGCAGCACGCCGTGGCTGCGGACAGCGCGGTCCGAGGCGTCTTGCATGGGTGCGGGCTGTTTCATCACTCGAAATCCGGATTCTCCGGGAACACACTGGCACAACAAAACGATCGGGTCGCGCCCTTGCCTGTCTATCAAGGGCAACTCGGGCGAAATCAAGGCCGGGCTGCAGCGGGAGGGACGCTAGAACGCAAAGGTTGCGCTTAGGTCAACGTGCGCTGGCGCTAGAAAACCTGCGGCGCCGGGGCGGGGCGCCCGTGGCGCACCCAGTCATAGACCCGGGCCACCTGCGCGGCCTTTTGTGCCCATGTGAAGTGGCTCGCGACGCGCGCCTGCGCCGCCGCGGCCATCGCCGGCAGGCCGGAGGGATCCTCTGCCAGTCCTGTCATGGCGGCGGCAAAGCCCGCGACGATCTCGTCACGGGTGCCGCAGGCGACCTTGAGGCCGGTGCCCGGCACCACCAGCTCTGCCGGCCCGGCATAGTCGACGATCAGCGGCACCACCCCCAGCGCCATCGCCTCGAGCACGACGCCGCCGCCGAACTCGCGGATCGACGGGAAGGAGAGCAGATGGCAGCCGGCCATGATGTCCTGCACCGCCTCGTGCGGCTTCCAGCCGTGGAAGGTGACGGCGCCAGCGGCCCCGAGCGCCTCGGCCTGCGCCACGAGGTCGGGCATCATCGGGCCGTCGCCGATGATCTCGAGCGTCATCCGACCGTCGCGAAGCAGCGGTGCCGCGGCCTCGAGCAGCATGTCCGGCCCCTTGTAGGGCACCAGCCGCCCGACAAAGCAGGCCCGCAGGGGGCCGGGCGCGGGCGTGGCGGTCCGGTTGAAGCGCGCCGGGTCGATGCCGTTCTCGGGAAGATAGAGCGTCTTGGCGCGGTGCTTCGCCGGGATTTCGCTCTCGGTGTGGCGCGAGCCCACAAGAATGGCGGCGGCGTGCTCGAGCGTCGCCCCGCGGCCCGGCATCAGCTTGTAGGCCGAGCGCAGGTAGCTCAGCCATTCCTTCTCGCGCCGGCGCTCGGCCTCGAAGCCCCGGGGCCACGGCACGCCGCCGTTCAGCGGACCGAGCACGAACGGTACATCGGCGCGCGCGCAGCGTCGCGCGAGCGAGGACGAGATCGTCGGCGACAGCGGCGTGATGCGGTGCACGATGTCCCAGTCGCCGGCGCGGATCCCGGGGCCGAAGCGCTGCCAGACGAGGCGCTCGAAATGCGGATAACTGATCGCGTTGATCGCCTGCACCATGGTCCAGCCCTTGCCCTCGCCCATGCGGAGCCTTTCGGCGAGCTGCCACATCGGGCGGGCGAAAGCCTCGGAATCGATGGCGGTGAAGTCGCTGCCCTCGGTCAGCCCGGCGCGCAGAAAGGCGTCGCGGTTGCGGATCTGGGTGACGATATGCACATCGGCCACCGCGCGCAGCGCCGAGGCAAGAGACCAGCCGACCAGCGGAACGCTGACCCATTCGGGATTGGCCGCCTCGGCGATGGCGAGGACGCGGCGGCGGAGGGGCTCAGCCATGCGGGGGCCTCACATGATGGATTGCCATTCGACCTCGCGCTTCGCTGTGCTGGGCGTGCCCGGCGCGACCTGCGACAGGCTCGGGGCGACCTTCATGCGCTCGGCATAGCCAGTCAGCGCCCCGGCCAGCAGCCATGTCAGCGGGGTCAGGGTGGCATTGGGGATCAGGTCGGCCACGTTCACCGCGAGGATCAGCGACATCGGCGCGATGTAGGGAGAGAGACGGTCGGCGCCGAGCTCGCGGCTGCCGCGCCACAGCAGAAAGAACGGTGTCACGAGTAGCCCGAACTCAGCCAGGAAGCCGATCCAGCCATAGACCCCGATGGCGATGATCCAGCGCCCGTCGGTGACCGTGAGGATGGCGCCCGAGACCGGATCGAGGATGTGGTTGCGCCCCCAGCTGCCCCAACCGAAGACCGGTTTCCGGTTGGCGCGGTCGAGCAGGATACGCTCCTGCTGGAAGCGGAAATCGAGCGAGCGCGAGCGTTCGTCCTCGATGCTGGCGGCGGCGGCGAGGATGCGGTCCTCGGGGATGATGTTGGCGCCTTTCATCATCGGATAGGCGATGGCCAGAAGGCCGATCAGCAGCGCGATGCGGATCTGCATCATCCGGCTCAGGAACAGCAGGCAGGGTAGGGCGACCGCCGCGAGGATCAGCGCGCCCAGCGATTTCGAGGCCACCAGCACGAGCAGCAGGTAGAGCGCGCAGAGCAGGGTCTTGGGGGTGTTCAGGCGGCTGTCCTGCCGCCAGAGGGCGAAGGCCGCGACCGCCGCGGTCATGATGAAGAACGAGACCCAGAGCCCGTGGTAGAGGAACACCACCGGGCGGTAGCCGCCGCCGCGGACCGATTGCGCGAAGGAGTGCTGGTAGTAGCCGTAGATCCAGTTGTTGAGCTGCGGCGACAGCCTGAGCTCGACCAGCATGGGCAGCGAATAGATCAGCCCGAAGACCATCAGCGCCTGCAGGAAATAGCGTTGCGAGCCCGGATCGGCGAGGTACTGACGCGCCAGCAGGAAGGGCATCACCAGCATGACCTGTTGCAGCATCAGCGCGATGGCGTCCTTGATGCCAAGCCCCGGCAGGCCGACCTGGCCGTAATACACCGGCTCGGTGTTGGTCACGGTGGTCACGAGGGGAACGAAGATGAACACGGCCAGCAGGACCCGCGCCAGCGGCGACTGGGGCACCAGCAGGCCCTGCGGTCCGAACTTGACCAGGCAGACCGCGAAGGCGGCCAGCGCGGGAATGGTGTGCTTGGAGATCGGCGGCAGCAGCGGCAGGTCGAAGGCCGCAGGAAATTCCGGCAGGAACAGGTAGCCCACCATCAGCGACAGGATCAGCGCCCGATCTGCCGGCTGGCGTCGGAACAGGACGATCGTCACCACCGGCCAGAGGGCCAGCATGAGGTAGGCGAGAGGATTCGGCATACTCGTGCTTCGCAGATCGTTACGCGGCGCTCCGAGACCCCCACACGCCCCGGATAGCAGGACGACCATAGCAGCGGGGCCGGGGCTTGTCGCCCTTCGGGATGTCGCCGGGACAGCGGGCTGGCAGATATGGCACAGGCGGGCCCGGGCGTTGCGCTCTCCCTCCGCACGACACGCATCGGCAAGATTGCGCCGACGCCCGCCGGGTTGTATACCGGATGTCCGGGAGGTGAGTGGTGAGTGAACAGCGTTTGAAAATCGCCTACCTTTGCGACTTTTCCCCGCTCGACCGGTTCATGTACTCGGGCGGCAACGCCCACATGTACCGGGCGCTGCAGCGCCATGCGGGCGAGGTGACGATCCTCTCCAGAAGCTGGGGACTGGCCGAGCCGGTGCGGCGCGGGATCGCCCGCCTCTCCGACCCGATGCAGATGCGGCTGCGCTGGCGCGCGCATCTGGCGCTGGCCCCGGTGATCGCCCGCAAGGTCCGCGCCGAGCTGTCGCACGCGCGTTACGACGTGCTGTTCGGCACCTATGCCTTCCACGCGTTGCACCGGGTGACACCGCCCTATCCTCTGGTCACGGCGTTTTCCTCGGACGCGACGCAGACGATCTACCGCAACTCCGAGATCGGGTCGCAATTCGGGTCAAAGTACCCGGGCGGGCGCGCCTTCGACGCCTGGGTCGAGCGCTGCGAGGCCGAGGTGTTCAACAGCACCGATCTGATGTTCTGGCCGTCTGAGTGGCTCAAGAGCGGCGCCGACGCGCGCTACGGGCTCGACCCCGAGCGATCGCTCATGGTGCCGTGGGGGGCGGGGATCAGGACCGCGCCGGAGGTCAGCCCGGCGCCGTTCGGCCGCGGCCTGCCGGTCCGGTTGCTGCTGATCGGTCGCGACTGGTTCGCCAAGGGCGGGCCGACCGCCTTCGACACGATGACGCTCCTTCGCGCGCGCGGGGTCGACGCGCGCCTGACGGTGATCGGCTGCCAGCCGCCGGAGTGCCATCGCAACGAGTGGGTGACGGTGCATCCGCAGCTCGACAAAGGGATGCCGGACGAGATGGCGGTGTTCGAACGGGTCTTTGCCGAGGCGCATTTTCTCGTCCAGCCGTCCTACGAGAGCTACGGCTTCGCCTTCTGCGAGGCCTCGGCCTACAAGCTGCCGTCGCTGTGTCTCAACGTCGGCGGCGTGCCGGTGCGCGACGGGGTCAACGGCCACGCGCTGCCGCCCGAGAGCGGCCCGCCGGACTTCGCCGCGATGATCGAGCGCTATCTGGAGGCGCCGGACGAGTACTTGGCGCTGGCGCGAAGCGCGCGGCAGGAATTCGAGGACCATCTCAACTGGGACGCGTGGGGCCGGACCGTGGCTGCCCATCTGCGCGCCGGCGTCGCGCGGCTGCACGGAAAGGGCGCGGAGCGCGATGCGGAGGGCGACATCGCAAGCGGTGCCGGTGACCGCAGGGCGCACGGCGCGCGCCGGGGGTGACACCGGCGCTGCGTGCGGCATCGGACAGCGCAGTCGCGCGATCCCACCGGTGGGGCGAGCACCTCGGTGCGAAGACGTGGCGCGTGGCCGGGCTCAGCGCTTGCGGCGGAACCAGCCCCTGACACGACCACCCGCCTGGTCGAGATTGTCACCCATGTCATCGAACATCGGGTCGATGCGCGCCTGCCGGAAACGCCGCCAGCGCACGTAGATGGCCCAGACCACGGCGGCGAGCACGGTCAGGAGGACGATATTGAGCCACGGGATGATGCGCACGTCCGGGCCGTCCACCGGGCGCAGGCTCACGACGTTGGGGTAGATCGAGAGGAACTCGTTGCGCCAGCCGTAGTGGCGGATCACCACCCATTGCGGCGCGGCGGAGGTCGAGCGCAGATCGGCGGCCTCGGCCTGCAGGTTCGCGGTGTCGAACTTGAAATAGGGCGGCCAGCCCCAGCCGGTATCCTCGTTGCGATAGACCATCACGTCATCATCGTTCAGCCGGGTCTGGATGAAGAACACGTCGCGCCCGGTGACGTTGAGGCTCTCGCCGGTGGCCGCGTTCGCCCAGAACAGACTGTTCTCGCCCGGATCGATGCGCTTTTCGTAGGTGTCGCTGATCCGCGCGATGTCGTGCTGCGGCAGGGTGTAGTGCAGGAAGGCCGCAACCAGCGCCCAGAACAGCACGATGATGGACCATTTCACGTAGCGCATGACGACCTCCTAGTGGAAATTGGTCAGATAGACGATCAGTCCAATAAGGCAAAGCGGGAGGACATACACCCCCAGGATCAGCTTGCGTCGCAGGGAACGGTCGTACTCCGCCAGTCCCTCCGCCACGTAGGCGTCGCGCCCGCCCGGACCCTGCGCCGCGTCCCATGCGGCCTCGAGCCTCCGCCGCCGCACCCGGCGCGACCAGATCGACAGCGCGGCATAGATCGGCGTCAGCACGACGGCGCCGATCGCCAGCAGTCTCAGCAGTGCCAGCATGGCAGGATCCTCCATCAGGTGGGGCGCGGCCCGCCCCACCTGACCCGTCGGGCGCGCGAAGATCAAGCGCCGCCGCATCGGATCGGCGGTGTCCGAAGGCGCCCGGCCCCCGGCGTTCGCGATACCCGGGCGGCGTGCCCGGTCGCAGGGGCCGGCCTGCCTCCGGCGGGAGTATTTTTGACGAAGAGAAGCCAGGGGCGCAGTCCCCCGGGGTTTCTTCTGGCCGAAAATATCCCGGGGGACGCCGCGCGCCCGCGCGGCGGGGGGCAGCGCCCCCGATGCGGCCTCAGCCGACCACGTTGAACGCCGGCCCGTAGGGGTAGCCGGTGATGTTGTCGTTGCCGTCCTCGGTGATCACGAGGATATCGTGCTCGCGGTAGCCGCCGGCGCCGGGGCGGCCTTCGGGAATGGTCAGCATCGGCTCCATCGAGATCACCATGCCCGGCTCGAGCACCGTGTCGATGTCCTCGCGCAGCTCGAGGCCAGCCTCGCGGCCGTAGTAATGCGACAGCAGCCCGAACGAGTGGCCATAGCCGAAGCTGCGGTATTGCAGCAGGTCGCGCTCCGCGAAGAAGGCGTTGATCGCCTCGGTGATCTCGGCGCAGTTTGCCCCCGGCTTCAGCAGCGACATGCCGTATTCGTGCGCCGCCACGTTGGCCTCCCAGATCTCGCGCGAGGCGTCGTCCACCTCGCCCAGAAACATCGTCCGCTCCAGCGCCGTGTAGTAGCCCGAGATCATCGGGAAGGTGTTGAGCGACAGGATATCGCCGCGCCTCAGCACCCGCGAGGTCACCGGGTTGTGCGCGCCGTCGGTGTTGATGCCCGACTGGAACCAGACCCAGGTGTCGCGGTACTCGGCGTCGGGGAAGCGGCTGGCGATTTCGAGCTCCATCGCGTCGCGCCCGGCCATCGCCACGTCGATCTCGCGCGCGCCCTCGCGGATCGCGTCGCGGATGGCGTAGCCGCCGACATCGGCCACCTGCGCGCCCTGCCGGATCAGGGCGATCTCGGCGGGGGATTTGTGCAACCGCTGGCGCATCGTCGCGGGCGCGATATCGTGCAACGCGGAGGGCTTGAGAAACGCGTCCAGCAGGTCGCGCTGCACCAGCGTCAGATGATCGCCCTCGTAGCCGATGGCGGCGCCTTCCCCGGTCACCGAGCGGATCGCGCGCCAGTAGTTGTCCCGCGCCCAGTCGGTGTAGGTGATGTTGTCGCCATGGCAGCGCCGCCACGGCTGCGCGGCGTCGATGCCGGCGCTGATCGTGACGCTCTCGGTCCCGGTCACCACCAGCGCGTAGGGGCGGCCGAAGCTGCAATAGAGAAAGCCCGAGTAGTAGGCGATGTTGTGCATCGAGGTGAAGACGCAGGCGGTGACGCCGGCGGCCACCATGCTGGCGCGCAGCCCCCTGAGGCGCGCGTCATACTCCTCGGACGCGAATGGCAGGACGCGGTCGCCCTGATGGAAACGGTAGAATGCGGGGCGGTCCATGTGAGGCCCTCCTTTGAAGTCGCGGAGGGTCGGACCCGACCCTGCCGCGGTGGCAAAGCAAGGTCCCGGCGTGCAGGACGGGTGAGGATAAGGGCGTGCCTCGGCGGCACCGGCGACGCCATCGCCTGCCCGTGGGGCAAGATGGTGCCCGGCCCGGCGTTTGGCAAGCAGAATTCTGCGAGCTCCGGGGGGCTCTGGCGCGGGCACGAAAAAGGGCGCCCGAAGGCGCCCTTTCGTCAGGTCGAAGCGTGCGGCCTCACTCCTGCGGGATCACCCGCAGCGACAGCTCCATGAGCTGATCCGAGCTGGGCTTGGAAGGGGCCTGCATCATCAGGTCCTCGGCGCGCTGGTTCATCGGGAACATGATGACCTCGCGGATGTTCGAGGTCCCGGCCAGCAGCATCACGATACGGTCGATGCCGGCCGCGCAGCCACCGTGCGGCGGAGCGCCGTACTGGAACGCCGTGTAGAGGCCGGCGAAGCGCTTCTTGACCTCGTCCTCGCCGTAGCCGGCGATTTCGAAGGCCTTCAGCATGACCTCGGGCTTGTGGTTCCGGATCGCGCCCGAGACCAGCTCGTAGCCGTTGCAGGCGAGGTCGTACTGGAAGCCCTTGACCGCCAGCGGATCGCCCTCGAGCGCCTCGGCCCCACCCTGCGGCATCGAGAACGGGTTGTGCTCGAAATCTATCGCGCCGGTTTCCTCGTCCTTCTCGTAGATCGGGAAGTCGACGATCCACGCGAAGGCGAAGCGGTTCTTGTCGGTGAGGTTCAGCTCTTCGCCGATCACGTCGCGGGCCTTGCCGGCCACGCGCTGGAAGCCCGAGGGCTTGCCGCCGAGGAAGAACGCCGCGTCGCCGACGCCAAGGCCCAGCTGCTGGCGGATCGCCTCGGTGCGCTCGGGGCCGATGTTCTTGGCCAGCGGGCCGGCGGCCTCGATGCCGTCGCCCTGATCGCGCCAGAAGATGTAGCCCATGCCGGGCAGACCCTCTTTCTGGGCGAAGGCGTTCATCCGGTCGCAGAACTTGCGCGAGCCGCCGGTGGGGGCGGGGATGGCGCGGATCTCGGTGCCGTCCTGCTCGAGCAGCTTGGCGAAGATCGCGAAGCCCGAGCCGCGGAAATGCTCGGAGACGTCCTGCATCTCGATCGGGTTGCGCAGGTCCGGCTTGTCGGTGCCGTATTTCAGCGCCGCCTCGTTATAGGGGATCTGCGGCCAGCTTGCCGGGTCGTCGACCGTCGCGCCTTCGCCGAACTCCTCGAAGATGCCCGCGATCACCGGCGAGATCGTGTCGAACACGTCCTGCTGCGACACGAAGCTCATCTCCATGTCGAGCTGGTAGAAGTCGGTGGGCGAGCGGTCGGCGCGCGGGTCCTCGTCGCGGAAGCAGGGCGCGATCTGGAAATACTTGTCGAAGCCCGACACCATGATGAGCTGCTTGAACAGCTGCGGCGCCTGCGGCAGCGCGTAGAACTTGCCCGGGTGCAGACGCGAGGGCACGAGGAAGTCGCGTGCGCCCTCGGGCGAGGAGGCGGTGATGATCGGGGTCTGGTACTCGCGGAAGCCCTTGTCCCACATGCGGCGGCGCATCGACGAGACCACGTCCGAGCGCAGCGTCATGGCGCGCTGCATCTCTTCGCGGCGCAGGTCGAGGTAGCGATAGCGCAGGCGGGTTTCCTCGGGGTATTCCTGCTCGCCGAAGACCATCAGCGGCAGTTCCTTCGCGGTGCCGAGCACCTCGATGTCGCGCACGAAGACCTCGATTTCGCCGGTGGGCAGCTTCGGGTTGACCAGATCGGCGTCGCGCGCCTTCACCACGCCGTCGATGCGGATGCACCACTCCGCGCGCACCTTCTCGACCTCGGCGAAGGCCGGGCTGTCGGGATCGCAGAGAACCTGCGTCATGCCGTAATGGTCGCGCAGGTCGATGAACAGGATGCCGCCGTGATCGCGGATGCGGTGGACCCATCCCGAGAGACGGACGGTCTCGCCGACGTTCTCCTTGGTCAGCGCGGCGCAGGTGTGCGTGCGGTAGGCGTGCATATCGGGAGCCCTTTGGAAGCTGCTGGAAAGTTAGGCGCCGATACACCGCGCGAAGGGCCGGAAGTCAAGCGACTGGGGCCGGTATCTTGCCGAAAAGGCTGCATGCGTTAACCTTAGTTAATCCCCGCGCCGCATATGCGCGCGGGGGTCTTGGCTGAATTCATTGCGAAAACAGGGGGTCCGGCATGTGGAAAACCGTCCTCGACAAGATGTTGGCGAAACTCGTTGTGACAGGCCGTCTCGGCGTCACGTGGCCCGATGGAAGCAGGACCGGCTACGGGCCGGGCGGCGATCTCGAGGCCGAGGTGCGGCTCACCGATGAAAGCATCGTGCGTGAGCTGAGCCAGCGCCCGGTGCTGGCGCTCGGGGAGGGCTACATGGATGGCCGCATCGAGGTGGCACCGGAACAGATTTATCCCTTCATGGCGCTGCTGATCCGCAACCAGCAATCGGGCAAGATGCCAAAGTGGTTCGACATGGTGCAGGCGCTGCGTGGCTGGACCCGCGGCATCGAACAGCGCAACAATCCGCTGCGGTCGCAGAAGAACGTGCAGCATCACTACGATATCTCCGACGAGCTTTACCGCCTCTTCCTAGACGAGGACATGCAGTACAGCTGCGCCTATTTCGCCCGCCCGGACATGACGCTCGAGCAGGCGCAGGTGGCGAAGAAGGACCTCATCGCGCGCAAACTGCGGATCTCGCCGGGGATGCGGGTGCTCGATATCGGCTGCGGCTGGGGCGGCATGGCGCTGACGCTGGCGCGCGATTACGGCGCCCGGGTGGTCGGGGTGACGCTGTCGGAGAACCAGCTTGCCACGGCGCGGGCCAGGGCCGAGGAGGCGGGGCTTTCGGACCGGGTCGAGTTCCGGCTGCTCGATTATCGAAAGGTTGATGAAACCTTCGACCGGATCGTCAGCGTGGGGATGCTCGAGCATGTCGGCTTCCCGCATCTCGATGCCTATTTCGAGAAGGTCGACACCTTGCTCGCCGAGGATGGAATCGCGCTGATTCACACCATCGGCCATCTGTCGGAGCCGCAGCCCACCTCGAAGTGGCTCGACAAGTACATCTTCCCGGGCGGCTATGTCCCCTCGCTCTCCGAGGTCTCGGCCTCGGTCGAGAAGACCGCGCTCTGGGCCACCGATGTCGAGGTGCTGCGCGGCCATTACGGCCCGACGCTGCACCATTGGCGAGAGCGGTTCGAGGCGGCGCTGCCCAAGGTGCGCGAGATGTACGACGAGACCTTCGTGCGCATGTGGCGCTTCTATCTCGTTGCTTGTGAAGCGACTTTCGAGGAGATGTATCAGGGCGTCTTCCACTTCCAGCTCGCGCATCGGCAATACGCGGTGCCGGTGACCCGGGACTACCTCTATCAGCACGAAGGCAGGGACCGGATGATGCACGCCGCCCAATAACACCGGGCGTGCCGGCCCCGACGTCAGGCAGCAGGAATTTTCGTCCGAGAATTCTTCGCCCGAAGCCGTCTCGGCGCGGTCGGTATGGGGTTGCAGCGCGCCTTCCGATGTCTATAACGCACGACAATTTGCGGGCAGCTGCGACTCCTCCGCACGTCGTCGCACGCCTGCATGAAATGCCCGGAACACGCCCCAAGTCAGAGGTCGAGACATGCCCAAGAGAACCGATATCAAATCCATCATGATCATCGGCGCAGGGCCCATCATCATCGGCCAGGCCTGCGAGTTCGACTATTCCGGCGCACAGGCCTGCAAAGCCCTGCGCGAGGAAGGCTACCGGGTCATTCTGGTGAACTCGAACCCGGCCACGATCATGACCGACCCCGAGCTCGCCGACGCCACCTATATCGAGCCGATCACCCCCGAGATCGTCGCCAAGATCATCGAGAAGGAGCGCCCCGACGCGCTGCTGCCGACGATGGGCGGGCAGACCGGTCTCAACACCTCGCTCAAGCTCGAGGAAATGGGCGTGCTCGAGAAGTTCGGCGTGGAGATGATCGGCGCCAAGCGCGAGGCCATCGAGATGGCCGAGGACCGGGCGCTGTTCCGCGAGGCGATGGATCGCATCGGCCTCGAGAACCCGGCCGCCACCATCGTCACCGCCCCCACCAAGCCCAACGGCAAGGCCGATCTCGATGCCGGCGTCGCGATCGCGCTCGAGGCGCTCGAGACCGTCGGCCTGCCGGCGATCATCCGCCCCGCCTTCACCCTCGGCGGCACCGGCGGCGGCGTGGCCTACAACCGCGAGGACTATATCCACTACTGCCGCTCGGGCATGGATGCCTCGCCGGTCAACCAGATCCTCGTCGACGAGTCGCTGCTCGGCTGGAAGGAATTCGAGATGGAGGTGGTCCGCGACAAGGCGGACAACGCGATCATCGTCTGCGCCATCGAGAACGTCGACCCGATGGGCGTGCATACCGGTGACTCGATCACCGTGGCCCCGGCGCTGACCCTGACCGACAAGGAATACCAGATCATGCGCAACGGCTCGATCGCCGTGCTGCGCGAGATCGGCGTCGAGACCGGCGGCTCGAACGTGCAGTGGGCGGTGAACCCCGAGAACGGCCGCATGGTGGTGATCGAGATGAACCCGCGGGTGTCGCGCTCTTCGGCGCTGGCCTCCAAGGCCACCGGCTTCCCGATCGCCAAGATCGCCGCCAAGCTCGCCGTGGGCTACACGCTCGACGAGCTCGACAACGACATCACCAAGGTCACCCCGGCGAGCTTCGAGCCGACCATCGACTACGTCGTCACCAAGATCCCGAAATTCGCCTTCGAGAAGTTCGCGGGCTCGGAGCCCTACCTCACCACCGCGATGAAGTCGGTGGGCGAGGCGATGTCGATCGGCCGCACGATCCACGAGTCGATGCAGAAGGCGCTGGCGTCGATGGAATCCGGCCTCACCGGCTTTGACGAGATCGAGATCGAGGGCGCGCCGGAGAAGTCCGCCGTCATCAAGGCGATCAGCCAGCAGACCCCGGACCGGCTCCGCACCATCGCGCAGGCCATGCGTCACGGGCTCTCGAACGACGAGATCCACGGCGTCACCATGTTCGACCCGTGGTTCCTCGACCGCATCCGCGAGATCGTCGAGGCCGAGGAAGAGGTGCGCGCCAACGGTCTGCCGCAGACCGAAGAGGGGATGCGCCAGCTCAAGATGATGGGCTTCACCGATGCCCGGCTCGCCAAGCTCACCGGCTTCTCCGAGAAGGACGTGCGCGGCCGCCGCACCGCGCTTGGCGTCACCGCCGTGTTCAAGCGCATCGACACCTGCGCCGCCGAGTTCGAGGCCCAGACGCCCTACATGTACTCTACCTACGAAGAGCCGATGATGGGCGAGGTGGAATGCGAGGCGCGGCCCTCCGACAAGAAGAAGGTCGTCATCCTCGGCGGTGGTCCGAACCGGATCGGCCAGGGCATCGAGTTCGATTACTGCTGCTGCCACGCCTGCTTCGCGCTCACCGCCGCGGGCTACGAGACCATCATGATCAACTGCAACCCCGAGACCGTGTCGACCGACTACGACACCTCGGACCGGCTGTATTTCGAACCGCTCACCTTCGAGCACGTGATGGAGATCCTGCGGGTCGAGCGCTCGAACGGCACCCTGCACGGCGTGATCGTGCAATTCGGCGGGCAGACGCCGCTGAAACTGGCCAACGCGCTCGAGGCCGAGGGCATCCCGATCCTCGGCACCACGCCGGACGCCATCGACCTCGCCGAGGACCGCGAGCGCTTCCAGGCGCTGGTGAACCAGCTCGAGCTCAAGCAGCCGCGGAACGGCATCGCCTCGACCGACGCGCAGGCGCTGGCCATCGCCGACAGCATCGGCTTCCCGCTGGTGATCCGCCCGTCCTACGTGCTGGGCGGCCGGGCGATGGAGATCGTCCGCGACATGGCCCATCTCGAGCGCTACATCAAAGAGGCGGTGGTGGTCTCGGGCGACAGCCCGGTGCTGCTCGACAGCTATCTCGACGGTGCGGTCGAGCTTGACGTGGACGCGCTCTGCGACGGCGAGGCGGTGCACGTGGCGGGCATCATGCAGCACATCGAGGAAGCCGGCGTGCACTCGGGCGACAGCGCCTGCTCGCTGCCGCCCTATTCGCTCTCGGACGACGTGATCGCCCGGGTCAAGGTGCAGACCGAGGCGCTGGCCAAGGCGCTCAACGTGGTCGGCCTGATGAACGTGCAGTTCGCTGTCAAGGATGACGAGATCTACCTCATCGAGGTCAACCCGCGCGCCTCGCGCACCGTGCCCTTCGTCGCCAAGGCCACCGACTCTGCCATCGCCTCGATCGCCGCACGCATCATGGCCGGCGAGAAGCTCTCGGCCTTCCCGATGCGCGAGGGCTACGCCGCCGACACCGACTATAACAGCGACGTGCCGATCGCCGACCAGATGACCCTGGCAGACCCGAACATGCCGTGGTTCTCGGTGAAGGAGGCGGTGCTGCCCTTCGCCCGCTTCCCCGGCGTCGACACCATCCTCGGACCCGAGATGCGCTCGACCGGCGAGGTCATGGGCTGGGACCGCTCCTTCCCGCGCGCCTTCCTCAAGGCGCAGATGGGCGCCGGCATCCATCTCCCGACCGAGGGCGCGGTGTTCGTGTCGATCAAGGACGCGGACAAGACCGAGCAGATGCTCGAGGCCGCCCGCGTTCTGGTCGAGATGGGCTTCACCCTGATCGCCACCGGTGGCACGGCGACCTTCCTCGAGGCGGCGGGCATCACCTGCGAGCGCGTCAAGAAGGTCTACGAGGGCCGTCCGAACGTGGTCGACCTGATGAAGGACGGTGGCATCCAGCTGGTGTTGAACACCACCGAGGGCACCGCCGCGGTCGAGGACAGCCGCGAGATCCGCTCGGTCGCGCTCTACGACAAGATCCCCTACTTCACCACCGCCGCCGGCGCCCACGCCGCGGTGATGGCGATGAAGGCCCGCGAGGAGGGGGAGATCGTGGTGAAGTCGCTGCAGGGGTGAGGCTCTGAATGCAAACTGGATGAAGCGCGACACCAAGACGGCGCGCTTTCTGGTCCAGAAGGCTTCGAGCAAGGCGCTCGAGGGCATCTACAAAAGACATTCAGATAAGGCGGGGCGGAAACGTCCCGCCTTATCTGCGTCTGAACAACGCCCCGGCGCGGAATCAAGCCCGAAGGGCGCCGCGCAAGCGCCGGACCGTCCCTGCGGTTTGGCGTTTTGGTGACGTCAGCGCCGCGTGTCGAGGTCTTTTGGACTTGGCCGGGATAAATCGAGAGGTTCGACGGGATGAGCGCCAGCCCACGGTCCGGCGCTTGCGCGGCTTGCTCTGTTGAGCGGGCCTCAAGGTCAGTGCGTGAGCGCGAGGTGCGAACCCATGACTGCGCTGGCTGACGCTTTGGTGACGTCAGCGCGGCGTGTCGAGGTCCTTCGGATCTGGCCGGGATACATCGAGAGGTTTTACGGGACGAGCGCCCAACCACGCCCCAGCGCGGAATCAAGCCCGAAGGGCGCCGCGCCAGCGCCGGACCGTCCCGGCGGTCTGGCGCTTTGGTGACGTCAGCGCCGCATGTCGAGGTCCTTCGGATCTGGCCGGGATAAATCGAGAGGTTCGGCGGGACGAGCGCCAGCCCACGGTCCGGCGCTTGCCCGGCTTGCTCTGCCGACCCGCCCTTGGATAAACGTCAGCGCCGGAAAGACCATCCCGACCGCGCGATTCCGCGCGCTCTCCACATCCCTCCTCAACCCTGCTAAGCCTGCCCTGACCGCATCAGGAGGGCCTCCCACATGACCACGCCGAAACCCGTTGTCCTGACCATTCTCGACGGCTGGGGCCTGCGCGAGGAGGAGGCGTTCAACGCGCCGAAGCTCGCCCGCACGCCCACCATGGACAAGCTCTATGCCAGCTGCCCGCACGCCACGCTGGTGACCTTCGGGCCGGATGTGGGGCTGCCGTCGGGGCAGATGGGCAACTCGGAAGTGGGCCACACCAATATCGGCGCGGGCCGGGTCGTGGCGATGGATCTCGGCCAGATCGACCTCGCCATCGAGGACGGCTCCTTCTTCGACAACGACGCGATCAAGAGCTTCGCCGCCAAGGTCCTCGACGCGGGCGGCACGGCCCATGTCATGGGCGTGGTCTCGGATGGCGGCGTGCATGGCCATATCGAGCACCTCAAGGCCGGCGTGGAGATGCTCACTGATCTTGGCTGCAACGTCATCGTCCACGCCATCACCGACGGTCGCGACGTGGCACCGAAATCCGGCGAGGCCTTCGTGAAGGACCTGTCCGACAGCCTGCCGGACGGCGCCTCGATCGGCACCGTCATCGGGCGCTACTACGCCATGGACCGCGACAATCGCTGGGAGCGGGTCGCACAGGCCTATGACGCGATGATCCTCGCCAAGGGCGAGACCGCGCCGGACCCGGTCACGGCGGTCAGCCAGAGCTACGCCAACGGCAAGACCGACGAGTTCATCCCCGCCACGGTGATCGACGGCTACGCGGGGCTGGCCGCGGGCGATGGCTTTTTCTGCATGAACTTCCGCGCCGACCGCGCCCGCGAGATCCTGCGCGCCATCGGCGAGCCGGGATTCGACGGGTTCGAGCGCGAGAAGCCCGAGCTCTCGGCGCTGCTGGGCATGGTCGAGTATTCCGACGATCACAACGCCTACATGGCCACCGCCTATCCCAAGCGCGAGATCGTCAACACGCTGGGCGAGTGGGTGGCCAAGCACGGACGGCGGCAGTTCCGCCTCGCCGAAACCGAGAAATACCCGCATGTCACCTTCTTCCTCAACGGCGGCAAGGAGACCCCGGAGGAGGGTGAGGACCGGTTCATGCCGAAATCGCCCAAGGTGGCGACCTACGACCTGCAGCCCGAGATGTCCGAGCCCGAGGTGGCCGAGAAGTTCGTCGAGGCCATCGAGGCCGGCTACGACTTGATTGTCACCAACTTCGCCAATCCCGACATGGTCGGTCATACCGGCGATCTCGAGGCCGCGATCAAGGCCTGCGAGGCGGTCGATGACGGCCTCGGGAAGGTCGTCGCGGCGCTTGAAAAGGCGGGCGGTGCGATGGTCGTGATCGCCGATCACGGCAATTGCGAGACCATGTGGGACGCGGCCACCGACGGCCCGCACACTGCCCACACCACCAATCTGGTGCCGGTGATCCTGTTCGGCGGCCCCGAGGGCGCAACGCTGCATGACGGCCGGCTGGCAGACGTGGCGCCGACGCTGCTGCAGCTCATGGGGCTCGACCAGCCCGAAGAGATGACCGGGTCGAGCCTGATCGACTGATGCTGCGGCTCACCCTGATCCTGTCGCTGCTCGCCGCCCCGGTCCTGGCGCAGGATCCGGGGGACGCCGCGCGCGAGGCGGCGCGAGCGCTGGAAGAGGCCTCGCTGCAGCTCGACCGGGCCGAAAGCGCGCGCGACCGGGTGCGGGCGCTCACCGCCACGGTTAAGGCCTACGAGGACGGGCTCACCGCGATGCGCGACGGCCTGCGCGAGGCGGCGATCCGCGAGACCGAGCTGAGCCGCCGCCTGCAGGGGCAGGAGGCCGAGATTGCCCAGCTTCTGGGCGTGCTGTCGAGCATGGGCGGACGCGCCGCCCCGGGCGCCATGCTGCACCCCGACGGCCCCGTGGGCGCGGCGCGCGCGGGCATGATGCTGGCAGCGGTGACGCCGGGGCTGACCGCGCAGGCCGAGGCGCTGCGCGGCGATCTCGAGGAGGTCACCGCGCTGCGCTCGCTCCAGCAGCGCGCCTCCGAGACGCTCCAGCGCGGCCTCACCGGCGCGCAGGAGGCCCGCACCGAGCTCAGCCAAGCGGTGGCTGACCGCACCGACCTGCCCAAGCGCTTCACCGAGGACCCGATCCGCACCGCGATCCTGATCTCCTCGACCGAGACGCTGCAGGGCTTTGCCAGCGGGCTGTCGCAGATCACCGAGGACGAAAGCGCGAGCCAGCTGCCGCCGATCGACGACCGCAAGGGCGCGCTCGAGATGCCGGTGCAGGGCGAGATCCTGCGCCGTGCCGGAGAGGCGGATGCCGCCGGCGTAACCCGCCCCGGCATCGTGGTCGCGACCCTGTCCGAGGCGCTCGTCACCACGCCCACCGCCGCCACCGTGCGCTACAGCGGTCCGCTGCTCGACTATGGACTGGTGACGATCCTCGAGCCGCAGCCCGACCTGCTCTTCGTTCTGGCCGGGCTCGACGTGGTCTTCGGCCAGACCGGCGAGGTGCTGCCCGCCGGCAGCCCGGTGGGCCTGATGGGCGGGTCCGCGGAGTCGGACGATCCGTCACCATCTGTTGAAGGGGCTGGCGCTGGACGCACGGAAACGCTCTATATAGAGGTCAGACAGGGCGACAGGCCCGTGGACCCGCTCACGTGGTTCGCAAGCGACAAGGGATGATATGGGCATGAACAAGTTTCTGATGGCCGCGCTCGGTGGCACGGTCGCCGGCGTCGTCGCGACAACGCAGTTTGTCGGGCCGCTCCTGGCGCAGGAGAGCGAGAAGTCCGGCAGCGTCTACGAACAGCTCGACCTGTTCGGCGACATCTTCGAGCGCATCCGCGCACAGTATGTCGAAGAGGTCGACGAGGGCGAGCTGATCGAGGCTGCGATCAACGGGATGCTGACCTCGCTCGACCCGCATTCGAGCTACCTCCCCCCCGACGATGCCGAGGACATGCGGGTGCAGACCCGCGGCGAGTTCGGCGGTCTCGGCATCGAGGTGACGCAGGAAGACGGCTTCGTGAAGGTGGTCTCGCCGATCGACGACACGCCCGCCTTCGAGGCCGGCATCGAGGCCGGTGACTTCATCACCCATGTCGATGGCGAAAGCGTTCTGGGCATGACCCTCGACGAGGCGGTCGACCTGATGCGCGGCCCGGTGGGCTCCGACATCGTGATCACCGTCGCGCGCGAGGGCGAGGAAGAGCCCTTCGACGTGACCATCACCCGCGACACCATCACGCTCACCGCCGTGCGCACCCGTCTCGAGGGCGACACCGTGGTGCTGCGCGTCACCACCTTCAACGACCAGACCTTCCCGAACCTCGAGGAGGGGCTTGCCGAGCGCATCGAAGAGGCCGGCGGCCTCGACGAGGTCAACGGCGTGGTGCTCGACCTGCGCAACAACCCCGGCGGCCTGCTGACCCAGGCGATCAAGGTCTCGGACGCCTTCCTCCACAAGGGCGAGATCGTGTCGACCCGCGGCCGCGACCCGCAGGACGGAGAGCGCTACAACGCCAGCGAGGGCGATCTGGCCAGCGGCAAGCCGATGGTCGTGCTGATCAACGGAGGGTCCGCCTCGGCCTCCGAGATCGTCGCCGGCGCGCTGCAGGATCACCGCCGCGCGGTGGTGGTGGGCACCAAGAGCTTCGGCAAGGGCTCGGTCCAGACCGTGATGCCGGTGCGCGGCGATGGCGCCATGCGCCTGACCACAGCGCGCTACTACACGCCGTCGGGCCGCTCGATCCAGGCGCTTGGCGTGTCGCCCGACATCGTCGTCGAGCAGCCGCGCCCGCGCCCCGAGGAGGACGAGGAGGAGGCGGTGAATCCGTTCAGCCGCTCCGAGGCCGACCTGCGGGGCCGTCTCGACAACGACAGCCTCAGCGAAGAGGAAATCCGTCAGATCGAGGAAGAGCGCGAGCAGGCCGAGCAGGCCGCCGCCCTGCGCGAAGAGGATTACCAGCTCGCCTACGCGATCGACATCCTCAAGGGGCTGACGGTGCTCGAAACCGAGAACCTCGAGTGATACGGACAAGGGCGGGGACTTCCCCGCCCTTCTTCTTTCTGCACAAGGCCGCCAAATGACTCCCGAAGACATCGCCAAGCTGCCCTACCGCCCCTGCGTCGGCGTCATGCTCGTGAATGCCGACAACGAGGTCTTCGTCGGCCAGCGCATCGACAGCGAGATCCCGGCCTGGCAGATGCCGCAGGGCGGTGTCGACAAGGGCGAGGCGCCGCGCGACGCGGCCCTGCGCGAGCTCTGGGAAGAGACCGGCGTCTCGCCCGAGCTGGTGAGCGTCGAGGCGGAAACCGAGGCATGGCTGCCCTACGATCTGCCGCATGACATCGTGCCGCGGATCTGGAAGGGGCGCTATCGCGGGCAGGAGCAGAAATGGTTCCTGCTGCGCTTCCACGGCAGCGACGATCAGGTGAACATCGCCACCGAGCATCCCGAGTTCTCGACCTGGCGCTGGCTGGCGGCGGACGAGGTCGTGGGCCAGATCGTGCCGTTCAAGCGCGAGGTCTACGAGAAGGTGCTGACCGCGTTCCGCGCGCACCTCTGACGCGGGCCACCTCCGGCCCTGTCACCTAACGGGCCGAGCTTGCGGCGTGCCACCGAGCGTCTCTAACCACAAAGACCCCGCGAGCGATCTCGCGGGGTCTTTCTTTTTCAAGGGCCTCGACCGAGGCCCCAGCTCTGCGGGCCGCCTCAGGCGAAGCGCCCTTCGCGGGCCAGCACCTCGATTTGGTAGCCGTCGGGATCGGCCACGAAGAAGAACTTCGCCACCACCTCGCCCGCCGGGGCGAACTCGACCAGCTTGCGCGGATTGAGACCCTCGGCGGTGAAACGCGCGTGCTCGGCTTCGAGATCGTCGACCGACATCGCGAGGTGGCCGTAGCCGTCGCCGAGATCGTAGGGCTCGGTGCGGTCCTTGTTCACCGTGAGCTCAAGCTCGAACCCGGTTTCGGCGTTCGAGAGATAAACCAGCGTGAATTCGGGGAAATCGAGCCGGTCGGCCACGGTGAGGCCGAAGGCGGTCTCGTAGAAGGCCAGCGAGCGCGCTTCGTCGAGCACCCGGATCATGCTGTGGATTGCCTTGGCCATGCGTCTCGTCCTTTCCTGCAGGGGGCGACCTCGGGATGCGTTGCCGTAAGGCGGGCCGCCCGGTATAGGGCTTGGAACCGGATTGCACGAGGAGACGCAGATGTCCAACGCACAGCTCGAAGCCGCCATCGAAGCCGCCTGGGAGGCGCGCGACACCATCACCCCGTCGACCGGGGGCGAAACCCGCGAGGCCATCGAGGACACGCTCGACGCGCTCGATTCGGGCAGGCTGCGCGTCGCCGAGAAGCAGGCGGACGGCAACTGGCAGGTCAACCAGTGGGCCAAGAAGGCGGTGCTGCTCGGCTTCCGCATCAAGGACATGGAGATGCATGACGGCGGCCCGCAGGGCGCCGGCTGGTGGGACAAGGTCGACAGCAAGTTCAAGGGCTGGGGCGACAGTGAATGGAAGGCCGCGGGCTTCCGCGCGGTGCCGAACTGCGTTGTGCGCAAGTCGGCCTATATCGCGCCGGGCGTGGTGCTGATGCCGTCCTTCGTGAACCTCGGCGCCTATGTCGACGAGGGCACCATGGTCGACACCTGGGCCACCGTCGGCTCCTGCGCGCAGATCGGCAAGGGCGTGCACCTGTCCGGCGGCGTCGGCATCGGTGGCGTGCTCGAGCCCATGCAGGCCGGGCCGACCATCATCGAGGACAACTGCTTCATCGGCGCGCGCTCCGAGGTCGTCGAGGGCGTGATCGTGCGCGAGGGCTCGGTGCTCGGCATGGGCGTCTTCCTCGGCCAGTCGACCAAGATCGTCGACCGCGAGACCGGCGAAGTGTTCTACGGCGAAGTGCCGCCCTACTCGGTGGTCGTCGCCGGCACCATGCCGTCGAAGAACGGCGTGAACCTCTATTGCGCGGTGATCGTCAAGCGCGTCGACGAAAAGACCCGCTCCAAGACCGGCATCAACGAACTGCTGCGCGACTGAACGCGTCGCTCGAAGCTCCAGAGCCCTGACACGGCGGTCCTTCGGGGCCGCCGTGTTGCATTTTTGCAGAGCTTTCAGCCGCACAGCGGCCCTTGGCGCGTCGCTGCGGAACCTTCCGGCCTGCCGGATGTTCCATTTCTGTTAACTGGAACTGACAGGGATATTTCTCATGGGTCTTGGCCTGATTGCATCCATCATCGTCGGCGGGCTGGCCGGCTGGATCGCCAGCATGATCATGAAGGCCGATACCGGCATTCTGATGAACATCATTCTCGGCATCATCGGCGCGGTCGCGCTGAACTTCGTTCTCTCGCTGCTCGGCATCTACGCTGCCAACACCTGGGTGCCGCAGCTGATCGTGGGCATCATCGGCGCCAGCGCGCTGATCTGGATCGTGCGCAAAGTCCGAAGCTGACCTGCTGATGCAGGACCTATCGCTTCCGCTCCTGCTGGGGATTTTCGCCTTGGCAGGAGCCATTGTCGTTGCCGCCTCCATCCGCGCCACGGCGCTGGCCGACCTGATCGCCGACCGCACCAAGCTCGGTGAGGCCATGGTCGGGGGCATCCTGCTTGGCGGCGCGACCTCGCTCTCGGGCGTGGTGGTGTCTGTCACCGCGGCCTATGGCGGCGACGCCAGTTTCGCGGTGTCGAACGCCGTCGGCGGCATCGCGGCCCAGACGCTGTTCCTCGGGCTGGCGGACCTCTTCTACAAACGCGTGAACCTCGAACATGCCGCGGCAGAGCCCGCGAACCTGTTCCAGGCGGTCATGCTGCTCATCTTGCTGTCGATGCCGATCGCCGCCATGGCCGGGCCGGACATCGCCTATTTCGGCGTCTCGCCGGTCTCGGTGGTGATGTTCCTCGGCTATCTCTGGGGCGTGCGCCTGTCCTCGATCGTCGGCGAGCGCCCGATGTGGCGCCCGGTCGAGACCTCGGACACCCGTCGCGACGAACCGGACGAAGACAACGATCCCCATGCCCCGGTCCTGCGTCCGGCACTGATCTTTGTCGGTCTGGTCGCGATCATGGGCCTGTCGGGCTGGGTCATCAGCCAGGTCGCGGGGGTCTTCATCACCCGTTACGAGCTGTCCTCGAGCCTCGTGGGGGCGCTGATCACCGCGATCATCACCTCTTTGCCCGAGCTGGTCACCACCCTCGTCGCGGTGCGCCGTGGCGCCTTGCAGCTTGCGGTGGGCGGGATCATCGGCGGCAACACCTTCGACACGCTGTTTCTGGTGTTCTCGGATGTGGCCTATCGCGAAGGCTCGATCTTTCAGGCGGTTGGCGAGACCGATCTCTACTGGCTGGCGACGGGCATGCTGATGACCGCCATCCTGCTTGGCGGGCTAATCCTGCGTCAGCGCGAGGGGCCGGCGCGGATCGGCATCGAGTCGGTGCTTCTCATCGTGATCTACTGCTGTGCCGTGGCGGTCGAACTCTTCGCGCCCTGAGGGCTGGGCGGAGCAGGGCTTGACTCGCGGCCATGGCTGACGCATCCCGCCCGAAACGCGGGAGACGGCAGGCATGGCCAGCAAGAAACCATCACGGCAGCAGGTCTACACCCTTTTGGTCGAGGTCGGCCGCAAGGCGGGCGACGGCTTGCCGGAGAATTCCACCGGGGCGGCGCTGATGTGCTATGCCAGCGGAGTCGACGAGGCCGAAGCGGTGCGCGAGACCGTGGCGATCCTCAAGCAGGCCGAGCTGGCGCCGCTCGACGTGACCGGCTACGGCACCGAGGACGAGCGCCGCGCCCAGGGCCACGAGATCGAGGCCGACGAGCAGGAGCTCATGGCCCGTGCGCTCGAGGAAAACTCCGTCATCGTCGCGCAGGTCACGCCGTTCTTCGACAAGAACTGAGGCGGGCGGACCCGGCCAAGAAAATTAGCTAATTTTCTTGGCCCCAAGATTTTTCGTACGAAAAATCTTTTCCCTGCACCCGGTCCGGCTGGATCCCCGCGACTGGATCGGTCCGCTCTGCCAACATGCGGGGTTTGCCCTTGCGCGCGCGTCGCGGTAGCCAAAGCGCAGACACAGCAAGGAACCGTGCCATGACGACCGATCCCGTCGCCCTCACCGCCGATCTCATCCGCTGCCCCTCTGTCACGCCCGAGGAGGGCGGGGCGCTGGTGCTGCTGCAGCGACTGTTCGAGGAGGCGGGGTTTACCTGCACCCGGGTGGACCGGAACGGCACCGCGAACCTTTTTGCCCGCTGGGGTGACAAGGGGCACGCGCGCAGCTTCGGATTCAACGGCCATACCGACGTGGTGCCGGTGGGCGATGAAGCGGCCTGGAGCTGCGATCCCTTCGGGGCCGAGATCCGCGACGGCGTGATGTACGGACGCGGCGCGACCGACATGAAATCCGGCGTTGCGGCCTTCGCCGCCGCCGCGGTGGATTTCGTCAGGGAGACCCCGCCGGAGGGCGCCATCGTACTCGCGATCACCGGTGACGAGGAGGGCGACGCCACCGACGGCACCGTGGCGCTGCTCGACTGGATGGCGGAGCAGGACGAGCGCATGTCGGTCTGCCTCGTGGGCGAGCCGACCTGCCCGTCGGAGATGGGCGACATGATGAAGATCGGCCGTCGCGGCTCGCTCTCGGCGTGGTTCACGGTGACCGGCACGCAGGGCCATGCCGCCTATCCGCACCGGGCGCTGAACCCGATGCCGGCGATGGCACGGCTGATGGACCGGCTCTCCGCGCACGAGCTCGACACCGGCACCGATCATTTCGACGCCTCGACGCTCGCCGTGGTGTCCATCGATACCGGCAACCCGGCGACCAACGTGATCCCGGCGCAGAGCCGCGGCACCGTCAACATCCGCTTCAACGACACCCACACCGGCGCCGCGCTGTCGGACTGGCTGCGCGAGGAGGCCGCAGCGGTCGATGCCGCGTTCGGCACCACCACAGAGGTCCGGATCCAGATCTCGGGCGAGAGCTTCCTGACCCCGCCGGGGCCGCTTTCGGATCTGGTCGCCGCGGCGGTCGAGGCCGAGACCGGGCGCAAGCCGGAGCTTTCGACCTCGGGCGGCACCTCGGACGCGCGCTTCGTCAAGGATCACTGCCCGGTGGTCGAATTCGGGCTGGTGGGCAAGACAATGCATCAGGTCGACGAGAACGTGCCGGTGGACCAGATTGTGCGCCTCAAGGAGATCTACACCCGCATCCTCCGCGACTATTTCGCCGACTGATGGCTGTTTCGTGACGCCGGGCGGGGAACCTCTCTTCTCCCCGCCCGGTTGGTCCTGCGACCAAGGAACGACCGAAGGGCAGGACAATGGCGGATCTGACATGCGACGTGGCCATCATCGGGGCCGGCACCGCCGGTCTTGCGGCGGAGCGGAACGCCCGCAAGCACGGGGCCAGCACGCTGCTGATCGACCCGGAATTCGCTGGCACGACCTGCGCCACGGTGGGCTGTATGCCCTCCAAGCTGCTGATCGCCGCCGCCCGGAGCGCGCACGGCGCGCGGCAGGCGGGGGTCTTCGGCGTCGAGACCGGCGAGGTCAGGATTGATGGCCCCGCCGTGCTGCGCCGGGTCTGCGAGCATCGCGACCGCTTTGCGCAGGCCACCCGCGACGGGATCATGGACCTGCCCGAAGAAATCCGGGTGCAGGCCCGCGCCCGCTTCACTTCCGCCACGACGCTCGAGCTCGATGACGGGCGGACGGTGGCCGCGAAGGCGGTGATCATCGCCACGGGCTCGAGCCCGATGGTGCCGGGGCCTTACGCTGATCTTGGCGATCTGGCGCTGACCAACGAAACGGTGTTCGAGGAGGCCGACCTGCCCGAGAGCCTCGCGGTGATCGGCGGCGGCGTGATCGGCCTCGAGTTGGCGCAGGCCATGGCGCGGCTCGGCGTCCGCGTGGCGCTCTTCGACCGGGAGGAGATGCTGGGACAGGTCCGCTGCAAGAAGGTCCACGCGGCGCTGGAAGAGGCGATGGGGCGCGAGATGGCGCTTCATCTCGGCACCGACCCGCAGCCCTCCGAGCAGGACGGACGCGTGCGCATCGACTGGGACGGCGAGAGCGACACCTTCGACAAGGTGCTTGTCGCCACCGGGCGCCCGCCCAACGTCAAGGGTCTCGGACTCGAGACCACCGGCCTCGCGCTCGACGACAAGGGAATGCCCGAGATCGACCCCGAGACCCTGCAATGCGGCGAGGCGCCGATCTTCATGGTGGGCGACTCGAATGCCGGGCGCCCGGTGCTGCACGAAGCCTCGGACGAAGGCGCGATTGCCGGGCGCAATGCCGTGGCCTACCCGGCGCTGGTGCGCTCCGAGCGCAAGGTCAACTTTGCCATCACCTTCACCGAGCCGCCGCTCGTGGCGATCGGCGACAGTCCCGATGACAGCGCCAAGATCGGCAGCGCCGATTACACCGATCAGGGCCGCGCGAAGGTCGATGCCCAGAACACCGGCCTTGCCCGGCTCTATGCCGCTGCGCCCGAGGGTCGACTGATCGGGGCGGATCTGTTCTGCCCGGGCGCCGATCACATGGGCCACCTGCTGGTGCTGGCCATCGGCCAGAAGATGACCGCCGGGGACCTGCTCGACATGCCGTTCTACCACCCGACGCTCGAGGAAGGGCTCAAGGGCGCGCTGCGCGAGATCTGCCATGCCGTGCCGCTGAAGGTGCCGGGCGATCACGACACCGGCAATCCGCCGGGCGTCTAGAGTGCGCAATCGCGGTGGGGTGCGGCAGCGGGCGGAGAAATCCGCCAGAATCGCCATGACGAGCCCCCCGCGCCGTGCTAGCTCAGGGCCCATGAGCAAACTGCCGACCAAAGCGGATATCCTCGACTGGATTGCCGCGAACCCGACCCTCACCTCCAAGCGCGACATTGCCAAGGCTTTCGGCATCAAGGGCGCGGCGCGGATCGACCTCAAGCGCCTGCTTAAGGAGCTCGAGCAAGAGGGCCATCTGGAAAAGCGCAAGAAGACCTATCGCGACCCGGACCGCCTACCGCCCGTCACGGTGCTGCAGATGAAGGCCGCCGACGAGAATGGCGACCAGTTCGCGCAGCCCCTCGAATGGCATGGCGAAGGGGTCGAGCCGACCGTGCTCTTCGTGCCGCGCGCGACCGATCCGGCGCTAGGGGAGGGGGAGCGCATCCTCGCGCGGCTTCAGGTCGTGCAGGAGGCCGATCACAATTACGAGGCGCGGCTGATCCGTCGCATCGGGGCCAGCCCGCTCAAGGTTGTGGGCATCTTCCGCAAGGGCGCCGAGGGCGGGCGCATCCTGCCGATCGACAAGGGTTCGGACAAGGAATGGACGGTGGCGCCCGACGCCACCCACGGGGCGCAGGACGGCGAGCTGGTCGAGGCCGAGCAGGCCGGGCCGCGCGCCACCCGCATGGGCCTGCCGCGGGCGCGCATCGTGATGCGCCTCGGGGATCCCACGGCGCCGAGGGCGGTGTCGCTTATCGCCATCCACCAGCACGGCATCCCCGACGATTTCCCCGAGAAGGTACTGGCCGAGGCCGACGCGATGAAGCCCGCCGGGCTCAAGGGCCGCACGGATCTGCGCGAGCTGCCGCTGGTCACCATCGACCCGCATGACGCGCGCGACCACGACGATGCCTGCTTCGCCGAACCCGACGACAATCCCAAGAACGAAGGCGGCCACGTGATCTGGGTCGCCATCGCCGACGTGGCGCATTACGTGCGCCCCGGCTCGGAGCTGGATCGCGAGGCCAAGAAGCGCGGCAATTCGAGCTATTTCCCCGACCGCGTCGTGCCGATGCTGCCCGACCGGCTGTCGGGCGATCTGTGCTCGCTGCACGAGGGCGTGCCGCGCGCCTGCCTCGCGGTGCGGATGGTGATCGATGCCGAGGGCAACAAGACATCGCACAAGTTCGTGCGCGGCCTGATGCGCTCGCCCGCCTCGTTGAACTACCAGGAGGTGCAGGCGGCGATCGACGGCGCGCCCAACGACAAGACCGGCCCGCTGCTCGAGCCGGTGCTCCAGCCGCTCTACGCCGCATATGCGGCGCTGCGCGAGGCCCGCGCCCGGCGCGAGCCGCTGGATCTCGACCTGCCCGAGCGCAAGGTGGTGCTGAGCGACGAGGGCAAGGTCACCTCGGTGAACTTCGTCGAGCGGCTCGATGCGCACAAGCTGATCGAGGAGTTCATGATCCTCGCCAACGTCTGCGCCGCCGAGACCCTGATCGCCAAGCGCACGCCGCTGCTGTTCCGCGTCCACGAGGAGCCGCCTGCGGACAAGCTCGAGAGCCTGCGCGAGACCGCTGACGCGGCGGGGCTGACGCTGGCCAAGGGGCAGGTGCTGAAGACCGCGCATCTCAACAAGCTGCTGCACGACGCCGCCGGCAAGGAAGAGGCCGAGCTGATCAACATCGCCACCCTGCGCAGCATGACGCAGGCCTATTACAGCCCGAAGAATTTCGGCCATTTCGGCCTCGCGCTGCAGAACTACGCGCATTTCACCTCGCCGATCCGGCGCTATTCCGACCTGATCGTGCATCGCGGCCTGATCAAGGCGCATGGCTGGGGCGATGACGGGCTGAGCGAACACGAGATCGAGACGCTCGAGACCACCGCGCAGCACATCTCGGATACCGAGCGGCGCTCGATGATGGCCGAGCGCGACACCAACGACCGCTACCTCGCGGCGTTCCTCTCGGACCGGATCGGGGCGGAGTTCGGTGGTCGGATCAGCGGCATCGCCAAGTTCGGCATCTTCGTGAAGCTCGACGAGACCGGCGCCGACGGGCTGGTGCCGATGCGCAATATCGGCAACGAGTATTTCCACTTCGACCGCGAGACCGGGACACTGATGGGGGCCGACACCGGCACCATCATCACGCTCGGCCAGCGGGTCCGGGTGAAGCTCGTCGAGGCGGCGCCGGTCACCGGCGGCATCGCGCTGGATCTCCTTGAGCTCGAGAATGCCGAGATGCCGCGGGGCCGTGGCGCCGGCCGGCCCGGACGGGGCCGCGGGCGTGGCCCCGGTGGCGGCGGACGCCCGGGCGGGCCGCCGCGCCGCAAGGAGGCGAAGGCCAAGCGCAAGGACGCCAAGGTCAAGCGCAAGGTCACGCGGCGGCGCAACACCAAGAGCTGAAGCCGGCCCGTCCGTGCCTCCCGGCAGTGCCGGGATGCGCGGGGCGGGCCTGCGGGCAGGGCGCCCTGCGGCGGTGGGCAACCGTTGTCGCGGGCGCCGGGTGCGCCGGCTTGTTTCGGCCTCGAACACCGTCGCCTCTTGCGGAATCGAATCGTGGAGCGTATATGCCCTTTTAACAGCGGCGCGTCGGGTCTCTCCCGAGGTTCCACCGGGAAAGATCGACGGGCCGCGCGCCCGTTTTTTTATGCTCAATCGGACCCGGACTCATGACCGACCTGATCGCCAAATCCGCCATCGACCGGCGCCTCGCCGAGATCGTCACCCCGGTCATCGAAGACCTCGGGTTCGAACTCGTGCGCCTGCGCCTGATGAGCGGCAAGACCGCAACGCTGCAGATCATGGCCGAACGCCCCGAGGGCGGCATCGAGGTCGATGAATGCGCCGACATCTCGACCGCCGTTTCGGCAGTGCTCGACGTCGAGGACCCGATTATCGATGCCTATGCGCTCGAGGTCTCGAGCCCCGGCATCGACCGCCCGCTGACCCGGCTCAAGGATTTCGACACCTACGAGGGCTACGAGGCCAAGATCGAGACTCAGGAGATGATCGACGGCCGCAAGCGCTGGCGCGGTATTCTCGCCGGGGTCGAGGGCAGCGAAGTTCTCTTCAACATCGAGGGCGAGGGCGGCGAAGAGCAGACCATCGGCCTGCAATTCGACTGGCTCAGCGACGCCAAGCTGATCCTCACCGACGACCTGATCCGCGACATGCTGCGTGCCCGCAAGGCGCAGGAAGTGGACGAAGACCAATTCGACGAAATCCAGGCCGACGACGCGGCCGCTCAGGAGGAGTAAGAAGAAAATGGCAATCACCTCTGCCAACCAGCTTGAGCTTCTGCAAACGGCCGAGGCCGTCGCCCGCGAGAAGATGATCGACCCCGCCCTCGTGATCGAGGCGATGGAAGAGAGCCTCGCGCGCGCCGCCAAGTCGCGCTACGGCTCCGAGATGGACATCCGCGTGAAGATCGACCGCAAGACCGGTCGTGCCACCTTCACCCGCGTGCGCACCGTCGTCGAGGACGAAGAGCTCGAGAACTACCAGGCGGAACTCACCGTCAAGCAGGCCAAGCAGTACATGGCCGACCCGCAGGTGGGCGACCAGTATGTCGAGGAAGTGCCCCCGGTTGACATGGGCCGGATCGCGGCGCAGTCGGCCAAGCAGGTGATCCTGCAGAAGGTCCGCGAAGCCGAGCGTGATCGCCAGTACGACGAGTTCAAAGACCGCAACGGCACCATCATCAACGGCACAGTCAAGCGCGAGGAATACGGCAACGTCATCGTCGACATCGGCCGTGGCGAGGGCATCCTGCGCCGCAACGAGAAGATCGGCCGTGAAGCCTATCGCCCGGGCGACCGCATCCGCTGCTACATCAAGGACGTGCGCCGCGAGGCCCGCGGCCCGCAGATCTTCCTCAGCCGCACAGCGCCGGAATTCATGGCCGAGCTGTTCAAGATGGAAGTGCCGGAAATCTACGACGGCATCATCGAGATCAAGGCCGTGGCCCGGGATCCGGGCTCGCGCGCCAAGATTGGCGTGATCTCCTATGACGGCTCCATCGACCCCGTGGGCGCCTGCGTCGGTATGCGCGGCAGCCGCGTTCAGGCCGTGGTGAACGAGCTTCAGGGCGAGAAGATCGACATCATCCCGTGGAACGAGGACATGCCGACCTTCCTCGTCAACGCGCTGCAGCCGGCCGAAGTGTCGAAGGTGGTGCTTGACGAAGATGCCGAGCGCATCGAGGTCGTGGTGCCCGACGAGCAGCTCTCGCTGGCCATCGGCCGCCGCGGCCAGAACGTGCGTCTGGCCTCGCAGCTCACCGGTCTCGATATCGACATCATGACCGAGGAAGAAGAGTCGGCGCGCCGTCAGAAGGAATTCGAAGAGCGCACCAAGCTGTTCATGGACACGCTGGATCTCGACGAGTTCTTCGCCCAGCTTCTGGTGGCCGAAGGCTTCACCAACCTCGAAGAGGTCGCCTATGTCGAGCTCGACGAGCTGCTGGTGATCGACGGTGTCGACGACGACACCGCGCAGGAGCTGCAGACCCGTGCCCGCGAATTCCTCGAAGAGCAGGCCCGCAAGGCGCTCGAGCACGCGCGTGAGCTGGGTGCCGAGGACAGCCTTATTGAATTCGACGGCCTGACACCCCAAATGGTAGAGGCACTGGCGGAAGACGGCGTGAAGACGCTGGAAGACTTCGCCACCTGCGCCGACTGGGAACTGGCCGGCGGCTGGACCACGGTGAATGGCGAGCGCGTCAAGGATGACGGTCTGCTCGAGAAGTTCGATGTCGATCTCGCCGAGGCGCAGAACCTCATCATGACCGCACGCGTGCTGCTTGGCTGGGTCGATCCCGAAGAGCTGGTGGGCGAGGCCGAAGACGAGGTCGAGGGCGAAGGCGACGAGTCCGAGACCGAGGAAGAGGTCTGATCCGATGAGCAGGGGCGGCCAGGACAAGGACCGGGCCGATGGCCCGGAGCGGCGCTGCATCGCCACAGGCGAGACGCAGCCCGCCAGCGGTCTGATCCGCTTCGTGATCGGGCCGGACAATCAGGTCGTGCCCGATCTCGCAGGCAAGCTGCCCGGGCGCGGCATCTGGGTGACGTCTGACAAGGCGGCCCTCGAGAAAGCCGCGAGCAAGGGCCTTTTCGCCCGCGCCGCACGGGCACCGGTGACGGTGCCCGACGACCTGCCCACCCTGGTCGAGCAGATGCTCGCCCGCCGGGTGGTCGAGCTGCTGAGCCTCGCCCGCAAGTCCGGGCGCGCGGTGTCGGGCTACGAAAAGGTCAAGGGTATGCTTGGCAAGGAAGAAGCCGATGTGCTGCTTCAGGCCGAGGACGGATCGGCCAGGGGCAAGACCAAGCTGTCCACCCCGCAATGGGGATCCTATATCGGCTGGCTCACGGCGGACGAGCTGGGGCTGGCCTTCGGACGGGAAAAGGTGATACACGCGGCGCTTGGCGCTGGTGGACTCACGAAACGTGTTGTAGAGGAAGCCCAACGACTGAAGGGGCTGCGCGTCGGAAGGGCCGACGCGGCGACGGCAGCAGGGGCTGCCGGGGGCGGCAGGGGCCGCCGGAAAGGATAAGAGCTGAATGAGCGATAACGACGGCAAGAAGACTTTGGGTGTTCGTGGCGGGGGTCCCCGTTCGGGATCCGTGAAGCAGAGCTTCAGCCACGGACGGACCAAGAACGTCGTGGTGGAGACCAAGCGCAAGCGCGTGGTTGTGCCCAAGCCCGGCGCCGGTGGCGCCAAGGGCTCCGGCGGCGTGCCGGGCGGGTCGGGTGGCAAGCGCCCGGCCGGGATCTCCGACGCGGAGATGGAACGTCGCCTGAAGGCGCTGAAGGCCGCCAAGGCCCGCGAAGCCGACGAACAGGCGGAACGCGAGGCCGTGGAAAAGGCCCGCGCCGAAGAGCGCGAGCGTATGCGCGCCGAGAAGGAACAGAAAGAGCGCGAGCAGCGCGAGGCCGAAGAGCGCGCCAAGGCGAAAGCCGAGGAAGAAGAGCGCAAGGCCCGCGAAGCCGCGGAAGCGGCCAAGAAGGCCGAAGCCGCAGCGTCGGCCCCGGCGGCCGATCCGGCCGGTGGTGCGGCCCGTGGCGGCGCCAAGCCGGCGGCAGGCGCCCCGGCAGGTGGCCCCGCAGGCCAGGCGCAGCAGCGCAAGGCCGACCGCGAGCGTGAAGAGCGCGGTCGTGGCGGTCGTGGTCGCGGTGGCGATGCCGGCAACCGTCGGTCCGGCAAGCTGACCCTGAACCAGGCGCTTGGCGGCGAAGGCGGCCGGCAGAAATCCATGGCCGCGATGAAGCGCAAGCAAGAGCGTGCGCGTCAGAAGGCGATGGGTGGCAGCCAGCAGCGCGAGAAGGTCGTGCGCGACGTGCAGCTTCCCGAGGCGATCACTGTGGCCGAGCTGGCCAACCGGATGGCTGAGCGTGTGGCAGACGTGGTCAAGTCGCTGATGCAGAGTGGCATCATGGCGACCCAGAACCAGTCGATCGACGCCGACACCGCCGAACTGATCATCGAGGAATTCGGCCACCGCGTGACCCGCGTGTCCGCAGCCGACGTCGAGGACGTGATCAAGACCGTCGAGGACAAGCCGGAAGATCTCCTGCCGCGTCCGCCGGTCATCACGATCATGGGTCACGTCGACCACGGCAAGACCTCGCTGCTCGACAAGATCCGCGAAGCCAACGTCACTTCCGGCGAGGCCGGCGGCATCACCCAGCATATCGGCGCCTACCAGGTGACGACCAAGGGTGGCGACGTGCTGACCTTCCTCGACACGCCCGGCCACGCGGCGTTCACCTCGATGCGCTCGCGTGGTGCTCAGGTGACCGACATCGTGGTGCTCGTGGTGGCGGCGGATGACGCGGTGATGCCGCAGACCGTCGAAGCCATCAGCCACGCGAAGGCGGCCGGCGTTCCGATGATCGTCGCGATCAACAAGGTCGATAAGCCCGAGGCGAACCCGACCAAGGTGCGCACCGACCTGCTGCAGCACGAGGTGATCGTGGAGCAGATGTCCGGCGACGTGCAGGATGTCGAAGTGTCGGCCTATACCGGGCAGGGGCTCGACGAACTGCTCGAAGCCATCGCGCTGCAGGCCGAGGTTCTCGAACTGAACGCCAACCCGAACCGGGCCGCCGAAGGCGCCGTGATCGAAGCCCAGCTCGACGTGGGCCGTGGCCCGGTCGCGACGGTTCTGGTGCAGAACGGCACCCTGAAGCAGGGCGACATCTTCGTCGTGGGCGAGCAGTACGGCAAGGTCCGTGCGCTGATCAACGACAAGGGCGAGCGCGTCAGCGAAGCCGGTCCGTCGGTGCCCGTCGAGGTGCTTGGTCTCAACGGCACGCCCGAGGCCGGTGACGTTCTCAACGTGACCGCCACCGAGGCACAGGCCCGCGAGATCGCCGAGTACCGCGAACACGCCGCCAAGGAGAAGCGCGCCGCCGCCGGTGCCGCGACCACCCTTGAGCAGCTGATGATGAAGGCGAAGGACGACGAGAACGTCTCTGAGCTACCCATCGTGGTGAAGGCCGACGTGCAGGGGTCTGCCGAGGCCATCGTTCAGGCGCTCGAGAAGGTCGGCAACGACGAGGTCCGCGTGCGGGTCATCCACTACGGTGTGGGTGCCATCACCGAGACCGACATCGGCCTTGCCGAAGCGTCGGGTTGCCCGGTCATCGGCTTCAACGTCCGTGCCAACGCACCGGCCCGCAACAGCGCCAACCAGAAGGGCGTGGAGATCCGCTACTACTCGGTGATCTACGACCTCGTGGACGACGTGAAGGCGGCGGCCTCCGGCCTGCTGTCGAACGAGATCCGCGAGAACTTCATAGGCTACGCCGAGATCCGGGAGGTCTTCAAGGTCTCCAACGTCGGCAAGGTCGCCGGCTGTCTCGTCACCGAGGGCGTTGCCCGCCGCTCCGCAGGTGTCCGCCTGCTGCGCGACAACGTGGTGATCCACGAAGGCACGCTGAAGACGCTCAAGCGCTTCAAGGACGAGGTCTCCGAGGTCCAGTCGGGCCAGGAATGCGGTATGGCCTTCGAAAACTACGACGACGTTCGCCCGAAGGATGTCATCGAGATCTTCGAGCGCGAGGAGATCGAGCGCTCGCTCTGATCGCTGCCGCATCGACGAAAAACAGGAACACCCGGAGGGAAACCTCCGGGTGTTTTCATTTTCGTGAAACTGTCGTTCCTGCGGGCGTTGAATTGACGCTCGGCATTCCACCAGAAATGGAAAAGCCCGGAGCAGGCGCTCCGGGCTTTTCGCGAGAAATCAGAACTTGTCGTTCGGTTCAGGCGGCAACCGGGTTGCCGGTAAAGACCTGATTTCCGACGCGAACGGCAATGCGACCGTCAGGGAGACTCTTTTCGAGAATGCCCTGAACCGAGACGCAGCTGCCAAGGATGATGGTACGCAGCATTTCTAGGTTCCCCGATACGGATATTACAGAAATATGAATACCGGCGAATCCTTAATCGAACCAGAAGAAATTTTGACATTTGCGCCTAATGACCTAGCGTCAGAGGCTTTTGAGACGCTTTTTCGTCGCCGCAGTGCAGAAATTTCTGGACTTTTCGTGCCTCAGAGCCAGTCGCGCAGGATCGGGATCAGGGGCACGTCGGCCGGGGGCATCGGGTAGGATTTCAGGTCGCGGGCGTGCACCCACTTCAGCGCCTGTCCCTCCTTCGACTGCGGCGTGCCCTGCCATTTGCGGCAGGCGAAGAGCGGCATCAGCAGGTGAAAGCTCTCGTAGGCATGGGAGGCGAAGGTCAGCGGCGCGAGGCAGCTTTCCCACGTGTCGATGCCAAGCTCTTCCTGCAATTCGCGGATCAGCGCCACCTCGGGGCTTTCGCCGGGCTCAACCTTACCGCCGGGAAACTCCCAGAGCCCCGCCATCGATTTGCCCTCGGGGCGCTGCGCCAGAAGGATGCGGCCGTCGGTGTCGATGAGCGCGACGGCGGAAACGAGGATGATCTTCGACATAAGGGGCCTCCCGGCCCCGGGGTCAGGCCGGCGAGGGGCGCTGCCCCTCGCGCTCCCCGAGGTATTTCAGAACCAGAGAAAAGGTGGTGTCAGGACCGGTAATCGGCGTTGATCGAGATATAGCCGTGGGTCAGGTCGCAGGTCCAGACGGTGGCCTTGCCGGCCCCGAGGCCGAGGTCGACGTTCACCGCGATCTCTGGCTGTTTCATCAGTGCCGCGCCGTCTTCTTCCTTGTAGGACGGGGCGACCCAGCCGTTCTCGGCAACCAGAACGTCGCCGAAGCGGATGGTGAGCCTGTCGCGGTCGGCGGCGGCGCCGGACTTGCCCACCGCCATGACGATGCGGCCCCAGTTCGGATCCTCGCCGGCGATGGCGGTCTTGACCAGCGGCGAGTTGGCGATGGCGAGCGCATGGGTTCGGGCGTCGGCGTCGGTCTTCGCGCCGGTGACGTTCACGGTGACGAACTTGGTCGCCCCCTCGCCATCGCGGACCACCTGGTGCGCGAGATCGAAGAACACGCCCTCGAGCGCCTGGGCGAAATCGCTGTCAGCCTGCGTGACCTCGACGTTGGAGGCGCCGGTGGCGCCCATCAGCAGCGTGTCCGAGGTCGAGGTGTCGCTGTCGACGGTGATGCAGTTGAAGCTGCGGTCGTTGATCTCGGAGACCATGCTCTGCAGGTCGCCGCGCGACACCTTGGCGTCGGTAAAGATGTAGACCAGCATCGTCGCCATGTCGGGGGCGATCATCCCCGAGCCCTTGGCGAAGCCGGCGATCTTCACCTCGCCGTCGGGCAGCGCCACGGTGGCGCAGGCGCCCTTGGGGAAGGTGTCGGTGGTCATGATGGCGCGCGCCGCCTCGGCGCCCTTGCCGGGCGCCAGCGCCGTGACCAGCTCATCGACCTTGGCGGTGATGCGGTCATGCGGCAGGCGCTCGCCGATCACGCCGGTGGAGCTGGTGAAGACCCTCGCCTCGGGCAGGCCGGTGGCCTTGGCCACGGCGGCGCAGATCGCCGCCACCGACTCGTCGCCGGCCTTGCCGGTAAACGCGTTGGAGTTGCCCGAGTTGACGATGATCGCCGCGCCCTCGTCGCTGTCGCCGCCGATCTTCGACTGGCAGTCGAGCACGTTGGCCGAGCGGGTGGCGGAGCGGGTGAAGACCCCGGCAACGGTGCTGCCGGGATCGAGCAGGGTCAGCATCACGTCGGTTCGCCCGGCATATCGGACCCCCGCGGAGACCGAAGCGAAGCGGACCCCGTCGATCACCGGAAGCTCCGGGAAGGCGGCAGGGGCGAGGGGCGAAACGGACGTGATCTTGGCCAATTAGTCCTCCAGGAGCTGCATGTTCGAAAGCGCCGAGACGTCGGCCTCGGACTTGTCCATGCGGGTGACTTCCGCCGATGCGAGGGTTTCGTCAATATATTTCTCGACCGCCTGCTGCTGCAGCGACATCTCGATCTCGCCGCGCACTTCGTCCAGCGTCGGGGCTTCCTTGGCGCGGGTCTCGTTGAGCTTGATCACGTGCCAGCCGAACTGGGTCTGCACCGGCTCGGAGACCGCGCCGTCCTCGAGCGCCTCGACGGCCTCCTGGAACGGCTCGACCATCATGCCGGCCGAGAACCAGCCAAGCTCGCCACCGTTGGGGCCGGAGGGGCCGGTGGACTTCTCGCGCGCGAGCTCAGCGAAATCGGCGCCGCCGTTCAGCTCTTCGACCAGCGCCTGCGCTTCTTCCTCGGTCTCCACGAGAATGTGCGAGGCGTTGAACTCCTTGCCCATGTCTTCGCCGGTGTAGTCGGCCTCGTAGGCCTCCTGGACCGCCTCGTCGGTGACGGCGTCCTCGGCCACCGCCTTGACGACCTCTCCGGCCAGCAGGGCGCGGCGCTCGTTGTCGATCGACAGCGTCACGCGCTTGGTCTCGACGGCGTTCTCGTCCTGTGCGAGGGCGGCCTGACGCACCAGCTGGTCGAGGATGCCATCCCAGAGCGCCTCATCGCCAAGCTGTTGATATTGCTCGGGCAGCGTGGCCCGGACCATCAGCATGTGGCCGAGGGTGATGTCTTCGCCGTTGACCGTGGCCACGACGGTGTCGAGATCCATGGACTGGGTCTGACCCTGGGCCTGATCCGCGGTCTGGTCCTGAGACTGGTCTTGGGCCTGATCCTGGGCCTGCGCCGGCATCGCCATGGTGAAGGCCAGGGCGGCGGCGGAGAGCGTGGTGAGTGTTTTGCGCATCGAATAAGGTCCTTTCGGGTCCTTCGTGGTCTGCCCGCGAGGGCAACGTTGACACTTTCTGGGGCGCGCCTTACATGCCCATAAGGCTCTGCAAGGCCGACCGTTCCCCTGTGTCATATGGGCTGTGTTCGAGGCGGGCAAGCGGATGCCACGACGAAAACACGACTTTGTCAGACAGGAACGGGCAGGTATGCTGGGTATCGGAACTCTCGCGCGGAAGGTGTTTGGAACGCCGAATGACCGCAAGATCAAGGCGACACGCCCGCTGGTCGCAAAGATCAACGCGCTGGAGCCGGAGTTCGAAGCGCTCGACGACGCCGGCCTGATCGCCAAGACCGAGGAATTCAAGAAGCGCATCGCCGATGGCGAGGCGCTCGACGCGTTGCTGCCGGAGGCCTTCGCCAACTGCCGCGAGGGCGCCAAGCGGGCGCTCGGCCTGCGCGCCTTCGACACGCAGCTGATGGGCGGCATCTTCCTGCACCAGGGCAACATCTCGGAGATGAAGACCGGTGAGGGCAAGACGCTGGTCGCCACCTTCCCGGCCTATCTCAACGCGCTGACCGGCAAGGGCGTGCACATCGTCACGGTCAACGATTACCTCGCCCGCCGCGATGCCGAGTGGATGAGCAAGGTCTACGGCGCGCTCGGCCTGACCACCGGCGTGGTCTACCCGCAGCAGCCCGAGGGCGAGAAGAAGACCGCCTACGCCGCCGACGTGACCTATGCCACGAACAACGAGCTGGGCTTCGACTACCTGCGCGACAACATGAAGTCCGAGCTGGGCCAGATGATGCAGCGCGGGCATTACTTCGCCGTGGTCGACGAGGTCGACAGCATCCTGATCGACGAGGCGCGCACGCCGTTGATCATCTCGGGCCCGAGCCAGGACCGCTCGGATCTCTACATGGCGATCGACCGGCTGATCCCGCAGCTTTCGGACGACGCCTTCAAGATCGACGAGAAGACCCGCAACGTCAGCTTCACCGAAGAGGGCAACGAGGCGCTGGAAGAGATCCTGCACCAGCGCGGCGTGCTGCCCGAGGGGCAGACGCTCTACGACCCGGAAAGCACCACCGTGGTGCACCACGTCAACCAGGGCCTGCGGGCGCACAAGCTCTACACCCGCGACAAGGATTACATCGTCCGCGACGGGCAGGTGGTGCTGATCGACGAGTTCACCGGCCGCATGATGACCGGGCGGCGCCTGTCCGACGGCCTGCATCAGGCCATCGAGGCGAAGGAAGGCTGCGACATTCAGCCCGAGAACGTGACCCTCGCGCAGGTGACCTTCCAGAACTATTTCCGCCTCTACGAACGGCTCTCGGGCATGACCGGCACCGCCGCCACCGAGGCCGAGGAATTCATGGAGATCTACGGGCTTGGCGTGGTCGAGGTCCCGACCAACCGCCCGATCGCCCGGATCGACGAGGACGACAAGGTCTACCGCACCGGGACCGAGAAGTACGCGGCCATCGCCGAGGAGATCAAGGCGGCGCACGAGAAGGGCCAGCCGGTCCTCGTGGGCACCACCTCGATCGAGAAGTCCGAGATGCTGTCGCAGCTTCTGACCGGGGCCGGGCTGACGCACAACGTGCTGAACGCGCGCCAGCACGAGCAGGAGGCGCAGATCGTCGCCGATGCCGGCAAGCTCGGCGCCATCACCATCGCCACCAACATGGCTGGCCGCGGCACCGACATCAAACTTGGCGGCAACGTCGATTTCAAGGTGATGGAGGCGCTCGAGGCCGATCCCGAGGGAGATCCCGAGGAGATCCGGCAGCGGATCGAGGATACGCACGCCGCCGACGAAGAGGCGGTGAAGCAGGCCGGCGGGCTCTACGTGCTCGCCACCGAGCGCCACGAAAGCCGGCGCATCGACAACCAGCTGCGCGGCCGGTCGGGCCGTCAGGGCGACCCGGGCCGCAGCTCGTTCTACCTCTCGCTCGAGGATGACCTGATGCGCATCTTCGGGTCCGAGCGGCTCGACAAGATGCTCTCCAAGCTGGGCATGAAGGAAGGCGAGGCGATCATCCACCCGTGGGTGAACAAGTCGCTCGAGCGCGCCCAGGCCAAGGTTGAGGGCCGCAACTTCGACATCCGCAAGCAGCTGCTCAAGTTCGACGACGTGATGAACGACCAGCGCAAGGTGATCTTCGCCCAGCGTCTCGAGATCATGGAGGCGGCGGACGTCTCCGAGGTCACCGAGGACATGCGCCACGAGGTCATCGACGAGCTGGTCGACACCTACGTGCCGCCCAGAACCTACGCCGATCAGTGGGACACCAAGGGCCTCTACGCCGCCGCGCTCGAGAAGCTTGGCATCGACGTGCCGGTGATGGCCTGGGGCGAGGAGGAAGGGGTCGACGCCGACACCATCCGCGAGCGTCTCGAAGCGGCCTCCGACACGTACATGGCCGAGAAGGCCGAGGCCTTCGGCCCTGAGACCATGCGCCAAATCGAAAAGCAGGTGCTGCTTCAGACCATCGACACCAAGTGGCGCGAGCATCTTCTGACGCTCGAGCACCTGCGCTCGGTGGTGGGCTTCCGGGGCTATGCACAGCGCGATCCGCTCAACGAGTACAAGACCGAGGCGTTCCAGCTCTTCGAGACGATGCTCGAGTCGCTGCGCGAGCAGGTCACCGAGCAGCTCAGCCGCGTGCGCCCGATGAACGAGGAAGAGCAGCGCAAGATGATGCAGCAGCTCGCCCAGCAGCAGGCCGAGCTGCGCCGTCAGGCCGAGGCCGCCACTGCCGGTCACGAGCCCGCCGCCGCGGCGCCGCCCCCGGGCGAGGCCGGTGCCCCCGAGGCGCCGGATGCGCCGCTGGTCGAGGGTTTCGACGAAACCGATCCGACCACCTGGGGCAACCCGTCGCGCAACGACCTCTGCCCCTGCGGATCGGGCAAGAAGTTCAAGCACTGCCACGGTCGGCTGGCCTGACCACACCATCTCCGTCAGGTCCGGCAAACCCGTGCCGGACCTGACGAATTGACTCCTTCCTTACGCCCAACCGGCGCCTTATTTCAGCGCGATTGGTTTACCGTTGGTAAACGGTGGAACACGAGCGGAGGGTGCAATGGCACGGCTCAACAGCACATATCTCCTTGCGGCAGCGACCGCCGGCGCCGCGCTGGCGATCGTCTTCTTCACGCAGGGCGAGGAGATCACCGTGTCGGCGGAACGTGCGCCCGAGCGCCGGGTCGTGGTCAGCGACATCACCGACACCTCCTCCGCCGTGCCGCTGCGAGTGCCGCCTGACGCCCTCAACCGCGTCGGCGGGATCGACCCGATCAACACCGCCGCCACCGCACCCGGTGCGGACTTCGCGGCGAACATCGTGACCGCGCGGTCCGAGGCGCAGCCGGAGCGGCGCGCTGCCGCGCCGGACTGCCATGTGCAGTTCAGCGCCGAGCCCCGCGCCGGGGCCATGGTGGCGCTGTCGCTGAAGGCACCGTGCTACGGCTCCGAGCAGGTCACCATCCATCATCAGGGCCTCATGTTCACCGAGATCACCGGCCCGGAGGGGCAGTTGTCGGTCGACGTGCCGGCGCTGGCGCAGAAGGCGATCTTCATCGCGGCCTTCGACAATGACGACGGCGCCACCGCCGTGGCCGAGGTGCCGGCCCTGCCGTTCTACGACCGGGTCGCCCTGCAATGGCGCGGCGACAGCGGCCTGCAACTGCACGCCCGCGAGTTCGGCGCCGACTATTTCTCGGAAGGCCACGTCTGGGCCGGCGCAACCGGGGACATGGGCCGTACCGCCAAAGGGGTGGGCGGCTTCCTGACGCGGCTCGGAAACCCCGATACGCCGACCCCGCGGATCGCCGAGATCTACAGCTTCCCCGCCGGCGCCGCCCGAAAGACCGGAGAGGTCGCCATCACCGTCGAGGCCGAGCTGAGCGATGGCAACTGCGGCAAACCCGTCGAGGCCCAGACCCTCGAGCTGCGCGGCGAGGACGGGCTGCGGGTGCATGACCTCGACCTCGATCTGCCAGCCTGCGACAGTGTCGGCGACTTTCTGGTGTTGAAAAACCTCATCGAAAACCTGAAGATCGCCGGCAACTGAAGGGCGATCGGGAACATCTCATGAGACTGCTTCGTGCGGCGATCTTCGCCGCACTTTTCATTGCCGGCGCGCCCCTCTGGGCCCAGGACATCGCGCTGCGCTCGCGCGATGGCGGGATCGAGCTGAGCGGCACGCTGCTTGGGTTCGACGGAGAGTTCTACCGCATCGAGACCCGCTACGGCGAGCTGACCGTCGACGCCTCGGGTGTGCTCTGCGACGGCCCGGGCTGCCCGTCTCTTACCGATTTCGTCGCCGAGATGCGGGTCTCGGGCTCGGCCACCATCGGCGACGTGCTGATGCCCGCCCTGATCGAGGGCTTTGCCCTGCGCAACGGCCTGACCGCCGAGCGCGAGCCGCTCGGAGAGGGGCGGTTCCGCTACCTCCTCAGCGATCCGGACGAGGCGCGCGTGGTCGGACGGTTCCAATTCCACCTGACCAGCACCGATGGCGGGTTCGCCGACCTGCTCGCCGACGAGGCCGATATGGTCATGGCGCTGCGCGAGATCCGGCCCGAAGAGCGCAGCGCCGCGCAGGAGGCCGGGCTGGGCGACCTGTCGGAGGTCAATCGCAGCCGGGTGCTGGCGCTCGACGCGATGATCCCGGTGGTGGCGCAGACCAACCCGGTCGACGCGATTTCGCTGGCGGTGCTGGCCGAGGTGCTCTCGGGCCAGGCCGACAACTGGCGCGCGCTCGGCGGTCCGGATGCGCCAGTGGTCCTGCACCTGCGCAATGCCAGCTCGGGGCTGTCGCAGGGCATCGAGGACCGGCTGCTGCGGCCCTCGGGGCTGGTGCTCGGGGGCGAGATCAAGCGCCACGGCGGCAATGCCGCGCTGTCCGAGGCGGTTTCCCGCGATCCGCTGGGCATCGGACTGGCAAGCTATTCCGAGATCGGCAACACCAAGCCGCTGCGCCTCACCGGCAGTTGCGGGTTCGAGCTGCGCGGACAACGCGCGGCGATCAAGACCGAGGACTACCCGCTCACGGCGCCGATGTTTCTCTACCTGCCCGCGCGGCGTCTGCCCGCGCTGGCGCGGGAGTTCCTCGCCTACACCCGCAGCGCCGCGGCGCAGATCGTGATCCGCCGCGCCGGGTTCGTGGACCAGATGCCCGAGGAGATCGCGCTGGCGCAACAGGGCGACCGGCTTGCCAACGCCATCGTCGTAGCCGAGGGCGATCAGGGTCTGGCGGGGCTGCAGCGTCTGGTCGCGACGCTCGCGCCGATGCGGCGGCTGACCACCTCGTTCCGGTTCGAGGAGGGCGAAACCGCGCTCGATGCGCAGTCGCGCTCGAACGTGCAGCAACTGGCGCGGGCGCTCGAGGCGGGCGAGTATGACGGGCGCGAACTGGTCTTCGTGGGCTTTTCCGACGCGCAGGGGGAGGCCGAGGCCAATCTCGAGATCGCCTATGATCGGGCCGAGGCGGTGCGCGCGGCGGTGCTGAACGCGGCCGAGGCGGCGGATCTCCGGCGCCTCGAGCTTGGGGTGGAGGCCTTTGGCGAGGCCATGCCCATGGCCTGCGACGACACGGTCTGGGGCCGGCAGGTGAACCGGCGCGTCGAGGTCTGGCTGCGCTGACCTCGGGCGCGGGGCGGTGGCGTTGCCTGGCCCTCGAGCGTGTGTCTCGAGACATCAAAGCAGCCCCTCGGCGCGAAAGCTGAGCTCACGCGACCGGCCGATCACGAGGTGATCGTACAGGGTGATCCCGAGCGCCTCGGCGGCGATGCGGATCTGCTCGGTCATCTCGATATCGGCACCGCTCGGGGTCGGGTTGCCGGAGGGATGGTTGTGCACGAGGATCAGCGCCGAGGCGTTGAGTTCGAGCGCGCGTTTCACCACCTCGCGGGGATAGACCGGCACGTGATCCACCGTGCCCCGTGCCTGCGCCTCGTCGGCGATCAGCACGTTCTTGCGGTCGAGAAACAGGATGCGGAACTGCTCCGTCTCGCGGTGCGCCATCGTGGTCTGACAGTAAGTGAGCAAGGCATTCCAAGAGCTGACCACCGGGCGTTGCAACACCCGTGAGCGCGCCAGCCTGTGCGCCGCCGCCTCGACGAGCTTAAGCTCGGTGATCACGGACTCCCCCACACCCGCGACAGCTCCCAGACGGTGTTCCGGGGCGGAAACCACGGCGTTGAAATCGCCGAAGGTCTCGAGCAGGACGCGCACCAACGGCTTCACATCGCGCCGCGGAATGGCGCGGAATAGCAGCAGTTCGAGCATCTCGTAATCCGGCAGGGCATCGGCGCCGCCCTCTCGGAACCTTTGACGCAGGCGCGCGCGGTGGTCGCTCAGGTAGGAGGGCGCGGGTGCGTCGGGCGGCACCAGCGTTTCGTCCCCGCCGAACAGCGAGGCCTGACCATCGGCGAATTGCGAACCCTTTGCCATGGCCGTCAGGGTGACGGATTTCAGGTTACAGAAAGGTTAAAGCTGGAGCGGTTCCGCCGGACAGGGGGAGGGACACGCTTATTCGCGGCTCTCGCTGCCTTCGCTGTCCTCGTGGCCCTCGCGGCGCACCCGGCGGCCATAGGTCGCTACGCGCCAGAGGTAGGTGCCGACCAGCGCCACCACCACGAGGGTCGACAGCGGGTTGAGCCATTCGCTGACCGCCTCGTAGCTGCCCTCGAGCAAGTACCCGGCGAGCGTGAGAAGCGACGTCCAGATCACGGTGCCGAGCGCGCTCAGGCCGAGGAACCAGCCGCGCGGCATCCGCCGGACACCTGCCGGAACTGAGATGAAGGTGCGCACGGTCGGAATGACGCGCCCGAACAGCACCGCGCTGCCGCCGTGACGGTCGAACCAGCCGTTGGCGCGGTCGAACTCTTCGGGCGACACCGCGAGCCAGCGGCCATGGCGCTGCGACAGATGGCGCAGCCGTTTCAGCCCGATGCGGCGCCCGATCCAGTACCAGAGATAGGCGCCTGCCAGCGATCCGGCGCTGCCGGCGAGGATCACCACCGGAAGCGACATGGTGTTGCGCGCGGCGTTGAACCCGGCCAGCGGCATGATGAGCTCTGACGGGATCGGGGGAAAGACGTTCTCGAGAAACATCAGCAGCGCGACGCCGAAGGCGCCCATGCTGTCGATGAGGTTGGTGATCCAGTCAAACATCGGTTTCGGCTCGCAAAAATGAACAGGGCCCGGGGAGTGAACCCGGGCCCTGTGAGGATTGTTCCGCTCTGTTGTACTCGCGTGGCGCGAACTGCGAGCGCCGATGCGCGCCGGCTCTCCGCATCGAAGCGGTGGCCGGCTCCGACCGGCGATCAGCCCTTCATCGAATCCCAGAAGTTGCGCACCGACGAGAAGAAGCTGTGCGACTCGGGATTGTTGTCCTCGCTCAGCTCCTCGAACTCGCGCAGAAGCTCTTTCTGGCGCGATGTCAGGTTCACCGGCGTCTCGACCGCGAGCTCGATGAACATGTCGCCGGCGGTGCCGCCACGCAGGGCGGGCATCCCCTTGCCGCGCAGGCGCATCTGCCGGCCCGACTGGCTGCCGGCGGGGATCTTCACCCGGCTGCGGCCGCCGTCGATCGTCGGCACCTCGATGTCACCACCCAGCGCCGCCGTCGCCATCGACACCGGAACCCGGCAATGCAGCTCGTTGCCCTCGCGTTCAAAGATCTCGTGCTTCCTCACATCGATGAAGATGTAGAGGTCGCCCGGAGGTCCGCCGCGCATCCCGGCCTCGCCCTCACCGGCAAGCCGGATGCGGGTGCCGGTCTCGACCCCGGCGGGGATGTTGACCGACAGCGCGCGTTCACGCTGCACACGGCCCTGACCGCCGCACTTGGAGCAGGGGTTCTTGATGATCTGGCCAAGGCCCGAGCAGGTCGGACAAGTGCGCTCCACGGTGAAGAAGCCCTGGGTCGCGCGCACCTTGCCCATGCCAGAACAGGTCGGACAGGTCACCGGTTCGGCGCCGCCTTCTGCGCCCGAGCCGTTGCACTCGTCGCACTGCACCGAGCTGGGCACGTTGATGGTCTTTTGCAGGCCGTTATAGGCCTCCTCGAGCGTCACGCGCAGATTGTAGCGCAGGTCGGCCCCGCGTGCGGCGCGCTGCCGTCCGCCGCCGCCTTGGCGTCCGCCCATGAAATCGCCGAAGAGATCGTCGAACACGTCGGAGAACGCGCTGGCGAAATCGCCCTGGCCCTGGAAGCCGCCGCCGGGACGGCCACCGCCGCCACCGCCCATGCCACCTTCGAAGGCCGCGTGGCCGAAGCGGTCATAGGCTGCTTTCTTCTCCGGGTCCTTCAGGACGTCGTAGGCCTCGTTGGCCTCCTTGAAGAGGTTCTCGGCATCGGGGTTGTCGGCGTTCCGGTCGGGATGGAGCTCCTTGGCCTTCTTGCGATAGCCCTTCTTGATCTCGTCCGCGGAGGCACCTTTGCTGACACCGAGCACGTCGTAATAGTCACGCTTGGACATTCATGCCCTCCTGTATCCCGGAACGGAGAGGGGCCGGCCCGGCATCCGGACCGGCCCCCGCTCTGTTCCTATGCGCGGCCTCAGCTGCGCTTGTCGTTGCCAAGGTCCTCGAAATCGGCATCGACGATATCGTCGTCACCGGCGTTCGAGTTGCTGTCGTCGGCGGACTGGGGCTCTTCCGCGCCGTCACCGGCATCGGCCTGAGCCTTGTAGATCGCCTCGCCCAGCTTCATGGCGGACTCGGTGACGTTCTGGATGCCGGCCTTGATCTTGTCGGCCTTCACGTCGTCCTTCTCGAGGTCTTCCTTCAGCGCGGACACGGCCAGCTCGATCGCTTCGATGGTCGTCGGATCGACCTTGTCGCTGTGCTCTTCCATCGACTTCTCGGTCGAGTGGATGAGGCTCTCGGCCTGGTTGCGCGCCTCGACGAGCTCGCGACGCTCCTTGTCCTTCTCGGAGTTCTCTTCGGCTTCCTGGACCATCTTTTCGATGTCCTCGTCCGAGAGACCGCCCGAGGCCTGGATGGTGATCTTCTGCTCTTTGTTCGTGCCCTTGTCCTTGGCGGACACGGAGACGATGCCGTTGGCGTCGATGTCGAAGGTCACCTCGATCTGCGGCAGGCCGCGCGGTGCCGGCGGGATCTGCTCGAGATTGAACTGGCCGAGCATCTTGTTGTCGGCAGCCATCTCGCGCTCACCCTGGAAGACGCGGATCGTCACGGCCGACTGGTTGTCTTCGGCGGTGGAGAAGATCTGCGACTTCTTGGTCGGGATCGTGGTGTTGCGGTCGATCAGGCGGGTGAACACGCCACCCAGCGTCTCGATGCCCAGCGACAGCGGGGTCACGTCGAGCAGGACCACGTCCTTCACGTCACCCTGCAGAACACCGGCCTGAATGGCGGCGCCCATGGCGACAACCTCGTCCGGGTTCACACCCTTGTGCGGCTCCTTGCCGAAGAACTTGGTCACCTCTTCGATGACCTTCGGCATGCGGGTCTGACCACCGACCAGAACGATCTCGTCGATCTCGTCCTTCGACAAGCCTGCGTCCTTGAGGGCCGCCTGACAGGGCTTGATCGAGTTCTTGATCAGGTCGCCCACGAGGCTTTCCAGCTTGGCGCGGGTCAGTTTCATGACCATGTGCAGCGGCTGGCCGCCCGAACCCATCGAGATGAACGGCTGGTTGATCTCGGTCTGGGTCGCGCTCGACAGCTCGATCTTGGCCTTTTCAGCGGCTTCCTTGAGACGCTGCAGGGCCATCTTGTCCTTGGTCAGGTCGACCTGGTGCTCTTTCTTGAACTCGTCCGCCAGGTAGTTGACGATCCGCATGTCGAAGTCTTCACCGCCGAGGAACGTGTCGCCGTTGGTGGACTTCACCTCGAACAGGCCATCGTCAATCTCGAGGATGGTGACGTCAAAGGTGCCGCCGCCAAGGTCATACACGGCGATGGTCTTGGTCTCTTTCTTGTCGAGACCATAGGCCAGCGCGGCCGCGGTCGGCTCGTTGATGATGCGCAGGACTTCGAGACCGGCGATCTTGCCGGCGTCCTTGGTGGCCTGACGCTGGGCGTCGTTGAAATAGGCCGGCACGGTGATGACCGCCTGGGTCACCTCTTCGCCGAGATAGCTCTCGGCGGTTTCCTTCATCTTGCCGAGGATGAAGGCGGAAATCTGCGAAGGCGAATACTTTTCGCCCTTGGCTTCAACCCATGCGTCGCCATTGCCGCCGTCGACGATCTTGTAGGGCACGATGCCCTGATCCTTGGTCACCTCGGCGTCGGTGGTGCGACGGCCGATCAGACGCTTGACGGCAAAGATGGTGGCTTCGGGGTTGGTGACGGCCTGGCGCTTTGCGGGCTGGCCGACGAGGCGTTCATCGTCGGCAAATGCGACGATGGAGGGGGTGGTGCGGGTGCCTTCGGCGTTTTCGATCACGCGCGCCTGGCTGCCATCCATGATGGCGACGCAGGAGTTCGTGGTGCCGAGGTCGATACCGATAACTTTACCCATACTTCGATCCCTTTCCAATTCAAGGCGATGACACGAGGCGTCGGACCCGATTACGGCATCCAGCCCCGCTGGTTAGCGATGCCGTTTGGCCGGGGCCTCGCGGCTTCGGACGGTATATAAGGAGGGGGTTTCAGCGCTGCAAGCGCCCTGCCACCGCTGAATCCGCCGAATCCGGGGATTTTCTTTGCGACGCGCCGTGCTTTGCGAAAGAAAGTGGCCATGGCACATCATATCGAACAGCGCGGCTTCCGGATCTACCCCGACTATCTTGACCGCCCGGCGCAGGAGGCACTGATAGAGCGTTTGCGCGCCTGTCTGCGCGTCGCGCCGCTTTACCAGCCGGTGACCCCGCGCGGGCAGAAGATGTCGGTGCGGATGTCGGCGGCGGGACAATTCGGCTGGGTCACCGACCGGCGCGGCTACCGCTACGAGCCGCGCCACCCCGAGGGCATGGACTGGCCGCCGATCCCCGAGGAGGTGCTGGCGATCTGGCGCGACGTGTCGGGCTGCGCCCGCGCGCCCGAATGCTGCCTGATCAACTGGTACGGCGAGGGCGCCCGCATGGGGCTGCATCAGGACAAGGACGAGGCGGATTTCGCCTGCCCGGTGGTGTCGGTCTCGCTTGGCGATGACGGGCTGTTCCGCATGGGGAACACCGAGCGCGGCGGCAAGACCGAGTCGGTCTGGCTGGGCTCGGGCGCGGTGGTGGTGATGGGCGGCGAGGCCCGGCTGCGCCACCACGGCGTCGACCGCATCCGCTTCGGCTCGTCGACGCTGCTGCCGCAGGGCGGGCGCATCAACCTGACGCTGCGGGTGGTGACCTGAGGGCAGGCGCTTCGGGACTTATCCTTTGCTTGCTGGGAGCGGTGCTCGCCTCATGATCCGGCGTCCACACCCGAACTCACGACAGCGCAAGGCGCTCGTCCCGCGCGAGCGGAATGCGAGGGTCGCGTGCCCGGCGATCCAACCCCTCGGGGACCACCCCGGCTCCGCTCTCCCGGAAACCGCGGCCCCCTGTTTCTGTCCGGCGGATCGGTCGGCCGGTTGGCTGGCTTCGTGCCCTCGCCCTGCAAGCGTGCGTGCAGATCTCAGGGAATGACCCGTGGGTCAGCGCACAGTCCCCCTGAGAAACGGAGAAGGGCGGACCAGATGGCCCGCCCCTGAACGCGTCGCGATGGTTCAGTCGGCGCTCACTCGAGGTCGAAGGACCAGAAGAAGGTCTCGCCCGAGCTGTCGTCGACGCCGTCATTGTCGGTCGAGACATAGACGGTGCCGTCCTCGGTGATCGCGAGGCCCTCGACCTTGTCGACCACGTAGCCGCCCCAGCCCTTCAGGTCGGGGATCAGGTCGCGCACCTCTTCCTTGCCGACCACAGGCAGCTCGCCGCCAAGTGCCGCAGGCTGCATCTCGGAGAGGGCAATGCGGTAGATCTTCTTGGTCACGGCATTGGCGCCGATCTGGTTGTCACGCTCCACGACATAGACGTGATCGCCATGCGCGGTGATCTCGGACAGGCCGACCCAGCCGGTCTCGGGCGTGGCCTTGGGATAGAGCACGGCGCCCCATTCCCCGGTTTCGGGCGTGTAGGACACCAGCTTGACGTGATCCTCCGGATCGTCGCCCCACTCGCGCTGCACCGCCATCCACAGCGTGCCGTCGATCATGGTGACGCCCTCGAAGCCGAAACGCGTCTCGACCGCCAGCAGCTCGGCGGGCAGGGAGACCTCTTCCTCGATCTCGCCCTCGGCCGTCACGTGGTAGAGCGCGTGCGGCACCAGCCGGTCGGTGCGGCCCTCGGAGGCCAGCCAGAAACCGCCCTCGCCATCGGTGGTGATGCCCTCGAGGTCGAGCTTCTGCGCGTTGCGACCGGCGCGGGTGACGTCGGTCGCCGCGACGATGCGGGCCGGGCTCTGCGACGGGTCGATGGTGAAGATGCGCGGCTGGTAGCCGTAGAAGCTGTCGTTGACGGCGTAGATCATGCCGTCATCGCCGGCGACCATGCCCGAGATCGCACCCCAGCCGATCAGCTCGTCGGCGCCCTCTGAGGTCAGCGTCGGGTACTGCGCTTCGCCTTCGGCATATTCGTAGATCATCACATGCGCGCGCACGCCGCCGTCCTCGACGAGGTCTTCCTCGTTGGCGGTGACGAAGAGGTTGCGCTGCGGGATCGCCACGGCGCCCTCGGGGGCGATGCCCGAGGGCAGCAGTTGCGTCAGCACCGGCGCGGCGGGATCGGTCATATCATAGACGCCGACCATCGAGGCGCGCTCGGCCAGCAGGAAGAGGAACGGCGTGTCGCCGAAGCTGGCGAACTCCATGCCCTCGGGCTCTACGCCCTTGGCGTCCGACCGCTTGTCCGGGTAGTGTCCGGCCCGGATCACCGCCTGCTCGAAGTCGGTGCCGCTCTCGAAGACCTCGGTGCCGTCCTTGTGGAACACGGTGAAGCCGCGCGAGCCGCCATCCATGTCGCCCTCGTTGGCGATGGCGAAGTGCTCGTCGTCGATCCACTGCACGCCATCGGGCTCGCGCACGCGGCCCTCCTGGTTCTCGGTAAAGAGCAGCGCGCCACGCTCGTCGGTGGCGTCGATGCCGGTCAGGTCGACCGAACCGGCGGAGAAGTGCGACAGCACCTCGCCTGACTTGTCGAGCACCACGATGTGGTTGTTTTCCTGCAGCGTCACGACGATCTCGCCGGCGCCGTTCACGTCGACGAACTCGGGTTCGGGGTCTTCCGGCGCGATCTCGGCAAGGCCGGTCACGTCGGCCTTCACGAGGCTGTCGCAGTCGGCCACGCCATCGACCACGTCGAGGATCGCCACGTAGCCCGCGGGCATCTGCGGCACGCGGCCGTCGCCCAGATCTTCGTCACGCTCGTTCTCGATGGCGACGGTGACGAAGCTGCCGTCCTTGGCCATGGCGGTGGAATCCGGCTGGCCGCCGAGGTCGCATTCGCCCAGAAGCTCGCCCGAGGTCGCGTCGATCATCACCAGCTTGCCCGACGGGTCGGTGTAACTTTCGGAGGTGTTGACGCCGGCGAAGATGGTGGTGCCGTGCACGTAGACCGAGGTCGGCTCGCCATCGACCGACACGTTGCCGAGCGGCTTGGGATTGGCCGGGTCGGTGATGTCGATGCGGCCGATCACGCCCAGCGGGCTGTCGGTATAGACCAGCGTGTTGCCGTCCTCGGTGGCGTAGATGATCTCGGCCGAGGTCACACGGTCGCGGTCTTCGCCCTCGGCCATGTTGTCCGGCGTCGCGAACGAGGCGATGCGGTTGAAGCTCATCTCGGCGGCGGCGGCGGATGCCGTCAGCGCGATCGCCGAGGTGAGGCAGAGCGTGCGGAAATGCATGGAAGGTCCCCTGTCTTGTTCCGCAGCGAGCCCTAGCGCCCGAGCGGTAACGTCCCTGTGACAGGCAGGAGTCAGATTTGTGAAAGCCGGGCGGTCCACAGGGGCCGCCGAGGCGCTAGCCGAGCAGACGCGCGGTGATCTCGCTGTGAGGCTCGGCCAGCCCGTCGATGACGTCGAAATGGTGCTTTCCGTCCTCCACCACCACCGGGCAGGACCATGCGTCTCCCAGCCAGCGCGCCTGATCGAGGAAGGCCGGCCGCTCCGCCGCGCCGACCCAGACCGTCACCGGCACCTCCGGGGCCGCCATGGCGAGCGGGCTCTCGGCCCAGGCCTCGTCGGCGTCGAGCTGCAGCGTCTCGTTCATGCCGGTCTGCATCAGCGGGCGCAGGTCCGAAAGCGGCGAGATCGGCATGACATGCGCGAGACGGGCGGCCACGTCTTCGGGCAGCATCGCCGGGGCCAGCATCCGCGCCACCAGATGCCCGCCCGCCGAATGCCCGGCCAGCCGGATCGGGCCGTCGACCTCGCCCGCGGCGCAGGTCACGGCGGCGCCGATCTGCCGGGTGATGCTTGAGATCCTTACACCGGGGCAGAGATCGTAGGACGGCAGCGCCACCGCCCAGCCCCGCGCCAGTGCGCCCGCTGCCAGATGCGACCAGGTTTCACGCCCGAAGGCCATCCAGTAGCCGCCATGCACGAAGACCATCAGCCCCTGCGGCGCACCCTCGGGCAGGAACAGGTCGAGCGCCTCGCGCGGGCCGTCTCCATACGCCAGACCCGCCCTCAGCCGGCCCCCGGCGGCCAGTTCTGCGCGAAAGTCCGACGCCGCGGCGGTCCAGCGCGGCGGGTAGTCCTCGGCCTGCGCAATATATGGCCCGTTGGCATAGGCGTCGCTCAGGTCCATGGTTTTTCTCCCGGCTTAGACTAGACTCTCGGGCAAGCAGATGCTCTGCCATGCCCCAACGTAAGATCATTCCCAAGGAGGATACCATGCTGGATCAGACCGCAACCAATCTCCCCTCTCTTCTCGACGATCCGAGCCTCCTGCAGACCAAGGCCTACGTCAACGGCGAGTGGATCACCGGTGGCGATGGTGAGTTCGAGGTCACCAACCCCGCCCGCGGCGACGTCATCGCCAAGGTCGCCAATCTCAGCCGCGCGCAGGTCGCGGGCGCCATCGACGGCGCCTACGCCGCGCAGAAGGAGTGGGCCGCCTGGACCGCCAAGGAGCGCTCCAACGTGATGCGCAAGTGGTTCGACCTGATCATGGCGAACCAGAAAGACCTCGCCACCATCCTCACCGCCGAAATGGGCAAGCCGGTCACCGAGGCCGCGGGCGAGATCGCCTACGGCGCCAGCTTCATCGAGTTCTACGCCGAAGAGGCCAAGCGCATCTACGGCGAGACCATCCCCGGCCACCAGCGCGACAAGCGCATCATGGTGATGAAGCAGCCGATCGGCGTTGCCGCGTCGATCACGCCGTGGAACTTCCCCAACGCGATGATCACCCGCAAGGTCGCCCCGGCGCTGGCCGCCGGCTGCAGCTTCGTCGCCCGCCCGGCCTCCGAGACTCCGCTCTCGGCGCTGGCGCTGGCGGTGCTGGCCGAGCGTGCCGGCATCCCCGCGGGCGTTCTGAACGTCCTGCCCTCGGACAGCGCCTCCGAGGTCGGCAAGGAGTTCTGCGAGAACCCCAAGGTGCGCAAGCTGACCTTCACCGGCTCCACGCAGGTGGGCCGCATCCTTCTTGGCCAGGCCGCCGATCAGGTGATGAAGTGTTCGATGGAGCTGGGCGGCAACGCTCCGTTCATCGTGTTCGACGACGCCGATCTCGACGCCGCGGTGCAGGGCGCGATCATGTGCAAGTTCCGCAACAACGGCCAGACCTGCGTCTGCGCCAACCGCATCTACGTGCAGGCCGGCGTCTATGACGCCTTCGCTGCCAAGCTGAAGGAAGCGGTCTCCAACATGAAGGTCGGCGACGGCCTCGAGGACGGCACGGATCTTGGCCCGCTGATCACCGCGAAGGCCATCGAGAAGGTGCAGGAGCACATCGCCGACGCCAAGTCGAAGGGCGCCGAGGTCATCCTCGGCGGCGGCGACACGCTGCAGGGGCCGGGCCACTTCATCGAGCCCACCATCGTCACCGGCGCGACCCGCGAGATGAAGTTCTCGACCGACGAGACCTTCGGCCCGCTGGCGCCGCTGTTCAAGTTCGAGAACGAGGACGACGTGATCGAGATGGCCAACGACACCATCTTCGGCCTCGCCTCCTATTTCTATGCCAAGGACCTGAGCCGCGTCTACAAGGTCGCCGAGGCGCTGGAATACGGCATCGTCGGCGTCAACACCGGCATCATCTCGACCGAGGTGGCGCCGTTCGGTGGCGTGAAGCAGTCCGGCCTTGGCCGCGAAGGCTCGCATCACGGCATCGAGGACTACCTCGAGATGAAGTACGTCTGCCTCAGCGTATGACGACAGACCGTCGGCGCGGGGGGCCTCTCCCCGCGCCGCACCAACTCCCTACACCGGCAGATCTCGAAGACTGGCGCACGGCGGCCCATACCGGCGCCGGCAGCCCGTGGCTGCCCGTCGACCTTGCCGAGGCGCTGGTGCGCTACGGGCTGTATCACGGCGAAGGCCTGCGGATGATGGAGGCGGCCTCGCGGACGCTGCACGAGCCGCCCCGCGACGTGGCGTGGGAGATCATCGGCGCCGACAGTCCGGGCGAGAACTGGGAGGATCACCGCGATCCCGAGCGCGCGTTCCGCCTGTTCCGCGCCAAGCTGCGGATGGCTCAGGGCGACGGGGCGCGGCTGCAATACAAGATCTGGCTCGGCCGCCGCGACGGCTGAGCTCTCCTTCCCTCAGCCGTCTTTCGCCAGCCCCTGCAGGATCGGGCAATCGGGCCGGTGGTCGCCGTGGCAGGCCTCGACCAGCTTGGCCAAGGTGGCGTGCATCTCCCGAAGCTGGGCGATCTTTTCCTCGATCTGGCCGAGATGCTCGGTGGCGAGCGCCTTGACGTCGGCGCTCTCGCGCGCCTCGTCCTCGTACAGCCCCAGCAGGGTGCGGCAATCCTCGATGGTGAACCCCAGCGCCCGGGCCCGGGCGAGGAAGGCAAGCTTGTGCAGGTCCTGCTCGGAGAAGGCGCGGTAGCCGTTCCCAGAGCGCTGAGGCCGCACCAGCCCGATATCCTCGTAGTAGCGGATGGTCTTGGCGGGCAGGCCCGCCCGCTCTGCCACCTGTCCGATGTTCATGCCGCCGCCTCCTGTGTGATGTCCTGCGATTGCGACCGCTGCCGCGTCGGCGCCATCACCGGCGCCAGCCGCCGCAGCCGCAGTGCGTTGCTCAGCACGAAGACCGAGGACAGCGCCATGGCGCCCGCCGCCAGCATCGGCGAGAGCATCAGACCGAAGGCCGGGTAGAGCACGCCCGCCGCCACCGGGATCAGCGCCACGTTGTAGCCGAAGGCCCAGAACAGGTTCTGCCGGATGTTGCGCAGCACCGCACCGCTGACGTGGAACGCCTCGACCACGCCCGCAAGCTCGCCCGAGACCAGCACGATGTCGGCGCTCTCGATGGCGACGTCGGTGCCGGTGCCGATGGCGATGCCCACGTCGGACTCGGCCAGCGCCGGGGCGTCGTTGATGCCGTCGCCGACGAAGGCCACAGGGCCGAAGCGGTCGCGCAGCGCTTTGACCGCGGCGAGCTTGCCCTCGGGCAGGACCTCGGCCTCGACATGATCGATGCCGAGCGCATCGGCGATGGACCGCGCCGTGGCGCGGGTGTCGCCGGTGATCATCGCCACCTTGATGCGCCGCGCGTGCAGCGCCTCGACCGCCGCCTTGGCGCCGGGCTTGACCCGGTCGGCCACTGCGAAGACCCCTGAGAGCACGCCGTCGATCGCGACCAGAACCGGCGTTTGCCCTGCGGCGGCGATCTCGTCATGCGTCGCCTCGAGCGCCCCGAGCGCGATGCCTTCTCGCGTCATCAGGCGCTTGGCACCCACCAGAATCGCGCGCCCCTCGACGGTGGCCGACAGGCCGTGGCCGGGGATCGCCTCGCTGGACTCGGGCCGGCTCAGCGCCCCCGCGCTCGCCGCTTCCAGCGCCCGCGCGATCGGGTGCTCCGAGCCCTGTTCGGCGCTTGCGGCGAGGCGCAGCACCTCGGCGCGCGCGACCCCCGAGGCGACCACCGAGCGCACCAGCGCGGGCTTGCCCTCGGTCAGGGTGCCGGTCTTGTCGAAGGCCACGACGCGGCTGCCCTCCACCGTCTGCAGTGCGTCGCCCTTGCGGAACAGCACCCCAAGCTCGGCGGCGCGGCCGGTGCCGACCATGATCGAGGTCGGCGTGGCAAGCCCCATGGCGCAGGGGCAGGCGATGATCAGCACCGAGACCCCGGCCACCAGCGCATGGGTCAGCGCGGGCGAGGGGCCGAAGATCATCCACGCGAGGAAGGTCAGCGCGGCGGCAGCGATCACCGCGGGCACGAACCAGATCACCACCGTGTCGGCCAGCGCCTGGATCGGCAGCTTGGCGCCCTGCGCGTCCTCGACCATGGCGATGATGCGCGCCAGCATGGTGTCGCGCCCCACAGCGGTGGCACGGAAGCTGAGCGCGCTCGCGCCGTTTACCGTGCCGCCCACGACCGTGTCGCCGGGGCCCTTGCCGACCGGCACTGGCTCACCGGTGATCATGCTCTCGTCGATATAGCTGCTGCCGGTGAGCAGCGTCCCGTCCACCGCGAGGCGCTCGCCGGGGCGCACGTGCACCACGTCGCCGAGCTGCACTTCGTCGATGGCGATCTCGGTGATCTGGCCGTCGCGCTCGACCCGCGCGGTGGCGGGGCGCAGTCCGACCAGCCGCTTGATCGCGGCGCCGGTGCGGCCCTTGGCGCGCGCCTCGAGGAAACGGCCCAGCAGGATCAGCGTGACGATGACACCGGCGGCCTCGTAATAGACCGCGCGGCTGCCCTCGGGCAGCAGCCCCGGCAGAAACAGCGCCACGGTGGAATAGCCCCAGGCCGCCAGCGTGCCGAGCGCGACCAGCGAATTCATGTCGGGCGCGCCCTTGGCCAGCAGCGGCAGGCCCGTGCGATAGAAACGGCGGCCGGGAAAGACCAGCACGGCGGTGATCAGCACGAATTGCAGTAACCACGAGGCCTGCATCCCGATGCTGTGCATCACCAGCGCGTGAAAGCCGGGGATCAGGTGCCCGCCCATCTCGATGATGAAGACCGGCAGGGTGAGCGCCGCGGCGACGATCAGGTCGCGTTTGAGGGCGCGATGCTCCGCCGCCTTGCGCGCCTCATGCGCGGCGCTGTCGTCGCCGGCGGGGCGCGCGGCATAGCCCGCCTCCGAGACCACACGGGCGAGATCGGCGCTGTCGGCGCTGCCGGCAAGCAGGATCACGTCGGCGGTCTCGCTCGCGAGGTTGACGCTGGCCGAGAGCACGCCGGGCACCGCCCGCAGCGCCGTCTCGACGCGCGACACGCACGACGCGCAGCTCATGCCCTCGATGGCAAGCTTCACCTGTGCCTCGCGGGCCGGGTATCCGGCGGAGGCGAGCGCCTCGCGCAGCGCCTGCACGCCCGCCGCGCCCTCGACCGTCGCCATACGGTTGGCGAGGTTGACGCTGGCGTCCCCGACGCCGGGCACGCCCGAGAGCGCCTTCTGCGCCCGTCCGGCACAGCCGCCGCAGTTCAGCTTGGTGACTTCGAAACGGAGGGTTTCCGCGGCCATGACAGACTCCTTTCGTCTGGTCTGGACCGGGATATAGTGCTTCCAGTCACTGGAAGGTCAAGGCCCGCGCCGCGGCTTGCGTCAATTCAGCACGCAGCGCTGCCGCAACCGGCATTCTCCGCATAGCAACGGCAGCCCGACGCGTTCGGCGGTGTTGACCAAAGTCAGCACGTGCACCGGGGTGACCAGCATGGTCGCCTCGAGAAGCGCCTGTTCGCGATTCTGTTCGGTGGCGGTGAGCACGAAGCGCGCGATGGCGCGCTCGTCCTCGCTGCTGCTGGCGGCGCCCTGCTGCAGGATCAGCGGGAAGTGCCAGCCGTGCCGTGTGAGAAGCGCGGCCAGTTCGCCAAACGCGCGCAGGCAGGCGCGGGCGCGGGTGAACCCGAGCGCGTCGCGCAGCAGAAGCTGCGCCGCGGCCTCGTCATCGTCGCGCCACAGGCGCAGAAGCTCGATGAGCCAGCGCTCGGCGGGCCGCAGATCGACCCGGTCGAACCGTTCATGTCGCATGGAAACTCTCCCAGCCAGTGGCGTCGCGCGACCGGGCTGCCCGGAGGCGGGCTGGCTGGGTGATTTAATCCTGACCGTTTAAGTCAGTTAAGTCAAGCGGCGCCGCTCGCCCCGGTTTCGGCAGCGATCTGGGCGCGGGACTTGCGGGCGCGCTCGGTGGCCGACTTGAGCTGACCGCAGGCGGCCATGATGTCCTCGCCGCGCGGGGTGCGGATCGGCGAGGCGTAGCCGGCCTTGTAGACGATATCGGCAAAGCGCTCGATCCGCTCCCAGTCCGAGCGCTCGTAGGGGGCGCCGGGCCATTCGTTGAATGGGATCAGGTTGATCTTGGCCGGGATGCCCTTGATCAGGTTGACCAGACGGCGGGCGTCGGCGTCGCTGTCGTTCACGTCCTTGAGCATCACGTACTCGAAGGTGATGCGCTCGGAGTTCGACAGGCGCGGGTATTCGCGCAGCGCGTTCAGCAGCGTCTCGATGTTCCAGCGCTTGTTGATCGGCACCAGCTTGTTGCGCACCTCGTCGGTGGTGGCGTGGAAGCTCACCGCCATCAGGCAGCCGATTTCCTCGGCGCATTTGGCGATCTCGGGCACCACGCCCGAGGTCGACAGCGTGATGCGGCGGCGCGACAGGGCGATGCCCTCGCCATCCATGGCGATCTTCATCGCGTCGCGCACGTTGTCGAAGTTGTAGAGCGGCTCGCCCATGCCCATCAGCACGATGTTCGACAGCAGGCGCGGACCGCCCTCGCCGGTGCCGGTGCCCGGCTCTGGCCATTCGTCGAGGTCGTCGCGGGCGAGCATGATCTGGCCGACGATCTCGCCGGCGGTCAGGTTGCGCACCAGCTTCTGGGTGCCGGTGTGGCAGAACGAGCAGGTCAGCGTGCAGCCGACCTGAGACGAGATGCAGAGCGTGCCGCGGCCTTCCTCGGGGATATAGACCACCTCGACCTCGTGGCCGCCGGCGATGCGGACGAGGTACTTGCGGGTGCCATCGACCGAGACGTTCTTCGAGACGATTTCGGGCAGGACGATCTCGAAATGGGCGTCGAGCTTGGCGCGGTAGTCCTTGGCGAGATTGGTCATCTCGGCAAAGTCGCGCACGCCCCAGTGATAGAGCCATTGCCAGATCTGGTTGACGCGCATCTTGGCCTGCTTTTCCGGCGTGCCCATCTCGATCAGGGCAGCACGAAGCGCCTCGCGGGTGAGGCCCACGAGGTTCAGCTTGCCGCTTTCGGGCAGCTTGCGGGGGATCGTCATCACGTCCTGCGTGATCGGCGCATCTGCGGCCATCTCGGTCATCCTCTGTCTGAAGAAGGCGCCCCTATACAGGATTCGGCGAAAAAAACAAAGGCCGGGCGTGCGGGGCAGGCGGATCGGTGCTTCGCGGCGCGGGCAGGTCGCCAAGGGCCGGCGCCGGAGCGCGGGTCGTCGCGGGGCAGGGCAGAAAAAACCCCGCCGCGCGGGACGCGGCGGAGTGTCGTGGCGATGGTGCCGCCCTCAGGCTCAGTCAGCGGTGAGAAGCGGCGGCTTCTTCGACGAGAGGCGCAGCTTGTCCGGCCCTTCGATCGACAGCGAGAGCTTGTCGTCCTTGACGCCGACCTTGACCACGCCGCCCTTGGTGAGCTTGCCGAAGAGCAGTTCCTCGGCCAGCGGCTTCTTGAGGTTCTCCTGGATCACGCGGCCCAGCGGGCGCGCGCCCATGCGGTCGTCGTAGCCCTTGTCGGCCAGCCATTCGGCCGCCGGCTTGGTGAGCTCGATGGTGACGTTGCGGTCCATGAGCTGGGCTTCGAGCTGCAGCACGAACTTCTCGACCACCGACAGGATGACCTCCTTGGGCAGCGGCTGGAAGCTGATGACCGCGTCGAGACGGTTGCGGAACTCCGGCGTGAAGGTGCGCTCGATGGCGGCGGTGTCCTCGCCCTCGCGGCGGTCGCGACCGAAACCGATGGCGGCCTTTGCCTGCTCGGCGGCGCCGGCGTTCGAGGTCATGATCAGGATCACGTTGCGGAAATCCACCGTGCGACCGTTATGGTCGGTCAGAGAGCCGTGGTCCATCACCTGCAGCAGGATGTTGTAGACATCCGGGTGCGCCTTCTCGATCTCGTCGAGCAGGAGCACGCAGTGCGGGTGCTGATCCACGCCGTCGGTGAGCTGGCCACCCTGGTCGAAGCCGACATAGCCCGGAGGCGCGCCGATGAGGCGGCTGACCGCGTGCTTCTCCATGTACTCGGACATGTCGAAGCGCAGCAGTTCCACACCCAGCGTGCTGGCGAGCTGCTTGGCCACCTCGGTCTTGCCGACGCCGGTGGGGCCGGCGAACAGGTAGTTGCCGATCGGCTTTTCCGGTTCGCGCAGGCCGGCACGGGCCAGCTTGATCGCCGAGCTGAGCGCCTCGATCGCGGTGTCCTGACCGAAGACGACGCGCTTGAGCGACTTCTCAAGATCCTTGAGCACCTCGGCATCGTCCTTGGAGACGTTCTTGGGCGGGATGCGGGCGATCTTGGCCACCACCGCCTCGATCTCCTTGGCACCGATGGTCTTGCGACGCTTCGATTCGGCCACGAGATGCTGCGCCGCGCCGGCCTCGTCGATCACGTCGATCGCCTTGTCGGGAAGTTTGCGGTCATTGATGTAGCGCGCCGAGAGCTCGACCGCCGACTTGATGGCGTCGGCCGTGTACTTGATCGAGTGATGCTCCTCGAAATAGGGCTTGAGGCCCTTGAGGATCTTCACCGTGTCGTCGACCGAAGGCTCGTTCACGTCGATCTTCTGGAACCGGCGGCTGAGCGCGCGATCCTTTTCGAAGTGCTGGCGGAACTCCTTGTAAGTGGTCGAGCCCATGGTGCGCAGCTTGCCGCCCTGAAGCGCGGGCTTCAGCAGGTTCGACGCATCCATGGCACCGCCCGAGGTGGCGCCGGCGCCAATCACGGTGTGGATCTCGTCGATGAACAGCACCGCGTCGGGGTGTTCCTCGAGCTCGGTCACCACGGCCTTGAGCCGCTCTTCGAAATCGCCGCGGTAGCGGGTGCCGGCCAGCAGCGCGCCCATGTCGAGCGAGTAGATCGTGGTCTTCGACAGCACCTCGGGGGTGTCGCCGTTGACGATCTTGCGCGCCAGACCCTCGGCGATGGCGGTCTTGCCCACGCCGGGATCGCCGACGAGCAGCGGGTTATTCTTGCGCCGGCGGCACAGCACCTGAATGGCGCGCTCAACCTCGTGCTCGCGGCCGATCAGCGGATCGATGTCGCCCTTGCGGGACTTGGAGTTGAGGTCGACGCAATACTTTCCGAGCGCCGATTCCTTGTTGTCGCCGGCGGGCTCCTGGGTCTGCGCCTTGGTCTCTTCCTCGGCTTCGGTGGCGCCGTGAACGGGGCGCGATTCGCCGTAGGCGGGGTTCTTGGCCACGCCATGCGCGATGAAATTGACCGCGTCGTAGCGGGTCATGTCCTGCTCCTGCAGGAAATAGGCGGCGTTCGACTCGCGCTCGGCAAAGATCGCCACGAGCACGTTGGCGCCGGTCACCTCGGTGCGGCCGGAGGACTGCACGTGGATCGCGGCGCGCTGGATCACGCGCTGGAATGCTGCGGTCGGCACCGCCTCGGAGCCCTCGATATCGGTCACGAGATTCGAGAGGTCCTCGTCGATGAACTCCACCAGGGTGGTGCGCAGCTCCTCGGTGTCCACGGAGCAGGCCTTCATCACGCGGGCAGCATCGGGTTCGTCGATCAGGGCAAGCAGAAGGTGTTCCAGCGTGGCGAATTCATGGCTGCGCGAGTTCGCGAGCGCCAGAGCTGCGTGAATGGCCTGTTCCAGGGTATTCGAGAAAGACGGCACGGCGGCGCTCCTCTTTGTCTGCGTCGGGCTCTGGACCCGACTTTGCCTTCTACAGTTTAAAGTTTGGTCGATACCGACCACGCTTCAAGAGAATTCTCGACCCGCAGCGCTCACAAATAAAGTGATCCCTGCAATCTGGCGTGAAATGCGGCGGGTCAGAAACTGTCCTTTCGGGCCCGGACCTCGGCAAACACTGCCGCGTCGGGTGCGTCTTTCATGCCCAGTCGATCGCGGATCTCGGGGGATGCGGGACGCAGGAAAGGGTTCGTGGCCAGTTCCTCGGACAGCTTGCAGGTGGCAGTGGCGCGCCCCTCTGTCCGGGCTTTGGCAATGGCGTCAGATCTCAATTTAAGCGCCTCGTTGCCGGGTTCAATAGTCAAGGCGAAGCGAGCGTTCGCGCTTGTATACTCGTGTCCCGAGCAAACCAGCGTTTCGGGCGGCAGCGCGGCCAGTTTCGACAGGCTCTCCCACATCATGTCGGGGGTGCCCTCGAAGATCCGCCCGCAGCCAAGGGCCATCAGGCTGTCGGCGGTGAACACCGCCTGCCCCTGAGGGAAGTGGAAGGCGACATGGCCCAGCGTGTGGCCGGGCACGAAGATCACCTCGACCGTGGTGCCGGCGATCTGCAGCGTGTCTCCGCCCTCGAGCGCGGTGTCGAGCGGCGGCAGCTTCGCCTCCTCGGCCTTGGGGCCATAGACGGTGCAGCCGTATCTCTCGCGCAGCTCGGCGACGCCGCCGACATGGTCGTGGTGGTGATGGGTGATGAGCAGCGCGTCGAGCCCCCAGCCGCGGCTCTCGAGCGCCTCGATGATCGGACCTGCCTCGGGGGCATCGATCAGGCAGACGCCCTCCGGCGCCTTCACCAGATAGGCGTAATTGTCGCTGAGACAGGGAACGGTGACGATCTCCATGGTCTTTCCTTATCGGCTTTGCCAGAGTGGCCCCCAGCTTGAAGGATCAACGAAAGCGCCGCAATGCACCTTGATGTGCATAATCTGAGGGATTTCTATTATCGCAGCGCGCTCGGGCGTGCGGCGCAACGGGCCGTGCGCGATCAGGTGCGGCGCTACTGGCCCACGGGCAAGGGGCACACCATGGTGGGCTACGGCTTTGCCGTGCCGCTGCTGCGCCCCTACCTACCCGATGCGCGCCGGGTGATCGGGCTCATGCCCGGCCCTCAGGGCGTGCTGCCGTGGCCGCTGGGGCAGCCAAACGTCACCGTGCTCTGCGAGGAGACGCTCTGGCCGCTCGAGACCGGGCATGTTGACCGGCTGGTGATGATGCACGGGCTCGAAACCTCCGAGAACCCCTCCGAGGTGCTCGACGAATGCTACCGGGTGCTGGGGCCGGGCGGCGAGGCACTGTTCATCGTGCCGAACCGCTCCGGACTCTGGGCGCGCTCGGATGCGACGCCATTCGGCTACGGCCGCCCCTATTCGCTGAGCCAGCTCGACAGCCAGCTCAAGCGGCACGATTTCATCCGTCAGAGCCATGTCTCGGTGCTGTACCAGCCGCCATCGAGCCGGCGCTTCTGGATGCGCACCGGCCCCGCATGGGAGCGCATTGGACGGGCGATTCCGGCGCTGGTGGCCGGTGGGGTGCTGATCGTGCGCGCCTCGAAGCGCTATCCGCCAAAGCGCACGGGGCTCGGCGACAAGGTGCGGGTGCCGAACCCGCTCGACGTGCTCTCGCCCTCGCCCAAGAAAGAACCAAAGGCAATCTGAGGCTCTGCCGGTGTCGCGACGGCACCGACAGCGCAGGCCCCAAGAATCGGTCACCGGGACGTGACTCGCCCGGTCTTGACCGTGCTGCCGTTTGCGATACCACCAACGCCCTGAGATACGCCGGAGCGCCGATTATGGTCGGCCAGTACAGGCGGTTGCGCTGCGTCGCGGCACGAATTTCCGCGTTTGCGCTATCGCTCTGTGTTGCTCCGAAGTTTGACGAAAGGCTGAACCGGTCCGTCCGGATTAATGAAAAATCCACTGTTTCCAGACGCCTGCCGCGCCCTGCCCTAGGGGAAATGCGCAAGTGCTTGGAAAAAGGCGGGTTCCAGTCCGTCCTAAAGCCGCCTAAGCATGTTGCGAGGGCGGGGAGGCTCTGCTACATCCGCGCTGATTTCGACGCCACGGGACCTCCCGGGGCAGGGACAACGCCTCCGGACACCGGGAGACACCCGTGTGTCGCGGGGGCCTCATATCGGAAGGGTGGACGTGTCAGAACCAGCTTCGATCTCCAGCGGCATCGCGGCACGCTATGCCACGGCGATCTTCGACATCGCCAAAGAGAACAACTCCGTCGGGAAGCTCGAGAGCGATACCGATGACCTCGCTCAAGCGCTGGCTGACAGCCCCGACCTGCGCGACATGATCTCCTCGCCGGTCTATCCGCGTCAGGCGCAGAAGGACGGCATTCTTGCCGTCTCCGAGAAGATGGGCCTCGACAAGGCAATGCACAACGCGCTCGGTCTGATGGCCGAAAAGCGCCGCCTGTTCGTGCTGCCCTATCTGGTGACGCAGCTGCGCGAGATGATCGCTGTCGAGAAGGGCGAAGTGACGGCCGAGGTGACCTCGGCGACCGCCCTCAGCGACGCGCAGGCCAGCAAGCTGGCCGAGACACTGAAAAGCAGCGTCGGCAAGGACGTGAAAATCAAATCGACCGTCGATGAATCCCTCATCGGTGGTCTCGTCGTCAAGGTGGGCTCGAAGATGATCGACACGTCGGTCCGTGCCAAGCTCAACTCCCTCCAGAATGCAATGAAAGAGGTCGGATAAATGGGTATCCAAGCAGCCGAGATTTCTGCGATCCTAAAGGACCAGATCAAGAACTTCGGTCAGGAGGCCGAAGTCGCCGAAGTGGGTCGCGTGCTCTCCGTCGGCGACGGTATTGCCCGCGTGCACGGCCTCGACTCCGTCAAGGCCGGCGAGATGGTCGAGTTTCCGGGCGGCATCATGGGGATGGCGCTGAACCTCGAGCGCGACAACGTCGGTATCGTGATCTTCGGCTCCGACCGCGACATCAAGGAAGGTGACGTCGTCAAGCGCACCAACTCGATCGTGGACGTGCCCGCGGGCCCCGGCCTGCTCGGCCGCGTGGTCGACGCGCTCGGCAACCCGATCGACGGCAAGGGCCCGATCGAGGCGACCGAGCGCCGCGTTGCGGACGTGAAGGCGCCCGGCATCATCCCGCGTAAATCGGTGCACGAGCCGATGGCAACCGGCCTCAAGTCGGTCGACGCGATGATCCCGATCGGCCGTGGCCAGCGTGAGCTGATCATCGGCGACCGCCAGACCGGCAAGACCGCGATCGCCCTCGACGCGATCCTGAACCAGAAATCCTACAACGACGCCGCCGGCGACGACGACAGCAAGAAGCTGTACTGCGTCTACGTGGCCGTCGGCCAGAAGCGCTCGACCGTGGCGCAGCTGGTGAAGCGCCTCGAAGCCACCGGCGCCATCGACTACTCGATCGTCGTGGCCGCGACCGCGTCCGACCCGGCGCCGATGCAGTTCCTCGCGCCCTACGCCGCGACCGCGATGGCCGAGTACTTCCGCGACAACGGCAAGCACGCCCTCATCATCTACGATGACCTGTCCAAGCAGGCCGTGTCCTACCGCCAGATGTCGCTGCTTCTGCGCCGTCCGCCGGGCCGCGAAGCCTACCCGGGCGACGTGTTCTACCTCCACTCGCGCCTGCTCGAGCGTTCGGCCAAGCTGAACGAGGATCACGGTGCCGGTTCGCTGACCGCACTGCCGATCATCGAAACGCAGGGCGGCGACGTGTCGGCCTTCATCCCGACCAACGTGATCTCGATCACCGACGGCCAGATCTTCCTCGAGACCGAACTGTTCTTCCAGGGCATCCGTCCTGCCGTGAACACCGGTCTGTCGGTGTCGCGCGTCGGCTCCTCGGCCCAGACCAAGGCGATGTCCTCGGTTGCCGGCCCGGTGAAGCTGTCGCTGGCCCAGTATCGTGAAATGGCGGCCTTCGCCCAGTTCGGCTCGGACCTCGACGCCGCGACGCAGAAGCTGCTGAACCGCGGTGCGCGCCTGACCGAGCTGATGAAGCAGCCGCAGTATTCGCCGCTCACCAACGCCGAGATCGTGTGCATCATCTTCGCCGGCACCAACGGCTACCTGGACAACGTCCCGGTCCGTGAAGTGGGCAAGTATGAGGCCGCTCTGCTGTCCTTCCTGCGCGGCCAGCGCAAGGACATCCTCGAGTGGATCGAGAGCGAAGACCCGAAGATCAAGGGTGAACCCGCTGACAAGCTGAAGGCTGCGCTCGACGAATTCGCCGCGACCTACGCCTGAGCGCCCTGAAAGGACAGGATTATGCCTAGCCTCAAGGACCTCAAGACCAGGATCTCCTCGGTCAAGTCGACCCGGAAGATCACCAAGGCCATGCAGATGGTGGCCGCCGCGAAACTGCGGCGGGCACAGGACGCGGCCGAGATGGCACGCCCGTATTCCGAGCGCTTCAATGCGGTGCTCGGATCTCTGGCGGCGTCGGTGGGCGGCAGCCCGACCGCGCCCAAGCTGCTGTCCGGCACCGGCAAGGACGACGTGCACATGCTCGTCGTGATGACCGCCGAGCGCGGCCTTTGCGGGGGCTTCAACAGCTCCATCGTGAAGCGCGCGCGGACCGCGATCGCCAAGCTGAAGGCCGAGGGAAAGACGGTGAAGATCCTCACCGTCGGGAAGAAGGGCCGTGAACAGCTCTCCCGTGAACACGGGAAGCTGTTCGTGGGTCACGTGGACCTCAGCGAGGTCAAGAAGCTCGGCTACGCGGATGCGCAGTCGATCGCAAAGGACCTGCTCACCCGTTTCGACGAGGGCGAGTTCGACGTGGCGACCATCTTCTATGCGAAGTTCGAGACCGTGATTTCGCAGGTCCCGACCGCCCAGCAGATCATCCCGGCCCAGTTCGACGCGGCCGAAGATGACGACGCCGGTGCGTCCACGCTCTATGAGTACGAGCCCGGCGAGGAAGCCATCCTTGCCGATCTCCTTCCCCGGGGTGTCTCTACCCAGATCTTCTCGGCTCTGCTGGAGAACGCCGCCTCGGAACAGGGGGCTCGGATGAGCGCCATGGACAACGCCACGCGCAACGCTGGCGAGATGATCGACAAGCTGACCATCGAGTACAACCGCTCGCGTCAGGCGGTCATCACCAACGAACTGATCGAAATCATCTCGGGCGCCGAGGCGCTCTAAGAACCGGAGACGATAAATGGCAAACGCAAAAGGCAAAGTGACCCAGGTCATCGGCGCCGTGGTCGACGTGCAGTTCGACGACCACCTGCCCGAGATCCTGAACGCGCTGACCACCACCAACGACGGCAAGACCCTGGTTCTTGAAGTTGCACAGCACCTCGGTGAGAGCACCGTCCGCACCATCGCGATGGACTCGACCGAAGGTCTCGTCCGCGGCCAGGAAGTGGTCGACACCGACAAGCCGATCTCGGTTCCGGTGGGCAACGCCACCCTGGGCCGCATCCTCAACGTCGTGGGCGAGCCCGTCGACGAGCAGGGCCCGGTCGAGGCGGACGAGTACCGCGCGATCCACCAGCCCGCTCCCGAGTTCGACGAGCAGGCGACCGACACCGAGATCCTCGTGACCGGCATCAAGGTCATCGACCTTCTCGCGCCCTACTCCAAGGGCGGCAAGATCGGCCTGTTCGGCGGCGCCGGCGTGGGCAAGACCGTTCTCATCATGGAACTGATCAACAACATCGCAAAGGTGCACTCGGGCTTCTCCGTGTTCGCCGGTGTTGGCGAGCGGACCCGTGAGGGCAACGACCTCTACCACGAGATGATCGAATCCAACGTCATCAAGCCCGACAACCTGTCGGACTCGCAGGTGGCGCTGGTCTACGGCCAGATGAACGAGCCGCCGGGAGCCCGTGCCCGCGTCGCCCTGACCGGCCTGACCCTGGCCGAGCAGTTCCGTGACCAGTCCGGCACCGACGTTCTGTTCTTCGTCGACAACATCTTCCGCTTCACGCAGGCCGGCTCCGAAGTGTCCGCACTTCTCGGCCGTATCCCGTCCGCCGTGGGTTACCAGCCGACGCTGGCCACCGACATGGGCGCGATGCAGGAGCGCATCACCTCGACCAAGAACGGCTCGATCACCTCGATCCAGGCCGTCTACGTTCCCGCGGACGACCTCACCGACCCGGCACCCGCCACGACCTTTGCCCACCTCGATGCGACCACGGTTCTCAACCGTGCGATCTCGGAGCTCGGCATCTACCCGGCAGTGGACCCGCTGGACTCCAACAGTCGGATCCTCGACCCGCAGGTTGTGGGCCAGGAGCATTACGACGTGGCGCGCGAAGTGCAGGGCATCCTGCAGCGCTACAAGTCGCTCCAGGACATCATCGCCATCCTCGGGATGGACGAACTGTCGGAAGAGGACAAGCTGACCGTTCAGCGCGCCCGGAAGATCCAGCGCTTCCTGTCGCAGCCGTTCGACGTGGCGAAGGTCTTCACCGGCTCCGACGGTGTGCAGGTCCCGCTCGAGGACACCATCTCCTCCTTCAAGGCAGTGGTGAACGGCGAGTACGACCACTTCCCCGAGGCGGCCTTCTACATGGTCGGCGGCATCGAGGAAGTGAAGGCCAAGGCCGAGAAGCTGGCCGCGGAAGCTGCCTGATGACTGCCGGGGGGCCTTTGTGCCCCCCATTACCAACCGGAGGCCCTAATGGCTGATACGATGCAATTCGATCTGGTGAGTCCCGAGCGGAGCCTTCTGTCGACCCAGGCCAAGAGCGTGTCGATCCCGGGCACCGACGGTGACATGACGGCGGGTCCCGGCCACGCCGCGATGATCACCACGCTGCGCCCCGGCATCCTCAAGGTCGAAACCGAGACGGGCACCGAGGAATTCGTGGTCACCGGTGGTTTCGCCGAGATCGGCACCACCGTGAGCGTGCTCGCCGAGCGCGCCGTGCCCCACGCGGACATGACGCAGGAGACCTACGAGGATCTCGTGCGCGAGGCGCAGGCCTACTACAAGAAGGTCGTCGAAGAGACCGAGAACGAGCCGGGCCCGGTCGACGACGCGGCCAAGCTGCTGCAGGACATGGTGGCGGTCGGCGGTCATATCGGCCTCGACCCGAAACAGCCGAACTTCTGACGCAGACTACAGCGCAAGCCAGATCGGAAACCCCGCCCAAGGCGGGGTTTCTTGCGTTTAGGAGGGGCGCATTTTCTGACGCCGGGGGGCAACGCTGCCGGTCTCGGGCCGGTTTCGCCCCTTTCAAAGCCGCCGTCTTTGGCGGATGATCCTTGCGGGGACCAATTGGGGGCAGAATGCGCCATCTGAATGTCAGCCTGATCGGCATCGATCAGGGCAATGTGGAAGTGTTTTCCGAGTTCGCCGACGGCGGCGACATGTGGACCGGTCGGGGCGCGCGGGAGCGCCGCAAGGCGGTCCGCTTCTCCGAGCCGTTCCGCACGCCTCCGACGGTGCAGGTGTCGCTGTCCATGTGGGACATGGACCAGAGCGCCAATGCCCGCGCCGATCTGCTGGCCGACAACATCACCGAGACAGGGTTCGATCTGGTGTTCCGCACCTGGTCCGATACGCGGGTCGCGCGGGTGCGGATGTCGTGGCTGGCGATCGGCGAGCTCCCCAGCGAGGATGACTGGCAGCTTTACTGAGCTGCCGCGCGACGGAGGTCTTGCAGCCTCCGTGCGGCCCGGCGCCTCGCCGGTTGCCCCTGCGGGGAGGGTCTGCCCCCTGTCGCACCGCAGGTGCGCCCTTAAAAGAAAAGAGGGGGCTCTGCCCCCTGTCGCACCGGAGGTGCGCCTAAAAAGAAAAGAGGGGGCTCTGCCCCCTCTTGGCCTGCGGCCAATTCACCCCCGAGGTATTTTGGAACCAGAGAAGGGCAGGGGGCGCCCTCCTCCAGCCCTGGATCAGAGAATGCCTTCGTAGATCGGGCCGAGCGTGTCGGTCTCGAACAGCGAGGACACCGAGGTGCCGTTCCAGATGTTGAGGATCGCCTGGGCGAACATCGGGGCGGTGGGCACCACGCGGATATTGGGGGCCGCGGCGACGGCGTCGGTGGCGGCGATCGAGTCGGTGATCACCAGCGACTTCATCACCGATTTGGTGACGCGCTCGACCGCGGGGCCGGAGAGCACGCCGTGGGTGATATAGGCGTGCACCTCGGTGGCGCCGTGGTTCATCAGGATCTCGGCGGCCTTGCACAGCGTGCCGGCAGTGTCGCAGATGTCGTCGACGATGATGCACTTCTTGCCGGTGACGTCACCGATCACGGTCATCTCGGCGATCTCGCCGGGCTTCTCGCGGCGCTTGTCGACGATCGAGAGCGGCGCGTTGATGCGCTTGGCCAGCTCGCGGGCCCGGGCCACGCCGCCGACATCCGGAGACACCACCATCACGTCCTCGAGCTCGCCCTCGAACTGCTTCAGGATGTCGAGCGCGAAGACCGGCGAGGCGTAGAGGTTGTCGACGGGGATGTCGAAGAAGCCCTGGATCTGGGTCGCGTGCAGGTCCATGGTCAGCACCCGCTCGATGCCGGCTTCGGCGATCATGTTGGCCACCAGCTTGGCGGTGATCGGGGTCCGGGCCTTGGTGCGGCGGTCCTGACGGGCATAGCCGAAATAGGGGATCACGGCGGTGATGCGCGAGGCCGAGGAGCGGCGCAGCGCGTCGGCCATGATCAGCAGCTCCATCAGGTTGTCGTTCGCCGGGCGCGAGGTGGACTGGAGGATGAACATGTCCTCGCCGCGGACGTTCTCGTAGACCTCGACGAAGATCTCCTGATCGTTGAAGCGCTCGACGCGCGCGTCGACGAGTCCCACGGACATGCCGCGATATAGGGACATCCGGCGGGCAATGGCAGTGGCCAGCGGCTTGTTGGCATTGCCCGCGATAAGCTTGGGCTCGATGACGGTGGGCATGGGAGGCGGCTCCGGCAGCAGAATGACAGATTCGTGACGTTGCCGGTCGCTTAGCATGGAGGTAGCGTGTCGCAAAGACGCACTCCGTAACGAGGGACGACATGGCGCATCTGGATTACTATTTTACCGTTCTCTCCCCCTACGCCTATCTGGCCGGGGGGCGCATGGAGGAGATTGTGGCCCGCCACGGGGTGAGCGTGACCTACAAGCCACTCGACATCATGGCGCTGTTCCCGCGCACCGGCGGCGCCGCCCCGAAGGACCGGCACCCGTCGCGCCTGGCCTACCGGGCGCAGGAGCTGCCGCGTCAGGCGAAGAAGGCCGGGATGGAGCTGAACTTCCGACCGGCGCACTGGCCGACCAATCAGGCGCCGGCGTCCTACGCGATCATCGCGGCGCAGAAGGCGGGCGGCGGCGATCTGGGCGGGCTGGTGCAGTCGATCCTGCGCGCGGTCTGGGTCGAGGACAAGGACATCGCCGAGGATGCCGTGGTGCAGGAGTGCCTGACCGCGGCCGGGTTCGATCCGTCGCTCACCTTCAGCGGAATGCTGGCCGGGGCGGAGATCTATGCCGCCAACCTCGAGGACGCGGTCAATGCCGGGGTCTTCGGCGCGCCGTTCTACGTGCTCGACGACGGGGCGATGTTCTGGGGGCAGGACCGGCTGGAGGACCTCGATCTGCATCTGTCGGGCAAACTCTGAGCGGCGAAATCCGGGCAACTCCGCACGCCGGAGCGCCAGCGGTCAGGCCTGCTTGTTGAGGCCGACCGACGGGGTGACCGTCTTCTCGACCACGGGCAGACGCCCGAACCACCAGATCGCCACCGCGTTCAGGGCAAACAACCCTGCAACACAAGCTGCCATGAGAAGAATGGTGACGATCGCGCTCATCGGGGGTGGCTCCTTTTCCTTTGTAAGCCAATCCCGTGTCGTAGAGAAAGTTCCCTGCCTGCTCTAGCCTGCGGTGCGCGGGCCGCAGATCAGAACAGCGAAAGTTGCCGCCCGGCCACACCGGCGGTGGTGGCCTCGTGCTGCAGCAGCCAGGTCTTCGTATCAAGCCCGCCGCCGAACCCGGTGAGCGCGCCGCTCTTTCCGATAACCCGATGACAGGGAAGGATAATCGGCAGCGGGTTGGCGCCGTTGGCGGCCCCCACCGCGCGGCTTGCGCCGGGGGTGCCGAGGGCGTTGGCGATGGCGCCGTAGCTGCGGGTCTCGGCATAGGGAATGGTGGCGAGCGCGGCCCAGATCTTTTTCTGAAAAGCCGTGCCACGGATCTCGAGCGGCACATCGAAAGCGCGAAGCTCGCCCGAGAAATACGCGTCAAGCTGGTGTCGGACGGCGTCGAACGGCGCGGGATCGGGCTGCCAGTCGGCCTTCGGCGCGACAGCCTTGTTGCCCGTGGGGAAGCTCAGCAGCCGCAACGCGGTGCCGTCTCCGGCCAGTAGCAGGGGGCCGACGGGGCTGTCGTGGTGGCAGTAGCGCAGGCTCATGGGGCGGGCTTTCGCAGCGTCGAGGGCGGGCGACCGTAGAGCGCTGAGATCGCGGCATTGAAGCGGCGCAGGCTGCCGAAGCCCGCGCGCGAGGCGATCTCGGTCATCGGCAGGTCGCTGTCGTTCAGCAGCCGCTTGGCGCGCTGCACCCGCCTGGTCTGGGCCACCTGCAGGGGCGAGGCGCCGACCTGCTCGGCGAAGAGCCGGGCGAGGTGGCGCGGCCCGATGCCCAGCCGTGCCGCGAGGTCCGTCACGGTGCCGGTGTCGAGCGCGCCGTCCTCGATCAGCCGAAGGGCGCGCGCGACGGTGGTGCGGGTGCCGTTCCACGCCGGCGAGAACGGCGCGGTCTCGGGGCGGCAGCGCAGACAGGGGCGGTAGCCGGCCCGCTCGGCGCTGGCGGCGCTGGGGAAGAAGGACACGTTCTTGGTCAGCGGAGGCCGCACCGGGCAGACCGGGCGGCAGTAGATGCCGGTGGTGCGCACGGCGGTGAAGAACACCCCGTCATAGGCGGGGTCGCGGCGCATCCTGGCGGCGTTGCATGTGTCGAAATCCAGCATGGGTCGAGCATAGCGCGGCCGCCCGCCCGGGGCGAGCCTGCGCCGGCAATGAGGTCCGGAAACGGCGAGTGCGGATCAGCCGGTCTTCTTCTTGCCGATGCGCGGCTCGGTTCCGGCGCGTAGGCGCGCGATGTTGCTGCGGTGGCGCCAGAAGATCACGATGGTCAGCGCCACGGTCAGGGCGGTCAGCTCGTATTCGCGCAGAAGGATCATCCACGCGGTCGACATCAGCGCCGCGACCAGCGCGCCGACGCTGGAAATGCTCGACAGCGCCGCCGCCGCGAGCCACGTGGCGCAGCACATCAGGCCGACGGGCCAGCTCAGAGCCAGCATCAGGCCGAGGAAGGTGGCCACCCCCTTGCCGCCCCTGAAGCGCAGCCAGACCGGGTAGCAATGGCCAAGGAAGGCGGCCAGACCGGCAAGCTGCGCCGCGTCCTCTCCGGCCAGCCAGCGCGCCAGCAGCACCGCCACGGCGCCCTTGCCGCCATCGAGCAACAGCGTGCCCGCGGCGGCGGCCTTGTTGCCGGTGCGCAGCACGTTGGTGGCGCCGATATTGCCCGAGCCGATACTGCGCAGATCGCCGAGCTTCATGGCGCGGGTGAGCAGCATCCCGAACGGGATCGAGCCCAGCAGGTAGCCGATGACGGCCCAGAGCAGCAGCAGGATCGGGGCGGTGGTGAGGTCGGGCAGCATCAGGCGCTCCGGTAGACAGCGGTTCCGGCGACGAAGGTCGCAAGGACCTTACCCTGAAGCCGGGCGCCATCAAACGGTGTATTCTTGGACTTCGACTGCAGCTTGAAGCGGTCGAGCACGAAGGGCTTGTCGGCGTCGAACAGCACCAGATCGGCGGGTGCGCCCTTGGCCATGCGACCCGAGGCGAGACCCAGCCGCTTGGCGGGGTTGCGCGACAGCGCGCGGAACAGCGTCGGCAGCTCGAGCTCGCCGGAATGGTAGAGCCGCAACAGCACCGGCAGCATGGTCTCGAGCCCCACAGCGCCCGAGGCGGCCTCCTCAAAGGGCAGGCGCTTGGACTCTTCGTCCTGCGGCGTGTGGAAGCTACCGATGATGTCGATCAGCCCCGAGCGCACGGCCTCGACCGTGGCTTGCCGGTCTTCCTCCGAGCGCAGCGGCGGCTTGACCTTGAAGAAGGTGCGGTAGTCCGAGACGTCGAGTTCGTTGAGCGTCAGGTGGTGCATCGAGGTCCCGGCTGTGACGTCGAAGCCGTTCTTCTTGGCCCGCTCCAGCGCCGGCAGGGCGCGGGCGGTGGTGATCTGGTCGGCGTGGTAGCGCACCCCGGTCATCTCGACGAGCGCGAGGTCGCGGTTGAGCCCCATGCGCTCGGCCATGGCCGAGACCGCGGGCAGGCCGCGCAGCGAGGCGAATTTGCCGGAGGTGGCGGCGGCCCCCTTCGACAGGCCGGGATCCTGCGGGTGACAGATCACCAGCGCGCCGAGCGAGCGGGCATAGGTCAGGGCGCGCGACAGCACCTTGGTGTCGGTGACCACGTGGTCGCAATCGGTGAAGGCCACGGCGCCGGCATCGAGCAGGAAGCCGAGCTCGGTCATCTCGCGCCCGGCGCGGCCCTTGGTCAGCGCGGCCATCGGCAGCACGTTGACCGGCGCGTCATCCTCGGCGCGGTCGCGGATGAACTCGAGCACCTCGGGCGTGTCGATCGCCGGGTCGGTGTCGGGGCGGGTGACGATGGTTGTCACGCCGCCAGCCGCTGCGGCGAGGCCCGCGGTCTTGTAGCTTTCCTTGTGCCGGTCGCCCGGTTCGCCGACCTTGACGCCGATATCGACGATGCCCGGCGCGAGGAAGGCGCGGCCCGCGTCGATGCGGTCGGCATCGGCGACCTGCGGCTCGGGCTGGTCGAAGATCTCGGCGATGAGACCGTCGCGCAGCAGCACGGCGCCTTCGGTGACGGTATCGGCGTCCGGGTCGATCAGGCGGGCATTGGTGAGGAGCGTTGCGGTCATGCGGTGCGGTTCCCGGTCAGTCTCTGCGGTTGGCGGCGTCTGCCCGCGCAGGGGTGGAGTAGTGCAAGAGCGGCGAAAGGAAAAGGGTCAACCGGCCCCGGAAGCGGGCCGCGCGGCCTCGATCCGCGCCACCACCGCCGCCGGCTCGGGCTGGAACTTGATCAGGTGCTTGTCGCCCGCGCGGGTGACCAGCTGCACGGCGGAGCCGATCCGGCGCACCTTGGCGAGATCGGCGAGCGCCACGTGGCGCTCCGCCGGGCCGTGCAGGGTGTCGCCAGACATCTCCCAGACGTGGCCCAGCTCTTCCGACATCAGGTACCAGCCGCGCGCCGCCACCGCGGCCAGGGCGCCGACGGCGCCGGTCCAGACATGCGGCGTGCCGGTGAGCCAGAGCAGGATCATCGCGGCGGGCATGGCGAGCACCGCCAGCGTCACGTGGCTTTGCACATAGGTGGCGCGGTCGGGGGCAAAGCGGGCCACGGGGGCGCCGCCGGGGGTCATGTCAGCCCCAGAACAAGCCAGCCGATCACCAGCACCGCCAGCACCCCGAGCGCGATCATCGCGAGGGGCGGCATCCGACGCCCGTCCGGGGAGGCATCGGCGGCGTCGCCGGCGGGGCGGCTGCGCGCGGCCTTGCTGCGCGGCGTGGGGCCGCGGCCGCGGGCGGACTCTTCGTGGAAGGTGCCGATCCAGCGCAGCGGGCTGGCGACGGTCAGCTCCTGCGCGACATGGTCGAAGGCCTGACTCGGCAGCACCACCACGTGGCCCTGCAGCGCGTCGATGCGCGGGCGCATGTCGCGGAAATCGGCGCCCGTGAGCTGGTAGGCCTCGGCGAGATAGGCCGAGAGGCTCATGTCGCCGAGATCGCGGATCGCCACCACGTCGACGAAGGCGGGGCGCAGGCGCTTGGCGCCGAGGCCGTATTGCAGGGGGTATTCGCCGGTGCCGGCCTGCGTGGTGTAGCGCTCGACCGCCTCGGGCGGCAGGTCGAGGTGGAACAGCCGAACGGTGCCGGTCTCGGAGCCGTTGATCTGCATCGTCGTCATGCGGAAAGCTCCGTCGGTCGGGCCCGCAGGTTGCGCGCCAGAAGGTCCATCGCCGCCATGCGCACCGCCACGCCCATCTCGACCTGCTCCTGGATCACCGAGCGGTTGATGTCGTCGGCGATGGTGCCGTCGATCTCGACGCCGCGGTTCATCGGACCGGGGTGCATGACGATGGCGTCGGGCTTGGCATGGGAGAGCTTGTCGGCGTCGAGTCCCCAGCGGTGGTAGTATTCGCGCTCGGACGGGATGAACCCGCCGTCCATGCGTTCCTTCTGCAGCCGCAGCATCATCACCACGTCGACATCCTCGAGTCCCTTGCGCATGTCGTCGTAGATCTCGACGCCGAACTCGGACATGCCGGCGGGGATCAGGGTCGACGGGCCGACGAGGCGGACGCGGTTCTCCATCTTCTGCAGCAGCAGAATGTTGGAGCGCGCCACGCGGGAATGGGCGATGTCGCCGCAGATCGCGATGTTGAGCCGGTGCAGGCGGCCCTTGGCGCGGCGGATGGTGAGCGCGTCGAGCAGCGCCTGGGTGGGGTGTTCGTGACGGCCGTCGCCGGCGTTGAGCACGGCGCAGTGGACCTTCTGGGCCAGCAGGTCGACGGCGCCGGAATGCGGGTGGCGCACCACCAGCAGATCCGGGTGCATGGCGTTCAGCGTCAGCGCGGTGTCGATCAGGGTCTCGCCCTTCTTGATCGAACTGGCCTGCATCGCCATGTTCATCACGTCCGCCCCGAGGCGCTGGCCGGCGATCTCGAAGCTGGCCTGCGTGCGGGTGGAGTTCTCGAAGAACATGTTGATCTGGGTCAGGCCGGAAAGCACGTTGGAGTGCTTCTCGCGCCGCCGCGACAGGGTCACGTACTGGTCGGCGAGATCGAGCAGCGTGGTGATCTCGTCGGGGCGCAGGGGCTCGATGCCCAGAAGGTGACGCTGGTCGAAACGCATGGCGGAGCTCCGTGAAAGACTGCCTGCGTGTATAAGAAGGGGGAGGGGGCGCGACAAGTGGCAGCCCCGCATCCCGGGCACACTCCCGCCCACCCACCCCGTGCGCCCGGGAGGCGGTGCGCGTCGTGGCGGAGGCCGGATCGTGAGTATTTGAAACATGGAGAAGACGGCAGGGATTTCCGCCGTCGCGCGCTGGGTCTAAGATCGCCTGCATGGATTCGGGACTGGACTGGCATTACGCCCGCGCGGCGCTGGAGTGGCAGCTTGAGCTGGGCGCCGACGAGGCGATCGGCGAGACGGCGGTCGACCGCTTTGCCGTGGAGGTCGAGCTGCAGGCCGCCCGGGCCGCCGCCGCGGTGACGCAGGCCCCGGCCGGGGGCGGGGCGATGCCGCCGCCGAGGATCGAAGAGGGGCCGGACCCGGTGGCGGTGGCGCAGATGGCCGCCGCGGGGGCGGCCACGCTCGACGACCTGCGCGAGGCGATGGCGGCGTTCGAGCATTGCGAGCTCCGGCGCGGCGCGCGCAACCTCGTGTTCAGCGACGGTGTGGCGCCGGCGCGGGTGATGATCGTGGGCGAAGCGCCCGGGCGCGACGAGGACCTGCAGGGCAAGCCCTTCGTCGGCCGGGCCGGACAGCTTCTGGACCGGATGCTCGGGGCGATCGGCCTGTCGCGGGCGGAGGGTGTCTATATCACCAACGTGCTGCCCTGGCGCCCGCCGCAGAACCGCGACCCAAGGCCCGACGAGATCGCCATGCTGACGCCGTTCCTCGAGCGGCACATCGCGCTGGTCGCGCCCGAGGTGCTGGTGGTGATGGGCAACATCTCCTGCGATGCGCTTCTGGGCAAGCGCGGCATCACCCGGCTCCGGGGCAAATGGACCGAGGCGCAGGGCCTGCCGGCGCTGCCGATGTTCCACCCGGCCTACCTCCTGCGCCAGCCGCAGATGAAGCGCGAGGCCTGGGCCGACCTGCTGGAACTCAAGGCAAAGCTCCGGGCCAAGGCGTGAGCCGGCTCTGCGCCGCCTCTCTTGCGGTGGTGCTCGTGGCGGGCAGCGCGCGTGCCGAGGCGCCGGGTTTTGCCATCGATTATGACCTGCTCTTCGAGCGCGAGGCGGGCGCGGTGCAGCACCCGTCGCCGGGGGTGGAGCATCTCGAACTGCCGGGGCCGGTGATCGTCGAGCGCCGTGGCGGGCGGGTGCGCGCCACCGACCAGAGCGGCTGGGGCCCGGCGGGCTGCGCCCTCGACCGGCTGGTGACCGCGGCGGCAGCGGTGCTGAGTTGCCCGGACCTGTTTTCCGAAGCGCAGCGCGACCGCGTGGCCGGGCAGCTTCTGCGCGGGGTGGCGTTCTTCGCCGCCAACACCGTTCCGGCGATGGACGAGGCGCAGGCGCACCGCGCGATGCGGGCGGCGCTGGCGCGCGAACGGGCCACGCTCGCGCTGTCGTGTGCCAGCCGCGACGCCGCGCCGCTGGCATTTGCCGCGCATATCGCCGAAGATCCCTCCCTGCGGCGCTTCGGCAGGATCTTCGAGACGCCGCGCCTGCCCGTGACCGCCCCTTGCCACTGACCCCCTTCGGAAGCCCGGAATGTCCCGCATCGACGAAACCAAGCCATTCATTCCCGTCCGCATCGCCGTGCTCACCGTCAGCGACACGCGCTCGCTGGCCGAGGACCGCTCGGGCGACACGCTGGTGCAGCGGCTGACCGCGGCAGGGCACACGCTGGCGGCGCGGGCGATCTGCACCGACGACCGCGACAAGATCGCCGCGCAGCTGCGCGAATGGGTCGCCGACAGCGACATCGACGTGATCCTGTCGACCGGCGGCACCGGGCTGACCGGGCGCGACGTCACCGTCGAGGCGCATCGCGATGTCTACGAGAAGGAGATCGAGGCCTTCGGCACGGTCTTCACCATCGTCTCGATGCAGAAGATCGGCACCAGCGCGGTGCAGAGCCGCGCCACCGGAGGCGTGGCGGGCGGCACCTATCTGTTCGCGCTGCCCGGCAGCACCGGGGCGTGCAAGGATGCGTGGGACGAGATCCTCGCCTTCCAGCTCGACTACCGGCACCGGCCCTGCAATTTCGTCGAGATTTTTCCGCGTCTCGACGAGCACCAGCGACGTAAGTGAGGCCGTCGCGCGTAGGAGCAGGGTGGCGCGCGGTTGCGACCGCACCGATATGATAAGCTGAAAGGGTCTCAAGAACCCGACACAACGGGAAGTTACCGGATGCGTTTCCTTCGACAGAGCCTCGTGGGGCTCTTTCTGCTCTCTCTCACCCTCGGCATCCTGGTGTTTGCCGGGGCGTTGGTGCGCGATGCGGTCGAGGCGCGGCTGAACGACGAGCCGCGCGTGCCGGAGGCGCGCGAGCGGGTGTTCGCGGTGAACGTCACACCGGCGCGCCTCGAAACGGTGACGCCGGTCCTGACCGCCTTTGGCGAGGTGCAGAGCCGCCGCACCCTTGAGCTGCGCAGCGCCATCGAGGGCACGCTGGTCGATCTGGCCCCGGATTTCGTCGACGGCGGCCGGGTCGAGGCGGGCGAGCTGCTGGCGCGCATCGATCCCGCCGACATGGAAGCCGAGCTGGCCCGCACCGAAAGCGCCGTGGTGGATGCCGAGGCCGAGCTGCGCGAGGCGCGCCGGGCGGTGACGCTCGAGCAGGATGCGGTGACGGCGGCACGGGAGCAGGCGGCGCTGCGGCAACGCGCCTTCGAGCGCCAGACCGATCTGGCGGCGCGCGACGTCGGCACCGCCGCGGCGGTCGAGGAGGCGGAGCTCACCGCCTCGTCGGCGCGGCAGGCGGTGGTCACGGCGCGGCAGTCGCTGGCGCTGGCCGAGGCGCGGGTGGATCAGGCGCAGACCAGCCTGACCCGCGCAAGGATCGCCCGGGACGATGCCCAGCGGCGGGTTGACGAGACCGAAATCCGCGCCGGCTTCGCGGCCCAGCTCAGCGACGTGGCCGTGGTCGCCGGGCGGCGCGTCTCGGCCAACGAGCAGCTCGCGGTGCTGGTCGATCCCGATGCGCTCGAGGTCGCCTTCCGGGTCTCGACCCTGCAATACGCACGCCTGCTTGACGACAGCGGGCGGCTGCGGCGGGTGCCGGTGACGGCGCGGCTGGAGCTCTACGGCGGCAACCTCGTGGCCGAGGGCACGCTCTCGCGCGAGGGGGCGGCGGTGGGCGAGGGCCAGACCGGGCGGGTGCTCTATGCCACGCTCGATCAGGCGGCTGGGTTCAAGCCCGGGGATTTCGTCACCGTCGAGGTGACCGAGCCGGCGCTCGATCGGGTGGCGCGGCTGCCCGCCACGGCGCTCGACCCGGCGGGCACAGTGCTGGTGGTCGGGCAAGACGAGCGGCTCGAGGACGTGCCGGTCACGCTGGTCCGGCGTCAGGGCGACGACGTGCTGCTGCGCGGCGAGGCGCTTGAGGGGCGCGACGTGGTGATGCAGCGCACGCCGCTTCTGGGCGCCGGCATCAAGGTGCGTCCGCTGAAGGGCGCCGCCACGCCCGAGGCGCCGCCGTCGCAGGCAGAGATGCTCGAACTGACCGACGATCGGCGGGCCCGGCTCATGGCGTTTGTCGAGGGTGCGAACGAACTGCCCGACGGCGACAAGGCGCGCATCCTCGCGCAGCTCTCGCAGGACCGGGTTCCGGCGCAGGTGGTGCAGCGCATCGAAGCCCGGATGGGAGGCTGAGCGATGCGCCAGATCCCGGGGCAGGCCAGCGGCATCCTGAGCTACTTCACCCGCCACCCCACGGTGGCGAACCTGCTTCTGGTCATCCTCGTGGTCGCCGGTCTGCTCGCCGGTCCGAACATGCGGGCGCAGTTCTTTCCCGACGTGATCGACGACGATGTCTCGGTGAACGTGCGCTGGGACGGCGCCGGGGCCGAGGATGTGGATTCCGGCATCGTGCAGCTGCTTGAACCGACGCTGCTGGCGGTCGAGGGGGTGGTCGACACCTCCAGCATGTCGCGCGAGGGCAGCGCCGAGATCGAGCTCGAGTTCGAGCCGGGCTACGACATGATGAAGGCGGTCGACGATGTCGAGACCGCCATCGACACGGTCACCGACCTGCCCGAGGATGCCGACGATCCGACCATTCGCAGCGGGGGCTGGCGCGACCGGGTGACCGACGTGGTGATCACCGGCCCGGTGGCCGTGGACCAGCTTGGCCGCTTTGCCGACGAGTTCGTCGTCCGGCTCTTTGCCGAAGGCGTGACCCGCACCACGATCCGGGGTGTCGCGGCGCCGCAGGTGGTGGTCGAGGTGCCCTCCCGCAACCTCATCGGTCACGACGTGACCATGCAGCAGATCTCGGACGCCATCGCCGGCGAGGTCAACGCCAACCCGGCCGGCGACGTGAGCGGGGCCAATGCCCGCGTGCGCACCGGGGTCGAAAAGCGCAGCGCCGAGGCCATCGCGGCGATCGTGCTGCGCTCGGAGGCGGACGGCACCAAGCTCACCATTGGCGACGTGGCACGCGTGCGGCGCGAGGGGATCGACCGGGCGCGCACCTATTTCGTCGGCGAGAACCCGGCAATTTCGGTGCGGGTCGACCGCTCGGCGCAGGGCGATGCCATCGAGATCCAGCGGCAGGTCGAAGAGGTCGCGCGCAGCTTTCAGGCCTCGCTGCCCGAGGGCACGCGGATCGACCTGATCCGCACCCGCGCCGAGGCGATCTCGGGGCGGCTCAACATCCTGCTCGAAAATGGCGCCATGGGGCTGGTGCTGGTGGTCGTGCTGCTGTTCCTGTTCCTCAACGCGCGCATCGCGATCTGGGTGGCGGCGGGCATCCCCACCGCCATGCTCGCGGCGCTGGCGCTGATGTATGCCTCGGGGCTGACGATCAACATGATCTCGCTCTTCGCGCTGATCATCACGCTGGGGATCTTGGTCGATGACGCCATCGTGGTGGGCGAGCACGCCGACCACATGTCTCGGCACGGGCTTGGCCCGGTGCAGGCAGCCGAGACCGCGGCACAGCGCATGGCGCTGCCGGTGTTCTCCTCGACGCTGACCACGATCATCGCCTTCCTCGGCCTGACCGCCATCGGCGGGCGCTTTGGCGACATGATCCAGGACATTCCGTTCACGGTCATCATGGTGCTGATCGCCTCGCTGGTGGAGTGCTTCCTGATTCTGCCCAACCACATGGCGCACGCCATCGCCTCGGCCAAGAAAGAGCACTGGTACGATCTGCCCTCGCGGCTGGTGAACCGCGGCTTCCGCTGGGTGCGCGAACGGCTGTTCCGGCCGCTCATGGTGGGGGTAATCCGGGCGCGCTACGTGGTGCTGGCGCTGGCGGTGCTGGCCTTCGCCTCGCAGGTGGCGCTGTTCATCCGCGGCGATGTGCAATGGCGCTTCTTCAACTCGCCAGAGCAGCCCTCGATCAGCGGGAACTACGCCATGGCGCCGGGCGCCACGCGCGAGGACACGCTGGCCCAGATGCGCCTGCTGCAGCAAAGCGTCGACGCGCTGGGGCAGGCGTATGAAGAGCGCTACGGGCGCAATCCCATAGATTACATGATCGCCGAGATCGGCGGCAATTCCGGGCCGTCGCTGGCGGGGGCGGAAAACAAGGACGAAGACCAGCTCGGGGCGATCTCGATCGAGCTGATCGATGCCGACCTGCGGCCCTATTCGAGCTTCGCCTTCGTGGCGGAACTGCAGGAGACGGTCGAGCGGCATCCGCTGCTCGAAATCGTCAGCTTCCGCGGCTGGCGTTCGGGCCCCGGGGGCGACGCGCTCGACGTGCAGTTCTACGGGGCCGACTCCGACACGCTCAAGGCCGCCTCGCTCGACCTGCAGGAGGCCGTCCTGCGCTTTCCCGAGGTCTCGGGCGTCGAGGACAACCTGTCCTACGACATGGACGAGCTGGTGCTCGAGCTGACGCCGCAGGGCACGGCGCTGGGCTTCACCATCGACGCGCTGGGCCGGGTGCTGCGCAACCGTGTGGCCGGGATCGAGGCCGCCACCTATCCCGACGGTCCGCGCAGCGCCGAGATTCGGGTCGAGCTGCCCGAGGACGAGCAGACCGCGGATTTCCTCGAACGGATGCAGATGCGCACCCCCGACGGCGCCTACGTGCCGCTGGCCGACATCGTCAGCGTCTCGCGGAGCACCGGCTTTTCGACCGTGCGGCGCGAGAACGGGCTGCGGGTGATCTCGGTCATCGGCGACATCTCCGAGGACGACCCGGCCCGCGCCACCGAGGTGATGCAGGCGCTCGAGCAGGAGATTCTGCCCGAGATCGCCGCCACGCGGCAGGTCGAGTGGCGCCTTTCCGGGCTCTCCGAGCAGGAGGACGCGTTTCTCGCCGACGCGCTGACCGGGCTCATTTTGGTCTTGCTCGGGATCTACCTCGTGCTGGCGTGGGTGTTTGCCAGCTGGACCCGCCCGCTGGTGGTGATGTCGATCATCCCCTTCGGGCTGGTCGGCACGATTTACGGCCACGCGGCGTGGGAGGTGCCGCTGTCGATGTTCACGGTGGTCGGGTTGCTGGGCATGACTGGCATCATCATCAACGACTCCATCGTGCTGGTGACGCAGATCGACGAGTACGCGCCAGACCGTGGCATCCTTCAGGCCATCGTCGATGGTGCCGCTGACCGCCTGCGTCCGGTGTTCCTGACCACCGCCACCACCGTGCTCGGCCTCGCGCCGCTGCTCTACGAGCGCTCGGCGGACGCGCAGTTCCTCAAGCCCACGGTGATCACCCTGTGCTACGGGCTGGGGTTCGGCATGGTGCTGGTGCTGCTGGTGGTGCCGGCGCTGATCGCCGTTCAGCACGACATCGCGCGCCACGTGGCTGCATTCCGCCGCGGGTTGCGCTTTCGCCACGCCGGCGTGCGCGCGCTGATGCTGGCGGCGTTCGCGGGCGTGCTGTGCTGGCTTGCCGCGACCATGGGCTATGCCGCGGTGACCGGGGCGCTCTGGCCGCCGCTGGCGCTGCCGGGGCTCGCGATGCTGTCGCCGATGATGGCGGGCTTCCTGCTCTTCGCGGGCGGGGTCAGCGCTGCGGTGCTGGTGCTTTGGGCCATCTCCGCGCTGGCCTTCGCGCTCAGCCGGCGCTCCGGGTCGGCCTGAGGCCGGGCGCGCAGGGCTCTGGCAGCGGGCCTGCGCCCGGACGTATCAGCTATCGCAGCCCTGGATATCGACCGCGTGGCTCTTGCCGAGCACGGTGATGCGCAGACGCGAGCGGTCGAGCATGAACGGCTTGCCGTCCATGTGCACGAGCTTGGTTTCGGTCACCAGGGTGCCGCCTTCGCGATGGGTCTCGGGCTCTGCGGCCCAGACCGTCGGCTGACCGCTCTCGACCACCGCCTCTTCCTCGCCGCCGGCCGCCGGCATGTCGATCTCGGCGCGGAGCTTGAGGCCGCGCTTGGCGGGGCTGACGGTGCAGCGAACCGCGCGGACCGAGGCCTCGGCCTCGGAGAACGGCGCCGAGGCCATGGCGGCGGCGATGCGTGGGTCGGGAGCGCCGCCTTCGGGCAGCGTGGCGTTGATCCGGAGCGTGTGCGGCAGACAGATGTCCTTGCACAGCCCGAGCTGCATCTCGGTCCTGAGCGCGATCGGGCCATCGCCGCGCGGCGTGATGCGCAGCGGCAGCACGAGCTCGTCCTTGTAGCCGACCGAGCGCATTCCCGATTGCCAGAACACGTGCGGTGTCGGCCACAGCACATCGATCCCGCCGGCATTCTCGGAGCCGGCCCAGTCGAAGGACGGCGGGATGCCGGCATCGCCGGGTGCGCGCCAGTAGGTCTTCCAGCCGGGCGCGAGCGACAGGTGCAGCGCGGCCACGTGATCGCCGTTGGGCAGCCGCCATCCGGGCAAAAGCTGCGCCTCCACCGGCTCCTGTGCGAGCGCAGGGGCGGCGGGCAGAAAGAGGGCCAGACAGGTGGCGAGGGCTGAGGTCAGACGGCGCAACATGGGAAATCACATGGCGAGTCGGGGCTGAAATGCCAAGTCACATTGAGTCGAGCCTGTCGTGTCCGGTTCGATCTGTTGCACCTCCTCCCTTGTCTCGCGCGGGGGCGGGCGCCATGTTGAAGGAAGACCTTGTACGGAAAGCCCTCTTATGGACAGCGCCCCCGAGCCGACCGATCTCACCGGTAAGATCCTCATCGCCATGCCCGGCATGGGCGATCCGCGCTTCGAGCATTCGGTGATCTATCTCTGCGCCCACTCCGAAGAGGGGGCGATGGGGCTGATCGTGAACAAGCCCTCGGCGGATGTGAGCATGGGGGCGCTGCTCGAGCAGCTCTCGATCACTCCCGCGCCGGGGCTCGGGCCGCGGCAGGTGCATTTCGGCGGCCCGGTGGAAATGGGGCGCGGCTTCGTGCTGCACTCGCCCGACTACATGTCCGGGCTGACCACGCTGCAGGTCAATGACGGCTTCTCGATGACCGGCACGCTGGACGTGCTCGAGACCATCGCGCGCGGCGACGGGCCGGCGCAGTGGATGGCGATGCTGGGCTATGCCGGCTGGGGGCCGGGGCAGCTCGAGGAGGAGCTGGCGGCGAATGGCTGGCTGGTCTGCGATGCCACGCCCGACCTGATCTTCGAGACCGCCGACGCCTCGAAATGGGAGGCCGCGCTGAACTCCATGGGGGTCTCGGCGCATCTGCTCTCGGCCGAGGGCGGCACGGCCTGAGCGCCGGACAGGTCCCCCGGCCTCGGCAGATGGGGGGCGCTGCCCCCGCCCGCGCTGGCGCGCGGACTCCCCCGAGGTATTTCGAAACCAGAGAAGAGCGGGCGCGGCGCCCCTGTCTTCTTCTGGCAAAAAATATCCCCGCCGGAGGCATGTCCGGCGGGGCAATCTTTTCAGGCGTCTGAGGCCTGGCTCAGCCTTTGAAGCGGCGGTCGCGCGCCGCCAGCAGTTTCAGGCGCAGCGCGTTGAGCTGGATGAAGCCCTTGGCGTCTTCCTGGTTGTAGGCGCCGGCGTCGTCCTCGAAGGTCACGTGGGCCTCCGAATAGAGCGAGTGCTCGGACCAGCGCGCCACGGTGCGGGCCACGCCCTTGTAGAGCTTGAGACGCACGGTGCCGGTCACGTGCTCCTGGCTCTTGTCGATCAGCGCCTGCAGCATCTCGCGCTCGGGCGAGAACCAGAAGCCGTTGTAGATCAGCTCGGCATAGCGCGGCATGATCGAGTCCTTGAGGTGGCCGGAGCCGGAATCGAGGGTGATCTGCTCGATGCCGCGATGCGCCTCGAGAAGCACGGTGCCGCCCGGGGTCTCGTAGATGCCGCGCGACTTCATGCCGACGAAGCGGTTCTCGACGAGATCGAGAACGCCGATGCCGTGCTTGCCGCCAAGCTCGTTGAGCCGGGTCAGGATCGTGGCCGGCGACATCGCCTCGCCGTTGATCGACACCGCGTCGCCCTTCTCGAAGCCGATTTCGATGAACTCGGGCTCATCGGGCGCCTGCTCGACCGGCACGGTGCGCTGCAGCACGTAATCGGGCGCCTCGTCGGCCGGGTTTTCGAGTACCTTGCCCTCGGAGGAGGTGTGCAGCAGGTTGGCATCGACCGAGAAAGGCGCCTCGCCGCGCTTGTCCTTGGCGATCGGGATTTGGTTCTTCTCGGCGAAGTCGATCAGCCGGGTGCGCGAGGTGAGATCCCACAGACGCCACGGCGCGATCACCTTGATGTCGGGGTTCAGGGCGTAGCAGGCCAGCTCGAAGCGCACCTGGTCGTTGCCCTTGCCGGTGGCACCGTGGGCCACCGCGTCGGCGCCCTCGGCGGCGGCGATCTCGACCAGCCGCTTGGAGATCAGCGGCCGCGCGATCGAGGTGCCCAGCAGGTAGAGACCCTCGTACAGCGCGTTAGCCCGGAACATCGGGAACACGAAGTCGCGCACGAACTCCTCTCGGAGATCCTCGATATAGACCTCGGACACGCCCAGCATCTCGGCTTTCTTGCGGGCCGGTTCGAGCTCTTCTCCCTGGCCGAGATCGGCGGTGAAGGTGACGACCTCACAGCCATACTCCGTCTGGAGCCATTTCAGGATGATCGAGGTGTCGAGGCCACCGGAATAGGCCAGGACGACTTTCTTGGGCGCGGACATCTGGGTTTTCCTCACGTGCAAACTGCAGCGCGAGTTACCGCCTTTTCGACGCAGGGGCAAGGATCGGGCGTTGACGCCCCCCCGGGCTGTGCTAGCCCTGCCGGGAGGCGGCGAAAAGATGGGCAGGGTGATGGGCTGGAAGATCTTCATGCATTCGGTGCGGATGGTGCTGGACAACCTCGGTCCGGCGGTGCGCATCTCGGCGGTGCTCTACCTGCTGCAGGCGGTGTCGCAGATCGTGACCTTCATGATGCCGCAGGCCGATCCCATGGGCGCCGATCCCACCGCGGCGCCGGCGGCGGTCGGAGAATTGCTCTTCCTGATGATCCTTGCACTGGTGGCGAGCCTGTGGATCGCCGTCGGCTGGCACCGCTTCGTGCTGACCGGGGAAACACCGCGCGGCTGGCTGCCGGCGTGGCACGGCTCCGAGATTCTGAGCTATCTCGGCCGGTCCATCGTCATCGGCCTGCTCATCGGGCTTGGCATCGCGGTGATCGGCGGGCTGGCGATGGGCGTGGCGATGTCGGCCCCCGGGCTGGTCGGGCTCGTGGCCTTCGGGCTGGTGGGGCTGGCCAGCTACGTCTTCTTCCGCATCGGGCTGATCCTGCCGGCGGCAGCACTTGGCGAAAAGATGAGCCTTGGCGAATCGTGGCAGGCCACCGGCAAGGACGACAAGGCGATCCTCGTGCTGGCGCTGCTCGTCATGGCGGGACAGTTCCTTATCAGCGTGCCGGCGATGATCGACGGCAACAGCAGCTCGGTGATCAGCCTGATCTACTCCATCGTCGTCAACTGGTTCGCGACGATGATCGGCATTTCGGTGCTCACCTCGCTTTACGGGTATTTTGTCGAGGGGCGGTCGCTCGACTAGGCTTGCCTTGTCGGGAACGATGCGCCAACTCTCGGCCATGGACAGCTTTCAAGACAAGGCTCGCGCCGCCGCACTGGCGATGCGCGAGGTCTTCCCCGAGACACCGCTTCTGCGCAACGCCCATCTCAGCGAGCGTTTCGGCGCCGATGTCTGGCTCAAGCGCGAGGATCTGAGCCCGGTGCGCAGCTACAAGCTGCGCGGCGCCTTCAACGCCATGCGCAAGCGGCCCGAGGCCGAGCTCTTCGTTGCGGCCAGCGCCGGCAACCACGCGCAGGGCGTGGCCTTCATGTGCCGCCAGTTCGGCAAGAAGGGCGTGATCTTCATGCCGGTGACGACCCCGGACCAGAAGATCCAGAAGACCCGGATGTTCGGCGGAGACGCGGTCGAGCTGGTGATGACCGGCGATTACTTCGACGACACGCTCGCCGCCGCGCAGGCCTTCTGCGCCGAGAAGGGCGGGCATTTCCTGTCGCCCTTCGACGACGAGGACGTGATCGAGGGACAGGCCAGCGTCGCGGTCGAGACCGAGGGCCAGCTTGGCCGGGTGCCGGATCACGTGGTGATCCCGGTGGGCGGCGGCGGCCTTGGCTCGGGGGTGCTGAGCTATTTCGGTAATGACTGCCAGTACACCTTCGTCGAGCCGCGGGGCGGCGCCTGCCTGCAGGCGGCGCTGCGGGCGGGCCACCCGGTGCCGCTTGAGCGGGTCGACAACTTCGCCGATGGCGCCGCCGTGGCCAAGATCGGTGAGAAGACCTTTGCGCGGCTCCAGGGCGTGGGGCTGGCCAACACGCTGACCATCAGCGAGGACCGGCTCTGCACCACCATGCTCGAGATGCTCAATGTCGAGGGCGTGGTGCTCGAGCCTGCGGGCGCGCTGGCGGTGGATGCGCTCAAGGATCTGGGCCAGTCGATCCGCGGCCGTACCGTGGTCTGCGTGACCTCTGGCGGCAATTTCGATTTCGAGCGTCTGCCGGAGGTCAAGGAGCGGGCGCAGCGCTATTCGGGGGTGAAGAAGTACTTCATCCTGAGGCTGCCGCAGCGGCCGGGGGCGCTGAAGGACTTCCTTGGCTTCCTCGGGCCCGAGGACGATATCGCGCGGTTCGAGTACCTGAAGAAATCGGCGCGCAATTTCGGCTCGGTGCTGATCGGGATCGAGACGTCCGACCCGGTGCATTTCGACGAGCTGTTCCGCAAGCTCGACTCGCATGGCTACACCTATCGCGACATCACCGATGACGAGGTGCTGGCGCAGTTCCTGATCTAAGCGGCCTCCGGGCCATTTCGGCCCGGTTGCAAGGCCACCTGCCGTACCCTCCGCAGACGCGCGGCGGCGCTCAGGCGGCGATCTGGTTCGGCAGCTCGCGCAGGAAGGCTTCGCGGCTCTGCTCGTACACCCCGGCGATGCGGGCCACGTCGATCCCGGCGGTCTGGCCCGCGCGCGCGGCGTCTTCGTACGTGTCACAGAGCGCCGCGAAGGCCGAGAATCCCAGATTGAGCGCAGAGCCGCGCAACGAATGCAGCGCCGCTTCGGCCTCTGGCGGGCTGTGCAGACATACAGGCAGGCCGGCAAGGGTGGCCTCGACCTCCTGCAGGAAGAGCGGGATCACCTCGTCGAAATCCGTCACTCCGATTTCATCGCGGAGTTCCGCGACGCGCGTCCAGTCGATCATACGTCACCTCCTGAACCCGGGATAACGGCAGGGAGTGAAGAAACCCTTTCGCAGCGCGGGTCCGGACATCGGACCATTTGAAACGAAGCGTTAGGGTCGATCCGCTAGACAGCGGCAACCTGCCCGAGCGAGGACCGCGCTTGCATCCGGATCGCACCGACATTCCCGACCCGAGCTCCTCGGGTGCCACGCTGCGGCGCATCCTGCTGGTCGACGACAGCGTCGTGCAGCTCAAGATCCTCGCCGCGATGATGCGGCACTGGGGCTTCGAGGTGTGGCAGGCGGAAAGCGGCGCCGAGGCGCTGGCGCTCTGCGAGAAGACAGCCTTCGACGCGGTTCTGTCGGACTGGATGATGCCGGGGATGGACGGGCTCGAGCTCTGCCGCCGGTTCCGCAAGCTGCCGCGCGACGATTACGGCTATTTCATCCTGCTGACCTCGAAGAACGAGCGCGGCGCCATCGTGCGCGGACTCGATGCCGGGGCGGACGACTTCCTGACCAAACCGGTCAGCTCGGACGAGCTGCGCGCCCGGATCAATGCCGGCGCGCGGCTGCTGGCGACCCAGCGCCAGCTGGCCGAGACGCTGACCAAGCTGCGCCGGGCCTATGATGCCATCGACCGCGACCTGCGACAGGCGCGCACCATCCAGGAGGCGCTGGTGCCGCGCCGGTTCCAGCGCTTCCGCACCGCCAGCGTCAGCCTGCTTCTGAAACCCTGCGGCCATGTGGGGGGCGATCTTGTGGGGATGTTCAGCCCCGATTCCACGGGCGTCGGGGTGTACTGCATCGATGTGTCGGGCCACGGCATCACCTCGGCGATGATGACGGCGCGGGTGGCGGGCTATCTCGGCGGGGATTTCCCGGATCAGAACATCGCACTCGAACGGCGGCGCGACAGACAGATGAGCTTCTGCCCGCCCAGGGTGGTGGCGATGCGTCTGAACCAGCGGCTCTCGGCGGATCCCGGGGTGCTCGAATACCTCACGATGGCCTATTTGACGCTCGAGCAGGGCTCGGGGCTGGTCACGCTGGTGCGTGCCGGCCACCCGCCGCCGCTGCTGATCCGTGCCGATGGCAGCATGGAGTATGTCGGCGTGGGCAGTCTGCCGGTCGGGCTGCTGCCCGATGCCTGCTACGAGGAAACGCGCCTGTCTCTGGCGCCCGGGGACCGCATCCTGCTTTATTCCGACGGCATGACCGAGGCGCGGCTGAGCGGTGGTGGAATGCTCACCGATCACGGTCTGATCGAACTGGTACGCGCCTGCCTCGCAGCGCGGGGGACCGAGTTTCTCGACGATCTCTATTGGCGGTTGAGCCGGCTCACGCCGCCGGGACACCCGCTCGAGGATGATGTCTCGGCGGCGCTGGTGGAATACGACGGGCCTTGAAAGGGGCCTAAAGCGCGAAGCGCCGCACGAAATCGCAATCCCCGGGATTGCCGAGGAGGTCTGCCGCCAGATCGGGCGCCACGAAATGCGCGCTGTGGCCCGGCTCGCTCGGGGGGCCGAGCGGGCGCACCGGATGCGCCATGTATATGATGCACAGCTTCTCGGCCCAGAGATCGTAGTCCGGCATGTAGGTGAAGCGCCGGAAGGCGCCGAGGCGGCGCGGCCAGGCGATGCGCCAGCCGGTCTCTTCCATCACCTCGCGATGCAGCGCCTCGGTCGGCGATTCGCCGGGATCGATGCCGCCGCCGGGAAGCTGGAATTCGGGCCAGGGGTCGGTCTGGTGAGTGAGCAGCAGCGCTCCGTCGCGGGGCAGGATCGCATAAGCCCCCGGACGCAGTGTATATTGCCGCCCGGATTCGGGCGGCTGGCCATAGCGTGCGATCATTGGAGGCCCCCTTGGTTCCTGCCTTGTCCTGCCTATATGGTGCCGGTATGCCAACGCCCGGCAAATAAGGAAACCCCATGACCATCGGCAGCAAACTTGCCTGGGACGACACCGTCCTTCCGTTTCAGCTTGACCTCTCCGACATCCGGGGCCGTGTCGCGCGGCTTGACGGCGTGCTCAACGGCATCCTGAGCCAGCACGACTACCCGGCGCCGGTCGAGGCGCTGGTGGCAGAGATGGCGCTGCTCACGGCCCTGATCGGACAGACGGTGAAGCTGCGCTGGAAGCTCTCGCTTCAGGTCCAGACCCGCGGCGCGCTCCGGATGATCGCCACCGATTACTTCGCCCCCGCCAAGGAGGGCGAGCCCGCCCGTATTCGGGCCTATGCCAGCTACGACCCCGAGAAGGTCTCCGACGCGCCCGCGTTCGAGCAGCTCGAGGACGGCTATTTCGCGATCCTGATCGACCAGGGCAAGGGCACCACACCCTACCAGGGCATCACGCCGCTCGCCGGGGGATCTCTGGCGGCCTGCGCCGAGGCCTATTTCGCCCAGTCCGAGCAGCTTCCGACACGGTTTGCGCTGAATTACGGTCGCGCCCTGCGGGCCGATGGGACGGGCGAGTGGCGCGCCGGTGGCATGATGATCCAGACCATGCCCAAGGCCTCGCCCTTTGCCCAGAGCGGCGAGGGCGGCTCGGGCGAGAACGGCCTGCTGCGCGCCGAGGACCTGGTCGATGGTGACGAGGAAGAGAACTGGCGCCGGGTGAACTTCCACGTCGACACCGTCGACGAGCTGGAGCTGATCGGCCCGGACCTGCCGCCGACCGACCTGCTTGTGCGCCTGTTCCACGAGGAGCAACCGCGGGTGTTCGACGCGCAGCCGGTGCGCTTCGGCTGCACCTGTTCGGAAGACCGGGTGCGCCAGTCGCTGTCGATCTACTCGGCCAACGACATCGAGAAGATGACCACCGATGACGGCATCGTCACCGCCGATTGCCAGTTCTGCGGCGCGCATTACGAACTCGATCCCGAAAGCGTGGGGTTCGAGGCGAAGAAGTGAGCCGGACGGAGGATCAGATCGCGGCCCTGCGCCGGGCGGTGACGGGGGAGCACACCCCGTCATCGGATTTCGATCTGAACCCCGAGACCGTGCTGCCCCCCGATCGCAAGCTGCGGCCAGCCGGTGTGCTGGCCGCGTTCCTGCCCGGCAGGGACGGGCTCGAGCTGCTGCTGACCAAGCGGTCGTCGCGGCTCAAGCATCATCCCGGGCAGATCGCCTTTCCCGGTGGCAAGGTCGATCCCGTCGATGACGGTCCGGTCGACGCCGCCCTGCGCGAGGCGCATGAAGAGGTCGGCCTGCCGCGCCAGATGGTCGAGCTCGTGGGCACCATGGCCCCGCACGAGACGGTGACCGGGTTCCTCGCCACGCCCGTGGTGGGCCTTGTCCGGGACGCGTTCGTTCCCGTAGCCGAGCCCGGCGAGGTCGCCGAGATCTTCCGCGTGCCCTTTGATCACGTCACCGATCCGGCGCGCTACAGCATCCAGTGGCGGCGCTGGCGTGGGCAGCGGCGCTACTACTACACCGCACCGTTCGGGCCCTATTACATCTGGGGGGCCACCGCGCGGATGCTGCGCGTTCTGGCCGGACGGATCTCGTCGTGACTCAGGTCGGGGGGGAGTGGCTCAGCCGCGCGTCGACGCAGGCGGTTCTGGCGATGCTCGAGCAGGCCGGCAACGCGGCCTTCGCGGTGGGCGGCTGCGTGCGCAACGCGCTTCTGGGCGCGCCGGTGGCCGATGTGGACATCGCCACCGATGCCCGCCCCGACACGGTTGTCGCGCTCGCCAAGGCCGCCGGGCTGAAGCCGGTGCCGACGGGGATCGACCATGGCACGGTGACCGTTGTCGCTGACGGCATCGGCTACGAGGTCACCACCTTCCGCGCCGATGTCGAGACCGATGGCCGGCGCGCCGTGGTCCGCTTTTCCGACACCATCGACGAGGATGCGGCGCGGCGCGACTTCACCATGAACGCGCTTTATGCCGATGCGCGCGGCGCGATGCGCGACCCGCTCAACGGCCTGCCGGATCTTCAGGCCCGCCGGGTGCGCTTCATCCGCGACGCCGGGGATCGCATCCGCGAGGATTACCTCCGCATCCTGCGCTTCTTCCGATTTCACGCGTGGTACGGCGACCCGGAGGCCGGTGTCGATGAAGACGCGCTGGCGGGCATCGCCGCCAACCTCGACGGGCTTGCCGCGCTCTCTGCCGAGCGGATCGGGCACGAGATCACGCGCCTGCTCTCGGCCCCGGATCCCGCACCGTCGGTGGCGGTGATGGAGCAGGTCGGTGTTCTGGCACGGGTGCTGCCCGGTGCCACGTCGCGGATGCTGGTGCCGCTGGTGGCGCTCGAGGAACGCGCGGCGCTGCCGCCCGAGCCGATGCGCAGGCTCGCGGTGATGGGCTTTTTTGACGCCCGCAGCCTGCGGCTCTCGAAGGCGCGGCAGAAGCATCTCGACGCGTATCAGAGCCTGATCTCCGACAGCGCAGGCTATGCCGAGATCGCCTATCGCCACGGCGCGGCGATGGCGCGCGGCGTGGCGGCCTTGCGCTCTGCGAGCCTCGGCCAGCCGTTGCCCCACGATCTCGGGACGCAGATCGCCGCCGGGGCAGGGGCCAAGCTGCCGATCCGGGCGCAAGACCTGATGCCTGCCTTCGAGGGACCGGCGCTGGGCGATGAGCTGCGCGCGCGAGAGCGGCGCTGGATCGAGTCGGGCTTCACCCTGACCAAGGCCGACCTTCTGAAGTGATCCCCTGACCATGACCATCGACCCGCTCTACGGCTTCGTCTTCTTCGGCCTGTTCTCGCCCGGCCCCAACGTGATCCTGCTCACCGCCTCGGGCGCGCGCTTCGGCGTCCGCCGCACGCTGCCGCATCTCTTCGGCGTGGTGCTCGGCGTGGGGATCACCGCCGGGCTGACCGGGCTGGGCATCGCGGCGCTGCTGCAACGCGCGCCGGTGCTGGAACTGGTGCTGAAGATCGCCGCCAGTTGCTGGATGCTCTACATGGCGTGGGGGCTGTGGCACTCGGACCGGCGCAAGGGCAAGGCCGAGCGGGACCGCCCGATGACCCTGATCGAGGCGGTGCTGTTCCAGTGGGTGAACCCCAAGGTCTGGGCGGTGGCGCTGGCCGCGGCCTCGGCCTATCCCGGCACCGCGGGGCCGTGGTGGGAGGCGGTGCGGCTCGGCACCGCGTTCTCGGGTCTCAATCTGGTCTGCTGCCTGTTCTGGACCAGCGCCGGTGCGCTGCTCACCTACCTGCTCACAACGCCCGCCGCGTGGCGGATCTTCACCCGCGTCATGGCGGTCGCGCTGGCCGGGTTTTCCGTCATGGTCTTCCTGTAGGGAATCGGGGAGACTGCGCCCGCACGCGACAGGATTCCCAACATGTTCCGTTTCTTCGAAAATCTCGTAGATCCCTACGTGGCTTATACCCCGACGGACCGGCCGCCGACCAAGCTGCTGCCGTTCCTGATGGACTACGCCAAGCCGTTCCGAAAGCTGTTCATCTGGGCCACGATCCTCTCGGTCGCGGTGGCCTCGGTCGAGATCGGGCTGATCTGGGCAATGGGCTGGGTGGTGGACATCCTCTCCGGCGATCCGGCGCAGGTCTGGGAGGCGCATGGCACGACGCTGATCCTGATCGGCCTGTTCATCCTGTTGCTGCGCCCGCTGATCCAGGCGCTCGACGTGCTGGTGCTCAACAACGCCATCATGCCGAGCTTCGGCATCCTGATCCGCTGGCGGGCCCATGCGCAGGTGCTGCGCCAGTCGATCGGCTGGTTCGAGAACGACTTCGCCGGGCGTATCGCGAACCGCATCATGCAGACCCCGCCCGCCGCCGGCGAGGCGGTGTTCCAGGTCTTCGACGCGATCACCTTCTCGCTGGCCTACGTGCTCGGCGCGGCGGTGCTGCTGGCCGATGCCGACCCGCGCCTTCTGCTGCCGCTGGTGCTGTGGTTTGCCGGTTACGCGGTGCTGATGCGCTGGACGATCCGCAGGGTCGGGCCGGCCTCCAAGGCCGCCTCGGATGCGCGCAGCCTCGTCAACGGGCGCGTGGTGGATGCCTATACCAACATCCACTCCGTCAAGATGTTCGCGCAGGACCGGCAGGAGCTCGACTACGCCAAGGAGGCGATCGACGTCGCGCGCGAGACGTTCCAGAAGGAGATGCGGCTCTACACCATCATGGATCTGGCGCTCGTGATGCTCAACGGCCTGCTGATCGTCGGTGTCGTGGGCTGGGGCTTCCTGCTCTGGATGCAGGGCGCGGCGAGTGTCGGGATCGTGGCGGCGGCGACGGCGCTGACGCTTCGGCTCAACGCCATGACCGGCTGGATCATGTGGGCGCTGACCACCTTCTTCCGCCAGCTCGGCGTGGTGGCCGAGGGGATGGAGACCATCGCCCAGCCGATCAGCCTCGTCGACGGGCCGGAGGCCCGGCCGCTGACCCTCAGCAAGGGCGAGATCCGGCTCGATCACCTGACCCACCATTACGGGCGCGGCAGTGGCGGGCTCGAGGACATCTCGCTGACCATCGCGCCGGGTGAGAAGATCGGGCTGGTGGGACGCTCGGGGGCCGGCAAATCGACCCTCGTGAAGCTGCTTCTGCGCTTCTACGACGCCGAGAAGGGCGCCATCCTGATCGACGGTCAGAACGTCTCGGAGGTGCAGCAGGACAGCCTGCGCCGCGCCATCGGCATGGTGCAGCAGGACAGCGCGCTGCTGCACCGCTCGGTGCGCGACAACCTGCTCTATGGCCGCCCCGACGCCACCGAGGACCAGATCATCGCCGCGGCCAAGCAGGCGCAGGCGCACGAGTTCATCCTGACCCTGCAGGACCCGCAGGGCCGCACCGGCTATGACGCCCATGTGGGCGAGCGCGGCGTGAAGCTGTCCGGCGGGCAGCGGCAGCGGGTGGCGCTGGCGCGGGTGATCCTCAAGGATGCGCCGATCCTGCTGCTCGACGAAGCCACCTCGGCGCTCGACAGCGAGGTCGAGGCGGCGATTCAGGACACGCTCTACGGCATGATGGAGGGCAAGACGGTGATCGCCATCGCGCACCGGCTGTCGACCATCGCGCAGATGGATCGCATCCTCGTGCTCGATGGCGGGCGGATCGTGGAGGAAGGCAGCCACGACGCGCTTTTGCAGCGTCAGGGGCTATATGCGCAGTTCTGGGCCCGCCAATCCGGTGGCTTTATCGATCCAGACACGGAGGCGGCTGAATGAGCCTGTCCGACATCATCGACCCGTTTTCCCGCGCCGAGACGCCGCCGCCCCAGACCCTGGGGCGTTTCATCGGCTGGGCGCTGCGTGGCGCGTGGCCGGTGCTGATCCCGGCGGCGCTGCTCTCGGCCACCGGTGGTGCTTTCGAGGTGCTGACCGCGAAGCTGCTGGGCGACGTGATCGACCGCACGCTAGACAGTTCGGCCAGCACGGTCTTTGCCGACCACTGGCCCTTCCTGCTGTTCTGCGCGGTGTTCTTCATCGTTATCCGACCCGTGATCGCGGGGCTGTCGGCCTTCGTGCAGTCGGTGGTGATGCAGCCCAACGTGTTCAACCTCATCCTGAGCCGGGTGCACCGCTATACGCTGGGCCATTCCGTCACCTTCTTCGACAACGATTTCGCCGGGCGCATCTCGCAGAAGGAGATGCAGACCGCGCGGGCGCTGAACGACGTGATCTCGGAAGTGGTGCAGGCGATCCTCTTCGCGCTGGCCTCGGTGGCGGGCTCGATCCTGCTGGTCGGCTCGATCGACTGGCGCATCGGAATCGCGCTGGTCGGCTGGGTCGTGGCCTACGGCTTCCTGCTGCGCTTCTTCATGCCGCGCATCCGCACCCGCTCCAAGGCGCGGGCCGCGGCGCGGGCGATGGTGACCGGACAACTCGTCGACACGGTGACCAACATCAAGACCGTGAAGCTCTTTGCCCATGACGAGTTCGAGGACCGCGCCGCGCTGGATGCGATGTCGACCTATCGCGACCGTTTCATCGCCTTCGGCCACGTCTCCTCGGCGTTCCGACTCTGCCTGATGGCGCTGGCGGGCACGCTGCCGGTGCTGCTGATCGGCGGCGCGCTGCTGTTCTGGTCGCAGGGCTTTGTCACCGCGGGCGACATCGCCGCGACCGGCGCGGTGGCGATCCGTCTCAGCCAGATGACCGGCTGGGTGAGCTTCACCCTGATGGGGATCTTCGCCAATATCGGCGAGATCGAGGACGGCATCCGTACGATCACGCCCGCGCACACGCTGCTCGACGTGCCCGGCGCCAAGCCGCTTGCGGTTAACGAGGGCCGGATCGAGTTCCGCGAGGTGGGCTTTGCCTATGGTCGCGAGGGCGGCGGCGGCATCGAGCATATCGCGCTGGATATCCGTCCCGGCGAAAAGGTCGGCGTGGTCGGGGCCTCGGGCGCGGGCAAGTCGACCATGGTGGCGCTGCTTCTGCGGCTCTACGATGCCGAGCAGGGCGGCATCTATATCGACGGGCAGAACATCTCGGAGGTCACGCAGGACAGCCTGCGCCGGCAGATCGGCATGGTCACGCAGGAGACCGCGATGTTCAACCGCTCGGCGGTGGACAACATCCGCTATGGCCGGCCCGATGCCAGCATGGACGAGGTCATCGCCGCCGCCCAGAAGGCCGAGGCGCACGAGTTCATCCTCTCCCTGCGCGATCACATGGGGCGCGAGGGCTATGAGGCGCATCTGGGCGAGCGCGGCGTCAAGCTTTCGGGCGGGCAGCGCCAGCGCATCGCGCTGGCCCGCGCGATCCTGAAGGACGCGCCGATCCTCGTGCTTGACGAGGCGACCTCGGCGCTCGACAGCGAGGTCGAGGCCAGTATCCAGGAGGCGCTCGAGCGGGTGATGGAGGGCAAGACCGTGCTCGCCATCGCGCACCGCCTTTCGACCCTGTCCGAGATGGACCGCATCATCGTGCTCGACCGCGGGCATATTGCCGAAGCGGGCACCCACGAGGCGCTGCTGGCGAAGCGCGGACTTTACGCGCGCTACTGGGATCGCCAGTCCGGCGGTTTCGTGAATGCCGAGGACGATGCCGGCGAGGCCGCCGAGTGAGGCTTGCCTCGGCCCCCCGGATCGGGGCATGAGGCTCGGCATGGAACAGGTTACGATCGAACGGCTCGGGCATCAGGGGGACGGCATTGCGCCGGGCCCCGTTTTCGTGCCCGGCACGCTCCCCGGCGAGGTTGTCGAGGGCGAGATAGAAAAGGGCGTCATGGCGGCGCCGCGAATCCTCACGCCCTCGGATCAGCGGGTGAAGGCGCCGTGCCGCCATGCGAAAAGCTGCGGCGGCTGCCAGTTGCAACACGCGCATGACGCGTTCGTCGCCGACTGGAAGGTCGGCGTGGTGCGCCACGCGCTCTCGGCCCATGCGCTCGAGGCGCCGTTCCGCCCCATCGCGACCTCGTCGCCGCAGAGCCGTCGCCGCGCCGCGTTTTCGGCCCGGCGCACCAAGAAGGGCGCTCTGGCCGGGTTCCACATGAAGGGCTCGGACGTGATCGTGTCGGTGCCCGATTGCCTGCTGGTCGATCCCAAGCTGGCCGCGGCGCTGCCGCTGGTCGAGTCGCTGGCGGTGCTGGGCTCGAGCCGCAAGGGCGAGCTGTCGGTGTTGGTGACGAAAAGCCTCGATGGGCTCGACGTGGCGGTGAGCGGCGGCAAGCCGCTCGATGCGCAGCTGCAGTCCGACCTTGCCGATCTGGCGCGTGAGCACGACGTTGCCCGCGTCGCGTGGGGCGACGAGGTGGCGCTGACGCGCCGCCCGCCGACCCAGCGCATGGGCCGCGCCGACGTGGTGCCGCCGCCCGGCGCCTTCCTGCAGGCCACGCCCGAGGGCGAGGCGGCGCTGCTCGCCGGTGTGTGCGAGGCGGTGAAGGGCGCGCGCCACGTGGTCGACCTGTTCGCCGGGTGCGGCACCTTCGCGCTGCCTCTGGCGGAGGACATGCGCGTGCACGCGGTTGAGGGCGACAAGGGCATGACCGCGGCGCTCGACAAGGGCTGGCGCATGGCCGAGGGCCTCAAGCACGTGACCCACGAAGTGCGCGACCTGTTCCGCAACCCGCTCCTGCCCGAAGACCTCGAGCGATTCGATGCCGCGGTGATCGATCCGCCGCGCGCCGGCGCCGAGGCGCAGGTCGCCGAGCTGGCCCGCACCGGCATTCCGCGCATCGCCTTCGTGTCGTGCAACCCGGTGACCTTCGCCCGCGACGCCGCCACGCTGGATGCGGCGGGCTACGTTATGGACTGGCTTCAGGTGGTCGACCAGTTCCGCTGGTCCACCCACGTCGAACTGGTTGCGAGTTTTCGCCACGCTGAGGCCTGACATGTGAGCGCACGCATCTCGCAGCTATGCCGAAGGCGATTTTTGCGCTATAGCTGTGGCCGCAAGAATAATGCCAAAGGCAAATGAGCGAGCGGATAAATGCGGGTATTCAGGCTAGTTTTCCTGATCGTTATGGCGATCGGGCTCGCTGCGTGCAGCAGCAGTAAATTCCGGACCTACAACGGTCCCGAGGTGACTCATGTGGTGGTCAAGAAGAGCCAGCGCAGGATGTACCTCCTTCACCATGACCGGGTGCTGAAAAGCTACGACATCGGGCTGGGCTTCCAGCCCGAGGGTCACAAGCAGTTCGAAGGCGATGGCAAGACGCCGGAGGGGCTGTATTTCATCGACCGGCGCAACCCGGACTCGAACTTCCACCTGAGTCTCGGGATTTCCTATCCCAACCCCAACGACCGTGCCTTCGCGCACGCGGTGGGCAAGAGCCCGGGCGGGGACATCTTCATCCATGGCGGGCCGCCTAAGGATCGCAAGCGGCTTGGCGGTGGCGACTGGATGACCAAGGGCAACTCCGTCGACTGGACATGGGGCTGCATCGCCGTGAGCGACGAGCAGATCGAACATATCTATGCGATGGTGAAGACCGGGACGCCGATCACCATTACCAGGTGATCGGCAGGGATCGTCAGGCGATCAGAAGCCGTTGCTGGCCACTTCGACCCCGCCCGGGGTCGAAGACATGCCCGGCGCGCCGGTGACCATGGTCCACCAGATCTTGCCGTTGTTCTCCTGGTGCCAGGCAAAGCCCATGTCGCGCGCGCTGGCATCGAGGATCACGTTGCGCGTCGCCGGCTCTTCCATCCAGGCGGCGAGGGTCTCGAGCTCGGTCTCGTAGGTTTCCGAGATGTTCTCGCCCACGAGCCGGCCGGAATAGCCCACGCGCTGCACCCGGTCGATCGGCGAGGAGCCGTCGGAGCCGAAATGCCACGGCCGGTTCTGCACCGCCATGTCGCGCGAGTGGGTCGCGGCGGCGGCGTTGAGCTTCGGGTCGAGCTGCAGCGGCGGAGCGCCGGCCGCCTGGCGCAGGGCATTGACCGAATCGAGCATGCTGTACTCGATCTTTCCCTCGGATCCCGCCGGGATCTGATACATGCGCGGCAGCGGCTTTCCGTCCGGGCCGATGGTGGGTTGAGTGATGGTCGGGCCGCAGGACGCGACCAACAACGCTGTGGCAACACTTAGAAACGCGCGTCTGTGCATGTTTTCTGCCTGAAATTGTTGTTCGTGATCCCGACCGCAATACCTTTCGGTGCGTCCCTAATCAAACGCACAACGCCGTGATAACGCCGTTCTGGCCCTCTTGGCGGGGCGAGTGAGGCTTTACGGCACTAGCGGGGACACGGTATCATAGTCGTTAATGCCCCGTATGGGGCTTTTCGTTTTGCAAGACGAGGACATTGGGAAAATGCCACAGAATGGTTTTGGCCGCCGGGCGTTTCTGGCCGGCAGCGCAGCAATGATCGCGTCCCCGGCCCTGGCCCAGGATGTGAACACCGGCACCACCGAGATCGAGCGCAATATCTCGACCGCGACGCGCCGCAATATCTCGAGCTTTCGGACGCTGGACTGGCAGCCGTATTTCTCGAACCTGAACAATGGCGCGATCCTGGTCGATATCACCTCGCGGGCGCTGCACTTCTGGGAAGCGAACGGAACCTACCATCTCTATCCCTGCTCGGTGCCGCTGACCGAGGACCTGACCCGTCGTGGCCGCACCCGGATCACGCTGAAGGACCCCCAGCCCGACTGGCGCCCGACCCCGTCGATGAAGAAGCGCAACCCGGAATGGCCTGACTATGTCGGACCCGGCCCGGACAACCCGCTTGGCACCCGCGCCATGCACCTGAGCTGGACCTACTACCGCATCCACGGCACCCATGACACGCGCAAGATCGGTCGGCGGTCGTCGAATGGCTGCATCGGACTGTATAACGAGCATGTCGAAGCGCTTTACCAGATGGCGACGGTCGGCACCCAAGTGTTGCTTATTTGACGCCTGAAAATGCAGCAGGCGAGTCTGTCAAGAGCTTAATATTGCAATTTTTTGAAATCGCTGCTTAGACGGAAAGACGAGGTAAGACTTGGGTGCTTGTCGTGCAATTATTCGCGCGGCAGGCGAATAACTGGAGAAAAACATGAAAAAGATCGCTCTCGCAGCAGTGCTCGCAGCCACCGCATCGACCGCAATGGCCGGCTCCTACGCCAAGGACGACGTGGTCATGGAACCCGTTGTTGTCGTGGAAGAAGCTCAGCAAAGCTCGTCCTCCGCTGGCATCCTGATCCCGCTGATCCTGATCGCAGTGGTGGCAGCGGCCGTTTCGGCTGACTGATCGCTTCCAGCGAACGAACAAGGAAAAGGCGGTGCCAATGGCGCCGCCTTTTTCTTTTGCCTGAAAGATCTGCCGCGACAGGTGCGGCGGCTCAGGAGAGCCAGCCGCCGAGGTTTTCCTCGATCACCGCCGACAGCGCATCCACATGCGCCGGGTTATCGTTGAGGCAGGGAATATAGGTGAATTGCTCGCCGCCGGCGTGCTCGAAGGATTCCTTGATCTCTTCGTTGATCTCTTCCAGCGTCTCGATGCAATCGGCCGAGAAGGCCGGCGCAATCACCGCGATCTTCTTCTTGCCCTGCCGGGCAAGCTCGGCCACGTGGTCGACGGTGTAGGGCTGCAGCCATTCCTCTGGGCCAAAGACCGACTGGAAAGTGGTGGTGATCCGGGTGTCGTCCCAGCCCAGCCGCTCGCGCAGCAGGCGCGTCGTCTTCTGGCACTGGCAGTGATAGGGGTCGCCCTGCATCAGGTAGCGCTTGGGCATCCCGTGATAGCTCACCACGAGGATGTCGGGCTTGTCCTCGACCGCGGCATAGCCGCGCTCGACCGACTGGGCCAGCGCCTCGATATACTGCGGATGCTCGAAATAGGGGTCGACCACCCGCGCGGTGGGCTGCCAGGTTTCCTCCATCAGGGCGCGGAAGAACTGGTCGTTCGCGGTGGCCGACGTCGCCCCGGCATATTGCGGATAAAGCGGGAAGAACAGGATCTTGCGGCAGCCCGCCGCGGCCATCGCCTCGACCTTGGATTTGGTCGAGGGGTTGCCGTAGCGCATGCAGAAATCGACCATCACCTGATCGCCGTAGCGCGCCTGCATCTTCGCGGCGATGGCGGCGGTCTGCTTCTTGGTGATCGTCATCAGGGGGCTCTCGTTGAGCTCCTCGTTCCAGATCGACTTGTAGTTGGCGCCCGAGCTGAACGGCCGCTTGCCGAGGATCACGGTCTGCAGCAGCGGCTGCCATTTCCACGACGGGTAGTCGATCACCCGCTTGTCCGAGAGGAATTCGTTCAGGTAGCGCCGCATCGGCCAGTAGGAGTAGTGGTCCGGCGTGCCGAGATTCGCGAGCAGTATGCCTACCTTTGGGGCAGCGACCTTGGGATGGTCTGCCGGGGCGTGCGCCGGGCGCTGGGCTGTATCGGTGGCGTCGAGCATGGTCCTGTCCTGAGTCTGTCCCTGATAACTTCGCTTAGGTATCGCACGTCTGGAATGATTCAATCTTCCAGAGGCGTTTCCCTTGTATTCAATGCGTCGGAGAGACGATGCGCCGCAGAGCCCGGCCGCAGCGGCTTTTGCTGGCTCGCGTCCGGGGCCCAGCCGGTGAGGGCGACGATCTCGAAACTGGCTGGCACGCGGCCCTCGGCATCGCCGAAGCTCTCGGTATAGAGCGCCGCGGCGCGCAGCATCACCGCGCGGCGCGTGGGGCGCCGCAGCCGGCCCGTGAGCGCGTTGGTCTCTCCCATGGCGCGCAGGTCGCGCATCAGGTGCAGCGCCGAGGCGTAGCTGGCGCTGAGGGTGAAGCTGTCCGCCACCGGCAGCGCCAGCCCGGCGCGTTGCAGCAGCCCGCCGAGGTCGCGGATCTCTCCCATCGGCGCGACCCGGGGCGACAGCCCGCCGGTGACCTCGATCTCGGCCTGCCCGAGGGCTGCGCGCAGTTCGTGCAGGGTCTGGCCGCCGAAGCACAGCGCCAGAAGCAGCCCGTCGGGCTTCAGCGCCCGGCGCGCCTGCACCAGCTGCCCCACCGGATCGTTGGCCCAGTGCAACGCCATTGCGTGCACCACGAGATCATGCGCGCCTTCCTCGAGATCGAGCACCTCGTCGTCCGGCAGCAGCTTCAGCCCCGGCAGCATCCCCTCCCAGACCTGCGGGACGGGCGTCACCACGGCGGGCGACGTAAAGCTCCTGTTAACCACGAGCAGACGATCCTGCACCTCCTCGCGGGCGGCCTCGTGCAGGAACAGGGCCGGATCGCCGGCCGCGCGGGCGCGGTGACGGGCAAGGGCGGTGCGGTCGGTGAGGGGGGCTGGGCTGGGCATGCAGAGTAGGTAGACCGATGCGAGACACCATGCAAACGCTGCTGCGGATGTTCTATCCGCCACGCTGCCTGATCTGCGGCGGGCTGGTGGAGAGCGATTTCGGCCTCTGCGCGGCGTGCTGGCGCGACACGCCGTTCCTGTCCGGCCTTGTCTGCGCCAGCTGCGGCGTGCCGCTGCCCGGTGTGTCGGACCGGGCAGAGCATTGCGACGCCTGCCTCGCCTCGCCGCCCCCCTGGCGGGAGGGCGCGGCGGCGCTGGCCTATCGCGACAGGGGCCGCACGCTGGTTCTGATGCTGAAACACGGAGACCGCCACGACATCGCCGCCGCGGCGGCTGTCTGGATGGCGACCCGCGCGCGGCCATTGACGGGGGCAGGCACGCTCGTGGTGCCGATACCGCTGCACCTGCGCCGCCACCTGCGGCGGCGTTTCAACCAGTCGGCGCTGCTGGCGCAGGGCGTGGCAGAGGCGCTGGACCTCGAGTGGTGCCCCGACGCCCTGCGCCGCCACCGACACACCCCGGTGCTCGACGGTCGTGGGCGGGAGGAGCGGTTCCGCACGCTTTCGGACGCGATCGCCGCCGACCCGAAGCGCGGCGGGCTGTTGCGCGATCGCCCGGTGCTTCTGGTCGACGACGTGATGACCTCCGGGGCGACGCTCTCGGCGGCGACCGAGGCCTGTCTGGAGGCCGGCGCAGCCGATGTTTGCGTCTGCACACTGGCGCGGGTGGTCAAGGACACCTAGATCAGACCTAAATTCCAGTGCAACCGGAAGGACCAGACATGCCAGCGATCGAGATCTACACCACCCCCATCTGCGGCTTCTGTCACGCCGCGAAGCGTCTGCTGACCCAGAAGAACGCCGCGTTCACCGAGATCGACGTGATGCAGGAACCCAAGCGTCGCGCCGAGATGACACAGCGCGCCAATGGCGGCCGCACGGTGCCGCAGATCTTCATCGGCGAGACCCATGTGGGCGGCTGCGATGAGCTCTACGCACTCGAGCGCGCGGGCAAGCTCGACGCGCTTCTGGCGGGCTGAGCCTGTGTCGCGGCGGCGACACTCTCTATTGACCTCCGGTGGCCCGGGGGTCAGAAGTACCGGACCCCGCCCATGACCCACTGTTCAGATCTCATCGTACCGGAATGACCGAGTCCCAGAACGCGCTTGCCATCTCGCTGTTCAGCGAGCTTCTGATGGCCGATCAGCTGCTTCGCAACCGGCTGACGCGGGTGCTTCCGAACAAGATGGAGATCTCGCACTTCTCGGTGCTGAACCACCTCGCGCGGGTGCAGGAAGAGCGCACGCCGGCGCAGCTGGCGCGCAGCTTTCACGTCACCCGTGGGGCGATGACCAACACGCTGACCAAGCTCGAGATTGCCGGCTACGTGCACATCCGTCCCGACTGGGACGATGCCCGGCGCAAGATGGTCGCGATCAGCCCGGCGGGCCAGCGCGCCCGCGAGGCGGCGCTGGCGGCGATGGCGCCGGTGATTGCCGAGATGGTGGGAGAGCTTGGGGCCGAGAAGGTGCGCGCCGCGCTGCCGGTCCTGCGCGAGCTGCGCCTCAAGCTTGAGGCGGACTAGGCCGGCGCCGGCTCAGGCGAGGGCCGGATGCCGGTTCGAGGCGGCGAATTCGGTGATCTGCACCTTCACGACACCTTCGGTCACGAACGGATCCTCGGCCATCAGCGCCTCGACGGCGGCAAGCGACCTGCCGATGGCGATGACGATGCCGCCGGTGCGCGGGTTTTTCGGCCCCGAGCACAGGAAATGCCCGTCCGCATAGCCCTGCTTGACGAAGGCCATGTGCGGCTCGAGCACCGGCTCGATCTGCTCGAAGGGCACGATATAGTCGATATCGACCACGAAGAGCGTGTGCCCCTCGGGGATCACGCCCATGCCGCCGCCTCCGGCTTGATCGCCGCCGTCACGTAGTTCACCGACAGGTCGCGGTCCGAGATCTTCCAGGTCCAGCTGACCGGGTTGAACACGTAGCCCTTGCGGTCCACCGGTTCGAGTCCCGCCTGCCGCAGCAGATCGAACAGCTCGTCGGGCGTGATGAACTTCGACCATTCATGCGTGCCCTTGGGCAGCCAGCGCATCACCCATTCCGCGCCGACAATGGCCATCGCGAAGCTCTTGGGATTGCGGTTGATGGTCGAGCAAAGATGCAGCCCGCTGGGCTTCAGCAGCGCCTGACAGGCCTTGAGGTAGGCCAGCGGGCTGGCCACGTGCTCGACCACTTCCATGTTGATCACCACGTCGAAAAGCTCGTTCTCCGCGGCCAGCGCCTCGGCGGTGGTGTGACGGTAGTCGATCTCGAGCTCCGACTGCTCGGCATGAAGACGTGCGACGGGAATGTTGCGCTCGGCGGCGTCGACGCCCACGACCTCGGCCCCGAGCCGCGCCATCGGCTCGCAGAGCAGCCCTCCGCCGCAGCCGATATCGACGATGCGCAGCCCCTCGAACGGCTTCGCCGCAGAGAGGTCGCGGTCATACTCGCCCGCGATCTGCCGGGTGATGTAGTCGAGCCGCACCGGGTTCATCATGTGCAGCGGTTTGAACTTGCCGTTCGGGTCCCACCACTCGGCGGCCATGGCCTCGAATTTCGCGATTTCGCTCGGGTCGACGGTTTCGGTCATCGGTCGTTTTTCCCCATGGTCTTTTGGGTGTCGCTGTTAATATAGATGGAACATGGACAAATACCCGGGCCCAAAGCGCGCAGTGCAGTATCTCTACCCGTCCATCGACCCCTTCGATCAACGCATGATCGACATGGGGGACGGACACAAGATCTATGTCGAACAATGCGGAAATCCACGCGGCATTCCGGTGATCGTGCTGCATGGCGGCCCGGGCGGGGGCTGCTCGCCGGGGATGCGACGCTACTTCGATCCGCGCGTGTTCCGGGTCGTGCTGTTCGACCAGCGCGGCTGCGGTCGCTCGCGGCCCCACGCCAGCGTCACCGACAACACCACGTGGCACCTCGTCTCCGATATCGAGCGCATCCGCGAGACCCTCGGGATCGAGCGGTTCATCGTGTTCGGCGGCAGCTGGGGCGCGACGCTGGCGCTGATCTACGGCATCAGCCACCCCGAGCGGGTGCGCAATCTCGTGCTGCGCGGCGTGTTCATGATGACCCGCACCGAGCTTGACTGGTTCTATGGCGGTGGCGCCGGCCAGTTCTGGCCCGAGCCGTGGGCGCGCTTCTCCGAGCTGATCCCGGAAGACGAGCGCGGCGACCTGATCGGCGCCTATCACCGGCGGCTGTTCTCGGGCGACATCCGCGAAGAGACCCGCTTTGCCAGGGCCTGGTCGAGCTGGGAGAACGCGCTGGCCTCGGTCTATTCCAACGGCTCGGGTGGCGATGCGCCCGGCGATTACGCCCGCGCCTTCGCGCGGCTCGAGAACCACTATTTCGTCAACGAGGGCTTCCTCGAGGAAGATGGCTGGATCCTCAACAATGTCGACCGGCTGCACGGCATCCCCGGCGTCATCGTGCAGGGCCGCTATGACATGATCTGCCCGCCCAGACGTGCCTGGGAGCTGGCGCAGGCCTGGCCCGACGCCGATCTGCGGATGATCCGCAACGCCGGCCATGCGCTGTCCGAGCCGGGGATCAGTGCCGAACTTGTGCGCGTGATGGACCAGATTGCCGAGCAAGAGGGTTTACAGGACAGCGCCGGGGTTTAATCTCGGCCAGCCGCAGGCGAGACTGCAGGGACTCGCCGTTGCAACGCAGGAAAGACCGACCGTCCCATGAGTGGCTTCAAACGCCGTCGCCTGATCCAGACAGCCCTCGCCGCCGCGGTGCTGGGCGCGTCCGGCGTGGCCGCCGCGCCGGCCCGCTCGGGTGGCACGCTACGCGCCGGGCTCGGCGGGGCGCATCCGGGCGACAGCTGGGATGCGAGGTCCCATTCCGACCTCTTCATGATCGCGGCAGCGCAGGGCGCGGTCTTCGACACGCTGACCGAGGTGGCCGCCGACGGCTCGCTGCGCGGCGAGCTGGCCACCGGCTGGGAGGCCAGCGCCGATGCCCGCATCTGGACCGTGACGCTGCGCGAAGGCGTGCGCTTTCACAACGGCACGCCCTTCACCGCGCGCGACGTGATCGCCTCGCTCAACCTGCACCTCGCGCCCGGCACCGCCTCGGGCGCACGCCCGCTGGTCGAGACCATCGCCCGGATGGAGCGGCTCTCGGATCACCGCCTGCGGTTCACCCTGGCCGAGGGCAATGCCGATTTCCCCTACCTGCTCGCCGATTATCACCTGCTGATCTACCCGGCCGACCAGACCGACGCGGCCATCGCGCAGGGCATCGGCACCGGGCTCTACCGGGTCGAGCACTTCGAGCCGGGCCGGCGCTTCATCGGGCGGCGGGTCGCGGGCCATTACAAGGACGGGCAGGCGGGCTGGTTCGATCAGATCGAGCTCTACGCGATGAATGACGGCGCCGCGCGGGTGGCGGCGCTGCGCAGCGGGCAGGTCGACACCATCAGCCGCGTGGCGCCGCAGCGCGCCGCACGGCTTCGAGCCGAGCCGAGCCTGCGGCTGCAGGACATCCCCGGCAACCAGTATTACGGCTTTGCCATGCAGACCGGCGCCGCGCCCTTCGACGCGCTGCACATCCGGCAGGCGCTGAAACACGCCATCGACCGGCAGGCGATCCTCGACCGGGTGCTGCTGGGGCACGGCCGCATCGGCGCAGACAGCCCGCTCGGGCCCGCCAACCAGTACACCGCCGATCTCGCGGTGCCGGCCTATGATCCCGACCGCGCCCGGCATCACCTCAGGCAGGCCGGGCTGTCGCGCCTGACCCTGCCGCTTTCGGTCTCGGACGCGGCGTTTGATGGTGCCCACGAGGCCGCGGAGCTCTTTGCCGAGAGCGCCGGCGCCGCCGGGATCGACATCGCCCCGGTGGTCGAGCCGGGCGCCGGCTACTGGTCGGAGGTCTGGCGCAACCGGCCCTTCAGCGCCTGCGCGTGGTCGGGCCGGGTCACCGAGGACTGGATGCTCTCGACCCAGATGCGCGAGGGCGCACCGTGGAACGACACCCAGTGGGGCATGGCGCAAAGCCCGCGCTTCCAGTCCCTGCTGCTCGAGGCGCGCGCCGCGCTCGACAGCGCCCGGCGCCGGGCGCTCTATGGCGAGATGCAGCAGATCCTGCGCGACGAGGGCGGGCTTCTGGTGCCGGTCTTTGCCAACCACCTGCAGGCCCATAGCGACCGCATCGCCACCCCGGGCCGCATCGGCGCGCTCTGGGCCATGGACAACGCCCGCTTCGCGGAACGCTGGTGGCGCGCCTGAGCCGCGCGCCGCAGGCTCAGAGCCTGTCGGCGTAGTCCGACACCAGCAGGTGCAGCGGCGGCTCGTCTTCCTCGATCTCCGAGAAGCGGCCGATCTCCATCTCGAAGATGTTGTCGGTGAGATCGTCGTTGACCGTCGAGACCTCGCCGATCAGCACATCGCTGCCCTCGCCCCAGAAGGCGTGCCACGTGGTCGGGAAGAGCGTCAGCGACTCGCCGGGATCGAGCTTCAGATGGCCGCCCGCAGGCAGCGTACGCTCCATGCCGTCGCAGAGCACCGTCACCGGCGCGTGGCGGTCGATTTCGCCCTCCGGCGTCGCCGCGAACAGCTCGAGCACCAGCGTGCCGCCACCGCGGTTGATGATGTCCTCGACTTTGATGTCGTGGCGGTGATTGGGGCTGAGCTGGTCGCGCCGCGAGATCATGATCTTCTCGGCGTAGAGCATGGCGCTGTGCTTGCCGAGATCGGCGTTGAGGCCGTTGCGGGTGGTGAAGAGAAACAGCCCCATCCGGTCGAAATCGCCGGCGCCGTAATCGGTGATGTCCCAGCCCATGTTGCGGCGCTTGATCTCGCCATGCTCGGCGGCGCGCAGCTCGTCGGGCGAGAGATAGGCGAAGGGCGGCAGGCAGAAGTCGTGGCTGCGGATGAAGGCGTCGCCTTCGCGGATGATCTCGTTGATGCGCGAGCGTTTCATGCGGCTCCTCCCTTGGATGTCGTGGCGACGATAGCCAGAGCGCCGCGCCGGCGGTAGGGGCGGGACGCCTCCGGCGGGAGTATTTTTGACGAAGAGAAGAGGGGGGCGGTGTGGCGGGCGGCGGTTCGGTGGGAGCCCGGCGGTGGCTCGGGCTTGGCGAGGGGGGGACGCCTCCGGCGGGAGTATTTTTGACGAAGAGAAGAGGGGGGCGGTTTGGCGGGCGGCGGTTCGGCGGGCGCCCGGCTGTGCCGGTCTTGGCGAGGGGAGGGACGCCTCCGGCGGGAGTATTTTGACGAAGAGAAGAGGGGAGCGGTTGGGCGGGCCGTGGTTCGGCGGGAGCCCGTCGGGGGTGCGGCGGCTTCGCGGGGCAAGGGAGAAGAGCGGGGGTGCCGCTCTTCTCGGAGGGGGGTCAGAGCACGTAGCGGCTCAGGTCGGCGGAGCGGGTGAGCTCGCCGAGATAGGTCTCGACGAAGGCGTCATCCACCGTGATCTTGTCGCCGGCGCGGTCGGGGGCGGTGAAGGACAGCTCCTCGAAGACCCGCTCCATCACCGTGTAGAGCCGGCGGGCGCCGATGTTCTCGACGCTCTCGTTGACCTGCGCGGCGATGCGGGCGAGCGCGTGGATGCCGTCTTCGGTGAACTCGACCGTGACCTCCTCGGTGGCCATCAGCGCGGTGTACTGGCGCGTCAGCGCGTTGTCGGTCTCGGTCAGGATGCGGACGAAATCGTCCTCGGTCAGCGCCCGCAGGTTCACCCGGATCGGCAGGCGGCCCTGAAGCTCGGGCAGCAGGTCCGACGGCTTGGCGATGTGGAACGCACCCGAGGCGATGAACAGGATGTGGTCGGTCTTGACCGGGCCGTGCTTGGTCGAGACCGTGGTGCCCTCGATCAGCGGCAGCAGGTCGCGCTGCACCCCCTCTCGGGAGACATCGCCGCCGCGGGTCTCCTGCCGCGCCGCCACCTTGTCGATCTCGTCGAGGAAGACGATGCCGTTCTGCTCCACCGCCTCGAGCGCAGCCTTCTTGACCACCTCGTCGTCGAGCAGCTTGTCGGCCTCTTCCTGGATCAGGATCTCGTAGCTTTCCGCCACCGTCAGCTTCTTGCGCGTGGTGCGGCCGCCGAACGCCTTTCCGAACATCTCGGAGAGGTTCATCATGCCCATGCCGCCCTGACCCGGCTGGCCGGGGATCTCCATCATCGGGAAGGGCGAGGCGGTCTCGGCCACGTCGAGCTCGATCTCGGTGCCGTCGAGCTCACCGTTGCGCAGCTTCTTGCGGAACATCTCGCGGGTGGACTCGCGCGCGTCGGTGCCGGCGATGGCCTCGATCACCCGGTCCTCGGCGGCCTTGTGGGCGGCGGCCTTCACCTCTTCGCGCATGTGCTCGCGGGTCAGCGCGATCGAGCTGTCGGCCAGATCGCGGATGATCTGCTCGACGTCGCGCCCGACATAGCCCACCTCGGTGAACTTGGTCGCCTCGACCTTGATGAACGGCGCCTTGGCGAGCTTCGCCAGCCGCCGCGAGATCTCGGTCTTGCCGACGCCGGTGGGGCCGATCATAAGGATGTTCTTCGGATAGACCTCGTCTCGCAGGTCCTCGCTGAGCTGCTTGCGCCGCCAGCGGTTGCGCAGCGCCACCGAGACGGCGCGCTTGGCATCCTGCTGGCCGATGATGAAACGGTCGAGTTCCGAGACGATCTCGCGGGGGGTCAGGTCGGTCATGTTGGTCCTTTCGCGGCGTCTCAGGCCGAAATGGTCTCTACGGTGAGGTTGCCGTTGGTGTAGACGCAGATATCGGCGGCGATGCTCATGGCGCGGCGGGCGATCTCTTCCGCCGAACGCTCGCTGTCCATCATGCCGCGCGCCGCGGCGAGGGCGAAGTTGCCGCCCGAGCCGATCGCCGCGATGTCATGCTCGGGTTCGAGCACATCGCCGGCGCCGGTGATCACGTAGAGCTCGCGCCCGTCGGTGACGATCAGCATCGCCTCGAGCTTCTGCAGGTACTTGTCGGTGCGCCAGTCCTTGGCAAGCTCGACGCAGGCACGCTGCAGCTGGCCGGGGGTCTTCTCGAGCTTGGCTTCGAGCCGCTCGAGCAGGGCGAAGGCATCCGCGGTGGAGCCGGCAAAGCCGCAGACCACGTCCGAGCCGCCCGGCGACAGGCGCCGCACCTTGCGGGCCGAGCCCTTGATCACGGTCTGGCCAAGGCTCACCTGCCCGTCGCCCGCGACCACCACCTGTCCGCCCTTGCGGACGCCGATGATCGTGGTGCCATGCCAGCCGGGGAATTCCTGATCGGCCATGTTTCGTCTCCTTCTCGTGCTGGGCGCCATATGGGGGCTGGACATTGCCGCGACAAGGCGATGCCCTCGGATCGGACATAGAGCAGGGGCACGCGGATGGAAATGCGGGGCGGGGATCTCGAGGCGGCGGCGCTGGCGCTCTGGCCGGATCTGGCGCGCGAGATGGGCGAGAAGGCCGGGCTCTGGCGGGCCGCGCCGCTGGCCCGGCGCGAGGATGCACGGGTGGCGCGGGTGCTGCTCCGGCTCGACGGGCCGGAGGGGCGGCGGCTGGTGCTGAAGCATCAGGCGCTCCCCCTCGCCCCCGACAAATTCGCGGACGGCATCGCCGCGCATATGGCGGTGCAGGAGGTCTGGCCGGAGGGGCTGCCGCTGATGCGGTCGGTCGATCTCGCGCGACAGGCCTGCGTGATGGACTATCTTCCCGCGCGACCGCTCTCGGTGCTTCTCGACGGGGCGCCGCTTGCGGATCAGGCGGCGCTGCTGCGGCGCGCAGGGGCGTGGATGGCGGGGTTTCACCGGGCGCTGCCGGGCGAGGCGCGGGTGTTCCAGCCGAAATTCACCATCCGCTTCCTGCGCTCGGTGATGGGCGAACTGCGCGCCGGGGACCGGCAGGTGGCGGAGCCGGAGCGCTTCCTCGCCTGCGCCGAGGCTTTGTGCGCCATGCAGCCGCGTTTCGAGGGGCAGGAGACGGTGACCGCGCAGACCCACGGCGATCTGCACCAGCGCAACCTCGTGCTCGACGAGACGCGCTGCTGGGGCGTGGATTTCGCCGGCGGCCGGGTGGTGCCGGTCGGGCATGACATCGCGCGGCTGCTGACCGACTACGCCATCCTCCACGCGCCGAAAGAGGCGATCCCGGCGGGGCATGTCCTGCCGCCCGAGGCGCTTGCCGGCTTTATCGAGGGCTACGGGCTGGTCGGCCCCGACGATCCGTCGGTGCAGCTTTTGCTGCGCAACCGGGTGCTGGCGGAGTGGTGGGGCCTGCCGTCGCGAGAGGCCGAGCGCAGCCGGGCGCAGGTGCGCCGCTTCGCACGGCTGACGGCGCTGGCAGAGAGGGTGTTCGGCTGACGCCGTGCGCGTTGCGACACAGGCCGGAAACGAAAAATGCGCCCCGCGGGGAGGCGCATTTTTCCGTGTCTGACGATCGGGTCGCGCTTACATCGCTTCCTTGATCCAGCTCTCGATCGAGGCCTTGGGCGCCGCGCCGGTGCGGTTCGAGACGACCTCGCCATCCTTGAACAGGAACAGGGCGGGGATGCCGCGCACGCCGAGCTGGGCGGCAACGGCCTGATCGTGGTCGACGTTGATCTTGGCGACCTTGACCTTGCCTTCGTACTGCTCGGACAGCTCTTCGAGCGCCGGGCCGATCTGTTTGCACGGGCCGCACCATTCGGCCCAGAAATCGACCACGACGGGGATGTCGGAGTTCTTCACTTCCTCGTCGAAGGTCGCGTCGGTGACGGGAACGGTGGCCATGGTTTTCTCCTTAACGGGTGTGGAACGGGTGAGGCAGCCGGTGACTTGAGGCGTGAAGGTAGGTATCGCCCGCTGAGAGGTCAAGCCGTCGTGGCCCGGGCCAGCGCGGCAGACACAAGATCGTGCGGCAGCGCCATGTAGCTTTGCGTCGCCGTCCAGATCAGCCCCGTTTCCACCTCGCGCCCGGGCCAGATCTGCGCCAGTGCCGCCGCATAGGCCCCCATCTGGCGCAGCAGGCCCTCGGGCACCTCTGCCGGCGTCGCGGGCACGGTGCGGTTCGACTTGAAGTCCACCGCGATGACCTTGTCGGGGGTGACCAGAAGCCGGTCGATGACGCCGTGGATCCGTCCGACCGGCGCGATGCTGGCGGAAATCGGCACCTCGGCAAGGCTGCCGGGCGCGAAGAACGGCGCGAGGTTGCTGGCCGACAGGACCCGCATGGCATCCCTGACGAGGCTGTTTGTCTCTTCCGGGCAATCCTCGAGAATGGCCAGCACATGCTCGGATTTTGCGAGCCGCTGGTCTTCGGGCAGCTCGGAGAGATGCTCGAGCAGGAAGTGCAGCGCCGTGCCGCGGCGCTTGGCCTCCTCCTCGTCGTCCGCGAGCTCGCCGTCACGCGGCTCAGAGCCGATGACCTTGGCGCCACCAAGCCCGGATGGGGAAACCGCCTCCGCCGCCGGGTCGGGCGCCGCTGCCGGATGGCGGAACACCTCCGGCAGATCCACCTCGATGCGGGGCGTCTCCTCGACTGTCTCGTGCGGCAGGTCGCTCCAGTCGACGCGGCCCAGCGTCAGCCCCTCGCCGCTGCCCCAGCTGCCGAAGCCGAACTCGACAGGCTCCGCGCCCGAGCGCTCCATGCCGATCCGCACCTGATCGTACCAGGCGTTGCCCTGACTGCCGAGCTTGCCGGCGGCGGCGACCACCAGCCACTTCTCGGCCCGGGTCAGAGCCACGTAGAGCAGCCGGTCCCGCTCGCGCTGGTCGGCCTCCTTGGCCTCGGCCAGGGCCTGCGCCTGCACCTGCGGCTGGCCGTCGGCGCTGGCCTTCCAGACCGTGCCGGTCTCGCCCTCGAGCAGGCTGTCGCGGATCTGGCTGTTGGGCTCGGCGCAGTCGGGCAGGATCACGATCGGCGCCTCGAGGCCCTTCGCCCCGTGCACCGTCATCACCCGGATGCGGCTGCCGGCGCTGTCGGGGGCGCGCTTGATCTCGAGATCGTCGGTCTGCATCCATTCGAGGAAGCCGGTCAGCGAGGGCACCTCGGTCTGCTCGTAGGCCAGCGCCTGCGCGAGCAGCGCGTTGATGCCGTCCTCGGCCTCTTCGCCCAGCCGCCCGAGCAGCCGCTTGCGCCCGTCATGGCGCGTCAGGATGCGTTCGATCAGGTCGTAGGGGCGCAGGAAGTCGGTCTCGCTGCGCAGGTCGTCGAGCACCGCCATCACGCGCGGCAAGGCTTCTCGGTTCCTGCGCAACTCTGCCCAGAGATAGCCCTTGCGACCCTGCGCCAGCGTGAAGAGCTGTTGCTGCGACAGGCCAAAGAGTGGCGAGCGCAGCGCGGTGGCGAGCGAGAGGTCATCCTCGGGCGTGGCGAGGAACGCCAGCAGCGCGCCGATGTCCTTCACCGCCAGCTCCGACATCACCTTGAGCCGGTCGGCCCCGGCAATCGGCAGGTTGTGCTGCTTGCAGGCGCGGATGATCTCGGAGAACAGCGTGCCGCGCCCGCGCACGAGGATCAGGAAATCGCCGGCATGGGCTGGGCGCGTCTTGTAGCTGCCGCTATGGCCGATCTCTTCAGGCAGCGGCGTGCCGATGGTGCGGTCGATGAAGCCCGCGATGCGGTTGGCGAGGATCACCGCATGATGGCGCTGGCCGATGCGGTCGACCGGCTCGTACCAGTCGGCCTCTTCCTCGTCGTCCTTGGTGGATTCCACGTGCGGCCAGAGATCGACCCGGCCGGGCATCTCGGACTTGAAGGCGCGGTGGGTCTGATCCTGCGAGAACCCCGCCGCCTCTCGCCCGTCGAAGGTGTTGTCCACCAGCCGCAGGATCGGCTCGGCCGAGCGGAAGCTGTATTCCAGCATCATCCGGCTGAGCGGGGCCTCGGTGCGCTGCAGGCGTTCGGCAAATTCGTCGCACATGCGGTCGAACTCGCGCGGGTCGGCGCCCTGGAACGAGTAGATCGATTGTTTCTTGTCACCCACCACGAAGATCGTGCGCCGCACGTCGGCGCGCGCGCCCTCGCCGGAGGTGAACTCGTGCGCCAGCCGCTCGATGACCTGCCACTGCACCGGCGAGGTGTCCTGGGCCTCGTCCACGAGGATGTGGTCGATGCCGCCATCGAGCCGGTAGAGCACCCATTCCGCCACCCGCTCGTGCGAGAGCAGATCGCGCGCGCGGGTCACCAGATCGTCGAAATCGAGCCAGCCGCGGCGCTGCTTCTCGGTCTCGTAGGCGGGCAGGAACGCCTGCGCGAAGCGGTGCAGCGCCAGCTCGCGCCCCACGGCACCAAGCGCCAGCCGGGTCTCGCGCGCCTGTTCGACCCTTCGCATGAGGTCTTCGAGCCGGGTCATCAGCGGCTCGAGCGCGCCGGTGCGCAGCCCCTTGGTGGGGAAGCTGCCGATCTTGGCGGTGAACGGCTCCTTCGCGGCCTTGCCGGTGAGCAGCACGCCCTCGAGAATCTGCAGCGCGTCGAGATCGGGGGCGGTGATGCGGGACAGTTGCAGGCCCGCCTTCTGGTCGTTCTTGCCCGATCCGGCCAGCGCCGCCGCCAACTCGCGCAGCAGCTCGATCTCGCCGCCGAGGAAGACCGACGCCAGCAGCGTCTCGTCGCTGTCGTCGGGCGAAAGGCCGTACATGGCAAGGATGTCTTCCCGCGCGCGGGCCGGCAGGAACGCCTCCTTGGTGCGGCAGATCTCGGCCAGCAGCTTGTCGGGATCGTCGGTCAGGTAACGCGCAAGCTCGGCCACCAGAGCCTGTTGCGGGCCTTCCGAGAGCCGGTCGAGTACCTCGGCGCGCAAAAGCTGCGCCGCGCGGTCCTCCATCTCGTGGAACTGCGGAGAGACACCGGCCTCGAGCGGGAAGCGCCGCAGGAGCGAGGCGCAGAACGAGTGGATGGTCTGGATGCGCAGACCGCCCGGTGTCTCGATGGCGCGGGCAAAGAGCGTACGCGCGCCGGCCAGTCGGTCGGGCGGCAGCGGTCCGTCGAGGCCAAGCTGGCGCAGCTCGGCCCGGAGCGCCTCGTCATCCAGCATCGCCCAGGCGCCGAGACGGCGGAACAGGCGGTTCTGCATCTCGGTGGCGGCGGCCTTGGTGTAGGTCAGGCACAGGATGTGCTCGGGCAGCACCCCGTCGAGCAGCAGCCGCGCCACCCGGTCGGTGAGCACGCGGGTCTTGCCCGATCCGGCATTGGCCGAGAGCCATGTCGACAGGTCCGGTCGCGCGGCGCGGACCTGCGCCTCGGTTGCCTCGTCGCGCTTCATTCCAGCACCTCGCGGTCGGCTTCGTCGACCACGTCCCATTCGCCGAAGCGCGACAGGTGGTCATACTCGGACAGGTCCTTCTCCCGTACCAGCGCGGCGCGGGCGGTATAGCCGCGATCGGGCTCGAACCAGCGGGTCATCAGGGTCTCGAACTCGGCCCAGACCTGCTGCGCCGGCATCTCTTCGAGGGGCGCCGGCACCTCGCGCGGCGTGTTCGCGACCGAGACGAACACGGCCTGTTCCGTGTGCCGTGGCTGCAGGTCCTTGAACGCGCCGCGCTCGACCATCGCCGCCTCGAGAAGAAGCTGCTTGTCGAAATGGCGCTGCTGGCTCTCGGTCGGGGCGGCGCCGGTCTTGTAGTCGTAGAGATGCGCGCCGCCGCGATCGTCGATGTCGATCCGGTCGGCCTTGCCCCGCAGGGTGAACCCCAGCGCCGGGATCTCGGCATGGCCCATGATCTCGAAATGCGCCGGGCGGGCGATGGCCTGCCGGTCGCGCTCGGTCTCTGCGAACCACTCCGCCACGCGCCCGAGCCGCGCCTGCCAGAGATGCCGGGTCGTGGGGTAGGGCACGCGCTCCGGGTCACCGATCAGCGCGGAGGTGCGGCGCAGCAGCGCCTCGGTGCTGAGCTGCGACGGATCCGCGAGGCTCTCCTTCACGAACTCCTCGAGCACCTCGTGGATCAGGATGCCGCGCAGCAGCGCATCGGGGGCGCGTTGCAGCGGATTGAGCGGCGCGAGCCGCAGCACCCGCTTGGCGTAGATGTGGAACGGGTCGCGGATCAGGTGCTTGATCTCGGTGACCGACAGGCTGCGGGGGCGCGCTTCGACCGGCGGCGCCGGCGAGGGCCGGGTCGCCGGCGGGCTTGGTTGCGGCTTTTCCAGCGCGCGGGCCAGCGCCAGCCAGTGACGGCCCCGCGCTTTCATTGCGCTAAGCGCCTGCGGCCCGCTGCGGTCGGGCAGGCCGTTCATCAGGTTCATCAGGCGGTTGAGCCAGCGCGAGGGCACCGTCTCGGCATCGTCGGACTTGAGCGCACGGGTCAGCCAGACCTGCGGCGCGGCCACCGCCTGCTGGAAGTCATGCGCGGCGAGGCCGATGCGCCGCTCGGGCACCAGAAGGCCCGCCTTGTGGCGCATCCGGCGGTTCAGCCACGGATCGGCGCCGGGGAGTTCCGGCCACGAGCCTTCGTTGAGCCCGCCGAGGATCAGCAGGTCGGCCCCCATCACGCGGGCCTCGAGCGTGCCCCAGATCAGGATGCGCGGGTGCGGCGCGTCGCGGTCGCGCAGCTCGTGCTGCTGCAGGATCGCCGCGAAGAGATCGCCGTAATCGCGCGCGTCGAGATCGGTGCCAAAGCCCGCCTCGTCGCGCAGACCCTCGACCACCGCCCGCGCTTTGCGCCCGGCGGCCTCTTTCCAGAGCTCGGAATCTTCACCCTGCGGCCCGGCGGCGATGGCCTCGGCGCGGGCGACATGATCCTCCAGCCAGTCCGACAGCGCGCGTTTGCCGCGCCGGGGCGGTTGGCAGAAGCTGTCGGCAACCCAGTTCGCCCAGCTCTCCATCTCCTCCGCCACGCCCCAGGCGCGGATCAGCTCGGGGCGCGGGTAGGGCCAGGACTTGTTGCGGATATGCAGCTCGAGCTCGCGGGTGGCGCGCAGGTGCTCGCCGCGGTCATGGCCGGAATGGCAAAGCGGGTGCTTGAGCAGGGTCAGCAGGGCTTCGGCGGTCAGATCGTGCTGGAACAGGGTCGCCACGTGGCGCAGGAAGCGCCCCGGTGGTGACAGCTGCAGCGGCGTGCCGGCGGAATCGTCGGGCAGGATGTTCCAGCGGTCGAGCGCCGCCGTGACCTGCCGCGTCAGCATCCGGTCGGGGGTGATCAGCGCCGCCGTGACGCCCTCCTCGGTGGCCTGCCGCAGTCGCAGCGCGATGGCGGTGGCCTCGTCGCGCTGCGAGGCGGCCTCGACCAGCGTCAGATCGTCGGTGGCGGCAATCAGGTCGGGCAGCCTCGGCCCCTCGTCGCGCCACTGGTCGGTGACGGGGGCAGGGCGCAGCGCCAGCGAAATCAGCCGGTTGCGCGCCGCGCTCGGCGGCTCGGCCTCGGACCAGCGCAGCACCTCGCCGGCCTGCATCCCGAGGTCGTTGACCAGCTTGGCAAAGCGGAACTGCGGGTGGTCCTCGCTGGCCAGCGCATCGGTCAGCCCGTGCCAGACGCTTTCGGGCGTATCGAAATCGAAGCCCGGCAGCACCAAAGCGCCCTGCGGCAGCCGCGCCACCGCGCGCATCAGTTCGTTCGTGCCCCCGCGAGAGCCGGTCGAACCGGCAAGGATCACCGGATGGGCCGGCGGGTTGACCTCCCAGTCGGACAGCCTCTGTTGCAGCGCCAGCCGGCGGAACGCGGTAGTGTCGGGCGCATCCTCGGCGCTGTCGAAATAGCGCTGCACGATGTTGAGAAAGCTCAGCGCGCGCTGCCAGTGGCCGGACTCGTCGCTGACATCGAGCGCCGCGATATCCTCGGGCGAGACGCCCTCGTCCTGCATCTGGTCCATCAGCGTGGCGAGGCTGTCGGCGAGGTCGAAAAGCGCGGTGCGCGGGGCAAGGTCGGGTTGCGAGTCGAGCAGGCCCGAGACCAGCCCGGTCAGCTCCAGCCGCCGCCGCAGGGGCGAGACCGGCGCCGGCAGATGGCTCAGCGCGATCGGGTCGGCGACATTGCTCAGGAGGCGGATGCGCGGCAGCAAGGTCGCCGGCCCGCGGTCAAAGATCTGCCGGATTCGCCGCGCCATGCGGGTGGTGTTCACGATCAGCTCGACCCGCGCCATGGCCTCGGGCGGCTGGCCGTCCATGCGCGCACGCAGCCCCGCGACCAGCGCCTCGGGGAAGTCGATGCCGGGGGCCACGGCAAAGACGCGCGGGGCGGCGGAGGGCTCAAACATCGGCGGCCAGCATGTCTTCTGCGAGACGGATGCCGTCGGGGTGGCCCACGTCGCACCAATGGCCCGGATAGGGCAGCCCGCAGAGCCGGCCTTGCTCGGCCATCTGGTTCCAGACCACGTTCAGCGAGAAAACCGGCTCTGTCACGGCGCGAAGCGCCTCGGTTTTGACGATCTGCGCACCGCTATAGACGAGATCTCCGCCACGGCTGAGCCGGCCATCGCCCAAGATGTCGAAATCGCCGCCGCCCTTGCGGCCCACGGCGTTTGCAAGCGGCACGCAAAGCAGCAGCGCGTCCATGCGCGCCGGGTCCCACGCCTCGGCCAGCAGGCGCAGAGGGTTGGGGCCGGACCAGACCGCGTCGGTGTTGAGCGTGAAGACCGGGTCCGCGCCCAGCAGCGGCAGCGCGTGTCGCAGCCCGCCGCCGGTGTCGAGGATCTCGGGTTCCTCGCGCGAGACGGTGACGTCGCGGGGGGCGAGATGCGCCTCGAGCTGGTCCGCGCGATAATGCGCATTGGCAACCCGGCGCAGCGGGCCGAAGCCCTCGGCCAGCGCCAGCGCGTGGTCGATCAGTGGCCGGCCTGCGACCTCGATCAGCGGCTTGGGGCGGTCGGCGGTGAGGGCGCCCATGCGGGTGCCGAAACCGGCGGCAAAGAGCATCAGGGCGTCGGGCATGGGGATTTCAGCCTTTGCAGGATCTCGGGCGATGGCGCGGGAAGCGCCGGATGCAGGATCGCGGCGATCTCTGCAAGGGCCGGGTGGCGCAGGTCGGCCTGCAGGTGGCCCCAGACCCGCGGGATCAGGTCGATATAGCCGGGCTTGCCCCGGGTCGCCGAGAGCCGGGCAAAGACCCCGAGGATGCGCAGGTTGCGCTGGGCGCCCAGCACCGCCAGGGCGGTGCGGAAGGGCGTCTCGGGCAGGCGGGTCTGCGCGAGATAGTGACGGATCGCGGCCTCGGCGGTCTCGGGCGCCACGTCGCGGCGGGCATCCTCGATCAGCGAGACGAGATCATAGGCGCGGTGGCCCTGCAGCGCGTCCTGGAAATCGAGCAGCCCGGCGCGGGCGGGGCCTTCGCGCTCCGGCAGCCAGAGGATGTTCTCGGCGTGATAGTCGCGCAGGATCATCACGTCGGTCTCGGGGGTGTGGGCTGCGAGCGCACGCTCGAAGGCCTGCGCGCAGGCCTCTAGGGTGCCGGGCGGCGGGGCAAGGCCCGCGTTGGTGGCGTAGCAGGTGAAGGCGAGATCGGTCATCGTCGCGAGATTCTGCGGATCGGCCCTTGGCAGATCGGGCGGCGGTGCGTGGCGATGCAGCGCGATGAGGGCGTCGGTCGCTGCGAGATAGAGCCGCTTTTCGGTCTCGGGATCGGTGGCGAGCCGGGCGATGAGCCCGTCGCCCAGATCCTCGAGCAGCAGCTTGCCCGGGGCTTCGGCAAGGATCTGCGGCGCGCTCAGGCCAAGCGACAGCAGATGCCGCGAGAGCCGGGCGAAGAGCGCGGTGTCGCCCTCGGGGTCGTCCATCAGGATCGCCCGCGCGGCCCCCTTGGCCAACCGCGTGTAGCGCCGGGCCGAGGCATCGCCGGCGATCGGCGTGGCGGTGGCCTCGGCCCAGCCGGCCTCGGCGAGGAAGCGGTCGGTCATGTCGTCAGCTCCGGCACGATGGTGTCCCAGCGCGCATCGCTCCAGTCGATCGTCAGCGCGCGGCTGTCCTCGGCTGCGCCTGCGTCGAAACTCAGCGAGAGCGCGTCGGCGGGGGCCAGATCCTCGAGCCGGTCGGGCCATTCGACGAGGCAGATCGCGGTCTCGAAGGCGTCGGCGAGGCCAAGCTCCTCGCATTGGTCCGGGTCGGAGAGGCGGTAGAGATCGGCGTGCCAGAGCTCGCCGGCCACGGTGTCGTAGACCTGCACCAGCGTGAAGGTCGGCGAGGGCACATCCTCGGGCGGGTCCTGCAGGGCGTGGATCAGGCAGCGGGCGAAATGGGTCTTTCCGGCCCCGATACCGCCCGAGAGCAGCAGCACGTCGCCGGGCGAGAGCCGCGTCGCCAGTCGGCGGGCGAGGGCACAGGTCGCCTCGGGCGAGGTCAGGGTGAGAGCGGCGCGCGGCGAGGTCATGGCCGCGAAGATACCCGCCCGCCGCGCCGGCGCAAGCGGGTTCCCGAGACAGCCGCTCAGAGCTGGGCGAGCGGTTCCGGCTGCCGCATGGGCAGCCGGCTGAAGCGCACCATCGTGGCGCCGCCGGGCAGGGGGGCGGCGTGGCAGCACAGGGGGCGGCCATCGTGGTCGTGCAGCTCGGCATCCCACGGGGCGCGATCACGCTCTAGCGTCACGAACTCGCGCAGGTCGCCCCAGATCGGGCTGGGCCGAAACGCGGCGCGCCAGTGCTGCGTGGCCTCTCCGATGCAGTGGTCGGCGACGCTTTCTTCTGGGTCGGCCCCCCACATCTCGCGGTAGGGGGCGTTGCAGAAGGCGAGCTTTCCGGTGCGGGAGAACACGGCGATGGCCTCGTCGAGGCTGTCGATCACCGATTGAGAGGTTTCGAGCTCCTGCCGGAAATGCCGGGTGAGAGAGACCTCGGCGCTGATATCCTCGAACAGGAAGGCGATGCCGCCATCGGGATTGGGCCGGCCGGTCATCCGGTAGGTTGCCCCCGACGGCAGCGACCACGTCTCGACATAGTGGTCGCTGCTGGCGGCGGCGATGACCTCCCCAGCTTGTCGCGCCAGCTGCGGTAGTCGCGCGGCTCGGGCAGGACCTGCCGGTCGCGCAGCATGTCAAAGAAGCTGAGCAGGTTGGGGCGGCCGGTCAGGAAATCCGCCGGCAGGCGGGTCAGGTCGAGCAGGGCCGGGTTGAACAGCGCCAGCCGACGCTCCCTGTCGAACACCGCGAGCGCGATCGGCAGATGCGCGAAGATCCGGCTCAGCGTTTGCATGAAGTTGCGCTGGGTGGTCTCGGCGGCGATCACCGCGTCGATGTTCTGGGCATAGTGCAGCCAGCCGTCCGACACGCGGCACGACTGGACCTCGTACCACGCGGCGGGGCCGTCGCCCTCTCCGCCAAGTCTCGTGCGGGTGACCCGCCGCGGCTGCGCCGGATCGGGCGGCAAGGAGAACGGCGCGCTGCCGGGCGCCGCGCCCGCCTGCGCGTGCAGATCGTCGAAGAACGTGTTGCTCCAGGTCACGGCGTGGGCGCTGTCCGTCATCCAGATGGCCAGCGGCGCGCGGCCCACGACACGGTGGAGGCGCATCGCCTCTGGTTCGTTGAGGCGCAGTCTCAGCGCCTCTCCGCTGGGCAGGGGCGGGGCCGCGATCTCGAGGCGGAGGCTGTCGCCCTCCGGCGTGAGGGTCAGCCGGGTCTGCGTATCCTGCACCGCGGTGTAGTGGCCCGGTGATTGCGGCGGCGCGTCGGGCAGGGGGCCGAAGAGCGGCTGCAGGGTCGCGACGATCTCGGCCCAGCCGAGCGGGGCCACGGTGGTGTGGCCAAACAGCCGGTCGGCCTGCGAGGAGCTGTCGATCACCACGCCGTCGCGCAGCAGCAGCGTGATCGGCGGCTCCGGCGCCTTGGCAAGCTCTGCCTTGGGGATCCGCCGGGTGGAGCGGTTGACCAGCCATCCCGCGAGGAAGGCGGCGCCGCCGGCGATCAGGCCGGTGAAAAGAGCGAGCGTTGGTTCGACCAAGGCGCAGATCCCGAAATATGTCCCTCCCATTGGGTACGGCAGGAAGGGTTAATCCGGGGTTAAACGGCGCTATCGAAGGTTGTGTCAGGCGTCGAAGCGGCGGTTCTCGCCGATGCCGGTCCCGATCGGAGCGGCGGGCGGCACGATGCTGTCGCGGGGCCAGACGACCTCGACGATGGCGCCGGTGCGCGCGCTGCCGCGGCCCTCGGTCACGGAGGCGGCCCCGTTGGCGAAACTGACCTCCGCGCCGCTGCGCTCGAGCAGCGTCTTGGCGATGAACAGGCCCAGCCCCATGCCCTCGTATTCCGGTCGGGCACGGCGGTCGGCCTCGCTGCGGCGGCGGCGCATCAGCGGATCGCCCAGCCGTCCGATCAGGTGCGAGGGATAGCCCGCCCCGTCGTCCAGGATGCGCACGGTGACGGTGTCGCCGCTCCAGTGCGCCTCGACCCAGACCTCGCGGCTGGCGAAGTCCACCGCGTTCTGGATCAGGTTGCGTAGCCCGTGGATGATCTCGGGCCGGCGCAGGATCTGCGGCACCGCGGGGTCGTCGGGGTCGGGCCGGGTCTCGATGCCGATGGTCTTGCCGCGATCCTCGTGCGGCTCCGCCGCCTCCCGGATCACCTCGGTTAGCGGGGCCTGCCGCATGTGCAGGTCGTCCTTCCCGGCGCGGCCCATGCTGCGCAGGATGTCGCGGCAGCGGTCGGCCTGATCGCGGATCAGGCGCGCGTCCTCCTGGCTGTCGGGGCGGTCGTCGAGATCCTCGATCAGCTCGGCGGAGGTGAGCTTGATGGTGGCCAAGGGCGTGCCAAGCTCATGCGCTGCGGCCGCCACCACGCCGCCCAGATCGTTGAGCTTCTGTGCTCGCCCGAGCGCCATCTGGGTGGCGATGAGGGCGTCCGACATGGCGTTCATCTCGGTGGTGACGCGGCGGGCATAGACCGAGATGAACACCAGCGCGATGGTGATCGCCACCCACTCGCCGAAGATGAAGACCTGCGGCAGCTCCAGCACCGGCCCATCGACCGGGCGCAGCGGGATGTGCCAGAAGGTCATGATCGTCACCAGCACGAAGGCGGTGGCATTGAGCAGGATGGTCGAGCGCAGCGACAGCACCGTGGCCGAGACCGTCACCGGGGCCAGCACCAGCATCGAGAACGGGTTGTTCAGCCCGCCGGTGAGGAACAGCAGGAACGAGAGCTGCAACAGGTCGAACATGACCATCAGCGTGTTCTCGGCCTCGGACAGGCGCTTGTTCTCGGGAAAGACGAACATCGCCACGAGGTTGCCGGCCACCGACACGCCCACGGCGAGATAGCACAAGCCCAGCTCGAGCTGCAGCCCATAGAGCTGCCGCGCCACCGAGATGGCGATGAGCTGGCCGCCGATGGCGACCCAGCGCAGGACGATCATGGTGCGCAGGCGAATGAAGTTGCCGCGCTGGTCCTCGTCCAGAAGTCCCAGATCCTCTTCGCTCATCTGCGCGCTTTCGTCTCTTTGATCCCGTCGCGGCAATTGTTAGATCTGCCCCCGCAGATACGCAAACAACTCCGGAATCGTCTCATGCGCTGGATCGCCGCCGTTGCCGCCGCCCTCGTCCTCGTCCTGCTGATCGGGGGAACGTGGCTCTACACGCGCCAGAGCGCCGCGGCCGACCCCTTCGAGCCCTGCCGTACCGGGGCCATCGCCGGGGGAGCGGGCGAGATCGGCGGGCCGTTCGAGCTGGTCAACGCGCAGGGCGAGACGGTGACCGACAAGGACGTGATCACCGAGCCGTCGCTGCTCTATTTCGGCTATACCTTCTGCCCCGATGTCTGCCCGCTCGACACCGCGCGCAACGCCGAGGCGGTGGACCTGCTCGAGGCGCAGGGCAAGATGGTGACGCCGGTCTTCATCACCATCGACCCGGAGCGCGACACCCCCGAGGCGGTGGGCGACTTTGCCTTCAACATGCACGAGCGTATGATCGGCCTGACCGGCTCGCCCGAGCAGATCCAGGCCGCGAGCAAGGCCTACCGGACCTACTACAAGAAGCAGGATGCCGAGGACGAGTTCTACCTCGTGGATCACTCGACCTTCACCTATCTCGTGCTGCCCGAACACGGCTTCGTCGAGTACTTCCGCCGCGACAAGTCGCCGGAAGAGGTGGCCACCGCCGCGGCCTGCTTCATCGACCGGATGTAACAAGTTCGATATCGCGGTTTACCCTCGGCGCCCCGCGGGCTATTTGAATCAACGGGATAAGATGGGGTGAGGGTACGGACGTGTCGGAACACAGGATCGAAGACCTCGGCGACGATCGCTCGCTTCTACTTGTCGATGACGACGAGCCGTTCCTGAAACGCCTCGCCAAGGCGATGGAAAAACGCGGCTTCGAGGTCGAGACCTCCGAGTCCGTCGCCGGTGGCCGCGCCATCGCCACCGCCCGCCCGCCGGCCTACGCGGTGGTCGACCTGCGTCTCGGGGATGGCAACGGGCTCGACGTGGTCGAGGTGCTGCGAGAACGCCGCCCCGACAGCCGCATCGTCGTGCTGACCGGCTACGGCGCCATCGCCACCGCGGTCGCCGCGGTCAAGATCGGCGCCACCGACTACCTGTCCAAGCCCGCCGACGCCACCGACATCACCAATGCGCTGCTCTCCAAGGGCGAAGACCTGCCGCCGCCGCCGGAAAACCCGATGAGCGCCGACCGGGTGCGCTGGGAGCACATCCAGCGGGTCTACGAGCTTTGCGACCGCAACGTCTCGGAAACCGCGCGACGTCTCAACATGCACCGCCGCACCCTGCAGCGCATCCTCGCCAAGCGCTCGCCGCGCTGAGCGAGCGGCCTGCGCTGCAATCGGGGCGCGGCCGGTGCCGCGCTCAGAGGTCGTAGCGCTTGAGCACCTTGTCCACGACCTGACCGTTGGCCATGACGTAGCCGCGAATGGCGCCGTACTCCTCGAAACCGCGGCTCTGGTAGTAGATCAGCCCGCCCTCGTTGTCGGCGCGGATCTCGGCGTTGATCCACGTATAGCCTGCCGCCCGTGCCGCCCGCGTGGTGGCCTCGAACAGTTTAGAGCCGATGCCGAGCCCGGTCTTGCCGATGCGCGCGAAGGTGGCGATCTGGCCGACGGTCTCGCCATGCTCGGGATGCGGCTCGATCCACTGAAACCCCATCAAGGCGCCCGCCGCATCCTCGGCCACGTGCCAGATCGAGCGCGGAGCGGCCTCCATCCGGCGCAGCAGGTCCTCGCGGCTCACCGGGTCGGTGATCGCAGTGGTGCCGCCGGCCTCGATGATCTCGTTGAGCATCTCGGCCATCTGGCGGGCATCCAGCGGGGCGGCGCGGCGGGTGGTGATGGTCATGGCATTTGCTCCAGCAGTTCGGCGTGGCGGGCGGTGAAGGCGTGGCGGGCCTCGACCGGCGGACGCAGGTGAATGTCGAGCCCCTGCATCAGCGCATCATCGGGCCGTCCGAAGAACTTCTTCGCCTCGGCCTCGGTGAAGCCCGCGATCTGCGTCGCTTCCATGAAGGCCGAGACCATGTCGGCCTTCTTGATGCGCTTCTTGAGCGTCACCGGGCAGAGCGCCGGCAGGCCGAAGCGGATGTGGATGGCCGCCTCGAGCCGCTTGTCGAGCTCCTTGTATTCCGGCCCCACCGCCGCCTTCACCGGCGAGATCATGTCGCCGATGACGTATTCCGGCGCGTCGTGCAGCAGCGCGGTGAGCTGCTGGGCGGGCGTGGCATTGGGATACATGCGCGAGAACAGCGCCTCGACCAGCAGCGAGTGCTCGGCCACGGAATAGGGAAAGTCGCCCTCGGTCTGGCCGTTCCAGCGCGCCACGAAGGCGAGCCCGTGGGCGATGTCCTCGATCTCGATATCCACCGGCGTCGGGTCGAGCAGGTCGAGCCTGCGGCCCGAGAGCATCCGTTGCCATGCGCGGCTCTGTTTTGCCATCAATCAGACCTCCAGAGGGTCGCAGCTATAGACGTGAGTGCCGGGCAGCCTGCCGCGACGGGCATGGGCCGGCACGAGGATCGGCATCGATTGATGCACGACGTGGCAGGCCCCGCGCAGCGCGTGCGGCTCTGGGCCTTCGGTTTGATCCGGCGACAGCGCGGGAAGGACATCCCCGGACAAGGGTCCGGCGCGGAGGATGTCGCACTCACCTGCGTGCCGGCGCAGAACGCGGAGCGTGTCGGGCGCATCGGCGCGCCCGGCGACCATCGCGGGGGCGGTAGGCCGGGCCTCGACCCCGTGCGGCACGCAAAAGCGTCCGTCCTCGTTCGCGGGATAGACCGCGCCGGCCTCGTCCATGTGCTGCGCTCCGCCTGCTGCCGTTTTCGTCGCGGCATCGTTATCGTTCTGTTGGTGCCGATTTCTGATCCACGTTGCCGGGCATTTCAAGGGATGCTACCTCCCCATCAAACCCGTTTTGCAGGATTGGAGCGCCGGAACATGGCTGAAGACTATATCGTCAAGGACATCGCGCTGGCCGAGTTCGGCCGCAAGGAACTTGATATCGCCGAGACCGAGATGCCGGGCCTGATGGCCTGCCGCGCCGAATTCGGCGAAGCGCAGCCGCTCAAGGGCGCCCGCATCGTCGGCTCGCTGCACATGACGATTCAGACCGCGGTGCTGATCGAGACCCTCGTGGCGCTGGGCGCCGATGTGCGCTGGGCATCGTGCAACATCTTCTCGACGCAGGACCACGCCGCCGCCGCGATCGCCGCGGGCGGCACGCCGGTCTTCGCCATCAAGGGCCAGACCCTGACGGAGCACTGGGATTACCTCGACCGGTCGTTCCAGTTCCCCGAGGGCGCCAACATGATCCTCGACGATGGCGGCGACGCCACGCTCTACATCCTGCTGGGCGCGCGCGCCGAGGCGGGCGAGGATCTGGGCGTGCCGACCTCGGAAGAGGAAGAGGTGATCCACGCGCAGATCAAGACGCGCATGGAGCAGAGCCCCGGCTGGTTCACCAAGACCCGCGAGGCGATCATGGGCGTCTCGGAAGAGACCACCACCGGCGTGCACCGTCTTTACGACCTGCAGAAGAAGGGCCTGCTGCCGTTCCCCGCGATCAACGTGAACGACAGCGTCACCAAGTCCAAGTTCGACAACAAGTACGGCTGCAAGGAATCGCTCGTCGACGGCATCCGCCGCGCCACCGACACCATGATGGCCGGCAAGGTCGCCGTGGTCTGCGGCTATGGCGACGTGGGCAAGGGCTCGGCGGCGTCGCTGCGCGGCGCAGGCGCGCGCGTCAAGGTGACCGAGGCCGACCCGATCTGCGCGCTTCAGGCGGCGATGGACGGGTTCGAGGTGGTGCTACTGGAAGACGTGGTCTCGAGCGCCGACATCTTCATCACCACCACCGGCAACAAGGACGTGATCCGCATCGAGCACATGCGCGAGATGAAGGACATGGCCATCGTCGGCAACATCGGCCACTTCGACAACGAGATCCAGGTCGCCTCGCTCAAGAACCACAAGTGGACCAACATCAAGGACCAAGTGGACATGATCGAGATGCCTTCGGGCGCCCGGATCATCCTGCTCTCCGAAGGCCGTCTGCTGAACCTCGGCAACGCCACCGGCCACCCGAGCTTCGTGATGTCGGCCTCGTTCACCAACCAGGTGCTGGCGCAGATCGAGCTGTTCAAGAACGGCGACCAGTACGAGAACAAGGTCTACATCCTGCCCAAGCACCTCGACGAGAAGGTCGCGCGTCTGCATCTCGACCGCATCGGCGTGAAGCTGACCACCCTCTCGAACGAGCAGGCCGCCTATATCGGCGTCACGCCGGAAGGTCCGTTCAAGCCGGAACACTACCGGTACTGATGATCTCGCGGGCAGGTTTGCCCGGCCCGTAAGACACAGACGCCCCGCCCCCGTGCGGGGCGTCTTCTGTTCTGGCCCCTCCGTCTTTGCGTGATAGATCAGGGGCGTGCCGCATCGCGGCAGGCGCAGAGACGGAAAGGACGGGCATCATGCGGATCATCATTCACGGCGTGGGCGCCATCGGGGGCGTCGTCGGCGCGGCGCTGGTCGAAGCAGGCTACGAGGTGCTGGGCATCGCGCGGGGGCGGATGCTCGAGGCGATCCGCGCGCGCGGACTGACGATGATCTCGCCCAAGGGCCGGGTGACGGTGGATCTGCCCTGCGTCACATCCCCCTCGGAGATCACGTTCCGCCCCGACGATGTCGTCCTGCTCTGCGTGAAGGGGCAGGACAGCGAGGCGGCGCTCCTCGATCTGCGCGCCGCCGGCATGACCGACCAGCCGCTGTTCTGCCTGCAGAACGGCACCGCGAACGAACGCACGGCGCTGCGCTATTTCCCCAACGTGCACGGCGTCACGGTGATGATGCCGGCGACCTATCTCGAGCCCGGCGAGGTCATCACCCACGGCGCGCCCTGCTACGGCCTGTTCGAGATCGGCCGCTGCCCGCAGGGCTCCGACGCGGACGATGAAGCGCTGAAGGAGGTGCTCGACACGGCCAACATCAAGACCTTCGTCTCCGAGGCGGTGATGGAGGCGAAATACGGCAAGCTGCTGCTGAACCTCGGCAACATCGTCGACGCCATGCTGCCGCTCGAGGCCGACAAGCCGCGCTTCACCGACCGGCTGAAGGACGAGGCGAGGGCGGTGTTCGAGGCGGCGGGGATCGCGTGGCGCGACACCGGCCTCGACGATCCGCGCCGCAAGGAATTCATGCAGATCACCGAGATCGAGGGCACGCCCCGCACCGGCAACTCGACCCGTCAGAGCATCGCGCGCGGGGCTGGCAGCGTCGAGACCGACTACCTCAACGGCGAGGTCGCGCTGATCGCACGCCTGCACGGGCAGGATGCGCCGCTGAACGCCCGGATGACCGCGCTCGCCGCGCGCATGATCGCCGCCGGCAAGGGCGCGGGCGAGATGTCGGAAGACGAGATGGAGCAGGTGTTTTCGGGCTGAGCACCGGGCGGGGCGTCTGATCGGGAGGCGCTTTGGCGGCCGGCCGTAACGGTCGGTCGGCCTGCTGACATCCTCACCTCCTTCCGACCGTCAGGCGCCCGGCTCTGCCCGGGATCCTGACACGCGCCTCCCCGAAAGACCGGTAGAGCCTAATACCCAAGTAAAACACTTGACAATTCCCCCGCCGTGCGGCTAGGCCAAGCGCAGGCGCCAGCTGAAACCAAACGGACCTCCCTCTGTCCGCCGTTTCGCCAGCCAGTTTTTCTACATTGAAAATCACTTCGGTCAGCCGCGCTGCCAACCGCTTCAGGCGGGTGTTTGGCGTGGGGCCGTCCGGCCGGTTCGACTGCACAGGCAGCTGCGCCGGTCCGGGGCAGGGACAAGGACGGACGCAATGAACCCTCGAGCAGTCTACCGGAATGCCACCGCCATCGCGCTGGCGCTCGCGGCGATGACGACAGGCGCGGCGGCACAGGATACCGCCGCAGACGACACCCTCTATCTTGGCCGCATCGTGCTGGACACGTCTCGGGACGGCACCCCGGTCTACGCCGGTGAGAACGTCTCGCGGCTCGAAGGCACCGCGGTCACGGCGCAGGGCGGCACCGCCACCATCGACGACGTGGTGCGCCAGGTGCCTGGCGCGCAGACCCGCCTCAACCCCGGCCAGCCCGGCGTCGCGGTCTCGATCCGCGGTCTGCAGGGGCAGGGCCGCGTGGCGATGACCGTCGAGGGCGTGCCGCAGAACTTCCGCTTCAACGGCCACGCCTCGGAAGGCTACGCCAATTTCGACCCGCTCTTCCTGCAGGGCATCGACATCACCCGTGGCGCGGTGCTGACCGCCGGCGGCAGCGGCTCGGCGGGCGCGGTGGATTTCCGGCTGATCGACGCCGAGGACGTCGTCGACGGCTATGGCGCGGGCGGCCGGGTCAGGCTCAGCTATGGCGACAACGGCGACAATTTCGGCCGCATGGCGGCGGCGGGCTACGTCGATGAGCGCGTCTCGCTGCTTGGCGCCTATGCCCGCACCACCGCCGATGCGTTCGAGGACGGCGCCGGCCACACTGTCGACAACACCGGCCGCGATCTCGACAGCTACCTGCTGCGCGGCGGCTACCAGTTGACCGAGACCCAGAGCCTCGAGTTCCTGGCGACGCGGATGAACGCCGATTACGCGTCGAACTCCTATTTCCAGGAGATGACCTCGGACATCTACAAGCTGAGCTACCATCTCGACCACAGCCCGGCGATCAATCTGAGCGCCAATCTCTACCGCTCGGTGACCGATAACGAGTACACCGGCTCGATCACCGGCACCGGCTCCTATGTCGGGCGCCAGATGGAGACCATCACCACCGGCATCGACGTCACCAATGTCAGCGACTTCATGCTCGGCGGCTGGAGCGTGACCTCGACCAACGGGGTCGAGTATATCGAGGACGTGCTCGGCGGCGCCGAGGGCGGGGCCAACCCGACTTATGGCGATGCGAAAAGGCTCGGCGTCTTCACCGAGAACGTGTTCAGCAACGGCCCGTGGGAGATCATGGCCGGGCTGCGCTACAGCGATTACAGGCTGCACGGCCGGCTCGACAACGAGCTGCAGTCGGGCGACGTGGATATCGACGACAGCTCGATCGACCCCAAGATCAGCGTCGCCTATCAGGTCAATGACTGGCTGCAGCCCTATGTCGCGTTCTCGCGCAGCACCCGGGCGCCGTCGCTGCAGGAAACTCTGCAGGAAAGCTTCCACGGTTACGGAACCGTCAACCTCTATCTCGGGCCGAATCCGGATCTCGAGACCGAGACCTCGGAAGGCGGCGAGATCGGTGTGAACATCGCCAGGCAGGACCTGTTCACCGCCGGCGACAGCCTCACTGCGCGCGTCGCCTACTACAAGATGAACGTCGACAACTACGTGGCCTATGTGCAGGAGGGGGGCTTCACCTCGGTCGGGCCGACCATTCTGTCCTATTACGACAATATCCCCGGCACCACGGTCACGCAGGGCCTCGAGATCGAGGCCGCCTATGACAGCGAACTGTGGGCGGCGGCGCTGTCCTACACGAACTCCGACTCGACCCCGCCCTCGGGCTATGATGACTACGAGCTGCAACCGCCCGAGACCTTCTCGGCCACGCTGGCGCGGCACTTCCTGAACGGCGATCTGACGACCGGGGCGACCTACAGCTACACCGCTTCGGCGGACTCGCTCGACAGCCAGTCGGAGAGCGACGACTACGGGCTCTGGGACGTGTTCGCGAGCTATCAGGCGATGGACAACCTCTTCGTCTCGGCCAAGGTCGCGAACCTGACCGACGAGGAATACGAGCCTTGGGCGTCGACGGGGAACGGCCCAGGCCGGACCTACTACGTGGGGCTCGAACTGACCTTCTGATCTTTCCAAGAGAAGACGGAAGCGCCTCCCGCACGGCACGGCGGGAGCGCACCGAGGCAGCCTCTCACCCCCCTTTTCCCTCGGGGCCGGTGCGGGCTTGCAGGCAACAGGCACGAAACCGAAGAGGGGCGCCGCAAGGCGCCCCTCTTGTCGTTGCACGGGTGGGCGGGTCAGCCCTTGAAGCGCTTGATCTCACCGGATTTGAGCCGGCCGACATAGCTCGCCAGCTCGCGCTTCACGATCGGCATCAGCAGGTAGAGCGCGATCACGTTGACCACCGCCATCGAGAACAGCATGGCGTCGGAGAAGTCGATCACCGGGCCAAGATTGGCCGAGGCGCCGATCACGATGAACAGGCAGAAGATCAGCTTGAAGATGGTCTCCTTGGCCGCACCCTCGCCGAACATGTAGGTCCACGCCTTCAGCCCGTAATAGCTCCACGAGATCATCGTCGAGAAGGCGAAGAGCACCACCGCGATGGCCAGCAGCGCCGGGAACCACGAGAAGGCCTGCGCATAGGCCGCCGAGGTCAGCTCGACGCCCGCGACCTCTCCGGCGGTCGAGATCCGCCCGGCTTCGGCATTCCAGACATAGAGCCCGGTCTCGGGATCGACGTTGAGCACCCCGGTGATGACGATCACCAGCGCGGTCATGGTGCAGATCACCACCGTGTCGATGAACGGCTCGAGCAGGGCGACATAGCCTTCCGTCACCGGCTCCTTGGTGCGCACCGCCGAGTGGGCGATGGCGGCCGAGCCGATGCCCGCCTCGTTGGAAAAGGCGGCGCGACGGAAGCCCTGGATCAGCGCCCCGGTGAAGCCGCCCAGCACGCCGAGGCCGGTGAAGGCACCCTCGAAGATGCGTCCGAAGGCCCAGCCGATCTGGTCGAAATTCATCAACAGAATGATCAGAGAGACGCCGACATAGAAGATGCCCATGAACGGCACCACCTTCTCGGTCACCTGGGCGATCGACTTGATGCCGCCCACGATGACGAGGAAGGTCACCACGGCGAGGATCAGGCCGGTGATCCAGCCCGGATAGTCGCCCAGCACGCCCGAGAGCTGCGCGTGCGCCTGATTGGCCTGGAACATGTTGCCGCCGCCGAGGGCGCCGAGAATGGTGAAGATGCAGAACAGGATCGCGAAGACCTTGCCGCCCGGCAGGCCGCGTTCCTTGAAGCCCTTGACCATGTAGTACATCGGGCCGCCCGAGACGCGCCCGTCGGGATACTCGTTGCGGTATTTCACGCCGAGGGTGCATTCGGTGAACTTGGTCGCCATCCCGAACAGGCCCGCCATGACCATCCAGAAGGTGGCGCCCGGTCCGCCGATGCCGACCGCGACCGCGACCCCGGCGATATTGCCGAGACCGACGGTGCCCGAAAGCGCCGTGGCGAGCGCTTGGAAATGGCTGACCTCGCCGGCGTCATCCGGGTCGGAGTAGTCGCCTTTCACCAGCGAGATCGAATGCGCGAAGCCGCGCAGCTGGATGGCGCCGAAATAGATCGTGAAGACCAGCGCGGCGACCACGAGCCAGAGCGCAATCCACGAGAAGTTGGTGCCGGGCAGATCCGCGAAGATGAGCGCCACGTACCAGCCGGTATAGTCGGCGAAGATCGTGTTGATGGTTTCGTCGATGCCCTGCGCCGCGGCCTGAACGGGCAGGAGCACGGCAACGAGCGCGACGAGCGAAGCAATACGATTGAACAAGGGACTGTCTCCTCGGGCTCAGGGAACGATGACGGTGGGAACCGGTGCAAGCTGGGCAAGCCCCAGCGTCACCGAGCCGAAGACCCGCGCGGCCATCGACTGGGAGCCGGAGCGCCCGACATAGATCACCGTGGCGCTGGCCTTGCGGGTTTCCTCGAGGATCAGCTCGACGACCTGCCCGTAGCGGATCACGCCATCGGCGACGACGCCCGCCGCCTCGCATTTCTGCAATGCCGGGGCCATCACCACCTCGTTGGCGCGCGACAGCTCCTGCTTGCGGCGACCATGCCGCTCCTCGACCTCCTGCGGCGTCAGGAAGGAATAGGCGGACCATTCCAGAACATGCACCAGCAGCAGCTTCGCGCCCTCGGCCTTGGCCCGGATCATCGCGTAATCGAGCACCGCCGGATCGTCGGGATCGCCCTCGAAGGCGACGACGAACGTCTCTGAACTCATTTCAACCATCCCCGTTGTTGTCGTGTTGTTGTTGTGTTTGGCGCGGCGCGCTTGGTGGCGCCGTGCAGGAGTTAATGCTCGACGACAATCCTCCAAAAAGCCAAGAATTTTTTTCTGATCAACCTAGAATTGTCATTCTGTCGCGCATCGGATGCGGGGACATCCAAGACCGGAGCGCGAAAAACACCTTTTTATCAGGAGCGATAGGGCTAAGCTGACCGGGGTCGCAGCGTTGAGCGCTGCGGGAAATGGAGGCGGCACTGACCGCGCAAACTTGGAGACCGACCATGGGCAAGAGAGACGAGCTGATCGAGAAATACGCCGAGGATCTGCGCAGCAAGTGCGGCATGGAGCCTGACATGGCGCTGCTGACCAAGGTGACCATCGGCTGCGGTCCGGCGATCTACAACGACGATTCCTCGACCGTGGCATCGAGCCAGCCGGGCGAGCTCGAGACCGTGAAGGACAACTTCCTCGTCAAGAAGCTTGGCCTGTCGGACGGCCCGGAGCTGATGGACGCGATCAACGCGGTGGTCGAGACCTATGGCCGCTCGGAGCGCAACAAGTACCGCGCCGTGGTCTACTACATGCTGACCAAGCATTTCGGCAAGGAAGCGGTCTACGCCTGACCGACGCGCGGGGCGGGGCCGGGTGTCCCAGACGGTTGGCCCGTCTTGCGCTGTGCTGGTGCAGACGGAGGCTAGGGCACCAGCCCCGATGTCTGGCATTTTACGAAGATCGGCTTTGTCGCAGCGGCCGCGGTCAGGTACAAAGGGACAGGGCCAGAATGGCCGGATCCGCACCGAACCGTGCGCTGCGTGGGAGCAGCCAAGGGGTGAGAGCGGGGCCCGGCCAGCCCGGGCCCCGTGTCATGAGACGGTGTCTGTGGCGCGAGGCGGTGCTTGTGACGGCGAGGCTTTAGCCGTGTCGCGAGACCGTGCCTTTGTCGCGAGACCCTACTCGTATCGTGAGGCCGGAACAGAATGCGCTGGGTCGTCCTGCGCCGCGTTCGGCTGGCCTGAGCGGAACTACCTCTGTCCAGCGACCTGCGCGATCGCCTCGGAACAGCACCAGCCTGCACCGAACCTCTCGCAACCGACTGCCGCATCGCCACGGCCGAACCGCATCAGTTAGACACGTCGAAGCGCGCTTCTTCCGCGAAATGGCCTCGCCACCAAGGCAGAAGCCGAAGCCGGGCGGTCCGCCTACGGCGCGAGCCCGGCCATCTCGCAGACCAGCCGCCATTCGGCCTCGGTCACCGGCTGCACCGACAGGCGGGCGCTTTTCACCAGCGCCATCTCCGAGAGCGCTGGCTCCTGCTTGATCCGGTCCAGCGTGACCGGCGTCTTGGCAGCCTGCACCGCCTTGATGTCGACGCACTCCCAGCGGGGATCATCGGTGCTGCTGTCGGGGTGGGCCTCGGAGATCACCTCGACGGTGCCCACCACGGCCTTTTCTTTCTGGGAGTGGTAGAAGAAGCCCCGGTCGCCCACCGCCATCTGGCGCATGAAGTTGCGGGCCTGGTAGTTGCGCACGCCGTCCCATTCCTCGCCCGCATCGCCCTTGGCGACCTGATCCTGCCAGGACCAGGTCGACGGCTCGGACTTGAACAGCCAGTAGTTCATCCGATCACCTTGTTCCACGCCACCAGCTCGACGCGCTCGAAGAGGCCCGCCTTGGCGTAGGGGTCGTTGGCCGCCCAGTCCTGCGCCGCGGTCATGTCGGTCACGTCGAGGATCACCAGGCTGCCCGCCATCTCGCCCGCCTCGTCGAGCAGCGGCCCGGCCTGCGCCACGACACCGGTCGAGTCGATATAGGCGAGATGGGCATCGCGGTTGTCCTTGCGGGTCTGCAGCGCGTTCGTCTTGTCCTTGGCGATGAGGGCGATCAGCATGTCATTCTTCCTTCAGTGGTCGGTTGAGCAGGTAGGTGATGGCCTCGGACACGCTGGTGCCGCCGGCGCCAACCTCTTGCACCATGGCGCAGATCGGCAGCTCGATCCCGAGGCTCTCGGCCAGCCGCGTCACCGCCTCGGCGGTCTTCACACCCTCGACGGTGAGGCTTGGGTCGAAGCGCTCGCGCTTTCCGAGGGAGAGGCCGAACCGGTAATTGCGCGACAGCTCGGAGGTGCAGGTCAGCGCCAGATCGCCAAGACCGGACAGGCCGGCAAGGGTTTCGGGCTTTGCGCCCAGCTTGGCGGCAAGGCGGGTCATCTCGGAGAAGCCACGGGTCATCAGCGCGGCGCGGGCGCTGTCGCCCAGCCCCGCGCCGATGCAGGCGCCGCAGGCGATGGCGATGACGTTCTTCAGCGCCCCGCCAAGCTCGGCACCGCTGGTATCGGTGGTGCGATAGAGCCGCAGCGCGCCGGTGGAGAGCTGCTGCTGCAGCGCGGCCCCGGTCGCCTCGTCGCGGCAGGCCAGCGTCAGCGCGGTGGGCAGGTTGCGGGCGATGTCGTCGGCGAAGCTCGGTCCGGTGAGGATCGCCGGGATCGCCTGCGGCTTGGCATGGGCGATGACACCTGTGGGGCCGGTCAGCTCGCGCAGGTCGAGGCCCTTGCAGCAGGCCACCAGACGCTGTCCGGCAAGCGGGCTTTCGATGCGGGTCAGCACCGCATGGAGCGACTGCATCGGGACGGCGAGCAGCAGTGTCCCGGCTTGGGCGACGGTCTCGATCTCGGTGCTGGCAGAGATCGCCTCGGGCAGCGGGATGGCGGGCAGGCGAGGCGCGCGGCGCTCGGTGTTGATCGCGTCGACGGTGGCGGGGTCGCGGGCCCAGATGGTGATCTCGTGGCCCTCCCGCGCGAGGCTGAGGGCGAGGGCGGTGCCGAAGGCGCCGGCGCCGAGGACCGCGATGCTCATGCCTTGGCCCCCTTCTTGCCGGAGCCCAGAAGCGGCGCGGCGGCCCGGTCGAGCGGCCAGCGAGGGCGTGCCGAGAGCGCCATGTCGGAGGTCTCGCCCTCGGCCAGAAGCTCGCCCCCGGCATAGGCGATCATCGCGGCGTTGTCGGTGCAGAGCCTGAGCGGCGGGGCGGTGAAGGTCACGCCGCGCTCGGCGCAGAGCGTCTCGAGCGCGCCGCGAATGGCTCCGTTGGCGGCGACGCCCCCGGCGATGGCGAAGGCCGGGACGGCGGGGGCCTCGTCCAGATAGAGCGCCAGCGCCCGGCGGGTCTTTTCCGCCAGAACGTCGCGCACCGCGGCCTGGAACCCGGCGCAGAGATCGGCGCGGTCGGCCTCGTGCAGGCCGCCCTGCGCCGCGACCAGCTTGTCGCGCATCCGCAGCAGCGCGGTCTTGAGGCCGGAGAAGCTCAGGTCACAGCCCTCGCGGTCGAGCAGCGGGCGGGGGAAGCGGAAGCGGCTTTCGTCGGCTCCTTTTGCGGCGCTCTCGACCGAAGGGCCGCCGGGTTGCGGCAGCCCGAGCAGGCGGGCGGTCTTGTCGAACGCCTCGCCCGGGGCGTCGTCGATGGTGCCGCCGAGGCGGGTGAAGTCCTGCGCGCCGCGCACGATCAGGAACTGGCAGTGCCCGCCGGAGACCAGCAGCATCAGGTAGGGATAGGCCAGCCCGTCGGTCAGCCTCGGCGTCAGCGCGTGCCCGGCAAGGTGGTTCACGCCGACGAGCGGCTTGCCGAGCCCCGCCGCCAGCCCCTTGGCCAGCATCACGCCCGACAGCACGCCGCCGATCAGCCCCGGCCCGGCGGTCACCGCGATGGCGTCGATGCCGGACAGCGGCAGATCGGCCTCGGCCAGCGCCTGCTCGACGGCAAGATCGAGCTTTTCCGCATGGGCGCGGGCGGCGATCTCGGGCACCACGCCGCCAAAGGCCGCGTGCAGCTCGGTCTGGCCCATCACCACCGAGGACAGGATCTCGCGTCCGCGCAGCACGGCGGCGGCGGTGTCATCGCAACTGCTTTCCAGTCCAAGGATGATCGGATCGGGCATCGGCGGGTCCGTTGCATTGTCGTCCCCTTGCAGCTACCACCTGCTCATCCGCCCCACAATGCCGGAGCGCCCATGCCCCCGCCCGAGCCCATCCTGCTGCTGACCCGCCCCGAGGCGGCCTCGCGGCAGTTCCTGACGGCGGTGGAGGCGGGCGGGGGGAGCGGATTTCGCAGCATCATCAGCCCGCTGATCGGCATCGAGGTGACCGGCCCGCTGCCCGATCTGCAGGGCGTCGGCGGGGTGATTTTCACTTCCGCCAACGGCGTGCGCGCCTATGAAGCGCTTGGCGGGCCGGTGCTGCCGCTGTGCTACACGGTGGGGGACGCCACCGCAGACGCCGCCCGGAACGCGGGATTCGCGCCAAAGATCGCGGCCGGGGACGCCGCGTCGCTGGTGGCATTGATCCTCGCGGAGGCGCCAGAGGTGCCGCTCCTGCATCTGAGGGGGACGCACGCCCGGGGGGCGGTGGCCGAGCGTCTGAGGGCCGGAGGGCTCCGCGCCGGAGAGGCGGTGATCTACGATCAGCCTGCACAGGAATTGAGCGCCGCGGCGAAAGCGGCGCTTCAGGGCGATGCCCCTGTGATCGTTCCGCTTTTCTCTCCGCGCAGCGCGGCCCAGTTTGCCGGGGGCGCCCATGGGGACGCGCCTTTGCTCGTCGTTGCGATGAGCAGAGATGTGGCCGCGGCGCTTGAGGCGCTATATGTGACTCGACTGGAGATTCTGGCACGGCCCGATGCCAAGGAGATGCGGCGGGTGGTGATTGATTTTCTGAGGGACCTCGGGGCGCTTGTGAAACCTCGCGGGTCTGTGAAAGGTTAGACAGGCGCGATTACCGTGCCGAAGCAAGATTTTGAAAGGGTGGAGCGTGGCCGACGAAAAAAAGCCAGTGGACGGCACCGAGGAACAGGCGGACGAGGCGAAGTCGCCCGAAACGGAACTGACCCCGGAGACAACCTCGGACGCGGTTGTGACCGAAGAGGACGACGCCGCGATCGTCTCTGACGCAGAGGACCGCGAGACGCCGGCCACCCCGGACGCGGCCCGCTCCGACGAAGACACCCTCGACGCCGCTGACGACGCCGCTCCCGGCGATGCCAAGGTGCGCGACGACGCAGAGCTGACCGAGACGGTCTTCGCAGATGGCGAGGACAGCGTGGCCGACACCGGCCACGACACCGTGTCCGACAGCGACCTGTCCGACAGCGACGGCCTGGACGCCGAGGGCCGGGACACGCTTTCCGACGACGCGCAGATCCATTCCGCCGGCGAGGCCGAGATGCTCGCCGCCGACACGCACAGCTCGGAGAGCGAAGCGCGCGCCTCAGACCCGGCCTCGGTGCACGAACGGCTCGCCAGTTCCCGCGCAGCATCGGCGGCCTCCGCCACCACTGGCGCGACAACCGCGGAGCGCACGTCGCATGAGACCGTGGTCGAGCGCAGAGGCGGGTTCGTCCCGATGCTGCTGGGTGGCGTGATCGCGGCCGCGCTGGGGTTCGGCGCGTCGTCCTACCAGTCCGGCACGTGGCCCTTCGAGACCGCGTCCGAGCCCGACAGCTTCCGCGAAGACACCACCGCCGCGCTGGACGAGCAGGGCGCGCGCCTCGACGTGCTGGCCGCCGACGTGCAGAGCGCGACGGACACCGCCAACGGCATCGACCTTTCGGAACTCGAGAGCGCGGTCGAGGGGCTGCGCGCCGATCTTGATGCCGCGTCCGGGTCGTATGACGCACTCGCAGGGCGCATCGACGCCATCGAGCGGCGCCCGATCGAGGAATCGGTCTCTCCCGAAGCGATGGCCGCCTACGAGAACGAGCTGAACCTGCTGCGCGACGCCATCGCCCAGCAGCGTCAGGAGGTCGAGGAAATGACCCAGCAGGCGCTCGATGCCGAATCAAACGCCGAGCAGCAGGCGGCGCTGTCGAAGGCCCGCGCCGCCCTCTCCGAGGTCTACGCCGCGCTGAGCGCCGGCGCGCCCTATGCCGAAGAGGTCAACACCATCGAAGCCAATGGCGTCTCGGTGCCCGCCGAGCTGTCCGGACCGGCCGGCGACGGCGTTCCGACGCTCTCCGCGCTCACCGAGGATTACCCCCCGGCGGCGCGCGAGGCGCTGTCGCAGGCACGCAGGCTCGAGAACGACGAGGCCAGCGGCACCCGGCGCTTTGCCACCTTCCTCGCCGACCAGGTCGGCGCCCGGTCGGTGACGCCCCGCGCGGGCGATGCCCCGGATGCGATCCTGTCGCGGGCCGAGGCGGCGCTGCGGGACGGCGATCTGCAACAGGCGCTGACCGAGCTCGAGGCCCTGCCGGACGAGGCCAAGGCACCGCTGTCGGACTGGATGGACCGGGCGCGCACCCGGGTCGCGGCGGTGTCTGCCGCCGACGGTCTGGCTCAGGAACTGAACAAGGAATAAGGGTCGCACAATGATTTGGTCACTTCTGAAGATCATTCTCTTCGTCGCCGTCGTGGCGGCCCTGACCCTTGGCGCGGGCTACGTGATGGAAAGCCAAGGCGGCCTCCAGATCACCGCCGGCGGGTACGAGTTCAACCTCGGGCCGCTGCAGTCGGTGATCGCCGTCATCCTGCTGGTTATCGCGCTCTACGTGGTGTTCAAGCTGGTCTCGCTGCTCATCGCACTGCTCAGGTTCATCAACGGCGACGACACGGCGCTGTCGCGCTATTTCGACCGCAACCGCGAGCGCAAGGGTTACCAGGCGCTCTCGGAAGGGATGCTGGCGCTGAGCTCCGGCGAGGGCAAGCTCGCGATGGCCAAGGCCCAGAAGGCCGACCGCTACCTGCATCGCCCGGGCCTGACCAACCTGCTGACCGCGCAGGCCGCCGAGATGACCGGCGACACGCGCAAGGCGGAAGAGGTCTACAAGAAGCTCATCACCCATGACGAGACCCGCTTTGTCGGCATCCGTGGTATGATGAAGCTGAAGCTCGCCAAGGGGGACACGGAAACGGCGCTGAAGCTGGCCGAGCGCGCCTTTGCGCTCAAGCCCAAGCACCCCGAGATCCAGGACACGCTGCTGCAGCTTCAGGCCCAGCAGCACGACTGGCGCGGGGCGCGCCAGACCCTCTCGGCCAAGCTCAAGCACGGCTCCATGCCGCGCGACGTCTATCGCCGCCGCGACGCTGTGCTGGCGCTGTCCGAGGCCAAGGACATCTTTGCCGAGGACAAGCCGATCGAGGCGCGCGAGGCGGCGATTGCCTCGGCCAAGGGCTCGCCCGACCTGATCCCCGGGGCCTGCATGGCCGCCCGCGCCTACATCGCGCGCGGCGAGCAGAAGAAGGCCGTGCGCATCCTCAAGAAGACCTGGAGCGTGCAGCCGCATCCCGATCTCGCCGCCGCCTTCGCCGAGATCGCACCCGACGAGACCCCGGCAGAGCGCATGAAGCGCTTCCGCACGCTCACCTCGGTGCGCCCCGATCACCGCGAGACCCGTCTGCTGCGCGCCGAGCTTGCGCTCGCCGCCGAGGACTTCCCCGAGGCGCGTCGCGCCATGGGGGATCTGGTCGACAAGGAACCGGATGCCCGCACCCTCACGGTGATGGCAGCGATTGCCCGCGGCGAGGGCGCGCCCGAATCCGAGGTGCGTGGCTGGCTGGCCAAGGCGCTGGTCGCACCGCGCGGGCCGCAATGGGTCTGCGACGCCTGCGGTCACGTGCATTCCGAATGGGAGCCCGTCTGCGAGAATTGCGGGGGCTTCGACACGCTGAGCTGGACCACGCCGCCGCATTCCGATGCCGCCGTGCCGGGGGCCGCGATGCTGCCCCTGATCGTGGGCGGTGTGGATGCCGCGGAGCCGCGCGACAGCACCAGGGCGGAGGCCGAAGAGGCGCCCGAGATCCTTACGCCCAACCCTCCGACCGAGGATGGCAAGGTCGCATCCGACGAGGCGGTCGAGGATGCCGAGGAAGTCTCCGACGCCCCTGAAAAGGAAGGCGCAAAATAGCCCTTCCCCCCGGGCGGCCCCGGTGCTAAGAGGCCGCCCACCAGTGCCGGTGTAGCTCAGCTGGTAGAGCACGTCATTCGTAATGATGGGGTCGTAGGTTCGAGTCCTATCACCGGCACCACGGTCCACCCCCGCAAAATGTCACAGTGATTCGCCGCTTTGAGCGCGGGGGCCGCGTTTTGCCGTCTGCGACGCGGCGAAGCTGCAATCTCAGGTATTTCCTAACGGTAGCTAAATACCGGATTTCGCGGTATACGCCCGTATGCCGCAGCGCAGCGGAAAATTTTCTGGACTTTGAGCGCGTCGTGATGTGTCGTGCGCTTCACAGGATACAAGGTCGACCCGCCGGGAGGAGGCGGGCCGACCGTCAGACGGATGGCGCTGAAAAGGGAGAGGGCCATCCTGTCGAGTACCGGTCGCCCCTGGGGAGGTTTTGGGGCGGCCGGGCGTCTTCTACCGACCTAATCGCTCTGTCCTGAATCGCAACTCTGTCGTTGCCGCAAACCCGCCACCTGCGACCAATTGGCATATCTGCTGCACATCTTTTCAGCGCAGATCCCGCCAAAAGCGCGCCGCGCGCACAGCGAACGAGATCACGTCCTAGTCGTGTAAACCTCTTCGAAACCCGTCCAGGGGTATCGAAGTCTTGGTTGCGCTACCGTTTCGTGCTAAAAAGAAGACCCGTCACTGCTCGGACGGGTTGCCACACAGGAAGGCCCACTCACTGGACAGCGCGTCTGTCCACGTCTTCCTGCCTGTTCAGCAATCCTTAGGGAGAGGATCACATGACATTTTTCAATCGCGAACAATCCGCCGCCGTCGATACGCTGCTCAAGCGCGGCATGTCCGACTTCGACATCGCGCGCAGCGTCTGCGCCGACAACGAAGACCCCGAACTGCTGCTCGAGGCAGTCTCGACCCAGCGCGAACGCCGCGAGCGTTCCAGCGCGCTCTGACCCGTACACACGCAAACACCGACCGCGGGCGGCGATGGGTCGCCCACGGTCCCGTCTAGGGCTACGGCCAGACACCTTCACTCCACATTCGCAGCACGGACCGACGCAACGCCATGACAGGGCGATGCGCGACTTGACGTGTCGCGGTGTGGGTATGGCAGTCTAAGGGGGGGAGGAGCGCGGCGACCCTCAGGGAGGAGGAGAGAGGGCCGCCGCTGATTTCCGGGGTTCAGGGAGGAGGAGAGAACCCCAGGAAACTTCTAGACACCGTGTCGGCGTCGTTGAGGAGCATTTAGGGTCTGCCGCGATGCGGAACAAGACCTCTTTCTGCAAGGCAGCATTGAAATTTTTGCATGGCCTTTCCGGCACATGGAGGTTTCCCTCGTGACCGCACGTCCTGCGAGCCGGCGGCGGGGGCCCACGGAAGACCCCCGCCACGTCCGGCTCAAGCAGAAAGACGGACCGGTCGTACAGACCGAAACTCGTCACATCGACAACACTCGTACCGTCAAAACTGGCACCCGACGGCCAACATGGCCGTGACCATTTACCCACTCGTTACGCGAACAGACACTCGTACACCCTTCCCGGACAGAACCTTGCCCCAAACACACAGGGCCAACCTGTCCTGTCCAGGTCACTCGCTACCGCACTCCCCGACACACTCGTGACCGCACGGAAAAGAACACTCGTTAACAAACATCCCGAAACACTCGTACCGAACCTCCTTGGCGGGCCCCGAACACACATTGGGGCGCCGCACATCTCGTTGAGCGGGCCTCAGCCCGCCGCGCGCCGGTTTTCCACCGACCCGCCCAACCGCTCTGCGATCAGGTTGTTCCACGCCGCAGCGAATTCCGTTGCGGCGCCCGTGGCCCGGCTCTTGTCGGTCGCCTCGGCGCCGGAGCGCAGGGCGAGCGAGAGCGCGTTGCTCCAGCTTGCGATGCCGTGTCCGGGCACGAAGCGGGCATCGGGTCCGGCGCTGTCGCGCAGCCCGTCGACATCGGCCACCACCAGCTTGCGGCCCGCGGCCCGCGCCTCGAGCGCCACCAGCCCGAAGGCCTCCCAGCGCGAGGGCATGGCCACCAGATCGACGGCCCGCATCGCCGCCTCGGGCGATCGCGCGTGGCCGTGGAAGGTGATGCGGGAATCTCCCTCGGCGAGGGCGCGCAGCGACATTTCCTCGGCGCCGGTGCCGAAAATCTCGAGCCGCAGCGCGGGGTCGCGGATCTCGCGGACGGCGCGGATCAGCACGTCGAAGCCCTTTTGCCGATCGAGCCGCCCGATGGCGCCGATGGTGCACCCCTCCGGGCGCGGCGCGGGCAGGGCGCGGAAGCTGCTCAGATCGACCGCCGAGGGGATCACCCGCAGCGCCTGCGGCTGCACCAGCCGGCGCGCGGTGAGCCAGTCACCCTGTGCGTGGCTGACCGCCACCACGGTGTCGAACAGCGCGTAGGCGTTGCGCAGCAGGGTGAAGAACCGCATCTTGAATGGCACGTTCAGCGCCGTGAAGGCCTCGGTGTAGCTGTGCTCCACATGCACCAGCGGCAGGTGGGCATGGCGGGCGCGCAGGGAGACCAGCGCCGGCAGCCGCCGCCAGCTCACCGAGAGATGCGAGACGATCATGTCGGCCTGAACCGCGGGGATGCCCTTGTTGCGTGGCACGGCGCGGATTTCGTGACGGCCGGCCTGAGCCATCAGCGGCGAGGCGTAGATGTGATCCAGCACGCGCATGACTCCGCCGGGCGTGGTGTCGTCGACAAGGTGAACGATGTGGGGAAGCTTGGTCATCACGAAACTCTCCTTCGGCAATCGAACACTCAGGACCGGCCGGCGGTCAGCACATTGCGGGCAAGCCGCATCGGGGCGTCGCCGTAGCGGGCGCAGAGCCGGGCGGCGGCGAGGGTGGTGAGGCTGCGAACCGGCTCTTCGTAGAGCGGCGCGCGGGATTCGGCGAAGGCGCGCGCGACCAGGTCGCAGGCGGTGTCGCCATCGTTGCTGCTCACCGCGCGGCGGGCGAGGTAGCGCAGCTGGTAGGCGCGCGCGGCGGGCTCATGGCGCGCGAAGAAGGCCGGGTCGGTGGGGCGCAGCTTGGTCACCATGCGCTCCCACGCGGCGAGTTGCGCATCGGTGCGGGCCGAGAGACCGGTGGCGTTGATGCGGTACTCGGTGAGCAGGCCGGGCACGCCCTCCATGCTCCAATCGGTGGTGAGCGCAAAGCGCATCCAGCACTCGATGTCCTCGGACTGGCGGAAGGTCTCGTCGAACACCCAGTCGCGCTTGGTCTCGCTCTCGGGGCGCCACGAGATCGCTTCGAGCGCCTCGCGCCGGAACACCGGCGTCGAGCCGTTGCCCACCGGGTTGCGCTTGAACACATGCGCGGTGCTGACATTGCTCAGGCGCGGACGCATCGCGTGGCCGGTGCGGCGACCGGTTTCGTCGATGAAGGCCGAGCCGGCATAGCTCAGGCCGACATGCGGCGCGGTGGCGAGGTGCAGCACGTGGGTGTCGAGCTTCTCGGGCATCCAGCGGTCGTCGGAGTCGCAGAACCCGATCAGCGCGCCGCGGGCGCGGGCGATGCCGGTGTTGCGCGCGCCGGCGAGGCCGCGGTTGTTCTGCTGCACAAGGCGGACGCGGCGGTCGGTCTTGGCATGGGCTTCGGCAATCGCGGCGGTGGCGTCGGTGGAGCCGTCGTCGACGACGATGATCTCGAAGTCGCCGAAGGTCTGAGCCGAGAGCGAGTCCAGCGTCTCGGGCAGGGTGGCGGCGGCGTTGAACGCGGGAACGACGATGGAGGCGTAAGACATCTTGAGGTTCCTTACTTCGAGAACAGGCTGTGGCGCAGCGGCGCGGGAAGCACCGGGGCGAGCATCGCGGCCAGCGCGGTCGCGGCGCCGCGGTGCAGCGGGAACAGGAAGGCACGCGCGTCGCGGCGCAGACCCGAGAGCGCGAGGCGCAGGGCGAGGCGCGGCTCGCAGCCGACGCGCAGCGCGCGGCGGGCGAGGTAGCGCAGGTGGATGGCCTCGGCGCGTCCGTCCGGGGCAAAGCCGAAGCGGCGGGCGGTTTCCATCGCCTGCTCGCGGCCCCGGAGCATGGCAGTCAGGTCGGAAGACAGGCCGCCGGCGCTAGTGCGGTAGCGGATCTGGTCCTCGTGCTGGCCGCAGAGCTCGTAGCCGCTGCCCACGAGGCGGATCAGCCATTCGAGATCCTCGTTGTGGACCATGTCTGCGCGGAAGCCGCCGAGTTTGCGGAACACGTCGGCGCGGACGCTGAGGTTCGACATGGTGCAGACCGGGTTCTCGCCCATCAGCATCGGCACGGTGACCTGGCCCTCGGGCACGGTCGAGCGGGCGCCGACCTGCGCCGGGTCGCTTTCGAAGAAGCCGATGCGGCCGAACACCGCGTCGGCCTCGCCAAGCAGCAGCGCGCTTGCGACCGAGGAGAGTTTGCCCGGCAGCCAGATGTCGTCGGCATCGCAGAAGGCGATGACCGAGCCCCGTGCGAGGTCGAGGGCGCCGTGATTGCGGGCATCGCTGGGGCCCTTGCCCGGGTTGCGCACCACGATCAGGCGCGGCTCATCGGCGGCGAGTCTCTGGGCCATGTCGAAGGTGTCGTCCTGCGAGCCGTCCTCGACGATGATGGCCTGCCAGTCGACCCAGCTCTGACGGGTCAGGCTCTGAACCGTTGCGGGGAGGGTCTTGGCTGCGTTGTAGGCCGGGATGACGATGGTGATCAGGGACATGGGCTTACACTTTCACGAGGGTCTTGGCGAAGACCGGACCGAAGGCGAAACGAAGGGCGGGCAGGGAGACCGCGACCATGGTGAGGGTGGCGGTGGCGAGGTAACCCCAGGCGATGGTCTCGAGGCCGTGGGGGGCGGTGAGGGCGATGTTGGCCATCAGCGCAGCGGTGAGGAGCACGGTGGCGAGCAGTTCCTGCTGCGGCCGGCCCTCGGCGCGCATCCAGCCGGCGGCGGCGGTCCAGAGCATCGTGGGGATCGCGGCGAGGCAGAGGATCGAGACCACGCCGCTGAGATCGGCCCAGTCATCCCCCAGCAGCAGCGGCACGTACCAGGGCGCCAGCAGCGCCTGAAGCACCACCGCGGGGCCCACGAGGCCGAGCGAGACGCCGAGCCCCTGGCGCAGCGCCGCTTTGCGGTCGCTGCTGCTGCACAGGTGCGGGAAGAGCACGGCGGCGAAGGCGGTCGAGAACGAGGTGGCGAGGCTGAGGCCGGCGTTGAAGGCCATGAAGTACATGCCGAGCGCGGCCGGGCCGAGCAGGGCACCGACGATCAGCTTGTCGGCCTGCATCCGCGCGGCCTTGACGATCTCGACCCCGAGCACCGCCCAGCCGAAGGACAGGAAGGGACGGATCGGCGCCTTCCCGGCGGCCTTGTCGGCTTTCCACGGGTGCAGGGCGCGCATGGCGACGAGCCAGAACGGCGCGGTCAGCAGGCGCGGCAGCACCAGCGCCAGCGGGCTCGGCCAGACCAGTGCCAGCAGCACCGAGAGCAGGTTCGCCATCACCGCCTGACCACCGGCAATCGCCGCGGTCTGCTTGAGCTTGCCGGCGCGCAGCGCGAGGCCGGTCTGCACCAGACCGCCCGGCATGAAGAGGTATTCGCCGGCGAGCACGAGGATCATCAGCGCCAGCGGCACGTTGCCGGTCAGGGCCCAGACGCAAGCGGCGATGGCGCTCTGAACGGTGAAGAGACCGAGGCACCACGCCCAGTTGAGGCCGTGGGCGCGGTTGCAGGTCGCGGAAAGGTCGGTGTCGGACGCTGCGATAATACGTTGCCCGACACCGTTCTCCGTGAGTGATTTCAGCAGGTCCCCGGTGGCCAGCGCCGCCGCCGCGACACCGATCTCGGTGGCGTCGAGGGTGCGGGCAACCGCAATGACGACACCCAGCCGCGACAGCTTGGTGGCGACTTCGGAGGCGCCGTAAGCGAGCAGGTGGCTCATCAGTGGGGTTGCGGGGCGAGGCACGATCAGGTTCTCCTTCAGGTTGGAGTAACCATAAATCGCGGGGTCGGGACTGTCGCGTGCCCGAGGGGGGAGCCAAGCAACTCATGAGAGAGTATTCCTATCCTTCAGGATAGGTTGGCACTGCACATCTGCGAATTTTCTGTCATGCTGACGACAGATAACAAGAAAAGCGAAGCACGTGAGGGTTGCATGTCGAGCGCAAGCCGCAAAACCTTGAGCCTATGTCTGGGGCTGGTCGTGGTGGCTGGCTGCGGCCCGGCACCGTCGCCCAGGAACCTCGGGCCGATCGATGCCGGCGGCGGATACCAGGCGCAGTATCGCGATCCGCCGCTGAATTTCGCCGAGACCCCGATGCTGCAGTCCGAGCGGCTGAACGCCGCGCGCTGCAAGCCCTTCGCGGGCGGCGCCGGGGGCGGCGATGGCAAGGCCGGCGGGCTGGCGCATCACGCGCTGCGCGGCGAGCGACTGTCGCGCAACGATCTGGTCGACATCCGGGTCGCCGACGACGTCACCTTCGTCGGCAATTACGTGGTCTCGCGCGATGGCACGCTGAAGCTGCCCTTCCTGCCGCCGATCCGCGCCGAGGGGCGCACCACCGGGCAGATCGAGGCCGACCTGATCTCCGCCTTGCTCAAGGACGAGTTCTACGACGAGGCGCCGCGCGTCTCGGTGCGGGTGGCGGATTTCGCCGGCGTGTCGGTGGCGGTCTCGGGCGCGGTGTTCGAGCCACGCGCGACCGAGATCGGTCGTGTCTCGGGCGACGATCTGGACATCGCGCGGCAGACCGCGCTTGGCGCCTCGACCGAGGGCCGGAACCTGTCGGCCGCGATCCGCGCCGCCGGCGGCGTCCGTCCCGACGCGGATATTTCGGCCGTCGAGCTGTACCGTGGCGGTCAGCGCTATGTGCTCGACATGCGCGGCGTGTTCGAGGGGCGCAACGCGGTGGACGTGATGCTCATCACCGGCGACGAGGTCGTGGTGCCGTCGCGCCAGTGCTTCCAGGAAGACCTGATGCGCCCCAGCCCGATCTCGCCGCCGGGCGTGTCGATGTTCCTGTCGAACCTCACTGTGCCCGCCACCGGCAACGCGCCCTCGGCGATTGGCCGGGAAGTGCGCGAGGTGCCCTATGGCACGCGTATGATGCAGGCGGTGATCGATACCAACTGCGTGGGCGGCACCCGCACCACCAGCGCGCACCGCTCGGCGATTCTCGTCACCCGCGACCCGGTCACGCAGGTCTCGACGGTGATCGAGCGCAGCATCGAGAACCAGCTGCGCCGCCCGGATCGCGACGATTACGACCCGTTCCTGCTGCCGGGCGATGGCATCGCCTGCTACGACAGCAGCGTCACCAACCTGACGCAGGCGCTGCTGGCGGTGGGTGTCGCCAAGACGGTGCTGCCCTGAGGCGCGCGCAGCCCCGCGCCTAGCTGATGAGGCTGGGCTCGGGGGCGGCCTTCCACGCCGCCTGCGCCTCGTTGATGGCGATCACGAGATCCTCGCGGTCGCCGGACTCGGCCACCTGCTCGACCAGCAACAGTGCCTCGCGCACGCCGGGCTGCCCGAAGGCGGCGGCGCTGCCTGCGATCTGGTGGGCACGGTTGGCGATGGCCTGGGTGTCCTCGGGCAGGCCGGCCAGCCATTCGAAGAGCGCACTGGTCTCGGAGATGTAGCGCGCGCGCAGCTTTTCCATCGGGCTCTCCTTCTTCTTCACAAGCAGCGGGGTGGTGCCGTCCAGCGTCACCCGGCGTTCGCGGCCGGCGCAGAAACGGACGATGATCTGGGCAAGCTCGCTGCGTTGCAGCGGCTTGCCGAGGAAATCCGACATGCCGGCGGCGGCGAAGCGATCCCGCGCCTCGGGCAGGACGTTGGCCGAGAAGGCCACGATCGGCGCATCCCAGTTCGGCCCGTCGCCCTCGCGGATCATCTTGGTCGCGGTGAGGCCGTCCATCACCGGCATCCGGATGTCCATGAGAACAAGGTCGAACGGGCGCTTGTTCGCGACGTCCACCGCCTCCTGCCCGTCGCGGGCCTCGGTGACGTGGTGCCCCATGCCGACAAGCACCTCGTAGGCGAGCTGCATGTTGATGTCGTTGTCCTCGACCAGCAGGATCTCGAGATCGCTGGGCGCTTCGCTCTCGGGGAGGGCGCCTTTGTCTTCGGACGGCTCCTCGGCGGGCATCACCGGGATGCGCAGCCAGAAGGTGCTGCCCTCGCCCAGCGTGCTCTCGACGCCGATCTCGCCGCCCATGGCCTGCACGAAGCGGCGCACGATGCCGAGGCCGAGGCCGGTGCCGCCGACGCTGTCGCTGACCTGATGCGAGACGGTCTGGAAATCCTCGAAGATGCGCGCCAGATCGCCCTCGGCGATGCCGCTGCCCGTGTCGCTGACACGGATCTCGATCTGGGCGGGCTCGCCCGGTTCGATCATCTCGGCCTCGATGCTGATGCGCCCTTCGCGGGTGAACTTGATGGCGTTGCCCACGAGGTTGAGAAGGATCTGCTGCAGGCGCGAGCTGTCGACCTCGACCCATTCCTCGGGCGTGCCGACCCAGCCCCATTGCAGGGCATTGCCATGGGCGTGGGCGGCGCTGGTCTGAGAATCGACGAGGTCCTGCATCAGATGGCCCAGATGGGTGACATCCTCCTGCGCCGTGTCGGCCCCGGATTCGAAGCGCGCCACGTCGAGCACCGCATCCACGTGCCGCATCAAGAGCTCGCCCGAGATCTTCATGTTGCGCATGTAGCGCGCCTGATCGCTGCTGAGCTTGGTGTCCTCCATCAGCGACAGGTTGCCGAGGATGCCGTTGAGCGGGGTGCGGATCTCGTGCGTCATCATGGCCAGGAACTCGGCCTTCGCCTGCTCCCCGGCGAGCGCCTTGTCACGGGCTTGGACCAGCTCGTTCTCGGACGCCACGCGATGCGAGATGTCGCGCAGGAAGGCCACCAGAAGCTGCTCCTCGCCGGCATGGGCGGTCTCGATCGCAAGCTCGACCGGGAACACCTCGCCGTTGGCGCGCATCCCCTCGAGCTTCACGCGGCCCTGCCCGATCACCCGGCGTTCGCCATCGGCGGCAAAGCGGGCCATGCCCCGATCGTGAGCCTCGCGCAAATGCTCGGGCACGATGATGTCGCCGATGTGCTTGTTGCGCACATCCTTCAGGCGGCGGCCGAAGATCCGCTCCGCCGCCGGGTTAAAGTTCTGCACCCGGCCCTCGGTGTCGGTCACCACGACGGCGTCGAGCGAGGTGTTGAGGATGGTGTTCAGGCGGGCATAGGCGATAGCAAGTTCCTTGCCACGCTTGTCGGTCTGCTGGGCGGTGCGGTACGCGTGCATCAGCAACGCCGCCAATGCGAGCAGCAACAGCCCCGTGAACACCGCAAGCCGAAGCAGCGTCGTCGCGAGCGAGGTGCGCAGTTCGTCGGATTCGAGCGCGAAATGCTGCAGGCCGGTGGTGGCGATGCTGCGCACGAGGGCGCGCATATCCTCGATCTGCGCCGCGAGATCGTCGAGCCCCGCGCGCAGGTCCTCGCGCGGGCCGTCGATCAGCGGGATCATCCCGTTGAGCCGGTCGCGCACCTCGACCAGGGGGGCATCGAAGGCCGGGTCTTCGCGCAACGGCGAATACTGAGAGCCGTTGGCCAGCGTCGAGGTCCGGCTGTAGAACACGTCGAACTCGACGATGACGGTGCTCAGCGGGGTCTCGGGCACGGTGCGGGCCCAGTTCACCGCGTTGCGGAATTCGAGGAATTCGACCTCGGCTTGCGACAGCGTCCAGTGAACGTTGTCGGAGTCGGCCGAGCTGAGAAACCTCAGCTCCTTGACGACATCTTTCACCAGCACGGCGATGGCCACCAAACAAAGGAAGGCGAGAGCCAAGAGGACGTCCCGCCCGGCGCGCCGGAAACCGTTTGCTAGCGTCATTCTGCCTCCACGGGCAATGGTTGAGTGCGCTGCTAGTCTATCGCCATACGGTCGAGTTGCCAGATACTCCGTGAGTAGATCACCTCGGTCCGGTACGCGGCATTCGACGCGTAGGGGTAGATCAGCCAAAGCGGACCCTTGTCGCGGCGCGACATCAGCCGCCCGTCCATTTCATAAGCGAGGATGGGGCCGTCTTCGACGGCATCCTCGACCGGAACCACCACGGTGTAGTTGTTGATCGCGGTCGCATCGATCTCTGTCCCGGTGGCGCCGACATGTTCGAGCAGGGTCTTCAGCTCCACGCCGGTGAAGGTGATGGTGCCCGGGGTCCAGATCGTATCGGTGGTGACTTCGGTGGCACCGAGCGCGCGCAGCATCTCGAGGTCGAACGCTGCGGTGCCCTCGCCATTGGTGTTCTCGATCTCGCCACTGATGGTCAGGAGGACGGGCCCGGTGGGCTCCTCGAGCGTGCCTGCGGCGACGGAGGTGGCACCGAAGATGAGAAGCAGACCTGCCGCGCCGGCAAATCGTTCTATGAGTTTATACATGCGACCAGCTTTCAATTCGAATCCTGTAAATACTGCCAGTATACAGGTTTTTTTTCATGCGGGGATCGGGACAGTGGCCCTATCCGAAAGGATAGGGCCGGCATGTATGTTCCCGATCCCAATGACATTTCGCTCAGTATGCACCCCGTCCCGAGAACACCGCCTGTGCCGTCAGGCCGAGCAGGACGAGGTCGAGCAGAAGGCTGCGCGAGCGGACATAGGCGATGTCCATGTCGACCATCTTGTCGAAGCCGATATCGGCGCGGCCCGAGACCTGCCAGAGACCGGTGATGCCGGGGCGCGCCTCGAGCCGCTCCAGCGCGTGCGCCGGGTAGGCGGCGACCTCGGAGGGCAGGGCCGGGCGCGGGCCGACCAGTGACATGTGCCCGAAGAGCACGTTGAAGATCTGCGGCAGCTCGTCGATCGAGTAGCGGCGCAGAACGCGGCCGACGCGGGTCACCCGGGGATCGCTGCGCGACTTGAAGCAGATGCCCTCGCGGTCGGAACTGGCGCGCAGTTCGGCCAGGCGTTCGGCCGCGTCGGTATGCATGGTGCGGAACTTGAAGATGGTGAACGGCTTGCCGTTGCGCCCGACGCGGGTCTGGCGGAACAGCACCGGCCCGCGGCTGTCGGCGCGGATCAGCGCGGCCACCAGCAGAAGCAGCGGCGCCAGCATGAGGGTGAGCGCGAGGCTGCCCGCGAAATCCACAACCCGCTTGGCGATGCCCTGCGCGCCGGCGAGGCGAAGCGCGTGGCGCGCGGCGCGGGCCATGAAGGTCGCGTTGCCGAGAAGGTAGCGTCCAGCCATGCGGCGCGGCTCCATCGCCAGCCGCCAGGCCCACTCCATCCGCGCCTTGCGCACCGGTGCCGGCGCGCGTTGCACGTTCTCGGCAAGGAAGTCGAACAGCGCCCCGACGCCAAGCACCAGACCGGGCGCGAGGGCTGCGAGGTGGCGGTCGATCCACAGCTCCTGCTGCGGCACGCCCATGGCGACGAGCAGGATGTCGGCGCCCGAGGCGTTGATCTCGCGGATCGCATCGGCGCTGTCGGCGGCGCCGGCATAGCCGTCGCGGGTGCCGGCGATGCGCAGGCCGGGGATCTTGATGGCCAGCTTGCGGGCCGCGGTCTCGGCGGTGCCGGGGGTGGCGCCGAACAGGAAGACCGAGAGACCGCGCCGGGCGGCGGCGTGCAGCAGCGCCGGGGTGAAATCGGTGCCGTTGAGGTTCTCGGTCAGTTCGGTGCCGGTCATGCGGGCGGCGAGCTCGACGCCGATGCCGTCGGGCAGCACCGCCCCGGCGCGGGCCAGCGCCGCGGCATAGTGCGGATCACGGGCGCGGATGTTGGCGCAATGGGCATTCAGGAAGAAGACCGTACGCGCGGCGCCGCCGAGCAGGGCGTCGACGCAGTCGGAGGTCGTGGCATCGACCACCGGCAGGCCAAGCACGCGCTTGGTGGGCAGGGCGGGGGTGGCGGAAAGCGAACGGTCGAAAGCGGCGGCGGGCGTCATCTTCATGGTAGGTCTCCTCCTGGGTGAGTGGCCCCTCCTGCATCGCTTGAAGACAGCGTTAACCTCAATTTCCCAGCCGGTGAGGTGGGTGGCGCGGACGGCGCGCCTCCTCGCCGGACGCAGCGTCACCGGCGCGTTCATCCCAGCCGCCTATCCGGCGGGATAGGCGCCCTACTCGGGCGTTTGCGAAAGCCGCCTATACCTGTGGATAGTCGGCCTATTCCGCTTTGACGTAAGGGCGCGCAGAATTGCCTTAACGGGGTACGGGCACTCGTGTAGCGTGTAGATCTGAAAGTAAGATCTTACGGTGCCCCGATATGCGCGTACTCATCGCAGACGACCACGACCTGCTTCGCGACACGCTGATCGCCTTCCTCGATGACGAAGACGGAATCGAGACCGGCAGCGCGTCGAGCTTCGACGAGGCGCTGCAGCGCATGAAGACCGATGCGGTCTATGATCTTGTTCTGCTCGACTACAAGATGCCGGGCATGAACGGGCTTCAGGGGCTGAAGCAGGCGCTGGCCACCGAGGGCGCCCGCCACGTGGCGCTGATCTCGGGCGAGGCCACGCGCGAGATCGCCGAAGAGGCGCTCGAGCTTGGCGCCGCGGGCTTCGTGCCCAAGACGCTGCCGGCCAAGTCCCTTGTCAACGCAGTGCGCTTCATGGCGATGGGCGAGCAGTACGCCCCCATCGCCTTCATGACCGCCGCCGAGGAGGTCGAGGAGCACCCGCTGGCCAAGAGCCTCACCAAGCGCGAGATGGAAGTGCTCAAGGGGCTGACCGAGGGCAAGTCCAACAAGGAGATCGCCCGCGATCTCGAGATCACCGAGCCGACGATCAAGCTTCACGTGAAGACGCTGTATCGCAAGCTCGACGTGAACAACCGCACGCAGGCCGCCATCGTGGCGCGCGACGCGGGGATCTTCTGATCCGGACAGGCCAGGGCCTCTCCGAAGGGATAGGGGGCGGGCGCATCCGAGACCCTCGGCCCTCCGCCCGCGCAGCGGTATTCATACACGCTTAAGGTTAATGTCACGGGCAACGGAGGATTGCCCATGACCCTTGCCGACCAGACCCTCGCCGACCAGACCGTGACCGACCCGTCCGGTGCAGCTCCCGCCCGCCGCCGGTTCCGGCTGTGGCCGCGCAAGATCAGCCTGCGCCGGCTGCTGATGGGGGGCTCGACGCTCGATCTCAGCCGCCTGCCGCGCTACCTGTGGATCTTCGCGCTGGGCGCGGCGGCGATCTGGGCGCCGATCACCGGCTATCTCAAGACCGCGCCGCTGAAATACGCCAGCCACATGTCGCTGATCCTGCCGGGCTCCGGGGCGTCGGCCTCGGTCAACCTCGCCGATATCGGGCAGGCGTCGAGCTATTCCAACTCGGCCTTCTCGAGCAACTCGGTCAGCCCGACGGAGACATACAAGCGCCTGCTTGCCGCCGACCGCGTGCTGCGCGATGCCGCCGACCGGCTGGGCACCGACAAGGCCGGGTTCGGAGAACCGCGGGTGCGGCTGGTGGACCAGACCGCGTTCATCCATGTCGAGATGGTGGGCCCCAGCGCCGAGGCAGCACGCGCCCGCAACGGCGCGCTGCTGGCCGCCTTCTTCGACGAGATCGACCGCCTGCGGGGCGACGAGCAGGACAGCCGCCAGACCGGCGGTCTGGCCGCGATCGAGGAATACCAGGGCTCGGTCGCCGCCACCCGCAACGACATTGCCCGCCTGCAGGCGGAGAGCGGGCTGCACTCGTCCGAGCAATACCGCCGCCAGCTCGACGAGCTCGACAACCTGCGGATGCAGCTTGAAACCCTGAGCGCCGAGCACCGCAACAAGCTTGCCGCCGTGGCGCAGCTCGAGGCCCAGCTTGGCACCGATGCGGCGCAGGCGGCGATCATCCTGCGTCTGAACGGCGATTCCGATTACCTCGCCCTGCTCGAGACCATGTCAGAAGCCTCGACCGAGCTGGCCAGCGCCAGCGCCCGCTATGGACGGCAGCACCCGGAGGTGGTGAAGGCCGCCACCGCCTACGAGGCCGCAAGCTCGGAGGCGCAGGCCCGCGCGCGGGCGCTGACCGGCGGGACCGGCCAGCTCGAGCGCGCCATCGACGGCGGCCGCGCCACGCTGCTTACCGAACTGGTGCGGCAGGAGGCCGAGCGCACCGGCGTCGCGGCGCAGGTCGCGGGGCTGACCGCGCATATCGAAGCCGAGAGCGCGCGACTGGCGGCTCTGGCCCCGCTCGCCGCGCGGCTCGAGGATCTGCAGCGCGATTTCAGCGTCGCCGAGGCGGTCTTTGCCTCGGCCATCGCCCGCACCCAGTCGAGCAAGACCGACATCTACGCCTCGTACCCTCTGGTGCAGGTGCTCGAGGATCCGTCGCTGCCCGATGGGCCGTCCTCGCCCAAGCGCAAGCTGGCCGTCGTGGCCGGGGCGGGGGCCACGGTCCTGCTGCTGTTCTCGCTGAGCCTCGCATGGCTCCGGCTGGCGCTGATCCGGCGGCTGCTCTTCACCAAGGCCGAACGCACATGATCGCGCCGCAGAACCCCGCCGAGGGCATGGTCTGGAAGACCATCGTCTGGACCTGGCCGCTCTACGGCATCGGCGCGCTCTACGTGGTCGGGCCGGTGCTGGCCTGGCTGCTCGCGATGCTGGCGGTGCTGGCGCTCTATCTCGGCCCGGTGATCCGCAGCGACCTGCGCGCCACCGGGCCGGTGCCGCCGGTGGTCTGGGGCTGGATCATCGGCATGGCGGTGATGCTTGTGGCGCTCTGGGCCGGTCATCTCGACTGGGGGCTGGGGCTGAAGCAGACCATCAAGTCCTCGATCGGCTGGGCCAAGGGCTGGGCGCTGCTGGCGCTGTTCCCGCTCGCCGGCGCGGTGCTGCCGATCCGGCGCGAGATTCTCGTCCGGGCGCAGTGCAAGCTCGGGTTCTACACGCTCTGCATCGCGCCGGTCCTGCTGATCGCCCCGACGCTGGGCCTGCCCGAGCGCATCTTCACCTCGCCGCTCAAGGCCATCGGCGGGCCGGGGCCGGAGTATTTCTCGGTCTACCTCTTCACCTTCGATCCGGCCTCGTGGACGCCGCGCTGGCAGTTCTTCGCGCCGTGGTCGCCCTTTGCGGCGCTTCTCGGCGTGACCACCGTGCTCTTCGCGCTGGAGGAGAAAGAAAACAAGTGGCGCGCCGCGGGCGTGGCGGCGGGCGTGCTGATGATCCTTGCCTCGAAGTCGCGCATGGGGCTGGTGGGGCTGGTGGCCTGCACCATCGGGCCGCGGATGATGCCGCTGATCCTCAAGGGCTGGGCCTGGGGCGCCTTTGCCGGGCTGACCGCCTCGATGGCCATCGTCGGTCCGGGGCTGCTCCGCGCCATCGACAGCGGCGTGTCGGCCTTCAAGGGCGCGCGCGCCGACAGCACGCGGGTGCGCGAGACGCTGCAGCGCATCGCGCATGAGCGCTGGCAGGAAGAGGCGGTGTGGTTCGGCCACGGCACCGTGCATCCGGGGCCGCATATCGTCGAATACATGCCCATCGGCAGCCATCACACGTGGTTCGGGCTGCTGTTCGTGAAGGGCCTGACGGGGCTTCTGGCCTTTGCCGTGCCGCTGGTCTGGCAGATCTGGATCGCGCTCAAGGATGCCGCGCTGGGGCCGCGCGGGCGGCTGCCGCTCGGCATCTGCATGGTGCTGGTGCTGCTCTCGTTCGGTGAGAACATCGAGATCGAGGCCTACCTGCTCTGGCCGGCGCTCGTGGTGCTCGGCCTGCACGCCCGCGAGGTCGCGGATGCGCGGGCCGAGGCACGGCAAGCGCCGGAGGCCGAGCCCGTCGCGGCCTGACCTAGCCCGCCTTGGTCAGGTCGTCGATCGCCCGGAGGCCCTTGAGCAGCCGTCCGAGATCCGAGATCGGCACCATGTTGGGGCCGTCCGACGGCGCGTTGTCGGGATCTTCGTGGGTCTCGATGAAGACCGCGCCGGCCCCAACCGCCAGCGCCGCGCGGGCCAGTGGCTCGACGAACTGGCGCTGGCCGCCCGAGCTTGCGCCCTGACCGCCGGGAAGCTGCACCGAATGGGTGGCGTCGAACACCACCGGGTAGCCGGTCTCGGCCATGATCGGCAGCGACCGCATGTCCGACACCAGCATGTTGTAGCCGAAACTCGCGCCGCGCTCGCAGAGCATGATGCGCTCGTTGCCGGTGCTGGCGATCTTGTCGGCGACGTTAGCCATGTCCCACGGTGCGAGGAACTGGCCCTTCTTGACGTTGATCGCGGCGCCGGTTTCGCCCGCTGCGAGCAGCAGGTCGGTCTGGCGCGACAGGAAGGCCGGGATCTGCAGCACGTCGACCGCCTCGGCCACGGTGGCGCATTGCTCGGGGCCGTGCACGTCGGTCAGCACCGGCACGCCGAACTCGCGGCCGATGGTCGACAGGATCGACAGCCCCGCCTCCATCCCGATGCCGCGCTTGCCCGAGAGCGACGAGCGGTTGGCCTTGTCGTAGCTGCCCTTGAAGATCCACGGCGTGCGCGCGGCCTCGGCCGCGGCGGCGATCTGCTCGGCCAGCATCCGCGCATGATCAAGGCTTTCGAGCTGGCAGGGGCCGGCGATCAGCGCGAAGGGCGCGGTGTTCGAGACGGACATCTCGCCGATGGTGACGGTCTTCATGCGATCCCTTCCTTCTTCAGAACGCCCTCGATGCGGGCCACGTCGACGGGGTTGTTGAGCTCCCAGAACACCCGGCCGCGCGCGTCGACCTCGACGCAGGTCACCGGCACGCCGTTCTCGAGAAAGCGCAGCTGTTCAAGCCCTTCGGCCTTTTCGAGCGGCCCCTCGGCCCAGCCCGCGTAGCGGCGCAGCGCGGCGGGGCGGTAGCCGTACACGCCGACATGGTGCCAGACCTCGGGCGGGGTTTCGAGATTGCCCACGTAGGGCAGCACTTCCTTGGAGAAGTAGAGCGCCGCGCCGTCGGGCCGCATCACCGCGGTGGTGCCGCCGACGCGACCGTTCTGGCGGTCGGTGACGAAATGCACCAGCGTTTCGTGATCGGTCTTCAGCACCGGGGTGGCCATCTCGACCGCCGGGTCCTGCATCCGCTCGATCAGCGCCTCAACGAACCAAGGCGGGGTCAGCGGCGCGTCGCCCTGCAGGTTGATCACCGCGTCGGGCTCGGAGGGCAGCTGCGCCACCGCCTCGGCGCAGCGCTCGGTGCCGTTGCGCGCCTCGGATGAGGTCATCAGCACATCGGCGCCAAAGCCGCGCGCCGCCTCGGCGATGCGCTCGTCATCGGTGAGCACATAGACCGCGTCGGCCCCCGTCACGCTTTGCGCGCAGTCCCAAGCGCGGCGGATCAGGGATTTCTTCTCGCCGGTGGCGCCGGTCAGTTCGACCAACGGCTTGCCCGGGTAGCGGGTCGAGGCGTAGCGGGCGGGGATGAAGATGACGGCGCTCATGCGACACCTGCGCGGAGCGCGTCGTGAATATGCACGAGGCCGACCAGCGTGCGGTCCTCCTCGACGGCGAACAACGCCGAGATCTTGCGGGCGTTCATCATGCCAAGAGCCTCTGTCAGCAGCGCGTCGGGAGCGATGGCGCGCGGGTTGCGGGTGGCGACATCGCCGGCTTTGCGCTCCATCAATCCCTCGAGATTGCGGCGAAGGTCGCCATCGGTGATGACGCCTTCGAGCTTGCCGTCCTCGACCAGCGCGGCCACGCCGAAGCCCTTCTGCGACATGATCACCAGCGCCTCGCCCATCGGGGTGTCGGCCTCGACCACCGGCAGCTCGTCGCCGCGATGCATCACCGCCGAGACCCGCAGCAGCTGCGCGCCCAGCGAGCCGCCCGGGTGGAAGGCGAGGAAGTTCTCGCGGTCGAAGCCGCGCAACTGCATCAGCGCCACCGCCAGCGCATCGCCGAGCGCCATGGCCATGGTCGTCGACGTGGTGGGCGCCATGCCGATGGCGCAGGCCTCGGGCGCGTCGGGCATCAGCAGCACATGCGTGGCCGAACGCGCCAGCGTGCTGTCGGCGCGGCGGGTCATGGCGATCATTGGGATCGAGAAGCGGCTGCAATGGGCGATCATGTCCGCAAGCTCGCGGGTCTCGCCGGAGTTGGAGATCAGGATCACCACGTCATCGGGCGTGATCATGCCGAGATCGCCGTGGCTGGCCTCGCCGGGATGCACCACCTGCGCGGGGGCGCCGGTCGAGGCGAGCGTGGCTGCGATCTTGCCGGCGACATGGCCGGACTTACCCATGCCCGACACGATGATGCGCCCGTTGATATGCAGCAGCAGCGCGATGATGTCGTCGAAGGCAGCGGGCAACTCCTCTGCCAGACGTGTCAGCGCCTGAGCCTCGGTCGCAAGCACCGTGCGGGCGATTTCGGAAGAGGTCTGGGACATGGATCTACCGTCAATGAGTCTTGTCGCCTGTTACCCTGCAAAGCGGGCGCTGTCCAATTGTGGCTTCCGGCGCGGAGGTCGGGGATCGGTCCTGTCCCGCAGAGCCACGGCGGCGTTGCGCAGGCGTCGCCTGCCGGAGCGGGAGGGCGCCATGGCGAGACGGGCGGTCGCCCGAGCGGGCGGTGCCACGTGGCGTCAGGTCCGGATCAGTCGCGGATCTCGTCCGGGGCGACGCCCCAGAGCGCCGTTTTCGGCGCCCAGCCGTCGTAGCCGCCGGCCGAAAGCTCGCACCACGCGGTGTCGCATTTGCCGAGCCGCGCCACCACGCCGAGCGCCAGCTTGGCGGTGACCGGGGCGTCTTCGTCCGGGCGGCCGTGCAGTTCGAGCATGTCCTGCTGCACCAGCACCGTGCGAACGCCCGACAGCAGCGAGTAATGCACCCAGCCGCCCGCGCCGTCGGAATCGCGCACGCGGCGCCAGTGGCCGTACTCGGCGGTGATCTCGAGCGGCATGTCGCGCCGTGTATAGATCCAGTCGATGCGGTGGGTGAGCGACGGGCCGCGGCGCACGTTGCCCTCGGCCGCCTTCATCGAGACATAGCGCGGCAAGGGCAGATTGGTGACCGGGCCACGCTCGTCGGTGGCGGCGGAGACGGTACCGGTCAACAGGGCGGCCATCAGCCCCAAGATCAAAGCGGCCATGCGCATTTCACTGTCCTGCCCGAGTTTTTCAGGCGGGGTTCTTGTGCCCCGCACGCTCATGGGACACTGTGCCATCGGAGACGAGCAGTGGAAAGGGAGGGGAGGCGCGCCATGCCTCAGAAACGCCTGAGTGTTGTCGTGACGCGACGCTTGCCCGAAGCGGTCGAGACCCGTCTGAGCGAGCTGTTCAACGTGACCCTGCGTGACAGCGACGCGCCGATGTCGCGTGCCGAGCTGGCCGAGGCCATGGCCGATTGCGACGTGCTGGTGCCGACCATCACCGACCAGATCGATGCCGGGCTGATCGGTCAGGCTGGCGAGCGGCTCAAGCTGATCGCGAATTACGGCGCCGGGGTCGATCATATCGACGTCGAGACCGCCCGCCGCCGCGGCATCCTCGTCTCGAACACGCCCGGCGTGATGACCGACGACACCGCCGACATGGTCATGGGCCTGATGCTCGCGGTGACCCGCCGCGTGCAGGAAGGGCTTGCGGTGATGCAGGCCGGCAGCTGGGACGGCTGGGCGCCCAACGCGTTCCTCGGGACGCGGCTGGGCGGCAAGCGGCTGGGCATCCTCGGCATGGGTCGGATCGGGCAGGCGGTGGCCAAGCGCGCGCAGGCCTTCGGGATGCAGATCCACTATCACAACCGGCGCCGCCTGCGGGCCGAGACCGAGGAGGCCTTCGAGGCGACCTACTGGGAAAGCCTCGACCAGATGGTGGCGCGGATGGACGTGATCTCGGTCAACTGCCCGCACACGCCCTCGACCTTCCACCTGCTCAACGCGCGCCGGCTGAAGCTGATGAAGCCCTCGGCGGTGCTGGTGAACACCTCGCGCGGCGAGGTCATCGACGACAGTGCGCTGACCCGGATGCTCAAGGCAGGCGATCTGGCGGGCGCCGGGCTCGACGTCTACCAGCACGGCATCAAGGGCAATCCCGAGCTCGTCAACATGCCCAACGTGGTGATGCTGCCGCACATGGGCTCGGCCACCATCGAGGGCCGGATCGAGATGGGCGAGAAGGTGTTGCTCAACGTCAAGACCTTCGCCGATGGCCACCGGCCACCGGATCAGGTGGTCCCCTCCATGCACTGAGCGTGCGGGCCGGTCCCTGCGCCGGCCCTTTCGGCTCATCGTTTACAATGGCTTAAGCTTTCGAAAAGCCTTGTGGGCAAGCGCCCCGCTATTGCCGTTTTTTCACGCCGGTCGGCGCCCTTGCCCCGGATAACTGTGCCCCTTGTGAGCGTATCAAGGGCTGAACAGTGAGTGAGAACAGTGCTAGGGTATATCTTCGAACGTCTTATCAAACCGCTCTCGGTGGGCGGCGCGGCCGTCGCATCGGAGGACGGGGCCGAACCTTCGGAAGAGGTCGAGGGGCCACCTTCCGGAGAGCGCGACGAGAGCCTCGAGGCCGAGGCCAACGCATCCTATGGCGAGGAGCTTTTCCACGGGCGCCGCATGGCCGGTCTTTCGACACTGAAATTCGAGGGCGACGGCAGCGTGCGCGGTCTGCGCAATGCCACCGTGAGCCTCGGCTTCGTGGTGCCGCTCGAAGAGGTCGCGACCTCCGACGAGATGGCGCCGCAGGTCCCGGGCTGGATGGGGCAGGTGGACATGGACAGCGAGAAGCGCGGTCTGGCCTGCGATGCGTTGACCACGACGCTCGAGGGCGATGAGGCGGACCCCGCGGCGCCGATCCTGTCCTGGGCCGCCTCGGGTCTGCGCAATGGCGGTGCCGAGGCCCGGCGACAGGCCGCGACGGAGCCGGCGCTGCGCAAGTCCGGCGCACCGGCATCGACTCTGGATGCGGAGCACGCCGCGGGCGATCTGCCTGAGGCGGTGTTTTCGATCACCGAGGCGGCCTCTCCCACGCCCCTGTTCTTCACCACGGTCGCGGCCAGCAATCTGGTCGTCGGCCCGACCGCGGCACCGGAACTGGCCGAGATCGCGCTGTTTTTCACGCGTGGCGATCCCGAGAGCTTCGATTTCTACGCGCCGCAGGAGCTGTCCCACACTGCGCCCGCCGACGTCGATCCGCCGCAAGACGAGGCGATGGTGGAAATCCTGATGCAAGAGGTGATGCGCGAGATCCACGACGAGCACGAAGGGTTCGAGCTTGTCGAAGGGGGCGGCTTCGGTACCGCGCTGGTTGAGCCTGCGCTGGCTCATTCCCAGGAGCCCACCGACCTCGCCTAGAACGCGATCCCGCCCAGAAAGGAAAAGCGCCCGCCCTTACGGGGACGGGCGCTGCTGTGTTGCGAGGATCAGCCGATGTCCTTGTAGCTGATTTCCTTCTGGTCGGTGCCGGTCTTGTTGCGGCGCACGTGAAGGCGGTTGAGCGCGTTCACATAGGCCTTGGCCGAGGCATAGACCGTGTCGGTATCGGCCGACTGACCGGTGGCGATCTTGCCGTCTTCCTCGAGCCGGACAGACACCGTGGCCTGTGCGTCGGTGCCCTCGGTCACCGCGTGCACCTGGTAAAGCTGCAGCCGGGCCTTGTTCGGGTAGAGCGCACGCACTGCCTTGAAGGTGGCGTCGACCGGGCCGTCGCCTTGCTCGGTCGCCGACGCCTCTTCGCCGCCGACCTCCATCTCGAGCGTCGCTTCCGCCGGGCCGCCGGTGCCGCAGGTCACCTTGAGCGAGACGATCTCGAGGTGATCGGCGCCGTCGGTCATGGCCGCGGTCACGAGCGCGAGGATGTCCTCGTCGTAGACCTCTTTCTTGCGGTCGGCGAGATCCTTGAACCGCACGAAGATGTCCTTGAGTTGGTTGTCACCGACCTCGGCCCCGAGCTCCTTGAGCTTGGCGCGGAGCGCGGCGCGGCCCGAGTGCTTGCCAAGCGGCAGCGAGGTGCCGGCGAGGCCCACGTCCTCGGGGCGCATGATCTCGAAGGTTTCGGCGTTCTTGAGCATCCCGTCCTGGTGGATGCCGCTCTCGTGCGCGAAGGCGTTCTTGCCGACGATGGCCTTGTTGAACTGCACCGGGAAGCCCGACACCGTCGCGACGCGGCGCGAGATGTGCATGATCTTGCGGGTGTCGATCTCGGTGTCGAAGGGCATGATGTCGCCGCGGGTGCGCAGCGCCATCACCACCTCTTCGAGCGCGGTGTTGCCGGCGCGCTCGCCGAGGCCGTTGATGGTGCACTCGACCTGACGCGCGCCCGCCTCGACCGCGGCCAGCGAGTTCGCCGTCGCCATGCCGAGGTCGTTGTGGCAGTGGGTCGCGAAGATCACCTCGTCGGCGCCGGGCACGGTCTCGATCAGGCGGCGGATGAGGTCCGCCGATTCGCGCGGCGCGGTGTAGCCCACGGTGTCGGGGATGTTGATCGTGGTGGCACCAGCCTTGATGGCGATCTCGATGGTGCGGCAGAGATAATCCCATTCCGTCCGCGTCGCGTCCATCGGCGACCACTGCACGTTGTCGCAGAGATTGCGGGCGTGGGTCACGGTGTCGTGGATGCGGTCCGCCATCTCGTCCATGCTGAGGTTGGGGATGGCGCGGTGCAGCGGCGAGGTGCCGATGAAGGTGTGGATGCGCGGGCGCGGCGCGCGCTTCACGGCCTCCCAGCAGCGGTCGATATCCGGAAGCTGGGCGCGGGCGAGGCCACAGATCACCGTTTCCTTGCTGCGCTCGGCGATCTCGGCGACGGCCTTGAAGTCGCCCTCCGAGGCGATCGGGAAGCCGGCCTCGATGATGTCGACGCCCATATCCTCGAGCAGCTCGGCGATCTCGAGCTTTTCGGCATGGGTCATGGTGGCGCCGGGCGATTGCTCGCCGTCGCGGAGCGTCGTGTCGAAAATGTACACGCGGTCTTTGGTCTGGTCGGTCATGTCACTGAATCTCTTGTTGGTCTTCGTCCTGGTGTCTCGCCGGCGCGAAACGATGCCTCCTCTGAGCGGTCGCGCCGGGGGACTGCGCGCTCAGAGGCGGATTAGGAGAAGACGCAGGCCAAGCGCAAGCGACGCGCCGAGGGCACGGGAGGTTGCAGCGATATGGCCGGTGGTCATCATGCGCCGGACTATACGCGCAATCGACCGAATGAAAACCCGCAAAATTGACGTGAGTGCCGGGTCCGTGGGAGACAGTGGAGCAGGGGGCGAGACAGGCCTTGAGCGTGGCGTCGCGCCCGCCATACTGGAGGTCAGGGCCGACCATCCGGGAGAGATCATGTGATCCGACGTATCATCCACGCCGCCTGCCTCGTGTTGCTCGCGCCGCTCGCCGCGCTGGCGCAGGAGCGGGACGCCGCCAAGGTCTATGTCTTCGGCAACAGCCTCGTGCACCATTTGAACGAGGAGGGCACTGCCAACGTGCCCTACTGGATGGGCGTGCTGGCCCGCGCCGACGGGCGGTCGCTCGCGCTGGATGGCCAGTGGGGCTTCCTGCGCGATTTCGCCGCCAGTCTGCCGCCGCGGCCGAACTGGTCGATCCCCGAGGTGACCGGGAACTGGGATGCCGGGCGCGGCGCGTTCGGCGATGCCGGGTTCGACGCGCTCTGGATCACCCCGGCGAACTTCATCCAGTATCAGGCGCCCGACGCGCCCTATGATTACGACAACGCCGCGAACGAGAGCCCGATGGGCGCGATCCTGAGGGTCGTCGACTGGATGCACAGCCGGATGCCCGACACCCCGATCTATCTCTACGAGGGCTGGTCCGAGATGAACTCGGTCTCGCGCAGCTACCCGCCCTCGGCCCGCGCCTCGCGGCGCTACCACGAGATGAACCAGGGCGATTACCACGACTGGTATGAGACCCTGCGCGACGATCTGCGCTCCGAGCGGCCCGAAGCCGATATCCGGCTGATCCCGGTGGCGCGGATCCTGTCGGTGCTGCTGGGCGAGGGTGGCCCGCTCGAGGACGTCCCCGCCGAGGCGCTTTACGTGGACCTCGATCCGCACGGCACGCCGAGCCTCTATTTCCTCGCCGCGATGATCACCTATGCCGCGACCTTCGAGGCGCCGCCGCCCGCCGACTTCACCCCGCCCGAGACGCTGCATCCCGAGATCGTCGCCAACTATCCCGAGCTTGCCGCGCTGGTCTGGGACGAGGTCTCGGCCTCGGGCGTGTTCGAAAGCGCCGGGCTTCCCCGGCAGACCCCCGCCATCACGCGCAGCGCCGAAGCCACGCCCGAGCCGGAGGCCGCGCCCGCGACCGAGCCGATGCCGGCGCGCGGGGAGGTGGTGTTGCCCGAGCCGGGCGCGCGCCCCGAGGGCGCGCCGGCGCTGGCGATGGGGCTGAACGGCATCGCCGACTGGTCGACGCAGACGCCCTTCCTCGACCATATGAAGACCGCCCGGCAATGGGTCGGCCACCTGCCCGGTCAATGGGGCGGCGTCGAGGCCGAGGAGCTGCGCGCCGAAGGCGTGCTCGACGAGGCCGGCTGGCCGGTCCGTATCCCCGAGCGGGTGGAGCGGCTGGAGGCGCTGCTGCTCACCGATATCTCGTCAGAAGCGGCCTACCTGATCGGCACCTACCACGTGTTCTGGGAGGGCAAGGGCAAACTCGACATCACCGGTCGCGCGAGCCGGGTGCGGCTTGTCGAGGGGGAGGGCCAGTTCTGGTACACCCCGGGCGAGGGCGCGGTCGGGGTCGCGATCAGCGCCACCGATCCCGACGATCCGATCCGCAACATCCGCATCGTGCGTGAGGACCAGCTTGCGCTCTTCGAGGCCGGCGCCCTGTTCAACCCGCTCTGGATCGAGCGCATCCGCGACCTGCGCAGCCTGCGGTTCATGGACTGGATGAACACCAACGGCTCCCCGGTGCAGAGTTGGGACGACCGCCCGCGGATGAGCGATTACAGCTGGACCGCACGGGGCGTGCCGGCGGAAGTGATGCTGCGTCTGGCCAACCGGGTGGGCGCCGACCCGTGGTTCAACATCCCCCACATGGCCGACGACGAGTACGTGCGCCGGTTCGCCGAACTGGTGAAGGCCCGGCTCGACCCGAACCTCAAGGCCTATGTGGAATACTCCAACGAGGTGTGGAACCACATCTTCGAACAGGCGCGCTGGGCCGAGGCGCAGGCCGATGCGCTCTGGGGCCGGTCCGAGGCCGGCTGGATGCAGTATTACGGCCTGCGCGCGGCGCAGGTCATGCAGATCTGGACCGATGTCTACGGCGACGAGGTTGAGGACCGGCTGGTGCGGGTGGTCTCGACCCATACCGGCTGGCCGGGGCTGGAGGAGAGCGTGCTGATGGCGCCGCTGGCGTATCTGCAGCTTGGCCACCCGCCGCAGGACCTGTTCGATGCCTACGCGGTGGCGGGGTATTTCGGCTACGAGATGGGCGGCGAGGAGATGGCGCCGCAGGTCGACGACTGGCTGGCGCGCTCTGAGGCGGCGGCGGTGGCCGCGGGCGAGGCCGAGGGGCTGCGCCGCGTGGCGCTGCGCGAATACGTCCGCGAGCACCGCTTTGACGCGGCGGTGGCGCCGGTGGCGCTGGCGCTGCTCGAGGGCTCGCTCAAGGAGCTGATCGAAGAGATCTTTCCCTATCACGCCAGCGTCGCCGAGGCCGCCGGGCTCGAGATGGTGATGTACGAGGGCGGCACCCATGTCTCGGCCCAGATGGTGCGGGTCCAGGACGAGGCGCTGGCCGAGTTCTTCCAGTATTTCAACTACACTCCCGAGATGGCGAAGCTCTACGAAGAGCTGCTGACCGGCTGGGTGGCGAGCGGCGGCACGCTGTTCAACGCCTTCGTCGACGTGGCCCCGGCCTCGCAATGGGGCAGCTGGGGGGCGCTGCGGCATCTGGGCGATGACAATCCGCGTTGGTCCATGCTGATGAACTACAACGCCACCGCGCCCTCGGACTGGGAGGCGCGCGCGCCCGGCAGCTTCGACGACGGGCTGCTGCTCGAGGGGGATGGCGGTGGCGAGACGCTCGAGGGCAGCCCCAAGCCCGACATCCTTCTGGGCGCGGGCGGCGACGACACGCTGATCGGCGTGGGCGGCGACGACATCCTGCACGGCGGCGAGGGGCGCGACGTCGCGGTGCTGCCCGGCGCGCAGGCGGATTACAGCTTCTCGCGCGAGGAGGGCCGGCTCGTGGCCGATGGGCCGCAGGGCACCGTGCGGATGGTGCAGGTCGAGGCGCTGCGGTTCGCGCAGGCGCCCGACACCGAGGTCCCGACCGCGGGCCTCTGAGGCGCGTCGGGCGGGCTCTGTCTACGGCTCCTGCCGGGTCGCGAGGATTTCCGAGACCAGCGTCTCCGCACCGAGGCTGGCGCGGAAATGGGTTTCCACATGGGCCCGGCCTGCGGCACTGAAATGCAGCGCGCTGTCGGGGTTCTGGGCCAGTTCGCGGATCGCGCGGGCCAGTGCGGTGGGGTCTTTCGGCGGCACCAGCTTGCCGGTGCTGCCATCGTCGATCAACTCGCGCACGCCGCCCGCATCGGTGCCGATCGCCGGCACCCCGCAGGCCATCGCCTCCATGTAGGCCACGCCCAGCGGCTCGTGCCACGAGGCCAGCACGAAGGCGTGCGCCTCGAGCAGCTTCGCCTTCACCGCGTCGGCATCGATCGCGCCCAGCAGCTTGACGTGATCCTGCAGCCGCAGCTTGCGCAGATGCGCCTCGAGATCCTTGCGGAACCCCTCGCCGCCGGCATCATCCTCGCCGGCGATCTCGAGCCGCACGTCGACGCCCTGATCGAGCAGCTGGCGCATGGCCGACATCAGGTCCTGATGCCCCTTCACCACGTTGAGCCGGCCGCAGGAAAACAGCCGGATCGGTCGGCCCTTTTCGGGCGGCTGGTAGGGGGTCTGGCGCTTCAGCACCTCGGTATCCACCCCCATCGCACGCACGGTCAGGCGCTCGGGAAGATCCTCGGGCAGCGCCGCCTGCATCTCGTGCAGCAGCTTGTGGGTGATGATGGTGGCGAACGCCGCATTGCGCCACTTGAAGCGCTGGCCCGAGCCGTAATCCGACAGCGGGCCATGCAGGGTCAGCGAGTAGCTCGGCCCGCCGAGCTGACGCGACAGCGCCGCGATCAGCGCCGCGCGCGCGCAGGAATGCACGTGGACATGATCGAGACCGGCCTTCGCCGCGTGGGACTTCAGCTCCTGCGCCGCCGACAGCGTGACCGCCACGTCGCGGGCGAAGTCGGGCCCCTCCTTGAGCATCGTGCGCATCATCCCGCGCGGCAGCAGCCCGCTCAGGGCGCGCAGCGCGCTCAGCGGTTTGATCTGACCGAGATAGGTGGTGCGCGCGATGGCGTCGTCCGACCAGTCATGCGCGATCAGTCCCGACGGCGGCATCCGCGTCGAAAGAAGGTCCACCACGTGGCCCATTTCCTCCAGCGCCTGGACTTCGCGCCAGAAGAATATGTGGGTCTGGCCCGGAAACTGGGGTACCAGGTATCCGATCCGCAATCTCTGCGACACGCATCCCCCGCTGTCAGCTCGTCCATACCAATGTGACCGGGATCGGCTGCGGTTTCCATCATGCCCTGCCGATTTCGGAAGAAGCCGCAGCACCGTGTTCGCGGCGCATCAGGCAGCCGTTATCAAATTGATTATAGCGTCTCGGCGCTTCTTACATTAAACACAATTTAGTGGCATGTGGGCGCCGAAAGGCGCGTGTTACACGTGTGGGTATCTGTTTGGTAATTTTTTATGACGGGATCATTTGAGGCTCCCGGGACGCCAGCCGTTTCGGTGATCGTGCCGGCAAGCAACGAGGCAGCGCTGATCGGCGGCTGCCTTGAGGCGTTGTGCGCCTCACATTGGCAGTCCGGGGCGCCTGTCGAGGGCATCGTCATCGCGAACGGATGCTGCGACGACACCGCAGAGCGTGCCCGTGCCAAGATTCCCGCCTTCGCGCAGCGCGGCTGGTCGCTGCGCGTGATCGAGCGGCAGGACGGCGGCAAGCTCGCGGCGCTCGATGCCGGGGATGCCGCTGCGCGCGGCGCCACGCGGGTCTATCTCGATGCCGACGTGACCGTGGCGCCGGAGCTGCTTGGAGAGCTGCACGAGGCGCTGTCCTGCCCCGAGCCGCGTTACGCCAGCGGCACCGTCAACATCACCGCCCGCAGCGCCGTGTCGCGCGCCTATGCACGGATCTGGCGGCAGGTGCCGTTCATGGCGCGCTGCGTGCCGGGCTGCGGCGTCTTCGCGGTCAACGCCGCCGGGCGCGGGCGCTGGGGGCGCTTTCCCGACATCATCTCGGACGACACATTCGTGCGGCTGAACTTCACCCCCGAGGAGCGTGTCGGCGTGGCGGCGCGCTACGATTGGCCGATTGCCGAGGGGTTCGACCGGCTGGTGCGGGTGCGCCGGCGGCAGGATGCCGGCGTGGCCGAGATCGAGACGCGCTATCCCGCCCTTGTCGCCAATGACGACAAGCCCGCCTTTCCGGCCTCGGACAAGCTGGCGATGGCGCTGCGCGATCCGCTGGGCTTTGCCGTCTATACCGGCGTCGCGCTGAGCGTGCGCCTGCGCCCGGCCTCGGCCGACTGGAGCCGCGGCCGATGAGCGTCGCGCTGCTCTCGCGCTTCCGCGGCGCCTCGCTGACCGCCCGGGTGATGCGCTCCTCGGCGCTGACCGTCGGCGGCTTCGCGTTCAGCCAGGGCCTGCGGCTGGCCTCGAACCTGATCCTGACGCGGCTGCTCTTTCCCGAGGCCTTTGGCCTGATGGCGCTGGTCTCGGTGTTCATGATGGGGCTGCAGCAATTCTCCGATGTCGGAGTCAGCCCGGCGATCCTGCAGAGCAAGCGCGGCGACGAACGCGATTTCCTCGACACCGCGTGGACCATTCAGGTGCTGCGCGGCGCGGGGCTGTTCCTCGTGGGGTGCGGCCTTGCGTGGCCGGCGGCGTATTTCTACGACGAGCCGCAGTTGCTCACGATCCTGCCGGCGGCGAGCTTCGCGCTGCTGATCGCGGGCTTCAAGCCGACCCGCATGGACAGCGCAAACCGGCACCTGAGTCTTGGTCTGGTGACGGCGCTCGACTTCGTCACGCAGACCACCGGCGTGGTGGCCGCAATCCTTCTGGCATGGCTCACCGGCTCGGTCTGGGCGCTGGTGTTCAGCGGGCTGATCGCGGTGGCCGTGGAAGTCGTCATCAACTGGATCTTCCTGCCCGGCGCCGGCAACCGCTTCCGCTGGGAGGCGCCCGCCGCCAACGAGCTGATCAATTTCGGCAAGTGGATCTTCCTGTCGACGGTCTGCGGCTTCTTCTTCAGCCAGAGCGACAAGATCCTGATGGGCAAGTACCTGAGCCTCGATCTGCTCGGGATCTACAATATCGGCTATTTCCTCGCCGCGTTCCCGATGCTGCTGGGCGGCATGGTGACGCGGCGCATCCTGATCCCGATCTACCGCGAGAGTCCGCCGACCGAGAGCCGCGAGAACTTCCTGCATCTTCGTAAGATGCGCTTCGTGGTGACCGCGGCGCTGATCGCGATGGTCGGCGTCTTCGCAGCTTTTGGCGACTGGATGGTCGACCTGCTCTATGACGAGCGCTACCTCGCCGCCGGGGCGGTGACGGTGATCGTCGCGTGCGTGCAGATGCCCCAGATCATCGTACAGACCTATGATCAGGCGGCGCTGGCCGCAGGCGACAGCCGCACCTTCTTCGTGCTCGCGCTGGCGCGGGCGGTGCTGATGGTGACCTGCATCCTCGTCGGGCTCGAGCTTGCCGGGCTGCTGGGGGCGCTGCTTGGAATCGGGGCGGCCTATGTGCTGGCTTATCCGGTGGTGGTCTGGCTCGCGCGGCGCATGGGGGCGTGGGATCCGCTGCACGACGCGCTGTTCACGCTGGTGGCGCTGGCGCTTGCGGCGATGGCGGCGGCACTCAACTGGGAGGCAATCGTGGCGCTCGCGCGGCTGGGTTGATATCCTGACCCTGCTGACTTCGAGACAAATATTACAAGGGCGATCATTGTCCGCGATATGGCGACAATAATGGCCAATTTCACGGGAAACCGGGGTTATCGTTGCGCATATCGGCGACTCGCCCCATTTTCTCTTAACTCTTGGTTTACGACGGCGGCCCGTCGTGGGTTGCGAGGTACTGGTTTATGAGCACAGCATTGCCGCTGAACGGGCGTGAGAACGACATTGCCATCGTCGGGATGGCAGCCCACCTGCCCGGGGCCGACAGCATCCTCGCCTACTGGGACAACCTGCGCGCCGGACGCTCCTCGATCCGCCGCCTGACCGAGGACGAGCTGCGCGCCGCCGGAGAGGATCCCGGCCTGATGCGGCACAAGGATTACGTTCCCTTCGCCGCGCCGCTCGATGATTTCGAGATGTTCGATGCCGAGTTCTTCGGGTTCTCCCCGAAGGAGGCGGCGATCATGGACCCGCAGCACCGCCAGTTCCTCGAGACCGCGTGGGAGGCGCTCGAGAATGCCGGGCACGTGCCCGACAGCTTCGACGGGCAGGTCGGGGTCTTTGCCGGCTGCGGCATGGGCTCGTATTTCTATTTCAACGTCTGCTCGAACCCGGACCTCGTCGAGAATACCGGCATGTTCCTGTTGCGCCATACCGGCAACGACAAGGACTTCATGACCACCCGTCTGAGCCACGTGCTTGACCTGCACGGGCCGTCGATCAACCTCCAGACCGCGTGCTCCACCTCGCTCGTCGCCACGCATTACGCCGCGCAGGCGCTGCTGAACGGCGAATGCGACATGGCGCTGGCCGGCGGCGTGACCATCGAGCTGCCGCAGAACCGCGGCTATCTCTACAAGGAAAACGAGATCCTCTCGCCCGACGGCGCCTGCCATGCCTTCGACCACCGCGCGCAGGGCACGGTCTTTGGCTCGGGCGCGGGCGTGGTGGTGCTGCGCCGGCTGTCTGACGCCATCGCCGATGGCGACCACATCTGGGCCGTGATCAAGGGCACCGCCGTCAACAATGACGGCGCGCAGAAGGCCGGCTATCTTGCGCCCTCCGTCGACGGGCAGGCGCAGGCAGTGGCCGAGGCGCAGGCCATGGCGGGCATCACCTCGGACACGGTCGATTATGTCGAGTGCCACGGCACCGGCACCTATCTGGGCGACCCAATCGAAGTCGCCGCCATGACGCAGGCCTTCCGCGAGAGCTCGGACGCGGTCGGGCATTGCCGCATCGGCTCGGTGAAGACCAATATCGGCCATCTCGACACCGCCGCCGGGGTGGCGAGCCTGATCAAGGCCTCACTGGCGCTGCACGAGGGCGAGATGCCGCCCTCGCTGGGCTTCGAAGCCCCGAACCCGGCGATCGATTTCGACAGTTCGCCCTTCGTGGTCAACGATACGCTGACGCCGTGGCCGCAGACCGGCCATCCGCGCCGCGCCGGGGTCAACTCGCTGGGCGTGGGCGGCACCAACGCCCACGCGGTGCTCGAAGAGGCGCCCGCGCGGGCCGCGTCGGACGAGAGCGACTGGCCGTTCCAGATCCTGACGCTGTCGGCCCGCAGCAAGGCCGCGCTCGACGAGGGCGCAAAGCGCCTCGCGGCGCATCTGCGCACCCATCCCGAGCAGTCGCTCGCCGATGTCGCTTGGACGCTGCAGCAGGGCCGCCGCGCCTTCGACAAGCGCCGCATCGTGGTGGCCGAGAGCCACGAGGAGGCCGCGCGCCTGCTCGAGGAGGAGGCGCCGCGCCGGGTGCATTCGCACAGCGCGCTCGACCGGCCCGAGACCGTGTTCATGTTCCCCGGCGGCGGGGCACAATATGCCGGCATGGCCCGCGATCTCTACGAGACCGAGCCGGTCTTTGCGGAATGGATGGATCGCGGCCTCGACGCGCTGGCCGAGATCACCGATGCCGACATCCGGGCGCTCTGGCTGCCCGACGAGGCCGACCGGCAGCGGGCCGACGAGGCGCTGACCCGGCCCTCGCTGCAACTGCCGCTGATCATGATTACCGAGTACGCGCTGGCGCAGCTCTGGATGAGCTGGGGCATTCAGCCGGTGGCGCTGGCCGGCCACTCGATGGGTGAGAATACCGCCGCCTGCCTGGCCGGCGTGATGAGCTTCGAGGATTGCATTGGTCTCGTGCACCTGCGCGGGCGCCTGTTCGACACCGTGCCGGCGGGGGGTATGCTGTCGGTCAATCTCTCCGCCGAGGCGCTGCAGCCGCTGCTGGGCGAGGATCTCGACCTCGGCGCGGTCAACGCCCCCGAGCTGACCGTCGCCTCCGGCCCGCAGGCGGCGCTCGACGCGCTCGAGGCGCGGCTGCGCGCCGAGGACATCGACTGCCAGCGCATTCCCATCGACATCGCCGCGCACAGCCACATGCTCGAGCCGATCCTTGCGGATTTCGGCGCCTACCTGCGCTCCATCGATCTCTTCGCGCCGCAGATCCCGCTGACCTCGAACCGCAGCGGCGCGCTGATGACCGACGAACAGGCGACCTCGCCCGACTACTGGGTCGCGCATCTGCGCGGCACCGTGCATTTCGCCGATTGCATCGGCACGCTGGCGCGGCCCGAGCGCATCTATCTCGAGGTCGGGCCGGGCAAGGCGCTCTCGACGCTGGCGCGCCAGCACCCCGACGTGCAGGGGCAGGCGGTGCTGTCGTCGCTGCGCCACCGCGACGATGCCATCGCCGATGACAAGCACATGTTCGAGGTGCTGGGCCGGTTCTGGGCGCTGGGTGCCGCGTTCGACTGGGCGCAGGTCTGGGGCGCGGCGCGGCGCAACCGCGTGGTGCTGCCCTCTTACGCCTTCCAGCGCGCGCCCTATTTCATCGCGCCGGGCAAGGCGCAGTCCGACACCGCGCCGCAGTTCCTGATGCGCAGCGACGACGTCGCGAGCTGGGGCTGGAAACCAGTCTGGCGCCCGCGCGCTGCCGCCGTCGAGGTCGATGTCGAGGCCGGCCTCGCGGAGGCCGAGCCGCAGAGCTGGCTGGTCTTCATGGACGAGGCCGGGCTCGCCGCCCGCGCGGTGGCAAAGCTGCGTGCCGCCGGTCACACGGTGATCGAGATCCGCCCCGGCGACAGCTTCACCCGCGTCTCCGACAGTGCCTATCTCCTGCCGCCCGAGCGGGGCCGCGAAGGCTATGACCTGCTGTTGCAGGATCTCGCCCTGCGCGGCCACGTGCCCACCCGGATCGCGTTTTTTTGGTTGGTGACCGAGGGCGAGAGCCATCGTCCCGGCTCGAGCTTCTTTCACCGCCTGCAGGAGCAGGGCTTCTACGCGCTGCTCTTCCTCGCGCAGGCGATCGCCGAGGAAAACCTCCCGCGCCCGCTGCACCTGACCGTGGTGACCAGCGGTGCCGCGCGGGTCCGAGACGAGGCGCTGCCTTATCCCGCCAAGACCACCATCGCCGGCCCTGCCCGGGTGATCCCGCGCGAGTTGCCGGGCGTGACGGTCTCGACCCTCGACCTCGCCCTGCCGCCGCAGCCCGAGGCCGGGCTCTTCGGGCGCGCCAAGGCCGAGGCGCAGCGGGATCAGGCGCTTGAGTCGCTGGGCCTTCAGGTGCTCGAGGAGCTGCTTTCAGAGCCCGCCAACGCCATCGCCGCGCTGCGCGGGGCCAAGCGCTTCGAATGCGCCATGAAGCCGGTCGATCTGCCCGCACCCGCCCCGGTGGCCCGCGACGGCGGCACCTACCTGCTCACGGGCGGGTTTGGCGGCATCGGCCTGACCCTGGCGCAGGACTTCGCCGCGCGCGGCGCCAACCTCGTGCTGATCGCCCGCCGGGCGCTGCCCGAGCGAGAGACATGGCCCGACTACCTCGCCCGCCACGCGCCGCAGGACGGGCTGGCTCGACGCATCCGGGCCGTGCAGGCTCTGGAGGAGGCCGGGGCGCAGGTGATGATCGCCGCCGCCGATGTCTGCAACCCGGGCCAGATGCGTCAGGTCCGCGAAGAGGCCGAGGCCCGCTTCGGGCGGATCACCGGCGTGATCCACGGCGCCGGTGTCATCGATGACGCGCCGCTGCTTGCCAAGTCGCCTGCCAGCGTCGAGGACGTGTTCACGCCCAAGATCCACGGCACGCAGGTGCTGGGCGAGGTGTTCCCCGACGGCAGCGTCGACTGGATGGTGCTGTTCTCGTCCTCCTCGACCGTGACCGCGCCGGCGGGGCAGGTCGATTATGTCGCCGCCAACGAGTTTCTCAACGCCTTCGCGCAGGCCCGCGCGGGCGGTCGCACCAAGGTCCTTGCGATCAACTGGGGCATCTGGAACGAGGTCGGCATGGCCGCCGAGGCGGTCGCCGCGCGCCGCGGCGAGGTGCCGCCCGCTCCGGTCGAGCCGGCGGGCGTTGCGATGCTCGACGACAAGACCTTCGACGCGCAGGGCAACCGGCTGTTCACCGCGCGCTACTCGACCGACGACTGGTTCATCGACGAGCACCGCACCCGCGCGGGCGATGCGCTGCTGCCGGGCACCGGTTATCTCGCGCTTGCCGCCGAGGCGCTGCGCGCGCAGCACGAACCCGGCGCGTTCGAGATCCGCGACCTGACCTTCCTGCGCCCGCTGCGGGTGACCGAGGGCGGCGCGCGCGATGTGCGCCTGCGGCTCTCGCGCCGTGACGAAGGCTACGGTTTCGAGGTGCTGGCCGATGCCACACTGGCCGGCAAGCGCGGCCACGCGCTGACCGCGCAGGGCACGCTGGCGCTGATGCCGATGCGCCGCCCCGACCCGCTCGACCTCGACGCGATCCGCGCCCGCTGCGGCAAGCCGATGGTGGCGGCCGATGGTGGCAAGCTCGCCACCGCGCAGGAGGTGCAGCTCGCCTTCGGCCCGCGCTGGCGCGTGCTCGACCGGCGCGCGCTTGGCCAAGGCGAGGGCATCGCCGAGCTGTCGCTGGCCGAGGCCGCGCGGGGCGACGGCTGCCTGCTGCATCCGGCGCTCTTGGACATCGCCACCGGCTGGGCGATGGAGCTGATCGAAGGCTACCAGCCGACCCATCTCTGGGTGCCGGTGAGTTATGCCCGGGCGCGCGTGCACGCGCCGCTGACCGAGTGCATCGTCAGCTGGGTGCGCAACGCCGCCGAGAACCGCGCCGATGCCGAGACGGCGAGCTTCGACATCACGCTCGCAGCCCCCGACGGCACCGTGCTGGTCGAGATCTCGGGCTTCACCATCCACAAGCTCGCCCAGCCCGACATCCTGCACGCCGCGCCGCGCCTCACCGCCGCCGAGCTCGAGGTCGAGGGCGCGCAGGGCACGGCGCAGCCGCTTTCGGCTGCCGAGGAGCGGCTGGCCCACAACCTGAGTCAGGGCATCCTGCCCGACGAGGGCGTCAGCGCCTTCTCCCGCGCGCTGGCGCTGGGGCTGCCGCAGGTGGTGATCTCGTCGATGGATCTCGACCAGCTCACCCGCCAGACCGCCGCTTCCACCGCCGAGGCCGGCGAAGTGCAGAAGTTCGACCGCCCGCAGCTCGACGGCGACTACGTCGCGCCCGAGACCGATATCGAGCGCACGCTGGCGGGCTTCTGGGAAGAGTTGCTCGGGGTCCAGAATGTCGGCGTCGAGGACAGCTTCTTCGACCTCGGGGGGCACAGCCTCATCGCGGTGCGGCTGTTCTCGATGGTCAAGAAGACCTACCGCGTCGAGTTCCCGATCTCGGTGCTGTTCGAGGCGCCGACGATCCGCAAATGCGCCGCGATGATCGCCGAACAGGCCGGGATCACCGCCAGCGAGGACGGCTCCGAGCCCGCGCCGAAAGCGCCCGAGCGCCGCTTCACGCATCTCGTGCCGATGCATGACGGCGAGGGCGGGCCGCGCCGGCCGTTCTTCCTCGTGGCGGGCATGTTCGGCAACGTACTGAACCTGCGCCACCTCGCCAACCTTCTGGGCGCCGACCGGCCGTTCTATGGCCTGCAGGCGCGCGGGCTTTACGGCGGCGAGGCGCCGCATGGCAGCATCGAGGAGGCGGCGCGCGACTACATCGCCGAGATGCGGCAGGTGCAGCCCGAGGGGCCATACATGGTCGGCGGCTTCTCCGGCGGTGGCATCACCGCCTTCGAGATCGCCCGCCAGCTCGAGGCGGCGGGCGAGGAGGTGGCGCTCTGCGTGCTGCTCGACACGCCGCTGCCCACGCGCCGGCCGCTCGAGCCGAAGGACCGGATGCTGATCCAGATGCAGGAGCTGAAGGCCAAGGGGCCGTTCTACCCGGTGATCTGGGCGCGCAACCGCGTCCGCTGGGAGATTGCCAAGCGTCAGGCGAAAGAGGACACCGCCGAACAGCACAGCTTCCACAACGCCGAGATCGAGGCCGCCTTCCTCGAGGCCGTGGCCCGCTACGAGGTCACGCCGTGGCAGGGCCGGCTGGTGCTCTACCGCCCGCCGCTGGTGGGCAAGTGGCAGGTCTCGCAGGGGCGCATGGTGAACTCCGAGCGCGCCTACGTGATGCCGGACAACGACTGGCGCCAGTACGTGCCGCATGTCGAGGTCCACGAGGTGCCGGGCGATCACGACAGCATGGTGCTCGAGCCCAATGTGCGGGTGCTGGCGGCCCTGATGCGCGAGGCCATCACCAGCGCCGAGGCGGAGATCGGCGGCGGCTCGGAGGTGGTCGAGTTCCCGGCCCGCTCCGGCTATCGGGCGGCGGAGTAGGCGCATGGGTCCGAAGCTTCTGATCGTCTCGCTGAACTACCGCACGCCGGAGATGACGCTGCGCTCGGTGCGGGCGGCCCTGCGCGAGATGGCGGGGCTCAACGCCGAGCTGGTGATCGTCGACAATGACAGCGGCGACGGCTCGTTCGAGACGATGCAGGCGGCGCTCGGGTCCGAGGACTGGGCGCAGGGCGCGCCGATCCGGCTGATCCAGTCGGGCCATAACGGCGGCTTCGGCGCGGGCAACAACGTCGGCATCCGCGCCGGCTGGTCCGACGGCAGCGCGCCGGATTACGTCTACGCGCTGAACTCCGATGCCTTCCCGGACCCCGGCAGCCTGCGGGCGCTGCTCGACCATCTCGAGACGCACCCGGAGGCGGGCTTCGCCGGCAGCTACATCCACGGGGAGGAGGGCGAGCCACATATCACCGCCTTCCGCTTTCCCTCGATCGCCTCGGAGCTCGAGGGCGCGGCGCGGTTCGGCCCGATCTCGCGCCTGCTGCATCGCCGGCGCGTACCGCTCGAGTTGCCATGGCAGACGCAGCGGGTCGACTGGCTGGCCGGGGCCTCGCTGATGATGCGGCAGAGCGTTCTGGACGAGATCGGCCTCTTCGACGAGACCTTCTTCCTTTATTTCGAGGAAACCGACCTCTGCCTGCGCGCTGCGCGGGCCGGGTACGAGACCCACTACGTCCGCGACAGCGAGGTGACCCATATCGGCTCGGTGTCGACGGGGATGAAGACGTGGGCGCGGGTGCCGGGCTTCTGGCTCGACAGCCGCTGGCACTATTTCACCAAGAGCCACGGGCGCGCCTATGCGGCCGTGGCAACGCTCGCGCATCTGGCGGGCGGGCTGCTCTGGCGGCTGCGGCGGGTGCTGCAGCGCAAGCCGCAGGCCGATCCCGACCACTTCCTGCGCGATCTCGTGTTTCATGACCTCGGTGCGATGGCCCGGCCTTTGCCGGTCACACGTGAAACCAAACCCGGCCCGGCGCCGGGGGCGGTGCTCGGGGCACAGTCGGAGTAGGCAGTATGGCGCAGTTTTCCAGCGTGGTGATCGGCAATGAATCCCTTCTCGTGCAGTGCAGCGAGAAGCTTCTGGCGACGGGGCATCCGATCCGGGCGGTCGTGACCCGCAATCCGGATATCGCCGACTGGGCGACGGGCCGGGGGCTGACGGTCGTCGCGCCCGGCAAGGGGCTGGCCGAGCGGCTTGACGGTCTGGAGTTCGACTGGCTGCTGTCCATCGCCAATCTCGACATCATCCCCGCGGCGGTGCTGGCCCTGCCCGGCAAGGGCGCGATCAACTTCCACGACGGCCCGCTGCCGCGCCATGCCGGGCTCAACGCCCCGGTCTGGGCGCTGATCGAGGGCGAGAGCCGCCATGGCGTGACATGGCACATGATCGAGGGCGGCGTCGACGAGGGCGACATCCTCGTATCGCGCGGCTTCGACATCGCGCCGTCCGACACCGCTCTGACGCTCAACACCAAGGCCTACGAAGCCGCGAGCGACAGTTTCGGCGACCTGATGGAGCAGCTCGAGCACGGGCTGCGCCGCTTTCCGCAGGACCTGTCGCTGCGCAGCTACCACGCGCTGGCCGACCGGCCCTCGGCGCACGGGCTGCTCGACTTCACCCGCCCCGCGACCGAGCTGGCGCGGCTGGTGCGGGCGCTGGACCACGGCGGCTACGCCAACCCCCTCTCGGCGCCGAAGCTGCGGGCGCGTGGCGGGTTCTGGCTGGTCGGCGAGGCCCGCGCGGTCGAGGGCAGCGGCACGCCCGGCGCGGTGCTCGAGGCGACCGACGATCACCTGACGGTGGCCTGCGGCAGCGGCGCACTGAGGATGGCGCATTTCGCCCATCCCTGCGGCACGCCTGCGCGGGTGGCGCAGGTCGGCAAGCCGGGCGAGGCGCTGGACCTCGTGCCGGGCGACGACCGGGCCGCCATCGCCGAGGCGGTGGCGCAGGTCGCACCGCATGAGGGCCATTGGCGCAAGCGCCTGACCGAGCTGTCCCCGGCAGAGCTTCAGGGGCTGGGCAAGGCGGGTGGCGAGGTGGTCTCGCGGCCTCTGGTGTTGGGCGATGCGGTGCAGGCGCAGGTCATCGCCAGCGCCTTCACGGCACGGCTCGACGGGCACGAGGTCTGCGATCTGGCCTATGCCGACACCGCGCTTGCCGCGTTGGCCGAGACCGGGGTCATCGCGCCGTGGGTGCCTCTGCGGGTCGAAGCTGCGGGCACCGTGGAGGCGCTGGCGCAGCGTCTCGAGGCGGAGCTGGCCGAGCTTCGCAAACGCAAGGGCTTTGCCTCCGACCTGCCGGCCCGTGAGCCGCAACTCACCGGCGCGCCGCCGGTCCCGGATATCGGCCTGAGCTTTGGGGCCGGCCCGATCGACGGCACCGCGATCACCCTCGAACTGACCGAGGGCGGCGCCACGCTGCACGCCGATACCGGACGCATTCCGCAGGCGCAGGCCGAGCTCCTTGCCGCGCGGTTCGACCTGATGGCGCGCGAGGCGCAGAACCAGTCCGACCTTGCCAGCCTGCCGGTGCTGCCCGAGGCCGAGCGAGACATGGTGCTCAACCTCTGGAACGTCACCGCACAGGCGCATGACCGCGGCCTGACCATGCAGGCGGCGTTCGAGGCGCAGGTCGCCAAGACCCCCGACGCGGTGGCGCTGGTCTTCGAGGATCAGAGCCTGACCTATGCCCAGCTCAATGCCCGCGCCAATCAGGCGGCGCGTGTGCTGCGCGGCATGGGCGTGGCGGCGGGTTCGGTCGTCGGGCTCTTCTGCCGCCGGTCGGTCGACCTGATGGTCGGCGCGCTCGGCATCCTGAAGGCGGGCGGCGCCTACCTGCCGCTCGATCCGTCCTACCCGGCGGACCGCCTGCGCCATTACATCGCCGACAGCGGCGCGCCGGTGATCGTGACGCAATCGGCGCTGAAGGGCGACTTGCCCGAGCACACGGCCGAGCTGCTGGTGATCGACGCCGACCCGCGCCTGCCGCAGGCGCCGACCGGCAATCCCGACCCGGCGAGCGGGCCGGAGGATCTGGCCTACCTGATCTACACCAGCGGCTCGACCGGCACGCCCAAGGGCGTGATGATCGAGCATCGCAACGTGCTGAACTTCTATCTCGGCATGGATGCGAACGTGCCGCACGACCCGGCGGGCACGTGGCTCGCGGTGACGTCGCTCAGCTTCGATATCTCGGTGCTCGAGCTGTTCTATACCACCGCGCGCGGCTTCAAGGTGGTGCTGACCTCGGACGAGGACCGGGGGCTGATCTCGAACGGGCCGATGCCGCTGTCGGATCGCTCGATGCAGTTCTCGATCTATTACTGGGGCAACGATGACGGCGCGGGCCGCGACAAGTATCGGCTGCTGCTCGAAGGCGCCAAGTTCGCCGATCAGAACGGCTTCTGCGCGGTCTGGACCCCGGAGCGGCACTTCCACGCCTTCGGCGGGCCCTATCCCAACCCCTCGGTCACCGGGGCTGCCGTCGCAGCGGTGACGCAGAACATCGCGGTGCGCGCGGGCTCGGTGGTGGCGCCGCTGCACCATCCGTCGCGCATCGCCGAGGAATGGGCGGTGATCGACAACCTCACCAACGGGCGCGCGGGGCTGGCCATCGCCTCGGGCTGGCAGCCGGACGATTTCGTGCTGCGCCCCGAGAACACGCCGCCGAACAACAAGCCCGCCATGCTCGACAATATCGAGCAAGTGCGCCGCCTCTGGCGTGGCGAGCCGGTCGCCTTCCCGCGCAAGGACGGCTCGCTGCACGAGGTGGTGACGCAGCCGCGCCCGGTCTCGACCGAGCTGCCGGTCTGGGTGACCACCGCCGGCAACCCCGAGACCTGGAAAGAGGCGGGGCGGCTGGGCTGCAACGTGCTCACCCACCTGCTCGGCCAGTCGATCGACGAGGTGGCTGACAAGATCCGGCTCTATCACGGCGCGCTGCGCGATGCGGGGCACGATCCGGCGGACTTCACCGTCACGCTGATGCTGCACAGCTTCGTCGCCGCCACCCGCGAGGAGGCGCGCGAGGTCGCCCGCGAGCCGATGAAGGATTACCTGCGCTCGGCCGCCGGGCTGATCAAGCAGTACGCCTGGGCCTTCCCGGCGTTCAAGCGGCCTCAGGGGCTCAACAACCCGTTCGAGCTCGATCTCGAGATCCTCACCCCCGAGGAGCTCGATGCGATCCTCGACTTCGCCTTCGAGCGCTACTTCAACGACAGCGGCCTGTTCGGCACCGTCGAGGATGCGCTGACACGCGCCGAGGAACTCAAGCGCATCGGCGTGGGCGAGATCGCCTGCCTCATCGACTACGGCCTCGAGACCGAGCGCGTCCTCGAGGGGCTGCGGCCGCTGGCGCAGGTGGTACAGGGGGCCAACGTGGCGCCCGAGCTCGATGCGGGGGATTTCTCCATCGCGGCGCAGATCCTGCGCCACGAGGTGACGCATCTGCAATGCACGCCCTCGATGGCGCGGATGATCGCGATGAACGACGAGGCGCGCTATGCGCTGTCGAAGGTGCAGCACCTGTTCCTTGGCGGCGAGCCACTGCCCGGGGCGCTGGTGCAGGAGTTCGGCAAGATCACCGAGGCCAGCGTCACCAACATGTACGGCCCCACCGAGACCACGATCTGGTCCTCGACCGAAGCCGCCGGGCGCGGGGACGGCGTGGTCAATATCGGCCTGCCGCTGGCCAATCAGCAGCTCTACGTGCTCGACGAGGACATGCGCCCGGTGGGCGTGGGCCAGCCGGGTGAGCTGTGGATCGGCGGCGAGGGCGTGACCCGCGGCTACTGGGGCCGCGAGGACCTGACCGCCGAGCGCTTCGTGCCGAACCCGTTCCATGCCGGGCGGATGTATCGCACCGGCGATCTGGTGCGCCGCCGCATGGACGGGCGCATCGATTTCATCGGGCGCGTCGATCATCAGGTGAAGATCCGCGGCTTCCGGATCGAGCTTGGCGAGATCGAGGCGGCGATGGAGGCACAGCCGGGCGTGACGCAGGCGGTGGTCGTGGCGCGTGAGGATCAGCCGGGCGATATCCGGCTCGTGGGCTATTACAGGTCCGAGGCGCCGCTGGACGAGGCGGCGATGAAGGCGGCGATGGGCGCGGATCTTCCGGGCTTCATGGTGCCCGCGCACCTGATGCGGCTCGAGAGCTTCCCGCTGACGCCCAACAAGAAGGTCGATCGCAAGGCGCTGCCCAAGCCGATGGCCAAGGTGCTTGCCCCGAAACCCGCCGCCAGCCCGGCCCCCGAAGGCAAACCCGCCGCGGCGCCGGTGGTGGCGCGTGCGGCAGGGCCGGGCAGCGCGCAGGTCGAGGCGCGGATCGCCGAGATCTGGTCCTCGGTGCTGGGTGTGGCCGGGATCACCGGGCGCGACAATTTCTTCGACCTCGGAGGCCACTCGCTGCTGGCGGTGCAGGCGCACCGCACGATCCGCGACGAGCTCGGCGCGAAGGGGCTGTCGATCACCGACATCTTCCGCTTCCCGGTGCTGGCCGACCTGACCGCCCGGGTGGCGGGGCTGGTCGACCCCGAGGCCGCCAAGGCCGCCGCGCCGAAGCGCGCTCCGGCGGCGCAACCCCAACCTGCTGTAGCTGCGGCGCCGGCTGTCCCCGCGCCCGCACCCGAAGCGCCCGCGCCCGTCGCCAATGACCGGGCGCAGGCGCGCTCCGACGCCATGGCGCGCCGCCGCGAGATGCGGGCGCGGCGCAGCGGCTGATCTGATGGATGCGGCGGCGCTGAGACAGGCGCTCCGCACGGTCCGCTTCCCGGACGGGCTGGGCTGGGCCGTGCGCGAGGCGACCCACGATCCCGACCTGCTCTTCCCCGAGGAGCGCGCCGCCGTCGCGAAGGCGATCCCCACGCGCGTCGCGGAATTCGCCGGCGGGCGCAGCGCCGCGCGTGCCGCCATGGCGCGGCTCGGCCTCCCGCCCTCCGCCATTCCCGCCCGGCCCGACCGGGCGCCTGTCTGGCCCGCGGGGGTGATCGGCAGCATCAGCCATGCCGGGCCGGTCTGCCTTGCGGTGGTCGGGCGCCGGGATGACTGGGAGATGATCGGCGTCGATCTCGAGCCCGACCGCCCGATGGCGGCGGAGCTTGTGCCCGAGATCGCCTCCCCGGAGGAGCTGGGCGCCCTGGCGCCGCTGCCCGAGACTCGCGCCGCGACCCGGATCTTCAGCGCCAAGGAGGCCACCTACAAGGCGCAGTACCCGGTGACCGGCGCGCTGTTCGGCTTCGACGCAATGCGGGCGAATCTGCAAATCGGGCGCATGAATATGGCGAAAAATGTCGGGCTCGGGCGCGGCGCGGCTTTGCCAATGTGGCAGCTTCTGGTCGCGAAACACGTGATATCGCTCTGCCTATGCGCGAGTAAAGGCCAAAAACCCCGATATTAAGGCGAGAATGTGGTCCCGTTTCTCGATGTGGAGACGAATTGTTTCTATTCTGCGACCATTTGAACGTGGCCAAATTGGGGCAGCTTTGGTAGCTTACGGCTTGAAAGTGGCATGACCCCGACGTGTTTTGGTCCGAATTGGGTCGGTCGGGTCCAGCGCTTTTTCCGAGCGTAGGGTGGGGGCCAGACGTTGCCGGAGTAACGAGATGAACCAGTTCCAGTCGATCGGCGAAGTGCTGTCCGCACTCAAGCGCCGCGCTCTGTTGATTTTGCTAGTAACCGTTCTTGGTAGCGTTGCCTCCGTCTGGGTCGCTCTCAACCAGGTCAAGGTGTATGAAGCGACCGCCGTGGTGCAGATCGAGGAGGGCCAGATGCCCGACTCTCTCGCCGGGGCCTCGGCCCAGACACAGGATGCCTCGCGTCGGGTGCGTCTGATCGAACAGCGCCTGATGTCGCGCGACAATCTCGTCAGCCTGATGGAACAGCATGATCTGTTCTCCGGAGCCGCCGGGATGCCCATCGGTCAGCGCCTGTTTCAGATGCGTCAGGCCGTCTCGATCGAAGAGATCCGCGCCAACAACAACAGCTTCCTCGCTCAGCAGGAGATGCCCTCGGGCCTGCGCATCAGCGTCGTGCTTCCCGATCCGCAGAAAGCGGCCGACATCGCCAACGAGATGATGCATCAGGTCATCAACCAGTCGCGCGACCGCAGCCTGAGCAGCGCGCGTGACACGCTGGCCTTCTTCGAAAGCGAAGAGGCCCGGGTCGAGACCGAGATCGAGGCGATGGAGGCGAAGATCGCCACCTTCAAGCGCGAGAATGCCGACGCCCTGCCGAGCGGCACAAGCGCGCTGCGCACGCAGCTCACCACGCTCGAGGACAGCCAGCTCACCCTGGCGCGCAGCATCGTCGAGATGGAGGGCAATTCCACGCGTCAGCGCGAGGAAGTGCTGGCCCGTCAGCTTGGCCTGATGCGCGAGCAGCAGAGCCTGATCGAGCAACGCATCAGCGATATCAACGAAACGCTGCTGCAGGCCCCCGAGGTCGAGCGCGAGCTTTCGGCCCTCGAGCGCGATCTCGACCGGCTCAAGGATCAGTACAGCGTCATCACCCGTCGCAAGGCCGATGCCGAGATGGGCCAGATGCTCGAGGATCGCCAGCAGACGGACCGCTTCGAGGTGCTGGAATCCGCGCTCGTGCCCGAGGTTTCGGCCTCCAGCGGCCGCAAGAAGATCGTTATGGCCGGTGTCATGGCCAGCGTCCTCGCCGGTGTCGCACTCGGTTTCGTGCTGGAGCTTCTGAACCCGGCGATCCGCAGCGCGGCGCAGCTCGAGCGCGTGCTCGGCCTGCAGCCGGTGGTGTCGATCCCGGTGGTCGAGGCGCGCCGCGACCGTCGCAGCCGACAGCTGCGGTCTGTCACCGCGGTCGGGCTGATCGTGGCGCTGACGCTGCTGCTTTACCGCGTCGTCACCGAGGTTCTGCCGTGGCACGGCCTTCTGGACAGGTTCCTGCCCAGCGTGGCCCGGTCCTGATCGTCGCAGGGGCCGGGCCGGAACCGGCCCCTCAGCGACGCTGAGGCCGGGCTATAACCGGCGCGGCCCCTGACGAACGATCAATAGGTATACTGGCGGATCTTGCTGCCTTCGGCCTTGTTGAGCACGGTGCCGAGCAAGGGCACGTCGTCGCCGAGGCGGCGCTGGGTTTCGCGGATATCCTTCTCGGTGGTGATCCCGCCACCGACGACGAGGATCACCCCGTCGAACTGGCCGCCGAAGGCCATGACATCATCATAGTAAAGCGCCGGCGGCAGGTCGAAGAGCATCACGTCGGGCGCGAAGGCGTCCTCGATGTGCCTCAGCACGCTGCGGCTCTGCGGCGCTTGCAGAAGCTCCGACGCATAGGGCTCGGCGGTGCCATTGAAGCCGAAGGCGATGTTGCGACCGGCGTGGATCTCGTTCTCGCCCATGCGGATGAAGTGATCTTCCGGCGGCACGAGGCCGCGCAGCACGTCGCCCATCGCGCCGGGGTTCTTCACTCCCATCACCTTGTGCAGCGAGGGGCGGCGCAAATCGCAATCGACGAGCATCGTGCGGCAATTCTGCTGCCGCGACAGGCTGATCGCGAGGTTCGCCGCGGTGAAGGTCTTGCCGCAATCCTTGGTCGGCGAGGTGATCGCCACCCGCGTCCAGCCGCGCGCGTCCAGCGCCTGCAGCAGACGCGTGCGTAGCACGTCGAACGCGGCGTGGGCCGGGTCCTGACGTTCTGCCGTGATGATGCGGTTCCGCTCGAGATGACGCCGGTTGACGCTGAACTCCTGCAGCCGGTGCCAAAGCGGCGTCGGCTTGCGCGCCGGGCTTCGAGGCTCCGCTTCGGGCGAGGGTTCGGGCGCGGACGGCGCTGCGACGGAGGCCGGTGCGCTGACCTTGTCGCCCTCATGCACGCGCAGCCGCTTGCGGATTTCCTCGCGGTTGGCGCTGGCCTGGCGCTGCGCGTCCGCGCGCGCCTCGGCCTCGCGCTTCGCCTGCAGGCGGGCCTCGTCCTCGGCGTTGCGCCGCGCGGCCTCTTCGGCGGCGAGCGCGGTTTCCTCGGCGAGGGCAGCCTGGTCCTCGGCGCGCCGGCGCTCGAGGCGTCGACCGCGGGATTCCAGCGGCTCGATGGGGGGCTCTTCGGGGCCGTCGTCGACGGTGTCGCGGTTCCTGCGACGGAACTTGCGCCGTTCAATCGTGGTCATGATTTTGCCCTCCGCAGATCGCGCAGCGCCCCATAGACGACCAGAACCTTGAAAACCATTATCGACCAACCCGTTTACAGGCGCGCCGGTCCCTGGGTCTCTTAAACAGGGATTCGGCGCGCATTACTACTCAGAATAATAGACCAGAAAAATTTGACCAGAATGAGGAAGGTATATCGCCACTGCGGTCGCGGCGACAGACCTGGCGTGATTATAGCCGATCGAACTCCGATTCGCCCCAGTAGCCGGCGCGGCGCATCGCGAGCGACCGGCGACAGCCCATCGTGGCGATCACCGTCACCGCGAACACCCCGAGCGAGATGGTGGCGACGAGGGTGGACATGAACGAGCCGCCAATCCCGTAGGCGATGCCGTCGATCAGATCGATCGAGACGCTGCCCATGGCGATGAAGTGCAGCGCGCACACCCCGGCGACCATGCCGAGCCCCTTGCGCAGCTGGCTGCGCAGGTCGTCGCCCTCCTGCAGCATGGCAAGCACGAACCCCGCGATGCCGGCGGTGATGCCGATCAGGAGGGTCAGCGGGTTATAGATCGCGAGGCAGTTCTCAAGCGCCGACATCCCGGTCAGGTGCATGGCTGCGACGCCAAGCCCGGCCACGACACCGAGCCCGACGCGCTTGTGTTCGCTTTCGACGAAGAGGCTTGCCGCCATCGGCAGGCCGACCAGCCCCACGCCGACGAGGATCGAGATCGCGGTGAGCGGCAGATCGTAGGTCAGCGCCGCATCCGGGCGGTAGCCGATCATGGCGACGAAATGCGTGGTCCAGACGCCGACCCCGGCGACCAGCGCTACCCAGACCGCCACAAGACAGCGCTGGTCGCGGGTGGCGTACGCGCTGTTGCGCATCAGGAGCACGAGCATTCCGGCGGTGATCACGCAGACCCCCGCGGCGGCGGCGATGAAGTTGGTTTGGGTCTCGAAAATGCCCTGCATTAGGGTGCCTAGCACTGTGTCTCGCTCCGCTGGTCGAATCTCAATCAAAGTTAATGGGAAATGGACCTATGGATGCGGCGCAAACATGGCTTCGACATGATGCTTTGGTGGCTTGGGGGAGCGCAGCACTTCTCGGTCAACGCCCGCGGGTGCGCGTGCGCTGAGGTTTTGCTGTTGGTCGCGTTCAACCGAAACTGTTGTGTGGTGCTGGCTAGGGGCGCGCCAGATAGGGGCGATCAGCGCCGGGGGCGCCCGCACAGGTCGAAGCATGGCCCGAGCTGAGACTTGTGCGACCGCCGCGACTGCCCGGCAGGTCGGCGCCGCGCCCATTTGGTCGGGCGCGGCGGAGGGGTCAGAGCATCAGCTGGTAGCTGTGCGGCACGTAGCGGAAGCCGTCGTCGCGGGTCTCGGCATAGCCGAGGGCCGGGAACGGCATGTGGTAGCCGATGAACGGGATCTTGTCTGCGGCCAGCATGTCGAGCGTCTTGCGGCGGGTCTGCGCGGCGGCTTCCTTGTCGGTGTCGAAGCTGACTTCCCAATCGGGATGGGCCAGCGAGAACACGTAGTGATTGGCCAGATCGGCGATCAACATCAGCTGCTTGCCGCCGCTCTCGAGCATGTAGCTCATGTGGCCCGGGGTGTGGCCCGGGGTCATCACCGAGGTGATGCCCGATGCGACGCTCTCGCCGTTGCCGATGAAGCTGAACTGCTCGGCCAGGGGCTCGATCTTGTTGGTGAAGGTGTCGTTGGCGACGCCGGACCAGTGGTCGTACTCGGCCTGCCCGGTCACGTGCTGGGCGTTGGCGAAGGTCGGACCGTCGCCGCCGGTGAGGCCGCCGACGTGATCGCCATGCATGTGGGTGATGACCACGTGGCTCACATCGCCGGGCGCGTAGCCCGCCGCCTCGACCGCGGCGACGATGCCCTCGGGGTCGAGACCGGTGTCGAACAGGATCAGCTCGTTGCCGGTGTTGACCAGCGTCGGCGTGAAGAAGAACTGCGCCTTGTCGGTGGGGATGTTCGCGGCCTCGGCGGCGTCGGCGAATTCCTCGTCCGAGGCGTTCAGGCCGAAGATCGAATGCGGATCCTCGCGCGTGGCGGTGCCGGCCATCAGCGCATTGACCTCGAAATCGCCAAGCATGACGCGGTTGACCCTGGGCACCATCGGCCCCTGCTTGGCCACCTGCGCTCGCAGCGGCGCGGCGCCGGCCGCGACGAAGGGCATGGCCACGGCACCGGCAAGGGCGGCGCGGCGGCTGAATGTCGTCTGTTCCGTCATGTCTGTGTCTCCCTCCAGTTGGTGTGCGGAAGATAGACCGGCGGGGGTGTCTTGCCAGTTCCGGCTTTGCATCCCGTTAAGACACCCCGGGCTAAGCAGCGGCACCTCAAGACGGAGATGCCGATGATTCCTGACACCACCAACCCCTGCTGGCGCCGCGTTCTCACCTCCGAGAGCGACCTGTCCGGCGCCGTGCTCGCAACGAAGCTGCTGGTCACGCGGCTCCGGCGCGAAGTCCGGACACAGCCCGCGGCGCTCGGCTCCAAGATCGCCGAGCTGCGCGACTATTGCGCGAAAAATGCCTTTGCGGCGAAGGACATCGCCCTCTTCTGAAAGGACTGGCCATGAAGAATGCAATGATGAGCGTGACCGAGGCCGCCGCCCTGATCGAGGCCGGCAAGGTGCTGGTCGTCGCCGGATCCGAGGCGGCGCTGTCGCAACTGCCCAAAGGGTGCTGGATCGGCGGCACCTCGGTCTATTTCATGACCGATACCGGCGGGCGGGTGGATCGCGATAACCTCTTCGTGACCGAGATCGACGCGGCCCAAGAGGCGCGCCCTGTGCTCTATGCCGGCGAGGATCTCCCGAGCCTGACGATGAACCGCTTCGACAACGGCCTGTCGGTGATCCTGATCCCGGCCTTCAGCAATGCGCACGAGTCGTTTGCCATTCACGGCAGCAGCTACGCGGGGGTGTTCGACCAGCCCCTGATGGGCTGGGTCACCGGCGTGCATCTCGACGATCTCGAAACAGCCAAGCCCAAGGTGTTCGACGGCGCGCGCGGCATGGCCTTCGAAGAAGGCGCGATGGTGCTGCATGTGAAACTGCCCCCCACGCAGGTCGCGGATATCGACATCCTGACCCTCTTCGAGCCCGACCAGACCGCCGACGAGATCACCTTTGCCAGCACCGGCTTCTCGGTGAAGACCGCGCTGGTCAATGGCGAAGAGGTCGATTTCGCGAGCTACCTTTCGGAGAAGGGCGCGGATCAGCGCTGCCCGCTCTTGGCGAATTTCGCCGGCGCGATGATCAACGTCTCGTTCCAGTCGGTCGAGCCGGGCAAGCCGGTGAGCTTCTACGCCCCGGTGATCGAAGGGGTGAGCTACCGCATCGCGCGGCTGCCGGGCGATTATGCCACCGAATTCGCCGCGCGGGCGCAGGGCGAGGGCAGTCGCGAGCTGTCGTGCAACTGCATCCTCAACTACCTCTACGGAGAGCTGGAGTCGAAAACCACGGGCAGCTTCACCGGCCCTGCCACCTTTGGCGAGATCGCCTATATGCTGCTGAACCAGACCATGGTTCGGCTGAACATCCAGCCGGCCGAGGCCGCAAAGGTGGCATGAGCGTGGGGCCTCCGTCGCAGCGGCGCCGGAGGCCTCAGTCCTCGATCAGGCTCGCACCGCATTGCGGCAGGTGGGCCAAGACCATCTCGTGCGTGCATAGCGATGTGGCAGGGGTGGTGACGGTCGCGCTTGCGGCGGCCGCGCCAAGCGCCAGCGCCTCGGGGCCGCTCAGGCCGGAGGCGAGGCCATAGGCAAAGGCCCCGACAAAGCTGTCGCCCGCGCCGACGGCGGACACGACCGCGACATCGGCGGCGCTCACCTGCACCAGCCCGTCCGGCCCGGCCATCACCGAGCCATCCGCGCCGCGCGCCACGATGACTCGCTCGGCGGCCCCGCGCGCCACCAGCTCGGCGGCGAACTCCGCCGACTCGCGCCGGGTCACCAGCGGACGGCCGGCAAGCCCCTCGGCCTCTTCGGTGTCCATGCGCAGCACCGCGGGGGCCGGGGTGGTGCCCTTCGACAGGTGCTCCAGCGCCGGGCCGGAGGTGTCGACGATCACCATGGGGTTGCGCGCGGCCAGCGCCGTGCAGAGTTGCGTCGCGAAGACCGCCGAGACGCCGGGCGGCTGGCTGCCGCTCAGCACCACGATGCCGCCATCGGGCACCGCCTCCGCGATCGCCGCGAGCGCCTCGCTCACCTGTGCCTCGGTCCAGAGCGGGCCGGGCATGACGAAGCGATACTGCTGGCCGGTCTCGCGATCGTGCACGGCCATGCTTTCGCGCGTGTCGCCCGGGGCCTGCATCCGCACCAGCGGAATGCCCTGTTCGGCCATCGCCGCCTCGAGCCGCATCCCGCTCGGGCCGCCGAGGGCCACGAAGGCGCGGGCCTGTCCGCCAAGCGCCGCGACCACGCGGGCCACGTTGATGCCGCCGCCACCGGGATCCACGGTCAGGGGATCACAGCGCAGCTTGGGTCCGGCGACGACGCGGTCGGCGGTCGTGGTCAGGTCGAGCGCGGGGTTCAGAGTGACGGTCAGAATGTCGGTCATGGCAGGACCATGTCACTCAACCGGCGGTTCGCCAAGAGCCTCGAACTGGACAAATGACCGCGCTTGTGGGAAGTGCCGTCGGCGTAAGCAGGAGCCTCCCATGACCGTCACCCGTTTTGCCCCTTCGCCCACCGGCCACATCCATGTGGGCAACCTTCGCACGGCACTGTTCAACTACCTGATCGCCCGTAAGGCCGGCGGGACGTTCATTCTGCGCATCGACGACACCGATCCCGAGCGCAGCAAGGAAGAATATGTCGACGGCATCAAGCGCGACCTCGAGTGGCTGGGCCTGACATGGGACCGGATCGAGCGGCAGAGCGAGCGGCTCGACCGCTACCACGCCGCCGCCGACCAGCTGCGCGGGATCGGCCGCTTCTACGAGGCATGGGAAACTCCGACCGAGCTTGACCTGAAGCGCAAGAAGCAGCTCAACATGGGCAAGCCGCCGGTCTACGACCGTGCCGCGCTTGCGCTGTCCGACGACGAGAAGGCCGCCCTGCGGGCCGAGCGTGGCGACGGTGTCTGGCGCTTCAAGCTCGATCAGGAGCGCATCGAGTGGACCGACGGCATCCTCGGCGACATCTCGATCGACGCCGCCTCGGTCTCGGACCCGGTGCTGATCCGCGGCGACGGCCAGATCCTCTACACGCTGGCCTCGGTGGTCGACGACACCGAGATGGGCGTGACCCATGTGGTGCGCGGCTCGGACCATGTGACCAACACCGCGACCCAGATCCAGATCATCAACGCGCTCGGCGGCACCGTCCCGAGCTTTGCCCACCACTCGCTGCTCACAGGCCCGCAGGGCGAGTCGCTGTCGAAGCGTCTTGGCGTGCTGTCGATCCGTGACCTGCGCGAAAGCGGCGTCGAGCCGGAGGCGCTGCTGTCGCTGATGGCGCGGCTCGGTTCGAGCCAGCCGGTGGAGCTGCGCCTGTCGCTCGAGGAGATCGCCGAGGGCTTCGACCTGTCGCAGTTCGGCTCGGCGCCGACCAAGTTCGACGTCAACGACCTCTACCCCCTGACCGCGCGCAAGTTGCATGGCCTGCCGCTGTCGGCGGTGGCCGACGAGATCACCGCCCTGGGCGTGCCGGCGGACAAGGCCGAGCTGTTCTGGAGCGTCACGCGCGAGAACATCGAGACCCGCAAGGATCTTGCCGGCTGGTGGGAGCTGTTCCGCGACGGTGCCGAGCCGGTGGTCGCCGACGAGGACCGTGACTTCATCGCCGAGGCGATGGCGATCCTGCCCGAAGGCCCGCTCACCCAGGAAAGCTGGGGGGAATGGACCAAGGCGGTGAAAGAGCAGACCGGCCGCAAGGGCAAGGGCCTGTTCATGCCGCTGCGCAAGGCGCTCACCGGGCGCGAGCGCGGGCCCGAGATGGCCGACGTGCTGCCGCTGTTGCAGACCATCCCGGCGCGCAAGCTCGCCAAGGGCTGAGCCTCAGACGCGACGCGCCAGCGCGTCGCGATCCTCTTGCACCACGATGTTTTCCTGCGCGTGATGCAGCGCGTAGGCGCGGGTGCGCCGCGCCGCCGCGGCGAGGTCGCGCCATTCGGCATGTTCGAGCTTGGCCAGCGTGTCGAGCACCGTGCCGATCACCTCCGGGTGGCCGGCGCCGGCGCGGATCAGTGGCTCGAACCCGTCTTCCATCAACTGGGTCGCGGTCAGCGCCGGGGCCTCGATGCGGGGGAACTCCGGCGGTCGGGTCTTGGGAGGCTCGGCCTCGGAGAACAGCCGCGCCAGCCGGTGCACCACGTCGACGGCGGTGCCGGGGTCATTGATCCCCGGGGACAGCGCCCGCACCGCGGTCTCGTTCAGCACCACCACGCCGAAGCGGGCGTCCTGCTCGGCGGTGCGCATATCGCCGAAGGTGAAGCAATTACTCAACGCCTCGCGGTCCTCGATGTCGCCCAGCACCCAGCCGAGCGGGACGCCCTTGAGCATATGCGCGCCGGGTGAGGCGCGCAGGGTGATCGAGGCATCGCTCGCGGCCAGCGCGTCGTTCAGCGCCTCCATGTTGATGAATTGCAGATAGCCGCTCGAGGGCGCGGGCAGGGGCCACGCGGCCTCGGGGATTTCGGCATCCGGCGCCACGGGCAACCCGCCGAGCGCCGGGCGACTGAGGGCGCGATAGAGCGGGTCGCGGGCCTGCCGATCGACCATCTGAAGCGTGTCGTCCATGCTGCCCAGCGTGCTCAGATGCTCGATCCAGCGCAGGATCGAGACGACGATCGCCACGATCACCAGCACCGTCACCCCAAGGATCACCACCGCGGCGTTGTCCGCGTACAGCCCGGCGCGGAACATCACCAGCGCGGTCAGCGAATAGAGGAACGCCCCGGTGAACACCGACAGAACCGTGTGGGTCGTGGTGTCCGACAGGTGCAGCCGGTAGGCGCGGGGCGTCGCCTGGCTGGCGGCGGCCTGGTAGGCCTGCACCATCACCGACAGCGAGAAGGTGGTCACCGTGAGCATCGTCGTGGCGAGGATGTTGAGGATCGGGATCACCGCTTCGGGGCCGATCTTGATCTCCCACTCATCCGGCAGCAGCGGCTCGAAGAGCGGCGAGAGGAAGGCCATGGCAAAGGCCAGCAGCGCGCCGAACAGGACCCGCGCCGTGAGGTTGCGCGCCACGCGGCGCAGCAGCAGCAGGGTTTTCGAGATCATCATGCCGCCACCTTGCGGGCGCCGAGCCCGGCCAGACGGTCATCGACAAAGCACCGTTCGTCATCGCTTAGACGCTGGGCGCGCGGGTAGCGCGGATCGGCGCGGTCGTCGAGGATCGGGGCCTCCCATCCGGTGGTGGTGGCAAAGAACCGGTCGGCCCCGTGGGCGCCGAACTCGGCCAGGTAGCCCTGCACCACCACGTCGAGATAGCTGAGCAGCACCGGGTGCCGCGCGTCGGGCGCAAAGATGCGCTCGGGCGGGATGGCATATATCGCCAGCTGTTCGACGCCGGGGGCTTCGTGAGTGACGCTGTGCAGCGCGTCGAGCCGGTCATAGGCGTGCTCGCGCAGGTCGAGCGCCGCCCAGCCATCCGGCGGCACCGGGGCGATCAGCCCCTCGATCTCGCAGTCGGGGTCGGGAACCGCGGTGAGAAAGGCCACGTCGCGCGCCTCGGTCCAGCGCCAGGCCCGGCGCCAGCCGCGGGCACGGGCGGTGTGGGTGGGGGCGAAGCCGTGGGTCAGACGGTTCACGAGGGACCCGTAACCGAAGAAAAAAGCGCTGCTCATACCAGTTTTACGGGTCCCGGATTGATGTACGTCAAATCGATATTTCCCAAGCCATGTATAACGCCGGCATCCTTTGAAAATGGAGGGCGGGCCGTGCGCGTCACAAAAAGAACCAACATCGCCATTCGGGTCCTGATGCATTGCGCGGCCAACACCGGCCGTCTGGTGACCAAATCCGAGATTGCCAGGCGATGCAACGCCTCTGAAAACCACCTCGCCCAGGTGATCAACCAGTTGGCGCAGCTAGGCTACCTGCACACCCAGCGCGGGCGCAACGGCGGGCTCGAGCTGTCCCGCCCGGCCAGCCAGATCCGGATCGGTGACGTGTTCCGCGCGCTCGAGGCGCCGGTGCCGCTGGCCGAGTGCTTCGCCGATGTCGACAACACCTGCCCGCTGACCGAGGCCTGCCGGCTGAAGATCGCGCTCAGCGACGCCGCCCATGCCTTCTACGCAACGCTCGATCCGATCACGCTCGACACGCTGGTGTGCGACAATGCCCCTTTAATGGACATTCTCGCGCCACAGGGGCGCTGCGCGATGGCCAAGGTGCCTCCGGTCCTTGCGGCGCAATGACAAACATCGTAACCTGAGACCGACCGCAGAGGGAGAACCGGCATCGCCGGTGCCGAAGGAGCAACCGCCCCGGAAACTCTCAGGCCCACGGACCTTTGCGGAGGCAGAACTCTGGAGAGTGGCGCGTGACAGCGCGCCCGCCGAAGGGATAACGATCTCAGGCTGACGGACAGAGGGGGCATTTCGCGCGCAGGGCCGTCCTGCGCCTTGAAATGTCCGGGGCTGCGCCACGCGCCACATCCGGGCAAGAGGGATGTGAGACCGCATGGACGAGTTGAAACGCACGCCACTACATGACCTGCACCTCGCGCTCGGCGCGAAGATGGTGCCGTTTGCCGGCTACGAGATGCCGGTTCAGTACAAACTCGGCGTGATGAAAGAGCACCTGCACACCCGTGCCGCGGCCGGGCTCTTCGACGTGAGCCACATGGGGCAGGTGATCCTGCACGGCGACGATCCGCAAGCGGTGGCGCTGGCGCTCGAGACTCTGGTGCCGGTGTCGGTGGCGGGGCTGGCCGAGGGCCGGCAGCGCTACGGGCTCTTCACCAACGATCAGGGCGGCATCGAGGATGACCTGATGATCGCCAATCGCGGCGATCACCTGTTCCTCGTGGTCAACGCCGCCTGCAAGGAGGCCGATGTCGCGCGGCTGCGCGCCGGGCTCGAGCCGGCTGGCGTGCGTGTCGAGTATATCGAGGACCGGGCGCTGCTGGCGCTGCAGGGGCCGGGCGCCGAGGCGGCGCTGTCGGCGCTGAACCCGGCGGTGGCCGAGATGCGCTTCATGGACGTCGCCACGGTCGAGCTGATGGGGGCCGAGGCGTGGGTCTCGCGCTCGGGCTACACCGGCGAGGACGGCTACGAGATCTCGGTGCGGGAGGGGGACGCCGTGGCGCTGGCCGAGGCGCTGCTGGCGCAGGAGGCGGTCGAGCCGATCGGTTTGGGCGCGCGGGATTCGCTGCGGCTCGAGGCGGGGCTTTGCCTTTACGGCCACGACATCGACACCACCACGACACCGGCGGCGGCCAACCTGCTCTGGGCGATCCAGAAGGTGCGCCGCGCCGATGGCGCGCGCGCCGGGGGCTTCCCGGGCGCCGATATCATCCTGCCGGAGATCGCCACCGGCGCGCCGAGCGTCCGGGTCGGGCTGAAGCCCGAGGGCCGCGCGCCGATGCGCGAAGGCATCGATCTTTACGACACCGACACCGGCGGCGAGGCTGTCGGGCGCATCACCTCGGGCGGATTCGGGCCGACGGTGGGCGGCCCGGTGGCGATGGGGTATGTTCCGGCGGAACGCTCCGTGCCGGGCACGCGTCTTTACGGAGAAGTGCGCGGCAAGCGTCTGCCGGTCGAAGTGGTGACGCTGCCGCACGTGAAACAAAGCTACAAGCGCTGACAAAAGGGAACCAGCGAGATGAAATTCACCGAAGAACATGAATGGCTGCGCGTCGAGGACGATCTGGTCGTGGTGGGGATCACCAGCCACGCCGCCGAGCAGCTTGGCGATGTGGTCTTCGTCGAACTGCCTGACGCCGGCACCACGGTCAGCAAGGATGACGAAGTGGTGGTGATCGAGTCGGTCAAGGCCGCCTCCGACATCCTCGCCCCGGTCGATGGCGAGATTGCCGAGGTCAACGACGCTCTGGTCGACGATCCCGGCAAGGTCAACGAGGACCCCGAGGGCGATGCGTGGTTCTTCAAGCTCAAGATCGAGGACCTCTCGGTGCTCGACGAGCTGATGGACGAGGCCGCCTACAAGAAGTTCGTCGGCTGATGCGGCGCGCCGGCCGTCCTCCGTGGCGGCTGGCGGTGCGGTCGCCCGAAAGACGAGATCCCGACCCCGTCCCGGCGCCTGCGCGGGACGGGCACGGTCGGATTTTGAGTATTAGAAACGTAGAGAAGCACAGCGGTGCGCCCTGTCCGCCGCGCTGCAAGAGGTGAGAGATGGCCTTCACGCCCACTGACTACCAGCCCTATGACTTTGCCAACCGTCGCCATATCGGCCCGTCGCCCGCCGAGATGGACGAGATGTTCGCGGCGCTGGGGGTGTCGGACCTCGACGCGCTGATCGCGCAGACCGTGCCGGAGGGCATCCGTCAGGCCGAGCCGCTCGATTTCGGCGCGCCGCTGTCGGAGCGCGAGATGCTCTGGCGCCTGCAGGAGGTGGCCGAGAAGAACAAGGTGCTGACCTCGCTGATCGGGCAGGGCTATCACAACACGATCACCCCGCCGGCGATCCAGCGCAACATCTTCGAGAACCCGGCCTGGTACACCGCCTACACCCCTTACCAGCCCGAGATTTCGCAGGGCCGGCTCGAGGCCTTGCTGAACTACCAGACCATGGTCTCGGACCTGACCGGGCTGGAGATCGCCAACGCCTCGCTGCTCGACGAGGCCACCGCCTGCGCCGAGGCGATGACCATGGCCAAGCGGGTGGCCAAGTCGAAGGCCGGCGCCTTCTTCGTGGACGAGAACTGCCATCCGCAGAACATCGCGGTGATGCAAACCCGCGCCGCGCCGCTGGGCATCGAGGTGATCGTCGGCGCGCCGGAGGCGCTCGAGGCCGACAAGGTGTTCGGGGCGATCTTCCAGTATCCCGGCACCCATGGCGCGCTGCGCGATCTCTCAGCCGAGATGGAGGCGCTGCACGAGGCCCGTGCGATCGGCATCGTCGCCGCCGACATCATGGCGCTGTGTCTGGTCAAGGAGCCGGGCGCGATGGGGGCCGATATCGCGGTGGGCTCGACCCAGCGCTTCGGCGTGCCGCTGGGCTATGGCGGCCCGCACGCCGCCTACATGGCCACCAAGGACGCCTACAAGCGCGCCATGCCGGGGCGTATCGTCGGTGTGTCGGTCGACGCGCTGGGCAACCGCGCCTACCGCCTTGCCCTGCAGACCCGCGAGCAGCACATCCGACGCGAAAAGGCGACCTCGAATGTCTGCACCGCGCAGGCGCTGCTGGCGGTGATGGCGGGCTTTTACGCGGTGTTCCACGGGCCGAGCGGGCTCAAGGCGATTGCGCAGCGCATCCATCTCAAGACCGCGCGGCTGGCCAAGGGGCTCGAGGATGCGGGCTACGAGGTACAGCCCGAGGCGTTCTTCGACACGCTGACCGTCGAGGTCGGGCTGCTGCAGAAAGGCATTCTGCAGGCGGCGGTGAAGGAGGGCATCAACCTGCGCCGCGTCGGCAAGACCAAGATCGGCATCACGCTGGACGAGGCCACCCGCCCGGCGCAGATCGAGGCGGTCTGGCGCGCCTTCGGTCTGGTGCGCAAGGACGAGGGAGAGGAGGCGTACCGCCTGCCCGACGCGCTGCTGCGCCAGAGCGATTACCTCACCCACGAGGTGTTCCACATGAACCGCGCCGAGACCGAGATGATGCGCTACATGCGCCGTCTTGCCGACCGCGATCTGGCGCTCGACCGGGCGATGATCCCGCTGGGCTCGTGCACCATGAAGCTCAACGCCGCAGCCGAGATGATGCCGGTGAGCTGGCGCGAGTTCGCCGAGCTGCACCCCTATGCCCCGGCCGATCAGGCCAAGGGCTACGCCGAGATGATCGCGGACCTGTCGCAGAAGTTCTGTGCCATCACCGGCTATGACGATTTCTCGATGCAGCCGAACTCGGGCGCGCAGGGCGAATATGCCGGCCTGCTGACCATCGCCTCGTGGCAGACGGCGCGCGGCGAGGGCCAGCGCAATGTCTGCCTGATCCCGGTCAACGCGCACGGCACCAACCCGGCCTCGGCGCAGATGGTCGGCTGGAAAGTGGTGCCGGTGAAATGCGACGCACAGGGCTCCATCGACCTCGCCGATTTCCGCGAAAAGGCCGAGGCGCACAGCGACACGCTGGCGGCCTGCATGATCACCTACCCCTCGACCCACGGGGTTTTCGAGGAGACGGTGAAGGAGGTCTGCGCCATCACCCACGAGCATGGCGGGCAGGTCTATATCGACGGCGCCAACATGAACGCCATGGTCGGGCTGTCGCGCCCGGGCGATCTGGGCGGCGACGTGAGCCACCTCAACCTGCACAAGACCTTCTGCATTCCGCATGGCGGCGGCGGCCCCGGCATGGGTCCGATCGGCGTCAAGGACCACCTTGTGCCGCACCTGCCGTCGGACCCGCTCAACGGCGGCGTCGCGGGGCCGGTCTCGGCCGCGGCCTTCGGCTCGCCCTCGCTGCTGCCGATCTCGTGGGGCTACATCCTGATGATGGGCGGCGAGGGGCTGACGCAGGCGACGCGGGCGGCGATCCTGAGCGCCAACTACATCGCCGCGCGGCTCTCGGGGGCGTACGAGATCCTCTATACCGGGCCGCAGGGCCGGGTGGCGCATGAATGCATCATCGATGTGCGTCCGTTCGAGAAATCCGCCGGGGTCACGGTAGAGGACATCGCCAAGCGCCTCGTCGATTGCGGCTTCCACGCGCCGACCATGAGCTGGCCGGTGGCCGGCACGCTGATGGTGGAGCCGACGGAATCGGAGACCAAGGCCGAGCTCGACCGGTTCTGCGACGCCATGCTGGCGATCCGCGAGGAGATCCGCGACATCGAGGAAGGCCGCATCGATGCCGAGGCCAACCCGCTGAAGCACGCCCCGCACACGATGGAAGACCTCGTGCGCGACTGGGACCGACCCTATTCGCGCGAACAGGGCTGCTTCCCGCCCGGCGCGTTCCGGGTCGACAAGTACTGGCCCCCGGTCAACCGCGTCGACAATGCCTATGGCGACCGGCATCTCGTGTGCACCTGCCCGCCGATGAGCGACTATGCCGAAGCGGCGGAGTAGGTTGTGAGAGACCGGGAGTGAGGGGCCAGCCCCTCACGCTCCCCGGGATACTTGCGGCCAGAAGAAGACAGGGGCCCCGCTCTCCGGTTCGGAGGGCGGGGCGTTTTGGTTTGGGAGGGGCTGTGTTTGTCCCTTGGCGTCGCTCCGCGTGTTCGGCGCCGGAGCGAGGGGCCAGCCCCTCGCGCTCCCCGGGATATTTCTAGCCAGAAGAAGCAGGGGCGCCGCTCTCCGGTTTGGGGGGCAGCGCCGCCTGTATTGGGAGGGGCTGTGTTTGTCCTTTGGCGTCGCCCGGCGTGTTCGGTGCCGGAGCGAGGGGCCGGCCCCTCGCGCTCCCCGGGATATTTTGGGCCAGAAGAAGCATGGGCGCCGGTCTTTGACGGGGAGGGGCGGTCAGGGGTTGGGCAGGTCGAGGAGAAAGGCGAAGGTGTCGCGGATGCGGCCCCATGTGGCGGGGTCGGAGGCGCAGAGCAGGTAGCCGTCGCGCTTGGAGGCGTTGTACTCGGAGCCGTCGAGCATGGCGACATGGCCGCCGGCGCATTGGCAGAGCAGGGCGCCCGCGGCGTGGTCCCACGGCGTGAGCGCGGCGGAGAGCACGAAATCCACGTGGCCCTGTGCCAGCATGCGCATCTCGTGCGCCGAGCATCGCAGCGACAGCACGCGCTCGAAGCGCGGCAGCAGGGCGGCCATCTCGCCCTGCTTGTCGGCGGGCAGCATGTAGAGCGGCAGGTAACCCTGCAGCGCCTCGACCGGGCCGCCCGCGGAGACCGAGAGCGTGCGGCGCTTGCGGCGTTTGGGCATGACCAGCTCGGCCGGGCCGCCGGTCTCGCCCAGCACCACGTCGTCCATGACGGGATCGTAGATCAGCCCGAAGACCGGGGTGCCGAAGCGCAGCGCCGAGACGATGACGCCGAAGGTGGCGAGCCCGTGGGCGTAGTTCCACGTGCCGTCGACCGGGTCGATGGTGAAGGCAAGCTCGGCCTCGGCGACCTTGTCGAGCACCTCGGGGTGCTCGGCCACGTTCTCCTCGCCGATGATCAGCGCATTGGGAAACAGCGCCAGCAGGCCGCGCGCGATCATTCGCTCGGCGGCGCGGTCGGCCTCGGTCACCAGGTCTTGATGGCTTTTCTTCTGGTCGATCTCGCTGCGCTCGAGATTGCGGAAGCGGGGCAGGATCTCGGCCCGGGCGGCGCGGCGCACGAGGTTGAGGATCGAGCTGCGCTGCGCCTTGCTCAGGGTCGAGACCGGCATCGGGAGGGTGTCGCTCATCGGTCGGGTCCTTTGTCAGCCAGGGGTCGCGTCAGGCTGTGCCAGCCTAAGCAGAGGGGTGCAAGCCGGGCTATTCGCGCGCCCGCAGGACCCGGGCCGGACGGGCGGAAAGTGGCCGCCAGGCGAAGCCGAGCCCGGCCAACAGCGTGGCGATGACGCCGCCGGCGATGATGCCGAGCGCAGAGGGCCACATCACGGTGAAGGTGGTCTCCATGATGAACCGGCTGATCCCCCAGCCGCCGAGGATGCCCGCCCCGAGCGCCACCACCCCGGCCCCGGCGCCGAGCAGCGCCGAGCGCAACGCGAAGCTCTGCAGGATGCGGGCGCGGCTGGCGCCCAGCGTCTTGAGCACCGCCGCCTCGTAGGTGCGCGCGCCTTCGCCCGCCGCCGCCGCGCCGATCAGCACCAGGAAGCCGGTGAGCAGGGTCGCCACCGCGCCCCAACGGATGGCACTTCCGACGCCCTCGAGCAGCTCGGCCACCCGGTCGATGGCGTCCTTGACGCGGATCGCGGTGATGTTGGGATAGCTGGAGGCGAGATCGCGCAGGATCTGCGCCTCGGCCTCGGGCTCGGCATAGACCGTCGAGATGAAGGTGTGCGGGGCGCCCTGCAGGGCGGCGGGGTTCAGGGTCATCACGAAGCCGATCCCGGCGGTGGAGAAATCCACATCGCGGAAGCTGGTGATGGTGGCGGTGATGTCGCGGCCCAGCACGTTGAAGGTGATCTCGTCGCCCAGCGACAGGCCGATCTCCTCGGCCTCTTCGCGGGCAAAGCTGATCTGCGGCGGGCCGTCGTAGTCCTCGGGCCACCATTCGCCCTCGGTGAGGATGGTGCGCGAGTCGGGTTGCGCGGCATAGGTGATGCCACGATCGCCGCGCACCACCCAGTGATCGCCCGCCACCTGTTGCGCGTCGACGCCGTTGATCTCGGTGATCACGCCACGCAGCATGGGGGCGGTGTCGACCCGGGTCACCGCGTCGTCGCCCTCGAGCCGGGCGAGATAGCCGTCGATCTGGCCCGGCTGGATGTCGACGAAGAAATACGACGGCGCAATCTCGGGCAGGTCTCGGTTGATCGCGGCGCGCAGGTTGCCGTCGATCTGGCCGATGGCGGCGAGCACCGACAGTCCCAGCCCCAGCGACAGAACGACCGAGGCCGCGGTCTCGCGCGGGCCGCCGATGGCGCCGAGCGCCCAGCGCCAGACCGGGCGGCCACGGGCGGCGCCGGTGGCGCGGCGGGCGATCGCGCGGATGCCGGTGGCGGCGACGGTTAGGATCAGCAGCGCGCCGAAGATGCCACCAGCGGTCCACAGCGTAATGCGCGGATCGCCGGAGAACAGCATCGCCACGCCGACGAGCAGCGCGATCAGCAGGGCGGTGGCGACGAGGTATCGCGCGGCCGGCAGGGCGCGGGCGCTATCGAGCGCATCGCGGAACAGGGCCGCGGCACGCACCTCCTCGGTGCGGGCGAGCGGCCAGAGCGTGAAGAGCAGCGCCGTCAGCACGCCGTAGATCGCCGCTTCGGCCAGGGGGCCGGGGTAGAGCGTGAAGAGCACCGGGATCGGCAGCGACTGGGTGATGAGCGGGGCGAAGATCAGCGGCACCCCGGCGCCGAGGATCAGCCCGAGCGCGATGCCCAGCAGGCTCAGCGCGCCGATTTGCAGGAAATAGGTCTGGAAGATCACGGCCCGGCTGGCGCCGAGGGTGCGCAGCGTGGCGATCACCGGCGTCTTGCGCGCGAGGTAGGACCGCACCGCCGCCGAGACGCCGATGCCCCCCACCGCGAGGCCCGAGAGCCCGACCAGCACGAGGAAGCTGCCCAGCCGGTCGACGAAGCGCGCCACGCCGGGCGCGCCGTTGCGGGCGTCCCGCCAGCGGATGCCGGTGTCGCGGAAACGCTCCACGGCCTGCGCCTTCAGCGCATCGAGATCGGCGCCCTCGGGCAGCCGCATCCGGTACTCGGTTTCGAACAGGGAACCGGGTGCGAGCAGGCCCGAGCCCTCGAGGTCTGCGGTGCGCACCAGCGTGCGCGGACCAAGGCCGAAGCCGTCGCCGGCGTCGTCGGGCTCCTTGACGATGGTGGCGCTGAGGGTGAAGTCCTGCGTGCCGAGGCGGAAGCTGTCGCCGGGGGCGAGGCCCAGCCGGTCGGCCAGCACCGGCGCCATCACCGCCCCGGGATGCTCGGCCCCGTCGAGCGCCTTCGCCAGCGGCATCGGCGGGTCGAGCACCATCTCGCCCAGCAGCGGATAGCCGTCATCGACGGACTTGATCTGCGTGAGCCCGCGTTCCGAGCCGGCCTCGGTGTCGACCACCGCCATGGAGCGGAAATCGGTGATCTCGGACAGCGCCGTCGAGATCCCTGCGAGCCAGGCACGCTCCTCCTCGGAGGCGAAGCGATAGGTGAATTCCGCCTGCGCGTCGCCGCCCAGCAGGATGGCGCCCTGATCGGCCAGCCCGGCCTGAATCGCCGAGCGCACCGAGCCGACGCCGGCGATGGCGGCGACGCCAAGGGTCAGGCAGGCGAGGAAGATGCGAAAGCCGCGCAGGCCGCCGCGCAGCTCGCGGCGGGCGAAGCGGGCCGAGATGGCAAGGCTCATTTGGCCGCCCTCGCCACCTCGCCGGCGACGCTACCGTCGGTCAGCCGCACCACCCGGTCGCAGCGTTGCGCGAGGGTGTTGGAGTGGGTGACGAGCACCAGCGTGGCGCCGTGGCGGTCGCGCAGTCCAAAGAGCAGGTCCATGATCGCGTCGCCGGTCTTGCCGTCGAGATTGCCGGTCGGCTCGTCGGCCAGCAGGATGTCGGGGCGCGGCGCCGAGGCGCGGGCCAGCGCCACGCGCTGTTGCTCGCCACCTGACATCTGCGCCGGGTAATGGTCGGCACGGTGGCCCAGCCCCACCGCCTCGAGCTCGGCCGCGGCCTTGTCGAAGGCCGCCTTGTCACCGGCAAGCTCCAGCGGGGTGGCGACGTTTTCCAGCGCGGTCATGGTGGGGATCAGGTTGAAGCTCTGGAACACGACGCCCATGTGATCGCGGCGAAAGCGCGCCAGCCGGTCCTCGTCCATCGCCGTCAGATCGCTGCCCAGCACCGAGACCGCGCCGGAGCTTGCGCTCTCGAGCCCGCCCATCACCATCAGCAGCGAGGACTTGCCGCTGCCCGACGGCCCGACCAGCGCCAGCGTTTCGCCCTTCGCCACCTCGAGCGAGATGCCGTGGAGGATTTCCACCATTCCGGCATTGCCGCGCAGGCTGAGTGTGACATCTTTCAGGGCAATGACTGGATCAGGCATGAAGGAGCGTCCGGGAAAATGATGCGTTCGCTTACATATGGGCTGCGTGCTTGGCGCAGCAAGCCGCTGGCCGTCACGTTGGTGCTAGGCACGGTGGCGGCGCTGCCGGCGCGCGCTGAAACGGTGCATATTCTGGCACTGGGGGACAGCCTCACGCAGGGCTATGGGCTGGCCCAGGGCGAGGGCTTCGTGCCGCAGATGCAGGCGTGGCTGGCCGAGCGCGGCCATGACGTGCAGCTGGTGAATGGCGGCGTCTCGGGCGACACCACCGCCGGCGGGTTGTCGCGGGTCGAATGGTCGCTGACGCCGGAGATCGAGGGGATGATCGTGGCGCTGGGCGGCAACGACCTGCTGCGCGGGCTGCCACCAGAGACTGCGCGCGCCAATCTCGACGGCATTCTCGAGGTGGCCGAGGCGCAGGAGATCGAGGTCCTGATGGTGGGGATGAGCGCGCCCGGAAACTATGGCGCCGACTACAAGGCGGGGTTCGATGCGATCTACCCCGAGCTCGCCGAACAATACGATACGCTGTATTTTCCGGATTTCTTCCGTGGCCTCGTGCCCGAGGGTGGCACGCCGCAGGATGCGGCGGGCATGATGCAGGGAGACGGCATCCATCCAAACGCCGACGGCGTGGCTCTGATCGTCGACGCGATGGGGCCCTCGGTCGAAGAGCTGATTTCGCAGGTTCATAGCGGCGACTGACCTTCGCCGACCATGGCCGCGCGCCGTCCGGACAGTGGCTTACTGCGCCGTGGTCGCCGCAAGCGCCTGTTCGTCATCGTCGCCGCGCGCACCGGTCGAGAGCGACGGCAGCAGGCCGAAACTGAGGGCGGTGGCAAAGTAGAGCACGACGGCGGAATTGAAGGGCACATCAAGCGCGAGCCAGCTTGTGAGGGCGCCGATCAGGCCAAGAATGCTGCCGACGAGAATTCCGATTACTGCCATTTGACACCCTTTGAACACTGGAACTGATTACCTTGGCGCAAGGGCATGTAGCGCTGCAAATCCGGCTGGAATGTGGCTCGGGCGCGGCCATATCCGAGCCATTTCAGTAGGGGCACAACCCTAGGTGCTACAACGCAAAACGGCGCGCCCGAAGGCGCGCCGCTTGCAGGGTCGTCGTGATCGGATCTTCGGCGGTCAGAGCACCGTCACCGGCGTGCCGACCGGCACCCGGTTGTAGAGGTCGATCACGTGCTCGTTCAACATGCGGATGCAGCCATTCGAGACCGAGCGACCGATCGTTTCCGGCGCGGTGGTGCCGTGGATGCGGTAATATGTGTCGCGCCCGTTCTGGAACAGATACAGCGCGCGGGCGCCGAGCGGGTTGCCCGGGCCGCCGGGCTGGACATAGTCGTTGTCGATGAACTTGCTGTAGGCCTGCGGCTCGCGCTCGATCATCTCGTTGGTCGGGCGCCAGGTCGGCCATTCCTTCTTCACCTGGATGATCGCGTCACCCGTGAACTCGAGCCCGGCACGACCGACGCCGACGCCGTAGCGGATCGCCTGACCCGGTGCGGTGACGTAGTACAGGAAGTGCGCGCGGGGCAGGATCAGGATCTGACCCGGCGGCAGGGTATTCTTGATGCCGACCTGCTGGGGCCGGAATTTCGGTTCGACCTCGAAAGCGAGGGCGGGCGCTGCGGTGGCGAGCGCGAGGCCGGCCGTGGCGCTGGCGACGAAGTTGCGGCGGGTAATCATGGGCAGTACTCGGATCTCATTAGGACAGCGGGGCTATTCTCATCACCCCCAACCTGAAAGCAATGATGTGTTTCCACAGGAAATTGTCACAATGGCGTGGGAAGCACATATAATACCGCCGGAATGTAACCCGGCAGCGGACAATGGTCAAACCCGACGGCCTTGACGTTCGGTCAGCCTGACAATGGTTCAGAAGCAAACCTCCCTGCCGGGAGAAACGCGCCACGCGTGGTGCCGCGCTTGCGACCGGCACCGCCAGTTGGAGCGGTCTTGAGCGGCTCACCACGTCGATCCGGAGTGAGGGTCCGACGCGGGCGGTGGCCTTCCGGGCGCCTTCGTCTGGCCAGTGCCGGGATATGGCGGTTGCAGGCTGGCGTCCGGCGCCTCCAAGCCGCCGCATCCGATGACCGCGCGCGCCGCGCACCCAGAGAGCGCGTCGCGGCGCAGGATGTCCCGGCTTTCGGTCGAAGCCTCCAGCCGCATTGTCTTACCCCCTGCGGCGAACCCACCCGCCGATCTGTTGCTTTCCCGACAGCGCGGTTGCCGCTGCCGCCTTCGATGCCGGGCCGGTACGCCTCATTCTCGAGGCGCCGCGGCGTTGCGTCCGGCCAGCATGACGCTGATCGTGTAGGCCTTTTGCGGGCTGAGCCCGGCCATGATGGCCGCCGCCGCATCGGGGCGCATCCGCCCGAGGAAACCGGCGGCGAAATCCGGCTCCATCTCCTCGAACAGGGCCGCGGCCTGCTTGGGCTTCATCGTGGCATAGACCTGCGTCAACTGGGCCACGTCCTCCTCGGCGGCGGTCTTGGCAATGGCCAGCGTCTCGCGCAAGCGGCGCTCGGCGTCTTCCATGGCGCTCATCCTGCGATCGATCTCGGCCTCTGCCACCGACAGGGCCTGCATCCGCGCCCGCAGATCCGATTCGCGCTTGCTCACACGGTCTTCGCGGGTCTTGAGCGCCTCGAGAATGGGCCCGATATCCGAAGCGACCGGGCAGCCCGCAGACGCAGTCTCGGCCTCTGCGCCAATTGTCGGATCCTGCATCGCGACGGCCTCGGGTGCGGGCTCGGTGTTTTCGAGCGCCAGCGCGGCCCCCGCCTGCATCCCGATGCGGGCCAGCGCCGAGGCGATCAGCAGCGCCCCGATCACCGCGAGCACGCCCATGCCGCGGCGGGTCCGGGGCGCCTTGGGTGTCTTCCGGGCAAACATCATCGCGAGCCCTCCGTATGGCGGACAAACCTCGGCTCTTCGTCCTTGCGGGGCGGCGGCGGGGGCTGTTCCGGAAGGTCATGCAACGAAGCGAGCATCAGTTCGAGCCGTTTCGCGGCATCCTCTGCGCGCACGGTGAGCGACTCGAGCCGGGCGGTCGATTCGCCCGCCGTGCCCTGCGCCTCTCCGAGCGTGCGGGTGAGATCGTCGACCTGCGCAGACAGCACCGCCACGGCCCCGCCGACGCCGTTCTCGAGATTGGTGAAGCGCGATAGGCGGCGCGACAGGACAAAGCAGTAGAAGCCGGCGCCGAGCGCCCCGGCGGCAAGTAGGATATCGGCGATCAGGTTCATACGGTCCCCCTTCAGTTCAGCACGAATTCCATCACCAGCAGGTCGTGTATGCGGTCCTCGCCCGCGACCATCTGGATCCGCCGCAGCATCTGCGAGCGCAGGCGGATCAGCGCCCCCGGAGCCGCGACATCGGAGGGGCGCAGCGCCCGGAGATAGCTGTTAAGCACGTCGATCACCCGCGGTGCGAGGGTTTCGACCTCGGCCACGTATTGCGGCGGAACCTCGAGGCTGGCGCGGAACCGCAGGTGGTGCAGATCGGCCATCGTGCCCATCGAGATGACCAGCGGCTCCAGCTCGACGAACGCGACGTCGGCGCCGGGCAGCGGCAGCGCGGACTCGCCGCCATGGTCCCCGGCTTCGCCGTGCGCGCCGTCGCCATCGGCGGCCTCGGCCGGCGCATGGCCGCCCCCGAACGGCAACAGGCCGGACCAGGCCGCAAAGAACCCACCGCCGCCGCCGGCAAGCGCCAGCACCAACCCGATCAGCATCGGCAGCTTCGATCCCTTTTTCTTCGGCGTGCCCTCGTCCTCGGCGGGGGCGTCGGCCGTGGCGTCGGTCATGACGGACCTCTCTTTCAATCCGTCATGGGTATAGCCGCACAGGAACTAACCGATTGTTAAGTCTGATGCTCCAAAGATGAGCGCACCGGGCAGAACGGTCGGAACGGAGGATGGTCTTGCAGCAGCTTGCGACAATCTGGGGGTCTTTGGGGGCGCGCCGGCGGGTGCTGGTGATCGCGGCGACGCTGGCGACCATCGCCGCGGTGCTGGCGCTCGGCCGCATGGCCTCTCAGCCGTCGATGTCGCTGCTCTATGCCGGCCTTGAACAAGGCGCCGCCGGCGAGGTCGTCGCGGCGCTGGAGGCGCGCGGCATACCCTACGAGGTGCGCGGCGGTGCGATCCTGGTGCCGGACATGCAGCGCGATTCCCTGCGCATGACGCTGGCGAGCGAGGGGCTGCCGGCCAATTCCAACCAAGGCTACGAACTGCTCGACGGGCTCTCGGGCTTCGGCACCACCTCGCAGATGTTCGATGCCGCCTACTGGCGCGCCAAGGAAGGGGAACTGGCGCGCACCATCGTTGCCAGCCCCCATATCGCCACCGCGCGGGTCCATATCGCCAATTCCACCGCGAATCCCTTCCAGCGCGATGTCTCGCCGTCGGCCTCGATCTCGGTCACCACCAATGGCGACGTTCTGTCGCCGGTGCAGGCCCGGGCGCTGAAATACCTCGTGGCCTCGGCGGTGCCGGGTCTGATGCCCGAGGATGTGGCAGTGATCGACGGCAAGGGCGGTCTCATCGGGGCGGAGGACGACAGCGGCGCCGGGCCGACGGCCGAGGATCGCGCCGCGCTGCTGCGCGACCGGGTGCAGCGTCTGGTCGAGGCGCGGGTGGGCCTCGGCAATGCGGTGGTCGAGGTCAGCGTCGACACCGTCACCGAAAGCGAGACCATCCGCCAGCGGCAGTTCGATCCCGAAGGCCGGGTGGTGATCTCGACCGATACCGAGGAAGAGAGCAGCAGTTCCCAGGACAGCGGCGGCGGCGATGTGACGGTCGCCTCCAACCTGCCGGATGGCGAGGCCGGCGGCGGCGACAGCTCGCAAAGCCAGAGCAGTGAAACGCGCGAGCGGGTGAATTACGAGGTTTCCGAAACCATGCGCGAGGTCACCCGCGTGCCCGGTGCCATCAAGCGCCTGACCGTGGCCGTGCTGGTGAACGGCACACTGGCCCCGGGCGCCGACGGCGCGGAAGAGTTCGTGCCGTTGCCCGAGGAGGAGCTTGCGGCGCTGCGCGATCTGGTCGCCTCGGCGGTCGGCTTTGAGGAGGCGCGCGGCGACGCGATCACCATCCGCTCGATGCCGTTCGAACGGCCCGAAGGGCTGGGCACCGGCCCGGTCGAGCCGGGGTGGTTCTCCATGTCGCTCGATCCGATGACGCTGATCCAGATCGGGGTGCTCGCGATGGTGGCGCTGATCCTCGGGCTGTTCGTGGTGCGCCCGATCCTCGCCGCTCCGGCGCAGGCGGCGCTCCCCGGCGCGAGTGACGGCGCGCTGGCACTGCCCGGAGGCGCGAGCGAGGCGGGCGGGGTGGCGCTCGATGGCGAGATCGAGGACGATGATTTCGGCGGACTGCCGGCGCTGGGCGGCGGCGGCGATTTCGGCGGCATGGGCATGGTCGATTTCGACAGCCCGGCCGAGGAAGACCCGGTCGACCGCCTGCGCGGCCTGATCGAAGAGCGCAAGAGCGAGACGGTCGAGATCCTGCGCAGCTGGCTCGACGACAGCGAAGATCGCGCGGAGGAGGTGCAATGACCGGACTGGCGGCATTTCTGGAGGATTTCGGCGCACCGCGGGCGGGCGCCGGCCCTGCGGTCGCGGTGCCGGACGATGGCGCCCTCGAGGCCGCGAAGCTCGAAGGGTTCGATGGCGGCTATCGCGCCGGCTGGGACGACGCGATCAAGGCCCAGACCGACGACCAGTCGCGTATCTCGAGCGATTTCGCGCAGAACCTGCAGGATTTGTCCTTCACCTACCACGAAGCCTGCAATCAGGTTCTGCACGCCATCTCGCCGCTGCTGGAAGAGGTCGTCGCCAAGCTGCTCCCGGCCACGATTCACCAGACGCTCGGGCTGCACCTGAGCGAACAGCTTCGCGCCATGGCCGCCGACATCGGCCGGCTCGACGTGGTCATCGCGGTGGCGCCGGGCGGGCAAGAGGCCGTGGCGCCCTTGATCGAAGAGGATTTCGGCTTCCCGCTGAGCGTTGTCGAGGATCCGACGCTGGCCGAGGGCCAGGCCGACATCCGCTTCGGCGACAGCGAGACACAGGTCGACCTCGGAGGTCTCGCCCGCGAGGTCGCCGAGGCGGTGCAGGGATTCGTGCAGGACAACCGGAGGAAGGCCGCGCATGGCTGAGCAGAGCGAAACCGCACGCCCTGAGGGGGCAACGCCCTTCACCGCCGTGCCGATCGAAATCACCGTCTCGGTCGGGCGGGCCAGACCGCTGGTGCGGGACCTTCTCAAGCTCGGTGCCGGCTCGGTGCTGACGTTGGACAAGCGGCTCGAGGATCCGGTCGAGCTCTATGTCGGCGACCGGCTGATCGGCATCGGCGCGCTCGAGGTGGTCGATGGCGGCGAGAACGGGCAGCTCGCGGTGCGGCTGACCGAGGTCGTGGATTTCCGGAGCCCGACCTGAAGGATGCGGCGCGCGGCCCTTTCGGCGCTGATCTTCATCGCCTTCGCCGGCGCAGCCACGGCGCAAGAGCTGCGGCTCGACCTCGGCGAAGGCGGCTCGCTCACCGCGACCTCGCTCCAGCTCATCGCGCTGATCACGCTGCTGAGCCTCGCGCCCGGCATCGCGATCATGGTGACCTGCTTTCCTTTCCTCGTGACCGTGCTCGCGATCCTGCGGCAGGCGGTTGGGCTGCAACAGTCGCCGCCCAACATGCTGATCGTCAGCCTGGCGCTGTTCCTCACCTATTTCGTCATGGAGCCGACCTTCACCGCCGCCTGGCAGGACGGTCTCAGGCCGCTGATCGACGAGGAGATCAGCGTCGAAGAGGGTGTGGCGCGCACGCTGGGGCCGTTCCGCGGCTTCATGGCCGGGCGCACCGACGTCTCCACCTTCGCGAGCATGGCCGACCTGCGCCCCGATGCTTCGGGCGAGACACTGCGGCCCGAAGCGCCGCTGTCGCTGCTGATCCCCAGCTTCATGCTGTCCGAGATCGCGCGCGCCTTCCAGGTCGGCTTCCTGATCTTCCTGCCGTTCCTGATCATCGACCTCGTGGTGGCCGCGATCCTGATGTCGATGGGCATGATGATGGTGCCGCCGGCGATCGTGTCGCTGCCGTTCAAGCTCGCCTTCTTCGTGATCGCCGATGGCTGGTCACTGCTCGCCGGGGCGCTGGTGCGCAGCTACTTCTAGCGTCGCAGGCTCAGAACTCGGGCGCGTCGTCGGGCACATCCGCGTGCAGGTGGCGCTCGCCTCGGGCGCGGGCCAGCGCGATCTGTTTCTGGCGTTCGCGGAAGCGGGCCTTGTCCTCGTCCGACGTCTCGTCGATGCAAAGATGGCAGGAGACGCCGTGCTCGTACTCGGGGCGCGCGCGATCCGCGGGCAGGATCGGGCGGCGGCAGGCGTGGCACAGCAGGTGCGGCCCCTCGCGCAGACCATGCTCGACCGAGACGCGCCCGTCGAAGACGAAGCAGCTGCCCTGCCAGCTGCTGTCCTCCGCCGGCACCTCCTCGAGGTATTTCAGGATCCCGCCCTTGAGGTGGTAGACCTCCTCGACCCCCTGGCTCATCAGCCAGTTGGTGGATTTCTCGCAGCGGATCCCGCCGGTGCAGAACATCGCGATGCGCTTGTTGTGAAAGCGATCCTTGTTCTTCTCCCACCATTCCGGGAAATCGCGGAAGCTCTCGGTTTGCGGATCGACCGCGCCCTCGAAGGTGCCGATGGCGACCTCGTAGTCGTTGCGGGTGTCGATCACCGCCACATCCGGCGCGCGGATCAGCGCGTTCCAGTCGGCGGGCTCGACATAATGGCCGACCCGGGCGCGGGGATCGACATCGGGCTGCCCCATGGTGACGATCTCGCGCTTCAGCCGGACCTTCATCCGCGCGAAGGGGCGCTCCTGCGCCGTCGAGAGTTTCCACTCGAGCGCCTCGCAGCCGGGCAGGGCGCGCAGATGCGCCAGCACCGCGTCGATGCCGTCACGGGGCCCGGCGATGGTGCCGTTGATGCCTTCGCCGGCGAGCAGAAGCGTGCCGGTGACCTGCCGGGCGCGGCAGAGCTCGAGCAGCGGCGCGCGCAGCGCGTCCGGATCGTCGAAGCGGGTGAAGTGGTAGAGGGCGCAGACGGTAAACATGGGCGCAGACATAGGCCCAAGCCCGTGTCGCGCGCAAGCGGACAGGATGGCGCGCCCCCGCCCGCGCAGGCGGGTCCGGACAAACGGCGGGGTTCCCGGCGAAAACCGAGGCGATCCACGCGTCTGTCACATGCGAGGTGACGCGTCGCCGCGCTCGGCCCGGGCTGGCAGGGCCAGAGGGGGCGGCGCCAAGGTCGTCCGGGGCGCGGTGGCACCTCCCTTCGAAGGACAAAACGCGCCGTCGCGGGGGGTGGAGTGAGGGCATCGGCCCGCCTTGACCCTGCCTCCGGGCGGGGTCAGGGTCGGCCCGAAACCAAAGGGAGTCTCCGCCATGCACGCGCTCGTCGTGATCGATGTCCAGAACGACTTCTGCCCCGGGGGCGCGCTCGCCGTGACCGGGGGAGACGAGATCGTCGCCCCGATCAACGCCATGATGGCCGAGTTCGACGCGGTGATCCTGACCCAGGACTGGCACCCGGCGGGGCATTCCTCCTTTGCCAGCCAGCACCCGGGCAAGGTGCCGCTCGAGATGACCGAGATGCCCTACGGTCCGCAGGTGCTCTGGCCCGACCATTGCGTGCAGGGCTCGATGGGCGCAGCGTTCCACCCGCAGCTCGCCACCGACCGCGCCGAGCTGATCATCCGCAAGGGCTTTCGCGCCGGCATCGACAGCTATTCGGCCTTCTTCGAGAACGACCACGAGACCCCGACCGGGCTCGAGGGCTACCTGCGCACGCGCGGCATCGAGCGGCTGACGCTGGTGGGGCTGGCGACCGATTTCTGCGTCAACTTCTCGGCACTCGATGCCGCGAGGCTCGGCTTCGAGGTGACGGTGCACGAAGCCGCCTGCCGCGGCATCGATCTCGACGGCTCGCTGGCGGCGGCGCGCAAAGGGATGCAGGAGGCCGGCGTCACGCTGGCCTGAACCGGCTTTCGGGGCGGAAAATCCCGTCCGAGAAAGCGCTTGGCCCCCTCGCCAAGGATGGCGTATCAGGGGCGTCGACGTTGCGAACGAGGAAACGCCCGTGGAAATCGCCACCCGAGTCTGGAACCATAAGTGGAAGATCGACCCGATCGTCCGCTCGTTGATCGACACCGATTTCTACAAGCTGCTGATGTGCCAGTCGGTGTTTCACAACCGCCCCGACGTGCAGGTGACCTTCAGCCTGATCAACCGCTCGCACCACGTGCCGCTCGCCAAGCTGATCGACGAGGGGGAACTGCGCGAGCAGCTCGACCACATCCGCTCGCTGTCGCTGACCCGGGGCGAGAGCACCTGGCTGCGCGGCAACACGTTTTACGGCAAGCGCCAGATGTTCCGCCCCGACTTCATGGAGTGGTTCGAGAACCTGCGCCTGCCGCCCTATTTCCTCGAGCGCGTCGGGGACCAGTACGAGCTGACCTTCGAGGGCTCGTGGCCCGAGGTCATGCTGTGGGAGATCCCGGCGCTGGCGGTGCTGATGGAACTGCGCAGCCGCGCCGTGCTCGACGACATGAAGAAATTCGAGCTTCAGGTGCTCTATGCCCGCGCCACCGCCAAGCTCTGGGAGAAGATCGAGCGCCTGCGCGACCAGCCCGGCCTCAAGATCGCCGATTTCGGCACCCGCCGCCGGCACAGCTTCCTCTGGCAGGACTGGTGCGTGCAGGCGATGAGCGAAGGGCTGGGCGATCGCTTCACCGGCACCTCGAACTGCCTGATCGCGAAGAACCGCGATCTCGAGGCCATCGGTACCAACGCGCACGAGCTGCCGATGGTCTATGCCGCGCTGGCCGAGGATGACGCGGCGCTGGCCCGCGCGCCCTATGACGTGCTGGCCGACTGGCACGACGAGCACGAGGGCAACCTGCGCATCATCCTGCCCGACACCTACGGCACCGAGGGGTTCCTCGAGCGCGCCCCGGACTGGCTGGCGGGATGGACCGGCATCCGCATCGACAGCGGCGACCCCGAGCGCGGCGCTGAAACGGCGATCGCGTGGTGGAAGACCCGCGGCGAGGATCCGACCCAGAAGCTGGTGATCTTCTCGGACGGGCTCGACGAGGACAAGATCCTCGAGCTGTCCCGCAAGTTCGCGGGCCGGGTGCGGGTCTCGTTCGGCTGGGGCACGCTGCTGACCAATGATTTCCGCGGCCTCACGCCCGATGACCGGCTGGCGCCGTTCAGCCTCGTGTGCAAGGCGGTCAGCGCCAATGGCCGGCCCACGGTGAAACTGTCGGACAACCCCAACAAGGCGATGGGCCCCGAGAGCGAGATCGCGCGCTACAAGCGGGTCTTCGAGGTCGGCGAGCAGGAGCGCCGCGCCGTCGTGGTGTGATCCCGCCGCCCAAGAATTTTTGGACGAAAATTCTTCGCGCCCCCCGACGAAGTCAAAATCTTTGGCCAAAGATTTTGCGGCACCGCGCCGCAGCTCTGGTCTAGGCTGGCCATGGCGCATGGCGCGGGCTAGAAGGGCGCGGCAGTATCTGTAAGGTGGCATCATGGCTGGTATCGAACCGCAGCCCGGGATCATGGACATCGCGCTCTACGAGGGCGGGAAATCCAGCGTCGCGGGCGTGTCGAACGTCGTCAAGCTGAGCTCGAACGAGAACCCGTTCGGCCCGTCTCCCGCCGCGCAGGAGGCGGTGAAGCGCGTCGTCCACGAGATGCATCGCTACCCCTCGACCGACCATGCCGAGCTGCGCGCCGCCATCGCCGAGGTGCACGGGCTCGATGCCGACCGCATCATCTGCGGCGTGGGCTCCGACGAGGTGCTGCAGTTCCTGTGCCACGCCTATGCCGGCGAGGGCGACGAGGTGATCCACACCGAGCATGGCTTCGCGATGTACAGGATCCTCGCCCACGCGGTCGGCGCGACACCGGTCGAGGTGGCCGAGACCGAGCGCGTGGTCTCGGTCGACAACATCCTCGCCGCCTGCAACGACCGCACCAAGCTGGTGTTCATCGCCAACCCCAACAACCCGACCGGCACGATGATCGGTCTGGCCGAGATCGAGCGTCTGGCCGAGAACCTGCCGCCGCAGGCGATCCTCGTGCTCGACGGTGCCTATGCCGAATATGTCGAGGGCTACGATGGCGGCGCGCAGCTCGTCGAATCGCGCGGCAATGTGGTGATGACCCGCACCTTCTCCAAGCTCTACGGGCTGGGCGGAATGCGCGTCGGCTGGGGCTACGGGCCGAAACAGATCATCGACGTGCTGACCCGCATCCGCCAGCCCTTCAACCTGTCGAACGTGGCGCTCGTCGCCGCCGAGGCGGCGATCCGCGACACCGCGCATGTGGAGAAGAGTCGCGAGGACAATTCCCGCCTGCGCGCCTGGCTGGCCGAGGCGCTGGCCGAGCATGGCGTGCCCTCGGATTCCTCGACGGCGAATTTCGTGCTGGCGCGCTTCACCAGCCCCGACGAAGCCGCGGCCTGCGACACCTACCTGCAGAGCCAGGGCGTCATCGTGCGCCGGGTCACCGGCTACAAGCTGCCGGCGGCGCTGCGCATCACCGTCGGCGACGAGGCGTCGTGCCGCCGGGTGGCGCATTGCATCGGGCTGTTCAAGGCAGGTGCCCGATGAGCTACGGCAAGGTCGCCCTGATCGGCCTCGGCCTGATCGCGTCCTCGATGTACTGGGCGATGAAGCGGGCCGGCATGACGGCGCATGTGTCGGGCTATGCCCGCAGCAGCGAAACGCGCGAGACCGCGCGCCGCATCGGCCTGTGCGACACGGTCTGCGACAGCGCCGAAGAGGCGGTGAAGGATGCTGACCTGATCGTTCTGGCGGTGCCGGTGGGCGCCATGGGCGCCGTCGCCGAGGCCATCGCGCCGCATCTCAAGCCCGGTGCCACCGTGACCGACGTGGGCTCGGTCAAGAAGGCGGTGATCGACGAGGTCGGCCCGCACATCCCCGAGGGCGTGCACTTCGTTCCGGCCCACCCGATGGCGGGCACCGAGCATTCCGGCCCCGAATCGGGCTTTGCCTCGCTCTACGACAACCGCTGGTGCCTGATCGTGCCGCAGGACGCCTCGGAGGAGGCCACCGCCGCGCTCGAGACCTACTGGCAGGCGCTGGGCGCCAACACCCAGCGCATGGAGCCGGCGCATCATGATCTCGTCTGCGCCGTGGTGAGCCACGTGCCGCACCTCATCGCCTACACCATGGTGGGCGTCGCCGACGATCTGCGCCGGGTCTCGGACCAGGAGGTGATCAAGTTCTCCGCCGCGGGCTTCCGGGATTTCACCCGCATCGCGGCCTCGGACCCGACCATGTGGCGCGACGTCTTCCTGACCAACAAGGAAGCCTCGCTCGAGATCCTCGGCCGCTTCACCGAAGAGCTTTTCGCCCTGCAACGGGCGATCCGCACCGGCGACGGCGACACGTTGTTCGACTACTTCACCCATACGCGCGAGATCCGGCGCGGCATCCTGCAGGCCGGGCAGGACACCGACGCGCCGGACTTCGGCCGGATCCGGAAGGAATGAGGATGCGGGGCCTCGGGACGCTGATCTGTCTTCTGACACTTGCGTCGCAGGCCCCGGCCTCCGCTCCCGACCACTCGCCGCGCCCGCTGGCCCGGCAGGCCGTCGCGCAGGCGGCTCCGGCGCCCAGGCCTTCCGTCGTCGTCACCGCCGCGCCCGATGGCACGCTGTCGCGCCTCCGGCCGGAGGCGCGCCCGTCGGCGCCCGCCGCCGCGCCGGCGCAGGACCCGCGCGCTGTCGAGGAGCCGGCAGTCACGCCCGACGTGTCCACCGCAGGCAGCGCTCTGGTCAAGGCCTTTGCGGCGCGCTCACCGCAGGCCATTGCGCTGTCGGTGCGGCCGCTGGTGCGGCCGAAAGCGCTGGTCGAAAAGGCGATGGCACGGCGGCGGGAGCGCGCCCGCGGCGCGGTCTGCGGCGATCTGGCGATCCAGGGGCAGGAGGTGGGCTTCGTTCCGGGCCGTATTCCCGCCTGCGGCATCGACAACGCGGTGAAGCTGCGGTCGGTCGCTGGGGTCTCGCTGAGCCAGCAGGCGCTGGTGGACTGCACCACCGCCAGGACCCTGAAGCGCTGGATCGAGGAGGGGCTGAAGCCCGCCGTCGGCAGCCAGGGCGGCGGCGTCGCGGGGCTGCGGGTGGCGGCGCATTACGCCTGCCGGACCCGCAACAACCGCCCCGGCGGCAAGGTCAGCGAACACGGCAAGGGCCGCGCCATCGACATCGCGGGCGTCATGCTGCGCGACGGCTCCGAGATCAGCGTGCTGCGCGACTGGGGCGGTGGGGCGAAGGGGCGCGCGCTGAAGCAGATGCACCGCACCGCCTGCGGGCGGTTCGGCACGGTGCTCGGGCCGGGCTCGGACGGCTATCACCGAGACCACCTGCATTTCGACACCGCGCGCTACCGCAGCGGCTCCTACTGTCGCTGAGGCGGCGCATCCGGCGCGCCCGCGATGGTCTTTTGACGGTCACTCGGCGCCCGTGGGGGCGGGCGGGCCGAAGCATATCCCGCACTGCCCGCGCCAGCCGTCAGCTCTCCGGGCCGATCAGCGCGCCGATCACCGCATGGGCGCTTTCGGAATCCCAGTCCGCGTCGCCGCGCAGCCGCGCGACCTCTTCGCCCTCGGGGTTCAGGATCACCGTGATCGGCAGGCCGAGCACGCCCATCTCGCGCGCCAGCGCCGAGCCGGGATCGCGGTGCAGCGGCAGGCTGTCGACGCCGATCTCCTCGAAGAACGCCTCCATCGCCGGCGGCGGGTTGCGCCCGGTGGCGATGGTCACGACCTCGAAGCGCTCGCCGCCAAGCGCGTCCTGCAGCGCCGCCAGCGCCGGCATCTCCTTGCGGCAGGGCGCGCACCAAGTGGCCCAGAAGTTCACCAGCACCCATTTGCCCTGCCAGTCCGACAACGCGAGGGGCTCCCCGCCGAAGGTCTCGAAGGCGGCCGTCCCGGAGGGCTTGGCCTCGGAGTGGAAGTTCAGCTTCTTCATGTCGCCGTCGCGCAGCGCCTCGGCGGCGCTGGGATCGGCAAGCGCCGGATTTGCAAGCGCCGCGGTGGCGGTATAGAGGAGCGCAAGCGCCAGTTTTCTCATGATCCCTCCCGGAGTGATGCCATGTCCGACAAGTCCTCGAACCAGATGTGGGGCGGCCGCTTTGCCGCTGGTCCAGACGCGATCATGGAGGCGATCAACGCCTCGATCGGGTTCGACAAGCGGCTCGCGGCGCAGGATATCGCCGGATCTCGGGCCCATGCCGCCATGCTGGCCGCCACGGGCATCATCAGTGATAGCGATGCCGAGACCATTCGGGAAGGTCTGCTCACGGTACTGTCAGAGATCGAGGAGGGGCGGTTCGAATTCTCCACCGCGCTCGAGGACATCCACATGAACGTGGAGGCCCGGCTCAAGGAGATCGTCGGCGAGCCGGCAGGCCGCCTGCACACCGCGCGCTCCCGCAACGACCAGGTGGCGACCGATTTCAAACTCTGGACCCGCGACCAGTTCGACGCGTTCGAGCAGGGGCTGCTGGCGCTGATCCGGGCGCTGGTCGACCAGGCCGAGGCGGGTGCCGCGTGGGTGATGCCGGGCTTCACCCACCTGCAGACCGCGCAGCCGGTGACCTGGGGCCACCACATGCTGGCCTATGTCGAGATGTTCGCCCGCGACCTCTCCCGGGTGCGCGACGCGCGCAAGCGGATGAACGAATGCCCTCTGGGCGCGGCGGCGCTGGCCGGAACCGGCTTTGCCATCGACCGCCACATGACCGCCGAGGCGCTGGGGTTCGACCGGCCGACCGAGAACTCGCTCGACGCGGTCTCCGACCGCGATTTCGCGCTCGACTTCCTGAGCACCGCGAGCATCTGCGCCATGCACCTGTCGCGCTTTGCAGAGGAGCTGGTGATCTGGTCCTCGGCCCAGTTCCGCTTCGTGACGCTGTCGGACCGGTTCTCCACCGGCTCCTCGATCATGCCGCAGAAGAAGAACCCCGACGCCGCCGAGCTGATCCGCGCCAAGATCGGCCGCATCTTCGGCGCCAACGTGGCGCTGATGACGGTGATGAAGGGCCTGCCGCTGGCCTATTCCAAGGACATGCAGGAAGACAAGGAACAGGTCTTCGACGCTGCCGACAACCTGATGCTTGCGCTGGCCGCGATGGAAGGCATGGTCAAGGACATGTCGGCCAATGTCGACACCCTCGAGGCGGCGGCCTCGGCGGGTTTCTCGACCGCGACCGACCTTGCCGACTGGCTGGTGCGTGAGACCGGCTTGCCGTTCCGCGACGCCCATCACGTCACCGGCTCGCTGGTGGCGATGGCCGAGGCCAAGGGCTGCGACCTGCCGGACCTGACGCTCGAGGAGATGCAGTCGGTGAGCGGTGCGATCACCGGGGGTATCTATGACGTTCTTGGTGTGCATAACTCGGTGGCGAGCCGCCTGAGTCATGGCGGCACCGCCCCTGTGCGCGTGCGCGAGCAGGTGGCCCGCTGGAAGGAGATCCTTGCATGAGCCGTGTCATCCTGAGCCTCGGGCTCGTCGCCGTGCTTGCCGCCTGCGGCGCCGACGGCGCACCGATCGCGCCCGAGCCGGAGCCCGAGACCCCGCCGCCGGGCGTGTCGATCTCGGGCACCGCATCGGTGGGGATCTCCAACCGGTGAGCCTGCGGCTGCGGCACCTCTGGCTGGCACTTGCGCTCTGGGGCGCGGTGCACCCGATGGTCTATCTCGTGTCGTGGCTGGCGCGGAACGGCTGGTCGCCCGGCAGCCTGATCGACGCGTGGTTCGCCAACGCCGCCACCACCGGCCTGACCTGGGATCTGATGATCAGCGCCACGGTGCTGACGCTCTGGGTGCTGGCCGAGGTCGCGGTGCGGCGCAACTGGGAGGCGCTCTGGGCGGTTCCCGCCACGTTCCTGATCGGCGTGAGCTGCGGCTTGCCGCTGTATCTCTGGCTGCGCTCGCGGCCCGTCTGAGGCTGCGGAGCGCGCCCTGCGGGGCGCGCGCAGGTCGTCTTGCCGGCGGCCTTTGGCCTCCGGCGCGGCGGCCGTGGCGGGCGTGACGCCTCTGCCTTGGGGCGCCGCGTGTGGTGCGGCCGGGATTTTGAGTATTTGGGACGTAGAGAAGCCAGGGTTGCTGTGCGGGGCGGAGGGGGCGCGCCGGGGGCGTGGCCGGGGCTGGTGAAAGCGTGCGGGCTGCGCTATGGCGGCGCGTGTAGTGCAGGAGGCCGGTATGGACCATTTTCTCTATCGTGACGGGCAGCTCTATGCCGAGGACGTGCCGGTGGCCGAGATCGCCGCCGCGGTTGGCACGCCGGTCTATGTCTATTCCAGCGCCACGCTGCTGCGCCATTTCCGGCTGTTCGACGAGGCGCTGGCCTGGGGGCCGCACCTTGTCTGCTATGCCATGAAGGCGGCGTCGAACCAGGCCATCCTGAAGACGCTGGCCGAGGCCGGCGCCGGGATGGACGTGGTCTCGGGCGGCGAGTACGCCCGGGCGAAAGCCGCCGGCGTGCCCGGCGAGCGCATCGTGTTCTCGGGCGTGGGCAAGACCCGCGCCGAGATCCGCACCGCGCTCGAGGGCGGGCTGCGCCAGTTCAACATCGAGAGCGAGCCCGAGATGCGGGTGATCTCGGAAGTGGCCTCGGAGCTGGGTCTGGTGGCGCCGGTCACCGTGCGGGTGAACCCCGACGTCGACGCCAAGACCCATGCCAAGATCGCCACCGGCAAGAGCGAGAACAAGTTCGGCATCCCGATCGCCCGGGCGCGCGAGGTCTATGCCGAGGCCGCGGCGCTGCCGGGGCTGAAGGTCGTTGGCATCGACGTGCATATCGGCTCGCAGCTCACCGAGCTCGAGCCCTTCGCCATGGCCTATCGCAAGGTCGCCGAGCTCACCGAGGCGTTGCGCGGCGACGGGCACGAGATCACCCGGCTCGACCTTGGCGGCGGGCTGGGGATTCCCTACACCCGCAGCAACGAGGCGCCGCCCCTGCCGGTGGAATACGGCGCCATGATCGAGCGCGAGCTGGGCCATCTGGGTTGCGAGATCGAGATCGAGCCGGGCCGGCTGATCGTCGGCAATGCCGGCATCCTGGTGTCGGAGGTGATCTATCTCAAGCAGGGCGAGGGGCGGGATTTCCTGATCCTTGACGCGGCGATGAACGACCTGATCCGCCCGGCCATGTACGAGGCGCATCACGACATCGTGCCGGTCATCGAACCCGAGGCCGGGCTGGAGCAGCGCCCGTTCGACATCGTCGGCCCGGTCTGCGAATCCGGCGACACCTTCGCCAAGGGCCGGATGATGCCGGCGCTGGGGGCGGGCGATCTCGTGGCGTTTCGCTCTGCCGGCGCTTACGGTGCGGTGATGTCTTCGGAGTACAACACGCGGGCGCTGATTCCGGAGGTTCTGGTGAAGGGCGATCAATTCGCTGTCATCCGCCGGAGACCGAGCTTTGACGAAATCATAAACCGCGATAGCCTTCCGGAGTGGCTGTAGGGCATCCCTCCTGCAGTCCCGACCGCAGGAGACCTCCATGCCCGAGACGGGATCGCCGCCGGACATCCTGAAACCCATCAAGTGGCCGCTGCGTCTCACCCTCTGGGGGATGGGCGCGGAGCGCATCACCCGTGCCTTCTGGCCGCTCTGGTCGCTGCTGATCGCGGCGCTGGGGCTGCTGATGCTGGGGGTGCAGGATCTCGTGCCGGTGGAATGGGTCTGGGCCGCGGGCGCCGTGTTCGTGGCGGCCCTGGGCTGGGCGGTCTGGCGCGGCGCGCGGATGCTGGTGTGGCCCTCGCGGATCGAGGCGATGGCGCGGCTCGACGGCAGCCTGCGCGGCAATCCGATCCAGGCGGCGCTCGACGATCAGGCGATCGGGGCGGCGGACACCGGCTCGCAGGCGGTCTGGCGGGCGCACCAGGAACGGATGCGGGCGCGGCTGGCCGAGGCGAAAGCGGTGGAGCCCGACCTTCGGGTCGCCAGGGCCGATCCCTTCGCATTGCGCTACGTGGCGCTTCTGGCCTTTGCCGCGGCGCTGGTCTTCGGCTCTTTCCTGCGGGTCTCGTCGGTGACCGCGATGGGGCCGAGCGGCGTCGATCTGGCCGCCGGGCCGGCGTGGGAGGGCTGGATGGAGCCGCCGGGCTACACCCGCCTGCCGTCGGTCTATCTCAACGACATCACCGCGCCGGGGCTGAGCGTGCCCGAGGGCGCGCAGATCACCCTGCGCATGTATGGCGAGGTGGGCGCGCTGTCGGTCGATGAAAGCGTCTCGGGCCGGGCGCTCTCGGACGAGGCGGCGCAGGAGACGGCGCAGGATTTCGCCGTGCTGCAGTCGGGACGGCTGGCGATCGACGGCCCCGGGGGCCGGGCCTGGGAGGTCAGCGTCACCGCCGATGCCGCCCCCAGCGTGCGCCGCGACGGCGAGATCTCCTCGAGCTACGAGGGCGAGGCGCAGATCCCCTTTGCCGCCAGCGACGATTATGGCGTGGTGGCGGGCCATGCGCGGATCGAGCTGGCCCTCGACGCGGTCGAGCGCGACTACCTGCTTTCCGCCGAGCCGGAAGCGCGCCCCGCCATCGAGGTGCCGCTGCCGATGCCCATCGCCGGCGACCGGTCCGACTTCACCGAGACGCTGGTCGAGAACTTCTCGGAGCACCCCTGGGCCAACCTGCCGGTGCGCCTGACCATCAGCGTCGAGGACGAGGCTGGCCAGACCGGGCAATCCGAGGTCGAGACCATCACCCTGCCGGGGCGGCGCTTCTTCGATCCGATGGCCGCGGCGGTGATCGAGCAGCGCCAGGCGCTGCTCTGGACCCGCGACAACATCCCCGAGATCACCCGCATCATTCGTGCCGTCAGCCACCTGCCCGACGAGGTCTTCCGCTCGGCGGTGCCTTATCTGCGGCTGCGCACCATCCTGCGCCAGCTCGAGGCGGCGGGGCCGTCGCTGGGCGAGGACCAGCAGGCCGAGATCGCCAAGGCGATGTGGGACCTCGCCATCCTCCTCGAGGAGGGCGATCTGGCTTCGGCGCTGGAACGCCTCGAGCGGGCACAGGAGCGGCTCAACGAGGCGATGAAGAACGGCGCCTCGGAGCAGGAGATCGCCGAGCTGATGCAGGAGCTGCGCGACGCGACGGACGACTACCTCAGGCAGCTCTCGCGGCAGGCGCAGGAGCAGTCCGAGCAGAACCCCGAAATGGCGCAGTCCCAGGACAGCATGGAGATGAGCCAGAACGATCTGCAGCGGATGATGGACCGGATCCAGGAGCTGATGGAGGAGGGCCGCATGGCCGAGGCGCAGGAAGCCCTGCGCCAGCTTCAGGAGATGATGGAGAACATGCAGGTCACCCAGGGGCAGCAGGGGCAGTCTCCGGGGGAGCAGGCGATGGAAGGTCTGGGTGAGACGCTGCGCGAGCAGCAGGGTCTGTCGGACGAGGCCTTCCGTGAGTTGCAGGACCAGTTCAACCAAGGTCAGCAGGGGCAGCCGGGCCAGCAGGGTGAGCCGCAGGGGCAGCAGGGCCAACAGGGTCAGGATGGTCAGCAGCAGGGGCAGGGCCAGGGGCCGCAGCAAGGTCAGCAGGGGCAGGGCGGCGAACAGTCGCTCGAGGACAGCCTCGCCAGCCGCCAGCAGCAGCTGCGCGACGAGCTGAACCGCCAGCGCCAGAACCTGCCCGGGGCCGGCACCGATCCGGGCGAGGCCGCGCGCGAGGCGCTGCGCCGCGCCGAGGAGGCGATGGACGGCGCCGAAGAGGCGCTGCGTGGCGACGATCTTGCCGGGGCCATCGACCAGCAGAGCCAGGCGATGGAGGCGCTGCGAGAAGGAATGCGCAGCCTTGGCGAGGCGATGGCGCAGCAACAGCAGCAGAGCCAGAGCCCCGGCCAGCAGGGGCAGCAGCAGGGCGGAGAGCCCGGCCAGCAGCGCGACCCGCTGGGGCGCAACGCCGGCGCCAACGGCAATATCGGCACCGACGAGAGCATGGTGCAGGACGAAGACGTCTACCGCCGCGCCCGTGAGTTGCTCGACGAGATCCGCCGCCGCTCCGGCGAGGGCGAGCGCCCGCAGGAAGAGCTCGACTATCTCGAGCGTCTGCTCGAGCGGTTCTGACCTCCCGACAGATTTGATACCCGCGCGTTCTGTGCGCGGGTCCGATTCCCTCCCGCCTGCGTGTCACGCGCGCAGAAGCGAATGCCGCCCGCGTGCCACGCGCGCCGGGCCGCCTGCCATGACGCGCCTTGCCCCGTGCCCGTCCGCATGGGTATAGCGGGGACAAGCGGTAGGGATTTGAATGGCATGGCCAATCGGGCGGTCGACACTTTGCGAGAGCTCTACGAGGGCGACAGCGACCGGGCGCACCGCTTCCGCTACGCTGTGCTGGCCTTCGACATCGGCACGATCCTTTACGTGGTCGCCACCTCGTTCGGCAGTCATGGCCGCGTCGTCGGGATGTTCGACATGCTGTTCGGAGTGGTCTTCCTCGCGGATTTCCTCGCCCGGCTGGCGATCGAGCCGCAGAAGCTCCGCTTCCTGATCCGTCCGGTCACGCTGGCCGACATGGTCTCGATCGTCTCGTTCCTCGCACCGCTCGCCGGCGAGGGGCTGGGCTTCCTGCGGGTGGTGCGGACCCTGCGCTTCCTGCACACCTACCAGCTGTTCCGGCGGCTGCGCGAGGATTTCCCCTTCTTCCGCCGCTATCAGGACGTGATCAGCGCAAGCCTCAATCTTCTGGTCTTCATCTTCATCATGACCGGGCTGGTCTATGCCACCCAGCACCGCACCAACCCGCAGATCGAGAACTATGCCGACGCGCTCTATTTCACCGTCACCGCGCTGACCACCACGGGCTTCGGCGACATCACCCTGACCGGATCGCTGGGCCGGATGATCTCGGTGGTGGTGATGATCTGCGGCGTGACACTGTTCCTGCGGCTGGCGCAGGTGCTGTTCCGGCCCGTCAAGGTACGCGAGACCTGCCGCACGTGCGGCCTGTCGCTGCATGATGCCGACGCGGTGCATTGCAAGCATTGCGGTGACACCATCCATATCGAGACCGACGGCGGCTACTGATGACCGAGGTGGCGATCCGTCCGTATCTTCCCGGCGACGACGCGGCGCTGTGGCGCATCCTCGAGCCGGTGTTCCGGGCCGGCGAGACCTATGCCATCGATGCCGACATCCCGCGCGCCGAGGCGCTGGCCTACTGGTGCGGCCCCGAGCGCCGGGTGTTCTCGGCGCTGGTCGATGGCGCCGTGGCGGGCAGCTACTACATCGTGCGCAACCAGAAGGGCGGCGGCAGCCATGTCTGCAATTGCGGCTTCGCCACCGATCCGGCGCGGTCCGGCAGGGGGGTGGCCCGTGCCATGCTGGCCCACGCGCTCGACACCGCCCGCAGCCTCGGCTTCCGCGCCATGCAGTTCAACTTCGTGATCTCCTCCAACACCCGCGCGGTGGACATCTGGCAGCGTGCGGGCTTCGAGATCGTCGGTCGGCTGCCCGATGCCTTCCATCACCCCGAAAAGGGTTATGTCGACGCGCTGGTCATGTATAAGGCTCTCGAAACGGACTGATTTCAGGAGCATTTTCCGTGGCCGAAGACACCCGCCTCCTCGCCGTCCTGATCGACGCCGACAACACCTCTCCGAAATACGCCAAGGCGATCTTCGACGAGATCGCTTCGCTGGGCGAGGCCAGCGTGCGGCGCGTCTACGGCGATTTCGCCAGCCAGCAGATCTCGGGCTGGTCGAAGATCTCGGCCGAGTTCGGTCTGGTGCCGCATCACTCGCCCGCCAACACCGTGGGCAAGAACTCTTCCGACATTTCGCTGGTGATCGATGCCATGGACCTGATGCACACCGGCCGCTTCGACGGCTTCGTGGTGGTCAGCTCCGACAGCGACTTCACCCGCCTTGCCAGCCGAATCCGCGAGCAGGGCCTCGACGTCTACGGCATGGGGATGCAGAAGACGCCGGACGCCTTCCGCAAGGCCTGCAAGCGGTTCATCTTCCTCGAGAACCTCGACGGCGCGCCGGAGCAGAAGACCGGGGATCGCACGCCGCGCGCCACCGGCAAGCTTGAGGAGGCGCGCAACCTCATCTTCACCGCGATGGACGCCATCGAGCAGGAGGATGACTGGTACACGCTGGGTCAGCTCGGCCAGTTCATCACCGCGGCGAACCCCGATTTCGACACCCGCAGCTACGGCAAGCGCAAGCTGTCGGACCTCGTCTCGGATCTGAAGGTGTTCGAGACCCAGCGCGGGCCGGGCAACCAGCTTCTGGTGCGCCGGCTGGACTGACGCCCCGGCGCCGGTGACCGGGACCGCCACGGCGGCGCGGGAGGCTCAGGACGGGCCGAAGCGCGCCATGAAGGTGTCGACCGCGGCCTCGATCACGCGGGTGATCTCGTCCTCGGCGAACTGGTCCCGGATGCCGAACAGCCGCTTGATCCAGAGATCGGCCTTGCAGAGCTCGATGAACTGCTCGGCGGCAAGGCCGAGATCGTCGATCTCGACCTCTCCCCGCGCCATCGCGGCGGCGAGATAGGAGTGCAGCTCGCGCCGGACGAGCAGGGGGCCGCACTCGTAGAACTGCGCGCCGAGCTCCGGGAAGCGGTCGGCTTCGGCGGCGCAGATCCGGAACACCTTCTGGCCAAGGTCCGACAGCAGGAAGTCGAGGACACCGCGACCGATATAGGGCAGCACGACCCGTGGCGGCTTGTCTCTGTCGAGCGCGACCAGAACCTCGGCCCCTTGTGCCTCGCACTGGGCGGTCGCCATCTCCATGAAAAGCAGGCGCTTGTCGGGAAAGTAGCTGTAGAGCGTGGCCTTCGACACCCCGGCGGCCCTGGCGATCTCGTCGACGCTCGCGCCCTCGAAGCCGTCGCGCAGGAAGATCTCGCGCGCGCCCTCCAAAACCTGGTCGTACTTGCGCCCGCGCCGGACGTTTGCCGTGTTGCCCGGCATCCAATGTCTCCTCTGGTGATATGGATCATAACCCCCGGGGTTCAGATCCGGCAAGCTTGGCGCGGCCCCCCCGCCGGGGCCTGCAGCGATAGGCAGCGCACCGGGCCTGCGGAAGGGCATTGCATCCGGCCTGCTTTCGATTACTTTAGAATCATTCCAAAGTGAGGCTCTTCCATGCGTTTCTTCACCCAGCGTCGCCAGTTCAAGGATCTCAGCGAGCAGGAAGTGCTCGCGCTGGCGATTTCGTCCGAGGAGGACGACGCCCGGATCTACCGCAGCTACGCCGAGATGCTGCGCGCCGATTTCCCCGACAGCGCACGGGTGTTCGACGGCATGGCGGTGGAGGAGGACGGCCACCGACAGGCGCTGATCTCGGCGCACCGCATCCGCTTCGGCGAGGTGATCCCGCTCATCCGGCGCGAGCACGTGGCGGGGTTTTACGCCCGCCGCCCGGTCTGGCTGATGCAGAACCTCGGTCTCGAGCGCATCCGCGAGGAGGCCGAGGTCATGGAGCGCGATGCGGCGCGGTTCTATCTCGAGGCCGCGAATCGCAGCTCCGACGCCGGAACGCGCAAGCTGCTTGGCGACCTCGCCGCCGCCGAGGCGGGCCATGAGAGCCGCGCCGCCGCGCTGACCGCGGAGAACCTCGACAGCGACAGCCGCAGCGACGAGGACCGGCTCGCGCACCGGCAATTCGTGCTGACATGGGTGCAGCCGGGCCTGGCGGGCCTGATGGACGGCTCGGTCTCGACGCTGGCGCCGATCTTCGCGACGGCCTTTGCCACGCAGGACACCTGGACGACCTTCCTCGTCGGGCTCGCGGCCTCGGTGGGGGCGGGGATTTCAATGGGGTTTACCGAGGCGGCATCGGATGATGGCGAACTGTCGGGCCGCGGCTCGCCGCTCAAGCGCGGCATCGCGTCGGGGGTGATGACCACGGTGGGCGGGCTCGGCCACGCGCTGCCCTACCTGATTCCGCATTTCTGGACCGCCACGAGCATCGCGTGGATCATCGTCTTCATCGAGCTTTGGGCGATTGCATGGATCCAGAACAAGTTCATGGAGACGCCGTTCCTGCGGGCGTCGATGCAGGTGGTGCTCGGCGGCGCGCTGGTGCTGACCGCGGGCGTGCTGATCGGCAGCGGCTGAGCCGGCGCCGGCCTCCGGAGCCCTCGGCGCCTTTGCCCGAACGCGCCCTGTCGGCACCGGTCGGCCTGCCTCCGGCGGGAGTATTTTTGACGAAGAGAAGCCGGGGGCGCGGCGCTTCTGGCTTCTTTGGTTCAAAAATACCTCGGGGGTGAATTGGCCGCAGGCCAAGAGGGGGCAGCGCCCCCTCATTTCTTCTTTTGGAGGAACATCTACCGGCGTGACACGGGCAAGGCCCGCGCGCGCGCCGCGCCGATCCGCATAACCGCTGGAAGCCGGGGCGCGCCCGTGGCAAACCAAGCGGGCGCACGGCCAAGGGAGACGCGACCATGACCCAGTTCGGCAAGGGCTGCCACCTGCATCTGATCGATGGATCGGCTTTCATCTTCCGGGCCTATCACGCCCTGCCGCCGCTGACGCGCAAGTCCGACGGGCTGCCCATCGGCGCGGTCTCGGGCTTCTGCAACATGCTGCAGAAATACGTCGAGGACAACGCCGGCCCCGAGGCGCCGACCCATGTCGCAGTGATCTTCGACAAGGGCAGCCACACCTTCCGCAACGATCTCTACGATCTCTACAAGGCCAACCGCGAGGCCATGCCCGAGGATCTGCGGCCGCAGATCCCGCTGACCCGGCGCGCCACCGAGGCGTTCAACATCGCCTGCAAGGAGCTCGAGGGCTTTGAGGCCGACGACATCATCGCCACGCTGGCGCGGCAGGCGCGCGAGGCCGGCGGGCGGGTGACGATCATCAGTTCCGACAAGGACCTGATGCAGCTCGTGGGCGACGGGGTCGAGATGCTCGACGCCATGAAGAACCGCCGCATCGACCGCGACGGCGTGCTGGAGAAGTTCGGCGTCTATCCCGACCGTGTGGTCGACGTGCAGGCACTGGCCGGCGATTCGGTCGACAACGTGCCGGGCGCGCCCGGCATCGGCATCAAGACCGCCGCCTTGCTGATCAACGAGTTCGGCTCGCTCGAGGAGCTGCTCGACCGGGCGGAGGAGATCAAGCAGCCGAAACGCCGCCAGACCCTGATCGAGAAGCGCGAGCAGATCGAGCTGTCGAAGCGGCTGGTGCAGCTCGACGCCGAGACTCCGCTGGACTTCGGCCTCGACGATCTCGAGGTCAGGGACCCCGACCCGGAGGTGCTGCTGGGCTTCCTCGCCGAGATGGAGTTCCGCAGCCTCACCAAACGCATCGCGGACTCGCTCGATGCCGAGGCGCCGGTGATCCCCGATACCGCCCCCGAAGGCGCCAACCCGCCGGAGGAGGGCGCGCCCGAGATGCCGGCGATCACGCCGGACAACTACCTCTGGGTGAAGTCCGCCGAGGATCTCGCACCGTTCATCGCGGCGGCGCACCAGCGCGGCTGGGTCGCGGTCGACACCGAGACCACGGGGCTCAACGAGATGGCCTGCGACCTCGTCGGCATCTCGCTCTGCACCGAACCGGGCGAGGCCTGCTACATCCCGCTGGCGCATCGCGGCGACAGCGATGGCGGCCTGTTCGGGGACGGTGATCTCGCCGAGGGGCAGATGCCGATGCAGGCGGCGCTGGATCTGCTCAAGCCGCTGCTCGAGGACCCGGCGGTGATGAAGATCGGGCAGAACATGAAATACGACGCCAAGATCTTTGCCCGCTACGGCGTGCGGATCGCGCCGATCGACGACACCATGCTGATGTCCTACGCGATGAATGCCGGCCTGCACGGCCATGGCATGGACGCGCTCTCGGAGCGCTACCTGTCGCACACGCCGATCCCGATCAAGGATCTTCTCGGCTCCGGCAAGAAGATGAAGACCTTCGATCAGGTGCCGATCGAGGACGCGGTCAAATACGCCGCCGAGGATGCCGACATCACCCTGCGGCTCTGGACCCTGCTCAAGCCGCAGCTGCACCGCAACCACGTCACCCGGGTCTACGAGACCATGGAGCGCCCGCTGGTGCCGGTGCTGGCCGAGATGGAGATGGCCGGCGTGCAGGTAGACCGTGACACGCTCTCGCGCATGTCGAACGCCTTCAGCCAGAAGATGGCGGCGCTCGAGGCCGAGATCCACGAGCTGGCCGGCGAGAGCTTCAACGTGGGCAGCCCCAAGCAGCTTGGCGAGATCCTGTTCGACAAGATGGGCCTCGAGGGCGGCAAGAAGGGCAAGACCGGCGCCTATGCCACCGGCGCCGACGTGCTCGAGGATCTCGCCACCGAGCACGAGCTGCCGGCGCGGGTGCTCGACTGGCGCCAGCTCTCGAAGCTCAAGTCGACCTATACCGACGCCCTGCAGGAGCACATCAACAAGGAGACGGGCCGGGTTCACACCTCCTACGTGATCTCGGGGGCCAACACCGGGCGCCTGTCCTCGACCGATCCGAACCTGCAGAACATCCCGGTGCGGTCCGAGGAAGGGCGGCGCATCCGCGAGGCCTTCGTCGCGCCCGAGGGCAAGACCATCGTGGCGCTCGACTATTCGCAGATCGAGCTGCGCATCCTCGCCCACATGGCCGATATCGATGCGCTCAAGCAGGCCTTCCGCGACGGTCAGGACATCCACGCCATGACCGCGTCCGAGATGTTCAACGTGCCGATGGACGAGATGACCTCGGAGATCCGCCGGCAGGCCAAGGCAATCAACTTCGGTGTCATCTACGGCATCTCGGGCTTCGGTCTGGCGCGCAACCTGCGCATCCCGCGCAGCGAGGCACAGGGCTTCATCGACCGCTATTTCGAGCGCTTCCCGGGTATCCGGACCTACATGGACGACACCGTGGCCTTCGCCAAGGAGCACAAGCGCGTCGAGACACTGTTCGGCCGGGTGATCCACACCCCCGAGATCGCCGCCAAGGGCCCGCGCGCGGGCTTTGCCAAGCGCGCCGCGATCAACGCCCCGATCCAGGGCACCGCCGCCGACATCATCCGGCGCGCGATGATCCGGATGCCCGAGGCCATCGAGACGCTACCCGCGACCATGCTGCTGCAGGTGCATGACGAACTGATCTTCGAGGTCGAGAAGGGCGCCGAGGACGATCTCATCGCAGCCGCGCGTACGGTCATGGAGGGCGCCGCCGAGCCGGTGGTGAAGCTCGACGTGCCGCTGGTGGTCGATGCCGGGCAGGGCAAAAGCTGGGCCGAGGCGCACTGAGGCGCCCTTGTCCCGCGCCTAGCCGATGGCCATGGCGGGCGCCTGCACCAGCCCCTGGCCGCGATCCAGCGCATCGGTCGCCGGGTCGATGGGGGCGGTGGTGCAGGTCGCCAGCAGCCGCGCCTGCACCGCCCCGGCAAAGGCGGGGTTGCCCGAGGCGCGCTGCGCCTCCCACCACAGCGCCGCGATGCCGGCCACGTGCGGGCAGGCCATCGAGGTGCCGTTGAGCGGCCGCAGCCCGCCGCCGATCGCCGCAGAGATCACGTTGACCCCGGGGCCAGACACGGTCGGGTTGGTGTTCGAGAATGAGGCGACGTTCAGCCCGGCGGGTCCCTGTCCCAGCGCGCCCACCGAGACCACGCCAAAGGCGGCGGCCGGCAGCGAGGCCGAAACCTCGAACTCCGGATCGATGTTGCGCCGGCTCTCGTTGCCGGCGGCGGCACAGACCACCGTGCCGCCCGAGAACGCCGCCTGCGCGCGCAGCATGTCCATCAGCGCATCGAACATGCGCAGGTTCTGGCGGTAGGCCTCGAGCGCGGCGGACCCCGCCAGCAGCGTCGGCCAGCCCTGATCGACAAGGCGCTCGACAAGGCCCGGAAAGTCGAAGCCGAGCGACATGGAAATCACCTGCGCCTGCTCGTCAGAGGCCCACTTGATCGCCCGAAACAGCATGTCCGACGTGCCGCTGCCGTCGTCACCCAGAACCTTGCCGATCAGCGCATCGGTGACGCCGCGCGCGACGCCGATGCGGGTGCCGTCGACATCGCGCCCGAACACCGTGCCGGCGCAATGGGTGCCGTGGCCGTTGGCATCCTCGATGCCCGAGCCGGCGAAATCGCGGGTGTGGAGGGAGACACCGGCAAAGGCCGGGTGGCCAATGTCGATGCCGGTATCGAGCACCGCCACGCGCACCCCGGCGCCGGTGAAGGCCGTCACGTCCGCGCCGACCGCCGCGATTCCCCATGCCGCCTCGGCCTCCTCGGCGCGCACCTCGTCGAGCGGCTGCGGCTCGATCAGCCGGGTCGGCATCTCGCGGGCCACCGCGGTCACGCCCGGGTCGCGGCTCACGTCACGCAGATCCCGTGCGCTCAGCTCGGCGCATTCGAGCTTGGGTGCCGGCGGGACCGGAGACGCCATCGGCGCATCGAGGCTGCCGGTCCCGAAGCCCGGCGCGCTCGGCGGGGCCGCGTGGCGCGGGGCGCGATTGCGAAGCGGGGCGTTTTCGTCGCGCAGGATAACAAACATGGCAACACTCGCTCTACAGGGGATGTCCAATAGGGCGATGGTACAGCCAGAGGTTGATTCAGCGAAGCGCCTCCGCGTGAACCGGTCGTAAAAAGCGCCTTAGATCAGGTTGTTCTTCCGAAACAGGGCTTTCAGGTCGGCCTCCGGGCGGGGCCCCATATGGCTGATGACCTCGGAGGCGGCCACGGTGCCCATGCGGCCCGCGGTTGCCATGTCGGCGCCGGTGGCGAGACCGTACAGGAAGCCGGCGGCGAACTGGTCGCCCGCGCCGGTGGCGTCGACCGGAACCACCTTCGTGACCGGCACGTCGGTGCGCACGCCATCCTTGACGATGCTCACGCCATCGCCCGAGCGGGTGCAGACCACCAGCGGGCAGACCTCGGCGACCCGCGCGAGGTCCTTGTCGAGATTGTCGTCCTGATAGAGCGAGCGGATCTCGGCCTCGTTGCCGATGACATAATCCATCTCGTTGGCGATCAGGCTCAGGAAGTCCTCGCGGTGGCGTTCGACGCAGAACGGGTCCGAGATCGCGATCCCGGCAAGGCCGCCGGCCTTGCGGCAGGTGCGGGCGGCGCGCAGGAACGCCTCCTTGCCCTTGGGCTTGTCGTAGAGATACCCCTCGAGGAAGATGATCTCTGCCTGGCCGGCGATCTCCTCGGCGACGTCCTCGGGGCCAAGCTCGGCCGAGATGCCGAGATAGGTGTTCATCGAGCGCTCGCCGTCGGGCGAGACGAAGATCATCGAGCGCGAGGTCGGCAGCTCGCCGCCCGCGACCGGCGGGTTGACGAAATCGGTGCCGCCCTTCTCCATCGCATCCGCGTAGAAGCGCCCCAGCGCGTCGTCGCGCACGCGTCCGAAAAAGCCCGTGCGCAGACCGAGATTGCCAAGCCCCGCCAGAGAGTTAGCCACCGAGCCGCCGGCCGCCTGAACGCGGTTCTCCATGGCGCCGTAAAGCTGTTCGGCGCGCTCGCGCTCGACCAGCTGCATGATGCCCTTCTCGATCCCCATCATCTCGAGGAAACTGTCATCCGAGCGGGTCAGCACGTCGACGATGGCGTTGCCGATGCCAAGAACCTGGTACTTCTTGGTCGGATGCTGCGGGGTCAGGGTCATACGGTCTTGTCCTCGAACTGGCAGAGGTCGCGGATCAGGCAGGCCTGACATTTCGGCTTGCGCGCGACGCAGGTGTATCGCCCGTGCAGGATCAGCCAGTGATGCGCGTGATGCTGGAAATCCACGGGAATGTTGTCTTCGATGGCGCGCTCCACGGCCACCACATCTTTGCCGGGGCAGATGCCCGAGCGGTTGCCGACGCGGAAGATATGGGTGTCGACCGCCTGCGCCGGGTAATGCCACCACATGTTTAACACAACGTTGGCGGTCTTGCGTCCGACGCCGGGCAGGCTCTCGAGCGCGGCGCGCGAGCACGGCACCTCGCCGCCATACTGCTCGTGCAGGATCTTCGACAGCTTGATGACGTTCTTGGCCTTGTTGCGGTAGAGGCCGATGGTCTTGATGTGCTCGATCACGCCCTCTTCGCCGAGCGCGAGCATCTTCTCGGGCGTGTCGGCGATCTTGAACAACTCGCGCGTTGCCTTGTTGACGCCGGCATCGGTGGCCTGAGCGGAGAGCGCGACCGCCACCACCAGCGTGTAGGCGTTGACGTGGTCGAGCTCGCCCTTGGGCTCGGGCTCGGCCTCGTGAAAGCGGGTGAAGATCTCGCGCAGGGTATGATAATCGAGCTGCTTGGCCATGCCACGGGATATGAAACGCTTTTCCCGCTGCGGCAACCCGTTTGCGCGTGAGGACGCAGCGATCGTGGCGGTCTGCGCCGGGCCGTGCGGCGCCTGTGGGACGGCGAGACACAGCCTATGGTTTAGTGGTCTCTATCTGAAATTGTATTTTTATGATAGAAACACCCACGGCGGCGGCCCCCATTTTCGCTCTGCCCGCCGCTTATTTTTTGACGTCACAATTTATTCGAGGAATTTAGCCATGTTGAATGCAGAGGCCGTGAGCCGTGCGAAGACTCGCCATATCGAGATCGCCAAACCCTTCGACGATGACCTCGGGCCGCTGAAGCTCTTGCCGGGGATCTGGAAGAACACCAACGCCGAGGTCCCGTTCGGCTGGAACTGCATCGCGCTTCCCTTCGTCACCGATCCGCCGCCCGCCGGGTTCAATTACCGGCTGATGGTCAACCACTACCGCGAGACGCTGCAGTTCTTCACCGCCGACAAGGGCGCGCCCAACCGCGGCATCCAGCGTGATGCCGGTGGACCGAGCGATCTCGACCAGTTGGTCGTGGCGCTCGACTACCAGCAGCTTGTCGAGCAGGTGGCGGTCGACGAGTTTCCTAAGAGCGGCCCCGATCTCGCCAGCGACAAACTGGCCGATCCCGGTGCGGCGATCCACCACGAACCCGGTCTGTTCCTGTTCATGACCAACCACACCACCGACGGCATCAACATCGCCCGGCTCGGCACGGTGCCGCATGGCGACTCGCTGCTGGCGCTGGGGCGCTTCGATGCCGCGGTCGACATTTTCGACGGCCCGCCCGATATCCCGGCCGTGAACGGCTTCCCCGATGGGGTCATGTTGCCGCGCGACGACACCGCCGGTGGGGCGAACGACGTGCTGACGCCGCTCGAAAGCCCCTATATGGCGCCCTACAAGCACTTCCACGACACCCCGTTCTTCGGCACCGTCCCCGCGGGGACAGCGGGCTTTCCCGGCTTCAACCCGGTGCACCCCGAAGAGCTCCTGCGCGGCGCCCAGCCGGACCCCGGCAAGGTGAAGCGGACCACCCGGCTCGACATGACCACCAGCGCCACCGAGGCGGCGGGTATCCTTAACATTCCGTTTATCGTCAAGCACGCCAACGCGACCTCGATGAACGCGACCTTCTGGATCATGGAGCTTGATGAGCCGGGGGTCGGCGACGAGCCCAAGCTGGTGATGCAGTACCTGCAGGTGGTGATGCTCGACTTCTTCCCGCGCCGCGACGGCATCCCGGGCCTGATCGGCTGGCCGCATGTCTCGATCAACACGCTCGAGAAGGTCGCAAACGTGGAGCAGGACGCCGAGGTGCTGACCTCCGACGAGTACTGACGGAAAGGCAAGCCGGGCGCGCCCCGCCCGGTCGCGACCCGGTGCGCCGAAAGCGCAGGAACCGGGTCGCGCACGCATGTCCTGCGGCATAGTCTGGTGTGGCACTACGGGAGCCGGATCATGTCTGAGACGTCGCAAGGGTATCACTACGAGGTCATGCGTCGCGCCATCGAGATGGTCGACGCCGCCGGGCCGCAGGCGACGCTGGAGGAACTGGCGGCGGGCATGGGCATGAGCCCGGCACATTTCCAGCGGCTGTTCTCGCGTTGGGCCGGTGTGTCTCCGAAGCGCTTCCAGCAGTACCTGACGCTCGGGCACGCCAAGGCCCTGCTCTCCGAGCGCTTCACCACGCTCGAGACCGCGCACGCGGCCGGACTCTCGGGCGGCGGGCGGCTCCACGACCTGTTCCTGCGCTGGGAGGCGATGAGTCCCGGGGCCTATGGGCGCGGCGGAGAGGGCCTGACGATTCGCTGGGGCTGGTTCGACAGCCTCTTCGGCCGCGCGCTGGTGATGGCGACCGAGAGCGGGATCTGCGGCATCGGCTTTGCCTCCGAGGCGGGGGAGGCGGCCACCATGGCGGATCTGCAGGGCCGCTGGCCCGGCGCCGCCTATGTCGAGGACGGGCCGGCGCTCGAGGGCTGGGCGCAGGCGGCGTTCGGACGGGCCGGCGGCGAGGTGCCTCTGGTGCTCATCGGCGCGCCGTTCCAGATCAAGGTCTGGGAGGCGCTGATGCGGGTGCCCTCGGGCCATGTCACCACATATTCCGAGATTGCGCAGGCAGTTGGCAGCCCCAAGGCGGTGCGCGCGGTGGGCACGGCGGTCGGGCGCAACCCGGTGTCGCTGCTGATCCCCTGCCACCGGGCGCTGCGCAAGTCCGGCGGCCTTGGCGGGTATCACTGGGGGCTGCCGGTCAAGCGCGCCATCCTCGCGTGGGAAGCGGCACGGCTCGAGGCCCGGGAAGCGGTTGCATCACCGTGATGTGAGGCCCCGGATGGGCAAAGACCCGCCGACACCCACGTGACAGCGCTGTTGGTCCGTTGCATGGTCGATCTATAACTGAGGAGGAGCGCCCCCGCGCCGCGGGGGCCACAACGATCAAGAGGCACACCATGATCCGGGCCAAGACAACCATTCTTCTTTCCCTTGCCGCAGTGATGGGGCTGAGCGCCTGTACCGACGGCCAAATGATGGGCGAGAACAACCCCAATCGGAACACCAATCAGGGTGTCCTTCTCGGCGCACTGGGCGGCGCAGCCGCTGGCCGCCTGATCGGCGGCAACAACGACGACGCCGTCAAGAACTCGCTCGCCGGGGCCGCCGTGGGCGCCATCGCCGGTGGCGTGATCGGCAGCCAGCTCGACAAGCAGGAAGCGGAACTGCGTCAGCAGCTCGGCAACGATGTCGGCATCCGCAACACCGGTGACCGCCTGATCGTGACCATGCCGCAGGACATCCTGTTCGGCTTCGACAGCGACACCCTGCGCAGCGACCTGCAGGCCGACATCCGTACCGTCGGCGCCTCGCTGCTCGAGTACCCGAACACCAGCGTTCAGGTTGTCGGCCACACCGACAGCGACGGCGATGCCGGCTACAACCAGGGCCTCTCGCAGCGTCGCGCGCAGACCGTCGCCAACGTGCTGGTCTCGAGCGGCGTGCCGTCGCGCCGCATCTCGGTCATCGGCCGCGGCGAAGCCCAGCCGATCGCGTCGAACCTGACGGCCGAGGGCAAGGCGCAGAACCGCCGCGTGGAAATCGTCATCCTGCCGAACGCCTGATCCGGCGCTCTTCGGCTGACATCGGCGCGTCGCGGGACTGTCCCGCGGCGCGTTTTTCGTTTCAGAGCCGGTTCGACAGCGCGATCAGGGTGCTGTCCGGGTCGCAGAGCTAGAGCGACAGGAGTGGCCCATCGGCGCCGCCGCGACGCACCGGGCCGTCCTCGATGGCGATCCGCTTGGCTCTGAGATGCGCCTGCCAGTCCGCCAGCGGGGTGGCGCTGAGACAGCATAGATCGCCCGCGCCCGGCGTCGGGCGCGCGGTCTTGGGCAGGAACTCGGCCCCGGCCTGATGCAGGTTGATCTTCTGGTGCCCGAAATGCAGCGCCCAGCGTCGCGTGCCGTCCGAGGGGGTGAAGCGCTCGGCCCTCATGCCAAGCACCTCGGTATAAAAGGCGCGCTTGGCGCCAAGATCGCGCACCGTGAGGACGAGATGGTCTAGGGACTGGACGGTGGGGGCCATGGGTGGTCTAGATCCTGTTGCAGGGAGGTGCTCATGCCCGACGATAAAGCCGAAACCCGCCTGACGGACAGGCTCGATCCGGCGCGTGCCAACGCGCTTCTGGCGGCGCTGGGCCGCTCCGAGCGGCTTGACGCTGGCGATGCGCTGCCGCCGTTCTTTCACCAGCTTTATTTCTGGGAGGCGCAACCGCCCGAGGGGCTGGGCCGCGACGGCCATCCCCGCACCGGCGGCCTGATCCCCGATCTGGGCCTGCCGCGCCGCATGTGGGCCGGTGGCGCGCTGCGCTTCCTCGCGCCCCTGCGGGCCGGGAAGGAGGCCGAGAAGCGCTCGGCGCGCGAGACGGTCGCGCGCAAGACCGGCCGCAGCGGGTCGCTCGCCTTCGTCACCGTGCGGCACGAGATCCGGCAGGGCGGGGCGCTCTGCGTCGAGGAGCGGCAGGATCTCGTTTACCGCGAGGATCCCTCCCCGGACGCGCCGGCCCCGGTGCCACCCACGGCCCGCGGCGACGAGACGCTGGCACGGATCGCGCGCTTCGACAGCACGCTGTTGTTCCGGTACTCCGCGCTGACCTTCAACGGCCACCGCATCCACTACGATGTCGACTACGCCCGTGAGGTCGAGGGTTATACCGATCTCGTGGTGCACGGACCGCTGCTGGCGCAGCTCCTGATGCTGCTGGCCGAGGAGCAGGCGCCGCTGAAGGCGTTTCGCTTCCGGGCCACCGCGCCGGTGACGCTGGGGGAGGAGGTCACGCTGTGTCGCGATGCGCGCAGCGCGTGGGTGCGCGGGGCGGACGGGCGCCAGTGCATGGCGGCGGAGCTTGAGTACTGAGCCCTGGAAAGAAAAGAGCCCCCGCCGATGGCGAGGGCCTTGATCGCATATCGCTGTGCGTTCGGCTCAGCAGCCGGTGCCGTTCAGCACGACGCGGACGGTGCGGCTGAGGATCTTGAGGTCCGTGCCGAGGGACAGCTGGCGCAGGTAGTCGGTATCGAACCCGGCGCGCTCGGCGAAGCTCGATTCGTTGCGCACCGAGATTTGCCAGAAGCCGGTGATGCCCGGGCGCAGCGCGTAGTAGGCGGTGCCGGGATAGAGGTCCTGCTGTTCGACCATCATCGGGCGCGGTCCGACCAGCGACATGTCTCCGCGCAGCACGTTGAACAGCTGCGGCAGCTCGTCGAGCGAGGTCTTGCGGATCAGCCGGCCGATCCAGGTCACGCGCGGATCGTGGCGCAGCTTCTGGGCGTGGTTCCACTCGGCGCGGGCCGCGGGATCGCTCGCGAGATAGGCTTCGAGGCGCTTGTCCGCATCGGCCACCATCGAGCGCAGCTTGTACATGTGGAACACGCGGCCATTCCGGCCGACGCGCTTTTGCAGGTAGAAAGGCGATTTGCCGTCGAGCGCGATGAGCGCGGCAAGCACGACGGTGACGAGCAGCACCGGCAGTGCGCCCAGAAGCACGATGGTAATATCCAGAGCGCGCTTGGTGAGACGGTCGTAGGATGCGCCGATGGGGGCCGCAAACAGGGCATCATCGATAAGAGCTTCGATCCCTGAAGCGGACGGCAGCGGCCGGCGAATATGAATAGCCAATGTAACCTCCTCGAGGCCTAAATTGACGAAGTCGCTAGCAAGGATGTTCTTCCGGCTGAACGCAGGGCGCAGCGCCCCGTGCCCCCGCAAACAGCGAAGACCGGCAAAGCGCGCGGCGCGTTCAGGCTCTCAGAAGATTTTCTGGCCGAAACAAGGCCAAAGCAAACTCACCACAACTCCCAAAATGGAAGCACCAAACCCCAGTGCCCTAGAGTGTCGAAACTGTGTCCATACGTTCGACTTGTAAGGTTATGCCTCGCACCGCCGGGTCCGGTCAACTCCATGTTTTCGCCACAATTGAAAGTTGATTTAACCTTTAGACGTCTTGTTCACGGACCTGTGCGATGAATTGGGGCAGGCGTCTCCGGCGGGGCGGATGCCGTCTCCGGTGGAGGGTCTCGCAGCCTGCGAGGCGCACCGCTAGTCGCCTTAAAAGGGTGGTCTCGGCAGGGGTCTTGATGGAAACAGTCGAAACAACCGGGCGTAGCGCAGGTTTCGAAAAAGTAAACAAATCCAAGAGACAGAAAGCATCGTCGCGAAAGCGCGCCCGAGCCGAGCGGCGTTGAGCCGGCTTTGGCGAGCTGGGCCGCGTCGTGGGGTAGCTTTGGAAACAGTGCCCGCGACATGGTTCGACGCGGCGAAGGTCTTTCGCAGGTTGCGCGAACCGGCCTTCGAGGCGGGCGCGGACCGGCTCAAAAGCGCGATCAGGCGACCTGAAAAAATCTTCCGAATGACACGTTAAGGAAGAGTATGTGAGATCACGGAATGTTACAGGTGTCGTTAAACACGTGAGAATCGGTCCGAATCGCGGCGTCTGAGCGCCCACGAATCGCCCAACTCGGTCCGAATCGCGCCACATTTGAGACCTCATTCGGCGAAATGGGGCAGCCGCGATCCTCAAGCTTCAGTTGCAAGCCGGGGGGGGCAGGCCTATTTCGGGCCGGTCGGTATCGATATTGGAAAGGGCCCGTCATGGCGAACCACCTCTATAAGGGCGATCTTCCCGACGGGCTCGATCTTGGCCCGGTCGTGGCGATCGACTGCGAGACCATGGGGCTCGACCCGCATCGCGACCGGCTCTGCGTGATGCAGCTCTCCGCCGGGGACGGCAACGCCCACCTCGTGCAGGTGGCAAAGGGCCAGACGGAGGCGCCGAACCTCTGCCGCCTGCTGCGCGATGAGAACGTGCTGAAGCTGTTCCACTATGGCCGCTTCGACATCGCCGCGATGTATCATGCCTTCGGCGCGCTGGCCGCGCCGGTCTACTGCACCAAGATCGCCAGCCGCCTCGTGCGCACCTATACCGACCGGCACGGACTCAAGTCGCTGACGCAGGAGTTGCTGTCGGTCGACATCTCGAAGCAGCAGCAGTCCAGCGACTGGGGCGCCGAGACCCTGACCGAGGCGCAGCGCGACTACGCCGCCTCGGACGTGCTGCACCTGCACAAGCTGCGCGAGGCGCTCGATGCCATGCTTGCCCGCGAGGGCCGCAGCGCGCTGGCGCAAAGCTGCTTCGACTTCCTGCCGACCCGGGCGCGCCTTGATCTCGAGGGCTGGCCGGGCACCGACATCTTCGCGCATTCCTGAACCGATGGCACCGCGCGGGGACACCTATTCCTATGTGATCGGCTGGCTGAAGCTCCTTCTGCCGCTGGTGGCGCTTGCGCTGCTCTCGACCCTGTTCCTCGTCAGCCGCAGCAATGATCCGGCCCCGAGCATTCCCTTTGCCGATCCCGACAACCCCGACGGGCCGGCGCGGCAGCAGATCCTAGCGCCGCGCTATGCCGGTCTGACCGCGCGCGGCGATCAGCTTATCCTCACGGCCGACAGCGCCGAGCCGCTGTCCGACGATCTCCAGGACGTGCTCGCGCACCAGCTCGACATCGACATCGACATGTCCGACGGCAGCCGCATCACCCTGCGCTCCGACCGGGCGGTTGTTAGCAGTGGCGAACAGAGCGCCGATCTCGAGGGTAAGGTGCGGATCGAGAGCAGCACCGGCTACCGGATCGACACCGAGCGCCTGCGCACGGCGCTCGACCAAATCGAGGCCGAGACCCTCGCGCCGGTCTCGGGCGAGGGGCCGGCGGGGAGTTTCACCGCCGGGAAGCTGACTATCACGCCGAGCGAAACCGGCGAGGACGTGCAACTGCTTTTCACCGAAGGCGTAAACCTGATATATGATCCGAAAGATCCATAGGGGTTCCAGCATGTTCCGATTTCTGACCTTCGCCGCCGTGCTTCTCGCCCTGTCGGGGCCGGCTCTGGCGCAGGGTGCGCAGGTCGCCTTCGGGGGGATGCAGCAGGACACCGACGCGCCGGTCGAGGTCAGCGCCGATCAGCTTGAGGTCAACCAGTCGGACGGCACCGCGCTTTATACCGGCAACGTGGTGATCGGGCAGGGCGAGATGCGGCTCGCCGCGCCGCGCGTCCTCGTGGTGTTCGACGAGGCGGGCAACCGCATCGCGCGGCTCGAGGCAAGCGGCGGGGTCACGCTGGTCAGCGGCGAAGAGGCTGCCGAGGCCGAGCGCGCCGATTACGACATCGATGACGGCAGCGTCGTGATGACGGGCAACGTTCTGCTCACGCAGGGTCCGAACGCCCTGACCTCCGAGCGCATGATCGTGAACCTTGGTGACGGCACCGCGCAGATGACGGGGCGCGTGCGCACGGTGATCTCGCAGGGTGCGGACGACCAACAACAATAATATCTGGAAGAGTAACGACGTACCGATGGCCCGTCCTGATCTGACCGTGACCGAAGGCGAGAGCGGCCTGCGCGTGCGGAACCTGCGCAAGAGCTACAAGAAGCGCGTCGTGATCCGCGACGTGACCCTCGATCTCGACCGGGGCGAGGTGGTGGCGCTGCTCGGGCCCAACGGCTCGGGCAAGACCACGACCTTTTACGCGGTGGCCGGGCTGGTGAACCCCGAGGGCGGCAAGGTCACCATCGACGGGCGCGATGCCACGTGGATGCCGATGTATCGCCGCGCCCGGCTCGGCATCGGCTACCTGCCGCAGGAGATGTCGATCTTCCGCGGCCTCTCGGTCGAGGACAACATCACCGCCGTGCTCGACATCGCCGAGCGGGACCGGCACCGCCGCCGCGAGCGGCTCGAGGAGCTTCTGGGCGAATTCTCGATCGAGCATCTGCGCCGTGCGCCCGCGCTGGCGCTGTCGGGCGGCGAGCGCCGCCGCGTCGAGATCGCCCGCTGCCTTGCCGCCAGTCCCAAGTACCTGCTGCTTGACGAACCCTTCGCCGGGGTCGATCCGATCAGCGTCAACGACATCCGGATGCTCGTCTCGGACCTCAAGACACGCGGCATCGGCGTGCTCATCACCGACCACAACGTGCGCGAAACGCTCGAGATCGTGGACCGCGCCTATATCCTGCATGACGGCAAGGTGCTGATGTCCGGCTCCCCCGCCGAGGTGGTGCAAAACGAGAATGTCCGCCGCGTCTATCTGGGCGAGAACTTCCGGATCGGCTGAGGCGGATTCTTTCCGAGTGACTGCGCGAATTGACGAGGGTTTGCGACAGATCATTGACAGGACGACCCGCTTTCACGTCAAATATAGCCATGACGCAGCGCAGTTTCGCATGTCTGAACGAAGCGCCTCTAGGAGAGGAAAAAAGGGGACTTTGCTGCGGTTGCCTTGCGTCTCCCATGATCCGTCACCAGATCTAACCTGCCAGTAAGGCAGGGACTGTAGTCGGGTCCAAAGAAGAGAAGGAAACAAACATGCGCTATCAGATCACGGGAAAGCAGATCGATATCGGCGAAGCCCTTCAGACTCACGTCAAGAACGAGCTGGGCACGGTCCTGGAGAAGTACGCCTTCCGGCCCACGGATGCGACCATCACCTTTTCCAAAAGCGCACATGAGTATATCTGCGAAGTCACGGTACACCTGTCCACCGGCCTGACCTCTTCGGCCAAGGACAAGGCGACCGAGATTTACGCCTCCTTCGACGGTGTGGCCGAGAAGGTGGACAAGCAGCTGCGCCGCTACAAGCGCCGCCTGAAAGACCACCACAAGGATCGCGCCCAGCCCGTTGAACTCTTCGGAGCAGCCTCGTATATCCTCGCCGGCGAAGCCGAGTCGCATGATGACGAACCGGAGTCGCTGCAGCCGATCATTGTCGCGGAGATGGAGACCCAGATTCCATCGCTGACGGTGGGCGAAGCCGTTATGCAGATGGAACTGGCCGGGGCCCCCGTGCTGGTCTTCCGCAATGAGAAAAAGGATGGGGTGAACGTCGTGTATCGTCGCGACGACGGCAACATCGGCTGGATCGATCCATAAGAGATCGCCCGTGCCGCGGCCTGAATCGCCCCAGAACAGACAGTGAAAGGCGGTCTATGACCTTCTTGGAACTTCTGAAACCGCAAGCGGTGAAGGTCGTTGCTGCGGCCAGCAGTAAGAAGCGCCTGATGCATGACATCGCGGATCTCGCCGAAAGCGCCTATGCGCTCTCGGCTCCCTCGGTCATCGAGGCGCTGATGGAACGCGAAAGCCTTGGCCCAACCGGTGTGGGCCATGGCGTCGCCCTTCCCCACGCCCGGATGCACGGGCTCGACCGGGTGAAGGGTGTCTTCATTCTTCTCGAAAAGCCGGTGGAGTTCGAATCCGTCGACCGTCAGCCGGTCGACGTGGTGCTGTCGCTCTTCGCCCCCGCCGATGCCGGGGTCGAGCATCTCAAGGCGCTGGCACTGGTCTCGCGCACGCTGCGCGACGCGGCGCTGTGCAACAAGCTGCGCGCCAACCCCGACGCCGCCACACTGCACGCCATCCTCACCGAGGATCGCTCGTCGCAGGCGGCCTGAGCCACCGGTCCTCGACCGGGTGCGCCCGGTCGGCACGACCTTCGCTCACCATTCCGACATTGCAAGCCCTGCGCGCGGCGCCACCCGACGTCGCCGCGCCATTCAGTGTTGTCGGTGCCCGGCGCGGTCAGCCCCAGTCGCCTCAGCCCCAGTCGCCGAAGCCGAACATCACGTAATCGCGCTGGTAGGCCTCGCGCGCGGCGCTTTCGATCTGGTCGTCGTAGATCTGCGCCAGCGCGTAGGGCGCTTGCGTGGGCACCGCGACGGGATCCGGCGGCGCGGGATGGCCGACCTGCATCGCCAGCGCGGGCAGGTAGCTCGCCATTTCGTCCTCGCGCACCAGCATGTCGGGCAGGGTCAGCTCGGACATGCCCTGAAGCGCCTGCGACTGGCTGGCCCAGTGGCCGTCGATCCGCACGGCGGTCTGGCCGGCGAGGTTGGCCTTGAGGAAGTGCAGGAAGGCGGTGAAAGCCTCGCGATGGGCCTCGAGCGTGTAATCGGCGCCGGGCTCGCCCTCGGGGATCGGCAGGTTGTGGGCGCGGCGCAGGGTCTTGCGGATGCCCTTGTAGCTGCCCTTGCCCGTGCTGAGGATCTTCGAGCAGAACGCATCATGTGCCCGCGCCAGCGGATGGCGCAGCACGGTGAAGCTGCGGTGGCCCGGGCGCTCGCGCTTCCATTGCCGCAGGCTCTGCTGGGTGAAATCGCGCACCAGCGCCTCCTCCGAGACGTCGTCGAGCGCACACATCCAGTTTCGCACCGCCTCTTCCGGGCCGGACCTGAGCGGCATGTAGAGCAGCGGCGTCCGCGCGCCGCCCACATAGCCCGGCACCGCCGGTCCGCGTCGCGGTTCGAAGTTCGGGGTGCGCGTCAGGTTGAACCGGTCGAGCCGCGCCAGCGCCTGCGCCATCTCGGCGTAGTTCTCGACCTTCTGCGAGATCGGCTCGGGGTTCTGCCGCTTCAGCGCGGTGTTGAGGCTGTCGAGCTCCGAGGCGGCGCCCAGCCAGCGCGCCAGCCCGTTCATCACCGCCACGTCCTGCAGATCCTCGTAGGCGACGTAGAACGCCGTCTGCCCCGAGGTCTGCAGCGCGTTCATCAGGGTGATCTGAAACGCCTGCAGGGCGTCGAGATGGACTTCGAACTCGTCCGCATCGAACTGCGCCTTGGCGTCCTTGCGGGTCTTGACGTTGGTCAGCTTCCACTGCCCGGTGGCCTGCGCGATCTTCCAGCTGACATAGCTGTCGACGGGGTTGCGGGTGAGGATGATCTTGGCGCAGCGCGCGTCCTCGAGAATGGCGGGCAGGATGCGCGGGTCGTGATCGTGAAAGAAGCGGAAGCCGGCGAGGCCGCCGGCATAGCCGCGGATCTCGTTCAGCAGCCCCAAGGGGTCGCGGTCGCGCTCGGCCTGCGTGACGCCGAGCACGTCCTCGGCGTTCGGGTAGCCGATGAAATGCGGGTTGAACACCTCGCCAAGGCAGTTCAGCCCATCGATGGCGTTGAGGTTGGCCTCGAGGAAATTCGAGCCGGTCCGCATCTCGGCGAAGACCACGAAACTGTCGAAACGGTCGGACATGGCGGCTTACTTCCTTGCGAGATACGGTTTGCGCGCGGCGCGGCGGGGCGTGCGCGGGGCGTGCTCCACCGGGAAATCGCCCATCAGGTAGGGGTGCATCCCCTGATTCTTGAGATTTTGCAGGAAGCCGCCGAATCCGGCGAGGTCCTCCATCACCGGCGCCTCGGCAAGGCGGCGTTGCGGCGTCTGGCCGATCTCCTCGAGGACCATCTGCAGCGCCTCCATCGGGGCCTCGATGAACTCCGCCATGGTCCAGATCTGGATCCGCGCCTTGGCCTCGGGGGCGCGCAGCTGGTCGAGCATCTTGTGCTCGACCTTCTGAAGCTGCGCCGCCTCGGCCCGCAGGTCGGCGAAGCTGGCCTTCGACCGGAACAGCGGCACCGCCCAGGCGCCCGAGATCACGCTGATCTGGGCGTTGGGATCGCGGGCCATGTCCCAGAGGATCTGGGGCGTGTCGTGCGGCCCGTATTGAAAGCACTGCCGCTCGCCGCGCGTATTCCACAGCAGGTTGGTGAGGAACGCCTTGGGGTTGGCGTCGCGCAGCGCGGCGGTGTCCGGCAGCGCGCCGTTCAGGATGCACTGCCCGCCGGCGAACTCGGCCCGTTCCGGGCCGAAGAGGTGGCCGTGCACCTGCGCGCCGGTGGCGCGGGCGAGCCAGGTCTCGAACTCCTTGAACAGGTCGGAAAAGCCCTGAAAGACCGAGTACCTTCCAGCCGTCAGCCCGTTCTCCCAGCCGTAATTGGGAAAGCGCGACTGCATGTAAAGCCCGGTGCGGCCGCGGGTCCGCCGGTCCACCGCCTTGGCAAAGATACGGTCGATCTTGCCGGGGTTGGGCTCCTGCCGGGTCTGCGCCGTTTCGGGATGGTTGAGGAAGGCGTCGTAGAGCCGCTCTGCATGGGGCCAGATCTTGCGCGCCACGAAGCAATCGGAGCGGCGCAGAAGCTGCAGGTGATCGTCGTAGAAGATATGCGGCTTGCCCTGGAAATCGAACTTCGACAGCGTCAGGGAGCGGCTCTCGATATTGCTGGAGTGGCGCCGCGCGAGGGTCTGGAAATAGCTCTCGTCCGGGATCCAGACGCGTTTGAAGTAGCGGTCGAACCGGGGCCGCTCCGGGTCCTGCAGGATCGCCGAGAGGGTCTGCCGGGTGAGGCACCACCACTGGCTGCCCATATGCGGCACCACGCCCTTGGGGATTTGGCGGCGAAAGCCCATGCGGCGCTGCAACGCGACGGACCGGTCGAAGAGCAGGCGGTTCCTGCGCCACGAGAACGGGAAGAACAGGGTGAAGCGCTCGTGGTCGAGCCCGCCCACCGTCCAGGGCACGTCGGCGGTGGTGGCGCTTTCGATGAAATCGGTGTGCGGGCGCTCATCGAGATAGGCGATCAGCTCCTCGATCGGGCGCAGCGGCAGGCAGGAGCCGGAGGTTAGGTAGACGTGGCGCACGTCCGGATATCGCTCGAGCATCAGCTCGGAGGCATCCTGTCCCGCGGCCACCAGCCCCCAGGTGCCCCATTCGCAGCGGTGGCGCGTCGAGAAGTGCACGTCCGGCTGATCCGCAAGACCGCGCACGAAGCCGTCATGGATCGTCTCGGGCACCATGCTGTCGACATGGATCACCACCGGGCACCCGGCGCGGGTCCAGTGCCGGGCGACCTGCTCGGCGCGGTCGAACGCGGTGTGCACCAGCATCACGATGCCGACGCTCATGCCCAGTTCCCCTTGGACATCAGGCCGAGGATCTCGAGCTGGCGCCAGTTGATGTATTTCTCGGACCACTTGCACCAGAGCTCGGGGTTGTCCCGGATGCCGGCGGCATAGGCGAGATACTCGGTCGAGCCGGCATAGTGCTCGCGCCGGTTCAGTTCTTCCTCGGCCTTGGCGCCGAAGGTGTCGAGGAACTTGGTGTGCAGCAGCAGGCCGCTGGCCTTCTCGCCACCCCACTCGTCGTAGACCGCGTTGAGCCCGCGCGGCAGCAGCATGTGGGTCGAGCTGACATAGGTGTAGCGCCGGTCCCATTTCACCAGCGGGATCTTGTTCAGCGCGGGCGCCCGTTCGGGGCGGTCGGGAAAGAAGACGCGCGCACGTGGGCCGCCCTGAATCCACAGGTTCCCGAAGCGCTTGTTGCGGGTGATCGTGTAGTTGCCGGCATCGAACCACGACGCAATCTCGAGCGGGTTCTGACCGCGGGTATAGGGCTGCGCGTCGATCCGGCCCTTGGGATACATGTCGAGCAGCATGGCCGAGAAGCTCTTTATCGAGGAGGCATCGAGCCAGTCGGTCAGGGCGCGCAGGGGCCGCGTGTCGCAGAACGGGTAGAGAAAGAACTCGTCGGGATCGACGGTCAGCGCCCAGTGGCCATGGGCATATCTGCGCAGCAGGACGTTGATCCAGTCCATTCCGAAGCGGGCGCGCTTGTAGCTGCCCCGGCTGCTCCAGACCGAGACGTCCTCCTGCCGCGACAGGTACTCGAGCGAGCCGTCGGTGCTGTCATTGTCGACGAAGAAGAAGTGGTTCACCCCCATGTCCCGATAGTATTTCAGGAAATAGGGCAGGCGGATGCCCTCGTTGCGCTGGGTGCAGAACACCAGAAGATCGCTCGGGCGCAGGGTGGCGGTGCGGTCGCTGACGGGAACCAGTTCGCGGCTTTTGCGCAGGGCGCGGATGCGCCAGCGCTTGCGCTGAAGCCTCAGCCGGTATGACTGCCATGCACTCACTGTGCGCCCTCGTCCGACCGGAAGCTCCGGCCGCGTTCCCCTGCGGCTGTCAGATCAGGGTGAACACGGTCTCGAAATGCGCGTCCCAGCTTGGCGGGGCGAATGCCGCCGCCGCGTCTGGTGCCGCGCCCTGTCCTGCCCGGTGATCCTCGGCCATCGTTGTTATCAACTGGGCCCAAAGATACCGGTCCGCCACCGGAGCGTAAACGGGAATATCCCCAAGCACTTCGCGCAGCACGGAAAGGTTGCTCGCGAGCACCGGCACCCCCAGGCAGGCGGCCTCCATCGGCGGCAGGCCGTAGCCTTCGGCAAGGCTGGGGAACAGCATCCCGGCGCTGCCTTTCAGTAGCGCGGCGATCTGCCCGTCATCGAGGCCCGGCAGCTCGTGCACGCCGGCGATGCCGGCATCGAGCCGGGCGAAGACGGCGTCGTTGTTCCAGCCGCGGCTGCCGCAGATCAGCAGATCGGCCGGCGGGCGCTGCTGCTCCCAGATGTCGAGAAGCAGCGCGTGGTTCTTGCGCGGCTCGATGGTGCCGAGCGCGACGAAATAGGGTCTGCCCTGCCACGGCCCGCCGGGGGCGATGGTCGCTGTGGGCAGATCGATGCCAAGATGCGCCACGACGCTTTGTGCCGCGCTGTCTGGCAGGTGGCGGCGCAGGTCGCGCTCGGTCTGGTGCGAGTTGCAGATCACCAGATCCGCATGGCGGCCGACCCGCGTGAGAAAGCCCTCGAACCGCTCGGGAATGCCGGGGCGCTGGTGCTCGGGCACGTCCAGCGGCAACGTGTCGTGCAGCAGCACGGCGATGCGGATGCCCGGAATGCCGCGCAGCGCCGCGATGGTGCGATCAGTGAAATTGGTGTGACCGATGTTGAGGTACTGCGTGCCGGCGGGCAGCTGCCTGCGGAGCATCGCGACCAGTCCGCGCGGCAGGCAGCGGGCCACTGCAACGGCGCGCAGCGCGCGCTCGGCGCCGGCGCGTCCGGGATCGAGCCTGCGCAGCTTTGCCAGAAGATCGGGGGCGGCCCAGTCGTCACCATCGATGCGGCGCTTCAGCTCGGCGCAGCCGCGCCGGTCGAGCAGCAGATACCCCAGAGAGCTGCGCACCAGACCGTAGAGCGGGCCGCTGCGCAGCAAGCGCCTGAGATAGGCGTATTCGACCCGGTCGATCCCCGTGAAGGGCCGTCCGGCGCGCGAGACGAGGCGCGTCAGATCCAGAAGGCGTGGGGGCGGATCAGCCCTCGTAATGTCCATTCTGGTGCCAGCGCCATGCGTCGGCGATCATTTGGGGCATGGTCGAGCGCTCGGGTGTCCAGCCCAGCTCGGCGGCGGCGCGGGTCGAGCCCGAGACCAGCTTGGTGGCGTCACCGGCACGGCGCGGGCCTTCGGAGTAAGGCACCTCGCGGTTGGTCACCGCGCGCGAGGCGTCGATCACCTCGCGCACCGAGAAGCCATCGCCGGTGCCAAGGTTGAACACCCGGCTTTCCTTGCCGTCCTGCAGCCACTTGAGGCCGAGCACATGCGCATCGACGAGGTCCATCACGTGCACGTAGTCGCGGACGCAGGTGCCGTCGGGGGTGTCGTAATCGGTGCCGTTGATGGTGAGCGCCGGGCGGGTGCCGTCGATCGCCTCGAGCATCACCGGGATCAGGTGGGTCTCGGGGCGGTGATGCTCGCCCACCTCGCCCTCGGGATCGGCACCGGCCACGTTGAAGTAGCGGAAAATCACGTGTTTGAGGCCGTAGGCGGCGCCGAAATCGCGCAGGATGTCCTCGACCGCGCGCTTGGAGGCGCCGTAGGCGTTGAGCGGCTCCTGCGGCGTGCCCTCGTCGAGCACCACGTTGTCATGCTCGCCATAGGTGGCACAGGTCGAGGAGAACACGAAGTTCAGGCAGCCCGCCGCGGTGGCGGCCTCGATCAGCGTCAGCGAGCCCTCGACATTGTTGCGCCAGTAGCGGCCTGGCTCGGACATCGCCTCGCCGACCTGGCTGAGGGCGGCGAAATGCATCACCGCCACCGGTTCATATTGCGCGAAGACCGCGTCGAGCCGGGCCCGGTCGGACAGCTCGCCCTGCTCGAACGGGCCGAACTTGACCGCATCCTTCCAGCCGGTGACGAGGTTGTCATAGGTCACCGGCGTGAAGCCGGCGGCCCTGAGCGCCTTGCAGGCGTGCGAGCCGATATAGCCCGCCCCCCCGGTGACCAGTACGTTGGACATGTCTCGGCCCGGCCCGCTTATTGCGCGGCCTTGCGGGCCGACACCACCTCGTGGAGGTAGGCTTCGAGATCGTCGCGCAGGTCGTCGCGCGACAGGCCGAAGGCGACGGTGGCCTGCAGGAAGCCCGCCTTGGAGCCGCAGTCGTAGCGCTGGCCGTTGAAGCGATAGCCGTAAACGCCTTCCGGGCTGCCGATCTCCTTGGCGATGGCATCGGTGAGCTGGATCTCACCGCCGGCGCCGGCGGTCTTGGCGTCGAGGTTGTCGAGGATCTTCGGCGACAGGATGTAGCGGCCGATCACCGCGAGGTTCGACGGCGCCTCGCCGGCCTTGGGCTTCTCGACCATGCCCTTTACCGAAACCATCGAGCCCATGTCTTCCTGCACGTCGAGGATGCCGTAGGACGAGGCCTTGTCGGACGGCACCTCCATCGCGGCGACCATGTTGCCGCCGGTCTCCTGATAGGCTTCGGCCATCTGCTGCAGGCAGGGGGTGTCGGCGGCGATGACGTCATCGGGCAGGATCACCGCGAACGGCTCGTCGCCGATCAGGCGGCGGGCGCACCACACCGCGTGGCCGAGCCCCAGCGCCTTGTGCTGGCGGATATAGGCGATCTCGCCCGAGTCCATGTAGGTGTCCTTGAGAACGGCGAGCAGCTCGTCCTTGCCCTTGGCTTCAAGCTCCTGCTCGAGCTGCGGTGCGTGGTCGAAATAGTCCTCGAGCGCGTTCTTGCCGCGCGAGGTGACGAAGATGAACTCCTTGATGCCCGCGGCACGTGCTTCGTCGATCGCGTATTGCACCAGCGGCCGGTCGACGAGGGTCATGATCTCCTTCGGAACCGACTTCGTCGCCGGAAGAAAACGCGTTCCGAGTCCCGCCACCGGGAAGATCGCCTTGGTGACCTTGTTGCTCATAATAGTCTGCTCCTAAAATCGTCACGCGACGTTGACACGCACACGCTGGTCTTCGTCTGATTCTCTACCATGTAAGGGATAGCGCGCAAACGGGTCAAATTCGCGACAAATCAGCCCTAGATTGAATGATTGCGGTGCCTTAAATTCGCTCTTTGCGGTCCCGAACGGGCGCGACACGGGCCATTTCCGCCCGCACACGTGCCGCAAAGCCGTGCGGCTGGAACGCCGCGCCGGAGCGCTCGCTGCGGCCCCAAAGGCCGCCGATCTGCTCCCAATACCCTTCCGGGCGAAACCTGAGCGTGTGGAACAGTGCCGTGTGGGAGAACCGGTAGGCGCTGACGATCTCGCCGTCCGTGGCGTGGCGGGCCGCGTCGCGGCGCATGGCCCTGCGGGTCCACACACGTCCCGAGAGAACGCGGCGCGGCGCCCCGGGTCGTCCGGGATAGGCGAGAAACGGCGCGCTTGCCTCGGGCAGCGGCGGCAGATCGCCAAAGGGTCGCGCCAGCCCCTCGGTCCAGCCCCGCTCGAGGCCGCGCATCAGGCGCAGGACGTCGTCGGGGCCGAGCGGGCCGCGCTGCAGAAAGCGCAGCAGCCTCTGGCGCTGGGCCTCGCGCAGCGCCAGCCATGCCATGCGGCGTTCGGCTTCCGGGCAGTGCTTGGAAAGGAACACCGCCAGCGAGGCGCCGATCTCGGTGAGGTCGCGCGGGCTGCGGTCGGCGGCGCGGCGCGGGCTTTCGGCATAGCCGTGATGCACCTCGGCCAGCGGCACGATGGCCACGGCGTGACCTTCGGCGGCGTGGCGCATGTCGAGATCGGTCTCGTCGAGGAAGAAGCGGAAGGCCGGGTCGAAGCCGCCCATCTGGGCCAGCACGCTGCGCCGATGCGCCATGTTGGTGCCCTGCAGCTTCACCGCGACGCCGGGGCGGCCATGCAGGATGCGCGGCGCGCTGCCCTCGATGGGCAGGTCACGCTCCTGCGCGCGGGCGGTGACACCCTGCGCCCGCCACTGGTAATCGATGCCGTTGCGCCCCCGGACATAGCCGCCCGCCGCCGCGACCTGCGGGTCGGCGAAGGGGGCGCAGAGATGCGCGAGCCATATCGGCTCGGGCACCGCGTCGTCGTCGAGGAAGGCGATCACCTCGCCGGCGGCCGCGGCAATGCCGAGATTGCGCGCCGCCGAGATGTTGGGCGCGTCGAAGGCGACAAGCTTGATCCGGTCCGCGTCGGGGCGTGCGGCGACCGCGGCGGCGCCCTCGGGGCAGGCCACCACGATCACCTCGAAGGCCGGGTAATCGAGCTGCGCCACGCCGGTCAGGCAGAGCGACAATGCGCCGGGGCGGCCCCGGCTCACGATCACCACGCTGACCGGGAGCACGCCCATCGCCGGATCAGCCTTCCTTCAGCTCCACGCCCGGGGCGTAGGCGATGAAGAACGGGTTGGCGAATTCCGGCTTGCCATAGGCCAGCGGGGAGTGGTCGTCGAAGCGCACGACCCGACCGCCGGCACCGTTCAGCACGGCATGGCCCGCGGCGGTGTCCCACTCCATGGTGCGGCCAAGGCGCGGGTAGAGATCCGCCTCTCCGGTGGCCACGAGGCAGAACTTCAGCGACGAGCCGGCGGTCTTGGAATCGCTCACCTCGTACTTGTTGATGTAATCGTCGGTGGCCTGATCGCGGTGCGACTTGGAGGCCACCACCATCAGCGCGCTGTTGTCCGCGTCCGACACCTTCATCGGAGTGGTCTCGCCCACGGTGTCCTTGTCGAACGGGCCGGTCTCCTCGACCGAGCTGCCGGTGGCGGTGGTGTAGAACATGCGGCCCTTGGCGGGGGCATAGACCACGCCGCGGGTCGGCACGCCGTCCTCGACATAGGCGATGTTCACGGTGAAATCGCCGCGGCGCTGCACGAACTCCTTGGTGCCGTCGAGCGGGTCGACGATGAGGAAGGTCATCGCGTCCTGGGTGTGGCTGTCGGCCTGTTCCTCGGTGACCAGAGCGGTGTCGGGAAAGTTTTCGCGCAGGCCGGCGGAGATCAGCGCGTCGGCGGCCTCGTCGGCCTCGGTGACCGGGCTGGCGTCGGATTTCGACTTCACTTCGAAATCGTCGCTTTCGTAAATCTCCATGATCTTGTCGCCGGCTTCGAGGGCGAGGCGGCGCATGACCCGAACAAGAGTTTCGTAATTCAAAGTGGTTCTCCTTTACCGCGGCGGCGCAATGTTTGCGTTGGCAGCCACGAATCCTTATGCTTTCCTCGACCAAGATGGGCAAGAAAGACCCGTCGCACCCGCCGGCTTCGGAGCAGTTTTGCCATGTTTCAGACCACGAAGCCGCGCTCGCGGCTGGGTTCCGCGCTCTACATCTCCGAACTGATCTACCACAATTCGGTGCGCGCGGTCCGCCGGACCCATGGCAACGCCTTCATGGCGCTCTTCATGAACATGCTGCAGACCATCATCTTCGTGCTGGCCTTCTACTTCATGTTCCAGATCCTCGGAATGCGCAGCACGGCGATCCGCGGCGATTTCATGATCTACATCATGACCGGCGTGTTCCTCTACATGACACACACCAAGACGCTGAGCGCGGTGGTGGGCTCCGAGGGGCCGGCCAGCCCGATGATGCAGCACGCGCCGATGAACACCGCTATCGCCATCGCCTCGGCGATGCTGAGCACGCTCTACATCCAGATCCTGAGCCTCGTGTTCATCCTGTTCGTCTATGACGTGGCGTTCAATCCCTTCGTCATGCAGGAGATCCACGATCCCATCGGCTGCATGGCGATGATTTTGCTGTCGTGGTTCTCGGGCGCGGCGATCGGCATGGTGTTCCTTGCCGCCAAGCCGTGGTTCCCGACCCCGGTGCAGATCCTCTCAACCGTCTATCAGCGCGCCAACATGATTGCCTCGGGCAAGATGTTCGTGGCCAACACGCTGCCCAGCTACATGCTGGTGATGTTCGACTGGAACCCGCTGTTCCACACCATTGACCAGTCGCGCGGATATGCCTTCGTCGACTACAACCCGCGCAATTCCGATTGGGAATATGCCCTGTACTTGTCGCTGGTTCTCATCATGATTGGCCTTATGGGAGAGTTCTACACGCGCAAGCACGCCTCGGCGAGCTGGAGCGCCCGGCGGTAAGGTCCGTCTCCCACGGGGCCGGACCGCGCGTTCGATCGTCTCAAAGGAGGGCCCACCGATGTTCCGAACCGTACTGTTTTGCCTGTCCACCTGCCTCGCCGGCGCCAGCGCCGCGCAGGAGGCGCCCGCGCTCTATGACGTGACCGGCGTGGCGGGCGGTGACCACCTCAACATCCGCGCAGCACCCGAGGCCGACGCGGTGCAGGTCGGCACGCTGGCGCCCGACGCCACCGATATCGAGATCACCGCCATCAACGAGGCCGGCACCTGGGGCCGGCTCAACACCGGCGAGGGCAGCGGCTGGGCGTCGCTCTCGTTCCTCGAGATGCAGCCGGGCAGCGCCATGCCCGATGCCGCCGAGCTGGGCTGCTTCGGCACCGAACCGTTCTGGAGCTACCGTGTCGACCCCGACAAGGTTGCGCGCTGGTCGGAGCCTGACGGGGATCCGGTGACGCTGATGGCGGGGCAGACCCGGCGCGTCGATGGCGGGCTGCATCCGTTCGTCTCGGTGGCGGCGGCGCCGGACCTGCAGGCGACCCTCGTCGTCACCCCGGAGGCTGCGTGCAGCGACGGCATGTCCGACCGCCTCTATGGGCTTGCGGCCACCTTGGTGCTGACGGGCCAGATCAGCCGCGCGGTGAGCGGCTGCTGCGCGCTGACGCCACACTGAGACCGGCCCCCCGTTTCATGCAAAAAGGCCCCGGCGGATGCCGGGGCCCTGCAGGCGATTGTCGGGTTGCGGTCAGTTCACCGACTTGCTGTCGACCACGTCCTTTTCCAGCGCCGGGGTGCCGGAGGCGCGGGCGATCTCGATCCGGCGCGGCTTCAGGGCCTCGGGGATCTCGCGCTTGAGGTCGATGTGCAGCATCCCGTTCTCGTGCACCGCACCGGTCACGCGCACGTGGTCGGCAAGGGTGAAGCGGCGCTCGAAGGCGCGGGTGGCGATGCCGCGGTGCAGGTAGCTGCGGGCCTCGTCCTCCTCGGCCTTGCGGGCCGACACGACAAGCTGATGCTCTTTCAGCTCGACCGAGAGGTCGTCATCCGCGAAGCCGGCCACGGCGATCGAGATGCGGTAGGAATCCGACGCGGTCTTTTCGATGTTGTAGGGCGGATAGGTCGGCTGGGCGACGTCGCTGGTCAGCGCCCGGTCCATCAGGTCGGCGATCTGGTCGAAGCCGACGGTTGCGCGATAAAGCGGTGCGAAATCAAAGTGACGCATGGGTCATCCTCCATTGAGCGATACCATATGTGATGCGCCTTCCCGGCATGGGACAGGCGGCTGGAACACGCCGGAGCCCTGTCTCAGGCACTCCGGATAGCTGATAGTTGGGGAGGGGGATCGGGGCTTTCAAGACCCCCGGTTCAGGGCTTGATGAAGCGCGCCCCGATGCCCTCTCGGCTGCCGCCACCGACGGTGATCCGGCGCGCGCCGGTGGTCACCTTGGGCCGCGCATCCTCGCGGTTGAGGCGCTGCCGCAGCTCGGAGACCAGCGCCGGCAGGCTCGGCCCGTAGGACTCGCCGCGCGCGTTGCCCGAAGAGATCACCGACAGGATACGCAGGCGGTTGTCCTCGCGCACGAAGACCGGCGCCCCGGACGAGCCGAAGGTCACGTCGCAGTCGAAGCCAAGGACGTCCTCGCGGTAGCGCCGGGTGATTTCGCAGTCCGGCTGGCGCGAGAGCACCTCTTCGCGGCCGCGCCCATAGGAGACCACGCTCACGCGGGTGCCCGGCGCGGGCATCTCGTGCACGCGGAAGGGATCGGCCTCGGCGCTCGAGATCGGCTGCGCCAGCCTGAGCAGCGCCACGTCGGTCGCGACGGCGCTGCCGGAGGACGAGGTCCCGTCGGCGGCCAATTCGGAGTAGCGCTCGGGCACGGCCCAGCGATCCACCCGGCGCTCGGTGATGGCGCTGCCGTGGTGATAGCCGGCGCGGAAGGTCATGCCGCGGGCCGGATAGGGCGCTCCTGTGACGGGATCGAAGACGCAATGCGCTGCGGTGAGCACGAGGTCGCGACCGATGAGAGCACCGGTGCAGAAGCCGTTGGGCAGGTCGAGCCGGCCCACCGCTTCCCAGCCAAGCAGGTCGCCGCGGCTTTCCATCACGTCGAACACGGCGCGGCTCTGGGCTGTCGCCGCTGGGGTCAGGCTAAGGAGCGCGAGGCAGGCGGCGGCGAGATATCTCATGGCGTTATGAATTTTGCCCCCGTTTCGCGCCGCATCCCGGCGTCCAGTGTCTGGCGGACCGCATCGGTTTCGAGCGCGGCGCGCAGCGGCGCCAGCGCGCCCGCGATCTCGGCGCCGAGGGCCACCGGCCGGCCATCTGCCTCGGCCTTGGCCGAGATCACCGACACGATGACCGGCGCGTCCTCGGGGCCGGCGAAGACCGGAGAGCCCGAGGCGCCGAAATCCACCGCGCAGGAGAGCACCATCATGCGGCTCTGCAGGTCGAGCACGCCGCAAAGCCCCTGCAGCGACGGCGCCTCGGAGCGGTCATGGGCGTAGGAGACCACGCTCACCTCGCTGCCGATCGCCGGGTGCGGCCCTGTGGCGAAGGGCTGGATGGTGGTGTTGCGGATCGGCAGCTGCAGCTCGATCAGCGCGACGTCGCTTCTGACGCGCTTGGCGTCCCTCGGCGCGGAGAAATCATACGCGGGGTGGGCGACCGCCCGGCGCACCCGGCGATAGGCGGCGGCGCGGCCGTTGCGCCATCCGGCAAGGAACTGGATCTGACCGGCCGGGATGCGCGCGCCGGTCTCGGCATCAAACAGGCAATGCGCGGCGGTCAGCACCAGATCCGGCGCGATCAGCGCCCCGGTGCAGAACGCCTTGCCCGCCAGCTCGAGCCGACCGACGGCCTCCCACGGGCGGCCGTCTTCGCGGCTCTGCATCGAAAACAGACTGCCATCCGCCCATGTCGGGCCGGACAGGCAGATCAACAGGACTGCCAGAATGAGGCGCACCGCGACTTCCCCTTTTCACCCAGTTCGGGGGTACCGGCGGTCTTTGTCAAGAATTGGGCGCGACCGGACCGGGCGCGGACACTGGCGCTACTCTGCCAGCGCCCGCGGTTTCGGCCCGCCGGTGGCCCAGTCGAGCAGCTCGACCGTGTGCACGACCGGCACCCCGGTGCCCGAGCCGATCTGCATCATGCAGCCGATATTGCCGGCGGCGATGACGTCGGGCTGCTTGGCTTCGAGCGTGCGCACCTTGCGCGCCTTGAGCTGGCCCGAGATCTCGGGCTGCAGCAGGTTGTAGGTGCCGGCGCTGCCGCAGCACAGATGGCTGTCGGCGGGCTCCACCACCTCGAAGCCGGCGCCTTTCAGCAGCGCCTTGGGGTGGGACTTGATCTTCTGCCCGTGCTGCAGCGAACAGGCGGCGTGATAGGCCACCCGGATCGGCCCGCTGCCCTCGGCGCCCATGGGCTCGGGCATGTCGGTGCCGGCGATCTCGGCCTTGGCGAGGTTGCGCGCGGTGACGTCGGCCTCGGGCATCAGCTCGGCCAGCAGCTCGGAGATGTCGCAGGCCAGCCCGGAGACACGCGCCGCGTCGCCCGCCAGCGCCGCGTCGGTGCGGAACATGTGGCCATAGTCTTTCACCGTGGTGCCGCAGCCCGAGGTGTTGATGACGATGGCATCGAGGCCGTCCCCGTCGATCTCGGCGCACCACGCGCGGATGTTGCGCGCCGCCGAGCCGTGGCTCTCGCCCTCGCGCCCCATGTGATGGGTGAGCGCGCCGCAGCAGCCCGCCCCCTTGGCCACCACCACCTCGCAGCCCAGCCGGGTCAGCAGCCGGATCGTGGCGTCGTTGATATCGGTGTTGAGCGCCTTCTGCGCGCAGCCGGTCATCAGCGCCACCCGCCTGCGGCGCGGGGCCTTCGGCGCAAAGCTCTGCGGGTCGTCGTTGCGGCTCACCGGCGGAATCGTTTTGGGCGCCATCTCGAGCATGGCGCGCAGGCGCGGATCGGGCAGCAGGCGCGCGAAGGGCCGGCCGAGCTTGGCACCGGCCAGCGCGGCGCGGAACCGCATCGGGTGCGGGATGATCCGCGCCAGCAGCCAGCGCAGCGCGCGGTCGCTCCACGGGCGCTGGTAATTCTGCTCGATATAGGCGCGGGCGTGGTCGACGAGGTGCATGTAATGCACCCCCGACGGGCAGGTGGTCATGCAGGCGAGGCAGCTCAGGCAGCGGTCGATATGCTTGACGGTCTTGGCGTCCGGCACGCGCTCGTTCTCGAGCATGTCCTTGATCAGGTAGATCCGCCCCCGCGGGCTGTCGAGCTCGTCGCCCAGAACCTGATAGGTCGGGCAGGTGGCGGTGCAGAAGCCGCAATGCACGCAGGCGCGCAGGATCTCGTTGGCGCGCTCGGTGCCCGGGTCTTGAAGCTGCTGGTCGGTGAAATGGGTCTGCATGGAACTCTCAGGAGGTCATCCTCCGGGCGGTGGCGTGCCCGGAGCGGGAAAGGGGAGTGGCGCAGAGGCCGGTGGTCGTCGCGATGGCGCGGCGCGGGGCAGGGGCGCGCTTGACGCATGGCGCGAAGGCGATGACGGGGCTCATGCCATCAACCCGGGATTGAGCAGGCCTTTCGGGTCAAAGCGCGCCCGGAGCCCTGCGCTCAGCGCCGCCACCGGCGCGGGCTCTGGCTGGAAGGTCGGGAGGTCGCCGCTGGCGCGCACCGCCGTGGCGTGGCCGCGGAACCCCGCGCCGAGCCTGTCGCGTGCATCGGCGCCCTCGGGCAGCAGCGCCCAGATCAGCCCGCCGCCCCAGTCGAAGACCAGCGCCTCGGCGCCCAGCCTTGCGGCGAGCGCCGGCGCGTCGGACGGCGTGCACGAGATCCGCCAGACATCGCCCGGTTTTCCGTGGAACGACTCGACGTCGCGCACCGCCTTCCAGAGCGCCGCGCCGCGCGCCGCGTCCGTTTCCACCACCGGCTGGTGGCGCGCGAAGAGTTCTGAAAGCCGCCCGCCGCGATAGGCCACCGAGTCGGCAAAGCCCTCGATCCGCACCAGTGTCAGTGGCCCGCCCTTGGGCCCTTCGGGCAGATGCGCCGCGCCGCTCACATCGAACGGAGAGCCAAGCGCCTGGGACAGCACCGGTACCGCCTCTTCCGGGCTCAGACCGGCGAGCACCAGCGTCGCCGTGGCCGCCGGTTTCGGCAGCACCTTGAAGGCGATCTCGGTCATCACCCCCAGCGTGCCCCAGCTCCCCGCCATCAGCTTGACGAGGTCGTAGCCGGTGACGTTCTTCATCACCCGCCCGCCATTGCTCACCACGCGGCCGGCGCCGTCGACGAAGCGCACGCCGAGCATGAAATCGCGGCAGGCGCCGGCCTGCACCCGGCGCGGCCCCGACACGTTCGCCGCTGCCACGCCGCCGATGGTCGGCGCGCCGTCGGTGCCCAGCAGCCCGCGATGGTCCATCGGCTCGAAGGCCAGCCGCTGGCCCTCGGCCTCGAGCGCCGCCTCGATCTCGGCCAGCGGCGTGCCGGCCTTGGCCACCAGCGTCAGCGCGCCCGGCTCGTGCAGCACGATGCCCGACATCGCGCCGGTCTCCAGCACCTCGCCGGCGCTCCTGCCGACCGCGCGGGTGCCACCGCCGCGCACCCTCAGCGGGCCGCTTGCGTCCCGGATCATCTCGGCCAGCTCGGTCTCTGTCTCAGGTCTCATGGGCTTCTCTGGTTCAAAAATACCTCGGGGGAGTCCGCGCCTTCGCGCGGACGGGGGCAGCGCCCCCGGCTATTCGGCGGCCACCGCGCGCCGCGCCTCGGACACCGCGAGCGGGAACACCTTGGCGGGGTTCAGCAGCCAGCCCGGGTCGAACACGTCCTTCACCGCCATCTGCGCCTCGAGATCGGCGGGCGCATATTGCACCGACATCAGGTCGCGCTTCTCGATGCCCACCCCGTGCTCGCCGGTCAGGCAGCCGCCGACCTCGACGCAGAGCTTCAGGATCTCCGCCCCCAGCGCCTCGCATTTCTCGAGCTCGCCGGGTTGGTTGGCGTTGAACAGGATCAGCGGGTGCATGTTGCCGTCGCCGGCATGGAACACGTTGGCCACCTCGAGCCCGATCTCGCGCGACAGCTCGCTGATGCGGCGCAGCACCTGCGGCAGGGCCGAGACCGGGATCGTGCCGTCGAGGCACATGTAATCGTTGATCTGCCCCATGGCGCCGAAGGCGCTCTTGCGGCCAAGCCAGATGCGGCCGGCCTCGTCGGCGTCCTGTGCCTCGCGCAGCTCCACCGGATCGTGGCGGCGGGCGATCTGGGTGATCAGCCCGAGCTGCTCGGCGATCTCGGCCTCCGAGCCCTCGACCTCGACGATGAGCAGTGCCTCGCAATCGGGATAGCCCGCCTTGGCAAAGGCCTCGCAGGCAACGATGCAGGGCCGGTCCATGAACTCGATCGCCACCGGCAGGACGCCCGCCTTGATGATGTCCGACACGCATTCGCCGGCCACCTCGTTCGAGTTGAACGCGATCAGCACCGGGCGCGCGCCCTCGGGCTTGCGCAGGATGCGCAGGGTGGCTTCCGTCACCACGCCGAGCTGGCCCTCCGAGCCGCAGACCAGCCCCAGCAGGTCGAGCCCGCCGGGATCGAGATGCGCGCCGCCGAGCTCGATCACCGTGCCGTCCATCAGCACCATCGTGACGCCCAGCAGGTTGTTGGTGGTGACGCCGTATTTCAGGCAATGCGCGCCGCCCGAGTTCATCGCGATATTGCCGGCGATGGCGCAGGCCAGCTGCGACGAGGGGTCGGGGGCGTAGAAGAAATCCTCTTCCTCGACGGCGCCGGTGACGCTGAGATTGGTGCGACCGGTCTGCACCCGGATGAAGCGGTTCTCGTAATCGGTCTCGAGCACCTCGTTCATCCGCGCCACGCCGAGGATCACCGAATCCGCCGTCGGCAGCGCGCCCCCGGCCAGCGAGGTGCCGGAGCCACGCGGCACCACCGGCACGCCCTCCTCGTGGCAGATCGTCAGCACCGCCGAGACCTCTTCAGTCGAGGCGGGCAGCACCGCACAGAGCGGCGGGCAGCGATAGGCGGTGAGCGCATCGCACTCATAGGCGCGGGTTTCGGCCTCGTCGTCGATCACCGCGTCGGCGGGCAGCACCTCGCGCAGGCGCGCGACGATCTCGGCCTTACGGCTCAGTACCCTGGCGTCGGGCTCGGGCATCTGCATCTGAGGGTCCTCCCTTGGAATTGGTAAAGTGATATAACCAATTTGCCGCGTTGGCGCCAGACATTTTCCGGCGCGCGGCTCACGAGGGCGCCTGCGGCTTGCGTTCGGCGGGAAAACGGTAGCATGAGTGGGCCATGGACTGGGTAAAGATCATACATCTTCTCTGCGTGATGGGCTGGATGACCTCCATCTTCGCGGTGCCGCGCGCGCTGATCTACTGGAAGCGCGAATATGCCAAGCTGGGCGCGTTCGGCCCGCTGGGCGACCTGACCGTCCGGCTCTACCGGTTCTCGGCGGCGCTGGCGGTGATCGCGCTGATCACCGGGCTGGTGCTGGCGCAGTTCTGGGCCTGGGCGCCGTGGATCCACGTCAAGCTGGCGCTGGTGGCGCTGTTGGTGGTCCATTACGTCTGGACCGGGAAGATGGTGCTCCGCGCCAAGCGCGGCGCGTTCCGCGAGTCCGATCTTTTCCTGCGCATCTTCAACGAGATCAGCGTGGTCGGCGTGATTGCCGTGCTCTGGGTCGTCGTGGTCAAGCCGTTCTGATCGATGGGGTGGCTCGACCAGTTCGACTATTTCCGCCTGCTCGATCTCGCGGGAACGGTGCTGCTGATCGCGGGCTGGCTGCTGTCCTCGTGGTTCGTCGAGCACCCGCCAAGCTGGCGGCCCTCGGTGTCGAGCCTGATGGCCGAGTATCGGCGGGTCTGGATGGTGCAGTTCGTCACCCGGGAGCCGCGCATCTTCGATTCGCAGATCGTCGCCTCGCTGCGCCAGAGCACCGCGTTCTTTGCCTCGGCCTCGATGATCGCCATCGGCGGGATCTTCGCGCTCCTGGGCAACACCGAACAGTTGCGCGGCGTGGCCGGCGATCTGACCGACGGCGTGGCGCCGGTCTTCGTCTGGGAGGTCAAGCTGCTGCTGCCGCTGCTCTTCGCCGCCAACGCCTTTCTGAAATTCGTCTGGTCCAACCGGCTCTTCGGCTATTGCTCGGTGATGATGGGAGCGGTGCCGAACGAGGCAAGCGATCTGGCTTATGCCCGCGCCGCCAAGGCGGCCGAGATCAACATCTTCGCCGCCAAGAGCTACAACCGCGGCCTGCGGGCGGTCTATTTCGGCATCGCCTCGACCGGCTGGCTGATTGGTCCCGAAGCGCTGATCGTCGCCGCCGCGGTCGCGCTGGTGATGATCCTGCGCCGCGAGTTCGCCTCGCAATCGCGCGAGGTGCTGCTGCAGAGCGAGCCCGAGAGCTGAGCGCCTTCGGTGGGCGCCCGTCCACGCTAATCCTCGCTAGTCGACAGCGCGGATCAGCTTGCGCTCGAGCACGCGGAGCACGGTGCGCAGGTCGTGGCCGCGCTTGAGCACCTGCCCCTCCATGCTGAGGACCGCGTATTGCCCCTGCTTGCTGCGCAGCTTGGGGCGTTTCTCGATGCGGTAGAGCGGGTGTTCGGCGGTGCGGCGGAACACCGAGAAGACGGCGACGTCGCGCAGGCAGGAGATGCCGTAATCGCGCCATTCGCCGGCTGCGACCATGCGCCCGTAGAGCGAGAGGATGACGTTCAACTCGGTCCGGTGGAAGGCGACGACGTCCTGCGCGTGGCCGGGGCCCGGAAAAGGCGTAAGGCTGTTCATGGTGCTAAGCTGCGCCTGATGTGGGCGCAAATCAAGGGCGGCGCTGCTCAAATGCCGGTCATCGCGTATGGCGTGCTCCCGGACGTGCCACTCAGCCGGTCGGCGGAGCGTCTTTGCACACCGTGACGGGGCTGTCATCTGCCGGGAGGCTCAGCCTCGTCCAACGGTGGTCGAGTGTCGGGCAGGATCTCCATGCCAGGGATCGTCTGCCACGTCTTTCCGCCGCCGGAGAGGCGCGAGGCGCGGGCGGTCCTATCGGTGCCCGATCCAGCCGCGATCGTCGGTGAAGGCCCGGGCCTCGCTGATCCGGACCGGGCCGTAGCCCTCGGGCTGCTCCGTCAAGGCGTCCAGCGGTTGAGCGGAGGCGGCAAAGAGGACGTTTGCCCGGTTGCGCGCGCTCACCGGGCCCTGTGCCACCACCACATGCGGATAGAGCTCGGTCAGGATGGCATGGACGCCACGGGCCAGAGGGCCGTCCGGCGCGTCCAGAAGGTTCACGTAGACCGGGCCGTCGACGATGTCGCGCAGCCGTGCGAAGCTCTCGCGGGTGACCAGATGCGCCGGCACGGACCCGGAGGAAAACGCATCCATGACGGCGGCATCGAAGCGCGCCTCGGTTTCGTTGAGGTAGACCCGGCCATCGGCGTGCACGATACCGAGCCGCCCCGATCCAGCGTCGCCGTCCGAAGCCTCATAGCCGGTGGCGTCGATCATCGCGGCGGCGCGGGGCATGTGGCGGCGCACGACATCGGTCACCAGCGGGTCGATCTCGACCGCGACCGCCTGCGCATCGAGCCGCGTGGCGAGCAGCTTGGTCGGCAGCGTGTACCCGCCGCCGCCGATGAACAGCACCGAAGCCGCTTGTCCGAGGTCCTGCGCCATCCGCGACCAGAGCCAGTCGGTATAGCCGAGGGCGAGCGGGACAGAGCCCTGCCCGAGCTCCTCCGGCGCGCGGCGCTCCGCCGCCTGTACGGTGCCGTCCGAGACCAGAAACACCTCTGGCCCCTTGTGGGCGATGTCGAGGCAGGACAGCCCGGATTCATACTCACAGGCGGGGGAGCCGGCGAGACCGGCCACGCCTACGAACCCCACCGCCGCGAGGGTGACGACGCGGTTGTCGGGCGGGCCGGCGCGCAGGAACGGCAGGCAGAATAGGGTGAGCGCGCCGCACGTGGCAAAGGTCGCCGTCGATCCGATCAGCGGCAGCGTCACGAACCCCGCGAGGATCGCGCCCGCGATGGCGCCGATCGAGCCGGCGGCAAGCACGAAGCCCAGCGACGAGCCCTCGCGCCCCGGCCGGGCCTCCATGGCGAGCTTTGCCAGCAGGGGCGAGGGCAGGGTGACCAGCACCGAGGCCGGAAAGAAGACGAGGAAGACGCTGACCATCATGCCGTCAGTTCCGCGCGCGCCCCAGTTGTGCAGCAGGCCGAGCAGGGTCGGGGAGGCGGCCATCAGCACCGCCGTTCCCACCAGGGCGCCGCGCGTGGTGCGCAGGGCAGCCTCGCGGGGCCGCTCGGCGACGATGCCCCCGAGGGCGCTGCCGAGGGAAAAGCCGCCCAGCACCGTGGCGATCACGGTGGTCCAGGTCAGAAGCGATGTGCCGAAGAACGGCGCCAGCACCCGGCCGGCGGCGATCTCGTAGGTCAGGCCCACGGCGGAGAGCACCAGGATGAGCGCGATGGTCAGCGGAAAACGAATGGCAGGCTCCTGCGATGAAACGGCGGGGGCGGCCCCGCGTGGCGATGTCCGGTCCGGTATTGTCCAGAACGTGGGCTTTTTCAAACGCTGCCATCGCGAGGCGGGCGACGCGCGACAGGCGGCATGGCTGGGGGCTGCGCACAGGGTGCGCGCTCGCGGTCTCGTCAGTGACAGGGCTGCGCGTTGGTGGGGGGGCCGCGCTGAGGCCGGGGTCTCGCCTTAAAGCCGCTCCGACGGGCCGCGATCGGGGGTGCGTTCGGGAGCAGGGACTGTCCGGGCGTTTTCCGGGAACCCTCCCGCGGTGGAAGGTCGTTGATCCTGAGATTGCCGAAACGACGGAACCGCCCGATGCTTACCGCCCCCTTCCTGTCTGGACCGCCGGCCCTGAATGGCGCGACCGGCGGTTTGCCGGTCAAGGGAGCAGGCTGGGCCGATTTCGCCGCGAGGCCTGTGCCGCGATGACGATCCGTGGCGTGCCGTACCGGCTGCGACGCCGACGCGCCGACCGCCCCCGGTCGACGGACACGGGATCGGCGCGCGTCCGGACCTCATCGCCGCCGTCGCGGACGGGATCTGTGCCGCCTCGGCCGCACCACATACCTGCAAGGGAGACCAGAAATGCCCAAGGATACCGCCAAGACCGCCGTGCTTTATCGCATGGTGATGCCCGACCATCTCTGCCCCTTCGGCCTCAAGTCCAAGGATCTGCTCGAGCGTAAGGGGTACGACGTCGAGGACCATCACCTCACCACGCGGGAGGAGACCGACGCCTTCCAGCGGGAACATGACGTGAAGACCACGCCGCAGACCTTCATCGATGGCAAGCGCATCGGCGGTTATGACGATCTGCGCGTGTATTTCGAGCTTGATCCGCCGAAGGAGGAGCAGAGCGAGACCAGCTACCAGCCGGTCATCGCGATCTTCTCGGTCGCGGCGCTGCTGGCGTTGGGGCTGTCGTGGCACCAGTACGGCACGATCTTCACCCTGCGCGCGGTCGAGTGGTTCATCTCGCTGTCGATGGCGATCCTCGCGATCCAGAAGCTGCAGGACCTCGAGAGCTTCTCGACCATGTTCCTCAACTACGACCTGCTGGCCCGGCGCTGGGTGCCCTACGGCAAGATCTACCCGTTCGGCGAGGCGCTGGCGGGCATCCTGATGACTGCCGGGGCGCTGACATGGATCTCGGTGCCGGTGGCGCTGGTGATCGGGACAATCGGCGCGGTCAGCGTGTTCAAGGCGGTCTATATCGACAAGCGCGAGCTGAAATGCGCCTGCGTGGGCGGCGGGTCGAACGTGCCTCTGGGCTTCGTGTCGCTGACCGAGAACGTGATGATGGTGGCCATAGCGCTGTGGATGGGCGCGCGGGCGATCACCGGCTGACCGGGGCTGCCGTTTAAGCTGTTCGCGAGGAGCGAGCGCGCTCGACAGCATCGCTTGGCGACGGCGTGCGCGCTTTCGCTGTTCGCAGGGAGGCGCCTGCCTGCGCCGGGGTGCTGGGCGCGGCCTGTCGGGAGATTCGGCGCGAACGCCCTCTATTCTCACTCGTAGAAGCATTCGCGAACCTGACCGCTCGGGCAACGAAAAGGGCGCCATCCCGCAAGGGATGACGCCCGGGACAGTATCGCCGGATGGCGGTCGCAGGGGGATCAGAATCCCAGCGCCATGCCGTCCTTGCGGCTGTCGCTGCCGCCGGTGAGCGTGCCGGTCTTGCGGTCGATCAGGATCGCCTGACTGCCGCCGATGGGGCTCTTCTGGATGGCGAGCTTGTGGCCGCGCGCTTCGAGCTCGGCGCGGGCCTCGGCCGAGACGCCCGGTTCAAGCTGAAGCTCACCGCCGAAGCCGAAGCTGCGCGGCGTGTCCATCGCCGCCTGCGGGTCGAGCCCGAGGTCGAACATGTTGGACAGGAACTGGCCGTGGCCTGCCGCCTGATACTGGCCGCCCATCACGCCGAAGGGCATCACCGCCTCGCCGTCCTTGCAGACCATGCCGGGGATGATGGTGTGCATCGGGCGCTTCATCGGCGCGATGGCGTTGGGATGGCCCTCGATCAGCCGGAACGAGGCGCCGCGAGAGTGGAACAGCACGCCGGTCTCCGGGTCGAGCCGGGTCGAGCCGAAGCCGTGGAAGATCGAGTTGATGAAGGACAGCGCGTTGCCCTCGCCATCGACCACGCAGAGATAGATCGTGTCCTTGTGCTCTGGCTCATCCCAGAGCGCCGGTGCGCCGGCCTTGCTCATGTCGATGCGGGCGGCAAGCGTGTCGACCACTTCGTCAGAGAGCAGGGTTTCGGTGACGTCCGGGCAATGCTCCGGATCGCTGATCAGCGCGTCGCGGTGGTGATAGGCGAGTTTGGCGGCCTCGGCATGGATGTGGATGCGGTCGGCCTCGGAGAGGTCCGGGCCCATGTCGAACTTGGACAGAATGCGCAGGATCAGCAGCGCCGCGAGGCCCTGGCCGTTGGGCGGGCACTCGAAGACGTCATAGCCGCCGAACTCGGTCGAGATCGGGTCCACCCAGATGGCGGCGTCCTTGCCGGCGTGGAAGTCTTCCTCGGTCTGCAGACCGCCGAGCGATTGCAGATGCGCGGCCATCTTGGCGGCGGTCTCGCCCTCGTAGAACCCGGCGGCGCCTTTCTCGGCGATCTCGCGCAGGCGCGCGCCGATCAGCGGCTGGGCGTGCCTCTCGCCGACCTTGGGTGCGGCACCGTTCGGCAGGAAGACCTTGGCAGCGTGTTCGTCCTTGCCGACCAGCGCGGCGGTCTCGGCCCAGTCCATCGCGACGCGCGGGGTCACGACATAGCCGTTCTCGGCGTAGTGGATGGCGCGGGCGAAGAGCCGATCGAGCGGCATCGAGCCGTGATCCTCGTGCAGGCGGCACCAGGCCGAGATTGCGCCGGGAATGGTGACGGCGTGCGGGCTGGTTTGCGGGATCTCGTCGGTGAGGCCCGCGGCCTTCAGCGCCTCGACGGTGGCGGCCTTGGCGGCGCGGCCCGATCCGTTGAGCGCCTTCACCGCGCCGCCCTTGGGGGCGTAGAGCGCGAAACAGTCACCGCCGATGCCGGTCATCAGCGGGTCGACGACGCATTGCACCGCAACGGCGCTGATCGCGGCATCGACGGCATTGCCGCCGGCGGAGAGGATCTCGAGCCCGGCCGCCGTCGACAGCGGGTGCGACGTGGCGATCATGGCGTCGGAGGCCAGAGTGCTGGGACGCCGGGCGGAGAAGAAGTCGAACATGGGTCTTTGTGTCCTGCTTTTGTGCTTCGGTTCCGTGAGTGATGTATGGACCTTAGCGAGTTTCAGAGGCCTGCGCCTCCGTCGAAGTGAGCGGGTGAAGACATGCGACGGCCCGCCCGGCGCCTTGCTGGCCGAGCTGCGGGTCGCGCAGTCGGCAATCGTCCTGCGCTGCCGGGCAGCGCGAGGAGAAACGACAGCCCTTGGGCAGATCCAGAGGGCTCGGGATCTCGCCCGGGAGCGGCTCGGGGATCGGTTCGAAGAACCGCGGAGCCGCTGCCCGAAGGGCTGCGGAATAGGGATGCGCGGGCCTTTCGAGCACCGCATCCGTGGGGCCGGTCTCGACGATCCGGCCCAGATACATGATGGCAATCTCTTCGCAGAGATAGCTCGCCACGCCAAGGTCGTGGGTGATGAAGACGAGCGTCAGCCCCATGTCGCGCTGCAGGCTGCGCAACAGCGTCAGCAGCTGTGCCTGTGTCGACACGTCAAGGCCCGAGACCGCCTCGTCGGCCACCAGAACCGAGGGCTCTGAGGCCAGCGCGCGGGCGATGGCGACGCGCCGCACCTGACCGCCGGACAGGCCGGAAGGGTAGCGGCTGGCGGCGTCGGTGGGCAGGCCCACCCGGTCGATGAGCTGCGCCACGCGGGCGGCTTCCTCGGCCTTGGGCACGATGTCGAAATGGCGCAGCGGCTCGGCGATGAGGTGGCCCACGGTCATGCGCGGATCGAGCGAGCCGCGCGCGTCCTGATAGACCATCGCCACGTCGCGGGCGAAGCCGGTGCCGCGGGCGCGGGCCTCGCGGATCGGCCTGCCGCGATAGAGCGCGCGCCCGCCGCTGGGCGCGTCGAGCCCGAGCAGCACGCGCAGCAGCGTCGACTTGCCCGAGCCGCTCTCGCCCACGAGCGCCAGCGAGGCGCCCTGCGCGATGCTCAGCCGCACCCCGTCGAGCGCCTTGAGACCGACGGTCTCGCGGCTCAGGAGGCTGCGGCCCGGTTTCGGCACGGAGAATTCCTGCTCGACCTCGATCAGCTCGAAGACCGGCGGGTTTGGCGCCATGGCGGGGCGCTTGGTCTGGATCTGCGACATGATCATTCCGGGTTCCAGCAGGCGAATTGGTGATCGAGCGGGCCATCTGCCCCGGCGCGGGCCGGTTGCAGCGGCGGTGCCTCTCCGGCGCAGCGCGGCAGGGCGCGGGGGCAGCGGGTGGCGAAGCGGCAGCCCAAGGGCATCTCGCTATGCGGCGGCACCGTGCCCTCGGGCGCGGTGATGTCCTTGGTGCCGATCTCGAGCACGCAGGATTTCAGCTGCTTGGTATAGGGGTGGCGGTGACGTTCGAGGATGTCGCGGGAGGGGCCCGCCTCGACCACCTGACCGGCATAGAGCACCACGATGCGGTCGCAGGACTGGCTGGCCAGCGCCAGATCGTGCAGCACGAAGATGCAGCTCGCGCCGCGCGATCTGGTCTGCGCGAGGATCAGCCGCACGATCTGGGCCTGGATGGTGACGTCGAGCGCCGAGGTCGGCTCATCCGCCAGCAGCAGGTCGGGGTTGCAGGCCAGCGCGATGGCCACCATCACGCGTTGCTGCATCCCGCCCGAGAGCTGGTGCGGATAGGCGGTCATCCGGCCCTCGGGATCGTTGATGCCGACCGAGGTGAAAAGCTCGATGGCGCGGCTGCGTGCCTCGGCTTTCGACAGGCCGAGATTGCGCCGCAGCACGGTGATGAGCTGTCGCCCCACGGTGTAGGACGGGTTCAGGGCCGAGCCGGCATCCTGAAAGATCATCGACAGCCGGCGGCCGCGCAGCTTGACCATCTGGCGCTCGGGCAGCGCCAGCAGGTCGCCGGCGCCCGCCATCTCGGCCGTGCCCTCGACCTTGGCGCCATCGAGCAGGCGCATCAGCGCCGTGGCGATGGTCGACTTGCCGGCGCCGCTCTCGCCCACGAGCGCGAGCGTCTCGCCCTCGGCCAGCGACAGGGTCACCCGGTCGAGGATCTTGGCCGCGCCGCGATGCACGCTGAGATCAGAAAGGGTGAGGATCGGTTGGGTTGCCATGTCCTTCATGCGCCCCTCCGGAGCTTGGGGTCGAATTCCTCGCGGATGCCGTCGCCGACGATCGACAGCGCGATCAGCAGCAGGGCGAGCGCGAAGCCGGGCATCGCCGACATCCACGCCGCGAAGCTGACGAAGGCGCGGCCTTCGGCGATCATCAGGCCCCAATCGGGTGTGGGGGGCGTGACGCCGATGCCGAGGAAGGAGAGCGACGAGGAGACGAGGATCGCCTCGGAGATGCGGATGGTGACCTGCACCGCCAGCGGGAAGATCACGTTGGGCAGCACGTGGCGCCAGATCACCCTGAGATAGGGGATCGACATCAGCGTCGCCGCCTCGACGAAGAGCTGCACGCGCACCTGCATGACGTCGGCGCGCACGGTGCGGGCGAAGGGGCCGATCATCGACAGGCCCACGGCGACGACCACCTTGTCGACGCCCTGTCCGAGGATGGCGATGAAGGCCACGGCGAGGATCAGCGAGGGCAGCGCGAGGATCGAGTCGATCAGCCGCATCAGCACCCATTCGACCCAGCCGCCCGAAAGACCGGCGGCAAGGCCGATGACGAGGCCGCCGGCGGCGCCGATCAGCACCGAGAACAGGCCGATGATCAGCGCGTAGCGGGCGCCATAGATCACCCGGCTCAGGATGTCCTGACCGTAGCTGTCGGTGCCCAGCGGGTGCGCCACACTCGGCGCCTGCATCATCGCGTTGATGTCCTGCATCACCGGATCATAGGGCGCCACGTAGGGAGCGAAGATCGCCGCCAGCACGTAGCCCGCCGCAACGATGAGGGCGATGGTGAAGAACGGGCGCCGCAGGAAGATCGAGCGCCGGCCGGTCCTGACCTTCTTCGGCGGCTCGGCGGGCGGCAGGGTGGTCGGGGCTTCGGGGGTCTGAATGCTCATTTCCGTGTCCTCAGCCGCGGGTCGAGGACGGGGTAGGAGAGGTCCACGAGAAGGTTCACTCCGATGAAGAGGGTGGCGGTCATCATCACGCCGGCCTGCACGACCATGTATTCGCGCCCCAGAACGGCGGAGGTCAGCATCTGGCCGATGCCCGGCAGGTTGAAGACCGTCTCGGTCAGCACCGTGCCCTGCAGCAGAACGCCGAGCTGAAGCCCGAGGATGGTGACCAGCGGCATGGCGATGTTGCGCACGCCATGCACCCAGATCACCCGCCACGACGGCTCGCCGCGCGCGCGGGCAGCGGCGATGTAGGGCTGCTCCATCACTTCGATGAGGGTGGCGCGGGTGAGGCGGGTGATCATCGCGATGAAATAGGTCGACAGCGTCAGTCCGGGCAGGATCATGTGATAGATGCCGCCCCAGAAATCCTGCCACGGCGAGACATAGCCCATCACCGGGAAGAGCTGCATCTTCACGGCAAAGAACCAGATCAGCAGGATGCCGAGCAGGAACGAGGGGAAGGCAGTGCCGGTCAGGGCCAGCACCGCGGCGCCCGCGTCGAACGCGGTGTCCTTCTTGACCGCCGACAGCACGCCCAAGGGCACGCCGATCAAGATCGCGAAGGCGAGGGAGAAGGAGGCGAGCGTCAGCGTGACGGGCAGCGCCTCCTTGAAGGCATAGGTGAAGATATCCGTCCGGGCGACATAGGATGTGCCCCAATCTCCCTGTACGAACCTCACCGCCCAGTCGGCGTATTGCGCGAGGAAGGGCTGATCCAGCCCCAGCTCGGCGGTGAGCGAGTCATACGCCTCCTGCGAGAACTCCGATCCCAGCATGATCTGGATCGGGTCGCCCGGCGCCAGCTTCAGAAGTCCGAAGCTGGCCACCGAGACGACGAACAGGACGACAAGCGTCTGCGCGATCTTTCCCAGTGCCTGTCCCCACATCAGGCGAGACTCACCGTGTGAAGGTTCACGAGGTCGGCGGGGATGTACTCGAAGCCCTGCACCTTGTTCGAGAACACCTTGTAGATGGGCATGTGCGCCATGACGGCGATCGCCGCCTCATCCATCAGCAGATCCTCTGCCTTGTAGTAGAGCTCCTTGCGGGCCTCCGTTTCGAGCACCACCTGCGCCTGTGCGCAGAGCTCGTCGAACTCGGTGTTGACCCACTTGCCGAAGTTCCACGCGCCGTCCGAGCGGAACTCGGGGTAGAGCGTTTCGTCCGGGTCGAGGTCGGCCACCCACTCGAAATCGTAAAGGTCGAAATCGCCCTCGTTGCGGCGTTTCACCCATGCGGCGGGCTCGATCAGCTCGAGGTTCGCCTTGATGCCAATCTGGGCCAGCATCGGCGCCACGGTCTGAGCGACGCGGGTGCCGACGGGGCCACGCTCGGCCATCATGTAGGTCACCTCGACCTCGCCCTGATTGGCGGCCTTGGCGCGGAATTCCTTGGCCTTCTCGAGATCGAACCACTGGCCGCGGCCCGAGGTCGCGATGTCGGGGTCGAAAAAGTCGGTCATCGGCGGCGAGATCGGCGTATAGGCCTGCTGGGCGCGACCGAAATAGGCCTGCTTCACGAGGGTCTCGCGGTCCAGGGCCCAGGCCACGGCGCGGCGCAGGTTGATGTCGTCGAACGGCGCGCGGGCGCAGTTCATGCCGACGAAGGTGTAGTTGCCCTCGATCTCGCCATAGAGCTTGGCGTTCGGGAAGGCGTCGACCTGATCCACCAGTTGCATCGGGCAGTCGGTCATGCCGTCGATCTGGCCGGCCATCAGCGCGGCCAGCGCGGTCGAGGCCTCGTTCATCAGAACGAAGGTGACGCGCTCGAGCTTGGGCATCCCCTCTTCGAAATACTCGGTGTTGGCCTCGAGCTCGATGGCGTCGTTCTCGCGCCACGAGACGAACTTGAACGGGCCGGTGCCGACCGGGTTGCGGCCGTAATCGGCGCCGTATTTCTGCACGGCGGCGGGGCTGACGATGGTGCCGGCGCGGCCGGTCGAGCCGTTCAGCGCCACGGGCAGGAAGGCATAGGGCTGCGAGAAGTGCAGCTTGACGGTCAGGTCGTCGACGATCTCGATCTCGTCGAGCAGCTCCAGCTTCCAGGCGTGCGGCGACTTGGGCTCGCCCTCCTTGACGCGCAGCAGCGAGAACTTCACCGCTTCGGCGTTGCAGGGCGTGCCATCGTGGAACATCACGCCTTCGCGCAGCTTGAAGACGTGGGTCTTGTCGTCCTCGAGGTCCCAGGTCTCGGCCAGATCGGGCTCGAAGGTGACGTTGGTGCCGTCATAGGCGATCTTGAGAAGACCGTTGTGAATGTTGTTGATGATCTGGATCGCCGACAGAAAGCCGGTGAAATGCGGGTCGAGCGTGTCGATCACCTTGATCGACGCGATCTTGAGATGGCCGCTCTGCTGGGCGCGGGCGATGCCCGGCGCGCCGGTCGAGGCGGCTGCGGTCAGAAGCCCTGCGCCCATCCCCTTGAGCACGGCGCGGCGACCGAGACGCGCCGAGAGGCGTTCGGCCAGAGCCTTCTTGTGATCTACCTTCTTCATGTTTCGTCTCTCCTGTTGGCATGGTCTCCTCCCTTTTTTCTCCGTAGAGGCCAGTGCCCTTGCCGCGGCCCGGTTGGCTCCGGATCTCGCGCGCCTCGGTCTGGTTTCGAGGCGGTTTTGTCGATGTCTCCCCAATCATGCGACCTTGTTATGAATTCAACTTGCTGAGACATGTATACATATGCAAGATAAAAGTGTTCCAAACCCGTGAGGCGGACGGCAGATGTCTATTCGCACAGCAGAAAGCATTTTCGAGACGCTGGTCGACGGCATCGTGGCCGGGCGGATGCCTCCCGGTGAGCCTCTGGTCGAAATGGCGCTGGCCGAGCAGTTCGGCGTCTCCCGCACCCCGGTGCGCGAGGCGCTGCACCGTCTGGAGCAGGCGCGCCTTGCCGAGCGCGGGGCGCGGCGGGCCTTCTTCGTGCGGCAGATGGCGCCCGACGATCTGGCCGAGCTGTTCGAGGCGGCGGGCGAGGTCGAGAGCGGGCTGGCGGCTCTGGCGGCCCACCGCATGAGCGAGATCGAGCGCCGCAAGCTCGAGGCGATCCTCGCCGAGGGCGATGCCTGCGACGATCCCGAGGCCTATGGCGCGATCAACGCCCGCTTCCACGAGATCCTCAAGAGCGGCGCACGCAACGCCATCCTTGCCGCCACGCTCGACGAGCTGAACCTGCGCACGCTGGCGTGGCGCGCCGCCAATTTCCACCAAGATGCCTCGCGGCTCGAAACCTCGCGCGCCGAGCATCGCGGTATCACCGAGGCCATCCTCGCGCAGGACTCCGAAACCACGCGGCGGCTGATGCGCAGCCACGTGGCCTCGTCCTACATCGTATTGACCGACATCCTGGCCCGCCGGGCGGAGTGATCCGCGCCGCTGCCGTCCAAGCTTTCTGGAGACCCATATGCCCGATCTGACACTGACGCTGGAACTGCTGCTTTTCATGGTGGTGATCGGAGGCTTTGCCGGGGTGCTCGCCGGGCTTCTCGGCGTCGGCGGGGGCATCGTGCTGGTGCCGGCCTTCTTCTTCACCTTCCAGGCGCTGGGCTATGACGGGCCGCAGACCATGCAGGTCTGCCTTGCCACCTCGCTGGCGACGATCATCGTCACCTCCTTGCGCTCGGTGGTCAGCCATAACCGCAAGGGAGCGGTCGACTGGGACATCCTCAAGAGCTGGGCGCCGGGCATCGTGATCGGCGCCATCGTCGGCGTGCTTGCCGCCTCGGCGCTGAAATCCACCAGCCTGCAGGTGATCTTCGGGGTGCTGGCGCTGGTGATCGGCGCCTACATGACCTTCGGCAAGCGCAGCTGGCGGCTGGCCGAGGCGATGCCGAGCGGCGGCAAGCAGTATATCTATTCCCCGGCGGTGGGCTTCCTGTCGGTGCTCATGGGCATCGGCGGTGGCAGCTTCGGCGTGCCGCTGATGAGCCTGCACAACGTGCCGATCCACCGCGCCGTGGCCACCGCGGCCGGCTTCGGCGTGCTGATCGCGGTGCCCTCGGCGGTGGGCTTCCTGCTGCTGACCATCGAGCCGGGCTCGCGCCCGCCCTTCACCATCGGCGCGGTGAACCTGCCGGGCTTTCTGGTGGTGATCGCCATGACCCTGCTGACCGCGCCTCTGGGCGTGAAGCTCGCCCACGCCATGGACCCGGCGCCGCTCAAGAAACTATTCGGCGCCTTCCTGATCCTCGTGGCGCTCAACATGCTGCGCAAGGCGATCATGGGCTGAGCAGCGCCGCCCCGGCCACTGCTTCGAGTTGCCGCATGGCGCTGCCGTGCAAACTGCGGTTGCTGCGAGCCTCAGAGTGGCTACCGTAGCCTGCGGGGGCGGCCCGGTTTGCCGGGCCTCGCGATCCACGCAGAGCGACCCCGGCGGAACGTCGCCGCGCGATCCGTGAGGGGCCGCCCGGTGGGGCCGGAACAGAGGCAGGACGAATGGCGGCGCGAGAGGAACGCATCGAACTCGGTCTTTCCGAGACAGACGCAGGGGCGGCGCTGAGCCTCTCGGGCGTCCTTTCGATCCGCACCGTCAGCGAGCTGCGCCACCGTCTGGCCGCGCTGAACCTCGACCGACCTCTGGTCGTCGATCTTGCCGGGGTCGCGCGCATCGACACCGCCGGCGCGTGGCTGCTGGTTGATCTCGAGACGCGGGCGCAGTCTGCTGGCGGCAGCCTCGATCTGCGCAACGTGCGCGACACCACCGCGCTGCTGCTCGACAACGTAAGGCAGGCCCGCCCCGAACCGGAAAACCGGCCCGAGGCGGCGCGCGGCGTTCGGGCGCTGCTCGAGCGTATCGGCCGCGCCGTGGTGGGCGCCTTGCGCTATTTCGCCGACCTGACCGGGTTCTTCGGCCTGTTCCTCGCCCGGCTCGCGCGGGTGCTGCGCCACCCGTCGCAGTTTCGCCTGACCGCGCTGGTGGCGCATTGCGAGGATGTCGGGCTGCGCGCCGTGCCGATCGTGTCGCTGATGGCCTTCCTGATCGGCGTGGTGCTGGCCTTCCAAGGCGCCGAACAGCTGCGCCAGTTCGGCGCCGAGGTCTTCGTGGTCGACCTGATCGCCATCTCGGTGCTGCGCGAGCTTGGCATCCTGCTCACCGCGATCATCGTCGCGGGCCGCACCGCCTCGGCCTTCACCGCCGCCATCGGCTCGATGAAGATGCGCGAGGAGATCGACGCCATGCGCACGCTTGGGCTCGATCCCGGGGTGATGCTGTTCGTGCCGCGTATCCTCGCGCTGCTGCTGATGCTGCCGATCCTCGGGATCATTGCCGATTTCATGGGCATTTTCGGCGGCGCGCTTATGGCGTGGCTCGAGCTTGGCATCTCGCCCTCGATGTTCGTCACGCGGCTGATCGAAGGCACCGGCGTCGGGCACCTTGTCGTCGGGCTGGTCAAGGCACCGGCCTTTGCGCTGATCATCGGCGTGGTGGGCTGCCACGCGGGGATGCAGGTCAAGGGCAACGCCGAGTCGCTCGGGCGGATGACCTCGGGCTCGGTTGTCGCGGCGATCTTCGCGGTGATCCTCGCCGATGCGCTGTTCTCGGTGTTCTTTGCAAAGGTGGGCATATGACCGAGGATGGGCGAGAGGCGGTGATCCGGGTGCGCGGGCTGAAGACCCAGTTCGGCAGCCACGTGGTACACGAGAATCTCGACCTAGATGTCTATCGCGGCGAGATCCTCGGTGTGGTCGGCGGCTCGGGCACCGGCAAGTCGGTTCTGCTGCGCACCATCACCGGGCTGCAGATACCGGCGGCGGGCGAGATCGAGGTGTTCGGCGTCGACGTGCTGGCGGGCGGTGCAGACCGCGACAGCCTCGACGACCGGTGGGGGGTGATGTTCCAGGACGGGGCGCTGTTCTCGTCGCTCACGGTGCGCGAGAATATCGAGGTGCCGATGAAGGCGGTGCCGGGGCTGGACGCCGACATCCGGCGCGAACTGGCGGACCTGAAGATCTCGATGGTCGGGCTGCCCTATCTGGCGGGCGATCTCTACCCGTCCGAACTGTCGGGCGGGATGCGCAAGCGGGCGGGGCTGGCGCGGGCGCTGGCGCTCGATCCCGAGATCGTTTTCCTCGACGAGCCCACGGCGGGGCTTGACCCCATCGGCGCGGCGGCTTTCGATACGCTGATCCGCAACCTCAGCCAGTCCCTCGGGCTTACGGTCTTTCTCGTGACACATGACCTCGATACGCTCTACGCGATCTGCGACCGGATCGCCGTGCTCTCGGAGCGCCGCGTCCTGGTGACCGGCAGCCTCGAGGACATGCTCGAGGTCGACGACCCCTGGGTGCGCGAGTATTTCCACGGGCCGCGTGCCCGGGCGGCGTTTGCCGACACCGCGGCAGACCGGGAGGACTGAGGCATGGAAACCCGCGCCAATTACGTGCTGATCGGGGCGTTCACGCTGGCGGGCTTCGTTGCCATGCTGGCGGCCTTCATGTGGTTCGCCAATATCCAGCTCGACCGCCAGTTCGCCTATTACGACATCGACTTCCCCACCGTCTCGGGCCTGTCCGATGCCTCTGACGTGCGCTTTTCGGGGCTGCCGGTGGGGCAGGTGGTCGACGTGCGCCTGTCGCCCGAGCGCGACGGCACGGTGCGGGTGCGGATCGAGATCGGCGCCGACACGCCGGTGCGCCGCGACAGCGTCGCCACCATCGAAGCGCAGGGCGTGACGGGGGTGTCCTATGTCGGCATCTCCGCCGGAACGCCCGACGCGCCGCTGCTGGCCGAGGTCTCGGACGCCGACGTGCCGACGATCGAGGCGGGGCAATCGGTGCTGCAATCGCTCACCGAAGACGCGCCGCTGCTGATCTCGGAGACCCTGCGCGCGGTGCAGGACGTGCGCCAGCTCTTTGGCGAGGACAATCAGGCGAAGGTGCAGAGCATCCTCGACAATGTCGAGGACTCCTCGGTCGCCTTCGCGCAGGCGCTCGACGATTTCTCGGCGGTCGGAGGCTCGGTCGCCTCGTTCGCGGACCAGATCGACCGCTTCAACAACACGCTCGACACGGTCAGCCGCGATGCCTCGGCGACGCTGGCCGAGGTGCGCGAGGCGGTGGTCTCGATCCGGGAGCTGTCCGAGGAGGCGCGGGTCGTGCTGGAGCAGGGCGGCGGCACGCTGGCGCAGGCCGACAGCGCCATCGGCTCCGCCGAGCGCTACGTAATCGACCAGCTTGGCCCCGCGACCGAACAATTGCAGCGCTCGGTGGCCGATATCGAGACCCGCTTCGCCGCGCTCAGCGAGAGCGCCGGCGGGCTGGTCGTGACCTTCACCGAAACCGGGGAGACCGCGACGCAGCGCCTGACCGAGGCGCGCGAGACGCTGGCCGCCACCAACGAGATGATCGCCAGCATCGGCGCCACGATGGAGACCGTCGACGGCGCGGCGCAATCGGTCGATACGCTGTTTGCGGGCGACGGCACGGCCTTGGTGGCGGACCTGCGCGCGGCCACCGCCGAGGCGCGGCGCGTGATCGGGCAGGTGGGCGCCGTGGCCGAGACCGATCTGCCAGCGATCATCGCCGATATCCGCAGCGCCACCGAGACTGCCTCGGGCGTGGCGGCGCGGGTGGGCGAGGACCTGTCCTCGGCCTCCGGCCAGCTCGACGATCTGGCGCGCAATGCGGGCGAAACCCTCGACGAGGTGCGCGTGACCTTCCGCAATGCCAACGACACGCTCTCTGCCATCAACGCCGCGCTCGAGACCGGCGACCGCGCCCTGCGGGCGGCGGAACAGACCTTTCAGGGCGCCGACCGGGTGATGAACGAAGAGGTGGCGGGCATCGCCGCAAGCCTGCGCGCGACGCTGGCCCAGCTCGAGACGGCGGTGGCCGAGGTCGCGGACGAGGTGCCGGGCGTCACCGCGGAGCTGCGCTCTGCCAGCCGCTCGGCGCAGGCCGCCTTTGCCGAGATCGAGACAGCGGTGGGGCAGAGTTCGCCTGCGGTGCGCGCCTTCGCCACCGATGCGCTGCCGCAGTTCGGGCGGCTGGCGGTCGAAACGCGGACCCTCATCAACAACCTCGACGACCTGGTCGAGCGCCTCGGGCGCGATCCGGGCCGCTTCCTGCTCGACCAGCGTGCCCCGGAATACGGGCGATAAGGAGATGACCCCATGCTGCGCCTGACCCCGATCCTGTTTGCCGCCGCCCTCGGCGGCTGCGGCGCGCTCACCGCGCTCGAAGACGCGGCGACGCCGCTCGAGGTCTACGAGCTGCGCACCCCGGCGGTGGCGCAAAGCGGAGCGCGTCGCGGCGTGGAAGTGATCGTCGAGGAGCCGCTGGCCAGCGGCTCGCTCTCGACCGAACGCATCATGATCCGGCCCTCGCCGCTGCAGGCGCAGTACCTGCCCGGCGTGCGCTGGGCCGATCCGGCGCCGGCTATGCTGCAGACGATGCTGGTGCGCAGCCTGAGCGAGAGCGCTGCGCTGGGCTCGGTCAGCCGCCGGCCTGTCGGTCCGCGCGCGGATTACGCGGTGCTGGGCGAGCTGACCGATTTTCAGGGCGAGGCGATGCAGGGCGCCGAGACCGGGCTGGTGCGGGTGCGCTTCGTGCTGCGCGTGGTGCGCGAGCGCGATGCCAGTGTCGTCGCGACCCGAAGCTTCGAGGCCACCGAGCTTGCCGCCGCGACCGACCTCGACAACCTCGTCGCGGCCTTCGACCGTGCCACCTCGCGGCTGCTGCCCGAGGCGGTGGCGTGGATCGTGTCGCAGGCGCGCTGAGTCTGCTAAGCAGGGAGTTCCCAGGGGGCGGGCGGCGGCGTCTCGCCGGGGCGTGGCGGGCACACCTCATCCTGATCTCGCTCCGCGCCCTTTTGGTTGCCGTTGCCGGCAAGCGTTGTCACTGTGCCGCCAGGACCCGCAGAGTGTGCGGGAGGCGGATCTCACTCGAAGCAATGAATACGTAAGGATGTGACCATGGGTGCGGCGATGTATGCGCTTCAGGTGCTGGCACTGGTTTTTGTCGCGGTGGTCGGGATCGGCGTGTTCGTCGCGCTGGCGCTCTATGTCGTCGACTCGGTGCAGTCGAACGACGCGATCCGCCGCAACTACCCAGTGATCGGGCGGTTCCGCGGCCTCTTCACCAAGCTGGGCGAATTCTTCCGGCAATATTTCTTTGCCATGGACCGCGAGGAGATGCCCTTCAACCGGGCGCAGCGCGACTGGGTCTATCACGCCACCAAGGGCAAGGATAACACCGTCGCCTTCGGATCGACGCGCAACCTCAACATCCCCGGCACGCCGATCTTCGTGAACGCGGTGTTCCCGCCGCTCGACGACCAATTCGCCACGACCGACCCGATGGTGATCGGCCCGCACGCGCGGGTGCCCTATCTCGCCCGGTCGATCTACAACATCTCGGGGATGAGCTATGGCGCGATCTCGAAGCCGGCGGTCGAGGCGCTGAGCAAGGGCGCCTGCGAGGCGGGGATCTGGCTCAACACCGGCGAGGGCGGGCTGTCGCCCTATCACGGGGCGGCTCCCTGCGATCTGGTGTTCCAGATCGGCACCGCCAAGTTCGGCCTGCGCAATGAGCAGGGCCTCATCGATGATGACAAGCTCCGCGCCGTGGCCGCCAACCCTCAGGTCAGGATGTTCGAGCTGAAACTGGCGCAGGGTGCCAAGCCCGGCAAAGGCGGCATCCTGCCCGGCGAGAAGGTCAACGAGGAGGTCGCCGCGATCCGCGGGCTCAAGGTCGGGCAGGCGGGCATCTCGCCCAACCGCCACCCCGAGATCGACGATTTCGACGACCTGCTCGACATGATCGGCCACATCCGCGAGGTCTCGGGCAAGCCGGTCGGCTTCAAGACGGTGATCGGCTCGTCGGATGCGTGGGAGGATCTCTTCAAGCTGATCGTCGAGCGCGGCAGCGAGAGCGCGCCCGACTTCATCTGCATCGATGGCGGCGAGGGCGGCACCGGCGCGGCACCGATGCCGCTCATCGACCTCGTCGGGATGCCGATCCGCGAGGCGCTGCCGCGCATCGTCGACCTGCGCGACCGCTACGGGCTCAAGGACCGCATCCGCATCATCGCCTCCGGCAAGCTGGTGAACCCCGCCGACGTGGCCTGGGCGATCTGCCTCGGTGCCGACTTCGTCACCTCGGCGCGCGGCTTCATGTTCTCGCTCGGCTGCATTCAGGCTCTGAAGTGCAACCGCAACACCTGCCCGACCGGCATCACCACCCATGATCCGCGCCTGCAGCAGGGGCTCGTGGTGCAGAACAAGTACAAGAAGGTCGCCAACTACGCCAAGGGCGTGATCAAGGAGGTCGAGACCATCGCCCACTCGGTCGGCGTCTCAGAGCCGCGCCAGATGCGGCGGCGGCATGTGCGCATCGTGCAGCCGGATGGCAGCTCGATCCCGTTCAACAAGATCCGCCCGAGCTATCAGCCCGACGTCGCGGCGCCCCGGACCGGAGCCTGATCGGGGCATAGGGCGGAACGCAGCGCAGGGGGAGCCGGTCGGGATGAGCCTGCCGGCGTCCTCCCGGCGCAGGCGTCACAAATTCTCTTAGCGTCGTGCGGCCCTTCGCGTGGGGCTCGCCTTCTGAAGACCCGGGCGACCTTGGCCAGACCTTCCGGTGGCCCGCCGAGGTGGGGGGCTGCGGGCCGCGCCGCAAGTCCTGTTGCGGCGCAGTCCCGCGGTGAGGGCGCAGGCGCTGCGCTCTTCCGCCAGAGCACGGCGGTCGCGGTCTGGCACGATCACCTTACACGATATCAAGCCACGATCTCAGAAGCGGCCTCGAACCTGGCCGAGAGGGCGGGGCGGTTTCTCAGATGACTGCGGCGCCGGACGGATGCGGGGGGCGGGAGAGGGGCCTCGCCGTTCCCAGAGGCCGGGCAGCCGCAATATTTCAGTGCCCGAACGTGAACGTGAGACGCTTTGCTTTGGCAGACCTGCCTTGTTCGCATACCTTTTGCCCAAGCAAGCAAAGGAGGTTCCCCATGGCCGGCCGCTACAAGAGTCCGCTGACCGCATCCGACGTCACCCCAGAACATGTCTGGCTCAACCGTCGCCAGCTGATGGCCGGGGCCGCCGGGGTCGGTCTGGCTGGCATCGCCGGTAGGGCAGCCGCGGCGCCGGAGGATCTCGAGCCCAACGAGTGGGAGGAGATCACCGGCTACAACAACTACTACGAGTTCGGCACCGGCAAGGAGGATCCCGCCCGCCACGCCGACCAGCTCACCATCGATCCGTGGACGGTGCGCATCGACGGGCTGGTCGACCGGCCCGGCGACTATGCCTTCGACGAGATCCTGTCCCAGATGACCATCGAGGAGCGCATCTACCGCTTCCGCTGCGTCGAGGCGTGGTCGATGGTGGTGCCGTGGAACGGCTTCGAGCTCGCCGACCTGCTGGATCTGGCCGGCGTGCAGTCCTCGGCGAAATACGTGGCCTTCGAGACCGTGCTGCGCCCGGACGAGATGCCCGGCACCGCCTACAAGGTGCTCGATTGGCCCTATGTAGAGGGGCTGCGGCTCGACGAGGCGGTGCATCCGCTCACCATCATGGCCACCGGCATCTATGGGCGCGACATCCCGAAACAGAACGGCGCGCCGCTCCGGCTGGTGGTGCCGTGGAAATACGGCTTCAAGTCGATCAAGTCGGTGGTGCGCATCACCCTGACCGACAGCGAGCCGCCGACCGCGTGGAACAAGGCCAACCCGCGCGAATATGGCTTCTATTCCAACGTGAACCCCGAGGTCAGCCACCCGCGCTGGTCGCAGGCGACCGAACGCGAGATCGGCGGTGGGCTGTTCTCGGCCCGCAAGCCCACCTTGATGTTCAACGGCTACGGGGAGGAGGTCGCATCGCTCTACGAGGGCATGGACCTGATCCGGAACTTCTGATGCTGACGGATCGCATCAATGCTGCCGCGCGCAAACTGCCGACCTGGCCGCTCTACGCCGTGGCGCCGCTGCCGGCGCTCTGGTTCCTGTATCAGGGCCTCACCGGCGGGCTCGGGGTCGAGCCGATCGCCGGACTGGAACATGCGCTCGGGGTACTGGCGCTGCAGGTTCTGATCGCCGGGCTCTGCATCACGCCCCTGCGCCGCTATGCCGGCGTGAACCTGTTGAAGTTCCGCCGCGCCGTGGGGCTGATCGGCTTCTTCTACGTGGCGCTGCACCTCGCGGTGTGGCTGGGGCTCGACATCCGCGACCCGGCGCGGATCTGGGCCGACATTCTCAAGCGCCCCTATATCACCGTGGGCATGGCGGGCTTCCTGCTGTTGCTGCCCCTGGCCCTGACCTCGAGCAACCGGGCGATCCGGCGGCTCGGGCGTCGCTGGAGGCAATTGCACAAGCTGGTCTATCCCGCGGTGCTGCTCGGCGCGCTGCATTGGGTGATGCTGGCGAAGGGCTTCCAGATCGAGCCGCTTCTGTATCTGGGGGCGACGGCGGTGCTGGTGGCGCTGCGGCTCCCGGTTCTTCAGCGCCGCGTGGCCCTGCGCGGCTGAGGCGCTTTCTTTCCGACCTCCGACAAGCGGCCCCGACTCGTCCGAGTCGGGGCCGCTTGCGATTCCGAGGGGTGACTCGGCTGACTCGGGGGCTGAATCGGCCGGATTCTGGATGGATCTGTGGATAGGTCTGTGGGTAGCTCGCAATACGCCCCGACGAGCCGACACTGCGCGGTTTACTTGCCCCTGGGTCAGGTGGTTTGGCGGGGGTTTGGGGTAAGAAAAATCATCACCTAAGTCTCTGATATCGTTCTTTATTCCACTTGGTTCCGGAAAATCATGACGTTTTCTTAAAAAAGGGGTTGCGGGTATCGGGGGGTATCCGTAAAAGCCCCTTC